>OZ255699.1:0-2700000 GCA_965276845.1 Parvibaculaceae bacterium
ATGATCCGGTGGCGCTGGTTGATGCCATCGCCGCGAACGACACCCAACTCTTTGACCCGCAGATGATTGGCGGGTGGGGAGAGTCGGACACCGGGCCGGTAAGCGACGCCGCGCTTCGTGAGCTCATCCGCACAAGCCGCGACTTCGGTGGCGGCGAAGTGATGATTGATATTGATGTGGTGGACACTGGCAATCTGGGAGCGCTTGCCGACGCTATGGTGGGCATGGGGGTGGATGCGGGACTTGCTGTCGCCGGCGCGGTGAACCCGGCGGCGGGCATCACCATCGCCTTCGGCAAGAACGCGAAAGAGACCTATGACTACGCCATCTCCAAAGGGCTCTCCACCAAACAAGCGATCTTCGCCGCCACCACGGCAGGCGCGGTGGGTGGAGCCGATACCTATATTGTCGGCATGGGGATCGGCAAGGTCGCAGGCTGGGTCGGCCCGGCGTTGAAGTCGGGCACCCGCAGTGTCGAGGCGGCGACGGAGGCTGCTGAGCATGGCATCGGCACGGCGGGAAACGCATCCGGCTTTTCGCTCGTCGGTAATGTGGGCAAGGCGCTGGTGGACAAGATTGCCACGAACAATAAGAACCGGCCGCGCTATGATAGACCGCGGCGGACCTTGCCAACGGGCCCGGCTGACGTCACAGTCGTCATGTCCGGTGGCCCGCCGTGGCAGCAAAACGCTGTGCAGTGACGCCTGGGCTTATGCGCAGTGGGTGATAGTCGGACAAATTCGCGCGGTATTTGGCCCCGCGCGATCTATATCTACGGGCTCGGTGGAACGATCATCGCTATTGCTGATACCGACTATTCACGGCAGTGTTTACGGGGAGCAGTCGACGGCAGTTTACTTCAGGTGCGCGCATGTCAATCAGAGTATTGATGATCGTTGCAATACTCGGCGGATCGTTCTCCGCAATAGCGGGTTGTGTGCCTTATTCTGACACCTTCAGGCACATGTCTTTTGAAGACTCGCCCGGGGTGGAAGTTGTGCGGTACGGCACTCCGGAGCTTGACGGCTTGATCGACGTATCAGATTTTCCCGTTGAATACACGCTTAGCCGGGGCGACTATCATATGAATCTTGATGTTAGTGGCTATAGGCCAAGTGTGCGCGTGCGGGTTCAGTCGGGCAATTCATACCAACGGATTGGTATTAGATTGCTCGATGAACAAGGTGCAAGCTGCGCGACATCGGGTGGAGCTAATAACGAAGCAAAAACATCTTATACTTTGTCGGCTGGCGGCAATTGCGAAAACGGATCGCTTGTCGTCAACGTCGAAGACGCTTCTGGTTCAACTGTCCACTTCGAACAAATTCCGTTCAGAATTGTGACGAACGGGCGGTTTTGTGTTTGGGATGGGCTGTAGCACGGCAGTGTTTGAGGGAGCCGCCGGCAGCACACTCTGGCGCGGCTAGCAAAAAGACGGCACATCACATAGAGGGAAGACGGGCGATGACCACCAGAATATGGACGACCCTTCGCCACGCGGCGGCATCACTGCTCTTGCTCACGGGACTGGGTGTCAGCACCGCCAGCGGGCAGCCTGTCGCACCTACTGACGCGGGGGAGGATACCGAATTCACCGTCTCGGTCTGGGCGGACAACTGGTTTGCTTTCTACGTCAACGGAGAGCTGGTGGGCGAGGACTCCGTGCCGGTTACCGAGATCCGGTCCTTCAATTCCGACACCTTCACCTTCAAAGCGGCCTACCCGCTCACCATCGCGGTGGTGACGCGGGACTACATCGAGAATGACAGCGGCCTTGAATATATCGGGTCGTTCTTCGGCCTGTTCCCGGTTAGCGACAGCTTCACATTCTTTCAGCAGATCGGCGATGGTGGCTTCATCGCCCAGATCACCGAGGCCAGTACCGGCAAGGTGGTGGCCGCAACCTCCAAGGACTGGCTGGGGCTCGTGGTTCATAAGGCGCCGCTCAATCCGGACTGCGAAAAATCCACCCAGCCCGAGACCGATTGCACCTTCAATATCACCGAAGAGCCGCAGGGCTGGCGCGAGCCGGGATTTGACGCGACCGGCTGGGTTGCCGCCACCGAATATACAAAGGAAGAGATAGGCGCGCGCTTCGGCTACAACGACATCGACTGGGACCCGTCTGCCTCCCTCATCTGGACCGGAGACATCAAGCTGGACAACACGATCTTGTGGCGGCATCAGGTGCCCGGCCCACAATAATCTCCCTCATCGCCGGCCTCACGTCACCGACCGGGCCGGAGGGACAGTTTCCTGTCGCGACAGGCTAACTGGCTTGTTCCGTCCGGCAATACCCGATATTTCTTCGCCATCAAGCAATTCTCAAGGACCAGCCATGCAGTTTGATGACGTAATTATGGGCCGCCGCAGCATCCGCGGCTACAAACCCGACCCCGTGCCGAAGGCCCTGATCGAGGAAATTCTTGGCCTCGCCATGCGCGCGCCCTCGTCCATGAACACGCAGCCCTGGAGTTTCTATGTGATCTCCGGTGAGCCGTTGGACCGGATCCGTGCGGGGAATACGGAGCGGAACCTGGCGGGGGTACCGCATTCACGGGAGTTCCGGATCGGACAGCCATTCGACGGCAAGCACCGCGAACGCCAGATCGGCGTTGCCAAACAGCTTTTCGCCGCCATGGGCATTGCCCGTGAAGACAAGGAAGCACGACAGGATTGGGTCTTGCGCGGCTTTCGCCAATTCGATGCCCCGGTGTGCGTGATCATCACCTATGACCGTGACTTGGCCGATAGCGATGACACACCCTTTGACTGTGGCGCCGTGACCACCGCCTTGGTGAATGCCGCCTGGTCGCGCGGGCTGGGTGCCGTCATCAACAGTCAGGGCATCATGCAATCGCCCGTGGTGCGCGAGCATGCCGGCATCGCCGACGACCAGGTCATCATGAAAGCGGTGGCGCTCGGCTGGCCCGACGACAGCTTTCCCGCGAACGCCGTCGTTTCTGAGCGCAAGAGTGTTGAAGAGGCGACTGTCTTTGTCGGTTTCGACGACTGAGCAGTTTTGTTCAGTCGGGACTCAAGATCGACTGCCACCGATCCAGATAGACCTGGAGCAGTTCGATCAGCGTCCCGTCCGGGTCTTTGCAGACCGCGATGTCGCCCAGGCCGCCATGGCCTTCCTGCGGCTCGGAGAGAAACTCAACACCGTTGGCCTTAAGCCGCACAACGTCGCTAGACAGGTCCTCGGAGACAAGACATATCCGCACAAGGCCCGTGTCCGCATTTGTCAGGGGCGGGCGCTGCTCGAGATCGGCGAACTCCGTGAGATCAAGTTTCGGGAAGCCGTCATCCAGCTGCATGATGCAGGCCCGGCCGCGCGTGCCCTGCGTAATTCCGAGCGCCGTTGCTGCACCGTCGGGCACATCCTGATGATCTGTCGATATGTTGAGGTCAAGATAGGGAATGGCCGGAATGAAAACCTCAAACCCCAGCTTTTCATAGAAGGCGATCGAGCGGTCGAGATCACTTACATTTATGTTGATGTGTCCCCATCCGAAACTTGGTTTGTCGCTGGCCATCTCGTCCTCCCGGCTTGCTCATGGGCAGAGAGATTAGCAGACAATGTCACGAGGCGAGGGACTATTCGACGCAGCGCCGTCAGCTAATGACGGGGATAGACGATCACCGAAAGATAGGTGGCGGGCAGCTCAACCAGATTTTCAGGACCATGCAAAGCGGCTGAGTCAAACATCAAGGTATCGCCGGGCTTCAACTGGTGAACAGCGTCCCCATGCCGATAGTCGATATGGCCCGAGATCATATAGATGAGCTCTGTGCCCTCATGCTGGAACTGAGAATAAGGCTTGGCATTTTTGGCCAGTGTAATGAGATAGGGCTCGACGGAAACGTCCCCCGCGAGCGTCGCGCCCAACATGCGATATTCATGACCTGCTTTGGTGCCTTTGCGGCTGATCGCAACACCCTCTCCGGCTGGCACATAGGAACAGTCTCGGCTCTCATCAAATTCCGCAAAAAAACGACTGAGCGGCGTGTTCAACGCCCCGGAGAGTTTCTCCAGAGTCGTCAGCGACGGACTTATCTGACCATTCTCAACTTTGCTCAGCATACCGATGGAAATGTCGGCCGCTGCGGCGAGTTCACCAACACTCATGTCCTGACTCGTGCGTAAGCGACGCACGGTGAGGCCGACCGATTGTTCAACCGCCATCTCGCTTCGGGGGCGCGGCGCACCGGACGACGTTTGATATTTTTCTGTTTTGGCCAAGGACATCGTTCCTGATTGATGGCGCCCTTAAAGTCGATACCCAATTGCGACACGATTTGCAGACCGGGAAGGTGGCATACCAGACATTTCCTAACAAGAAAAAATGTTTCCTGCCAGTTGACTCTGCTTGAGAACGTCACCTAATGTCTCGCCAAGGAGATAGAGAGATGTGCGGGATTGTCGGGCTCTTTGCCAAGACGCAGAGATACGAAGCTTCAATGGGTGCGTTGCTCGCGCCGATGCTGGTCAGCATGTCTGACCGCGGACCGGACAGTGCGGGGTTTGCCGTCTTTGGCGACAGCATAGATGGGTTCGAAAAAATCACCGTCCGCGCGCCGAAGGATGCTCTCGGAGATCTCGGTGTTGAGGGTTTGCTTTTGAACGAGGCCGATGATCACACGGTGCTTCAGGTACCAGTGGAAAGTGTCGAGCGTGTCCTGGAACGTTTGGCTGAGGTCCATATTCGCGTGGTCGCGACCGGTAAGCGGATGAGCCTGTTCAAAGGGGTCGGTCTGCCGGAACAGGTGACGGGGACCTACGGCCTATCGCAAATGACCGGTACACATGCACTTGGGCACACGCGCATGGCGACCGAATCCGCGGTGACGACGGATGGCGCCCATCCCTTCACCACGGGGCCGGACCTGTGCCTCGTGCACAATGGTTCCTTGTCCAACCACGCGTCGATGAAGAGAAAATTGCGGCGAGAAGGCATCGAAGTTACGTCCGACAATGATTCAGAAGTGGCATCCGCTTACCTGACCTGGCGGCTGGGCCAGGGACTTGGTCTGGCCGACGCCTTGGAAGGATCTCTGTCGGACCTGGATGGGTTTTTCACCTTTGTTGTTGGAACGGCGGACGGCTTTGGGGTTCTGAGAGACCCGATTGCCTGCAAACCTGCCGTTATGGCCGAGACAGAAGACTTGATTGCCTTTGGCTCGGAATATCGGGCGCTTGCCGGACTGCCAGGCATCGAAGACGCCAAGATCTGGGAGCCGGAACCCGGCAAAGTCTATTTTTGGGAGCATGCGGCGTGAGTGAGTTTGATCTCTCTGAGACTTCGGTCCGCGAGTGTAACGCCGCGTTGCATCAAATCGAGGCGGGCTCGGCAGCAAAATTTGACGTGCGCAATCCGGCTGGTCGCCATGCCATCGCTGCTGGATTGAACGCGGATGTGGATGTGAATATCCACGGGCATGTTGGCTATTACTGCGCAGGCATGAACCAGCACGCGCGCGTTTCTGTCACAGGCTCCGCGGGTGTTGGCGTCGCTGAAAACATGATGTCGGGTCGTGTCCACATTCAGGGTGACGCCAGTCAATCGGCAGGCGCGACAGCCCACGGCGGCTTGCTTATCATTGATGGCAACGCGTCGGCCCGGTGCGGCATATCTCTTAAAGGGGCCGACATTGTCGTTAAAGGGTCGGTAGGGCCCATGTCAGCCTTCATGGCGCAGGCCGGTCGGTTGGTTGTGCTCGGCGATGCGGGCGAGGCACTGGGCGATTCTATATATGAAGCGGAGCTGTACGTGCTCGGCGACGTGGCGAGCCTGGGCGCGGACTGTGAAGAGAAACCGATGGACGATGACGCCCGCGAAAGCCTGGCTGAAGTTTTGAAAGACGCGGGTCTGATGGATAAGGTCGATATCACCGCCTTCACCCGATATGGCTCCGCGCGGACCCTCTATAACTTCAAAGTCGACAATGCGGGGGCGTACTAATGTCTGACGCGACAATACCCCAAACAGAACCGCGTCTCTCTGAGACATTTGATCCGCATACGCTGTCGGAAATCCGGCGCGCGGCGGCCACAGGCATTTATGACATTCGCGGCGGCGGCGCAAAACGGCGTGTCCCGCATTTTGACGATCTCGTCTTTCTCGGTGCCTCCGTTTCCAGGTACCCGCTGGAGGGCTATCGCGAAACATGCTCCACGTCTGTGACGCTCGGCACCCGCTTTGCCAAAAAGCCGATTGAGCTCAAGATCCCAATCACCATTGCAGGCATGAGTTTCGGCTCCTTGTCCGGGCAGGCCAAAGAAGCGCTGGGGCGGGGCGCAAATATTGCCGGCACATCAACAACGACGGGCGACGGGGGCATGACGCCTGAAGAACGAGGTCACTCCGATCAGCTGGTCTACCAGTATTTGCCTTCGCGCTATGGTATGAACCCGGATGATTTGCGCAAGGCTGACGCCATCGAAGTGGTGGTTGGACAAGGCGCAAAGCCTGGCGGCGGCGGCATGTTGCTCGGGCAAAAGATTAGCGATCGTGTTGCCGAGATGCGCACCTTACCTAAGGGGATTGATCAGCGTTCTGCCTGTCGTCACCCGGATTGGACCGGTCCCGATGATCTTGAGATCAAGATCGAGGAACTGCGTGAAATCACAGACTGGGAAAAGCCCATCTATGTAAAAGTCGGTGCAACGCGCCCCTATTATGACGTTGCGCTGGCTGTGAAGTCAGGCGCAGATGTCGTCGTACTTGATGGGATGCAAGGCGGTACTGCGGCGACGCAGGAGGTCTTCATTGAGCATGTGGGCATCCCCATTCTGGCGGCAATCCCACCGGCGGTAGATGCGCTGAGGGATCTCGGCGTGCACCGCGAGGTGCAGCTGATTGTATCCGGCGGTATCCGGAATGGCGCTGATGTTGCCAAAGCCCTGGCGCTTGGGGCGGACGCCGTCTCGATAGGCACGGCGGCGCTCGTTGCGCTCGGGGATAACGATCCGCGCTGGGAGAAAGAATATGCGGCGCTCGGCACGGTTCCTGGCGCCTACGATGATTGGCACGAGGGGCGTGACCCGGCGGGCATCACAACGCAGGACCCGGAGCTTGCTGCGCGACTGGACCCCGTCGCTGCCGGCAGACGGCTTGCAAATTACCTGTCGGTTTTAACCTTGGAGACACAAACCATCGCTCGGGCATGCGGAAAGAGCAATGTCCACAATCTGGAGCCAGAAGATCTTGCAGCGCTTTCTTTGGAGGCGGCCGCGATGGCGCGGATCCCGCTCGCCGGAACCAACTGGATCCCCGGCCAAAATCGATGATACGCAACATGACGCGAAAGGGAGAACACCCATGTCTCGACCGCTAGCGGATTATGCCAGTAAGCAGGGCATCAAATACTTTCTGATTTCCTTTACCGACCTGTTCGGTGTGCAACGGTCCAAACTGGTCCCCGCATCCGCCGTCGACGACATGACGGCAGAGGGCGCTGGTTTTGCAGGCTTCGCCGCCTGGCTTGATATGGGACCGTCAGATCCGGATATGTTCGGCGTGCCCGATACATCGACCATCTTCCAATTGCCGTGGAAGCCAGAGATTGCCTGGATGCCGGCGGATCCCGTGATGGAGGGGCAGCCTGTCGAGCACGCTCCGCGCAATGTGCTGAAGCGCCAAATGGCAAAGCTTGCCGAGCTTGGCTACGAGCTCAAAACCGGCGTCGAGTGTGAATTTGTCTTGCTAAGCCCGGACGGGGATGATGTGTCGGACGCAAGAGACACCCAGAGCAAGCCCTGTTATGACCAAAGCGCTCTTTTGCGGCGCTACGATGTGATCGCTGAAATTTGCGACGCCATGTTAGCCATGGGTTGGGAGCCCTATCAGAACGACCACGAAGATGCCAATGGCCAATTCGAAATGAATTGGGGCTATGCGAACGCGCTGGTGACGGCCGACCGACACGCCTTCTTTAAGTTCATGGCGAAGGCGATAGCTGAAAAACACGGATACATCGCCACTTTTATGCCGAAACCCTTTGCCGATCTCACAGGCAATGGTTGTCATATGCACGCATCTGTCTGGAACCTTAAAGCCGGGACCAATGCGTTTCATGACCCGGCGGGCGAGCTGGGTCTGTCGTCAATGGCTTATCAGTTTATCGCTGGTCTTCTGGAATCAGGCCGAGGGCTCGCAGCGCTCACAAACCCCACGGTCAACAGCTACAAGCGGATCAATGCACCGCGCACCGCTTCTGGCGCGACCTGGTCGCCCAACACGCTGAGCTATACCGGCAATAACCGGACACACATGATCCGGATTCCAGATGCAGACCGGATCGAGGTGCGATTGGCAGACGGGGCAGCGAACCCCTACCTCTTGCCGGCAGGGGTGCTGGCAGCAGGACTCGACGGCATCACTAACAAGCGGGATCCCGGTCCCCGCCTCGACATCGATATGTATGAGCATGGCGACGATGAGGCCTACGCTGACAAGAAGCTGCCGTTCAATCTGCTGGATGCGCTTCGCTGCCTGGAACAGTCTGAGGAACTCCGGAATGGTCTGGGTGAGGAGTTCATCGCTTCATACACCAAGCTGAAAATGGTGGAGTGGAACGAATATAGCCGCCACCTGACGGAATGGGAGCGCTCCTACACCCGCGACTGCTGATACAGCCGTCCTGCGGTCGTCGGGCCTGAACATGGCAAGCGATGCGATACTCTGCCTTCAATCTGTTGCGCAATGCCTTGAGCGGGCACAGGAACTGGAAGCCGGTTTGGCGGGAGCCTGAACCTGCGTCTTCGTATGACGTCATCATCATCGGTGGCGGTGGGCACGGATTGGCGACGGCCTACTTTCTGGCCCACGAGTTTGGGATTACCAATGTTGCGGTTTTGGAGAAGGGCTGGATCGGTGGTGGCAATGTCGGCCGTAACACCACAATTGTCCGATCAAACTATTTGATCCCAGAGAATATCCGTTTCTAT
This sequence comes from Parvibaculaceae bacterium, assembly GCA_965276845.1. Lineage (GTDB taxonomy): Bacteria > Pseudomonadota > Alphaproteobacteria > Parvibaculales > Parvibaculaceae > Mf105b01. Next base: position 8,954 of record OZ255699.1, read on the forward strand.
GAGCTCGCCATGAAGCTTTGGGAACGCCAGGAACGGGATCTGAACTTCAACACCATGGTCAGTCAGCGCGGTGTGCTGAACCTGTTTCACAATGATGTCCAGGGACAGGCTTTCGCGCGGCGCGGCAACGCCATGCGGGTGAACGGTGTGGATGCCGAGCTACTGGATGCGGCCGCCGTGCGGAAGATGGTGCCGACTCTCAATTTCGACCAAGCGCGCTTTCCCGTTCTTGGGGGGCTCTTGCAACGGCGAGGCGGCACGGTCCGCCATGATGCCGTGGCCTGGGGCTATGGGCGGGCGGCCGACCAGCGGGGCGTTGATCTCATTCAGAACTGCGAAGTGACGGGCATGCGCATCTCCAATAGCAAGATCCTTGGTGTTGAGACAACGCGGGGGTTTATCGGTGCAAACAAAGTCGGTGTCGCCGTCGCCGGCGCCAGCGGGATTGTCGCCGAGATGGCGGGCATGCGGCTTCCCATCGAAAGTCATGTCCTCCAGGCCTTCGTGACCGAGGGTCTAAAACCAATCTTGAACACGGTCGTGACCTATGGCGCCGGGCACTTCTATGTCAGCCAATCGGACAAGGGCGGGCTTGTCTTTGGCGGGGATCTCGATGGCTATAACAGTTATGCCCAGCGCGGCGGTTTGGGAACGGTCGAAGATGTCTGCGAAGGCGCCATGTCCATCATGCCGATGATCGGCAAGGCGAAGGTCTTGCGGCATTGGGGTGGCATTATGGATATGTCGATGGACGGGAGCCCCATCATCGACAAAACACCAACGGAAGGACTCTATCTCAACGCCGGCTGGTGCTATGGCGGCTTCAAGGCGACGCCCGCGAGCGGACTTTGCTTCGCGCACCTGATCGCGAAAGACGAACCACATGCCGATGCGGCGGCGTTCGCGCTGGACCGTTTCGGGCGGGGTGCTGTTCTGGATGAAAAGGGACAGGGCGCTCAGCCGAACCTGCACTAGATGTCCTTATGATTATTCCCTGCCCCCATTGCGGAAACCGCCTCTCTACCGAGTTTAGCTATCTCGGCGACGCGGCCCTTCTTGACCGGCCTGATTATGAGGACGGCGACGAGCAGTGGGCTGACCATGTGTACCTGCGGGACAATCCCGCCGGTCCACATCGCGAACTCTGGCGCCACAGTGCGGGGTGCGGGAGCTGGCTCATCGTCACCCGCGACACGCGCTCCCACGAAGTGCTCTCAGCAGAGCCGGTGACGGAGCGGCCATGAGCCAGACACATCGAAATCGCAGCGGCGGACTGATTGATCGCCGAAAGCGCCTCTCCTTCATGTTCGACGGGAAAGTCCTTGAAGGTTATGAGGGCGATACGGTTGCGTCCGCATTGCTTGCAAACGGGATCTCTCTCGTCGGCCGGTCTTTCAAATATCATCGGCCCAGGGGCGTCTTTACATCTGACTCGTCTGAACCCAATGCCCTGGTGCAACTCGGGTCCGGAGCGCACCAGACGCCAAACCTCAAAGCAACCACAGTGCCATTGCGTGAGGGTCTCGAGGTCCGGAGCCAAAACCGGTGGCCCAATCTGAAACTTGATCTCCTGTCGGTGAATTCGCTGCTGGGCCCGATCATCAGCGGTGGCTTCTACTACAAGGCTTTCATGTGGCCATCGTCCTTCTGGGAGCGGGTCTATGAGCCTCTGATCCGCCGTGCCGCAGGCCTCGGGCGTCTGAGCGGTTTGCCGGACCCTGGACTCTATGAACGCAGACACTTGCATTGCGACCTGCTCGTCGTAGGCGGCGGTCCTGCTGGCCTTGCATCGGCTCTGACGGCAGCGAGAGCGGGCGCCCGCGTCGTCATTGTAGATGAGGATGTTCGGTTGGGCGGGTCCATACTGAATTCGAAACAAACAGGCACCGCGTCGAGTTTCGACTGGGTGGATGACGTCTCTGATGAGTTGTCGCGCTTTGCAAACGTAACGGTCATGAACAGAACAACGGTGTTCGGGCTTTACGACGGGCCTGTGGTCGGTGCTGTCGAGCTTGGCACGCAAGACCCGGCGTATGAGGTCTATTGGAAAATCCTCCCGCGCCAGATCATCCTCGCGACCGGCAGCAATGAGAGGGGCATTGTTTTTGGCGGCAATGATCTGCCTGGCGTGATGCTCGCCTCCGCGGCGCAGGCGTATGCCAATCGGTATGCGGTACAGACCGGTTCCCAAGCGATTGTATTTACATCCACAGACGAGGGCTGGCAGGCCGCCCACGATCTGGTAACCGCCGGTGTCCATGTAGCCGCGGTCATCGATCCGCGCGACCATGTGGCAGAGGATGTGCGTAAAGGCATCGCTTCCTGGGTCATTTTGGGGGGTGTCGTTGAACAGGCACACGGGGGTCAGAAGCTCAAATATGTGACGGTGCGTGATCGAAACGGCATCAAGTCGAAGCTGCGATGTGATCTTCTCGCGGTATCGGGCGGTTGGTCGCCCAATATCGGACTGTCCTGTCATCTCGGTCGAAAACCCATTTGGTCTGAAAAACAGAAGGCATTTGTGCCGCCTGACGCTACGGAGACGATTTCCTACGCCGGACCTTTGGTCGGCGCGGTGACGACCCGGGACGCGGCACACAGTGGTGAAGTCGCGGCTCATACCGCTTTGGAGCGCCTGGATATGGCGCCACCCGCTATGTCTTCATACGAGACCCTGCCATCAGAGCCCCATGACTTCTTGCCCGTGTGGCGGGTCGCGACAAGCAGCGGCAAAGCATTTGTCGATCTCCAAAACGATGTGGTCGCCGGTGATATCGAACAGGCGAATGCGGAAGGCTACCGGTCCGTTGAGCATGTAAAACGCTACACAACCCTTGGCATGGCGACGGATCAGGGACGAACGTCAAGTGCCAACGGTCTTGCAGTGCTGGCGGATGCACAAAATCAATCGATACCGGAAGTGGGCGTCACGACCTTCCGGCCACCCTACATGCCTGTGTCCGTGGGGGCGTTGGCAGGCGAAGCCTCGGGCCCCGACTTTCGACCCGTCCGTCAAACGCCCAGTCACCGATGGGCGGAAAAAGCCGGCGCGGTATTCGTTGAAACTGGAGATTGGTTGCGGGCCCAATATTTTCCGAAGGCGGGCGAAACGCACTGGCGCGAGAGCGTTGATCGCGAAGTTGAAACCGTCCGCTCGCGCGTCGGATTCTGCGATGTGTCGACCCTCGGCAAAATCGAACTTGTTGGCAGAGACGCCAGAACGTTTCTTGAGCGGCTCTATATCAATGCGTGGCAGAAGCTACCTGTTGGCAAAGCCCGTTATGGTCTCATGCTCCGGGAAGATGGGTTCGCGATGGACGACGGCACGACGGCACGGCTGTCGGAAGATCACTATGTGATGACGACAACGACCGCCAAGGCCGGTGCTGTCTTCGAACACATGAAGTTCTGCCACGAATGCCTTTGGCCCTCTCTTGATGTTTCTTTCGTGTCGATGACGGATCAATGGGCGCAATATGCCCTGGCAGGGCCGCGATCAAGAGACGTTCTCCAGAGGCTTGTCGATATCGATGTGTCGAATGACGCTCTGCCCTACATGGGTGCCACCAGCGCGATCATCGGGGGTGTAGCCGGGCGAGTGTTCCGCCTCTCCTTCTCGGGCGAGCTGGCCTATGAAATCGCGGTGCCCGCGCGGTATGGATATTCTCTTGCAGAAACCCTCATGGAAATCGGCAAAGACTTTGGCATCGCGCCTTACGGAACGGAAGCATTAGGGGTCATGCGCATCGAAAAAGGACACCCTGCCGGCCCGGAATTGAACGGCCAGACGACCGCGTTTGATTTGGGAATGGCGGGGATGCAGTCGCAGAAGAAGGACTATATTGGTCGACGCATGAGCGAACGTCCGCTCCTTCGAGCACCGGAGCGTCAGAGATTGATTGGCGTGCGTGTCCTTGATAGCGCAGACACCTTTGCGGCGGGTGCCCACCTCTTCCTGCCTGACGTGGACATCACACCGGAAAACGATCTTGGGTTTGTCTCGTCAGCGGCCTATTCGCCGACGCTTGGATGTGCCATCGGTCTTGCCTTGGTGTCCGGCGGGGATGAGCGGCTTGGCGGCCAATTGAGGGCGATTGATCCAGTGAGGAACAAGAGCGTTCGTCTCGAAGCCTGTGCGCCGGTATTTGTGGATCCCAATCGGGAGAAGCTCCTTGCCTAGTCTTGTTGCGCACGCGTCGATTGTTAAGCCGACATTTCCTTTATTGGAGGCGCCGGTCGCTGACTGGTCTCTCAGCCCAGGTCAGATAGGTGACGGCCGACGTCCTCAGATATCTGGCGTTGAGCTGCCGTCCCCGTGTCGGTGCCTGACGGTCGAGGATACAGACATCGTCTGGACAGGTCATAATCAATGGATGGTTGTCGGGCCGCTCGCCGACCTGTCTCCCCCAGCCACTGTTCATGCAATCCATAAATCGGATGCACGTGTCATCTTCACTATGCCGTCGGATATCGGACTGAACCTCATGTCCTACGGGAGTGCCGTGGATTTCGACCCACTTGTTTTCAAACCGGGGTATGCCGCCCCAACCAAGATCGCTCACTTCGCAGGACTGGTTTGGTTTCCGCCTAACGACAGCGGATGTCTTAACGTCGCCGTGTTCCGATCTTACGCTGAAAGCTTCAATCAATGGTTGGGAGACCGTTTGAATCACCTGAAGTCCGGAGAGATAGCATGACCGATGCCAGCTTTGCCCTAACACTCTCTTGCCCAAACCGTCCAGGCATCGTCGTCAAGATTGCCGAGCTAATTTACCGCTTTGGCGGCGACATATTTGATGCCCAGCAATATGACGACATTGCTGAGAATCGCTTTTTCATGCGGGTGCTCTTCAAGAGCACCAGCCAAAAAATCGACTCTGCGGAACTTGAAGGTGCTCTTTCGACGTTAGCCGACAAGTTGGATATGACGTGGAAGCTGCGTGATAGATCGAAACCGCAGCGCGTTATGATCCTGGCGTCAAAGTTCGATCACTGCCTGGCAGACCTTCTCTATCGGTGGCGCATTGGCGAACAGCCGATGGAGATTACCGGGATTGTCTCCAACCATCCGATCGAGACCTATTCCGCCCTGGACCTGCACGGCCTGCCTTTCCACCATCTGCCGGTCACCAAGGAAGCCAAACCTCAAAAGGAAGCCGAACTTTGGTCGCTCGTAGAGGAGACACAAACGGACCTGGTAGTTCTCGCGCGCTACATGCAGATTCTATCGGACGACCTGACCGCCAAGCTGTCAGGTCGCTGCATCAACATCCATCATAGTTTCCTACCGAGCTTTAAAGGCGCGAAGCCTTACCACCAGGCCCACTCGCGCGGGGTTAAGATTATCGGCGCGACGGCACACTATGTGACGGCTGACCTCGACGAGGGACCGATCATTGAACAGGATGTGGAACGGATTTCTCACGCCGACACGCCGGAGGATCTTGTGCGAAAAGGCCGTGACATTGAGCGGCGGGTTCTGGCGAAGGCCGTTCGCTTCCATCTCGACGACCGTGTGATGGTCCATAACAAAAAGTGCGTTGTCTTCAGCGATTGAGGTTGCTGCTATAGACCGACTTTTCTTTTGTACAGGTTATAGAATTGCCTTCAGTGTGCCTCATAGGGATCCAGGCTTGCTGTGTCCTATTGATGGGACCGTCGAGCCAGCGCCGCATTGAAGTCTCTCTTTGCGGCCGCTGTTAGGCAGGGGAGTAGAACAGCGAAGTGTTGATCGATGCCACGCTCCTGATCCGGCCAGCCGATCTCGTCCAGCCCTTCAAACTCGCGCAGATAGTCCATCCAATACCGACTGACGATCCATAACGATCGGGTCAGCATCTCAAGATCGATCTCGCTGTCGCGTCGGAACAGGTCCTCCGTTTTGATCCTTTCCAGGAGCTGGCGAAGGTCTTGATAATTTGCTGACAGTTCCGAGTCTGACTCAAGTGGACCAAGGTCTTTGGTGTTTTGCGCACGATCACGCAGCAAAAACCGATTGTCCCACGTGAGTTCCATGCCGGCCAACAGGTGCTCAACATAGTCGTCGGCGATAGCGCCGGAAGTGTAGTTTGCCCGGCGCTCCTGTGCGCGCTGGCGGGCATCTGATTCCAGCCGCTTAGCGAGTTCGCGTTTGGTCGGGAAATGGTAGGTCAGATTTCCCTGCGATATGCCGACATCCGCAGCGATTTCGGTCAGCGTTGCAGCTGCGTATCCCTTTTCATTAAAGATCCGTCGCCCAGCAGCGAGGATGCGATCCGGTGTCTTAACGCTTGCCTTCATAAATCCGCACTCTGCCAAGGCTATCAGAAAAATTTGACAAATTAGGTTATACTACCTAAATATAGGTAAGGCTACCTAATTTTGCGATTTTTGGGCACGAAATAGGGTTGGGAGGACTGATGAGAAAGAAATCAAAGCATGTGATTATCGTCGGCGGGGGTACGTCAGGATCTGTATTGGCGGCCCGCCTGACGGAAAATCCAAACATCAATGTCACCCTGCTGGAGGCTGGCCCAGACGACAGCAGCTATGATGCAGCGGTCCTTGAACCCACACAGGCCCCCAACGCCTGGCTCGGCGGACCCAATATCGAAATGACCGTGATGGCATCCAAGCCTGCGGATATCCTCATGCTCCAGGGGCGGATGCTCGGCGGCACATCAGCAGTGAATGGCTTAGCAACGCTGCGCGGCATGCCGGCCGATTATGATGGCTGGGCAGCATCTGGACTCGAAGGCTGGGGTTGGGCGGATGTGGAAAGCACATTCATTGCAGCCGAGCGGGACCTGGATTTTGGCGACTCCCCGATTCACGGCAACTCGGGTCCGCTCCCTGTACGTCGTTGGCGGCGAGATGAGATCAGTCGCGCACAGCTCGCTTACTATGATGGAATGATTGAGTTGGGGACGCACGCCGTCGCTGACATCAACGACCCGTCTCAACTCCCCGGCGTTGGCGTCTTTCCGGTTACCATTGATGCCGAAGGCAAGCGCGTCACCACAAGTCTTGCCTACCTGACGCCGGCAGTTCGTGCCCGCGAAAACCTCAGCATCAAAACAGGCGCAGAAGTGAGCCGACTTGTCATAGACACCGGGCGCGTTGTCGGTGTCTTGCTTGGCACCGGTGAAACGATAGAAGCCGACGAGGTGGTTGTCACGGCAGGCGCTTTATGGACACCGCATCTTCTAATGCGGTCCGGTATTGGGCCAGCGAACCATCTTGCCGATCACGGCATTGGCGTACACGCGAACCTGCCCGTTGGCGAGACAATGAGTGATCATCTGGGACCGGGTATTCGCTATGGGCACGATGGACCGCGTGGTGGATCCGCCGGGCCGGCTCAAGTTCTGCTTTTTGGCGCCTCCAACGGCACCGATGTTGATACGCACACCTTTCCTATTGCGCCAATGACCACCGATGGGCCAACAGAATTCATGATGGCAGCATTCCTCCTGCGCTCGTCGGGGCAGGGTAGTGTTCGATTGGGCGAGACGGAGGAAGCCGGCCCGGTGGTAACAGCGCCGCCGCTCCCGGAGGATGCGCCCGAAAGCCTTCGTTACGCTTTAGACCAAATCGCTGCCTGGGAGATCTCCACCCCAGCCCGCGCTTTGGGGTGTGAGCAGATCGAACCTATTGATCTCAAGGCTCCCGATGCGGTGTCACACGCTCTTGACCAACTGACCATCAGCTATGGCCATATGACCAGTACATGCCCCATGGGATCGGTCCTCGATGCGGATTGCCGCGTGGTAGGAATAGAGGGACTCAGGCTGGCGGACGCCTCCGTTATGCCGACCATTCCGGCAGGCAATACCTATCTCGGATGCGTCATGATCGCCGAACGCGTTGCCCGCAAAATGGTAGCGGAGACGGCTGGGTGAAATCACTGAACATTCAGTGCCACCAATCTCAACAAACAATCAACCAAAACATCGTTGGAGCACGGCTCGCGAAACATGGAGACAGACATGGATCTGCAAATCAAAGGTAAGAAAGCGATTATGGCTGGTGGAAGCGCTGGCATGGGCCGCGCGACGGCCGAAAGACTCGCGGAGGCTGGCGTAGAGTTGGTCATTACAGCCCGCCGAGAAGAGCGCTTGAAACAAGCAGCAGATGAAATCTCGTCACAATTCGGCACGAAGGTAACGCCTGTTGTGGCGGACTCGTCTAAAGAAGAAGGCCGCCAAGCGCTGTTCGACGCCTGTCCCGATCCTGACATTCTGGCGATCACGATCAAGCCGCCATCGCCGAACGGAGATTTCCTCAAGCTGACGCCGCAGGACTGGCGCGACTCCATTGAGACGGCGCTTGTCGGACCTATCGAAATCATGCGGAACTATATTCCAGTCATGAAAGAAAAAGGCTGGGGCAGAATTGTGAACATCGCGACCTTCTCCGCCAAGAACCCTATGCTGTGGCGGCTCATGTCGGGGCCCGCGCGGTCGGCCCTGATCAATTACACGGCGAGTGTGTCTCGCGAAATCGCGCAACACAGCGTCAACATCAACAATATTCTTCCTGGGATGTTTCGAACGGAAGGTGCTTCAGAGATCCTGAACGACTACGCGGCCGCATTCAGCTTGGAGCCAGATCCGGACATTGTCCGGCAGCACTTCTTTGAGAACAATAAAATCCCAGCGGGCTTTGTTGGAGAGGCGGCCGACATGGCGCCTATGGCGGCGCTGCTCTGCAGCCCGCTATCCCGCTTTATCGTCGGCCAGAATATCGTGATTGACGGTGGCCAGCACTACTCACTTTTCTAAAGAGACGCGCATCTCCCGGTGAAAGGCAGTCTGTTCTGACCCCACGGCGAGGTCCTCGGATGTTTGGTGAAAGGCAATGATATGACGGATGCACTGGTACAAGATGGCGAGTACATCATCTATGGCATGTTCTGTTCCTACTTCACGAAGAAGCTAGAGACCTACTTCCGCGTGAAGGGAATACCTTACAAGTTCGTGGAGATGGACAGTCCCGCGTTCACCCAAACGGCGAAAGAAGTCGGCGTCATGCAGATACCGCTTGTCCAGTGTCCTGATGGTAGATGGATTTGCGACACAACGCCGATCATCCAGGAGTTTGAATCTGAAATGTCGGACACACCCTTGCGTCCGATCAATCCCGTGGCGGCGTTCTGCAGCTATTTTCTGGAGGACTGCTTTGACGAGTGGTTATGGGCGCCGGCGCTCTATTATCGCTGGGCCTTCAAGATGGATGAGATCAGACGGAGCGAAGAGTTCACCTACACGATTGCCGCCAACGGTCTCAAACTACCCCGGTTTGTGTTACGTCGCATCATCACCCTGCGTCAGAAGGTCGTGCACCTGAAAGCGAATGGCATTGTTAGCGACGCACACGCGCGCCAGACCGAAAATCTGTACATCGACTTATTGGACATGCTGCAGCCTATTCTGGAGAAGCGTCCGTTTCTCTTTGGTGACCGACCCTGCGAAGCGGACTTTGGACTCCATGGACCGATGTTTCCCCACTTTGCCAATGATCCGACACCGCAGGAGATCATGCAGGTGCGCGCACCCCATTTGTTTCGTTGGGTCGCTCGTCTTTGGTCGACCCGGCCCGCAGAGCTCGCATCGGCTGACGAGATCACGTCGGTACCCGCTGACCTCAAACCACTCATGCGGAAACTCGCGGCTGATTATCTTCCCTACCTTGTCGCAAACAGAGAGGCGTTTGAGATCGGCGCCCCGAGAACGAAATATTCGACCCAAGGTCTTGAGTGGGATGTCGTGACCGCGCCATACCGCGTCTATTGTCTGGCGCAACTGCAACAACGTTATCAGGCGCTGAGCGAGGGTGAGCAAACCGCATGTCGGGACTTACTAGGAGACGAGGCATGCGAGATTCTCGAGAGCAAGATCATCTGCCCGCCCGAAATGCAAGATGTCACGTCCGCGCGCCCCGCCGTCCTCGACGAAGGTCGGGTGACGTCAAGACATTGGCAGGCAAAATCCTGGCTTGAAAAATTCATGGAGTCTGCGCGCGCGAAGAGCACATCGCGCCGCTCTCCTGAGACGAAGGAAGTTGGGACCTCCTGGCTGCCCATCTATTTTCAGCACCATCGCGCTCGGTAGCAGGGTGCTTCACAGTGTGCCGGGAAATGGTGAAACCTGAACGAAGTGTCTAGTAAGCAGAGCCTATTTGATCGCGAAGATGCGGTGAATGACGCCGCCGTCGCCGGTCCGGGACTTGGACACCGCGATGATGTTGTTCAGCCAGGCATAGTCTTCAGACGCAGTTTCAAACCGGGGGCTGGTGCGGAAATAGTAGCGGTCTGCGCCGGCCGGGTCGTCCGGCTTGGCAAAGTCCAGTGCATAGTCTTGTTCATGCGCGTCAAACGCCATGATCCCATGCCAATGCACATAGAGAATGTCGCCGCTATCCGTTCTGAGCGTGAAGCGAACATCGAGCGCACCGGAGCCATCCGCGCGAATTCGCGACCAGTCTGCGCCAGATTGCGGCATAACCTCGCCTCTTAGCGACGGTCCCTCGAAGTGTCCTCCAAGCACGTTGACGATCATCCGATAACCCTCAGGCGTTTGTCCGACATGCACCGGCTCGTCCAGTTTCACCTGTGCTTCGAACAGAAATTCCGTCTCGATCTCCGACATCTCACTCCTCCTCTGCCTTTTTGAATGCGTGTGAGGGAAGCAAACATGTCGGCCTCAAGCGGAGCAAATCCTTAGGGATGACCAGGTCCGAAAGCGGCGACTTACGGCGGCGACGTGCTGATTTTTGGCGGTAATCTCCGAATTCAAGCAGCCACCGGACGATGCGCCGCCGCACCGCGTTTGTTTCGCCCATATGTGATGCACTTGGCTGTCAGGATGACCAATCAATGGGCAGGTATGCTTCTGGCAGCTGCCTAAACTCCTAAAACGGGGGGCAAATGAGTTGGCACGCTTCTTGAGTTTAAGGAAGCATTAGCAGCTAGGGTTCCGGCCGACGCTCTCCCTGATGGGGCAGTCGGTGCCTGGTCCGAGAGCTGCGGCCCTTCCGGTGAACAGCGGCAGGGTACACGGCGGGACAAAAGCCCGGGAGGTCTAGCGCGTTTGGTAAAACAGCGTCCGGCCCGCCGCGACCACCAGACTCCGAGACCGAAAATGGAGTAGTGGTAATGAAACGTTTTACTCAGCTATTGGTCGCGATGACGACCGCAACGAGTCTGACATTCGGTGGCATCGCTGCAGCGAACGCCGAAGAGAAGACGGAATTCAAGCTGGCCTGGTCAATTTATGTCGGTTGGATGCCCTGGGGATGGGCCGCTGATCAAGGCATTGTCGACAAATGGGCCGACAAATATGACATCCAAATCGAAGTCGTTCAGTTCAATGATTATATTGAATCCATCAACCAGTATACCGCAGGCGCGTTTGACGGCGTGACGGCAACCAACATGGACACGTTGGCGATCCCTTCTGTCGGTGGTGTCGACACGACTGCGCTGATTGTTGGTGACTTCTCCAACGGGAATGATGCACTCATCCTGAAGGGCGAAGATGAGCTGGACGCTGTCCTCGGCCAGAACGTCAATCTGGTTGAATTGTCCGTCTCTCATTATCTCTTGGCGCGTGCCCTGGAGACCATCGGTAAAGCCGAAAAAGATGTCACTGTCGTCAATACGTCTGACGCGGACATGATCGCTGCCTACCAGACCGATGATGTGACCGCCGTTGTGACCTGGAACCCGCTGGTGGCCGAAATTCTTGAAATGCCAGGCGCGAGCAAGGTTTTTGACTCCTCTGACATTCCAGGTGAGATCATGGACCTGACCGTCGTGAATACTGAAACCTTGGCTGACAATCCAGCCTTCGGTAAGGCTCTGGCGGGTGCATGGTACGAAACAATGTCGATCATGCTGTCTGACACGCCAGAAGGCGCCGCAGCGCGCACCGCCATGGGCGAAGCGTCCGGCACCGACCTCGCCGGCTATGACATGCAGCTAGCATCAACTCAGATGTTTGCAACGCCAGCTGAGGCGGTTGCCTTTACAACATCCGACGACGTGACAACGACGATGGAGTCCGTACGGACATTCCTGTTTGATCGGGGACTGCTTGGCGAAGGCGCACCGAGTGCCGACATTGTCGGCATTGCGTTCCCAGATGGGTCGATTCTCGGCGATGAGGGGAATGTGAAGTTCCGCTTCAATGCTGACTATATGAGCATGGCCGCCGACGGCGCACTGTAAGTCACGCTGATGAGCTTTCCGCAATATCTTTCCCAAGTACAATAGGTAGACAAGAGAATGGCTCTGTCGCGTAGCGGACGGCTCATCAACAAACACCCTAGACCGGCGGCGGGACGGCTGCTTGCGATCGTGCCTTTTGCGCTTTTGCTCCTCGTCTACGCCGTCGGTTCAGACATTCGGTTGTCGGAAAACCCGAATGACAAATTGCTTCCAAGTTTCACATCGCTGATTGATGCTGTCGAACGTATGGCATTTGAGCCTGACCGGCGTACAGGCGACTACCTCCTATGGGTCGACACAAGTGCGAGCCTGGCCCGCCTTGCAGGCGGGGTTGTACTCGCCACCCTATTGGGAACGGTGGTCGGAATCACGGTCGGTCTTATTCCCTACGCACGATCAACAATGTCGGCCTTTATTGCGGTCTTCGCGATGATCCCGCCCCTGGCGGTCCTCCCCATCCTCTTTATTACGTTTGGCCTTGGCGAAACATCCAAGATTGCGCTGATTGTTTTCGGCATCGCGCCGTTCATGATGCGCGACTTGGCGTTGCGGGTGGCCGAGTTGCCACAGGAACAGATTGTAAAGGCGCAGACCCTTGGCGCGTCCACCTGGCACATCGCCTGGCGGATTGTGTTGCCGCAGATGATGCCGCGGATCATTGATGCGCTGCGCTTGTCTTTAGGGTCCGCCTGGTTGTTTCTCATTGCCGCCGAAGCGATCGCCTCGCAAAGCGGGCTGGGCTACCGTATCTTCCTTCTGCGTCGGTACCTGGCGATGGATGTGATCCTTCCTTATGTGGTCTGGATCACATTGCTGGCTGTGATCTTCGATGTGTTTTTGAGGCGCTATCAGGCATGGGCCTACCCTTGGTTCACAGCTGAGAGGGCGCAGACATGACGGCTGTAAGCGTTCGTAACATCTGGATGGAATATGGCGACCAGATCGTCCTTGAGCGCGTCAGTTTTGATGTGGCGCCGCATTCATTCATCTCTCTTGTGGGCCCTTCAGGATGCGGCAAGTCAACGTTCCTGCGCCTGCTTCTGAGCCAAGAGCAGGCAACACGCGGCGAGATCCTTATCGACGGTGAAGAAATACCGACCAACCCGGAACCCGACCGTGGCGTCGTGTTTCAGAAATACTCGGTCTTCCCTCATTTGACCGCATTGCAGAACGTGATGCTGGGGCTTGAGTTCGAACGGGGTGGAATATCAGGTCGACTCCATGGCCGCAAAAGGCGCAAGGCACGCGACGAGGCGATGGGTTTTCTGGAAGGGGTGGGTCTTGCAGACTCCGCCAACAAGTTTCCGTCTGCTCTCTCGGGAGGCATGCAGCAGCGTTTGGCCATTGCACAGGCTTTGATCAAGAAGCCGCGCATACTCCTGCTGGACGAACCCTTTGGGGCGCTGGACCCAGGGATCCGCTCGGAAGTTCATGACCTTATGCTGCGCCTGTGGTGGGAAACCAAGATGACCGTCTTCATGGTGACCCATGACCTGCGCGAAGCTTTCTATCTTGGCACCCGTGTGATTGCATTTGACCGCGTGCGTAAGAGAGAAGAAGAGATGGAACGCTACGGCGCCTCCATCGCCTTTGATACACCGTCTGACCCTGCACCTTTCGTAAGAGAGCTTGCGGCGCAGGAAGAGGCAGCTTGATGTTTTGTTCTCGCCGGGACGGCCCGGTGGCTGGTGCGAAGCCGGATCTTGAGACATGGCCCAGGACGACCTGGCGCGGAAAGAGCTGGCAAAGAAGCCAGCTTCGACCTGAAGGAGATGTCCGTGGTACCCGAACCAGAGATTTTGTCCAGTGAAGTAATTCCGGGTGGCGCACACTGGTCTATGACCATGAAAGCAGGGCTTACGCTGCGCCTTACTGACGTGGAAGGAGGCGCCAATGTCGGCATGCTCTTCTACAATCCGATGAGCCCGCTGGAGCGGTACAACGCGCCGGACAGTTTAAAGTGTCAGCATACGTTCAAGCTGACAAAGGGCAATTGCCTTTACTCCGACATGGGACGCATCTTTTGCTCCATCGTCGAAGACACATTCGGATGGCATGACACCGTCTGCGGCACCACCACCCGACAAATTGTGCAGGAGAAGTGGGGCGTCACCACCTACCAGACGGCACGCAACGAGCGCACGCAGAACGGCCTCGACAGTTTTCTTGTGGAGGCGGCGAAATACGGTCTTGGCAAGAAAGACATGGCCGCCAACGTGAACTGGTTCAGCAAAGTGGCACCCGACGCGGAGGGCAACCTGAGCTTTGTTCCCGAGGCGGCGCAGGCCGGCGCGCAGGTCGATCTGCGATTTGAAATGGACACGCTGGTTCTCTTCCACACATGTCCCCATCCCCTAGATCCGTCACCGACCTATGCGCCGAAACCGGTCAGGTTCGACATCTTCGAAGCAGAGCCGGTGGCAGCCGATGATGCCTGTCGTACGTCTCGTCCAGAGAATGGCCGTGGTTTTGAAAATACTGAGCTCTACCGGCGGACCGCCGGTGGGTCAGTTTGAGCGGGAGGGCGGAGAAATGATCAAAGAAAGCGCACTCGACCCGACAAACGCGATTTATCGTGAAACAGTGGAAGCCGGTGATTATTGGATGCACACCGTCAAGCGCGGTGAAACCTTCCGCATCCTCGACCTGGAGGGAAACCAGGCGGCGGACACGCTGTTCTACAGCGCGGATGATCCGACTGAACGCTACAGCGCCATGGATACGATCCGCGAGCAGGGAAATGTCTATCTGACAGCCGGGACAAAGCTCCTCTCGACCGAAGGATCGGTAATGCTGGAGATCGTCGCGGACACTTGCGGCCGCCATGACACGCTGGGCGGGGCGTGTGCCACCGAGTCCAATACTGTGCGCTATGCCCATGATACGAAATGCATGCATGCCTGTCGGGATAGCTGGTTGCTCGCCGTCGCGGAGAATGAGAAGTACGGCATGTCAAAGCGTGACATCACCCACAACATCAACTTCTTCATGAACGTGCCTGTCACGCCGGAAGGCGGGCTGACGTTTGAAGACGGGATCAGCGCACCGGGAAAATATGTAGAGATGCGCGCTGAGATGGATGTGCTTGTTCTGATCTCAAATTGTCCTCAACTCAACAATCCCTGCAACGCCTACAACCCAACTCCGATCGACGTGCTGATCTGGGATAGCAGCGCCGCCTGAGCGTCATAACGAGTCAGAAAAGCAATAAAGCTCATGTTTAAAACTGTTCTTGTCGCCAACCGTGGCGAAATTGCCTACCGGATCATTCGGACCCTGAAGGAGATGGGGCTTCGCTCAGTCGCCATCTATTCAGAGGCCGACTGTCATGCGCGGCATGTGCGGGAAGCGGACGACGCCTATTGTGTTGGACCGGCGCCGGTGTCGGAGAGCTATCTCAATATCGACAACATCCTTGCCATCTGCAAAGAAAGTGGCGCAGAGGCAGTACACCCGGGCTATGGCTTCTTGAGCGAAAGTGCTGAATTCTCCCAGCGCCTCGAAGAAAACGGCATCAAGTTTATTGGGCCGCGCCCTGAGCACTTGCGCGATTTTGGAACCAAACATACAGCCCGGGCGCTGGCGGAAAAAGCAGGCGTACCCCTGCTGCCGGGAACGGAACTGCTCTCCAGTTTGGATGAGGCCTTATCTGCGGCGGCAGACATTGGTTATCCGGTGATGCTCAAAAGCACAGCCGGTGGCGGTGGCATTGGGCTGCAGCTCTGCAACTCAGATGCGGAGCTCGAACGCGCATTCGACACGGTCCGTCGGATGGGTGAGAACAATTTTGGCAATGCCGGTGTGTTCCTTGAGAAGTTTGTGAGTGAAGCCCGCCATATCGAGGTGCAGATATTCGGCGATGGCGCGGGAAAGGTGCTCACATTGGGAGAGCGCGACTGTTCTCTGCAGCGGCGCAACCAGAAGGTTTTTGAAGAAACACCGGCGCCAGGTCTCACCGATGACCAACGGACCGCCCTCGCTGACGCCGCCAGGAGCTTGGGAGAGGTCGTGTCTTATGCGTCAGCGGGCACGGTCGAATTCATCTATGACATCGGTGAGGAACAATTCTACTTCCTTGAAGTGAACACCCGCCTTCAGGTGGAACACGGCGTCACGGAAGAGGTGTTCGGCATCGACCTTGTCGAATGGATGGTGAAACAGGCTGCTGGGTCAATGCAGCCCTTGGACCAGATCCAGCTGGCGCAGTCGGGCGCCTCCATCGAAGTCCGGATCAATGCGGAGGACCCCGCGCGCAACTTCCAACCGAGTGCCGGGCGCCTTACTCATGTCCAGTTCGACGAAACGGCTCGTGTTGATGGATGGATTGAAACAGGGACGGTGATCACCTCTCACTATGACTCGCTCATTGCAAAGCTCATCGTCAAAGGGCCGGATCGCACAACGGCACTTGCCAAACTCAAGGCGGCGCTTTCTGAGACCTCTCTCTATGGCATTGAAACCAATCTGGATTATCTCGCGGCCATTGCCGACACAGAGATGTTTGCAGACGGGCGGGTCAGCACGCGCTTTCTCGCAGACTTTGGCTATGAGGCACCGCGGCTGGAAGTGATATTCCCGGGCGCACAGACGAGCGTTCAGGATTTTCCCGGCCGCATTGGGTATTGGGCGGTTGGTGTGCCACCCAGCGGACCCATGGATGATCTGTCGTTTCGGCTTGGCAACCGCCTCGTCGGAAACCCGGAAGATGCTGCAGGCCTTGAGTGCGCCGTAACGGGGCCTGGGCTCCGCTTCAACACCGCTACTGTAATTGCGCTGACGGGCGCCGAGATGACGGCGACCCTCGACGGGCGTGCCGTGCCCTATTGGGAGCCGATTGAGGTCTCCGCTGGCGAAACTTTACAGCTCGGTTCTGTAAACGGCGCCGGGAACAGGACCTATATTGCGATCCGAAACGGTATTGATGCCCCCGTTCATCTGGGAAGCCGCTCCACTTTCATCCTCGGCGGGTTTGGCGGCCACGCCACAGGCCAGCTAAAGACAGGCGACGTCGTGCGTATCAACCGGGAGGGTGCGAGCGATGCGCCGCTGGCGGCGATTGCGCCGACTAACAGACCAGCGCTCACACGAGAATGGGAAATTGGTGTTCTTTACGGACCGCATGGGGCACCAGACTTCTTCACAGACAACGACATCGAAACGCTTTTCAGCTCGTCATATGAAGTGCATTTCAACAGCGCCCGGACCGGCGTGCGCTTGATTGGGCCGAAGCCGGAATGGGCACGGGAGGACGGTGGCGAAGCGGGTCTCCACCCGTCCAACATCCACGACAATGCCTACGCCATCGGCACCGTCGATTTTACCGGCGACATGCCCATCATTCTGGGCCCCGATGGCCCAAGTCTGGGTGGCTTTGTTTGCCCTGCCACCATCGCAGACGCGGAACGATGGAAGATGGGGCAGTTGCGGCCCGGCGATAAGGTGAGATTTGTGTCGCTCTCGCCTGAGCAAGCCGCTTCGCTAAAAGCGGAGCAGGGCAAAGTACTGCAAGCGCCAGCCGAGTCTGAAACCGCAGCTAGCGTATCAACACCGCCGTCGCGACCGGGCGATGATCGGCCTTCGGCGATTCTGGCCAAGGGAAGCACGAATGGCATCGATATCGTGTACCGGCGGGCGGGCGACTCCTATCTCCTGGTCGAAATGGGTCCCCTTGTTCTGGACTTGAGATTGCGTCTGCAGGTGACGGCCCTCATGTCTTGGCTCGAGCAACAGGGCCTGGACGGTATTGTTGATCTGACGCCCGGCATCCGCTCACTGCAGATCCATTATGATCCGGCCCGCCTGTCCACACAGCGACTATTGGACATGCTGCATCAAGCGGAAGGAGAGATGCCACGCGCGGAAGATCTGACCGTGCCCAGTCGGATTGTCCATTTGCCACTCAGCTGGCGGGATGACCAGACCGAGCTCGCCATGCAAAAATATCAGGAACTCGTACGCGCCGATGCTCCCTGGTGTCCCTCAAATGTGGAATTCATCCGGCGCATCAATGGACTGCCTGATGAGCAGGCCGTGAAAGACATCATCTTCGCCGCGGACTATCTGGTCATGGGTCTAGGAGATGTTTACCTCGGCGCGCCGGTGGCGACCCCCATTGATCCGCGGCACCGGTTGGTGACGACGAAATACAATCCCGCGCGCACCTGGACACCGGAAAACGCGGTGGGGATTGGTGGCGCCTACATGTGCATCTACGGCATGGAAGGCCCTGGTGGCTATCAGCTGTTTGGCCGCACCTTGCAGGTCTGGAGCACTTGGCAACAGCGCGGAAGTTTCAACGTGGGCAAGCCCTGGTTGCTGAGATTTTTTGATCGGATCAAGTTCTTCCCCGTCTCCCCTGAGGAGCTCGCCGAAGCGCGCGATGCTTTCCCTCACGGGGCATACGAAATAGAGGTGGAAGAAGGCACGTTCAATCTGGCCGAGCATGAAGCAATGCTTGCCGGCGCGAGCGAGTCGATTCGGGCGTTCAAACAAACGCAGCAGGAGGCCTTCGACGCCGAACGCACGCGCTGGCGGGAACAAGGCATCAACGCTGAGGTCATAGAGGAAGCCTTTGCCGTTGAAGAGCCAGAGATAGAGGTGCCGGACGGCGGCTCAATCGTGGAAGCATCCCTCCCGGGTAGTGTCTGGAAGGTTCTGGCGACGCCCGGGCAACACGTCGAAGCGGGGGATCCGGTCGTCATTCTTGAAAGCATGAAGATGGAGCTGGAGGTCGTCGCACCTCAAAGCGGTGTCGTGCACGAAGTGCTCTGCAAGCCGGGGCAAACAGTCGAGCCGGGCCAGGCGGTCTTGGTTCTGGCTGCAGCCGAGGGGGCCGTTCTCCATGACTGACCTGGATGTCCAGATCGGCCCGCTGCTGGAGGCCTATGAACGGGGCACGACGACGCCCGAAGCAGTGATCAACACGGTCTACGATCGGATTGACGCGTGTCCGGACAAGGCGATTTGGATTTCATTGGTCCCCAGGGAAGACGCATTGGCCGCCGCCCGTGCGCTGGCAGATCAGGACGTGGATCGGGAGACCTTGCCGCTTTTTGGCATTCCCTTTGCCGTCAAAGACAATATTGATTGCGCGGAATTGCTGACGACCGCGGGATGTCCGTCCTTTGCCTATGATCCGCAGGAAGATGCCACGGCGGTCGCGCGTATCCGGGCGGCCGGCGCGATCCTGATTGGCAAAACCAATCTGGACCAGTTTGCAACGGGACTGGTTGGAACCAGGTCACCCTATGGCGCTCCGCAGTCGGCCTTTAGCGAAGACCATATCTCTGGTGGTTCCAGCAGTGGATCCGCGGTCGCTGTTGCCCGCGGGCTTGTCTCTTTTGCGCTTGGTACCGACACAGCAGGGTCTGGCCGTGTCCCGGCTGCGTTCAACAATATTGTGGGATACAAACCGACACGCGGACTAGGCAGCACCAAAGGCGTGGTTCCGGCCTGCCGAACGCTCGATTGCGTGAGCGTGTTTGCCGTGACGTGCGGCGACGCGTCCACCGTTAAGACAGTGATGGAAGGGTTTGATGCAGCGGACCTCTATTCCCGTCCACTGGAAACCCGACCGCTCGCGGGAGCATCCTTTCAGTTCGGTGTTCTGGACGCTAAAAGCCGTAACTTTCTGGGAGACGGGGCGGCGGAGCAGGCCTATGACCTAAGCGTCGAGAATATGCGGAAGCTTGGCGGAACGCCGGTCGACATCGACTACACACCGTTTCGCAAGGCCGCCGAACTCCTCTACGCCGGGCCGTGGGTCGCAGAGCGATATGCTGCTGTGGGGAGCCATATCGAGAGGGGGTTGGATGATATTGATCCAACGGTGGCGACCATCGTCCGGGGCGGCAAAGCACCGTCGGCGGAGAGCGCGTTCGTCGGTCAGTATACGCTGGCAGACTATCGGCGTGAATTAGAGCGCGTTTGGGAGCGCATCGACGTGTTGCTGCTGCCAACGACGCCGACAACCTATCGGTTTGATGAGATTTCGAAAGACCCGATTGGGCTCAATGCAAATCTGGGTCTCTATACGAATTTTGTGAACCTCCTGGACTGCGCGGGTGTCGCGGTGCCAGCCGGGTTTGGTGACGGATTGCCGCGTGGCGTCACTCTTATCGGCCCGGCATTTACAGACCGGGGCCTGTTGGCACTGGGCGACAAGCTTCATCGGGCATTGGGCCGAGAGACAAGAGCTGGTGCTACGGACCATGCCCTCGCGTCAGCGGAAACGTCCGGCCATCAAGGTATTGAGCTTGCCGTCGTTGGCGCTCACCTTTCCGGCCAGCCCCTTAACACGCAGCTCGTCAGCCGCGGCGCGAAATGTTTGGAGACAACGAAGACGGCAGAAACCTATCGACTCTATGCCTTGGCTGACACCGTCCCACCCAAACCAGGTCTTCAGCGCACGCCCGGGACAGGTGCTGCCATTGAAGTGGAAGTATGGGCTCTCTCTGATCAGGCGTTTGGTAGTTTCACCGCCGAGGTGCCCGCGCCGCTCGCCATTGGAAATGTCGAACTTGCAGATGGGCGCTGGGTCAAAGGGTTCGTTTGTGAACCCTGGGCGCTTGAGGATGCCAAGGACATCTCAGAGTTCGGCGGCTGGCGCGCCTATCTGGCGTCATTGTAGAAGCGCAGTGCTCGCCTATTGGCACATGGAGGAGGTGACGGCGAACGACTGTTTCGCGGCCTCTTCTTCCCGAGCCAAAATTCGCTCGAGAGAAAAACGCGTAGGCATGGGTGTGATGCGGCAATCGTTCAAAGGCCTGCAGTCCTGCAATATCCGCTTGGTTTCTAAGAGTGCTTCTCGACCGGTCATCAACGTGAGAGATAAGCTGGTCAGGCACGCAGCAGCGTCCTGATAGTCGGTGCTAAGCGCAGTCGCCGGAGGGTTGGCATTCGCTTCTGTGTCGACGGTCGCGTCCATCTCTGACGCCGCTCGCTCGGCACTTTGAGAAATCTGTGCTTTGACGAGACCCAGCGCCTGTTTGGCATTGGACAAAACATCTGTAAGCCGATCAGCTTCCGCAGGTTCTAAAACAGCGGCACCGGCAATAGCTTTATGCAGCGCGTCGCGCTCCCGCTCGAAAGTCGAAACCGCCGCGGCAAGGTGTCCGGTCAACGAAGCGACGTCTCCGGAGGCGAGGCCCAGAGAGTCCAACAGCGTGAACACGTCATGAAGATCGGCCAGATCGCGGGCAACAAGGTTCCAGCGTGTTTCGTCGGGCAGGGCTGCACTGCTGCCCGTTCGGGCTGCGTCGACAGCGGCCGTTGCCTCGTCGAGCACGTCGATCGCTTCGTTGGAAAAGAGCGTCACTTGTTCCGAAAGCGTTTCCAGCACATGCTGGCCGGAGGCGGCAGCTGTATCGAACAACAGGCTCGCATCCACGGCACTACCGGCAATGCTCCCGAAAGCCACATCGTTCAAGGCTAGCTGATCGCCATAAGCGCAGAAGTCGGCCTGGTTGATGGCGGGCGCGCAGGCAGACGGACACTCTTGCGACCGTCCGGCGATCTTGTCGGCTTCTGCAAAAAGTCGATCAACAGAGCGTTCCGCGTCCAGAACCAGTCCGGACTCACAGAAGGCGCCTCCAACAACAGAGATATCCCCGCCTGGGGGAGCTGCACCTAGAATTAGCGGTGTGAAAAGGAGCATGAGGAGTCGAGGAAACTGGCGCATAATGAGAGATTATACGCGCCAGATGTCTTTACCATCATCAATTGTGATGATGAAATTGGCGCCCTGGTGTCCGTAACATTTTCAGGCAATGTAGGCGTTGCATCTATGGGTGAATCACTGTCGGGGGAACGGGCATGACTGAAGCGGATAATGCGCCCGATGAGCCGCGCCGAAATGGTCTCATAGCTGTGGTAATTCTCGCATGGGTGCTTCTGGCGCTCCTGATCTGGTGGCTCTTAAGTGGGCCGCCTACTGTCGAGTGGCAAGAGACAACCGTTCCCTACGATCCCGCCTGCGAAACAGATTGTGAAATTGTCGGGTATGTCACGCCGGGACACCGCGGGACACCGCAGGCTCTGCGCCTTAATCCCAATGTTGATGATCCCATCGCCCAATGGGCCGGGTGTGTTCAAACCTTCACCGAATGCATGGAAGCAACCCCGGACGTTATGGCCTGTGTCGAGCAAGGGCCCTGTCCGTCCGCCTGCAAAAGCGAATTCGCACGCGTCGCGAGTGCTGCGCCTGATATGGACGCGCGTCTTGACGCGTTTGCACAAACCTTCCTCGGTGAGGATGCCTTTTGTCGACCGGAAGAGGGGGGCGAGTAATGCGCCAGGTAAGTCTGACCCTCGCTCTCCTCGCCCTGGCGCTCTTCTGGATGCCACCAACAGCACAGGCCTGGGACACCCGCGTCATTACCTGTGAAGAAGGCGACGAGAATTGCGCCGCGTGGCTGTCGATCTATCGCGGTGGGGCCTCCGGTTCTATTGCGGAACACACCCGCATTTCTGATCTGGCATTGAGCCAGTTGGGCCTTCGGGATCTATTCGGCAAGCAGGGAAGTGCAAGGCTAAGCGTGACCGACCTGAATGCCAGCTGGCTGCGGCGCGATCATTTCGAGGACTCGCTTAAATTTGGAGATGATCCCGACGGCAAGACCCTCCTGGAAGAACGCAGCATTCCCGCCCCTGCCAACTTCACCGGTGTGCCAGACTACAGCTATTCGGTTCTCGATTGGTTGAACAAGAACTCCTTTTGCCCGCCTTTTGCCAGCGAGTCCTATGCGAGTGGGTGCCACGATTTTGTCGGCTGGCTGGGTGGGTTCAACTCGCCTCATTTCGGCAGCCAGGCGGAGGCCATGTACAAGCGCTATCACTCCCTGGCGCTTGACCTGGCGAGCCGTGCACAACAGTTCCGTCTGCGCCTTGGAAGTGGACCGGAACAGCAAGCGCACGAAGACACGGTAAAGGAGATGGAACTCGAAGCCCTGGCGTTCGAAGGGTTCGCGCAGCACTTCCTGCAGGACCGCTGGGCCATGGGGCATATGTGGGAAAGATGGGGAGCCGGCGATGCCGCCCAAATGGGCATTGCGCAAGACACCCCGCGTATGGCTTACCTCTTGGGCATCGGCGCTGCCGCCGGCCTTCTCCATGGATCGGAGGCGGTGATCAACGATCAAAGGGGCATCGTTGAGACAGTTGACCGGTTTACCGGTGTTCGACGGTTCCTGGACGCTGCTGACCCGATGTCATCGCCCGTCATTCGCGATGGCGTGGTGGTTCCGATGGAGTGGCGGCATGCCAACGAAGGTGAAGCCGGTGAAGCCAATCCGGGCGTCGGCGATGAGCGCTTCAACGATCTCTATCTGGAATCGCTGACCGGGTCCGGCCAGTTTGGGTCTGGCTATGGCGGCGTCAGGCAGCGAAGGGAAGATCTGAAATTCTCTGCCGCGCGCCAGTTCAATGAAATGATGACCTGTTCCAAGGCGGGGTGGGCGGAAGTCGTGCGCGCATTTGGAAAACACCCTTACGGCGGATATGGCGCCCACCAGGCTCTTCTGTCTGGAAGCGCACCAAGTTTTGCCATCAATCGTCAGACCAGCTGCTGGGACATGTGGGCGACCAATGAGGCGATGTATACCGGCCTGATGGATGATGGAAACCTGCCGATCAAGTACCTGGCTGTGCTGGGGGCATCTTCCTCGCTGGGCCCCGCGGTGGGGCGCACGGGGTTGGTGGCGATGGCCGGGAACATGTGGATCCGCAAGTTCCGGGAACCAAAGGGTACGGACCTGGCACGGGGTGGCATCGGCGAATTGGCCGCCATGCCGACCGCCGACAAATATGGCTTACCCAAATATGCCTTGCCGGCGCGTGTCGCCGATCTCCCGGAAGAAGAAACGGTCGGGATCGACAGACGGACCCTGTACGGCGCCTTCAATCGGTCCCACAGCGACTATTGGTGCGACAATATTGAAGAGAAGCTTGAGCCGCTCCGCGGGTCGGATAAGGAGCACGAACAAAAGGTTTGCCAATATCTGGCTGACTTTGCCTACCAGGGCACCGTCGAACGGTACCGCGGTGGGCAGGCGAGAGAACGGTTATTTGAAGGAAGGCCGGTCAGGTCCATCTGCGCCGTGCGCGGTATGGAAGAACCAGAGGAACGGGACAGCCTGCCTTTTACGCTGAAACCGGGCTACGTCCCCCGCGAAAAGTCTGAAACTTCGGAAGAAGAGGCACACGCCTATTCAACACCGGAGGTGGAGAACTGGTGTGACAAAGTCCCGGTGCTCGACCTAGACGAAAATGAAGAGACCGCCAACGAAGACATTGTGGTGACAATCGAACCGGGCCAGACGGATGTCTATCTGCGTGGCTCCAATCTTGTGGGCCCGAGATGGGTCGAGCAATCCACAGACGAGATTCACGGCTCGCTCACGATTTACGACGAGGACGAACTGGCTCTGGTCGACATTGTTTCCTTCCACAAATGGACCGACACCGCGATCCATTTTGATCTGCCGGACAGCTTTGGCTCGGACTGGCGCACAGGTGACTTCCGTCTGGAGATCAAGCGGCGTGACGGGAAAGACAGTGTCGGGCTGTTCTATCTCCGCATCGCATCTGAACCCCCTGAGATTGCGCGTGTGAGGGCTCTGCGCGGCGACGAGGTGTTTTATGACACGGAGGAGAACATCTTCCGGCCTCTTCCGGAAGGTGAGCTTTCCGTGGAGGTGACGTTCCGCTCCGACATGAAAACGGACAACGATACGGACCCAGCGAGTTTCCTGCTCGGCGAAGACAAAATAGAAGGGTCCTGGTCAGACGAGCGCACCTGGACCGGCACGGTGACGCATAATGTCACCGGCTCGGAACTGCGGGCCCTGTCCATCAAGGCAGAGACCCTCGCCGGCGGCTGGACCGATGCTGACCCGGACACAGACGGCAATCAGCCAGACAAAAGCTATCGCCTGCTACTCGGGACGCCACCACCCTATCTTGTGTCGCTGTCGGCTACTGCCGATGGCGATGAGATTTATGCAGCGTCTTGGGCCACCGAGCCCGACCTTGCTGAAGTGGACAATGTGCGCGATGAGGGGCTGCATGACCTGAGGCGGGCGTTCGATCTCGGAACCGCGGAAGCGATCCCGACCTCCGGCAAACTTACCCTCACGCTCACCTTCTCCACCGCTCTCTCTGAGCCACCGGTCGTGTTGGTTGATGGCATGGGCGGGTCGGTCACGGGCAGCGATCTTGAGTGGCAGGCCGAATTTGATCTTGCCGCGTTCTCCGGTGCGAGCGAACTCCGCGTCGAGGTGACCCGGTCGTCGCGAGCGGCCCTGGCGCTTGACGGGAGCCCGCGCACGGTCCCGGTCTATGACGGCGAGGAAGGCAATTGGCAAAGGTATGAAGACCGGCGCGGCGGACGTGACACCCGCACCGGCGGCACCGACACCTGGCACATCCTGGGAGAGCCGCCATCTGTATCCTTTGCCATTGTCCTTGACGCCTCCGGCAGCATGGATGACGAAGATGGACGGATGGAGAGCGCCAAACAGGGCATCTACAATGCGCTGGACGGACTGGACGACGATGTTGAAGTCGCCGTGCTAGTATTCAACGGATGTGGTGGCGCACGAACAATCGGATTTACGCGCAATCTGGAGTCGATAAAACAATTCGTGGCGGGCGTCTCGCCAGGCGGCGATACGGCTCTTGCCTCAACGATTTCGCAGGCCCGGGCCTATCTTATTGCGGCCGCGCATCCGGCTTCGCCTGAGTGGCGGGCGGCTGAATTCACCGACGGGGAAGAAACCTGCGAAGGGGATGTGGCAGGTGAACTCTACCGATTGAATGCGGCAATTCTTGCGCACAATCAAAATGCGCCCGTCGCGAGCGGTGTGAACGAGGAGATACTCGAAGATCTGGAAGCGGAAGCGGCCGAAATTGAGGATCCAAGCATCGCCTGTCAGCCGAAGGATTGGGAAAACTATTTCGTCGACGTCGAAAGCGGGACAAGCACGCTTCAACGCATCCGCCTCTTCGAACGGCGTTTCTCTGAAGAAGAGCTGCCCGACGGCAGCTGCAAGCTCCAGCTGAAAGTCGATATGTATGGCGTTTATTATGGCAGCGGTCGCGGCAGTGGATGGGGCATCAATTCGCGTCCGAGCGATACGGAACTTGACCAAACCTCGTCCGCAGATGGAAAGGCCGCGGTCGATAAACTGCGGACACGGGCAGTGGCCCTAGAGCAGGATGGATATGAGATGTATCGGGCGGAGCGCAATATTGTCGACGCTGTGAACAGGAACCTGGCAAATGAATAGGCTGTTCGGAACCCTTGTGAGTCTTGGGATCGTTCTAGGCCTGGCAGGACCGGCATTTGCCGAGATCAAGAACAAAACACCTGAGGCTCTGGCGTCGGAACCCTCAGAGCCGATCAACCCTCTTGCTTTGGAGGCCGAGCCGGATCCGCTTGGCGATCTGGACTTCGGCGAACCTTTACCCGGTGCTCTTCCTGAATTTCCGGCCGAAGGATTGTCGGAGACAGCTGGACCTGGCCCTGACCCATCTGCTGTCGCTCAGCCCGACTATGGAGCCTTGCCGGCGAGCGAGCTATCAGGCCTGAAGCAGTTTGGCGCACAGCTACTACGCTCACTGCAGGTGAACGACCCTGACAGGTTAGACGCGCTACCGCAGTCAATCACCGACAATATAGACGCCATCATAGAAGACCCAGACAGCCTGACGCCGGAGCAGACCGAAGCACTGATGCAGCATTTCGTAGATCTGGGGCGCGAGGGCTACGTGGTCGACCTGACGCCAGCATTGCCGGAATTCGAAGCACCCGAGCTGGACATACCGACCATTCAACCGGTCCTGCCGGAATTTGTGATCCCGGAACCGATTATCCCAGAGCCGTTTGTCGTTGAACCGGTAATGCCCGAATTGCCGCCGATTGATCAGCCCACCTATGCCAGCGACCAGGATCGCTATCCGGGCGGGATTGTAAGTGACCCGTTTGTGGCTGTGGGTCGAAGCCCTTGGCCCGCGAACGACTTTGATTTTGGCGAATTTTTTGAGGTTCCATTCAAAGGGGACACGGTCTATCAGGTCATCGGCGTGGCTGTGCCGGAGGCGGGCTTGTTGGCGCCCCGCCTTTTCTATGACTCAGTTCAGCATGGCAGCCTTAATCTCTCTCTCCATCAGGAAAAGGTCGTCGCGAGCAATTTGACGCCGGATGATTTGGTCTACGTTGCGCCGGGGAGCTATGACTTTGTCATTGAACGCAATCAGATCGACAGTGACGTGACGGTGACCGCGCGCATTGACCTGAGACAGATCCGGGACCGCACCGAACCCAATGACCTGAAAGAGCAGGCGGTGCCGGTGACTCTGCCTTTCCGGGCCACACTCTTCCTCGAACACATCGCGGATGTTGACTGGCTCACATTCACAGTGGCGGAAGAAGGGGTGTTGAGTGTGTCTGGCGTCAATGCTGGGATAGCAATCATTGGGCAGGATGACACCCCAGTGCCGGTTTCTGCCTCAAGCGCGGGCACGCGCTACGCCATCATTCAGCCGGGGACCTATTTCGCACGGGTCGAAGGTGAGCGCTCCAAACGAACGGGCAAAGTCACCCTCCGCTTTTATCCTCCGTCCGGGCTCGGCGCGGCGATTAATCGCCTCATCGGGATTGGGCTCGAAAACAATCCTGAGGTCGCGACCCAAATGCGGGCGGTGTCGTTTGCAACCGGCGCGCCGCTGGTTGAAACGACCGAGGCTGAGGTCATCGCCACCGCCCTGGACGAAGCGTCCGGCAGTGGCGGTGGGTGGTCCTGGGGTTGGTTTGTGATCCTTGTCGTGGTTGTTGGGGCGGGCGCGGGGCTCTTCTATTTCTACAACCAGCGTCGTCAGGCCTAGTTGGCCCACCTGGCTCCCGTGCTGTTCAGCTTGCTCTAGGGTGCGGCAACGGGATCAGCACCCGCTGTTGGAACCAGGCGCCAAAGGGAGCCGGCGTCATTGTGCTCCAGTGCAAGGTAGATCAGGCCATCGTCGCCCATCTCGACGTCCCTGATCCGCCCGAAATCTGCAATCAGTGTCTCAATTTCGATCGGCCTTCCGTCTTCGATGCGGACCCGATAAAGCGCGCTGGCTTTAAGGCTGCCGACCAGGAGATCGTTCTGCCAATCGGGAAATTGGGAGCCGGCGTGAAACGTGAAACTCGAAACCGCCGGCGCGGGCGTGAAGTCCACAACCGGCAAGACGGTCTCTTCGATGGGATAGTCGAGACCTAAATCCCTGCCGATCGAGACTTCTTCTCCATTGTAATCAAGACCGTTTGTGTAGAGCGGCCACCCATAGTTCTGGCCTGCCAAGATGTGATTGATTTCATCGCCGCCCCGTGGGCCCATTTCCGTATTCCATATGGCGCCGTTGGTCGGGTGGGCGTCCAGGCCCTGGCCGGTGCGATGGCCGTAGCTCCACACGGTATGGATTGTTGAGTTGTCAGGGCGCGCATCTTCTGCAACCCAAAACGGATTGTCTTGCGGCACGCTGCCATCGTCCCGAACGCGATGAATTTTGCCGAACGGTGTGTCCAACTGATGAAGCTTGTCGTAGGTATTCTTACCGCCAATAGAGATGAACAGATATCCGCGCCCGTCAAAGGCAAGCCGACCGGCTGCGACGCCATCCGGGACGGGCGTGTAGTGATCTTTGTGAACGGACCAGACGATTTCCTGATCTACCCATTGTCCATCTTGGATGCGTCCGCGCACCACCCGAACCATCGTGGCCGGAACCGGCCATCCGCAGGAAAGCTGGCATCGGTCTGTATGAGAAAGATAGATCCAGCCATTATTCTGAAAGTCCGGATGCAGCTCCACATCCAGCACGATCCCATAATTGAGCCATGCACCTTCCACGCTCAGGAGCGTCTCCCACACGGGCGGCGTATCCGCGATCACCGGGCTTTGTTCACCTTGCGGGGTCACCAGAGAGAGGCCGCGCGTCTTTTCGGCCACAAGAATGTCGCCGCTGGGCATGTAGGCGAGCGAATAGGGTCGGCTTTGCAGTGCCGTGACCCGTTCAAGTCGAAAGTCATGGTGGGTGGACTGAATGCTTCTGCTGTCTTCGGGTGCTTTCGCGTAGGAATCCACAATCGCCGGATAATTCCGGCGTCGTTCGCCGATATAGAGAGCCAGCGCTTTGATCAATTCAGGCGACAATTCTCTGTCCCAACCGCCCATGGAGGTACCGGGAATGCCCGTCGCAATAGAGCTGATCAACGCCTCCGTGGTATCGCCATAGGTCAGCTCTCTGTCCACCAGCGCAGTGCCTAGGTCGGTCCCCTGCAAGACGTCGCCATGGCAGCTGGCGCAATGGGTATTCCAGGCGACAAATGACACTTCTCGGCTGTCGCGGGTGGTGAAAAGCCAGTAGCCAACACTGGTCGCTATAGCAGTGAGGGCGACTGACCCGATCACCAGCTTGTGCCAGAGTTTCATTGGTTCCTCCCACCGCATAGGCCGCGCAAGCGGGTCAGAGGGGCTCTATTGCGCCTAACCCCTCACGCTTTCAATGCACGCCTGCCCATGAGGCAGGATAGACCCTTTGGCATGCCCGGTGGTAGTGGCGCCTCGCAGCCGTTGCATGTTTGATGGGCAGGCGATCAAAATTTGGACAAAGAAACGCAGTGTTCGGGCGACAACACGGCGATTTTTGGTGGCCCGAAATTTGCTGCCGCTAGGGTTCGGCGTGGCTCTCGGCCACATACCCTTTCGATCTTGGACCAGCAGGTTGAGTGAACCCACCGTACGCATTTTGATCTTCGACGAAGATGCGCTTCGTGCGTCGGTTCTTGAGGAAGGTTTGACCGCTGCGGGCGGCACCGAGGTCACCATCGTCTCCGAGCCGCACGGCCTTTTAGCGGCGATCACAAGTGCCGATCCCGATGTCATCTTCATGGATCTGCAAAGTCCCAACAGAGACACCTTCGAGAGCATGCTGGCTGTCTCACGTGCCGTGGCGCGTCCGATCGCGGTGTTTGTTGACGAGGGAGATGCGGACCGCATCGAAGCGGCAATGGACGCGGGTGTATCCGCTTATATTGTGGATGGGCTCAAGAAGGAGCGCATTAAATCGATCCTCGACGTCACGATTTCGCGCTTTAACGCCTTCAGCAGCCTCCGCAGAGAATTGGAGGAGACCAAGGCGGAACTCGAAGACCGAAAGCTGATAGATCAAGCCAAGCGACTGTTGATGAAGCGGCGGAAGCTGACTGAAGACCAGGCTTACGCACTGATCCGAAAAACGGCCATGTCGAAAAACACAAAAATTGTAGAGATCGCGCGCAGCATGATCGCGGTCGCTGATCTCTTGGGGGAAGACTAAGCATATGAGTGCTGATCGAATTACTGCCGGGTTCATCCCTCTCATTGATGCCGCACCGCTCATTGTGGCGCATGAGCTTGGGTTTGCAGAGGAGGCGGGGATAGAGCTGGCGCTGGTGCGAGAGTCTTCCTGGGCGACGCTGAGAGACAGAATCGCAGTGGGCCATTTTGAAGCGGCGCACCTGCTGGCGCCGATCGCCATTTCCGGAACTCTTGGACTGCCGCCCCTTCCGGTCTCGGTTATTGCGCCCTTGGCACTCGGCACGGGACGCAACGCAATCACTGTCAGTCTCGCGCTCGCGGAGAAGCTTGCAGAGCATGGGGAGCTGGATGGCAACGCCGGTCAGCTCGGCCAGGCGCTCAAGGCGCTTGCCGAGGAACGCGGGCCTGAGAACAAGGTAACGATCGGAGTCGTGCATCCCTTCTCCGCCCATGCCTATTTTCTCAACTATTGGCTGCGTGGATGCGGCATTCGCCCGAACAAAGACGTTTTGGTGGAAGTCTTGCCTCCTTCCTTGATGGTCGACGCCCTTAAGAGCGGTCGCATTGATGCCTGTTGTGTCGGTGAACCGTGGAACACGGTCGCCCAGAACGAAGGCGTCGGACGAGCGGTGGTTGCTTGCGATGACATCTGGAGTGCGAACCCGGACAAGATCTTAGGTGTCCGAAAAAAATGGGCCGAAGACGATCCTGAATTGGTGCTCAAGATCGTGCGCAGCGTCTTTCAGGCCGCGAAATGGTGCGATCAGTCACAGAACAAGGACAAACTCATCGAGCTTCTGTCGCAACCGCAATACTTGAATCTGCCCTCCGATCAGGTACGACGCAGCCTTGATGAAGACTATCTTCATTTCGGTCAGACCGCCGTACGTGCGAGTTTTGCGCGTGCCGGGACCACCTATCCTTCTGCGCACCACGGTCTGTGGTTCTACAATCAGATGATTGAGAACGGCCAGCTCACGCATGAGGAGCAACATATTCAAAGCATCAGAGACATGTACCGCCCGAACATCTATCGCGAGGCTTTGGCGGACTTCGACGACGCTGACGAGGCGGAAATGAGCACATCTTCCGCGTTTTTTGACGGCCAAGAGCTCAAGCCGTTGCTTTGATAACGCCCTGAGCGTCAGTGAGCGTGCCTGTGTGCGATGCACAAAAATAAGACAGGCTGCCACCGCCAGGCGCTTACGCGATGAGCACATCCCAAGTGCGATCTGCTTTTTGGTTAGGATTTCCTTAGTGGGAATGTTGGCACACTTGCTGCAGGCAGATGACAGCCGCATGACGGCGAAGGCGAGCTAACGTAGGTTCGTCAGATGGCAACGCTGCCGAAAGACTCTTTTGACGGGAGTCTTCGTGCAGCGTTTTTTTTTGGAGTTTTTTTGCGATGATGAAAATCAAATTGGGGTCGCGCTTTGTGTCAGGTGTCAGCCTGGCGGCTCTTTTGAGCGCCACGCCGATGATGTCGGGGGCGCTCGCGGCTGACAGCATTCTGGAGGCTTTGGATGAGTCCAAGCCGATACTGAACACACGCCTCAGGTATGAATTTGTGGATCAAGCTGGGTTTTCCGATGATGCCAATGCAGTGACAGCACGCATCCGGGCAGGCTTGGAAACTGGCAGCTATCTTGGGTTTTCGGTTCTGGGTGAAATCGAGGTCGTGAAAGGCCTCAACAATGAATACAACTCGACGACCAATAGCCGCGCCAACTTTCCAGTCGTCGCAGATCCGGACTCACAAGAGATCAATCGCCTGCAGATCAAATATACGGGGATTGACGGGGTGGCATTGACGGTCGGGCGGCAACGCATTGTCCTTGATAATGCCCGCTTTATCGGCGACGTCGGTTGGCGTCAAAACCAGCAGACATTTGATGCCGCTGTGGCTGAAGTGACAGCCATTGAGGATCTCAAGCTCACCTATGGATATCTGGAGTCGGTTCAGCGCATTTTCGGCAGCGAGAGCAGCAACGGGTCCTTCGAGAGCGACAGTCATATCGCGAATGCGAAATACACTGGCTTGGATTGGGTAACGCTGACCGCCTATGCCTATCTGTTGGACCTGGAAGAAGCGCCGGCTCTCTCGACGGCGACCTACGGCGGTAGCGTTTCGGGAAGTTTCCCGATTTCCGAGGGTATTCCGCTAAACCTGTCCGCCGAATATGCGACCCAGTCAGATTATGCGGACAACACAGCGAACTTTGACCTGAGCTATTACAAACTCTTCGCTGGCACAAAGCTCGGCGGCTTCAGTGGGGGCGTCGCCTATGAAGTGCTGGAAGGCAATGGAACGAACGGCTTCAGCACCCCGCTGGCGACGTTGCACGCGTTTCAAGGCTGGGCAGATGGATTCCTTGCCACGCCTGCTAACGGCATTGAAGATCTCTTCGCTGAGGTGGGCTATGTCTTTAAGGATGTAGGGCCGCTTCCGAAGGTCATCACGAAAGCCGTGTATCACGACTTCAGCAGTGAGCGGACTGGGACCGACCTTGGAGACGAACTCGATTTGTTGCTCAAGGCAGTGATCAATCCGCATCTGTCGGCGACCGCAAAATACGCGACGCTTGATGGAACGTCGGCGGGTCCGGCCGATCGGGACAAATTCTGGTTCCAGATAGATTTCAACCTTTAAGGAGGCTGTTTGTCGCCCTTGTGCAATGCACAACAAATGGGCGGCTCTAGCTTACCTTGATGAAAAAGGGGGCGGCGGAGCAGGCGCGTAACTAGGTAAACCGCCAAAATCCGCCGCAATCCCACAAAAAGGCCAACTGGCACAACCTTCGCAAAGAAGGTCACAACGGCGCTCCCAGGAGCGCACCCATACGAAACTCCAACGGCGGAGTTTCACGGCAGCGCTGCCAATCAGGAGGAGAGCTTCTTTCCCTCTTGGTGAGCAGCGCTTTTTTTTGCCTTCACGCCGGAGATTGATCCGGCAGCAGGAGTGAGAAAATGAAGATCAAACTTGCAACGACCCTCCGCGAATTCTCGCGGCGACATTTCCTCCGGTCTGTGGCTGCTCCCCTGGCGGCCCTGGCCGTCGCAGCCTCACCGCTGGCCGCCGAGGAGCTGATCCCTGAAAAAGACGAGCTCAAATTCGGGTTCATTAAGCTGACCGACATGGCGCCATTGGCGATCGCCTATGAGAAAGGCTTCTTCGAAGACGAGGGTCTGTTCGTCACGCTGGAACCGCAGGCGAACTGGAAAGTCCTTTTGGACCGCGTCATTACCGGCGAGCTGGATGGCGCACACATGTTGGCCGGCCAGCCTCTGGCGGCAACGATCGGATACGGTACCGAAGCCCACATCATCACGCCTTTCTCTATGGACCTGAACGGCAACGGCATTACCGTATCTAACGAAGTTTGGGAGATGATGAAGCCGAACATTCCAAAGATGGATGACGGTCGGCCGCAGCATCCGATCAAAGCAGACTATCTGAAGCCCGTGATTGAGCAGTTCCAGGAAGAAGGGCGTCCCTTCAACATGGGCATGGTGTTCCCGGTCTCAACTCACAATTATGAGCTTCGCTATTGGCTGGCAGCTGGCGGCATCCATCCTGGATATTACTCCCCAGCGGATATCTCCGGTCAGATTGCAGCAGACGCGCTTCTCTCCGTAACACCGCCACCCCAGATGCCTGCAACGCTTGAAGCGGGCACCATCAGCGGATATTGCGTCGGTGAACCATGGAACCAGCAGGCTGTCTTTAAAGGCATCGGCGTGCCGGTGATCACAGACTATGAAATCTGGAAAGACAATCCTGAGAAGGTGTTCGGGATCACCGCAGAGTTCGCGGAGCTATATCCAAACACCACCATCGCGCTCACCAAGGCATTGATCCGCGCCGGCCAATGGTTGGATGAAAATGATAATGCCAATCGTGAAGAAGCCGTGGAGATTCTCGCGCGCTCCGAATATGTGGGCGCGGACGCGGAAGTCATCGCCAACTCGATGACGGGCACGTTCGAGTATGAACGTGGCGACAAACGGGAGATCCCGGACTTCAATGTCTTCTTCCGCTACAACGCAACTTATCCTTACTACTCAGATGCCGTTTGGTATCTGACGCAGATGCGCCGTTGGGGTCAGATTGCAGAAGCGAAGTCCGACGAGTGGTATGCAGAAGTGGCCGCCAAGGTTTACCGGCCGGACCTCTACCTCGAAGCGGCAAAAATTCTCGTAGCCGAAGGTCACGTGAATGAAGCGGACTTCCCCTGGGACACAGATGGTTACCGTGACCCGGTGTCTGAATTCATTGACGACGTCACCTACGACGGACGCAAACCAAACGACTACCTCAAGCAGTTCCCCATCGGTTTGAAGGGCGATGACTTGGTCGCTCAGCTTTCCGAGCTTGAGTAAATGTGGTCGCTGGCGGGTCCGTTCCTGCCCGCCAGCACCTCCACCTTTTCCAGTTCTCTAATTTGAAAGTTTCTTCTCGATGACAATGGTCTCCACACCATCGGAAGTTCCGACAAGCGCCAGCAAAGAAGAAAAACGCCAGGCGCGCCTTGCCAAGATCAACAAGATCTCGATTTACGTTGAGATGATTGGCCTCGGATTTCTTGTTCCGATCCTGCTCATGGCCGCAGGCGATAGCGTCAAAGAGCAGCTCCGCAATCTTTGGCGGGCCCTGTTGGTTCCGCTTATTGGCATCAGTCTGTTCTTGTTGGCGTGGGGATGGCTTGCGCCACAGGTTCAAACATCTCTCGGCGCGATCCCGGGCCCGCCTCAGGTGCTGGAGCAGGCTGGCGTCCTGGTGGACGACCATTTTGCTGAGAGGGCGAAAGCGGATGCATTTTATGAACGCCAGGACGCGCGCAATGCTGAGCTCTTTGCCAATGGTCAGGAAGACCGGGTCAAATGGCGCACCTATACAGGCAAGCCAACAATCTTCGACCAGATTTGGACAAGTCTGAAAACGGTGGCGCTGGGCTTCATCGTAGCGACGGTGTTCGCCGTGCCGCTGGGCATCGTGTGTGGTCTTTCGCCACTCGCCAATGGGGCGCTGAACCCGCTTATTCAGATATTCAAACCGGTATCTCCCCTCGCATGGTTGCCCATCGTGACAATGATTGTGTCGGCAACCTATGCAGGCGGTGATGGCGCCGTCTCCAAGTCGATGCTCATCTCTGCGCTCACGGTGACGCTCTGTTCGCTGTGGCCAACGCTGATCAACACAACCTTGGGCGTTGCGTCGATCGACAAGGACTTGATCAATGTCGGCAAGGTCTTGCAGCTGTCGCAGCTGACGACAATCCGCAAGGTGGTTCTGCCTTCCGCGCTTCCGCTCATCTTCACCGGCCTTCGGTTGTCGCTGGGTGTCGGCTGGATGGTTCTGATCGCCGCAGAAATGCTGGCGCAGAACCCGGGTCTTGGGAAATTCGTCTGGGACGAGTTTCAGAATGGCTCGTCCGACTCCCTTGCCCGCATCATGGTCGCGGTGCTGGTGATCGGCCTGATCGGCTTCTTCCTCGACCGGGTGATGTATGCTCTGCAAGCCGCATTCACCTTCAGCGCACAACGGTGAGGGTGGTATGAGTTTCCTAGAGCTAACAGACGTTTCCAAACACTACGGAGAAGGCGACAAGCGGACGGACGTCCTTACCGACATCAATCTGTCGGTGAAGGAAGGCGAGTTCGTGGCCATTGTCGGCTTCTCCGGGAGTGGCAAGACGACACTCATTTCTTCGATTGCCGGGTTGATCAAGCCCGACGGCGGCGAGATCAAACTGCGCGGTGAAGCCCTTCGCGGGCCAGGACCTGATCGCGGCGTCGTCTTCCAGTCTTACTCTCTGATGCCGTGGCTGAGCGTCTATGGAAACATTCGTTTGGGCATTGATGCGGTCTTTTCATCCGAAAGTGAAGAGGAGCGGGATGCCCGCGCGACCAAGTACATCTCGATGGTGGGTCTCGCTCATGCAAGTGATCGAAAGCCGGCTGAGCTATCCGGGGGCATGCGTCAGCGTGTTGCGGTGGCCCGCGCTTTGGCGATGGACCCGGATGTCCTGTTGCTAGACGAACCTCTGTCTGCACTGGACGCTCTCACGAGGGCAAACCTGCAGGACGAGATCGAAGCGATCTGGGAAGCAGACCGTAAGACCGTGATCCTGATCACGAACGATGTGGACGAAGCCATTCTGCTGGCTGACCGCATCATCCCGCTGACGCCTGGTCCGTCAGCTACACTGGGGCCGTCTTTCGAGGTGAATCTGCCCCGTCCGAGGGACCGGACCGCGGTAAACAGTAACCCCGTCTTCAAAGCGCTGCGCGCGGAAGTGACAGGCTATCTCTTGGAGGCGAGCAAATCGGAGCGGGAGGCGCGGAAATCAGCTGAGCGCGCAGCCCCTGATCTCATGCCGACAGCGCGCATCGAGAAGACACCGCCTCGGGCTTATCTGGATGCGGCACGCACCAAAACCGAAAACCGGTTTGTTGAGCTCTTCGAGTTGAAGAAAATCTATCCCACACCAAAGGGTCCGCTGACGGTGTTGGAAGACTTCAATCTGAAGATGGACAAGGGCCAGTTCGTGTCGCTCATCGGTCACTCAGGCTGCGGCAAGTCCACGGTCTTGTCCATGGTAGCCGGCCTTAATGAGATTTCAGGCGGCGGCGTGGTGCTCGACAATCACGAGATATCAGGCGCCGGTCCCGACCGGGCGGTGGTCTTTCAGGCCCCGTCACTCATGCCTTGGCTTACGGCACGTGAAAACGTCGCGCTCGGCGTCGACCGGGTTTACCCCAAAGCGTCGCCCGCTGAGCGTCGCGAAGTGGTTGAATATTACCTGGAGCGTGTGGGCCTAGCGGATTCCATGCACAAGCAGGCGTCGGAATTGTCCAATGGCATGAAGCAGCGGGTTGGTATCGCCCGCGCCTTCGCTCTGTCACCCAAACTGCTTCTGCTCGATGAGCCTTTCGGCATGCTCGACAGCCTGACCCGCTGGGAGCTGCAGGAAGTGCTGATGGATGTCTGGAAGCGGACACAGGTCACCGCGATCTGTGTGACCCATGATGTTGATGAAGCCATCCTGCTGGGCGACCGCATTGTCATGATGACCAATGGACCGCACGCCACGATCGGGAAGATCGTCGACATCGATCTACCGCGACCTCGCACCCGCGCCGCACTCTTGGAGCATCCGGATTACTACCGGTATCGCGAGGAGGTTTTGACCTTCCTGGAAGAGTATGAACACGGCGCAAAGCCGAAAAAGAAGATGGACCCAACCCCGGCCGCAGAAGCGGCGATTGCGTGAGGAGGAACCATGTCACCTGATGCAATAGAATTGCCTCAACGACAGCGGCTTGTAGTCGTCGGAAATGGCATGGCACCTGGACGCATGCTTGAGGAACTCTTCAAGCAGGCGCCCAATGCCTATGACGTGACGATCTTCAATGCTGAACCGCGCGTGAACTATGACCGCATCATGCTCTCGCCGGTGTTGTCCGGCGAGCGAGCCTATGAAGATATCATTATCCACGATGATGCCTGGTACGAAGAACACCACGTCACGCTACACAAAGGCCGCAAGGTCACGTCCATTGACCGAGCCGAAAAGACCGTGACCGCAGAAGACGGGACGGTCGCTCCCTATGACAAGCTGGTGCTGGCAACCGGGTCCGCGCCTTTCATTATCCCCGTGCCAGGCAATGATCTTGAAGGCGTATTGGGATATCGCGATCTCGATGACGTCAACCAGATGCTGGATACGTCAAAAACAGCCAAAAATGCCGTCGTGATTGGTGGCGGGTTGTTGGGGCTGGAAGCGGCGGCCGGTCTGCAGCTTCAAGGCATGGACGTCACTGTCGTGCATTTGATGCCCACTTTGATGGAGCGTCAGCTGGACGCCGCAGCCGGTCATTTGCTCCGGCGGTCTCTTGAGGAACGCGGCATCCGCATCATCACGGAAGCGAATACGAAAGAGGTTCTCGGGACCGACGGAAAAGCCCGCGCGATCTTGCTGGATGACGGAACCGAGCTGCCCGCTGATCTGGTTGTGATGGCGGTGGGCATCCGGCCCAATGCGAGCCTCGCCGCCGAGTGCGATATTGAATCGGACCGTGGCATAATTGTCGACGATTGCTTGGCGACCAGCGACCCGGATATTTTTGCGCTCGGTGAATGCGCCCAACATCGCGGTGTTTGCTATGGCCTCGTGGCGCCGCTCTTCGAGATGGCAAAGACTCTGGCGAGCGGCCTGGCCGGCCGAGAGGCGAGCTATACCGGGTCCCTGACCTCCACAAAACTGAAAGTCACAGGGATCAACCTCTTCTCTGCCGGTGATTTCGCCGACGGAGAGACCCGAGAAGAAGTGGTGCTCCGCGATGCGCAGGCAGGCGTCTATCGGCGGCTGATCCTGGAAGACAACAAGCTCATCGGTGCTGTCCTGTATGGAGATGTCACCGACGGCGCTTGGTTCTTCGATCTGATCAAAAACGGAACCGATGTCAGCGAGATGCGAGACACGCTGATCTTCGGTCAGGCCTTCGCGGGGAGTGCCCCCCTGGACCCTATGGTGGCCGTTGCAGCCTTGCCGGATGATGCAGAAATCTGCGGCTGTAACGGCGTATGTAAGGGAACAATTCTTGAGGAAATCGGCGCGCAGAACCTCACGGACGTTGAAGGTGTCAGAACCCACACCAAAGCATCAGCCTCCTGTGGCTCATGCACTGGGCTGGTTGAGCAGCTTCTGACCTTGTCGCTCGGTGACGCGTTTAATCCGGCGGCCATTCCGCCCATGTGTGGCTGTACCGACCTTGGACATGGAGAGGTCCGTCGACTTATCGTCGCCAAAAAACTCAAGACACTTGAAGACGTAATGCAGGAGCTGGAGTGGAAGACCTCCTGCGGGTGCGCCAAGTGCCGTCCGGCGCTGAACTATTATCTCCTGTCGACCTGGCCGGGTGAATATGTGGACGATGCGCAGTCGAGGTTCGTGAACGAGCGCGTGCATGCGAACATCCAGAAGGATGGCACCTATTCCGTCGTGCCGCGCATGTGGGGCGGCATTACGAGCGCTGATGAGCTCCGGGCGATTGCGGATGTTGCCGACAAGTTTTCTGTGCCTACCGTGAAGGTGACTGGTGGACAGCGGATCGACCTGCTGGGCATCAAAAAGGAAGACCTCCCTGAAGTCTGGTCGGATCTCAACAAGGCAGGCCTTGTCTCGGGTCATGCCTATGGCAAGGCGTTGCGCACGGTCAAAACCTGCGTCGGCACCGACTGGTGCCGTTTTGGGACCCAGGACTCAACCGGTTTGGGCATTCGGATCGAACGTTTCATGTGGGGGTCCTGGACGCCCGCCAAAGTGAAGATGGCGGTCTCTGGTTGTCCCCGCAATTGCGCAGAAGCAACCTGTAAGGATGTGGGCGTCATCTGTGTAGACTCTGGCTACGAGATCCACTTTGCAGGGGCCGCTGGCCTCGACATCAAGGGAACCGAAGTGCTGGGGCACGTCTCGACGGAAGACGCCGCGCTGGAAATGATTGTCGCCGTGGTCCAGCTTTACAGAGAACAGGGCTACTACCTGGAGAGGATTTATAAATGGGCCCGCCGCGTGGGCGTTGAGACAATCCAAAAAGCGGTTGTCGACGATGCCGAGCAGCGGGCTGCTCTGTTTGAGCGGTTTGTTTTCTCTCAGAAATTTTCGCAAACCGATCCCTGGGCCGAACGGGCGGAGGGTGCCGAGGCGCATGCCTTCCGGCCCATGGCGGATCTCACGCTTGAGGCTGCGGAATGAGCAACACAGCGAAATGGGTCGAAATCGGCGCGGTGTCCGACGTGCCGGTGCGTGGTTCCCGTCTCATCCAGGTCTCCGGCGGTGCCGTCGCGGTTTTTCGCACAAACGATGATCACATCTTTGCAATTGATGACAGCTGCCCGCATCTCGGCGGCCCTCTGTCACAAGGTATTGTGCACGATCAACGCGTGACCTGCCCCCTCCACAATCTGGTCATCGACCTCGCGAGCGGTGAAGGGCAGGGACCCGACGGGGGGTGCGTGAAAACCTATCCGGTCGACG
This sequence comes from Parvibaculaceae bacterium, assembly GCA_965276845.1. Taxonomy (GTDB): domain Bacteria; phylum Pseudomonadota; class Alphaproteobacteria; order Parvibaculales; family Parvibaculaceae; genus Mf105b01. Next base: position 49,537 of record OZ255699.1, read on the forward strand.
TGCAGGATGGACGCATCTTGCTGGACATCAGCACGCTGAAGCAGAAGAAGGTCGCCTGACGATGACGTCTGGCGCGAGCGTGAAAACCACATGTCCCTATTGCGGCGTTGGATGTGGTGTGATTGCTCGACAGAAGGAAGACGGAGAGGTTGAGATATCCGGTGATCCGGATCACCCGGCGAACTTCGGCAAGCTCTGCTCCAAGGGTTCAGCCTTGGGGGACACGTTTTCACTCGAAGACCGACTGCTAGACCCCAAGGTCCGCGGTCAAAGGACGGATTGGGATGCCGCGCTCGATGAAGTAGCAAAAGGATTTTCAGACGCAGTCCGCACCCACGGCCCAGACTCTGTCGCCTTCTATGTGTCCGGACAGCTTCTGACCGAGGACTATTATGTTGCCAATAAGCTGATGAAGGGGTTCATCGGTTCTGCCAACATCGACACCAATTCCAGGCTCTGCATGGCATCGTCAGTGGCCGGTCATAAGCGCGCCTTTGGTAGCGACACCGTGCCCGGTACCTATGAAGATCTGGACAAAGCCGATCTTGTGATCCTTGTGGGGTCCAACTTCGCCTGGTGTCATCCGGTTCTCTTTCAGCGTCTGGCAGCTGCGAAGCAGGATCGCGGGACCTGGGTCATTGTCATTGACCCAAGACAGACCGCGACGACTGAGCTAGCAGATCTGCACCTGCCCCTGCACCCAGGCTCTGACATTGCCTTGTTCAACGGTCTTTTGCGGCACCTTGCAGAGAAAGACGCCCTCGATCCGTCCTATATCTCTGCCCACACAGAAGGTTTTGACGCCGCTCTGGAGAGCGCCAAGCAGATGAGCCTCGCGGCGGTTTCTGACGCAACGCATCTTGATCCGATACGGCTGTCGCAGTTTTATCAGGCATTTTGCGAAACCGAGAAAGTGGTGACCATCTACTCGCAAGGCGTCAATCAGTCGAGTGTGGGGACCGACAAGGTCAACGCCATCATTAACTGTCATCTCGCTACTGGGCGGATCGGTCGAGAAGGCATGGGGCCGTTTTCGATCACCGGCCAGCCGAACGCCATGGGCGGGCGGGAAGTGGGCGGTCTGGCGAACCAGCTTGCCGCGCATATGGGTTTTGAGAATCCGGACCATCGAGACATAGTCGCGCGGTTCTGGGACGCGCCGAATGTCGCCCGCGAGCCCGGCTTGAAAGCGGTTGATCTGTTTGACCGGGTGGAGTCTGGTCAGATCAAGGCGCTCTGGGTGATGGCCACCAACCCCGCCGCAAGCATGCCCGATGCCGCCCGTGTGTCGGCCGCCATTAAGGCCTGCCCCTTTGTTGTTGTGTCTGACGTGACCGATACAACGAAAACGGCGTCACTCGCGCATGTCCTACTGCCCGCCATGGGCTGGGGCGAAAAGGACGGCACGGTCACCAACTCGGAACGTCGAATCTCGAGACAGCGGTCGTTCATGCCCGGTGCTGGGTCAGCAAAGCCCGATTGGTGGATCATGTCGAAGGTGGCTCAGCGCATGGGCTTCCCGGGCTTTGAGTATGAGAAACCTGCTGAGATATTCCGCGAGCATGCTGCCTTGTCCGCCTTTGAGAATGCCGGTAGTCGAGACTTTGATCTCTCCGCACTCGTCGGACTGAATGATGAGGCGTATGAGGACTTGGCCCCCATTCAGTGGCCGGTACGCACGGGCGCCGAACAAGGTACAGACCGCCTCTTTGGTGAGGGAGGCTTCTTTACACAGACAAAGAAAGCAAACTTTGTTTCCGTGGGCCATAAAAAACCTGCAAGCCAAACCGATACCACTTATCCGCTGGTCCTGAACTCCGGGCGCATCCGGGATCAATGGCACACCATGACGCGAACAGGGCAGTCGGCGCGTCTGTCGTCTCACATCGCGGAGCCTTTTGTTGAGATACACCCTGATGATGCAGCGTTGTATCGCGTTGAGACCGGCGATGTAGTGCGTGTTTCAAGCACCAAGGGTACCCTTCTTGCACGCGCATCGGTGACACCACGACAGTCCAAAGGCGCAGTCTTTGTGCCCATCCACTGGACCGCACCTTATTCATCCTGTGCGGAGGTGGATGCTTTGGTCGGGTCCAATACGGACCCTGTGTCTGGGCAACCGGAGCTTAAATTCACGCCCGTGAAGATCGAACCAGCGCCCATGCAATGGCATGCGTTCCTTGTTTCCACCCGCAAACCCGATCTTGCAGCCTTTCCCTATTGGGCCCTGGCCCGCACAAAAAGCGGCTGGCGCGCTGAGATTGCTGGCGACAGTCCAATCGCCTCATTTTCGGAACATCTGAACAGCCTTCTTGCGAACCTGGACTCGCCGGAGGCTGAGACCTTTTTCTACGACAATGGTCTGGGGGGCGGGAGCCATATGCGCTGCAATGCCGGCAAACTTGATCACGCGATCTTTTGGTCTGCCAAGCCGGTCGAGGTCGCGCGCGCCTGGCTGGCGGATCAACTGGGACAGACGCAGGATCCACTTTCGCGATATGCGCTATTGGCGGGTCGCGCGGGCGCCGATCAACCGGACAAAGGCGCGATTGTCTGTTCCTGTTTCGAAGTGGGCGCAAACCAAATCACCCAGGCGATGCGCGACGGCGCGGACACCATCGACGCTGTTGGCGCCGCGGTGAGCGCCGGGACCAATTGTGGATCCTGTCGATCAGAGATTGGCCGCCTTTTGATGGCGGCAGATATGCGTGAGGCAGTGTGAGATGAATGAAGTCACCCTCGTAGGAGCCGGTCCAGGCGATCCCGACCTTTTGACAATTAAAGCCCTACGCGTTTTGCAGGAAGCCGATGTCGTGCTCTTCGATAGTCTGGTGAGCCACGAGGTGCTTGAGGCGATCGGGCCGGGTCCCACTGCGATCAGCGTAGGCAAACGGGCGGGACGACCGAGTTGGGCGCAAGGAGATATCAACGACCTCATGATCCGCCTCACCCGCGAAGGGCGACGGGTGGTGCGCCTCAAGGCTGGCGATCCATCCGTGTTCGGGCGCTCCGGCGAAGAGATCGCGGCCCTTACCGCCGCTGGTATCTCCGTGACGGTGGTTCCCGGCATCACGACGGCATCGGCCATGGCAGCCAGTCTGAACGTGTCCCTTACCCACCGGGCCTGTGCCCAGTCTCTGCGGTTTGTGACGGCGCACGGCGCGAAGGGAACCCTACCGCCGGATCTGGACTGGCCGGGGCTGGCGCACGAAACGACAACTTTGATTGTGTATATGGGCGGTCGCACCGGCGGCGAGCTGGCGCGCAATCTCATGGAACATGGACGGTCTGGAACGACCCCTGTTGTGGTTGTGAAAAACGTCTCCCGTAACACGCAAACCTCAGTAGCCGGACGTTTGGCGAACTTGGACCAGCTGCTGGCCGCTTGCGACGCAGAAGGTCCGGTCACCATCGCCATCGGCAACGTCTTTGAAGAGCTCGTTGTTAAGTCAGCGGCTCAGCCTGTTTCCAGAACGTTGATGCCCTTGTTGAATGGGGCCATTCGTTCCACGTCATAACCGGAATTGGCGGCGACGGACGTATCCCATATCAACGCATACTCTTCCTGCGGAAGAAGGTCTCGCACTTTCTGTTGGTCGTCGGCGCTGAGCGCCGCGAATTCTTCACGCAGCCTTTCGAGGCAATAGACCCGATATCGTGAGACGGGCATGTTCTTGTAACGACAGCCTTGGACAGTCATCTCAAACTGTTTTTTCCCCTGACCATAGGCGAGAGCATTTTCCCGTTGCTGCACCATATGGGTTTCAGCGATCTCTTTGAGCAGCGGCGCGGCATCGTCAGGGACCGTATCCAGAAGGGACGTTTCTCCGGCGGTCGCGCCTGCATTCCAGACCCTGGCAACCCATTCGGCCATGGCCGGCCAGTCATTACGCATGATGGCGGCGGGCGTCGGGTCCTGACCGAAATGGCGGAGCATGGGGCCCATCATGCCAATGTCCGCTATTGAAGGCGTGTCGCCCAACAGATAGGGACGGTCTTCCAGCATGGGGAGCATGCCCTTCATCGCATTGAAAAAACCTGCTTCGACATGATCCCACGTGTCTTTGGTCACGCCATCGCGGGCCACAAACCTTGTGTGCTGCCGCCGCTTGACCATGTATCTGCGAATAAAGCGCGGCAGCGGCAGGTAGCTTGTGACTTCATCTGCCAGAACTCGCGAGATCAATTCGCGATCATAATCATAGCTCCACCGGTAATGCATGGCGGAGCGCCACAGCCATTCATCCCCATAATCCTCAATGAGGAGGGCAATGAACCGAACGACCGGGTCGGCGGGCATGACGGGGCGGTCCGGATATTCCGTTTCAAGCTGCTGAATAATCGGCGTGCTGTCCGACATCCAGCGCCCGTCAGGCCGCTCGACGATTGGCACCTGGATCGCGCCCGCCCGCTCGCGGATATATGCCTGCTTGGCGAACGGATTATCCATATCATAAGCGATGCCCTTGTAACGCAGATAGGCTTCGAGCTTGCCGGTATAGTAGGAAACGCTGACACCCCAGACTTTCATGATCGTCCCTCCAGACATGGGCTCCCGACGCAGGAGACGGATTGACACTATCCGGGGCGAGGGTCTTAAAATGCTAAAAAGTTACATTTGGGGGCGAAAAAATGAAAGTCCTGCGTCCCAGAGCCAAAGCGCTGAGCGAAACCTTGTCGCCAGAGACCTTCGACAAGCTGATTTCCTCTGGGTCGACGAAAAAATATGCGGACGGCCAGATTATTCAGGACCGGGGTGATAAACGCCCAGGCCTGACAATTGTCACAGCTGGGGAGGTGGTCGCCGGCAATGTGGGCCACGACGGCTCGTTTCTGACATCCGCACTGCTCAGAGCAGGCGAAACCTTTGGCGAGCAAACGCTGTTCTCTGATTTGCGCCGTACCCACACTCTGTGGGCGCAGGGACCGGCGGAAATTACCTTTGTCACGGCTAAGGCGTTTTTTGAGCTTCTGGACGAAGAGCCGAGCATTGCGCGCGCCCTCCTGACTCTGATGGTGCAGCGCAACTATGAGATGATGGATTTCATCGATGCGCAGCGCCGTTTTTCGCTGAAAGCCCGGGTCGCGCGCCTGCTTCTGGCAACGGCGGATGAAGCCAACAATCAAACGACCATTGAGTGCCGACAGGAAGACCTGGCATTCATGCTGGGGGTCTCAAGAGTTGCCGCCGGCAAGGCGCTGAAGCTTTTGCAAGACGACGGGTTGGTGGCGCTGCGCTATGGACGCATTGACATCCAAGATGTTGCGCGACTTCGAGCGCTGATCGCAAATGAAGATCAGTTTTTCCCGGTCGAAAATGACTAACAAGGATTTTCTTTTTTCGCGTTTCACCGTGCCTATATCGGTGTACGGTGCGCAGCATTCCGGACCACCGCCAATATTGAAGACAGAATTGGATAAACCGTGACGACTTATTCTGACAAAATCGTTTGGATCACTGGGGCATCATCAGGGATCGGTGAAGCCTTAGCCAAAACGTTTGCCGCCGAAGGCGCAGACATCATCCTTTCTGGAAGACGTGTAGAAGCCCTGCAGGCGGTTGCGGACGCGCTTCCCACCGAAACGCTTGTGCTGCCCTTCGAAGTCACGGATTACAGCGCCCTTGAAGGCATCGTCGGCAAAGCCTGGGATTGGAAAGGGCGGGTAGACGTGCTGGTGAACAATGCCGGTGTCAGCCAGCGCAGCCTGGCTATTCACACAGCGCCGCAGGTTTATACAGACCTACTGAATATCGATCTGATCGCCCCCATTTGGCTCACCCAATTGCAGCTGCCGCGTATGGTCGAAGCCGGTGGCGCACATATCATCGCCATCAGTTCTGTTGCGGGCCGTATCGGCGCACCACTCCGCACGGCATACTCTGCTGCAAAGCACGGCCTGATCGGCTACATGGATGCGCTCCGCACGGAGGTCGCTGGTCGACACAATATCAATGTGACCAATGTGCTTCCTGGGTCGGTCGCGACCAATGTCTCCCGCAACGCCTTTACCGCCGACGGTTCGACCCGCGGCAAATCCGACTCGGCGATTGAAGGCGGCGATGATCCCATGGATTGCGCCAAGGCAATCCTTGAGGCGGTCAATAACAATGTTCCAGAGCTGATTTTTGCCAGCGGCGTGGAATTGGACCTCGCGAAGCTACGCCACTCTGATCCGGAAAAACTTTTCGAGATGGGCGGACAGATCGGCACTCAGATTGCTGAGCAATATGAGTCTGGCGACGATTCCTGAATCGCCGCCAGCTCTCAAACCTTGGTGGAGGTGTCGAGGTTCAGACCGTCAACAATGTCTTCAAAGATCTGCAGTTCTTTCTCGAAGAGCTGAATAGAGCTTTGCTGTGAGATCGGTTGGCTCAAATCCTTGACGTCGAAAAAGCCCAACTCGGACGCGCCGGACCCTTTTGCATCTATGGAAAGGTAGAGATAGGTCTCGTGGAAGGCGGCCTGTATCTTGGATTTCGGAAACACATCGCGAATATCGAGCAGACGTTGCATGAATGTGGGTGTGAGTAGGTAGCGTGCCTCTACCTGGTCGTTGCTATAGACCTGGAACGTCTTCTCGAAAACCGGGTCCTCCAGGGCCACCCGCTCTCCTTTCTGGGTGAAATCTTTAGCCCAGTTAAAGAAGCCCGCATCTGTGAGGACCACAGTTGACCCCTGAAAGCTCTTCGGGAAATTGAAGCGGGCCAGAAGACCGGAAAACACTGTCTCGACCGTTTCGGACTTCCCTCGTTTACGCCGAACTTTGGCCAGGGCTTCAAACAGATCAAACCCAACACCGGAAAAATCGCCTTCAAAATGATCTTCGACGTTGAGCTCATCATGGCGGGGAAAGAGACCCAGACTCCGATACGTCTTGGTAGTCCCAGATGGGGGCCCGTCTGCGTTGAAGCGCCATCCTCTTGCATCTGCCATATGCCCAAGGATGTCGGTCTTCATCCGTTCCTTGAGTTCGAAGAGCTTGAACTCTGCGATCATATAGGTGAGGCCCGCGCCTACTAGTGCGGCAATAAGGCCAGGCGGTCCAAAAAATGATATCGCAATGATGGAGACTACCGCCACGATGGGCAGGCCGACCACCCAAGCTTTTTTCCGCCAGCTCAAAGCCTCCAGCCGCTCCTGCTCCAGATCGTCGAACAGGTGCGGATCAAAGCTGTAGGGACTCATGAATTTGTCCTTGAGTACTGCAGCATAGGCATCAAGTCGCGCTTAGCCGGAGAGGATATCGCCAGCATCAACCGGTTTCCGCTCGGCCTCATCGATCTCGAAGAAGGGCATGGCTTTGACACCAGCGAAGGCAGCAATCGTTGAGGATGGCCAAATCTCAACGGCGTTTTGAAGGTCTTCGACGGCAGAGTTATAGAAACGTCGCGCAGCCGAGATATGGCCTTCTACTTCTTCATACGTCTCTTGAGCGGTTTTCATGGCTTCGACAAAGCGCGGCTCCGGATAGTTTTCTGCAACCGCGAACAGCTGGCGCATGCTTTGTGCGAGGCCAGACTCAGCCTCCAGACGGCCCTTGATGGCGTCCGGGTCATCGGCGTCGGTTGGAACTTCGGTTGCTGTTCTGAGGCGCGTCACTTCTTCGATGAGGGACATTTCCTGCGTCATCGTTTCCTTGGCGATTTTGAGGACGTTGGGGATGAGGTCGTGTCGTTTTTTGAGCTGCACATCAATAGTCGAAAAAGCGCTGCGCGCCCGGTTCTTCTTTTGGATTACCGAAACGTAGAGGTAATAGGCGACGATACCGACGCCCCCAAACACGATCAAAAACACCCACAAGCCGTCCATCTTCTTCTCCTTGGTGATCCGCCTCAAAAGCGGATCAATAGCGTTCGGTACCCAGATAGAGTTTCAGGGAATGGGACGGCAAACTCAAGCAGGAGAGGCGTAAATTGCGGTGCTGCGAGGGAATTCACGCAGCCATGTGATCGGTATCCCTCAGTCGTTGATAGAACGACCCTCTTCAGCAGCTCTCAGCACTCGAAGAAAATTACCGCCCCAGATTTTATGGATGTCTTCAGCAGAATATCCGGCGCGCACGAGCGCCATCGTCACATTGAGCGCCTCGCTGGCATCCGCATACCCTTCAATACTGCTGCCATGGTTGAAGTCGTTGCCGATGCCAACATGATCAATGCCGATACGATCAACGATGTAATCGATATGGGCAATCATGTCGGAAACACTGCCACGACCGATGGTTGAGCGCATCTGGACCAAAAAGGCCCGTCGATCCTCTGGGTCTTCCAGCTCCCAATAGAGCTCGTACGGGTAGGAATATTCTTCCGGCAGACCGGCTTTGAGGCGCACCGCTTTGACCTCTTCAAGCAAAACCGGATCGGAAAGAGCGACCAGATAGGCGCCGAAGGCAGCCACATGGATCACCCCACCATTTTCTCCGATAAAGTCGATCTCTTCGTCAGACAGATTGCGGGTGACGTTGGAAATGGCCTGAACATTGGAATGGCTTGCGATCACCGGTGTACGTGATTGTGAGATCGCCTGAAGAGCTGCCGTCTTTGACATCTGCGAAATGTCGACCACGCCACCCAAAGCATTGATCCGTTCAATCGCCGAGACGCCCAAAGGAGAGAGCCCGCCATGCTCTTCCGTTGGCTCATAGGACTTGGTGGCCCCGTCATAGATAGGACGGGAGGAATCCGAGAAGTCATTATGTCCCAGATGGTTCAGGCCAAAGACGCGAACACCGGTCTGATAAAAATAGTCAATGGTATCCACGTCACCCTCAAGCGACCGTGCGTTCTGAAACCCCAATACAAGCGCCGGCTTGCCATCAGCGGCCGCCTTCTCAATCTCCGCGGCGGATGTGACCAATACAACACCGCCAGAAGATCCCTCAACAATCTCAAGAGCAGCCGCGAGCTTCTCATCTGCAATTGCGCGCGCCTCTGAGTCACCTTCGGCGGTCCGCGGGCCCGGTCCAACCGCAACCGCCATGACGACGGCATCCACGCCGCCGGCGATAAGCTTCTCCGGACTTACCTTCGAGACACCACCTTCGCCAAGATAACTGAGCGACGTCGACGGGATCACAATGTCAGCATGCGCATCAATCACAACGGCATCAGCATGGATCGCCACCGCTTTGGCAACAATTTCCGCGTCTGAAAGCACCGGGTCGGCCTGCGCGGGAAGCGAGGCTACAAAGAGAAACAGAAGCGCACCGACCGCGCGCTGAAGGTCGGTGAAACATCTTGCAAAATGGTCCATGAAATCCTCCCGGCGTCGGCAGGCTGGATGTTCCGCCGACCAGATGGGTAGTGTACAGAATATGGCAGGGAGCCCAAATGCAAACTAGGATGGCTTCGGCAAACAGGTTTAGAGGTGGTCATGAACTGGTTGAAAGAAAACACGGATGCCTTGCAGGCGCTTGGCGCGATCCTGACCGTGGTGTTCGCTGTCGTCGCGCTGGCGGCGATCAAGCTGCAGATTGATGCCTCCGATCAATTGCAGAAGGAGCAATCTGCCCGCGACATGTACCGGGAACATCTTTCGCTCGCCATTCAGAACCCAACACTGGCCTATGCAAATTATTGCGAGCTGGAAACGGAAAAAGACGAGCTTACCTACGAAGCCTACCTGGAACACTTCCTGTATACAGCTGAACAATTGTCATCGCTTGGCGCGCATTGGCAGCACACCATCAAAAGCTATCTGGAGTCTCATAAGTCCTATGTGTGCTCGCGGCAGAAGTGGGATGATTATCCGGCGGATCTGACCGCACTCATCATGGAGGTTCGTGCGACCCAATGTCGGGCGGTCAGAGTCTGTGAGGCGGACTAGCGAGCGCCGGATTTCGCAGAGAGTCAAAATCCTGGCTCGGCTCTGCACACCGCCACTGATTTGACGCAGCGGCACCGGACGTTTGCTAGCGGGGCTAAACTATTCCGCAGACTTTGATATGGTGGCGCCCGCAAAATGCTCACCAATGGCATATCAAGGGGCGAATAATGACCGCAGCAAGTGACCTCGACGGTTTCCGATCAGAAGTATCCGACTGGGTGCAGACCAATTTTCCGTCTGCGCTTCACGACTTTGATCTCGGCGTAGACAGCCCCAGCGCCAAGGGGGTGAGCACCGAGTTTGAAGCGTGGCGCAAGGCGCTGGCAGACAAAGGATGGGGCGCACCAACCTGGCCAAAGGAATATGGCGGCGCAGGGCTGAGCGATCCGGAAGCGAAAGTTGTCCGACAGGAAATTGCTAAGGCCGGAGCTTTTAATCCGATTTCTCCCATGTCGGGCATGGGCGTCACCATGGTCGGACCGACGATCTTGGAATACGGCACCGACGAGCAGAAAGCGAAACACCTGCCAGGCATTGCGAGCGGCGAAGTCCGCTGGTGCCTTGGGCTGTCTGAACCCAATGCCGGCTCTGACCTGGCATCACTCAGTACGAAAGCTGTGGACGAAGGGGATGTCTTCATTCTGAACGGCCAGAAAATCTGGACGTCGGGCGCTCACATGTCGCAATGGTGTGGCGCTGTCGTTCGCACCGACCCTCAGGCGAAGAAGCGGGATGGCATCAGCTTTGTCATGCTGCCGATGGATCAGAAGGGTGTTGAAACGCGTCTAATCAAGCTGATCTCCGGCGCGTCGCCGTTCTGCGAAACCTTTTTCACCGACGCGCGCGCCGAAAAAAGCGATCTGCTCGGCGATCTGAACGATGGCTGGAGTGTCGTTAAGCGGTTGCTGCAACATGAGCGGCAGAGCCAGACATCCGCGCCGGGGGCTCCGAAAATTGATGAGGAACCCTTACACGAACAGGCCAAGCGGTATGTAGGGACATCGGAAGATGGAACCCTGGCGGACCCGGATCTGCGTCTTCGTGTTGTCGAGCATCTGATGGACGCTGAAGCCCACAAGCTGACCGTCTCCCGCATCACCGCAGAGGCAAAAGGCCAGGTGAAGGTGAGTGCTGCCGCGTCGATCCTGAAGAACTCCATGACCAAAGTGGCGCAAACGAAAGCAGAGCTGACCTTGGAAATGATGGGTCATAACGGCATCGGCTGGGAAGGCGATCAGTTCTCCGACGACGAGTTGCGCAGCGTGCGCGATTGGTTGATGGGTAAAGCCATGTCCATCTATGGCGGGTCCGCCGAGATCCAAAACAACATCATCTCCAAAAATATTCTGGGCCTCCCAGAAACCACTCAACAAGGCTAACGGGGGCTCCGAAACAACATGGCTGCACTGACAGAAGAACAAACACTCCTCAAAGACCAGGCGACCTCATGGGTGGGCGCCGAAGCGCCGGTGTCAACGTTCCGCGCCATGCGGAACGAAGGCAACGAGCTTGGCTTTGCGCAACCCACCTGGGCCGCCATGGTTGAGATGGGCTGGACCGGCATTCTGGTGCCGGAAGAATATGGCGGATCTGACCTGGGCTACCTGACTTTTGGCGTCGTTCTGGAAGAACTGGGCAAGCAGCTGACCGCGTCGCCTCTCTTTGCCTCTGCCTATGTGGGTGCGACGGGGCTTCTTCTTGCAGGTACGGACGCTCAAAAGTCGAGCCACCTGCCGGGCATCGTCGATGGGAGCAAGATTGTCACGCTGGCGATCGACGAAGGGCCGCGTCATGCGCCAGCGCGGACGGCTCTAGAGGCCAAAGCGCAAGGCGACAAATACGTGCTCACCGGGTCGAAGACCCTGGTATTGGAAGGCATGTCGGCGACCGACTTTATTGTGGTGGCGCGCTCAAGCGGAAGCGTCGGCGACGCCCAAGGCCTTTCTCTCTTTATGGTCTCCGCGGACGCAGCCGGTCTCTCGCGCAGCGCGATGAAAACCATGGACAGTCGCGGCTATGCAGAACTGACCTTCGACGGTGTCGAAGTCTCCGCCTCTGATCTCATGGGCCCGGAAGGCCAGGCCGGTGAAGTGCTGGAAGAAATTCTTGACCGTGCCCGCGCAGGCGTCGGTGCAGAAATGTTGGGCGTCGGGTCGCAAGCGTTTGAGATGACGCTCGAATATCTCAAGACCCGAAAGCAGTTCGGGGCTGTCATCGGATCTTTTCAGGCGCTGGGGCATCGCGCCGCGGAACTCTTCGCTGCCAAGGAACTCGCACGATCCTGTGGCGAGGCAGCGTTGCAGGAGATTGACGCTCAAAGCAATTCTGTTGCGAAAGCTTGCTCTCTTTCAAAGGCAAAGGTCGGAGATTTTCTCCACACCATGTCCAATCAGCTGATCCAGATTCACGGCGGCATTGGCATGACCGACGAGTTTGACGCCGGTCTTTACCTGAAGCGGGCACGGGTGCTGGAAACGCTCTACGGCAATCAGTCCTATCATCGGGATCGCTACGCGCGCCTCTTGGGTTTCTGAGGACGACCGAGGCGGGTCCTTCGAGCAAACCTTCCAAAATGGCTAGGGTGCGTCGGCAACAAAAAGCCGATGCGCCATGGATTTCATGTGGTCCGCATAGTCTGCCCGCGACCAGCCACAAGTCACCGTCAGCTGTTCCCAGTTTCTAAGTGACAGCAACGTCCACAAAATGTCTGTTGCCTGCTCCGGTGAATAGTCGGGCGTGAGCGTTTTGTCGCGATCGAGTGCCATGATCGCCGCTTCGCAGCCTTCCCGCATGTCCTGCATTCGCGTGTCCCAGGCAGCTGCGGCCTCTGGGTCGGTGTCGCGCATAGCGAGAAGTGCTTTCCCGATCCCGTAAATCTCTGGCAAAAAGCCGGACCAGGCATCGATAAAGGCGGCTAAGCGCTCAATCCCGGTCTTGGCGGTTCGGCTTGGGACAAGCCGCGCATCACCTCCATGGAGCTCATCCACATAGTGGGTGGTGGCGATCAGAAGATCGCCGCGGGTCCGAAAATGCAGGTAAAGCGCCTGCCGGCTGATGCCCACTTTCGCCGCGATATCCGACATTCGAACATTGTTGCCCTGGCCGGATTCCAGCAATTCCAGGCTGGCCGCCAGGATTTTTTCCCGAGTCGATTTTTTCTTACTTGACATGGTGTCTAGTAGCACTTACTTGTCATAGTGTCAATTTACACGGTGTCAAGTTAGGAGCTGACCATGAAAACCATCATTTTTGGAGCCACAGGATCTTTGGGCCGCCATCTGGTTGAGCAGGCGCTGGCGCAGGGTGAGGAAGTCACCGCCTTTCTGCGCAATGCATCGGCCTTGAGCGTCGACCATGAAAACTTGCGTTTGATTGAGGGCGACGTGCTTGATCCGGTGGCAGTTGACCGCGCTGTTGAAGGTCACGATGCGGTGCTCATCGCTCTGGGCGCAGGCCGCAAGGGTGGCGTTCGGGCATTGGGCACCAAACACATTGTCGACGCGATGGAACGCCATGGCGTGCGCCGTCTCGTCAGTCAGTCAACACTCGGCGCGGGTGACAGTCACACGCATCTCAACTTTTTCTGGAAGCACGTCATGTTTGGATGGTTGCTCAAACCGGCCATGGCCGACCATGAAGAACAGGAAGCCGTCATTCGGAAGAGCAATCTTGACTGGATCAATGTGCGGCCCGCCGCGTTTACCGACGGCCCTGTGACAGGTGATTACAAGTTTGCGTTCCCGCAGACGGAAAAAGACCTGTCGCTCAAAATCTCACGGGCGGACGTCGCAAGCGTGATGCTGAAGCAGATGACAGACGACACCCATCTCCGCGCATCGCCTGGTCTTTCCTACTAATCCACCCAAACAAAGGAACGCGTTATGACGCAAACTTGGCTTCTTCTCATCAGCGAAATCTCGCTCATCTCAACAGCACTCGTCGCCGGTGTCTTTCTGACCTTTTCCGACTTTGTCATGCGGTCGCTGAATGGCGCTCGCACAAGCGCCGGCGTAGAGGTGATGCAGGGCATCAACCGAGAAGTATACAAGACCATTTTCATGGTCCTGCTCGTCGGCATGTGGGGTGTGTCGGCAGCTTTGGGTGCTTACGCCTATCTCTACCATGCAGGCAGTGGCGTCGCTGAGTTGGTCGTGGCGGCGATCATCTATTCCGTCGGCGTCATGGGTGTCACTCTCGTCTTCAATGTACCGATGAACACCAAGCTGGAGGCGCAAGCCTATGACAGTCCCGAAGGCGCCGCCTACTGGACGGACGTCTACTACCCCCGTTGGACATTTTGGAATTGGGTCCGCGGCAGCGCCTCTGCGCTGACGGCGGCCGTCTACCTCTCAGCATGCTTAAAGCTCGCGACAGCGTGAAACCTGAAACGGTTTTGAAAGGACAGGGACTATGAAGAGCTCATTTGGATTAAAGACTCTGTTGATCCTCGCGGGGTTGATCGGCATAGGGATAGGCGGCGCCATCCTGTTTGAGCCGGTTGCCTTTCATGCAACCAGCGGCATCACGGTGCCGGCCAGTGAGAGTCTGTTGAGTGAGCTGCGCGCCGCAGGCGGGGCACTTTTCGCCATTGGTTTCGTTGTCGTGCTTGGCGCATTCGTCTCACGATTGACCTTCACCGCACTCACTTTTGCGACAGTGCTGTACCTCTCCTATGGAGCGTCCCGCGTGATGGGCATGTTGCTGGATGGGCTGCCCTCTTCGACCCTCATTGCGGTAACCGTGTTTGAACTTGGTGTCGGCCTGCTCTGCACAATTGCCCTTATCAAGCACAGCTCCCTAGGGAGCCCCGAAGGTAAGCTTGTGTCCTGAGTCTATTGGGACACCATCTCCTCCTACAGGTCGCTACCGATCGGTTGTATTGCAGCTTTGTGCTATGTATCAGCGGCGCGATGCAGTATTTGCGCTCTGGGGAGTGATGCATGCAAAAAGACCAATACGGAAATCCGCTGACAACAAGTTCGGCCAAGGCGCGCGATGCCTATGTGCGCGGGCTGGAGTGTAATCTCGCCGCGGCGCCGGGTGCTGAAGAAGCCTATCAGGAAGCCATCAACGAAGATGAGAGCTTTGCACTGGCGCACCTCGCCATCGCGCGCACCCGTCAGGTGGAAGGGCGCGGCGTCAGCGGGCGGGAGCCTTATGCCAAAGCCAAAGAATGTGCCGAAGGTCTCAGTTCCCAGGAGAAAGGGCATCTGCAAATTATCGGGTCGCTCCTCGAAGGCAAAAACGAGGGTGTCTATGGTTTGGCGCATAAGCACCTGCAGGAATATCCGCGCGACGTGCTGGTCGCACAGGCCTGTCTCGGCGTCTTCAGTCTGATTGGGTTTGGCGGGCAGCCGGGGCGGGAGGCTGAAAACCTGGCTCTCTCCTCTCTCCTTGCACCCCATTATGGGGATGATTGGTGGTTCCTCTCCACGCACGCCTTCTCCCAGATGGAGGCAGGACAGCTAGAGCCAGCGGCGTGGTCGATCGAACGCTCACTCGCGATCAATCCGCGAAACGCAAACGGATCCCATCATCGTGCACACCTTCATTATGAAATGGGGGAGACCACAGCGGGGTTGAGCTACCTCAAAGACTGGATCACCGACTATGACCCGCAAGGCGCTATGTACTGCCATCTTGCCTGGCACATCGCGCTTTGGGCTTTGGCTGAGGGCGACATTGAGACCATGTGGCAAATGGCGGACACCGCGATCGATCCAAATGCAGGCACAGGGCCTGCGCTTAATGTTGTCACCGACATGCCAGCGCTTCTGTGTCGGGCAGAGCTTGCAGGCGTCGATGTGCCGCCAGAGCGTTGGCAGGCGATTAGCGAATACGCGACAGCTCGTTTCCCGAAACCGCGCCTCGCCTTCGCCGATATTCATGCAGCCCTCGCCCATGCCATGGCCGGCAACGCAGAGGGGGTTGCGACAATCATTGAAAAAGCAAATGGGCCTGCCGAAGACCTTGTGCGCATCCTGGGCCAGGCCTTTTCGGCTTTTGCCAAGAAGGATTGGACATTGACCATCGAGCATCTCACGCAAGCGCTCTCGGATCATGCGCGTATTGGGGGCAGCCGCGCGCAGCGCGATCTGATTGAGCTTGCAATGGCGTTTGCGCTCACCCGGCAGGGCAAGGCGGAGGAGGCGGAACGTTTTCTGATGTGCCGGAGACCTCTGGCCTTGAGCGCAGCGGCGCGCTCTCTTTCTCACTAACCTCACAAACGGATATCGACCGGAATGACAGAAACTGTATCAGCAGCGGCGCGCGACATTGGTGACCGCGTAGAGACCTTCGTGCGGACTGAGATCGCGCCCTACGAGAGCGACCCCCGCGCCGGTTCCCACGGCCCGACGGAAGAACTTGTCCGGGAGATGCGGGACAAGGCAATTAATGCCGGCGTCATGACCCCGCATATCCGAAGTGACGGGGGCCACTTTAGCCAGGTTGAAACAGCCTACATTCTCAAAAAATCAGGCCTCTCTCCTCTGGGGCCTGTTGCGTGCAACACCATGGCACCCGACGAAGGAAACATGTTTCTGCTGGGAAAAGCGGGCAGTGAAGAACAGAAGGCGCGCTTCCTCGCACCTTTGGTGAGCGGCGAGGCGCGGTCGGCCTTTTTCATGACAGAACCGTCGGCAGACGGTGGCGCCGGGTCTGATCCCTCCATGATGCAGACAGAAGCAAAGCTCGATGGCAATCATTGGGTCATCAATGGCAAGAAGACTTACATCACCGGGGCAGATGGCGCCAAGGTCGGCATCGTGATGGCGAACTCCGAACAGGGTGCGTGCATGTTTCTGGTGGACCTGCCCGACCCGGCGATCAAGATCACCCGCGTGCTGGAGACCATTGATAGTTCCATGCCAGGCGGCCATGCGGAGATCACCATCGACAATCTAAGAGTGTCGGCCGATCAGATGTTGGGCCAGCCGGGGCAGGGTTTTCGTTTTGCACAGGTGCGTCTGGCGCCCGCACGCCTCTCTCATTGCATGCGCTGGTATGGCGTTGCGGTGCGGGCGCAGGAGATCGCCACCGAATATGCCTGCCGACGCGAGGCCTTTGGCAAGCTTCTGATCGACCATGAGGGTGTCGGTTTCATGCTGGCTGAAAATCAGATCGACCTGAAACAATCTGAGCTAATGATCGATTGGTGTGCGGCGACGCTGGATCGCGGAGAAGACGGGAATGTCGAGAGTTCCATGACCAAAGTGTCTGTGTCGGAAGCACTCTTTCGGGTGGCAGACAGATGTGTGCAGGTCATGGGCGGCATGGGGGTCACCGGCGACACGATCGTGGAGCAATTGTTCCGCGAGGTGCGGGCCTTCCGCATCTATGACGGTCCCACGGAGGTGCACAAATGGTCACTCGCCAAGAAGATCAAAAAGAAAGCGCTAGCGGACGGGTAGCGCCTCGGGAGGCGTCAGGGGCGCCGGTCGAGCGCCCCTGAAGGAGTTAGCTATAGCGGTAGGGGCGTCCCGCCTTTTGCATATCCGCATTATACTTCTTGAAGATGTCGACAACCTTCGCCTTGGTCGGCGACTCTGCGGCGATCTCATCCCAGAAGACGAGCGCAGCCGCTTCGACAGTTGCCCATTCTTCGTCCGGAATCGAGGTGAGCTCCATCTTGGTGCCATTGACGCGAAGCGATGCCTCGCCGCCCCAATACCACCACTGACGGTAATAGTGGGAGCTGTCCATGGTGATCTTGAGCAGCTCTTTCAGGTGGTCGGGCAGTTCGTTGTACTTGTCCATATTGGCGAAGAAGGATCCGGCCCAGGCACCGGAAATATTGTTGGTGAGGAAGTAGTCCGTCACATCCGCCCAACCGACCGTATAATCCTCAGTAATGCCGGACCAGGCGACACCGTCGAGCTCTCCCGTCTGGACCGCCACTTCGATGTCTTCCCAGGGAAGCGTGACTGGCACGACGCCGAACTGACTGAGGAAACGCCCGGCTGTCGGGAAGGTAAACACGCGTTTACCTTTCAGATCTTCCAGACTGCGGATCGGATCTTTGGTTGCAAAGTGACACGGGTCCCACGCGCCAGCCGACAAATGCTTCACGCCGACCTTTGAATATTCCTCATCCCAGATTTCGTTCAGACCGTATTGATTGAACAAGACAGGCACATCGAGGCTGTAGCGAGACGCGAAGGGGAAGTATCCGCCAAACACGGTCACTTCCGTTGGGGACGCCATCGAGTCGTCATCAGACTGAACGGCGTCAATCGTGCCGTTTTGCATGGCGCGGAAAAGTTCGCCGGTTGGCACCAACTGATCGGCAAAGAAGAGTTCGATCTGCATTTCATCTCCGGCTATCTTATTGAAGCTGTCAATTGCCGGCTTGATGACATGTTCCGCGAGGGCAGGTCCCGCATAGGTCTGCATCCGCCATCGGATGGTTGTGTCCGCATGCACGGCGGGCGCGGCCAATGTGGCAGCACCGGCGACACCGGCTGTGGTCAGAAACTTACGTCTTGTCGTCATGTCTCGTCTCCTTGTTGATCAGATGGGTACGCGCTTCTTGGTACGTGAGTGCAGCTCCTTTTGAAGTTCTGCCTATCTGCCGTAGACGACCTCTGGCAGCCAGAGGGCGATCTGCGGAAAGACCATAATGAGGGTCAGTGCCAATAACATCACCATAACGAACGGGAGGATGGAACTGTAAATGTCCTTCAGACCGATTTCGGGTGGCGCCATGGCGCGCATGAGAAACAAATTGTAACCAAATGGCGGCGTCATATAGGCGATCTGCGTGGTGATGGTGTAGAGGATGCCGTACCAAATGAGATCAAATCCGAGCGCGCCGACCAATGGAACATAAAGCGGCGCGACAATGACAAGCATTGCCGTATCGTCCAGGAACGTCCCCATTAGCAAAAAGCTGAGCTGCATCAGGATAAGGATCATCCATGGGTTCAGTCCCAATTGATCCGTAAACAGATTGTCAATGGCGCGGACAGCCCCCAGCCCGTCAAACACAGCCCCAAATCCGAGCGCCGCCAGAATGATCCACATGAACATGCAGGAGATCGCAAGCGTCTGACGGACCGAGACTTCAAAGACAGACCGGGTCATGCGGCCTTTGATGACGGCTGCGGCAAAGGCTGTGAGGGCCCCAATGGCAGAGCTTTCGACCAAAGACGTCCAGCCGTTAACGAATGGAACCATCATCGCCGCAAAGATGCCAACCGGCAGCAGCCCTGCTCGCAAAAGACGCAGTTTCTCGGACAACGGAACGTTGCGTTCTTCCGGCGGCAGCGCGGGGCCAAGCGTCGGATTAAGTCGGCAGCGGAAATAGATGTAGGCGATGAACATAGCAGCCATCATCAGGCCTGGCATAACACCGGCGAGCCAGAGTTGGCCCACCGGCTGCCGCGCAATCATGGCATAGAGCACGAGGACAACGGACGGCGGCACCAGGATGCCGAGTGACGAGCCGGCTTGCACAACCCCGGTCACCATTCTTTTGTCATAGCCCCGGCGCAGGAGCTCGGGTAGCGCGATGGTGGCCCCGATGGCCATGCCAGCGACGGAGAGCCCGTTCATGGCAGAGATAAGGACCATCAGGCTGATGGTGCCGATCGCGAGCCCCCCATTGATGGGGCCCATCCACACATGGAACATTCTGTAAAGGTCGTCGGCGATCTTTGACTCCGACAGCACATAGCCCATGAAAATAAACATGGGCAGCGTGAGAAGCGGATACCACTTCATCAATTTCATGGCTGAGGAGAAGGGGATGAGCGAACCGCCTGTGCCCCAGAGCGTCAGGGCGGCGATCGCAGCCACAGCCCCGATCGCCCCGAAAACCCGTTGCCCGGTCATGAGCATCAGCATCATGGAGGAGAACATCAAGATGGCGATCAGCTCATAGGACATCAGAGTTCGACCTCTCTGATTTTGGCAATATCCTTGCAGAGTTCAGAGATGGCCTGAAGCAGCATCAGAAAGAAGCCGATCGTCATGATGACCTTGATCGGCCAGAGATAGGGCCGCCAGGCGGTCGGATTGCGCTCACCATATTGCAGAGAATAGCTGGTGCTATCGATCGCGCCATAGAACAAGACCCCGAGGTAGAAGATCAGCAGGAGGACGGTGAAACTATCGAACCAGGCTTTTTTCCGAACCGACCAATTGCCATAGAAGAGATCCATACGCACGTTGGAGCCGAGCTGAATGGAGTAGGGCCCGCCCATAATGTAATAGGCGACCATAGCGAACTGTGCGACTTCCAGCGTCCAAAGCGACGGCAGGAAGAATGTCTTGGAGATGGAGGACCAGAGCAGAATGCCCATCATGACGAAGATGCCGTACATCATGACGCGCCCGATGCGATAGTTGACGGCGTCGACTGTGCGCACATAAACGCTCACAAATCGGGGCATTGGGTATCCTTCAATGTCACTCTTAGGACATCGTGATACGTCTCCATGCGATTCACAAGACCTGGTAGAGACCCGTTGCCTCTCTATTGGCCGTAGATGGCGGCATTCCAGATGTCGGCGGAGGTTTTGCCTATCGCGCTGGCATCGTCTGGTTCGGTTCGAAGCATATTGTCGATTGAGAGGGCATTGTTCATGAGGATGAGTGCACGCGCGGTGCGATCCGGATCAGAAACCGTCGATCGTCCAAGCATGATTTGTTGCCGAATAAACCGTGCAGTTTTCTCGATGAAATAGTCGATAACGCGTTCACGCCATTCACTATAGACCTGTGCATTGTTGTTGGACGCGCGCTCAAGTGCCTGCATCGCTGTTCGGTGAGCATCCATCGCAATGAACATGTCGGTGAGATGCAGATGGGTATCGTCCAGATAATTGTCGCTTCCTTTTCCCTCGAGCCATGCATCGACAGGTTGGCGGATGGCCTCTTCAAACCGGTCCAGAAACTCCAAGGCCAGGTCATCCACACTCTTGAAGTAATGGTAGAAGGAGGATCGCGTCATGTCGGTGCGCCGCATGATCACGTCCACCGTGAGACCTCCAAACTCCGTATCAGCCAATGCAGCCGCGGTTGCGTCGATGATTTCTTCTCGTGCCATTTCCGGGGTGCGGCGGCGTCTTTGGGGCTTACTCGACATTACTGGCTCATTTCCTGCAGATTTTCGACCGTTGGGCCAGTCTAAATCCACTATTGACAGACCGTCAATAGTGGATCATGCTTTGGGTAATATCGTTAAAAAGAAGCGATGATGGAGGATGCCTCAATGAATGTGCACGTGAATGACATGTCTGGTGGTCAGGAAACCAGCTGGGCAAAGGCAGGAACGCAGCCAAGAATCGCGATCATTGGTGCGGGCATGTCTGGCATCGCCGCCGTCGTGAAACTGCGCAAGGCTGGCTACACAGACCTCATTGTCTATGAGAAAACAGACAAGGTTGGAGGCACCTGGCGCGAAAACCAATATCCCGGCCTCTCATGTGATGTGCCGTCTCGCTGGTACTCTTTTTCATTCGCGCTGAACCCGGACTGGACCCATCGCTTCTCCTATGGTCCCGAGATCCAGGCCTATATGGAAAAGACGGCGAAGGATTTCGGCGTCACCGACATTGTAAGGTTCAACACGCCGGTCACCGACCTAACCTATGAGGGCCCGCAATGGCGTCTGACAACCGGTGCCGGGGACGTGGAACACTACGACATTGTCATTTCCGCAACGGGCGTGTTGCACAATCCTGTGCTTCCAAAGATTGACGGTCTGGATAGTTTTGCAGGCGACATGTTCCACACCGCCCGGTGGGATCACTCCGTGCCATTGGAAGGAAAGAAGGTCGGCATTATCGGAACCGGCTCAACGGCTGCGCAGATCATCGGAGCGATCACAAGCAAAGTCGGCACGATGAACGTGTTCCAGCGCACGCCGCAATGGATGATCCCCCTGCCGCAGAGAGAATATTGGGGTATCACCAAGTGGCTCATGCGCACCTTCCCCGCTTTGCAAAAGATCACGTACAACTTCTACTTCAAGACAATGGTGAAGCATTTTGGTCAGGCCACAGTGGGCGACCAAAAGGAACTCGCCAAAATCCAGGACGCCTGTTCCAAGCATCTTGACGACGCAGTCAAAGACCCGGAGCTCCGTGCGAAACTGACGCCTGATTATCAGGCGGCTTGTAAGCGGCTCATTTTCTGCTCAGATTTCTATCCGGCGATCACAAGCGACAATGCCAATCTGATAACGGAAGGGATTGAACGCATTGTGCCCGAGGGCATTAAGACCGTCGACGGCAAAACCCACGAGCTGGATGTGTTGGTGCTCGCAACAGGTTTCGATGCGACCTCCTTTATTCTGCCAACCAAGGTGACCGGTGAAAACGGCCGCGATCTCGGTGAAGCCTGGGACGGCTCCCCTCGCGCGCACAGGGCTGTAAGCATGCCTGGCTTCCCCAACTTCTGGATGCTGGAAGGTCCGACCGGTCCGGTTGGAAATCTGTCTCTCATCACCATCACCGAGCATCAGGTCGATTATGTGATTTCGATGCTCGATAAGATGCGGGACGAAGGTCTTGAAGCGATTGCGCCCAAACAGTCTGCCTTTGAAGACTACAATGCAGAGATGCAGGCACGCGTGCCGACCACGGTTTGGGCCAGCGGTGGGTGCGACAGCTGGTACTTCGATAAGTCAGGCGTTCCGAACCTCTATCCGTTTTCGCCAGACCGCTATCTGAACGACATGCACGATCCGGACTTTTCGGAGTTTAGACTGATATCGGACAGCAAAGAATCAAATGAGATGCAGGCGGCTGAGTAAGGGCGTCTGCTTGCGTGTCCAATCTGCGCCTCCAAACAGATGAGTTAGATTTGGTGATCTCGCCTTCGAACGGGGGCGGGATCATTTCATTTGACGCATTTGGGACGCCGGTGTTGAAACAAGCGCCGGATGTCATCGCAGCGCCGAGCGATCCAGCGGCATTTGTTCTGCTCCCCTATTGCAATCGCATCGCCCAGGGGCGCGCCAGGGTCGGCGACGAGTTTCTTCATCTGACACCGGCGATAGCTGGCGAGGCCCACGCGCTCCATGGTGAGGGCTGGATAGCGGAATGGACCGTCGAAGAGCAGACCGACAGATCAGCCATTCTGTCGCTTTGTCATTTGCCAGAGCCCGGCCACTGGCCGTGGGCTTTTGACGCGAGCCAGCACTATGAGCTTGCCGGGATGCGAATGGTCCACACGGTCTGCCTCAAAAATACGTCAGATCGTTCAATGCCCGCGGGCTTGGGGTTTCATCCCTACTTCCCGCGCAGCGCCGCCGATCTCTTCACCGCGCATGTTGCGGGAAAATGGAATGTCTCGGACGATCTGCTCCCCACAAGACATGAAGCATGCAGTTCGCAAGACTATTGGTCCCAGCAACATCTACCGGACGACGTCACGCTCGACAATTGTTTCACCGGCTGGGACGGTAAGTTCACCATCGCGCGAAAAGATCTCCTTATTCGCGTCATTGCGTCAGAGGCGCTCAAGTTTCTGCACATTTACGCCCCGCGCGGCGCGGATTTCTTCTGTGCGGAGCCTGTCTCCCATATGCCGGATGCGCTGAACCGCGCGGGCGCGCCTGGCCAAATGCAAACACTGCTGCCTGGCGAAACCCTTGAAGCATCCGCGACCTATCTCGTCGAAAAAGCGAGCTGAAGCGTCAAGAACAAGCAGTCTCGAACACCGAAATCGAGATTGGTGGTTCGCATCCGGCTCTAAATGTGTACCTTGTCAGGCATAAACCAACACAGAAAAACAAATGTCCTGATCAGGGGGAAATACATGTCAGACGTCGATGCAGATCTGTTTCAACTTGCCATGTCTGAAGAGGCGCGGCCTCTCATGGACGCTGTTCAAAAGCACATTGCCGAAAATGTCGATCCAATCACCGAAGAGTTCATCAAGCTCAATGACGAGAAAGAAGATCGGTGGAGTTGGCATCCCCGCCAGCTTGAGCTCCTCGAAGGCGCAAAAGACAAAGCAAAAGAAGCGGGCCTCTGGAATTTCTTCCTGCCTGACGATGAATCCGGCGCAGGCCTCAGCAATCTGGACTATGCCTATATCGCCGCTGAGCTTGGCAAGTCGCCGCTGGCGTCTGAGTCACTTAACTGCAGTGCGCCGGACACCGGCAACATGGAGGTCTTGGAACGGGTTGGAACGCCGGAACAGAAAGAGCAATGGTTGAAACCACTCTTGAACGGCGAAATCCGGTCAGCCTATGCCATGACGGAACCAGGTCTTCCTTCGTCCGACGCGAAGAACATCAGTACCAGTGCAGTCCTCGAAGGCGACGAATGGGTCATCAACGGCGAGAAGTTCTACATCTCCGGCGCTGGCGATCCACGCTGTAAGGTCATGATCACGATGGTGAAGACAAGTCCGGATGCGGCACCGAGCAAACAGCAATCGCAGATTCTGGTTCCCATGGACACGCCGGGTGTGGACGTGCTGGAAGGCATGCAGGTGTTCGGTGAAGACCATGCACCCCGCGGCCACATGCACATCAAATTCACCAATGTCCGCGTGCCGAAGGAGAATATCCTCCTTGGCGAAGGACGCGGTTTTGAAATCTCTCAGGTGCGTCTCGGTCCGGGTCGTATCCATCACTGCATGCGCTCCATCGGCAAGGCCGAAAAGGCATTGGAATTGATGGTCAAGCGGGCCGGGTCCCGGGAGGCTTTCGGTAAGCCCATCGCGAAGCTGGGTAAAAATGTCGAGGTGATTTCGCGCGCGCGGATCGAAATCAATGCCATGCGACTGGCCGTGTTGCAGGCGGCAAAAGCGATGGATGTGCTCGGCAACAAGGAAGCTCGGGTCTATGTCAGCGCGGTCAAAGCGATGGTGCCTGAAAAAGTCTGTCTGATCATTGACCAGGCAATCCAGATGCATGGTGCCGCGGGGATTTCTCAATGGACGCCGTTGGCCGGTCTCTATACCGATATGCGCCATCTTCGATTCGCGGACGGTCCCGACGAAGTGCACCACATGGTTGTCGGGCGGGCAGAACTGCAGAAATACGATCTGTGGTGAGCACTGGCGGCGTCGCCGACACACCCCAAAATTAGTTCGAAATATCTAACGAAATCCCCTCTCCAGGCTGTAAGCTGGTGAGGGGATTTTAACAACAGACGCCTAATTTGGAGGCGGAAGGGCATTTGTATCAGCGCTGATACAAATTTGCGGAAGAAAAGGCGTAGCTGGGACATGTTGGCCCGGTATCTCGCCTAGGCTTCTTTTGCTTGCGTCGAACTGGGAGAATATCGATATGCTTGCATCAAGGCGCCAAGTATTGATGGGCGCGGCTGCGACGTCGGTGCTGGCCACCGCCGGTTGCGTGGGATCTTTCGGGTCCTCATCGTCATACCTGACACAGATTCTCGAACCAAAAAATCAGAACACGGTCTTCCATTGGACCGATGTGGTGATGCAGCAGGTGCGAGATCAGCGTGTGCCGCCACCGCGCGCTGCTTACAATTTTTCTCTGCCCATGGCTGCCGGCTTCTTGGCAGCAAACGGCATTACGCAAACCTATGATGAGCCATTTGGAGTCGGTGCCGGCCCCGCCGGTGCTGATCCCGAAATAGCCTACGGCGTTGCGTTCGCAATTGGCGCTGCAGAAGCTTTCCAACAACCCTTCATCTTTGAGCGGCGGGCGTTCCTGGCCCGGTTCCCCGATGGCGAAGCGAAACAATTGGGGATTGAGTGGGGGGAACGCGTCGGCA
This sequence comes from Parvibaculaceae bacterium, assembly GCA_965276845.1. GTDB lineage: Bacteria > Pseudomonadota > Alphaproteobacteria > Parvibaculales > Parvibaculaceae > Mf105b01. The sequence continues at coordinate 75,071 of OZ255699.1, forward strand.
AACACATTGTCGACATGCGGACCGATGACGGCTCTGAGCCCAGTGAGGCAAACTTCTACCTGGGCCGATACCAGCGTCGCCCGGATGAACTGCGCTGGAGCCCAACGGGCCCCTTCTATGCCGCATCGCCAGGACCTGCTTTTGGTTCCTTTGACCGCGGCTTGTTTCCGGGGCATGGAAAGATCAAACCCTGGACCATGAAATCTGGGTCGCAGTTCCGCGCAATTGACTTTTATGATCCAAAAAGCCCTGAATTCGCCAATGAGTTTGCCACCATCAAGGCACTTGGTGGTGGAGACAGTGAGATCCGCACGGCGGATCAATCCGAAATTGCACTGTTCTGGGAGGATGGGCCCTGGGGCATTACCCCGCCGGGTCATTTTATCTATATCGGCATTCAGCTTCTCCAGGATCAACAGCTGAGCTTTATCGAGCTCGCAAGAGCGTTTGCCCTGATGGGCATGACCCAGTGCGATGCGTCCATCAGTGCGTGGGACAGCAAATATCATCACGACATCATCAGACCGGAGAGCGCCATTCGCGTTAGAGCGCCAAAGTTCCACAATCCCGATCCGCGAGTTGCAGCACAGTCCAATTGGCGGAGTTACATTCCGACACCGGAGTTTCCGGCTTACACGTCGGGGCATTCGACCTTTGGAGCTGCCGGCGCGGAAATGATTGCGCATGTGCTCGGTCGTGACGAGGTGACGTTTTCTGGAAGGTCGCCGGATCAGGTGCTCTGGCCGCAGCTCACCGGTGTGACGCGCCGATGGACAAGCCTCAGCCAAGCGGCGGAAGAGAACGGTCTCTCGCGGCTTTATGGAGGCGTTCATTGGGAACTGGATCATACTCAGGCGATGAAAGCCGGCCGTGCCATCGCACGCCAAGCCTATCAGACACTGTTCGTGAAGAGGGCTTAAGCAATGATCGCAATTAAAAAGAAAATCTTGCTGTCCTCTGTCTCCGCGACCGCGCTCATAGGGCTGGCCACTGCTGCTTACGCCGATGGGGTTTCCCTGAACTATGAGAGACTCTCCTTCTTTGAAGAGCCTCTGGCGACAGAAGTAGGTGATGTCACATTTGAACTCAGGGGAACAATCGACCTTCCTGTGTCCGTTGAACTCGAGAGCGATGACCGCGAAGACTACAACTTCACCGGGAACTTCCAGGTGAGTGCGGAGACACAGACGGCCAATCAGCTGACGGTGGGTGCGGCCTATTTTGGTCAATACGCAACTGAGGATACCGACGACCATTACACTGATAACGTTGCGGCCTATGTCGGCGGTGTGTGGGGTACGCTCATCGGCGGCAATGTGTCGGGCATAGTTCGAGAAGAAACAAGGCGTCTGCGAGGCGCCGGGAACGCTGAATTGGCCTTCGACGGAACATATGGTGCGCTGGATGATTTAGGCGGATCTTATGTTGGTCGCTACGGTCCGGTCGTACTCAGCGGTACAATTGACGAAGATGCAAATATCGATGTTGGCCTCATGTTCCAACGACCGCTTGGTAACAAGGATTATAGGTTCACGGGCCGCTACTCGGAGGGGACCTATACCTCAGCGGACGGATCAACCGTCTTCGACACGCAGGCAGTTGGTGCTGTCGCCGAGTTTATCTACGGCAGTTCCAGGTTTGACTTAGGCGTCGGTTATGAGGAGCTTGCAGCGACCGCGGTCGATCTTGAGCGCTGGTATGTGTCGACAGGTGCCCAGACCAAAATGGGTGTCACGAGCCTTTCCCTTGAAGGTCATTATGGCGAGGTAGAGGGCCAGGAAGAAGTATCCGCCGCCTTTGGCGCTGCCTATGACATTGCGCGCGGATTGTCCGTCAATCTCGGTGTCAATTATGGATATGCGCCCATCACGGTGAATGGCATCAGCGTGAACAATACGCAGGAAACGCAAGGAATCGTGTCGTTGCGATATAGCTTCTAAGAAAGACCAATTGGCACAGGGCGATTGCTTGCCCGCCCTGTGTTGAGAGATTGAACACTCGGCAAAAGATAGGGGTTGTCGAAGTATGGAGCGGTTCTCCCGGATTCTGGTTGTGGATGATCAACCGGACATTCGAGAAGCACTCGGCGCGCATTTGCAGCGCAGCGGGTTTTCCGTCTCGCTGGCTGAAAACGCCAGACAAGCGCGGTCCCTGATCAAATCTGACCCGATCGATCTCGTTGTCCTCGACATTATGATGCCCGGCGAAGATGGCCTTAGCCTCTGTCGCCATTTGCGCGAAACGCAGGACCTGCCAATTATCCTGCTTACAGCGTTGACCGAGGATACAGACCGCATCGTTGGGCTTGAACTGGGTGCAGACGACTATGTGACCAAGCCCTTCAATCCTCGCGAGCTTGTTGCGCGAATAAGAGCAGTGCTTCGCCGCAGTCAGAACTCTGATGAAACAAACTCTTCATCCCACCTGAAACATTTTGGCTCTTGGGTTCTGAATCTGCACAAGGGTGAGCTCACCGACAAAGAAGGGATCATCGTTCCACTGAGTGCCGGCGAGATACAGTTGCTCACGGTGTTTCTCGACCACAGCGATAGCATCCTCACTCGCGATGATCTGATCGATCTGACGAAGGGGCGCGATGCGCTCCCGTTTGAGCGAAGCATCGATAACATGATCAGCAGACTTCGCCGAAAGATAGAACCCAATCCGAAAGAACCGACCTATATTCGGACCGTCTGGGGCGGCGGGTACCGATTTGTGACCCAGTCTGACGCGCCGTGATTAACCGACTTCGACTTCGGACTCTACCGGCACAGCTCATTGCCCTATTTGTTGCTGTTCTGCTTGTTTCACAGGTCGTCAATGTCTTTCTCATCATTGGTGAGCGTCGCCTGCAGGCCCGCTCTATTCTATATGCCGCCGCAATCGAAAAGATGGCGCAACGGACCGAGCACATTCTCTCTGGTACACCTGTAAGGCATGACCCTGAGCGTATCGGCGCCACCCCGCCACTTCGCTTGGAGGTTGGCTCTGTGCCACTGTTCACGAGGCTCATAGCAAGTGAGTGTCTGCCCTCGTATGAAGCCCAGCTTGGTGATTTCTTGCAAGCCAGAAATATTGTGGTTGAAACCGTGCAGGTGTGCCGTGGTAGCGCTTTGCGCCCGCCCGATTTTCAGCGCAGGTTGGTGCCGCCGCCAGATGCAATTCTGCGCGGCGAACGGCAGCGGCCGCCTGGCCCGCCGCCCCCGCATCTCGGCCCCCCGCCGGACCCAAGAGGCCCGCCGGGTCCGGGTTTTGAAAGCATGGTGATGTCAGTTCAGTTGTCAGATGGAAGATGGGTCAACGGCGTCACCGGCCATTATCCCTTAGAGAACATGACGCCCAGAGTTTTTCTGGCAACGGGCGGCTTGGTCCTCCTCACCATATTGATGGTCGTCTTCTTCGCCCGACGTGTCACCCGTCCTCTGACGAATCTGACAAACGCAGCAGATCGTCTCGGGCGCGGCGGACAGGGGATCACATTGAAGGAAGAGGGGCCTTCCGACCTCAGAGCCGCGATCGCCGCTTTCAACTCGATGCAAGAACGGCTCACCCGAATGATTGAGACACAACGCACGATGCTCCGGTCCGTAGGTCACGACCTGAGGACTCCCCTCACATCATTGCGCATTCGCGCAGAGGCCATGGAGCCTGAGGGCGAGCGCGCCAAGGTGATTATAACACTGGATGAGATGAAGGTGATGATCGAAGAAATCCTGACCTGGGCGGAAGACGCCTCGGGAATGGAAGAGCTTCACCGCGTTGACGTGAACGCCCTGCTCACAAGTTTGACCGATGACTATCGCGACGCGGGACATGCGGTGACATACGCTGAGGGTGAGGCGGTTGTGACACTGTGTCGACGCGTATCCCTACGGCGTGCGCTCCGCAACCTGATTGACAATGGTTTGAAATATGGGGGAGAGGTCACGTTGTCGTTGGACCTGGACGGGGAAGCCGTTCGCATTTGCGTCGACGACAACGGTCCCGGCATTCCAGAGCCCGACTTACAAGAGGTGCTAAAACCCTTTGTCCGCCTGGAAGTCTCCCGCAACAAGGCGACCGGCGGTGCGGGGCTCGGACTGTCGATTGCTCGGTCGATTATCCAGGCACATGGTGCGGAGCTTGTTCTTGAGAACAGAAAGGGAGGAGGCCTTCGGGCATCCTTCCGTCTACCTCGTGACGCCTAACCCCGCCATCAAAGACCGGGAGACTCCTCCAAAGCTTGAGACAATTTGAGAAGCAGGGGAACGCGTCGCTCCCCTATTCGCGCAGCAATCGCGGAGATTTCGGACCGGTGTCGCGCCGTATCTGTATTGTCCATGACGTCGGATTGGAAGCCCTCAAGAAAAAAGCTCGGCGGCACGTCGAGGGCGTTGGCGGCGTCGGCGAGCAACCGCAGACTGAGACCAACCTCACCTGCTTCCATCTCACCGATAAGCGGCTCAGACACTGACAGGAGCAACGCGAGTTCGCGGGGCGTATAGCCTTTCGCGCTCCGCGCATGTGCCAGTCTGCAACCAACATGTTGTTCAATTGTCGAAGCCATAGGGTCTCCGAGGCGGTGAGGTCTGTTGAATAAATGGGGGAGCCTGCGCGCGTTTCTAGCATGCGAGGTGGACACATCTTTTCACGAGAATCTCGCCAGAAATGACATTTAAGTGTTCAAGCGCCCGCGCTTAATCGGCGACAATAGGGTGTAGGAAAGTGTACCTATTTTGCCTTGTTCGCCGCTCTCCCAGTTGCGCTTTTTCCCTCAGATTCAGTCATTTTCCCGCAAGAGCGGGTCGGTTCTTGATATAGCTCATATCAACTGACGTTTTGTCAGTTTACGATCAGCGCCAACATAAACAATAAGCCGAGGAAGCTTGAGAATGGCCGATACAGACACCCTGGTGAAACCGGCGGATCAGAAGACCGAACATTTTGACGTTCTAATCGTTGGCGCAGGCATTTCCGGTGTCGGCGCCGCCTATCACCTGAAGGAACAGTGTCCGGACAAGAGTTTCGTCGTGTTGGAAAGCCTTGAGAGCTTTGGCGGGACTTGGCACATGCACCGCTATCCCGGCATTCGCTCCGACAGTGATCTTTATACCTTTGGGTACCGTTTCAAGCCTTGGACCGGGGCCCCCATTGCGAGCGCCGAAGAGATACTCACCTATATGGGCGAGGTGATTGAGGAAAATGAGCTCGACCAGCACATCCGCTACGGTCACAAGATCACATCAGCCAACTGGTCGTCTGAAGAGCAGCAATATCGACTTGACGGCGTGCGCACTGACACCGGCGAACCGGTGCATTTCACCGCGAACTTCCTGTGGATGTGCCAAGGCTATTATCGCCACTCCGAAGGTTACACGCCGGAATGGGAAGGCATGGAGGAGTTTGAGGGGCAGATCGTTCATCCCCAGACCTGGCCGGAGGACCTCGACTATAAAGACAAGAATGTTCTCGTTATTGGCTCTGGTGCGACCGCCGCAACGCTGGTGCCCGCCATTGCCGGTGATTGCAGTCACGTGACTCTGCTGCAGCGCTCACCCACATATTTCATCCCCGGACGCAACGAGAACGAGCTGGCAGACCAGCTGCGTGTTCTCGACATTGATGAAGCTTGGATCCATGAGATCACGCGAAAAGCAATTCTCTATAACCAGGCAGACTTCACGAGGCGGGCCTTTGAAGAACCGGATGCTGTGAAGGAGGAGCTGCTGGCGGGCGTGCGGGAATATCTCGGACCTGATTTCGACATGGACACCCACTTCACGCCCAAATATCTGCCCTGGCGTCAGCGCATCGCTTTTGTGCCCGACGGTGACATCTTTGAGGGGATCAAATCGGGGAAGGCGTCAATCGTCACGGATGAAATCGACAGGTTCACGAAGAAAGGCATCCTTCTGAAGTCCGGTAAGGAACTCGAGGCCGACATAATTGTGACCGCAACGGGCTTCAATCTGTCTGTGTTGGGTGACATTGAGTTCAGCATTGATAACAAACCACTCGACTTTGCCGACACGGTGACCTATCGCGGCATGATGTTCACCGGCGTCCCCAATCTGGTGTGGGTCTTCGGCTACTTCCGCGCCAGCTGGACTTTACGCGTGGATCTTCTGGGCGACTTTGTGACGCGTCTCCTCAACCATATGAAGAAAAAAGGCGTCAGAAGTGTGACCCCTGCGCTTCGGGAAGAAGATGAGGATATGGAGCTTTTGCCCTGGATGGATCCGGAAAACTTCAACCCTGGCTACTTGATGCGCTCAATGCATCTCTTGCCGAAGCGGGGCAACAAGCCTGATTGGCAGCATACCCAGGACTATTGGCGAGAAAAGGATGAACTGCCCGAGATCGATCTGGACGACGCGGTTTTCGTCTACAAATAGGAGACCAGAACAGCCTCACAAAGACCTATATGAGATTAGGGTCTATCCGGTTTACCCTCCTTCGTGGATCGAATCGTGGGGGAGGGGTTTTCGTGAGCGAACAAAACAACGGGTCTTCGGAGAATGGGGCGAAGGGCACCATTTATCATCATGAGGGCGACAACCTCCCCTCTCATGGACAACATGACGAAGAAACCCTCAAGGAAGATGTTGTGCGCGCCTATTGGCGCGCAAACCTCAAGCTGCTGGGGGGACTTCTAGTCATCTGGTTTGTGGTCTCGTTCGGATTCTCGATCCTGTTTGTCGACATTCTGAACGAGATACCGCTCTTTGGCTTCAAGCTAGGGTTCTGGTGGGCGCAGCAAGGCGCGATTTATGTCTTTGTAGCTCTGATCTTTGCTTACGTGATCCTGATGAAACGTCTTGAGCGCCGCTTTGGCGTCGATGACGACTAGGAGGCGATCATGAGCACAGCAATGCTGACCTACCTTTTCGTCGGTGCGTCTTTCGCGCTTTACATCGGGATCGCGATTTGGTCACGCGCCGGTTCGACCAAAGACTTTTACGTCGCCGGGGGCGGCGTGCACCCGGTTGCCAATGGCATGGCGACCGCCGCCGACTGGATGAGCGCTGCGTCCTTCATTTCCATGGCGGGCATCATCGCCTTTTTGGGATATGACGGATCGGTTTACCTCTTAGGCTGGACGGGCGGCTACGTGCTTCTGGCGCTTTTGCTCGCCCCCTATCTCCGTAAATTTGGACAGTTCACCGTGCCCGACTTCATTGGTGAGCGCTACTATTCCAAAGCCGCCCGGGTTGTCGCGGTGATCTGTCTGATCTTTATCTCATTCACCTATGTCGCCGGACAGATGCGCGGCGTCGGCATTGTGTTTTCACGGTTCCTGGAAATAGAGATCACCCTGGGTGTGATCGTTGGGATGGCCGTTGTGTTTGTCTATGCGGTGCTCGGCGGCATGAAAGGCATCACTTATACCCAGGTCGCGCAATATTGCGTGCTCATCTTCGCTTATATGGTGCCAGCGATCTTCATCTCAATCCTGATTACTGGCAACCCCGTGCCGCAATTGGGGCTTGGCGCAACGGTTGACGATGGATCCGGCCTGTCGGTCCTGGCAAAACTTGACAATACGCTGCTGGACTTGGGCTTCGGTCCCTATACGGAAGGCTCCAAGGCGACCATTGATGTTTTCGCCATTACCATGGCGCTCATGGTCGGCACAGCAGGTCTGCCCCACGTGATTGTTCGTTTCTTTACGGTCCCGAAAGTCTCGGATGCGCGCATCTCCGCAGGGTATGCGCTGATCTTTATCGCGCTCCTCTATACGACCGCGCCGGCAGTGGCTGCTTTCGCCCGTCTGAACTTCGTCGAGACCATCAACAATACCAGCTATGAAGAAGCGCCCGCTTGGTTCAAAAACTGGGAACAGATCGGCCTCATCGGTTGGGTGGACAAAAACGAAGACGGGGTCATCCAATATGCGGCTGGCGCGGCTTTCAGCGGCAGCCCGAGCTACGATGGTGAAAATGGTGCGAACGGGGAACGTCGTTTGACGAACACACCCACGGAAAGCGCCAATGAGGTGTATGCCGATAGAGATATCTTTGTCCTTGCCAATCCCGAGATCGCAAGCCTGCCCGGATGGGTGATCGCACTCGTCGCGGCTGGCGGGCTCGCCGCTGCTCTATCGACGGCGGCCGGCCTACTACTCGTGGTGTCGACATCGATTTCCCATGATCTCTTGAAAAAGACCCTCATGCCAGAGATCACCGAGCGGCAGGAACTTCTCTATGCCCGTATCGCGGCAGCCGTTGCGATCGGTGTCGCAGGCTATCTGGGGATCAATCCGCCGGGCTTTGTCGCCCAGGTGGTTGCCTTCGCCTTTGGGCTCGCAGCGGCGTCCTTGTTCCCGGCGATCCTGCTTGGCATTTTCGTGAAACGCATGAACAAGGAGGGGGTGATTGCCGGCATGTTGACCGGTCTTCTGTTCACCTTCGCGTATATCGTCTTCTTTAAGTTCATATCGCCCGATCTCAATCACGCGGAGAACTGGCTGTTCGGCATATCGCCGGAGGGGATCGGGACGATCGGCATGCTGTTGAACTTCGCGGTGTCATTCGCCGTCAGCCGCGTGACCAATGCCCCGCCGGACTATGTCCAGGATCTGGTTGATGACATTCGGGTGCCGCGCGGCGCAGGGGTTGCTCACAAGCACTGACGCGTGGACATCGGCAGATGGTTAACATCCGCCCTCGGGGACGCCATACCTGCGCTTGGCGGTCGGACCGACTTTTGCGGATATAGGCCTGTTGCGGTCAGAATTTCCCTGCTATGAGAGGCCACCGGGCCGCATCAGCGGCGACGTATGAAGGAAGAAGAATGGGCAAGTCGGCACTCATCACCGGCATCTCGGGGCAGGACGGGGCATATCTCGCACGCCTCCTTGTGGACAAAGGGTACAAGGTTTATGGCGCGCAGCGCCGTGGGGCCAGTCTGAACACCGCTCGACTAGAAGAGCTCGGCGTGCTGGACGACATTGAAATCGTTCCTTTTGAGTTGTTGGAATACGCAAATATTTCGAGTGTCCTGAGTCAGGTAGCCCCCGACGAAGTCTACAATCTGGCAGCGCAGAGTTTTGTCGGCACGTCTTTTGATCAGCCTCTCTATACCGGCGACGTTGACGGCATGGGCGTACTTCGGATGCTGGAAATTCTGCGCGCCATGGGAAGCACTGCGCGGTTTTATCAGGCGTCGACATCCGAGATGTTCGGCAAGGTGAAGGAAACCCCCCAGAACGAGGAGACGCCTTTTCACCCACGAAGCCCCTATGCGGTTGCCAAGCTATACGCCCATTGGATCGTGGTGAACTATCGCGAAAGCTACGGCATGTTTGCGACATCCGGAATCTTGTTCAATCACGAGTCACCCCTGCGCGGATCTGAATTCGTGACCCGCAAAGTGACACTTGCGCTTGCCCGTATTGTCCAGGGCCAACAGGACGTGTTGAGTGTCGGCAATGTCGAAGCGGAACGTGACTGGGGTTTTGCCGGCGACTATGTCGAAGGCATGTGGCGTATGTTGCAGCAGGATGAGGCGGACGATTTTGTTCTGGCGACCGGCCGCACAACCAAGGTCCGTGATTTCATCACGGCGTCGGCGAAGGCGCTTGATGTTGATCTCGAATGGTCTGGTGAGGGCGAGCAAACAACCGCGACGGACAAAAAGACCGGCAAGGTTATTGTGCGCGTAGATCCCCAATTCTTCCGGCCTGCAGAAGTCGATCTTCTGCTGGGCAATGCATCCAAGGCCAAGGAAAAACTTGGCTGGGAGCCCACGGTTCACCTTGAAGAGCTGACGGAGATGATGGTGCGCGCTGACTATGACCGTGTCAAAGCGGGATCGCTGAAGTTCTGAACCAGTCCAGGCTCTTGCGGATAGCGCGTTGGCGCCGGCGTACCGGCTGCCCTGCCTTGTCTTTGGGCACGCGTGATGCATTTGCAGGCATCCGATGGTCTTCTTGACTCTTATTGTTGCGGTGCAGAATATCATTGGATGAATTTAATAGCATCACAGCCCGAAATATTTGATGAGACCGGGAAAGGTGATGTTATTCGCGCCCCCTACCAGGAGATCATGCGTTGGATTGATCGGCTGGGTGTGGACGCACTTGCAAAAAAACATGCTGAAGCGGAAGCGCTTTTTCGCAAAGTTGGGATCACGTTCGCAGTTTATGGCGAAGGCGGCAGCCCAGAACGTCTCATCCCGTTCGATATTGTGCCCAGGGTCTTCACCGGGGCCGAGTGGCGCCTGTTGAGCCAGGGCGTGAAGCAACGTGCGCGGGCGCTTAATCGATTTATCTATGACGTCTATCACCGCGCCGAGATTGTAAAGGCGGGCATTATTCCGGCGGAGCTGGTGTTTCTGAATACAGCGTTTGAGCCTGCTGTCGTCGGGATAGACCCAAGCCGCAACATCTACAGCCATATCGTCGGCACAGATATTGTTCGTGTCGGCGCTGACGAGTTTTATGTTCTCGAGGATAATTGTCGAACACCTTCCGGTGTTTCCTACATGCTCGAAAATCGGGAGATCATGATGCGCATGTTCCCCGATCTGTTCGGGCAGCGCCGCATTGAACCAGTCGATACCTATCCAGGCATGCTGCGAAAGACGCTGGCCAGCGTCGCCCCCATCAAATGTGATCGGGAGCCCACAGTCGTTATTCTCTCACCCGGTCCCCTCAACAGCGCTTATTACGAACACTCCTTTCTCGCCGATCAGATGGGCATTGAACTGGTCGAAGGTCAGGACCTTTATGTTGATCAGGATCGCGTCTGGATGCGCACAACGCGGGGCCCCCAGCAAGTCGATGTCATCTACCGGCGCATTGATGATGCCTTTCTCGATCCGCTCTGTTTTCTGCCCGATAGTCTGTTGGGTGTGCCCGGTCTCATGAATGTCTACCGATCCGGTGGTGTCTCAATCTGCAGTGCGCCGGGAGCAGGGGTGGCCGACGACAAGGCGGTCTACACTTATGTGCCCGACATGATCCGCTTCTATCTGGGCGAAGAACCCATCCTGAAAAACGTGCCCACGTGGAAATGCGCCGATCCAAAAGAACGTGCCTATGTCCTCGAAAACCTCTCTGACCTGGTCGTCAAAGAGGTCCATGGCTCCGGCGGCTACGGGATGCTGGTCGGGCCCGCCTCGACCAAGGCAGAGATCGACGCCTATGCGATGCGCATTCGCCAGAACCCGGCGGATTTTATTGCCCAACCGACACTCGCTCTGTCGACCTGCCGGACCTTTGTCGATACTGGGATTGCGCCGCGGCACGTCGACTTCCGGCCGTTTTGTTTGGTAGGCGAGGAGATCCAGTTGCCAGCCGGCGGGCTTACACGCGTCGCGTTGACGGAAGGGTCGCTGGTTGTGAACTCGTCCCAAGGCGGCGGCGTCAAGGATACCTGGGTTTTGGTGGAGTAGCAGGGAAGTTTGATGCTCAGCCGAACCGCAGAAAACATCTTTTGGATTGCCCGTCTCGTGGAGCGCGCTGAGAACATGGCGCGCTTGATGGAGATGGGGCACCGCATGACCATGATCCCGGCAAGCGGCGCTGGCTATCGCACGGAGTGGCGATCAATCGTCTCGGCGGCGGGTCAGATTGATGAGTTTGAGAAACGCTACAGCCAGTTCAACCAGGAAACCGTGACCGGGTATCTCATCTTTGACCCGGACAACCCGGCAAGCATCGTGAACTGCATCAGACAGGCGCGTGAGAATGCACGGGCTGTCCGCTCCGCGCTCACAACCGAGATGTGGATGGCGCTGAACGAAACCTGGATTGAGCTTCGCGACCTAAAACCAGAATCGATCGAGGCGGATGGCTTGCCGTCTTTTCTTGATTGGATCAAGGCGCGCTGTGCTCAGTTTCGCGGTGTGACGGACTCTGCAATTCTCAGAAACGACGGATATGACTTCCTGCGCATTGGAGGACTTATCGAGCGCGCCGACAACACGGCACGACTGCTAGACGTAAAATACTATGTGCTTTTGCCGGAGATGGAGGTCGCTGGCGGAGGCATAGACAACTATCAGTGGACCACAGTCCTGCGCGCGGTCTCGTCACTCAGGGCCTACCACCACATTTACCGATCGGACTACCAACCCTGGCATATCGCGGATTTCCTCATTCGTAACCAGCAATCGCCACGCTCGCTGTTCTATTGCTATGACCGCATTGGCGAGCATTTGACGCGCCTGGCGCGGCGCTACGGACAGCGCAACACCTGCCAGTCACTGGCGGACCGCACGATTGCGCAATTGTTTGACCAGGAGATCAGCGACATCTTCCAGGAGGGACTGCACGAGTTTCTGTCCTCCTTCATCGTCACCAACAATCAACTGTCATTGCAGCTCGCAGACGATTTCAATTTCGGTTGGCGGTAACATGCATCTCTTCGTCAACCATACCACTCGATACACCTTTTCAGAGCCTGTGCGCTTTGTTGTGCAGAGTCTTAAGTTGACGCCTGCGCATTCCGGCTGCCAATCCCCACTGCGGTGGCTGGTATCAGCTGACGGTTGTCACATATCCCAGCCCTTCCTTGATGGGTATGGTGATGCCATTCATACGCTGACATGTCCCGGTGAGGTGGAAGTGCTCGAAATCAAGGTTGAGGGCGAGATAGAGACCAGGGACACGGCCGGCGTGCTGCGTCATCACCGAGAACGGGTACGCCCCGAGATTTTTCTGCGCCAATCGCCAACGACCAAACCGGATCGCGCAATCGCAATGCTCGCCAAAGACGTGGCGGCAGCGCATTCGAGGCCTTCGGATCGAAATGCGCGATTGAACCTGGCGCATGCGTTATCCTCGCGTGTCTCCGACGAGATAGACTATAAGCCTGGCGTGACCCACGCACATACCACTGCGGCGGAGGCGCTGGCGGAAGGAGTAGGTGTCTGCCAGGACCACGCCCATGTGTTGATCTCTGCCGCCCGTCTGTTAGGCCTACCGGCGAGATATGTGAGCGGGTACCTGTGCACAGAAGGCGACAGCACAGCCGCCGAGGCGAGCCATGGATGGGCGGAGCTCTATCTCGATGGTATTGGCTGGGTTGGCTTCGATGCGTCCAATCGAACATGTCCCACTGAGAATTATATCCGCCTGGGGTCCGGCATCGATGCACGGGATGCGGCGCCGATCCGCGGCGTGCATGCGGGTGTCGCGGATGAAGACCTTGACGTGAGTGTTGTGGTACAACAAGCGCAGCAGTGAGGGGGAGCGAACGCGCTCATGACATATTGTGTTGGTCTTTTGCTTGATCAGGGGCTGGTATTTCTTTCTGATACGCGCACAAACGCGGGCATCGACAATATTTCCAAATATCGAAAAATGTTCACCTGGGAAGTGCCGGGGGAGCGCTCCATCGTCCTGATGACAGCTGGAAATCTTGCGGTGACGCAGGCCGTCGTCAGCCTCATTAATGAAGGCATCGATGATGAAGAAGGATGCGAAATCCCGTCCATCCTCACCGCGCCAACAATGTTCCGTATCGCGGAGATTGTGGGAAGCGCCGTGCTCTCCATTCAGGACAAATATAAGGAGTCGCTCACTCAGATGAACGAGGCTGCTGGGGCCACTTTCATTCTTGGAGGACAGCGTAAGGGCGGGGCTGCGCGCCTCTTCCTCATCTACTCCGCGGGCAATTTCATTGAGGCCACTGAAGACACGCCCTATCTGCAAATCGGAGAGCACAAATATGGGAAACCGATCCTGGACAGGGTGATAACGAAAGAAACGTCGCTGGAAGACGCTGTGAAAGCGGCTCTGCTCTCCATGGATTCGACCTTGCGCAGTAACCTGTCGGTCGGCATGCCGCTGGATTTATCGGTTCTAGAGACGGATGCTTGTGAGCTGTCGCAGCGCCGCCGGATTGAAGCCGACGACGAGAACTTCCATACGCTGTCGGAAACCTGGTCGCAGTCACTGCGTGATGCGTTTGGATCGATCACTTAAAACCAATCTAACGCTTTCGCCCAATGGTGGGCAAAAGAAGCCGCTTACGCAGCTTCTTTCTCAGATTCCTGTTTCGCAGGCGCGTCGCCTGTGGCCCGTGTGAACGTCATGGTGCCGTCTTCAACGCGACCATATCCCAATGTCACGATATCGAGCGCGTAATTCTGGTGTTGCTTCCAGGGGGCATTAGCGCCTTGTTTCGGCAGAATATGCTGCGCCCGCTGGATGTATCCGGACGAGAGATTCAGCCAGGGTTCTTCTTCCATGCTGTCATCTTCGAGCACCGGCATGCATTTCTGCGTGCCTGTCTTGTCCATGTGGTTGATGAGGCGCGTGACATATCCGCAGGTCAAATCGCATTTCAGCGTCCATGAGGCATTTGTGTAGCCGAAGGAAGAGGCGAGGTTCGGCACGTTGGAATACATGATGCCTTTGTAGCTCACCGTGTCGGCGAAGTTCACCGTTTCGCCGTCAACGCTTACGGTCATGCCACCCAGCACTTCAAGCTTGAGGCCGGTCGCTGAAACCACCAGATCGGCTTCCAACTCTTCGCCGGACGCAAGCTTGATACCGGTTTCAGTGAACGTGTCGATCGTGTCCGTAACCACGGAGGCCGTGCCCGCGTTGATCGCATCGAACATGTCGCCGTTCGGCACAAGGCAAAGCCGTTGGTCCCACGGGTTGTATTTAGGCGTGAAGTGCTTATCGACGTCATAGTCCGGGCCAAGGGCTTCTCGCACCTGATTGAGCAGAAGCTCTTTGACCTTGCCCGGCGCACGTTTGCAGAGATTGAAGAAGTACATTCCGAGCAGCACGTTCTTCCAGCGTGTCAGGCCATAAGCAAGCTTGGCCGGCAGATAGCGCCGGAAGAAGTTGGCGATGGCATCTTGAGACGGACGTGCGGCCATGTACGTCGGCGAGCGCTGCAGCATTGTGACATGCTTCGCGTCGCCAGCCATCTCCGGGATAAGCGTCACAGCGGTGGCGCCTGATCCGATCACAACAACATTTTTGTCTTTATAGACAATGTCGTCTGTCCACTTTTGCGGATGGACGAAGCGGCCTTTGTAATCTTCAACACCGGGGAAGTCCGGCGTATAGCCTTCCTTGTAGCTGTAATAGCCACTGCACATGAAAAGGAAGTTGCAGCTCATCTGGACAAGCTCGCCATCACGCTCCACGTCCAAAGTCCATTGACCCTGTGCTGTCGACCAAGAGGCGTGCTTCACCATGTGGTTGTAGCGGATTTTTTTGTCGATGCCGTTTTCTTCGGCCGTCTCATGCAGATATTTGAGAATAGAAGGGCCGTCGGCAATGGCCTCTGCATCGCGCCACGGTTTGAAGGAATAGCCGAGCGTATACATGTCCGAGTCGGACCGGATACCAGGATACTTAAACAGATCCCATGTGCCGCCCATCGTGTGGCGGCCTTCAAGGATGACATAATCCTTGTTCGGGCAGTTCTTCTGCAGGTGATAGCCCGCGCCAATTCCGGAAATCCCAGCACCAACTACAACAACATCAAAATGTTCCATCCGAGTGCGTTCCTATAAAATGACAAATTATCAGTTTGGCGGACCATAGCATGAGAGAGGGGGGCACTAGCAAGAGCGGAAAAACCACGGAAAAGTCCGAAATTTGTGCAATCCTCTGCGGTTCACGGGTCCTATATCTCCGATTCGAGGAAGAAAGTAGGTCGATTTCCATCGCGTGAAAGGCCGTGGCGGAGCCGTGAGAATCGATGCCGCAGCGGAAACGTGGCTCTTTGACGGGGCGTTTGAATTGTCCCATCGCTTGTGATGAACTCCGCCCGCGTTGCGACAGAACGACGGTATTTTGACAGGAGCGAGAGACATGAAACTCTACCATTGCAAGGGCGCACGTTCAGTACGTCCGCTCTGGACTTTGGAAGAGATGGGTCTCGACTATGATCTGGAGTCGATGCCGTTTCCGCCCCGGTTCCTTCGCGACGGGTATACGGACATGAACCCGATCGGCACCGTTCCCTATTTCGTTGACGGGGATGTCGAGATGACAGAGTCCGCAGGTATCTCGCAATACCTCGTCGACGTTCACGGTCCAACTGATCTGGGTCTGAAGCCTGGTGACGAGGACTATGGGCTTTATCTCAACTGGCTTCACCGAAGTGATGCGACACTGACGTTTCCGCAAACACTCGTGCTCCGCTACACCCAGCTTGAGCCGGAAGAGCGCCGCATCAAACAAGCAGCGGAAGACTATACACAATGGTTTTTCTCAAGGCTGCGATCGGTTGAACTCGCAACCGAGGACCGGGAGTATTTGTGCGCTGGCCGCTTCACGATCGCGGACATCTGCGTAGGCTATGCACTCTACCTCGCTGAGACCTTGGGCTTTAGAGAAAGCTTCAAGCCCAATACGGAGCAATATTACGCGCGCATCACCGCACGCCCCGCATTCCAACGCGCAATCGAGCTTTAGAACAGTAAGGACTTGCCATGAGCGAGATCAGTGAAAACGAACTGAACGAATTTCGGAGTGACGCGGCTGCCTGGTTTGCCGAAAACACCGTGGCCGACCCCGGTTTCATGCTGCCCCTTACCTTCATGGAAGTTGGCACCGATCAGCAATTTGATTTCCTGCGTGACTGGCAGAACAAAGTCTATGAAGCGGGCTATCTCGGCGCAGCCTGGCCGAAGGAATATGGCGGCGGCGGCCTGGATCAGAAATTCCAGACCATCGCCACGGAAGAAATGGCGAAGGCCAATGGTCCGATCATGCTGAACGCCATTGGTCTTAATTGGGCGGGTCCATTGATCTTGGATATGGGCACCGAGGACGAGAGAAAGAAGTACATTAAAGGCATTCTGTCTGCCGAAGACATTTGGTGCCAGGGCTTCTCCGAACCGGAGAACGGTTCCGATCTTGGGAATGCTCAGACCAAAGCCGTACGCGATGGCGATGACTGGGTGCTGAATGGCTCCAAGATCTGGACGACCCAGGGCAATTACGCCAAATACATGATCCTGTTGGCGCGGACCAATCCGGATGCGCCAAACAAATATGCCGGTCTCAGCTTCTTCCTGTCGCCTATGCAGGTGGATGGCATTGAGACCGTGCCGATCCGCAAGCTCACCGGAGAATATGGATTTACCCAAACCTTCTTTACCGACGCCCGCATTCCCGGCGACAGCCTTATGGGTAAGGAAGGGGAAGGCTGGCTCGTCGCCATGCGCACGCTGGAATATGAACGCGGCGTCAAAGGTGGACAGCCGGGCGGTTATGTCATGCGCGCCTCAGATCCATTCGAGATTGTTGAGCTCGCGCGAAAAGCCACCCGCGGTGGCAAGCCTGCCCTGGAAGACCCGGTCATCAAGGATCAGTTGATCCAGCTTATGATCGAGGCGCGGTCTTTGCAGCTCAATTCCAAGCGCGGCCATATCCAGCCACTCGTTCAGGACAAACCTGCCTCCCTAGCGCTGTCGAGCAAACTCCAGGCGACGGAGTTTATGCGTCGTTTGAACGAATTTGCCATCACCCTTCAGGGACAACGTGGTGCCTACTATGTGGGCGAGCCGGACGCCTATGACGAGGGTCTGTGGCAACGGGGCTATCTGAACTCGTTTTCGGCGACCATCGGTGGCGGCACGTCGCAGATCCAGCGCAACATCATTGGTGAACATGTGCTCGGCCTGCCAAAAAGCTGAACCGAACTAGGGAACAGAGAAAATGTCAAAACGGGCAACCATAGGGTTCAGTGAAGAACAGGCGCAGCTGCTGGAGGTGGCAACCACTTTCTGTCGCGACAAGTCACCCATCGATAAGGTCCGCTCGCTGCTTGAAGATGAACGCGGCTATGATGAAGCGACCTGGACGGAGATGGCGGAGCTCGGCTGGCTCGCGATCGCGATACCGGAAGAGTTCGGCGGTATTGGCTTGGGGCTCGCAGAGGTCGTGCCGGTCGTGGAACAGATGGGGCGCACAATGATGGCCGGTCCCTTCGTGAGCACGACGCTTGTCGCTCAGGCGTTGCTCATCGGTGGGACCGACGCGCAGAAGCACGCACGCTTACCGGACCTCTGTTCCGGCACCAAAGCCGCCCTGGCGCTGAGCGAACCGCATGGCGATTGGGACCTGTCCCACGTGGAATGTTCGGCGGAGCGGACGGGCGACAGGATCAAACTGTCTGGACGTAAGACGTTTGTCGAAAATGCGGATGTGGCAGACCTGCTTCTCGTATCGGTCTCTTTAGACGGCACACCGGCATTGGTGTTGATTGAGCGTGATGCGCTGCCTGAGGGTGCGCTTCGTCGCGAAGTGGTCATTGACGAAACACGGCGGTCGTATCAGGTCACGCTCGAAGGCGTTGACGTTTCAGCAGAGAACCTCTTGGAGCCGTCCCTCACAGCGGCGGCGCTCGCCCATGTAGATCTTTGTGCCTCGCTCCTGCTGTCGGCAGAAATGTGTGGTGCGGCAGCGAGCTGCATCGACTACACCGTCGACTATCTTCAGACCCGAAAACAATTCGGCAAGAAGATCGGGTCCTATCAGGCACTGAAGCATCCAATCGTCGATGCCCATGTGGGCTACGAGCAGGCGCGGTCCCATCTTTATTGCGCAGCGTTCAATTTCACCCAGCAGGGCGAAGGCGAAGTGGCAACGCGGATCGCCAAAGCGCAGGCGGGCGACGCGCTATCCTTTGCCGCTGACCGGGCGATCCAGTTTCATGGTGGTTTTGGCTTCACCTATGACTGCGACGCCCAGCTCTATCGGCGCCGCTCTCTGTGGTGTGAGAACCAGCATGGGGACGCCGCATATCAGCGGGCGAAGCTGGCTGATTTACTTCTTTGACAACCTGAGCGCCATTTGACGCAGCGTCGCCGGGCATGTGCAGCCACGGGCAGGGCGCTGCACGAATTTGCACGCGCAGGACGGTTGCCGGATGATGCTCCTTGGTCCATTTCTAGGAGCAGGGCACCGGCTGCGGGTGCCGAAAGGGAGGAACACCATGTCCGGCACAGATCGCTATCCACACCTGTTTGCACCGCTTGATCTCGGTTTTACGACCATCAAGAACAGAGCGCTGATGGGCTCTATGCATACCGGCCTTGAGGAGCGTGAAGATGGCCATCTGCGCATGGCGGAATTCTTTGCAGAACGCGCCCGCGGCGGCGTGGGCATGATCATCACCGGTGGTATTTCGCCAAATGAAGAGGGCGGTCTTGGCGCGAAGCTCTCTACATCCGAAGAAGCCGCCCGCCACAGAGTGATCACCGACGCAGTACATGCCGCCGACCCGGACACGAAGATCTGCATGCAGATTTTGCACACAGGGCCACTGGCGCCTCATGACAAGTGTGTTGCGCCCTCGCCGGTTCGCTCACGCATCGCGCGCTTCGTGCCAAATGAGCTCGATGAAGCAGGCATCGAAAAACAGATCGCAGATCACGCAAACTGCGCAGCGCGAGCCAAAGAGGCGGGCTATGATGGTGTGGAGGTGATTGGCTCCGCGGGTTACCTGCTCTCGACCTTCTTGGTTGAGAAAACGAATCTACGCACCGACCAGTGGGGCGGGTCGTACGAAAACCGCATGCGCTTTCCGCTTGAGGTGGTTCGCCGTATCCGCGCCACCGTCGGTGATGATTTCATTCTGATCTTCCGAATTGCAGCAATGGACATGTTGCAGGGCGGCATGTCGTGGGACGAAATTGTTCAGCTGGCGAAGGAACTGGAAAAGGCCGGCGTCAGCATCATCTCCACCCACTTCACCTGGCACGAGAGTGCGGTGCCGACAATCGCGACCATGGTGCCGCGTGCGGCCTTCACCAGCGTCACCGGGCGTCTGCGTAAGGAGGTAAATGTTCCCTGCATCACGTCCAACCGCATCAACATGCCGGACGTGGCAGAGAAGGTGCTTGTCGACGGCGAAGCGGACATTGTCTCCATGGCTCGGCCCATGCTGGCGGACGCGGAGCTGGTAAAGAAAGCAGCTGAAGGTAGGGAAGATGAAATCAACACCTGTATAGGGTGCAACCAGGCCTGTCTCGATCACACTTTCGGCGGCAACCAGGAAGTGTCCTGCCTGGTGAACCCTCGAGCCTGCCACGAAACCCTTCTGAAATATGAGCCAACGAAAACGCAGAAGAATATAGCGATTGTTGGTGCGGGCCCTGCGGGTCTGGGCTACGCAACAGTCGCGGCTGAACGCGGCCATAAAGTGACACTCTATGATGCTGCTTCGGAAATCGGCGGCCAGTTCAACCTGGCGAAGCGGATCCCCGGCAAAGAAGAGTTTTATGAGACCCTTCGCTACTACGGCAAGATGATCGAGGTTCATGACATTGACCTGCGTCTCAACACGCGTGTGTCAGCAGGCATGCTGCAAAACGAAGGTTATGATGAGGTTGTAGTGGCGACCGGCATTGAGCCACGCATACCCGATGTGGAAGGCATTGATCACGCGAAGGTGGTGCGCTACATCGATGTCATCACCGGCAAGGCGAAGGTCGGGAAAAAAGTTGCGATCATGGGCGCAGGCGGCATCGGGTTCGACGTCGCGGAACTCATTACTCATGAAGGGAAGTCGTCTGCCCTCGACAAAGACCTGTTTGCAAAAGAGTGGGGGGTGGATTTCGAAAACCATCCGCGCGGTGGTGTGACAGGGGTCGAGCCAGTGATCACCAAGGCCGACCGCGAGGTGACGCTGCTTCAGCGCAAAACCTCCTCTGTCGGCAAAGGTTTGGGAAAAACCACGGGCTGGACGCACCGCCTGACGCTTGCGCGGCGGGGCGTGAAGATGATGAACGGTGTCGAATATCTGCGCATCGATGATGAGGGTCTCCATGTCCTCATTCATAATGAGCCACAGACCCTGGATGTGGACACGATCATTGTCTGCGCTGGGCAGGAGCCTTTGCGGACGCTCTACGATGAGTTGGACGCAACCGGCGCGAAGGTCAGTCTGGTCGGTGGGGCATACGAAGCAATGGAGCTCGACGCCAAGCGCGCGATCAATCAGGCAAGCTATCTCGCAGCGGCTGTGTGACCACGTCGATACCTGGTGCAGGGTGCTTGCGACCGGGCCCGGAACCATGGGAGGTTTAAGTCCTTGGGGTTTGATTGGTCGGAGAGCGTCTCATGCCGGTTTTTGAGCCGACATCCATCGAAATTCTCTTTTGGGAAGCGCTGGCGCTGATCGTTGCGGCTTGCGTCTTTGCACCCCTTTTTCGAGCCCTGCAGCTGGGCACCATTCTGGGCTATTTGGCGGCGGGCCTGGTGGTTCAGGTCACGCTCACCTTGAGCTTTTCCGCCCACCCGGAGGACCTCCTGCATTTCGCCGAGTTTGGCGTCGTCTTATTCCTCTTTGTCATCGGTCTGGAGCTCAAACCCTCGACCTTGTGGGAGATGCGCAAGGACATTTTCGGCCTGGGTCTTTTTCAGATGTTGGGCTGTGGTTTTGTTTTGGCAATCCCGGCGCTAATGCTGGGCTTCTCGCTCCCTGTTGCGACGACGATTGGGCTGGGGCTGGCGCTGTCTTCTACTGCGCTGGTGATGCAGATGCTGGAAGAGCGGGGTGATCGCGCGGCACCTTATGGACGGAAAAGCTTTGCGATCCTTCTGTTTCAGGACCTGGCGATTGTGCCACTTCTCTTGCTGGTCGCAATCCTGGCGCCCGCGAGCGCGGAGCTGGGCTTACCGGAAAGCCTGACCCGCCTCGCATTCGCGATCGCCGCGATCGCCGCACTCGTCCTGGCCGGGCGATACCTGCTCAATCCGATGTTTCGCTTGCTTGCCCAGACGGGCATGCCGGAAATCATGACAGCGGGTGCTTTAGGCGTTGTGATCACCGCGGCGCTGCTTATGGACCTGGTGGGCATGTCCTACGCCATGGGTGCGTTCATTGCAGGTGTCATGCTCGCGGAATCCGAATACCGCCATGAAATAGAAGCGGACATCGAACCCTTCAGAGGCCTGTTCCTGGGCCTTTTCTTTGTTGCGGTTGGACTGTCCCTGGATCTGGGGGCGGTGGCAGCCAATCTCCTGATTATCTTCGCTGCCGTACCGCTCACAATGTCGGCAAAGGCACTGGTGATTTACGTCCTGACACGTCGGTCCGGAAGCGATCATGCTACATCGATCAAGACAGCTTTTGCGCTGTCACAGCATGGCGAATTCGGATTTGTTCTTTTCGCCGCCGCTTCAACAGCAGGCCTGTTTTCAGAAGAACTCGCGTCTACGCTCATCGCGATCGTCACCGTGTCCATGGCCGCCTCCCCTCTCTTTGAGGTGTTCGCGCGCTTCTTCCTTCAAGAGACACCTGAAGACGAGATGGAGGAGGATTACTCAACCGCGGGGTCCAACGTGTTGATGATCGGGTTTGGTCGATTTGGTCAGATTGTAGCGCAGCCGCTCTTTGGGCAAGGTTGTCATGTGACGATCCTCGATGCGGACGTTCACCGGGTAAATGAGGCAAAGAAGTTCGGCTTTGCGGTACATTTTGGTGATGGCACACGGCGCGACGTGTTGCGGGCCGCCGGTGCTGACAAAGCCGACATTATCCTGATTTGTGTCGACGATGTGGATGCGGCCAATCAGATCGTCAGTCTGGTGCAGTCGGGATTTCCAACTGCCAAGCTGTTCGTTCGTTCCTGGG
The DNA here is from genome assembly GCA_965276845.1 of Parvibaculaceae bacterium. Lineage (GTDB taxonomy): Bacteria > Pseudomonadota > Alphaproteobacteria > Parvibaculales > Parvibaculaceae > Mf105b01. Next base: position 97,615 of record OZ255699.1, read on the forward strand.
ACAGGGCTCATTCAATCGAACTGCGGCGGAACAATGTTGAATTTGTCGTCCGCGAGACGTTTGAGTCGGCACTGCGTATGGGATCTTTCGCCCTTCAGGCTTTGGGGACGACGAAGTCTGGCGCCGAGGACGTGATTGCGGACATCCGGAGTCGAGATCGGGCCCGTCTCTTGGAGCAGATCGAAGGGGACATGACGTCTGGTATGGACCGTCTCCACGTCAAAGCGGTCAAGCCAGAGCCTCTCGCCCGAAAATAATAAGTGAAAGCAAAAGGCGCCGCATAAGCGACGCCTGGGAGAAAAAAAATGCGCATTGCGTTGGTCACAATCGGAAGTCTGTTTTCCATCCTTGTCCTGGCCGTTGTGGGTGTTGTGCTTGCACGAGCGGCGGCGGAGGCGCCGGCTCCTGTCGACCCGGCGCCTTTGATCGCGAAGGCGGACGAATACGAGGTCACGATCCATCGCGATGGGTTTGGCATTCCGCATATCTACGGCGAAACAGATCCGGATGTTGCCTTTGGGCTGGCTTTTGCCCATGCCGAGGATGATTTCGCGACCATTCAGGAAGTAGCGATTGCAACGCGCGGTCAGCTTGGGGCAATTCGGGGCATTGATGCGGCGGTTGCCGACTATCTCGTGCACCTTCTCCGCGTTTGGGACGCGGTGGACGAGAAATACGAGAGTCACGTATCGCCGCAAGCCCGGGCGCTGGCGGAGGCTTATGCGGATGGCGTGAATTTTTACGCGGCCCTCAATCCCGATATTGTCGAGCCGGGTTTGCTACCGATGACGGGCAAGGATGTCGTGGCGGGTTTTACCTTCAAGGCGCCCTTCTTCTACGGCATGCAGAATCACATTCTGGAACTGTTTGAACCGGATAGAAAGCGGGAGATCTCGCTCGGGCCTGAGAATGCCTTTCTGCTAACTGACCAAGCATTCTCGCATGCGGGGTCGAATGGATTTGCGGTCGCGCCATCGCGATCCGCCGACGGCAAGACGCGGCTCCTCGTTAATTCCCATCAACCCTATAAAGGGCCGGTGGCCTGGTATGAAGCGCGGCTCAAGAGCGAAGAAGGCTGGGATGCGGTCGGCGGCGTCTTTCCCGGGTCTCCGCTCATGTTGCATGGTCACAATCGGCGGCTGGGCTGGGCATCGACGGTGAACAAACCGGATCTTGTCGACACCTATGTCCTCACAGTGAACCCTGAAAACCCGGATCAATATTTGCTGGATGGGGAATGGCGCGACTTCGAAAAAAGCAGCGTCGACCTCAAAGTGCGGCTCTGGGGTCCGTTCTGGTGGACCGTCTCTCGCGACGTGGAATATTCCGAGCATGGGCCCGTCATCCGACAGGATCACGGCACCTACGCTGTGAGATTTGCCGGCATGGGTGAAGTCGGCAACATTGATCAGCGTCTCGCGATGAATAAAGCAAGTTCTCTTGATGAGTGGTTGGCGGCCATGGCCATGCAGGCTCTGCCGTCTATCAACTATGTTTATGCCGATGCTGATGGAAACATCGCGCTTCTCTATAACGGGCAGATGCCGAAACGCCCAGAAGGATTTGACTGGAGTGAATATCTGCCTGGCGACCGGTCCGAGCTGATCTGGCAAGAATATCTGCCGTTTGATCAGGTGCCCCTTCTGCTCAATCCCAAAGCTGGCTTCATCACTGAGGCTAACAGCACGCCCTTCAAGGCGACCGCGCCTGAGGATGATTTGAAGCAGGAGGATTTCTCCGACACGCTGGGCATTGAAACTCAGATGACGAACCGTGCCTTCCGCGCCCTCGAGCTGCTCGGCTCAGATCCGTCGATCACCGCGGAAGAGTTTCGGGCCTACAAATATGATCATGCCTATTCAAGCCAGTCCGAGCTCGCTGAAATGATCGCCGAAGTCCTCGCTGTCGACGCGGGCACAGATGAGGACCTGAAAACGGCCCAGACAATTCTGAAAGACTGGGACCTAAAGACAGACTATGCAAGCCGCGGCGCAGCGTTGGGTGTGTTGATGGGGGAACCGGTGGTTCGCGCTCGTCTCAGCGACAAGGAGCCGCCAACGCCCATGGAAAGCCTGCAAGATGCGATTGCGCACCTAAAAGAACACTTCGGACGTCTTGATCCACTCTGGGGTGAAGTCAATCGGATCGTGCGAGGTAAGGTCGATATGCCGATCCAGGGCGGACCGGATATCCTGCGCGCTGTCTATGGCCGAAAGTCGGAGGATGACGGGCGCCTTGGTGCAGAAGGTGGCGACACATACATCATGTTTGTGGAATGGGACGCAGACGGGAACGTTTCGTCTGAGAGCATCCACCAATTTGGGTCTGCAACGATCGACGAAACATCGCAGCACTTTGCGGATCAGGTGCCCATCTTCGCAGGCGAGGAGACCACGCCGGTTCTACTCGATTGGGAAAAGTTTGAACCGACCATCGCCGAGAGTTACAGGCCGGGGGAGCGGCAGGGAGGATAAGACATGCCTGGTATTGAAACCGTCAATATGATCGGTGCCCTCGTCACCATGGCGATGGGTGGTCTGGGCCTCCTGACACCCAATCTGGCTGCAAAGCTTGTCCGGCTCGGGCCCACAAATCCTGAAGGATTTGCGGAGTTTCGAGCCACCTATGGTGGGCTATTCGTTGCATTGGGGCTGGCCCCTCTCATATGGCCTGAACCGGGCTTGTTCCTCGTCGCGGGGCTGGCGTGGCTTGGCGCCGCAGTCGGGCGCATCGTGTCGATGATGGCGGATGGCGCGCATTTCAAGTTCAACAGTCTCAGTGTCCTCTTTGAATGTGCGTGCGCGGGATTGCTTTTGTTTGGCAATCCCTATCTCTTTGCCTGACATTTGCGCGCAAATCTGATTGAGTGCGGCGCATGACCGATGCGTTCCGCCCAACCGATCACTTCTCTGCTGAGTTCGACAGCCTGTTGGCCTGGCGTCGAGACGTGCGCAGGTTCAAGACCGAGCCATTGGCACCCGGTCTTCTTGAGGACTTGATCGATCGCGCATGTCTGGCGCCGAGTGTGGGAAACGCGCAGCCCTGGCGGTTCATCTCCGTCGAGAGTTCTGATGCCCGCGATATGGTTATACGGAACTTCGAAAAAGAAAACGCCGACGCGGCAAAACTCTATAGGGACGAGCAAGCGCGGCTTTATGCGGAGTTGAAACTGGCCGGATTGAAAGAGGCGCCCGTTCATCTCGCCGTGTTCTCCGACAATGACACAGAGCGTGGCGCCGGTCTCGGACGGCAAACCATGCCGGAGACGCTGGTCTATTCGACGGTGTGTGCCATTCACACATTATGGCTCGCCGCCAGATCCAGAGGTGTGGGGGTGGGTTGGGTGTCGATCCTGGACCCAAAAGTGATCACGCGCACATTAAACTTGGCCCCGAATTGGCAGTTCGTTGGCTATCTCTGTATCGGCTATCCCATTGAAAATCATGACGATCCTGAGCTCGTCCGCCATGGGTGGCAGGAGCGCATAGATCGATCGAAGGTGTTCTTCCGCCGCTAGAGTGGCCTCAGCCATCTTGCCGCCCACAGGTCAATGCGCTACACCCACCCGCAATGGTGCCCCGTACCAGGGGGTAAAAGGGAATCCGGTGAAAGACCGGAACTGTACCCGCAACTGTAAGTGGGAAGTTGTCCGCCACCTGTAAAAGTCACTGAAGCGCGCTCGGCGCTTTGGGAAGACCGGCAGACAGCGTCGATCCACAAGTCAGGAAACCTGCCATTGCGTCGTCCGTCCCCGGACCGGGTTATGTCCATGGGAGCGGTTCTCGCAGTGACGACAATGTTTGGACGAAGGACGGTTGATCCCGTGCGTCCCACACATTGTTGTGGTGCGCGGATCTAATGTCCTTCTTGAGAAAGGGGACATTGACATGCCATTGCTAAAGAAACTTCTACTTACAACGGCGCCGGTTTGGGCCGTTGCGCAACCCGTTCTGGCGGCAGAGCAACCGCCAGAGATCGTCGTAACGGCTACGCGAACAGAGATCGCAACGTCGCAGGTCGGCAGCTCTATTTCGGTACTGACGGCGGAACAGATCGAAGAACGTCAATATGCGTTCACCGTTGATGCCTTACGCGCCATGCCGGGGCTGACGATCATTCAGAACGGCCCGTTTGGTGGACAGGCGGAGGTGAGTATCCGTGGTGCGGCGCCAGGGCAAACACTTGTGTTGATCGACGGGGTCATCGCTAACGATCCCTCCAACGCAGGCGCAACATTCAATTTTGCCAACCTGGATCCGAACGACATCGAACGTATTGAAGTACTGCGCGGTCCGCAAAGTACGCTCTACGGGTCGCAGGCCATCGGTGGTGTGGTCAACATCATCACCAAACGAGCAAAAGAACCCTTTTCTTATAGCGCGTTTGTCGAGGCTGGATCGCACAATACCATCCGTTCCGGTGGCACCGTGTCGGGCATGGAAGGCCAGACCGACTACCGCGTGTCTCTCAGCGGCATTCAGACGAATGGTATTTCGAAGGCTGACGAGAATGACGGCAACATTGAAGAAGACGGTTATAAAAACTACACGTTTGGCGCCAATGTTGGTTCCAACCTGACAGAGGCGCTGCGGGTCGAAGGCAGCCTGCGATACTCCGATAGCCGAAGCGAGTTTGATACGGGAGGTGGTGCCGGCGGTGACGGTGATCGCGTAGCGCATACCCGCGAGCTGCAATCCTCAGTCTCGGTGCATCTCAGCACCTTTGGCGGCGCTCTGGAGAACAGTCTGACTGCCAGCTATGCCATGGTCGATCGCGACAATGAAACAAACGGGGCCCGCTCCTTCAGCAACACTGGTTTGCGGACATCCTTTGAATATCTCGGTGAAATTGCGACGTCGGATTTTTGGAACGCGATCATCGGCCTGAAAACCGAGGATACCGAGATCCGGGGATCATCCTCCATTCGAACAGACAGCGTCTTCGGTCAGGTGCAGGTATTGCCTCTCGACAATCTGTCGCTCATTGGCGGTGTTCGCCATGACGACCATGAAACCGCAGGCGGTGTGACGACGTTCCGTTTCACAGGCGCCTACGAACTCCCCGCAAGCGGAACTCTCTTCCGTGCCTCCTGGGGCGAGGGGTTCAAATCGCCGACGCCCTTCCAGTTGAGCGTGACGCCCACTCTGTCGCCGGAAGAGTCTCGTGGATGGGACGCTGGGATTGAGCAAGAGTTTCTGGACGGCGCGGCGAGCGTGCAGGTCAACTATTTCGATCAGGAAGTCGAAAACCAGATAGATTTTCTCACTGTGCCTGCTTTCCGCTATGTCAATCTAGACGCAGTTGACACGCAAGGCTGGGAGGTCATTGCAACCGCCCGGCCCGCAGATTGGATTGATGTAAGTGCGAACTTCACGCATCAATCATCGACGGACCTGACCTCCGGGGACCAGGTGTTTCGGGTGCCGCCAAATATTGCGAGTCTTGACGTGACCACGCGTCCAATGGAAGGGCTCTCCGTTGGGGGTTCCGTAACCTGGAATGATGACGAGACCGACCGAAATGGCCTGGTACAGGACTGGTTCCGCGTTGATGTTCGCAGCGCCTATCAGTTGAATGACCAAGTGGAGCTTTTTGGGCGCGTCGATAACCTGCTGGATGAGCAATACCAGGATGTCCTGGGCTTCGGCACGTCGGGTATCGCCGGCTTCTTTGGCGTTCGGGTTAAAGGATGATCAAACAGGCAATCGGATTGGGTTTGGGCCTTCTGGTCGGCGGTGTGTCCGCTGGCCAGGCGGCTGGCCCGTCGGTTGCCTCCCCATCTGTTGTCTCTTTGGATTTCTGCGCCGACCAATATGTGCTGGCGCTGGCGGATGCCGAGCAGATCGTCGGCGTGTCGCCCCATGCGGAGACTGAGTTCTCCTACCTGGCAGAGAAAGCGCGTGGTATTCCCAAAATAAGACCGACCGCAGAAGAGGTGCTCGTCTTGGAGCCCGAAGCCGTCGTGCGCTTGTGGGGCGGCGGTTATGGCGCCGCGGATACGTTGGAACGCTACGGCATACCGGTAATACAGGTCTCGCTCGCGGTGACCCTGGAAGAAACAAAGGAAAATCTGCTCCGCGTTGGCGAGGCGCTGGGACATCTGGATCGGGCAGAGGCCATCGCAGCCAATCTGGATGCACGCATCGCCGACCTACCCCCAGAAAACGAGAATGCGCGTCCTGTTGCCCTATACGTCACGCCCTCCGGCACGACATCAGGTCGCGGCACCTTCATTCACGAGATGATGCAAACCGCGGGCGTCGACAACATGTCGGCGACACTTGGCACCTCGCCCTGGCACCCGGTGAACCTGGAAGCTTTGGCACTCAGCCCACCCGACATGATCGTCGCGGGATTTTTTGACCTACGGTCGGGCAAGTTGAGCATCTGGTCCTTGTCTCGTCATGAGTTTCTGCGCAAGCAGAGCGACCTCCGACCCGTGGCCCGCATTCCCAGCCGAGAGATCGCCTGCGCTGCCTGGTTTGTGGTGGACGCGATCGAAGAAATTGCGGCGACACGCGCATCGCTGTCGTCTGACGGCGTGGCGCAGTGAATGGTGGTGAGCGCGCATACCACCTGGGTCCTTTTGGGTGCGCTCGCCCTTGAAGGCATGGCAGGGTACCCGGACGTCTTGTGGCGACGCATAGGCCACCCCGTATCCTGGATGGGTCGGTTCTTTGACCTCGGTGAAGCCTGGCTCAACACGCGTGGTGGTAACGTCGCGCGGGATTTCATCGGCGGCATGGTCTGGCTTTTCATCGGGGCTGTGTTTGTGGGTGGCGCAATGTGGCTCATCAGCGATGCGCTGCGTCAAATCTCATCTGGTTGGATTGTCGAAATCCTCATCATGGCGACATTGATTGCAAGCCGCTCCCTCTTCAGCCATGTGCGCGACGTCCGGATGGCGCTTGAAGGCATGGGCATTGAGGTGGCGCGGCAGAAGGTATCGCTCATCGTGGGACGGAACACGGATGCGCTGGAAGAACCTGCCATCGCCCGTGCAACTGTGGAGAGCCTTGCGGAGAATGCCTCCGACGGCGTCATCGCTCCTCTTTTCTGGGCGCTGGTGGCGGGACTGCCGGGCATCGCGGTCTATAAGCTGGTCAATACGGCGGACAGCATGTGGGGTCACAGAAACGATCGGTATGAATGGTTCGGCAAGAGCGCGGCGCGCCTTGACGATCTGCTCAATCTGATCCCAGCGCGGCTAACAGGGGTGCTGTTTTGTATGGCCGCGACGGCGACCGGGCGGGCGGGAACAGCCTTCCAAGTAATGAGGCGGGATGCCTCAAAGCACCTGTCACCCAATGCCGGATGGCCGGAAGCCGCAATGGCAGGTGCCATTGGGCGGCGTTTGGGGGGACCTCGTACCTATCAGGGACACCTCACGGACGGTGTTTGGCTCGGAGACGGATCGGAGAACGTGAGTGCCGACGACATCGGTCACAGCTTGAGGCTCTATCTGATAATGGTCGCATTGGCGGCGACAATGATAGTGATCATTGGTGCGATCGGCGGACAGTCGATATGACGGCGATACCCCATGGTGGAGATATTGAAGCTTTTGGCCTTCTGCATCCCGATGCGGCTCGCCCGTTGATCGATTTGAGCACAGGCATCAATCCGCATGCTTTTGTCCCTGCGATAGAGCCGGTCTGGTCAACACGACTACCCGGTCGCGCGGATGAGGAAGCCTCTCGCGCCGCTTTCGCAGCCTATGCAGGCATCGATTTGGACTTTGTACATGTCATGCCAGGCACCCAATCCATCATTTCCGGCCTGCCGAGTCTCTTTGATCCATGCGAGGTGGCGGTCCTGTCGCCAACCTATGGCGAGCACGAAGCAGCGTGGCAAACGGCGGGTCATACAGTCACGCAATGTGCGGCAGAAGAGATAATGGCCGCGGACGCTGACATTATTCTCGTCACTCATCCAAACAATCCGAATGCGCATGTATTCGAAAGAGACGCTTTGCTCGCCTGTCAAAAACGGCAGCAGGCGCGCGGTGGTTGGCTTGTCGTCGACGAAGCCTTTATCGATTGCGCGCCAGAGCTTAGTGTCGCCACCCAAGTTGTAGAGGGCGGCCTCCTGGTCCTGCGCTCTTTCGGAAAATTTTTCGGGCTGGCGGGCCTAAGACTCGGTTTCATGATTGCACCAGAGACCATTGCCGCGCGGCTGAAACAGCGTCTCGGGCCGTGGAGCGTCAGCACGCCAGCCCTTCGCATCGCGGCGGAAGCCTACGGAGATGTCACATGGATTTCTGACACACGGGAAAATCTCTGCCGGGAAATGAACCGCCTGCGCAGAGCCGTGGTCCCGATATTCGGTAGCGAGGTGGGACACACGCCTCTTTTCCTGCTTCTGGACACGAGAAGTGCCGAAGCGGCCGCGGCGCACCTGGCAGCCCACGGAATCTTCGTCCGGACCTTCCCAGATATGCCAAACTATCTGCGCCTGGGCCTGCCCGGTGCGCCGTGGGCATGGGATCGTCTAGAAACCGCATTGGCAGAATGGCAAGCCAGTCATGAGTGAGAAAAAGACATGAGTTCAGAAGACGAAAACGCGGCTCACGCGGAAGAGATGAAAAAGGTCCAGTCCGCGCATCGCGAAAAAATGGCTGAAAAGAAAGAGGCGGACAGAGGACTGTTTCTGATCTTGACGGGCGATGGGAAGGGTAAGTCGAGCTCTGCCTTTGGGTCGATCATCCGTGCACTAGGGTGGGGCCACAGCGTCGGCGTCGTTCAATATGTGAAGGGCAACTGGAAAACCGGAGAACGTCAGTTTTTTGAGCAATACCCAGACCTGGTCACCTGGCACACTATGGGTCAGGGCTTCACGTGGGACACCCAAGACCGGGAAAAAGACATTGAAGCGGCCCAAGCCGCCTGGGATGTGTCGGCCAAGATGCTGGCATCCGGCGAATATGATCTTGTCGTGCTCGATGAGCTGAACATCGTCCTGCGCTACGATTATCTTCCGGTGGAGGAAGTCTTGGCAGGCCTTATGAATCGTCATCCGCGTACAAGCGTCATGGTGACAGGGCGGGACGCCAAAGAAGAACTTCGCGACAAAGCCGACCTCATCACTGAGATGACGCCCATTCGCCATCCCTTCGAAGCCGGCATTAAGGCCAAGCGGGGCATCGACTATTAATGAGCCTGCGCTCACCATATATAGCCTCGATATTGCTGGCCGGTCTTCTGACGCTGGCAATGGCGGCGAGCCTCTTTCTCGGCTACGCCCCATTGGGCGTGACAGAAGTCTTTCAGGCTCTTGTTGGCACCGGAGACGAGCGCTACGTCTTCATCGTACAGGATATCAGGGCGCCGCGGATCGTACTGGGGGCCATGGTCGGGGGCTCATTGGGTCTGGCGGGCGCAGCCATTCAAGGCCTGCTGAGAAACCCGCTCGCAGACCCGAGTGTCATTGGCGTCTCGTCCAGTGCGGGATTGGGAGCAGTTGTAGCTATCTATTATGGCTTTGCCGCCTCGTCGGCGATCATCGTTCCCATATTTGCGATCGCCTTTGCGATCGTCGCCATGCTGGTGCTTGTTTGGCTCGCAGGCAAGGATGCCAGCATCCTCACTCTCATTCTCGCGGGCGTCGCGATTTCAAGTCTGGCCGCGGCCCTGACATCGCTCGCGATGAACCTCTCGCCCAATCCCTTCTCGCTCAATGACATTGTTCTCTGGCTGCTGGGGTCGCTCGCAAATCGAAGCTTCACCGAGGTGTGGATCGCGGGCCCATTCATGGTCGCCGGCTGGGTCCTCCTGCTGTCAACCGCCCGCGCCCTGCCATCGCTCAGCTTAGGCGAGGATGCGGCCGCCTCACTGGGTGTTGATTTGAGGCGAGTCCGGTTGCAAACCGTCTTTGGCGCGGCCTTCGCTGTTGGCGGCGGTGTGGCGGTCAGCGGCGCGATTGGCTTTGTCGGGCTGGTAGCGCCTCATCTTGTGCGCCCCTTTGTCGGGCACGACCCCGGACGTTTACTACTCCCAAGTGCGCTCGCTGGCGCCCTTCTATTGGTGCTGGCGGACATTGGCGTGCGCACAATCCCGGGAGATACCGAGCTAAAACTGGGCGTGGTCACCGCGCTGCTGGGCGCCCCGTTCTTCCTCTGGCTGATTATCTACACGCGGCGGTCCATGCGATGATTGCCGCCCGCAACATATCTGTGTCGCTCGGTGACCATGCTGCGGTCCGCAATATGTCTATTGAGCTCAAGCCGGGCGAGATCGTTGGGTTTGTAGGGCCGAACGGCGCCGGTAAGACGAGCCTTCTTCGTGCACTTTTACGTCTTGTCTCGGTGGATGGGGGTTCTGTTCTGCTTGACGGAGCAGACATCACTGCTGACGCGCCGCATATTCACGCCCAAGAGATCGCCTACCTGCCACAGGGTCAAACTGTGGCTTGGCCTTTGACGGCCCGCCGCTTGGTCGCTCTGGGCCGGGTGCCGCATCGCTCCACTTGGGAAACCCTGAAGCCAGAAGACGAAGAGGCAATCGAGGCGGCGTTGATTGCAACCGATGCGCAATCATTTGCAGATCGCCCGGTCACAGAACTCTCCGGCGGAGAGCGAAGCCGGGTACTCTTGGCGCGTGCACTGGCGGTAAAGGCAAAAGTCCTTTTGGTCGATGAGCCCACGGCCTCTCTTGACCCTTATCACCAGCTGACCACCATGGAAGCGCTCAAGGAAACGGCGGCGAGCGGAACGGCGGTTGGGGTTGTGTTGCATGACCTCAATTTGGCGGGGCGCTATTGTGATCGGCTATATCTCATGCATGAAGGGGCCGTCGTGGCGGAAGGTCCTCCGGACCAGGTTCTCAGCGATGAACATCTTGCCCGCGTCTATCGCATAGGTGTGAGGCGGGATGATCGCGGCGATGTGGTGGTTGATCGGCGCCTGAGCGACCTGCCATGACCAAGGCGCTCATGCTTCAGGGCACCGGTTCCGATGTCGGCAAATCCGTGCTGGTTGCCGGCCTCGCACGCGCGGCGGTGAATAGGGGACTCAACGTTCGCCCGTTTAAGCCGCAAAACATGTCAAACAATGCCGCGGTGACGGTCGAAGGTGGCGAGATCGGCCGCGCACAATGGCTACAAGCGCGGGCCTGCCGGGTCGAGCCTAGCGTTCACATGAACCCGGTTCTGCTCAAGCCACAAAGTGATGTTGGGGCCCAGGTCGTCGTTCAGGGCAAAGTCTGGGGAACCGCGGAAGCACGTGACTATCAGGGGCGCAAAGAAAAGCTGCTCAGTTCTGTGCTGCAGAGCTTCGATGTGTTGAAAGCCGAGGCGGACCTCATACTGGTGGAGGGCGCCGGAAGCCCCGCGGAAACGAATCTAAGGGCGGGCGATATCGCTAATATGGGGTTTGCCACCAAATCCGGGACGCCCGTCGTGCTCATTGGCGACATCGATCGTGGAGGGGTGATCGCAAGTCTGGTGGGCACACATGCGGTTCTGGACGAACAGGATAAAGCGTTGATCAAGGGATTTCTGATCAACAAGTTCCGAGGTGACGTTTCCCTTTTTGACGATGGATTGAAAGAGATAGAGCGACGCACCGGGTGGACGAGCTTCGGCGTGCTGCCTTGGGTCGCCGCTGTCGCTGATTTGCCGGCCGAAGATGCCGTTGTGCTTGAGCGCGGCCAGTCACGGCAAGACGGCAAGCTAAAAATCGCCGTGCCCATGCTCTCGCGGATTGCCAATTTTGACGACGTGGATCCTCTGGCCCAGGAAGAAGGTGTGGACGTCCAGTTCATTCCGCCGGGAACGGCGCTATCGGGGGACGCAGACCTGGTGATCCTGCCAGGAACCAAGTCGACCATTGCGGACCTCGAGTTTTTCAGAGCGCAAGGATGGGATGTCGATCTGCGGGCACACCTTCGCCGCGGTGGACGGGTTCTGGGTCTCTGCGGCGGGTATCAGATGTTAGGGGCAGACGTAACCGATCCGGAAGGGATTGAAGGCGCTATCGGACAAACGCCGGGCCTGGGGCTCCTTGATCTGCAGACCGTTATGCAGCCGGAGAAGCAGCTGCGCACAGTCTCGGGCAGGGCGGCGACCTCAGGTGCGCCTTTTTCCGGCTATGAGATTCACATTGGTGAGACGGAGGGACCGGATCTGTTGCGCCCCTTCCTGGAAGTGGAAGGCGTCCCGCATGGCGCTGTCAGCAAAGATGGCCGCGTCATGGGTGCCTATGTCCATGGGCTTTTCGAGAGCGGCGCCTTTAGAAAGGATTTTCTGGCTGGTCTGGGTGCCGCAAGCGACGGCCGGGATCACGGCGAAAAAATTGATCAGGCCTTGGACCGGTTGGCGGACGCTATGGAAGAAGCGCTTGATATTGACGGACTTCTTAGTCTTGCGGCGGTGCCTTCAGGATAAGCGGCAGGCCGGCCATCACCGCAATGACAGCGTCGATTTCAGCCGCGAGTGATTGATGAAGCCAGCCCGCTTCATCTCGGAACTGCCGTGCCATCGCATTGTCGGGCACGATGCCCTGGCCCACCTCATTTGAAATAAAGACCAGCCGGGCAGGGCAGGCGGCTATCGCGGCCAGAAGGTCAGACGTCGCTGCCGCGATATCGCGCTCCGCTTCCATGAGATTTCCAAGCCAGAGCGTGAGGCAGTCAATCAACACGACCTCGTCGGTTTGTACCTGATTGCGCAGCACGTCCGGCAGGTCGAGCGGTTCTTCAATCAAACGCCAATCCGGACCCCGCCGGTTCTGATGATGCGAAATGCGGTCCGCCATTTCATCATCGCGGGCTTCCGCTGTTGCGACATAGACAGAATTACCTTTGGCGCTGGTCACCAGACTTTCGCCATATCGGCTCTTGCCGGAACGCGCGCCACCGAGGATCAGCGACGCAAAGGGTCCGCTGTCGGGTAACCGGAAAGTGTCTGTCATGGTGTTATCCCCCTAACGCCATAACACAGGCTAAGAGCAATAGGCTCTCCGATACCTCGATACCAGCGCCGAGGGCATCTCCAGTTTGTCCTTTCAACCGAACCTGCAGATATGCCGCCCAGAGCAAGAGTATGAATGGTGCTGCCAGAAAGGCTGGGGCAGCCCAGGCGCTCAACAGAAGCAGGCTCGCCCAGGCCCAGGGGGCGACAGGGTTGATCTCCCAGGAAAACCGTTCACCCATGCCTTCGGTTTCGGCGCCCGGGGGCTGTAGCACCGGCAGGTAGTGTGCCCAGAAAAGAGGGCCGAGGCGCGCCCAGGCGCAAAGCGGAATCAAAACCCAGAAGATCTCTCGTTCTGCAAGCAGCATGAGAAGCACGAGCTTCGCCGCTAATTGGACAATCAGCGTGACAACGCCAAACGTACCGATATGTGGATCTTTAAGAACTTCGTGAAAGCGAGTCTCATCTCCATGAGCTGCGCCCAGCGCATCAGCAAGGTCTGACAGTCCGTCCAGGTGAAGGGCACCGGTAATGAACGTCCAAGCTGCTAGCGCCAGTACGGCGCCGACCCAAGGGTCGACCAAGGACCCACCCCAAAGAATAAGCATCAGAAGCAGTCCGACCAACAAACCTACAGCAGGGAAGAATGTAGACGCCCGACTGAGCGCTGTCGGCTCGAACGCATCAACCTGCGGCGTCGGCAGGCGGGTCAAGAACTGGACGGCGAGAATGAAGGATGTGACCGGCGCAGTCATGCATCCCCCTTGAGTGCAGTCAGTTGAACATCGAAGGTTGCCTGATCCGTGTCGTGATAGGCCGTCATCTCCAACACGCTCGCGGTGGGGAGCGCGATCTTCCAGGCCGACGTGAAAGGCAGACCTAGTTGGGTCACCAGCAGAGATCGCATCACACCGGCATGCGTAATGAGAAGAAGTCGTTCTCCTTGAGCGGTGCGCGCTATCTCCTCAAATGCCTCTGACGTACGGGCACACATAACGGCCCAGGCTTCGCCGCCAGGAGCCGGATGAGCGGTGGGGTCTTCCCAAAATGCGGTGAGGGCGTTTTGGTCGGCATTCCAGACTTCTTCGGTCGACTTACCTTCCCACGCGCCAAAGTCCATTTCTCTAAACCGCGCATCGAGGGAGAGCGGCAGATCAAGACTCTTGGCAAACGCATGACATCGTTTGAGCGGTGAACTGACCACGCGATCCCAGCTCTGGTTTTTTGTCCGGTCGACAAGTTCCTTCCAGCCGCTCTCAGTGAGGTCAGGATCACTGGTGCCGCAAAAGAGACCGGTGAGAGGCGTTTCGCCATGGCGCATGACAGTTATGCGGGCAGGATCACTCATGAAATTGAGGACACGCCGGCGCTGTCAAAAGTTGCCATCTGATTGTGGAGCGAACAGGCCAAACGCAGCAAGGGCAAGGCGAGCGCAGCACCGCTGCCTTCCCCCAGACGAAGCCCCAGATCAAAAAGTGGGTCGGCATTTAGCGCGTCAAGCACGCGCGCATGACCACTCTCGGCCGAGCAGTGAGAAAAGAGAAGCCAGGGACGAATAGACGGGTTTGCGGTGACGGCAGCGAGCATGGCTGAGGAGCAGATAAACCCATCGACAAGAATGGGCACCCGCGCTTGTGCTGCCGTGATAGCGGCGCCCGCGAGCGCGGCTATCTCATGTCCTCCCACTTTGCGAAGCGCCGTGGCGACATTGGCGCTTCCTGCATCAAGCTGATGGAAGGCGAGACTCTCTGCAATGACCCGCGTCTTATGGGAGACGCCTTCGGCGTTGAGTCCTGTCCCCGCACCCGCAAGCGCGGCGACATTGCCGTCTGTCAGCGCGGCGGCCACGGCACTGGCGGCGCTGGTATTGCCGATGCCCATCTCCCCAAGGAGCAGCAGGTCCGCGCCTTCGCCAACAGCCCGGGCGGCGGCATTCCGACCGGCTCCGAGTGCATGAAACAGTTCTTCTTCCGTCATGGCGTCACCGCGACGAAAGTTCTCCGTGCCATAAGAGATTTTATCGATGTGAACATCGTCCGGCACATCCTTCGCAAGTGTGCCGACGTCAACAACCTGCAGGCGCGCGCCTTGTTCTCGCGCGAGCACAGAGATAGCGGCGCCGCCCGATACAAAATTCGCCATCATTTGCGCCGTGACTTCCGATGGGTAGGCTGAGACCCCCTCAACCGTAATGCCATGGTCCCCGGCGAAAATGAGGATATGAGGGAAAGCAACATTGGGCCGCTCGGTATTGCCGAGGCTTGCAAGTTGGATCGCAACCTCTTCGAGCTGCCCCAGAGAACCAGCGGGCTTCGTCAGGCGCGCTTGGCGCGTTTGGGCGCGGGCTTCAGCCACCGGATCCGGGTTCGGGGGCGCGCTGGTTACCCAATTTGGAAATTCACTCATGACCCGCTTTCAAGACAGTATTTGGCCGTCTTTGTAGCAGAAATAAACCAGATTTGAGAGGTCGGTGGAGATTTAGCGCCAGCCCGCCCGGTCGTAAATTCTGATGGCAAGGGCTTGGTTTTCCCCAAGGGCAGAAGCGTTAATCTCGTCCTCCTTGAAGGTCCCGAGTGCTGTCACCGGGCCGTCAGCGTCGACACTGGCCACGGCTGGATACTCATTGTTGCCATCCGCCAGCACTTTTTGCGCCCAATCGCTGGTGAGGAACTCGAGGAAGCGGACCGCGTTTTCCTTGTTGGGCGCATGGGAGAGCAGTCCAGCACCCGAGATATTGACATGTGTTCCCCGGGTTTCCTGCTCAGGGAAAATGACACCAATCTTTTCAGCGACGGCGCGATCAGCAGCATCGCCTGATCGCATGAGCCGCGCGATGTAATAGGTGTTGGCGATCCCCACGCGGCATTCCCCTGCCGCAACGGCGCGGATTTGAGCGGTATCATTTCCCTGCGGCGCGCGGGCGAAATTAGCGACAACACCCTCGGCCCAGCTTTCAGCTTCCTCAGTCCCGTCATGCGCGACAATCGAGGCCAGGAGGGAGATGTTGTAGATGTTGCTGGAAGATCGCACGCAGACTTGTCCGGCAAGGGAGGGGTCCGTCAGGTCAGCATAGGTTTCAAGACCGTCTGGAGCGCCCGCGTCTTTGTTGTAGATGACAACCCGCGCCCGTTTGGAAATGCCAAACCAGAAACCGTCTGGGTGGCGAAGATGAGAGGGGATACGCTCGGCGATGACCGTCGAGGTGACCGGCGCGAACAACCCGGCTTCCTCCGCGCGCCAGAGGCGACCGGCATCAACAGTGAGGAGAACATCGCCCGGACTGAACTCACCTTCTTGTTTCAGCCGCGCAAGCAGCTCTTCGCTCTTGCCCTCGATAAGGTTCAGCTTGATGCCCGTCTCTTCGGTAAAGCGTTCATAGAGCATCAGATCCGTGTCGTAGTGTCGGGCCGAATAAATATTCAGCTCTTCATCGGCCATGCTGTTTGACGCGGCAAAGACGACCAGAAAGAAACCTATGAGGGGGATCAGAGCTTTGCCGACAGTTTTTGACACGGACACGAACCTTCTTAAGAATGACTATCAATAGTCGGGAATGTAGGGCCGCTCCGACCGCAAAACAAGGGAATTTACGACCGGTGGATCAATTCGCTGCGGGAAACAGGAAGACACCCGCAGAGTCGATAGAAACGCGCACCGGCGTCCCTTCTGCAAATGCTGACGCGTCTGCCATGTGGACCCGAAGCGGCGGCGTCTCTGCTTCACTTGTGATGACGAGCACAAGCCAATGGCTTCCGCGGAAACGCGTATCGAGAACATGAAGTTCGCTACCTTCTTGCGCCACCGCGAGAGCAATGCTGCTGGGGCGGATCACCAAATCTAGAACGTCACCCTCTGCGAGCCGTTTTTCAGATGAAGAAAGCGGATAACTGCCATAGTCGAATTGCGCTTCGCCACGAGACACCTTCGCCTGAAAGGTTTGAGAATCGCCAAAGAGAGACGCAACAAGCGCCGTCGCTGGCGCGTCATAGAGCTCGTGAGGTGCGCCGCATTGCAGCACACCGCCTTCGTCCATAACGGCAATCTTGTCCGCCATGTCCAGCGCCTCTTCCGGATCATGGGTCACCATGATGGTGATCGCCCCTGATTGTTTAAGCGCGAGGCGTGCATGCTCGCGCAGCTGTCGACGCCGGGTGACATCGATACTCGCAAAGGGTTCATCAAGCAGAATGACGGACGGCGCCGGTGCCAATGCGCGGGCTAGGGCGACACGCTGTTGCTGTCCCCCAGAGAGGGTGTGCGGGTACCGCTCTCCCAGACCCTCGAGACCCACATCGACAAGGGTTTGCTCAACAATCCTATCGCGGTCCGGGTTGGCCCGCGGCAGACCGAATGCGACATTCTCAGCGATCGTCAAATGGGGAAAGAGCGCATGGTCCTGAAAGACCATCCCGATCTTGCGGTCCTCTGCACGCACCTCCCGACCGGGTTGAGCGAGGGTCGTGCCATTGAGAGCGATTTTGCCTGCCTGCAGGGTTTCAAGGCCCGCCGCGAGACGCAGCAGGGTCGTTTTCCCGCTGCCCGAGGCGCCCAGCAGACAGAGTATCTCGCCATCTCCGGCCGACAGGCTGATGTCAGAGAGCACTTTTTCGCTGCCATAGGCATGGGCGATATTGCTGAAATCCAAGGGCATGCGCGGCTTATTGGCTTCTGCGTTGGTTAAAATTGCAATTGAGGCGCAAAATTACTTTGCGCAAGCGAGCGCTATTTGTATCAAGTGTGGAATGTCAGTCACCCAAAAAGATCATGGCCTTTCAGGAATGCCCGCCGCCGCGCGCCCGAGCTTTGGACAGGTCTTAGGTTGGCCGGTTGCGACGGCCCTGGTCGCGCTTCTTGTGGCGGCCCCCATATTGGCTGTGCTGTGGAGTCTCACCCAGACAAGCGGCGATGCCTGGGCGCATCTCAGCAGTACCGTCCTGCCTGGGTATGTCGGGAATACCCTTCTTCTGATGCTGCTTGTTGCCGTGATGACCATGTTGCTGGGCGTCGGAAGCGCTTGGCTCATTGTGTCTTTCGAGTTTCCTGGCCAAAGGGTGCTGAGCTGGGCGCTTGTCCTGCCACTCGCGATGCCGGGCTATATCATCGCCTACGTCTACACCGATCTTCTGGAGTTTGCCGGGCCAGTCCAGTCGGCATTGCGGAACCTGACCGGTTGGAGCGCGGGCGAGTACTTTTTCCCGCCGATCCGCTCCCTTGGCGGTGCGGCTCTGATGCTGAGCCTTGTGCTTTATCCTTATGTCTATCTCCTCACCCGAACGGCCTTCCAGCGTCAGTCCGTCGCCTTGGTTGAAGCGACCCGCGTGTTAGGCGTATCGCCGGTGCAGGCCTTTTTGCGCGTGGCGCTGCCCTGTGCCCGTCCTGCGATTGCAGGGGGTGTGGCCTTGGCTCTCATGGAGACCATCGCCGACTACGGAGTGGCGGACTATTTTGGTGTCTCAACGCTCACAGCAGGCATCTTCCGTACTTGGCTCGGCATGGGTGAATCGGTTGCTGCTGCCCAGATCGCGGCAGTCCTCTTCCTCTTTGCGGGCGCACTTGTTCTCCTGGAGCGTCTAAACCGTCAGGGCACGGTGGCAAACCCGCTGGGACGCGATGTGGCGGCAGCGCGTATTGTGCTCCCGCCTCTTAAAGCCTTTATGGCTTTCCTCGCCTGCGTGCTGCCGGTGACCCTGGGCTTTCTGGTGCCTGCTTTTGTGCTGGTGCGCTACGCGGTCAATGTGGGCGATCCGCTTTTGGGGTCTCAGTTCCTTGCCTTCGCTGGAAACTCGCTCACGGTTGCAACGGCGGCTGCACTCATGGCCACCGGCATTGCCCTGTTCCTAGCCTATGCAGAACGGAGAGATGCATCGACAGCGAACCAATTGCTCATTCGCTTGGCAACCCTTGGTTATGCTCTGCCGGGAGCCATGATCGCCATCGGCATTCTGGCACTGGCCAGCACACTAGATACCAATCTCGCGATTTTCATGCGAGATGTGTTGGACATGGAACCGCGTCTATTGCTGACGGGAACGATCGCTGGCCTTCTCTTCGCCTATGTCGCACGGTTTCTGACGGCGGCTTTCAACAGTACCCAAGCGGGCCTCGAAAAAATTCATGGGACCCTGGACGATGCAGCACGCATGTTGGGCGCAGGGTCCGGCCGGGTGCTGACTGCCGTGCATCTGCCGTTATTGCGCGGACCCCTGCTTGCGGGTTTTTTGCTGGTCTTTATCGACGTAATGAAGGAACTGCCGGCAACACTCTTGCTGCGCCCGTTCAATTTCGAAACCCTGGCGACGCGCACCTATAGGCTGGCGTCCGACGAACGGTTAGCCGAAGCCTCCACTGCCGCTTTGCTGATCGTGGCCCTGGGTCTTATCCCCACCATCATGTTGAGCGTGTCGATTGCACGCTCAACATTCAGGCGATAAGGACTGGCGACCTAGTGGGTGACCAGGTCTGCTTTCAAATGTTTACCAGCTATGTAGTAGTGGAACGCCGCCCAGATATTGATGGCAGTGAAGATAACGAGGCTGTACCGCAGAGCGTCATCTCCGTAGCTCGGCTGCAGCAGGTCAGCGACAACACCGATAAGTGTTGGTCCCAGCCCGAGCCCAATAAGGTTGATGATAAACAAAAGAATGCCGGAGGCGACGGCACGCATTTTGAGCTCGACCAAACCCTGGGTCTGGCTGAACGTGGTGGCCTGATAAAAATTGCCCAAGAGGATAGGTATGATCATGGCGATGAAAGCTACCATTGCCGCTTCTGCCATGTAGGCATACATGCTGAAGGGCACGGAAACGACAAGAGCGACAGCCGTCGTCCACAGGTACCACCTCGTATCTTTTGCGCCGAACTTGTCAGCAAGGTAACCGCCCAGCGCAATCCCGATACCTCCAGGAATGCCCAGGATCAGGCCCCAGATCGTTCCGATCTCGCCTGTGCCCAAACCATGGGAGCGGATCAAAAACGCGGGAACCCATGTGACGACGCCATACCCGACAAAGGCGGTTAGAGCCGCCGCGAAGGCAAGATGGCGGAAAGATGGTTTTTTCCAGAGATAGAACAGTGTCTCACGAATGGTAGGTTGATCGTCAGAGGCGACGCGGCCTTCTGCCATGCCGCGTTCGGGTTCGTGAATTGTGAACCGGACAAGAAAGGCCAGCAGAACGCCCGGTATGCCGACCACGAAGAAAGCCATCCGCCAGCCGTAAAGCTCATTGACCCATCCACCAACGAAAAGACCCACCATCAGCCCGATGGGAATACCCAGTGAATAAATGCCGAGTGCCGTTGCTCGCTGCTCGGCGGGGTAGAAGTCGGAGATCATCGAATGGGCAGGAGGGCTGCAGCCTGCTTCACCAACCCCCACGCCGATGCGGGCAATGAGGAGATGCCAGAAGTTAAGTGCGAGTCCGGATACTGCCGTCATCGCACTCCATATACCCACAGCCAACGCAATCAAATTTCGTCGATTGTTATTATCGGCATAGCGCGCGATCGGGATGCCTAGGGTTGCGTAAAACAGCGCAAAGGCAAGACCCGAAAGCAGACCCATCTGCGTATCATTGAGATCAAGCTCCAGCTTAATCGGCTCAATCAGGATAGACAGAATTTGACGGTCTACGAAGTTAACTGTGTAGACAACAACAAGTATCGCAAGTGCGTAATGCCGACCGTTGTGAAGGCGTCCTTGAACAGTGGTGTCCGCCATATTTCTCCCCCCGAGAATATCTGTGTAAACACCCTAGCAAATTTGGGAGGTTAGGGAAGGCGCATCGCGTAATAGCTGACGAATGCTTTAGTGGCTTTAAGGTTTGCGACCGGTCACGACCACCTTACCAACGTGTATCTCCGCGCACTCGCCATTAGTCAGATAGGTCGCGGCGTCGTAGCTGAATATCCCCACTTCTTCTTTGGTTATAAGCTCCTCACTGAAGCCTGCTAAAGCGAGTGCAGCAACAGCATCATCAATCGATTGAGCGTCATTGTCGCAAACATATATGGTCAATTGAGAAGTCATGCCCTGCTCCATCTCGCTCATTTATGGAATCGTCTGGCTTAGGCGGCGGACGATCTCCTGACTGCTTCCAACAACGCTTTCAAAGGTGGCGGCATCGTCGAGAGACATGAGGGTTCTCTTAGTTGAGGCAGAAACGTCGCTGCCGGACACAAGCTGGTCGCGTTTGGTCTCATCGAGCGCTCCATCGGGGGCGACAAAAACCATGATGCGAGAGAGAGAATCCAGATGTTCATTGTGCCGATTGATTGCCTTCTCCGATAAGTTTGCCCGAATCGACTCCGCGGCAAGCATTTCAAATGCGCTGTTGACCGCCGGGTTCCCGGCAAGTTGCTCAGCCGCCAACCCGGTTGCAAAAAATTGGCGGACCTTGAGACCAGCATCGTTCAGCGTTGACGCATCTGTTTTTGTATCGATTGATGCGAAGACAGACGGATAGACATCAACCAGCACATCATTCCCATCAATCGTGACGGTTTCCTGCCCCAGCGGCAGAACAGATACTTCCTTTCGCCCGAAGCCGAACAGGAAGCTTGTCGGTGTGGTGGCGCCGAAGGCGACTTTTACGCCCAGTGCCGTTGATGTCCCAAAAAAGGCGATGTCGCCACCCTCCCTCACTAAGAGTGGGATATCGTCAGGCACATCTGTCGGATGGCCAGCTGCAATCTTGGCAGCGTTCCCGGTTGCATAGACTTGGCTAACTTCGGGATTGAATATGCCCCGGTCTGTTTCAATGTGGGCCAAGACTGGCGGCAACGCGCCGTTCTGGTACTTAGGCGTGTAATACCCCTCAACCCGATCATAGGCGATGCTTGCACTCCGAGTTGTACTGTCGAAATTCAAGCCGACACTGGAGCTGGTCACAAATGCCACCCGGTCGTTGGCACAGGCGGTCAACAATCCTCCAAGTATGGTTGCTGCAAGAACAGATTTCATCTTCATGGTGCCAGCGTCCTTGCTCCGTGTGCGGGAATGGGTGTGGTTGAAGTGGGCGTGCAGGGACCCATGGCAACGAGGTCCACGCAGCTATTGTTAGGCACGGTCATGAAGGTGGCATCGCCATAGCCAAGGATGACTCCGTTGGCTTCCGGATTGGCGAACGCATTCACGCCGAGCGTGCGGATGCGGACGGCTGTCGCTTGAGGACTTTTGCCTGTGTCTTCTGGCGGCAGGGCAACATCGACGAAGCCGATAATGTGACGAACACTGTTGTCATCTGTGTAGGAGACAGCGACGCAATTGCTAAGCGATAGGCAAACCAGTATTGCCAGCAGACTCCGAAAACGGGTCATCCCAGATCTCTTCAATGAAGGGGTGTGCTTAAACACATCAATGATCGCCGCCCCAACGACCATAAAAGAACTAATGGTTTTAGTTTAATTTGTGGGGGCACCAGAGTCGAGTCGAAACAGGGGATGGGATCAAGGGCTGCCCCTTAAGCCGGCTGGAGGTGTTTCGGCGGCGCGATACGTTCCAGGAGTGCTGCGAGTGCCGGCAATCCAACGATGGCGCAAATCATGTTGGCGATGAACATGAAGGCGAGCAGCGCGCCCATGTCCGCCTGGAACTGGAGCGGCGAGAATATCCAGGTGCCGACGCCGCCGGCCAACATCAGGGATGCGTAGACGACGGCCATACCGGTGCTCAGAAGGGCCCCATGATACGCATCAGCTATGGCAAAGCCTTCCCGTTGGAAGATGCGTATCTGACTGTAGAGGTAGAACGCGTAGTCGACCCCGATACCCGTCGCAAGCACCAATACGGGTAGCGTTGTCACCTTGAGGCCAATCCCGAACACGACCATAAAGACATAGCCGAGCGACGTCGCAAGCAGGAGCGGTACGCAACAGCAGATGATGGCGCGCCAATCAACATAGGCGATCAACACCAGGATAATGATGGTGAGGAAGACATAGATGAGAAGCGGCGCTTCTGATTCTTCGACAACCTGATTGGTCGCGGCAATCACACTGACCCCGCCAAGTCCGATCCGGGCATTCACACCCTCCAGCGGGTTTGCCTCCGAATAGGCGTTAATTTCCTCAATCACGCGATCGATGGTCTCCGCCTTATGATCGACCGTATAGATAAAGAGAGGCAGGATCGTGCAGGCGTCATTAAGAAGCCCCAGTGCGGGATCCACTTGCGCTGTCGCAGAGATAAGCTGACGCTCTGTCGCCGGCAGATTGCGCCACTTCAAATTGCCAAGTGCTGAGATGGACGATGCATAGCGCGCGGTGGATGCCAGCGATTCCACCTTCAAGACACCGTCTATAAACGAAAGGTCACGGGTCATTGCATCCAGGTACTTCATATAGCCCGGATTGATACACGCATCCTGGGGCGTCTCGAGCACAAGTACCAGAACGTCAGTCCCGACATCAAAGTTTGATGTAATGAAGGCCGTATCTTGGTTGTATTTGGAGTCCGGGCGTAACTCAGAGGCCGCTGGGGTGAGATCGCCGACATGTCTGTACTGCGCACCAATGGAAGACCCGACAAGCACAATGATCAGACCACCGGCAATCAGTGGCGCCGTTCTGGGCTTTGCAACACCGGCAATCCAGGTCATGACCCGCTCTCTGAAAACACGGGCCTTGATGAAAAGGCGCACCTGTTTTTCGTCCCGCCGAAAATAGGAAGCCAGAAGAGGCAGCATGATGAGATTGGTGATGATTTTGAGGCCGACCCCGATCGTCGCAATGATGGCAATGTCGCGCACAACGCCCACTGGGATCAGATAGAGCGTGATGAAGCCGACAAGGTCGGTGATGAGCGCCATGGAGCCTGGCACAAGCAGACGCCTGAACGTTTGCTTGGCGGCCTCCAACCCGTCAGAGCCTTTGGCAATCTGGGTTGCGATCAGGTTGACCTGCTGCATGCCATGGCTCACCCCGATCGCATAGACCAGGAAGGGGACGAGAATGGCCAAGGGATCAAGTCCCATGCCGATGAGATTGAGTACACCCAATTGCCAAACGACGGAGACGAGCGAACTGCCGATCGCAAGCGTCGTGAGGATAAATGATCGGACATAGGCGAAGACCGCGACACCCGTGATCACAAACGCCAGCAGAAAGAAACTTGTCGCGATCACGGCGCCTTCGGCAATGTCGCCGATGAATTTGGGGAAGCCGATAATCGCGACATCGCTCACATCATCACTGAAAGGGGCGCGGATCTTGGACTCAAGCAGACCCGCCACATCAAGAGCGGTTGATTGAGCACTCTCGATATCGCCCGAGGCGCCGCCAGGCGCTTTGATCTCAAAGGCAACCAGCACGGAGGTTTCGTCCTCCGAGACAATGGCGCCAATCCAATCGCCGGCAATCGTGCGCTCACGGATGTCGGCAATGTCCTGCTCTGTCAGATTGTCTGGTGTAATGGTGCCCGGAATGAGGTCTTCCATCTGGAAGCCGAATTCATCAATCGTGAGCGCCCGGGTTGTCGGATACCAGAGGGAATAGAGACGCGATCGATCAACGCCAGGAAGGTAGGAAATCTCTTCGGTGATCGTGTGGAGACGCCTCAGGATTTCCTTGTTCCAGATGGTGCCTTCCTTCGCCTTCAAGGCCACCAGAACAAGGTTTGCCCCCGGCATTTCCTGCTGATACTCGAAATAGGTCTGCAGATAGGGGTGTTCGGTGGGGACTTGCTTGAGAAACCCCGCCTCAAGTTTGAGACCCATTGCGAAGTACCCGGTGGCGAGCGTGAAGAGCGCCATGATGACGAGGATCGCGAAACGGAACCGAAAAATAAACTCTTCGAACGCCTTTACCATCAACATCCCCCACCATCGGCTTCCCCAAACAGCCGGTCATCCCCACCACCTGTCAGGGCGGATCAATTTGGGGAGGATGACAGTTACCAAGGCGGCCAGCAAGAGGCAGCAGGCGGCCAGCCGTGAGATTTAATTTGATCATTCCCAATTGCCTTGGGGTGGTCATCTGTGAACAATCGGCGTCTTAATGGCCGATGCTGGTTCGAAGCGCAGGTCAGAGTCTCAGGGGGACCGGTCATGCTCAAGGGTTTTAGGGAACGGGCACTGAAAGCAATTCGTGCTGGAAAGCACGAACAGGTGGAGCAACAGGAATTTGATCGCACCACCATCGCAGCAGCCACGCTGATGGTTGAGCTTGCGCGGCTTGACACCGACTTCGATGAAGCTGAACGCAAGCGGATCATTGACATCATCCGCACCCGATTTGAGTTGGAGCATGACCAGGTTGAAGAACTCCTGAGTGTGGCGCAGGACCGTCACGAAGAGTCTTATGCAAACTGGATCTTCACGAAAACCATCAAAGAAAACTTCGATCTGGAGGAAAGAAGTCAGATCATGACCCACCTCTGGGAGATAGCTCTCGCAGATGGCGAACTGCATGATCTCGAGGCGGATTTGCTGTTGCGCATCGGTCAGGCCATTGATCTGCCGGAGAACGAACGCATCAAGTCGCTTCTGCGCATCACCGCGCGATTGAAGGCGAGCTAAGCGGAGCGGGCATCTGTCGGGAGCAACCCCGCCAGGACAGGGTCCAACAGATCTTCGGATGATCCCCAATCGTAATAGCTCTTGGTGACTTTGTTGTGAGCAATGCCGTCAAGCGCGCAGATGAGCGCGTTGAGCTGAGTTGGGTCGCTTGCACCGGCTTTGCGCTTGGCGGCTGCATCCAAGAGCTCTGAAAAAACGGCATAGCGTTCGACGATGGTGCTGTCGTCCAGGAACACACCTACGTCTGACTGCAACACGCTGTCGGCCATGAACACCAGGTTATAGCGATCATCATGGGTCTCCCAATAATCCACATAGAAGAGACAGGCCGCCCTGAGCCGTTCCTTCGCTGACCGCTTTGACTGGGCGATCTCATCGATCTGATCGAAAAGCTCGACAAAAAACGTGGCCCAGATGTGCTGCAGAATATCCCGCTTGGCGGCGAAATAGGCATAGAGCGTTCTTGGCGTAACGCCGGCTGCCTCGGCCAGGCGCCGCATTGAAATCGCCTCCACGCCTTCCTTTTGAAACAGGTCACCGGCAATAGCGGCGATACGCCCTCTTTCCTTATCAATCTCCGCCGGGGTCTTCGACGGGCGACCCCGCGTTCTTTTTTCAGGCACGCCTACCTCTTGAAATGCTGAACAAGAGAAATAAGTATAACGCGTGTTAAATAAATAGGAAAGGCAAAGCCATGGGCATGTCTTCTATCACCGCCTTTCGCGGGGTTCTGGTGCTGGCTGGGGCCTTCATTGTGTTGACCGGTCTCAATAATGGCC
Organism: Parvibaculaceae bacterium; assembly: GCA_965276845.1. GTDB lineage: Bacteria > Pseudomonadota > Alphaproteobacteria > Parvibaculales > Parvibaculaceae > Mf105b01. The sequence goes on from OZ255699.1 coordinate 123,812, forward strand.
TGGGTGGCATGCGCACACTAGGGTGGCTCGGGCCAAACGATTTCCTCACGATCGTGGACGCTCAGGCGTTTGCCGTGCAGGACAATCACGCGAAGTTCCTAGGCGGCCTTTGGTTGGGCATTGGCCTTGCGTTCTGGCTGGGTGCCTGGCGCCCTGAACGTTTTTCACAAGCACTGAGGCTTGTGTTTGCTCTTGTCTTTCTCGGTGGCGTACTGCGCCTGGCTTCATCCAATCCGGAGATTGCATTCAGCGCAGACATAATTGGGTCCCTCGCGGCCGAGCTCATCGGCATGCCCATTCTCTATCTCTGGCACCGCCAGTTAACTGGCGCGGAAAGGTCGGCCTCCGTCTGATGCAGTTCAGGGTGCAACGATCTCGGTTGCCACTCTGCCAAGCTTGTCCGCTTGCAGAACCACAAGATTCCCAGGTTTGAGGAACGTGTCGCTTACTTTTGCGTCGGCGATAATGGTTTCGATGACCCAGTCGATGATCGACTTGTCCCACCCGCCAAACAGCCAGCTGAAGGCGGCGCGAATATAGACAGTGAAACCTATCTCGCCCTGAAAGATCGTGCCGCTGGGGGTGCCGCCGAGCACCGCCGTGCGGAGCGGGATGGCCCCATCTTCTAGCGGCAGCATGACCGGCGCACCGCGATAATCCCAGACCACGTCGCGCCGCTCATTGATCTGGACAAGCATTTCGTCGAAATCCCACACCGCTTGTTTCTGAAACGCCCGTTGACGCTCAATGCCATCAACAAAAAGGGTCAACTCAATATCCGGCACGAAACTATTCCGGTCTCGGGGGATGACAAAGAGATCTCCGATGGGCATGAAGCCGGGCGCGCTCTTGCCTGTCGTGAAGCCTTTGCCAGATGCGGGATCGAACGGATCAAGATGACGAAGAAGGGCCGCCCGGTCTGTAAAATCGTTACAGAGAAAGAGACCCACATGTTCCGGCGGGCTGTTCAGTTCAATAACGTCAAAGCCGACAAAACAAAGCTCCACTTCATAGTCCAGCAGCCAGGCATCAGAATAGGCAAGCGTGCCTCGCCCTGTTGGCTGTACCGCTTTGGTGAACAGGAAGGGACCGTCCTCGACCGTCGCTTCCTCAGCGTGCTCCGGGAAGTTCGTCCCGGCGGCGATGTGCCGATCGGTCAACGCGACAGGCATAAGAAGCGATGACGCAGGCGTCTCAATGCTGGCACCCGCTGCGGCGATCAATGCGTCCAGTCCATTAAAGCCCAAGGCCTGAAACGCGGTGATGGGATCGTCTGGCGCACCGGTGAGCACCACTCCTGAAACTGTTTCACCCTCGTAAGCAGTCACAGCCAGCAGCTGAGCCGTGCCCTCAATCGAGACGCGCGCGAACGTAAGCGCCTCACTTGGATCGGCGATCGCAATTAATGCAGGCGGCCCGGCGGCTTCTTCGGCGGACACGATCGAACCGCCGAACAGAAGGGCCGCGATTGCGGGGAGGAGGGGTGAGCAAAATCTTCTCATCGTTCCAGATCTTTCGCTAAACGGCAGGGCCGCGGTCACGCTACAAACAGGTACACACCGAAGCTGAGGATAATAAGCAGGATCGTACCGCCGCCAAGATTGGTGTCCACCAGATATGTCTTGCCGAAGAGCTTCCAGCGCCAGGGTTTGATGCCATTCACGTCTTTCAGCGAGCCTTCGAAGACGCTCATAGACGCAAGCGTCGCATAGAAGGCGATAAACCAGACATAGAGGAGACCGACCGCAAACCATGTGTGGGTCGTCTGGTCGGCGACCGGTAGCCAGAGCAGCGTCAGGATGATGAGCGACACGCCTGCCTGGGTGAGAACTTGCCAGACAACATGGAAGCGGGCATGCGGCGTCCACAGTGGATTGGTCGCATGGGTTTTGTTGAAGTCGGCCACCATCGGGCCAACGGCGATCGCGACTGCAATCAGCGAGAAAATGATACGGGCAACAAAGGTCAGGTCCATAATGTGTTCCTCTCAAGCATTGTCGGGTGAAGGGAGTTCTGGTTCACCGTCGGGGAAAAAGTAAGACGTTTAGATGAGACCGGCGTAGGAACCGCCGTCGAGTTGAAGGTTTTGGCCGGAGATGAAGCCGGACTGCGCACTGCACAGAAACGCACAGGCGTCTCCGAACTCTGCCGGATCACCGAGCCGTTTTGCGGCAATGGTTTCCGCCATCTCCGCGCGGGCTTCGTCGCGGGTGATGCCTTTGAACTGCATGGCAAGCTGCGCCATCTGTTCCTGCCGGTCGGTGTCGAACCGTTCCGGCAACATATTGTTGATCGTGACATTGAATGGAGCGACGTCTTTCGACAGGCCTTTGCAGACAGCTGTCAGCCCGGATCGCGCCGCAGTGGAAAGACCCAAGGCGCTATGCGGTGACTTCACCATCGCTGAAGTGATGTTGACGATCCGTCCAAAGCGGCGTTCTTTCATGCCGCCGATAAGTGCTTTGATCATGAATACCGGTGCCAGCAGGTTGGCGTCCAACGCGGCCTGCCAGTCTTCCAGCTGCCATTGTTCGAAGGCTCCGGGCGGCGGACCCTCATTATTGTTGACCAGAATATCTGCATCCGGCGCCGCGGCGATCAGTTTGGCGCGGCCCTCATTGGTGTTGAGGTCGCCGGTGACGGCGGTAACACTTCCGGGACCGGCAGCTTCAATATCTGATTTCGCCTCCGCCAACGCAGGTGCTGCCCGTCCATTGATCACCACGTTCGCGCCTTCACGGACGAGTGACAAAGCACAGGCTTTGCCGAGGCCCCGCGACGATGCACAGACGATGGCTGTTTTTCCTTCAAGCCCGAGGTCCATCGACGAGCTCCTTTTCTTTTTGTGACAGAAGCGATCCAAGGTCGCGCGAAAAATCATCAGCCGAACAAACGGACGCGAACCGTTTTGCGATGTGCCGATCCGGCCGGATAAGCAGCGCGCCGTTATTCGGAAGTTCGGAAAAAGCCGACCAGTCGGCTGCGGCCGCAAAATCCTTGCCGTAGGTAACCAAAGATAGGGGTATGGGTGAGGCTTCTACGGTTTCCGTCCAGTCGTCACCGCCTGGCCCCACCAACAGCGTGAAACGCTCCATAGGGATCAAAGACAATAGCGACGTCTCTTGCTTGTCTAACTCGACCCATGCATGTGGCAGAATGGCACCGGGCTGGGTTGACGGCTCATAGCGGCTGATATCGATCGCTGCAGCATCCTCCGCGGGGGCCGCGTCGATCACCGCATCTGAGATATAGCGATATCCGAGCTGCAGGTTGAGGCTGTCGAAATGCGGCCGCTGAAGTTCGATGGCCGGCGCCAGTTCCGGAAAGGCGGTTGGGTCCTGACACAGGGCATCGAACCGATCGCGTATCTTGTCAGGATCTGCTCCGTAGAGGGCCTCGAACAGGCCGAACATCTTGCCGGCGTTTTCGAGGCTTTGCTCCGTATTGATCTGCGCCACGGGCCGGCGTTCTGCTTCATAGGTGTTCAGCAGGTCTTCGCCCGCCCAACCGTTCTCAACTGCGGCGATCTTCCAGGCAATGTTCTGCGCATCGCCGATGCCGGTGTTGAGACCAAGGCCGCCAGTGGGCGGGAACCGATGGGCCGCGTCCCCTGCAAGGAAAATACGTCCGCTGCGGTAGCTTTCGGCGACCTGTGCGCACATGGTCCAAGGCCCGACATTCTTGATCTTGATATCCGGTACCTGCGTGCCGACGGCCTGCTCGATCAGTGCAATGCAGGTGGCGTCGTCGAACGTTTCGGGCGATGTCGTTGCCGGATCAAACCCATGCATCAGCACCCAGCTATTGGCGAGGTCATAGGCGATGAGCGCCCCTTGCGCTTCCGGCTCGAAAAGGAAATAGAGAATGCCCGGCTTATCCGCTGCGAAGGGACGAAGGTCCGCTTCGAAGTGGATCATCATATTGTGCTGAAGACCTTCCGGGCCTTCCAAGGAGATATCCAGTGCCGCTCGGGTCGGCGAGTTCGCGCCATCAGCAGCAATCACATACCGACAGGATACGCTCTCCGGTTCGCCGTCTGGTGCGTTGAGGGACACGACCACACCATCGGCAGATTGAGTAAGGTCTTTGCATTCCGTGCCCCGCAAGAGCTGGATTTCCGGCCGCGTGAGCAATTCTGCTTCGAGGATTTCTTCGAAATCGGGTTGCGCAATGTTGGAGAGCGGATAGGGGGTCAGCTCCTTCACGTCGTCCTGCTGCCGTTCATAGGGCAGGTGACCGAATTCAGTACCCGTAAGCGTGGAGACGAAGCGGACCCACCCGGCTTCATCGGGCGGTGCCCCGGTCCCACGAATTTTCTCCGCTGAGACGCCTGCCGCTTCGCAAATTTCAAGCGTGCGGGAGTTTACCGCGTGGGCCTTAGGGGCCGTCAGGCGGGAGGTGCGTTTTTCAACGAGGATCGATTGCACGCCCTGTCGTGCCAGCAGCAGTGCGGCCATTTGTCCAACGGGCCCGGCACCAACAATAAGAACTTGCGTTTCCAGCATGATGTCTCCATAAATGAGAGTAATCTCAGAAATGAGAGATATGTCAAAAATGGAAATGAGTCAAATCGGGGGCATTTCTGCGGTTTAATCAGACCCAGAGAAGCAAAAAGGAGGCATTCAGTGTCATCGCAGACTGTCATTCGAGATCAGCGCAAAAAACTGCCCAAGCGGGATCGCACGCGGTTGGCGCTCATCGACAGCACTCTGGATGTCATTGCACAGAAGGGGATGGATCTCGCAAAGATCAGCGACATCACGGATCACGCCGGCCTCGCGAACGGGACCTTCTACAACCATTTTTCCGACAAGGATGAGATCATCAAAGAAGCGGCGCAGCGCGTCGCGGTTGAGATGGCCCGACAGATCGATACGGATATGCAGACGGTCGAGGACGCGGTACCGCGGATGGTCATTGCGACCACCCGCGCTATCGGGTTCGCGGTCAGTGATGCAACCTGGGGAGCCGTCCTGATTGGCGCCCTGCAGCACCTGCCATCGGTACGGGCTGACATCCTGCAATTTCTGAAAGCGGACCTGCAGCGCGGCGTTGATCAGGGTGCTTTTGATATTGAATTGGACGAGTTCTTTCTGGATCAGATTGCGAGCCTCATTTCTGTGAGTATTCGCGCACAGATCGAAAGCGGAGTGGACCGAACAAAAACCGCAAGAAGCTGTGAAAACATTCTACGGCTATGCGGTTTTACCCGCGCGCAAGCACAGCAAGCAGTGAAAGCCCATACGCCTCGCTGAAAGGCGCACCGACTGTTTGTTTCTCTCACTTAGTCTGCCTACCATGGCAACAAACAGGCGAGGGATCGGATGACACACATGTTAAGCCGGCTATGGGCAAAAGCGACGAACACCTTTGTGACCGCGCTGTTTCTGTCAGTCTCCTTGGGTGCCGCAGACCTGAGTGCTGAAGAGCTAAAGTATGTGGAGGCAAACGGCATCACCTTTGCCTATCTCGAAGAGGGTGAGGGGCCGCTGGTCCTCCTGTTTCATGGATATCCGGAAACTGCACGGAGCTGGGCAGACGTACAATCCCGGATCGCTGCGGCTGGGTATCGCGTAGTGGCGCCCTTCACGCGCGGCTACCCGCCGACAACGGCGAGCGACACCGGCGACTACAGTGTGCGTGCGCTGGGGCAGGACGCGTTAGCGCTGATCGGGGCGCTTGGCGAGGATCAGGCAATTCTCATCGGTCATGATTGGGGCGCGTCGACCGTTTATGAGGCGGCAACTGCCGATCCCTCCAAAGTAACAAAGCTTGTGGCTCTCTCCGTGCCGCACGCCCGGGCGGTCGCCGACGACCCGTCGATCTTTCTCGAAGCACCACATTTCCTTTATTACCAATTGCCCTTCATTCGAACATGGGTCGCGATGAATGACTTCTCTCATATTGAGGGGATCTATCAGGCCTGGGCGCCGACATATGAGGTGCCCGAGTCGGAACTGGCGGACATCAAGCAGGCGATGGGCGAGCCAGACGCTTTGGATGGGATCCTCGGCTATTATTGGGCTCTTTTCGACGCAGATTTGAATGAAGGACGCGCGTCGTCTCCAGAATCAGAGGTAACCGTGCCCACCCTGGTGATCGCGGGTGATACAGACGGCGCTGTATCGATTGATCGCTACGCCCTCGCAGAATCGGCATTTACAGGCGGTTACAAATTCGAAGCCCTAAAAGACATCGGCCACTTTCCCCAGTTGGAAGCACCGGAAAAAGTGGCCGATCTCATTATCGGTTTTCTGAACGATTAGCTGGCGAGCTTCACGTCCATCGTGTTCCGCAACTCCTTCTTGAGGAATTTCCCGCTGGCGTTGCGCGGCAGGTTTTCAGCCTGCGTCCAGATGTACCGCGGGATTTTGTAGGCAGCGAGCTTCTCTTTACAGAAAGCGCGCAACTCTTCTGCGGAGACAGACTTGCCCTTCGCCGGAACGATCACGGCACCGACTTCCTCGCCGAGGCGGTCATCCGGCACCCCAAAGACAACACATTCAGCAACCGCATCATGCTCGAAGATTGCACTCTCAACTTCGGAGCAGAACACGTTTTCACCACCGCGCAGCACCATGTCTTTGGCCCGGTCGACAATAAAGATGAACCCATCCTCGTCGATCTTCACGATGTCGCCAGTCCGCAGCCAGCCGTCCTGAATGGCTTCGGCGGTGGCTTCTTCCCTGTTGAGATAGCCTTTGATAACGGGAGCGCCGCGAACGCATAACTCACCAGCTTCGCCTGGTTTCACTTCGTCGCCATTGGCGTCAATGCACTTGGTTTCGAATACCGGCATGGCGCGGCCAGCGCTTGCAGGCTTGTCGACGAAATAGTCAGCGCCGACGGATGTAATGATGCCGCAGGTTTCGGTCATGCCATAGCCGGTTGAAGGCCGTGCATTTTCCATGGTGCTGTCCAGTTTGCCGACGAGATCAGGCTGGAGCTGTGCGCCACCACCACCGATAGAGACCATGGTGGACGTGTCCGTTGTCGCGAAGTCCGGATGCGCAATCACTTCCCGAGACATCACCGGCACGCCACTCAGGTGGGTGATTTTCTCCGCTTCGATCAGGCGCAGCGCTTCGCCGGCATCCCACCGATACATGTGGACCAGCTTGCCGCCGCTGACTGTTGCTGCGTGGGCCACACAATTGTTGGCCGTCACATGGAAGAGCGGTGTCGCCACCAATGCTGTCATGGCCGCGGGCTCTGTTGCCTGGAGTTCCTTGACGGCGTCTTCGCCTTCCACTTTTGCCAGCGCAAGTGCCTGGCATTGTGCAGAAAAAGCAATATTCATGATGTTGTTGACGCAGCCACGATGGGTGAGCTGTGCACCTTTCGGGCGACCAGTGGTGCCGGACGTATAGAAAATGCAGGCGTCATCATCGGGCGCGATGGTAGCGTCGGGCATGTTGGGTGCGGTTGCTTTCACTTCCGACCAAGGGGTTACGCCTTCGGTTCCCTGCAGCTGCTCAGGCAATCGGACCCCGGCGATTTTCATGTCCGGGAAGGAATCGCGTACCTCGAGGAACCGCTCCAGACGTTCACCGTCTGCGATGAGGACCTTGGCGCCGGAATCCTCGAGGCCGTATTTCATTTCGTCCGCGACCCACCAGGCATTCATGCCGACGGCCACCGCACCGATTGAAATGATTGCCCAATAGGCGAGCATCCATTCTGGATAGTTCCGCATGGCAATGGCGACCCTGTCGTGTTGACCAACACCCTGTGCGGTCAGCCATGCAGCAATCGAAGCCACTTCATTGTGGGCTTCGGTGAACGTCCAGCGCTCATCCTGATAGACCAGGTGATCCTTGTCGCCATGGGCGGCTGTGAGCAGCCAGATATCCCGCAGGCTGGCTGGCGCATGTTTGAATGTTTTGATGGTCCGGCCGAGCGCCTCAACGGTGTCGACTTCGAACATTTGTCCCGGCTGCGTCAATTCTGACCACGCAGCATCCAATTCTTTGTACATCGTCTGGAAACCTCCCCAGGTTTTCGTTTTCCCATCGATACCCGGAATTGCGAGCAAAAACAATGAGATCAGACGAAAAGTGAGGGGCACACTGCAAAATGTGAAAGGGCTTACCGCCCCTCCCGGAAATTAGACCGATTCTGTTGCATTTTAGGGCTAGGCAGACCTGTGCTGCAGCTAGTCGACCATTTGTGGCGAGGAGGTACTGACAAGGCCGAGAGCGGTGCTAAAGGTCAAGCCTCTCGGACGGCGTCTTCGGTCCAATAGCGGATCTTGTCCAACAGCACGTCAATCGCGACCGGTTTTGCCAGGTAATCATTCATGCCGGCTTCAAGACACCGCTCGCGATCTCCTGCCATGGCGCTTGCGGTGATGGCGATAATGGGAACGTTCGCAATATCGCCGCCCAGTTTACGAATGCGCTTGGTCGCCTCAATGCCATCCATATGGACCATCTGTACATCCATCAGAACGAGATCGTAGGGAAGGGATCGGGCGGCGCTCACGGCTTCCCGGCCATCGCCGACAGCGTCAACCGTGACCGGATGCTTCTGAAGGGCGCTCTGAATGAACTTAAGGTTGGTAGGGTTATCGTCTGCGAGGAGGATGCGGCACCCTGGTCCCTCGCCGGAAGGCCGTTTTCGCGCCGGTTCTTTCTTTTCGACCTTTTTAGGTGTCGCCGCCTTCGCTGGCAGGTCTTCGAAGAACCGATTGAGCGTATTGATGAGGCGCCGTTGACTGATGGGTTTGGGTGCAATGGCATCGAAGCCCCATTCTTCGGCCTGGCTTGCGGTGGCGATACCGGACGAAGAAAGAATGAGCTTAACCGGTTTGATGTCCGCATCGTCACGGATCTCAGCGGCCAGTTGGACGCCATCCATGCCGGGCATCATATGGTCGATGATGACCGTCTCGAAGGGTTTGCCTTTTTCCTGCGCCGCTAGAATCGCATCTCGGGCATCGAAGGGATTGTCGACGGTTTCTACGCGACATCCATAGGCGGCAAGCATGAGGCCAATAACACGCAGGTTGACCTGATTGTCGTCAACAACAAGCAGTCGGCGGCTACGAAGCATTTGGGCATCGGAAGAGTCGAGGTAGCGCTCATCCCCGTCATCGGTATCGAGAACAATGCGAGCTTTAAAGGTACTGCCTTTGCCTACTTCACTTTGAACGTCGAGCGTTCCCTCCATCAGCTCCACAAGGTCGTGACAGATCGAAAGCCCGAGGCCAGTGCCACCAAATTCCCGCGTCGTCGATACATCAGCCTGGGTGAAGCGCTCAAACAGTTGCTCTTGTTGCTCAGGCGAAATGCCCAGCCCCGTATCGCTGACACTGAACAGAATGGCCACTTTCTCGCCCGGCAGGCGGTCCTCCAAGCGAACCTCCAGCGAGATGCCGCCTTCCTCGGTGAACTTGATCGCGTTACCCAAGAGGTTGACCAGGATCTGTCGAATACGGCCCTGATCACCGATGAGAGCGACCGGGATGTTCGGATCCACATAGGACGCTATCTCCAGGTCCTTCGACTGCGCTCGGACAGACATCAATGCCATAACGCTGCGCACAAGCCGCTCGATATTGACCTCTGTTTCATCCAGATCGAGGGCGCCTGCTTCGATCTTCGATACATCCAGCACGTCATTCAGGATTGAGAGGAGCGACTCGCCGCTCTCAGCAATGGTCTCGACATAGTCCGATTGCTGTTCATCAAGGTTCGTATCCTTGATCAGGCTGGCGAAACCCAAGACGGCGTTGAGTGGTGTCCGGATCTCGTGACTCATATTGGCGAGAAACTGCGATTTGGCGCGCGACGCTGCCTCAGCTTCTTTCTTCATGTCCTTGAGTTCTTGCTGACGCACCAACTCCTCCGTCATGTCGACGGATGTGCCGACCCATCGACCGCCGCTGACCGGACGGTGATTGATCAAGAGCGTTCGCCCGTCCGGCATCGCCGTCTTCAGAGGCTCTCCAGCAAGGAGCATATCGACGGCCGCGTCCGCGAGATCGTCCAGGTCGTCGTTTTCAGAATATTTTGTGAGACTGATCAGCGAGGCGAGCATCGCGTCCTTGAACGATCCGCCGTTCTCGATGATCTCGTACCAGTCTTTGAAGTCGGTTCGCGCCTGATTGTTGGCATAGAGCACGCGGAATTCACTGTCATAAATGGCGAACCCGTCGTCGAGCGCTTCTATGGCTTCAGAAAACAAAGCTTCGACATCGCTGACGCGATTGGTGTCCTCGCTCTGTTTTGCAACTGCGTCGGCCATCTCACTCCCCCGAAAAATCAGGAGTGTATTTAGTCAGTACAAGGTTAAAAAATGTAAAACCAAGTCTGGATTTGGAGTGTCAAATGACCCCAAAGCCTAGGCAATACGTACTATTTGTGTGTATTGCATGTTAATCTTTGCTCCGGGCTCAGAGTAAATCGCTATCCGAAATAATCTCAACAAGTGCGGGGCCATCGTAAGCGAGAGCTTCCCTGATCGCATCCGCGAGCTCGGCTTTATCGGTCACCTTGGTTCCATGCCCACCACACAGCCGTGCATAGGCAGCGAAGCTGGGATTGTGAAGCGACGTCTGCCAGACAGGCCATTCTCCAGCTTTCTGCTCTTTCGAAATTTTGCCGAGCTCGGAATTGTTGAGAAGGATGTGCGTAATATTCATGCCGTATTTCACCGCCGTGGTGAATTCCGCCATGTATTGCCCAAAGCCGCCATCACCTGAGACGGAGACGATTGGGCGCCCTGCATATTCATCAAAGTCCTGCACGGCGGCCCAGGCCCCCATCGCGGCAGGAAATGAGAAGCCGATCGATCCGAGATATCCCGACATGAGCACATCTTGCTCGGTGCATTCGAAATAGCGCCCGAAGGAATAGGTGTTGTTGCCGACATCGACAGCGATGACCGCATTGTCGGGCACAAGGTCCGTGAGCGCAGCGAATATGCTGGCGGAGTTGAGGCCGTCGCCCCGGTCATCGGCAGCACGACTTTTCTTTTCGTCCCGCCAGATTTGCCAGCGCTCGGCGATTTCTCCTGTCTGGTCTTGCGCCGCGAGCGTTTTTGGCAGGCTGGTTTCGAAGGCGGCGAGGGCCTGTCCAATATCACCCAGGACAGGACAGTCGACCGGGTGGATCTTGCCCAAATGCATCGGGTCGAAGTCGACCTGCACAATAGGCTTGGACCTCTCGATCCCCGTGTGGTCCGAGAAGGAGGACCCCAGCGCGATGAGCAAATCTGCCTCGTTCATGAACCAGCTGGCGATAGGGGTGCCTGACCGACCAAGCACACCGGCGCCGCACTTGTGCCGGTCGGAGATCAATCCTTTCGCTTTGAAGGTGGTGAGGACTGGTGCTTTGAGGCGCTCTGCGAAAGCGATCAGCGCATCAGTAGCATCGCGTGCACCGTAGCCCGCGATGATCACCGGCCGCTTGGCCTTTGAAATGAGGTCGACGGCCTGAGCTATTGAGGCATCTGACGGGGTAACGGCCATGTCGCCGAGGCGGCCTTCTGGCGTCCCGGCAGCGACGGTGTCGTCGGCTGGAATGGTTTGTACATCGTCTGGAAAGATGAGGTGCGACACATCGCGATTAACGAGCGCGCTCCGACAGGCAAGAGTCATGAGCTCCGCATGTTTGGAAGAGTGCAAAACGGTCTGAGAGAAGTGCGCGACACTCTCAAATGCGGACGCCAGATCAATTTCCTGGAAGGAGCCGGGGCCAAGCACCTGAACATTGACCTGACCCGTTAGGGCCAGCGCAGGCGCCCGGTCGACCTTTGCATCCCACAAACCGGTGAGCAGATTGGTGGCGCCAGGGCCGGCGATCGAGAGGCAAGCGGCGGGTTTACCTGTGAGTTTCGCATAGCCGGAGCAGGCAAATGACGCAGCCCCCTCATGGCGAATGCCAATATAACTGAGCTCACCCTCTCGCTCTTTTGTGCGCAGCGCTTCAGCCACGCCAAGGTTGGAGTGACCGACCATGCCAAAGACACGCTTCACGCCCCAATTGACCATGGTATCTGCCATCACATGGGAGATGGTGCGGGGGCTATCCGGTTCCGTGGGCACTTCGACATAGATGCCGTCATCTCTCACGTCGACGGCATACATTTGCTGGCCCGTGTCTTCGTGGCCTCCCGGCGGCTTGCCGGTGAGGGGATCAAAATCCCACCCGTGCCAGGGACACCGCAACCAACACTTGCCGTCGATGCCATCTTCGATGGACCCCTCGCCCAAGGGACCGCCCTGGTGCGGGCAACGATTGTCCATCGCCGCGTACTGGCCGGAGAAATGTGTGAGCGCAAGGGAGAGCGTTCCGGCGGTGACGGTCATGACGCGTCCTTCTGCGAGGTCGTCCACGTCAGCCACTTTAATCCAGCTTGTATCAGAATGAGCAGCGGTCATATGCGCCTCCCAGCGGTCTTGGTGTCCCCAGACAATGACAGGCCGCGCTACCATGCATCTTGCGGGGTCATTGGACGGAATGTCAGTATGATCGTCAAATCACACTTAGTTTGGGAACGAGATATCTTGACCTATGATCATTTCAAGTTAGCGACATCTCCAAGTGATCAGTGTCCGGTTGTTCATCGGTGGCAAGGAGCGGATGAGCCGCGCGCCATCATGGTCATTGCCCATGGCATGGGGGAGCATGCGCTGCGCTATGCGCGGTTGGCCGATGCTTTGAATGCGGCTGGGTTCATCGTCTATGCGAATGATCATCGCGGCCATGGTGCGACCGTGTCAGACGCCTCCCAACTCGGCGAGTATGGTGAGGCAGGGTGGCGCGGTTTGGTCGACGATGAAAAAGCGGTCATCGCCCGTACGAAGGAGGACTTTCCGGGACTGCCTGTCGTCCTTATGGGCCACTCAATGGGGTCGATGGTGGTGCAACACCTGCTGACGGAAGCCAGCGACACCATCGATGCCGCTGCATTGAGCGGCACCACCGCGGTAGACGTGATGGCGGCAGCCGTCGCGGATCCGGATGCGAATGTGTTTGAGACCTTGAACGCGGCCTTCGCGCCGACCCGAACGGAGTCGGACTGGCTCAGTCGCGACGAGGCGGAAGTCGACAAGTATGTTGCTGACCCGCTTTGCGGGTTTACGGTTTCTGACGCCTCATCCGCCTCGTTGGGCGAGGCGGGCGTCGCTTACTCAACACCAGAAGCAATGGGCAATGTCCGCAACGATCTGCCCCTCTACATTTTCTCTGGCGACCTCGATCCGGTGGGTCTGAATGGCGAACTTGTCCGCCTTGTTGCGGAGCGATATCGCGACGCGGGGATTCAGAGTTTAGACCTAAAGCTCTATGAAAATGCCCGTCACGAGCTGTTCAATGAGACGAATCGCGAGGAAGTGACCGCAGATTTTGTGTCCTGGGCCAAAAAATCCGTCGGCCTAGAAGGAGATTTCTAATTTCTGGCCTCAAGGGTGGAAAACCGCAGAAATCTCCCTATTTTTACTAGGTATATGGTGCGAATTCCGTTGCGACAGACTGCAAAAATAGCAGTTTGATGAGCAAAATTTACGCACAAAGTACATTTGGCGTGCCAAATGGGGCTAGCATGCGTCCTATTCGCACTGCACAATTGTTACCGTTGTAAACGGTCGGAGGCCTTTCTAGATGAAGAACGCTCAAAAGAGGATGGATGACGCCACCACTTATGCTGAGTGGAAGGAAGCGGCTCACGAGCACGACGTGCTGTCTGGTGCCGAGGACTGGAAGCGACAGGAGCACACCCGGCGTTACGACTATGCGACCATCCGCGAGCGGCTTCGAGAAATTCGCAAAGCGCGGGACACGGGTAACGATCGTGCACTTCTTTTTGCGTTGAACGAAGGCATTCACGGAAATCTGGGCGGTATGGGCAAGCCGTCGCTCTATACGCGTTCCAAAGTGGGAACCAAACGCCTTATCACCGATTATGTGGAAGAAGTGACACGGTCCCTTATTCACATCTCCAAAGTGCGCTCAAACATCATCACCAAAGCTGAGAAGCTCGACTTCTTCCATAGAGCCAGCCATTGCTTTGGCCGATCGGCACTGATGCTGAGCGGAGCTGGAGCCCTCGGACCATTCCATATCGGAGTCATCAAAACCCTGGCGCAGGAAGGCTTGCTGCCGCGTGTGATTTCGGGGTCGAGCGCGGGCGCGCTCACCGCTGCTGTGATCGGAACGCATTCCGATGAAGAGCTTGTGCCGTTCTTTGAAGCGGACATCGAGCTGGAAGCCGCAATCGAAGAGGCGCATGTCACCTCTGTGCTGGGCTGGCGGGATCGCATCCAGACAGAAGACCTGCGCGAGATGGTTGAAGCCTGGATACCGGACCTCACCTTCGCTGAAGCGTTCCAGCTCACTGGCAGACATATCAATGTTTCGGTAGCGCCAACCAAGAAGATGCAGGCCTCACGCCTCCTGAATGCCATCACTTCGCCCAATGTGTTGGTGCGCGAAGCGGTGATGGCGTCTTGCGCCGTGCCCGGAGTGTTCCCACCGGTTATGTTGATGGCGCGCGATGCCGATGGCGAAAAGCAGCCGTACCTCTCCGACATGCGGTGGATCGACGGATCCGTGACCGATGACATGCCGGCGAAACGCCTGGCGCGTCTTTATGGGGTGAACCATTTCATCGCGAGCCAGACCAACCCGATTATTCTCTGGACCATTCAGAATCCGAATGGCGAAAACGGATTCTTTGGCCATCTGTGGAACATGGGTAGCCGGGCGACGAAGGAGTGGTTCCGCGCAACCCGGAACTTCACGGATCAGATGACCCGCAGCCTGCCGAGCGTGAACTCTGCGGTTAACATGTTCCATTCGGTGGCCCTGCAGGAGTACACGGCCGACATCAATATCATCCCGCGTCGCCGTTTCTGGGACCCGCGCAAGCTATTGGCGCCGCTCGATCGCGAAGAGATGGAGTATCTGATCGCAGAAGGCGAAGCGGCAACCTGGCCTCAGGTCGAGATGATCCGCAATTGCAGCATGATCAGCCACACGCTCGATAACCTGCTTGAGGAAATTGAAGGTGACGTTGTTGGTCTCTATCGCCCAACGGCAACGCCCGTCGGCAACAAAGCGGCTTAAGGCTAGCCTGGATCCGCTTCCGACCCTGCGGTGATACGCAATAGACCGCGGAAAGCGCGCTGCGGTGTTGATCCGTTTTGCACCACATTGAAGACTTCTTCAGCGATGGGCATGGTCACACCCGCGGCTTCGGCAATCTTCATCACCACCGGCGCGCTTTTTACACCCTCCGCCACCATATGCATCTCATCGATGATCTGCTCGAGCGACTGGCCTTTGCCGAGTTTCTCGCCCACGTGACGGTTCCGGCTTTGCGGGCTGGTGCAGGTCGCGACCAAATCACCCATCCCGGCAAGGCCCGCAAAGGTCTCGGGCCGACCGCCCAACGCTTCGCCAAGGCGGGTGAGCTCGGCAAGACCACGGGTGATCACGGCTGCCCGCGTATTGTCACCGGCACCCAGACCGTCCCCCATGCCGACAGCGATCGCGATGATGTTCTTAAGGGCGCCGCCCAGTTCGCAGCCGATCAGATCATTGTTGGTGTAGACGCGGAACAGGCCCGATTGAAAGACAGACCGCAGCGAGTTGCACACCGTCTCATCCTCCATGGCGAGCACGCTGGCCGCCGCTGATCCCGCCATGATCTCACGTGCGAGGTTGGGGCCCGTAAGAACCCCGGGCGGATGTCCAGGCAGGACGTCAGAAATGATCTGGGTCATGCGAAGCGACGTGCCTTGTTCCAGTCCTTTCGACAGGCTGATCACAGGCACCCAGGGGCGTATGAAAGGCTTGGCATCTTCCAGCACCGCTCTGAACTGCTGGGAGGGAATCCCCATGACGATGACGTCAGCGTCGGAAACAGCCTCCTCGAGTGACGTTGTCGCAGTCAGGGCTTCCGGCAGAGTGGCATCGGGCAGGTACTTCCGGTTGGTGTTGAGGACATTCACTTCTGTGGCGGCATCGGGGTTGCGAAGCCAAAGCTTGGTCTCAGCGTTCCGGGCAACAAGCGCAGCAACGGTGGTTCCCCAGGACCCGCCCCCTAGCACGCTGACTTTGAGATGCATCGGGTTGTTGCGCTCGTGGCGATTGCGGATCTGGTCGTTCATATGATTGGCGTCTCCCCTTACCAACTTGTTTTTAAGGATGTTAAGCGTAAGTCACAGGCTCTGCCAACCGAGGGAAGGCGGTCGGTTGCGGAAAAAAGGTGTAAATACGGGAAGTTGGACTGGCATAAGGTAAGTCTCTCTGTGTACGATCAAAAGCAGGAAAGGTGAGCGATTGACGATTTGTCAGTTGGGGGAGCTGATCTTGCGGGAGACGACAAGAACACGCCTAGAGGAAGGGCTCCATGCGGCGCATATCAAATACCGACGCTTCATTCTTTTACGCAGACACGCAACGCACACCCAGCGTGGTGGGCGGGTTGATGATCTACGATCAATCAACGGCCGGGCGCGGCAAAGTCCGATTTAAGGAGATTCTTTCCTGGATTGAGGACCGTCTGCATTTGTGGGCGCCCTTTACTCAGCGCCTTGTGCGCGTGCCGTTCGATCTCGATCTTCCCTATCTGGCAGAAGACCCGAATTTTGATGTGGAATTCCATGTCCGTCATCTGTCCCTGCCCAAGCCGGGTGACTGGCGCCAGCTTTGTATTCTCGCCTCGCGTCTCTACTCACGCCCGCTGGACATGAACCGCCCGCTCTGGGAAGTGAATGTCATTGAAGGCCTCGACAAGGTTGAGGGGCTGCCAAAAGGCAGCTTCGCTGTGCTGGTGAAGCTCCATCACATGGTGGTCGATGGAATGGGGACGGTGTCCCTGTTGCAGGCACTTCATTCAGAAACAAAGGTGGCTGCGCCGCCGCGTGCGCCGTTGCGGGAGGCGAAGGCGGTCAAGCCACTCCCAACGGACATGGCGATGATTACAAAGTCGCTGCCGTCGCTCGCCCGTCAACCGCTGACCACGGCGCAGTCCGCCCTTTCCCTGGTGAAGGGAGAACTGAAGGCTCGTCGCTTGAAGTCTGACAACAACGTGGCGAGCGCACCGTCCGCGCCGATGACACGCTTCAACAAAGAGGTGACGCCCTACAGGGTCTTTGAGGCGGTCGATTTCAAGCTCGACGATTTCCGCAGCATCAAGAAATTGGTTGAGGGTGCGTCTGTCAATGACGTGGCGATCGCGGTCTGTGGCGGTGCGATGCGTCGCTATTTGGCCGAAACAAATGAACTACCTGATGATTCCCTCGTCGCCATGTGCCCGATCTCGGTGCGCACAGGGCCCGCAGGGATGGAGTCGGGCAACCAGATCACAGACATGACCGTTGCCATGGGCACGGACATTCCCGATCCCTTGCAAAGGCTCCAGGCGGTGAAGATGCGCACCGATGATGCGAAACAATTAGCCCAGACTCGAGGCTCGGACATGCTGGAAAGCGTGATGGGGCTTTTCAGCCCGGCCACAGCTTCCTGGTTCTTCAGATCAGCAGAGGGGATGAAGTGGATTTCGCGGATCAAGCCGGTCTGCAACACCTTCGTCTCAAATGTGCCGGGCATTCCCTATGACATGTATTTCTCTGGCGCCAAGCTCGTCCGGTCCTATGGCCTGGCACCGCTCGCCGACGGCATGGGGATTTTCCACGCCATCACTGGCTACCAGGATCAATTGTCGGTCTGTGTCACAGCGGACAGAGAGATGCTGCCAGACCCTGACTTTTATGCCAGGTGCGTCCAGGCGTCATTTGACGAGTACAAAGCGTTGGTCGAAGACGACGATGGGGAAGATCAGACAGTCGTCTATCTAGAATAGGGAGAGAGGTTTCCTGAACGGAGACCTGGAGGAATAAGCGTGTCGGAAAATGTTGTAGTGCAGATGCCGGAGAGGGAAACGGATACCGTTTTCCTTGTGGAGGCCGGCAGCTCATTTGAGCTCAATTGCATTCGCAAATGGATCGAAGAACATCCGCGCCACTCAGAGGATGATGCAAGGCTTGTCGTTATCGGGGATGCGCGCAATGGCGGCCATAAGGAACTGAAAGGCCTTATGGACGGCGGTGATATTAACGGTGATCCCTGGCTTCAGCCGCTGCGGGTGATTTGGAAGCCCAGCGAGGACGTGCGGCACGGGAATTCATTCTTGAATACCTGGCTTGCGACGGTTTTTGAGAAACCCGGCCGCATCCGTCAGAAGCTGATGGGCGGCTCCGCGCCTGACCGACTGCGCGTAGCAGAAGGTCAGGGTGCCTTCTTGAGTTCCGTGCGCGAACGCTTTGACGAAACCTGGGGCGCGGAAGGGGTTCGCACCACGCGGCTGCCGGAATTCGTGGTACGTCAGGCCGTGATTGCTCTGGATCGTGCAGAACGCAACATTCGCGGTGCCCGCTACAAGGTTGCGCGCCTGCTGATGGGTGATGTTGTCGCGAGCCCCTCCTTCCAGCGGGATCTCGGGGCGCTTGCCGGGACGCTCGGTCGATCCCTGTCGGAAGTTGAAACGGAAACCAAAGCCTATCTGGATGAGATGAGCGCCCGTCAGACGCCGGTTTCGCTCGATATTGCCATGGGGCTTTATCGTCGGGCGTGCCGCAGTCATCACCATCCCGACATAGATTATGATCCGGAAGAGCTTGAGCAGTTGCGCCAATGGATGGAAGAAGGACCGGTGGTTCTGCTCGTCACGCATAAGTCCATGCTGGACACGATGGCGGTCTCGACTGTCCTGTTTGATCACAACATTCCGGTGCCGTTGACCTTTGGAGGCATCAACCTCAACACCATTGGCATCGGGCGGTTGGCAGCCAATGCGGGCATCATCTTTCTGCGGCGTGCGTTTCAGGACAATGACATCTACAAAACGACCTTCCGTCGTTATGTGGACTATTTGGTCGAAAAGCGTTTTTCACTGATGTGGGCGCTGGAGGGCACACGCTCGCGGACCGGCAAGCTTCTGCCGCCGCGTTATGGGCTCATGAACTATGTCGTCGAAAGCATTCTGAGAACCAAAACCCATGGCCTGCGTTTCGTGCCTGTATCGGTCACATACGATCAGATTACTGAAGTCGACGACTATGTGATCGAACAAAAGGGACAGGACAAAAAACCGGAAGGGGCGAGCTGGTTCCTCAAATTCATCACCGGAAAAGGCTCGGATCACAAGATCTACGTCCGCTTTGGCGAGCCGGTTACCGCACTCGATGTACTGCCGGGGGAAGCCCTCAAGGAAGATTTGCCGGACACCGACAAGAAGAAGCTGGTTGAGCAAATCGCAATCCGCGCCGCGGTCCGGCTGAACGATGCATCTCCCATCAACCTGACGTCTCTGCTGACATTGATCCTGTTGGCAAACGGACCCCGCGCTCGAACCCTTGAAGGCCTCACCCGGACGGTCTGCTCTTGGATGGACCTGGTCGATAGCCGCGATATCCCGGTCGTAGGTGGGACCGACAAGCTTCGGACGCCGAGCCAAATCGAAGCAACGCTGACCTCTTTGGAAGAAAACGGCGTTGTAACCCGGCACGATTCAGGACTTGGGGCCGTGTTCCATATCGCGGCCGGGCAGTATCACAAGGCGGCTTACTACCGGAACACAGCGATCCACTTCTTTGTGACCGACGCCATTATTGAACTCGCCCTGCTCCATGCAGCGGAGCAAAAAGACACGGAAATGGCCTTCTGGCGAGAAGCCTTGGCGCTCCGGGATCTGCTGAAATTCGAATTCTATTTCGCGACACGCGAAGACTTCCTGAAGGAAGTGCGCGAGAAAATGGCGGAAAGAGATCCGCACTGGCAAACCCGTCTCCAGGAAGGCGAAGCGTCTGCTCGCTCACTCCTGGAAGCCCGCGAGCCGGTCGTCTCACAGGGCGTTCTGAGGTCATTCATCGATGCTTATCAGGTGCTGGCGGATGCGTTGGTGCAACGCGGTGGCCAACCAGTTGAAAATAAAAAGGAATTTCTGCAGCTATGCATGACCTATGGCGCGCAGGCTCATTTGTTACAGCGGGTCTTCTCCGAAGAATCGCTTTCAAAGACCCTTTACGAAACTGCCTTTAAACTGGCGGATCATAGAGGCCTCATTGACGCAGGCAGTGAGACCCTGACGAACGACCGTAAGATCTTTGCGGACCAAGTGCGTTCTGTGAGCCGCCGACTTGAAATCCTATTGGGGCTGTCCATCAGCCGTCAGACAGATTAGACGCCAAGCAACCCGACAGGGTTGAAACCGATTAAAGGACCGAGCGAATGCCAAGCTATCGTTTTCTGATCGATGAAGTGGAAAAGGGACCCTCCGGCTCTCACATCGCCGCTTTTTTCGACATGGACCGGACGCTGATCTATGGCTTTTCTGCGCAGGACCTGATGATCGAACAGGTGACCAGCGGCGAGCTTTCTATTGGTGAGGTTGTCAATCAGGCGTCTCACGGCATTCAGTTTGCCCGTGGCAAGATCGACTTTGCCGAAATGGTGAACAGCACCGCGAAACACCTGCGTGGTCAAGTCGATAGTCGGAACTATGAATTCGGACGCCGTGTGTTCGAGAAGCGCGTTGCCTCGCGGATCTACCCCGAATCCAGGCTATTGATTGACGCGCATCTCAAGAAAGGCCATGAGGTCGTCATTGTATCAGCCGCGACACCCTATCAGGTGGAGCCGGTCGCCAATGATTTGGGCGTTCACAGCTTCCTATGCACACACTTGGAAGTGAAAAATGGCATCTGTACTGGCAAGGTGGTTGAGCCCGCCTGTTATGGCGAAGGCAAATCCATCGCGGTGCGTAACTTCATTGCGGACCGGCATATCGATCTCGGCGAAAGCTATTTCTATAGCGATGGCGATGAAGACCTTCCGCTGCTTGAAATCGTTGGCAATCCCCGACCGCTCAACCCGAATAAGAAGCTGACCTCTGTCGCAAAGTCGCGCGACTGGCATATCACGCGGTTTGAAGGCCGGGGGCGAACCACCGCGAAGGATGTGGCGCGGACCGGACTTGCTTATCTGAGCGCTGCCCCGGCGGCGGCGGCGGCATTATCGGCCTACTCGATCAACGGATCGGCCCGTCAGGCACGGAACATTTTCCAGGGCCTTTGGGGGGAACTTTCCTCCGCATCGATCGGTCTTGAACTGGATGTAAAGGGCCGGGAGCATTTGTGGTCCCATCGGCCAGCCGTCTTTATGGCGAACCATCAAAGTGCTGTGGACGCCATCGCCGTGCTGAAGCTGGTGCAGAGCGATTTCACGGCAATTGCCAAGAAAGAGGTGCAGTCGCAGCCCATCATCGGCCAGATGTCGGAGGCGATGGGGACGATCTTTGTGGACCGATCCGACAATAAAGCCGCTCGCGAGGCGCTGCAGCCGGC
This sequence comes from Parvibaculaceae bacterium, assembly GCA_965276845.1. Classification (GTDB taxonomy): domain Bacteria; phylum Pseudomonadota; class Alphaproteobacteria; order Parvibaculales; family Parvibaculaceae; genus Mf105b01. The sequence continues at coordinate 145,167 of OZ255699.1, forward strand.
GGTGACGGCGCTCAAGAGCGGCACATCGATTATCATTTTCCCGGAAGGCACACGCAGCCCGACGAACAAACTGTCCAAGTTCAAGAAAGGTGGCTTCCACCTGGCCATGCAGGCTGGTGTGCCCATCGTGCCGATTGTGTTGCACAATACGACGGATGCGATGCCCAAGAGCGCGTTCATTGCGCGCCCGGCGACGGTTCATGTCACGGTGCTGCCGCCGATTGAGACGGCGGACTGGGCAATCGAAGACCTCAACGAGAATATCGATATGGTCCGTAAACAGTTCCTGAAAGAGCTTGATCAGGACAGCATAGACACCTCGAAGGATGTGATCCGCCTCGCCCAATCGGGCAACAAGCCAACAGCATCTGTCGAAGACGAGGGAAACAAGCCCAAAAAGAGTAAGGGCTAACGACCTTATTGGAGGCGCATAGTCGGGTCCCCGGCGGCGTTTAAGGCCGAGGCACACGACCGCCGAAAAACAGCAAAACCCCTACTTTTCCTCGGCTTGTTTCCGGAGTGGCGAGACCCATTTCAATAGGGAACAAAGAATAAGAGGGTTCCCGTGGGCGACGCTGTACTATCCAAAATCCAGGAATTTTTGAAATTAGAAGCCGCGGGCGGCATCGTCCTGATGGCCGCGGCTGTGCTGGCGCTCATTATCGCGAACTCTGTCTTTGCGGGATATTACGACGCCTTTCTGGCGACGCCCGTTGCGGTCGAGTTTGGCGCACTAAAGATCGCAAAGCCTCTTCTTTTGTGGGTGAACGATGGCTTGATGGCGATCTTTTTCCTGCTGGTAGGCCTTGAGATCAAACGAGAATTCCTTCAAGGAGAACTCTCCTCGCGGGACCAGGCGGCGCTTCCATTTTTTGCGGCTGTCGGCGGGATGGCACTGCCCGCTCTGTTCTATGTGTTTTTCACCTGGGGTGATGCTGTGCACACCCGCGGCTGGGCCATCCCGGCTGCCACCGATATTGCCTTCGCGCTCGGCATCCTGTCGCTTATCGGTGCGCGCGCTCCTCTGTCCCTCAAAGTGTTGTTGACTGCCATCGCGATCATTGATGATCTCGGTGCGATCATCATTATCGCGCTGTTCTATACGGAAAACCTCTCGCTCATGTCTTTGGGGTTAGCAGCCATCGGATTGCTCGGTCTGGCCGCCCTCAACTTCGCCAATGTAAGACGGCTGGCGCCCTATATTCTCGTCGGCGTCTTCCTCTGGGTTTGCGTGTTGAAGTCGGGCGTTCACGCGACCCTGGCCGGCGTGGCCATCGCCATGGCGCTGCCGCTCAGGGGCGACACGACCGGTGATGAGCATGGCGAACCACCTTTGCTCCGGCTGGAGCATTCGCTGCTTCCTTGGGTCGCGTTCGGCATCATGCCCCTCTTCGGGTTTGCCAATGCAGGTGTTTCCTTCGCAGGCATGGGCCTCGACAGTTTCACCCATCCTGTGACGGCTGGCATTATCGCCGGCCTGGTTGTGGGCAAAATGGCAGGTGTGTTTGGCTTGGCGTGGCTTGCCGTCAAAACCGGTATTGCGAAAATGCCGGCGGGCGCTAACTGGATGCAGATCTATGGGGTCGCGTGTCTTTGCGGTGTTGGCTTTACCATGAGTCTCTTCATCGGCACGCTCGCCTTTGAAGATCCATCCTATGCCGCGACGGTACGCCTGGGAGTGCTGACAGGGTCACTCATCTCAGGTGTCATCGGCTTCGTCTGCCTGCGCTTCCTTTCAGGGGAGCCGGCCGCAGCACCTGCCGCCGCCCGATAACTCGGCATTGCGCACTTTAGACGACGAGCGCTCTCAAAAGTGCTCGTCGCGCAAGACCTCAACATCCGATGCATAAAGAACGCCAATGGCATCGCCGATAGCGTCCTTGATGGCCGTCATGACCTCGCCGGCAATTGATGCGTCTACGATGCAAATCACCATGACGTTCTCAAAAGCCCCACTCAAGCCGCTACCGCGGCGGTCACCGTGGATGCCGCTCCCCTGCAGGTTGGGCAGTGCCGTGTAGCCCTTGGCGCCCGCTTTCTGCGCCGCTTCTGCGACACGCGGCGCGTAAATGGCCTCAACAACCACTTCAATCTTCTTCTTTTTGAACATCTGCATGATCGCGTCCCGTTAGTTGTAGAGGGTCGCGATCACCGCCGCATAGAGCGGGATGCCGACCAGTACGTTGAAGGGAAAGGTAACCCCAAGAGAGAGGGGGATAAATATGCCAGGGTCTGCTTTTGGCAGAGCCAGCCTGATCGCGGCCGGCACGGCAATATAGGAAGCGCTGGCCGCCAGGACCGCGAGTAAGGTCGCCCCGCCTGCTGACAAACCAACCATATAGCCGGTCGCACCGCCCAGCACAGCGCCGATGAGGGGCATATAAAGACCGAACGCGATCGCCGACGGGCTGAGCGAAGACGCCGTCCGCAAACGATGTGCGGCAACCAATCCCATGTCGAGCAAGAAGAGACACAACACACCCTGGAAGGGGTCAACGAAGAAGGGCGCGACGGTCTCCAGTCCCTGTTCGCCGGTTGCCCAACCAATGACGAAGCCACCCAACAGCAGCATGATGGACCCGTTAAACAGGATCTCTCGGATCATCTCAGGCTGAAAGAGCGGCGCTTTTGTACCACTCTCGTCATTCTTCTTTCGTGCGAGCATAAGCCCGGACACGATCGCGGGCGTTTCCATCAACGCCACCATGGCGATGATGTAGGCCTCGTAAGTGATGTCGAGACTGGTGAGGAACTGCGTCGCGGTCACAAAGGTGACGATGCTGACCGACCCATAGTGCGCTGAGACAGCGGCGGCATCGATCCTCGTAAAGCGGGTTGTCATCCGCAGCAGGAAGAATGCGACATAGGGGATCAGGAAGCTCAGCAAAACGGCGGCGATGAGTCCCGGCAGGATAGACAGGCCGGCATCGGAGGCCGCGAGGCTGGCGCCTCCCTTAAGACCAATAGCCAGCATCAGATAGATCGAGAGGCCCTTTGCGATCGCCTCAGGTATCTCCAGGTCACTTCGAAGGAAGCCTGCAAGGCCCCCTAACAAAAATGCCAAAATGGCGGGTGAAACGAGATTGCTGGTTGCTACCGCAAGTACATCAGCCATTAACGCATGTTCCCCTGTTGCGTCGGCGCCTCGGAGGTGAGGCAGTCTGCTGCAAAATTACCGGCAAGATAGAGCAATTTCTCTCAGACACAACGCCGACGAAAAAAAGGGTATTCCTGCGATTGCAGAAATACCCAAGTGCTAGTAGTCCCGTACTAGGTCTGTGTCGCAGGTGGCGCACCTGCGTCGTTCTTAGATCCCGATAAAGGGTTGTGCGATGCGCGCCCCAATGCTCTTGAATCTGAGCGGCGCATCTGTGATGGCAAGGCAGATGCAGTCTTCACCTGGGCCTGCGACAGGCATGTGTTCAACATCATCATCTGCAGCTTCGACGTCACCGCGCAGGAATTCGCCCTGATGCGTCGTGAAAGACCCCGTCAAAACGAGGGTTAGTTCTTCACCTCTATGTCCGTGCGCCGGGACGGGTTGTCCAGCCGGCACTTTCAACAGACGTGCCTTGCCCTCTCCATTCCGAAGCGTAATCGGGATGTGATAGGCGCCTTTGCCGAGGCGTTTCCAATTCAGCGCGTGAAGGTCTCCGCCAACGTAGGATTTGAGGGGTTCAGGCAGCACGGAGGGAATCTCAGCCGCCTGCTTGTGAGCAACGGGGTGCTCCTCCTCAGGCTCCACGGAGTCCAATTTGCTCATCAGCTTGTCGAAAGCATCATCACTCAAGTCAACAGGGGCGAGCTCGCCGAGCAGCGCGCCGCCCAGCTCTTCGGCTTCCTCAGCTGCCTTGCGGCAGGAAGGGCAGAGCGCCAGATGGGTTGCGACCAAAAGGCTCCAAGCTTCAGGCAAGCTGCCCGCGGCATAAGAGACAAGGATTTCGTCTGCAATGTGGTGGCGAATAGTCATACGCGTGGTCCGTCGGTAGAAGGTAATCTACTATCATCTAAAGTGGAGCGGAGCTTACCCAAGGCAAGCCTAAGTCTCGATTTCACGGTGCCGAGTGGAATGCCCAGATGCTCGGCGATTCGTCCATGAGACATGTCTTCAAAGAACGACAATTTTAGGATTGCCTTTTGGTCTTCAGAGAGATGTTTCATGGCTTCGAGCAGTTGCAACTCTGATTGCTTCTGTTCAATGACCGTATCCGCTGGTTCTTCTGGTTCAGGGATAAGGCTCGGATCATTTGGATCCAGCTCCGGTCGGTTTTCTCGCCGGAAGGCATCAATGCGCTGATTCCGGGCGATTCGGAAAATCCATGTTGAGGGCGCCGATTTGGATGAATCAAACTGACTGGCTTTCCGCCAGACTTTGATCATTGTTTCCTGCGTCAGTTCCTCGGCTTGTCCGGCCTGACAGCCCAAGCGCATGACATAAGCTTTTACGCGAGGCCCGAAATAGGAGAACAGGGATTGAAAAGCCCGCTTGTCCTGATGTGCGCCAACGGCCCGCAAGCAGGCTGCATGATCGTCAATATCATACTCTTCCACCAGAACATCGGCCATCGTCTGGTCGGAGCCTCCTAAAGGCGGGCGTGCATCAGGATTAACAACCACGAGGCGTAGATTACGCCGTCCATGGCTCGATGCAGATGTATGTTCGCGCAGGCTCATAATAGGTCTTACGCGCAGAAATGGCCATTGGATCAACCAAAAATTGCTTCTTTTTTCCTGATCTAGGCCAGCATTTCCGCCGTATTTAGGTAAACACACAGAAAAAGGCTGGTCATTTGCCCTACGAAGCACGCCCCCCCCAAACACGAAGAAAAATCGCCATATTGGGTCCGGAATTGCCGGCATGTCAGCCGCCTGGTTGCTGAACCGGGAGAATGACATCACGGTGTTTGAGGCAGACGACCACATCGGCGGACACTCGAATACGGTTGATGCGGGCAAAGACGGCAAACCGCTCCCCGTTGATACAGGGTTCATCGTCTACAATGAACAGAACTACCCAAACCTGGTGGCCCTTTTTGACCATCTGAACGTGCCCACAAAGCCGTCGGACATGTCTTTCGCCGCTTCGATCGACCAGGGCCGGTTTGAGTATAGCGGGACCGGGTTGAACGGCCTGCTCGCACAGCGCAGCAATCTCGTGAACCCGCGATTCTGGTCCATGATGTCCGACATCGTGCGCTTCTATAAGACGGCCCCGACGCTGGATGGGGTAGCCGCCTCGCCGGATCTCTCCCTCGGAGACTATTTGCGCGAGAACAACTATTCCGACGCCTTTATTCGCGACCACATTCTGCCCATGGGCGCGGCGATCTGGTCGACCACCGTCAACGACATGTTGGACTATCCGCTGGCGACATTTGTGCGCTTTTTTGAGAGCCACGGTCTCCTCAAATTCAAAGACCGCCCAAAATGGCGCACGGTCGACGGCGGTAGCCGCGAATATGTAAAACGCCTGACGGCTTCCTATCGGGATAGAATCAAGCGGGAAGGCGTTGTTGCCGTCACCCGGACCCTCAATGGCGTCGAGGTGATGACGACGTCCGGCGGGCAGCATCTGTTTGATGATGTGGTTTTGGCGACCCATGCCGATGAAGCCCTGACGCTCTTGTCAAACCCAAGCGAACGCGAACAGCAGCTCTTGGGGGCGTTCCAATACACAGACAACGACACGTATCTGCACACGGATGAGCGCCTCATGCCGAAGCGTCGCCGCGTCTGGTCAAGCTGGAACTATATTGACGATGGTGCCGCCGATGCTGGAAAGCAACTGACACTATCTTACTGGATGAACCGGCTTCAGAGCATCGATAAGAGTAATCCGCTCTTTGTCACGCTGAACCCGCATGTGGCCCCGCGCGATGAGACCATCATTCGGAAATTTTCCTACCAGCATCCCCTGTTCAACGCGGCTGCGATCAAGGCGCAAAAGGGCCTGTGGCAGTTGCAGGGCAGAGACCGCTTGTGGTTCTGCGGCTCTTACTTCGGCTATGGGTTCCACGAAGATGCTCTGGAGGCAGGGCTCGCTGTCGCCGAGCAACTCTCGGGCACCCTTCGGCCGTGGAATGTGGCCTCCAACAGCTCACGCGTTAACACAGAGGTGGTTCTGCCCCTGGCAGCCGATTGAGAACGATGTTTTCCAGCCTGTACAAAGGAGTTGTGGACCACGCCCGGCGCCGCCCGGCGCGCCACACGCTGCGCTACCGGGTATTTTCCCTGCTGCTCGACTTGGATGAGCTGGAGGAGATCAACCGGACCAGTTGTGTGTTTGGCGTAAATCGCCGCGCGCTCCTGTCCTTCTGGGAAAAAGATCATGGCAATGGTGAGGCCACCGGATTGAAGGACTGGGTGGCAAACCATGTGACCAAAGCGGGGTTCTCCGCAAAGGGCATGAGCGTGCGCGTGCTTTGCTATCCGCGCATCTTTGGCTACGTTTTCAATCCCTTGACCGTCTACTATTGCTATGACGCCAACGGCGTTTTGATGGTCATTCTCCACGAAGTCCACAACACATTTGATGAGAAGCACACCTATGTGCTGCCCGCTCCAATTGATCGCCGTGGACATGTCCGCCAGGAGGCCGACAAACGCATGTATGTGTCGCCCTTCACTGAGATGGAGGGGCATTACCAGTTTGATCTTCTTCCGCCCGGCGAAGATATCCGTGTCTTTATCGGCCTGAGCGACAAAGAGGGACCGCTTCTGGCGGCCTCCTTTGAGGGCGAGCGAGAGCCCTGGAGCGACAGTGCGCTTTTGAAAACCTTCCTTCAATATCCCCTGATGACGCTCAAAGTGACGGTGGGGATCCATCTGGAAGCTCTAAGGCTCTGGAGAAAGAAAGTCCCCATCATCCGCCATGAACCGGCGCAAGAGCGCATCAGCTCAACGCACGTCAAGCTGGGAATCAACCCGAATGCAGCTGACTAGTGCAGTGTCGGCGCCCGAAACAACGGGGATCAGGCAGCAACGGAAATTTTGTTGCGGATCGACGAGAGTGCCCAGCCGATGACAGGGAAGTGCTCATAAAATTCACGCGCGGCATCCCAATGGTCAAAGTGCGACACAACCTGGCCGTTGGCGTTGAACTGTACTCGGCTCATCCCTTCAAAAGACCAGGGCTTCTGGCGCAGCGTTGAATGCAGGCGCCAATAGAGCATGCCTGTGTCTCCGTCGGGGGATGGAGAGATGGCGCTGTGGAGAATCTCGAAATGCACCTCGCCGACCGTGTCGAACATGTGCACGAAGATTTCTGCCATTTTGTCCGCACCGACCACCTCATTGAAGGGGTCCCTGAAATGGACGTCGGGCATCACAAAGTCAGGGAGAGTCTCCAGACTCTCCCGGCTAAGCGAGCCCATGAATTGGGCATATTTGTCGAGAGGGGTGGTCATACTGTGATCATCCGTGAAGTTACTGAAAATAAAAGGCGGTTCGGCAGATGGCGGAGAAGCTTCATCAGAAAGGCAAACCGTCGGGGGAAGACGATTTCAAACTTGCCGGCCTCTAAGCCGCGATAGATGGTGGCAGCTGCTTCTTCAGCCGTGACAAGAAATGGCATTGGAAACTCATTCTTGTCGGTGAGCGGCGTCTCCACAAAGCCAGGATTAATGAGAGAGATGGAAACACCCTCGCGGTCGAGTTCCGGCTTCATGGCTTCAACCATGTTGATCAGAGCGGCTTTCGTCGCGCCATAGGCGGCCGAGGTAGGGAGGCCTCGATAGCCCGCGACGGAGGACACCACGGCAATCCGGCCGCTTTGGCGCGCTCTGAACACCGGGAGCAATGCCGCCAACCCGTTTGCGGTACCCATCAGGTTGGTCTCAACTAGATGGCGGACGGTAGCGACAGAAAACTCAGAGGCCGACATGGGCTGGTGGGTGCCTGCATTGAGCACGGCAAGGGAGAGGGGCCCCAGATCTTTTTCAATCTGCGCCAGCACCTGTTCGTTACCAGCTTCGTCGACAATATCAAGCGGGTACGCGTGGATCGTCCCCATCGAATTACTCGAGGCGACTTCAGCCGCCAGGCTTTCGAGGTCGGCGGGTGTGCGCGCACTAGCGGCGACTGTCCAACCATCGCCTGCCATTTTGAGGGCAAGCGCACGGCCGATGCCCTTGCCGGCGCCGGTTATCCAGACGGTTTTGGGGGCGTTGCTCATCGTGACGTCTCAAGAGATGCACTGGCGACACACTGGCGGCAACGAAGCTCAATCAGCGAGCCATCATCGCCGGGGAACTGCATAGCGACCCACCGGCCATCCGCGTCGTACCAGACTTCGTTCTGGATCGCGCCTTCATATTTGTAGCGCATGGCCTCAATCATGCCCGCATTAGTTGGCACGCGCTCGGTGCCCAATGGCACAAGCTCTACGTCATTCACCTTGCCGGTGATGGTGTTCATCAGCTGCGTGCTGCCGATTACGCCGGAGTTCCAGTGATTGGTCGGGTAGATACCCATCGCTGCGGTCTGAGTGCCATTCGGCCCGTTGATCGTGAGGGTGTCCTCAGCAGCAGAGGCTTCGACTTCTGAGACTTCGCCATTGCGGTTCGTTGTGGCGCTCAGCGCGATAAGCTTGCCGTCTTCCCAAAGCGCTTCTGATTCATATTGCAATTCAAAAAGCTTGACGAACAGCAGACCGATTTCGAGTTCGAAATTAGTTGTAACTTTCAACCCGCCTGCTTCATCGCGGAAGGTCACGTTATGCGTCCCAATGCGGGCATCGTTGCGATAGATGTCAAAAGCGATGTTGTCGCCATAAAGCGCCCGCGCCTGCTCGGTCATATCTGGCGCGGAGGCTGCTGCGTGAGGGGACACGCACAGAGCAGATAGACAGGCCGCGAGGGCAAGCGGCTTCAGGGGCAGGCGCGGGCTAGGGGCTGAAAGCCTCATTGGGGTCTCCATAAAGGGTGCTATTGTTCGGTATACGCGCCGGGCAGGGCGCTGGATCAGCCGGAAACCTTACGGTTTTTCGCCTTTTATCGACTGAAACGCTGCCAGGGCTCTTTCCCGCGCTTGCTTGCGATCGACAATCGGATGCGGGTAATCCCGGCCAAGCACCAGGCCAGCCTCTTCAAGCACCGATGTCGGGGCTTCCCAGGGCTTATGGATGTACTTTTTGGGCAGTTTTGCGAGCTCCGGCACAAAGCGGGTGACATAGGCGCCATCTGCATCAAATTTTTCGCCCTGCAAAACCGGATTAAAAATACGGAAATAGGGCGCCGCATCGGCGCCGCATCCGGCGGCCCATTGCCAGCTCGCCGTATTGCTGGCCGGGTCCGCATCCACAAGGGTATCCCAGAACCAGGCTTCGCCGTCCCGCCAGTGAATGAGCAGCTCCTTTACCAGGAAAGACGCTACGATCATCCGCACCCTGTTGTGCATCCAGCCTGTCTGCCAGAGTTGTCGCATGCCGGCATCGACAATCGGGAATCCAGTCAGCCCTTTTTTCCAGGCGTTGAATTCCCCGCTAGGACCATTGGTCCATGGAAAATCCCGAAACGCTGGCCGCAGGGGGTCTGTGGGCAGGGAAGGGAAATGATGCAGGAGGTGGTAGGAGAAATCCCGCCACCCAAGCTCACGCAGAAACCATTCGCCATCGCGGGCGAGGTTTGGGTTCCGTGCGATCGCTTCCTGGGTTCGATGCCAGATCGTACGCGGGCTGATTTCGCCAAAGCGGAGATGGGCGGACAGCCTTGATGTGCCGGGTGTATGCCCTGGATGGTCGCGCATGTCTTTGTAGGTGGCGAGACCATCGGCGAGGTACGCATCCAATGTCTGAAGCGCTTGGGCTTCGCCGGGTGTGAAGGCGTCAGCGAGGCCGGGCGTCCAGTCAAAGTCATCCGGCAGGAGATCAAGCGCGTCCAGGCTGAGCGAACTTGGCTGATCTGTCGCCGGTGTGAGCGCGTCACAGCGCACCAGCGGGCCAAATGCCGCCTCTTTAAGGCAGGTACGCCAGAAGGGCGAAAAGACGGTGTAGGGCTTGTCCTGCTGGGTTCGGATCGTCTCCGGGGGAAAGAGAACCTGACCGGCGAAGCGTTTCACCTCCACATCAGATTTGAGGCCCCATTCATGAAGGGCCACCTCACCTTTTTGAACGGAGGGGTCGTATCCATGCTGCAAAAAGACACGGGCAGCGCCCGTCGTTTCAACCAGGTCTTGCACCTCATCAATGAGGTTCCCCCGTCGCAGGATGAGCGGTGCCCCCCGCGCCTGAAGGTCACGGCCTAGCGACGTGAGCGATTGATGCAACCACCATCTGGAGGCACCCCCAAGCGGCCGTCCAAAACCCTCGTCCAATACGAACACCGGCACCACCGGGCCGGCTTCCGCAGCGGCAGTAAGCGCTGGATTGTCGCCAACCCTGAGATTGGCATGAAACAGGACAAGGGTTGGCGTCATTCTGGGGTGCGGTTCGCTGCGTTGCGGAGTAGGGTGGCCTCAACGATATAGACCAGCGTCCGTGTCTGACCACCTGTGTCCGGACATCGGGCGATTGTTGATTTGGAGGATGAGATGAGTGAAGCACCCAATATGAGCGAACAGATTGCGGGCCAGGGCGGGCTGATCCCCGCACACGGCCTGACCGCTGCAATCCACATCGGAGAAAGCGATCTGCCTTTCGTTGATCTCGGTGATGGCAGCAAATTGCAGCTGCTTCAGGTCGACCTCAACCAGGGTCTTTGGGTGGTGCGTACGAAGTTCGCGCCTGGCTACAAGGTCGACAAGCACTACCATACCGGATCGGTCTTCGCCGTGACCCTGGAGGGCAGCTGGTACTACAAGGAATATCCCGAGTATGTGAACACGAAAGGCTCCTACCTCTATGAGCCGGCGCATTCGGTGCACACGCTGACCGTGTCGGAAGACAATGAAGGGGAGACGGATGTTTGGTTCGCGATTTACGGTGCCAATATCAACGTCGATGACGACGGCAATGTCATCGGCGTCGTGGACGCGCAAAGCATCCTGGCTGCCTATCAGGCTTTGTGCGAAGCGCAGGGCCTCTCATCGGAGAAGGTGATTGTGTTGGGCGCGCCAACCTGATCCGACTACGCGACAGGGGCAGTGTCGTCGGTCGTTTCCAACAGATGGAGAAGGCCGAACGCCGCTGCTTCTGCAGCTTTCGGCGGCAGCGTGTGATCGCCGATCCCTGAGAAGAATTCGTTGGCTTCTGTCAGACAGAGAAGGGCGTAAGCAGTTTCGCGGCATCTTGCTGGCGACGCCTTTGGATAGGCAGCAGACGCAATGTCGCCTATCAGGCGAAGCGACTTGTCGTACCAGCTCCAGAGGATTTCCCGCACAGCAGGGTCGCGCTCCGCCAAACCCCAGATCTCCCGGCCGATAACGTCATTGCCGGGAATGCGCTTGTAGCGGTCGCTGCAGAGGAAACGAACAAGGTTCTCTAATTGGTCGGTGGCTGTAGGTCCCTGTATCGCTTTGTCGGCTTCGCGTTCCAGCCGCTCGCTGATGCGCGTGACAAATGCCAGAACAAGCTGCTCGCGATTGCCGAAATAATGACTGACCATCTGGAGGGAGAGACCTGACTGATCGGCAATACGGCGCATCGAGGCCTGTCCGATCCCATGCTCGCGCACGCAAATCTCCATCGCATCCAAAATCTGATCACGCCGCTCAGGCGCTTTACTCGGTCGACCCACCATCCGCGTTTTCCAGATGCCCGATCAGGGCGTGACGGGTTGTAAGAACGTCATCCAGTCGAACGGCCCGCATCTGCTCGACTTCGGTCTCTGTATAGTCTGTAAAAGCGGCGATTGTCGCTTCGTCCGCCATGTTTTTCACCATCCAGTTCAATGTGCCAGCAAGGCGGTCATTGGAGAGAACCGACATCGCGGAGCCAGGTACCTGAACCAGAAAGGCACGCCCCCCCTCAACCGAGAGCAGCAAGGGCAGGGTTACGCGCATATCCGGAACCCGGTTGGGGAACCCGCGCCCATCGGGCACATGACAGCCTTGGCAGTGGATCATGTAATCCGCACGGGCGCGGGCATCGCCTGCAATCGAAGTATCGGTCGTAGTAACGACGCCAAGAAGCGCGCACAAGGCGACAACAAATGTCTTATGCGTCCTCATCGACACCGACAATAATCGCCGTGGAACAATTGTAGATAATGTCGGCACTACTACCCGCGCACCAATTGATATTGTTGGACGCCTGCGGCAGATACATCGGTTTGTCGCCCTCGTTGCGCACACAGGTGCACCGCCCGCAGCCGCTTTTGCCGCAGCAATCATTGTAAGAAATGATGTAGTGCTTGTTGTCGCCAGGATTGAGGCAGGTGCCGACCCAGGTGATGGGTGACATGATGGTTCCAGGTGGACAGGAATTGTGCGTGCCACCGCAACAACTACAGAGATATCCGTCAATGGCGCAATAGCGCCAATAGTCGCAACTCTGCGGGTCGCCGGGGTCATTGGCGACTTCCTCACCACGCACGCGGGAGACAGGCAAAAGCGGGAAGGCGGCGGCGCCAGCCAACACTGTTCCTATGCCAGCGACGACGCTTCGACGTGAAGAAAGACGTGCCGCAGTGCGGGCCGTGTTTTCAAAGAATGTATCAAACCAAGTCATGTTTATTCAGAACGCGTTGTTAAGCGCGCTGCTGCTCCCGTTCCATGTAATCCTGAATGGACGCGACGCCATGGGTGCGCGCTTCGAACAGGCTTTCGATATGTTCCCGCGTGTTTGTGAGGCCATGGGCGACCATCGTTCCCTTCTCATCGATCAGGGCAGCGTAGGGAAGTTTGCTGACCCCAATGGTGAGCCCCAGATCAGACGACAGAACATAGGGATAGTCTTCCAGACCCTGTTTCTGGAGATAGGCGAGATGGTCCGATGGCTCACCGTCGCTTGCCAGAACCACATCCAGCCAGGAGGCTTCGCGCGCCCGGACCGACGAAATGACCGGCAACAGCGATTTGCAGACCGGGCAATCCGGCGACAGGAAAAATAACAGAGTCGCCCGGCTTGCGCTGGTCCCAGCGCCGACCTCGACCTGTCCTCCCGTCAATGACGGCATCGAAAAGGGAGGAACAGGTTCGCCGGCCTTCATGCCTTTCGCGACCGTGAGGGCACCGACAGGGCCCATGCGCTCGTGCAGCAGCCCGATCTGGCGCGTAAGCGCAAAAACAATCAGACCCAATGCCGCAATAGCGACCCAGCTCACAATGTTGGAAATAATCAAAGCGTCGATCATGGGTGTGTTCCTTCGTGATCGAGGAGCGCTGCGTTGCGCAGCAAATGTTCAGCTGTTGCGTAAATCAATAGTAGAATGAGCGTGGCAAACCCGGCGGCGGCATAGTCAAACCAGGTAAAGACGCGCGCGCTTGTGGGGAGGAGCAGCGCAAGCGTGCCGGCTAGGAGGACGCCGTTGCGCAAGACCAGGCCCCAATGGATTTTCTGGTCAGCGCTGATCCCGCCGCACCCGCACTCAAGCTCGGTTCGCCCCCGAAGAAGGTTGATAGCAATCGCCCCAGCGTAGGCCAGCCAGAGGCAAGCTGCGGCGATCACTGGCAAAGTCATTGATGGGATCGCAAGCAGGCAGACCGCAATTGCGACCTCGACCATGGGCACCAGTCGGGCGGCAGGCCGCGTCAACGCGTCCGGCAACAACCGGTAGCCGGCAACGGCTTGCCAGAACCCAATGGGGTCGCGGAACTTATGCCAGGCCGCAGCGAGGAGAAGAGCAGCCAGCGCGCCGCGCAATGCGATATCAAAAACAGGATCCAGCATGCCCGTCACCAAGGTTGGATATTGATGGGGAAAGTGCCGAGCTGGGTGACTGTGCGCATGTAGCTCCCATCCTCAGCATCGTATACATCAAGGCCGAATTGCACCGTATCGATCAGAGGCGCTTCGCCCTCTGTCATATAAACCCAGACCTGCGCGAGGAAGGGCATGGGGATGTGAGCGCCAAGCCCATAGAGACGGGGCTCTTCGTCTTGTGACACCGCAATGGAGATCGTGCGTTCCTGAAGACTATAGGTTGCAATCCTTTCGCGGGTTGCCAGATCGAACACCCAGATCTCCGTTCCCGGATCTTCAAATGTTTCAGGCGGACCCTGATGGGTTAGGAGGTAAAGCCGCCCGGTGGCGTCATGGACCGCCAGATGCTGGAAGCCGCTGATAGACCATTCGTCTTCGCGCTCGTCTTCATCGATAAGAGGCCAGCTCGCGGTCAACGTCACACCGTCAGCACCCATTTCAAAGTCGTACAAATCGCCTGCCAGAGAGACGAAGTACCAGTGATCGCCACGGCGCACGCCGGAAATACTGATCGGGTCTTCAAACGGATCAAATAGGGCTTCGGAGCGGGACTTAGTCACGATGGCCCCTGTCTCATCGAACGTGTAAGTCAGGAAGGAGCCGTCGCCGCACAGCAGATGAAAGCTGCGTTCGCCGCCGCCATAAATATTGGGACACCCGGGCGTGGGAATCTCGCTGATGAGCTCGCCGCTCTCCAGATTGACCAGTGTCAGAGAGACCGCCGGCGTGAAGTTCACTTGCACAAAGAGGCTCTGGTCGTCGCTGAGCGCATAGGTGCCTTGCATCTTCACCACGGCTGCGCGTTTCGGCGGCAGCGTGATCTCGGAGAGCGGCTGAAATGTTTCCGCATCATACGTGACCAGAACGTCGGTACGCTCTCCTCTTGTGGTCCGGCTGAAATGGGTCTCGACCGCCAGGATGCGTTCTTTGTCCTCAGGCAGGGATATGCCGGTGGTCCAATAACCCAGATCCAGCATTGAGATGAACTCGCCCGTGTCGGGGTCCATCAGGTATCCGCGGCTCTGCGCCTGGTAGGGCGCGTTCATCCCCGTGACCCAAACCAACCGGTCATGCTTGTCGCGCGAGAAGGCGACAATCTCGCCCATGGGTTCTTCTGGCAGGTCTGCCGCCAGCGCGCTGCTGCTTGTCAGGTCAGATAGGCCCGGAAGGAGCACGCCTATCGACAGAATGGAGATGAAGAGGAGAGATGGGAGTTTGCGCATGGTTGCCAGCCCTTGATCACGATATCCCTATTCTTAGGGCAGGTATTTTAATTTGTCAATCGGTTGTATGAGAAATGGGAGGCCTTGCTTTCCCTGAAGCGGGCTGGCTCACTGCTGCGGAAAAGAAAAAGGAGAAGGGGCGGATGCTCACCAATATCGATCGGGTGCAACTTGTTGTCGAAAACCGCAAAGAAGCTGCAGAAGGCTGGGTCAGGTTATTGGGCGCAGAACATGTGCGCGACGACAAAGTCGCGTGCCTTGCCGCTCTAAGGTCGGTCTATCAGGTAGGGCGCTCCGAAGTGGAGTTTCTGGAAGCCGACGGAACCGGTTCTGTTGCCGACAGTCTCACGGCGCGCGGCCGACCGCACCTGTTTGCGGCAGGCGCCGCCACGCCCGACCTGGATGCCCTAATCGCACACATTGAAGGAACCGGCACCAGCCTGACCAAAGAGGGCGACCACGGCTATGTCACATTTAGCGAGGTGGGACAGAATGATTTGCGTTTCGTTGTGAGCCAGCGTGTTGAACGAGAGCCGATTGGTCTCATCGACCGTCTCTATGAGGCCACCATCCTGGAAGAGCCCTATCAGCCGCTTATCAACCAGATCACACACCTTTTCAATCTGGATGCAAGCCACTACAGCCGCATTACGTCTGAGCACTTCAAGTATGATGGCTATCTAACCCTGTTCCATCCGGACGAGCTGGACCGGTTTGAAATCATCTCACCCACCTCGCCGGAGACCACCATGGGGCGGTTCTACGGCCGTCAGGGCCGCGCCTTCTACATGTCTTTTGCAGAGACCCCGCATATTCTTGAGATCGAAGCGCGGGCCAAGGAAGCGGGCGCGGGGCTCACCATCGACCGGCCGGAAGGCCGTCCTGAGACGAAAATGGCGGATCAGATGTGGCTGCACCCGCCGGCCCTTGGCGGCATGATGCTGGGCCTTTCGCGCCCCTCTCGGGCTTGGCATTGGTCGGGCCGCCCGGATCGCGTCATAGAACTCTGAGGAGGTTCTATAAGTCCTTGTTTTTTATTGGGAAAATGGCCAAGAGGCGGCGAAAAAAGCGCAGCCGAGGGCTTGAATCACGGCGAAATGTTTCCCACATTTATCGCATAGCGGGGCCCATCGGGACCGCAGTTTGAATGTCTGACAATGTGCCCGGATCGGGGCATTGATTGAGACGAGTTGCTTGTGAAAGGACTTTGGCTATGACGCGACTAGCGCGTTTCGACAGTCCCTTTTTGTTGGGATTTGATCAGGTAGAACGCCTGCTTGATAGAGTGGCCCGCAACGGTGCCGACGGCTATCCCCCTTACAATGTGGAAGAAGTGCAGACCGACAAAGGCGGGCAGCTGAAGATCACGCTCGCCGTCGCTGGTTTTTCAGCAGACGATCTTTCGGTCACGTTGGAGTCCAATCAATTGGTCATCCGCGGCGGGCAGAAGGACGACGAAGACCGCAACTTCCTGCACCGCGGCATCGCCGCAAGGCAGTTTCAGCGGTCCTTTGTTCTAGCCGAGGGCATCGAGATTCTCGGTGCCGATTTGGAGAACGGGTTGCTGACCATTTCACTGGAGCAGCAGGCACCAGAGGAAATCGTCCAACAGATTGAGATTACGACCCACGGGTCTTGAGGTTTAAAGGGGTCCTGATCTGGAAGGACATCAGGATTGCCAACTCGCCAGGGCGGCTTATGTTTTTTGTGAGCCGCGCCGCTTAAGGAGCGAAAAATGTTCGATCAGACAGAAGAAAATTCAACACCCACCCAATTGATCCCCGCCGGGGAGATCACCCCCGATGTTCTCGCCGAGATCGGTATGCAGACACACGTCTATGCACGGCCCATCCAGGCGAAAGAAATCCTTGAGGATCTGCAGGGACAGTTGGACGTGCCGCCAGAGACTTGGCTCTACTCAGTCCACGCGGCCAATGGCGTGCGTGTGGCGATTGTGGACAGCCGGGAAGCAGCGTTTCAGGGCGCAACCGCATATGGCTACCAAGCGCTCAGCGTTCACTAATCATTTCTTCAAATTGGCGTCAGGCGGCGTTAGATGATGCCGGCTCAATGAGCAGGGCATAAAGCGCCGCGGCGTCGTCCGTCGCGCGCAGTTTCTCAACCATGGATTGGTTGCGCAAAAGGCGTGACACGCGCGCGAGCGCTTTGAGATGGTCCGCACCGGCGGACTCAGGCGCCAAAAGCAGGAAGATCAGGTCCACGGGTTGATCATCGACCGATTCAAACTGTATCGGCGTCTCCAGCCGCGCGAACAGACCGTGCAGGCGGGTGAGTTCGCTGAGCTTGCCGTGAGGAATTGCAATGCCTTGCCCAACACCCGTGGATCCCAAGCGTTCGCGCTCAAGCAGCGTTTCGAAAATAGCGCGTTCCGGCAAACCGCATATCTCTGCTGCTTTCGCCGAAAGCTCCTGAAGGGCCTGTTTTTTACTCGTGACCTTAAGGTGCGCTGTTACACCTTCCGGGGTCAGAAGTTCATCCAGATCCATGATCCGTTTCCTGTTCACTGTTCCCACCGGGCTTGTCGTAACCCTGGTCGGAGCTTTCTGGTAGGCGCCTCGCCGAAACGGCGTTACGTCCCCCGAGCGCGGTGCTCTGGGCCGCAGCGCTTTAAGCTTTTTTCGAATCGCTAGCGGCATCGATCCAGCCAACATTGCCGTCGGGACGGCGATAAACGATATTGAGGCCGCCATCGCCGTTCCTGAACATCACCAGCGGCGCATCCGATATATCGAGCTGCATCACAGCGTCGCTTACGGACAAGGCCGGCACTGTCGTGGTGCCTTCCGCAATGATCATGGGCGCATCGTCGCCTTCGGAGACCTCTTCTTCGCCCTCATTGGGAGCGATCACGAATGACGGCACGTCAAGCACGGGCAGGTCGGACTTCGGACTGTTGTGATGGTTTTTCAAGCGGCGCTTATATCGACGCAACCGCTTCTCCAGCTTCTCGACCGCGTCGTCAAAACTCGCATAGACATCGCCAGCCTGACCGTGGGCCTGCAAAGTCATGCCGGAACTTAAGTGCACGGAGCAGTCCGAGCGGAATTGGTGACCATCTTTTGCGAACGTCACCTGACCATCGACCGGGCGGTCAAAATACTTGCCCACACTGGCGCTCAGTCGGTCCTGCACATGGCTGCTCAGCGCGTCGCCAACATCAAGATGAATTCCGGTAATTTGAACCTGCATCAAGGACCTTTCCATGCGCCGTTTAATTCTAAGAGCCCCGGCTGGTCGATCTAACGCCGGGTTCTGTGTGCCACTATCTAATAATCAAATGCCGCTATCTGATTTGCCTAGAGGATGAGGCCCAAGTTATGGAAAAACGGCGTTCGCTGATGCGTCACCGGCCCTCTTTTGTCGCTCAGGCTGCGGGGAAACCTCCCCCGGGGGCGCTCGAGCGGGACGGAAACTAGTGGCCCGCCTCCGGACTGTCAACTCACTCAGTTAATCATCTAAATTGTACTTGAAAAACAGTATCTTAGGGCAAATTTTTGCAAAAATTTTTGGCCCAGAATGAGAGTAAAATTACTTGACGGTGGTGAGAAAAAGTCTTCACACCATGGCGCGTTTTTCGCGTCGGCGTTGAACCGATGATGGGATCTGCATCGCCTCGCGATACTTGGCGACGGTGCGGCGGGCTATCTCAATTCCATTCGCCCGCAGCAACTCAACAATCGCGTCGTCGGACAAGACCGCGTCGACCGTCTCCGCATCGATCAAGGTTTTGATGCGATGACGAACCGCTTCGGCAGAATGCGCGTCGCCGCCCGTGGCAGATGCGATCGAAGAGGTGAAGAAGTACTTCAACTCAAAAATGCCCCGCGGCGTCGCCATGTATTTGTTTGAGGTGACCCGGCTGACAGTCGACTCGTGCATTGAAATCGCATCCGCGACCATTTTCAGATTGAGGGGCCGGAGATGCGAAACGCCATAGACAAGAAACGCATCCTGTTGCCGAACAATCTCCGTTGCGACCTTTAGGATCGTGCGGGCGCGTTGATCAAGGCTCTTCACCAGCCAGTTCGCATCGGCAAGACAGTCAGAGAGATAGGTTTTGGCTTCAGCGTCTGAGCCGGAGGCCGCAACGACTTCGGTGTAATACTGCTTGTTGACCAGCACCCGAGGCAGCGTCGATGTATTGAGTTCAATCGCCCAGCCGCCATCTGATTTCGGCCGAATGAAGATATCCGGCACGACGGGTTGAACCGGCTCCTCACCAAACACATTGCCAGGCTTTGGATTGCAGTCGCGGATATCATCGATCAGGCAGGAAAGATCCTCCTGTTCGATTTCGCAGGCTTTCATGAGCTTCGGCAAGTCACGCTTCGCGAACAGATCAATATTGTCGAGAAACCGTTCCATGACGGGATCAAGCCGGTCTTTCTCGGCTAGTTGCAGGCGAAGGCATTCGCGTAAGTCTCGCGCACACACGCCAATGGGGTCAAACGTCTGCAGCACACCCAACACGGCGTCCACATCTTCGATGTCGACGCCCAACCTGTCAGCAACGGACTCCAAACTGTCCGTCAGGTAGCCTGACTCATCCACCAGGTCGATGAGATAAGCGCCGATCAATCGATCTGTGGCGTTCTTCAGTGCCACAACCATTTGGTTGTTGAGATGTTCAACCAACGTTTCGGCGCGCGTCAGGGATCCCTCTAGTTCTCCATCTCCTTCGAAACTTCCGCCGCCTTGGCTTCCCGTTGATTGCCAATCCGAGCTCGACATGCCCGGTGTTTCCGCGTCAGCAACAGGTGTGTCGGCCACACTCTGGTCCGCATAGACATTGTCATAATCAGTGTCCATGTCCCCATCAGGAGCGGGTGGCGCATTCTCTTCCGACAGGGCAAGCGTCGAGGCATCACCGACATCGCCTCCGTCGACGCCATCACCCGGTCCGTCGGCAAAGTCGATATCAAACTCTTCTTTGTGCGGCGTCTCGCCTTCTGTTGGCTCAATCAGACCAGGCTGATCATCATCACGGGCTTCGTCCAGCAGCGGATTTTTTTCCAGCTCCTGCTCCACATAGTCCGCGAGTTCCAGATTGTTCAATTGCAGCAGTTTGATCGCCTGCTGCAATTGCGGCGTCATAACAAGCGACTGGCCTTGTCGGAGCTCTATCCGTGGGTTGAGTGCCATGTCGCATGTTGGTTTGCCGTCTGATCGGAGTCAGAGGCTAAACCTGTCCCCCAGATAAAGACGACGGACATCCTCGTTGCCCACGATTTCAGATGGTTGTCCTTCCATCAGAACCTGTCCGTCATGAATGATAACCGCGCGGTCGATAAGCTCGAGCGTCTCACGCACATTGTGGTCGGTGATCAGCACGCCGATGCCGCGGTCTTTGAGATGCGCGACAAGGTCACGAATGTCCCCAATGGCGATGGGATCGATGCCCGCAAAGGGTTCGTCGAGCAGCATGAAAGAGGGCTGTGTTGCCAAAGCGCGGGCGATTTCCACACGTCGCCTCTCGCCGCCTGACAAGGCGATGGAGGGTGTGCGGCGCAAGTGGGTGATGGAAAACTCAGCGAGCAGATCATCAAGCTGGGCTTCCCGGCGATCGCGGTCCGGCTCAATGACTTCAAGCACCGCACGAATATTCTCTTCAACCGACAATCCGCGAAAGATGGAGGCTTCCTGCGGCAAATATCCGATACCCAAACGGGCGCGTCTATACATAGGCAGGTCGGTCACATTGCGGCGGTCGAGACCGATGCTGCCATAGTCGGGGGAGATGAGGCCCGTAATCATGTAGAAGGTGGTGGTTTTACCCGCACCATTGGGCCCAAGAAGGCCAACCGCCTCGCCCCGCTGAACTGCAAAGCTGACGCCCCTGACCACTGGGCGCCGACGAAAGCTTTTGCCGATCTTATCGACCACCAGCCCGTCATTGCTGGTCACTAGGCGCGGACCGCCATCCGCCTCAAAAGCGGTCGGCGTGGCGTCTATGTCGCCCACAGATGTGTCGATGCGATCAGTCATGTGCCCCCATCAAAGCGTTGTTGGCATTAAAATTGTATGAAAGTGGAAATTAACCAAGCAAAATTACTGCTCTGGTGCCCGAAAAAGGCCCTTGACCCGCCCAGAACTGGGGTTTTCTCCATCGGACGCGGTGACCCCGCCTTCGACCCGGGCTTGCCCACTATTAAGGTCGATATTGAGCCGTTGGCCGCGAATGACGTTCTCGCCCTGGCGGAGAACCACCGTATCGCCCATGGTAATGGTCTCGTCGGCCACCATATAGAGCGCCCAGTCACCGGATGCGGACTGGTCATCCTCGGACATCACATGGACGTTCGATTTTGCGTCAATGCGGGTGATCTCCGTCCCGCCGGTACCGTCCTCATCAGAGGAGCCGCTGTCGGATTTCTCCGCATAGGTCACGATCAACCGGTCTGAGCGCAGCCGAATACCCCCTTGAACTGCCACGACATTCCCAATGAAGGTAGCTGTCTGGGCATTTTGCTCGACTTCCAGCGTGTCGGCCTCAATCTCGATCGGCGCGTCGGGGTCGGTTTGAAATCCGATCGGGCTGCTATCCTCCTCAGCCTGTGCGCCAAAGGGCGCCAGAAGCAGGGCCAGTCCCGCGACCCCAATTAGATTTCTCAAGCGACCAACCACACCATCACTCCTGAACATATCCAGCATCGGCTAGCTGGCTTTATAAAACACAACGACACGCACGCCACCGGTGAACACGATCTTGTTGCCATTGTCGGACGTTTCAACGCCGTTGGCGTTAAGTGTTCCCACGGGCCCCTGGCCATAGACTGGCTGATCACTGGTCAGTGACCCAGCCCTGAAGTCCATATCCGCGCTCTCGGCATGGAACTCATATCCATTCGCCGCATAGACGTCGATTTCTTCACGCAGTTCGAGTGTTTCCGCCTCGGTCTGAAGCGTGCCGAAGCGCGAAGAGACCGACAGCCAGTTACCGCCTTCATCCAGCATCAGATCGGCTTCAATATTCTCTAAAAATATCTGGTTCGGGTTGTCGACCTTCTGAGTAGCTGTATCGGCAGTGACGACGTAAGGCCGTCCGCGTTTATCAACGCCGGTAATCCGCGGACTTACCATTCGAAGGTCGTCGTCCAACCGGCTCACCTCACGAAAGGTCACAGGGATATCCGGTCTTGAATTGAAGGTTGTCGAGGAGACGAAGAGGCTGATCACCAGAATTAAAGCGAGCGCCGGGAGAAGAATTTTCATACCCAGAACGAAGGCGCTGTAGCGGCTGCGTTCGTCACTTGGCTCAAGACCACCAGACGCTCCATCCGGGCCGCTGTCTGACGATCCATAAGTGTGGGCAGATTGGCCTGGTGGCGATTGCACGCTCATCAGTATCCTTCGTAACGCGAATGTGGCCCCGAGCCGCCGACAGTATGCGCTTGCTGACGAACAAGGGTCAACTCCAAGGGTTCGGACCTATTGATTGGTGCCGGATCAGTGAGAGAAAATGTCCTCATCCGGCCACCCGGCAAGGTCCAAGGAGGCCCGAACCGGCAGAAAGGCAAAGCAGGCCTTCGCATATTCCATGCGGCCCTCGCGCTCCAGCATGTCGTCGAGCACCGTCTTCAGCTTGTGGAGATGGAGCACATCTGAGGCCGCATACGACAATTGTGCCTCTGAGAGCGTTTCCGCGCCCCAGTCCGAGCTTTGCTGTTGTTTGGAAATTTCCACGCCGGCAAGCTCACGGCACAGGTCCTTCAGGCCATGACGGTCTGTATAGGTTCGCACCAGCTTTGACGCAATTTTGGTGCAATAGATGGGCGTTGTGACAACACCCAGATATTGCTGCATGACGGCAACGTCGAAGCGGGCATAGTGGAATATCTTGGTGACATCCGGGTTTGCCATGAGCGCCCGGAGGTTCGGCGCGTCGTAAAGCGCGCGATCCAATTGCACGATATGGGCGTTTCCATCCCCGGCAGAGAGCTGAACCAAACACAGTTTGTCCCGCTGGATCTGCAAACCCAGTGTTTCGCTGTCGACGGCGACCGACGCGCCGAAATCAAGATCCGCCGGGAGGTCGCCTTTATGGAGGGTGATGGTCATGCGCGCTTTCCGCCAAGCTGCAATCGCCACAGGAGTTTAAGGAGCGCTCATATTCGTGTGGCGAGCTGGTCTTTGCCGTAAAAAGCGCAACTTATTCAACGATTTAGGGCAGGTCAAACTGAAAACTGTAAAGCCAAAAGGCGCCTCAGCGCCGATCGGGCGAAACCGGGATTGTGGTAAATAAACCCTTAAAGTATTTGTGGGATTGTGCCACCAGATGCAATAGACATGCTTCAGGCCTGTTTGTTGTGCTGGCTGTTTGGCTCTGGCATGTGCGAGCCGGACGGACCGAAGAGCTTGGATGTCTCGCCATGGAGGGGGTGCGGAATGTCAGCAGTCGAACTCGTGAGGGTTTTTCTCGCGCTGTTCTTTGCGGCAACGGCCCTGTTCTATTTCATTCGTATTGTGAGGCTGAAGAAACAGCTCGCGCATTCGGCTGTTTATGTAGGTGAACCAGGCAGCCTTCATTTCATCACTCATAGACTCTTTGCCGCGTTTCGCATTGCGATTCTTGGCGTTTGCATCGTCCGGGTTCCGTTTCCAGCTGTGGATGCCTATTTGGGGCCGATTGGTTTCCTGAACCATGACCCGGTCATTCTTGCCGGCACCGCCCTTCTGATTGTCAGTGCTTTCGGCATCGTCAAAATCAATCTATTCCTCAAGAACAATTGGCGGTCGGGGACAAGACCCGATGACACATCTGCGCTTGTGACAACAGGGCCTTTCGCGATTTCTCAGAACCCGATGATGCTGTTTGTTGTCTTGGCACAGATCGGTTTCTTCCTGGCATTGCCCACCGTCTTCTCTTTGGTCTGCCTTCTGGTAGGCGTCTGGGCGGTGGTCATGCAGGTTGGTGTCGAACGCGAAAGCCTCGCCTTAAGATTTGGGGACGATTATCTGCGATATGCGGAACACACCCCCCGCTGGCTGTTCTTCAGATCTAAAGCAGGCGGCGGGAGCAGCGGCGTCGCAGAGCAATCAATCTGAGGCGATGCGCTCGTTAGGGGCCAGGACCAAGGTCCAGGACATTTCGGGAGTACGGCTACGGATGTCATCGACCGCAAGGCAAAAACCTGCGTTGCCGGTTAATGTTTGGTGCCCAGGAGAAGACTCGAACTTCCACGCCCTTGCGGGCACTAGCACCTGAAGCTAGCGCGTCTACCAATTCCGCCACCTGGGCCCAAGGTGCGGAGAATTATCTCTCGCACCTCGCTTTGTCAATCGTACAGCAGCGGTTCGCGGCGGAATAGCCAGCTTTTTGCGACATTGTTCCTGCTATCGCGGGTGGGTTCTGCGGCAACGGGGCCTCTATACGCCTGTGCCAAGCTGCGCTATCAAGACCTACCGCAAGGCGCGGGCGACTCAGGCGTTTTCAATGGAAATGTGGGAAGGCTTGGTTACAGGCGCGCCTTGGCAGGTGTCGGATGGTTTAACGCCAAGATACTTCATGAGGGACAGCGCGATGTCAGCGGCCAATTCTGGATCAAAGCTTAATGCAGGGGATCTCGTCACCGTATTTGGCGGCTCGGGTTTTGTCGGACGCTACCTGGTCCGAGCACTGGCTGAAAGGGGTTATAGAGTCCGCGTTGCGGTCCGTCGCCCCAATCAGGCGCTGTTCCTAAAGCCCATGGGCGATGTCGGACAGGTTCAGCCGGTTCAGGCCAACATTCGCGATCGCCGCTCCTGTGCGAGAGCCATTGAAGGCGCAAATGCCGTCGTCAATCTGGTCGGTGTCCTTTACGAGAGCGGGGCGCAGAAATTCGATGCGGTCCATGCCGCAGGGGCAGAGCTGCTGAGCGAGCTTGCTGCGGACGCAGGCATCACCAATTTTGTGCAGATGTCTGCCATCGGCGCCGACGCGGAGAGCGCCTCGGCCTATGCGCGGTCCAAGGCCGCCGGCGAAGCAGCAGTCCGCCAAGCAATTCCAACCGCGACCATTGTGCGCCCCTCGATTGTTTTTGGACCTGAGGACCAGTTCTTCAATCGTTTCGCGGCCATGGCGCGTCTTGCCCCGGCCCTTCCTTTGATCGGCGGCGGCCAGACAAAGTATCAGCCCGTCTATGTGAAAGACGTGGCCGCTGCGATGACCGCCGCGCTGGAAAGTACAGAGTGGGACGGCAAGGTTTTGGAACTTGGTGGACCCGACGTCGCGACGTTTGCCGAACTGATGCAGCTCATGCTCAAGGAAATTGACCGCACACGGCCCTTGGTCCCGCTGCCTTATTTTGTCGCCAAGACGATGGCGACGGTGCTGCAGATTCTGCCCGCGCCGGTATTGACCGTCGACCAGGTAGAGCTCCTGAAACATGACAATGTGGTGAGCGATGGCGCGTTGGGTCTGTCAGACCTCGGAATTGAGCCCGCGGCGATGTCAGCAATTTTGCCGGCCTACCTCTATCGCTTCCGACGCACCGGGCAATTCTCCGACGGCGTCGCGAACGGCGCTTAGGCGAAGCTGCCAAAAGCTGCTACAGGTACAGCCATCCAAGCAGACCGACCCCAAGAACGAGCCGATAGATCACAAAGGGTGTGAGCGTCATGGACGCCATCATCTTCAGAAACAGGTGAATGGCGGCAAGCGCAACGCCGAATGACAGGGTTGCCGCGATCGCCATGTCGTAGCCGAGGCTTGCATTACCTTCCTGATAGACTGCGATCGCACTCGCCACCGCACCGCCCAGAATCGTTGGGATCGAAAGCAGCATGGAGAACCGTGCGGCGTCTTCGCGGGCGAAACCCAGCATGCGGGCTGCTGATATGGTGACGCCGGCTCGACTTGCGCCAGGGATAAGGGCAAGGACTTGCGCGCATCCGATGAGGATCGCCGCATTCCAGTTCATCTGTTCAAGACGCTGCGTCGTGGCACCGGCCCGGTCTGTAACCCACAGCACCCCGGCGAATATGAGGTTAGCCCAGGCCACAATGGCGGCTGCACGGAGCAGATCGACAAAGCCTGTGGAGAGAAGGAAGTAGCCAACGATAATTACGGGGATGGTCGCGGCAACGATGTAAAGCGCCATGCGCCCATCATCCGTAAGACGGCCCTGGAGCAGAGCAAATCCACCCAGGATCATCGCCCAAACGTCCCGTCGGAAATAGAGCAACACGGCGCCCAACGTCCCTGCATGGACCGCCACGTCAAGCAGGACGCCCTGGTCGGCCCAGTCGGTCAATTCGTGAATCAGGCTCAGATGGCCCGACGAGCTGATTGGCAGAAACTCGGTGATGCCCTGAATGAGCGCAAGAAGGATCAATTGTTCCAGGGACATGAATGTAAGCCAGCTAAATCAGGGTGCAGAAGTGTTATAGTATCTGGTCACTTATTTCCATTGCCCTAAATGCGCGGCGTTGGAACGGATGGAGTAGTGTCATGAAGATTGGAACGCTGGCAGAACGCGCGGGGCTCTCGACAAAGACCATACGCTACTATGAGAAAGTGGGTCTCATTGATGCGCCGCCCCGCACAGACGGCGGTTACCGGTCCTATGCAGATGAAGATATCGATATTTTGCGTTTTGTGGCGCGGGCCCGGGGGCTCGGTTTCTCCGTCAAGGAATGTAAAGCGCTCTTGACGCTCTACAGCGACCGAACTCGCGCATCGGCAGACGTAAAGGCGCTCGCACTGGCCCATATTGAAGAGGTCGATCGCAAGATCAAGGAGTTGCAGTCCATCCGCGACACCCTTGGGGAGCTGGCCACCAAATGTCATGGGGATGACAGGCCTGATTGCCCGATAATTGAAGAGTTGTCGAACGTGGGCGAAGCGCGCTAAGGGTGGGACACTGATTCATAAGAAATCAGCACCCTAATGTTGCCCCATCCACTCGTGTAAACTGAGCCGCATGCCACAACTCTATCACCTGCCCGTTTCACCAACTTGCCGAACCGCGCGACTGCTGCTGGGTGAGAAGGGGATAGAAACGGCGCTGCGCGAAGAACGTGCCTGGGAGCGACGAGAAGACTTTCTACGGCTTAACCCCGCAGGCGAGATTCCGGTATTTGTCGAGGAAGACGGGTTTGTGGTTCCGGGCTTCTGGCCATTGGTTGAATATCTGGAAGAAAAGTATCCAGACCCAAGCCTGCTGCCGCCCGATGTCGAGGGCAGGGTAGAGGCGAGACGGATCGCGGATTGGTTCGCGACAAAGTTTGCAGCGGAAGTGTCTGAGCCGCTCATTTATGAGAAAGTGACGAAGCGCTTTTTGAGTGTAACCGCAGGCGGCGGCGGGCCGGAGATGGCGGTTGTGCGCGCGGCGCTCCACAATATTCGGTATCACCTGGACTATGTTTGTTACCTGATGGAAAGCCGGACTTGGCTCGCCGGAGATACACTTAGCATTGCAGACCTCGTGGCGGCGGCGCATTTCTCTTGTCTTGATTATGTGGGCGACGTGCCTTGGCGGCAGTATGAAGCGGCGAAGGAATGGTACGTGCGGATCAAGTCGCGGCCAGCATTCCGGACACTATTAGCGGATCATGTCGCGGGCATGCCGCCGCCCCGTGCTTACGCAGACCTGGACTTTTGAGCTCCATGGCGACGACGGACGAAATAGACGTCGCGGCGCTGAAGACAAAGATCGTTGCGGAAGCGACCGCAGCCGGGTTTGATGACATTGGCTTCGCGCCAGCCCAGTTGGATCAAACGACTCAACAGAAATTCTTGAGCTGGCTGCAGGCGGGTTCGCATGGCGATATGGCCTGGATGGAAGAAACCAAGGATCGTCGGCGGTCACCCGATGCACTTTGGCCGGAGGTCAAGAGCGTCATCATTTTGGCGATGAATTATGGACCGGAGCACGATCCACTCGAGAGTCTCAACCACGCCGACAAAGCCAACATTTCTGTTTATGCGCGGAACCGTGATTACCATGATCTCGTGAAGAAGCGCCTGAAACGGGTTGCACGCTGGCTTGTGGCGGAGACTGGGTGTGAGCTCAAGGTGTTTGTTGACACGGCCCCCATTCTTGAGAAGCCGGTGGCAGCTGGGTCGTCCCTCGGCTGGCAGGGCAAGCACACCAATCTGGTCTCCAGCAAGCTCGGCAGCTGGTTTTTTATAGGCTCGATTTTTACAGATCTGGAGCTGCCGTCGGATGATGCGCACGCTGACCAATGCGGCTCCTGTCACGCCTGTCTCGACATCTGTCCGACGGACGCATTCCCAAGCCCCTATGAGCTCGACGCGCGCCGCTGCATCTCTTACCTGACCATTGAGCACAAAGGGCACATTCCCTTGGAGTTCAGAGGTGCGATGGCAAATCGCATCTATGGGTGTGATGATTGCCTGGCGGTCTGCCCTTGGAACAAGTTTGCCCGCGCGGCATCAGAAACCGCGCTTCGGCCGCGTGAAGATCTGATCGCTCCTGATATCGGTAAGCTTCTAGCCCTAAATGACGAAGCATTTCGGACCCTTTTCGCCGGGTCGCCCATCAAGCGCATTGGCCGGGACCGGTTTCTTCGCAACGTCCTGATTGCTGCCGGTAACTCTGGCGATGAGGGCTTGGTCCCTGCGATCGTCGAACACTTGAGCGATCCATCGCCCTTCGTTCGGGCGATGGCAGTCTGGGCTTTGGGGGAACTCACCTCGTCAGGAGAAGCCTCGAATCTAGCGGACGCCTATGCGGACCGTGAAACAGATGAGGGTGTCAAGGCTGAGTGGGCGCGCTTGCGGACACTTCCGCAATGAACCCGCTGGCCGCGATTGCTGCCGGCCCAGGCGATCCGTCTGGTCGGCGGTCTTCAGACAGGATAAAGCGCCAATCTTCCAAGGCGCCCGCTTCGTTGCCTTGTTCGTAGCGAATGAGACCGCGTTCCAGCCGAGCGGCTACTTGATCAACGCCATTTGCAAGCGCCGCATCGATATCGGCAGCAGCGGCATCGAGTTGTTTGCTCTGGCGGTATAAGCGACCGCGCAGCAGGTAGGCCGCAGCGAAAGTTGGATTATTGGCAATCGCAAGATTGACGTCTTGAAGCGCCAGTGCAGATTGTTTTTCAAGCTCGTAGCCGCGGGCGCGGCCAAAAAGGAGTTCCGGTTCCTCCGGAATGTAGATGAGCGCCTGTGTGAATGACTCAGCCGCCGCGGTCCCGCGATTGGCCATAAGCCAAGCATCACCGGCTTGTTGATGGAGAAGCGCCCGCTCTACTTCTCCCAGCTTCTGACCTTCTATGGCCGCACGTGTAAACCGCTCAGCCGCCGCATCAAAGAGCCTTAACCCGACGAGAGCAAGGCCGGCGCAATGGGAGGCCCCGCCTGTGACGTCGGTTTCCGCCCATTCGAGGGCCATATCATAGCCGGCATCGGGATCCGTCTGCGTGAGATCAACACAGGAATTGTAGGTGATCGCCTGCGCTTCTACCTGTGCGAGCGGGGCGATAGCGGCCGTCAGACAAAGGGCAATAAGGCGGACCATTGGTCCGCCGAAGGTCTCTGTGATACGCATCATGGCGCGTAAGGTTCAACATACGCCTCGATTTGGCAACAGGGAAGTTGAGACAGTAAGGAAGCAGGCGTGACGGAGAGACATCTTTTTGCATTCGGTTTTGGATCGACGGCTGCGGTTTTAGCGGCGCGCCTGCGCGCCAAGGGGTGGCAGATATCCGGGACCTGTCGGACGTCAGAAAAAGCAGAGGCCATGCGATCTCAAGGAGTGCATTCGCACATCTTCACGCAAGAACAACAGCCTGATCCCGGTGTCTTGAAAGGGGTGACACACATCCTGCTCTCTATCCCGCCAGACGATGGCGGAGATCCGGTCTTGCGGGCGATGTCAGAGGAAATCGTGGGCCAATGTGAAACCATTGAATGGATCGGCTATCTCTCCACCACGGGTGTCTACGGTGACAGGGCTGGCGGTCTTGTGGACGAGACTATGGCGATGGCGCCGACCAGCGACAGGGGACGACGGCGTCAGATGGCTGAAGAAGCATGGGTTTCATTGGGCCAGGAGATTGGCGTGCCCGTTCAGACGTTTCGCCTAGCGGGCATTTATGGACCAGGCCGAAATCAAATTGTCTCTCTGCGCACCGGCAAGGCGCGTCGCATCGTAAAGCCGGGACATGTCTTTTCGCGCATCCATGTAGACGATATCGCGACCGTGCTGGAAGCATCGATTGCCAATCCCAACCCGGGCGCGGCGTACAATGTGTGTGATGATGAGGCGGCTCCGCCGCAGGACGTGGTGGCATTTGCCTCAGAGCTTATTGGCATGGACCCGCCTGCGGAGATCCCGTTTGAAGACGCCGAGCTCAGCCCCATGGCGAAGAGTTTTTACGCAGAATCGAAGCGGGTCTCTAACCAGCGCATTAAACAGGAACTGGGTGTCAGTTTGCGCTTCCCGACCTATCGCGAAGGCTTGCGCGCGCTTGCGGAATCCGGAGAGTAGTTGCCCCAGATCAAAGCGGTAGAGAGGGGAAGGACCTAAAGTCGCTCTCACATGAGAGAAGGAGGTCGGTCATGTCCCACCATTACCACGCAGTCGTTTGGATTGATCATCACGAAGCCCGAATTATTGAAATCGGGAAAGATGAGGTCGATGAAGTGCATGTGAAGCCGCATCATCCGATCAAGCATCTGCACACCAAAACAGGTTCACGGTCCAGCTGGCGTGCGCCGGAAGATGCCAGCTACTACAAATCGGTTGCTGAGAGACTGCAACCGGTGAGTGAAGTGCTTGTCGTGGGGCCGGCAAACGCCAAAACAGAATTCGTGAAATATCTGCACAAAAAAGACCCAAAGACCGCTGAAAAGATCATTGGGGTGGAGACGGTTGACCATCCCACCGACGGGCAACTGGTTCACTATGCAAAAGCCTACTTCAAGCAGGCGGACCGCATGCTGCCGCAGCTGGATTGAACGGCAGCTCAACCACTGAGATCGCTTAGAAGTCGGTCCAGCGTTTCTGTAAGGCGCGCGATGTCGTCTGGCTCCGACAGTCTGTGATCGCCGTTCTTCGTCAGGGAAACGGTGACATCCTCGCTTGCCAGTGTTTCTGCAAGCAGCATGGCGTGCCGCCAGGGAACATCTTCGTCGGCCATGCCTTGCAATATGCGAACAGGAAGGGCGAGGGGAATTGGGCTTCCTAGCAAGAGGTGCTGGCGCCCATCCTCGATCAGGCGATAGCTGATTTCGTACGGCTCATCGTCATAGTCAGATGGTTGCCGGTAAATGCCCTCGGTTCTAAGGGTCGTGCGGATGGTTTCATCGAAACCTTCCCACATGAGTACCTCCGTGAAGTCGGGTGCCGGGGCGATCAGGACAAGGGCTTTGACTTGGCCCGGGCGCGCGAGGGCCGCCAACAGCGCGATCCAGGCCCCCATGCTGGAGCCAACGAGCACTTGCGGACCCTCTGCAAGCTCATCAAGAACGGCCAGGGCATC
The DNA here is from genome assembly GCA_965276845.1 of Parvibaculaceae bacterium. Lineage (GTDB taxonomy): Bacteria > Pseudomonadota > Alphaproteobacteria > Parvibaculales > Parvibaculaceae > Mf105b01. The sequence goes on from OZ255699.1 coordinate 176,637, forward strand.
GTCACGCCACCTTGTGATCGTGCCGTCGGTGAACCGGCCGCTTGACTGCCCATGCCCAAAATAGTCAAAGCGCGTATAGGACCTTTGGCGGGTGGCGGCCCATTCCGCCAATGCAGTCGCCTTTGTGCCCGTCATGTCTGACTTGAAGCCGCCCAGCCAGACAATTCCCGTTCCACCGGCAGCCTTGTCCTGCAGATAGGCCAGCTTTTCGCCGGGTTCGCGCGAGAGAAAGGAAACTTGGGTTTGGGTGTTCATGGGCGCATCCTGTAAAAGAGCTGTCGCAATATCCAAATAGGCAGAGGGCGCTTCTATCTGAGGCTTTCATTGCCTACTCCATGATATGGCGCAATCTGAGACTTCGATCAAACAGGTGAGAGTCCCTCAAGTGACGATTAAACTGGTGCAACCTGCCAAACCGACCGTCCTGCAAGTGATCCCCTCTTTGGGCATCGGCGGCGCCGAGCGCACCACGATCGACATCGCGCGTGCCCTGTTGGCAGATGGCTGTCGCGCCCTGGTGGCGAGCCGCGGCGGACGCCTGGTCCGCGAGCTGGATCAGATGGGCGCGGAACATATTGAACTCCCGGTCCACTCAAAAAACCCGGTGGTGATGGGGCTCAATGTGGAGCGTCTGACGCGGCTGATTGAAAAGGAAAATGTGGACATTGTGCACGCCCGGAGCCGGGCGCCGGCCTGGAGTGCCCTTGCAGCGGCTCGCAGGACAAAGCGTCCCTTCGTGACCACCTATCACAGCAAGGTGCATGAGCGCCCGCGCCTTAAAGTCTTCTACAACTCGGTCATGACCCGCGGCGCGGTTGTGATCGCGAACTCAGAATATACGGCCGATCGCATCCGCAAGTTTCATGGAAAAACGGGAGCCAAGATCGTCACCATCCCACGCGGCACAGATATGGCGGAGTTTGACCCGGCTGGCCCGGCAGCAAAGCGCGGCGAGGCTTTGAGGGAAAAATGGGGTGCCGGTGCGCGAGATACGCTGTTTGTGCTGGCGGGCCGTCTCACCCGCTGGAAGGGCCAATTGCTCGCGACGGAAGCCTTGGGCCGCATGAATGCGCGCATGGGCTCTGCCGCCGCCGGTGCCAAACTTATTCTGGTGGGCGACGCTCAGGGGCGTACCGACTATGAAGATGAGATCAAAGCGGCGATTGAAGCCCATGAGCCTGCCTTAAGGGTGCGTCTTGCCGGTCATTGCGATGACATGCCGGCGGCCTACAGCGCAGCAGATATCGTGCTTGCACCCTCTCTGGACCCCGAACCTTTCGGGCGGAGTGCGGTCGAGGCGCAGGCCATGGCGCGTCCGGTGATCGTGGCAAATCATGGCGGGGCGAAAGAGACCGTGCTTGACGCTTCTGATCCGGGCGGCAGCGCCGCTGCAACAGGCTGGCGAGTGACACCAGGCGATGCAGACGCGCTGGCGACCGCGATGGCGAATGCGCTGGCAGCCAATGAGACGGATCGGGCAGCGATGGGCGCGCGGGGGCGCGCTTTCGTCAAAGAGCAATTCTCCATGACCGCCATGACCGACCGCACCCTCTCGGTCTACCGGGACTTGCTGGCCGGATGACCGGCGACCCGGTTCTGGTGATACATCTGAGCGCCGACAGTAGTGATGCGGCCAAAGCCCTGAGTTTTGTTGAAGAAATCACCCGAGACGGGACGCCGGTGATCGTTATGGCCTCTGCCGAAACCGCCAGCTTTTATGCCAATTCTGAGGTAACGACCTGGCCAGACGGGGCGCCGCGCGGTCTTTTACGGCTTCTGGCGCTGGTTCGCCGCATTTCCTGGGGGCAATTCGCCACCATCTACGACTTTGACAATTCGCGGCGGACCAGAGCCTACCGCCGGTTCATCCGCCCCCGTCCGCGCTGGATCGTGCTCTCCTCAGAACGTGATAAGGATGGCACAGCCTCTGTGCGTTAAGCGCCTGTAAACACAAAGCTTCTTGACTCCCACGGTGAGCGTCGTAAACCTTGTTTTTATCCCGTGCCGAAATGGTTTTTGGCGCGACCCATAACGATAGGAGGGTTTCATAGCCCGTAGAGCCGTATTTGCGCAGCCGACGAAAGAAGGTCCGCGCGCCAACCGAGACATTACCGTACCCAACGTCATGCTGATTGACGGTGAGGGGGAGAAACGCGGGATCGTCTCGATTGAAGATGCACTAGCCGCCGCCGACGAGTCCGGCCTCGACCTTGTAGAGGTCTCGCCGAACGCTGATCCGCCCGTTTGCAAACTGCTGGACCTTGGGAAGTACAAGTACCAGGCGCAGAAAAAAGCCGCGGAAGCCCGGAAGAAGCAGAAGACCGTCGAAGTCAAAGAAATCAAAATGCGCCCCAACATCGACACGCATGACTATGACGTGAAGATGAAAAACATGCTCCGCTTCTTCGGAGAGGGCGACAAGGTCAAAGTGACACTCCGTTTCCGCGGCCGTGAGATGGCCCACCAGGATCTCGGCATGAAAGTGCTGAACCGGGTCCGTGATGATCTGGAAGAGATCGCGAAGGTGGAACTCTATCCAAAGATGGAAGGCCGCCAGATGATCATGGTGTTGGCGCCACGCTAAACTCCATCAAACATTGAGAATTCGAAACGGGCTCTTTTCAGGGCCCGTTTTTTGTGCCCCCTTTCTGTCACCACCCGACTCGTTCGGGTGGTCCAGGGCTAGGGAACAAACGCACCAGCTTGGAGCTCTGGATTGCCCGGACAAGCCGGGCAATGACAATTGCGATGAAGGACGCGCTCAGCGCACCTGACCGCAAACAATCAAAGCGCGTTAAGTCGATCCAGCCTGTCGGTGAGGATGGCGTCGATCTGCAAATCGGTGAGGCGCGTCATGTCGTCGGCATATCGACCGTCCAGGCGGAGATGCTGAGGCCAAGTTCCTTTGCGAGCGCGGCCGTTGTCTCGTCAATGTCGCCATGCCAGGAGAACCAGCCGTCGGACGGGCCGGCCGCGATGGCGCGCAGCACGCGTTCGTCGAAGGTGGCGCCTTGTTGGTCCCGCCAGTCAAAACCACCGAAAAAATCCGCACCGTTGGCAGAGGCGGCGCGAAGCGCTGCGGCACCCTCGCTGTCATTCGCAATCGACTTGTCGTCCGGGTCGATCATATAGAAGGGGAGCGTCGTAAAGGCGTTGGGAATATTGGGCGCCCGTTTCTTCGCTTGCGCCAGCGCCCGCCAGTCAAACGACACAAACACCGTCTGTCCGCCAAATCCCTTTTGTTCGATCAGGTCTACCACCGTGTTGGCGAGCGTTACCGGATCGGATGATTGCGTGAGGTCCATGAGATCGGTCTTGAGCTCTGTGTAGACCACAAAATCCGGGCCGGCTTTTTCGCGCACCAGATCGATCGCCGCCTCAAGGGAGGGGATACGTTCCCCATCAAGAGCCGTCTGCTCCGGATAGCGACCTGAATAGCGCTCTTGCCGGTTGAGCCGGCCCACATCATAGGCCTGCAACTCTTCGAAGGTCAGATCCTTGATGAGCGGCGTGGGCTTGGTGACCCAGCTCCCGTCAGGGCCGCGCGCGATGGCAGGCTTCAGCGCCTCGTCATGATGGACCACCGGTACCCCGTCCTTCGACAGATGCACATCGAGCTCAATACCTTCAGCACCGTCGGCAATCGCACGCTCGAACGCCCCCAGCGTGTTTTCCGGCCAAAGCCCGGTGCCGCCGCGATGGGCGATTTTGAGGGGACGTCCTAAAGGATTAGACATGGAAGCGGGCTCCAAAGAAGGGAGGATGGGACATCCTCCGTGACAGGCGTGACATCTTCGCGAAGCGACAGGGGAACCGCAAGGGGCGAGCAGAACCCTGCGTCAACCAACACCGGCTGGTTTCGCCATTGTACCGTGCAAGCAACCGATCTAGCCTTTCCTCATTGAAATTCAAATGAGGCGCGACAGCGCGGGAGGAACTCATGAAATTCGGTGTTTTTTACGAACTGCAATTGCCGAAACCCTGGAACGAGGGCGACGAGCACAAGCTCTTTCATGAGGCGTTGAATCAGGTGGTGCTCGCCGACAGGCTGGGCTTCGACTATGCCTGGGAGGTGGAACATCACTTCCTGGATGAATATTCCCATTCAAGTGCGCCGGAAGTGTTTCTCGCCGCCGCCGCCAGCAAGACGGAGAACATCCGGCTCGGCCACGGCATCCGGCAGGTCATCCCCAATTACAACCATCCGGCGCGCACGGCCGAAGGCATCGCGACCCTGGACATCATGTCGAATGGCCGCGTGGAGTTCGGCATTGGGGAAGGGGCGACGCGTCTGGAGCTTGGCGGCTTTGACATCAACCCGAAGGAAAAGCGGGCCATGGCCTTGGAGGCCGCAGAGCAGGTCGCCAACATGCTGGTGCTTGATCCCTATCCCGGTTTCGAGGGCAAGAGTTTCTCCATGCCCTGCCGTAATGTGTTGCCGAAGCCGATGCAGAAGCCGCATCCGCCCATGTGGATGGCCTGTACCAACCGGGACACAATTAAGGTAGCGGCATCCCTTGGTGTCGGCGCGCTCGCCTTCTCCTTTGTCGATCCGGAAGAAGCGAAAGCCTGGGCCGACATTTATTACGGCATTATCAAGTCGGAGGACTGCGTGCCCATCGGCCATACGGTGAATGCGAACATCGCCATGGTCTCAAGTTTCTCGCTCCATGAAGACCGCGCTGAAGCGATCCGCCGGGGTGCCGAAGGCTTTGAATTCTTCGGCTATGCACTCGCTGCGATGGTGACCCAGGACCAGAAGCCAGGCCGCACCGACATGTGGGGCGAGTTCATCAAGCAGCGCGGCGACAAGACTGAGCAGATGGTGAAGGACTCGCAGTCTCTCATGACCCAGCCCGCGGGCATCGGGACGCCCGACGACATGATCGAACATCTGAAAGCCTTCCAGGAATCCGGCGTCGATCAGGTGATTTTCATGCAGCAGGCGGGCCGCAACAAACACAAGCATATCTGCGAGTCGCTGGAACTCTTTAGCAAGCGGGTGATGCCCGAGTTCAAGAAAGACGTGGCAGAGCGCGAAGCGAAGAAGGCGGAAGAGCTCGCCCCTTACAATGAAGCGGCGCTCGCCCGTAAACAGTGGATGGAACCTCTCAAGGACGAGGACATTCCGTACATCCGCGCCGCCGTCTCCTCACCCCAGGTGAACAAGTCGACAGCGGCCGAGTGAGTTCCATTCTTTGTCATTAACCCGGCTTGTCCGGGTAATGACATCATTTTGGCATGGAGCATGTCGCACCGGTCTAAATCCCAGCCTGGGCTTGCTTTTGGGCCAAAACCCCGTATAACTCCCGATCTTCAGACCCGTCCGGCCTATCTAGGGCATGCCGAGGCGGGTCAAAATGCCAAAAACGCTAGGGTTTCTCTTGGTTTTCGAAACCCCGGCCAGAATGTAAGGAGAGCAAAATGCCCAAGATGAAGACCAAGTCGAGCGTAAAAAAACGCTTCAAGCTGACCGCTTCCGGCAAAGTGCGCCACGCACAGTCCGGCAAGCAGCACGGCATGATCAAACGTACGAACAAACAGATCCGCAATCAGCGGGGCACGGCCATTCTGTCCGACCCGGATGCGCGGATTATCAGAAAGATGATGCCGTACGGCTAAGGAGCGAGATCAATGTCACGTGTAAAAAGAGGCGTCACCACCCATGCCCGTCACCGCAAGGTGATCAAGAAGGCGAAGGGATATTACGGCCGCCGCAAAAATACCTTCCGCGTTGCCAACCAGGCTGTCGAAAAAGCCGGTCAATACGCATACCGCGACCGCAAGGCCAAGAAACGGAACTTCCGCTCTCTCTGGATCCAGCGGATCAACGCCGCGAGCCGGAGCCACGGGCTCACCTATGGCCGATTTATCAACGGTCTCGGGCGCGCTGGCATCGAGGTTGACCGGAAAGTTCTGGCAGACCTCGCCGTCCACGAGCCGGAGGCCTTCAAGTCTTTGGTCGACCAGGCGGAAGCGGCACTTCAATAAAGCGGGCGCACCGGCGGGACTCTGAACAGACAACGCCGGCCCCCAAATTGAACGTCCAACATTCGAGAACCCCGCAGCTTCTCTTGGGCCGCCTCAATAAAAGGCAGCTGGAGAATTCGTGCGGGGTTTTTGCGTTTACACCCTTCCTGTATCAAGGGTGGTGAGATTCGGAAGGATCGGGGAACACCCGACTTGAGGAAATATGAGCGATCTAGAAAAGATTGAAGCGGACGTTCTGGCAGCCGTCTCAGGCGCCGGTACTGAAAAAGACCTGGAAGAGGTGCGTGTCGGCGCGCTTGGCAAGAAGGGCAGCATTTCCGAGCTCATGAAGGGGCTCGGCAAGATGACCCCTGAAGAGCGCAAGGAAATGGGCCCTGCGCTGAACGGTCTGAAAACCCGGGTGGGCGACGCCATCGCAGCCCGCAAAGCCGAGCTTCATGAAGCCGCTCTCGAAGAACGCCTCGCGACCGAGAAGGTGGACGTGACGCTGCCGGTGCGCGCCACCCCGATTGAGCAGGGCCGTATTCACCCGCTCACCCAAACCATGGATGAGATCGTTGCGATTTTCTGCGACTTAGGATTTGCCGTGGAAGAAGGCCCGGACATCGAGACCGACTATTACAATTTCGAAGCCCTCAATTTCCCGGAAGGCCATCCGGCGCGGGAAATGCACGACACCTTCTATTTCCATGAGCGCGAAGATGGGAGCCGTCCGCTGCTCCGCACCCACACAAGCCCGGTGCAGGTGCGCACCATGGAGAAGGGGGAGCCGCCCTTCCGCTTCATCGCGCCGGGCCGGACCTTCCGTTGTGACAGTGACCAGACCCACACACCGCAATTCCATCAGGTTGAAGGCCTTGTCGTCGACCGTGACACCCATATGGGTCACCTGAAATGGACGCTCGAAGAATTCCTGCGCGCCTATTTCGAAACCGAAGGTGTGGAAATCCGCTTCCGTCCGAGTTTCTTCCCTTTCACGGAGCCGTCCATGGAAGTGGATGTGCGCTGCGCCCGTCTCGGTAATGAAATCCGCATTGGGGAAGGCGACGATTGGCTCGAAATTCTTGGCTGCGGCATGGTGCACCCCAATGTGCTGAAGTCGGCGAATATTGACCCGGATGAGTTTCAGGGCTTCGCCTTTGGTGTCGGCATCGACCGCTTGGCCATGTTGAAATATGGCATCCCGGATCTTCGCGCTTTCTTTGAGACGGATCTCCGCTGGCTCCGCCATTACGGGTTTGCCGCATTGGATGTGCCGACACTGGCGGGGGGCTTAAGCTCATGAAGTTCACCCTCTCCTGGTTGAAAGACCATCTGGAAACGGACGCCACGCTGGACCAGATCGTCGACAAGCTCACCATGATCGGCCTGGAGGTCGAAGAGGTGGTGGACCCTGCCGCGGCGCTGGCGCCCTTTGCGGTCGCGCGTATCGTGGAAGCAGGCCCGCACCCCGACGCCGACAAGCTGAAGCTCTGCAAAGTGGAAGCCGTGGTCGATGGCAAGACGGAGATGCTCCAGGTTGTCTGCGGCGCGCCGAATGCCAAGACCGGCCTGCTCGGCATCTTCGCGCCCTCAGGCGCCACCATTCCGGCCAATGGCATGGTGCTAAAGCCCACGAAAATTCGCGGCGTGGAATCGAACGGCATGATGTGTTCCGAGAGGGAGCTTGAACTCTCAGACGAACATGACGGCATCATTGAGCTCGACGGCGACTTCGCCGTCGGTACACCGGCGTCAGAGGCGCTCGGCAAAACCGATCCCATGATCGAGATCGGCATCACGCCGAACCGTCCCGATTGCCTCGGCGTTTACGGAATTGCCCGCGATCTGGCCGCCGCCGGTCTCGGAACGCTTAAGGACAATCCCGTGCCATCCGTTACCGACGCCTTCGAAAGCTCCGTCGGCATCGAGCTCACGTTTGACGACGATGCGAAGGACGCCTGCCCCGTCTTTGCGGGCCGCATGGTGCGCGGTGTGAAAAACGGCCCAAGCCCCGCCTGGATGCAGGAACGGCTCATCGCCATTGGGCTCCGCCCCATCAATGCGCTGGTCGACATCACCAACTATCTCTCCTACGACCAGGCACGGCCGCTCCACGTCTATGACGTTTCGAAACTCTCCGGCACCGTGCGCGCCCGCCTCGGCAAGGGTGAAACTTTCCTGGCGCTGGACGGCAAGGAATACAAAGCCGACGAGACCATGACCGTCATCGCTGATGACGCGCGGGTTCTCGGGTTCGGCGGGGTGATGGGCGGCGAGGAAAGCGGCTCAACAGAAGCAACGACCGATGTCCTGATCGAGAGCGCCTATTTCGATCCGCGCAGAACGGCGTCCACAGGCCGAAAGACGGGCATTGTCTCTGATGCCCGCTATCGTTTTGAGCGCGGCATTGACCCCGCCTCCACGCTGCCGGGTGTGGACCGCGCGGCCGCCATGGTCATGGAACTCTGTGGCGGTGAAGCGTCCAACCTCATCGTTGCCGGCGAAACGCCGGATCATTCTCATGTGATCTCGTTTGATCCGGCCCGGGTGGCAAAGCTGACGGGTGTATCCCTCGACACAGCCGAGATTGAAAAGATCCTGGGCGACCTCGGTTTTGACGTGAGTGGGGGCGACGGAGGGCGTTTCAACGTGACGCCGCCAAGCTGGCGCCCGGATGTGTTTGGGGAAGCCGACCTCGTCGAGGAAGTGGTCCGAATCCACGGGCTGGATGAAGTGACCTCCACACCGCTGGCCAAGGGCCATGCGGTGGCAGACCCGGTCCTGAACCTTTCACAGAAGCGCCTGCGCAATTCTAAGCGGGTGTTAGCGTCACGCGGCTTTGTCGAAGCCGTCAACTGGTCCTTCATTCCAAAGGCTCAGGCGGAACTCTTCGGCGGTGGCGAGAATGCGATTGCGCCGCTGGAACTGGCCAATCCTATCTCCAGCGACATGAGCCACATGCGCCCCGCCATTCTGCCCGGCCTTATTGCAGCTGCTGGTCGGAACATCGCCCGTGGTGCGCAGGACCTGATGCTATTCGAGGTCGCGCAGCAATATGAAGGCGACCAGCCGGAAGATCAGATCAATGTCGCCACCGGCATTCGCCAGGGCACGGCAGGCATCGGTGGTGCAGGGCGTCATTGGAAGGGCGCATCAGGCGCGGTCGACGTGTTTGACGCCAAAGCAGATGCGGCGGCTCTGCTCGCGAGCCTCGGCGCGAAGGTGGACAACCTGCAGATCGCTCCTGACGCCCCAGCCTGGTATCACCCGGGCCGCTCCGGCGTTTTCCGCATGGGACCAAAAAACGTGCTGGCGCGATTTGGTGAAATCCATCCGAAAATTCTGGACGCGCTGGATGTCGCTGGCCCGATCGTGGCGTTCGAAGTGATGATCGATGCGATCCCGAAACCGAAGGTGAAGCCCACGAAAACCAAGCCCGGCCTCACAATCCCGGATCTTCAACCCGTCCGCCGCGACTTTGCCTTCATCGTCGCGAAGGAGCAGGCGGCGGACGCGCTCGTTCGTGCTGCGGCGGGGGCCGACAAGAAGCTTATCACCGGTGTGACACTCTTTGATGCTTTTGAAGGTGGAAGCCTCGGAGCGGATGAGAAGTCGTTGGCCATTGAGGTGACGCTGCAGCCGCAGGACAAGACCCTGACTGACAAAGAGCTTGAAGCCGTGAGCGACAAAATCGTCGCCGCCGTAGAAAAAGCCACAGGCGGGAAGCTGCGCGGCTAGGCGTCTCGAAGCAGACGGTCCAGCATGTAGCCCCATGTAGCGGGTCGATCCATCTTGCCGCCCGTCGCGCGGGTGTTTTGTGCGCCGATGCTCGCAAGATAGGTGACATCTGCTGCGTGTCGCGCGTCGGCCTTGTCGAGGCCCGCCTCCTGAAAGAGCTTGGCTAGATAGGCCCGGCGCCGCTTGTCGACCCGGGCGAGGATTTCGCCCGCCGGGTCATAGCTGGCCGCCCAGCCACGCAACACGCCTTCCGCCTGCGCGCCCCCATATGCATCTGGGGCAGCGGCGACTGCATGTTGGATCAGCCGCTCCAGCTTCTCCCGGCCGGTCCCTCCATGGGCTTCGACATCATCAATGATCCGGTCCGTCGCAATGCGTTCCCAATGGTCCAGCATGGCCGCATGAAGGGCTGCCCGGTCCTTGAAGTGCCAATAGAAACTGCCTTTTGTGACGCCGAGGTTTTTGGCAAGTGGTTCCACGCTGACAGCGGAAGGCCCACCTGCAACCAAGGCTCGGAAGGCGGCGGCGATCCAGTCTGTTTTGCCCAGTTCTTTTGGTTTTGCGTCCACCCAAGGCTCCAGCGACAATTTGCCATACGGTCCCGTATTGACGGGTGCACCCTATCCGAGGACAGTATCCATACGGAAGCGTATGGAGAGCGATATGAGTATCGAAGAAATCGCCCTGATTGTTGCGGCGCTGGGTGCCGTCGGCATCGGACTAGCCCATTCAATCCTGGGGGAACAAGGCATCGTCAAACCTGTGGTGAGCCGAATGAACTGGGACGGTGTGCCGCCGGATGCCGACTTCTTGAACAGAACCGTCCGCTTTGCCTGGCATATCACGACGCTGGCCTGGACCGGCCTCGCAATCATCCTGTTGGCGCCGCTCATGGGACTGGGGGGTGAGCCGGCTTTTGCCGCTCTCACGATCGCCGTGACTTTTCTGGTGACAGGCATTGTCACCCTTATTGCGAGCAAGGGTCGTCACCTGGCTTGGATCGTTTTTCTAGGTATCGCGGCGGGTGCCGCCTGGCCGTACATTTGAGAGGCAGCCGAAATGAACATTTATGCACTTGTTGCAGCGGTCTTGTTGGGCGGGGGCGTTCTGCTCCACGTGTTTCTTGCAGGCCGTTCCCTTCATGGCGACATTCAGCTGGCTCTTGAGGGATTTCCGAAAGCTCTGGAGAGTCTTACCTGGCATGCCGTCAGCCTGTGGCTCGCACTGCATTGTTTGTTAGCCCTTTTTGCGGCTTTTTACAGCGATGCCTGGCTGACAGGTGCTGTTGCCTTTGGCGCTGTCCACGCTGCTCTATTGGGCGTCCTGTGCCTCGGCGTCTCCAGGGTCTTGTGTCAGTCCTGGCTCGCCATGCGGCAGGGGTACCTATTCCTGGCAATCGCGGGCGCTCTTGGCGGCGCCGTCCTGACCTCCTGTGCGTGAGCATGTCAGCATAGACGCTATCTCTAAAGCCACGGTATTGAGACCGCCTGATGTCCGCGCAGGCGGTACCTGATCTCAAACATTTCCTTTCCCTCGCTCTCGCATTACAACAGGGCGAAGGGAGGGGACATGTCGACACCAACATCGAATGCCGGAAATGGTCTGAGACGGTTTGTAGACCGCCAGTTGACCATCGACTCCTGGGACCGGCCCGGACTTTCCCCGACCAACTGGGTCCTCATTGTTCTGATATTCGCCAGTGTTGCCCTCTTCACCCTCGAGACTGAGCCAGCGCTTGCGGGGGATTGGGCAGCTACCCTCAATTCGGCCAACTTGCTCATTCTGTGCGTGTTTGGCGTGGAGTTTCTGCTGCGTCTTTGGTCAGCGGGTGAGACCCGCGGAATAACCGGGGTGCGCGAGCGGAGCCGGTATGCGGGGCGGTTTTGGCTCACCGTGGATTTTCTGGCCTTTGCGCCAGAGTTATTTCTCGTCGCTCTAGTGGCGGCGGGCATCGAAATTCCCTTTTCGGTAGAAGGCCTGAAGGCGATCCGTCTGATGCGTCTCCTCAAACTGGCGCGCTTCGTTCCTGCGGCCCAAATGCTGGTCGATGTTATCGCGTCCGTGTGGCGGCAATTGTTAATTAGCTTTTTCCTGTCGATCACCTCCGTCTATTTCGCTGCTGTCGCGATCTACTACGCAGAGGGGAGCGTCAATCCTGAACATTTCGGCTCGATCAGCCGCTCTCTCTGGTGGGCGGTGGTGACGCTGACCACAGTCGGCTACGGTGATGCCTATCCTGTGACGGGGATAGGCCGATTGCTGGCGGGTCTCATTGCGTTGATCGGCATTGGCATCATTGCATTGCCATCGGGCATCATCGCTGGCGCCTTCATGGAGCGTTTGAATGCAGATCGTCGCGAAAAACAACGGAAGAACCAGACGTAGGCAGGACGGTTGAGATGGAACTGAAAACAATCAAGGTCGAACATAAAGACCAAATCGCGACGGTTTTTCTGTCCCGTCCTCATCGTCGCAATGCCTGGACAGGGCGCATGCACACGGAATATCGACATGTCCTCACCGAGCTGGATCAGGACAAAGAAACGCGTGCAATCATTGTTACCGGGGATCCGGAGGGAAAGGCTTTTTGTGCTGGCGCAGATACGGCGGCACTCGAAGGGCATTCTGAGAAGGGACGCTATGACAGCGGAACCACCGATGATATCGCGCGGCCGGGATTTGGCGTGAGGGAAGAGTTTGACGCCACCTTTGCCTACCATTTTGGCCTCTCCAAGCCGGTGATCGCCGCCATCAATGGGGCAGTCGCGGGCATAGGCCTGGTTCTGGCAGCCTATGCAGACCTCCGGTTCGCGGTGAAAGGCGCGAAATTCACGACGGCCCATGGACGCTTTAACTTTCCTGCTGAGTTTGGGCTCTCTTGGGTGTTGCCACGGATCATTGGGCTGACCCATGCCAACGATCTCCTCTTGTCCTCCCGCGTCTTTTTGGCGGAAGAGGCTATGGAGATGGGCTTCTTGAACAAATGCGTGGAACCCGAGGCGCTGATGCCGACAGTCTATGAATATGCGGAAATGTTGGTCGAATCTGCGCCAGGGTCGCTCCGAGAAACCAAATGGCAGGTCTATGCAGATCAGCATAGGAGCGTTGGCGCGGCGGTCGAGGACTCGGAACGTCTTCTCGAAGCCATGGCACAGCACCCTGATTACAAAGAGGGCATCAAGGCCTGGATGGAGAAGCGGCCCGCTAATTGGTCCAAGTGAAGACGCCTATCCGCCTTGTTCTGACGCGTCCTTTTTTGCGTCGGCGGCGGTTGTGAAAATCGCCAAGATCCTGTGCAGTCCATCTGCCCCGCCGCCGATCAAGGCGCCGGTGAGCAAAATGTCGACAATGCGAAAGACTCCGTCATATCCAAGGTTCGCGGCGGTTACGGCAGCGCCCGCTTGGGCAACGCCGAATAGCCAATCAAGCATCTGGACGCCGAGAGAGGCGGCCAATATGCCGAGAATGACATTAAGGACAAACACCTGCCGCGCCGTCGCTGAGCGATAGGCGGACAGTTCCTGTTGCGCCAAGAAAAGCGCTTCACGATCTTGCGTCAGCTTGTCCTTCAAACCGTCATCCAAGGGGCGTGCGGGGTCCCCTTCTTTCAGCGGTTTTGTTGCTTCCGCCACAAGCCGTTCACGTTCCGCCACTTGCGCCTGGCAGGCCTGCAGGGACTTGAGCAGAGACCGCCGCCCGTCACGGCGCCAAATCCCTGTATAAACTTCAGCCGCCCGCTCTACGAGCAGAGAGACCGCAATGAGCGCAACCAGCACGGTGCCGAATCTCTGGGGCATGTCCTCAGGTCGTGCGAGGGGCATCACGCCATTTGTGACTGCAATGAATGCGACGCCTGCCGCAAATAGGAGCAGCAGGATCATTATGGCGCGGCCGTCGCGCTGCGAGTGATCTGACATGATGGCATCCCCCCAATTGAATTAAGTATATCACCATCAACAAATAAGAGGGTCAAATCCTAGAATCTGGCGCGTTAGATGTGGCAGCAATCACCAGTGAGTGATATATCGCGCCCATGACTGAGCTCGCCCATATCCGGAACTTCTCCATCATAGCGCATATTGACCACGGCAAATCCACACTTGCCGACCGGCTGATCCAAACCTGTGGCGGTTTGAGCGAGCGCGAGATGAAAGAACAAGTGCTCGACAATATGGAAATCGAGCGCGAGCGCGGCATCACCATCAAAGCCCAAACGGTCCGCCTGGACTACAAGGCCGCGGACGGCATCACCTACGAGCTAAACCTGATAGATACGCCCGGCCACGTGGACTTCGCGTATGAGGTGAACCGGTCCCTGGCCGCCTGTGAGGGATCTCTGCTCGTCGTCGATGCGAGCCAGGGTGTTGAGGCGCAAACACTGGCCAACGTTTATACGGCGATTGACGTCGATCATGAGATCGTGCCGGTACTGAACAAGATTGATCTGCCAGCCGCCGAGCCCGACCGGGTGCGCCAGCAGATAGAAGATGTGATCGGACTGGATGCGAGCGACGCGGTTGAAATTTCGGCCAAGTCGGGCATCGGCATTGACGACGTTCTGGAAGCGATCGTCACCAAGCTGCCAGCCCCCGAGGGTGACCGTTCCGCGCCTTTGAAGGCAATGCTGGTCGACAGCTGGTACGACGCCTATCTGGGCGTTGTGGTGCTGGTAAGGGTCGTCGATGGCGAACTCAAAAAGGGCCAGCGCATCAAGATGATGGCGACCGGCGGCGTTTACCCGGTGGATCAGGTCGGTATCTTCCGACCGAAGAAAGAAAATCTGTCTTCGCTGAAGGCCGGCGAGATTGGGTTCTTCACGGCCTCCATAAAAGAGGTCGCCGATACGGCGGTGGGCGACACCATTACCGATGAGCGCCAGCCCTGTGACACGGCGTTGGGTGGTTTTCACCCCGCCCAGCCTGTTGTCTTCTGCGGCCTTTTCCCAGTGGATGCGGCCCAGTTTGAAGACCTGCGCGATGCCATGGCCAAGCTCCGTCTCAATGATGCGAGCTTTGAATATGAAATGGAAACCAGCGCGGCCCTGGGGTTCGGGTTCCGCTGCGGGTTCTTAGGCCTCCTTCATCTAGAGATTGTGCGCGAGCGGATCGAGCGGGAATTCAACATCGACCTCATCACGACCGCCCCCAGCGTAATCTACCACCTTCACATGACCGATGGGTCCATGGAGGAAATGCACAACCCGGCTGACATGCCGGATGTCATGAAGATCGACCATATTGAAGAGCCGTGGATCAAAGCGACGATCCTGGTGCCGGACGAATATCTGGGCGCCGTGCTGAAGCTCTGCGAAGACCGCCGCGGATCACAGATTGATCTGACCTATGCCGGGACGCGCGCCATGGTCGTCTACAGGCTCCCGCTCAATGAAGTTGTGATCGACTTCTATGATCGCTTGAAATCGGTGACCCGTGGTTATGCGAGTTTCGACTATCAGATTGAGAGCTATGAGGAAGGCGATCTGGTCAAAATGTCGATCCTGGTCAATGAAGAGCCAGTGGACGCTTTGGCCACCATTGTGCATCGCTCCCGAGCGGAACAACGCGGCCGGGCCATGTGCGAAAAGCTGAAAGAGCTGATCCCGCGCCACCTCTTCAAGGTCCCCATTCAAGCGGCCCTCGGTGGACGGATTGTGGCCCGTGAAACCATCGCCGCCATGCGTAAGGATGTGACGGCCAAGTGTTACGGGGGCGACGTCAGTCGGAAGCGGAAGCTCTTGGACAAGCAGAAAGAGGGCAAGAAAAAGATGCGGCAGTTTGGCCGCGTCGACATCCCTCAGGAGGCGTTTATTGCGGCTCTTAAGATGGACGAGAACTGAGCCACCGAAGCGCTGGGTAAGTCCCGATGGCGACCGCTAGCGCTCCTAGGGACAAGATCGCCGGTAATTTCAGCAAAGCCACGATGGTTGGATCCCAAAGGCCTGGCGAGACATAGCGCTGAGTCACAGCCTGCATGAGATTGAGAGAATCGGGCGACAAGGCAAACCAGATCTCGCCGCCAGTGTGAAAAAACCCACTGCGCGCCGGCGGGCCGAACAGGTCATAAAGACCAGCCGCCAGCGTGGCCAGAGCAAAGGTGCCCGACAGGAGCGTCAAAAGAAGCCGCACGTTCTAATTCCAGTAGAAGTGCATAACGGAGCGATGCTGAAGAGCATGCTCCGTTATGCGGGCGTCCTACACTGCGAAAGCTTCCCCCAAAGCGTTCGCCGGGCCACCAAATCAAAAAAATTGATTAGCTGCGACGCCGGAAAAGGAAAGCGATGATAATACCGATCACGCCGAACACCGCCCATGACGGGAATGTCAGAAGTGATGTGAAGCCTGGATCTGCAACCGCACCTGGCAGCGTTTCTGCCGCCCATGCGCTAGCTGATTCCAGTGTCGCAGGATGAAGCAAGGTCCACAACTCACCCAAGGAGCGGATTTTTACTTCTCCGGCTTCGAGCGTCTGTATTCCGTCTGCGCCCAACACCATGAGAGCAGCAGCAATAAAGATTAATCCGATTAGCCTGAAAACGATCATTATTCTTTGGCCCCCCAGCCATTTACTCATCGCGACAAGTCACGACTTAACGAAACGGTAACGGCTTAGCGAACGAACGACAAGATGTCGCGCGACGATGATTTTGCGACAGACGCGGACAGGTGTTGATTCAGAAGGGCCGTGGGGTATATTGCGCGCCAAATCAGGTGGTTAAGAAGCCGCTGAGTGCGGAGAGGTGGCCGAGTGGCTGAAGGCGCACGCTTGGAAAGCGTGTAGGCGGTAATCCCGTCTCGAGGGTTCGAATCCCTCTCTCTCCGCCATCATTTTCCTTGAAATTCAATCACTTACAATTGTGTCAGGCGCCGTGACCTATTTCTGAGGCAGCGGGACGGCATCGACGTCGGCAATTTTTCGGCAACAACGGGTATCACGAAACGGTCGTTTTCTTGGCTGCACTTTGGGTGGAACGACACCTGCGGCATGTTTGCATCACCTAAATGAGAAACATGGTTAACCGGTTATGAAGACCCGGTTCAGCTTGTTCGTCCAACGGCAGATGTGCGTCGAGGGCGCAGATAGTAGCGGTTGGAGAAGGTAAGCCCGCCGGTGAGATACTCACCAATTGGTGACGTGTAGGTGTATGTCGCTTCGGCGACGATGACGCTTGTGCCGGCGCTCGTCAGACCGGCCGGCAGGGTATAGGGCGACCCTGGCGCATAGGCCGTGCCGTTAAACGCGTCGCTCCAATCAACGGTGGTGACATTGTTCTCGTCTGCCACGACGCTGGCCACAACAACTGTGAGCGAGCCAGATCCGAAGGGTTCCATGATGGTCGTGCTGGCGTCGAAAATATCGTCCATCAGATTGTCATCGACCAAAACTGCTTGCGCGACAAGGTCCGCGACGGCACTGCCGGTCTTATTGAGTTTGCGATCGGCAATCAGCGCATTGCTGATCTCAACCGCCCCAAAGTAAATGGAAATCATGAGGGGCAGGAGAAGGGCAAACTCAACGGACGACGCGCCATCATTCCGTTTCAGAAGGGCACTGCCAAAGGCGCGAATATCAGCAAAAAATGAGGACATGATCACGCTCCTACGGAAGGATTTCGCCGAAAGGCTCATTACGAAAAACAGCACTGGATGCCAGCAGGCGGTTGCCGCCTGACATGTTTTCAAGGCCGATCCCTATGGGCGTCATCACATCCCAGACATAGAAGGCTCGTACAAGAACGACCTCACCGGCACCCCCAATATTGAACTGGAAATTATTCGAGAGGTTGCCGTCTTCATCGATCGGGTCGGTGAATTGCACATCGCCGAACTCATCGAATGTGCGCACATCGACCACCAGGCTCTGGTCACAGTCAAAGAAGAGTGGGCTGCGCGAACAAATCTCTGTCCTGAACTGCTCAGCATTCATCCCGTCTTGATGGGCAACGCCGGTGCGGACCATCCGCGCGGCATCCTCCATGGCGCCTTCCATGGCGACCGACGCAAAGAAAATGAGCGCGGTTTCGACAAGTGCAAACAGGAAAGCAAAAAATGGCAAGGCGATGAGGCCCATTTCGACGGCCACGCTGCCTTCGTCATCCTTCTTAAAAGACTGAGAGACCAGCGGCCGACGCCGCTTTCTCAAAAGTCCCGATCCGGTGCCCTTGTCTGTCACGGGGATGCCTCACATCAATCAAAGTCCTGCCGCCCAACACCAGGGCGACGTTTCATGCTGCGAGGAATATCGAAAAAGGTTTTCCCGTCCGTCAGTTTCGGGCGCGCAATTTGAACCAAAAAAGAGGCGAATTTGACTCAAATTTTATGCGTCATATCGCGCCTCCGGAGTCCGTCTGTCGGTCCACCCCGAAGCGATATAGGAAAAATTTTATCTAAATCCACGTCTTTGAATTGAACCGCCTTTAAGAGCAGCTGCGTAGTCTGTATCCGGTTTTAATCCCTGGCACGGGAGTGTTCCGACAACGGAGCAAATGAAGATGGATCAGATCAGCAGTAGAATGGCGGTCGCGGCGCTCAGGTTGCTCGCGACGATTGGTGAATTCCAGCGCAACAGAAAAGGCAATGTCGCCGTTATGTTTGCGCTCGCGATGATGCCTGTGATTGCTGCGGCAGGCATCGGTGTCGACCTGTCGCGCGCCTATCTTGTTCGTGCGCATCTAACCCATGCTTTGGACGCCGCGGGCCTTGCTGTCGCCGGCTCGCCAAGTGCTTCGGAAGAATATCTGGAAACCCTGGCCCAGGATTTCTTCAATGCCAACTATCCCAACACAGAGATCGGCGTGCCGGGGGCTCTGCAGCTCACCGTGGGCGACAATGTCGTAACGCTCGCCGCGTCCGCGACACTGCCGACCGCGCTTCTGGGCATTTTCGGCATCGATGAAATGGATGTTGGCAGCGAAATCGAGGTCACGCTGGAAACCAAAGGCCTGGAAGTGGTCATGGTCCTCGATAATACGGGCTCCATGGGATCAAGCGGAAAAATTGGCGCGCTGAAAGATGCCGCTGAAAGCATGGTCAACATTCTCTTCGGTGAAGACCCGTCGCCAGACAAGCTTCATATCGGGCTGGTTCCCTTTGCTCATGGTGTGAATGTGGGGACGGATTTCGCGCAAAGCGCTCTGGATATGACGGGCGCGTCCAGCATCCATGGCGAGAACTTTGACCCCGGCGAGACGAATATCTGGGATCTTTATGATGAGATTCAAAACCGGTCTTGGCCTGGCTGCGTAGAGGCGCGCCCCAACGGTTTGGATGAACTAGATACGCCGCCAACGCCGGGCAATCCTGACACGCTTTGGGTGCCGTGGTTCGCGCCCGACGAGCCGAGCGGATATTCCGGCTACTACAACAATTACCTTTCAGATGGCACATCCGGCAATCAAAACACACGTCAGAGAAATGCTGACAAGTACAACAACGCGTATGTGAGCTCTTCAAGTCGTGGTCCGCAAAACGGATGTGGCATGGAACCGATCACACCGTTGACCAACGACAAGCAGGTCCTGCTCGACAATATTGACGCCATGAACGCGACAGGCGGCACGCTGATCCCCGTCGGCTTGGCGTGGGGATGGCGTGTTATATCGCCAGACGCCCCCTTCACCGAGGGCAAGGACTATAACGACGTCGAGGTCAACAAGGCGATCATCCTGCTGACCGACGGCGACAATTGGCTCGGGACCCGTAACAACCACAACCGATCCTACTACTCCGCCTTTGGGTATGTCGCCGAAGGCCGTTTGGGCACAACGAACAGATCGGCGGCCCAGGCGGCACTTGACCCGAAAACCTCTGACGTTTGCGAGAACATCAAAGCAGAAGGCATCCGGCTCTATACCATCACCTTCAAGGTCTCGAGTGACGATACGCGTGAGCTGATGGAGGAGTGTGCGACGACGCCGGCCCTCTACTTCGACTCGCCGAGCAATGAGCAGTTGCAGACGGTCTTCCAGGCCATCGCCCGAGACCTGTCAAACTTGCGGCTCAGCCGATAGGAAAGGTTCACTCTGACAAGACAAAAGGGGCGCCTCGAAAGAGACGCCCCTTTTTTTGCTCTCTTAAAGCGTGTGTCTATTCTTGGCCGCTGCTCGCTTCAGCAGACTCGTCGCCATAGCCCGTGATACCCTTGGTGGTTGCAAGCAGAGCATCGGTCGGTTCCGTTGCATCGGCGGCATTGATCACCCGAACGCAGTTCGGCGCACAGGCATAGGAGAACTGCCCTGTGCCTTTATTGACGGTCATAATGCCGGTGCTGGCTGCGGTGACATTCACATCGAGATTGGCAATTTGCCGACCTGTTGCATCGAGCGCGATCAGGTTCGTCGTGCCGTAAGAACGGCCAAACACAACAAGCGTATTGCTGTTGCTGACAGAAACGTCGGCGATCGCCGGGTTCCCGACGATCACGGTGGAGGCTGCTTGGCCAAGCGTGTGCAAGCTGGAATGGTTGACCTCTACCTTAAGGTCAGCTGCCAAGACAGGACCGACCATGAGGCTTGCGGTCAACGCGGCAGTGCAAGCAGCTGTGCGTAAGGGGCGCTTAAGGGCGTGCATCATCTGCATAAGTCCTCTTGCTGCGACCTGGCGGCCACAGGCAGGTTTATTGAGTCTGACGCGACTTTAGGGGCGAAAGGCTAAACGCTTTGCAAACAAAACAGTTTGTTGCAAATCGTCTCCCTTCGACTGCTCCGCGCCGGACGGTGCAGCTTGCGCTTAAAGAGCCCTGAAAAACTTTCCGTGCGGTGTTCCTGGGAAGTTATCTCTTTTTAACCAACCTATTGACGGAGCTAGCTAGAAGGATGATTTTATATTTGTAAAAACAAGTAAATATCATGATCAATAAAATTTTTAAATGTATTGAGTAAAATTGTTGAAATAAAAAATCGAGATGCACGCGATTTTTGTCTTCAGATTAACTTGGGAGTAAGGCGGGGCCGATAGGTTGGGGGCACTCAAAGACATGCGCCGAGAGGCAGTGGATTTGGGCTAGTGCTGTACTAAGAGTAAAATGAGGATCTAGTCATGACAAAGTTTGTGAAGCATTTCGCGAAGAACGAGTCCGGTGCGACTGCCATTGAATATGGTCTTATCGCTGCTGGTATCTCAGTTGCCATCGTCGGTATCGTTGGTACGCTCGGAACGAACATTCTGGCTGCGTTCACGACCGTCGCAAACAACATCTCTGGCTAAGCCGAGAGAGCGTTATCGCGACTGACTTCTCACAGATCACTGCGAGAAGACACGTTCAAAGAGCCGCCGGCTGCATTGCGCGCCGGCGGTTTTTTCATGTCTGAACGGTGCCGCGCGGAGGCGCTCACCAAGACTGCCGTACACGGACAGAAAAACGCAGCCTCTTTACGCTGTGTTTACACCCGCCGCTCCATTCTCTGTCAAAGACAAGCAGCCGAAAGTGCTTGTTTTCATTCAACTTTTAGGGGTTTGCGCTGTGCAAATCATCGTCCTGACCATTCTCCCGGCGCTCCTGATCATTGCCGCTGTCAATGATCTGATGACGTTCCGGATTCCCAACTGGGTGTCGTTGGCGCTGCTCGGCTTGTTCGTGGTGGTTGCGCCGCTTGCCGGATTGAGCTGGATGGTCATCGGCGCTCACCTCGCGCTGGGTGCGGTGCTCCTACTTATAGGCATGGCGATGTTTGCCATGAACCTCCTGGGCGGTGGAGACGCCAAACTGCTGGCGGCAGTGGGGCTATGGATGGGCTGGCCCGCTATGCCGGCTTACCTGGTTTGGGCGGCGATCGCGGGAGGGCTGCTGGCTCTCACCATTCTGATGTTCCGCAGGGCACCCTTGGCAGCCGTGGCGGCTGAGACGCCATGGATCGCTCGTTTACATGACAAGCAAGCAGGCATTCCTTACGGGATCGCACTCGCCGCGGGCGCGCTCATCGCGCTGCCGCAGACGGTTTGGTTTGCGCTCCTGGCGACGCCAGGCTGATCACTTCGATTGGAAATAAAGACATGAAACAGGCTGCGAATGCGGGCCCTGGCTCACGAAAAAGGTCCTGAAAAATTAACTATAAGTTGATCGAAAAGTCGTTTGATAGAGGCAAGGCGACCTTTCACAGCCGGAAGAAGGTGGTGATCCAGTGAACGCGATGAGAATTGGAATATTGGCATTGGCTTTGGTTGCCGCGGGTCTCGCGGCGTTCCTGGCGCGCTCCCTCGTATCCAATGAGACGCCGCAAGTTGCCGTACCGCAAATCATTGAGCAGCCCATGTCTGAGGTGCTCGTCGCCGCGGGCGACTTGTCGCTTGGCCAGCGCGTGAGCAAGGGCGATCTTGTCTGGCAGCCTTGGCCGGAAGACGCGGTCTCCGATGCCTACGTCACCCAGGATGTACAGCCAAACGCTTTGGATGTGTTTGGGGGTGCGATTGCACGCAGTCCCATCTTGGCGGGTGAGCCCATCACATCAGGGAAACTAGTCAGCTTCGAGAATGCAGGTTTCATGTCGGCCCTTCTGTCGCCGGGCATGCGTGCTGTTTCCACAAAGATATCTCCAGAGACCGGTGCAGGCGGGTTCATTCTGCCCAACGACCGTGTCGATGTGATCATGACCATGCGCCTGCGCGGCGGTTCGCTGGGTGAAGATGGCGGAAGCAGCGGTGGGTATCGCAGCGAAACCATCCTTCGCAACGTACGCGTCATGGCGATCGACCAAACCTTCAAGGAGGTTGAAGGCGAACAAGTGGTCGTGGGTAAGACCGCGACACTGGAAATGTTGCCATCTCAAGCAGAGGACTTCGCGCTTGCAGCGGCTCAGGGCGAGATCGCCCTCGCACTGCGTCCCCTGGCGGACAATGGTCGTGACGATCAGGTGCCGACGAGCGCTTCCGCCCAGCAGACAAGCGCCTCCTCCAGCCGGCAAGGAGCATCTGTACGCATCCTGCGCTATGGCGCGGAGAGCATTGTGACAACGGTAGCAGGGAGAGGGAAATGACCTGGATGGCAGCGTACCGCTATCGCCTCCTGTCTCCGGAAAAATTCCGGAAGGCTGCAGCATTTGTGTTTCTGGGCGTGCTCTTCGCCGTATCTGGTGTGACAACCAACGGCGCCGTTATGGCTGCAGGAGATGCCCAACTCGTCCGCATCTCTGAAGGTGGCACAAGCACGGCGTCCCGTACGCTGAACCTCGGCCTCAACAAGGCCGCCATCATCGAACTGCCAGTAGATGCGAAAGATGTGCTGGTCTCAAATCCCGCCATCGTTGACGCTGTGGTGCGAACGGCGCGGCGGACCTATGTCATTGGCATGGAGATCGGGCAGACGAATGCTTTCTTCTTCAATGCACATGGCGAGCAGATACTGAATCTGGAAATTCGCGTGGAACGCGATCTTGCTGGCCTGTCCGACATGATTGCGCGGTTCCTGCCAAAAGCACGCGTAAATGTCGAAGCCGTGAACGACAACATCGTCTTGTCGGGCTTTGTGCCCAACGCTGCGCAAGCCACGCAGGCCCGTGATCTTGCAGCCCGCTTCGTCGGCAACCCGGAATATGTCCTCAACATGCTCGCGATTGAAGGCAAGGAGCAGGTGAACCTGCGTGTGACGGTCGCGGAGATGCAACGCTCGTTAATCAAACAATTGGGCGTGGACCTCACCAGTTCTGTCGACCTGGGCAGCCTGGCGTTGAGCCTTGCAACAACCAACACGTTTTCTATCCAGGGTAATCCGCTGGGTGGGTTGACTACAGCGCCGAACGGTCTGCCGGCCACAGGCGGTTCCGATCTGACGGGCGCGTTGACCGCGCTGGAGCGTGCAGGCCTTCTTCGTACATTGGCGGAGCCGAACCTCACGGCGATCTCCGGTGAGTCCGCAAGCTTCCTCGCCGGCGGTGAGTTTCCAGTACCGACATCGCAGGACAGGAACGGTAACGTGATCCTGGAGTTCAAACCCTTTGGTGTGGGGCTGGGCTTCAAGCCTGTCGTTCTTGGGCAAGGCCGGATCAGCCTTCAGATCTCGACCGAGGTCAGTGAATTGTCCAATGAAGGCTCCTTCGTCTTCGAAGGATCGAGCGTCACAGACGTCAATGGCAATGTGACAAGGCAGGATGGCGTGACCGTGCCGGCTCTGCGTGTCCGGCGCGCCGAGACGACTGTCGAACTGCCGAGCGGCGGGTCCATGGTCATGGCGGGCCTTCTTTCTGAGACCACAAAGCAGAATATTGACGGCGTGCCGGGCATTAAAGATGTACCGGTACTTGGCTCCCTCTTTCGCAGCCGAGACTTTCAAGACAATGAAACAGAGCTTGTTGTCATCGTGACGCCCTATCTCGTCGATGCAACAAGCCGCGATGAAATCGTCCTGCCGACAGATGGATATGCACCTGCGTCGGATCTGGACACATTCCTGATGGGCCGTCTGAACGCCACATACGGCGTTGCTGGTGAAGGAGGCGCGAGCGGTGCCTTGCAGGGCCCTGTTGGCTTTGTCGTGGATTAAGGGAATGGAGCGAATGATGACCAGATTGATCCTAACCCTTGCCGTTTCATTCGGGCTGGCTGCCTGCGGTGCCTTTAATGGCCGCGACGACGCGATGTTTGACGCGAGGTACCAGCATCCGATTAGCGTTGACCCACAGGTCGTGACGCTGGAAATGAATGTACCTCAGGACAAGGTGGCGCTCAGCGTGGCAGACAAGGCAGCGATTGACGCCTTTGCACGAACCTATAAGGCGCGGGGCCATGGCGCGCTGACGATTGCAGCGCCGAGCGGGTCACCGAATGAAGCAGCGGCTGTGTCGATTGTTGCGGAAACGCGTGCCGTGCTTGCCGACGCGGGCCTTACAGGTGCGGCGGTTGGCTATGCCGCTTACCGCGCCTCTTCGGCGAATAGCGACGCGCCGGTCATTCTGACCTATCGCCGATATGTTGCGAGTGCCAGCCCCTGTGGCAACTGGACAGAGGACTATGCCTTTGCGCCGAACAATAAGCGGACCCCCAATTTCGGCTGCGCAAACCAGAGCAATCTGGCGGCGATCGTAGCCGATCCCGCGGATCTGCTGGGGCCGCGGGAGTGGGACCCGGCTTACGCACCGCGTCGGGATGAAGTGATTGAGAACTTTCGTATAGGTGAGGTGACGGAGTCAGCGGAGACCGGCAACGCCTCAGGATCAGTGAGCGAAGTATCTGATGACTAACGCAGAACAAATCATACCGGAAGAGCCCGTTTTCGAGGATGATTTCGATGACGAGGACGACGAGTTCGTTACCCACTCTGTCGTGAAGCCTGTTCCAAGAATTTCGATTGAGGTCTTCTGCGAGCAGCCCGATACCGGTGTCGTTATTCAGCGCGCAGCGGAAGACCGGCGTCTGGCAAAGGCACATTTGACCGTCCACATGGGCGGTATCCCCGCTGCGGTCAAATATTACAAAGACACCGGGACACCGAGCCTCATTATTGTGGAAACGGTTGAGGGTGGTGAGACGCTCTTCAAACAACTGGGTGCCTTGGCGGAAGTCTGCGATGCCGGCACAAAGGTTGTGATTGTCGGGCACCTCAATGACATCACCCTTTACCGCGAAATGATCCGTCAGGGGGTCAACGAATATTTGGTAGCGCCACTGTCGCCCATTCAGATCGTGGATTCCGTGGCGCGGCTTTATGCGGACCCGGATGCCCCTCCCATTGGACGATCCATTGTCTTCTTGGGTGCGCGCGGCGGCGTGGGCTCCAGCACATTGGCGCACAATGTGAGCTGGTGTATCGCGGAAGAAATGCGTGAAGACGTCACACTGATCGACATGGACCTGCCATTTGGAACGGCCGGCCTCGATTTCAATCAGGATCCTGTTCAAGGCGTCGCGGAAGCCCTGATGCAGCCGGAACGCCTTGATGATGTATTGCTCGACCGGTTGTTGGTGAAGTGCACAGATCGCCTGTCCATCTTTGGCGCGCCGGGCACCCTGGACCGCGACGAAGACCTGCTGCCGGAAGCCTGTGAATCTGTGATCGAGACGGTGCGGGAAACATGTCCTTGCGTGGTGGTGGACATGCCCCATGTCTGGAACCGCTGGTCCCGGCAGACTCTTCTCAATGCAGATGAGATCATCATCACGGCGACGCCGGATCTCGCAAGCCTCAGGAACACCAAAAACTTCCTGGATCTAATCAAGAAACAACGGACAAACGACGCGGCGCCCCATGTCGTGCTGAACCAGGTGAGCATGCCCAAGCGACCGGAAATTCCGGCCGATGATTTTGCGGAAGCCATTGAGCAGGAACTGACACTGCTCTTGCCATTCAATCCCGTTCTCTTCGGCACAGCATCCAATAATGGTCAGATGCTGCAGGAAATTGATCCCAAAAACAAAACGACAGCGGCGGTTCGCCACCTGTCGACGCTGGTAACCGGGCGCCACGCGCATGTCGAAAAGAAAAAGGGCTTCCTTTCTTCACTGCTTGGCGGAAAGAAAGGCTAAGTAATGTTCGGCCGGCGAGACTCCGCAAACGGGCGATCTCCTTCTGCGCCCGCAGAGGGAAAGGCGCCGCCCCCACCGCCTGCGAAGTCGGCCGCCCCCAAAGCGGCGGCACCGGCACCCACCAAGCCAAAAGTCTCGACGCCGACGCCGACAGCGCCGCAGCCAGCACCTGCCCATGTGGGCGCTGACGTCCGGTCGCCGGAATATTTCCAGACCAAGACAACCATCTTCAATGCGCTGATCGACACGATCGATCTCACACAGCTGGCACAGCTCGACACAGAGAGCGCGCGGGAAGAGATCCGCGATATTGTCAGCGAAATCATCGCCATCAAGAACGTCGTCATGTCCATCTCCGAACAGGAGGATTTGCTACAGGACATTTGTAACGATGTATTGGGCTATGGCCCCTTGGAGCCGCTCCTCGCGCGTGATGATATCGCCGACATCATGGTCAATGGCGCGGGTATTACCTTCATTGAGGTAGATGGGCGTGTGGAGCCGACGAATGTCAAATTTCGCGACAACTCGCAGCTCCTGAACATCTGTCAGCGGATCGTAAGCCAGGTCGGCAGGCGGGTAGACGAGTCGAGTCCGATTTGTGACGCGCGCCTCGCCGACGGCAGCCGTGTCAACGTCATCGCGCCACCTTTGGCACTTGACGGCCCGACCCTCACCATTCGTAAGTTCCGCAAGGACAAGCTTACAATGGACAATCTGGTGGGCTTCAACTCGATCTCGCCAGAAGGAGCCGATGTGCTGGCCGTCATCGGGAATGTACGCTGTAACGTCCTCATCTCCGGCGGTACGGGTTCGGGCAAAACCACTTTGCTCAACTGTATGACCGGCTTCATTGATACGGACGAACGCATCATCACCTGCGAAGACGCGGCGGAACTTCAGCTGCAACAGCCACATGTGGTGCGACTTGAAACCCGTCCACCCAACCTGGAAGGCCAGGGCGAAGTGACCATGAGGGATCTGGTCAAGAACTGTCTCCGCATGCGCCCTGAGCGGATCATCGTAGGCGAGGTACGTGGACCGGAAGCCTTTGACCTGCTGCAGGCCATGAACACTGGCCATGACGGCTCTATGGGCACGCTCCACGCCAACTCCCCGCGTGAGGCCCTGTCTCGTTTGGAGAGCATGATCACCATGGGCGGCTTCTCTCTGCCGTCAAAGACAATTCGCGAGATGATTGTGGGCTCCGTTGATGTGATCATTCAGGCGGCGCGTCTCCGCGATGGATCGCGGCGGATCACTCATGTCACGGAAGTGCTGGGCACAGAGGGCGATGTGATTACCACCCAGGATCTCTTCATCTACGACATGGAAGGTGAAGACGATCAGGGTAAAATCATCGGCCGCCACAAATCTACCGGCATTGCGCGTCCCGCCTTTTGGGACAAGGCGCGCTACTACAATCAGCATCACAAGCTCTCCCAGGCGCTCGACCGGGCACAGGACTGAGGCGGCTGATGGACCAGACAACCCTCATAATCATCGGCGTGGCATTGCTTGCGGCAGTGTGTATCGGGGCTGTCGGCTTCGCATTTGCGGGGTCGCAGGACACCAAATCCAACCAACGCATGGCTCGGGTCGCGAATGGCAAGGGTCGCGGTGCGTCGGGCGATGGCAAGGAAGATGCGCAAACCGATAACTCCGGCCCTAGGCGCAAGCAGGTTCAGGAGACGCTGAAGGAAATCGAGGCGAAACAAAAAGCCGAAAAAGAGAAGCTGACCATTCGTCTACGGCTTCAACGGGCCGGTCTCCAAATCACGCCCAGAACATTCTATATCGCGAGTACCGTGACGGGCATGTTCGTCGCTCTGATTATTTCCCTATCGGGCCTCCCGATTGGCGCCGCCGCTCTTGGCGGTTTTGCCGGCGGATTCGGTGTGCCGCGCTGGTTTGTCAACTTCAAGACCAAGAGACGCCAGGCCGCCTTCGTTGAGGAATTCGCCAACTCATTGGATGTCATCGTGCGCGGCGTAAAAGCCGGCCTTCCCATCAATGATTGTTTGAAGATCATCGGAAACGAAAGCCCGGAACCTGTCGGCAGTGAGTTTCGCGAGCTGGTGGACGGCCAGGCCATGGGCGTGACGGTGGAGCAGGGTCTGCAAAAGGTCTATGAGCGCATGCCGCTGCCGGAGGTGAACTTCTTCATGATCGTGCTCGCAATTCAGCAACAGGCGGGCGGCAATCTGTCGGAAGCGCTTGGCAACCTCGCCAACGTGTTGCGGGATCGCAAAAAGATGCGGGCGAAGATTCAGGCCATGTCCCAGGAAGCAAAGGCGTCCGCCGGGATTATCGGCGCGCTGCCCCCGGGTGTGATGCTGCTCATCTACCTGACAACGCCTGAATATATCAGCCTGCTGTTTACCACCACTGCGGGCAACATGATCATTGTCGGCGGACTGCTCTGGATGGGCATTGGGATGTTGGTCATGCGCAAAATGATCAACTTCAATTTTTAGAGCGGGGACGATACATGTTTGCGCTCATTGAAAGCCTTTTCAGCTTAGAAAACATCGTCACGATTCTGATGGCGTTGGCCGCCTTCGCGACGGTTCTCACGCTTGCGGCACCCATGCTGTCGACCGATAAATTATCGGTCCGCATGAAATCGGTGTCGAGTGAGCGCGAAGCATTACGGCGCGCGCACCGCGAACAGCTGGAGCGGGAGCGCGACGGCAAAAAACTCCGACAGGAAGCCAAAGGCTTCATCAAGCAATTTGTCGACAGTTTGAACCTGATGGAGTTGATGGAGAGCGATGCCATTCGGGGAAAATTGAAGAAAGCGGGTTTCCGCGGGCAGGCGCCGGTCTACTCCTTTATGTTCTTCCGCTTTGTCATGCCGATCATCCTGTTTGTCGTGACGATCTTGTATCTGTTCTTCGCCAACGCCTTTGGCCTTGAACCCTTGGCGCGTGTCGCCGCTTCCTTTGGCGCCGCCTTTATCGGTTTCTACCTGCCAAACGTGTTCGTTGAAAACATGATTGCGCGGCGTCAGGAATCGATCAAAAAGGCCTTCCCGGATGCCCTCGACCTACTGTTGATCTGCGTTGAATCGGGCATGTCGGTAGAAGCGGCCTTTAACAAGGTAGCGGGCGAGGTCGGGACACAGTCAGTAGAACTTGCAGAAGAATTGAGCCTGACGACCGCAGAGCTGTCCTACATTCAAGACCGTCGTATGGCCTATGAGAACCTCGCGACCAGAACGGGTCTTGAAGGCGTCAAAGCGGTGACCATGAGCCTCATTCAGGCGGAGCGGTACGGGACCCCCCTGGGCACGGCCCTTCGGGTCATGGCACAAGAGAACAGAGACATGCGGATGGCTGCTGCAGAAAAGAAAGCAGCAGGCCTGCCACCGAAACTGACAGTGCCAATGATTGCATTCTTCCTGCCGGTCCTCTTTTTCGTCATCTTGGGCCCCGCCGTCATCAAGCTCTATCAGTAATCGCCTTCTTTCCCGGGGTTGCAGGCTCCGCACACAAAAAAGCCGAAGCGATCACACCGCTTCGGCTTTTTTTGTTCCGCTAGTGGCGTCGAGCCACGGATGTGACGGATTATTGAATGTCGATGGGAGCGTCGAGCGCTTCCATCTCGCGCCAGAGAGCAGGCTGAGCCAGCATGGAGCGGATGGTGGTGATATTGTTTGACGCAAGACTTGGCGGGAGGTCAGCGCGTGCCAGCCGCTCCGCTTCTTCGAAATCGCCCTGAAGACCGAGGACCAGGGAAAGATTCTGGCGGGCGTGGGCACCAGCCGATGGGTTGGCGACAGCGCGACGAAGGGTCTGTTCCGCCGAGGTGAGGTCGCCGGAGAGCGCGTAGGATAGACCAAGGTTTGTCAGGATCGTCGGATGATCCGGTGCCAGACGCAGCGCGGAATTATACTTCTCCTTGGCAAGGTCATGCTGCCCCATCTCGTCGAGGGCCACCCCTGAGGCAGACAAAATGGTCCAGTCTGTGGGGCTCAACACCGCTGCTTTTGCGAGGAGTGCGGAGGCCTGATCCGGCTTGCCGCTGGCGGCCAGGGTCTTGCCATATTCCGCCAGAATTGCGGGATCGTTCGGGTGGAGGGCGTTCGCTTGGCTGAGCACGCTCAGCGCTTGTGTGTGCGATCCGAGATGTCTTAGGCCACGGGCATATCTGGCTGCTGCCTCGGCATTGCGAGGGTCTTGCTCATAAATACCGCCCCAATAAGCGGCAGAAGCAACAAAATCCCGCGGTTCGGAAAGATGAACCGGTAGATCGGTTGCCGCACCCAATCCGGGCCGTTCTGGCTCTGACTCGGTTGCGCAGCCGGCAAGGATCAATGCGCTGACCGCTGTGGCCAGTACAGATCTCGACACTTTGGTCTGCGAAAGAAGGAACTTTGGATAAGCCATTGGTTTCCACATCTCATAGCAAATCGGTGGGCACATGCATTTGCCCACGCTCCATCCTCGCTTACAGGTCTCAAGAAAGGCTTAAGCATAAACTTGGTCTCAAATTGCCCGTACCTCTTTCGGCAACCACTGCCATGTTTGTATAGTGAGCCATGTCCTCAGAGCGCTTCAGAAACATCATCTTAACGATCCGTAAAGGGGTTGACCGTGTGGGCTTTGATCGGGTGCTCCTTCTGGTGCTCGGCGCGGCTGTTCTGGTTCTGTTGGTGTTGGGAATGGGCAAAGGCCTGACCGGCTGGGATGAAAACGATGCGCGGGTGACATTCTTCCAGATCGGGACCGGGTCCACGGGTGGCACCTATTTCCCCATGGGGGAAGCGCTGGCGGCGGTGATCAGCCGGCCGCCGGGCTCTGATCCCTGCATCCCTGGAAGCCGGTGTGGCGTGCCTGGATTGGTGGCTATCTCCAAAGGGTCCGCAGGCTCCGTCGCGAACGCCCGTGCGGTGGCCGACGGTCTTCTGGACTCTGCATTGGTGCAGGCAAACGTGCTGGAGGACGCTTTCCACGCACGGGGTGCTTTTGAGGGTGAACCCCCGCGTGAAAATCTGCGGGTGATTGCCAACCTTTATGTGGAAGCGATCCATCTTGTGGCCGCGCGCGGATTGGAAATCACCGGCGTTGAGGATCTGAAAGGACTGCGGGTGTCAATCGGTTCCGAAGGGTCAGGAACGCGGGCAGACGCCATTGCCATTCTGAAAGCCTTCGGCGTGTCGCTGACCGACATTGAGGTCGTGAGTGCGGATGCTTCCCGCTCCGCGGAAATGATCCTATCGGGCAACCTGGATGCCTATTTTCTTGTGGCGGGCGCGCCTGCGCGATCTATTGAGGACCTCGCCGTCCGGGGCGCGATTGATATTGTTCCGATACAAGGGGAACCCGCAGACCGCTTGCGTATTGACCGCACTTTCTACAGCGATTTCATCATCCCCGAAAGCACGTATCGATTTGTCGGCGATGTCAAAACCATCGGCATAGGAGCGCTTTGGATCACCCGGGAGACCACGGACACGGACCTGGTCCACGCCATCACCCGCGCCTTGTTCGACGACCGAAACAGAGAGACACTGGTCACCGCAAACGCCAATGGACGCCATGTTAATCCGGAGGCGGCCGTACGGGGCGTGCCGATCCTTCTGCACCCGGGTTCAGAGCTTTTCTATTTCGAGAAAGGCATCCTCGAGCGCTGACGGGTCTATGTTTCCTTGGACAGCTCATCCCGAACAACGGCCTGGGCAACGATCGCGCGTTCACCATTGAAGGTGATCGCCGGCGAGCCATGGAGTCGGTAGCCTTCGTCAAGCGCTTTTGACACACGCTCACAGAACGCATGGTCATCGGGGCCGGTAAGCAGCCTGTATTTGAGATCGGACATGGGCACTCCTTGTGACAGTAGATTGGGACGATAGGTGCTGGGATTGCAGGCTATTCAGTCCCTCTATACTGTTTGCGGGCAATTGAGCAAATTCAAAAGAGGTCGCTCCCGTGGAAGATGTGTTTGTAACCGACAAAGACGCTGTCGCTTTGCCAATCTGGCCTGTGAGGTCGGGTGAAGTGCAAGCCTGGTGCGACGCGCATGCCGGTACGGGGGCTGCGTGGGTCGGAACGGCTGGGTTTACGGGTGAGGCTGGACGTGTGCTGACGCTGCCGGACGAGGCGGGCAGCCTTTCCGGCGCGCTCTTGGGACTTGGGAAGGCTGATGACCCCTTTGTCTTTGCGGCTCTGTCTGAGAGCCTGCCGGCGGGCACCTACCGCCTTGTGGGCATGGAAGGTCTCGATAGGGTACAGGCCGCGTTGGGTTGGGCGCTGGGCACTTACAGTTTCACCAAATACAAGTCACGGGAGCGAGAGCTGCCCAAGCTGGTGCTGCCGGACGGGGTCGATCTGGGCGGCCTGACGGACATCGTGGATGCGGTATTTCTCACACGCGACCTTGTCAACACGCCCACAAGCGACCTGGGACCTGCAGAGCTCGAAACGGCGGTCCGACAGGTGGCAGAGGGTTTCGGTCTGTCCTGCTCGGTCATCACCGGCGATGACTTGCTCAAAGAGAACTACCCAATGGTGCATGCGGTTGGCCGGGCGGCGGCGACAAGTGCTGCGCCGCGCCTTATGGATTTTGCCTGGGGAGACGAAGGGGCTCCGAAAGTGACGCTCGTCGGCAAAGGGGTCTGCTTTGACACGGGCGGGCTCAACCTGAAGCCGGGTAACTCCATGGCCTTGATGAAGAAGGATATGGGCGGCGCAGCGCACGTGCTGGCTCTCGCCCAGCTCATCATGCGATCCAATTTGAACGTGCGGCTGCGTGTGTTGATCCCTGCTGTTGAAAATGCTGTCTCAGGGAACGCCTTCCGGCCAGGAGATGTGCTGGACAGCCGCAAAGGCTTAAGTGTCGAAATCGGCAATACCGACGCCGAAGGCCGTCTCATTCTGGCGGATGCGCTGGCGGAAGCGGACGCTGATGAACCGGAACTCCTGATTGACATGGCGACCCTGACAGGAGCGGCCCGCGTGGCTCTTGGACCAGACCTTCCTCCCTTCTACACAAATGATGACGCGTTCGCGGTGGCGCTGGAGGAAGCGGCGAAGGAAAACGCTGATCCCTTGTGGCGCATGCCCCTATGGTCGGCCTATGACGGTTGGCTGAGCAGCAAGATTGCCGACGTCAATCACATCTCCGACGGGCCGTTTGCCGGGTCGATCACAGCCGCCCTCTTTCTCGCGCGGTTTGTGGAGAAGGCAAAAACCTACGTGCATTTTGATGTCTTCGCGTGGACACCTCGCGCAAAACCGGGCCGGCCGGTAGGTGGGGAAGCTCAAGGCATTCGCGCGCTTTATGCTTATCTCAAAAACACCTACGGCGTGCGTTAACCAGCTTGGCGACACGGACCGAAGCAGGGTAGACTGATCCGGCTCCGAAACGGAATTTGAGCCGGAAACCTGATGGATCTAAAGCCGCTTGATGCGCTGAAGCTATGGCACGACGTGGTGCTCGATACGGTGCGCCGCGATGTGCCCGATCTGTCGGCGCGCCAGCTTGCCATTCTCCTGACGGTCTATCTTGAGCCCCCTCCGCACACCGTGCGAGGACTGGCCGCTAAGCTCAACGTCTCAAAGCCAGCGATCACCCGGGCGCTCGACACGATGGGCCAGAAAGATCTGCTCAAACGAAAACGCGATGACACGGATAAGCGCAATGTGCTGGTACAGCGGACCGTGGCGGGGTCGGTCTATCTGAGTGAACTTTCAGACACCATCATATCGAAGGCGAAGGATCACCTGGCGTGACAAACAGCAATGGTCTCGACAAGCGGTTGAACCCTTATCGACCAGATCTTGCCGCGGCTTACCTCCGCGGCGAGGTGGAGGCGGATCGGTTCGTCGAAAGCGAAGACTTCCAGGTGACGGCCCCGCGCGCGCCTCTCCTTCGGCGACCGGAAGGCCACGCGCCCATGGACACGGAGCTGCTGTATGGCGAGACCTTTCGCGTCTATGAGACGGAAGGCGACTGGTGCTGGGGTCAATCGGCACAGGATGACTATGTGGGCTACGTCGCAGCAGACCTTCTGCAGACGCAGAAGAGTGCGGTGACCCATCGGGTCGTGGCGCTCAGAACCTTTATCTATCCTGAGGCCGACATCAAGTCGCGTCCGGCAACACCCTTATCGATGAACGCAAAGCTGGTGGTGACGGGCGCCGCCGGTAAATTCGTAGAGCTGGAGAGTGGCGGGTATGTCGTGAGCTCCCACCTCTCCAAGATCGATACCTATGCCGCCGACTATGTCGCCGTTGCAGAAGAATTTTTGGGCGTGCCTTATCTGTGGGGCGGTCGCGATGCCCGGGGCCTGGACTGCTCGGGGTTGGTCCAGATGAGTATGGAGCGATGCGGTATTGCCTGCCTGCGCGACACCGACCTTCAGGAAGCGACACTCGGTGATCCCCTCAATGACCCGACCGATCTCTCAGGTCTGCAGCGCGGCGATTTGATCTTCTGGCGCGGGCATGTCGGCATCATGGTCGACCGAGAGACACTGCTCCATGCTAACGCCACTCACATGCGCACGGTGAAAGAGCCGATTGCGGAAGCGGTCCGCCGGATCGATAAAAGCGATGGGCCGGTCACCAGCGTTAAGAGACTGAAAGCACCAGGCTGACGCCTCAAGACGAGGCGACCCCAGGCCCGGTTTCGAGATCGAATGCCGCTGCCATCAGCGTTTTCGTGTAATCGGTCTGAGGGGCGTCGAATATCTGATCCGCAGGACCTTGCTCAACCACCTTGCCGGCCCGCATCACGATTACCTGGTCGGCGAGCGCCCGCACCACCTTCAGGTCATGACTGATGAAGAGATAGGCGAGGTTGTACTTCTTTTGCAGGGACCGAAGGAGGTCAACAATCTGCGCCTGAACGGACATATCAAGCGCGCTGGTCGGTTCATCCAGCATGACGAATTTGGGCTGCAGTGCCATGGCGCGCGCGATAGCGATGCGCTGCCGCTGACCGCCGGAAAACTCGTGGGGGTAGCGATCCTGCATCGCCGGATCGATCCCCACTTCCTGAAGCGCGGCAGACACCCGCGTTCTCCGCTCCGTCGGGGACAGGCCTTGGTTCTGAACGATAAGACCTTCTTCGACGATCTGCGAAATGGAGAGGCGTGGGGACAGTGAGCCAAACGGATCCTGAAACACGATCTGCATATGCTCACGGAGCGGGCGCACATCCTTTTCGGTCAATCCATCAATCTGATCGCCCTCAAACCGGATTGGTCCTTCGCTGGAGATGAGTCGCAGCAGGGCGAGACCGAGGGTCGTTTTGCCGGAGCCGGACTCTCCCACAATACCGACGGTCTGGCCTTCCTGTACGCGCACGCTGATCCCGTCCACCGCCTTCACGTGATCAACGGTCTTGCGCAGCAGCCCTTTCTTGATTGGGAACCACACTTTGAGGTCGTCCGTTTCCATCACCACCGGTGCATCCGCCCTTGGGGGCTCCGGGTGACCTTTGGGCTCAGCCGCCAGAAGGTGCTTGGTATAGTCGTGGCTCGGTTCAGAGAAAATCTGCTCCGTTGGACCGGTCTCGACGACTTCACCGCCGGTCATCACATAGGTCCGGTCCGCCATCTTCCGCACAATGCCAAGATCGTGGGTGATCAGAAGCATGGCCATGCCCATCTCGCGTTGTAGCTCTTTCAGAAGGGCGAGGATTTGTGCTTGGACTGTGACGTCGAGCGCGGTGGTGGGCTCATCGGCGATGAGCAGGTCTGGTTCGTTGGCCAACGCCATGGCGATCATGACCCGTTGGCGCTGCCCACCGGAGAGCTGGTGCGGATAGGCGCCGAGCCGGCTCTCCGCGTCTCGTATCCCCACTTTCTTGAGAAGCGAGAGAACCTCTGCCCGCGCCGCGTCATTGCTGAGGCCCCGGTGGCGGATCAATATCTCGCCCACCTGCCGCTCAATCGTATGGAGCGGATTGAGTGACGTCATGGGCTCCTGAAACACCATGGAAATCTGATTTCCGCGCACGGAGCGGAGCGATTCCTCATCCGTGCTCATGAGGTTTTCGCCGCGATAGCGAATGCTGCCTTGCGGGTGCGACGCCTGCGGATAGGGAAGGAGCTTCAGGATGGAGAGCGCGGTGACCGACTTTCCTGAGCCTGACTCGCCAACCAGCGCCACCGTCTCACCCGCATCGATGGTAAGCGACACACCCTTCACCGCGTGGGTCACTTCTTCTCCCTGACGGAAATCAACGTGGAGATTGTCGATCTCAATGAGCGGAGCCTCAGCTTCTGTAGGTGCAGTCTGGTCCGTCATGCGAGCGTCTTTCTAGGATCGAACGCATCACGGACCGCCTCGCCGATGAAGATCAGCAGGCTCAACATAATGGCGATGGTGAAAAAGCCGGAGAACCCAAGCCAGGGGGCCTGAAGATTGGCTTTGCCCTGCGCCAGCAATTCGCCGAGCGAGGGAGAGCCGGGCGGCAGACCGAAGCCAAGAAAATCGAGTGACGTCAACGTCGTGATGGACGCATTCAAAATGAACGGCATGAAGGTGAGCGTTGCCACCATCGCGTTCGGCAGCAGATGCTTGTAGATGATGGTGCCATTGGAAACGCCAAGGGCACGCGCGGCATTCACATATTCGAAGTTGCGGCCACGCAGGAACTCCGCGCGCACAACTCCGACCAGAGCCACCCAGCTAAACAGCAGCAGGATACAGAGCAATATCCAGAAGTTGGGTTCAATGATCGCAGCGATGATAATCAACAGGTAAAGCTGCGGCACGCTGGTCCAGATCTCGATGAACCTTTGAAAGATGAGATCAAGCCATCCCCCGAAATAACCCTGCACTGCGCCCGCCGCGACACCGATGATGGAGGAGAAGAAGGTGAGCGTCAGTCCAAAGAGCACGGAGATGCGAAAGCCATAGATGAGTCGGGCCACCACGTCGCGGCCCTGATCGTCTGTCCCCAGCCAGTTTTCGGCGCTCGGCGGCGCAGGCGCTGGCACCGGCAGATTGCGGTTGATCGTGTCATAGCTGTAGCGAATGACCGGCCAGATCATGATCCCATCCGCGTCCGCTATGAGGTCCTGGACAAACGGATCGCGATAATCCGCCTCTGTGGCGAAATCACCGCCGAAGGTGGTCTCCGCATAGGTATTGAAGGCCGGGAAATAAAGCGATCCCTCATAGGTCAGGATCAGCGGTTTGTCATTGGCAATGAGCGGGGCAAAAAGAGTGACCACGAAGAGCACCAGGAAGATGCGCAGCGACCAAAAGCCCCGGCGATTGGCTTTGAAGTTCCGCCAGCGCCGCTCATTGAGCGGGGTCATCTGAGGCAACGTAATGTTGAAGTAGGCGAGCAGGGAGCGAAACATCAGACCTCCCGCGTTTCAAAGTCGATACGCGGGTCGATCCACGTATAGGTGAGATCACTGATGAGTGTGATGATCAGACCCAGCAGGCCAAAGATGTACAGCGTGCCGAAAACAACCGGATAGTCGCGGTTGATGATGCTCTCAAAAGACAGGAGCCCGAGCCCATCCAGCGAGAAGATGGTTTCAATGAGAAGCGACCCGGTGAAAAACACGCCGACAAAGGCGCCGGGAAAGCCCGCAATGACAATCAGCATCGCGTTGCGGAACACATGTCCATAGAGGACTTCACGCTCAGTGAGGCCTTTCGCGCGCGCGGTCATCACGTATTGCTTTTTGATTTCATCCAAAAA
The DNA here is from genome assembly GCA_965276845.1 of Parvibaculaceae bacterium. Classification (GTDB taxonomy): domain Bacteria; phylum Pseudomonadota; class Alphaproteobacteria; order Parvibaculales; family Parvibaculaceae; genus Mf105b01. The sequence goes on from OZ255699.1 coordinate 214,469, forward strand.
AGAGTTTTTGGTGAGGAGCGTTGTGGTCGCAAAGCCGCTGATTACCATGGCCGTGATCGGCAGAGCCAGGTGCCACATATAGTCAGTGATTTTGCCGAACAGCGATAGCTCGTCCCAATTGTCCGAGGTCAGACCTCTGAGCGGGAAGACGTCGAAATAGGACCCCCCTGCAAAGAGGACGATCAGGACCACCGCGAACAGGAAACCTGGGATCGCATAGCCCACAATGATCACCGCGCTGGTCCAGACATCGAGGCTGGAGCCATCACGCACCGCCTTCATGACACCCAGCGGAATGGAAATCATATAGGTGATGAGCGTCGTCCAGAGGCCCAACGAAATCGACACCGGCATCTTCTCAATGATGAGGTCGATGACCTGTACGTCCCGGAAATAGCTTTCGCCAAATTCAAAGCGGGCATAGTTCCACACCATCAAGGCAAAACGCTCATAGACAGGTTTGTCGAACCCGAACTGCTTTTCGAGACTTTCGATAAACTCCGGATCAAGGCCCTGGGCGCCGCGATATTTTGCGGTGACATCGCTCGCCGCCGCTCCGCCGCCGCCCGAAAAGTCGCTGCCCGCCGTGCCACCGACGCGGGCGGTGGCGGAAACCTCCGTCCCCTGGATCTGCGCGATGATCCGCTCAATGGGGCCACCCGGTGCAAATTGCACAATGGTGAAACTCACCAGCATGATGCCCAGAATGGTCGGGATCATCAAAAGAAGCCGTCGAATAATATAGGCGGCCATGTCACTCAGTCCGGAATAGTTGAGAAGCGGGCGGAACTGCCTTCAGGGTGAGACAAGAGTCTATCTGAATCGCTAACATCCCCCAAATCTTCATCACATCGAAGTCACGAAACTGTCGGTGCCCATCTGGTCATCAGGGTCGCTCCGTCTGAGGCGCGTTGGCGGCCTTGTCCGGGTCAATCCACCAAGTGTCGAGCACACCGCGCTTATCCGTCGACATCCCGCCGCGCGCATAGCGAGGCGCGGTCTCAGGCCGCGCAAACACGTCCCAGAAGGCCAGTGTGTGGGAGGCTTTGTACCAATGGGGGACCCAGTAGAAGCCAGCGCGCAGCACGCGGTCCAATGCGCGCGCCGCCAATACTTGATCGTCTCTATCTTCGGCCTCAATGACCTTGGTCATAAGGGCATCGACGACAGGGTCGGCGATGCCGGAAAGGTTGAAGCTGCCAGACGTTTCCGCAGCCTCGCTGCTCCAATAATTGCGAACCTCCACGCCAGGCGTCGCCCGTATGGAAAACCGTCGTGTCATGACATCAAAATCAAAGACTTTGACCCGCTCTTGGTACTCAGCGGAATTGACGGGCTTGATACTGGTCTCAATGCCAAGCTGAACCAGGTTTGCCTGAAAAGCCGAGATGACCCGCTCAAAGGTGGGAGCGTCGTTCAGAAACTCGACGGTGAGGATCTCCCCATCGGCGTTTCGGCGTTTGCCGTCCTGGATGGTCCAGCCTGCAGCGTCGAGCAGCTTACTCGCCTGAAGGAGAAGTCGGCGATCTTTCCCAGACCCGTCCGAGACGGGCGGCTCGATTGCGTCTTCAAAGACGCGCGCCGGGAGTCGATCTCGATAAGGTTCGAGCAGCGCCAGTTCGCCTTCAGACGGCAAACCGCTGGCGCGCATGATTGAGTTTTCGAAGTAGCTCCCACCACGCTGGTAGAGATTGAAAAAATGGTTCCGGTTGGTCCATTCAAAGTCAAAAGCCAATCCTATGGCTTCTCGAACACGAGGGTCGGAGAATTGAGACCGGCGTGTGTTGAGGAACCAGCCCTGCGCACCGGAGGGTGTTTTGTCGTCCATGGTGAGCAGCGCCACTCTGCCGTCTTCAACCGCAGGAAAGTTGTATTCAGTCGCCCAGACCTTGGAGGTGAACTCTTCTCGCAGCAGATATTCGCCGGCCTTGAACGCTTCAAATTGTGCGGTCCGGTCGCGATAGAATTCAAACCGCACCGTATCGAAATTCCACCGCCCGACGTTCACATTGAGATCGCGCGCCCAATAGTCTTCGACCCGCTCATAGGTGATGTATCGACCCTGCTCGAAATCCTTCACCTTGTAAGGACCGCTGCCAAGGGGTGCCTCAAGTGTTGTTTCCTCGAAATCGTGTGTCTCGTAATAAGCTTTGGAGAAGATCGGTAGACCAGTGATAAGGAGCGCAAGGTCGCGTGTTTGATTGCCGGTGAAGGTTACCTTCAGGGTGTGAGGCGAAAGCGCCTCCGCCTCTGCCATCTCCCGAATGGTGAGAGAGACAAGCGGGTGTCCCTTCTCCTTCAACAACATGAGGGAGAACGCGGCGTCTTCCGCTGTCAACGGACTGCCATCATGAAAGCGCGCTTCCGGGCGCAGTTCGAAGACAACACTATTGCCGTCGTCCGCCACGTCGGCCGTTTTGGCGACCAGGCCATAGACTGCATCGGGCTCGTCACCGGAGCGCGCCATGAGTGTGTCAAACGTGAGCTCCGCACCCATGGCGCCATTACCTTTGAGGATATAGCTGTTGAGGCTGTCAAAGGTGAGGGGCGACTGGTTGAGGATCCATCCTGGGCCGATCTGGCTGAAATGCCCGCCTTTTGGCGCGTCCGGATTGACGTAGGAAAAGTGCGGAAAGTCCGCTTCATACATCAGATCGCCAAAGATCGACATGCCGTGACGGGGTTCTGCCCATGCACTGCCAAGTGTGGCGGCAATTCCAAGACTTGCTGCGATGGCCGCCGATCCGAGGCGCCGCATCAGTTCGGCACCTCATCGCCGGTGTGCCACCAGATCGTGGGGAAGCCGGGGTTAAAGGCTGGCGTCGGCTCCGGATGGTCGATGTGAGACCAGATGGCTGCGCGGGTAAAAGGAATATGCCATTGCGGCACAATGTAGTGGCGCCACAGAAGCACCCGGTCGAGCGCATGCGTTGCCGTCACGAGAGCTTCCCGGTCTTTGGCGAGAATGATCTCATCGATCAGCGCTTCGACGACCGGGTCGCAGATACCGATCACATTGCGGCTGCCATTCCGCTCTTTGGCTTCACAGCCCCAGAATTCCCGCTGCTCATTGCCAGGGGAAAGAGACTGCCCGGCGCTATGGATGATCATGTCAAAGTCGAAACCGTCCAACCGGTTTTGATACTGCGACGTATCGACAATGCGGATGCTCCCCTGTATGCCGAGCTTCTTGAGGGACTGCAGATAGGGTTGAACCACACGCTCAAAGGTTGGCGACACCAGGAGGAACTCGATCTCGAACGGAGCACCGGTCTCATTATTGACCAGCACGCCCTCTTCATTGACTGACCAGCCGGCCTCCTGCAGCAGCCGCGTGGCCGCCCGCAAATTACGCCGATTGTCCCCGCTGGCATCAGTCGTGGGCACCGCGAACGTCTCTGTGAAGAGACGGTCGGGCAATTGGTCGCGGAAAGGTTCGAGAAGCGCAAGTTCTGCGCCCTCCGGCAGACCGCTTGCCGCAAGCTCTGAATTCTCGAAATAACTGTCGGTGCGAATGTACTGCCCATAAAACAGCGTCTTATTGGCCCACTCGAAATCAAAGGCGAGGCCGATCGCTTCACGGACACGCACGTCTGAAAACTTGTCTCGACGTATGTTCATGGCAAAGCCCTGCATCGGCTCCGGATTAGAGGTGTAGAGCTCCTGTTTGCGCACCAAGCCTTCCCGGACGGCAGGGAAGTCATACCCGGTGGCCCAGTCCTTCGCGGAATTCTCAAACCGGACGTCGATCTGCCCACCTTTAAACGCTTCAAGCGCAATCGTATTGTCACCGAAATAGGTGAACCGGATTTCGTCGAAATTATACGCGCCTACATTCACGTTGAGATCAGCCGCCCAATAGTCGGGAACCCGCTGATAGGTGATGGAGGTTGGCGCATCGACGTCCGACACGCGGTATGGGCCACTGCCAAGCGGTGGCTCCAGGGTGGTCGCACCGAAATCCCGTGTCTCCCAATAATGTTTGGGCAGTACTGGCATCTGGCCCACGATCAGCGGCAGCTCGCGATTGCCGGACACGGAGAAATTGAACCGCACTTCGAGCGATGAGAGTTTTTCCACACTTTCAACATCGGCGTAGTAGGCATTGTAGAAGGGGAGGTTTGATTTAAGCGTCTCTAGAGACCAGGCCACATCCTCTGGTGTCACACGCTTGCCGTCATGCCACATCGCACTTGGGCGCAGTTTGAACGTGACAGAGGAATAGTCTTCTGGATGCGAGACCGTCTCCGCGAGCAACCCATACTCGGTGGCAGGCTCATCAAAGGATGACACCATCAACGTGTCGTAAAGGAACGTTGTGATCCCTGCTGCAGCGCGGCCTTTGACGATGAAAGGGTTGAGGCTGTCAAAACTGCCGATGCTGGCATAGCGCAGCGTGCCGCCTTTTGGCGCATCCGGGTTCACATAGTCGTAATGCTCAAAACCTGGCGGGTACTTCACCGAACCGAAGAGGGAGAGCCCGTGGCGTTCAGCATCCTCCGCGAAGGCGACGCTCGTGCCGACCAACAGAGCCAAACCCGCACCAGCTAAACGTCCAACCCAAGCCAAAATTCATTCTCCCTCATGTCTTCACCGACGCACACTCGTATTCCATGAGAGGAATGTGGCGAGACTGCGATCTCATCGCGGGGGAGAATAGCATGAAAAAAGGCGCCGATCCTTGCCAAACGGGACAGGACCGGCGCCTCTTAAAAAACTTTAATGTGGCTTATTCAACAGCCGGAAGCGGCGAATTGGAACCCAGTGAGTTCAGATAAGCAATCATGTCCGCCCGGTCGCCAGGTTTACGAAGACCCGCGAAGGACATAGACGTACCAGGTGCATAGCGGCTGGGCTTTTCAAGGAACGCATCCATTGTTGCAAAGTCCCAAACGCCGCCCATGGTGGTCAGCGTGTCGGAATAGTTGAATCCGGCGACCTGTGCCTTGGCACGGTCGATAACCCCATAAAGATTCGGGCCAACCTTATTTGCGCCACCCTGGTCAAACGTGTGACAGGCAGCGCACTTGCGGGCGACCTTTTCACCTTTGCCGACATCTGCGCTCGCCAGAAGAACTGCAAGGCTCGGGCCTTCCTCTTCAACGGCACCGGCATCCCCATCGGAAGCCCCGCCTGTGTCTGCCACTTCAACTGGATAGGAAGCGGGGTTCGCCGCTTCCGGGGAAAACATTACGGAGGACAATTCCCGCACGCCCATCAGAAGCAGGATGGAAAAGAGAAATGCGCCTGCGATTTTGTTGAATTCAAAACTATCCATGGAAAAGCGGCTCCGGCCTTGGTGGTCTTGGGGAGGGTCTCAGCGATCACATAATTGCCCGCGAAGCCCCCACCCGCTGGTTGGCGCGGAGATTACCCGCTTCCGTGAGGCCCCTGCAACCCGTATAAAGTCCCAAAACCTGCGGCGCTCTGCCGCCCTTTCAGAACGTGGTACGGGCCGCCGGACTGCCGGAAGGGCTCTGAACGCGCCGAATCACTCATTTTTGCCCTTTCTGACCGGATTTCATGACTTCTTCCCCAATCATTCTCATCCCGGCCCGCTTGGCCTCCACCCGGCTGCCGGACAAGCCTCTGGCGGATATCGCCGGTGCGCCCATGATCGTACAGGTTATGCGCCGCTCAGAAGAGGCCGGCATCGGCCGAGTGGTCATCGCCGCTGCGGAAGAGGAGATTGTGAAGGCTGTCGAGCAGGCGGGCGGTGAGGCCGTACTGACCGATCCCGATCTGCCATCCGGGTCAGACCGGGTCTATGAGGCGCTCAATAAGGTGGACCCAGACGGCGCCCATGATGTGATTCTGAATGTCCAGGGAGACCTGCCTACACTGGACCCCACGATCATCAAGGCGGCGCTCGAGGTACTCGAAACAACGCCGGCGGATATTTCGACGCTCGTCGCCGAGATATCCGACGAGCAGGAGAAGACCAATCCCAACGTGGTGAAGGCGGTGCTGTCCATGGAAGAGGGCGCACGTGCCGGGCGCGCCCTTTATTTCACCCGGGCAACCGCCCCGGCGAATGAGGGACCGCTTTATCATCACATCGGGCTCTACGGGTATCGACGCGAGGCGCTGGCGCGGTTCGTGGCGCTGCCGCCGTCTCCGCTCGAAATCCGCGAAAAACTTGAGCAGTTGCGGGCTCTGGAAGCGGGTATGCGCATCGATGCGGCCCTCGTTGACACTGTTCCACTCGGTGTCGATACTCCCGCCGACTTGGAGAAAGCCCGCGCGGAACTGTCCGCTTAGGGCCATTACGAAAGGGCGGTTTGCACCGCTGAGACCATGGCTGAAGCCGCATCACCCGCTGCCCCTGAAAACGTCATCGTGTTTCAGGGCGAACCTGGCGCAAATTCACATATTGCCTGTCGGGATGCCTTTCCGGACATGGTTGAGCGGCCCTGCGACACGTTCGAAGAAGCCCTGGCGGCTGTCAAAAACGGTGAAGCGCGCCTCGCCATGATCCCGATTGAAAACTCTGTCGCGGGTCGGGTGGCGGATATTCATCATTTGATGCCGGGATCAGGCCTTTACATCATCGGCGAATACTTCCTGCCGATCCGGTTCCAGCTCATGAGCGTCAAGGGCGCGACGCTGGATGGCATTAAGTCGGTTCAGTCGCATGTGATGGCGCTCGGCCAATGCCGAAACCTGATCTCAGAGCACAAGTGGCGCGCCGTTGTAGGCGCCGACACGGCCGGCTCGGCGCGGCAGATCGCGGAAGCGGGTGACCCAAGCCAGGCGGCCCTTGCGCCGAAGCTTGCCGCGGAAATCTATGGCCTCGAGATTCTAAAGCGGGATGTCGAGGACGCGGCCCACAATACGACACGCTTCATCATCATGGCCGCTGAACCCGACGACGCAGAGCCTGAAGACGAGCCGGTGATTACCAGCTTCATCTTCCGGGTGCGCAACGTGCCCGCCGCGCTCTACAAGGCGATGGGCGGTTTCGCCACCAATGGCGTCAACATGACCAAGCTGGAAAGCTATCAGCTGGGCGGGTCTTTCAACGCGACGCAATTCTATGCGGACGTGGAAGGCCACCCCTCATCCCGCAATGTGCGCCTGGCGCTGGAAGAGCTTGAGTTCTTCTGTTCCGAACTCAAGATCCTGGGTGTCTATAAGGCGAGCCCCTTCCGGGCAAACATGCCCGCATCGGACTAGCGCCTACCACCCCTCAACAAACGCTTTCACGAGATGATGCGCAATAGCGAAGGCGGGCGGCACGAAAAAGCCGTCCGCTTTGCCGTCGAGCGCCGCCGCCAGTTCGTCTCGCGTAAACCACCGGCCTTCTGACAGCTCGACCCCGTCGATCTCATACTCTTCGCTGGTTGCTTCTGCGATACATCCGATCATGAGACTGGACGGGAAGGGCCAGGGCTGGGTTGAATGATACCGCACGGAACTCACTTCAATTCCGGCTTCCTCATCAAGCTCGCGCGCAACCGCCTCTTCGATGCTCTCGCCGGGTTCCACAAAACCGGCAGCAGCGGAGAACATGCCCTTTGGAAAAATCTTCTGGCGCCCGAGGAACGCTTTGTCGCCGTAGGTTGCCAGCATGATGACCACAGGGTCCGTACGCGGAAAGTGCTCGGCCCCACAGGACGGGCAGACGCGTTTGTAGCCGGCTTCCGCAATATCAGTGGCGGCCCCGCAAACGGCGCAATGGCCGTGGCGCGCATGCCAGTCAATCATGGCCTTGGCCTGCGCCATAATGGCAAGTTCTGTGTTCGCCAGCTCGCCCATCATTCCGACGGCGCGCAGGTCTTCAAAACCGCCCATACCTTTGAACGGGCCATCCCCTTCCGGGTCTTTCAGGCTGGAAATATCGTGCGCAAAGAGCGGTTTGCCGCGTCGGTTAATGCCGAGGAAAACAGTTGTCCCTTTCGGGTCTGCCGCTTGGACCATATTGACCGGCAGCCAGCCTACATCCTTGCCGGCGCCCGGCTGTTCTTCCGGAAGCACCAGAGGTTTCAGGTTCCAGAAGGGCACGGCAAGACTGCTGCTGTCAGCGAGCTTTTCGGCGATCCAGTCAGGGTTCGTTCGAAAGTGTCCTGCCCGATCGAGGGGATTATTGGCAAAAATGTTGGGATTGGCCTCGAGTGCCATGGGCCTGCCTCCGGTTTTGGGATTCTTGATTTTGATGCGCGGCAAGGTGGCACGGGGCCCACACAAATGCAAAACCGTTGAGGTTGAGGGGCGATTCCCATGCAATTCTTGCCAATTCCCCGCTGAACCCTGATATAGTGCTCTCGGGAGGTTGGCGGTGGACGAGTTTCTCGCCAACCCGGTCAGGTCCGGAAGGAAGCAGCCGTAACGAGCCCTACTCGGGTCTCTGTTCCAGCCTCCCACTTTGAATTCCAACCCATGCGTCGGAGATGAAGGCGAAAAGCCACCTGGCGCTGGCATGCCAACCGGGGAGCGGCAAACCGCCAGATGGATGACGTCGCCGATAGTGCACCTGAACAGGCGCAGACCCCCGATCCCGCGACCGAACCCGGATTCGATTTAGGCGGCGGCAGCGCGGCTCCGGCGTCTGATTCCGGCTACCGCGTTCTGGCGCGGAAATATCGTCCCACAACCTTTGACGACCTGGTGGGTCAGGAAGCCATGGTCCGCACTCTTTCAAACGCGTTTGAAAGCGGCCGGATTGCCCATGCCTTCATGCTGACCGGTGTGCGCGGGGTGGGGAAGACCACGACGGCCCGTATTCTGGCGCGCGCGCTCAATTACACCAAAGCCGAGGGGGATAAGCCCACCATCGAGCTTCACGACTTTGGCGAACATTGCGAAGCGATTATGGAGTCGCGTCATCAGGACGTGCTGGAAATGGACGCGGCGTCTCGGACGGGCATTGACGACATTCGCGAGATCATTGAGAGCGTGCGCTACAACCCGGTCAGTGCGCGCTACAAAGTCTACATCATTGACGAAGTGCACATGCTCTCCAAGGCGGCTTTTAACGGCCTGCTCAAAACCCTGGAAGAGCCACCGGAGCATGTGAAGTTTATCTTTGCGACAACCGAGATCCGCAAAGTGCCGGTCACGGTGCTCTCGCGCTGCCAGCGCTTTGATCTACGCCGCCTGAGCGCGGAAGAGCTGATGGGACTTTTGAAGAAGGTCGCCGACAAAGAAAATGTCGAGATCGAAGACGCCGCACTTGGGCTGCTCGCGCGGGCGGCGGAAGGCTCTGCCCGCGATGGCCTCTCGCTGCTGGATCAGGGCATTGCCCATGGCGCTGGCACGATCAAGGAAGAAGATGTCCGCGACATGCTGGGGCTCGCCGATCGCGCCCGGGTATTCGATCTGTTTGATCTGGTGATGAAGGGCGAGATTGCGCCTGCGCTTGCGGAGCTGCGCGATCAGTATGATGCGGGCGCCGACCCGGCGGTGGTTCTGTCTGATCTCGCCGAGCTCACCCATTGGCTGACACGCTTGAAACTCGCGGAGAGCGCCGCCGATGACATGACCGTCACGGAGACGGAGCGGGTGCGCGGTCAGGAAATGGCGAAAGCGCTGCCGGTTCGCGTTCTGTCGCGCACCTGGCAGATGCTACTGAAAGGCATCGGGGAAGTGCAGGGCGCGGCGAAACCCATCGGAGCGGCCGAGATGATCCTCGTGCGTCTGGCGTATGTGGCGGACCAGCCCTCGCCGGAAGAATTGGTGGCAAAGCTGAAAGACCAGCCTGCGGGTTCAGGCGCTGGCGCTCCCGCAATGGGTGGAGGACCGAATGGTGGGGCGCCTTCTGGGCAAGCGAGGGCGTCGATGAATGGCGGAGCCGCTCAGGCCGTGGGGCAATCCCAACCGGCACCGCAGGGACAGACAGAAGCAGCCCGCGCGCCGGAATTCCGCTCTTATGCAGACGTGATTGCCTACGCCCAATCTCAACGGGACATCAAGCTCGCGCATCTGCTGGAGTCAGGCCTCCGCCTTGTGCATTTCGAGAAGGGCCGCATTGAGGTCAATGTCGTGCATGGCGACAATTCCGTGGCGGGCCAGCTTGCAGAGAAGCTCCGGCAGTGGACCGGCGAACGCTGGTTGGTGTCCATCTCCCAGGCTGAAGGCGCCCCCACCCTGCGCCAGCAAAAGGAAACACGCCGCGACGAACTGCATATGGAAGTGCAGGACGATCCGCTGGTAAAGGCGGCGTTGGACGCGTTTCCGGGCGCGAAGATCAAGAATGTTGTGGAACCCGAACTTCTGGGTCCATCGCCCGCCGAAGGCGAGAGTACAAAAGACGAGGATGCGGATTGAAAAACCTGACCGATATGATGAAGCAGGCGCGGGAGCTGCAGTCAAAGCTCGCCGAGACGCAGGCGGAACTTGAAAACGCGGAAGTCGAAGGGTCGAGCGGCGCGGGTCTTGTGCGCGTTACGCTGTCAGGAAAAGGCACCATGAAACGGCTGCATGTTGATCCCAGCCTCATGAAGCCGGAAGAAGCGGAAATTCTGGAAGACCTGATTGTGGCGGCTTTCAATGACGGCAAAGCCAAGGCGGAAGCGCTCGTCGCGGAGCGCATGAAAGAGCTGACCGGTGGGCTTCCTCTGCCCCCGGGCATGAATTTCGGACTTTGAATCGTGTTTCCAGGAAAAGTGGAAGCCGGTTTTCCGTCCGGAAACACGATAAAGAAATGATAAAGTCATGAGCACGCTAAGCGGTCCTGAGATTGAGCGGTTGATCCAACTGCTCGGGAAATTGCCCGGTTTGGGGCCGCGATCGGCGCGCCGTGCTGTCTTGCATCTTGTGAAGAAGAAGCAAAGCCTACTCGAGCCATTGGCCGTCGCGATGGCCGATGCCGCCGACAAAGCCGTGATCTGCACCACCTGTGGCAATGTCGATACCCAGGACCCCTGCACCATCTGCATTGATCCGCGGCGGGAACCGAAAAGCCTTTGCGTTGTGGAAGATGTGGGCGACCTCTGGGCGCTGGAGCGGGCGGGGGCTCACAAAGGCCGCTACCATGTTTTGGGCGGAACCCTCTCAGCACTGGACGGTGTCGGCCCGGAAGATCTCAACATTGGGTCTTTGTTGGAGCGGGCCTCGGGCGATGAGATTAAAGAAGTGATCCTCGCCACCAATGCGACCGTCGATGGTCAGACAACGGCCCACTACATCACCGACCGTCTTGCCTCAGCCGGTGTCTCCGTCACGCGCCTCGCCCATGGGGTGCCGGTTGGCGGTGAACTGGATTACCTGGATGACGGAACGCTTGCCGCGGCGATGAAATCCCGCCGACCGGTGTGACGCCTCAAACCACCGTGTTGACGGCGGTGCCCTTCATCTGCTCCAGACGCATTTCTCTTAAGTAGAGAAACATCGGCAGTCCGCACGAGACGCCGACAAGGAACGTTCCCACAACCGGCATCCAAAGGCGTTCCATGCCCAGGCGTTTTCCTTCAATCAGGATGAAGGGAATGAGCACAAAGGCCGAGACGATCACATCCAAGCCAAAAAACCCGCTAATGCGATTGGCGAAGAGCTCCGCGAAGAAAAGCGGGATGTCGAGGCCATGCTCCGACAGCCAGGGCAGGAACTGCGACAGCGGCAGGAGCGTGCCTGCCACCATCCCCGCAAAGTAGAACCAGCGGAGCATTGCTTAGCCTCGATCAATCCGCACTTTGCACCTGCGAAGTTTTCGACTCCCCGCCATTGGCCCAGTATTCTCTTGTCGCTCTGAACACCATCGGCCCAAGGATGATGAGCCCGATCAGGTTCGGGATCGCCATCAGCGCGTTAAGAGTGTCGGCGATATCCCATATCAAACCGAGATTAATGCTTGCTCCCACCGGAATAGCGAGAACCCAAACAATGCGATACGGATTGATAGCTTTGACGCCGAACAAGTATTCGACGCTCCGCTCTCCGTAATAAGACCAGCCAAGAATAGTGGTGAACGCGAAGACTGCAAGCGCCACTGCAACGATTTTGTCGCCAAAGGGAAGAACGCTTGCAAAGCTTGCTGCTGTCAGCGGGGCTGCAGTTAGGTTACCTTCGGTGAACAAACCAGTCGTGATGATCACAAGACCCGTCATGGTGCACACAATGATCGTATCAATGAACACACCAATCATAGCAATATGACCCTGGCGAACCGGGTCATTGGTCTTCGCTGCCGCATGCGCAATGGCGGCAGACCCGAGGCCTGCTTCATTTGAAAATATGCCGCGCTTAAACCCTTGTTCAATAGCCGCCGCAACACCGGCACCAAGTACGCCTCCGGCCGCAGCAGCAGGCGTAAACGCACTCTTAAAGATGAGAGAGAACGCGGCTGGGATGGCCTCATAATTGATCGCCAGAATTGTGAATGCGGAAATCAGGTAGAGTGAGATCATTAGAGGAACGAGCGTTCCGGCAACATCGGCAATTCGTTTCACTCCGCCGATAATGACGAGTCCAACAATCACAGCGAGGACAAACCCGGTGATTTCTGGAGACACACCAAAACTCTCTTCGATCGTACCAGCAACGGCGTTTGACTGGGTACCATTGCCTATCCCAAATCCTGCAAGTGCAGCGAAAATGGCGAACGCCGGCGCAAGGATTGCGCCAAGCAGCGGGAATTTCGCGCCTACACCGTTCTTAAGGTAGTACATCGGCCCGCCGACATAGACGCCTCGTTCGTCAACCTCGCGGTAGGTCACTGCGCATACCGCTTCGGCATATTTGGTGGCCATGCCAATAAGGGCGATGAGCCACATGTAGAAGAGCGCGCCGGGACCGCCCACGACAATCGCCAGCGCCACACCACCAATGTTGCCGGTGCCAACGGTTGCAGACAGCGCAGTCATAAGCGCTTTGAACGGGGATATTTCTCCTTCGGCTCCGCTTTCCTTCTTGCGGAGAAGTTTAAACGCATAGCCGAGATGCCGGAATTGTAGAAAGCGGAGACCGACAGTCAGGAACAGCCCCGTAGCACTTATGAGGATGAGCATCGGCACGCCCCAAACGATGCTGTTGACGGTGCTGTTTATGTCCCCCACAAAAGCTTCAATCATTTCCATGTGCCGTTCCCCTAAATCTTAGACTTCTACCGTCTCTATTCACCGGCAAGCAGGTCCGGTTGGTTGCCCGCGCCTTTACCGCCTGATTGTAACTTGGCCCCAGAAGGCGGGGAGAGGTCGGCCGGATCTTCCAGCTCGACTTCCTTGATCCGCTCGCCTTTCCGCGTGATTTTCGAGGTCGACGTCTCGATGTCGCGTATATCTTTCTCCGCCTGCGCGAAATGCCCTTTGAGTTTGTCGACGCGCGCGTCGAGACGCCCCACATCTTCAAGAAGCTTGCCCACTTCGGCCTGAATGACATGCGCCTGCTCACGCATTTGCGCGTCTTTGAGCACCGCGCGCACCGTGTTGAGCGTCGCCATCAGCGTTGTCGGCGACACAATCCAAACACGCGCTTTGTACCCCTGGTCCACCACATCGGCGAACCTTGCATGCAGTTCGGCATAAACGGCTTCTGACGGCAGGAACATAAGCGCCGACTCAGCGGTCTCGCCTGGGATGATGTATTTCTCCGAGATGTCCTTGATGTGCTTTTGCACATCCGCTTTCAATTGCCGGGCAGCAAGTAGTTTTGCGTTTTCATCCGGCGCCTCGACCAGTCGCCTGTAACTGTCGAGGGGGAATTTGCTGTCCACCGCGATAGAGCCCGGCGGGTTCGGCAGCTTGATCAGGCAATCAGGACGGCTCTTGTTGGACAAGGGTGTCTGAAAGGAATAGGCGGAGGGCGGCAACGCACTGGTTACCAGGTCATTCAGCTGGATTTCGCCAAAGGCGCCGCGCGCCTGTTTATTGCCCAGAACCTCCTGCAGGCCCACCACCTCTGTCGTGAGGCCGTCCAGCTTCCTCTGCGCTTCGTCAATGAGGGCAAGGCGCGTGTGAAGGACGCCCAGCTGCTCCCCCAATTGCTCGCGATTCTGCTGCGACGTCTCCGTGAGATTCTTGCTGACCTTTTCAAGGCGCTCATTGAGTGTCTGATTGGTCTTCTGCGTGCTCTCTGTGAGGCTCTGGTTAAGCCGCTGGCTCACCGCGTCCAGTCTCTCATTGAGGGCCTGGTTCAGCGTTTGCTGGTTGTTGATCTGTCCCTCCTGAAGGGTTGCGAGGCGGCCCGCCAGCTGGTTCTGCATGTCCGCAAGCTGTGCGAGCTGTTGCGCGACGGGGTCCGGCCCCGCGGGTGTTTCGTCAGCTTGTCCTTTCTGCAATCGCGACATCACGAACGCTGTGACACCAATCGCGGTGACCACGGCCAGAAGCAGGTAGGGAAGGAAAGAGGCGTCCATCGAATCTCACACAATACGTAGGGCCTTAACTATACCCGAAATCTCGGGATCCGCAGTGCCCTTGACCTATTCAGGCGCCCGCCCGCATAAAAGAGGGGGGTAAGTCTTGAAGACGAAGGGATGTGATGACGATTCTCGGAGATTTTGGCCGTTTTGTAGGCCTTTCGATAGTGGCTCTGGTTGTGGCGGCCTGTGGGCCGGTGATCGAAACCCATTATGACTATACCCCGCCGACCCAGCAGGGCGGCATGCAGTGCCTGGCGCAATGTCAGGCCGGTCAAAATCAGTGCACCCGCAATGCGGAGGCTGAAAGGTCGGATTGCCGCTACCGCGAAGACATTCGGGTGCGCGAGGAAAATCTGCGCGCCCAGGAAAACTACGAATATGAGCTCGATCAATACCTTTATGAAAACCGCCGGGCCCAGAAAGCACGGGAACGGTTTTTCCGCGTGAACGGGACCTATGAGGGCGCGCCAGGGCTGCCGGAACGCCCCGATGCGCCGTACGAGCGCACGGCCTCCTATTACCAATGCGAGGATATCGGCTCCCAATGCGTCGGGCAGTTCAACATGTGCTACAGCTCCTGCGGTGGGCAGGTCCGGGAACGCCAGGTTTGCGTCGCAAACTGCGATCAATAAAGGTCTGTGTCGCCAACTGCGACCAATGAGAGCCCTGTTTACGGCGGCAAACCCGCGGAATTGCGGTAAAACTTGACGGCGGTTCGCGGGGGGCCTATCTCGTTCCCATGACCATTCGACCGATCGTGACAGCCCCTGACAGACGCCTGAAACAGGTCTCGACACCTGTGGAAAAGGTGGACGACGACCTGCGCAGCCTCATGGATGACATGTTGGAGACCATGTATGACGCGCCGGGCATTGGCCTCGCCGCCATCCAGGTCGGCGTCCCGAAGCGCGTGATCGTGATGGACCTGGCCCGCGAAGGCGAAGAGCCGGAACCACGCTATTTCGTCAATCCGGAGATCATCTGGACCGATGACACGGAAACCCGCGTCTATGAAGAAGGCTGCCTCTCGGTCCCGGAATTCTATGACGAGGTCGAACGCCCCGCGAAATGCCGCGTCCGGTTTCTCGACTATGACGGCGAAATCCGCGAGCTCGACTGTGATGAGATGCTCGCCACCTGTCTCCAGCATGAGATGGACCATCTGGAAGGGGTGCTCTTCATCGATCACCTCTCCAAGCTGAAGCGCGACCGTGTATTGAAGCGGCTCCTGAAAGAACGCCGCCTGAAAGAAAAAGAACTGGCCTGACCGGTTCCGAACGCGCACCCTTCCGGTCATGACAAACGCCAAACCTCTCCGCATTGCGTTTATGGGCACGCCCGATTTTTCGGTGGGCGTGCTCTCAGGCCTGGTTGAGGCCGGTCATGATGTGGTGGCGGTCTATTCCCAGCCGCCGCGCAAGGCGGGCCGCGGCATGGATCTCAAAAAGTCGCCGGTGCACGCGTTCGCGGAAACCAAAAACATCGACGTGCGCACGCCGAAAAGCCTGAAGGGCGAGGACGAACAAAAAGCCTTTGCTGATCTCGATCTCGACGTCGCCATCGTCGTGGCCTATGGGCTTTTGCTGCCAACGCCGATCCTCGAGGCGCCCCGGCTCGGCTGCCTCAATCTCCATGCGTCGCTCCTGCCACGGTGGCGCGGCGCCGCGCCGATCCAGCGCGCGATTATGGCTGGTGACAAGGAAACCGGCGTCATGGTGATGCAGATGGACGAGGGTTTGGATACGGGCCCTGTTCTTGGTACCGCGCGCGTGGCGATCACCGGCGACATGACTGCGTCGCAACTGCATGACGAGCTGGCAAGGGTTGGCGCGCCACTCATGGTCGACACGCTTGCCAAACTCGCTGCCGGCGAGATCACACCGACGACGCAATCAGAAGACGGCGTCACCTATGCCAAGAAGATCGACAAGGCCGAAGCCCGGATTGATTGGGCGCGCCCCGCCCAGGAGTTAGACTGCCACATTCGCGGTCTCTCACCGTTTCCCGGCGCCTATTTTGAGATCACGCGGAAAGGCAAACCGGAACGGGTGAAAGTCTTGCGCGCCGAAGCGGTCGCGGGCAGTGGTGCACCCGGTACGGCGCTGGACGATGAGCTTACAATCGCCTGTGGGGAAGGTGCGTTGCGCCTGCTGGAGGTTCAACGGGCCGGCAAAGGCCGCGCGAGTGCCGCGGAGTTCCTCCGAGGCTTTCCGCTCACCAAAGGCGAGAGTGTGGGATAATGCCCCGCTACAAACTCACCATTGAATATGATGGCGGCCCTTACAATGGCTGGCAGTCCCAGACCAATGGCATCGCCGTTCAGGATGAAGTCACCAAGGCGGTGAGGGCCTATAGCGGTGAAGAGGCCGAGATTTTTGCAGCAGGGCGCACGGACACTGGTGTTCATGCGCTGGGACAAGTCGTGCATCTCGATCTGGAGCGGGGCGACAGAGCAGACAAGGTCAAAGACGCGGTCAATTACCATCTAAAACCTGCGCCTATCGCCATCGTCGATGCCGCGATCGTAGACGATGAATTCCATGCCCGGTTTGATGCCAAGCAACGCCACTATCTTTATCGCATCATCAACCGCCGTGCGCCGCTGACCCTCGACCGGGGCCAAGCCTGGGCTGTCCCGGTGCCCCTCGATGCAGACGCCATGCATAGCGCTGCCCAGGCCCTCATCGGCAAGCACGACTTTACGACCTTCCGCTCTGCCCACTGTCAGGCCAAATCGCCAGTGCGTACGATGGATGAGATCACCATTTCCCGGTACGGCGAAGAGATTGAGATCATCTGCCGGGCGCGCTCCTTCCTGCATAATCAGGTGCGCTCCATTGTCGGGTCGCTGAAATATGTAGGCGAAGGAAAATGGACGCCAAAGGATATGGCGGCGGCGCTGAAGGCGGCTGATCGCTCACGGTGCGGTCCGGTGGCACCGCCTGACGGCCTTTACCTGACGGCTGTCGATTACGATTGAAGACGAGCATTTTCAGCAAAAGTTGTGAGACTTTTGTGGTTCGAGAATGCGATGAAACCCGAGCATTTTCAGCAAAAGTTGTGAGACTTTTGTGGTTCGAAAATGCGACGAACAGAGTTTGTTAGCTCAACTGAAGATCAATCAGCTCGACCGCTGCCGCATCAATCTCGGACCCGAAGAAAAGGCCTCCAACGCGGGCAAATCTTTCCGGCGCATCGGTCGCAAAAAAACGTTCTGAGCCCTTCGAAAGATTGTCGGTCTCCAGACCGCTTTGTTGGAGAGCATCGGCGACGGCATCAGCTGTTGTGGCGGCACTGTCCACCAGCGTCACGTGGTCCCCCAGAACGCGTGCGATTGCAGGCGCAAGCACAGGAAAGTGGGTACACCCCAACACCAGTGTGTCCGGTGCGGCAGGGGGATCCGCAAACAGCGGCTCCAGATACCGCTGAGCGGCGGCTTCGGCTATGGCGTCGTCGCCCCAGCCCTCTTCTGCAAGTGCCACAAAAAGGGCGCAGGGTTGTTGGCGGACGGTCGCTTCAGGGGCTAAAGCGGCGATCGCCCGAGCGTAGGCGCCCCCCTTAACTGTGCTTTCGGTCGCAAGTACGCCGATGCGATTTGTATGAGTTGCCGCGACGCCTGCGCGCGCACCAGGCTCAACAACGCCGATGACCGGCAACGGCGCATGCTGCTGCGATAAAGGCTGAATGGCGACGGCACTGGCGGTGTTGCAGGCGATGACCACCATCTTCACGTCATGGCGGAGCAATTCTTTTGTCGCCTGCAAGGCGTAAGCGGTCACCGTATCCGCGCTTTTTGTGCCATAGGGCAGGCGTGCCGTATCGCCCAGATAGATCAGATCTTCCTGAGGCAGGGTGTCGCGAAGCGCGCGGAGCACCGTAAGCCCGCCCATGCCGGAATCAAAGACGCCTATGGCGCGCGTATCACTCATGCCGATTTGCTCATTCAGGCTGGTCCACCACCGATAAAGGCGCTGGCGAACAGATTGATCACAAAGCCGAGCGCCACCTCAAAGGCGACAATACCCGCTGCCAGCGCCGGCGTAGTCCGGAAGACGGTCACGGCAATCTGCCAGCGATATAGAAGGGCAGTGATAAAGACGAGCAGGATCAGAAAGGCGGTGGTTTCGAGAGAGGCCAGACCGAAACTGTAAAGCACATAGGGGGGCGCGACGAGGGCTGCCACCAGAACGGACGACCAGTTGTACACGATGATGTAGGGGGCGAAATTCTGCGTCAGGTTGAGTGTTCGACAAAGAAACACCATCGAGAGAGGATAAAGCACCCAGAAGGCCACATAGGAGAGGAGGTCAACGATTGTGTAGCCGAACACGGTGTTGGTCACGACGAGTTCAGCCTCGCTGATCATCCGCCATTCAGCGCTGATAAAAACCAGATAGAAGGGCAACGCAAAGATGAACGCAGCGAAAGACCGCCAAAAGGCGTCGGCACTGAACTCAAAATGCGAGAGGGCGGTCGGGTCGCGCCGTGCGATCTTCCAGGCGCCGATAAACGCATTGATGATTTCTGTGCTTGTGGGCATCGGCGCTAGCTGAAATAGCCTCTCAGAACGGTTTCGTAGATATCGGTCAGGGCGACAATATCATCGACCTTCGCATGTTCATCCACCTTATGCATGGATTGGCTGACCAGACCGAACTCAACGACCCGCGCATAGTTCTTGATGAACCGGGCATCTGAGGTGCCACCGCTTGTCGAGAGTTCCGGCGTGCGGCCGGTTGCTTGTGTGGTCGCTTCCGAGATGAGCGTGCTGAGTCTCCCAGGCGCCGTGAGGAAGGCTTCGCCACTGGCGACCATCTTGAGGTCGTATGTGCCGCCCATGTCAGCGGTGACCGCATCCAGATGCGCCCGCACCCGGGCTTCAAGCCCCTCGGGCGTATGAAGATCATTGAAACGGATATTGAAACGGGCCTTCGCTTCCGCAGGGATGACATTGGTGGCGTCATTGTCGACGGACACCTGCGTGATCTCGAGATTGGATGGCTGGAAATGTTCTGTTCCCTCATCCAGCACGTCGCTTGTGAGGCGCTGCAGCATGGCGACGAGACGCGGTGTCGGATTGTCCGCCAGGTGCGGATAGGCCACATGCCCCTGTGCGCCATAAGCGGTGATCCAGCCATTCGTGCTGCCACGGCGACCGATCTTGATCATGTCTCCCAGAACCTTCGGATTGGTGGGCTCGCCAACAAGGCAATCATCAATGACTTCGCCTTCCGCCTCGAGCCATTCCAGTACTTTCCGGGTTCCGTTGATCGCCGGGCCTTCTTCATCGCCCGTGATGAGAAAGCTGATGGACCCTTTTAAGCCGCCTTCGGCAGCAAGGCGCGAGACCGCCGCAGCAAAAGCGGCAATAGACCCCTTCATGTCGGTCGCACCCCGGCCCAGCAGCAGACCGTCTTTGATCACGGCCTCGAACGGGTCAACGCTCCAGGCTTTTTCATCGCCGACCGGTACGACATCCGTGTGCCCCGCGAAGCAGAAATTGGGCGCTTCTGTCCCAAGGCGGGCATAAAGATTGTCGACGTCGGGCGTGTCTGTATCGCTGAACGGAAGGCGCGTGCATTGAAACCCCAACGCTTTGAGCCGGGCCTCAAGAAGATCAAGCGCCCCTCCTTCAACCGGGGTGACGCTCTGACAGCGGATCAGGTCCTGAGCGAATGTGACGGGGTCAATGAGGCCTGCGGCCGTAGGTGCATCTGTTTCCATGACCCCGGTGTACCCGGTTGAGCCCAATTCGGTCAATCTGGCCGGTCAATCTGGCCCGTCATCAACGAGCCTATCGCCTCAGGTCGGCTTAGTCGCGGAGCAGCTCGTTGACCGAGGTTTTGGAGCGGGTGCGCTCATCCACGGTTTTCACGATCACCGCACAGGCAAGGCTCGGGCCCGGTGTGCCATCCGGCAAAGGCTTACCTGGAAGGGCGCCAGGGACCACAACAGAGTAAGGCGGCACGTATCCTACATGGACCTCGCCGGTATCCCGGTTCACAACCTTGGTCGTGGAGGTGATGAACACGCCCATGGACAGGACGGCGCCGGTGCCGACGATGACGCCTTCCGCAACTTCCGACCGTGCGCCGATGAAGCAATTGTCTTCGATGATGACCGGTCCGGCCTGCAGCGGCTCAAGAACGCCCCCAATCCCGGCGCCACCGGAAATGTGCACATTTTTGCCGATCTGGGCGCAAGACCCGACCGTCGCCCAGGTGTCGACCATGGTGCCGCTGTCGACGCGGGCGCCTAGATTGACGAAAGAGGGCATCAGAACGGCACCGGGCGCGATATAGGCGGATCGGCGAACGATGGCACCAGGGACGGCGCGGAAACCCGCCGCAGAAAATTCCTGCGGGCCCCAACCTTCGAACTTCGACGGCACTTTGTCCCACCAGTTCGTGCCGGTGCCGGGGCCTCCCGCGATGGTCTCCATATCGTTCAGGCGGAACGACAGAAGCACCGCCTTTTTGAGCCATTGATTGACTTCCCAACCCTTGTCACCCTGTTCGGCGACGCGCGCTTCGCCATTGTCCAAAAGCGTCAGCGCCTCGTCGACGGCGTCGCGGACCTCCCCAGTCGTTTTGGTATCGATGGAGTCCACATTGTCGAACGCTGTGTCGATGATGGTTTGGAGCTCGGCTGGGGTCATCTTCAGGAATCCTTGGTTTATCGGCAGCTTGAGCGCGGATTTGAGCGCCGCGGCACCATAGCGGGGGGTGGGTCTATGTCAACCGACGACACCCGCCTAGAGCTTCTGCAGAAAGTCCGTCAGATCATCCGTCACATGGTGGACATGCTCACCATCCGCTCCCTCATGAGACATCTGCTGATGTTTCTCCGGGCCTGGGTCCCCAGGACGCACCCAGACCGTGGTCATGCCCAAATCGTGGGGCGCCAGCAGGTTGCGGGCGATGTCCTCGAACATGGCAGATCGGGTTGGATCGATGCCGGTGCCTTTGACAAACCGGTCATAGGCTTGAGGGGCGGGTTTGGGCGTGTAGTCCACGGCGACAATGTCATAGACCTCATCGAAATGGTGTGTGATCCCCAGCTGGCTGGTGACGTTTTCGGCATGTGCGGTCGTCCCATTGGTGAAGATGACTTTGCGTCCAGGCAGCCGCTCAATCGCCTGACTGAGATCCTCGGCCGGGGCGATATGGCTCACGTCGATCTGATGCACATAGTCCAGAAAAGCGTGGGGCGCCAGGTCATGTACCTTCATGAGGCCGTTCAGGGTGGTGCCATGCTCCACATAATAATGCTTCTGCAGACGCCGGGCTTCTTCCGGATCAACCTCTAAATAGTCTGAAATAAAGTCCCGCATCCGCACATCCACCTGCGAAAACAGGTCGCATTCGGGTGGGTAGAGCGTGTTGTCCAGATCAAATACCCAGGTCTCAATATGGAGAAAATCGGGGTTTTTGAGGCTTTGGCGCGGATTTTCAGGCATAGGAAGAGCACTCGTGTTTTCAGGCCGCACTCTGCCGTTGCATTCACCGGTTGGCAACCATGTTAAACCGCCGTTTAAAGGCCCATTAAGAGCCAATTGCTAGAATTCACCCCTGTTTGTGTGAGTTCGAGAGTTCCCGGTTTGACATCCACCGAGTTGAACAATGAGACCCTGTTGAGGCCTGTTGATGATGTTGCATCAATAGCGCCGCGCGCCTTGTTGCAGCGCTTTCGCGGGCCTGGGCTCTTGCTGGCAGATGACGGCCAGGTGGTGGCGCAAAACAAAGGCGGCAGTGATCTCCTATCCATTCTGGAACGAGCACCTGACGATATAGCGCACGGCTTGCTAGAAGCAGGTCGCACCGGCGTACCGGTTGCCACGCGGATTATCCTCTCTGCGACGGCCCCGGGTGAGGGCAACCGGACCTACGACATCACGGCTCTTCCTGTCAGCCTGTCGACGGACGCTGAAAGAGGGGCGCTGATCCTGGCGCGCAACGTATCCCTGGAAGGCAATCTTGTGGAGGCGCTCGTCAGTTCTCGAGCGCTGTACCGCGATCTCGCTGATTGCTCAGGAGACTTTGTCTGGGAAGTGGATGCGTCGTCCAAGTTTTCCTTTGTGAGCCCGCAAGGCATTGTCGGGTACCTGCCACAGGCATTGAATGGCGCTTCGCCCGCCGGTCTTGCCATGGACCCTCATGAAGCGGGCCATCTGGTTGCGCTCTTTGCGGCGCGCGAACCCATCACCGAGACAGAGGTTTGGATCAGGGGTGAAGATGGGGAAGCTGCCTGTTTGATTGCCTCGGTGCGCCCGATCTTGGATGATCGCGGCCAATGGTGTGGAGCGCGGGGCGTGGCACGGGATGTAACGCTGGAGCGCCGCAGGGCACGTGAGCTTGATGAACAGCGGGAAGATGACGCGTTGATCTCCGCGATTGCGCGCGCCATTCAGCAGGAGATGCACCCCGACGACATGCTGCGTGCCGCCGCACGCGTCCTGTTGGCATCGTTTCAGGCTGCCGGCGCCTGGATCGTGCCGCTGCAGGCGGACGGCACGCCGCTCAGGCCCTTCGCCCGCCAAATCGATGCGGCGCTCGCTGCCGAGTTGCAGGACCCTGATTTTGCCCGCTTGATGGACACCGCCATTCCATCCGATGAACAGGCACAGGCCTATCAGATCTGGCGGGAGGGACCCTTCCTCTGTTTGCTCACCCATCATTGGGATGTCATGAACGGCTTTGTTGTCCTCCTCGATACGGGCGGTCGAGCGGAGGCGATGCTCGCCCACGCAGCAGACCATCTGTCGAACGCGATAGAGCATGCCCGCCAACTCCGCGAGCTGGACCGCCTGTCGCGTACAGACGAGTTGACGGGACTCTTGAACCGCCGCGCCTTCATTGCACGGGTGAGCGACTGCCTGAAGGCCCAAGCAGCGGATTCTTCTGCAGGCAGTCTGATGTTCATCGATATGGACAATTTCAAGGCGGTCAACGACACCTACGGGCACCCGGCGGGTGATGCTCTTTTGACGTCGCTTGCGTCCCTCATGTCGGAGATCGCTGGCGATCTTCCTGCGGGTGACCATGTTGCCGCCCGGCTAGGTGGAGACGAATTCGCCATGTGGATTGGCACCGACGGGGACGCACCCGCTGCGCTGGCGGTCCTGGCGGCTGAAAGGCTTGTCAGCGCATTTGATCTTATCGCAGCTGACTATGACGCGGACCTACGGCCAGGTCTGTCTATTGGCGTCGCAAGTGCGAAGCACGGCGAGGAACTTCAGGCGCTGATGGCGCGTGCCGATCAGACGCTTTACGAGGTGAAAAGGTCTGGCAAGGGAACGTGGAAACTTGCTTCAGACGAGGGTGGTGATGCGCTGACTCAACTGGAAACCCACACAAACCTGGCGCGAGGAAGGTCATGAAGAACCTGTTGAAAAAAGTCTTCAGCTGGCGGCGCTTGCCGGATGATTTGAGTTACGAGGATGCGCGCGCCGTGCTCGAGAAACATAATCGGGCTGCCCGGCGCGAGCTGGCGTCCCGAGAGGACGCACCCAAAGAGGTGCTTTACTACCTCTCAGAGGACGACATGCTCGATGTCCGTGTGGCCGTCGCGGCCAATCCGTCAACGCCGATCCAGGCCAGTGAGATATTGGCGGATGATCCGGAAGAGCTGGTTCGTGTGGAGCTTGCGCGCCGCATCTCGCGTCTGGTACCGGGCGCGGATGAAACCATGCAAAACGATCTGATGGAGCGCGTCATCACGTTGGTGGAAAAGCTTGCGTCCGACAAACTGCCTCGGGTGAGGGCCATTGTGGCCGAAGAAATCAAAGCGACGACAAACGTCCCACCGCGCATCATCAAAAAACTCGCCAAGGACGCTGAGATTTCGGTCGCGGCGCCGGTGCTGGAATATTCGCCGCTTCTGTCGGATGCGGACCTTATGGAATTGATTGCGGGCAGCGCCGTCGATGGTGCCGCGGAAGCCATTGCCCGGCGCGAAAACATCAGCGAAGAAATCGTCGAGAAAGTCGCCCGCTCTCTGGATATTCCGGCCGTGACCGCCTTGCTGGCCAATCCGAATGTTCAGATAAGGGAGGACACGCTTGATCTTCTGATTACCAAAGCGATTGACATTGAAGCCCTGCACGAACCCTTGGTGATGCGTCCGAACCTGTCAATTCGCGCCATCAGGCGCATCGCAAGTTTTGTCGCGCGTTCCCTGCTGGAGGATCTCCTGGCCCGCGAAGAGTTGGATGAGGAAACGAAAAAACAGGTGCGTGACCGGGTGATTGAACGCGTCGAAGACGAGGACGGAACGGAGAAGCTTGATGCGACTCTCGCGTCGGTTCGCAAGGCCTTTGAGGCAGGAAAGCTCGACAATGCAGCAGTGACCACGCTTGCCGATATGGGCAACAAGGAATGCATGATCATGGCGCTCTCGCTGCTGGTGGACGAGCCGGTCAAGAAGGTCACAGAGATCATGGACGCGAAGTCACCCGAGGCGGTAACCGCTATCTGTTGGAAAGCGGATCTCAGCATGCGCACCGCGCTCGCCGTTCAGAAGGCTCTTCACATCAAGCACACGGATCTTCTATTGCCCAAGAACGGGTTCGAGTTCCCTCTGGACGATCACAAGTTGAACCTGCAACTTGCGTTCTTTGAATTGGAACCGAAGCGGTCTGTTTAGAAAAACAGCCCGCTATTTGAGGGTCTCGGTCCACACGAGCGCTTCGCCCGTGTCGATTCTTTTGAAACCCGTATCGTCAAATCCGCGTTCGCTGCATTCCTCGCGTCCCTCAATCTCAAAGCGCGTCCCTTTGGTGCAAAACGTATGATTGCCGGCCCAGACCAAATCCTGCCCGGCACGTCGGGCCACTAGGCCGCCACCATCAACTGCCTCGGCGTAGGAGTAGTAATATTGCTCTTTGAGTTCGCCCTTGATGGCTTTTTCGCAGCGGTCCGGTTCAATGCGTATCCACCCACTGGAGGAAAAGTCCTCGCCACTTTGATAGCCAACAGCTGCCCAGACCAAAAAGTCGGTCGTGTTGCAGATCGACAGACCGGTTGCGGCCTGTCGCTGGTCGGCACTTTCGATAAGCGCGTTAAAAAGGGCCGGCGTAATTTTCCCGTCCGCGCGGAGATTGATCGATTTTTGGAAGTCAGTAATCGCTGCCGTTGTGCGTCGGCCGCTGAGACCGTCAATCTGCGAGATGGCCGCTCCGGTATCACGCAGCAGACGTTGCGCACCTGCGATCTCCGCGCGCTTCAGGGTGTAATTGGTAGGCTCTGAGAAAGTTGTGGTCCACGTATCGCCCGTGCGTGTCTCCACACGGGTAAAGTCGAACCCGTCAAAGCCGCGGGTGGCGCAATTCGTTCGCTCATTGACGAGGAAGTCCCCAGGTGCGGTGCAAAAGCGATCCGAGCCGCTGAAATACTTCGTGCCACCTTCGTGGGCATTGATAGACCGCGCAAAGACATAATACTCCTCGCGCTCGATGCGCCCCGGCAGCACCGCATTGCAGGCGCCGGGGAGGATACGAAACCATCCTTGGCTTTGCCATCCATCGTCTGTTTCATAGCCAATCGCCGCGTCCAGAACATAGGTCGTGGTGTTGCAAAAGCGATATTCGGCCTGCGCCGGTGATGTCAGAGAAAAATAGGTTAGACAGAGGAGAGTTGCCGCGAAGCCATGCCACAGATGTGACTTCCGCAAACCGCCGTTTACTTCATTCATATGCGTTGACCCAACATGCTTGCCCCCCGGCCAAGCCTCTTAGCTGGAACAATAGCATTCTGGCGGAGCCTGCCAAGTGACCACAGGCCTGCGCGGAGACTTTGTCTCGTCTTGGTTACTCACCTTCTTTGATGAGGGTCCCGACGCCGTGCTCGGTGAAGAGTTCGAGCAGCACCGCATGGGGCACCCGACCATCAAGGATGACAACGGCTTCAACGCCGTCATTCACGGCATCGATGCAGGTTTCGAGCTTCGGGATCATGCCGCCTGAAATAGTACCGTCGGCCATCAGGGCTTTGGCCTCGGCTATCGTGAGGCCGGTGACCAGTGTTCCGGACTTGTCCAGGACGCCGCTGACATCGGTCAGAAGCAACAGGCGTTTTGCTCCTGTGGCGGCAGCGATGGCGCCGGCAGCGGTGTCCGCATTGATGTTGTAGGTGTCACCTGTCTCGGAGACCCCCAGAGGCGCAATAACCGGAATGATGTCAGAGGCGATCATGGTCTCCAGGATCTCCGGATTAACCGTCTTAGGTTCGCCGACAAACCCAAGATCGACCACCTTCTCGACATTGGACTCAGGGTCGTGCTTCTGCGCGACCTTGCTAGCAATGAGCAGGTTCCCATCCTTGCCGGAAAGACCAACCGCCCGGCCGCCCGCCTGATTGAGGGCGCCGACAATCTGCTTGTTGATGGATCCCGCGAGGACCATTTCCACAACCTCGACCGTGGTCTTGTCGGTGACGCGGAGCCCATCGGCAAAAGTGCTTTCAATATTGAGCTTTTTCAGCATCGCGCCGATCTGTGGACCACCCCCATGCACCACAATCGGATTAATACCCGACTGTTTAAGCAGAACAATGTCCCGCGCGAACTGGGCCGACAGCTCGGCATCCCCCATCGCATGACCGCCATATTTAACGACAATCGTCCGCTTGTCGTAGCGCTGCATATAGGGCAAAGCCTCGGACAGGATTTTGGCCCGGTCGATCCCGGTCTCTGGGTCGTTCTCTTGGTCGATCATCGTCTCTGATGGAGCACTCCGCAGCCGCGAACGCGCTCCTGCCCCCTGCATTGTGAGCCCGGTGTTCCGCCGGGCATTACTGGTCCGGTTTATATCCCATGGGAGCAAGCTCGGCCAGTTCGGCTATATGGGCTCTAAGCTCAGGAACGCCCGTGCCTTTTTCGGACGATGTGACCGCGATCTCAGGGAAAGCGGCGACATGTTTGCGAAGCTGCGCCTTGGTCGTCTCGAGGCGTTTTTCAATCTCACCTTTTTTGAGCTTGTCCGCCTTGGTGAGAACGATGAGATAGGAGACAGCCGCTTTGTCCAGCATCGCCATGACCTCTTCATCATTCTTCTTGATGCCGTGACGGGCGTCGATGAGCAACAGCACGCGGCGCAAACTGGCCCGGCCTTGCAGATAGGTCATCACCAGGTCTGTCCACTGGGCGATCCGGTCTTTGGACTCCCGGGCATATCCATAGCCGGGCAGGTCAACGAGATAGAGACCTTCCCGTCCCTGTTGGCCGAGGGTGAAATAGTTCACTTCCTGCGTGCGGCCGGGCGTATTGGAGGTGCGCGCGAGCGTCTTGCGCCCTGTTAGAGCATTGACGAGGCTCGACTTGCCCACATTGGACCGTCCGGCAAAAGCGATTTCCGGCAGCGGCGCGTTGGGCAACCCGTCCAGATTAACCACGCCTTTGACGAAGGTGCAGGGCTGCGCAAAGAGCCAGCGCCCCCTCTCAAGCTGCGCCTTTTCCTCTGCGGTGCTGCCGTCCATGGTCCGTCAGGTTTCGTCTTTGGTCGCGGAACGCTTGAAGAGTTTTTCCAGACCTAGGTTTGAGAAAAGCTCAATGGGCACTCCCTGCCGCCGCATAATAACGCCCTGCTGCAGAACGGAGAGCAGGTTGTTCCAGGCCCAGTAGATCACCAGACCGGCGGGGAAGCTTGCGAGGATGAACACAAAGAGGACCGGCATCCAGGTGAAAATCATCTGCTGTGTTGGGTCAGCAGGCGCCGGGTTCATGCGCATCTGAACGAACATGGTGAAACCCATGAGAAGCGGCCAGACGCCAACCATCAGAAGTGACGGCGGATCCCAGGGGATCAGACCAAAAAGGTTGAACATGGTCGTTGGATCGGGTGCGGAAAGGTCCTGGATCCAGCCATAGAAGGGTGCATGACGCATTTCGATGGTAACGAACAGAACCTTGTAGAGCGCAAAGAAGACCGGGATCTGGATCAGCACAGGCAGGCAGCCCGCAAGCGGGTTCACTTGCTCTTTCTTATAGAGCTCCATGATCTGCTTTTGCTGTTCCATCCTGTCTTCGGCATATTGATCTCGAAGCCGTTCCATCTCCGGCTGCAGCTTCTTCATCTTGCTCATCGCTTCATAGGAGCGGTTGGCGAGCGGGAAGAAGAACAGTTTGATGATCACGGTGACGATCAGAATGGCGACACCAAAGTTGCCGACAATGTCGAAGACATAATCGAGACCCAGGAAGAGCGGTTTGGTGAGGAAGTAGAACCATCCCCAGTCGATCAGGAGTTCAAACCGGAAGATACCTTCCTCGTCATAGCTGTCGATCATGTCGACCACTTTCGCGCCGGCATAGAGCCGCGCCGTGTGGTTGACGGAGGCGCCAGGCGCCGCGGTGAGGCCATCCACAACCAGATAATCGGTCTGATAGACATCCTTGCGCGGGTTCGGTCCTTCGGAGAAGCGCGCGTCGAAATTGGCGCCCTGTTCGGGGATCAGAACGGTCGCCCAATATTTGTCGGTAATGCCGAGCCAGCCCTCATTGGCGGTATATTTGATTTCGCGGTCTTCGAGGATCTCGTCATAGTCAATCTCGACAAGACCCTCTTCTTCACCCAGCACACCGATCATCCCCTCATGGAGAATGAAGAAGCCTTCGATCTCCGGCGTGCCTGTCCGTGACACGAGACCGTAAGGATAAAGGGTGACAGGGGCCCCGGTATTGTTCGTCACGTTCTGGTCGACCGTGAACATATAATTCTCATCGACCGAGATGGTGCGGTTGAAGATGAGACCTTCACCATTGTCATGAGTAAGCGTGACGGAGCCGTTGGCAGCAAGGGAGGCGCCGGCGGGCGCGGTCCAGACGCTGTCGCGCGTTGGCAGCTTCAGACCGGCAGAGGCAGGCGCCGACCAGCCGAACTCAGCGAAATAAGGCGAGATCGAATTGGCGGGCGAGAGAAGAACAATCTCCGGGGAATTGGGATCAACAGTTTCTCGATAAGTATGCAGCTGCAGATCATCGATCCGCGCGCCCGTGAGCGAGATAGAGCCGGCAACAAGGGCTGTGTCGATCTGGACTCGCTCGCTCTGCACAAGCGCAAGATCGCGGGGCAGGCCTGTCAGCAAGGTACTGTCGGTGAGGTCAGCAGGATTGTTGGGCCGGGTCTCTAAGACTTGTGGGATAGCAGACTCTGCGGCTTCTTCCTGGGCGGCGGCGATTTCCGCCTGGACGGCGCGCTCAGCCTCCATTCGCGGCTCAATAAAGAAATACTGCCAGAACGCCAGCACGGCCATAGAGAGCACGGCGGCAAGAAGTAAGTTCTTATTGTCAGACATGTACTGAGATCACCCTTGTTTCTGAGGTGCCTGTCGCCGCTGCTGTGTCCGCGCATTTGTTCTTTGCGCATGCACTTTGGCGAGAGCCGTTTCAAGATCCCTTGTGAGATCAGGATAGGAGCGGGAAATGGTGTCCGCGCGCCCTATGAGGACGTAGTCGTAACCCGGTCGTGCGGCAAGTGATAAAACATCACCAGCGACCGAACGCAAGCGACGTTTCGCCCGGTTTCTAATATGGGCTTTGCCCACTTTTTTTGTCACGGTAAAGCCGATCCGCGCTGGCGCCTCGGCGTCGGCCTGCTTTTGGGCCTGCAAAACGAGCCCCGGTGCCGCCCACTTGCGGCCTTTGGCGGCTTTCAGGAAATCGCGGCGGGCCTTGAGGCGCTCCATCGGGTCCTCGACAAGATAAGGGGCTCTCCGCATCTGCCAACCCATAACAGAGGGTTGTGTCGCCCTTGAGATAGAGGGATTAAGCAGACAGCCGTTTGCGGCCTTTTGAGCGGCGCGCAGCAAGAATGGCGCGGCCAGCTTTTGTCGCCTTACGGGCGCGGAAACCATGACGGCGTTTGCGAACGAGCGCGCTTGGTTGGTATGTCCGTTTCACGGGTCTTCTCCGGCTAGGGCTCCGGACCTGACAGCAGTCGGCGGGCCCCCATAACAATTGAAGCCGCGGGCAGATGCCCAACGGCCAGGTTGGCCGCGTGTATAAGCAATGGCAGGGGCCAAGTCAACGATTGTGGGGGGCTTGGTAAAGTGAAAAGGTCGCAGAAAACAGCCGATTTTGCCGCCAAACCGCTGTCAGCACCCCAAAAGTCCCAGATTCAGGCGGTTCGACGCCGATCACTTCGCTCTCACTGCCGCTAACGCACTCTCACAAGCCGGTGACTTTTGTGGGTTTTTTCGCCTGAGCGCCCCACCTTCCGCTACACACAAAGGAATGCGTCTGCTGTGATCGGCAGCCTGGCGCGGGAAGGAGACGACATGGTCCTGACAGTCACAGAGCGGCATTATCGGCGGCTGGGAGGCGTAAGGGCGCCCAGACGGCGTTCACGACCCACTGGGTTGTTCTTTCTAGGGCTATTCGCTCTAGGTTGGCTTTTAATTGGCGCAACCCAGGTTCCGGCGGCCGATGCCTGGACCAGATGGAACGCTTTTGAGGAGAGCTCGACCGTGACAATTGATCATTCCGATTGGCAGGACCTGCTGGACGCCTACCTGGTGCCGGGCCAGGACGGTGAGGCCAACAAAGTGGATTATGCGAGCCTGGCCGCAAACCAGGATGACCGCGACAAGCTGGAACTCTACATCACGAGCCTCGAAGCCGTGGAAGTGGACGCCCTCAACAAGAACGAACAATTCGCGTTTTGGGCCAATCTCTACAACGCCACAACCGTGCGAGTGATCCTCGACCATTACCCGGTCAGCTCCATTCGCAAGATCAGCATCTCTCCAGGCTTCTTTTCAACGGGTCCCTGGGGCGCGAAGCTGGTGACTGTCGATGGTGAGCGGCTCACGCTGGACGACATCGAGCATCGTATCCTGCGTCCAATCTGGAAGGACCCCCGGGTTCACTATGCGGTAAATTGTGCCTCCATCGGATGTCCCAACCTGCCGACCAAACCGTTCACCGGGAAGACCCTGGAGGCAGACCTTGAAGCGGCGGCCCGCGCTTACATTAACAGCCCGCGCGGCGCCAGTTTCCGGGGAAGCGCCCTGCGTGTCTCAAAGATCTATGATTGGTATTCGGAGGACTTCGGAAAAGGCACGGCGGATCTGATCTCCCATCTCAAGTCTTATGCAGAGGGCGATCTTGCAGAGAAGCTCGAAAACACAACACGGGTCCAGGGATACGACTATGATTGGTCCCTGAATGATACGGCCGGTTCATAAGCAGCCGATTGGAAGGAAACGACATGAGTGACCAAAGTTCAGACGCAAAGCAGTCCGGTTTCAGTTTCGGCAGGCTTTTGCCTCTCTTGATCCTCGCGGCAGGACTCGGTGCCTTCTTCGCGTTCGACCTCGGCCAATATGTCACCCTCGACACGTTGAAGGAGAACAGGGAGTTTTTGCAGACCTTCGTCGCTGAAAACACAGCCCTCGCCTTCACCGTTTATATGGCGGTTTACGCGACCATGGTGGCCTTCTCTTTGCCGGGCGCTCTCATCGCCACGCTGACCGGCGGCTTTTTGTTCGGGACGGTTTTTGGCGGCCTCGCCACCGTGCTCGCGGCAACCGTTGGCGCCACGATTGTCTTTCTCATCGCAAAGACAGCCCTCGGCGACGCCCTGCGCGCCAAAGCAGGACCGGGCATTCAGAAAATGGAAGCGGGCTTTCAGAGAAACGCCTTCTCCTATCTCCTGGTTCTGCGGCTCGTGCCTCTCTTTCCCTTCTTCCTGGTGAACCTGGCACCCGCATTCCTCGGCGTGAAATTGCGTACATTCTTCGTGGCGACTTTCCTCGGCATCATTCCAGGCACTTTTGTGTTTGCGAGCGTCGGCAACGGTCTGGGCGCGATCTTCGATGAAGGCGGTGAACCCAATCTTGGCATCATCTTTCAGCCGGAAGTGTTGGGACCGATCCTAGCGCTTGCAGCTCTGTCGCTGGTGCCAGTCATCTACAAACGTTTTGCAAAAGAAGAAGCATAACGAGAGCGTAACCTAGAAGAGTGTGGCGCGGTTTTCTGCCAACGACTTCTGTGAGGGCGCGTTAAGTCAAAAACTCCTCTATCTGGGAGTGTGAGGAAACACTATGAGCGATGTGATTGAAGCGGACATTTGTGTCATTGGAGCAGGATCGGGTGGGCTTTCTGTTGCGGCGGGCGCCGTGCAGATGGGCGCCAGTGTTGTCCTTATCGAAAAAGGCAAAATGGGTGGCGATTGTCTGAATTATGGCTGTGTCCCCTCCAAAGCGCTGATCGCCGCCGGCAAGCATGCGCATAGCATGGGCGACGGGGCAGCCTTTGGTGTGAAACCACAACCGCTCGAAGTCGATTTCGGCCGGGTCCATGATCACATTCATGAAGTTATCGCCGGAATTGCACCGGTCGATAGTGTGGAGCGCTTCGAAGGTCTGGGCGTCAATGTCATTCAGGCCGCAGCAAAATTCATTGGCCCGAAGACGGTGCAGGCAGGCGATAAGACCATTCGGGCCCGACGATTTGTGGTGGCAACAGGGTCGTCTCCGGCCGTGCCGCCGATCCCTGGCCTCGACAGCGTGCCCTTCCTCACCAACGAAACAATGTTCGACCTCAAGGAAAGGCCGGAACACCTTATCGTTGTCGGCGGCGGCCCCATCGGCATGGAACTGGCGCAGGCACACAGACGCCTCGGTGCCAAGGTCACCGTCCTTGAAGGTCTGAAAGCCCTCGGCAAGGACGATCCGGAACTCACAGCGCTGGTTTTAGACGCTGTTCGCGAAGACGGGGTCGACATTCGCGAGGGCGCGAAAGTGACCTCGGTCGCCAAAGACGGCGACGGTGTGAACGTTTCCATTGAAACGGAGGATGGCGCAGAAACCGTATCCGGGTCGCACCTTCTGCTCGCTGTCGGGCGCCGCCCGAATGTTGAAGGACTAGACCTAGAGAATGCCGGCATCAAATATGAGCGCACGGGCATTACCGTCGACGCGCGGCTCAGAACGTCAAACAAGAAGGTCTTTGCGATTGGTGATGTCGCAGGCGGCCTTCAGTTCACCCATGTGGCGGGCTATCACGCTGGCATTGTCATTCGGAACATCCTTTTCCGTATCCCAGCAAAAGCAGACCATTCTTCCATTCCGTGGGCGACCTATACCGACCCGGAATTGGCCCATGTCGGCGAGACGGAAGAAGAAGCCCGAAAGAAACACGGCAAGATCGAAGTGCTGCGCTGGCCGCTGGCCGAAAATGACCGCGCACAAGCCGAACGTCGCACGCGCGGACTGGTGAAAGTGGTGACAGACAGTCACGGACGCATCCTGGGCGCGAGCATTGTCGGTCCGCATGCAGGCGATCTTTTGCAGCCATGGGTCCTTGCCAAGTCTCAAGGGCTGAAGATCGGGGCAATGGCCGGGGCGGTTGCGCCTTACCCGACCCTAACGGAGATCAGCAAGCGCGCAGCGGGTGCGTATTACACGCCGACATTGTTCAGCTGGAAAACCAGGGCAATTGTGAAGTTCCTCGGCCTGTTCGGGTAGGGCCGCTTTTCGGTATACTGTCGAACAACGCGCAAGTGGCGCGCGAGGGAACACAGGCGGGATATGGATCGCGAGACCACCGACGTAACGGAGGAAGCCGGGGCCGACCGGTCACGCACAGCCGCTGCGCCCCTTACCGATCTTGTTGCGCCCCTCCGCCGAAGCTTGTCGGGCCAGTTGCTGGTTTTGACCGTCCTGTTTGTGATGCTGGCGGAGGTGCTGATCTATGTGCCGTCGCTGTCTAACTTCCGAGACAGTTGGATCAAACAGCGCCTGGTCCAGGCACAAATCGCGACGCTCGCGCTTGAAGCAACACCGGATAACATGGTCGCGAACACGCTTCGCGATGAGCTCCTCGTGAATGCGGAAGCCTACGCGGTTGTATTACATAGAGATGCGGCACGCCGTCTGATCCTCAGAGACGACATGCCGCCGGCCATTGATGCGACTTACGACCTCCGCGATGCAACATTCCTCGACCTCATCATGGACATGGTCGATTGCCTGATGGCCGAAGACGGACGCATCATTCGCGTTATCGGCAGGCCGCGATTTGAAGGCGGCGACTTTATCGAGATCGTGTTTGACGAAACGCCGCTGCGCCAGGCCATGCTCGACTTTTCGACGAACATTCTGAACCTCTCGATCCTGATCTCGATCATCACCGCATCTCTCGTTTTTCTGGCGCTCAATTTCTTCCTGGTTCGCCCCATGCGGCGGATCACCGAAAACATGGTGGCGTTCAGCGAAAAGCCCGACGACGCCTCGCGGGTGATCGAGCCGTCAAAGCGGTTGGATGAGATCGGGGTGGCCGAGCGTGAGTTGGCGGACCTTCAGACGCAGGTGCGCTCGACCCTCAACCAGCAGGCGCGTTTGGCCTCTCTCGGCACCGCCATCAGTAAGATCAACCACGACCTGCGCAACATATTGGCAAGCACACAGCTCATTTCTGACAGATTGGGCGGTGTGGATGATCCGACAGTTCAAAGTCTGGCGCCGCGCCTCTTTGCGTCTATTGACCGTGCTATTCAGCTCTGCACCAATACACTCAAGTTTGGCAGCACTGAAGAGGCGCCGCCCAGCCGCCGTGCGGTTGATCTGAAACCACTGGCGACCGAGGCGATGGAAGCCATTGGGCTGGAAGAAGAAAGCCCTATCACTGTCCAAATTGATATCGCAGACGGGTTGGAGATTGATGCAGATCCTGACCATCTCTTCCGTGTGTTGCTGAACCTGGGGCGCAATGCAGCCCAGGCCATGGAAGCGGGCGGCGAGATTTCCCTAACCGCGTCCAGTGATGTAGAGTCGGTGACGATTGAGTTGGCGGATACAGGGCCGGGCATTCCCGACGCCGCAAGAGAGCGCCTGTTCCAGCCTTTCGGCGGAACGACGCGGCAGGGCGGCACTGGCCTTGGTCTTGCGATTTCCGCCGATCTGGTTCGCGCCCATGGCGGAACCCTGGACTTGGTCCATACAGGTCCGGACGGGACCCGCTTTAGAATATGGATACCTCACCGCAAGGACATGGTCCGCGCGGCGCAGTAAAAGCGATTAAGAAGTCGAACCACGTCTGATTGAGAGCTTGGCACGGGAGAGGTGCACCATGGAACACATCAAAGACGGCTCACGCGTGCTGGTCGCTGATATTGGTGGCACCTATGCACGTTTCTCTTATGCAGACGCGACCGTCGGCGTGTCGTCCCTCACGCCACCCTTTGTCCTGGAGACGGAAGAGTTTTCCAGTTTTGGAGATGTGCTGCAGGAAGTGCTGGATGAGACCGGACGGCCGCAGGTCAACGCCGCCGCGATTTGTGGGGCAGGACCCGTCGCTGGAAAGCAGGGCACAGCATCGATCAACATGACCAATTGCCCCTGGCAGCTGACTGAAACGGAACTGCAGGAACGGCTGGAAACACCCCGTGTTCAGTTGGTCAATGACTTCGCGGCCATCGCCCACGCACTGCCTTTATTTGAGCAAGAAGAGCTTCTGCAACTCGGAACGGGCGCACCCGACAAAGCCGGACCACTCGCTGTGCTGGGCGCCGGCACCGGCTTGGGCGTTGCCGGTCTGGTGCCGGATGGGAAAGGCGGCTATGCGTTGATCGATGGCGAGGGCGGCCACGCCGACATCGCACCGGCCAATACGAGAGAGCTTGCCATTTATGAGCGGCTGTTGCGTCGGTTCGGCTATGTGAATGCGGAAACCATCCTGTCAGGCGATGGTCTTGAAGCGCTCCACGACGTGCTGTGCGAGATGGAAGGCTTGACCTGCGAGCCGGTGAGCGCTGCAGAGATTGCCGCACGTGCGGCGACCGGCGGGGAGCCCGTGAGCGCAGAAGCGGTACACTGTTTCACAAGCTGGCTGGGCGCCGCGGCGGCCAATGTCGCGCTCACCATGGGCGCGACCGGCGGTGTCTATATCGCTGGAGGTATCGTGCCCCGGTGGGGTGGCCTCTTCGAAGCGGCGCGCTTTCGCGCGCGATTTGAGGATCGTGGCAAAATCAGCGCTTACGTGAAACCCATCCCAACCTATCTGGTGGTGGCACCCGATCCGGCCCTCAAAGGTCTGGTCCAGATTGCATCTGGATTGCTGAAAGCCTAAAGCCGCCCGCTCAGGACAACACCTTCGCGACGCGGGTCGGCGCCGCCCTCAAGGCCGCCTTCCAAGCGACGAATGCCGTGAAGCCCACTGGTGATCTCTTTCACGACAACCTCATGACCTAGCTGTTCCAACTCATCCTTCAGCTCAGCGATCGCGGTCCCTTGTTCGATCTCCAGCGGACCATTGCGGTTCACATGACGGGGTTGATTGATGGCCTCCTGCATGGGCAGGTGATGATCGAGAAGGGCCACCAGGGTTTGAGTCACATAAGCAATGATGCGGCTGCCCCCAGGGGATCCAACCGCGAGATAAAAATCACCATCGGCATCAAACACCATGCTCGGCGTCATGGAGGAGCGGGGACGCTTGCCAGGTGCGACCGCATTCGCAACGGGCTTTCCGTCAATCTCGGGGCGAAACGAGAAATCGGTGAGCTGGTTATTGATGAAGAAGCCACCCGCCATAAGATGGCTGCCAAAGGGCGCTTCGATAGACGTGGTCATAGAGACCACATTTCCTCTGGCATCGACGATGCTGAAATGACTAGTGGAGGGCCGCGAACGCGACTCGTTGGGCGCATAGAGGCTGCCTAGACCGCCGGAAGCATCAGGAACACCCGGCGTCGCTGTGCCAATGCTGCTTGCAGGATCAATCAATCGGGCACGGGACGCGAGATAGTCCTCGTTGATCATCGCGTTGACGGGAACATCGACAAAGTCTGTATCCCCGATATAGAGGTCGCGGTCAGCATACGCGAGACGGCTCGCTTCTGTGATGAGGTGCACCGCCTCAGGGGACCCGGGCCGCAGTGCGCCCATATCAAACGATTCAAGAATGCCCAGGATTTGCAGACTGGTCAGACCGCCAGACGTGGACGGTGGCATACCGCACACATGGTACGCGCGGTAGCCAAGGCAGATTGGGTCGCGTTTGACGGGCTCATAGGCAGCCATATCCGCCATGCTGAGCGTTCCGGGGCGCATGGGTGCATTCTGCGAAGCAGCAACGATGGTTTCAGCGATTTCGCCCGTGTAGAAAACGTCCGGACCCTCGTCCGCGAGCAGACGCAGGCTCCTGGCATATTCGGGATTTTTCAGCCGTGTGCCGACTGGGAGCGGAACCGCATTGCCATTCTCATCTTCCGTGAAGAAATAGGCCCGCGACCAGGGCAGACGGGGCAGCGCTGGCGACCAGGCGATCAGTTTGTTGAGACGTGGTGTGACCAAAAATCCGTTTTCCGCAAGGCGGATGGCCGGCTGAAACAGATCCGCCCAGGGCAGTCGCCCATGCTCCTGATGCGCAAGGTGGAGCATGGCGATGGCGCCTGGTACGCCGTTGGACTGACCGCTCACCACCGCATCGAAAAAGGACAAGGGGTCCCCGGCCGCATCTAGAAAGAGACGCGGGGTCGCCCCCGCGGGCGCGGTTTCTCGGCCATCATAGGCTTCGAGCAGGCGGTTGCGCTCATCCCAATGGAGCATATAGGCGCCGCCGCCAATGCCAGACGATTGAGGTTCGACAAGTGTGAGAACCAGCTGCACGGCGATCGCCGCATCAACCGCCGAGCCGCCAGCGGCGAGAATTTCTTGGCCCGCCTTGCTGGCCTCCGGATGGGCAGACGAGACCATATATTCGCGAGTGCCCGGCGCCCCAATCCGATACCCATCGGAATGGCTCCACCAAATCCCCAGCGGTGCGGAGATAAAGGCGACGCCGATCAGCACAAGCAGTGCGCGGGAAACACTCATGACCTTCTCCTGTTGAGGGACTGGCCCCATTTTTGCCGGCCGCAACGCGCCCATACTCTAGCTTATTGCCAGGTGATTGACCGAGCGATAGCAGGTCGCTAGCGTCCGCCCCAAAAGGTGCGCTCATCCGGCGTGCTCAGTCTGCGAGGAGAGCCACAATCATGCCATCCCCCCAAACCGGCCCCCGTAATTTGATCACGGATGTCGACGGTATCAAGGTCGGCCAGGCAGAAGATGTAGCGGCCTGCACGGGCGTGACGGTAATTCTTCCAGACGCACCTGTGACCGCTGCCGTCAACGTGATGGGCGGCGCGCCCGGCACCCGCGAGACCGACGCGCTAGACCCAACGAGATTGCTGGGCGGGGTTACCGATGCAGTGACCCTGTCCGGCGGCTCGGTCTATGGCCTTGACGCCGCATCTGGCGTGACGGCCTGGATGGGTGCGCGTGGCCACGGTTTTGAGATTGCAGGCGCCGATCTGCGCGCGCCGATCGTACCCGGCGCCATTTTGTTTGACCTCTCCAATGGCGGCAACAAAGCCTGGGGGGAAGAACCTCCTTATCGGCGTCTGGGAGCCGAAGCCGCTGCCGCCGCCTCTGACACGTTTGATCTGGGAAATGCCGGTGCCGGGTTTGGCGCGCGCGCCGGCAGCATCAAAGGGGGCACTGGGTCTGCGTCGCTTGTGTCACCTGACGGTTTGCAGATCGGTGCGCTGATGGCCGTCAATTCCTACGGGTCCGCCATTGTGCCGGGATCAAACGCTTTCTGGGCGGCACCGTTCGAACGGGATGGCGAGTTTGGCAATGTCGCGCCGACCGCGTTGGCGACGGATACGGAATGGCTCGAAGGCACCAAGGCCGGCAATCCGGGGCTCCGCCAGAACACCACCATCGGCATTGTCGCCACCAATGCTGACCTCACAGCCGCGGAGTGCAACCGCGTCGCGGTGATGGCCCATGATGGGCTTGCCCGTGCGCTGCGTCCGGCCCATGCCCCGGTGGATGGCGATGTGATCTTTGTGATTGCGACCGGTGCCCATGCCTTAGATGAGGAGATGCGCGTGCGGCACCTCTCGGAGATCGGCACCTATGCAGGGGACTGTGTCGCCCGCGCCATCGCCCGGGGAGTCTATGAGGCAGACACTCTCGGCGACATGATCGGCTACAAGGACGCTGCTAAGTAAAAAGCCCCACACGAACGTGCAGGGCCCTCCGAAAAGTGTTCCTTGGTCGCTTAGCGCACGTAGATGCGGACCTCGTTGGACGATACGCCGGCGCTTGTGGTGGCCGAGAGCTGAACCCGATCAGGTGGCAGACCCATGTCGCTCATGGAACGAAAAACCCGCTCTGCATTTTCCCGAGACTGAGATTGCGCGAGTTGAACGTTTGCAGCTGTGCCGCCCGCGGGTGACACCGCGAGCACGGTAAACTCAGCGCCGGGGCGAAGCTCCAGAGCCTGGGAGAGGGCTGTGTAGAGCGAGCGCTCATATTCAACGCCAGGGCGGTCGAACCGAATTGTCACCAGCGGCGGAGTGCCTGGAAGTTCGCCGGCTGCACGAGGAGCCGCCGCCAGGCTGGACGCAGCCGCGGGTGTCTGAGAAACAGACAGTCCGCCGCCATAAATCTGACCGCGTTTAATAGCGTTGGACAGCGTGTTGAGGGCGGCGCGCTCATTGGCGAGATAGGTCGTCTGCCGCGCCGTGTCTTCGCGCAGCTCGCTCAGCAGACTGTTGATCACAACGATCGTCTGTTTCGTGTTGTCCTGCAGCGTTTCAAGCTGAACATGATCTTCATCGACAGCGCCAGAAAGTCCAAACGTTGCCTGGATCGTATCAAGCAAATAGGTGGCCGTTGACGCGTCACCGGCGATGGCTGTGGAGAGCGCCGTCATATTGTTGATATCGCGCGCCATCTGGTCGAGTTCTGCCTGGGTCTGGTTCC
This sequence comes from Parvibaculaceae bacterium, assembly GCA_965276845.1. Classification (GTDB taxonomy): domain Bacteria; phylum Pseudomonadota; class Alphaproteobacteria; order Parvibaculales; family Parvibaculaceae; genus Mf105b01. The sequence goes on from OZ255699.1 coordinate 254,519, forward strand.
AGGCGGCAACGAGGTTCGGGTTGCCTGGCGTTGTGCCGACCTGCAATTTCGCTTCGATGGCAGCCTTGCTGGCGTGATACGCGCTGGCGTGGGCGCTGGTCTGAGATCGGATGGCATCAAGCTCGCCGGACCTGGTGTCCATGGTGCTTTGGAGACGGCCCAGGTCGCCTCGCAGCTGCGCGACCCGTGCACCGACGGGCGTTCCGGTGGGCTGCCCTGGCGTGACGGTGAGCCCCGCAGCCGTGCTGGTGCCGAGGGCAGGCGCGGCATCAGCCCCGGTTTGAGCTTCATCGCCTGCGACGGTCGGCCAGATGACCTCGTCGGCAAAGGCGCAGCCACCGAGCGCGAGCACCGCACTAAGGGCCAGAAGGCGAAGGCTTTTAGGTCCAATCTGACTCGACATGATTTTTTAAATCCACACCCGTTATATGGCCGGTTTCTGAGCGAAAACCCCAGGAAAACGGCAGTTCGGCGGCCTGCAAGCCGCACCTGTTGTTTGAGGACCACCCAATAATCAGACCGGATTTCAGGAAAAGATCGGAAGTGTCATCCGATCGCACCCCTCTATCGCTTAAGCCGTCAATTGGCCTCGATGCCCCTCTTAGCGCCGCCGCGCGACAAACCAACTGCCATGCCGCGTGCATGACGGTATTTCGCGGATGCGAAAGCAATTTAACCAAAGGGATTTTAGGCCACAAGTCCTTATGGCGAAAGCAAGAAGTTTGATTATTGGGGTGGCAGGCGCCGTGATCACCGGCTCAGGAATTGGGCAGCGGGTGGCATGCCACGATAAATTCAATTTTCCTCAAAAGGGCGGGTCTCTGCGGCTTGCCTTTAAAAGGGGATCGCTATAAGAGTGTCGCTCTCTGAGGGCGGCACTGCCTTCAGTCTCGGAGGGTAGCCCATGACGCTGCACCCGAATGCGCACCGGTAGCTCAGCTGGATAGAGTACTTGACTACGAATCAAGGGGTCGGGAGTTCGAATCTTCCCCGGTGCGCCATTTTCCCAACTGGATAACTAAGATCGTATCGACCAACGTGCACGTGGCTTGGTGGCTGCGCTCAAGCCTATTCTTTCACAAAATAGGCGTGGGGCACGGGGCTGAAGGGAAATTTCTGCATTTTGGGAATACCGCCCCTTGTCGCGAAATAGCTTTCGATGGCATCCGCCTCGCCCTGCCAGGGCGGCATGCCGTAGGAATTGAACGCAACAATACCCCCCGTCATCACTAGCGGATAAAGATGCTCTAACGCCGCCGCCGTTGGATCATGGGGTCCGATATCGAAATAGAGCATCGACAGGCGCACACCCATATTGTTCGCAGCAAAGTCTGCGACGGTCTCCGTAATCTCCCCGTCAATGATCCGGCACCGCTCGACACCGGGCAGCAAATTGTCTGCCGTGTGAAGATCAAGAAGTTCCCGCAGGAAGTCCTCGTCGGACACCATGCGCCCGATCGTGTCATCTATCCAGCCACCTGCGGCGCCATCTTCTTTCGTGAGGTCTTTGTAGCCCTGGAAGTGATCAAACCCATACACCAGACGGGTTCTGTCGCCCGGGCAAAACGTCTCCAGCAGATTGCCCCAGGTGAAAAGACCGGCGCCCCGAAAGACGCCAAGCTCTGCGATGGAGCCTGGAAGATGTTCGATTTGCTTGAAGAGTTCATATCGACAAAGCAGCTTGGGGAGGTCGCGCCGCCGCATGAAAGCGGCATAGTCGACCAGCACTTCTCTTAAAGAGAGGCCCGACCGCTCGATCAAGTCCTCGAGCTTGTCCCAGTGGTCGTCATCGCGTTTATTGTTGGCGGAGCGCATTTCTGCGTCGAGTGCCGGTTTGGCGTCTGTGTCGCTCATGCGCTCTCCTCAAAAATCACGACAGGCTTCCATCGGTCTCTAGTGACCGTGAACTGCCGTGTTGGCTGCCAACAGGTCATACAGAATACTCCAATGTGATCCCTCCAGCGGGGGAAGAAACGAAAGCTCTATGCCCGCCGCCTTGAAAACGTCCTCTTCATACAAGTGTCTGCCGCCAGGGGCATTCACATAGCTGGTTGCCCCGAGAAGTTTGCATATTTCAACGATTCGATCTTGGCCGGTGACGTCGGGTGGCACCTTGAGCGTACTGGAACAGAGGATGGGACAGTCGATGCCAAGCGCATCGCGACTGAGTTCCAGAGACGATATGAGCCAGGGCACCAGGGAGCCCTGTACCGAAGAAAAAAGATCGTCCCATGGGGCGGGCAGGGTTTTAAGGATCGGAAATTTACCGCGTGCCTGGGCGAGGCGTTCGACCGCGTCCGCTGCAAATTCGAGCTCGTAAATCTTCGCGCTCTGAGGTGCGTGCTGAAGCGGCAGCGTAAGCCATTGCGCGCGGCCCAACGCATCCGGCAGGCGATTGCGATGGACATACCCGCGACGCGGAAACTGGACACAGTCATAGGCGACAAAAAGATCCGCTTCATCGAACAGCCGAAAGTACCCGGCATAGGGGACGAAATAGGGTTGCATGATCGCAATGCGTGTCATCTCGGCCCACCCGCGTCCTTCGTCTTTTAATCATCCATTAAGCATAGAATCGGTAGCATTCCCGGAGAAAGCCGGTCAAGGAAAGGCCCAGCATGAGCAATATTCTCTTCTTCTGCGGCCAGAGCCTGAATGGGGCGATCACCAGCACGATCCAGCGTGATGCACAAATGCTTGAGGCCCGCGGCCACACGGTCTTCCTCATTGAGCTCGCGCACGCGCCTCAATTGCCGGATCCTTCCGACCTCGATTTGATCATCGGCTATCAATGCTGGGGGTTGGACGCAAAAGACACGACCGGCCGGTCTTATATTGAGGAAGCGGACTGCCCGTTTATCGTGGTGCTGGGGGACCATCCCATCCACCACGCAGCTCGGGTGCTCGGATGTCCCAAGAATACTGTTTTTTGTACCAGCTCTCGCAACCAGGCAGACTTCCTGAAAAACATTCTCCATGTTCCCGGCGACGCTCAGCCTCTTCCGGCGGCCGTATTTTCAGAAAGTGTGGCTCACGGCGAAGATCGAGACATTGAAAGCCTCTTTATTGGCAATGTGGAGTCGCCTGAGGCATTTCTGGAGTCCCAGAATTTGCCACCAGTATTGAACGAGATCATCCGGGAGTATGTAGACCTCGCTATGCGACACCCGGGCCTTGATCCGATCACCGCCTATATGAAGGACGGTTTCGAACGGGTCATGAAGATCGTGGGAAACCAACCCTCCGCGTTGGCAGTGGCAAGATTGGTCGACCTGACCACGCGCCGGGAGTTTAGATGGCGCTACACGAATGTGTTACGGAAGTTGCCGGTAACGTTTGTGGGAGATGCCTGGGTTGATCTTCCCAGGAAATCCGATGATCAATTCACAGCGTTACGCTCCCTTTCATTTAGCGAACTGCCACACGTTTATGCCCGCGCTCAGCTGTGCCTGAACCTGCATCCACCCTATTTTGACTTTCACGAACGCATCCTGGACGCAATGGCGCAGGAAACGGCGATGGCGACACCAAGGACACCGTGGATGGAAGAAAGCTTTCGTTTCGGCGGGGAGGTGCTCGCTTTACCAGACAGTCCAGACAAATTGCCTGACTGGCTCGCCAGTGTTTTGGCCGACCCTGCCCGTCTCGCAGAGATCGGCCGCGAAGGCTGTCGGGCTGCAAATGAACGATTTGGCCGGCAAATGTGCGTCGACTTCTTTCTTGATGTGTTGAAGAAGCATGAGTCGGAGAAATGTGTTCCGGAGCTTGCTGTTTAGGCGCTCGACCCTTTCGGGCCACGCCGCTGTACCTCGTCTTTACACCTGCCGACTTGTACATTTTCTGCCGTTGGACATCATGGATGATGTGATTCTTTCTGCCTTAAGGGCGGGGGACAGCGCAAATGAGGCAAAATCCCGATGGGTCTGGACGTACAGTTCATTACACATGCCACGTTGAGGATCAGGGGCGCCTTTGGCACGCTTCTTTGTGACCCCTGGTTCTTGAACGAACCCGTCTACAATTTGAGTACCTGGAAATACCCGGCAGCGCGGGTGCCGCCGAGTGAGGTGGTTCAGGGCCTCGACTATCTCTTCATTACCCACACTCATGAAGATCACTTCCATATCCCCTCGGTTGACCTCATCGACCGAGGCGTCGCCGTGCTCCTGCCCGCTTATGACGAACATCCCTGTCGCCGCGCGGAAACGTCCGAGCGCGTGATGCGAGAGTTGGGATTTGAGAACATCCGTCGGTTGAAAAGCTGGGAGACGTTTCAACTGGGCGGCACAACCCCACTGACCCGAATACCATCTGCGGTTGAGCGGGACCACGACTGGGAGAATTCGGGCTTTGTTATTGAAGGCGACAATTGTTGCCTTCTGAACATGAATGACAATGTGAACGACGTCGCTCTGTGCGAAGAGATCAACAAGAGATGGCCTGTCATTGACATTGCTTTCATCCAGAGCGGCGGCGTCAGCGAGTTTCCTGGGTGCTTCAGAATGTCGGAAGACGAGATGCGACGTCACGCGTCCGAGCGCAAAGTCGCTTTTACAGACCAACGCCGGACGCTGGATCATCTGAAGCCGAAACGTGTGGCGCCCTTTGCTGGCGACTTTTGCTGGCTGGATGAAAAATACTTCCACAACAATTGGGCCAACCGAACCACGCCAAAGCTGTTCGAGCAGATGATGGCAGAAGACTATGGCGACACCGGGTGTGAGCTTGTTCAGCTATATCCAGGCGATACCTGGAGTGTGGCTGAAGGCGTACGGCGCTACGGCCCAGTGCCTGACTGGGACAACATGCTTCGCGAGATTTCAGACCTGCGTGCTGAGTTTCAACCTAAGGTCGAGGCGATCGATCGGTTTTTGAATGACGTGAGCTATGACGCATTCGAACACCGCAGTCGCGCGCGCACGGCTTCCATTCAGAAAAGCTGTACGCGCCAGGACATCGATTTCCGGTTTCGCCTGCGCATGACAGTTGAAGGGGCCCGGGCCGGGTTTTCCTTTGTCATGGCGGCATCGCCGGAAGACGGCTTCACCATAGATTGGGAAGACCAGGGCGACACGGCGCAAACCCTTTATGTGCCTGAAAACATCTGGGCGAGCATCCTGGAAGGCAAACTCATGTGGCACATCGTGCTCTGGGTGGCTGAGGTGGAACAGCATGTCGAGTTCAGCCGCGACATGGCCCGCTTTTGGGCCTGGCTCGACAATAATCTCGATTTGACCTCCAAGAACATTCAGGCCGTGCTTGATCCTGAGCTTCTGCCTGCGGGTGCGCAGGGTGTGCGCCCGGCTTATGCAAACTTCCCGATGGAGGGGGAGTGGGAAAGGGAAGCTCTGGAGGCTTGACCTGGCAGGGCACGGCTGATGGGGCATAGGGCGCATGCGAACACGGCTGATTGGGTTGGACGATCATGCGGGGTGGACCGCAGCACTTGAGGGTCTGCCACACGCCATTGCGCACACCCACGAATTCGTTTCCTGCCTGGCCCAGGCGGCCAAAGAACGCACTTTCTTGTTTCTGGCGGAAAGCCAGGAAGGAAAGGCCGTTTGTCCCATCGCCGAGAGATCTTTTGAGGGGCACATGGATGTCTACACCCCTTATGGATTTGGCGGCTTTGTGGGTACAGGAAACATTGATGGCCTTCGCGACGCTTGGACGGAACTGGCACAGGCAAGCGGATATGTTGCCGCCTATCTAATGCAAAACCCCGTTCTCATGCCCACGGAAATTGAAACGCTCTGGTCTGATGAACTGCGCGGCGATAGGACACTCTACACTGTCGATCTTGAGGTGCCCGAAGCTGACAGATGGGGTGACGTGTCCAAACGGAAGCGCCCTCAATTACGTCAGTGGCTGGAGACCGCAAAACCAGTGATGGACCAGCGGGTGTTGGCGGCGGCCTTTGCCGAGGTATACCCGGCCTTCGCAAAACGACGCGGAATGGGAAAGTCCTATCTGTTTTCTTCTGAGCAAGCCGGTGACCTTGCGAAGCTTTCCAACACGCTGCTGGTTGGCGTCCAAAATGAACAGGGGGAGGTCACCTGCGTCGCGCTCATGAGCACTACGCCCGCGTGCGGTGATTATCTGTTCATGGCGTCCACGCCGGAAGGCGAAGCCGACGGTTTGGGCGTCTTGTGGCTTGGCCTTCAGGCACTCGCCGAACGTGGCGTTACCACCTGCAATTTAGGGGGCGGTATTCGCGAGGGCGACGGGGTCTCGGAAATGAAACGTAGGCTTGGTGGACAGGCGCAGACCATTCCGGTCATCCAGGAAGTCTTCGATCCTGACCAATACAATAAGCTGCTAGAGGAAACAGGAACTGTGGACAGTACAGAGGGCTATTTTCCGCCTTACCACAAGCCCTCTCTATAAGCTTTGCGCAAGCTTGAGTCCCTGAAGGGTCTGATCGTTCAACATGTCCGCCTTCAAATCGTTAAGCGTACCAATCAGCGTGGGACAAACCCCACGGCCTTCAAGCTTTGCCCGGGCTGCTCTGACAGCCGCTCTGTTCTGAGCGCTTGGTGCAACAATTTTAATGTCGCGTTCCTGTCTAAGCGTCCGGACCTGAGCGTCGGGCCTTAGAATACCGTTTTTCACCAGAAAGGTGACGACGTCCTCTTCTTTGCACCCGTTTGCGGCCCCGCCCATTTCAACCGCGATGACACGGCGGCCCTGTCTTTTGCCCTTACCCGCAAAGGAAATGCGATAGATGGACGTGTCAGCGTCGAAAACCATAATTGTTGATGGATCCGCCAAGAGGTCGCTTTCCTCAAGGTCGATCCACATGATGTCCAGTGAAATTTGTTCGATGTCTGTCTGTAGACCCGCCAGTCGGCAATAGTCTTTCACCGACATACTCAGTGCGTAAGGGCAGGACCACTGTAGAGATCGTCCGTCATCTTGTCGTGCGATCGTGGTGCCGTTCTCGTGCGAGAGTTGATGAACTGAAAAGGGAGAAATGATCTGAATATTGGGATGCTGTTCTATGAGGGCCCGCAGCCGATCAATAAATTCTCCAAAGTGGCCACCGGCGGGGTAGAAATATGTGACTGGCGGCCGCCCGCGTTCCATTTCTCTCCGGCATCCCTGATTGATCGTGCTTGGGAAAAAAATCGGTGTCCAGATCTTCGCGGCCAAATCCGCAGGCATCGTCTGCCATCCACCCGGAAAGAGTTTGTTGGCAAAAGGCTGAATGACCTGAGCGTGAAAGGTGGGTCCGTGATTGACAAGAGACGCTTCTTCCAGGGTCGCGCTGGAGAGGTCTGGCCAGGACGTTCCGCCCAACATGAAACTAGAGGGCGATGGGTTGCGGAGAATCCCGCCGGTTTCATCAAACGTTGCAGCAAGGTTGGCCGCGGAAAACAGATCGGGCAGCGATGTCAGATCAAGCGATGTTGCAAAATCCGGTGCTCGCTTGCCCTCGTAGCTCAACTGCGGTGCAGATGTGGCGACAATCTCCAACCCGAGATCGTCTGTAACAAAAGACTGAACGTGGTTCGCAAAGGGGCGTGTGCGCACGCCAGGGGTATAATCCTCCAGTGGGAGCTTGGTTGGGTCGGTGGTGAAGTCAAACCGTCGGCAGCCAATATCCAAGAGGTAGTCGTCGTGATGCAGTGACGCGAAGCCTGCGCCAATCCCGCCACCAGACAGGAGAAGGCTTACACGTGCGCCCGCCTTTGCGGCTGTGGCCGCGCCAACGAGGCTACCCACGCCGCCCCCGATAATGACAAGATCGCTCTCTTCGATCTTGAACTCACCTGGCTTCACTTGCTGCGTCTCGATAGAGGTAGGTCGTATATTCGCGTAGCCCATAATCCGCTCTGACGACCACATGTCGCGTCAAACCCTGAACCGCCGCCATCATGTTTTCCATCGGCCAATGGAACAGATCGTCTCGTTGCCAGTCGACATAAGGGCTCATCACATTGAAGGCGATCCCTTTTTTGGCTGAATGAAACGCTGCGGCGATGAGATCCGTGGCAAAGGCTTCCATGGTCTCAAAGGTTAATTCGCGTTTTTCGGTCATCACTCCGTTCATCACAACATAGTCGACGGATTGTGGCGCGATAGGGTTAACAAGAACGTTACGAAAGGTAAATTTCTGGTCTGGATGGCGCGCCCGCGCGGCCTCGATCATAGGTTCAGACACATCAATGCCTTGATATTGGATCGGCAAATCGGCGGGATTCCGGGCCATGAGGTAGTCCACCAGCAGCCCGGGGCCACACCCAAGATCCAACAGGCTGACGGGGGTCGCTTCGGAGCGTTTTGGGATGACATCCAGCATCACCTCAAAGCGCACCTTCAGATCTTCTTCATTGGGCCAGTCGACACCTTTGTGATTGGGCCCGTGTGTCTCCAGGCAGTTCTCATAATGACGGACGAGGGAGAGATAAGCCGGTTCGTCTGGTGCTGGCGGGGAAGATGTGTGCTTTGGGTCCACGGGATGCAATCAGGAATGCGGTCTAAAGGTTAGCGCCATGCCCACTTCTTTACCGTGACACCGCAAGGCGCACCCGGAAGTGAGTCACTTCAAGGGTATGCGGATTTGGCGCCACCTGCCACCGCCCCCGAGCATCGGACCATCAATCCGCGACCGCAGCGCTGCAGGCGCAAGACGGGGACCGCCGCTTCATCGCCTTCGAAGGCTGTGACGGGGTTCAATCGGGACACGTCGAACGTGTGGGCGACTTCTGCACCCAGTCGGCGTGCGCAATCTCCATCAAATACCCAGAAACGAATACAAATAAAATGTCCATTGAATTTCAAGGGAATAAATAAAATGAACTAAAAAGCTAGACCAAATTCCTAAAATTTTGCTTTTTATAAATCAAGGCATGCGAGATCAGCTGCAATGACGTGGCAACCGTGCCTTATCGGTGCGGAAGCGTTGAGACCGGGAAATTCTCAACATCGGGACTGCCACGTCGGTGTGATGATGCAAAGTGGGAGCGCATACACATGTCTTGGTTAAACGACATAAAAATTCAGACGAAAACTTTTGGCGGGTTTGGGGTCGTTCTGGCCCTTCTCGTCTTGATCGGTGGTGGTGCCATCTATCAGCTCACCGCGAGCAGCGATACGTTCCAGCGCTATCGTGAATTGGCGCGCCAATCGAACGCGTTGGCGGCAGTCGGGACGCATATGCGGGAAACGCGGCTGGCGGTGAAGGATTTCATCATTCGCGGGGACGCGGACAGCGCTGAGCGGGCACGCAAATCAGAAAAGAGCGCGATGGCGGCGGCTGAACACGCCAGATCGCTCGTCAAGAGCCCGGAAAAACTTGAGCAGCTCTCGACGCTTGAAACCAAATTGAAAGGCTATGAGGCGGCATTTGAGCGCGTGGTCGGGTTTCGCGTCGTGCGCGACCGCTTGGTGAACGAGAACCTCAATAAACTGGGGCCGGAGATTCGTGAAAAGCTGACACTTATCATGGAAACCGCCGCACGTGACGGCGATCCGCAGGCCGCTTACAGAGCCGGCATTGCACAGCAACATTTGATGCTCGCTCGTTTTTATGTGCAAAAATTTTTGGTCGACAATGCACAGGCGGATTTTGAACGTGTGATGCTCGAACTTGGAAACATGCGCTCCACGGGACGTGCCATGCTCTCCGAGCTTCAGAATCCCACCCGCCGGGCTTTGGCCACCGAAGTGATGGAGGGTGCGGAAGCTTACGGTGAGACGTTTACAAAGGTCCACGCGGTGATCGTCGAAAGAAATGGCGTGATCGCGAATGACCTGGACGCCGTTGGCCCTGAGATCATGGCAACAGCCGCCGATCTTGTGGCCCTGGCGACCGCAGAACAGGATGTGTTGGGCCCACAGGCCACTGCAGCCCTTCAGAACGCTGTCACCATCGTTATTGTCGCAGCTATTTTCGCTGTGATGCTCGGTGCGGCGGCTGCCTGGCTTATCGGAACCGGCATTGCACGTCCGATCGGGGCGATGACAGATGCCATGCGCCGTCTCTCTGAAGGCGACCGGACGATAGATATCCCTGCTGATGGCCAGCAGGATGAAGTCGGCGAAATGGCTGAAGCCTTGAAGGTCTTTAAAGAGTCCATGATTGAGGCCGAGCGCCTGCAAGCTGAACAGGCCAAACAGCAGGAAACGCAGCTCGCCCGAGGCAAGCGCCTGGAGGAACTGACGACCAACTTCGATCAGGCTGTCGCGGCTATGCTGCAAAGCGTTGCCGGCGCCACCGAGGAGATGGGAGCGACCGCGTCATCCATGTCGGACATCGCGGGGCAGACCCGGGAGCAGGCGACTGTTGCAACGGGGGCTTCCACAGAGACGTCCAGCAATGTGCAGACGGTTGCTTCAGCCGCCGACCAGCTGAGCGCGTCAATCAGCGAGATTGCCCGCCAAGTTGATCAGTCGACGGGTATCACCAAACAGGCCGTCGGCCAGGCAGGCAAGACGCAGGATACGGTCAAGGAGCTCTCGCGCGCTGCAGATCGGATCGGTGAAGTCGTGAACCTGATCAGTGACATTGCTGAACAGACCAATTTGCTGGCCCTCAACGCCACGATCGAAGCGGCACGTGCCGGTGAGGCGGGCAAAGGATTTGCCATCGTGGCATCCGAAGTGAAAACGCTGGCGACACAGACTGCAAAGGCCACCGAAGAAATCGGCCAGCAGATCACCAGTATTCAAGGGGCAACGGGGGGCGCTGTTGAGGCGATCGACTCCATCACCAAAACGGTCGAAGAATTGAGCTCGATTTCCGGCTCAATCTCCGTGGCCGTCGAGGAGCAGACGGCTGCGACCAGCGAAATTGCGCGCAATGTGCAAGAGGCTGCAGCAGGCACGAACAACGTGTCGGACGCGCTGAAAGGCGTCAACTCCGGCGCCGATGCGACCAGCGGTGCTGCAACCCAGGTCGTGACGGCGGTTGGCGAATTGACCAACCAGACAGCGGCCCTCCGCGAGGAAGTTGATCGCTTCTTGTCGGGCGTCAAAGCCGCCTAACGACGCCCGCTGTCTGTGAATGGCGGATTGCCGGCTTCGGCAATCCGCCAGCAGCTGCATCAGCTGCGGAAGACGGGCTCTTCGGTCACACCAAGCTCACCAGCATGAGTCCGATTGACCCCAGCGCGCCCAGCGCCGGGATCAAGATGATTTGGACAGAGGGCACGTTGCGAAGCTGCCATCCGGCTTCCCGCAGCGTGACGGCAATGAGCGCACCGTTCACCAGCGTAAACACCACAAAGGTGATCTGGGATGTGGTTTCCGCAAGCCGCGCCAACGGGAACACCAACGCTAATACCAGCGTGATGGCCGCCACAATCAGCGTCGCGGTGACAGGCGTATGCGTCTTGGGATGCACATAAGACAGGAATTGCGGCATTTCGGCCTGACGGGACAGTCCATAGAGCACCCGCGACGCCATGATGATTTGAATGAGAATACCGTTAAGCGCGGCGAGCACGCCGACGCCCGACAATAGGGCGGGAGAGATCAGACCCGTCCGCTCCGCGATGAGCGAGATGGGCGCACCGGCATTCCCCAACTCCTGCTGCGAGACTAGTGAGATGGAAATCGTGCTCACCAGAAAATAGAGCACCATGGTGACGAGCAGAGTGAGGGCGATCGCGGTTGGGAAGATCTTTTCGGGCTCAATGACCTCTTCCGCCACATTCACCATGTCCTCAAATCCGATAAAGGCATAGAAAGCGAGTACAGCCGACGCGCTGATGAGCCCGATGGCCTGAAGCTCGAAATTTTCGAACGGTGCACGCATGCCGGCCCAAATCGCGGGTGCATCCGAGAGGAACCCACCCCCGATAATGAGCACGAGGCCGCCCACTTCAATGAGCGTGATCGCAGCCGCAGTCATCGCGGAGGCGTGAATGCCCAGGATCGCGAGTCCCGTGAAGGTCAGGATGATGAGGAAAACGAGCAGGGGCCCCGAGACAGAGACGAACTCCTGCACATAGCCAATGGCGCCGACCGAGATGGTTGCGGAGGAAACAATACCCGCGGCGGCGACAAAAAGACCGACGACAATGGCGAGCCACTTCTGCCGGTAGCCTTCTTCCACATAGCGGGCCTCGCCGGCACTCACTGGGAAACGCGTGACCAGTTTGGCGAAGGAATAGGTGGTCGGCGCAATAAGGAGCGCGGCCAGCAAAAAGGCATAAGGTGAAAAGACGCCCGCCTTGTAGCCGATCTCGCCGATGAGAACATAAATGCCGGCGCCGACCGTGACACCCAGCCCATAAAGAACAAGCAGCGGCAGCGTCAGCCGTCGCGCAAGCTTCGGTCGGTCATTTGAATCGTATGTTGGCTCGCTCACAAGTCCGCCCCTGAAACAGGACCACCCCGTCTGGTCATCAGTTTGGGTGTCTCAGCCTGTACTGTCAAAAAGACCTGTCGTCGCAGCGAATGCTGGAGACTTTTTTTGCCGTGGCGGCCGCAGTTTGCATTCCGCGTGCTATAAAAAGTCTCCAAAACAGACGCCGGCAAAGGTACTTCCATGTCCAGATTTTTCCGCGATCCTCTTTTCCATTTTACCCTTGTGGGCCTTGCGCTGTTCTTGCTGTTTTCCGCACTGGGGCAAGCTGAGACGGACGCCGATAGCAGTGAGATAGTGGTCGACCGCGATACGATGCTGACCTTCATCCAGTACCGCACGCGGAGTTTCGACCGCGCGTTGGCGGAGCAAAGGCTGGATGCGCTCACTGAGGAAGATCGCCAGCGGCTGGTCGATGAATACTTGCGGGAAGAAGTGCTCTACCGTGAAGGCTTGGGGCTGGGTCTCGATGCAGACGATTATGTGATCCGTCGACGGCTCATTCAAAAAGTGGAGTTTCTGGCCGAGGGCTTTGCCGGCGCCGCCATTGAGCTCACGGATGAAGACTTGCGCGAACATTTCGAACAGAACAAACCAGACTATTTCGTAGCGCCGTCGATTACCTTCACCCATGTCTTTTTTGATCGCTCGAAACATGGGGACGGCGCGCTGGCGCTGGCAGAAGTGGCGCTCGCACGCCTGAATGCCGAAAAGGTGCCGTTTTCCGGTGCGCCGGGCCAGGGAGATCGGTTCCCATTCCACGTGAATTATGTGGAACGCACCTATGACTTCATCGCCAGCCACTTTGGGCCCGAGATGACAGCGGATCTTTTCGCGCTATCGGCAGAAGAGGGCGTGTGGAAGGGCGTCTATACGTCGCCCTATGGCGCCCACCTGGTCATGGTGACGGCCCTGTCTCAAGGCCAGGATGCAGAATTCGAAGCGGTGAAGACGCGGGTGGCTGAAGATGCACGGCGCGCAAGGCTGGAGGCCGACAAGGAAGCGGCGATTGCCAGAATTGCGGCGGAATATGACATTGAGGTCGACCTCAGCGCGGGTGTCTCAGAATGAGTAAGTTCTTCTGCGTCCTTGCTGGCTTGGTACTGTTTCTGGCCGTGCCGGCTCATGCCCATGAGGGCAGACCCCTTTTCATTGAGATCGACGAGAAGGAGACCGGCGCTGTCTTTTTGAAGTGGCGCGTGCCCTCCACCATTGACCGGGGAAATGCGCCGCAGATCACCCTGCCGGAAAGTTGCGAACGTGTGCAAACGCCGGAGACGGCGGCGAGCCCTGGACAGAATATCGGACAGGGCCTGTTTGATTGCCGGGCGCTGGACGGTCAATTGTCTGTGTCGATCACCTATCCGCGCGGCAGTCCGGCAGTCTCTTCTCTTGTGCGCGTCATCCGTCCCTCAGGTGAAGTCCAGATCGTTCGCAATGGGCCGGATGCAGTGGTGGTCGAAATTCCCGCCGCGGAAGATGCGGGCAGCATTGTGAGCGAATACTTGGTGTTGGGCATCGAACACATTCTGACCGGTTACGATCATCTTCTGTTTGTGGCGTGCCTCTTGATGTTGGCCGGAACGGCGCGGCGTGTCTTGCTTATCGTGACGGGCTTCACACTTGCCCACTCGGTGACGTTAGCGCTTGCAGCGCTTGATGTTGTGAGCGTGCCTGTGGCGCCGCTCGAGGCCGTGATTGCACTTTCCATCGTGTTCGTCGCCGCGGAACTGGCGCGGCCCGCACGCGACACGCTCACCTGGCGATATCCCATCCTGATCTCGAGCGGCTTCGGACTGTTGCACGGGTTTGGCTTCGCCGCGGTGTTGGGCGAAATCGGATTACCGCAAACGGAAGTCCCGTTGGCGCTTCTGTTCTTCAATATCGGCGTGGAGGTCGGACAGATCGCTTTCATTCTCTGTCTGGTGGCGGTGACCTTTGTCGGCTTGCGCGCGGTGGCGTTTGTCAAAGCCGACGCACGCACCTGGGGTCTCAACGAGGTGACCATGCCCGCCGCTTACCTGGTCGGAAGCCTGGCGGCGCTCTGGACCATCGAACGGTTCATCGCGGTGATTGCGTAGGGACTGCCTGCCACAAAAAAGGGCAGCCCGAGCTGCCCTTGGTTGCTTCGATGACCTGCCGATTATGGCTTGTACCAAATCGCAGATGAGTAGGCCCGTTCCTGAATGGTTGCCGGCTGTCCTGTCTCTTCCACGTCAATTCCCAGCGCCAACGCGTCAAACAGCGAGTGACGCGGTGTGGGGATTTCCAGAACACGCACGTAGTAGAACGCATTTTGCGAAGCGTCGAAGTCCGGGTCTTCCCAGACTGCGGAGAGTTCGGCAGCCCCGATCGTGTTTTCATAACGACCGGTTGTGATGTCGACCGTATTACCCACTGGTGGAATGTCGCCGTCAGCATTGGCAACACGCCCGTCTGACCAGACCACATTGTAGACCTGCTCTTGAGCTTCGCCATCGGCGCCAAGCCAGCCCTTAACGATCTGCACCCGGTCGAGATTGCCCGAGAGGGGATCTTTTGTTGCGCGGACTAGGAACTTCGGTGCCTGTCCTGCGGGCGCACCGGTCAGGTCACCGCCCATAGGCACGCCGCCAGCATAGCCAACCTTTGCAATCTCAGGAGCCTCGGCAGCGGCGGCGTCATAATCCCAGCCGCCGAAAAAGCGCACAGCGATCCGCGGGCCTGTCGTGCCATACACTTCGCGGCGTTTGAACGCAGCAAAGATGGATTCGCGCGTATTCTCTTCCGCCCAAACCGCAGCCAGTCCGCCCGCAGACATGGACCATCCGTTTGGACCGGACCCATTTGCGCCGGTACGCCACCCGCCGGTTTTCCCGAACGGTGTCGTGTCGCGGGGAAATTTGCCCCAGAAGTTGGGTTCTTCCGCCGAAGCGAGGCCCGTGTGGCTATCGGTCGATCCAATGACGCCGAAGGCAAACGGGTTGGTGCCGATCTTGTTTTCGATTTCCAGACCATTCAGCAGGGCGGAACGGACATAGTCGCCTTCGACAGGGACATATTCCGGCGCGTTTTGCTGGATATAGAAACGATAGGTTTCGAAGTCGGCAAACTCATCATCCGGCGAGAGCGACGGATGGGTTTCACTGTCCCCTTTGAACTGGGTGATCTCCGCGACCGGTTCCCATTCCATGCGGGTTGCTGCCATCTCTGCCGTGATCGGCTCACTTCTGAGGTTTGTTTCAGAGAACATGTAGCCTTTGGAGATGTTGGAATTGTGCGGAATGGCGACGAACTCGGCGCCGGTGCGCTCAGAGGTTTCCTCCAGCCAGTTCCAAAGGTCTTCCGGATAGTTGCTGTCGGCTGTGGAGAAAGGTTGGAACTGACCCGCAACATCGGCCCCCTGCGGTGTGAAAACAACACGGTGCATGTTGGCGCCCGCTGGAATGGAACTCCACTCCCAACCGATGAAGGATGAGAATTTACCAGGCTCATAATGGCTGTCCGTGATGGCAATGGTCTCCTGCCAGCTGGTGCGTGCCATGGTGCGCCAAGCGGGGATCCCTGCACCCGGTGGCGCAGCAGCTGCCTCTTCAACGGACATGGGTTCCGGCAGGAAGGAGGCAAAGGCGGACATGCCTTCATCGTTCGCAACGACCCCGCGCATCCAGCGCTGCACATACCAGGCGCGGGCGCGGTCAACGAGACCCATGTCTTCTGTTGGGATGCCCTTGTCGACAATGTGGCGCATACTGCCCAGCATCACCGCATGATCGGAAATGACCAGGAAGTCCAGAGGCGTCTGGATCTGAACGCGGCCCTCATGCCCCGGATTCACAACCGGCAGACCTTTCGCATAGCGGTAGGCCGTGTCGGGATCGGCCGTCATATTCCGGTTGAGATAGGCATCGAAAGAGTAGGAAGTGTGGAGGTGCGTATCGCCCCAAAGGAGTTGGGTGTCGGCTGCCTGCGCCGAGGAGGTCACGAAGACCAGCGACAGTGCTGTCACCGTGCCCAAAAGGTGTGCCTTGAACCGTGTCGCCGTCATGATGAATCCCCCCGATCGTCTCTGTGCAGACCGCACAGACCGTAGGGTCAATCTTTAAGCGATAGGCTTCAAGGGATCAGTGCCAGATTTGCCAAATTCCACTCTGCGGAATGACAATCAGGCGCCTCGGATGATGGCGAGGATACCGGCAGTTTGGGCGTCGATAATCTCTTCGACGCTGAGCTTCAGCACGTCCTTCATGCGCATCCAGGCCTCAAATGAGGCGACCTGGTCCGCCGCATG
Source organism: Parvibaculaceae bacterium (assembly GCA_965276845.1). Lineage (GTDB taxonomy): Bacteria > Pseudomonadota > Alphaproteobacteria > Parvibaculales > Parvibaculaceae > Mf105b01. The sequence goes on from OZ255699.1 coordinate 271,102, forward strand.
CTGCAGTTCGATGGGCAGCTCTTTCAACTCCGGCAAATTGTTGAACAGGAACGCGCGCTGAATCTCGGCAAACGCATCATAGGAACGCGCCAGAAAAGGCGATTTCCACTTACGCGCGATGGTGCAGGACATATAGGGGTGCACAGTCTGGAAGATGCCTTCGCGCCGCTCAATCAGTTTCCGGGCGCGGTCTTCAAGAGAGCCGGTCAGAGTTTCCAGATCAAACTGCGGGATCACCCGCTCTTTGATGACCTGATCGACTTCCTGATAGAGCGTATCCATGTCCTCAAAATGACGGAATACGGTGCGCAGGCCGACGCTGGCTCGTTCAGCAACGTCTTCGCTCGTCGGCGCGGCATTGCCTTCGCCGACCAGCTCGTACATCGCCTGGACAATCGCGGCGCGCGTCCGCGTGCTCCGATTGAGCCGACCATCAACCTGTCCCTTTGTTTTGTCCTCTGTGACGGCCACCTAAAGATCTCCTGTGTTCGAACTGGCTGGACGAGTCTAACTAATGGCACTTATAGTGTCAAAATTATCAATATACGCGGTCCAGTTGATAGCAGCCAGTTGATAGCAGCCAGTTGATAGCAGAAGGAGCCTAAAAATGGATGTTGTAAATGCCATGCGCCCAAATGAAGCGCAGATCAAGGAGTGGACCAGCGGGTCCGTTGAGGGGCCCATCGTGATGGTCAACCTGCTGAAGTTCCATGAAAAGGCGCAATATGCCGACGGTCGTGACCCGGACATCAGCGGCGCAGAGGCGTACCAACGTTACGGCGTGGAAGTGTCCAAGCTCGTCGAAGGGCTGGGCGGCAAGATGATCTACGGTGGGGCGGTCACCCTCACCCTGATCGGCGAGGTGGCGGAAGACTGGGATGTGATCGCCTGTGTTCAATATCCCTCCCGAAAAGCCATGCTCGAGATGACCATGTCGCCGGAATACCAGGCGATCGAAGTCCATCGGGATGCGGGCCTCGCGGGACAGCTGAACATCGAAACCGTCAGCGGCTTCATGTGATCTGCAATTTAATGTGATGGGCGGGCGCTGGATGAGGCGCTAGTCTCATGCCATCGATAACAGACTGTTCAAAGAACAGCACAAGTGGAGGCAAACCATGGCCCTGACATTTTACGATTATACACCTGCGCCAAGTCCACGCCGGGCACGCATCTTTATGGCGGAAAAGGGCGTGACCGCTGAGAACATTCAGATCGACATGGCCAAAGCCGAGCAGCTGACCGATGAATTCAAGGCCATCAACCCCTCCTGCACAATTCCAGTGCTGAAGCTGGAAGACGGCACAACGCTGACTGAGAACGATGGCATTGCAGCTTACCTTGAAGCAGCTTACCCAGAGCCACCGCTCCTGGGCGTGACACCGGAAGAAAAAGGGCTGGTCGCAAACTGGCAGTCCCGCATGATGTTTGAAGGCCTGTTGGCGGTGGCGGAAACGCTGCGCAACTCCTCACCGGGCATGAAGGACCGGGCGACGACGGGTCCGATAAACTATGCGCAGATCCCTGAACTCGCGGAACGAGGGCGTGCGCGCCTGACAGTGTTCATGGACACGCTCAACGAGCGACTGAAAGATCGTGAGTTCATTGCCATCGACACCTACAGCTACGCTGACATTACGGCGCAGGTGACGGTCGATTTCGCAAAATGGGTGAAGGTGACACCGACGGACGACCATACGGACCTGCAGCGCTGGCACGCGGCCGTTTCCGCCCGGCCAAGCGCGTCGGCCTAACCGGCGAACGTGTCCTCGGGGCGTTTGCCCTCCAGGAACCAGTCAAGGATGCGGGCATTTTCTTCGCGCGGATAGGTGTGACTGAGATCACCTATCTCGCGATAGACAATGTCCGCGCCGCCGCCGGCAAGCGCGCGATAGGCGGTGCGGGGAATGTCGATGGGGAACATCCAATCCTTTGCGCCGTGGGTCAGATAAATCGGCAGACCCTGCAGCCGCTCACGCTCAACCACTTCAAGCAGAAACGGGTGAAAGCTCGCGGAGATAGGCGCGAGGTGCGTGAACTTGGAGTCGGACTGCAAACCTTGAACATAGGTGAACGTGCCCCCGTCGCTCATGCCGGTGAGCAGCAGCCTGTTCGTGTCGATTGACCAGTTCTCCGTAACATGCGCCAGCATGTGCTCCAGGTTCGGGCTGTCCACATCTTCCCCCATGAGCGACCAGGTCGCGTCCGCCGAGCTTGGGCTCAACAGAATCACACCTCGGCTGCGGGCCGAGCGGATCCAGGACCAGAGAAAATCACGCCCATGCCCGCTGCCGCCATGCATCGCGACCATGAGCGGGTAGGATTTCGACGGATCATAATTCTCCGGCACGTAGAGCGAGAACCCGCCCCGCTCTTTCTTTTCATTGCCGAAATGGTGCACGCCGACACTTACGCCATCGGTCCGCTCAGCGGCCAATGCCTGCAAAAGGTCCGCATCGTCTCTCTGTTCTTCTTCCAGAAAGAACCGGCTCACCGGCGGCAAGACAGCAGCAACCGGATAGAGCGCTTCCAGCGCACGAGATGAGTGTCGGAGCGCGCTATAGGCACCCATAATCCCATTCGCCGGGTCGTCGAGGGCGGCACGCAACTCCTCATAGGCCCGCGTGACAGATGTCGAGGAGGCGACAATACGATCGCGAAATGGATGGAACTCTTCAGGCCAGTCCGCCGCCTGGAAAGCAACGAGCGCTTCCGCGACACCTTTGTCGAGAGCGCCGACATGTTTGATGACTTCTTCCAAACGCGGTGGGTGCAGATGTCGCCCGATAAACATGAGGCCTTCAAGCGAATGAAGAAGCGGCGGGACCAGTTCAGTGATCGCATCAGACAGTTGATCGGTAGTGTCGCTCATGAAAGGGGCTCAATCTGTGTTTTGGGCGGTGTTTCGGGGGCGTGCAGTGTGTCACCCTCTGTCTGTGCCGTCCATGCGCGGCCAGCCTGCAGAATTGATCAGGTGAGCCGTTGGGCGATGGTCAGGTCTCAATCCGCAGATATTTCAACATGGTCCAGCGTGCAAAGACGCCGAACACTGCTGCAGTCGCTGCGGCAACCGCAATGCCTTCACCTGCGAAGGCAGAGAAATCACCCGTCCACCAGCCCCGCAATAGTCCGTAGGCAGGGTAGAGGCCGAAGAGGATATAGGCGGTAAGACCGAGCGCAATCCGGGTGACAAGTGAGGCGCTAAAGGCGAAGGGGCGTACTGTCGCGATATCCGGTTGAGGTAGTTTGGGCATCAGTCCACATCCTCCTTCAGAACGGTTTCACGATCGCGAGATAGAAAGCGAAGGTGATGGAGACAATGACAATGGGTGTTGTGATGATGAGGAACCACCAATGAATGTGGATAGCGCGCTCATAAGCGACGCCACCCCCGGCACGGCGCAGCCGTTTCTTGTTACCCCCGAAATGCGCGAGATAAAAATCAGCGATCTCAATAGGCAGGAACACCAGAACAATCAAAACAAGCTTCATGGCAAACCAGCCGCTGTCGGGGGACCAGCCACCGGCCAACATGAGCAAGGGGCCGGTGATGAGCAGCATCGGAAAGGCGATATGTTCGAGCTTCGCACCCTCGTCGAAACGCTCCATGGCCCAGTTGCGTAAGGCTATGCGGTCCGGGTCATGGGGCGCACGCTGCCAGTCCCGGAAGAGAGGGACAAGGTAGTTTCCATAGGCAACCGATGTGCTCCACGCCCACACAGCTGCAAACACCACATGGACGAACTTCAGGGTCGCGTAATGATCGCCCAAAAAATCAGTGGTGGTAACGAGTGCTGTTTCCATGGTCGATCACTCCCCCCTGGTGATCGTGCGTGCGGTCTATGAGGCCGCTTTTTCTGCGTCCGCGCTGACTGTAGGCACGTCGCCCCAATCATCTCGCAGACCTTTGAGCAATGCGTCGATGGTCTGTTCGCCCAGGCGGTCCGTGAGTGCGGCTTCAAGGTTCGACATGATATTGGCCGCTGCCAGATGCACGGGTCGTCCTTCGCGCGAAAAACGGATGAGCTTGCAGCGCCTGTCTGCCGGGTCGGGCGCAAGTTCGATCAAGCGCTTCTCTTCAAGTTCCCGGATCGCCGAGTTGATGGATTGGCGGGTGACCCCCAGCGTCCGTGCAAGGTCGCTCGGCCGTTGAATGCCTGAGGCGACATAGACGAGCACCATTGATTCCAGCCGCCGCACGCTCGGTAATCCTTGCGCCTGCAGGTTTTGCTGAAGGCCGCGGTCGAGCCACATAAAGCCTTCAAGCAGGCTGGTCATCAGTCCCCGTCCGACGGGGATAGTCTGTTTTGGCCGCTGCGTCATGTCTTACTCCACGTAGGCAACTTGAATATATTGTAAGTTTATCTTACAAATAGCAAAGGCAATTTGGAGGGAGCGAGCTATGCCCAGACTGGCACAGGTGGCCAAAGCCGATGCGGATCCGTTTGTAGATCAGATCTATCAACTCCTGTTTCAAGACCGCGACCCGGTCAAAGAACCAGGAACGGCAACAGGAACGCCGGGCAATTGGTGGACCGTTTTTGCGCTGGTGCCGGATTGTTTCAAGCATGCAGTGGAGGGATTTCAGTTTTACCGAGACCCCAATCGCAAACTCAGTCCGAAACTGCGTGAGCTCGGACAAACGCGCGCCGGATATGTGCGCGGGTCGCAATTTGTTTTTTCGCAGCACTGCAAATCCTGTCGCGATGTCGGCTTCTCCGAAGAACAGATCGACGCGTTACCGCATTGGCATGTGGCGGATTGTTTTTCAGACGTTGAGCGCGCGGTTCTCGCCTACACAGACGAGATGGTGATGGACAATGGTCGGGTCTCAGACGGCACATTCGCGGCGCTGAAGAAACACCTGAGTGACGTCGAGATCCTCGAACTGACCTACATCACTGCCATGTATGAGATGCACGCCATCATGAGCCGCGCGCTCAGACTGGAATATGACGATATCGACGAACGCGTCGTGGAGGTCCCCATGCCGGAAGGTGATGGGTCCGCAGACGTGATGAGCATGGTCGACACAGATAAGTAATCGGAGAAGAGACATGGGATATCATCACCTGGCGCTTGCCGCGAAAGATATGAAAGCCATCCATGAGTTCTACGAAGGTGTCATGGGCTTTGATCTGGTAAAAGTAGAGGTGGCTCCCGTTCAGGAAGGCGGTTGGGCCAAGCATTTCTTCTACCGCATGGAAGATGACAGCAAGTTCATCGCCTTCTGGGAGATGCATGACGTGCCGGGCACCGAGGAGTTCGAGACCAATCTCTCAAAAGCAGCAGGCGTCCCGGATCAGATCAACCATATTGCCTTTGATGTGCCTGATTTAGAGGCATTCAACGCAAGGATGCAGCAATGGTTGGAGGCAGGCTACGATGTCCTGGAGCTGGATCATGAATGGTGCCGATCCATCTACACCAAAGACCCCAATGGAAACTTCGTTGAATTCTGTCTGACCACTGGTGAGTTCACGGCAGAGGATAGGGCTCATGCGATGGCACAGCTGACGGCAACCGAACCGTCCTTCTCCAAACCACCGGTGAAGATGGAAATCCATAAAGCGACAGGCACTGCTGCTGCCGAATAGACTTTCAATCCTAATCTAAGTGATCCTCCTCCTTGATCTATTGGGGGCGGGGCGTCACACTCGGAACCCAGGTGCGGTTGAGTTCAAAGGGGTCAAACGGGGGTAGTATGTCTGACGCCAGCCTGCGCGAGCCGTATCGCTTGGGAATTCCGATCCTTCTCATCCTTCTTGTGCCCCTGATGCACCTCACGCCGACTGGCGTCGAAATGCTTGAAACCGGCTGGGTCTTGCTGGCTATGGGCGGGGCCGGATTTGCGCTCTTCATGATCCTGTCCAGCGTGCGCGTCTCTCCCGGTGGCGTTTTCGACTCATTGGGAACGGCTGGTTGGCTTCTCGTGATCGGGTATTTGCTGCACCAGATTGAAGAACATGGCATCGACCTTTATGGCCGCAGCTACTATTTCATTGAATATGGCAACGCTCTGCTCGCCCAGCGGTTTGGCGCAGAGGGTCCTCGTCTCACCGATTTGGCGATCTACCGCATCAACACGCTGGCCGTCTGGGTGCCGTTTCTGCTCGCCATATGGGCCGGCCGCAGACTTCCCTGGGTGGGCCTGGCTGCCGCTGGATTGATGCTGACCAACGGTCTCTTTCACATTGGGATTGCCATGGTCCAGCGCGAGTACAATCCGGGCCTTGGAACCGCGGTGGTGATCTTCCTGCCGCTCTCGATTGCCTATTTCGGAACGATCCGCCGTCAGGCGGGCGTGGGGCACCTTGCTGTCTTGGGAGGGATCGCCTTTGGTGTGGTCGGGCATGCGCTGCTGCCAACCATCATCGCAGAGGCGGGCGCAGCTGAATGGACGGACCGACTCTATGCTATCTTTGGCGCATTAATCTTCGCGCCGCTTGTGGGCAATATTCTCTACCGACTTTTCCGGCGCGCGCCGCAATAGGAACAAAAGAAAATGATGCTGGCCGGCTTTCTTGTCTTTCTCGCCCTGTTTCTCCTGGTGGGATTTCTCTCCAGCCGGCGGAGCGACGGGACGACCGGCGACTATTACCTGGCCGGTCGCTCTGTGTCTCCCATGCTGGTCGGCCTGTCAGCCGTCGCCACCAATAATAGCGGCTACATGTTCATCGGCATCATGGGCTTCACTTACGTGTCGGGCTTGAGTGTTGTCTGGCTGGGCGTGGGCCTGATCCTGGGGGACTATCTGACGTCGCTTTTCGTGCATCGTCGCCTGCGCGACGTTTCGCAGTCTCGGGACGCACTGACATTCTCAGGTGCCCTGGCGACGTGGCAGGGCAAAGAAATGCGATGGCTGCGACTGACGGCCTCTTTAATGACGCTGATCTTTTTGGGCGCCTATGCCGCTGCACAGCTGAGTGCCGGCGGCAAGGCTTTGGAAGTGCTTTTGAATTGGCCGCTGGAGTGGGGTGCCGTCATCGCGGCGTTGATGGTGGCGAGCTATTGCATGGTCGGCGGCTTTCGCGCCTCCATCTGGACGGATGCCGCGCAATCCACCGTTATGTATGTGGCCATGGTCCTGCTCATGGTGGTTGCCCTTGTGGCTTACGGAGGTGTGAGCGCGTCCTACACCGCGCTTGCGGACATACAAGGCTATCTCAACTGGTTCGCGGCCGACGATCTCTTGGTCCCGGGCGCGTTTGGGGCGCTGCTCTTCGTCATCGGGTGGATGTTTGCGGGCGCCTGCGTCATTGGGCAGCCACACATCATGATCCGCTTCATGGCCTTGGACGATCAGGACAGAATGGGCACCGCGCGCGCCTGGTATTACGGTTTCTATGCCAGCTTCTTTGCGATCGCGATCATTGTCGGGCTGATGACACGGCTGCATCTGGGAGACATCGGGTCCATGGACCCGGAACTGGTGCTTCCAGTCATGGCGGTAGAATTGCTGCCTGGCTTTTTGGTCGGTCTCATCCTGGCGGGTATTTTCGCAGCAACCATGTCGACGGCAGATTCATTGCTCTTGAGCTGCGCGGCAACCCTCACCCATGACCTGCTCCCGTCAAACCTTGAGCGCCCGGCGCTTCTGCGTGGTGCCACGGTTGCGATGACGGCCTTCGCGCTCGCCATTGCCCTGTCCGGCAGCCAGAGCGTTTTTTCTCTGGTCATCCTGGCCTGGTCAGTCTTGGGCGCAAGTTTCGGTCCGCTTCTGATCCTGTTGGCGCTTCGACAGCCGGTAAAAGAGGTTCAGGCGATTGCCATGATCATCGCGGGCTGCGCTGCGGTACTCATCTGGCGGTCCTATGGCCTGCAAGGCGCAGTCTTCGAAGGCTTGCCTGGCATGATGGCGGCGTTTGCTGCCTACTTTGTCACCAAACCATTCGTTGGTGCCGAGGCGGCCACATCTTCTGCAGCCGACTAAGCAGGCTATGAACAGCAGCGCATGATCAGGACAACAGGTCACTAACCATGTCAGACCCAAAAGAAATACTGATCGCTGGCGCAGGGATTGGCGGGCTGACCACCGCGCTCACCTGCGCGCAAAAGGGGATGCAGGTCACCGTATTAGAGCGGGCCTCAGAGTTGGGCGAAGTAGGCGCCGGTATTCAGGTCGCCGCGAACGGCACCCACGTCCTTGAGCAGCTTGGGCTCGGGGATGAGTTGGCAAGCATCGGGTTCCGACCGGAAGCCGCGACCTTACGTTTGGGGCAGTCGGGCCGCACCATATTCTCCAATCCCCTGGGCCCCGCTGCGCAGGAGCGATACGGCGCCTGGTACTACCATGTGCACCGAGCCGACCTGCATCGGATCTTGGCGGAGAGGGTGGATGCCGACCCCAACATCAATCTGCAGCTTGGGAGCGCCGTGACCGGCTTTGAGGAAGGGGAAGGGAGTGTCACGGCGACGTTGTCGGACGGGTCGACAATGAGCGCCACAGCCCTCATTGGCGCGGACGGTATACATTCGGTGGTTCGCGAAACGCTCTTTGGGCCAGACGCCCCGCGCTTCACCGGAAACGTTGCGTGGCGTTTGCTTGTGCCGGCGGATCGATTGCCAGCCGGTCTCATTCCACCTCACGCGACCGTATGGACCGGGCCTAAGGGACATGCCGTCACCTACTATGTGCGCGGCGGCGACCTCATCAATTTCGTCGGGGTGATCGAGCGCGCAGACTGGCAGGTGGAAGGCTGGTTGGAGAGCGGCGACATCACCGAGCTAAAGCGGGATTTCGCGCCGTGGTGTTCGACCATTCACCTGCTTATTGACGCCGCGGATGAAGCCACCTGCTTTAAGTGGGCCCTGTTTGATCGCGATCCGATGCCGTCATGGTCGAGGGGACGCGTGACGCTCCTTGGGGATGCCTGTCACCCCATGCTGCCTTTCATGGCCCAGGGGGCTTGTATGGCGATTGAGGATGCCTGGGTGGTCGCCACGGAATTGAGCAAGACAGACGACCCCGCAACCGCGTTTCTCGCCTACGAGGGGCAAAGAAAAAAGCGGACGGCGCGTGTTCAGATGGCGGCACGCGCCAACGCCAAGAGATTTCACAAAGGCGCGCCCGCGGGGCAGCTTGCAACCTATGGACCCATGTGGCTTGCTGCGTGGATCAAGCCTGATCTTCTCAACAAGCCCTTCGATTGGATCTACGGGGAAGACGTCACCAGGCTTTAGTTGAACCAGAAATGGAGGCCCGCTCGAAGCGTCAGGCTGTCTTCATTCTCCCCTTCCGCTCGGATCAGGCTGCGCGTAGCCCCCAAACCGGACTCATAATTGAGTTCAACATAGGGAGCGATTTCGCGGCTGATTTCATAGGCGAGCTGAAGCCCGGTTTCCAATGTCGCAAACCCTTGGGCGCGATGACGGTTGTCCACGTCCTGCAGAAACACTTCGGTCTCAGCAAACGGCGTAAGGCGCAGCCGTTGGGTGATGTGAATGTCCCAATCTCCCTCGAGGCGGACATGGGCATCGCCATCTTCGCTGAGGAACAGAGAAATCTCGGTCTCGACAAACTGCGGTGCGAGCCCGTGCATGCCGATCACGCCATAGGTGAGCGACGTCGGCTGCGTGTCGTGTCGGATACCTGCCTGCGCATCCCAGAAAGCGTTGAGCATATGCGACACAAGGACCTGGAACTCACTGCTTTCAAGTGTACCGTCCGTCCATTCGCCTTCGGTTTTGAACCAGACCTTATTGGTGTCCCCGCCATACCAGCCCTCAGCATCCCACGTAACAAGGCGGTCCGCTTCCCCCCAATTGCTGAAGTTGATATCGGCCTCAACATGCTTGAAGAGACGGTTCATATCTGCCGCCTGCACAGCTGTGGCGGGCATCCATAAGAAGACAGCGATAAGCAAAGAGCGCATCATTGCGTGAGCTCCGCATTGACTTGCGACACCACGACCTTCGACATCATGCCGGACGCCATGTGGTAGAGCAGGTGGCAATGGAACGCCCACTCCCCGGCCTCATTGGCGGTGAATGTCACGGAATAGCTGCGCCCCGGCCCCACATTGACGATGTGCTTACGGGGGCGCGTTTCCGGCGGTTGACCATTCTCCAACTCAACAAACATGCCATGCAGATGCATGGGGTGGTTCATCATGGTCTCGTTCACATAAGTGATGCGGACCCTCTGTCCATAATCTAGATAGATGGGCGTCGCTTCGGCAAACTTGTCGCCGTTGAGCGTCCAGATATAGCGCTCCATATTGCCGCCGAGCGTCATGGTGAGTTCCTTGTCAGGCGGACGCGTATCCCGATTGGGCTCCAGAGCGACCAGGTCCTGATAGGTGAGCACGCGGGCGCCCGGAGGTGCATCGACCGGCGGCACGTGCTCATTGTTGCGGGTGACAGGGTCCGCCTTCATCGCCATCGGCATGGTATGGCCCATCGCGGCGTGATCCATGCTTCCGTGATCCATGCTTCCGTGATCCATGGCGGCATGATCCATGTTTCCATGATCCATGTTGCCGTGATCGCCGCCCATATCGTTCATTGTAAGAAGACCCCGCTCCCGCAGTGCAGGTTGCTCCAGCTGTGCATCAGGTGACCCGCCAAGGCGGCCAACCGCAAAGCCGGACCGGTCGAGAGCTTCGGCGAGGATTTGATAGGGTACGTCGTCCTGCGGTTCGACAATCACGTCATAGGTCTCTGCCACGGCAATACGGAATTCATCCACCGGCACAGGCACGACTGCCTGCCCATCCGCCTCGACAACGGTCATCTTGAGGCCCGGGATCCGAACATCGAAATAGCTCATGGCGCCGGCATTGACGAAGCGGAGCCGCACGCGTTCGCCAGGTTTCATCTCACCGAACCACGGCACAGCGTTGGTCTGGCCGTTCAACAGATAGGTATATCCGCTCACATCCGACAGGTCCGTCGGCGTCATCCGCATATTGCCCCAGGCCAAACGTTCCGACGCGGCGGCTGCGACCCCTTCCTCGGCGGCGAGGCCGAAGAAATCGCCCAGGGTGCGCTGCGCGTAATTGTAATAGTCGCTCATGGACTTGAGGTTCGCGTGGACATCGGCCGGGTCGGTGTCCAGCCAGTCGGACAGAACAATCGTATGTTCCCGGTCAAAAGCAGCGGGGTCATCGACCTTGGGCTCAATGATCAACGGGCCATAGACGCCCTGTTGTTCCTGATAGCCGGAATGGGAGTGGTACCAATAGGTTCCCGTCTGACGAATGGTGAACCGATAGGTGAACGTCTCACCGGGTGGAATCCCGTCAAAGCTCATGCCCGGCACACCATCCATTTCCGGCGGCAGCAGGAGACCATGCCAGTGAATTGACGACATGACGTCGAGCGTGTTTGTGACATGGATCACCACCTCCTCGCCGTCGGTGAACCGCAGTTCCGGGCCGGGCACCTGACCGTTCACCGCCAGCGCCGTCGCTGGGCTGCCTGTGAAATTCACGTCGATCTCGCCAATTGTGAGGGAATATTCGCCGGCGAAGGAAGGAGCGATCCCGAGGATCGATACAAATAGGAGGGCAAAAAGGCGTGTGATCATAAGAGTCCGCATGGGTTACGAGTGGATTTGGTCCGACAATGGGGCTTCCCCTTGGGGGAAGGTCAAGGCGCAAAGAAAGCGCTTGAGCTTGCCCTTGGGGGAAGGTGAAGAATGGGTGAAATTCAACCACTGGGTCCCACTATTCATGTCTGATACCGCCATCGACACCTCCCAGAGAGAGACGCAGATCGACCCTGTGTGCGGCATGGAGGTCGCGACCGAAAACGCGGCACATACCTATGACTATGACGATGAGACCTACTATTTCTGTGGTGCGTCATGCCGCGAAAAATTCAGCAACGACCCCAAAGGCTACCTGAGCGGCGAGGCGCAAGCGGCTGCCGAACGCGCCGCACTCGAGGCTGCGGAGAGCGGTGCGCTTTTCACCTGCCCGATGCACCCGGAGATTGTGACCGAAGGGCCAAGCAGCTGTCCCTTGTGTGGTATGGCGCTGGAGCCTCAAACAATATCCCTCGATGATGAACCGAACCCGGAACTGGTGGACTTCACACGACGGTTCTGGGTCGGCCTCGCCTTCGCCCTGCCATTGCTTGCTTTGGAGATGGGCGGACACCTGTTCGGATTTGAGATCCCGTTGCCCCATAGCGTTTGGGCTTGGGTCCAACTGGGCCTTGCGACACCGGTTGTGCTGTGGTGTGGGTTTCCGTTCTTCGAGCGCGGCGTGCAGTCGGTGAGGACCGGCCATCTCAACATGTTCACCTTGATCGCCCTCGGCACCGGCGCCGCCTATGCCTATTCGCTCGTGGCGACCGTGGCGCCCGATCTTTTCCCGGACGGCTTCCGGGAGAGCGGTAAGGTCGCCGTCTATTTCGAAGCGGCGGCAACCATCATCGTCCTGGTGTTGCTTGGTCAGGTCCTTGAGCTGAGAGCGCGGGAGGCAACCGGTAAAGCGCTGCGCGCCCTGTTGGATTTGACGCCGCCCACGGCCCTGAAGCTGGAGCAAGACGGCGGGGTCGAGGTCGCGAGAGAGATTGACCTGGCGGACGTTGTGATCGGAGATCGTTTGCGCGTCTTACCCGGCGCGAAGGTTCCGGTTGATGGCCGCGTGGAACGCGGTGACAGCTTCATTGACGAGGCAATGATAACGGGTGAGGCGGACCTCATCGCTAAATCTCAAGGCGACGACCTTATCGCCGGCACCGTGAACGGCGCGGGTACGCTTGTGATGCAGGCGGAGAAGGTCGGGGCGGACACATTGCTGGCGCGCATTTTCCAGCGGGTGGCAGAGGCCCAGCGAAGCAGGGCACCTGTCCAGGCCCTGGTCGATCGTGTCGCCGCCTGGTTTGTGCCGATCGTTGCCGCGGTCGCGGCATTAGCGTTTTTCTTCTGGGCGTTGCTGGGTCCGGACCCTGCATTGGCCCACGCGCTGATTGCTGCTGTTTCTGTGCTTATCATTGCCTGTCCCTGTGCCTTGGGCCTTGCCACGCCCATGTCGATCATGGTCGCGACCGGCCGTGCCGCGTCCCATGGCATTTTGGTGCGCGACGCAGCCGCGCTGGAGGAACTTGTCAAAGTTGACCTGCTGGTTCTCGATAAGACCGGCACTCTGACCGAAGGCAAACCGCGGGTGACGGAGATCGCCCTGTTCGGCGACACCCAAGAAGAGAACTTTCTCTCGCTGATCGCCAGTCTCGAACAGGCGAGTGAACATCCCTCGGCGCGCGCCATCGTGCAGAAGGCCGAGGAAAACGGGTGTCCGTTGAGCGCGCCAGGGGAAGTGAAAGTGATGCCGGGCAGGGGCATCGTTGGACAGGTTCAAGGTCGGTCAGTAGTCGTGGGCAATCGGGCCCTGATGCATCAGCAGGGCATTGACCTGCCTTTGTTGGAGGAGGGTGACGCTACACAGATTTATGGTGCAGTCGATGGGCAGGTCGTGGGCTGTGTATCCATTGAAGACCCAATCAAGGAAACGGCGCACGCGACCTTGTCGGCTTTGCGCGCCGAAGGCTTGGAACTCGTGATGCTGACGGGAGATAGCAGCGGGCCGGCACAGAAAGTTGCAGCTGCCCTTGGTATCGATAACGTGATTGCTGGAGTCCTGCCAGACGGAAAGGCGACAGAGATCGAGCGGCTGGCGAAGGACCGCCGGGTTGCGATGGTCGGCGATGGGATCAATGATGGCCCGGCGCTTGCGCTGGCCCATGTCGGCATTGCCATGGGGACCGGGACTGACCTCGCCATGGAGACCGCAGGCATCACGCTGGTCGGTGGTGATCTATCGGCATTGGTTCGGGCGAGAAGACTGGCAAAGCAGACGGCGCGGAACATCCGTCAGAACATTCTTTTTGCCTTCGGGTACAACGCGATGGGTGTTCCGCTGGCAGCCGGTGTTCTTTATCCGATATTGGGTATGCAATTGAGCCCGATGCTCGCAGCGGCGGCCATGTCCGCGAGTTCAGTCAGCGTCGTGGTGAATGCCCTTCGCCTCCGGGGTTCCGCGCTATAAGGGCGCTTCGTCTCTACCCTCTAAAACAGGCGGATTTTCATACTTTCTTAGCCATGATTTAACCAATCAGCAGCCAGAATAATGCCGAGTTTAGGTCATCATGGCCTGACACCTGCCTTGAAAGAGCGCGGCAAATCTGATGGCGGTTGATGCCAACATGACTGAGTCTGAATTCCTGTACCGATTTCGGTCAGGTCTCGTTGCTGCCTGGATCATGCCGCTCGCCATCACGTTTGTAGTGGTCAGTTTTCTTGGCGGCTATTCGCTCGTCCAGCTCATGGCAACGCTCCAGCATCTGGTCAGCGTCTATGCGGTCATCGGCATTGCGCTGAGTTATGCAGCGCATGACAGGTATATGCGTCAGACGGTGGCCCTCGCTGTTGCACCGGACGAACAGTCACACGAAGAATCTGAACGACGGGTTGCTCGCTTTCCCTATGTCTTTGCGGGCCTCTATCTGCCTTACGCCGCTGCCGCACCCCTGGTCGTTAATTTCAGTCTGAGCCAACAGCTGGGTTTAAACGTTTCGTTGGGCGACCACCTCTTTGCGATCATGGGGGTGACTGCGCCGGCGGCGATCACCATGCTGATCGCGCTCTACGTTTTCGCGGATCTGGTCGGGCAATTCTTCGGACCCCGAGGGTTCAAGACCCATTTCCTCTCGCTCCGGGTGAAACTCTTCGCGCTGGGTGTGGTATTGCCAATGACGGTGAGCTCCGTCCTTATCCTCTACGTTGAAGGGGCATATGGCGGCGCTGGCGCCGGTATTTTTCTCGTATGGCTAGGTCTGATCGCCGCCACTCTACCTGTGGCCTACTTTGCCTTGAAGAATTTCAAGAAGGGCATCGACCCGCTTTGGGATTTGCGGACCCAGACACTGACCGTGTTTGACGATTTAGACACGATCATCGAACCAGTCCCAGTATCGCTCGATGAGTTTGGCGATGTCACCAGGGACTGGGTCTCGCTCACGCGTCGGATGACCGGCTACTGGCGTGAGCTGCACCGAACTACAGAGCATTTTCAAACACTCATCAATGCCATCGAAGAAGCAATTGCAATCGTCGACTTCGACATGAAGGCGGTCTTCTTAGGGCCGGGCTTCGGCGAGTGGTTTGACGAACGACCATCGGAGTTTATCGGGTACAGGATCTCAGATCTGGTCCATGACGACGATGTAGAGCGGTTTCTGGAGCTGGCGGCGGAAGCGATTGAAACGCCAGATCACCGGCCAGAGGGACAATTCCGTTTGCGCCACCCTGACGGCACCTATCACCGCACACTTTGTTCCTGGCGGCACATTCATTTGATTTCCGGCGAGCCGTCTTTGTTTCTAAGTCTTCGCGATGTTTCGCAGCAATTGACCGCGCAGGAACGCCTGCGCGCCGGTGAGATTCGACTGCGGACAATGATGCAGAGCGTGGCTGACGGCATCCTATCGACCGATGACAGCGGTGTGATCCAGTCGGTCAACCCGGCGGCGTCCAGACTGTTCGGCTATGAGGGCGAAGAACTGATCGGATCGAGTGTCGGCATTCTTCTCCCTTCCTATCTGACTCTGGCACTTCAGCATGCCTCTCCCAGCGGCAGCACAGCTGAGGGATTGGGGCGTCTTGTTGGGCAAGGCGGACAGGAGATGCGCGGGCAGCGCAAAAACGGCGAGACCTTCCCCATCGAACTCTCGGTGACAGAGATGCGCATCGGCCAAGAGCACTATTATGTCAGCGTCGTGCGCGACATCAGTGAACAAAAATCATCAGAAGCTGAACTCAGAGCAGCGCTGCACGACGCGGAGGCGGCGAACCGCACCAAGTCATTGTTCCTGGCAAACATGAGCCACGAGCTGCGCACACCTCTGAATGCCGTGATTGGCTTTTCCGAGGTGATGCAGCAGGAAATGTTCGGGCCGCTCGATAATGAGCGCTACATGGAATATGTCGGCAGCATTCACGATTCCAGCCGCCATCTTCTCTCTGTCATCAATGACATTCTGGACATTTCGCGCATTGAGTCCGGCGAGACCGAATTGGAAGACGAATGGCTGGAGCTCGACGAAGTTCTTGAGTGGGCAAAGGACAGGGCAGCACCGGATGGCACTGCCGCGGAGCATGCACCTGTTCATCTTGGAAGCCTGGACGGACTGCCGGAACTACGGGCAGACCGTCGTGCAATGCGGCAGGTCGTCATCAACCTCCTGTCGAACGCCATCAAGTTCACGCCGTCAGATGGGCGTATTGATCTCTCGGCAGAGGTGAATGACGAGTCGGGGATTTCAATCCTCGTAAAAGATACCGGGATCGGCATCCCCGCAGACCAGGTCGATAAAATGACCCAGCCTTTCACCCAATCCGATAATTCGCTTGCTCGAAGATTTGAAGGCACTGGTCTCGGTCTTGCGATCACCAAGTCGCTGGTCGAAGCGCATCAGGGTGCACTCGACATTGACAGCACCGAAGGCGTCGGGACGACGATCACGGTGCGACTACCGGCGGATAGGGTGTCTCAAGACATGTCATCCGCGCATGTCGAGGCAGGTCGCGCTTAAGCGTCCAAAAACCCTTTCACAAGATCCAGAAACTCAGCGAGCTGGTCATGATGTACCCAATGACCGGCATTTTCGATGTTGACCACCTGAGCGTTCTGGAAGTGCTCTGCCCGGCCGTCTTTCAAGGGATCGCTCGCCCAGCTTTCCGTTCCGCGAATGAGCAGGGTCGGGCAGGTGATGCGCGACCAGAACTGCTGCGATTCCTCAGGGGTAAAGCCAGTCGGTGAAAATGCCCGCACATAGTTGTCGAACTTCCAGCTATAGGTACCGTCTTCGTTTTGGCTGACTCCATGCACGGTCAGATGCCGCGCATGTTCCGGTGAGAGATGCGGATTTTCTTCCTGCATGCGCGTGAAGGCATCGAGGATGCTGTCGTAGCGCCGTGGCTGTCGACTAGACAGCTTGCGCATCTGATCAACCCATTGGGTGGTCCGTTCATGGATGGGTGTTTTTTCCCGCTCGGCGATCATTTTGGGCGAGGGACCAAGGCCTTCAATCACCACGAGTTTTTTCACCGTCTCGGGGTAGAGCCCGGCATAGCGGAGCGAAACGGCCCCACCCATAGAGTGGGCGATGATGGTGACCGGGTTCAGCTTCTTCTGATGAATGAGCTGCGCAATGTCATAGACGAAGTCGGTAAGGTCATACGTGCCACCGATCATCCACTGGCTATCCCCATGTCCGCGCAGGTCGGGTGCAATAATGTGATGCGTATCTCGAAAGGCCTGCGCCACCCAGTCCCAGTTGCGGCAATGGTCGCGGCCGCCATGCACCAACAGCAGGGGCTCTGCCTCTTCGTTTCCCCAGTCGACATAATGCAGGCGAAGCCTTTGCGAGAAGTAGGTGTGAGAGGTGGGGCCGGGCCCTGTGAGCGCGTGGGTAGCTGCCATGCGATTGAGTCCTTGCGGTAAATGTTTGTCAGCCAGTCTAGTTGATCAGTGCCGACGCCGCAAAAAGCGCTGCTCAGGTGGCGGGCAGCGTCACGGTGACCACCAGCCCGCCCTCTGGACCGTTTTTGAGACTAACATCTCCGCCATGACGGCGCGCAATCGTGCGCGCGATGGCGAGACCAAGGCCGGTGCCGCCGGTCTCCCGGTTGCGCGATCCTTCCACTCTGAAAAAGGGCTGGAACACCTGTTCATGGAGCTCAACAGGGATGCCGGGCCCCTTATCGGCGATGGTGATTACGACGCCTTGCGGTCCTGAAGTAAGGCGGACGGTGGCCTCAGAGCCATAGGCGATGGCATTCCGGATAAGATTACTGATTGCCCGCCGCATTTCGTTCGGACCGCATCGATAGGAAAGTGACGTTGGTCCATCATACCTAGCGGGGCCATCTGTTTGCGTGAGATCGTCCGCCAGACCTTTCACGAGATCTGCAAGATCAATCCGGCGGCGCTCTTCCACCTCGGTTTCGCCGCGGGCAAAGGCAAGTCCGGCGTCGAGCATCGCCTGCATTTCTTCGATGTCTGCTCCGGCTTTGGCTTGTTGTTCCGCATCTTCAATAAACTCTGCCCGGAGCCGCAGGCGCGTAAGCACGGTTCGAAGATCATGGGCAATGGCGGCAAGCATCAAAGATCGATCATCGATCATGCGCTGCACACGGGTCTGCATCTTATTGAATGCCTTGGAGGCGCGCCTGAGCTCCCGCGATCCTGTAACCGGCAGAGGGTCGACATTGATATCGCGCCCGAGACGTTCTGCCGCCGCGGAGAAAGTTCGCAAAGGACGCGCAAGGCGGTTACTGAACCAGATGATGACGCCCGCAAGAAGCAGCCAGAATATCCATGTACCTATGCCGGAAGACGTCTGTTGAAACATGCCAAAGGCGCGGATCGGAAACTCGAACACAACCCAATTGCCATCCACCAACTGCACCGAGAGAGTGATGATGCCATCCCAATCCCAGTCACCGCGATATCCAATACGAACATCGCGGTCTCTCAGCGGACCGAGCAGATCCCGAGCTTCCTCTTCGAAGTTTTCGCCAGGTCCCGGTCGCAGGCGACGGCCGGTATCCGGAATGCTCTCTTGGACATTGACGCGCAGGAATATGCCGCTGAGTGCTTTTGTAAGAGCCTCGCGCTCCTGCGGAGTCGCCGTATCGAGAAGCTGGGTGACCGCGATGACCTGCTCCGCCGCCACTTCCTCCGGTTCATCAAACTCCCAGCTATCATCATCGCCGAAGATCCAGCCGACCAGTTGAACGACAAACAAAATGCCCACCACCATGAGGATGATGCGCCCGGCAAGGCCCGCCGGCATGAACCTGTAGACGTTTCTTCGGAATTGTCGCCGCAGCTCCCGCCCGTCGCGGCGATCTCTGCGTCGTCGATGGTGGCGTGATCGCCTGCGTCTGCTCATGCGCGGCTGACCTCGGCGGTGAACATATAGCCGCCGCCCCGAATGGTTTTGATCGTCCGCGGTGCCTTATGATCTTCCTCGATCTTGCGTCTGAGGCGCGAGAGCTGCACGTCAATGCTCCGGTCAAAAGGCATCGCCTCGCGGCCCTTGGTGATGTCCAGCAACTGATCGCGCGACAGAACTCTGTTGGGTCGCTCCACAAAGGCAATAAGCAGATCGAACTCGCCGGAGGTGAGTTCAACGTCGCCGCCATCCGGACTGGTGAGCGCCCGCGAGCGCGGATCAAGCTGCCAGCCATCAAAGCGGAAAACACCGTCAGCCACCGGTTCGTCATGTCCGGGGTCCGCGCGGCGCAGGATGGCGCGGATGCGTGCCAACAGTTCGCGGGGGTTAAAAGGTTTGGGGAGATAATCGTCCGCGCCCATCTCCAGGCCAATGATACGGTCGGTATCTTCGCCCATGGCTGTCAGCATAATGACCGGCAGATCGGAGGTGGCACGCAAGCGGCGACAGACGCTCAACCCATCCTCGCCCGGCATCATGACGTCCAGCACCACCAGATCGAACTTGCCGGCCTCAATCGCGGCCATGCAGGAAACTCCGTCCTCTGCCAGAGTCACGCGGAAGCCGTGTTTGGTCAGAAAGCGTTTAACGAGATCGCGAATTTCCCGGTCATCATCGACGACCAGAAGGTGGGGTAAACTGCTCATGATCCAAATTTAGTCCATTATCCGCGGGCCATCGCCATATTTTTGTAACGCTGGGTAACAGGCGCCTTAACAGGGAGCGGCCTGTTACAATCCGTTACAATTCGATACGGCCCAGAGAGGATAAATGCCGCCGGACACCCCAGATTGAGGAGGCAGACAAAAGCCCCGATCCTGGAGATAGAACAATGTTCCATAGACCTTCCCCCATCGCCCAGAGCATGACCGTCAATACCTTTGCGGCAGGCGCGTTCGCCCTCGTCGTGGCTATTCTGGCAATCGTGGGCCCCGCCAACGCAGAAGACGCTGAGGTGCAGAACGCCTCATGGTTCGGGTGGGGCGAGAGAACGGCCGCCGCGCGCTGCGAGCGTCGTGTTGACCACTTCGTTGAAGAAATGATGGAGCATGCGGAAGAAGAGGTGGTCTTCACCTCGACACAGCAGGCCGCCTGGGATGATCTGATCGCGGCGGTCCGACAGGGCGGCGGCGAAATCACGACCTTCTGCGGCAAGGTGGATGAAGCGCGCGCGGCCGATGCCGCCCCCGCAACGGAGCGCCTTGCTATGGCGGAAGAAGCTGTTGCCGTCGGCCTGAAAACCATCCAGACAATCCGGCCCGCCTTTGAGGCCTTCTACAACACGCTCGATGCGGAGCAGAAAGAACTGTTAGACGGTGCTGCCAATCACCGTCGCCGCGGTTGGTGGCACTAAAGCGTTTTCAACAAAAGTTGCAGACTTTTGTGGTTCGAAAACGCGACGTAGCCAAAGAGCGTTTTCAACAAAAGTTGCAGACTTTTGTGGTTCGAAAACGCGACGCAGCAGACAGCTGTATCGATCCCCAGCGTTCCAACTGCAGACAGCAAAAGAGCCGCTCCCAGCGGCTCTTTTTTGTATCCGATTTTTATTGGGTCCGCAGATGCCGGACGAGGCCCAGCACCACCACGGCAAAGAGAATGTGGACGGCAATCACCGGCGGCCACCCGAACAGGTAGATAATGTCATTGGCGAGACCGGGCTTGAAGGGGCCGCCGCCAAAGGCCAGGCCGCGCGTCCCGGCAAAGGCGTTGGCCATGGCGGGCAGGGTGAAGAGCCAGCCATTAATCAGGGCGGACCAGAAGAAGACCGCATATTCCCGTTTGCTCAGCAGCATGAATTTGCCCGCGAACGCAAAAGCCATCAGCAGAAGGCCGTGGGTGATCGCTTCCATGTGCCCCATCCGGAACCCGCGGGAGTCTCCCGGGATTTCAATCTCGATCTGAATGGGCAAGGGCCAGAGTACAATCTCTCCCAGGAGATGGAAAAACCACGCCCACCCGAAGATGATGCCGACAATAAAAAGGCCCACGCCATTGAGCAGGAGCAAGGTCTGCATGCGCGGGGTGATGGTTGAGTGATCTGCTTGTGACATAGGTCCCCCCTTAAGCCTCAAGAACATATCTAGCTGAAGGAGCAGCCTTCAGCTTTCGGACATGCCCTACCAAGTCTTTTGTTTAAGTCAGTGCAACAGGCTGCGGTTCGTGGAGCCGCGTCGTATCGAGATTGGCCGCCCCTTCCGGTGCCTTATCGAAAAGCTCTGCCCAATCAAGGCCCCAGGTCGGATCGGCGACCTTGGAGGGGTGATAGGTGGGCTTGAAGATTTTCGCCATCTTTGGAAGAATCTTTCGGTAAATGCGACCGAGCATCTTGGCCATGCGCCAGCGCGTCGCGAACCTGTTCCAGAGACCATCTTCCCGGAGCAGGGCGCGATAGCCCTGGCCCGTCCGCCACATGATATGGACCGTCGCATAGATCAGCCCGACAATGCGCCAGAAATAGCTACCATCCACATGGTCGAACACGTCGAAGGCGACGTTTTTGTGTTCGATCTCCTCCACGAAATGCCACAGAACCAGCGAGGCGACAGCGGTGTCGCTATTGCCGAAAAGAAACTCACGGTCTTCGATCAGCATATGACCAATGGCGAGCGCCATGGACTCAAACCCTTCCGCATAGGCCAGGTTGAACTTCAGCGACTTCTTCTCACCCAGATCCTTATAGTCTTTGTCGAGTTTAGCTTCGAGGTTGTGCGTGGCCGCGTAGCCTGCCTCTGTCAGCGTATCGTTGAATTTCTTGTGCTGGCGGAAATGGGTCGCCTCCTGCGCGCAGTAAAGGTCGAGTTCTTTCTGCAATTTGGGATCGGTGATCTTGTCCCGCGCCTGACGCATGGTCTTGATGAGATAGGGCTCGAGATAGGGCATGGCGAGCGATGCGGCATTCACGATGTGGGAGAATTCAGGGCTGCCCGGGTTCCAATGACCGGCCCGCTCTTTGGGTGTCCGTGTTTCATAGGAAAAGGGAACTCGTCTTACTTCCATACGCGCACGCGGGGAACGGCCAGTGTCGATCGTCAGGTCTGTCATGGTACCCTCGTTTTTCGATCAAGCATTTCCAGGATAAGTGCCAATTCTGATCCTGGCGGTTATCCGTCCGGAAATGCGTCCAAAAAAGAACTAGAGCCAGGTGCCGACATAGTCGGGACCGACGCGGCTCTAGAGGAAAAACTCTAATTAGAGTATTTCCTCTAAATTCAGCATTGTCAAGCCTGTTTCGGCAGGCTCCCATCTGCTATGAGGGGGCATGGGCAATAAAGAGCGAATAATCAAGGAAACCCGGGCTTTAATGAATGAGCACGGCGCCGATGCCATCGGCACCACGCAGATCGCGGAAGCGCTCAAAATCAGTCCCGGCAACCTTTATTATCATTTCAAGAACAAGGAAGAGATCGTCCGCATCCTGTTCGACGACATGGAAAAGGCGCTCCATGTTCTTCTGACAGAGGACGTCGAAATCCCCATCAGCCCGGCACGCTTCGCGGGCTTCTATCTCCGCTCGCTTGAGTTGGTCTGGGGCAACCGCTTCTTTTTTGGCGGGCTGCTGCAGCTTTTGCGAAAAGATGAGGTGCTAGCAGAGCGCTACCGCAGAGTGCAGGCCGAAACGGTTGATGGTCTCGAAGGTCTCGCCCGGCAGTTTTACAAAGACGGCAACATGGCGAAGCCAAAGGGGCGGAACGGGTTTCGCTCCCTGGGGCTCAATACCTGGCTCATCTGGACTAACTGGATCCGCTACAAGCAGACCATGTCGCCCACACAGATGGTGACACGGGAAGATCTGATCGAAGGCGTCACGCAGATTGTTGACGTGCTCACGCCCTATCTGGAGCCCGACTTCGAACGTGCCGCCCGCCGCGTCCTTGCGCGGGAATTGAGTGCCGAGTCACCGCACAGGTGATGTCTCGCCGCGCTCGAACTTCACCGTATTCATCGACTTGATGGTGAGCTTGCTCATGCCTTCAATGAATGTCGCCATGTGCGGCGTGGCGAAATGGGCCTCAAGGGCGGCCTGGTCGTCCCACTCTTCATAAATGCGAATGCGGGTCGGGTCTTCGAGATCCTGATAGAAGGCATATTCATGGCACCCGGCTTCGGCGCGGCTGGCGGTGCCCATGGGGCCGGCGAGCTCCTTTGCAGCCGCGACGCTGCCTTCATCAATTTCGATAATTCCTGTCACGACCAGCATGGCTCTCTCCCTGAATGCCAGACCCACGTCGGGCAGAACGCCCGACCTTCTATCTGCAGAGACAAGATAAGGACGCGTCTCCTCAATTCAAAGGGCGGCACCTGAAGGGTGCCAGTCGCGGGGCACCGGTACCTAGTCGAGATTCATGCCGGAGCCTTCCGCCTGACGGCGGAACATGAACCCATAGCGGGTTGGCAGGAGACGCTGCGCCCAATCGACAAGCCGCGCGTCAAACCCGATCAGGATGCGCTTTTTGTTTTTCTTGATGCCGTTGACGATCGTCTCGGCGGCCTTTGCCGGCGTTGTGCGGGCAAGCTGGTCGAACCCGCTCACCGCCTCTTCCCGCTCACTTGTCGTCGTGCTTTGCAGGAAGCGCGCATTGCGCACGATGTTCGTCTTGATGCCACCCGGATGCACGCTGGAGACTTTGATGTCTGTGTCCGCAAACTCCTGAAGCAGCGCTTCGGTAAAGCCGCGGATGGCGAACTTGGCGGAGTTATAGGCGGCCTGTGTGGGCACCGAGATCAGGCCGAAAATACTGGAGACATTCACAATGTGCCCGGCGCCTTTCGCCTGCAGCTGTGGCAGGAAAGCTTTGGAGCCATAGACCATGCCCCAGAAGTCGATATTCATGACCCACTCAAAATCTTCGTACGTGAGATCCTCGACGCGGGCCATCTGCGCGACACCTGCATTGTTGATGACAATGTCGGCCCCGCCATGGTCAGCGGCAATTTGGTCGGCAAAGCTGTAGACCGCATCCTTGTCGGCCACATCAATGATGTGGGTGGAGACATTGCCGCCTGCGTCCCGGATGATCTTCGCGGTTTCTTCCAGCCCTTCGCGGTTCACATCCGTGATCGCGACGTGTTTGGCGCCTTCGCGTGACAGAAGCTCAGCGGTTGCGCGGCCAATGCCACTGGCAGCACCTGTAACGATGGCGACTTTTCCGGCGATCTCGGTCATTTGCTTTCTTCCCTGATGTCTCAAGTTCGACATGACAAATTGTCATTTTGGGTTCTTATAGAGGGTTAAACCGGCTCTGTCGCCCCCCTGTTGCCTATTGGAGCCCAATTCGTCCGAAAACGGCGGAAATCAGGCGGAATAGCGGGGATCGTTGAGATTGTCGTATTAGTTTCATATGAACACCGCACAAGGAGCGATTCTGTCACGCGAGGAAAGCCGCGTGGGATCGGGTGGAGTGGGACATGGCAACTGTCGACCAACATGAAGGAGCCAAACGAGACGGCCGGAAACGGCCGGCGCCGGACATTGTGGCAGTTGCGATTGTGCAGGCGCGGCTGCTGATTGTCGTCGCGGGTTTGATCTTCGGCTTTCTCTACCTCGCCGGTTGGACATCAATCGACCTCTCCATCATCGGGTTCTTTACGATTGCCTTTGGGGGTATTGGTCAGGCCTATTTCTCTGAGGACCGCCGTCGCCGGGATGTGGCCCGCGCAATTGCAGACAGTCAAGCCGCCCAGTCCCGCGAAGGCATTGGCAGCGATGTCCTGGAGCAAATGCTGGATGCGGTCGTGCTCCTGGATGGGGACGGGCGCATCATCTACCACAACCGATCGGCTGAACGGTTCGTCGGCCTCGCAGCAACGGGGAAACTCGTGCCGTCGGTTTTGCGCGAACCTGTGCTACTGGATGCGATCGAGCGGGTGCGCCGGGGCGGGGGTGCCGAAGAGATTGAATATATTCGCCCGGTTCCCGTCGAACATCATTATCAGGCGGTGATCACACCGGCTGAGACAGCTGAGAATGATGGCAGCGGTACACCGACGCTGCTCGCGCTCCACGATGTGACGGACATGAAACGCGTTGAACAGATGCGGGTCGACTTTGTGGCCAATGCGAGCCACGAGTTGAAAACGCCGTTGGCGTCGCTCTCCGGTTTCATCGAAACGCTTCAGGGTCCTGCGAAGGATGATGCGGAGGCCCAGGAACGCTTTCTTACGATCATGGGCGAACAGACAACGCGCATGCAGCGCCTCATCGAGGACCTTCTCTCTCTCAGTCGTATTGAGCTCCGCGAGCACCTGCCGCCCCGTGGCACCGTAAGCATCGCCGGCCTTGTGAAAGATGTTGTCGATGCTGTAGGTCCGATTGCTGAGCGGGATCAGGTCGCCATTGACGTGGCGGTCCCGGACGACCTTCCCATGGTCAAAGGCGATTGGGATGAACTCCATCAGGTTGTCCAGAACCTGGTCGATAATGCCGTGAAATATGGTCAGAGCGGAGGCCGCATAGAGATATCAGCCGACCGCTTGGACGGGAGCCGCGATTCGTCCGAAGGGAATCGCGTCGAGCTGAAGGTCAGGGACTTCGGCCCGGGCATCGCGCGGGAGCAAATCCCCAGGCTTACTGAGAGATTCTACCGCACGGACGTGGCCACCAGCCGGGAGCGGGGCGGAACGGGCCTGGGCCTGGCCATTGTTAAACACATCCTGAAACGCCATGGCACCGAGCTCAGATGCGACAGCATTGTGGGTGAAGGATCCACGTTTTCAGTGCGTTTCCCGACCGCTTAGGAAAAAAATCCAACAAATTCAATTGGTTGGGTTGTCATATAACTGTTACAGTTCTGTCGTATTCCCTTCGTGGACCGGCCATAGCGTGCCTCCCGCATCAGGAAGAACGACCGGAAGAACCCGGCATCTTTCTGGCTTCGAGGGGGCAGGCGAAGTGGCTCAACACTCACGCGGCCCGGCTTGATTGGCAGGGATATCCAACGGATTGGAGAATAACCGTGAACTTTAAAAACCTGGCCCAGAACGTGGCGGTTGCAGCATCTGTTGCCGTTGCGTCTTTCACCATGGCGGGCGTCGCAGAGGCCCGTGACCAAATCCAGATTGTTGGCTCATCAACAGTCTTCCCATTCTCAACGGCTGTAGCCGAGCGTTTCGGTCAGACAACGTCCTTCAGCACACCTGTTGTTGAATCAACCGGTTCTGGCGGCGGCATGAAGCTGTTCTGCGCAGGTGTTGGTCTTGAGCATCCAGACATCACCAACGCATCGCGCCGGATCAAAGACTCTGAATTCGGTAAGTGCACAGACGCCGGCATCACCATCACCGAAGTGAAAATCGGTTTTGACGGCATTGTTCTGGCAAACTCCAAAGAGGGTGCCGAGTTCTACCTGACGACCCGCGACATCTTCCTGGCGCTTGCTAAGGAAATCCCAGATGGCAATGGCGGCTTCATCGAAAACCCGCACACCAACTGGTCTGACGTGAACCCTCAGCTCCCAGACCTCCGCATCGAGGTTCTTGGTCCTCCCCCAACGTCAGGTACGCGTGACGCTTTTGTCGAGCTTGCCATGGAAGCGGGCGCGAAGACCTTCCCTGAGCTGAAAGCACTCCGCAAAGAAGACAAGAAGGCTTTCAAATCCATTGCGCACGCTGTGCGTGAAGATGGCGCCTTCGTTGAAGCTGGTGAGAACGACAACCTGATCGTTCAGAAGCTGACAGCTAATCCAAACGCTCTCGGTATCTTCGGCTTCTCCTTCCTGGACCAGAACTCTGATCGCCTCAAAGGATCGATCGTAGACGGTAACGCCCCAACTTTCGAAAACATTGCTGGTGGCGAGTACCCGATCTCCCGCTCCCTCTTTTTCTATGTGAAGCAGGAGCATGTCGGAACGGTTCCTGGCATCGAAGAGTTCCTTGCTGAGTTCACAAGCGAAGGCGCTTGGGGCCCAGACGGTTACCTCATCGACAAGGGTCTGATCCCGCTTCCAGAAGCTGACCGTGAGGCAATCCGCGGTTCTGCGACAACCCTGGCACCACTTGCCATGTAATTCGTGTCAGGCGGGCCTTCGGGCCCGCCTGAACCCTTTAAAAAAGTAACGATACAAGAGTCATTCTGGCGGGCGAGATGGACACCTCTGTACTGGTTGTGACGATCCTTATCCTGACACTGTTCGGGTACTGGATGGGGAGATCTCGGGCGCGCCTCTTGGCTGGCGGTGAACATCTCTCCGTATTGCATTCTCTTCCGAGCTATCATGGTTCTTATGTTGCCATTTGGTGCGGACTGCCGGCGCTTTTGCTGGTCGCCGCTTGGCTGATCTTAGAACCATCCATCATCGAATATATTGTGATCGAAGCGATCCCCGGAGCGCGCGCGCTGGAACCCGCGCAGCTAAGCCTGTTGGTCGCCGACATTCGCAACCTCACCTCAGGCAATATTGTCAGCCGCGAGATCGACCCAGCGCTGGCCGCGGCCGCAGAACACTATCTGTCGCTCCAGTGGACGAGCCACGCCGCGCTCATTGTCGTGGCGCTCTCGGTCGCCATCTATGGTCTCTATCTCGCGCGGAAAAGCCAAACAGCTGATTTCCGGGCGCGCAATCGCGTCGAGAGGGTCATCCGCGTCATCATGGTTGTTGCATCGACCATCGCGATCCTGACAACGGTCGGCATCATTCTGTCCCTGATTTTCGAAACCCTGCGTTTCTTCGACAAGGTCAGCGTCAGCGAGTTTCTCTTCGGGCTCAACTGGAGCCCGCAAACGGCGCTCCGGGCCGAACAGGTGGGCTCGTCCGGCGCTTTCGGTGCAGTCCCGATTTTCGCAGGGACGTTCATGATTACGGCGCTGGCCATGCTGGTCGCGGTGCCGATTGGGCTGCTCTCTGCGATTTATATGTCCGAATATGCTGGCCCCAGACTTCGATCGGTCGCCAAACCCGTTCTAGAGGTGCTCGCCGGTATTCCAACAGTTGTCTATGGCTTCTTTGCCGCCCTGACGGTTGCTCCGTTCTTCCGTCAGACGGGGGAAGCTGCTGGGCTGGTCGTTTCATCTGAATCGGCACTGGCCGCGGGTATGGTGATGGGCGTCATGATTATCCCGTTCGTCTCGTCCCTCTCAGATGACGTCATGAATGCGGTGCCACAATCGCTGCGCGACGGGGCCTATGCCCTCGGCGCGACCCAATCTGAAACCATCAAACAGGTCATCTTGCCGGCGGCCCTGCCGGGGATTGTCGGCGCTGTACTGCTCGCGATTTCCCGGGCCATCGGCGAAACAATGATCGTGGTGATGGCAGCCGGCCTCGCGGCCAACCTCACAGCCAATCCGTTGGAAGCAGTGACCACCGTGACCGTACAAATCGTCACCCTCCTTGTGGGTGACCAGGAATTCGACAGCGCCAAAACTCTGGCGGCCTTTGCTCTAGGGCTGGTGCTCTTCATCATCACTCTCGGGCTGAACATGATCGCACTCAGTGTCGTCCGGAGGTACCGCGAGAAATATGACTGATATGGCCATCTCCAACGCCGCCGATACAAAACAGACGGAGCTATCTGAGCGCCTTCGAAAGAGGTATGCGGCTGAGCGCCGCTTTCGGGCCTATGGATTGGGCGCGATCGCTATTGCGGTCGCTATTCTGGGCATATTGCTCGGCACGATCTCCTTCCAGGGCGCCCCGGCGTTTTTCCAGACTTACATTCAGGTGGATGTCTATTTCGACGAATCTGTCATCGACCCTGCCGGGAACCGCGATGAGCGGGCCCTGCGGACCGCAAATTATCAGGCCTTGGCCAAGCGCGGTCTCTACGAGCTTTTCCCGGAGGTCACGGAACGCCGGGAGAAGAGGACCCTTGGGCGCCTGCTTTCCAATGGGGCCTACCGCCCGCTGAGCGAGATGGTCTTGGATGATCCTTCAATTATCGGGACGACGCAGTCCGTCTGGCTGGTAACATCTGACGACATTGACACTTTCAATAAGGGCCAGATTGATCGCGAAACCGCGGAGTCTGATCGCCGTGTTAAAGACAATGAAATTGCCTGGGTCGATGCGCTCGATGCGGATGGACGGGTTGATCTCCAGTTCAACACGGCTTTCTTTTCGACAGGTGACAGTCGGGAGCCGGAACTCGCAGGGATCTGGGGTGCGGTCGTCGGGTCGTTCCTCACGCTGATTGTGACGCTGGCGGTGAGCTTCCCGCTGGGCGTGTCTGCCGCCGTCTATCTGGAAGAGTTCGCGCCGAAGAACCGCTGGACGGACCTCATTGAGGTGAACATCAACAATCTGGCAGCCGTCCCGTCAATCGTGTTCGGGCTGTTGGGTCTTGCCGTCTTCCTGAGTTTCTTCGGCATGCCGCGCTCGGCGCCCCTTGTCGGGGGTCTGGTGCTGGCGCTTATGACGCTGCCAACCATCATCATTGCAACCCGCGCAGCTCTAAAGGCGGTCCCCCCGTCTATTCGTGAAGCGGCGTTGGGTGTCGGCGCGTCTGATCTGCAGGTGGTCACTCACCACGTTCTTCCCTTGGCGATGCCGGGAATTCTCACCGGAACAATCATCGGGATGGCGCAGGCCCTGGGTGAAACCGCACCGCTGCTGATGATCGGCATGGTGGCCTTCATTGTGGACGTGCCGTCGTCGGTCACCGATCCGTCGACTGTACTTCCGGTTCAAATCTACATCTGGGCAGACAGCCCGGAACGAGCCTTTGTAGCTAAGACGAGCGCCGCCATCATGGTGCTCCTTGGTTTCCTCATCACCATGAACGCCATCGCGGTAATGTTGCGTAAGCGTTTTGAACGCCGCTGGTAAAGGATCAGATCATGTCGGTCGCTGAAGCCATTAAGTCTGAAACACCGTCTGAAAAGCCGGAAGAGATCAATCACAAGATCACGGGCAAGGATGTCTCCGTCTACTACGGCGAAAAACAGGCCTTGTTCGATGTGAATCTCAACATTCGTGAACGTCAGGTCACATCGCTGATCGGTCCGTCCGGGTGCGGCAAATCCACCTTCCTGCGATGCATCAACCGGATGAATGATGTCATCGACGGCTGCCGGATTGAGGGCGAAATCAAGGTCGATGGCACGGACATCTATCGTTCTGGTCTGGACGTCGTGGAACTGCGCGCACGCGTCGGCATGGTTTTCCAGAAACCGAACCCGTTCCCGAAATCGATTTACGACAATATTGCTTATGGGCCCCGGATTCACGGCCAGGCCAGCGACTCGGCGGAGCTGGATGAGATTGTAGAAACAAGCCTGCGCAAAGCCGGCCTTTGGGAAGAGGTGAAAGACCGCCTCGACAATCCGGGCACGGGTCTTTCGGGCGGCCAGCAACAGCGACTTTGCATTGCGCGCGCAATCGCAGTGAACCCGGAAGTGATCTTGATGGATGAGCCCTGTTCCGCGCTTGACCCGATCGCAACCGCCCGCATCGAAGAACTCATCGATGAGCTACGAGAGAAATTCACGATTGTCATCGTGACACACTCCATGCAGCAGGCAGCCCGTGTGTCACAGCGCACTGCGTTCTTCCATATGGGCGTGTTGGTCGAAGAGGGAGCGACCAGCGACATTTTCACGAAGCCGCAAGATGAGCGCACGCTCGACTACATTACCGGCCGGTTCGGTTAAGCGCCCAGCAAGGCTTGAGGAGACAGGATCTTGACTGATCACATCGTTACATCCTTTTCGGAAGAGCTCGAACAGCTCGCCACCAATGTGTCGAAAATGGGCGGTCTCGCAGAGGCGCAGTTGCAAAGCGCGATTGACGCGATCACCCGGCGGGACATGAAATTGGCGGACCGCACCGTCGAGCAGGATCAGCAGCTGGATGACCTGGAGCTGCTCATTGAAGAGAATGCGGTTGAGCTGATCGCCCTGCGCCAGCCTATGGCGCTTGACCTGCGTGAAGCGATGGCAGCTATCAAAATCGCGGCCGATCTGGAGCGTATTGGCGACCTCGCCAAGAATATCTCCAAGCGATCACTGGTGATCTTTGAGGACTATGAAACCCCAAACAAGCTTGTGCAGGGCCTAAGCCGCATGGGCAAGCTGGCGCTGGGGCAACTCAAGCTGGTGCTTGATGCCTACACCAACCGCGATGTCGACATGGCCAACAAGGTGTGGCTGTCCGACGAAGAGATTGACGAGATGTACAACTCAGTCTTTCGGGAGCTTCTCACCTACATGATGGAAGACCCCCGGACGATCGGCATGTGTACGCATCTCCTGTTTGTCGCAAAGAACATCGAACGGATTGGTGATCACGCAACAAACATTGCCGAGACTGTCAGCTATTTGGTGACAGGCGACAGGATCGTCGGAGAACGCCCGAAGGGCGACAAAACCAGCACCACATCGGTGGCGACTGGAACCTAAGCAACGCCTCAATGCGAAGGGGCGTGAGTTGGCGAGCAATCGCCAGGAAGATGCCAGAGGTATAAGATGGCCCTTGAAATGGAAGTGGATGCAAACCCGTCAGCCGGAGCAGGCTCAACAACACGGCGCACAACGATGAAGCCTACAGTTCTGGTTGTGGAAGACGAAGAAGCGCTCTCGATGCTGCTCCAATACAACCTGGAGAAAGAAGGCTACAACGTGGTGGCAACCGCAGACGGCGAAGAAGCTGCGATGTTGGTGCGCGAGGTAGAACCGGATCTCATTCTGCTCGACTGGATGCTGCCGAGCCTGTCGGGGATCGAGCTTTGCCGGCGTCTGCGCTCCAGGTCGGAGACACGCAACCTGCCCATCGTCATGATCACCGCGCGCGGCGAAGAAGCCGATCGCATTCGGGGTCTTGATACCGGCGCCGATGACTACATCACGAAACCGTTTTCGACGACTGAATTGATGGCCCGCATTCGTGCGGTGTTGCGACGTATTCGCCCTGCGCTTGCTGAAGATATCGTGACCTTCGGCGATGTGGTGATGGACCGTTCGTCCCACAGGGTGCGCCGCGGCGAACGCGAAATTCACCTGGGTCCGACGGAATATCGTCTGCTGGAACATCTCATGCAGCACCCGGGGCGCGTTTTCAGTCGCGCACAGCTTCTGGATGCGGTGTGGGGATCGGATGTCTATGTGGAAGCCCGGACTGTGGACGTGCATATCGGTCGGCTTCGCAAAGCGCTCAACCTCAAAGGGCAGCGTGATCCCATCCGCACCGTGCGCGCGGCCGGGTACGCGCTGGACGAGCAGTTTATGAACTAAGCTGCATCTTTGCGGTCCAAACAAAAAAGCCAGCGTCAGACGCTGGCTTTTTCTTTGTAAGCTATCGACATCGATCAGCTGGCAAAACCCGTTTTTGCCCGCGGACGATCGGCGCGCCGCCGTGGCTGCACCGGTTGATAGGCAAGCTTGGCGTGGGTGGCACAATAGGGGTTTCCGGCCTCTGCCTTGTGCCCGCAAAAATGGAAATCGTCTGTGCCTGGGTCGCCGATGGGCCATTTGCACGTGTGTTCGGTGAGCGTCAGCACGGTCGCCAGCTGACCAGGGGTCACTTCGACAGGGACGAGGGGCTGCGGATCAGGTTCCGGCATGACCGGCTCTTCTTTTGCTTCCACAGGCCGGGGCGCCGAAGGCTGTTGCGGCCGTGGCGCTGCAGCGCGCGGTGTGGATGGCCGTGCACGGGGTGCACGGTTGGTTGTTGCCCGGCCTGAAAGACCAAGACGGTGGATTTTCCCAATGACCGCATTCCGCGTGACACCGCCCAGCTGTTTGGCCACCTGGCTTGCACTTAAGCCTTCTGCCCACAGCTTCTTGAGAAGTTCAACCCGTTCTTCCGTCCACATGGCTCGCTATCCCCTTGAAATGGCGCCGAAAATGGTCGCCGGCCCCTCGATAAGCACCTCAGCTCGATCCGCAATAAATAGGTCTGAATACCCTGAAAAGGTTAACGCCCGCCGCTGGACCGCACTAGATGTCGTGTACATGAAGCCTCAATATACAAAATGAGGGGTGTTTGGCGCAAGATTTGGTTAAGGGCCGAAGCCGCTTATCCACAGAAAATGCATCAGCGCTGACCGGAATTCGTGTGCCCGGAGAAAAACCCTGCGCGTTTTAGGAAAAAGCGCCGCCGGGTCATTGCGGTTAGGCTGCCAATCGCCTATCTCCGGAGCCGGGGCGGATTATCTGGATCAAACGTGATAGGTGAGACGCTTGAAACAAGCGCGGCGGTGACGCGCGCGGATTGGGGCCGACGATATGAGCCAAGACAATTACCTACCAGAAGGCGCGCGGCATTTCGGGTCGTTCAATTGGCTGGGCCTTTGGACACTGTACCTGAAAGAAGTTCAGCGCTTTATCAAGGTCATCACCCAGACCGTTCTCGCACCTGTGGTCACGACTCTCCTGTTCCTCGCGATCTTCTCATTGGCACTCGGACGTCTCCGGCCGGACGTTAACGGCGTGCCCTTCGCAGAGTTTCTGGCACCCGGCCTCATTATGATGACCATGTTGCAGAACGCCTTTGCCAACACGTCTTCTTCAATCCTGATTTCAAAGGTTCAAGGCAATATTGTCGACGTCCTGATGCCGCCTTTGTCGGCTGGCGAGCTCAATATTGGCTTCGCCATGGCAGGCGTGACACGGGGCGTGTTTGTCGGTCTTGTAACCGCCATTGGCATGCTGCCTTTTGTGAGCCTGTCGATTGAGCACCTGTGGGCGGTGGTCTTCTTTTCTGTCGGCGCCTCCTTGATGCTCTCACTGCTCGGCATGCTGGGTGGCATCTGGGCGGAGAAATTCGACCATCTGCAAGCCGTCACCAACTTCATCATCACACCCTTGGCCTTCCTGTCCGGCACCTTCTATTCGGTGAAGCAGCTGCCGGAATTCGCCTATATCTTCACCCAGTACAACCCCTTCTTCTATCTGATCGATGGTTTCCGCTACGCATTCACGGGCGTCTCCGACGGCGACATCATGAC
The DNA here is from genome assembly GCA_965276845.1 of Parvibaculaceae bacterium. GTDB lineage: Bacteria > Pseudomonadota > Alphaproteobacteria > Parvibaculales > Parvibaculaceae > Mf105b01. The sequence continues at coordinate 304,948 of OZ255699.1, forward strand.
GGGCGTCCTTGTAACAATTGGGTGCAACGTGGTGCTGTGGGTGATCTCCGACAGGGTGCTCCGACGAGGCTATCGTCTAAAGGCCTAACCTATTGAGAAGTCACAACTATTTCACGTGACTTGCCATTTCAGCCAATTGACAAAAGCCCTCTCTTTGAGGATACTCCGGCGCTTCTTGAACAGCCGCCGGCGCCCGGCGGCTTTTTTCATTGGCGTTCGGGAGCGAACCGATGATTACGCCCATACTGCCGACCTACGGTCGGGCCGACCTCGAATTTGAGAGCGGCAACGGACCATTTTTGACAACGCCTGCGGGTGAGACCTACCTGGATTTCGGGGCCGGCATCGCCGTCGCCTCGCTGGGGCATGCGCACCCGCGTTTGGTAGAGGCGCTGGAAGCCCAAGCGAAGAAGCTCTGGCACACGTCCAACCTGTACCGCATCCCGGGTCAGCAGCGCTTGGCTGAGCGCCTGGTCGCAGCCACCTTTGCCGATACTGTCTTCTTCACCAACTCTGGTGCGGAGGCGCTTGAGTGCTCCATCAAGATGGCGCGCAAATTTCATGCGGTAAACGGTGCGCCGGAGCGCGACGAGCTCATCACCTTTGAAGGCGCGTTCCACGGCAGAACCTTGGCGACTATCGCCGCCGGTGGGCAGGAGAAATACCTCGAAGGCTTTGGACGGCCCATGCCGGGCTTCGTCCAGGTCCCTATGGGCGATCTCAAGGCGCTGAAAGAGGCGATTGGCCCCAACACGGCGGGCGTCCTGCTTGAGCCGATTGAAGGTGAGGGCGGCATTCGCCCCTGGGAGCTCACAGCGCTGCAATCGATCCGGACCATCTGTGACGACGCAGGCATCCTGTTGGTTTTGGATGAGGTGCAGACCGGGGTCGGTCGGACAGGCCATCTCTATGCCTATGAACTGGCAGGTGTCACGCCGGACATTATGGCGTCTGCGAAAGGGCTCGGCGGCGGTTTCCCGATCGGGGCCTGCCTGGCGACAGAAGAGGCCGCCAAAGGCATGACCGCAGGGACCCATGGATCCACCTTCGGAGGCAATCCGCTGGCCATGGCCGTCGCCAATTCTGTGCTTGATGTGGTGCTCGAAGAGGGCTTTCTGGATACTGTCCGCGAAAAAGGGCTCAAGCTGAAACAGAAACTCGCCCGGATAGCGGACGAACACAGCGACATTATTGAAATGGTGCGCGGTGAGGGCCTGATGTTGGGTCTGAAGTGCAAGATCCCCAACACAGAGCTGGTGGGCGCTTTGCTTGAGCGTAAGCTTTTGACCGTGGGCGCTGGCGACAATGTGGTGCGTCTACTGCCGCCGCTCATAATCGACGACACGCATATTGAACAGGCGATTGACGCAATCGCCGACGCCTGCGGCGCCTTGACCGCCGCGAAGGCTCAGAAGGAGGCCGCGACATGACCAGCGCGCCGAAACACTTTCTTGACCTCGATGAAGTGAGCAAGGATGACTTGCGAGCCATGATCGACGATGCGCGCTTGCGGAAAGATGCGCGTTCCGGACAGCCGCATGGGATCGTTGACAAAGACAAGCCTCTCGAAGGACGTCTTTTGGCAATGATCTTCGAAAAACCATCTACCCGCACACGCGTGTCTTTTGATGTGGCAATGCGACAGCTTGGGGGCGAGACGCTTTTGCTGAACGGCGCCGAGATGCAATTGGGGCGGGGCGAAACCGTTGCCGATACCGCACGGGTTCTCTCGCGCTATGTCGATGCGATCATGATCCGCACAACCAGCCATGACAAATTATTGGAGCTGGCGGAGCATGCCACGGTGCCGGTCATCAATGGGTTGACCGACAAAACGCATCCCTGCCAGCTGATGGCGGATGTCCTGACCTTTGAGGAACACAAAGGACCCATTAAAGACCGTTCCGTTGCCTGGTCCGGCGACGGCAACAATGTTGCCGTCTCCTGGGTGCATGCGGCAGCTCAGTTCGACTTTGACCTTCGTGTTGCCTCACCGCCGGAGCTGGCGCTCCCGGCCGAAACGGTTGCTTGGGCGGAAAAGCAGGGAGCCCGGCTTATGGTGACAACCGATCCGTACGAGGCCGTCGATGGTGTCGATTGCGTTGTTGCGGATACCTGGGTGTCCATGGGCGACCCGGAAGACCTGGTCGCGAGCCGACACAATTCACTCGCACCGTATCAGGTGGACGAGCGCTTGATGGCGGCTGCCCATAAGGAGGCAATCTTCATGCATTGTCTGCCGGCGCACCGCGGAGAGGAAATGACCGCCGAGGTGATTGACGGCCCGCAATCTGTTGTGTTCGACGGCGCTGAAAACCGGTTGCACGCTCAAAAGAGTATTCTTGCGTGGTGCCTCGCGTGACCACAGGCGATCAACCTCTCACGACAGAGAACCTGCATCGCGACGACATTGTGGTGCCGTTCCAGATTGAGGGTATAGACGTGCGCGGACGCGCGGCGCGGCTCTCCCCCCTGATAACCGAGGTCATGTCACGGCATGACTACCCGGAACCGGTTTCCATCCTTCTGGGCGAAGCGTTGACCTTGGTTGCCCTTCTCGGCACGGCCCTCAAGTTCGACGGCAAGCTGACGCTACAGACAAAAACCGACGGCCCGGTCTCAATGCTGGTCGCGGACTTTGAAACGCCCGGTAATATTCGCGGGTATGCTCATTTGGATGGCGATGCGCTCGAAACCGCCTTGGCTAAAGGTATTGGGTCTCCCACGGCGCTCTTGGGCACAGGGTACCTGGCGCTCACGATTGACCAAGGCGCCGACATGGATCGGTACCAGGGTATCGTGCAATTGGACGCGCGCGGGCTCACGGAAGCAGCGCATGAATATTTTGCGCAATCGGAGCAAATTGCGACCCGGATTCGCATGGCAGTGGGCCCTCTCTACGAGCGTGGAGATACAGGTGAAGACGCAAAGGTCACCTGGCGCGCCGGCGCGGTGATGGTCCAGCATCTGGCCAAGGATGGTGGTCTCACGGGCTTTCGCGAACCGGATGACGAACGGCTGCTCACCGAAGAGGAAAAGAATTGGGAGCATGCCGCGATCTTGCTCGACTCCGTCACTGACGGTGAGCTGTTGGATCCGGAAGTGACCGCAGACCGATTGCTCTATCGGCTGTATCATGAAGATGGGGTGCGGGTCTTCAGCCCGGCAAGTGTGCAGTTTGGCTGCCCCTGTTCGCGCGAGCGGATTGAGGGCGTCCTGAAGACATTTGGGGCTGACGATCTGGATCACATGGTGGAGAATGGTCGCATTGAAGCCAAATGTGAATTTTGTGCCGAAGAATACTCGTTTGATCCGGCTGATTTGAGAGGGTAGGGGCGCGATGCGCGGTTTTTGGATCGTACTTGCAACCATGGTGTTTGGTTTCTCGGCGGTCAGCGGATGCACGAGCGCCCCGCCGGCGCCCCCGACAGAAATATCAATCACCTTTCAACATCGGGAACCCATCGCTCTCAATGTAGCGAAGATTGAACTGGTCGATCGATACAAGCCCACGCTCCGCAGCCCTCACATTGAGCATCTTCACACCGTCACGCCCTCGACCGTGACTCGCGCCTGGGCGGAGGAACGGCTCACCGCGGTGGGAACACGCGGACTGATCACGCTGATTGTGGAAGAAGCGGGTGTGATCGAAGAAACCGTCAGCGTATCCGACGGGTTTGAGGGTCTCTTTCGGGACGAGGTGGACACGCGCCTGGTAGGCGTCATTCGCGCGCGGTTCGACCACATAGATGTTGGGCCACCCGGCGCCTCCCATTCTGTCGATGTGATTGCAGAAGCAAGCGCAGAAGTACTGGAGAGTGCGACGTTGAACGATCGCGATCTCGCCTATTTTCGTTTGGTCGAAAGGCTGGCGGGCGAGTTTGACCGAGTGCTCACGGGTGAGATTGAAAAGTCTCTTGCAGAACTGATCGTCCAGTAAACCTAAGCAGCAACATGGTCGATCAGTCGACGCATGAAGCGCTCGCACGCGTCGACCTGGGACAACAGAACATATTCGTCCGGCTTGTGCGCTTGTAGGATACTGCCGGGCCCACAGATCACCGTCGGGATATCAGCGAGCTGGAAGAGACCTGCTTCCGTGCCGTAGGACACCGCATGGGTAGAGTTCTGTTCTGCGAGCTTCAGAACCAAAGTCTCTCCAGGCGTTCCATCCTGAGGAACAAGCGGCGGTACGTGAGCGCCTGGCACGGTTTCAATACTTGCATCGGGATGAACTGCCTGCATCTTCGGCAAGAGCTCTTTTTCCGCGAACTCGGTCACGCGACCGATGATCTCTTGCGGATCCTGCCCGGGTAGTGCGCGGAATTCCCAATCAAACCGGCATTCCTTTGGGATGATGTTGAGAGCCGTCCCGCCCTTGATCGTTCCAACGTGGACACTGGTATAGGGCGGTTCAAAACGACCTGTTGCGTCTCCCTTGGCCTTCATGTCTTCAGCGATCTGCGAAATGAAATGGATCATCTCCGCCGCGATCATCACCGAATTGACGCCTTCGTTGGTGGCGCTGGAATGTGCTTCGAGACCACGGACTGTCGTGGTGAAAGCGTCGATGCTCTTGTGGGCATTGACCACCAGCATATCCGTCGGTTCGCCCACGATCACAATCTGCGGGCGCGGTAGATGCCGGATCGCCTGGTCGATCAGCGGCCGCACACCGAGGCAGCCGATCTCTTCGTCATAGGACAGGGCAAAATGGATCGGAACGGAGAGACCGCGCTCAAGAAAATCGGGCACCAGAGCCAAGGCGATGGCGAAGAAGCTCTTCATATCGCAGGTGCCGCGTCCATAGAGACGACCGTCGGCTTCGCGGAGTGTGAAAGGATCTGAACTCCAATCCTGACCATCCACCGGCACCACATCCGTATGTCCCGATAGAACAATCCCACCGGGGGTGTCAGCGGGGCCAAGTGTGGCGAGGAGATTGGCTTTCGTCCCATCATCATTTTCAACGCGGGAATGCGGCACATTCCAACCGTCCAAATAATCCTCGAGGAATGTAATCAGATTGAGATTCGAGTGACGGCTCACAGTGTCGAAGCTGATGAGCTTCGCGATCATTTCCTTGGGTGTATACCGCGTACCCATATTGGGAGCCTCTCTTATCCGCGCCAGAAGGTTGGCGTTAAGATGACCAGTACCGTGAAAATTTCAAGACGGCCAATGAGCATGGTCATCGACAATGTCCACTTTGCGAGGTCTGGAAGAGACGAGAAGTTGCCTGACGGGCCGACAACGGGCCCGAGACCGGGGCCCACATTGGCAATGGCCGTACCGGCGGAAGAGAGCGCCGTTACGAGGTCGAGGCCCATGAGGGTGAGCATCATCGAGACAATGCCAAAGGTTAGCGCAAACAAAAACATGAAGCTCATCACAGACGCAGTGACGCTGTCCTCAATCGGTTTGCGATTATAGTGCGGCACAAAGACTCCATTTGGATGGATGAGGCGTCTTACCTGAACAGCCGCAGCCTCATAGACAACCTGGAACCGAAAGATCTTGATGCCACAGGACGTGGACCCGGCGCAGCCGCCGATAAACATGATGAAGAAAAAGAGCGTCGTCGCAAACGGTCCCCAGAGGGAATAGTCCTGGGTGGCGTACCCGGTACCGGTCATGATTGAAATGACATTGAAGGCGGCGTAACGCAGATCGGTGAGGGCGTCGGGTTCTACCAGCGTCGCTTTGTCGTAGAAAGTCATCAACGCCACAAAGACGATCAGCACGCCAAAAAACACCTGGACCTGGGTATCCCTCCAAAGCGTTTGGGGGCGCCCTCTGAGGGCCTGGAGATAGAGCGCAAAGGGCAGGCTGCCGACGATCATGGCCCCGATAAGGATCCAGTCGATCTGAGCACTGGCGAAGTGGCCGATGGATCCGTCTTTGGTCGAGAAGCCGCCGGTTGCGATGGAGGTCATGGCATGGTTGACCGCATCGAAGGCGGACATGTCGGCAAGCCAAAGGAACAGCGCAGTAAGGCCAGTCGCAGCGGCATAAAAGGATACCAAAGAGATGGCGAGTTGCGCTGCACTCGGCAAAACCTTTTCAGCCGTGTCAAACGCCTCCACCTTGAACAACTGCATCCCCCCAATCTGGAGAATGGGGAGGATCGCGATGGCCATGACGATGATGCCGAGCCCGCCAAGCCATTGAAGCAGGCTCCGCCAGAGCAGGATACCGGGCGGCGCTGTATCAAGACCGGACATCACCGTGGAGCCTGTGGTGGTCAGCCCCGACATGGCCTCAAAAAAAGCATCCGCATAGGACAGTTCGAGCCCGGAAAAGGCGAAGGGGAGCGCTGCAAAAGCCGGCAGGACGATCCAGGCAGCGACGACGAGCACAAACGCTTCGCGAATGCTGAGATTGCCCGCATGGCCCCATGTCATCAGCGCGAAAGACACGCCCGTGAAGAGCGTCAGCATGGCGGAACTGGCGAAGACGATCCAGTCGTCATTGTCGACGGCAATATCCACCAGCGCCGGTAGGAACATGGCGGCGCCGACCATCGCCAGAAGAATGCCATTGACGAGGAATATCGGTCGTGTGTCGAACAAGGTGGAACCGCCGCCAGGGTGGGTGCACTTCGTCGGAACGCAGCGCCCAGATGGCGCGCACCCCTGAAATGCTTAAGCGCCTAAATTAGAGCAAATCCAGGGTACAGCGAAGCATTGAATGTTTGAGGGAAGAGATCTAGTGGATCATCCGCTCTGCATGTGGGCAGTCGAGCGGGAAGGGCGGGACTGCGGCATCAAACGTCTCCCCGTGACGGGTCTCCATTCGGTAGGTCCCAACCATAATCCCCGACGGTGCGGCAAGCGGTGTACCGCTTGTATATTCATAGACCTCGCCAGGAAGAATCACGGGCTGCTCGCCAACAACACCCGTTCCTTTGACCTCATGGACCTGACCATGACTGTCGGAGATCTGCCAGTGCCGTGCCCGCAATTGCACAGCTTCGCGACCCTCATTGTAAATCAGCACAGTATAGGCCCAGACGTAATAACCCTGGTCCGGATCTGACTGGTCCGACAGGTAGATGGGTTCGACCTCGATGCGGATCGACCGCGTCGTCTGCTGGTAGAGACCAACCGTTTCCGGTGATTGTCCATCTGCGCTATTTACAAAATAGGATCTCATTGACGCTCTCCTGAGGGGACCTCCAGACTAGCCGGAGGCAACCTAACCAGGTGTTACCGAGACGTTGCGTTTCGTTCATATGCCTAACGAATTCGAAACAAACAAGAGCCGATTGATTAACTATGAGACACCCAGCGCCCGGGTAAGGTCATTCACCAGGTCGGCTGGGTCCTCCAGACCCACCGAAAGCCGCAAAAGTCCATCAGTAATCCCCAATTCTGCACGGGCCGCCTCGTCAAGTCTCTGATGGGTCGTCGTGCTTGGATGGGTAATGAGACTCTTCGAATCACCGAGATTATTCGAGATTGAAATGATCTCCAGCGCATTCGCGAATCTGAACGCTGCCTCTTTCCCGCCGTCCAGCTCAAAGGCCACGATATTGCCCCCGAGCTCCATTTGATCCATTGCGAGTTTGTATTGCGGATGGCTTTTGAGGCCGGGATAGATCGTGCGAATGACCTTTGAGCTTCCTTCCAGCGCCTGCGCGACGCTGCGCGCATTGCGGCAATGTTCCCGAACACGCAGGTCGAGCGTCTCGAGACTCTTCAGCATCACCCAGGCGTTGAAGGGGCTGAGCGAGGGGCCTGTTTGGCGCAGAAAGTTCGCTAGGTAGTCGTCGATAAAGGCCTGGTCGGCAAGGACGATGCCGCCGAGACACCGGCCCTGCCCATCAATGTGTTTGGTCGCGGAATAGACGACCACGTCAGCGCCATATTCCATGGGGCGCTGCAGGATCGGCGTCGCAAAAACATTGTCGATGACCAGCCGGGCGCCCGCCTTATGGGCGATGTCCGCAACGGCTTTGAGATCAATGATCTCAAGCGTCGGGTTGGAGGGTGTTTCGAGGAAAAAGACCTTTGTGTTGGGCCGTACGGCGGCCTCCCACTGCGACAGGTCCGTGCCTTCGATCAGGGTGGACTCGACCCCGAACCTAGGGAGCAACTCTTCGACGATGTAGCGGCAAGAGCCAAAGAGCGCCTTGGCAGCCACCACATGATCGCCGGCTGACAATTGGCAGAGCATGGCAGCGGTCACGGCAGCCATGCCGGTCGCGGTGGCCCGCGCATCTTCGGCGCCTTCCAGCGCAATCATCCGCTCTTCGAACATACGGACCGTGGGGTTTGCGAACCGGCTATAGATGAAGCCGTCATCCTCGCCCTGGAACCGGGCTTCGGCTGCTTCTGCGCTCTCATAGACATAGCCTGAGGTCAGGAACATTGCTTCGCTGGTTTCACCGAACGGGGAGCGCATGGTGCCCCCATGAACCGCCTGGGTTCGAGGGCGAAAGGCTGATTTGGCGTCTGACTGGCTCATCTTTAACTTCCCAACAAAAAACCCCGATCGGACGGATCGGGGCTCTGCCTCCCGACCTTTTAGCGAGTTATTTTACGTGGCCGCAAGCCGATCGGCTCAAATCACCACGGGATTGGAGAGCATATAAGGACGCCAGCACCCAGCCGTCAAGTGCCCTTAGGACTTGGTTCGGGGACAAGCGCCGCCTATAACGGGGGCAGAGCTTGACTTTATGAGAGATTCACCAGCCCAGATGACCAAATCCGCCAGCGATCTTTTTCCTGATCACGACGGTGCGACGCCGAGTGCCGCACGCGCAGGCGCTGCCCATGCGACGGGCATTCTGCCTGCGCACGCGATCCGGGCGCTGGTGAAAGATCAGCAAATCTGGGGCACCCGGGAAATCGAGGACAATCAGGTCCAGCCGGCCAGTCTCGATCTGCGGTTGGGACCGACGGCCTATCGGCTGCGCGCGAGCTTTCTGCCGGGGCGGAACTCCAGCGTCATGGAAAAGGTGGAAGCCTTTTCGTTCCATAAGATTGATCTTACGGAAGGTGCCGTGCTCGAAACGGGCTGTGTCTATTTGGTGCCGCTCATGGAAGCACTGGCCTTGTCGGAACGCACCAGTGCAAGCGCCAATCCAAAAAGCTCCACCGGACGTCTGGACGTCTTTACGAGGCTGATCACCGATCATGGGTCTGAGTTTGACCAGGTCGAGGCTGGCTACAAGGGGCATCTATACCTGGAAATCAGTCCTCGGACGTTTTCCATTCTTGTGCGCGCGGGCTCAAGACTGTCTCAGATCAGGTTTCGTCGGGGACAACCGACCCACACAGATATCGAACTGCGCACGCTGCACGAACAGGAACGCTTGGTTGATGATGCGGTGGCCGATATTGACGGCGGCCTGGGCTTAAGTGTTGATCTGAAGGGCGACGGTGAAACAGGCCTCATCGGCTATCGCGCCAAACGCCACTCCGGCCTCATTGATGTAGACCTACGCGAAGGCTATGAGACGCTGGATTATTGGGAACCGATCCATGCCCGTGCCGATGGTGCGCTGGTTCTCGACCCGGATGAGTTTTATATCCTCGCGTCCAGAGAAGCCGTGCACGTGCCAGCCACCCACGCAGCCGAGATGGTCCCCTACAATCCGCTTGTCGGTGAGTTCCGCGTTCATTACGCCGGGTTCTTCGACCCCGGATTTGGCGCGCGCGCCGCGGGCGGCGCCGGCAGTCGGGGTGTGCTGGAAGTGCGCAGTCATGACGTGCCATTTATTCTCGAGCACGGTCAGACCATTGGGCGGCTGCTGTATGAACGTTTGACCGACATGCCGACCGAACTGTATGGCCAGGGCATCGGCTCGTCCTATCAGAAGCAGGGCTTGAAGCTCTCCAAGCACTTCAAAGCCCCCTGACTTTTTTGTTTTCCCGACGCCTCCTCACCTCCACCGGCGCCGGTCTGAAGGAATTCTCACATGAACCTGTCTCATTGCCACAACTTCCAGGATTTTCGGAAGCTTGCAAAAAAGCGCCTGCCGGGACCCATATTTCACTACATAGACGGTGCGGCCGACGATGAGGTGACCTATCGCCGAAACACGGCGGCTTACGAAGCATGTGACCTCGTGCCAAACGTTCTAGCGGGCGTAGAAAACGTCGATCTCTCGGTAGAGATTTTTGGCAAGAAGCTCGGCATGCCTGTCTATTGCGCGCCCACCGCGCTGCAGCGGCTTTTTCATCATGATGGCGAACGTGCGGTCGCCCGCGCGGCGGAAAAACATCAGACCATGTTTGGTGTGTCGTCGCTGGGCACCGTCAGCGTGGAGGAAATCTCTGCCATGATCGATGCGCCGACCATGTTCCAGTTCTATTTTCACAAAGACCGCGGTCTCAATGACAGCATTTTGGAGAGGGCAAAAGCAGCCAAATTCGATGTGATGGCGCTCACCGTGGATACCATCACCGGCGGTAATCGCGAACGGGATTTCCGGACAGGGTTTACCTCGCCGCCCCGGCTCACGCCGCAAAGTCTGCTCAGTTTCGCCACACATCCCCGTTGGGCGTTCAACTATTTCACCCACGCCAAGTTTGAGTTGCCTCATCTCCAGGATCACGTGAGTGAAGGAACGGATATCGCAACATCAATTGGCGACTATTTCTCAACCATGCTGGATCAATCCATGAACTGGAAAGATGCAGAGGCGCTTTGTGCGAAATGGGGCGGCCATTTCGCCCTCAAAGGGATCATGAGTGTGGAGGACGCCCGGCGCGCGGTCGACATCGGCTGTACCGGGATCATGGTGTCAAACCATGGCGGGCGTCAACTCGACGGCGGTCGGAGCCCCTTTGATCAGTTGGAAGAGATCGTCGATGCGGTGGGCGACAAAATTGATGTGATATGTGAAGGCGGGATTCAGCGCGGCACGCACGTGCTCAAAGCATTGTCGGTTGGCGCCAAAGCCTGTTCGGGTGGCAGGCTTTATCTCTATGCGCTGTCAGCAGCGGGCCAACCGGGGGTGGAACGCGCGCTCGGGCTTTTGCGGGAAGAGATCGAACGGGACATGAAACTGATGGGCTGCACGTCGATCGATCAATTGAATCGGAATAATTTGCGCTACCGATAGAGGTCCCCAGGAAGCAGCCAGATGGCCGCTTCCAAGGGTTTTGTGACATCCATCAGAGATTGTTTGGATTGCCGTCGTAGATTTTGAAGTTGGTGTTGCCAACGCCCGGTTCGCCCACGCGTGTGAGTGTACCGTCTTCGCCGGCTTCATAGTCAAAGCACCCATTTGAGCGCTCAGACCCCAGGTTCACGCAGAACTTGCCGTCTTCCACGGTCCATGCGCCACCATAGGTCGCCCAGTCGCCTGTCTGGTTACACGGGCGTTCTTCGCCTTTGATCTTGCCGTCGGCGGTATAGTACTCGCGAAAGTCGTTCCGAGCCGCACCGCATTCCCGGTACTGGCCTTCAATCGTGTTGCCGACAACAACACCGGCAACTTCGTGACCGGGCATATAGACATCTGCCATAGCCGACGTCGACGCGAATGCGACCGTGGCCGCAAGCGCAGCGATAAGTGAGTTCTTCATGCGTTTTACCTCTCTTTGAGAGCCTCCCAGCCTTCTCAAAGCGGATTATTTACCGCGCTAAACACCTTCGCCTTGATCCGTATCAAGAGCGAAATCGCAATATTTCTTTGGCGGGGTTTGATGGGAAGCGTAAGAGGGCGCGCGATAGAACCTAAGCGTGCGGCAGGCTGACGCTTGCGTGGGTCAGGCGCTGCAGGAACCGCCACCAAGCACGCAGAACTTGGCGCAGTGCCGATGGTTGAGCGCGACATCTTTTGATGCATCGGCGAGCGTCTGGCCAAGATCAAACTGCGGGTCATAGGGCAGCAGGGTACAGGCAGCGACCGTGGGGCTTGCAGCGCCTTTATGTTTCACCACCATGCGGCTGGTGGCGCACATCATGTCGTTAGGATCAACGTTCAAAGTCGACCAACAGGCGGTCGTGATTTCGGGAACCTCAACACTCTCGTCCATCTCAGGGAAAAGGGTGAGGGCGAGAGGATCGCTGGCGTCGATAGCAAGCGCTTGATCTTTGAACAGCTGAGCATATCCGGCCCGCGAGTTTTTATCTTCCTCGCCCCAGCAGGTCCGTCCCGCAATCGTGATCCGAGCGCCGATGGAGCTGAGGAACGCCAGTCCTTCCATGGCCTTCGCAAAGGCGCCAGGGCCTCTCTCTTCGTCGTGCAATTTGGCTGAATAGTGATCGAGGCTGACACGGAAGGTGAGGCGCTCAGCATGTTTCTCGACCAGCGCGGCAACCCCTTGTTTCACAGCGGGACGCAACAGCGGCTGCATCGCATTGGTGAGGACCAGCGCCTCAAACCCGCGTTCCAATGTGTCCTTAAGGATCGCGACCATGGCCGGGTTCATAAAAGGCTCGCCACCGGTGAAACCAATCTCGCGAGTGCCGAGCTTGTCTCTCTCAATTTCATTCAGATAAGACACAACGTCAGCCTCTGTCAGATAGACCAGGCGATCATTCTTGGGACTGGACTCGATATAGCAGCTGGCGCATTCGATATTGCAGAGCGTGCCCGTATTGAACCAAAGCGTCTCTAACCTACTGAGACTCACGTGCGCGCGCGCTTCGCCTTTCGCCGTCAAGAACGGGTCGGTAAAGGGCGCAAGGGGATGCTCCGCCAAAGGTTGAATTTGGTCATTCATGAGGGGGACCCTACCACTCAACCGGCACTTTGTGGGTCGGCTATCGCGTGCCTGACAAAGATGTGATCTCGGTTAGGACCCTGCTTCGACCACGTTTTCGATGGGGATCTGGATACATTTGGCCAGGTTGTGGATCCCGCTATAGATGGTGTGGGCGACAAAATAGACCGCATCCTCGGGCACTTCCGTGCCTTGCGGAATCTCCATCGTGATAGGGCTGCCCCCAGCGTCTACCATTGACATCACCACATGGCCGGTGTCGCGAAAACCCTTGCAGTCTCCGTCATGGTCGCCATTGCCCGCATCGTCCTGCGTGCCGGGTTCGCCCACTTCGAGACCCCAATGCACCATATACATATCGATGCCGGTCTCATCCACAGCACGCCCGAGCGTAACGATCCCCCCGATCGTCTCTCCCGGGTCTGTATCCGTGAATGAGATGGACGTCGGCCCATAATTCACGCCATCTACCCTCGGGTAGATCAGGTCAGGCCCTCCTATTCGAATGACGCCATATCCCGCAACTGCGACGACACCGAGCCCGATAAGTCCTTTTGCCCACCAACGCATAGCTTTCTCCCCCAAAGCCTGGCGGCATGGCGCCGCCTTCATCCTGATAGTCCGAATAGATATCTTGCGCTTCAGGGTGCTGGAGCGCTAGTAAAAAGGGATTGAGCGGGCGTAGCTCAATGGTAGAGCAGAAGCTTCCCAAGCTTAAGACGGGAGTTCGATTCTCCTCGCCCGCTCCAAATTAGAAATGAGGGGGGAAACTCATGGGTGGCACTATTCTGACACCGATCTTGGTTCTGGTGAGTTGGACACTGATCGTTTGGCTTTGGATGTATGCGCGACGCATTCCGGCCATGAACGCCGCAAATGTCGACCCGCAACAAGCACAGCATCCTGGTGCATTGGCAGGTCTTCTGCCGTCGGAAGCACAGCGGGTTGCCGACAATTACAATCATCTGCACGAACAGCCGACGATCTTTTACGCACTGATTGTTTACACCCATCTGGCGGGTGCCGCCGATCCGCTGAATATCGGTTTGGCGTGGGCCTATGTCGGCCTGCGGATCGTTCATTCGCTGGTGCAGAACACGGTCAATATTGTCGTGGTCCGGTTCTCGCTCTTCACGCTCTCGACGCTCACGCTGATGGTGATCGCGGTGCGCAATCTCCTGGCGCTGGGCTAGACATTTATCGGCCGGTCGCGGCGTTCATCGCCCGTGATCGGCTCACCATCACGCCGTCGGCGGCGATCCGGACCGACAAACTGGTCGGACACAACAAAGTCGCGGCTGTTGGTGATCGAATGTTGAATGCGATCAAACAGCATTTGCGCCGATACGGGTTTGCAAAGGACTTCCGTCGCGCCCGCGTCGCGCGCAGCGGCGATGGCTTCAACACTCGGATGAGCAATCAGGACAATGATGGGCAACTCGGCATTGGGGACGCCCTTCCCGGTTCGCACGTGGCGCGTGAAGGTGAGCCCGTCAACCGGCTCCATCCCACTGTCAACGATTGCAAAGTCGACCTCTGTGGAGGCAAGGCCGTGGGCTGCATCGTCCCCGTCGCGCGCTTCAAGCAGCTCCTTGATCTCAAACGCCTTCAGCTGCTGCCGCAATACGGTCAGCATGTATCGGTTTTCTTCTGCGATGAGAAAACGCAGGCTCGAGAGGTCCACGTCTTCCATTGAAGAGCTGCTCATGTGCGCCCGTCCTGTTAAGACCTGAAGCTAAATCGTAAGACCTAAAAATTACCCAGTTGTTAGGATTTATCCTGACGTACGCCTTAATGCTTGGACTCCCCGCGCCGGTCTGGTCCGGCGTGTGGCGTGGATCGAAGGCGCCGCCTGTCGGGCCCGGTATAGTGTGGCGCCTTGATGAACCGCCTGTCTGCCTGGAGCACTGCTTGAATGCGCTGGTAAAGCCGATGGGCGGAAATCGGCTTTTGAACGACATCGCTGGCGCCCGCGTCCCGGGCTTCCTTTATCCGTCCGCGTTCCGTATGGGCGGTGAGCAGCAGAATGGGCAGTTCTGGATCGTAACTATCCTTGGCCGTTCGAATGAGACGAATGAAATCAAGTCCATCCAAGGGCTCCATCAGGTAATCCACGATGGCGACGTCTATCGGCGATGAGCGCACGATTTCGAAAGCATCGGCCGCGTCTCGGGCGTCATGCACCGTGCCGGCACCCAGAGCCCTCAGCAATTCGCGGAGGATGGAAATCATATGACTATTGTCATCAACGACGAGGAAGGAGAGCGGCGAGAGGTCGAAATCACGCATCGGACGGCCTTACAGCAATACGTCTCGCGATACACGCATAACGTATAGAGACGCAGAGCCACCCGTTATGCGAGTATAAGGCTTCGGTCGTTAACTGAAGGTTGACGGCGGTTAGCGCCGCTCGGTGAGGTCGCGCTGTGCCCGGGCGGCATAGGCGGGCATGAGTGCGCTCACGCCATGCACGGTTTTCTCCCAGTAGTGAGGCCTGGCAAAAAGCTGATAGAGCGCCTTGAAGGCGCCGGCGGAAATCAGCAGCCAGTAGAGCGGCATCGTAAAGATGTGCCACGAGAGCCCCTCCATGCCGCGAGCCCTGGCCCCGACAAGGCCCGCAATCATGGCGGCCCCGAAGCCGACAAAGAGCACAGATAGATTGAGCAACCCCAGTATGGCCGGACCGACGCCCTCGATAGGCGTGAGTCCGGTCAAGGATACCCAGAGCAGGAGGATGTAGAACAGGGGATGGGCGAGGGCCGACAACAAAAAGCCGCCCGTGACAATCTGTAAGATCAGAAAACCGGAAGGACCAAGCGCACGATAGGTACGCACTGGCGAACGCATCCTGACAATGTAGGTTTGCATCCATCCCTTGAGCCAACGCGATCGCTGACGAATCCAATTCGGCAAGAGACAATTGGCCTCTTCGAGCGTTGGTGTCGATATAACGCCGGTGGCATAGCCCTTCTCGCAAAGCCGGAAGCCGAGATCGGCATCTTCCGTGACATTGTATGGGTCCCAGGCGCCAACTTTTCGCAGGGCAAAGGTACGGAAATGGGTAGACGTCCCGCCGAGAGGGAACGGCAACCCAAATCGGGCGAGGGCAGGCAGCAGCAGATCGAAGAGCGACGCATATTCGATCGCGAAGTGCCGGGTCAGCCAATTCTCGTCCCAATTGTAATAGGCCAGCGGGGCCTGAACACAGGCAAGGCGGGGACCTGCCTTCCAAAACGCGTGTACCGCCTCTCGCAGCTGCGAAGGTCCCGGAATGTCTTCCGCATCATACACAACAAGGAACTCGCCCCGCGCGAACGCCAGCGCGTAGTTACAGGCCTTAGGCTTTGTCATGGGGTGCGACGTCGGAACAAGGATAAGGTCGACATTGCCCGGCAGGTTCATCGCCCGCGCAGCGGCGATTGTTTCTTGATCGGTTTCTTCGAGAATGAGTTTGATATCGAGCTTCGCGAGCGGGTAGTCCAACTTTTGCAGCGCATCCACCAGAATGGGAAGGACAGCGGCTTCTTTCAGCAACGGGACCATGATCGTGTAGAGAGGAAGATCTGCGTCGGCGGTCCTTTGCTTGGCTTTACTCCCGCGGGCGAGCGGTCCCCAGCCGATCTTCACTGAAAGAAGCCGCAAGCACGCCAGAGATATGAAGGCGACGATGGTGGCAACGTTGAGGACCAGAAGCGCGATCTCTGGGTGCAGAACAGTCATGGTCAGTAATGCACAGACAAACAAGACGCAGCGTCCTTTCTGTTGCTGTGATAGCAAGCGGTGCGCTGACGCGTGAGGTTGATGCGTGCTGAGTGAGGATTGGGCTTGCTCGGTGAGTTCTTTCCCAAATCTGGTTTGGACCGTGCGTAGAATGTCGAGCGGAGCCGTCTGATGCACAAGAAACGGTTCCGTTGTTTTTTCTCTCAGTGCGGCGGACGCTTTATCTCTGTCCACCGCAACATAGGTCACAGCCGCGCCATTCCGCTTCCAAGGCAGGCATTGGTTCCGCAAATAAAAGGCAATGTCTTCAGCGCGCAGAAGGGCTTCGTCCGGGGGTGTCAAAAGGAGATTTATAAAACGCACCCCCTGCTGCGCCGCGAGCGCCCGGTAGAATTGAAATGCCTGGACCGCGCCCTGGCCAATGAGCGCATCGCCAAGACGGACGCCCGATTGCGCCTGGCGATCTCTGGCTTGTGCGAGCCCGGACGGGGTTACCGCACCTCGGTCCAGCAGCAGGCTGCCAATCAATGGGCGTCGGAGGCTGGCATTGGGCTGAGCTTCTCCGAAACCACTCCTTGGCTGCGGCGACCCGATCCCAGTCCCTAACCTGGCCCCGGAACTGGCCCCGGAACTGGCATTGTTGCTGTCCCCCTTCATACGGCCCGCCCAAAAGATAAACGAAGTATTTCATGGTAAAATTATCGTTAACCCATGCAATACAAGGCTTTAGATAGGCTGGGGCTGCGTTTCCCCTATAGGTTGTGCCGGCCACGTTAACGCTATGGCTGCTTTAACAGACCCGGCACTGGACCACGCTCAGAGCGTTCGGCATTCTCCGGCCATGCGCTGGCTCCTTCTCATAAACCTCCTTGCCGTGGTCCTTTTGAGCGGCGCGGTTGCGATCGTGATCGAGGGCACACCGGTCGGAACAGCGCCTGCCCCCAAGGCTGACGGCGCGGCCCCTGAGCCAATTCCGACTTCCAACACCGCGTCGATCCCGTCGGAGGTCGAGGCGGGAGATCAAGAAGTTTCAGACGAGGCTGTCGCCGAGGTGCCGACGCTTGAGAGTGCCGATTGGGTGGCGGCGCCCGATGCTCCCATTCCGCTGCCGGCGCCGAGGGCTGTCGAGACAGGGGAAGTGGAGAGTGACACCGCGCCATCTGAAACCATGACGGCATTGCAGCCTGAGACAGAGCCCAGACTAGAGGTTCAAGTCACCCCGCTGCCTCTGAGAGTGGCGACGGAAGGTGATTTTGCGCCCTTCAACTTCATCGACGCCGAAGGGAAGCCTGCCGGGTTCGACATTGACGTGGCGAATGAACTCTGCCGCCGACTTGAAAGGGAGTGTCGGTATGAGGTGACGCCCTGGGCTGAACTCATCCCAGCCCTTACGCGAGGCGAGGTCGATCTGGTTGCGGCGTCTATGCGCATTCCATCAAACCGCCCTGTGGGCGTGATCTTCTCTGACCCCTATTATGGATCGCGCGGCCGCTTTGTTGCGTCAAGCGACACCGTCTCGGGTGAGGTGGATATGGTGCAGGCTGACGGCTCACAAATCGCCGTACAAGAGAGCAGCCTCCATGAGGCCTATCTGAAAGCACGTTATCCCGGGATCGAGCTGGTGGGGACGCGCTCGCTGAAGGTGGCGCTTCGCCTCGTCGCTGAAGGAAGAGTTGAACGCGCGTTTGGCGACAATGCGGCAATTCTTCAATGGCTGCGGAACGAGACCTGCTGCAGGGTTCTGGGAAATCCGGTCAGTGATGAGACCTACTTTGGCGAGGGTATCGGTCTTGTCGTTCGGGAAGAAGACACAGCACTGTTGGGCAACCTCAACAGGCACCTCCAATCGATGCTTGAGGACGGAACGAGTGACCGCCTCTCAGAGCAATATTTCGGTGGGTCGATCTATTAGAGATCAATTGTCTTTCATCAACTCGCGCGGCTTACCGTAAAAAGCGACGTGCCCTGAGCCTTCTGAAACGTCAGACCACTTATCCATGTCAAAGTGAAAGACGGCCAATGCCCCGGTCGGAAAGTGATCGGCCATACGTGCGGACAGGTCGTCGCTGTCTTCGTCGGCTAGCGCAACCGCAAGCATTTCCAAGCCCGGATTATGCGCCACGATAAGGACCGTGTCGTTAGAGTCATCGAGTTGGTGCACCGCGCCCAAAAGTGTTCCGGGCATCGCCATATAAAGATCGTCGCGATACTCCACCGCGCATTGGCCCTGAAGTTTTTCTGCGAGAGGCTTGATCGTTGAGCGCGCGCGCACGGCCGTTGAACACAGAGCATGATCGGGCGTCCAGCCCTGATCGACGATGAAGCCTGCGAGAAACGCCGCTGATTTGACGCCGCGCCCGTTGAGGGTGCGTTGGGCATCTTCCAATTCCGGCTGGTTCCAATCAGACTTGGCGTGGCGCATAAGACAAAGACGTTTCATGACCCGTCTTTCCCATGCAGAGGCCGAAATGGCAAGCCCAGGCTCCAGGTGATCCGGGTCGGACCCTCGTCCCGGAACTCCTGCAGCCCGATTTCCATGCCCAAATGCCCTTTTTCCGGCGCGGCGCGATAGGTCCCGAAGAGGCGGTCCCAGACAGAAAAGTTGAAGCCAAAATTACTGTCGGTTTCCTGGCGGATTACCGAATGATGCACACGGTGCATGTCCGGGGTGACAAAAACCCAGCGAATGAGACGGTCCGCCCATCCGGCAAGGTGCACATTGCCGTGGTTGAAAAGCGACGTCGCGTTCAGGACGATCTCGAAAACAATGACCGCGACAACGGGCGCGCCCAGCAGAACAACGGCGGCGATCTTGATTGCCATGCTCAGAAGAATCTCAACCGGATGAAATCGAATGCCGGTCGACGTATCGATATCCGGATCTGCGTGATGCACCTGGTGAAGACGCCAAAACACCGGCACATGATGAAACAGCACATGCTGACCGTAAATGAGCAGATCGAGCAGAATGAAGGCGATGATGAAGGAAATCAGGAAGGGTAAGTCGATCTGATTGAGCAACCCGATGGAATGATCTTCTGCCCAGGCGGCGGCGCCGACAGCCAGAATAGGAACAAGCAGGCGCAGCATCAAACCGTTCACCACACTAAGACCGAGGTTGGTCGTCCAGCGCTTCACCTTCGAGAAGCCAAGAGGGCGCCTCGGCGCGAGATATTCCCACGCGCCCATGATCAGGAGGACGCCAAGGAAAACGCTTAATCGAAGCGTTGGCTCAACGCTCAGAAAAGCCTCCTCCATTACACGTCCTCGATTTGTTGAGAGATGCCGACTTTTTTGTGTTCGACTTAAAATGTGGCGTGGCGCGCCCGCGCGCCCCGCTCAATGGCCGCGGCGGAGAGTTTTTCGATCCCAAGCGTATCGCGGAGGATCTGAAGCAGCCGGAGTTCCTCCTGCCCGACAGCGAGGTCAGCTGCGGCAACATCGACGGCAAGCGCATAGGCAGTTTCATACATATGCGGTGGCAGAGCATCCCGCGCGAGCCCAAAGACGGCATCGAGACCGCCGTCCTCTGCAAGAATTGCCGCGCATTCTTCGGCGATTCCCAGCAGCCGGTCCGAGTTGAAGTCTTTAAAGACGGGGAGATTGGTGACGATATTGCCGATTTTACGAGTTTCGTTGTCACTAATGGCCGCATCTACGGCTGACATGGTCACCATGACGTAGATGAGAGCAGTGTGGGGGTTAATCGTCTGCGACATAAAACAGGCCTATCTGATTGAGTGTGTCGCATGAGCGACGAATAAGGACCCGCAACTTAGGAACCAGAGCGCTGAAGGGCAAGACCCGAGAACACCGCCGAAAATCAAGCGTTTGAGAGGAAAGTCCTCATTTCGGCGATGGTTTCAGAGAGGCTGAGGCGCTCAATCGGCGTTTCCGGGGGAAATGCACTCGTGAGGCGTGTTGGCAGCCTGTTGTCCAGCAGCACAAACACGCCTTTGTCGGTGGCTGTTCGCACAAGGCGGCCAAAGGCCTGTTGGAGCCGTAGGCGGGTGATCATGTCGGTGTAGCGGCCCCCGCCAAAAGCGGCCCGCCGGGCTTTGTAGAGTATGTCCGGGCGGGGCCAGGGGGTACGGTCCAGCACGATAAGCCGAAGTGACGCGCCAGGCACATCGACCCCATCCCTCACGGCATCGGTCCCCAAAAGACAAGAGGCTTCCTCGGCGCGAAAAATGTCGACCAGCGTACCTGTGTCGATGGCGTCCACGTGCTGCGCGTAGAGAGGTAGTCCGGCGGTCTCGAGGGGTTCGACCAGCTTGCCATACACGCTGCGCAATCGGTTCACTGCTGTGAAGAGGCCCAGGCCACCACCGCCGGCGTTCAGAAAGAGATCACGATAGGCGCTGGCGACCTGGTCAACGCTGTCGCGCGAAACATCTTGCACAACGAAAACCCTGGACTGCGCCGCATAATCAAAGGGCGAGCTAAAATGGGCCCGCTCGACAGGGGTGGGGAGGTGCACCACCCCGGTCCTGACCTCAGCGGACTGCCAGCCCAAATCTGGTTCTTCATCAGTCCCGGTCCGGTCCCGGAGTGTTGCGGATGTAATAAGACCGCCATGGAGCGGTTGCAGAACCGCCTCTGCGAACGGTTCGCTCGGATCAACCCAATGCCGGTGCAATCCGACATCGAAATCCGTGCCCGCGATACGCTCAATTGAAAGCCAATCAACAAACTCTGGCTTAGGCTCGCTCATGAGATCCGACAGCATCATCCGCCAGGCGGGCAGCGTCGCGCGGCCTCTTCGGTCCAGCCCCCGAATGGCCGCATCCATGCGGGTCTTTGTAGAGGCGTCGAGGGTCTCATTATGCGCATCCATCAGGCGCCTCAGGCAATCGCTCAAGGCGCTGAAAGATCGTGCCAGCGTCGCGAGCGCAAGATCCAGGGCGGCGGCGGTTTCGCCCAAATCCTCATTGACCGGACGCAAATCAGACTCAAGGGAATAGGGGCTGTCCGGATAGTCGGATCGGGCCAGCACCTCATGCCGGACCGCCGTCAGAAACTTTTCTGCTGGGCCTTTGGCGCTGTCTGACCCAAGACGGGAAAGCCAGCCCGGCGCGGGGAGCATTGCAGCAGCCCTTGTGGCCGCTTCCAGGAGGCTTTCGCCCTCTTCATCGCCCGCAAGCAGGTCACTGACCCGGTCCTGCAGACCGCGACTGCGCCGGCGACGTCCATCCTCAGGGCCTCTCGTCCACCGTCTGAGCTCCGACATTTCCCGACCGCTCAGAAAAGACGAAAAAGCGCTGTCAGCCGCATCAAAAAGATGGTGACCCTCATCGAACACAATATGTCGCCGGGCATAGAGGTTCATGGGTTCATCATCCTCAGCACCGCCGGCGGTTTCCGGCGCCGGCGGCGTGATGTCGGGGCGTGCCAGCGTGTGGTCGAGTGCGGCCTGGATCATGATCAGCGCATGGTTGGCCACGACGATTTGCGCCCGTCGCGCCTTGCGCACAGCCTTTTCGATAAAGCACTTCTTGTAATGCGCGCAGGCCGAGTAGGAGCACTCTCCGCGCCTGTCTGTGAGACCTGCCGCGATACCTTCAGCACCCATGGCGCCTGGGAGCCAGGCGGGGAAGTCGCCCCCCACCATATCGCCGTCCCGGCTGTAGCGCGCCCAGCGCGCGATAAGGATCGCCGCTGCGCCTTGCGGGCCCATCATCAGGCCGCCTGCCGTCTCTTCAAGGTTGAGGAGACAGAGATAGTTTTCCCGGCCTTTTCGGATGACGCTTTTCTCTTCCTTTTCACGGGGGTCCGGGAACAGGCGGGTCAGTTCCTGATCAAGCTGGCGCTGGAGGTTTTTCGTATAGGTAGAGAGCCAGACCGTGCCGTCATTCTGTTCGGCCCAAAGGCTCGCAGGGGCTATATAACCAAGCGTCTTACCGGTGCCTGTACCCGCTTCTGCCAGCAGCAATTGAGGGACACCCGCGGTATCGCGGGGAAGAAAAGCTTTGGCGGCGGCAGCGGTATAGGCAGCTTGTTGGTCTCTGTCTTCGGCTTCGGCGCCGGTCAGGAGTTTCAACCTTTCTCGGGCAGCCTCCGGATCGACCGGCAGTGCGCCAGGAGGTGGCGGAGGTGGTTGATCCTCCCATTCATCAAGACGGGACCAGATATCCAGTCGCGCCCGTGCCGCGCTCACGGAATTGGACGGTAACTCCCCTAAGGCATTCAGGACCAGCGGCGCCCAAGGCCACCCGGTGTCGCGCAGGGCCATGGCCATGCGTACGGTTTCCTCCCGGTCGGGATAAGCGTCATGGCTAAGTTCGCTCAAAAGGGCGTTGGTGATCAGGTGCAGGGCGAGGGCCGCTTCTTCTGCATTTGCGGGGGCCGCCAGACCCACTTGTTGGGCAAGTCCAGCCGGCGTCGGGACGCAGAACCGTGCTGGCCGGACAAAGGCAAAGAGTTCCAGGATGTCGAACAAGCCGGGAAAAAGACTCTTTCCATGGGCGGCACCGTTGCGACCGGCGGCGCCTGCCGCCCGCCGCGCTGTGAAGCGACGATGGCAGACCATAAGAGGCTGCTCCGCAAGGACATTGATGGCGGCCTCCGCGTCCCATTCCACCACTTCTCCGTCATCCGACACGCCAATTGCGCCGCCGCCCGGAAGAGGGACAGTTGCGATGAGCGATATGGATGCATCTTCTTTGCGGGAAGAATCGGGGGTGGAGAAGTCTGACATCCGGCGCAGTATAGCGAAGCCGAAAAATCGGGTGGATTTTATCCGGCGAGAGCTGGATAGGCGCGGGTCAGCGCACTCGCGCCCGATTTGAACTTCGCTTCGAGTTGAGTAACCCGGTCGGCAACGACCTGGTCCCGATTGGCCTCATGCACACCATCGAGAAGATGAGACGCACTACCTGAGAGTCCTGTCAGGCCGATGGCGGAGGCTTCTACGGCCAGGCTTTCTGCCATGGGCCGCAACGCACGATAGTCTCCTCGGGCTACCGCGTCGCGAAGCGCCTTTTGCAAATCCGCGATTGCGTGGATAGCTTCGCCGAGATGATCGGCAATCCGTGCGGTCCCGAGATCCTGTTCAAGTTCGTATATTCGGTCGAAATCAAGAACCTGACCGTTAGCGCTCGACTTTTTGTCGGCAACCGGCATGCGGCCAGGTCGGTGTTTGACATCCGGTGACAACACAAACCAGGCCGTAAATCCACCACCTATCATGCTATCGGCGCCAGCACGTCCACCCATCAGACGGACCAGCCTGTCGCAGATCGTCAGATTGACATCTCGGCGTTTTAGCGGCGTATGGTCCCCCTCGTTGTCGAGATTGGAAAACAGGCGCGCAGCTTCATCGGAGGGCATGCCTGCTCCTGTATCTGTGACTGAAAACCGGACGCCAACTTCGTCGCCCACGTCGACGGGAGAGAGCCTGATCATTACGCCCCCGACTTCGGTCGTACGAACGGCGCGGACGATGAGATTCACAAGCGCCTGCTTGACGCGGTCGGGATCGTTGTGAATGGTCTTAGGGGTTCCTGGCAGCTCATCGACCTCAATAGACAAATTTCTTGAGGAAGCATCGTGCCGTGTCACGTGAATAGCAGCTTGTGCGATCTCCATCGGCGACACGTCAGTTGGTCGTAGTTTGATCGACAAGGCTTCCATTTCTGTGAGGTCAGAGAGGTCATCGACAAGCCTGTTCAGCAGCCGACTGGATTCTTCCACGCTGCGTGCGTAGGCGCGCTGCTTCTCATCGAGATCGGTCGCTTCCAGCAGGTGCGCCAGGCCAGAAAGGTTGGCCAGGGGTGACCGAATTTCGTGGGTCACCATCGAGAGAAAGTCTTGGCGCGATCGCGCGGCCTTGCGCGCCACAGAATAGGCTGTTTCCGCATCCTTGGCTTTCTTTCTTTTCAGCCTCACCTTTGGCTGCCGCCAAACTGGCAATCAGCTCATCGTTCTGCATTTGCAGAGAGATGGCCGCGATGCTGAATTTGTGCAAGCGCTTCGTTGTTGAATAGAGAGCTGTCCACATCAAGGAGCTCAGTACCGCCATGAGTTGGCCTTCCCAACCGGCGCCGGCTAACAGGGCGATGACGCAAGGTACGATTGCCGCCGCTGTATAGGCGACCATCGCTTTGGGGTAGACATGACGGGACATCACGGTGTTGAGACACAGGCCGGCAACAACCACGCCGAAGACCGCCTGGGATGCAAATGGTGCCTCAGGCAGCCAGAGTACGCCTGCTGTTCCCCACACACCGCCTGAAAGCAAACAGATCATGGCGTACCGGTCTCCCCAATATCGGGGTGAAGCGTCGTGCGCGTCGTCCGCATGATATTTGCCGCGTAACCAATTGAAGGCGGATTGGGACGTCACCAGCATGCCAAAGGGGAGTAAAAGCTCGAGCGGCGACGAGCTGCCGATAAAAGGTAGCCACACCATAATGAGGGCGATGAAGACGACAATGCTGCCGGATTTGCCGAGATCAAAGAGGCGGTGCACCTGCTCAGCGGCAATGCGCGGGTCGTCCGTCGCGACCGGCACGCTGACGCTCTCGGCAGACGAAGGGGCATCTGCTCTCTGGGTTGCTTTGAATGGTTCGGCGGACATACTCACACCGCCACTCCTCTAACTACCGAGACCTCCTAAGGGCCTCGCCGACCACAATGCAGTTGCGTTGACTGACACCAGCCGACAGCCTAGTTTCCGGGGCTTTAAAAACCTTTAAGGTAAAAAATCGAGGTCACTATGCTCAGCGATCCGCTCGCAACTCAGACAGCTGCCGACTTGGCTGAACTCCAAGATCTTGGTCAGACAGCGAAAGCCTGGCCGTTCGAGGAAGCGCGTAAGCTGGTCAAACGCCTGGAAAAGCGGGGCGTGGACAAGGGCGAAGTGTTGTTTGAAACAGGCTATGGGCCCAGCGGATTGCCCCATATTGGGACATTTGGCGAAGTGGCGCGCACAACCATGGTCCGCCACGCGTTTCAAATCCTGATGCCGGACGTACCGACCAGGCTCTTGTGTTTCTCAGACGATATGGACGGCCTTCGGAAAGTTCCCGACAATGTGCCGAACAAAGAGATGTTGGCGGAGCACCTCAACCGACCGCTCACCAAGGTCCCGGACCCGTTCGGAACCCACGACAGTTTTGGGGCGCACAATAACGCGCGCCTAAAGGCATTTCTCGACAGCTACGGATTTGAGTATGAGTTCGCCTCGTCGACGGACTATTACGCCTCGGGACGCTTTGACGAGACGCTTTTGAAGGTGCTTGAGAAGTTCGATGACATTCTGGACATCATGCTGCCGACACTGAGGCAGGAGCGACGCGGTACTTATTCGCCTGTTCTGCCCATATCGCCAGTGACGGGTGAGGTGCTCTATGTGCCGCTCCTTGAGCGCAATGCCTCTAAGGGCACAATCGTCTTCGAAGACCCGGCCAATGGTGAGAAGACAGAAATCCCGATTACCGGCGGACATTGCAAGCTGCAATGGAAGGCCGACTGGGCCATGCGCTGGGCGGCGCTCAATGTCGATTATGAAATGGCGGGCAAGGACCTGATCGACAGCGTCAAACTGTCGAACAAGATTACACGCGTGCTCGGGGAGCAGCCGCCGGAGGGCTTCAACTACGAGCTCTTTCTGGATGAGAACGGCGAAAAAATCTCAAAGTCGCGGGGTAATGGTCTCACGATTGATGAATGGCTGCGCTATGCGAGCCCGGAAAGCCTGTCGCTCTTCATGTACCAGGCGCCGCGGAAGGCGAAGCGCCTGTACTTTGACGTCATTCCGAAGAATGTGGATGAGTATTTGTCCCACCTGTCCGGCTTCCCTGGCCAGGAACCCAAGGCACAGATCGGCAATCCTGTGTGGCACATTCACAGCTCGAACCCGCCGGTCTCAGACGTGCCGATAAGCTATTCGCTCCTGCTGAACCTGGTGAGCGCCAGTCATTCTGAAGACCCTGCTGTTCTCTGGGGTTTTATTCAGAACTATGCGCCGGATGCGACGCCAGAGAACCATCCAAAGCTCAACGATCTGGTGGGATATGCCATCAACTATTTCCATGATTTCGTGAAGCCGAACAAATCCTATCGGGCGATGACTGAGGAGGAGCGCCCTGCATTTGAAGCGCTGGCCGCCAAGCTGGACGCAGCGGATCCACACGCAACGGGCGAAGAGCTTCAGACGAATGTGTATGAGGTTGGCAAGTCGCACGAGTTTGAAAACCTGCGGGAGTGGTTCAAGGCGCTCTACGAAGTGCTCCTCGGCGAAAGCCAGGGACCCCGCTTCGGCTCCTTCATTGCTTTTTACGGGGTCAAAGAAACGGCAGCACTGATCCGTCGGGCGCTTGCCGGAGAAGACCTGTCAGAAGCCTGACATCAGCTGACATTTTATTGAAGCATGAACCGTTGTGATGGTGGGGCGAAAGCCCCATGATCGCAGCTATGTTCAGGTGTTTGCGAAATGGTGCACTGGCGGCTGCTCTTCTGGCCGGCATTTCGGCCTGCGCCGCGTTTCCAGAAGACAGCGACCAGGTGGCTCAATGCCGTTACCTGCTCGATCGGGTCGATCAACGCGTCGCGGACGAGCAAGTGGGGGACGCTGAAGCGGAAGCGGTCGACGGCTTTCCCTATCTGCGCATCGATCGGTTTCTGGCAAGTTTTAAGGATGAAGCGGCCGAAGACTCGGCGTTTGGCGAATGGGTAGCGCGTCTTCGGGCGTTGGACCGCGCCGGCCGCCAGGTAGAGCTCCAGAATCTGGGGGCCGCCAATATCTTTGCAACGGTCGACACCTGCGCCGACAGGCTTCTCGCGGAAGACTTGAAAGATGCCGGGTTCAAGGTGCGCTTGGTGTCGGCTGCTCATGCACCACGCCACTACAACGATTGGGTCCGTGCGGCAGGCCTCTACCCGCTGACCCATTTTGGCGTGGCGCTGGGCTTTGATCGCTGGAAAGCGGATAACCTTCCAGCTTTTTCCATGGACCCAATAGTTTGGCGCAACGCCGAAACGCGTTACACCCTTGCGGAGAAGTCCGACTTTGTTGAGAGCGATGTCGCGGCGCTTATTGATTTGTCCGCGCAAAACGCCCTCAACATTCCCGATCTCTCGGGTTCTGTTTTGGCCGAGATGGCGGCGCTTTACGCACCTGTGTTCGCCGTCGAAGAAACAACCGATGCGGACAAGGTGGGACGGCCGCTCGTGGCTGACAGTACCGGCGTGCCCAACACGGATGAAAGCGACCCAACCGTTTATGTGCGCTTGGCGCATACCCGGATGGACGGCGAAGTGCTCCCACAGCTGGTCTATACGATCTGGTTTCCAGAGCGCCCTAAAGAAGGCGCTTTCGATATTCTGGGCGGGCCCCTAGACGGTCTCATTTGGCGGGTGACATTGGACCGGCAGGGGCGGCCGCTGGTCTATGATTCCATTCACAGCTGCGGTTGCTACCACCTGTTCTTCCCCACCGACCTGGTGCGCCGCGTCCCTGTCGCGGAAGACAGGGATCTTCGCGAAGAACCGCTGACGCCAAAACAAATGCCACCATTGGAGGCAGGGGAACGGTATGTGCTGCATATAGCGTCTGGAAGCCATTACCTGCGGAACGTGTCGACGACGCACACTTGGACTGACGCAAAAGCCCTGCGGTACGTTGATGAGCATGCAGGACCTGACTTTGGACTTCGGTCTCTCGACATGGGAGACGGGGCACGTAAGTCGCTGTTTCGCCCGGACGGCATTGTCGCAGCGACAGAAAGGACGGAACGGTTCCTCCTCTGGCCTATGGGGATTTCAAGTCCGGGCGCCATGCGCCAATGGGGCACCCATGCGACAGCTTTTGTTGGCACCCGCCATGCCGATGATCCTTTCCTGCTGGACGAGGCGTTTGAGAGATGAGGTGGGGGCGCCGTGTTGCTTTCATCGTTGCTTTTTGGCTCCTGACCGTCACCGGCGCATCCTCATCTGATTTGGCGACAGCCCAGACCATATTTGCGACCGGTGATTTCCCGAGAGCGGCAGAAGAGGCGCGGTCGACGCAAACAGCCGAAGGGTTTGCGTTTGCCGCAAGGGCAGGCCTCGTGCACGCGGATCTGGTCGCAGAGCGTAAAGACCGGCTTGAATTTATTGAACAAGCGGAAGAAGACGCACGCGCAGCGGTCGCGGCTGCGCCGGACCTTGCGGAAGGACATTTGCAGCTTGCGGTGGCCCTCGGCTTTAAAGCCCGCCTGGAAGGCAGCCTGACCGCGCACGCTGAAGGCTATGCGGATGAGGCGCGGGCGCATCTTGAATTTGTTGCCGCACGGGAGCCCAACAATCCGTGGATGCTTGCCTTGCTCGGTGGGTGGCATCTGGAGATTTCTGACGCTGGCGGCTTTCTTGGTCGCAGCATCTATGGCGCAGACATTGATGAGGGGGTGGATGCCTACGATCAGGCTCTCGCTCTAATGCCGGATGACCTGGTGATCATGTATCAATGCGCTTTGCAGCTCGCGTCCCTGGGTGATGAAGAGTTCAGGGTGAAGGCAGCTGCCTTGCTTCAGGAGGCACGGCTGCCCGAACAAGCGGACGCATTGGCGGTCCTGACATTTGACCGCATGCAGGGCCTCAAGCAGGCTCTAGCGACGGGGAATGATGCGGTCATTGATCACATTGTCCGCAAGCAAAAGGGTGAGTTGATCGAAGGCGGCAGATCCCGGCGCCACCAGATCAGGCCGCCTATTGGCTCGCCCAGATGATCTTTGCCATGAAGACAACGTCGCTCACCTCAAGCGTGCGGTCGTCATAGTCCGGATTGAGGGAGGTTAGTTCAATCGAGGTGGGCGTTTGTTTCGTGAGAAGTTTGGCGAGTACTTCGCCGTCACGCGTCTTCACGACAACCCGGTCACCACGGCGAACAGTCGCCGCTGGTGACACAATCACCCGGTCCCCATGTCGGTACAGCGGCACCATACTGTCGCCACTGATCTCCAATGCGTAAGCGTTGGGGTCGCCGACATCAGAGAAGCTGATCTCATCAAAACCGCCACCGACCGGAAACCCTGCATCGTCGAAGAACCCGCCGTCGCCCGCCTGTGCCATGCCGATAACCGGGATGAGCGAGAGGACCGTCTGGCTCTGGCCGCCTGACCCGGCGAGGGTTGAGAACTCATCTAGGGTGGCACCCGTCGCCTCAAGGATTTTTGACAGGCTTTCGGTGCTCGGCCAGCGCAAACGTCCGGACGCCGTGCGGCGTTTGGATTTATTGAACGTGGTGGGATCGAGGCCCGCAAGCCGGGCAAGACCCGACGGCGAATGGCCATAACGCTCGGCAAGCGTGTCGATGGCAGCCCAAACAGCGCTATGAGAAAGACTGTTGCTCATGGGCACACCATAATAGGAATACAAGCCTATTTCCAGTGCCGCTTTCTGTGACTTGTGGCCTGTGGGGCAGAGGAATAAAGTGCCGCGCGAGTGAGAAAAAACGGCCAGATTCGGCGAAAAACAGAGCAGGAAGCAGCCCTTTTGGCGCACCCGAGCGAGATTTACAAGATCATCGACAAAACCGCCTGGGCCGCCGCGGAGGCAGCGGGCATTTTCAACGGCGCATCGATCGATCTCCAAGATGGCTATATCCATTTCTCAACAGCAGCGCAGGCGCCCGAAACGGCGGCACTGCACTTCACCGGTCAGAGCGGGCTGGTACTTGTGAGTGTCGCCACGGCAGAACTCGGACAGGCCCTGAAGTGGGAGCCCTCGCGCGGTGGTGAGCTCTTTCCGCATCTTTATGGAGCCCTGGAGCTGAGCCAGGTCGCGCGGGTGGATGAGTTGCCAGTGGGACCGGGCGGGACCCACCAGTTTCCAGCCCATGTCGTGGCCGCGGGAGAGGGCACATGAGTTTGTCGTCTCTCGCGCTGCCATTCTTGCGCTTGATGGATCCGGAGCAGGCGCATCAGGCAACTCTACTGGCATTGAAGTCTGGCTTGGGCCCGTGTGGCAAAGCAGATCCGGCATCGCTGGGTATCGACCTGTTGGGTATGCACTTCTCTAACCCTCTAGGCATCGCCGCCGGCTTCGACAAAAACGGCGAAGTGCCGGACGCCATGCTGAAGCTCGGCTTTGGCTTTGCAGAAGTCGGCACCACCACTCCGCGGCCTCAGTCGGGCAATCCGAAACCACGCATCTTCCGGTTGCAGCAGGACCGCGCAGTCATCAACCGTCTCGGCTTCAACAATGAGGGGCATGCCGCGATGGAAGCGCGGCTCACAAAGCGCGCAGGCAAGGGCGGCATTGTCGGTGTCAATCTCGGCGCAAATAAAGATACCGAAGACAAAGCCGCCGACTATGTGCTCGGTATCAAACGTTTTGAAAATCTTGCAAGTTACTTCACGGTCAATGTCTCCTCGCCCAACACGCCGGGCCTGCGGGGTCTGCAGAGCCGGGCAGAGCTTGAAGACTTGCTGGGACGTGTGCTGGAAGCCCGAGAAGGTCAGACGCCGATCCTGCTCAAAATCGCCCCTGATCTGGTCTATGAGGAACGCGAAGATATTGCCGCCGTGGTGCTGGAGAGCGGTGTAGACGGCCTCATCGTCTCAAACACAACAATTGCCCGTGACGGTCTGGTGTCGGGGGGTCATGCAGACGAAACAGGTGGCCTTTCGGGGGCGCCGCTGATGGAGATGGCAACGGACGTGTTGGCGGATATGAGGCGCCTGACAAAGGGGAAGGTGCCGCTCATCGGCGTGGGCGGCGTGTCCTCGGGCACCGACGCGTACAAGAAAATCAGAGCCGGGGCGTCCCTCGTGCAGCTCTATACGGCGCTCACCTTTCAAGGCGCCGACCTTGTCACCAAAATTAAACGCGATCTCGCCGCCAACTTGAAACGCGATGGCTATGAGCGTCTTGAAGACGCCGTCGGCGTTGATGTGGGCGTTTAGAGCATTTTCAACAAAAGTTGCAGACTTTTGTGGTTCGTAAATGCGACCACGAAAAGACCAGGGAAAACAAATATGAGTGTCACCATCTATCACAATCCCCGCTGCTCCAAGTCCCGCGCGACCCTTGCACTCATCGAAGAGAAGGGGATTGAGCCGGAGATTATTGAATATCTGAAAAACGGCCCCGACGCCGCGACGCTGACCCGCGTGCTGGGTCTGCTTGGGAAAAGTCCGCGGGAAATTCTTCGTAAAGGTGAAGCTTCCTACAAAGAGCTGGGTCTTTCCGACACGTCAAAATCGGATGAAGAGCTGATTGCCGCCATGGTGGCGCATCCAATCCTGATTGAACGTCCGATTGTCTTGTCTGGCGACAAAGCAGCGCTGGGACGCCCGCCGGAACAGGTCCTGGATATCCTCTAGGTTTTTTTACGCGAACGCTGCGGTAAGCCGGGGATAGTACCGCCCCAGGGCGAAAGCCCGTGTGATGTTGAAGAGGGCCAGCGCCGCCCAAAGGCCGTGATTGCCAAACGGCAGCAGCAGATACCAAAAGAGAAAAAAGGCGCCGGTGGACAGGAAGGACGCGTTTCGCATTTCCCGTGCGCGGGTGGCGCCGATAAAGATGCCGTCCAGCTGAAAGCACGCGACGGAAATGAAAGGCATGAGCGCGGCCCAAGGCAGATAGATCCGAGCCGCTTCTCTTACCTCGGGACTTGTGGTCAGGAAATCGATCCAGAAGCCGCCCAGCACAAGAAAAGCTGAACTGAGCAGAGCAGACAGAATGACCGCCCAAAGGCTGGTGAGCTTCACGGCTTCGACAAACCGGGACCTGTTCTTGGCACCAATCGCAGAGCCGACCAAAGCCTCGGCGCCAAACGCAAATCCGTCCAGAAAAAAGGCGCTGAAGGACACAAACTGCATCAGCACCGCATTGACCGCGAGGATGGTGTCCCCCTGACGCGCGCCCTCCATGGTGAAGAAGCTGAAAGCGAGCAGAAGGACCAGCGTGCGGATCATAATGTCGCGGTTGACCGAAAGGGTCTCGGAGATTTTGCCCCAGGCGCTGATCGCAGACCAGGACCAACGGCTTGCATAGTTCCGAAGCAGGTAGAGGGCGATCCCCAGTCCGACAAACGCGGTTGCGATCTCGGCGATCAGCGTGCCCGCCGCAATCCCGGCCACACCCCAGCCAAAGCTCAGAACAAAGAGCGCATCAAGGCTGGCATTTACACCATTCAGGAAGATCTGGAGCACCATCGCAAGACGCGTTTGCTGCATACCGACAAGCCAGCCCAGCACGGCATAGTTCGCGAGGGTAAAGGGCGCACTCCACATGCGGATCGCAAAATAGGTTTGCGCTTCTTGTTCCACTGCGTCGCTGCCTTGCACAAGCTGGAAGGCAATCCAGTTGAGCGGGAGCTGCAGCGCGAGAAGCCCAACGCCCGCGACACCGGCAATGACAAGGGCACGCCCGAGCGTCGCGCGAATTTCAACCGCATCATTCGCCCCGAAAGCTTGCGCAGTGAGGCCGGTCGTTCCCATGCGCAGGAACCCAAATGCCCAGAAGAGAAAGGTGAAAATAAGCGCGCCCACAGCGACGGCGCCGATGAGCGAGGCATCGCCCAATTGCCCGATCACCGCCGTATCCACGATCCCGAGCAAAGGGGTTGAGAGCCCCATGAGGATAATGGGTGTGACCAGTGTCACGACGCGTCGGTGCGTGATGGGCGTGTTGGGGTCGATGCTCACGAACCGTCTTAAGCTTCTTCAGGCGGCTTCAGCAGGAAGTGACCGTGGGCGGCGGCAATGGCCTTGGTATGCTCGTCCTGCCAGGCTTCGACATGCACATTGGCCACACGGCGTCCATGCTTGGTGATCCGGGCGCGAGCAAACGTGTCCTGTGGCTTGCCGCTCCGCAGATAGTCGATGGTAAGGTCAATCGGTTTGGGAAGAACCTCGCCGCCGGTCTCATAGGACAGTTGAAGGATAGCGGTGGTCTCCAGGAAAGATCCAATGACACCGCCATGCAAAGCGGGGAGGACCGGGTTGCCGATGATCTTTTTGTCGAAGCGAAGCACGGTGGTGATCTCCGTACCTTTTTGATCGACTTCCATGCCGATGAATTTTGCGTAAGGGATGGCGTCGATCAGCGCATTCAGATCGACCTTTGTTCCTGCTTCGCGTGCTTGTTTCAAGACGTCCATGGATCAGCCCTCCGGCTTTTCGATAAGGCCCTTCTCGGCGGCTTCGCCAGGGGTCATGGATCTGTTGGCGGCCAGCATGAAGGCACCCACCGACGTTGCAATCGGGTCTTCAATATTGTCGTGATAGGCAGTACCGCGCACAAAGGCAATATTGCGGGTGACCTTGTAACAATGAGCATGCGTCGTAAGGTCGAGCTTTGGCGTTGCGGGTTTCATATAATCAATGCGCAGATCAAGCGTGGCGATGGCCATGCGCTCGGTGAGCGCAAGCTGTACGGCAACGCCTGAAATATTGTCGAGTGCCGAGGTGATGACGCCCCCATGGATCACACCTGTATCCGGATTGCCGATGAGCTTCTCATCATAGGGAACTCGCATCCAGGCTTCGGCCTCTTTCGCATCCAGAATTTCCATACCGATTGCCTTGGCAAACGGCACATGGGAGATCAGCACATCGCGCATCAGATCGAGATTTTCTTTGATCACTGTTTCGTCCATCGGCCCATCCGTTTCTGCATCTCCCCGGGGCGATAGCTAGGCGCTTATGCGCCCCTGCGTCAAGGAAGCCTCCATTTCACGAAACTAGACCGCGGTCTAGTCATGCCTATAATTCCCTGTATTGATATACAAAAAGGTGACATCAACATGGGTGATCTTCCCAGAGCCTGCATCATTGGCGCAGGGTGCAGCGGGTTTTCGACGGCGAAGGCGTTGCAGGATAAAGGCATTCCCTTCGACATATTTGAACTGTCGGACACGATCGGCGGCAACTGGGCCTATGGAAACAAGAATGGCATGTCGGCGTGCTATTCGTCGCTCCACATCGACACGTCCAAGTATCGGATGCAGTTCGAAGACTTTCCCATACCCGATGACTATCCTGATTTCCCGCACCATTCTCAGGTTCTGGATTATTTCAACGCCTATCTGGATCACTTCGGACTGCGCGAGAAGGTGACGTTCAACACGGCGGTCACCCACGTAGACCGCTTGGACGATGGCACATGGAAAGTGACGCTTGATCGCTCAGGTGCCGGCGGGCCCTCTCAAGATGTCGAGTTTTATGACGTGCTTTTTGTCTGCAACGGCCATCACTGGTCGCCGCGCTGGCCGACACCCGCGTTCGAGGGAGAGTTTGACGGCATTCAAATGCATGCCCACTCCTATCTCTCTCCGTTTGAGCCCCATGACTTCCGTGACAAGAACATTGTTGTGGTGGGTATGGGAAACAGCGCGATGGATATCGCATCGGAGTTGAGCCAAAAGCCCATCGCGAAGAACCTATGGGTGGCCGCGCGCAGGGGCGTCTATGTGATGCCGAAATATATCGGGGGGCAGGTGGCCGACAAAGCGTCGCTGCCAACCTGGATACCCTTGTGGGCGCAACGAAAGCTTGCCGCGATGGCGATCAAGCGCGCCGTGGGCAATATGGAAGACTATGGTCTGCCCAAACCCGATCATGCGCCCCTTGAAGGACATCCTTCCGTCTCCGGCGAGTTTCTGACGCGTGTGGGCTGCGGCGACATCAAGATGAAGCCCAACATCGAGCGGTTTGAAGGAAGTCAGGTGCGCTTCACCGACGGCACCACCGAAGATGTTGACATCATTGTCTACGCCACGGGCTACAATGTGGAGTTTCCTTTCTTCGATCCGGCGTTTCTCTCGGCCAAGGATAACCACCTGCCTCTGTTCAAGCGCGCCATCCGACCGGACCTGCCCAATCTCTTTTTTATGGGGCTGGCGCAACCATTGCCGACCCTCATTAACTTTGCAGAACAGCAGGCGAAATGGCTGGCAGCCTATCTTGTGGGCGATTATGCCCTGCCGGCGGAGGCGGAAATGGAGGCATCTATTGTCGCCGATGAGAAGATTTACCTCGGCCACTTCTACGAGTCGCCGCGCCACAAGATGCAAGTCGATTTCAACCGCTACGTGAACGACCTCAAGAAAGAATGGAAAAAAGGGGCGAAACGGGCCAAAGCAAAGGGAAATCCCATACCGATTCCGCCCAAGGCTGCAAGTAAAGAAGCCGCGTAAGACCCACTTTTCCTTCGTTTCACCCTAATTCCGATCCTGATAGACTAGAGGTGCGTCTGTCGATCATGGCAGGCCGGAGAAGACAAGGCACACCAGGAATTTATGTCGGAAACGATCGAAAAAACGGCCAAGCGCGAACCGGAACAAGCGTCGAAGCCACTTGGCAAGCGGGAACGCACAAAGGCCAACAACCGTGAAGCGATTTTAACCGCTGCGACAGAGGTGTTTGCGGAGCTCGGGTATGGGGCGACGACGGTGCGCGATATTATCCGACAGACAGGTCTCGCGTCGGGCACCTTCTACAACTACTTCAAAAGCAAGGAAGAAGTATTCGAAGCGCTGATGGATGACAGCATGATGCGCATCCGGCCCCGATTGCGGGCGGAGCGCATTCGCTCTCGGACCTTCGAGGATTATATCCATAACGCCTTGCGCGCCTATTTCGAGTTTTTGGTTGCGGACCAAAACGCGCACCGGGTGATGCGGCGCAACACCGGCGCTCTGCGGGTGCGCATGGACACGCCGGAAATCATTGCGGGTTTTGAAGAAATAAGAGCCTATATCGAAGAAGACATTGCGGCCGGCAAACTCCGAAAGGTAGACGGGGAATATCTCACGGCGGCGGCGATCGGCCTCGCACAGGAGATCGGCGAAAAGATGATGCGTCGTGAAAATCCCGACCCTCAGGAGGCTGCGGAGTTCGCCGCCAATCTGATCTTGAGCGGTGTGCCGGGGCTAGCGCTTAAAGAATAATCTACAAGGACAACGCAAATGGGTCTCCAGAAGCTGATTGTTCGGACGTTGATGAAACTTCCGGAAAGCTGGATCTTGAAACTCGCCGGTGGCGAGCCGGTCGTCATTGATGGACGGACCATGGACCCTCGGGTGCAGCTGCTTGCGGCGCAAGGCGCCAAAGCACCCTCTATGACGATGTTGCCAATAGCGGAAGCCCGCAAAAACGCGGACGAGGGTCTGGCCATGTTGGACGCCAAACCGCGGCGCACAGTGGCCGTGCTCAATCGCACCATTCCAGGGCCGGGAGGCGAACTCCATATCCGTGTTTACACGCCGGCCGGCGCGACAGGCCCGCTGCCGGGCATTGTCTATTATCATATGGGGGGCTGTGTCATTGGGGGGCTGCAGACCTGCGATGCCTTCTGTTCCATCCTGGCAGATGATTGCCGGGCGATCGTTGTGTCGGTCGACTACCGCCTGGCGCCGGAGAACAAGTTCCCGGCTCCGATGGAAGACGCAATCGCCTCCTATCAGTGGGTCTGGGACAATGCCGCAGCCCTGGGGATCGACAAGGCCCGCCTCGGTATTGGCGGTGACAGTGCCGGCGGATGGCTCTCCGCCGTTGTGTGCCAACATCGAAAGAAGGAAGGTTTCCCTCAGCCCAAGGCGCAACTTCTCATTTACCCGGCGACAGACGTCACGGCGGAAGGCGGGTCTCGGGAGAGCTGCAAGGATGTTTATCCCCTGACGGCGGAGATTATGGATTGGTTCATGGACCAGGTGATGAACAGTCCGGAAGAAAAAAATGATCTCCGCGCCTCCCCGGCAAAGGCGGAAGATGTGTCAGGCCTGGCGCCTGCCATCATCACAACAGCGGGTTTTGATGTTTTGCGTGACCAGGGCGAGGCCTATGCCAATCAGCTGCGCGCGGCAGGTGTGCCGGTGACCTATCGCTGCTATGACAGTCTCTGTCATGCCTATACAGCCTTTTCAGGCACGGTGCCTGCGGCGAGAGCGGCCTGTGAAGAGATCGCCCGTGACATGGCGCGAGCCTTAGGGTGACCGCGCGCTAGCAGCATCCAAAGACATTGGGGGGGAGTATGTTCGGAACCGTCATCAGCGGTGACCGCCGGATCGGCGGGGCGGCGTTGCAGGAACGCGTCAAAAAAGCCGCCAGCGGATTTCTATCTCTGGGGCTTGAGGAAGGCGACCGCGTGGCCATCCTCCTGCGGAATGACATCGCCTTTTTGGAGGCGACCTTCGCGTGCGGCGAACTGGGCCTCTATCCCGTGCCGATCAATTGGCATTTTTCAACTGACGAGACGGCCTATGTGCTGGATGATTCTGGCGCGAAGGCATTGGTTGTTCACGCCGACCTTCTGTCGCCGTTGACTGGGTCTGTACCGGAAGGGGTTCAGGTCATAGTCGTTGAGACACCGCCGGAAGTGCGGGACGCGTACCGGCTCGACACAGAAGCGTGCCGTGTGCGTGAGGGTGCGCGGAACTGGGACACATGGCTGGACGCGCAGACGCCATTTGATGGGGCGCCGAAGGCGGCACCGGCGAGCATGATATATACGTCTGGCACCACAGGGCGCCCCAAAGGTGTCAGGCGTTTGCCACCGCAGGAAGACCAGACGGCAGCGACCCTTGAAGCAAGAAAATATGTATTTGATTTCCGCCCTGACATGCGCGCGGTCATGACCGGTCCGCTATATCACTCTGCCCCCAATCTTTACTCCACCTTCTCAGTGCGTATCGGTGGCACGCTCTTTCTGCAGCCGCGCTTTGATGCCGAAGAGACACTTGCGCTCATTGAAAAAGAGAAGCTCACCCACGGTCATCTTGTCCCCACCATGTTCGTGCGCCTCCTCCGCCTGCCGGAAGAGGTGCGTACGAAATATGATTTGTCGTCGCTGGTGCGGGTGATGCATGGAGCGGCCCCCTGTTCTGAAGCTGTCAAAAAACAGATGATCGAGTGGTGGGGCCCTGTCATCCATGAATATTATGGAGGCACGGAGACGGGTGCTGCCGTGCACTGTTCATCAGAAGAATGGCTGGCCCATCCGGGCACCGTTGGCAAAGCCATTCCCGGAGCGACGGTCAAAGTTCTGGACGATGAAGGCAAGGAGCTGCCAGTCGGCGAAGTAGGGGAGATCTACCTGCGCCTCTGGTCGTTCCCCGATTTCACCTATCACAATAAAGACGACGCCCGCGGCGAGTGTGAGCGTGACGGCTTGATCACCTGTGGTGATGTGGGATGTCTCGATGAAGATGGGTTTCTCTATTTGCGCGATCGCAAGCGCGACATGGTGATCTCTGGCGGTGTGAACATCTATCCGGTCGAGATTGAACATGAACTCATCCAGATGCCCGGCGTACAGGATTGCGCGGTGTTTGGCATTCCTAATGAAGAGTTTGGCGAGAGCCTTGCGGCAGCCATCCAGCCTATGGAAGGCGCAAAACTCAGTCAGGAAGAGGTGACAGCGTGGCTCGCCCCGCGGATTGCGAAATATAAGCTTCCCCACGTGGTGACGTTCCACGATGCGCTGCCACGGGAAGAAACCGGCAAGATCTTTAAGCGCAAGCTCCGCGATCCCTACTGGGAAAATGCAGGCCGGTCGATCTAACCCGGCTCACACTCAGCGCTTATTCGCCAAACGCACCCACCCACATTACCGAGAAAATGTCAGCGCTGGGCTCCGGACGATTGGAGAAGCGCACCGGCGGGGCGATTAGTTCATTGTTGCCGTTGAAGGTTCCGACAATGCCCCACAGAGCGGAGAGTTCGGTTTCCGCAAAGCCGAGATAGCGCAGGTCGTGAGCCTCGACGCGCGTGTGCCCATTGGGTAGCTCGTGCACCCGCCAAGCGACCTCGCCCATGGCGAAGCGCTCAAGGATGCGATACTCCATTGTCCGCGACAGATCCGTGATCAGCTCGCTTTCCTCCTTGGGGAACGTCTGCCATTCAATAGGGGTGTCTGTCAGCGGCGAATAGAACCCAACCCGAATGGCATCGTCCGTCTCCGCTGTCATCCGACGGAACCAGGGCTGGAACAATGTCGGGTAGGAAGAGACCTCGGCCGTGATGATGCCCTGTTCCTCCAGGCTCTCATGTGCGACGATTTTCGTTTGTTCGTTGATGCCCCAGGCATAGACCTGCCATCCGACGCTCGCCACGATCGCCGCACCGGCAATATGTCCGGACCATCCCGGTTTGCCGAAGGTACCACGCCGCACCAGCCATCCGCCGACAAGGGCCAGCACAAGGATGCCCGTATAGACCGGATCGATAATCGACATGGCGTTGACGGCAAAGCGCTCGTCAGAGAAGGGCGCCAGAAGCTGCGTGCCGTAGGGCGTGAGAAGATCGAGGAAGGGATGCGTCAAAAACGCGAGCACCGACAACCAAATCCACGCACTGAGCGCCTGCGCGTCCGATAGGGCGGCAGGCAATTTTCCAGGCGTTCGAGCTTCGCGCCACTGATACATCTTCCAGATGGCGACGCCAACAAGCGGACCGACGATCGGACCAAAGAAGACAGAGTGGGTAATGCCGCGATGGTGCACCCATTCACTGAACGGATCGGACAGGCTGCCAAATACATCGAGATCGGGAACGGTGGCCAAGGCGGCCCCGGCGGCAACAGCCCGCCATCCAAGTTTGGATTGAAATCCGGCCTGGCCGATGACGGCGCCAAAAACGGCCTGTGTCACTGTATCCACGAACAATCTCCTCCACGTGCCCGGCACGGACCCTTCGCGCCTTGCCGAATTCCCGGTAATCTCCGGCGCATTGATATTGTTAAATAGGAGGAAAAACCATGCGGGCAATGCGTGTGCATGAATTGTCGGACGATATTGGCTCGATTCAGCTGGAGGATGTGGATTTGCCGCCACCTGCCGAAGGCGAAGTCCGGCTGAAACTCAAGGCTTGCTCGATAAATTTCCCGGATTTGTTGATGATTCAGGGGAAATATCAATTCAAGCCTGACCTGCCCTTTTCGCCCGGCATGGAGGGATCCGGCGTGGTCATGGACGTGGGCCCAGGCGTCGAAAATGTCGCTGTCGGCGACGAAGTCGTGGCGGGGTTAAGGATTGGCGGGTTCGCGGAAGAAGTGAATGCCTCCGCCGCAGCGTGCCGGCCGATCCCGAAAGGCATGGATTTTGTGAAAGCCGCCGCCTACCCGGCGGCCTATCTGACGGCTTATGTGGCCCTTGTGGTGCGCGGCAATCTGAAGGCCGGCGAAACGCTGCTGGTCCACGGCAGTACCGGCGGCGTTGGACTGGCGGCGGTCGATGTCGGCAAACTGTTGGGCGCGACGGTCATTGCAACCTCCGGCTCGGACGAGAAACTGAAAACCGTGAAGGAACGCGGCGCGGATCATGTCTTGAATGTCGATGACGGGTTCCGGGAAAAGGTCAAGGAGCTCACGAACGGCAAAGGTGCCGATGTCATCTATGACCCCGTCGGCGGTGACGTGTTTGACGAGTCGGTTCGCTGTATTGCGTGGAATGGCCGTCTGTTGATCATCGGGTTTACCAGCGGCCGCATTCCGAGCGTGCCGGTCAACATGCCTTTGATTAAGGGGTTCTCTGTCGTTGGTGTTCGGGCAGGCGAATATGGCCGCCGCGACCCGGAAGCAGGCAAAGAGAACATTAAAGCCATCGACACCTGGGCAAGCGAAGGCAAGATTGACCCGTATGTTTGCGCGACCTTCCCTTTGGAGCGGGCCGTCGATGCCATGCGCATGTTGCAGGTCCGGCAAGCAGTCGGCAAAGTGGTGCTCACCATGAATGAGGACACTTGATGATGCGTGGAAACATCACTTTGGCTGCTATCGGTCTGTTGTTCGCCACAAGCGCGTGTGCTGCAGAGGAACCAACAGCGCTCAGCCTTACGGAGAACGGGCTCGGCGATCTTGGCGGTGGCACTGCCTATTCGGTCGAAGCGGTGTCGGGAGCGCTGCCGGGCTACGCCGTCACTTCGGAGAGTTACTACGCTGAAGGAGATCCCTATCCGATGATTGTGGTCCGCGACGGAGATAAGGTTATCGCGGAAGTTCTGCCGCGTTTCGAGATGGAGGACATGGTCGGCGCCATCCTGGTGAAGACGGAGGATGTGACCTTTGACGGGCGTATCTCCCTGGGCATGACATATGCCGACCTGAGTATCGCGCCGCAGGACTGCGTGGCGGGCCTGGAGGAGCGCTCAGGCTTGGCGCTCTGCCGGGACGGGAAAGTGCCCCATGTGGGTCTCCTCTTTGGCGGAGATTATGCTGGCCCTGACGGTGAGCTGCCGCCAGCTGATGTACTGGCGACTTTCACGGTTCAGGAGATCACCTGGTCAGCCGGAATCCTTTGAGGACTTAGATGCGTTTTTCTCGCTGCTCTCAAAGAAAATCGACCAGACGCGGATGACGATCCAGATCGGCACAACAATGATGGCGCCGATCACGAAGTAGCCCCAGGCGGACCCTAAAAACTCAAAGCCGAGATCCCAGACTTCGACGACCGTATCGAGAAAACTCGTCCAGAACTTGTAGGGTTCTATGCCGAAAATGACGAGAACAATGCCAACGAGGAACGAGACGACAGCGAGCTTGAGGATCGTGGGAACAACCGGCCCGCCGAAATACTTCTCCATGTCGTTACCTCTGGTTCTGTTGTCTCGCCCCTATGACGCCCGGTAAATGGGGCGATAAAGTGGCCAGTCATTAGGGCGGCGCGAGGCCGCCCCAAAACGATCCTTATGCGCCCTGCTGATAGACCGTGCGCGTCGGGAAAGGAATGTCGACACCCTCCGCATCAAAGGCTTCTTTGATTTTTTTGGTCAGATCAAACTTCACGCCCCAATAATCACCGGACGCGCACCAGACCCGGGTTGTGATGTCGACGGATGAGTCTCCGAGATTACCCACCACAATCACCGGCTCCGGCGTGTCGTGACACCGGTCATCCGCAGCAATCGCGGCCTTGATGATGCTCATGGCCTTGTCGATGTCGGCGTCATAGGCAATGCCGTAGACCATATCGACGCGCCGCGTTGAATGAGCGGAGTAGTTTTTGAGGGGCGCGCCCCACACCGTGGCATTCGGCAGAATGATCTGCACATTGTCGCCGGTGGCAAGCTCCGTGGTGAAGAGCGTAAGATCTTTCACCGTGCCCGCCATGCCGTTCAGTTCTACAAAATGGCCAACGCGGAACGGGCGGAAGACAAGCAGCATCACACCAGCTGCGACATTCGACAGCGTGCCTTGAAGGGCCAGACCAATCGCCAAACTGGCAGCACCCAAAACCGCAATGAGGCTTGTGGTCTCAACGCCAAACTGCCCAAGCACCGCGAGCACCGTCGCGATGATGACCAGGTAACGGACGATCGAACCAAAAAACCCTTTCAGCATTTCGTCCGAATTCAATGGCTTGTCGAGCGCCCGAACGGTGAAGTTGCGGGCGCGGGCAGCAATCCAGAACCCCAAGATGAGAATGAGCACGGCGCCGATAATACTGAGGCCATGTTCAACGATGAGTGGCAGCAATGAGTCGGCGTTTTCGCGCATGCCGTCTGGCAGCGCCGCAGTGAGTGATTCAGGCATTCATGTCCCCAATTAAGTCAGTATAGAACTTTAGTTCCCCCGGCATTAAGCGCGCATCTTGGCCAAGAATCACAGATTCCGCCAGCCAAAAGCGTAGGTAGAAGGGTATAGTCCGGGCCATGGACGCGGACGAAAGGCTGAACACAGAAGTGAGCGCAGGATCTCATGCGCTGCCAGCCACTTTTAGCGCGTGGTTTGCGGGCCGCAGATGGCAGCCGCGTCCGCATCAGCTTGATTTGTTGAAGTTGGGTCTTCAGGGCCGCTCCTCGCTCCTGGTAGCACCAACAGGTGGCGGCAAGACCCTTGGCGGCTTTCTGGCATCTCTTGTGGAGTTGGAGGAACGCGGTCCGCGCAAGCCGGGCGCGCCGGGCGCAGGGGTGCATACGCTCTACATATCGCCGCTGAAAGCGCTGGCGGTTGATGTGAAACGCAATCTTGAAATGCCCATTGCGGAAATGGACCTCCCCATCACGGTGGAAACGCGGACGGGAGACACGCCGCAAAACCGGCGGCAGCGACAGCGCCGTGACCCACCGGACATCCTCATGACCACGCCGGAACAACTGGCGCTCCTGCTCTCCTATGCAGATGCCGATCGCATGTTTGGCAATCTGAAATGCGTCATCCTGGATGAGCTCCATGCGATGGTGAACACCAAGCGGGGAGACCTTTTGGCGCTTGATCTGGCGCGTCTATCGACTCTGGCCCCCCATCACCGGCGTGTCGGCCTCTCAGCCACCGTTGCGGATCCCGATCAGCTGCGCCGTTTTCTCATTCCACAAAACCAAAAGACGCCGCGCCTCGCGGACATTGTTTTGGGCGAAGCGGGCGCCGTGCCTGACGTCTCCATCCTCGTGCCCGATGAGCGGGTTCCCTGGTCCGGACATTCAGCC
Source organism: Parvibaculaceae bacterium (assembly GCA_965276845.1). Taxonomy (GTDB): domain Bacteria; phylum Pseudomonadota; class Alphaproteobacteria; order Parvibaculales; family Parvibaculaceae; genus Mf105b01. Next base: position 348,698 of record OZ255699.1, read on the forward strand.
AAGCATGCCATTGATTCGGTCTACGGGATCATCAGGGAAAACAAAACGGTTCTGGTATTCGTGAACACACGCAGCCAGGCTGAGTTTGTCTTTCAGGAACTCTGGCGGGCGAATGATGATGCTCTGCCCATCGCGCTTCATCACGGCTCCCTGTCGACAGAGCAGCGCCGCAAGGTGGAGACAGCCATGGCCGCTGGCAACCTGCGGGCGATTGTGTGCACGTCCACGCTTGATCTCGGCATTGACTGGGGCAATGTCGATCTTGTCATCAATCTGGGGGCGCCAAAGGGCGCAAGCCGCTTGCTGCAACGTATCGGACGCGCCAATCACCGTTTGAACGATCCGAGCCGGGCCCTGCTGGTGCCCGCAAATCGCTTTGAAGTTTTGGAATGTGAGGCCGCGCGCGCAGCGGCAATCGAGGGCGTGCATGACGGCATGACCGAGAAGACGGGAAGTCTCGATGTGTTGGCGCAGCACATCTTTGGCACCGCTTGCAGCAGCCCGTTCGATACCGACCTGCTTTATGAAGAAGTGCGCAGTGCCGCGCCCTATGCGGGGCTCTCAAGAGATCGCTTTGATCGTGTCGTCGACTTTGTGAGCACCGGCGGATATGCGCTCAAGACCTATGATCGGTATCGCAGATTGCGTCCTGTTGACCCGAACGGCAATGATCATCGCCTGCGACTGGCGCATCCAAGGCTTGCACAGCAATACCGCATGAATGTCGGCACGATTGTTGAGGCGCCGATGCTTGATGTTCGCTTGGTCCGGCGGCGTCCCGCAGCTGGCGCATCCTTGGGGCGCGGTGGACGGCGTCTGGGGCAAATCGAAGAATATTTCATCGAGCAACTGGTGCCGGGTGATACGTTTCTCTTTGCAGGCAAGGTGCTGCGCTTTGAAGGTCTTGTCGAAACGGAAGCTGTGGTCACCAGTACCAAGGACGAAAACCCCGCCATTCCTGCTTACTATGGCGGCAAATTTCCTCTCTCGACTTACCTCGCGTCGCAGGTCCGCCACATGCTGGCGACGCCGCAAGATTGGCACAAACTGCCGGACCAGGTTTCTGAATGGCTGCGGATCCAGCAATGGCGGTCGGTCTTGCCGAAAGAAGGGGGGCTCCTGGTCGAGACCTTTCCACGTGGAGACCGCTTCTACCTGGTGTGCTACCCGTTTGAGGGGCGCCTTGCCCATCAAACCTTGGGCATGTTGCTCACCAGACGCCTGGACCGCATGGGTGCCCGGCCGCTCGGGTTTATCGCCAGCGAATATGCGCTGGCGATCTGGGGCCTACGCGATATGGGAATGCTCGTCGAGCGCGGAACGCTAACACTGCAAGATCTCTTCGCAGAAGACATGCTGGGCGATGACCTGGAAGCCTGGCTTGCCGAGTCCAATCTGATGAAACGCACGTTCCGAACCTGCGCAATTATCTCAGGGTTGATTGAGCGACGGTTCCCCGGCAAGGAGAAGTCCGGACGTCAGGTCACCTTCTCATCGGACCTTATCTATGACGTGCTGAGGGAACATGAGCCGGATCACATTCTTTTGCAGGCAACGCATGATGACGCAGCTGCCGGACTCTTGGACGTCGCACGTGTCTCTGACATGCTGGCCCGAATCAAAGGTAAGATAGAACTCAAACGCCTGGAACGGGTATCGCCCCTTGCGGTGCCGGTCTTGCTCGACATCAGCAAGGAAGCCGTTTATGGCGACGCCAACGAAGCTTTGTTGGCGGAAGCAGCCGATGATCTGATTGAGGAAGCAACGCGTCTTGTTTGATGCACAAGAAAAACTCAAACCCGCCCCAACATCGATCTCCTTATGTGGAGAAACGGTCGAGCCGCTGATCGAGGGGGCGCTCTATTGGCCATCGCAAGAATGTCTCATCGTCGCGGATCTGCACTTTGAAAAAGGGTCCGCCTACGCCGCGCGTGGTGTCCACCTGCCGCCCTATGATACATCGGCGACGCTGACCCGCCTCGAAGAACTGGTCGCGCGTCTGAAGCCTGACTCCGTCATCGCGCTGGGCGACAGTTTCCATGATGAGGGTGCGCGGGCCCGCATAGCGCCTTCAGATGCCGCCCGCATCAACAACCTCACCCATGCTTGTGCCTGGACATGGATTGCGGGCAATCACGATCCCCTGCCGGAAGGGTTCGGAGGCACCATTGCCGATGAGGTGTGCCGGGGATCACTCACCTTTCGTCACGAACCGGCGCCTGCACCGGCGACCGGCGAGGTTGCCGGTCACCTGCACCCCTGCGCCGTCGTGCGTGTGCGTGGCCGTCGTTTGCGGCGCAGGTGTTTTGCGAGCGATGGTACGCGGCTGATCCTGCCCGCGTTCGGCGCTTATACCGGCGGTCTCAATGTCTGTGACGAAGCCTATAGGCCGCTTTTCGCCGGGCGTGATTTCCATGCCTGGATGATGGGACGGGATCAGATCGTCCCCGTCTCGGCTCGCCGTCTCATGCCGGACCGGGCGCTCTAACTGATCAACAGACGCACCAGGCTGGCGATCAACGCGGCACAAACAAAGAAGGTCAGCTGAACCCTCAAAGGTTGGTACCAGTCCGGCGCGTCGCCGGATCGCACGGCGCGGAGATCGGACACGGCCTGCGCCACAAAGAACAGGATGAAGACGACAAGAGCGGCTTCCGCGGGTCCGAAAAGAACAATCCAGGCAACGACCGCCGGCACGACGGATAAACTGAGCTCAAGCCCCAAGCCTTCTGGCGCGCGCCGCTTGAAATGTCCCAGACGCTGCATCGCAGACCCCCAACGAACCCCGCCGAGGAAGGAGAGAATGATCGCGGCATAGACCAACTGGGCTTGAAGCGCGGTCTGTCCCATCTCCGACGGCCACATGGTCCAGATAACCACGCTGGTCCCCACAAAGGGTATGACGCCGCCATACCCAAGCAGCTGGGCACTTCGAGGGATAATGGGTGCGGGTTTCTTACTCATCCCAGTTCCGCGAGCCAAGGCGCGACCTCTATCATGTAAATGGCAATCGTCTCCAAAGTCCCAAACGCGATCAAGAGTCCGGTACCGATAAGGAGAACGCCGGCGGCGATTTCAACTTTGGGCAGGTGCCGCCGAAACCCCGCTGAGAATCTCAGGAATGCCTGCACCGCGAGGGCCGCGGCAACAAACGGAATGCCGAGCCCTGCGGAATAGACCGTCAATAATGCGACGCCATAGCCCAGGCTCTCCTGCGAGGCGGCAATGGTCAGGATTGTCGCGAGGATCGGGCCGATACAGGGCGTCCAGCCGAACGCGAAGGCGAGGCCCACAAGGTAGGGCATGCCGATTCTGGGCACGAAACCGCTGCTGGCATCCGGCGTAAAGCTGGGCAAAAACCGCACATCCCGATTGAGCAGCGCGAAGCGAAAGACGCCAACATAATGAAGCCCCAACAGAATGATGATGACGCCAGCGATCTGCCCCAGGATCACCTTATGCGCCAACAGGAAGGGGCTGATAGCGCCTGCCGACGCACCCAGCATGATGAAAACAGTGGAGAATCCGGCCACAAAAGCGATAGAGCCCAACAGCACACGTCGCGCGATATCGTTCGAGGGTTTGTCGATCTCTTCGGTCAGCTCATCAAGAGAGGCGCCCGCAACGAAGGAAAGATAAGCGGGCACGAGCGGCAACACGCACGGAGACAGGAAGCTGATGATCCCGCCAATAAGTGCCGCCGCAAAGCCTGCGTCCACGCCGTCCATTCTTCTGCCAACTCCCGTGCCTTATCGAGGTTTTTGTTGCCGGTCTTGGGTGGCACAGTTTGCGTCAATGCTCAAGGAACACAAGTTCACGTGCCAGTGAGGGTTAATCTCGGAAAACGAGGGTTGCGGCCCAGCCAGCAAAGGTGGCAAACACCACAGCGAATATGCCGTAGAGCAAGGGCTGCTCGTGGGCAAAGGAGTAGATGGCCCGTTCCATACCACTTTTGACGATAAAGAGCGGCGACGAAGCCGCATCGGAGATTTGCCCGTTCGAGACCAGATATACCTTTGCTGTATAGAGCCCATTGGGAACGTTGGACGGGATGTCGACGGTCGCCCGAAAGAGGGACCGGCCGAGAAAGGCAACTCCGCTGGGCTCTGCCCTGTAGAGGTTCTGGTTCTGCTTGTTCCGAAGGAGAGCTTGTGAAAACACCTTGAGTTCTTCATCAGAGAGCGGCGTTTCAGCGCCCGTTGGGCTGAGGCCGGTGGCGGCGCCAAGTCCAATATGCCTGAGGCCCAGACCTTCAATGGTTCGGGTGTCCAGGGATACGACCCTTGAAAGAGGGCGCGTGCTTGAGACCGCATAGAAAGACGGCACACGCTCAAACCGGACCGCATCATAATTGATCCAGATGCCGGCGACTCTGTCCTTGCGACGAACCGTTACGGGTCCCTCTGGTCCGGTGACCACAACAACAATGTCGCGTTCCGTCGTGAGATCGGTCGGGTCTTCGGCTTCGATGGCCCCGAAAATCAAAATCTCGGTGCCGGTGAAGTTGGATCGGATGGAAATCTGGTGTTCCGACAGGTCGGTGACCAACTGATCTGCCTGGGCAGTCCCTTTCGCAAACGCCGCCAAAAGAAGGCTCAATATCAGGACGAGGTTCTTCATGGGCTCCCCCCCGATGTCAGCGAAAAGAGTTCATCCGGCTCGACAACAAGATCGAAGCCGAGCCTGAGGCCAACGAGAAGTACGATGAGTCCGAGCAGCGCGCGCAGCTGTTCGCCGCGCAGTCGCTGTCCGGCACGAGCGCCAAATTGTGCGCCGACGACGCCACCCAGGAGCAGCAGGAAGGCGAGCAACACATCAACGGCCTGGTTCTCAACCGCGTGGAGCACGGTGACCAGTCCCGTCACAAAGATGATCTGAAACAGCGAGGTGCCCACGACCACATTGGTTGGCATGCGCAGCATGTAAATCATTGCCGGCACCATCACAAAACCGCCGCTCACACCCATGATGGCAACCAATATGCCGACAAAGGTCCCAATCGCGACCGGCGGGATGGCACTGATATAGAGTTTAGAGCGGCGAAACCGCATTTTGAGCGGCAGCCCGTGCATCCAGCTATGGTGGGATCTGTTGGCCGGGGTAGGGCTGCGCCCCTGGCGCACGGCGATCAATGCCCGAACGCTCTCATTGAGCATCAGGCTGCCAATGACGCCCAAAAAGAGCACATAGGAAAGCGAGATTAACAGATCGACTTGGCCGAGCGCGCGCACATAGGCAAACAGATAGACGCCGACAACTGCGCCGATGACGCCGCCGATCAACAGCACACCCCCCATCTTGAAGTCGACGGCGCCGCGCCGCCAATGCGCGACCACACCAGATATGGACGACGCCACGGTCTGGTTCGCCTGGGTCGCCACAGCAACAGCCGGAGGGATGCCGGTGAAGATGAGGAGCGGTGTCATCAAGAAACCACCACCGACACCGAACATGCCGGACAGAAAGCCGACAAGACCGCCCATGCCCAAAATAAGGAAGACGTTGACAGGCAGTTCGGCAATGGGGAGGTAGATCTGGAACATTCAACCGGCCCGTTGAGATGCCGTGACTTGGAGAGGGCGCGCGACTGCTGGTCCCGTGTCACGCCGCCGATGGATCACCGGACGTAGGCTTCCAGAGTGTTGAGAAGTTGGGCATCGACAGCGCCTGTGACGGCGAGCCCGGCGGTGCGTTGAAAGTCGCTGATCGCGTCACGTGTGCGCGGCCCCATCAAGCCATCGGCAGGGCCGGGTTGGTACCCGAGGTCGCGAAGCAGGCGCTGAGCTTTGGCAATCTCGGCGCTCGCCTGCGGTCCGCTGGAAGCACTGCTGGCGCTCGCGAGCGATGCGTTACTCCAATTACCCAGAGAGGACAGATTGCCGTTTGCGATCGGGTCCCCGCGTTTGGGTGACCAGGTCTGGGCAGCGAGTTTCGCGTCAACCAGGGTGTTGGCATCCATCTGTTCAGCGATGGCGTCACGGCGTGCCGCGGCGCCCTCGTCTCCATTGGCAGCGGCGACAGAGAACCACTTGAAAGCTTCTGGAAGGTCTTCACTGACCCCGAGACCGCGCTCGAAGAGGACAGCAACATTGTACTGGCTGTCGGCAAGCCCGTGATCCGCTGCCGCCAGGAACCATTGTCCCGCCTTGGCGAAGTCCTGCGGTACGCCTTTGCCTTCCGCGTAAATCACTGCGAGATTGTGCATCGCTTTGACATTGCCTGCCTGCGCCGCGCGTTCGTACCAGGCGCGCGCCTGTGCCAAATCCTGAGGCACACCGCGACCTTTCTCAAACAGTGTCGCGAGACGATATTGGGCAATGGCCAGGTTTTGATTGCCGGCAAGCTCGAACCAATAGGCCGCCTGCCCATAATCCTGCGGGACGCCGCCGCCACGCGCGTACCTTAAGCCCACCTCATATTGGGCGGCTGGATTGCCGGAGGCTGCCGCATTGCGCAGCGCGTTCCGCGTGCTCGTGGGTGCTTGGGTCACCGGTGTGGTCGGAGCGGCTTCCACCGGCGGCATGTCTGCACTGTTAGGCACAATTGCCCGGGGTGCGGCAGAGGCGGGTGTGCTTGGCTCAGGAAGAGGCGCCGGAGCAGGGCGTGCTTCGGCGGCAGGAGATGGCGTGGACGCCGGAACGACAGCCGCATCTGCAGTTCCAGCGTCCTCCGGAATGGCCTCCGGAATAGCGGCAAGAGTTTCTACGGGCGCAACCGTTTGCGGCACCGTCGCTTCGGGGACGCTGGCGAGCCCACCGTCAGCATCTAGCGCAGCACCGCTCGCGGCGGGCTCATCAAGAATGAGGTCAATGTCGTCGGCCGGTGCCTCAGGTGTAGACGGTGCGACCAACCAGTTGACCAGCGTCAGCACGACGATCAGCGCGACAACCGCGCCGCCGACAATGATCGCCAGCCGTTTGCCACGGCCTTCTTCCTGATCTTCAAAAGCCGCGTAGCGATCCGATTGTTCACCAAATCCGAGGCTCGCCGTGTCGCCTGTCTGGTGTGCCGTTTGGGCGGCCCGCCTGGCGGCTGCGATGAAGTCGCGGGCCGCCTTCTTTTCGTTCATGACCGGTGGTTCTGCTGGCGCAGCAACTGGAGGATCTAGCGGTGGCGGCGGTGGCAGATCGCCGGGCGCGGGTGGGGCATCTCCCGCGGCTGGCGGTGCTGTGGGGCCGATCGTTGGTGGTTCAGGCATATCCGCCAGAGGGGGTGCCGGTGCATCCAGCGAGGGGGCTGGGATTGGCGGGGCCTCTGCCGATGGCGCTGCGGGCGGTGCCGGCGCAGGCGGTTCTTCCACCACCGGCGGCATGGACGGCAGCGGCGGCCCGGAGGACGGGATCGTCACCGGGGACTTCAACAGATGGTCTGGTGCGCGCTCGGCAGCCAAGCCCGGCGGAGGCATGGGCGCACTGGAGAGAGGTGGCGCGGGCATGCCGGCAAGGCCGGCACCCACGGCAATGGTTGGGGACAGGGGCAGGCCCGCACCTGACTCGATGTTCTCAATCCGCTCATTCACCTGAGCGACCATGGATTGCATGCTTTCGCGGGTCGCGGCATTGCGTTGTTCCGCCGCGTTCATCGTCTGCGCGAGCGACGAGAGCGCCTGTTCAACCGAACTGGCAGTCTCAAGCGCCCGAGTTTCACTGTCGGTGACACGAGAGACGACTTCTTCCAGGCGTCCATCGAGTTGGCTCATCACCTGCGGAACAATGTCGTCTGCGCGGACCTGGTTTTGCTCAAGCCGGTCAACAAATGCCGTCAGGCTTCCTTCCAGCGTCTTGATCGCATGGGCGCTTTGCGCTTCGGACTGATCAATCCGATTGTTCATTTTCTCGATGGTGGATTGTAGCTCTGCCATTTGCGCGCGCTGATTGTCTGCATCGAGCTTGTTGGAAACGATCTGAACGGCTTCTTCCACGGCCTCGCGGCGGCCTTGGTCGGCGCTCGCATTGGCCGCGTGAATAGCCTGCTCCGTCTCCGCCATGCGCTCCGAAAGATTTTGCAGCGTGTTGCCGAGCGCGTCTGTTCTGGCACGCTCCTGATCAAGTTTCTTCGCCTGCTCGGAATCGTCGACCCGTTCTGCGAGCTCGGAAAGAAGATGACGCATTTCCGCGTATTTCTGTTCGCTTTGATGGTCGACGGTCTCAAGATGGTCGACCACCGCATTCATGGTCTTTTCCAGTGTCTGAAACGCCAATCGGTCGCCGGTGTTCTTTGCAAACGGGAGCCGCACTTTTTCCGCCGCTTCCAAGCGGTCGGTGAGCTGTTGAACCTTGCGTTCCATCCCCGAGTCCGCGGCGGCCATCCCGCCCGATGCGATGAGCTGCTCCGATGACTCGATCCGTTTGGCAAGAGACTCCAGCGAGGTTTCAAGCAGCCGTTCATTGGAGTCGATGCGGCGAACGAGATCGCGCACAGCTTCCGTGACGGGTGACAGATCAACCTGAGGCTGAGCCGGCGCTCCCGGGAAAGTGGCCGGCTGCATATTTGGTTGCATATAGGGCGCACCAGCAGGCGGCTGTGGCTGGGTGCTGGCGGCGTCCATATTGTTGTAATTCTGAATGGCGGCGTTGATGTCGTCGGTGCCGCTTTCCATGATCACCTGGTTGAGCCAGGCACCGAGTGTCACGCCAGCTCTGCGAGCAGCCTGTTTGGCCGCCTCTCTGGCTTCGGGCTCAATGCCCTTAACGCTCCAAGGAACCCCCGGTCTCATCGAATCACTATGCCCGTTAACGATTCTGGACTGTATCGACCACGTGATTCTGTGTAAACCCGGCGACAACCCACAATATCTGGATTCAGTGCGCCATTTCCGCGGGTTAAGCGGTAAGAGTCGTCACGAACGCGTAACCGATCTTGCTAAAGCCTTATCAAGACGGTTTTAGGTAAACGCCCGGTTAACTTCTGCATGCATCAGGGTTGATTTTTGAGTCGTAGCCTCAACATTTCGCGGTCCGACGCATCGGCATAGGCGACAGCTTTCAAACGATACGACTCGTAAGAGGCATGGATGCGTGAGGTGAGTTCATTTGCTTGCGCCAGTTCCTCAAGCACTTCATCTGATGAACCTCGCATGGCAGCGACTACATCTTCTGGCCAGGTGTGCACACTGACTCCCAGGTCATCGAGCGTCGCAAAGGCCTGCGCATTGTAGAAGGCGAACTCGCCGAGGCTTTCGAGTGCAGCCGCGCTGGCGGCGGCGCGGACAATGGCCTGCAAGTCTTCCGGAAGACGATCATAAGCGTCTGCATTGACCAGACACTCCAGCGCGGGGCCGGGCTCATGAAAAGCCGGCAGGTAGTAGTGCTTGGCGACGTCAGAGAGGCCAAAGGCAATATCATTCCAGGGCCCGACCCACTCTGCCGCATCAATGGCGCCGGACTTCATCGCGCCGAAAATCTCACCAGGCGGCATGAGGGTGACGGTGACGCCAAGCCGCCTCAACACTTCACCGCCGAGACCCGCGATGCGCATCTTCAAGCCCTGCAGATCATCCAGCGTGTCAATGGGATCTGTGAACCAGCCGCCCGCCTGGACACCGCTCGACCCGGCAAAGAAGGGACGCACTCCGAACGGGGCATAGGTTTCATCCCAGAGCGTTTGGCCGCCGCCATAGGTAAGCCAGCCAATGCGTTCATTGGCCATCAGACCAAAAGGCAGGCCTGTGAAATAGTTGAAGGCCGGGTCTTTGCCGGACCAAAAGTGCGACGCGCCATGGCCCATCTCCGCGCTGCCCGAGGACACCGCATCAAAAACTTCGAAGGGCGGTACCAGTTCGCCGGCGCCATAGACCGTTACCGTCAGGCGGCCATTGCTCATCTCATTGATTTTCGCGGCAAGCCGGTTTGCTGCGGTGCCGACACCGGGTGCCCCCTTGGGCCAGGAGGTCACCATCTTCCACTGGAGCGCATCGGCAGCGCGCACAGCTGGAGCCCCCAGAGCCGCACCAGCCAAGGCCGCGCCGCCTAAAACTCTGCGCCGGTTGGGTATTGCCGCGTTTGATTTAGAATCTGACTTAGGACGGGTCACCAAACACCTGAACCACGTAAAGCACATCGCCGCGCTGGGCGATGCCAACACCTGTTGTCGAAAAGCTGCCGCTTTCAAGGAGCGAGCGATGCTGAGGACTGTTCAACCAGCCTTGCAGAATAAAGGCGGCCATCTGATCGTCCGTGTTGCCACGGCGCTCTGTCCCCATCCAGATGTTTTCACCAATCCGCCCTCGAAAATCCTCGTCAATCGCCAGAACCCGGTCCATCGGACCTTGTCCTTCCGGATTGTGGTGGCTGCGATACTGCCGGATCGCCATGTCGCTCGCATGAACAGCGGCCGCGCGCTGCAGGGTGGCGTTCACAGTTAGAGGAGCCGCCGTTCGATACGCATTCACGGCACGGACGACCGCACGGCCAAGGGGCGTGTCGCTGACAGCCGCGCTTGCGGCCTGTTGCGGGAGTCCGACATTTTGGAGCGGTGCTGGCTCGCCCGGACGACCGGCGGCACACGCCGCCAAAAACCCAAACAGCAGAGCAATGCTGGTTCTGGAAATCGCTCGACGCATCAACCCCTCCTTTGTCAGCTGTCATGACACTTAATCATCCCGGTAGGGCCGGAGCAATCGCTGGGAGACGAAACCTCCTTCCCTTAACGCAAACGGAAAGTGTTGACGTTGACGTAAGCGTCAACTAGACTGCAGTCCACTAAAGAAAACCGCAGAAAACTGCGAAAATGATCCTAAACGCCAAAGGGAGTTTTCAGTCATGCAACAGATGAGCACACCAGAATCTGCCGCCGCGGGTACCTATAAGAACGCCGCTGCCAAAGATGCACAGGGCGATGCGACCTTCTCCATCACCCAACTCGCGGACGAGTTCAACGTGACCACCCGCGCAATCCGTTTCTATGAAGACAAAGACCTTCTGCATCCCTCACGTCAGGGTCAGACCCGTGTGTACAAGCCACGCGACCGCGCCCGCCTGGCGCTGATCGTTCGCGGCAAAGCCGTTGGCTTTTCTCTTGGGGAGATCAAAGAGCTCATCGACCTCTACGACACCTATGGTGACGAGCGCCAGTATCTGATCGCTCTTGAAAAGTTCCGGGAGCAGATTGCAAACCTTGAGCAGCAGAAGAAGGACATCGACGTTCAGATCGAGCTGCTTCAGGAAGGCTGCGATCGCATGCTTCAACTGGCGAAGCAGGCTGACGGCGAAGCCTAACAAGGATACGCCCTCGCGGGTCGCGCCTGCGAGGGACATATCTACCGAAACTTAGCGTAACGACCAATCGGCAGCGGACGCGGAAAGCGCGTTGCCGCGATGCCTTTGGTCTCGCGTCTGATTATTTCAAATTTGATGTCCCATGAGGGACAGGGGAGTCTAAATCACATGTCGGTACTGCAAGTCGAAAAACCTGCCTGGATGACAGAAGATGTTGAAATCTTCGCGGATGCGGTGGGCAAGTTCTGTGAAAAGGAACTGGCACCCCATGTCGACAGTTGGGAGAAGAACGAAATTGTCGACCGCGACATTTGGTACAAGGCCGGCGAGGCGGGCATCTTGTGCGCGTCTGTTCCGGAAGAATATGGCGGGGCGGGGGGAACCTTCGCCCATGAAGCCATGCTGATCGACCAGTTCGGCAAAAAAGGCATCACGGGCTTCGGAGCGTCGCTCCACAATGCCATCATCGCGCCCTACATCGTGCATTACGGTTCTGAGGAACAAAAGCAGCGTTGGTTGCCCAAAATGGCCAGCGGCGAGCTGGTTGGCGCCATTGCCATGACCGAACCTGGAACCGGGTCGGACTTGCAGAACATCAAAACGACCGCGAAGCTCGACGGCAATGAATATGTGATCAACGGGTCAAAGACCTTCATCACCAATGGTCAGCAGGCAAATCTGATCATCGTGGTCTCGAAAACGGACCCGGCAGCCGGGGCCAAGGGCACGTCCCTGATCATTGTTGAGACGGATGAGGTGGAAGGCTTCCGCCGTGGCCGCAACCTCGACAAGATCGGTCAGAAGAGCCAGGACACATCTGAACTCTTCTTCGACAATGTGCGGGTGCCGACATCCAACCTTCTGGGGACGGAAGAAGGTCAGGGCTTCATTCAGCTGATGCAGCAGTTGGCGTCAGAACGTCTGCAGATCGGCCTTCAGGGTGTTGCCATGATGGAAGCAGCTCTTGAACAGACCATCGACTATGTGAAAGAACGCAAAGCCTTCGGGCAGCCCGTGATGGATTTTCAGAACACCCAATTCAAGCTGGCGGAAGCGAAAACCAAAACCACCGTGGCCCGCGTCTTCACCGATCACTGCACCGGACTTCTTCTAGAGGACAAGCTGGATGCCGCAACAGCATCCATGGCCAAATATTGGGTGTCCGACATGCAGTGCGAAGTGGTGGACGAGTGCCTGCAGCTTCATGGGGGTTATGGCTACATGAACGAGTATCCCATCGCGCGCATGTATCGGGACGCCCGCGTCCAGAAAATTTATGGCGGTACCAATGAAATCATGAAGGTCCTGATTTCTCGCACCCTTTAGATTCGTTCAGACCGCAGAGCAAAAGCGCAGAGCCTTGCCGGATTTCCGGCGAGGCTTTTTCTTGCTCAATTGGGCGCGGTAACATTGCGACGTCGCGTCACTTCGCGCTGTCCCGGTCGAACTGTCTCTTCAAGTGATAGCGGCACGAGCCGAATACACACAATGTGTTCGGGGAGATTGATCACGACCTGCCTCTATTTCAGGCAGAGTGTTGCAATTAGGCACTCGACGAATAGAGTAGTGATGACTATTCCTATTTACCTGACTTTTAGTTGGCATACGGTGGAACCTACTCGGGGGAATAGGGCTCATCGTGTGAGGCGCGCTTTGCAGCAGCGCCAAGAGCCCTCGCTGGGAGACCGGCGAGGGTTTTTCTTGTTTCGGGAGCAGCTGCAACGGGGCGTCAAATGCCTGTCATGAAATCACTCTATTCTGCTTTGGATTATGTCTTTGACGTCAAAGCAGAGTGAGATGCCACATGCCGACCGGAACAGTGAAATGGTTCAACTCCACAAAGGGTTTTGGGTTCATTGAGCCGGAAGAAGGTGGCAAAGACGCCTTTGTTCATATCACCGCCGTGCAGCAGGCCGGGCTGACCACCCTGAAGGATGGACAGAAGGTCAGCTACCAGCTCATTGAGGCCGAAAACGGCCGCATGGCGGCGCAACAGATCGCACTGGAACGCTAGCACCGCGTCATGCAGCCGCGGGCACACTATCTTTCACCGCTTCCTCCGCTGATGAAATGAGTGCACGCCTGAAGTTCAGGGGATTGGCAATGACCGGCAGTCCAAACTGTCCGATCTCCTCGCCGCGAATATTCAACTGACCATAGCCGAGCACGCGCCCAAGCCACGGCTGTGACAGCGTGATGGCCTGAATGCGGTTCGCCGTGAATTCGTCGGTCTTGATGTTGAGCACGCCGCGTTTGAAGACGAAGCGCTTGTTGGTGACAACAAGTTCCGTCGTCCACTTCCGGACCTGGCGCAGGAAGAACACGTAGATGCCGATCAGCACCCACCCCGCAATGAGCAGCCACATCCAGGACTTGAAGGTGTAGGTCCAGTGAAAGCGCCCCCGCGCCAAAATACGCTCCCCGGGGGCCAGGGTCTTGTCGATATAGGCCAAGAAAAGCCTCCTCTCCTTGCCGTCCGATCTTCGGTGCCGGACGATTTTGCGTCATCATTCGTCCCTTAAAATATAGGGATTAATCACGTCGATTTTGAGGCGCGTGCTACGATTTCCGACCGGATGCAAAAGGAAAGTTGGGCGCTGCGATGACCACCATCGACTACTACTTTTCAACACTCTCAACCTGGAGCTATGTCGGTGCGCGAGCCTTTCGTGCACTCACGGAAAGCTATGGTGTGAAGGTGCATCACAAACCGACAAACCTCCTTACCCTGTTCGAAGCGACAGGTGGCGCGCCGGCAGGGCAACGCTCACCACAGCGGCAGGCCTGGCGCAAGATTGAGATGGCGCGGTGGAGCAAGAAGCGCGGGCTGCGCATGAACCCGGATCCCGCCTACTGGCCGGTCAATCCGCGACTGGCAGACGGCGCGGTGATTGTTGCGATCCGTGAGTCTGGGGAGGAAGCTGCGGGTCAACTGGCAGACGCGTTGATGAGGGCAGTCTGGGAAGAAGAGCGCAACATCGCAGACGCGGATGTAGTGTCAGCGATCGCGATGGATCTGGGCATGGAAGGCACCGCGATTGTTGACGCAGCGTCCCACTCGGATATCTCTGACGTCATCAAACAGAATACGCAAGGCGCGATCGAGAGAGGTCTCTTCGGCGCGCCGTCCTATTGCATTGGAGACGAATTCTTCTGGGGCCAGGACCGGCTCGACATGCTGGAAGACGTACTCAAAGATCGCCTTTGATGGCCTCGCCTTGTGCGGAACCTGCCGCTACACTTCTCCCAACAAACATATCCTGGGGAGGAGCGGATGACATACGAACAGATCATCTATGAGACAAAGGGCACCATTGCGCTCATCACACTAAACCGTCCGGACCGGTTGAACGCCTGGACGCCACAAATGATGGAAGAGCTTGCCCACGCCATCGAGACCGCAAACAACGACAAGAGTGTCGGCTCCATCGTGATGACCGGCGCGGGCCGCGGCTTCTGCGCAGGCGCGGACATTGAAGACACGTTCAAGACTCGCATCGACGGCAATGATCCTGGCAATGACACGGCGGGGGGCTCCGGCGGCGTGCCCGCGACCGTTGATTGGATCAAGCTTGTCCGGGAATCGAAGCCGCTCATCGCCGCCGTGAATGGCCCCGCCGTCGGCATCGGCGTCACCATGATCTTGCCTTTCGACGTGATTGTGACTTCGGACGCGGCCAAGTTCGGTCTGGTCTTCGTAAAGATGGGCATTGTGCCGGAGCTGGCTTCAAGTCACTTCCTCATCTCGCGCATGGGATGGGGCAAGGCCAGTGAGATGATGCTGTCTGCGCGTCTTTATTCAGGCGAGGAAGCTGCGGACTTAGGACTCGCGGAACATTGTGTCTCTTCCAACGAATTGATGGACAAGGCCATCGCCATTGGGGAGCAGATCGCCACAAACCCGGACACGCAGTTACGCATGACCAAGAAACTGCTGACCGAAAACGCGGTAACGACAGATCTCGTCGCGGCGCAGAAGCTCGAAACAAAGTTCCTGCATGAGTGCTGGGAAACCCCGGAGCATGAGGAAGCCGTAAACGCGTTCCTGGAAAAACGGCCTGCCGTTTTTCGATAGGTCGATCTGCAGATATCCCTAACCGGAAGGCGAGTGCCATGGCTGATGTCGAGATAGAGGTCGAGCGGGGACGCATGCGCCTGACGCTTAACCGCCCCGAAAAAAGGAACGCGCTCTCCTATGAGGTTCAACGCCTGTTGAGCGAAGCGCTTTGGGACGCGGACAATGATCGCGACGTACATTCGGTGATCCTGCGCGGCGCGGGCCCCGATTTCTGTGCGGGCTACGACTTGGCGGGGGCCGCCCCACGCGATCCGGATCGCAACCTCCGTGGCGCCTCCAGCATTGATGATGATATCTGGCAGCTGGAGCGGCAGCAGCGCTTCCGCATGGCGATCTTCGACATGCACAAGCCGGTCATTGCACAACTTCACGGGCGATGCCTCGCGGGCGGGACCGACATCGCTTTCTTAAGCGACATGGTGATCGCGGCGGACGATGCTGTGATTGCATTCCCGCCGGCGCGTGATCTGGGGTCTCTGCCCAACCAGATGTGGCTCTATCATTGCGGGCCCCAATGGGCGAAACGTCTGCTGCTTACCGGCGACAGTATTTCCGGCCAAGAAGCGCAGGAGATCGGCCTTGTCATGAAATCGGTCCCCGCGGACCTGCTGGAAGCGGAAGTCGAAGGTTTGGCCGACCGCCTTGCCATGATTGATCCGGATCTGCTCACCACCCAAAAACGTGTCGTCAATTTGGGCCTCGAACTGATGGGGGCCAGAACACTTCAGCGCCTGGCTTGTGAAAATGATGCCCGTGGTCATCGCGCGAAGGCGGCAGACACGTTCCGGAAGAACGCTGCCGAAAAGGGTCTCAAGCAGGCTTTTCTTGAACGTGACGGCAAATTCGGCGACGGGCGTGTGCGAGTCCACGGACCGGAAACGCGTGACGCCAATGGAAATCTGGTGGAGGATTGAATGACAGAAGCGACGCTGCACGAGGTTGAACGGCTTCCCATATTTCTGCACTGGCAGGAAAAATCCGCCTTCAAGGAAACCTATGCCGGGGCCTTGGACACGATTGTGGTCGAGGGACAGTATTTGAAGCCGAAGGATGTTGAGTCAGACACGGTCCTCATCTTCATGCACCCGACCGGCACCATGAACCTGTTGCCTATGCCCAACGCGCTGGCGGCGGCGGGTGTTCACTGCCTCTGTTGTGGCAGCCGCTATCCGCACAATGACACCGCGCTCATCATGGAGAAGGTCATTCTCGACCTCGGCCAATACATCAAATACGCCAAGGAGAAACTGGGCTTTAAGAAAGTCATTCTCGCGGGCTGGTCTGGCGGCGGATCATTGTCGATGTTCTATCAATCGCAGGCGGAAAAGCCGACCATCACCGCGACACCGGCAGGTGATCCTGTCGATGTGGTCGGCGCGGGGCTGATCCCAGCAGATGCTGTGCTCCAGCTTGCCGCGCATGTCAGCCGCGCGATCATTCTCACCGAATGGCTGGACGCCTCGATTATTGATGAGATCGATCTGACAAAGCGGGATGTGGAACTTAATCTGTACGATCCCGAAAACCCCAACCAGCCGACTTATACAGAGGCCTATGTGGACCGCTATCGGGCCGCCCAGGTTGCGCGCTCCAAGCGCATTGATCAGTTCGTCTGGAACAAATTGGACGAGTTAAAAGCGGCAGGACTTCCGAACGAGGAATTCGGTTTTGTCGTCCACGGCACCATGGCGGATCCGCGTTGGCTCGATCTGTCGGTAGACCCCAATGATCGAAAAGGCCCGAATTGGTGCTTTATGGGCGATCCAAAAACGGTGAACATGATGCCGGCGGGCCTCGCGCGCTTTTGCTCGCTTAGGGCCTGGCTTTCTCAATGGTCCATTGAACATTCTCGTGCGAAAGGGCCGGAATGCGCCGGTGATGTTACGGTTCCTATTCTTGTGATCGAGAACAGCGCGGATGACGGGTGTACACCGAGCCACGCAAAACGCCTGTTAGCCGGTGTACAGCACGACGACAAAGAGTTTCATGTGATAGAGGGTGCGACACACTATTATATTGGCCAGCCGGACAAGATGGCGCTCGCAGTCGGGGTCGTCACAGACTGGCTGAAAAGAAAGTCTCTGTTAGAAGCCTGAAAGTACGCGCCCGTGAACATGTCGAGTCCCTTGTCTGCTGAACCGGTTCGCCACAGTTTCGACCGTGCCGAGGGTGCGCAGTCTTATCTGGAGTGGAAGACCGGCGAAGGTCTGCCGTCGCTCCATTTTGCACATGCCAACGGCTTTAATGGACTCACCTACCGGCGCCTCTTGTCGCCGCTGGCGGAGCGCTTTCATATTCGGGCATGGGACGCGCGGGGCCACGGCCAGACGACACTCACCGCAAACCCACGCACCCAGCGCAGCTGGTACCGTTACAGTGATGATTTGGTAGCACTTCTGGAGCGGTTTGCCGACGACACCGGCGGGCCGATCCTGTTGGCCGGTCACTCCATGGGCGGTACGACCAGCATACTGGCGGCGGCCAGGCGCCCCGATCTGGTACGGGGCCTGGTGCTGCTTGACCCTGTGATGATCCGGCGGAACCAGGGCCGTTTGCTGCAATGGATGCGGAAGCTCGGCATTGGCTTGGGTCCCCATGATCTGGCGACAGGGGCGGAGCGGCGGCGGTCTGTGTTCCCGGATCGTCAGACCATGGTGGAGAAATATACCGGGCGCGGCGCCTTTACGTCCTGGCCCGTCGACATGATTGCGGATTATGTCGAGGGCGGCACCCGCGATCTGGAGAGTGGCGAGGTCGAACTCACCTGTGCGCCCGCATGGGAAGCTGCCAATTTCCGCGGGCACGACCACGATACGTTTGTCGCGCTGCACAAGGTCGAATGTCCCATCACCCTGGTTTACGCAGGGGCGGGCTCCACCTGTCGCGGCGATGCGCCCCAGATCATTGGGCGACAGGACAAGCAGGGCACCATTTTGCGTCTCGGCACTGCGTCGCACTTCCTGCCGATGGAGTTTCCCGAGATTGCGCGGCGCGAAATTTGCGCCCTCGACGACAGGGTAAACGCCCAAAAAAGCTCATAAAGTTAAGGTCTTTAGGTCGTATTCCTGCCTTAATCCCGCTCCACTCTTGTCATGGGTACGCAAAACCATACGAGGTCTGAATGAGCCGGACTGGGATCGCTCTTGCGTTAAGCACGTGTCTTCTTGTGAGTGGAACCGCCTTCGCAAATGAGGCACGCTATTCCATGTCGGAAACGGAAGACGGCTTCCTGCGTCTTGATACGCAGACAGGCGAAGTTTCTCACTGTCGTGAGAAGGCCGGTGGCTTCAGCTGTGAGCTCGCAGCCGATGAACGGGCAGCCTATGACGCTGAGATCGCGGCGCTGACAGAGCGCCTTGAAAAGCTGGAAGCCAAGACGCCAGCGGAGCGTGCTGGTGTTCCGACCGAGGAGGAGCTCGATGAAGCATTTGGTTTCTTTGAAAGCATGATTCAGCGTTTTGCACGTGCGGCGCGCATGTTTGGCGAAGAAATGCAGCAGATGGACGAAGAGCTGCAGCAGAACCCACTCAGGGAAGAAGCGAACCCCTGACAAGACGTAAGGACCACACTGTAACGGTACAAGTTGATCGGGAGCATGACACGATGATTGCAAAGTTCGAGGAACAAGATCCGAAGCGCGCTGAAAAGGAAGCCGCGATCAAGAAGTTGGACGATCGCAGCCTGCGCAAGCTCTACAACGACACCCGTGCGGCGGCGAAAGCGGCACGACGGGCGCTCAACATGGAAGAGCTCTACCGCCTTGTCCGCGGCACCAAGACCATTCAGCGCATTGCCGGCGAACGCGGCATCATCATCCGCTCTGTACTGCCGCGCACCGTCCGTTCTTGAGTGGGCCTAAGAGCTAAGCCCCGTACTCCTTGGTAAGTGCCGCGCCGACGCGCTCGTTCATCATTTCGATGGACCCGTCCGTATAGCCCGCAATCTTTGCCGAAATGAGATGGCGTCCGAGCCCATGCTCTTCTCGGAGGCCGTTGGCGCCCATCGCGTGAATACACGCCTCAATAAGTGTTACGGCACGTTCCGTCGCAAATTTCTTTGCCTGCGCCGCGCGGGTCACCGCATCGCCCCCGTCTTGAATCAATACCCCCGCCGCATGGGTGAGTGTGCGCATCGCTTCCAGCTCGGTCGCCACATCCGCCAAGGACCATTTGAGACCTTGATGCTGGAGTAGCGTTTTGCCGAACGCCTCCCGTGACGCCCCATAGGTCACGGCTTTTTCCAACGCATCGGCAACAAGCCCTGCGCACATGGCAGCCACATAGACCCGCGCACCATTCACGCCTGCCATGGCGGACTTAAAGCCGTCACCGGGGCCGCCGAGCACATCCTCTTCGGCCACGAAATAGCGCTCAAGCTTGAAGCCCCCGGCGCCAATGCCGTGACCGCCAGCGAGTGCGTAGGGTTCCACTCTGGTAAAGCCGGGCTTCGTTGCGTCGACCAGGAAAGATCCGATCCCTCTCCACCCGGCGTCGGGATCACACTGGGCATAGGTGACGAAGAGGTCGGCAATACCCGCATTGGTGATCCAACCTTTTTCACCGGTGAGCGCCCAGCCACCGTCTACTTTCACCGCGCGGGTGGCGATCCCGGCGAAATCGCTTCCCGCCCCCGGCTCTGAGAGGGCCGTGGCCGCAAACAGATCACCGGACAGTATGCGCGGCACATGGTCTGTGACATGGCGCGGGTTTGCGCTGGCTGACAGGCGCGCCGCCACGTTTTGCGTGTTAATGAGCGCGAAGATGAAGGGCATATCGGCCCGTGACATGTCTTCGCAAAGCTTGAGCTTTGTGAGGAAAGAAAGCCCGAAGCCACCTGCCGCAACGGGCGTTTCCAGCCGCATGAGACCGGCATCGGCGGCCTGCTTCAACGCCTCCACGGGCTGCCGCTTCTCCGCCTCCCATTGCGCTGCATTGGGCTCAACCACGTCGCGCCGGAAGCGGGCGGCTGTCTCAAGATATTCGTCAGCGTTCATGAGGCCCTCCTGATCAGACGCCCAATCCTGGCACAACAAACTTCTCAAGGCCCGCTTTCATCTCTGGCGGTATGGGGATGGCCTTGCGAGCCACAAGATCAAGGGCGATCGCGACAGCTTCGGCGGTGGCGACGCATTGGCCCGTCTCCACATCGAACAGCCAATGCGCCCACGTATAGGTTTTGTCCGTGACTTCTTTGAGACCGCTTCTGAGCGTCAGAATGTCGCCAGTCTTTGGCGCACCCCGATACACAAAGCGATATTCCAGCGCGGCGCCACCGGTGGTGCTATCTTTGGCCCGGTCATCGCCGCGGGTTTGCGCAAGCAGGTTGGGGATGGAGTCGGAGACGATGCCCATATACCTGCGGGTCGCCAGGAAATCGCCGGTGACGCACCAGTCCCGCAGGACCTCTCCCTGAAAGGTGGTGAGAAGACCCATCTCCTCAGCATCGGAAAGGCTCGGCGCCGCGCGGGGTGGCGTGAGTTCAAGGCCGCGCGGGGCGCCGTGCTTTGGCACCTCGACCTTAACCGTCGCGGCTTTAGCGATCATGGCGTCGGTGATGGGGAGCTGAGCGCGATCATTGTCGGACCGCAAGCTGGCATGGGCAAAGAAGGTTGCGGCGACATCGCCGGACACCGTGTTCACCATCTCGAAATAGCAGGTCAGTCGGTTGGCATCCGCCTCCACCACGCCGCCGCGAATGAAAATCGGCGCGCCGGGTCTCTGTTCGCGCAGGAACCGAATGTGATGGTCTTCCGCGACCAGGCGGGCACCGGTCCGGGCGATGGCGTCGCGGCCATGACCCAGGTGGACACTGAGGGAGGCCAGGGCGCTGGTGGCTTTCTCGGAATAGAACTGCACATTCATATGGCCCATCCCGTCGGTCTCCCAGGTCTGGACGGAACTGCGGTAAAGCTCAATGAAGCTCATGTGGATCTCCCGGAAGGATTGTTATGTTTCATGATTGGTGGACGAGCGCCTCAACCAAGCCGGTCGCGAATTTCTGAGGGCAGGTCGACGGCGCGTCGGGTCTCGCGGGAGATCAGAAGGGCCGTCCCTTCTGCCGCCGCGGCGGCGTCACCGGTCTCCGCATCGAACATCCAGTGCCGGTAACGCAGGGTCTTGGTGTCCTGCGCTTCAAGTCCGGTGCGGACGAAGAGGGTCTGCCCTGCATGCAACTCTTTGAAATAGGCAAGCCGCATCTCAACGGTCGCGGTCGCGAGCCCCTTGGCTTTTTGGGCATGCCGATCGAGCCCGGCTGCCGCCCACATATGTCCCTGACACTCGGAAAAACGCGCGAGATAGAAACGGGAGTTCATATGGTCGTTGGCGTCGCACTCCCAGCGATTGACAGCAGAGCGGTTCGTTTCATGCATGCCCTTGGTCTCCGCACGTTCAAGGGAGACATCACGGTCCAACGACCCGTCCGGCTGTGACCGAGGTTGAGCGGCGTCGGGACGCTCGACCAAAATTTTATCGGCCTGAGCCCGCATGAAGTCGCTCCAGGGTACCAGCTTTCTCGCGCTGAGATCGAAATGGCCGACATCCACAACCAGCGTGGCGGAAAGGCTGTCCGTCAAAGCGTTGCGGACTTCCTGATAGATCCGCATGGTCTTGGTGTCGATGGACAGCACCCCGGAGCGCACGGCGACGAGATCGCTCGCGAACAGTTCCTTGTGAAAGCGAATGTGATGTTCCAGCGCGACATAGGTTGTCCGCTCGCGTTGCTGGTGCTCGTATCCAAGACCCAGAAAAGCCTGCTGGTGGAAGGCCGCGTCAGATGTCTTCCCCATATAGAACTGGATGTTCATATGGCCCATCTCGTCGCATTCCCACGGGTTCACATAGCCGCGATAGGTGTCGATCATCTCGCCCATTGGGTCATCCCACCTTCATGAGATAGGACGAGAGCTTGGCGCTCTCTTCGTCGCTGAAGGGCACTGTCTTGCGCGCATCAAGATCAAGCATCACAGCTGCGGCTTCGCCGGTCGCGACAAGGGTCCCGGTTCCAGCGTCAAAGAGGAAGTGCGCGAACCGCAACACCCGACCCATTGCCTCCACCATGGCGCTTTTGCCGACAAGGGCCGTTCCAGCGCGGACGTCTGCCAGGCGATCGACACGCATCTCAAGCACCACCGTGCCACGGCGTGCTTTGAGCATTGTATCGCGGTCAAACCCCACCTGCTGCCAGAGGTGCGCCGCGCCATCTGAAAAGCGGCCCATAATGAATTGTTGGCGCATAAGACCTGTTTCGTCGCAATGCTCTGGGTGAACCAGTCCCTGGTAAATGGGGATCAGATTGTCAGCCGCGCTGTCGCCAAGCTGCAGTTGCGGGAGGGATGAACTGCCCGGCACACCGCGGGGCAGGGCGTCGTCCGGTAGAGCGGGATAGGGCCCGGCGACCAGATCATCGGAGAGGTTGGTTTGGCTGGTGAGCGTCGCGGCAAGGGCACCCGTTGCTGAGTTGTGAAGCTGATGGAAGAGCAGCAGCCCGGCATCGTGGCTGCCAGCCGCGACGGTCGTCACCGTGAAAATGTCCCCGGCCCGCAACTCGCGATGGAAGCGAATATGGTCCAAGCGGGACTGGATAGGGCCGGGTTGGCTATGGGCCAGCGCAAAGGCGCGGTTCGCGTCTGACGCAGCCGCCACATAGAACTGGACATTCATATGGCCCACTTCATCGCAGTTCCACGTATTGACGATGCTCTGGACAGTCTGAAGGGGTTGGGTCATGAAAACTCTAAACTGGGGAGGGATGAACGGCTTTAGAAGGCTCGGCGGTAAGAGTCATGGTGTGGGCATGTGCCGAAGTTTGCGCGATATTATGCTGTGACGCTGTTGAGAAACGCGTCCATGCGCGTCACCGCCGACGCGGCGAGTTCGCCAGGGAAAGCCACAAAGCCATGGGCGCCGCCGGGATAGATGGCGAGCTCGGCTTTGTTGCCCGCGGCAGCCCATCGCGCATGCATGAACAAGCTGTCGTCCAGCAGGGCGTCTTCGGTTCCGATGCTGAAGAGTGCTGGTGGCATGCCTTTGAGGTCCGCAAACAGTGGCGAGATATCCGGGTCGGACGCATCAGCATTCTTTGGGATAAAACATTCATCAAACTTGTGCAGATCATGGGTACGGAGGATGAGATAGGGCTCATCACCGAAAGCCCGGGCGCTCGGCGTCCAGCGCAGATCAAAGGCACCAAACACCAGATTGGCACCGGCGAATCCGGTAAACCCATGCCGATCCCGCATCCGGAGCAGTGTCACTGCGGCGAGGTGCGCGCCGGCGCTTTCGCCGCCGATCGTCAACACATCCGTCCCGAACTCGCTCTTGGCGTTTTCGACAAGCCATGCAGCGGCGGTTTCGCAATCGTCCGGGCCGGCGGGGTAGGGATGCTCTGGCGCCAGCCGATACTCGACGCTGACACAGGCCAGACCACAATTGTCCGCGATCCGCTCTAGCATCGGATCCTGCCCATCGGCCGAACCAAAAACCCAGCCGCCGCCATGCAGATGAAGGTAGACACCCTTGGGATGCTCGGGCGCGATGATCCGCAGTTCGATGTCACCGCCTTTCCCTGGAATGGTTCGGGTGACGGCCCGATCCGACTTCGGAACCAGAGGGAAGGGGCCTTCACCTCTATCTCGACGGGCCCGGGCTTCGGCCACGCCAATGTCCCAATTGTCTTCGGAGTTTTCGAGGAGATCGATCAGGGCCGTGTTGATTGCTTTTGTCTCAGCCGATACGGCGTCTTCCTCAAACAAAGCCGGATCGTATGGATTTTTGTCCGCCATGATCTCCCCCATTTCTAGTTCTTTGGCCCGCAAGATACAGAAGTGCCCCTCGGCCGTCTAATCGCCGCCTAAGGCCTCGATTTTGTAAGAAAAGAAGGGGGCTTGATCCTGGTCAACGCGGATTGAGGGCGATGCCGCCACCTTATGCTTCTCTAGAGAGGGGAAACTTATGGAACCCATGTGTCGCGATCGTATCGCGTCTGCCGGTCTGATGAAGGAATATGGACTGGACAGCGAGGGCGCAGAGCGCCTGTTTTCACTTAAGAACTGCTCAATGGCCTCAGATTGCCGTCACCGGCATGTATGCCGCGAGCTCCTGGAGACGGTCTGGCAGGTGGGCAACCCGCCAGACAGCTTTTTGTCGTCTCCGAACTGAGGACCGGACGCAGGGGCAGCGCCTGCAGAACCGGTCAGTGGGCCCGGGGCACGCGAGTAATCCTGTCTGGAAGCGCACGGGGGCCGGTGGTCGGTGCATCATCCGATCCCATCATTGCGGCCACCAGTTCGACCGTTTCGGCACCCGCTGTAGCGACGCTCCCTGAATTGAACGGCGGTTCCGGGGCATACTCGATCGCGAGCTGAAGCGCCTTCGCGTAGTCTTCGCCGGCAATCTGCGCCGCCAGGTGGAGGCCCATGTCGATGCCGGCAGAAACACCGGCTGCGGTAATGATATCACCATGGTCCACCCAGCGTTCTGCCACCGGTATTGCGCCATAGCTTTCAAGGACATCGTATCGCGCCCAATGGGTTGTGGCTTTTTTGCCTTCCAGCAATCCAGCGGCGGCGAGAATGAGAGATCCTGTGCAGACCGACGCATTGATCTTGGTGGTCTTCGCGATTTTCCGAACCCAGTCCATCTGATGGGGATCATTGCGCACAGCCTCATCGGCAAAGCCGCCCGGTACGAGCAGCATATCGGCACTGTCGACCTCATCAATGCTTTTGGGCGCATAGATGTCGATCAGATTATTGTCGTTGGCAACCATTCCGGCTTCTTTGGCGACGAAGGTGACTTCGGCGTCCGGCAATCGGCTCAACGACTCGAACGGGCCAATCGCATCGAGCGTTGTGAACCCGTCATAGAGAAAAATCACAATGTGCATCTGGCGCACTCCCATTGTTCCTGACGCGAGCAGATTAGAAAAAACGGCATTTGGCGGAAATGACATTCAACAGACAGTTTCCGCCAAGCCGATTTGGACTTTTAATCGCTGGACTGGGAAAAAGCTGCAAGCGCGAGAACCACAAAAGCAGCGATAACTCCAACAATCGCAATCGAAAAGAGTGTGAAGGTGAGGGTGTTCCAATCCAGCCCGGTAAAGGAAAGGCCGCGTCCGCCGGTCATGCCGGACACAAAAGAGGCCAGGATGTTACCCCAGCCCGTGGCGATCAGACCCCAGGTGATGATGGAAGAGCGCCCCTCGCTCAAGGTGAGCTGTGTTGCCGCGGCGGCAACCGCAATCATGAGCATGCCATTGAGCGTTCCCTCCAGATGGGCCATGCGCCAGGCGCGAAGGGCCTCGGCTTCCGCAGCGCCGCCGCCCGTCGCAATAGCTTCGATCGCCCACAAAAAAGGGACCCCCGCAACCAGCCCCAATATGAAAACAAGGGCTCCATGACCAATCAGCAAACTGTGATGTCGAGTTGGCATTGTATTCCTCCGGTGAATGGCTAACGTGTCGGCGAGAGCGTTTCCAGAATAAGTGGTAGCCGGTTATTCGCCCGGAAACGCGAAAAACTAGACAAACAGAACTGATAGCGTTCTCTTCAACGCTAAAGGTCTTGATGACTGAAAGCCGGGGCAGGAACCCCGACGATATTGGGAGATACTCAAATGATTGGATACGCAACACTTGGCTCGAATGACCTGGAAAAGGGCGCCAAGTTTTATGATGAATTCCTCGGTGCCTTTGGTGGCCAACGGGCGTTCGGCATGGACCGCATCATTTTCTGGAACGATGCAAAGGGCGGCGCCATGCTGTCCTTGTGCATTCCTTATGACGAGAAGACGGCGGTACCCGGCAATGGCAACATGCTCGCATTGGCAGCAGAATCGACGGAAGAGGTCGACGCCATGTACAAAAAAGCGCTCGAGCTTGGCGCAACCGACGAAGGCGAGCCCGGTCCCCGCACCGACAATTTCTACGGTGCCTACTTCCGCGATCTCGACGGCAACAAGATTTGCTGCTTCAAGTTCACCTAAGTTACCTGTCGTCATTTGACGTCGGCCCGGCGGGCACCGTTTCGGTGTCCGCCTTTTTGTCGCGCGAGCGCGCTCATCAATAGGCGCCCGCCCACATATCCCAATCACGCGAAAGACCTGGTGCCGCAAGCGCCCAATTGGGCCGGGCCCCAATGAGCTTGGCGGTGGTTCCCGGAAAGTTGGTCATCATTCGGCATTGGCTCCAATTGAGGAACCGATATCGATTAAGCGCTTTATTCATCTCCGGCACCGGGTCGCGCCCACAGAGCAGGGCTTCGGCCGCGGCAGTAGCGGCCACGGCAGAGCGCACCATACCGTCTCCGGTAATGATCGGCGCACCGCCTGAATAGATGTAGGAGAGATCAAGCGTATCTTTTTGGCGGTTCCTTAAGCCCCGCCAGCGCAAGCAAGGGACAGCCGCTTGGCCCATCGTTTCGTCTATATCATGCGCCTCTAGGCCGAGTTGTTCGCCGACGCCGATGATCTCTTGCGTGAGCACGTCATATTCATGAGCCTTATCAAAGCTGCCTGCCTTGGCGACCCGATAAAAAATCCCGTAATAGCTGGCCTCGGGTGAAAGCGGGTCCTGGAAGGGGTAGAGCACCGACATATCAAGTCCGCCATCCCGATGAATGAACGCACAATAGGCATCATGATTGTCGAGCAACCCCTTGGGCGCCCGCTTGTGGTCCGTAAACGTGATCTGAGAGGCGAGGACAAATTCTTGCGGCGCGGGCGCCTCCCAAATGGTTTCCGCATTCTCCAAAGGTTTCGGCTTGGCATTGACGATGAGTGGACGCTCGCCCAGCGCCAACGCCCGTAACGCCTGCCAGTCATTCACCGCTTCCTCGACATGGATCACACCCGCCCGTTTTGCGAGGGAGATAAGAGCACCTGCAAGCCGTGAATTGCGCACACCATAGGCAAGCGGTTCACGGCCCGTCCGGTCCTTTTTGACGCTGTCACTCGTCATCCATGTGGTCGGGGTCCGGAGTCTGTATTGTCCGTCCTCAACGTCGCAGAGTGACACTCTCTGCCGATAGGTGATGGCTTTGGTCCAGTCGGGTCCGTACATTTCGCGCAGCACATCCGTGCGGTCGATGCCAAGGGCCGCCGCATAATAATCGATGCTGCGGGCACGTAGCGTGACCCCATTGATGAGACGTCGGCTTTCGGCGACGGCGGGTGCCGCAATCACCACGCGACCTGCGAACTCGGGAGACCGGTTGAGACGGGCTGCAAGGACCGCAGCGCCGATCCCGTTGCCACTGATCACCACGCTATCGTAAGCGCACGCGGCCTCTGGGCGCGTCAGTCCTTTCCATGCAGGCAAATAAGCGTCGCGCCCTTTGATGGCCAGTGTATCGAGCATGGATCCCCCCTCCCACGCTGTGAAATACAGGCTTAGTCCTTGTGCGGAAGCCTATGGACTATGGCGTCGGCGTCAAGCGCCGACACCCCAATTCGTGTTTATGCCAGTGTGCATTTGCCATTATTGATGACCATAACGTCGCGCTCTTTCACGCGGGCCTGGAAGGAGAGAATATTCCCGTCCCGCCAGGTATCCACGGTTATGGTTTCGCCCGGATAGACCGGTGAAGAAAAGCGCACGTCAAACCCGACAATCTTTGTTGGATCATAATCACAGACATTGGTGATAATCGCCCGGCAGCAGGTCCCATAGGTGCAGAGCCCGTGAATAATGGGCGCGGGGAATCCGACAGCCTTGGCAAATTCAGGGTCGGCATGAAGCGGGTTTCGGTCCCCCGACAGGCGGTAAAGCAGTGCTTGGTCAGGCGCGGTGACAGCGTCGAAAGACTGATCGGGTGCCCTATCCGGAATAGCGTGTGGCACGGGCGCGCCTTCCTTCGGTCCGCCAAAGCCGCCATCGCCGCGGGCGAAGGTCGTTGAGAGCATGGTGCACAGCGCATCGCCGCTCTCCTTTTCCCGGATGCTGGTCTCGCTGGCGATCACGGCCCCCTTGTCAGCACCCTTGTCCCAGGCCCCGACGACTTTGGTATCCACCAGAATGTCCGCGGCAATCGGAAGGGGCTTATGCATGGTGAGCTTTTGCTCGCCGTGCACCACCATGGCGTAGTTGATGCCGCTCTTGGCCATGGCGCCGGCACCCCAGGCGATCACCGTCGACATGGTCGGCACCGTTACCAGGTCTTTTTCATAGACGAAGGGGAGTTCTTTTGCATCAAGCGGATCGCGCCCGAACCCCACACCCAATGCATAGAGCATGGTCTCCCGGTCACCATAAGAAAATTCCTGACCCTCTGTTTTCAGGGTCATGAGCTCGTCGTAATTGATCGCCATTTGCGCCTCCCGGTTTTTGCTTTGTTGAGTGTAGCAAAGCGCGAACGGAGAGGCAGCGCAAGGTGATTAAGAGGCGATGCCCGACAGAACAATATCCACGTGGCGTTCACACTCTTCAGCACTCATCGGCTCGTGGGCGACAAGCAGGCGGTACCAAAAGGGGCCGATGATGAGATCGTCCAGCAACCGTCGGTCAATGTCGTTCCGCAAGTCACCTTCGGAGAGTCCCCGATCGACAATCTGCTGAAGCACGATCTGCCGGAACTCAGAGAAGTGGGCGCAGACTTCGTCTTTCAACACAGGGTCACCCTGAACCTCGGCAAACATGCCGGCAGCCGCTTCTCCGGCGACAGTTCCGTGCATCAGATCAAGAAGCGAATTCAGGTACGCCTTAAGATCGGTCGCGAGGTCGCCGGTTTTCGGGTCACTGATCCGCTCATCGCCAATGGCATCAAAAAGGTCCAGCAGGATCGCGGCCTTTGACGGCCACCAGCGATAGATTGTGGTTTTGGCCACACCGGCTTTTGCAGCGATCGCCTCAATCGTCACGCTGGGATAGCCGTCCCCGTCCAAGAGCGCCGCCGCGGCTTCCAGCACCTTTCGACGCGTGGCGACGGGCGTTTCGCGTGGTTTTTCCTCGAATCGAAGCATTTCTGACATTTGGCACTCTCTATCACGGATCAAACAAAACGTATCGTATCTATTGACGATACGCAACGTAGCGTTTATCTGTGGAGCGGAAATCGATAGATAGGAGCTTCCGATGGCTGAAACGACCCCTCCGACGATCGCAACCCCCCTCGATTTGCCCTGCGGCGCCCGACTTTCAAACCGCTTGGTGAAAGGTGCAATGACCGAAGGCCTGGCTGATCCCAAAAATCAGGCGACCGAAGGTCACGTGGCTCTCTATCGCAAATGGTCGGAAGGCGGTGCCGGCATGTTGCTCACAGGCAATGTGCAGATCGACCGGCGCTATATGGAGCGTCCCGGCAATGTCGCCATCGACGGACCTCAATCGAATGAAGCCAAATCACGGCTCGCGGCCTTTGCAGAAGCCGGCACCGTGGGTGGTAATCACCTCTGGATGCAGATTTCCCATGCGGGGCGTCAGACACCCATATCGGTCAACAAGAACCCCGTAAGCGCGTCCGATCTGACCGTGGCGCTGCCCGGCAAAAACTTTGGCAAGCCGCGCGCGCTCACCCATGACGAAATCCTCGACATTATTGATCGCTTCGCACACGCGGCGACCGTCGCCAAGGACACGGGCTTTACAGGTGTGCAGCTTCACGGCGCGCATGGCTATCTGCTGTCGCAATTCCTCTCCCCCGATGTGAACGTAAGAACAGACGAGTGGGGCGGATCGCTGGAAAACAGAGCGAAGCTCCTACTCATGTCTGTGCGGGCTGTGCGCGAGGCAGTGGGCCCAGATTTCCCGATCAGTGTGAAGCTCAATTCCACAGACTTCCAAAAGGGTGGTTTCTCGACGGACGACTCCATCACCGTCGCTCAATGGCTTGAACAGGAAGGTCTGGATCTGCTCGAGGTCTCCGGCGGGACATATGAAGCGCCGAAAATGCTCGCCGGCGATGGCCTCACCCTTGATGCGAGCAAAACCCAAAACATGCGCCCGAGCACCATCGCGCGCGAGGCGTATTTCCTGGACTATGCGAAAGACATTCGTGCCGCCACGAAACTGCCTCTGCTCGTCACAGGCGGCTTCCGGTCAGTCGAAGGCATGAATGCGGCCCTCGCCTCCGGCGCCACAGATGCCATCGGTATCGGCCGGCCCATGTGCGTGGAAACAGACCTGCCAGCGCAACTTCTGGAAGGCAAAATCGCCGAAGCGCCGCGGTTTGAAGACAATCTCATGTTGGGCAAGGGCTGGCTCTTGGGCCAGAACAGCCCCTCCAAAATCGTCCGTCTGATCAACGGCATGGGGGCCGCGAACTGGTTCATGTATCAGCTGCTGCTGATCGGCCGCGAAGGAAAGCCAAACCCGGGTCTCGGTCTCTTCAGCGCCTTCCGGAAACTTCAGGCCGACGATACTGCAGCTGGAAAAGCGCTGCAGCGCTAAGCGTTTCATGTGATAGGCTCCCGTCAAATTCAAGGAATGACGGGAGCTCCACATGAGCCAGGCAGCAGTAAACGAAAACAGTCAGGCGCACGAGTGCTTCGACGTCAGCATTGAAAATCACATCGCCCACGTTCAGCTGGCGCGGCCGGAAGTGGCGAATGCCATGAACAAGCCGTTCTGGAATGAACTGCCGGCCATCATCCGCGACATTGACGAAAACGCGCGGGCCCGCGTGATTGTGATTTCAGCGCAAGGAAAGCACTTCTCTGCCGGCATGGATCTGTCGGTCTTTGGTGGTGGTCCGGATCAGAGCCATATCGAAGCAGGCCGGCGCCGCGAACATATGATGCAGACCGTGCTCATGCTGCAGAAGACATTCTCCTGCCTCGAAGAAGCGCGCATGCCTGTTCTGGCGGCCATCAATGGTGCCTGCGTGGGCGGCGGCATGGATTTCACCAGCGCAGCCGACATGCGCTACTGCACCAAAGATGCGTTCTTCTGCATTGCCGAGATCAATATCGGCATGACCGCCGACGTCGGCACCTTCCCGCGCATGGGCTATGTTATGCCGCAAGGCCTCGTGCGGGAAATGGCGTTCACCGGTCGCCGCATGTATGCCGATGAAGCGAAGGCCTGTGGCTTCGTGAATGAAGTTTTTGAAACCCATGACGACATGATGACAGCGGTCATGGGCCATGCCGCCGACATTGCGTCCAAGTCCCCGCTCGCGGTCTGGGGCTCCAAAGAAATGCTGAACTACGGTCGGGATCACTCGGTAAGTGATGCGTTGAAGCATATCGCGGTCTGGCAGACTGGCATGTTCCAACCCGGCGACATGACCGAGAGCTTCACCGCGCAGCAGGAAAAGCGCGACGCGGAGTTTCAGGAGCTCATGCCGATCCCGAAAGGTTTCAAGGACCTCTGAGCCTATTTGGCGCCTAACACCTTCCAGAGGCTGGTGGCGGACATGACCGGTTCGTCACCAACCGAGAAGGCACCTTCAACGAAGAGAATGGACCGTGTCTTGCGCGTAAAGCGGGCGCGGCATTCCACAAGCTCGCCGAGCTTGGGAAACCGTAGGAAACTGATCTGGAGCGAGAGCGTCGCGCAGGGCGCATAATCATTATCCCAATAGGCGGTACAACCCATGGACGCGTCCGCAAACGTCATCAGCTGACCTTCATGGGCGTGCACCCCGTCATGACCCAGGTGCCGCTCGTCCACACGGAAAGCAACAACCCGTTGTCCATCTTCGTCGCGCTCGAACAGAGGCCCGACGAATTTTTCAAACGGATCAATCAACTCCTGCGCGAAGAACCCTTCCGGGACAGGGACGCTCACGATGCGTCTCCGATCCGGTAGACGCCGGTTGCCGTCATCATCAGCTTGTCATCCGCTTTGAGTTCTGCGGAGGTGAAGAGCACGGTCCGCGTTCGGCGGGTAATAGTTGCCGTACCCACCACCGACGCGCCTTTTGGCCCGGGCCCCACAAAATCACAATTGACCGAAAGCGGTGCCGTCGGCGCACCGTCTGCCACCGCGCGCGCGAGTTCGCCGAGCACCCCTGATGCCAGGGTCATCATCATGCCGCCATGAATGTACCCGTCTCCGTTCAGATGCTGCTCATCAATGGTGAAGGTGAGAGCCGCGCCATCCTCCGAGCGCGTGTAGGAAATGGGCCCAACATGGGTTTCAAAAGCAGACGGGGAACTCATGCGAATAGACACTCCTTGATTCAAGGCGGCGGCCAGCCAGGTCCACAGGACGTTGACCTGGGAGACCAGATGGCGCTCTATCTACCTCGTAAAGACATGCCATGAAAGAGGAAGCATCCATGCGAACAGCGCTATGGCAGACCCGCGGTCAGATCGAGATCACAACAGGTGGGTTTTCGGTCCATGATATGACGGGAAAAGTCGCTGCCTGGCTGGTCGAGGAGGGCGCGAAAGAGGGACTTTTGACGGTGCTGGTGAAGCACACATCCGCCTCTCTCGTGATCATGGAAAACGCTGACCCCGACGTCATGGCGGATCTGATGGATGAATTGGCGCGCCTCGCACCGGAAGACCCTGGCCGCTATCGGCATGGGACAGAGGGCCCAGACGACATGCCTGCCCATATTCGCACGGCCTTGACCCAAACCCATTTGAGTCTGCCCGTGACCGATGGCCGGATGGATCTAGGCATATGGCAGGGTCTTTGGTTGCTGGAACATCGTGCACATGGACAGAGGCGCACTCTTTCATTGCACTATGTCGGCGAGTAGCGCCTAATTGATCCGCTGTTCTTCAAGATTGAGGTAGGGGAAAGCCATGACCCGTCCGACAGACTTGGTGCCGTTGCTCAACGTTGCAAATGTTGGCACATCCATCGACTTCTACGAAGAGCTCGGCTTTGAGGTAGAGCGAAAAGTCGAAGAAGACGGGACGATCATCTGGGCGAACCTGCGCCATGAAGGCGGCGGTGCGATCATGTTGAACGCCAAGGACATCATCTCACCCGCTGACCGCGCCGCCCGTCCCCATTATAGCGATACGGTCTTTTATCTGACCTATCCCTCCGCTCATGAGATGCATGGCCGGCTCTCTGGCAGGGGCGTTGAGGTGACGGAAGTGGAAAAGCAACCCTACGGGATCGAGGAGTTTTATGTTCGCGACCCAGATGGGTATGAGATTGCGATCGGAAGCCCCATAGGCTGAGTCAGGGCTGATCAGGCACCGAGAGGATGGCGGTGGCGGTTTGCACAAGGTTGGATAGGTAGCGCTCGTCCGATAGGGGAGGCTTGGTGCTTCTCTGACCTAGCAAATAGGTCCGCTCACATAGACTGCCGAGGGTAAAAGTGATCATGTCGCCCACGCGTTGTCGCCACATCTCGTCGTTGGCTGTATCGGTATGGGCCCGCATAGCAGCAATAATCTCGCCGCTGGCCTTGTCATATCTGTCCCGCCAGAGGTCCTGATAGCGGGCGCCGTGAGCGGACACGAGTTGGGAAAGCAGAAGCACATAGTTTCGCCACGCAGGGTCTTGGAGGACCGCTTCCGCAAGCGGCAAGACCTGAACCTCCACCAGATCCTGCAAAATCAGACCGTCGGACCCTTTGGCCTCTGTGAGCGTGGCCCAGCGCCGTCTGCGTTCCTCATCCAGCGGCACCATACGCTTGTCGAGAATCGCCTGGAGAAGGCCTTGTTTGTTGGTGAAATAGTAGCGAATGGCGGACGTGTTCTTCTGCTTTGCCTTCTGATTGATGTCCCGAACGGAGGTGGCCTCAATGCCTTTCCAGCCCATCAGCTCCTCACCCGCAGCCATAAGGGCCTGGCGTGTGCGCTCCGACTTGCCCGATGCGGGCTTGCTTGGAGGAGGTTGTGTCGCGGGTGAGCCGGCCAAGATCAGTCCCAATTGAGGTGTTCGAAAAAGGTGTGCAGTTTATCCGTATCGCCACTCGCTGACACGGCATCTCTGTCCAGAATGTTCTCCCATGACATCCGTGCGTCGGCAAGCAGGATCAAAGAGCGATGGTCGAGAGTGAGTGTCGCATCAGGTGTGCGAAGCGACGGCCGGTCATGGATCATCACGCCCTTGGTGAGGGTGAGTTGAAAGCTTTCCTCCCTGTCGGACACCTGCACGGCGATGGAGATGTCCTCGCTTAAGGGATTCTCTACATCAGAGCGCACCCGTAATTTGCTGATAAAGGAAGAGGAGGGACCGGCAAGGGCAAGGTCGGGAATCTGAGGTTCGGAGAAAAACGATGTAACGCGAGCGAAGGACTGACCGAAAATAATGTTCATACCAATGTCGCCCAGCATCAGGTCCGCTTCAGTAAGAAGATAATTGCGTTCGTTGGCGCTGTCGCTTTGGTAGGCAATGCCGCGCAGCGAATTGGCTTTTATGGAAAGCGCCTCTGAGTGGCTTTCATCCTGGACCAGGAGTTCCGTCGCGAGCTCTGCGGCCCAGCGATAGTCTCCCGCCTGATAGGCAGCTTCGGCGCGCTCTAGCACCTGATCCGCGCCTCCGAGTGCATCGATGAGTTTTGACGCCCGCTCTTGGGGTGCCAGTGCCACCAGCTCCAGCGTATCCCCGCCATACCAGCCCATCTCTTTGTTGTAGACGCCGCGCACAATCCAGTTCAGCCGATGGTAATAGTCATCGAACTCTTCACCGCTGGTGATACTCGCCGGAATTCGTAAAGACGCCGCAGTTTGTTCGGGCGTGGCGCCCGCATCGATCTGTCGAAGGGTTTCATCCATGATGTAGCGGCCCACCAGCAGCGTGCTGTCGATCAATGTGCTGACATTTTCAGCGCCATTGATCGGAAGGCCGTGACCGCCCACAAGATGCGTCGCGCCAAAATTGCGGAAGTGATTGATGCTGGCGATATAGGCCTCGGCGTCACGTCCTTTTTCATAGCGCGGTGTTGAAAGAATGGGATGGGTCCTTGTGCCGACAACCGTGTCGCCTGTTGCGAGCACGCCATCTTCCTCAACCCAGGCGGCGATGCCGTCGTCGAGATCACCCGGCGCATGGAAAAGTTTGACGGTGATGCCGCCCAGGTCGATGGTCACCTCGTCGTCAAACAGATGGGTAGGGGTGATGTAGCTTACCGTCCCGCCAAGATTAACGATGGGACCGCCGCCGGAGCCGACAGTACCTTCGGCACCCTCCGGGAGAATGAGACCAAGCTGCTGTACGGCCCTCAGACGGAAGACATCCGCGGTTGGCGAGGTGACATCGCCCAGATATCTGAGCGCATTTCGATGGGCATAAAGCGGAATGTCTGTGCCTTCTGGAATGAACGCACGGACCCCGCCCGTATGATCGCCGTGCCCATGAGAATAAGCCACGCCCAATATGGGTTTCGACGTCCGGGTTCTAAGTGCTTTCAACGCCAGCGCGGCTTTCTCAACCCGCATGCCGGTGTCGAAGATGAAGATGCCCTCATCCCCCTCGACCATGACGATGTTGGACATGGTGTAGCCATAGGCGACGGTCACATGCTCCGACACCTCAATCAGCCGCGGAGGCTGGAACACCGACTGATGGGACAGGAGTCTCTCACTGACGCCAGGTTCCGGCCGTTCAACAGCGGCGGCGGACCCAAGTCCGGGTCCCAGCGTGGCGGCGAGTAGAAGCGGCAAAAGTCGGCGAAACGGCATGGCAGATCTCATCAGTTTCAGAAAAATACAAATGTATTAAATTCATTCCGAACAAAAATGTCAAGCGCGAGAGAGATCCCGCGCCTGACATGTGCTTCTTCGTAGGTTTTTGTGTCTAGATCGCTGATGCAAGGACGTCGGTTTCGGTGTCGCCCATTTCGTCCTCATCCAGTTCCAGCGCCATGACGCGGGCCGGTACACCATATTCATAGAGGGCGTCATAAACTGCGACCGCCTGATCGTCATTGCCCTGGCTTCTGACCGTCACAGCCACGGCGGAGTAAGTTGCTGCCTCATCTGCCAGCGCACCCAGCGCCAGATCGGCTTCTTCGGTGAGGACTGTGGCTTCATGGGCGAAATAGACCGGCATCGTAAACCGGCCCTCGCCGTCAGCGTAGACGTCGGAGAGGGGGGCATATTCGACCAACACAGTGACGGCGTCAGGGCCAAGGCTGCTGTCAGCTTTAGCGGCTGTGTTTGCCGCCATAAGACTCAAAGCGCCTGAGATCATCAAAGCCGCTGCCCCAATCCCAGCCAAGGTGCGCGTGTATCTTTTCGTCATGTCACTCTCCAGATTCGTTTTCAGCCGCAAAGTGAATGTGATCTCCGATTGGGGCTGACGAGGGGAGCAGAGGGGGCAATGCCGCGGCCAAATTGCGGTTTCTTTGCGACCTGCGCGGAAATCGGCAGAAATACGGGAAATATGGCCCCGTGAAGGCTCATTTGCCCGCCTAATTTCCGCTGTTCAGGTGTGAAACGGTGCCGTTCGAAATTGATTCCCAAACAGCCCCAAGGGCGGGTATGGTGCCGCCCAATTGGTCCTTTGACGGCGCGTTCCGTAGCGACACAAATGCGGTTTCGGGCTTTTTGGCACGAGACATGCCAATTGGTCGCGTGCTAAATGGGGCAAAACAAAGTTACGAAACAGGTTTGCAAAGCAGGGAGACCTATATGTCTAGAGAAGCAGTTATCGTATCTACCGCCCGTACCGGCCTGGCGAAGTCCGGCCGTGGCGGTTTCAACATCACCCATGGATCGGCCATGGGCGGCCATGCCATCAAGCACGCCATCGAGCGCGCGGGCATCGAGCCAGGTGATGTTGAAGACGTCATCATGGGCTGTGGGAACCCAGAAGGGGCGACCGGCATGAATGTTGGCCGCCTGTCCGCGCTGGCAGCGGGCTGCCCGGTCACCACATCCGGCACCACCGTCAACCGTTTCTGCTCTTCAGGTCTTCAGACCATCGCCATGGCGGCGAACGCTGTCGTCAACAATGACACGCCAATCGCTGTCGGCGCCGGTGTTGAAAGCATCTCGCTCGTTTCCATGGGCGGCATGAACACCAACAACATCACCGAAGAAAACCTGATGCAGCAGTATCCAGCTCTCTGGATGCCGATGATCGAAACCGCTGACATCGTGGCTGAGCGCTACAACGTGTCTCGCGACTATCAGGACGAGTATTCCCTTCGCTCGCAGCAGCGTATTGCGGCGGCACAGGATGCCGGCAAGTTCGACGACGAGATCGTTCCAATGAAGACCAAGATGAAAGTGGTCGACAAGGAAACGAAAGAAGAGAGCATCGTCGACTACACAGTCAC
The DNA here is from genome assembly GCA_965276845.1 of Parvibaculaceae bacterium. Classification (GTDB taxonomy): domain Bacteria; phylum Pseudomonadota; class Alphaproteobacteria; order Parvibaculales; family Parvibaculaceae; genus Mf105b01. Next base: position 386,127 of record OZ255699.1, read on the forward strand.
CAAAGACGAATGTAATCGCCCATCCACAACACTCGAAGGTCTGCAGAGCCTGCAGCCTGTCCGTGGTGAAGGCAACTACATCACCGCCGGTAATGCCTCTCAGCTTTCTGACGGTGCGGCAGCTGTTGTTGTCATGGAAGCAGGCGAAGCCGCCAAGCGCGGTGCTGAGCCTCTTGGCGCCTTCCGCGGCTTTGCTGTTGCAGGCTGTGAGCCCGATGAAATGGGCATCGGTCCTGTCTTCGCTGTGCCACGCCTTCTGGAGCGCGCTGGCCTCAAGGTTGACGACATCGACCTTTGGGAGTTGAACGAAGCGTTCGCATCGCAGTGCCTCTACTCCCGTGACACGCTGGGCATCGACCCTGAGAAGTACAATGTGAACGGTGGTTCCATCGCCATCGGTCACCCATTCGGCATGACCGGTGCCCGTCTTGTGGGTCACATTCTGCTGGAAGGCCGTCGTCGGAAGGCTGAAGGCCAGAACGTCAAATGGGGCGTTGTCACCATGTGTATCGGTGGTGGCATGGGCGCAGCAGGTCTCTTCGAGATCTTCTAAGCGTTTCCAGGAAAAGTGGTCCCCGGTTTTCCGTCCGGAAACGCGACGAGATAAGAGGGCCGCTTCCCAGAAGCTGAAATTTGAAAGGCCGGGCCTCATGCCCGGCCTTTTTTGTTGGCTGACCTCTCCAGCGGTTTCGTTCCCTCAGGTTTGGGGATATTGCGTAACCATCCGCACAAACATGTCGAACATGCGTTTCCGCTTGGTAGCCGGCATATCTTGCACGACTTGCACCGCGGCGGTCCCCAGATGACCCGCAAGCACCGCGAATTCTCTTAAATCACGTTCCGGCACGGGTGATCCCAGCCGCACCGCATTGACGACATAATGCTCGGCGAGCCGTTCGGTAAACTCTCGGTCGAGATCACGCAGTGTGACGTTCGCCTGGATGCTCCGCCAGATTTGCGCAAGCGCCGGATCGTCGGTGAAGAGGCCTGCAAAGGTCTGAAAGAGATCTCTCGTCGCATCGTCCAGGTCGGCGAGGGAGCCTGCAGCATTGAGCCGAGCCTCAACTTCGTTCTCCAATGCGCTTAGGCGTTCGTCCACCAGCGACCACAAGATGGCATTTTTATCCGGGAAGTATTGGTAGATGGACGCGATCGGAATATCCGCCATGCTCGCAATGTCGCGGACGCTGACGGCATCGTTTCCGTGCGTCCCAATCAACTCACGCGCCATTTCCAGAATGAGATTGTAGCGCGCCTGGCTTCGGGCCTGCTTCGGCTTTTTCCGCGGTTTTGCTGTGTTCATGGTGGAGCTCTGGTGGGACGGAGTTTTCCCAATTCTACCCGCTTGAAAAATGTGATCAATGCTTATATAAATATGATCAATGATCACAAATAGGTGAGACCATGGACCAGAGATTTGAGCCCTTCAGCATCTGGGCGGACAAACCGCTCAGCCAACAAGCGCCGCTCAAGGGGAACGTCCGGGCGGAAGTCGTCATTGTCGGCGGTGGCTTTACCGGCTTGTCCGCAGCGCTCACCCATTGGGAACAGGGCCGCGACGTGGTCCTGTTGGAAGCAGAATTTTGCGGTGCCGGGGCCAGCGGGCGAAATGCAGGCCATCTCACGCCCACGGTCGGCAGAGACATTGTCTATTGCCTGAAAGCTTTTGGTCGCGAGAAAGGGGCCGCGCTTGCGCGGTTCTCCGATGAGGCCGTTCGCCATGTCGAAAGCCTGATGGAACGATATGGCATCGAGTGTGACTACGAACCCGTCGGGAATTTCATTGCCGGCGTGCATCCGTCGCAAAGAGACCAACTGGTGCGTGCTGCGGACGTGGCAAATGCCGCTGGCGTGGAGATGAGGTTTGTTCCCGAAGAAGAGATGCCTCAGACGGGTCTTCCGAGCCGGTTCCCCTTTGGCATCAAGGAGAATGTCGGCGGCGTCCTCAATCCGGGTAAGCTCGCGCAGGGGTTGCGACGGGTCGCGATCGAAGCCGGCATCCGTATATTTGAGAATTCGCCGGTCCGGCAGATCGAGGAAGAGGCACCGGCGATTGTGCGGACGGACCAAGGGTCGGTAACAGCCGATCAGGTCTTGATGGCAACCAATGCGTATACCGTTCCCTCGTTGAAGCGCATGAAGCAAAAACTGTTTCCTGTTCGGGTCAGTCAGTTTCGCTCGGAGCAGCTGAACGACGAGCAGCTGGAGCGGCTCGGTTGGCGCAGCAGAGCGGGCATCTACACGGCGCATGAGTCTCTTGAGAACTATCGCCTGACCGCGGACAACCGGATTACGGGCGGGTCGAAGTATATTCAATACGGGTATGGCAGCCGCCTGCCAGATGGGTACCAACCGGACACGTTCCAGAAATATGACGATCTCTTCCGCGTGCGCTTCCCCGAAGTGCCTGATATTGCCATTGATCGGTTTTGGGGTGGATGGATTTGCATGACGCTCGATTTCTTGCCCTTTTGTGGGGTGACAGGACGCCACAAAAACATCCACTACAGCCTTGGGTATAACGGCCACGGCATTGCGCATGCCAACCGTCTGGGTCGGTCAGTCGCCCTGGACATGTGTGGCGAACCGCAGGAGGAGTTGGCGCTGTTTGACCGTCGCGTTTTCCCGCTGCCGCCTGAACCGCTTCGGTGGCTTGGCGTGAAAGGTCTTCTCTACGCCACCACGCGGGGCGACAAGAAAATTGATCGCGAGCTCGCTGCGAAAACTGTTTAGAGTGCAAACCGATCAAGCGAACGGGTGAGGAATGCTGATGCGGTATTTTGACGATTTCGAAGTGGGTGAACGCTGGCCCATCGACGCGACCTACGAAATGACGGAGGATGAGATCGTCTCCTTTGCCGAGAAATGGGACCCTCAGCCTTTCCATGTCGACAAAGACGCAGCCGCCAAATCAATCTACGGAACGCTGACCGCCTGCGGGTCGCACATCCAGAGTGTTGTGCTGCGACTGGCGCAAGGCTTGCCGCACGAGACAGCTGTGCTGGGAGCTCTGGGTTATGACGAGGTCCGCTTCCACAAGGCAGCAAAGCTCGGCGACGGCCTGTCTCTCACCATTGAATGCATCGACACCAAACCCAGTTCCTCGAAACCAGATCGGGGGGTGGTGAAGAACCGCCATATCCTGGAAAACCAGGACGGCGAAACAGTCTTCACCCAGACCACAACGCTGCTGATAAAGAGGAAGAGTTAGTCAGCTCTTGTCGATAGTCGACATGATTGCGGCTGAATACCGTTCTCCCGCGATGGCGTCGCGCGCAAACAGTCCCTCAATGCGTGCGAGGTCGTCATCAGTGAGTGTGAGGCTGCCCGCTTCCACATTTTCTTCCAGATAGGTTCGGCGTTTCGTACCCGGTATGGGAACGATGTCGTCGCCTTTGGCCATTACCCAGGCGAGCGCTACCTGCCCCGTCTTTACGCCTTTCTCGGCCGCGATCTCTTCAAGCGCATGCACCAGCGCCAGGTTGAGGTCGAAGTTCTCCCCTTGAAAACGCGGCAGGTTGTTGCGCATGTCGCCTTTGCCGACATCGTCTTGAGCGAGTTTGCCCGTCAGGAATCCACGACCGAGTGGAGAGAAAGGCACGAACCCGATTCCGAGCTCACGGCACGTCGGCAGGACGCTGTCTTCCACTTCCCGCGTCCAAAGGGAGTATTCAGACTGAATAGCGGTGATGGGATGCACTGCCTGCGCTCGCTTGATCGTATTGGCGGAAACTTCCGACAGACCCAGATAGCGGATCTTGCCTGCGCTCACGAGCTCGGCCATGGCGCCCACCGTCTCCTCAATCGGCACATTCGGATCAAGACGGTGCATGTAATAGAGGTCAATGCAATCGGTCCCCAGCCGGGTCAGGCTCGCGTCGCAGGCCTCTTTCACATGTTCCGGTGTACAGCAGATGCCGGGTTTGCCGTCCGCGCCGAGCACGAAAGCAAATTTGGTCGCGAGCAAGACTTTGTCGCGATGGGGTGCCAGCACGCGGCCCACAAGTTCCTCATTATGTCCACGCCCATAGGCATCGGCCGTGTCGAAGAGGGTGATGCCCAGATCAACAGCCCGCAGCAGCGTGGCTTCCGCTTCTGCCTGGTCGGCCTCACCATAAGACTGGGACATGCCCATACAGCCGAGTCCCTGGGCGGAAACCTCGAACGCGGCCTTGCCTTTTCCGAGTGTTCTGGTCTGCATTGTTTCCTCCCAGCCTCCTAGTGTCGAATCTCAAATGGGAAGCCGGCCAGCTGATGTCAATGATCAAAGGCCGAGAACCAGCTTCGCCATAATGTTCCGCTGAACCTCGTTGGAGCCGCCGTAAATCGAGCCTGCGCGATTATTGAGGTAGGACGGCACCGCAATCATCGAGTCGGCGGGTCCGATCGGCTCCACATTAGAGCCGGTCATACGCGCATCTTTCTGATCGGGCGTCGCATAATACTGGATGGCTTCCACCGCCAGCTCATCAATCCGCTGGCGCATCTCCGTGCCGCAGGTCTTCAGCATGGAGGACGCGGGGCCCGGGTTCTGTCCCGACGACATGGCGGAGAGAATGCGATGCTCCGTGACTTCCAGCGCTTTGATCGAAATCTCAGCATCGGCAAGTTTGGCGGCGAATGCTGGATCGTCCAGAAGCGCGCCACCTTGTCCACCGGCTTCCTTGCTGGCCAATGCCCGTACTTTCTGAGCGCCGATCTCAAGACCCGGCGCGGATGAACCGCCGCGTTCAAATTCGAGCAGGTATTTCGCGACCGTCCAGCCGTCATTCTCCTCGCCCACACGGTTGGCAACCGGCACGCGCACATCATCGAAGAATACCTGGTTGACCTCATGGTCGCCCGCCATGGTGATGATGGGCTCGACCTTAATCCCCGGCGTGTCCATGTCGATGAGAATGAACGTGATGCCGTGTTGAGGCTTGCCGGAATTGTCGGTCCGCACCAGGCAGAACATGCGATTGGCGAACTGGGCGTGGGTCGTCCAGATCTTTGTGCCATTGATGACATACTCCTCGCCATCAAGCACCGCTTTGCATTGCAGCGAGGCGAGGTCGGAACCGGACCCGGGCTCCGAATAGCCCTGGCACCAATAGTCTTCGCCCGACAACATGCGCGGAAGATAAAAGTCCTTCTGCTCCTGCGTGCCATATTTCATCAGCACCGGGCCACACATGCGCAAGCCCATGGGCGCGATGTGAGGTGTTTCGGCCCGCGCACACTCTGACGCAAAGATGTATTTCTGCATGTCGGTCCAGCCGGTGCCGCCATATTCTTTCGGCCAGCTGGGCGCCACCCAGCCCTTGGCATGGAGGGCTTTGTGCCAAGGCATATTGTCGTGATAGTCCGTGAAGACGCTGGTCGTGAGGCGTCCGGCCTCACGCATAGACTCTGTCAGCGTCTCATCCAGAAAAGCGCGAACCTCGTCACGAAAAGCGGCATCCTCAGGCGCAAGCGCAAGGTCCATCAAAATACTCCTTTGTGAAACGGCTAAAGACCAAGAACAGCCTTTGCCATAATGTTGCGTTGAACTTCGTTGGACCCACCAAAGATCGTGTTGGCGCGACCATTCATATATTTGGGCACCACCATAAGCGTGTGGTCCGGTCCAACCGGCGCGACATTCGAGCCCCAGGTCCGTGCTTCCATTACATGGGGCGCGATGTAATGCGAAATCGCTTCTACGCCAAGCTCGGTAATGGTCTGCGTCATGGTCGATCCGCGCAGCTTGATCATGGACGCCGCCGCGCCGGGATTCTGGCCGGACGATAAGGACGACATGATACGGTGTTCCGTGAACTCGACCGCCGTCACTTCCACTTCCGCCTCATCAACTTTCCGTCGGAAAGCGGGATCATCAATCAAAGCACCGTCGCCGTCTGACACCTCTTGGGAGGCAATGTTTTTCAGACGGTTCAGCGCGTTCCGCAGATTGGCCCCGTGGGCCGAGCCGCCCCGCTCAAACTCAAGCAGGTATTTGGCGACCGTCCAGCCATTGTTCTCAGCGCCGATCCGATTGGCTTTGGGCACGCGGACGTCATCAAAGAAAACCTGATTCACTTCGTGGTCGCCGGAGATGGTGATGATGGGTTCGACAGAGATGCCGGGCAGATCCATCGGGAAGACGATGAAGGAGATACCTTCTTGCTTCTTTCCTTCCGTGCTGGTGCGGACCAGGCAGAACATGTGATTGGCGAAGTGCGCCCCGGTCGTCCAGATTTTGGTGCCATTGATAATGTAATCGTCGCCGTCGGAGACCGCTTTGGTCTGCAGAGAAGCGAGGTCGGACCCGGATCCGGGTTCCGAATAGCCCTGACACCACCAATGGGTTCCATCGAGGATTTTGGGGAGATATTTCGCCCGTTGCTCATCTGTGCCGTGGCCCATCAAAGTTGGACCGACCATGGAGAGGCCCATTGAGCTTAAGCCAGGCGCACCCGCGGCAGCACATTCTGAGGCAAAGATGAACTTCTGCATGACACTCCAGCCCGTACCGCCATATTCAACGGGCCAGCTCGGCGCCGCCCAGCCGCGTTCGTTCAGTGTCTTGAGCCATTCGACGCGTAATGGATGGTCGGTCAGGATGCCGCTGGTGAGACGCGCATGGGCTTTCAACTGATCTGTGAGTTTCTCGTCGAGGAAAGCGCGCACTTCGTCACGAAAGGCGGCTTCTTCAGGTTTCATTTCCAGATCCATGGATTGGGTCTCCTCCGGTTACGTCGCGGCTCTTTGGCCTCTTTGGAGGAAGTCTAGCCCACCTGAGCGCAGACGCAAAAGAAGGAGGAGGTGGGACTGCCTTTCGCCTTTCTGCCCTTGCGTCAAACGGATAGAGTGCAGCCAATCAAAAAACACCGGAGGAAGCGACATCATGGATTTGGGACTCAAAGGCAAGCGCGCCATCATTCTGGGCGGGACACGCGGCATCGGCCGGGCGATCACTGATTTGTTGGCAGATGAGGGGGCCCATGTGGCGATCTGCGCCCGCAACCAGGAACAGATCGACGAAGCGGTGGCGGCTCTTAAAGCCAAAGGCATTAATGCCTTCGGCAAGTCTGTCGACATTGCCGACGGCCCGGCCCTCCAGACCTGGATCGGTGAAGCGGCGGAGCAACTGGGCGGGGTCGATGTGTTGGTGTCCAACGCGAGCGCGCTCAGCGCCGGGAATGAAGAAGCGAACTGGCAGGCGGGCTTCGATGTGGACGTCATGGGGGCGCAGAGGTCGATCACCGCCGCCATGCCGCATCTAGAAAAAGCGGCGGCGGAGAACGGTGACGCGTCGGTCGTCATCATCTCCTCCGTGTCGGGCGCTGAAACAAGCAACCCGAACGCCTATGGCGCCATGAAGGCGGCCCTCATTCACATGGCCAAAGGTTTCGCCAAGCAATATGCAGGTGCCCATGTCCGCTGCAATGTCGTGTCGCCAGGAACCGTCTATTTCAAAGGCGGCGTTTGGCACATGATCGAAGAAAACATGCCCGACGTGTACAAGGATGCGATGTCCAAAAATCCGACAGGGCGTATGGCAACTCCCGAAGATATCGCGAACGCGACAGTTTTTCTCTCTAGTCCCCGGTCAAGCTTCACGACAGGCATCAACATGGTCGTCGATGGGGCCTATACCAACCGGGTGAACTTTTAAAGCCGGATTACAGATTAAGGCTGGGACGGTGTCGGGCGACTGTCCTTGGCCCATCTTTCGCCTTCATGGCAGAGCCGGGTAATGACTTGTTCCAGGGAAGTCGGGGCAATACCTCTGTAAAACCCGACAATGTCGCGAATGATATCTTGGATTGGCTTTTCCGACGGGGTTTGATCATTCTTCTGATGCTCCTCCATCATCCGCTTAATGGCGGTAATGAGCGCAAACCGGAAGAAGGACGGCAGCTGGCTTTCGCGATAGAGGGCTGCGAGGCGATCCGTGCCCGCCATGCCAAATATGCTGGCGATTTCTTCGCGTGGGCGTCCGGTAAGAACATGAAAAGCGGCAACCGTGAACTCAAGTGAGCCATTGCAGGTCATCCGCAGCAGCAGCGAGGGAGTGATGTCCTGATGGCTGTGAAGGCTCTCTGCAAGGACGGTCAGTTCGCTGGCGGTGGCGCCTATGTCTGCCGTCGCCTGTGATAAGGAATCTTCCAGCGCCGCGCACACGATTGCATCGGCCATTTGTGGCGGCAGGGCATAAGACCTGATCAACTGCTGACGGATCAAAGCACCCACTTCCCGATCAAAACGGTCTGTGAGAATAAGTCTGTGGCATTCCGCCACCACCGGGATCGTCAGGCCCTCCCGCGCAGACACAAGGGTGAGCATCCGGCCGTCAAGGTCATCTCGCGCAAACAGGGCATCGTAGCCGGCATTGTCGATCATGGCGCTTTCGTTGGACAGAACTGTTTCAACGGCGCGGCGCTCACCTGACTTTAGCAGGGGTCCGGAAACCTTCTCGGTGAGATTTTGACGCGTTGCAATGCTCACCTGAGCCTGTTCATCTGCCGCGCCACTATCGATGAGATCAGCAAGAAACGCGTCTGTCAAAACGGGCGACCTCCGAAGCATCGGTGTCGAGACCTCTGAAACATCGCTCGCCAATTGTTCCGCGATTGCAGGGGGCAAGAACGGGTAGTCGGCGATCGCGCGGGCGACGGATGTGCGAACTTGTTGCTCCGCATCCCGGCTAAGCGTCGCCAGGATGTCATGCGCCTGCCGTCGGTCATTATTGGCGAGGTCGGCGGTCTGAGTGAGTGCTCCCAGCGCATTGGCAGCGGCAATCTTGTCCTCCAGATCACCTGATGCACCAGCTTTGATTGCGCTCGTCTCGCTACCTGCCGATTTTTCTTCTTTGGCCATGCCACCCTCCAGATTGGCACTTCTAGCTTGCCTGACAGGGCCTTAAGCCCTGCTTAACACTTGGTGGCATCGGCGGAAACTGCGCCTGAGCGTCACATAAGTTTTGCACGCAGGGTTAATAAACCTTTTTAGTTTCCTCAATGCGGGGAGACAGGACCAGACGACGAGTATCAGGGATGCGCGCAACTTCAATAGCTGCCCTCGTGGCGGGATCTGTGGCACTGGCAGGTCCTGCCTGGAGCAGCGACAAACTGACGTTTAACCCTATCGCCACCTATGAAACGGGCGTCTTTGATGAAGGGGCTGCGGAAATCGTTGTGTACGCTCCCTCGGTTCAGCGACTCTACGTCGTCAATGCGGACGCAGGTGAAGTGGACATTCTTGATATTTCTGATCCAACAACCCCATCCAAGGTCAACACGCTAAGCACCGAAGCCCATGGTAAGGGGGCGAACTCCGTGGCCGTCCATGGCGATCTGGTTGCCGTTGCGGTTGTTGGCGCAACAAAACAGGATGATGGCAAGGTCGTCTTCTTTGACCTCGACGGTAATGAAAAAGGTGCTGTGACCGTCGGGCCCAACCCCGACATGGTTACCTTCACGCCAGACGGCGCATTCGCTCTTGTCGCAAATGAAGGCGAACCGTCAAAAGACTACACCAACGATCCAGACGGTACAGTCAGCGTGATCACTGTATCGGATATGACCGTTCGAACGGCCACATTCACCGCCTTCGATGATGTTCCCGAGGGTATGCGGATAGTCAAACCGGGAAGCTCCGTGGCCGCGGACGTCGAGCCCGAATACATTGCGGTTTCTGGCGATGGGTCAACCGCCTATGTCACCCTTCAGGAAAACAATGGCCTTGCGGTTGTCGATATTGCCAAGGCTGAAGTGACCGGTCTCCTGGGTCTGGGATACAAGGATCACTCGCAGGTGCCGCTGGATGCGTCCAATAAAGACGGCGGGACGAACATCAAAACCTGGCCGGTCCTGGGCATGTATCAGCCTGACTCAATCGTATCGTTCGAGGCAGGTGGTGAAACCTACCTGATCACAGCCAATGAAGGCGACGCGAAAGACTATGACGGCTGGTCCGAAGAGACGCGGGTGGCCAAGCTCACACTCGACACGACTGCCTTTCCGAACGCCGCGACGTTGCAGGAAGCGGGTAATCTGGGGCGTCTCAAAACGACGACCAGCATGGGAGACACCGACGGCGATGGCGATCACGACGTAATCTATGCCTATGGTGCCCGGTCGTTTTCGATCTGGTCGACGTCCGGCGATCTGGTTTTTGATTCAGCCGATCAGTTCGAGCGCATCACGGCCGCGCGCTTGGGTCCGGATTTCAACTCCACCAACGACGAAAATGACAAGGGCGACAATCGCTCGGACGACAAAGGTCCGGAGCCCGAAGCTTTGACCGTTGGCGAGATTGACGGCAAGACAATCGCCTTCATTGGGCTGGAGCGCGTCGGGGGCGTCATGGCGTATGACGTCAGCAATCCGGCGATGGCTGAATTCCTCGGCTATCACAATAATCGGGATTTCTCTGGCAATGCAGAAGCCGGCAAGGCAGGCGACCTAGGCCCTGAGGGAATGGCATTCATTCCGGCGGCACAGTCGCCAAATGGCAAAGACCTGCTCGCTGTGGCCAATGAGGTCAGCGGCACAACCTCCATATTCGAGATTATCCTGAACTAGGGACGTCAATCGATTGCAAGTCAGTTGCGTAGAAGTGGGACGGTGCGTATCACCGTCCCATTTTTGCGTCTGCGCACACGCCAAGCCATCGCGACATCACCGAGCGGGCAAACTTTGCCTGGGCCGCGTGATAGGTCTCAATATCGCGGTGCATTTGCGCGACATGGGGTTCCGGCGGTTCTTTTAACTCATCCGCATGCAGACCCGCCCAGGCCAGGAGGGTGGGCTGGTCGAGCTCCAGGTGGAACTGAAGACCCCAGTTTCTGTCTCCTAGTCTAAAGGCCTGCCCCGGGCATTTTGGGCGGGTGGAGAGCGGCACCGCTTCGTCTGGCAGATCAAACGTATCGCCATGCCATTGCATGAGGGCAAGATCAGGCGGGCTGTCTGCCAACAACGCATCTTCTTCAGTCGCCGGCAGCCAGGTTTGGGGAAGGAAGCCCCATTCGGTATGCCCCAGCCGTTTGACTCGACCACCATGGGCATCTGCCAGAAGCTGTGCGCCGAAGCAGACACCCAATACCGGCGTGGCCGCACGATCAAACGCCCGCATCAGCTTTCGTGTCTGGTCGATAAAGGGATGGTCTGCTTCATCCAAAATGCTCATGGCGCCGCCCAGGACCACCAGACCATCAAATCCCTCTGCGGACGACGGCACTGCGCCTGGCAGGTCCGGGTCGTGGCTGATACCTTTATATGGAACAAGCACACTCGGATGATGTCCTCGGGCATGCGTCTCTTCCAGCAGAACGCCGGGCGGCGATCCTTCATCGTTCATGAGAAAGAGAATGCGCATAAATGAAATCTCCCTGGCCGCGACTTTAGTAGACATACGCCCTTTGATGAATTTCCAACATTGAGTATCGCGACAGCAAGACCTAACTTTTTTCACATGGGGGTCGCTGAGGAAGGAACATGCTATGCCCCAACTAACCATCACCTATTCTGTTTTCTCGAAGAACCTGCGCTATGCCGTGGCCCTTCTGATGAGCGTTGCCTTTCTGATGGCGCTGCAAGCTGCGGGAACCCCCGCTCTGAGTGCTGGCTTGGCGCCGCTTTCAGAGGCAGAGCGGGAACAGCGGTTTCAGGACCTAGCATCCCGCCTTGAGCTGACAGAAGAACAGGAACCGCAAGTCAAATCGATCCTCGCTGAGGATCGCGAGAGCCGCTTGGACCTTTTGCGCGCGAATGGTGTCGACATCGAAGCCGGTGAAAAACCCAGCATGTTTACGATGATGGGCATGCGCTCCGACATGCGGGCCTTGAACGAGCAAACACGCGACAAGCTGTCGGCCATTCTCTCAGACGAGCAGATGGACACCTATGACACCATTGCAAGCGAACGTCGCGCTGAGATGCGCGCAAGCTTCGGGCGTTAGCGGCAAGAGACCGGCGGACTGTCGTTACTCACCGGAAGGACATTCGGCAATCAGTTCTTTCAACGTGCCGTTTTTCAGACTGTAAATGATACCGTGAACGCATAGCTCCGCGCCGCGTGCCCAGGCGTCTCTCACGATCGTCGAATTGCAGACATTGTGCGTTTGCTCAATGACGTTGAGCTCGCACAGCCGGTCAATCAGAGCGGATTTGTCCTCAATGTCTTCCAGCTCCTCGGCGTTGAGACGATAAACGTCCCGAATGTGCTGCAGCCAGTTGTCGATCAACCCATGAGGCTGATCTTCAAGGGACGCCGCCACACCACCGCATCCATAATGCCCGCACACGATGATGTGCTTCACCTTCAACACCTCGACGGCATACTGAATGACGGAAAGGCAGTTCAGGTCCGAATGGACCACGACATTGGCAATGTTTCTGTGGACGAACACTTCGCCCGGCGGCAGGTCCACGATTTGGTTCGCAGGGACACGGCTATCGGCGCAACCAATCCACAAAAATTCCGGCGTCTGCCCGAGCGACAGGTTTTGGAAATAGTCCGGATCGATTTCCCGGATGCCCTCTGCCCACTTTCGATTGCGTTCAAACAGGCCACTAATGTCTGTGAGGTCACTCATGAACCGCGTTAATCCCCTGGCCGACCGGTGTCTCTGGCTGATTTCTATACAGCGATTGGGGCTATGTCGGAAAGCCCCTAAATCCAATCGGGGCACTGGGCATCTTAGACGCCACCAAACCGGTCCGTTGCACGGATCATCACATCGACAATGCCAGGTTCTGTGGCGGTATGGCCGGCATCCGGAACGATCGTCAGCTCGCCGGTTTCCCAGCCTTGGGCCAGCTCCCAGGCCGTGAACATAGGCGTCACCACGTCGTAGCGTCCCTGGGCGATGACGCCGGGGATACCATTCAAAAGATGCGCGTTCTGAATGAGTTGATCTTGCGGTTCGAAGAAACCCTTATTCATGAAGTAGTGGCATTCGATCCGTGCAAACGCCAGGGCGAAATGTGGATCATCGAAGCGGGCGGCGCGTTCAGGGTCTTCCAGCAGGGATAGCGTGGTCCCTTCCCAGACCGACCAGGCGCGCGCGCAGGCGAGCTTTGCCTCTTCGTCGTCACCCGTGAGACGTTTGTAATAAGCCGCCATCAGTTTGCCGCGTTCGGCCTCAGGGATGGGCGCGATGAAGTTTTCCCAAGCGTCGGGGAACATGGCGTCTGTGCCTTCCTGGTAAAACCAGTGGAGCTCCCGTGGACGCAACGTAAATATGCCGCGCATCACCAGTTCCGTGACGCGGGTAGGGTGTGTCTGCGCATAGGCAAGCGCAAGACATGATCCCCAGGAGCCGCCGCACACCTGCCAGGCGTCGATGCCTAAATGTTCGCGAAGCCGTTCGATGTCCGCCACCAGGTCCCAGGTCGTGTTGCCGTCGAGTTCGGCATGGGGACTTGAACGGCCGCACCCGCGTTGGTCGAACAAAATGATTCGGTAGGCATCCGGGTTGTGGGTGCGTCGCATCGTCGGGTTGCAGCCGCCGCCCGGACCACCATGAAGGATGACAACAGGTTTGCCTTTTGGATTTCCGCATTCTTCATAGAACAGCGTATGGACGGGGGATACGGCCAACATGCCGGATGTGTAGGGCTCAATTTCTGGATAAAGTTGGCGCCGTTCAGCGCCCGTGATGGGATCAATTTGAGCCATTTTGAACGAGTGTCCTCACTGCAATTATGGGCATCAAGATTTAGCGCCTTGGGAACTTTGTGCACGAAAAAACACACAGTGAAAACAGCGCGTTAACCTTTCATTAACCAAAAAAATTCGAAACCGCCAACACAACCTGTTGACGCGCGAGTTCGAGCGGATACTATATCTGGACGCGCTGCCCACCGCTGGGGTGACCTTCAAAGTGCAGCGTAATCACAGGAATGAATGCGTTCTGCTCAAGTACAAAGAGCAGCAAGGATTGTGCACATGGGTGCGCAAGCGCGGGACTTTTTGTCTCGAGTACGGGGCATTGACTCTGTTTTCGGCGGCGGGAACAGAACCAATTGGGGGCAGAATATATGTTCAATGATACGTCCAAATCGGTCGATCTATCTGAGATCGAGGCCACCGTTTCGGCGATTATTACAGGCGAACGTCAGGCTGTTCGCCGGATGAAGGGCGCGGACACCGCGGAACCGGAAATGCCATTCGAAGCTGCAGATCAGACGGTCCAGTATGAAGGCCGCCCATCGGTGAAGGTCGAGCGCTCACGTGATGCGCTGCTCACCGAGTTCGGCAAGGCGACGCTGACCGACCGCTATCTTATGCCGGGCGAAAGCTTCCAGGATCTGTTTGCGCGCGTTGCGAGCTACTATGCCGACAAGGATGATCCGGACCACGCCCAGCGCCTCTATGACTATATTTCCAAGCTCTGGTTCATGCCCGCAACGCCTGTGCTGTCCAATGGCGGCACCGATCGCGGTCTGCCCATTTCCTGCTTCCTCAATGAAGCCAATGACACGCTGGAAGGCATTGTCGGTCTCTGGAACGAAAATGTCTGGCTCGCAGCCAAGGGCGGCGGCATCGGCTCCTATTGGGGTAATCTCCGCTCCATCGGCGAAAAAGTCGGCGGCAACGGCAAGACCAGCGGCATCGTTCCCTTCATCCGCGTGATGGACTCACTGACCTTGGCCATCAGCCAGGGCTCGCTCCGCCGCGGCTCCGCGGCCTGCTATCTGCCGGTCGATCACCCGGAAGTGGAAGAGTTCATTGAGATCCGCCGTCCAACCGGGGGCGACCCGAACCGCAAGGCGCTCAATCTGCACCACGGCATTCTGATTTCCGACGCCTTCATGCGCGCGGTGGAGAATGACGAGGACTGGGCGCTCCTGTCTCCGAAAGATAAGTCGGTTCAGAAAACGGTCTCCGCCCGTTCGCTTTGGATCCGGATGCTGACTGCGCGGATCGAAACTGGCGAGCCGTACATGATCTTCAAGGACACGGTGAACAATGCGCGTCCTGAGCAGCAGAAGCTTGCAGGCCTTGAAGTGAAGACCTCAAACCTCTGCGCCGAAATCACCCTGCCGACCGGCGTTGATCATCTCGGCAATGCCCGGACAGCGGTCTGCTGCCTCTCGTCTCTCAATGTTGAGAAGTTCCAGGAATGGGAAAGCCATCCACAATTCATTGAAGACGTGATGCGCTTCCTCGACAATGTCATTCAGGACTTTATCGACCGCGCACCGGATGAAATGGCCCAGGCGAAATATTCCGCCATGCGGGAGCGCTCGGTGGGCCTTGGCGTGATGGGCTTCCACTCCTTCCTGCAGGCCAACATGATCCCGTTTGAAGGCGTGATGGCGAAGGTCTGGAACAAGAAGATCTTCAATCACATTGATGATCAGGCCTCCGCCGCCTCCAAGGTGCTGGCGGAAGAGCGGGGCGCATGTCCCGACGCCGAGGACTATGGCATCAAGGAGCGCTTCTCCAACAAGTCCGCCGTGGCGCCGACCGCGTCCATCTCCATCATTTGTGGTGGCACAAGTGCCGGCATTGAGCCCATCGCGGCCAACAGCTTCACCCACAAGACCCTGTCGGGCTCCCACAATGTGCGGAACCGGCACTTGACCAAGCTCCTGGAAGAGAAGGGCCGCAATGACGAGGAGACATGGTCTTCCATCGTCACCAATGGTGGCTCTGTCGATCATCTTGACTTCCTGGACGATCTGGAAAAAGACGTCTTCAAGACGGCCTTTGAAATCGATCAGCGCTGGGTCATCGAGCATGCGGGCGACCGCGCGCCGATGATCGACCAGGCGCAGTCCGTGAACCTCTTCGTGCCCGCCAATGTGCACAAGCGGGACCTGCACCAGCTTCACTTCCAGGCCTGGAAGCAGGGCGTGAAGTCTCTCTACTATTGCCGCTCGCTCTCAATCCAGCGTGCGGAAAGCGACAGCTCGCATCAGGCCCAGGAAGCAGCAAAGCAGGCAGAAAAAGCAAGCGGCGCTGCAGAAATTCCACTCAAGACCTTGAGCGAGGTCGCTGTGGAAACCCGTCTCTCCGACGCGCAGCCCGCAAAAGTGAACCCGGCTGAGATGAACGACTATGACGAGTGTCTCGCCTGCCAGTAAATGACAAACAATTGCCGGACCTGTTCCGGCAAACTAGGGCGGCGGGCAGGAGCCTTTGCCGCCCTCTTTGCCCCAAGTGAGTAAGACGGGGCGCAAGATAACGAAGTGATGAAAGCAGAAAGCGGAAACCATGTCCCTTCTTGAAGAACGCGCAACCTACAAGCCCTTCCGCTACCCCTGGGCCTATGACGCCTGGCTGACGCAGCAGCGCATTCACTGGTTGCCGGAGGAAGTGCCGCTCGCCGACGACGTGAAGGACTGGGCAAAGGTGCTGACGGAGCCTGAACGCAATCTGCTCACGCAGATCTTCCGCTTCTTCGTGCAGGCGGACGTGGAAGTGAACAATTGCTACATGCGCCACTATTCCCGCGTCTTCAAACCAACCGAAGTGCAGATGATGCTGGCGGCCTTCTCCAACATTGAGACGGTCCACATCTCCGCCTATTCCCACCTGCTCGACACGATCGGCATGCCGGAAGTGGAGTACGAAGCCTTCCTCAAATATGAGCAGATGAAGGACAAGTACGACTATATGCAGGAATGGGGCGTGGAGACGAAGGAAGACGTGGCGAAGACGCTCGCGGTCTTCGGCGCCTTCACCGAAGGCGTGCAGCTCTTTGCGAGCTTCGCGATCCTCATGAACTTCCCGCGCTTCAACAAGATGAAGGGCATGGGCCAGATCGTCACCTGGTCCGCCCGCGATGAGACCCTCCACACGGAAAGCGCCATCAAGCTCTTCCGCACCTTTGTGGATGAAAACCCGGAGCTCTGGAACGACACGCTTCAGAAGGACATCTACAAAGCGTGCGAGACCATCATCACCCACGAAGATGCCTTTATCGATCTGGCGTTCGAGATGGGCGCCGTCGAGGGCCTAAGTGCGGAAGAGGTGAAAAGCTATATCCGCTGGATCGCCAACCGCCGCCTCACCCAGCTGGGCCTCTTGCCGATCTACCGGGTCGACAAGAACCCGCTGCCCTGGATGGACGAAATGCTGAACGGCATTGAGCACACCAACTTCTTCGAAAACCGCGCGACGGAATATTCCAAAGCCTCCACCGAAGGCTCCTGGGAAGAAGCGTTTGATTGAGGGTTAGAGGTTACGATCATTCTTTTTGCTATTTGCGTAACCTTGCGTAGTGGTCCGGATCAAGTTTCTCAATAAGCAACATCAATGCGACGGCGGAACGCTCAATTTCTTCTATCGTAGGCGTAGACCACTCTATCAGTCGGCTTAGGTCGTCAGAATGAGATTCAAGATGGACCAAACGTGTTAGCGCGGACAGCTCGGCGTTACTCAAGCCGCTGCCGGTGACAATCTCATGGGACATTTTGTCGGTGAAGTTCATTTTGGGCAGCTTGAACTCAAGGAAGAGTTCCAACACTTTTCTCATCGCATTTGGCAGAAGATAGAGAAATTGAAAATCGTGGCGAGGGTCGGAATCTAGATATTCAAGGACAATCGATACTAGATACAAGTATTCGGAGTCAGCTGAGCGAAGAAGCTTAGGAAGCTTCCGCAACCGGGACCTTCTATGGCCTGTTGTCGGGTCCTGTAGAGTCTCAATGAAGAAAAATCCGGCTTCAGGAGGTTGTTTTTTGTACTTTGGCCTTAGCCATTTTTTTACCTCGTTCATGAAATGCAGGTGGTGGGTGAGAATGAAGACTTGCGATGCAGTTTCTGTATTCGCCTGAATCAAGCTTAACGCATGGCCAACTGAGCGAGTGTCCAAACTCGATACTGGGTCGTCTAGCACAACGATCGAGTCTGAAATCTTTCTGTCTTGCTCTCTGAGTTTCACGAGAAAGTAGCATAGCGCGAATGCCGTTTTTTCTCCCTCACTCGGTGGTTGGGTGAGCGGCATTCCCGCGCGTATAATTTGATACCCAAGTTCGGCCGTTCTCAATTCAAGTTGATTGTGACCTAGGTATGCAGACACGAGGGGGTTGATCGCCTCGGCAGCTGCACCATGATTTCGCAACTTGGCCCTCAAGCTTTCGACAGCTTCGGCAGACCTAGCGTATAGCGTTTCCCTTCGTTCCAGCTCAGCGTCAGCAGATGCCGCCGCGTCGGACAATTGCGCATATTCGGTGCGTTCACCTAGCAGCAAGTGCCCCTTTACATCGTCGGCCGCCAACTTCTTTGTCGTGCTAAACTTTTCAACTTGATCGTTGTGGTTTTCGATAAGGGCATTGATCAGGGCTATCTGCTTGTCTGTTTCGTCAAGAAGCTGCGTAATTGCACTCCGCTCCGTATCGCTGAATGCAACTAGTGACCGATGTGGGGATGTTCTCTTTTCTCCCAACCGGCTGAGTGTTAGGTCCAAATACCCTTTAAGGTCTCCAATGTTGGCTTCTAGGTCGGAGGTTTGCGTTTGAAACACCGCTTGTAGGTCGGCGCTCAATTCAGCTGGTGACGGCACGGCGAGTTGTAAGCTCTCCATGCTGCTACGAGCTGCAGATGTGTTCTCTACTGCCGTCTGCAAATGAGTTTCGTGTTTTTCAAGCCGTTCATCTATCGATGCCTCGATTGAATCGAGACGAGATTGGGTCAGTTCGCCCCCACAAAAGAGGCAATTGTTGAGGTGTTTGTCGGTGTGGTATTTGAGACCTTGATCTATCCAAGGAACCATCAACATGTGTTCCGCCACGTCCTCCAGTGTCGACGCCGCGAGCGAAAATTTGCAGATTTCTGATGCGTTAGAGAACAATTCCTCTAGATTTTTGCGGTCAAGCGCCACTTTTTGCAGTGTCGCCTGTTGTTCTACTTGGTTAGCAATCTTCTTTTTTGCCAAATAGGTTTCGCTGCTTAGTTCAGTAGCACCCGAAAGCCCGTTGGCATAGTCTGTAGCGACATTAGTACCCGTGTATGAGCGACCCAAGTTTAGTGCTTCCGCCACCTGTCGTCCGACATTACGTTTGAAGAGCGTGAACTTTTCTTGAGTTTGCTTTTGCTGTTCTGCTGCGGATTCCTTTCTGGTTCTCGCCACCTCTCTGTATTCTTCAACCCTCTCGACTGTTAAGGACAGACTTGTCGATTGAGCTCCAAAGAACGCAACTGGAGAGGCGTCACCCATCTTCCAGCGAAAATTGGCTTCAACGAAGTCATCGTTGAACACTGAGATTTTCTCCGAGACCGACGCATTGTCGGTGCTGGAGCTCAATATTGATGAATCTGTGAGCTCCATTTGAAAGGAACCGCCATCAGGCAGGTCTGCGTCCTTGTCGGAACTTAGACATCTGAAAATCCGAGATAACGTCGATTTGCCGGTCCCGTTGAAGCCATAGATAAGATTGAATCTCAGAAAATTTGGCGTCGCGTCATCGGGAACATAATCGGAAAAAACACCCGGAATCTGAGCTCTTTTTAGGGCTTTAAACAGTGGTTGGTCTGCCATGAGCAAGCGTGTCGTTTCTGTAAAACACTAGTGGTGTTTTACAGTATATACACTCAGTCCTGAAACCAGTCTTCCTTACTGGGAATGCGATCACAAACATAATCAATAGTGCACGCTCGTTGCTGCGTACCCATTCATCTTGGTTTGATTAAGGTATCACCGTTATGCGGTGATCGGCCTACACGTTCCGCTTCGACCCTAAAATCTTCGGGTATTGTCGCGCATAGGCCCGGGTGCCAGGGCGGACAAAGCCATAGGCGAGGAGCACGCCAAGGGCGACGGCGGCAATCTCCTCCCAGTCAACCTGTCCGGTCGCGATCACATTTCGCCCCAGTACCAGAACATTCAAGATTGCGCTGACGACAAAGACCACCGCGATGAGCCGATAGGGGATGACCGACCCCATGATTGAAAAGAGCGAAAGGGCGATAAGCACGAGACTTACGCCCACCATGAGGTCCCGCGGTTTCGGAATATGCCCCAACTGGGCCTGCCATATTTCCATGCCGAAGCCGAAAAGACCGGCCAACAGGAAAATTCCGACCACGATCCAATAGAGCGCCTTGTGCCACCAGCGCGCGCGTATGACGCGCGCCGCGGGAACCGCTTCCTCCATAGTGGCCGTTGAAACACTCATGGGAGAAGTGTGACGGGCGCGCCAGCCCAAGGCAAGCGACGTTCCCGTGTCAGGGTCCGGGTGCTGAAAGGGGGCGGGCCCCTGTCAGATCAAGGCGTGTACCAGATCGGCGAGGAGTAGGCGCGTTCCTGAATTGTCGCCGGGCCCTCATAAGGTGTGGGTTGGCCGAGCGCGATGGCGTCCAATTGCGAGTGCCGGATGGTCGGGATCTGCAACACCCGCACATAATAGAACGCGCGCTGGCTCGCATCGAACTCCGGATCGGTCCAAAGCGTGGAGAATTCCGCCGCCCCGATGGAGTTTTCAACTTCACCGGTTTCGAGATCCACCGTATTGCCCACCGGCGGCAGTTTGCCGTCGGCGCCCGGTACGCGATCGTCCGACCAGGCCACATCAAATATCTTCTCGTGGGACTTGCCGTCCGCGTCCACCCACCCTTTGATCACCTGCACCCGATCAAGATTGGCGTCGATCGGGTCTTTGGTGGCGCGGATCAGCAGCTGAACGCCCGTGTCCGATGGGGCGGTGCTGAGATTGCCGCCCATGGGCACGCCGCCCGCATAGCCGATGCTTGCCATATCGTCTGCGTCTGCGGCAGCCGCGTCATACGCCCAACCGCCAAAGACGCGGAGCGACATACGCGGGCCGGTGGTCGCATAGGTTTCCCGGCGGGCAAAGGCTTCGAAGATGCTTTCGCGGGTATTTTCTTCCGCCCAGACGGCGGCCAGCCCTTGCGCGGAATAGTTCCAGCCGTCAATCGTATCGACACCGGGCGTATAGGTGTTTTCCTCATCCGTTTCGTCATGGTCGCGTTTGTTTTCCGGGATGGAGTCCTTCGCCATCTTGCCCCAGAAATTGGGTTCTTCCGCCGACGCGATACTTGTATGCGCATCCGTCGAGCCGATCACCCCGAACTGATACGGGTTCACACCGATTTCCTGTTCGATCTCCAGGCCGCGCCGCAGGCCGGAGCGCATAAAGTCACCCTCCGCCGCCCGGTAGCTCGGCCCTTGGGGTTTTGGCTGGAGATAGAAGTTGAAGGGCTCAAAGTCCGCAAACTCATCGTCTGGGGAAAGTGTCGGGTCGGTTTCCGAGTCGCCCTTCACCTGGGTCACTTCGACAATCGGTTCCCACTGCATGCGCGTGCGCGCGAACTCCGCCGTGAT
This sequence comes from Parvibaculaceae bacterium, assembly GCA_965276845.1. Lineage (GTDB taxonomy): Bacteria > Pseudomonadota > Alphaproteobacteria > Parvibaculales > Parvibaculaceae > Mf105b01. The sequence continues at coordinate 407,389 of OZ255699.1, forward strand.
GGGCTCGCCATTCAACCGCGTGGTGCTGAACATGTAGCCCTTGGAGAGATTAGGATTGTGCGGGATCGCCATGAAACGCGCGCCGGTCTCTTCCTGCAGGCGGCCAAGACCTTCCCAAAGCTGATGCGGGTAGGGTGCCTCGCCGGAGCCGATCGGATCAATGCTCGCGGCCTGCTCGCCATTCATGGTCGACATGACGACGCGGTGCAGGTTCACCCCATTGTTGGTCTGGGTCCACTCCCAACCGATGAGCGGCGTGAAGATGCCAGGCTCATAATGCGCTTCAGCGGCGGCAGCCGATTTGGCCCACATGTCGGCGCTGATCGCATCCGCCACGTCGCGCGGGATGCCGACAACATCGCTGACGGCGATGTTCTGCATGCCGCCCGCGATGACCGGATCTTCCGTGTCGCCGGGTTCGATCACATGGGGCGCAAAGCCGGTGCTGACAACACTGGTGAGGTGTGTGGGTTGTTCGATGGTGTCGCGAAGTCGACCGAGCGCAAAGGCGGTGAACCAGCGCTGCCAGAACCAGGCTTTGGACATGTCCGGATTCTGGCGGAAAATTTCGCCGATAACGCCGAGGGACTCCGCATGGTCGGAGACAACCAGGAAATCGAGAGGTTGTTGCAGCTGGACACGCACCCGGTTGAACGGATGTACCACCGGCTCACCTTTGGCGAGACGATAGGCCGTGTCCGGGTCGGCAGTGCGGTTGCCCGCGATGAAGGCGTCGGTGGAGTAAGAAGAGTGCAGATGCGTGTCGCCCCAGAAAAGCTGCGTGTCGGCGGCGAAAGAAGCGGTCGTCAGGCTGGTGCCCGCGAGCAGGGCAGTGGTCAAAAGTGTTCGGCGCATCAGAACTCTCCCAGTCTTTTCTTCATTCAGGAGAGTATAGGAAAGAATATGGCATGCGTCATGCCATATTACTCTTATTCCTCATAGCGGAATTGCGAAGGGCGACCCTCTATTTCAGGGCATAGACCTTGTACGCGACGCCCTTGGCGGTGAGCCTTCCGATCCCCACAGCGACCACATGATTGAGCCAGGCATAGGGCCCGTCCATGGCCGCCTCGAAAAGCGGATTGGTGCGGAAGTAATAGGTTGAGGGATCAAGCGCTTCCGCTGAGGCTCGGTCGCCGAGCGCCCCCATCTGTTCCGGGGGCATGACAATGCGTCCGCCATAATAGGTGTATATATTATGCCCATCGTCCGTGGTGAGCGCCGCCCGCACGTCGATCTTGAGGGAGCCGTCTGCGCGCACAAGCACCCAGTCACCCCCGGACGCCGGCATGGTCCCTTTGATCTTTGGTCCCTCGAAGGTGCCACCTTCCACATGCGCGATCATGCGCATTCCGTCCGGCACACCGCCGATCATCAGGTTCGGTTCGCGAAGCACCGCATCAATCTCAAAAAGAAACTCTGTTTCAACGTCGCTCATGTCTGTCTCCCTGATTTTTGTTGGAGACGACTTTAGGCAGCTCGGGCGACCGCGTCTATTGGAGACCGGACTCTTTGAAGACGGTTTGGCGGTGCAGGATTCTATTTTCCAGGTGGTCGATCAGACCCCGGATCATGGCAGGTCGATCGGTGCAGGCGAGGGCCCGCTCTTTAAGCTTCGCGCTAAGCGCTCCGTCACGGTCCGGGTCTTCTGCGAGTCTTTGTGCAAACGCGGCAATATCCTCAGCATCTGACCAGGGTTCATAGAAACCTTCGCGACAGGCTTGTTCCGCCACATCGCCCCAGGGCTGCGAAAGGACAGGGATCCCCGCCGCCATGGCTGCGACGGCAGAGGTTGCTCCGCCAGCACGCGGGGGATTGAGATAGGCGTCACAGGCGCCAAGAATTTTTGGCACATCGTCCCGAAACCCGAGAAAGCGACACCGCTCCTCAAGTGTCTGGCGTTCTTTGAGCAGGGAGCCCGTATCGTCGATCGGACCGGCAAACACAAAGAACAGATGAGAGTTTTGTGCGACTGCCGCCTCCAGAATGGACAGAAAGGAGGGTGTAAGCTCGCGATCAAACCGTGTGCCGACCACGCAAAAAGCGATCGCATCCTCAGGGATGTCAAGTGACGTGCGAGAAAGGGGCGCCTCCGCCTCTTGGACAGCAAACGCATATTGCGCCGTCACCAGTGCATCTTCGTGAAACCCGAGACCATCACGCAGTCTCCGATCTGCGTCCTTGATCACCCGCGGAATAACAAGCGCCTGAGACGCCGCGATCGGCACCAGGCCGCCAAACGGAATGGTGGCGACTGTCGTGAACAGAGAGCAAAGATCAGCCGTTGGACTCGAGCCCCCAAGGGAGAGTACGAATTGCGGATTATGCGTTCGGACGAGATTTACCACCTTCATGATTTCGCTTGGCTCAGGCATGGTCGGGGGGCATTGATAGAAAGGAAAGCTGTCCGCCTCATATCTGATCTGGCGGACACCGAGCGCGGCCTCTGAATAATTGCTCAGCGCAGGATTAAAAAGGGGAACACGCATCTGGCTGGGCAGGTCGGCCGTGTTGATCAGGAGGACGTCCTTCCCGAGCGCTTTCAAGACCTGCGCGTTTTGATAGGTGTCCGCCGACGGCGCATGAAGCTCTGACAATAGCTGGTTGGTGAGGACAACGACCTTGTTTTGGTGTCGTTCTTCCGGCGGTACCCAGGCGCCCACGTGCGGCCCTAATTGCTCTTTCCAGATGTTCGAGAGCGTCAGATAGAAGCGATAAACAAGTTCAAAGCTTTCAGCATCGGGCGTTGCCCCGGATGAAAAGAGTGTTTGCCGTATTTGCCAATAGACCTGATGGCACTCTTCAAGTGTGAGATGACCGTCGCTTGCCAGATGAATGACCAGCCGCAAATAGTCTGGCTTTGGATCGATTTTGAAGAGGAAAGAAATCAGAAACAGATTGAACACAGGATCTTGTGTGATCGCATGATTGACGACCTGTGTGCAGGGTTCCAGAAACTCCGGGTGCGTTCGCACCAGGGTCGAGGCTTTTTCCATCTCGAAATGCGCTTGGATGAAGGCAGTAAGATCGCTCGGTATCGAATTGTTGGACGCGCGTGTATTGAACGGCACGTCAACGCGTGCCGGCATGTTCGCGGCAAGTATAGCGAGCGCTTGGCGCAATCCATCGAGGATTTCTTCGCCCGACGACATTCTGGGCGCGTCTGATAGGGCAGATTGGGCCACGTAGCCTCCAAGGAGCGATAACTGCCCGATCATCGCCGCCCGGCTTTAAGATAGGATTAAGCATAAAACGCGTGACGGGCTGCAGGTTTAGAGCCGTCGCGCAACAGTCAGGAGTATCAGGCCGCCGGTGCCCAGTAAAAAGGTCGCAATCGCGACCGGCATCAGACCATGAGCCGCAAGGAAAGGGGCCACGATGGCAGCACCGGCACCGGCGAGCGCGACGCAGAAGAAATTGAGGAGCGACGAAGCTCGAGCGCCATGGGTTGGCACTATGTCCATGGCTTTGGTGAACCCGGCACCACTTCGAATGCCCATGCCTGCATCGTAAATCGCGACAAGAAGCGCCACCGCAAGCCAACCTGGGGCATCTGCCAAAACGGCATAGGTGAGGAGGGCCATGCCGCCAACGGTCTGAGTGATGGCACCAGTCAGAATAAAATCGTCGGTCTTGAAGTGATGGACCAAAAGACCAGTTCCATTGGCGCCTGCGATGTAGGCGGAGATGATGATGACCTGGGTGAGCAGAAACGCGCCCGTATCGCCGCCGAGATGCGCGGTGATGAGGTAAGGAGAACTCAGAACAAATGTGAGCAAACCGGCAAAGCCCATGGCCTGGCTTCCGACATAGGCCAGGTACTTGCTATCGCTAAGGAGTCGCCAATAGCCCCGCACCACCGGCCAGAGATCGGTCTCATGACTTTCCGGACGGTCATTGGGGAGGGTGAAACCCACAGCTGGCACCAGCAAGAGACCGATGCCCGCGATCAGCCAAAAGATGGACTGCCATCCCCAGGCCGCAATCATCAACGCGCCAAGCGCCGGCGCGATGACCGGGATAAGGCTGAAGATCGACGAGAAAATCGACATCGCGCGCACGCTGCGCGCTTCATCATAGAGCGAGCGAATGAGCGCCGGGGCGACAGAATTTCCTGACGCTGCCGCGCAGCCCTGCAACACACGCCCGGTGATCAGCATCTCCGGCGTAGTTGCCATCGCGCAGATCAGCGACGCGGGCACGAAGATCGCGAGACCCCCTAATAGAATAGCCCGCCGCGAATAAAGGTCCGCCAGTGCGCCGAAGACCAGCATCGATGTGGCGAAGCCGAACGAGAATCCAGCCAGCGTCCATTGGGCTTCCACCACGCTTGCGCCGAGCTCTTCCGGCAAAAGCGGTATGGCGGGCAGGTGGAAGTCGAACGCCGACCCGCCCAGCATCGCCGTTGCAAGGACGATCGTGACAATCCATCCCGTATGGGTCATGGGCTCCCCACTTTCTCCTTGATGAGCGGCAGAACAGCGAGTGCCGCAAGGCTCATGAGGAGCATCACCGCGCCGGCGCTCCAGACACCATCATCAAGGAAGGGGGCGACCGCGCCGGTGCCAATAGCGGACAAGCCCATCGAAAAGAAAATGATGAGGGACGACGCCCGCGCGCCGTAAGCCGGCACCGCATCAATGGCGCGCGAAAAGCCGGCGCCACCACGAAGGCCAAGGCCGATGCAATAAGGCACGCCGCCCAAAGCAAAGCCCAACCAGTGAACAGGAAAGAGAAGGGCGTAGGCAAGCAGGCCGAGCGCGCTGACGATTTGAATAGCGTTGCCAACCCAGATCAATTGGTCCGCCGTTACGCGGGCCATCAACCGCCCGGTTGTATTGGCCGCCAGCAGAAAGACACTGACCCAGATGATCTGGGAGTAGACATATTCTGCGGGCCCGCCGCCCATATGGGTGACGATGAGCGTTGGTGCGGAGAAGACGACGGCCAGCAACCCGCCCAGCGAGAAGCCGTGGCTTACCGCATAGCCCATGAACCGCTTGTGCTTGAGTAGGGTGAAGAAGCCCATCAGTACGGGCCAGATGCTGGTGTGATGGCTCTCAGGTCGGTCGTCTGGCACAACGAGGACTGCCGCGATCAGCAGGGGAACACCCGCGATCACAATCACCCAAAAGTTTGCCTCCCAACCAAACTGCGAGAAAATCCAGGCACCCAATATAGGTGCGAAGGCAGGAATGATCGCATCAATGCCACCGATGACGGAAATGGCGTGCACGGCGCGCGCTTCATCGAAGAGCGGCTTGATCATGGGCACGGTGAGAGCGGCAGACGCACTCGCGGAAAAGCCTTGAGCGAAGCGGGCGAGCGCCAGGCTTTCAGCCGTCCCGGAAATGGCACACCACAGGGACGCAGGAACAAAAACGAACAGCGACCCCACAAGCACCCAGCGGCGGTTCCACAGATCACCAGCGGCGCCGAAGAGGATTTGGGAGATTGCAAATCCGGCGCTGAAGGTGACAAGGGTGAACTGTACCGATTCAATGGACGTGCCGAAAATTTCCGGCAGGTACGGGACAGACGGCAGATAGAGATCGGTTGCGGCAAGTGCCAGCATGTTGGCGGCGACGATGGTGACGATAATCGCGAGGCGCGTCGTCGGTGAAACCTGGGGGGATGTGTCCAACTGAGACATGTCGGGTGTCCTGAAACGAAAAAAGCCCGGCAAAACCGGGCTCTAACTGAAAAAGAGAGTGTGGTTTGCTACTTCGGAGGCGCGCACGGACGCACGGACGGCTTGCATGCGCCGACCGCGGTTTCGAGGTACATATTTTGAAAACCACACATGGGGGTCTCTTCCGATTCAGATTTGATGCGGGCGACTATGACGAGCGGCCTCGCCCAAGTCAACTGGGCAACAAGTCAACTAGGCACAAGTCAACCAGCCATCAGATAGACACCGCGCCCGGACGCCAAGAGTTTTCCATTGGCATCAAAAACCTTTGTTTCTGCGGTCGAAACTTTGGAGCCCAGTTTGATGACATGGGCTTCTGCGGACATATCGCCGGGCCCGGCAGGGCGGTGATAGTCGACCCGAAGATCCACCGTCGCAATGCACACATTGCCCGTGGTCAGAACCGAATAGAGACCCAACAGGTCAATGACTGACGCCAGGATACCGCCATGGACCGTTGGCGGGTTGGGATTGGACACCAGGTCTTCTTTCCAGGGAAGAGTGACGCACATGCGCCCCTCATCAACTTGCGTAACACGAAGTCCGAGCCAGCGTTGAAAGGGCGACACGTCGATCCGTTGCTGCCAGGTCTCTAGGTTTGATTGCTCTGTCATATCCCTGCCTTTTTGCGCGGGAGCTTAAACAGATGTGTCGTCCGATGCCAATTTCTCAACCAGATCAACAGCGGTTCCAACGCCATCCTCTTTAGCAAGCTCATGGGCGACGGTCTCCGCATGGGACGCAAAGGACTTGTCCTTCACAATGCCCCGAAGCGCATGGGCCAGCTTGTCAGCCGTGATCTTCTTTTGTGGCAAAGGCGGAAGCCCCGCGCCCAAGTCAGCGACCCTGTGCCCCCAAAAAGGTTGATCGCCAAAATAGGGGGCGACCAATTGTGGCCGGCCGGCACGGAAGGCGGCGGCTGTGGTGCCGGCGCCGCCATGATGGACGACCGCGCTCATGAGCGGGAAGAGCTTGTCATGAGGCGCGCCGTCAATGGCAAACACAGTCTCCGGCAGGTCATCGGCGGTGAGGCCGCCCCAACCGGTGGCAATCACCCCACGACACTCCGCCTTGGTGAGGGCGTCAATCACCAATCGCGCTTTTGCTTCTGGGTCTTTGTCCGTCATGCTGCCAAAGCCTACATAGACAGGCTTTGGTCCCGCATCTAGAAAGGCCTGCAGGTCCGGCGGCGGGACCCATCCTGACGTGTCATCAAGGAACCAATAGCCGGTGATATAGGCTGTACTTGGCCAGTCCGCAGGGCGCGGTACCACATGTTTGGAAAAGGCGTGCAAAACAGGGAGTGCGCGGCCCTTAATCTCTCCGCCGCGTGCAAAGCGAGGCAGCGGCGGTAGACCGAGAGTGCCGGTCCGCCAGCCGTTAAGCTGTTTAGAGAACATGGCGCGCTGTCCACGGCTGGCTTCATAACTCCATCTGTTGAGGCGGCGTCCTAGAATGCCGTTTCCCAAACCCGCAATCGCAAAGTCGCCGGTCGGCACCACGATCGGTTGCAGGGCGGTCTCTATGACGGGGATATTGAGCGCCTCACCAAGGTCGGTCGCGACAGGTACTTTCGGATGATAAAGAATGAGGTCGGCGCCACGCGTCGCCTGTGTGCTGCCCTCGATGATTTCCGCTGTGATCTTCTGACTGATGTATCGGAAATTCCGAATGATGGCGAAGAGACTGCCGGAAATCAGATCGCGGCCTTCCGGCGATTGCAGCAGCGCCTGAAGATCAAGCCCGCCGGAAACATACTCGAATCCAAACCCCTGTACCCAGTCCGCGAAGTTTTCCGGGCCGCTGATGACCACATCATGGCCTGCGGCACGAAGACCAAGCGCCAACGCCACATAGGGTTGCATGTCACCCCGCGTGCCAAGCGTCAGGATCGCAATGCGCATGTGAGCCTCCTCGCATCTGGAAACAAGTCTGCCACCAGGTGTGTCAGAAGCATAGAGGGTTGTTCAGGGCATCAGAGCCCGAACTCGCTCATCATGACGGGACGGCCCTCGTCGATGGACCGATGCGCTGCAAGTCCCATAGCCACTGCTTTTAGTCCATCTTTGGCACTGACCTTGGCGGAGGTGCCGTTTGTGATCGCCGCCTGAAAGTCCAGATGCTGGAAATAGCTGGCACCATGATGGTGCCCCGCCTCAAGCACCGACTGATCCACCGGTACATGAATGGTCTGGACGTCTTTAGGGTCTCTAGGTGCCAGCGTCACATTGCCGTCGGGAATATGGCACTCGGCTTTTCCGGTATGGCCGACCGCGCTCAGCTCTTCCTGATGGCGGGAGCCTTCGGCAAACATACAGAGATCATGCATCGCCCGAACGCCATTGTCGAAATCCACGATGACAAAGGCATTGTCGAGAATATCCGGCGTCTCTCCATCATAGGTTTCGTCCAGATGGTTGACGTCTTGAGCCCCGCTCGCATAAACGCGCACCGGCTCCGCCTGCACCACGTGGCGCATCATATCGAAATAGTGACAGCTCTTTTCGACCAATGTGCCGCCTGTATTGCGGCTGAATCGGTTCCAGTCGCCCACCTTCGGCAGAAACGGAAACCGGTGCTCCCGTATGGCAAACATTTTAAGCGCACCAACGGCACCACCATGCACTTCATCGACGAACCGGGTCACCGGCGGCATGTAGCGATATTCCATCCCGACCCAGAACACGCCTTTGTGGGAATCCGCCCGTCTGGCAACCTCCTGTGCGTCTTCAAGGGTTGTGCAAAGCGGTTTCTCGCAGAGAACATGAAGGTCTGTCGCCCAGATATCTTCCAGTACGCCTGCATGGGTAAAATTGGGACTGGCGATCACAAGCGCATCGACATTGCCCGATGCCAGCAGGTCCCGATGATCCGAAAAAACATCTGCTTCATGTTGGAGGGTCGAGGTCGCCCAGTCTCGTGACCCCTCATGCGGGTCAGCGATCGCCGTGACCTCAGCGCCGTCCGTGATGGCGATGTTCATAATGTGCTCAATGCCCATCATACCCGTCCCGATAATTCCATAACGCAATGGGTTCGCCATGTTGAAAGGCCTCTTCTGATCAAATCGTCCCGTGACAGCCGGGTCAGAGTGGATACACTCAGGCCCATGACTGACTTATCCATTACCCCAGAATTCCGTCCGCTCGGCAAGAGCGGCCTGTCCGTTTTCCCCATCGCTTATGGCATGTGGCGGTTCGCGGGTACCAGCACGAAAGATGCCCACGCGAAAATTGATGCGGCCCTCGCCGCCGGCATGACCCTGTTCGACACCGCCGACATTTATGGTGTCGACGGAGATGGCGCCTTTGGCGATGCGGAAAAGCTGTTCGGTGATGTGCTGAAAGACACGCCCTCACTGCGCGACAAAATGGTGATCGCGAGCAAAGGCGGCATCGTTCTGGGCGTGCCGTACGATTCGAGCGTCGATTACCTGGTCTCGGCTTGTGAGGTGTCTCTGAGCCGCATGGGGCTTGAGCAAATCGACCTTTACCAGATTCATCGCCCAGACATCCTGGCGCATCCACAGGAAGTGGCCAGCGCGCTGACCCAGCTTCGGGACGAGGGCAAGATCGCTCATGTAGGCATTTCGAACCACACACCCGCTCAGTTTGAGGCATTGCAGGCGCATCTCGATTTCCCGATCGTGACCAATCAACCTGAGATTTCCTGTTGGGCGCTCGACCCGATTTTCGATGGCACACTGGATCAGTGCATGCAGCATGGCGTCGCACCGCTCGCCTGGTCACCACTCGCGGGCGGACGCCTAGCGTTGTCGGAGAAAGAAGCGTTGAAAGAAGAGGACGGGGACTGTCTCGTTGCCACGCAAGCTCTGCTCGACAAAATGGCGAAGGAAGCAGGCGTCACCCGGGAAGCGGTAGCGCTGGCCTGGTTGCTCGCGCATCCGGCAGGGATCATCCCGATCATTGGGACGCAGAACCTGAAGCGAATTGCTGAAGCAACGGATGCCTTTAAGGTCTCTTTTGATCGTGCAGGCTGGTACACAATTTTGCAGGCATCCATGGGGGAACAATTGCCATGACGGGTCCGATGGAGGTCTCCTGGTTTTCAGCGCTTTGCGACGATGACTATGAATATCTGGGTGTGCCAGAAGACCGTTTGAAAAGCTCGCTCACGCATTGTGGTGAGATCACACAAACCGCAGAGAAAGGTGGCTTTGACAACATCCTGCTGCCCAGCGGCTATCAGCTTGGCATGGACTCCGTCGCCTTTGCGGGCGCGATGGCTGCGCTGACGGAAAAGATCAAACTCCTGCTCGCGATCCGCTGTGGGGAGATGTGGCCGCCGCAATTGGCGCGGCAGATCGCAACCCTCGATCAGATGCTGGGCGGGCGTCTCACCATCAACATCATTTCGAGCGACATGCCCGGCCAGGTTATGGCGTCGCCAGAACGCTATGGGCGCACCCTGGAAGTGATGCAGCTGCTTAAAGCGCTACTGGACGGCAACGCGGTCAATCACCAGGGCGAGCATTATCAGCTTGAATTGGAGCCACCGCGTATGGGCACCGTGTCGGGCAAATGCCCGCCTTTCTATTTTGGGGGGCTCTCTCCGGCAGCAAGAGATGTCGCGGCGAAGGCGGCGGACGTATTCCTTATGTGGCCCGACGAAGAGCCCAATGTCACAGCTATCCTGGATGACATGAAGAAACGTGCAGCGGATGCGGGACGCACCCTGCGCTATGGCTACCGGGTTCATGTCATTGTGCGCGAAACGGAAGCGGAGGCGCTCGACTATACACGCACACTCATGAGCAAACTGGACGACGCGGAAGGGGAAGCCATTCGTAAAAAGTCCCTTGATGCGGCGTCTGAGGGGGTACGCCGACAGGCGGAGATGCGGGATCGGGCTGATAAGGATGGGTTCGCCGAAGATCAGCTTTGGACCGGCATCGGGCGCGCGCGATCAGGGTGCGGTGCCGCCATCGTGGGTGATCCCGATCAGGTGTTGGCGAAGATAAAGCGCTACCAGGCCATGGGGCTCGATGCCTTCATCCTGTCCGGATACCCCCACGCGGCCGAGTGCGACCTCTTTGCGCGCTATGTTTTACCCCAACTCAATCATCAGCCACTCGAGTTTTCTGCATGATGCTCCTAAGACCCTGTCTTCTGTTCGTATGTACCTTGTTGATCGCGTCGCCGGCGTCAGCCACCTGGTCAATTGTTGCCGTTGATCCCGAAACAGGTGAGGTGGGTATTGCGGCGGCCAGCTGCTCGACCGGGGTTCGGCTGATTGCTGGCCTTGTTCCAGGAAAAGGAGCCGTGGCGGCTCAGGCCGCGACGAGTTTCTTAGGCCGCGATGTTGCGATGGAGATGATCGCAGACGGCGACCGCGCGGACATCATTGCGGTAAAGCTTGCAGATGAAGACCTCTATTCAAGTCCCATCCGGATCGGGCTGGACTGGCTGCAATATGGACTTGTCACATTAAACCCCTCGCCGAAGGCGGGAACCGTAACGGGTGAATCCGTGCCCGACGATTGGGGTTCCGTCCACGGGGATGATTATGCGATCTCCGGCAACACGCTAAGAACCGGCGTCGTCGACGCCGTGGCCACAGCCTGGCAATTGGATACTGTGGGGAGTTGCAAACGTCCTCTGGCGGAGAGGCTGCTAAGAGCGCTTGAAGCGGGCAGAGATGCAGGCGGCGATAATCGCTGTCCGATTGACGCGTCGTCCTATGCCGCGTTTCTTTTTGTTGCAAAGCCGGACGATGACCCAGACGCGCCAACGATGATGCTCGAAGCGCCACGGCATTTTTCGGGACTGGAAATGACTTGGCAGATCCCGTTGGGTTTTACGCCGGACCCGTCTTTGCCGGAGCCGGTGGCGCATTTGCGCGAGCTTTACAATGCCGAGGTGCCGGACGCCGGCTGCGGGGAATAAGTGGGGGCCTGAGATGAACAAAAAGGACAATCCTCCATCGGTGCAACGCACGCCACAGACGCAAGCTCCCTCCTTCAGGCTGGGATTTGAAGATGATGCGCTGTTGAAGCGGGATGAGCTGAGGCCTGTTCGCTTACAGCTCGAATTGCTGAAGCCCGACCTTATTCTTGAGGAACTGCAGGTGCGTTCCACGATTGTTGTCTTCGGGTCTGCGCGGGTGCCCGACCCGGAAACAGTCGAACAGGAATGTGAGGAAGCGCGTCGCCGATGTGAGGCAGCCCCGGACGATCCAACATGTGCGCGGGATTTGAGACGCGCGGAGCGCAAGCGCGAGCATTGTCGCTATTACACCGAAGCACGGAAGTTCGCAGAGATCGTATCGAAGGAGGCACAGTCCAACACCCTGCTTGACTATGTGATTGCGACGGGCGGGGGACCAGGCATCATGGAAGCGGCAAATCGAGGCGCGGCGGATGCGGAGGCAATGTCGGTGGGGTTCAACATCGCGCTTCCCCATGAGCAGCTTCCAAATTCCTTTATCTCGCCGGAACTCTGCTTCCAGTTTCACTATTTTGCGCTTCGCAAGATGCATTTCCTGATGCGTGCAAAGGCTCTGGTAATTTTTCCGGGCGGGTTCGGGACACTGGATGAATTGTTTGAAACGCTCACACTCATTCAGACCCGCAAAATTGATCCCATGCCGGTGCTTCTGTTTGGAGAGAGTTATTGGCAGCGTGTTGTCAATTTCGACGTGATGGCAGAAGAGGGAATGATCGCAGAGGAAGATCTGGACATATTCACCTTTGTCGAAAGCGCAGAAGAAGCATGGGGTCACATAGACGCATTCTACGGCGAGGCGGACGCGCCGCCGCCTCTTATGCGATCATCTCCGCTCTAAGGAGGACTGGACGTCTTTAGTCCGTGCGCCTAGCGGGTTCGAAGCGAAATCAGCTACCGGGATCTATCACTGCGCCCGTCGAAGGATCCAGCGTGATGACAGGAAGCCCAGCCTCCTTCCAGGCGCCAATGCCGCCAGCCAGGTGCTGTGTCTTGCCCCCAAGAACAGTTGCTGCTTTATCCGCCGCCATGGCGGAACGTTTACCTGAGCCGCATTGAAACAACACTTTTGACGGATCATCGAGAGGCAGGAAAGCCGGATCGAACGTCGAGAGCGGCATGTTGAGCGCGCCATGAATGCGCTCCACCGCAAATTCTCGCGGTTCACGGACATCGATCAAAAGCACCTTATGGTCTTTAAGCAGAGCCTGGGTTTCTTCTGGGGTGAGGTCGGCAAGCATGACGGAACTTCCTCGGGCTTGTTTTTATATTCGAACGTGTTAAATTAGATATTATGAATATAAATGTAAACCCCGCACAAGCCGAAAAAGCGGCCTCGCTCCTGTCCTCCATGAGCAACCCGCATCGGCTGCGCGTTCTCTGCGAACTTCATGACGCAGAGTTGACGGTCGGCGACCTTCAAAAGCGCATTGGCATCAGCCAGTCTAACCTGTCGCAACAGCTGGCAAGACTGCGCGAGGCAAATCTGGTGACAACCCGTCGTGAAAGTCAAAAGATCTACTACGCCCTCGCCAGCGACGAAGTGGTCCAAGTTATCCGCGTCCTGCACGATCTATTCTGCAGAGACCCGGGATAAGACCTGATCCCTCTCTTCATTTTCCTCCAACTAATCCTCCCCCTGACGGCGCGGACCTAACCTGTACCCCGATCAGCTTCTGGTGTGAACCAGAGGACCTGATCAGCTCAGGAGGTGCGTATGGATTGGAAAGAGATCGTCAGCACAGTTGCGCCGGGATTGGCGACCGCACTCGGGGGTCCCATGGCCGGCGTGGCTGTCAGGGGCATCGCTTCTGCGCTGCTCGGGACGGAAGATGCCGGGCAAACAGATGTCGAACAAGCGGTTCTGCGGGCATCTCCTGAAGATCTTCGAAAACTGAAGCAGGCGGAACTGGAGTTCCGTCAACAGATGAAAGAGCTTGAGATTGATCTTCAAGCGCTGCACGCGGCTGACCGTGAAAGCGCGCGATCCCGCCAGGTGAAGACCGGAGACCAGATGCCGGCCTTGATCGCCTTTGCGGCGCTTGCCGGATTTTTTGGAATCTTGGCCGCAATGATTTTCGTTGATTTGCCACCCGGGTCCGAAGCGCCTCTCAACGTCATGTTGGGCGCGCTTGGATCGCTGGTGGTCGCCATTGGCAACTATTACTTCGGGTCGTCAGCAGGGTCATCGGCGAAAAATGTCCTGATCGAAAACCTGCTCGGCGCAGGCACCTACCAATCACCAGGAAACTAGGAGAAAGAAGATGGATCAGTTTAACAATCATGCGCCAGGTCTAGAGAGCCCGGCATCAAATGCGGAATCTGTCGTTCCATCCGACACTGTTGACGTGCCGCACACAACGCGCGCGATCTATGTCGGCGGCGCGGGAGACGTGTCGGTGGAGATGAAGGACGGTGGCGCCGTCACATTTAGAAATGTAAACGCAGGCGCTGTTGTTGCGATACGGGTCTCACGCGTACTCGCAACGGGCACCACCGCGACAGACATTGTGGGGCTCTATTGATGACCGCGAATCTGGGATTGGGATTGTGGTCGGTTCAAAACAGGACCCAGGCGGAACCTTATGCGTTGCCAGCCGTGATGCCGATACCACTCCTGTGGTTTAATCCGGCAAAAGCGGGCGATGGCGCAAGCCTCACTGACTTTGGCTCGCTGGGCATTGATGCGACGCAGCCAACCCTGACGTCACAACCCAGTACCACGAACGAGATCAACGGCAGGCCGACCCTGTCGTTTGATGGTATCGATGATTTTCTGACAACGGCCAATGCTGATCTGACACCCTACCAGGCCATTACGGTGATGGTGGTGTCGGATAAGAATGATACCGACCAAGGCGTTATTGTTGAACAGAATACAAACTACGGATTGGGCAACAACTTCCTACTATTTCAAAGCAGCAACGTCGCCTCCTCGAACTCCTATCACTTGCATGGAACGAGTTTCGCGTCGCTCGAAACATCGATGGGGTTCGCAGGGCCAAGTATCAATGTCGTGACGTTTGACAGCAATGGTTCTGGCACGTCTGCGGAAGTCCAGCCGCGCCGTAATGGCGCGATACCAGCCCTCACGCAGCTAAACGGGGGTACCAGCTCTGCCAACTTCTTCGACAGCGATCCGCTTTATCTCGGTTCCCGTGCTGGAGGAACCTTTTTCGCAGCAATGGACCTGGCAGAATTGATCATCTTTCCTGGTACTTTGAGCGCGGCACAGATTGAAGCCTACGAAGCCAGCCGCGGGTCGCTATACGGTATTGCGCTCGGATAGGTGTCGGGAATACGAGAGATAATGGTGCTGCCGGGTGGAATTGAACCACCGGCCTCTCCCTTACCAAGGGAGTGCTCTACCCCTGAGCTACGGCAGCATCGGGTCGCGCTCACTCGCCGCGAACCGTGAAATCGCGGGGAAAGTGCCACACCGCTCCGCCACACGCAAGCGCTCAAAACGCGCCTGTCGAAGGTTCGAAAACCGCTCAAATTCTGACGGCCGGTCAATGGTTGACGGCCCCCCGGCGCCCGTGTCACATGACCCACAGAAATAGCAATCTGATCCTTAAGTCCCGGTAAATGGCGATAGGGTCGGCGCCGGCACCCGGCGCTTGAGCCCGTCCGAGAAGATCATCGAGATGACCGACGATACTGATCCCAAGAAATCTTCTGATGCCGGTCCGACGCGGCAGACGGGCCAAAACACTCCTTCATCGGCCGACTCGCGTGAGGAGAGATTGAGTGCAGCCCTGAGGGCCAATCTCAAGCGCCGCAAAAGCCAGGCGCGGGGGCGCAAGTCAGAACTGGGCCGCGATCCCTCTGGCCGCTCTTAACTAAACCCACACTTCAGCCTTCCCTTTGCCGCATTCCTGAGAGAGGCTCCGGCCATGTATTACATGGCGGGACACCTGGGGTCCGGGGACAACGAGATCTAAATGGACAGACTTCATATCAAGGGCGGCAAACCGCTCAGCGGCACCATTCCTATTTCCGGCGCAAAAAACGCAGCTTTACCACTGATGACGGCGGCGCTCCTGACCGACGGCGAAGTCCACCTTGAGAATGTGCCGCGGCTGACGGATGTGCGCACCCTTATCCGCCTTCTCACGGAGTTGGGCTGCGAGGCTGAACTCGGCAATGGCAGCGAAAAGAGTTTTGGCAAGAGCTTGACGCTCAAAGCCGAGACAATCACCTCAACCACGGCGCCCTATGAACTGGTGAGCCAGATGCGGGCGAGCTTCTGGGTCTTGGGTCCGCTCCTAGGGCGGTTCGGAGAGGCCCGCGTGTCCCTGCCAGGAGGCTGCGCCATCGGGGCCCGTCCGGTCGACATATACATTAAGGGCCTGCAGGCCATGGGTGCTGACATCGAAATCGTCGATGGGTATGTGCATGCCACTACAAAGGCAGGACTCAAAGGTGCCAACTTTAGATCGTCCCTGGTCTCTGTTGGGGCAACCCACACCTTGATGATGGCGGCGACCGTCGCCAAGGGCGAGACGGTGCTGGAGAATGCCGCCAAAGAGCCAGAAGTGGGGGACTTGGCCAAATGCCTGAACGCCATGGGCGCCAAAATCGAAGGCGCCGGAACCGAAACGATCCGGATTCAAGGGGTGCCCAAACTCCACGGCACGACGCACCCGGTATTGGCGGACCGAATAGAAGCAGGGACCTTTGCCATTGCCGCAGCCATGATGGGTGGGCCGATCAAGCTGACCGGCCTGGTACCGGAGACGATTGAAGCGGCACTTTCAGCCCTGCGTGCGGCGGGCGCCGACATCGACGTGGGCGAGGACTGGGTCACCGTGAGGCGGGAAGGTGACCGTCTGCGACCGGTAAATATCGTCACCGAGGTCTATCCTGGGTTTCCGACAGACTTGCAGGCTCAGTTCATGAGCCTCATGACTTTGGCGGACGGGCCGTCGGAAATCGTCGAGCGCATCTTTGAAAACCGCTTCATGCATGTGCAGGAGCTGGCCCGCTTTGGTGCCGATATCTCTCTCCATGGGGACATGGCTCTGGTCCATGGCGTGGAGCGGCTGACGGCAGCGCCGGTCATGGCAAGCGACCTGCGCGCATCCGCCGCGTTAATCATTGCAGCGCTGGCAGCGGAGGGGGAGACCCTCGTCAACCGGGTCTACCACCTGGACCGTGGTTTCGAGCGGATTGAGGAAAAGCTGAACGCCTGTGGTGCGGAAATCTGGCGCGAAAAAGCCTGAGCACGCGGCAGGCTTGGGGGTGCCATTCTAAGGCGTTTCGGTGTAAGAACCGGGCTGATCCTAATCGAAGTTGACCGGCCCCCATGAGCAATCTGAGACTGAAAGCGGAAGACACCGAAGACCTGCAAGTCATTGCAGCCTATCTTCAGGATGCCGTGGTGCTGGTGAAAGACATTGCCTACCTGCCTGGGACCCGCCGTCTCGCTCTGGTGGCCAACCGCTTCTGTTGGGAGAATGAGATGGGAAGCACGCCAGCAGGCTTGGCACACAAACGCGCGCGCACCGGAGTCCATTTCGATAATGTCGAGAAGGTACGGTCGCGCAATATCGAACAGGACCGCCAGGACGGTGTCCTCAACCTCCTGACTGTTGCTTTCGAAGAGACCACGGCACCGTCAGGCGCCATCGTGCTCACCTTCTCAGGAGACGGGGAAATCCGCATTGACGTGGAGGCGCTCGACGCCCATTTGGCAGATATGGGCGGCACCTGGGAGACATCCAACCTGCCGTCTCATGATCAATCCACAGATGGTGAAAGCTGATCCATGACCTATCGGTTGAACACGCGCGATGCCGATTTCGAAACTTCCTTCCGGGCCTTCTTGGCCTCGAAGCGGGAGGTTTCGGAAGATGTGAACACGACGGTTGCGGAAATCATCACAGATGTGCGCACGCGCGGTGATGCGGCCTTGATCGATCTGACGTCCAGGTTTGATCGTCAGGACCTGACGCCGAAGACCCTCCGGTTTACAGAAGCTGAAATCGATGCGGCCCTGGCGGACTGCGATGCAGATACCGTCGTGGCCCTGCAACTGGCGGCAGACCGGATTGAGGCCTTTCACAAAGGTCAGATGCCGGAAGACCGGCGCTATACGGATGATGCCGGCGTTGAGCTTGGTGAAAAATGGACGTCTGTGGGCGCTGTGGGTCTTTATGTTCCGGGTGGTACAGCTGCCTATCCAAGCTCCGTCCTTATGAATGCAATTCCGGCAAAGGTTGCGGGCGTTGAGCGCGTTGTAATCACGGTGCCGACGCCCGACGGGATCGTCAATCCTCTGGTGTTGGCGGCGGCAAAGATCGCTGGCGTGAGCGAGGTGTATAGGATTGGCGGGGCGCAGGCCGTGGCTGCGCTTGCCCACGGGACAGAGACGATCGCGCCGGTCGATAAGATCGTAGGCCCAGGCAACGCATTTGTTGCGGCTGCCAAGCGTCAGGTGTTCGGCACCGTCGGCATCGACATGATCGCGGGCCCTTCCGAAATTCTGGTGCTGGCCGACGGCGAAAATGATGCGGACTGGATTGCGGCAGACCTTCTCAGCCAGGCTGAGCATGATGCCGTTGCCCAGAGTATTCTCGTGACCGATGACGCAGACTTTGCCGATCGGGTCGTGGAAGCAATCGAAAGTCAGCTTGCGATCCTGGATCGGGGCGCCATGGCCCGCGCCAGTTGGGAAGAGTTCGGCGCGGTGATCCTGACCGAAAGCCTGGATGCGTCGGTGCCGTTGGTGGACCGGATTGCCGCGGAGCATCTGGAAATCGCGGTGGCGGACCCGGAGCCTCTGGCCGCGAAAATCAGGAATGCGGGGGCCATGTTCTTAGGCCGATACACCCCGGAAGCGATCGGCGACTATGTGGCCGGCACCAACCACGTGCTGCCGACGGCACGCTCTGCCCGATTCTCCTCAGGCCTCTCTGTGCATGATTTCGTCAAGCGCACGTCGATCGTCAAATGTTCGCCAGACGCGCTAGCGGCGATTGGTCCGGCGGCGGTAAAACTCTCGGAGGCAGAAGGGCTTGACGCCCACGGACGGTCGGTGTCAATTCGGCTCAATCGATGATCTTAACCTTGATGAGGCAGGGCTCGCATCCTGTCCCAGTTTCGGCTTAGACTATATCCATGGCACATGGATCTGACAGGCAAGGAGCGGCGCAGGTGGCTCATTCGGACGATACGCCCGGTGGCGATCCCTTCCGTCTGATCGATATCACACTCGATGAGACGACGGTGGTGCGCCGGTCGCCCGACATTGAGCATGAGCGTAAGGTCGCGATTTACGATCTGCTGGAGGAAAACACCTTCCGGCCGAACGGATCGGACGGCGGGCCCTACAAGCTTCATCTGTCGGTTCAGGAGAACCGCCTCGTCTTTGACGTGCGTATTGAAGAAGACTTGGAGCATGGCAAGGTCATGCTGTCGCTCGCCCCGTTCCGTAAGATTGTGAAGGACTACTTCCTGATCTGCGAAAGCTATTACGACGCGATCAAAACGGCCGCACCGGCGCAAATTGAAGCGATCGATATGGGGCGCCGGGGACTGCACAATGAAGGCTCCGAACTCCTGAAAGCGCGTCTTGATGGCAAGATCGCCGTTGATTTCGACACGGCGCGCCGACTGTTCACGCTCATCTGCGTTCTTCACATTAAAGGCTGAGTGATGAGCGGGCGCGGACATCCCACGCGCCCCGGCGCGGTGCTCTTTGCGTGTTCATTGAACTCTGTGCGCTCGCCCATGGCGGAAGCGCTGACCAAACATCTTCTCGGCACGTCAATTTTCGTGGACAGTGCGGGGGTGGAGAGCACGGGGCTTGATCCTTTTGTCCTCGAGGTGGTCGGCGAGATCGGCTACGAGCGCAAAGAACATCATTCCAAGACTTTGGACGAACTTCAGGATCATTCCTTCGACCTGATCATTGCGCTGACCCCGGAGGCCAGAGATAAAGCCGAAGAAGTCGTGAAGGGGGAGGCCGTCGATGTGGAATATTGGCCCGTCGAGGACCCAACTCTGGCCGGTGGGTCCCGGGCTCAGCGGCTTGACGCTTACCGCCGACTCCGCGATGACCTGATCGTTCGGATTAAGGAACGTTTCGGCTCGAATGTGGCCGAAGCCAGCTGAGAACGCATTTCAGAGCGGTAAAACACCCAAAAATCAGCTGATATGCGCCCCAAAAGCGGCTCAGGTCTTGATTTCCCGGGCGCTCTTGCGCATTCTCCGGCCAAATTAACAAAGGGCGACTATGGCCAAGGAAGAACTTCTCGAATTCCCAGGGACAGTAGTGGAACTGCTGCCCAATGCGACGTTTCGGGTGCAGCTCGAAAACGATCACGAGATCATCGCGCACACCGCCGGCAAAATGCGCAAGAACCGCATTCGCGTGCTCGCGGGCGACAAGGTGCTTGTCGAAATGACACCCTACGATCTCACCAAAGGCCGCATCACCTACCGCTACAAATAATGTAGTGGGTGGGCAGAGCGCCGCTCATGACTAAGTCAAATACATCTTCTGATCGCCCGCACCTGGTGCTGGCGAGCGCGAGCCCGCGCCGTCTTGACCTGTTGAAACAGGTGGGGATCGTGCCGGACCAAGTCGCGCCTGCAGACATTGACGAGACACCTCACGCCGCAGAACTGCCGCGCGTCTATGCGGAACGTCTGGCGGCAGAAAAAGCGGCGGCGGTTGCCGAAAAGCACGCAGGGGCGTTTGTTCTCGCCGCAGACACAGCGGTCGCCTGCGGACGCAGAATTTTGCCTAAGGCCGAGACGGAACAAGAAGCGCGCGACTGTCTGCACCTTCTGTCTGGCCGTGCCCACAGAGTCTATACGGGGCTATCGCTGATCACCGGTACCAAGCAGATCACCAAATCCGTCATGACCCGCGTGCAGGTGGCGCGGCTGAGTGACGCAGAGCTCGAAGCCTATATCGCGTCGGGCGAATGGCAGGGCAAGGCCGGCGGCTATGCCATTCAGGGACGTGCCGCAGCGTTTATCAGGGGTCTGAACGGCTCCTACTCCAATGTTGTCGGACTGCCGCTGCACGAGACGGTTAACCTCCTTAAAGGAAGCGGTTTCCCGGTCTACCAAGCGCCCAAATCTTGAGTTAGGATTGCGGGGTTCGGGGGAACCACACGCGCGCATGGAGTGATGCGACCATGCGGGTATTCTTGCCAGGGGGCAGGTCGGAGTAGATGACCGAAGAAGTCTTGATCAATGTGGGGCTGGGCGAAATCCGGGTTGCCGTTTTGGAAGAGGGCAAGCCCGTCGAGTTCGTTCTGGAACGAACCAGCGAAGACGATCTGAAAGAAAAGACCGGCCGCGCCGGGCACTCGCTCTTGGGCAATATTTTTTATGGCCGGGTGCAGCGCGTATTGCCGGGCATGCAGGCGGCTTTTGTGGATGTGGGGCTTCAACGCGCTGGCTTTCTGGGCGCGCGGGAAGCCAAGTGCCTCTGCGAACTGACGGGGCTCGATGAAGGCACATTGCCGCCCATCTCATCCTGCGTGACAGAGGGCCAAAGCATTCTGGTGCAGGCCACCAAGGACCCGATTGGGGAAAAGGGCGTGCGCCTGTCGGCCAATGTCACCCTGCCGGGACGTCTTCTGGTGATGGTGCCGAACCAGTCCGGCGTGGTCATGTCCCGGCGCATCGAAGACGAGGCGGAACGCGAACGCCTGTCGATTGTGGTCTCAGGGATTGCCGAAAAACTGAACGCACTAGGTGTGACGGGCGAGCCTGCGGGCTTCATTGTGCGCACAGCCGCCATCGGTATGGACGAAGCGGCCCTCGAAGAAGACGCACGGCGACTGGCCGCCGATTGGGCGGAAGTGCGCGCCGCGGAGAAGAATGCCAGCCCGCCCGACGTGCTCTTCCACGATCTCGACCCGGTCGCCAAAACCATGCGCGATTATGTGAGCATGGACACGGCGCGCGTCGAGCTCGACAACGCCAAAGCCTATGAAGAGGCGGTGCGCTATTGCAAACGCGCCATGCCCCATATGGCTGAGCGGGTGAGCCTCGTGAACGGGCCGGGTTCTGTCTTCGATCAGCACGATATTGACGGCGTGATCGAGCAGGCGCTGGACCCACGCTATGAACTGCCGTCTGGCGGATGGATCACCATTGAGACGACGGAAGCGCTCACGGCCATTGATGTGAACTCCGGGCGCTATACGGCATCCACCGGCCTCGAAGAAACCAGCGTGCGCACCAATATCGAAGCGGCGGAAGCCATTGTCGATCAGGTGCGCCTCCGCGGCACCGGCGGGCTTATTGTGATCGACTTCATTCACATGAATGACCCGGCAAACATTGACAAAGTGCTCGACACCCTCAACAAGGGGTTTGAGAAGGACCGCGTGCCGACCCAGGTCTCGCCCATGTCGGAATTCGGCCTGGTGGAAATGACCCGGAAGCGCGTGCGCGAACCGCTGGAAAAACTGCTCACCGAACCGATCTACGGCGATGGCCGCGCGCGGATCAAAACCCGGGCGACCGTGGCAAATGAACTCCTGCGCGCCATTGAGCGCGTGGCGGCCCGCTACCCGGGCGCAGAAATATCCGCCCGCGCAGCCCCCGGCGTCATCGCCTGGCTGGAAGAAAGCCACGGCCGTCTCGTCCGCGAGCTGGAGAGCCGTGTCGCCGGCGCGGTCTATCTGGAGCCCATGCCGGGTTTTGACCGCGAACAGATCGACGTGGGCCCGGCACGGTAATGGCTGCCGCTAAACAAGCGACCAGCAAGGCAGGCGGCGAGAACGTCACCCCGTTCAGGAGCCCCCGGCCATGCCCCATCTGCAGGAAGAAGGCGGACCGGGAGTTCCATCCCTTCTGCTCCAAACACTGCGCTGATGTGGACCTCAACCGGTGGCTCAACGGCTCCTACGCCATCCCGGCGGCGGAAGAGCCGGAAGAATGGTCGGAAGACGATATCCCGCCGGATGGGGCCTGATTTCACGCTCTTAAGCGCTGGACAGGGCGGGGTTCATCGCCTATAAACCGCGGACTTCTGCGGTCAATGTCTGTCCGGGCTCGAGCCATATCCCCCAAAAGTGGGAACCGGTTTTGGGATCAAGGATATGGCCACAAAGAAGGCCCAGGTAGCTCAGTTGGTAGAGCATGCGACTGAAAATCGCAGTGTCGGTGGTTCGATCCCGCCCCTGGGCACCAAAATGGTAATTTTCCAAATAAAATCAATGACTTAGGTCGAAAAATTGTCCCACTTTCTCGCTTGAACTCACTAGTGGGACACTTCTTGTCGACTTCAGCGCCAAAGTGATTGGCAGCGCTAACGCTTGCTCGCGCTCCAATTGCTTCGCCTGATTAGACTTGGGCCAAGCTGCCTCTGCATGTGCTGCTGATCTACAATCCTAGTCAGCTTGCTGTGTGACGCCTGCAGAAACTTCGAGAATGCAAATAGTTTCTTTCCCTATTCGCTGGGGGCATCGCGTGGAGGGTCGAGCGTGAAGGTTCGCAATTCCGGCTCTCCTGTCAAATTATTCTCGCGCGTCCTCACGAGTGTTTGTGCGTCAGGATCATATTCGATGTTGGCTGGCAGCATCGCCTTAGCCACAGGCGGGTGTGACATCCGAATCGTTTGGTAGTTTTTCTTCACCCACCCCGCGACGACTTTCGCGAGTGGCCAGCTGTCCCGTTCCAGTGTGTCGTTGCGATGAACGCTCTGGTCGTAAAAGCCTAAGACGTTCAGACAGAAACGGATATAGGCTGCTCCCATATAATTTGGAGTGTCATCCATCTGAATGATCTCATCCCAGATCATCCGCCGAAGCTTCCGGCGCACCATTTTCATGATTTCTGTGTCTCTGATCCCGCGAGTTTCAATGGGTGCCCAAACAGTATTACGCTGAACATCCCACATCCGGAAATCCTTCGTATTGACCTGTGCTGCCTCGAAGATCGTCTCGAAGTGCAGCGCCGCAAGCTCGGAAGAAAGGTCGTCTCCGTATCTAAATTCTTTTCTTCTATCGAATCCAACCCACCCTTGGGCCTCATCGAACGATTTTACGAGATCCCTTAAGAAATCGTTGGCCTCTTTGGCATGCCAACGTGGATTGAATGGACTGAATGTGTCCTCATATTTTTTGAGATCACCGATTTGAGCGTACGCTTCTTTTGTTGTCCGAAGGATATGGCTGATGCCTCGGGCATCCCAATTTGCCCAACCCTTGGACGTCAATCCCCGAACATACTCGCGCGCCATCCCGAAATAAACTCGCCAAGTATCACGGTCCCAACTGCGAGCATAGGGATAGTGCAAGTCAAGCGGCGCCTGTACTCCCAACTCGTAGCCCTCTAGCAAATGCCAGTTCCCAAAAATGGATCGCGTAATGGGTTTTGCGTTCCCTATGAAACCTTGTTCCAGCCATTCATTCTCGACAAATAAGGCTGACCCCGGATTATTGAGCATGGCTATCACTGTGCGCTTCACCATAAGCTGAATAGGTGCGTCATACCTTCCTAATTTGACAGCTACTTCCACCATATGCGCTGGAAAAGAAGGCAGCTCTTTTGCGACAGCGTCACAAAACCGCGTATCGGACAAAAGCGAATTAACATGATGGGCGTTGGATTGCAGCGCCGACAGTTCGACCGGTTTGTCATCCTCGAAGTGATGAGATTGCATGCGTGGGGTGTGGCTAATCAGTCTAGGAGCTTCGCGCATGATCTCTCGCGCCAATGCGAGCATCTCTTCTTTGCTTCCATTAGCGATAGAGACAAATGTCTGCTGGAAGAAATGCTTAGAGGTAAATCTGGAGAACTGGGGAGGCGAGATAAAGCAAATCTTCATCCAGTAAAAAATGAGGATCGCTATGACTGCGGTGATAATGTAGTTGATGGCATTTGGATCAAGGAAACTTGGAATTCGAACGCTGTAGAGAATGCAGGCCTCAACGGCGAAGGTAATGACTGCAGATACGAGAAGCGTGCCGAAGAACAGGGGTCTAAAGGAGAAAATGGCTGTCGCCTGTCTGATTTGATATCTCGGAGTGGTGAGCGTGAAAACAGCTACTGAGAAAGCAAGAATGCCAAGGAAGCCGCTGATGTCGAGCATGGGGACGTAGTCATCGCGCACAACGAGTACTAAGTTTTGGTCCCACCATTGTGACAAGCTTGCCCAAGAGCCAAGAACCCAGCTGTTTAGCCCATCCCACAATGCTTGTGTCTCCAGCATTTCTGATCGTTGAATCAGCCTACCCGGTTTCCTGGGTATCTTCTATCCAGGAGGCGCATCTACTGTCCGCCACCTTGTCGGCATTCTTGTTGGTCGCAGAACACCAGACTTTACATTGTATAGTTTACAATGTATATATAACCCTATGCTGGAAAATGGGCAAAGAACATGCTGGGCAAATTCGAAGAGCTAATTCTGATATCGGCTATTCGCGTCGGCGTTGACGCGACCGCATCCGAAATTCACGACGTTCTTTGCGCCAAGGTCGGCAAAGAAAAGTCTTTCGCAGCAGTTTGGACGACGCTGAACAGGATGGTTTCAAAAGACTATCTGACTGTAACGACGAAGCCCCGCGAGAACGGAAAGCAACGTAAGCACTTCACTGTTACGGGTGAGGGGCATCGCGTGTTGAATGAAAGTCTCGTGGCTACCAAGTCACTGCTCAAGGGGTCTGGTCTTAAGCCAACATATAGTGTGGTGCAATCTGATGTGGGAGGCATAGATGGCTAAGAACCGCAGACGGAACCTCTCACCGCCCATTCTCAATGTTGGAAAGAACAGATTGCCATTTGGGACGAACTCCTTGTGCGGGGAGACTGGGTTGCGAGTGATCGCGCCGAGTAAGGCAGGAGGTGTGCCTAACTGTGAAAAAAGCGAAGTGTCGGGTAGAGAGTATGCAGAGCGCCTGAAAGCATGCAATTTGATGCTGAAAAATCTCGTGCAGAAGTGGCAGGATGCTCCTGCAATGGGCCCGCTCTCTGAAACTGAAAAAATCGAACTTACAGAATTGCGCGAAGCCATTGATTTAACTTTAGCGAAGGCTCGTAGGCAGAAAGATGCGCTGATACACGTAATCGAACTAGAGAAGAATCGGGTGAAGCTTCAGTCGACGGCTGGTTTAGATTTTGTCTTCTTCGTGACAAATTGTTGCATAGGAATGGAAGAAGCGGAGATGTTGCAAGAAGATATTCTTGATCGTTTCCAGAATAAATGGGTTAGGGACCACGGACCCAGTCGGGCGAAAAAGATTGTGCTGTTTCAGTGCGCACGCGTAATCTCGCGGAGCTGGTTTGATACAGTTATCTCGACGATATCAAGGTTCCGGCGGGCCATTTGGTATTAGTCAATACAAAACTCAAATTGTTCCCCGCCATGGTTTGCTTTCTTAGCCAATGCGAGCATCATCCCCAGCGTCTGCTTTCTGTTGCGCATTGAATCTGGTGTTGGGCCATGAGAGTTCAATCGAATCAGGCGCTCTATCGTCGAAATCATGATCGGCCCAAAGGATAATTCCGCTGTGTACTGGTCCTATCCCACCCCCGGCCTTTATGATAAAAGCTGACCCTATGAGCTATGCAGTCGGTCCAGGCGATCTGGTTTTGTGTGTAAACGCGGCCCCGAACCATATGACGGGGGAGCCGGTGCCGCTTGTCGCCGGCGAGACCTACCGGGTCTATGACGTCCTGCTGTTTGCCTGCCCATGCGGGCGCTCCGATGCGCTGCTCGACGTGGGCGTTGACTTCGCCTGGTGCCAGTCGCGCTTCCGGCTTCTGCCCAAGCCCAAAATGGAACAGAAGCCCCGCAAAACTTCAGCGCCTAAAGAAAAAGAAACCGAAAAGGTGTGATGGACGCCGCGCTTACTCAGTGCGCGGCGCGGGATTGATTTAGCCCGCGGGCACCCCAAAAGCTTGCGGGCCGAACGCCATGGTCGTCGGCGCCATCAGGATGAAGAACAGCGCAATCGCTTTCCAGGTCTCGAAACCCCGTCCCGCCCGGCGCTCGTGCCATTGGTAGAAGACGAGGCACGCAATAATGAGCAATGCTTCCACGCCCAAAGCCTGTGCTGGATTGGTCATGTAATTATTGAGCCCGAAGGCGGGCGACTCGGGCCCGTTCACATTGTGCTGGTAGCCGGAAAACACGTCCGACACTTCGTGAAAGAGGACCAGGGCCACCACCCACACTGCAAGGACCCGGTTCTTGGCGAGCGCCCAGACCGCAAGACCTGAAACGGCGGCCAGCCCCAGGACCGGTATTAGATCATGGCTGTAGCGCATGTCCGGCGGCGTGTCGCCGTCAGGCACCATGGTCTCCACACCGGTCGCGACCAGACTGATCATCAGAAAATCCACCAGCATCGCCGCAGTTAGCAGGAGCCAGAGCGGGGCTTTGCGTTCCAGCCGCGTATAGGGCACGAGCGCCGTTGCGTAATGACCACCAATCATTTTTTGCCTCCCGTGCCGGCGACCAGCCAAAGCATCAGGAAAAACGGCACCAGGTAGAGAGTGAGGATGACGAGGAGTTCCATAGCTGACCGTCGCTGCATTCATTAAAAGTATTAAAAGTATAAAAAGTATACATAATAGACAGAGAGACGCAAGCGGCGTTGCAAGATTCTCACGGCAAGATCGGCGCTAACCCGTCGATTATCCGATTTCGTGGATTTACCAGAGCGCCCCTACTGGCGAGAGGCAGGGAACTTAAGTAGCTTATGTACACTCTATGCAGAGCCGCCTGCGCATTGCCACGCGCGATCCTGGCTCACGTGTCCCGGCTTTCGTTTGTTGGAACCCATTGAATGACGACATCAAACTATTTGCATCTTGATTGCCCCATCGCGGAGTCCCTCAGCATTGTGGGCGACCAATGGACTTTGCTGATCATTCGCGATGCCCTGACGGGCATTTCGAGTTTCACGGGCTTCGAACAAAGTCTCGGCATCTCGCGGCGACTCTTGAGCAGACGGCTCAAAGAAATGGAAGAAGCCGGCCTGATAGACCGGGTGCCGATCAAGGAAGGCGCGGCGCGCATGAAATATGTGCCTACGCTTAAAGGCGCGGAACTCTCCATGGCGCTGATGGCCTTTGCCGATTGGGGGGAAAGATGGCAGCCCGGCAAACGCGGGCCCCGCTATGAGCACACCCACATCCCGACGGGAAAGGAAATCCGCCCCGCCATGGTCCGCGTCGACACGAACGAAGCGGTACCCATGCAGGAGTGTGCCTCGCTTCCGGCGGCGGCCTCCATGGTGAGTCCTGAGCAGAAGGCTCACATAGAGGAGCGTGTTGCCCAGATAAAGGCGGCGGCGAAAAAGTAAGCTCGCCGAGCAGTCAGGCGGTCAGGTCAGCTGCGGTCCGTCGGTAAAGAAACATTGCGATGATAAAGGCCGTCACTTCATACCCAAGAAGCATATGCATAGAGGGGTCCGGCGCGCCGGCGAGGGCGAGGCTCGCCACCCGGCCCGCCGCCAAGCCGCCCATAAAGAGGGCCAGGAGTCCAAGCGCGTCGCGCTGGCGCGCTTGACGGACTGCGCCTAGGGCAAACAGCGCCGCCATGGCGATAAACAGGCCGCCATAAGTGCCACGCAACAGGTTGTCCATGCCCGGCTCACCAGCGACAAGACCGTAATTCACGAGCAACAGGTTCGGGTCGACCAAATAGGCCAGGCCGATGGCCCCGATAACAACGGCGTTCAAGATCAATATCAAACGTGCGGCTTGGTTCATCTGGGGTCCTCCTGCGCATCGCGTGAGCGCTGATTTGCGTGTCCTTTGACGTCTTGATAAATAGTATACTAAGTATATTTATACAAGGTAGAAAATACCGGCGATCATGGTGTGAAGGGAAAGAGCATGAAACTCTACGGAATTGGCCTGTCTCCATGGGTGAGGCGCCTGATGGTGTTGATGGCAGAGAAGGACATCGAGTATGAGTTGGTCCGGACAGTGCCGGCAGGCAATCCGAGTGAAGAGTTCCTGAAACTCAATCCGCTGGGGCGCATCCCGGTCCTCGAGCTGGATGACGGCCGCGTTCTGGCAGACTCGCTTGCCGCCAGCACGTACCTGGATGCGGCCTTTCCGGGTCAAAAGTTTCTGCCCACCTCAGACTGGCAAAAAGCCTGGTGTCTCTGGCTTTGTGAGTTCGTGGCGTCGGCGATTTTCTCGAAGTTTGAAGGAACGGTTTTCGTGCAACGTGTTGTGAAACCCGGGTTTGAGAAAGTGGCAACGGATGAAGCGGCGGTCGCAGACGCGCTAGGCCATGTGGCGCCAGCTTATGATTATCTGGAAGCACAGCTCGACGGCACGGAATATCTGGCGTCGAGCGACATCACCCTGGCTGATCTCACCGCTGGCAGCATTTTGCTGAACATGCGGCATGCCGGCGAGGAGGTTGATCCCGCGCGGTGGCCGAAGCTCGCCGCCTATCTCCATCGAATTCACGGTCGACCTGCCTTCCTGACCCTGATCAAGAAGGATCTCGAGCTTATCGGCCATGTGTCGGCTTTGGCTGGCGCCTGAACTCAGCCCGGCCTCGTCAGTTCAGGAGGGCTTGCATCGCTTCGCACGCGGCGCGGCTGGTACCCGGCGCCGTACACTGCGACAAGAGATAAGACCCGTCGACCATGGCGAAAATCATCGCTGCCTGTGCCTTGCGCTCTTTGGGGTCCTTTGTCGCGAGGCGCTTTTCGATCCAGTCGAGAAAATGCGCCGCGATGTCAGCGGCAATCTCCTGATAGGGGGCTTGCCCGCGGCCCGCGAGCGCCATCACGTCCATCCAGAGCGCCAGATGGGGCTGCAAGCGCTTTCCCTGCAGCAGTTTGGAGGTCTCCGCAAACATCTCGCTCGGCGATAGCCGGGCGTCGTCTTTCAATGATTTCCCGAGCAGTTCGGCGAGGTTCGCTGCGAAATTCATCAAGGTGAGCCGCATCACCTCCGACTTGTCCTCGAAATAGTAGAGCAGCATGCGATTGCTCACCCCCGCGGCAGCGGCAAGTTGTCGCGTGCTGGTCTCGCCCAAACCCTCCCGCACCAGATGCCCCGCCAAAACCGCCGTGATTTGTTCGCGCTGTTCTTGTTTTCGAGTCATTTTTGTACCATCTGCTACATGTACCACTTGATACATTTTTGGAACGTGATATGTGTGTACCGGTTGGTACAATTTAGAGAAAACGGGGAGCCGCCGCAATGCACCGCACCGTTCAAATCGCCAGCGCCTGGGCCGCGCCCGCCTTCGCGCTCATCATCTTGCCCACATTTTTAATGATGGACTATCTCCCGCCCTTGGGACCCTCCGCAGACGCAGAAGCGGTCGCCGCCATGTATGAGGAAAACCGCACGGGCATTCGCTTAGGCGCCACCATCATCATGCAGTTCGCCTTTCTCATCCTCTTCTGGGTGGCCGCGATCTCCGTCCAGCTGCATCGGATCGGCGGTGTGCAGTCGCGCATTTTCACCTATGCGCAATTGCTCTTTGGGCTCGCCGTACAGATCGTCTTCCTGGTGGCCTCGCTCGCTTGGACGGTCGCGGCGTTCCGGCCGGAACGGGATGCTGAGCTCATTATGCTGATGAACGATATCGGGTGGCTTTGCCTGGTGATGCCGGTGCTGCAAGCGACCTTTATGGCGCTCATGATCGGGCTTGCCATCCTGTCTGATCCGCGTGCGACGCCTTTGTTCCCAAGATGGGCGGCTTACCTCAATTTCTGGGTGGGCCTGGTGGCGGCTCCCGGAGCCCTCGCCACCTTCTTCAAAACAGGGCCGTTTGCCTGGAATGGGCTGCTCACTTTTTGGCTGCCGCTCGTGGCCTTGCTCATCTGGTTTGTTGCCATGGCCTGGCTCACCTCAAAGGCCGCGATGAGAGAAGACGGAGCGGAGGAACAGGGCTTCGCCAGCCATGCCTAGCGTAAACATGTCACGCTCATCGCCTACAAGGCGGACCCATTTGCCGGGTGAAGAGGGCGTGTGGATGCTCGTCCTTGGCGACCTGACCACCTTTGCCCTCCTGTTTGCGACCTACCTTGTGTACCGCGCTGATGCTCCGGAGATTTACACAGAGAGTCAGCAACAGCTGAACCTTGCATTGGGGACGGCGAACACAATTATCTTGCTCACAAGCTCCTGGTTGATTGCGTTGAGCGTCAGTGCCCTTCGCGGGGGCAACAAGCCGGTGTCGAAGGCCCTCCTGCTCGGTGCGATCATGTGCGGTCTTATCTTCGCCATTCTGAAAATCGCAGAATATGCGGAGAAGTTCGGCACCGGCTACGGCGTGGGTACGAATGACTTCTTCATGTTCTATTTCATGTATACCGGCATCCACTTTATGCATGTGATTGTCGGTGTCGTGGTCTTGTCGGTTATCTATTTTCAGATCCGCGACAGCAAGACCGCCGTAGCACCTGTTGCCGCTCTCGAAAGCGGCGCCACCTTCTGGCATCTGGTCGATCTGCTCTGGATCATCTTGTTCGCGCTCTTTTATCTGGTGAGGTGAACCTGATGATGTTTCTGAAAACACCATTCCTCATCGTCTGGGCGCTGCTCGTCACCTCGACCCTCGCATCGCTGATGGTCACCGATACAGGAGGGGTCGCGGCCCTTGGCGGAACCATGCCCGGGATAGCGGTATTGGCGATCGCCTTCGTGAAGGTGTATCTCGTCATGCACTACTTTATGGAATTGCGCCATGCACCGCGGGCTTGGGCCTGGACCTTCGCCCTCTGGACAGCAGGCGTGTTGCTGCTCCTGATCGCTCTTTTTGTCTCTACCTGACGTCGCCAAGCTTTCTCCAAGCGCCGAGCTTGAGGGAGGCGGCAATCATCATCCCGTAAAGAAGCATGGCGGCGGCCGCCGCAATGAAAATGCCTTCGAGCCCCATATCAAAAGAGAAGGCGAGCAGCCAACCGCCCCCGACAGCAAACCCAAAGCGGACAATCGTCGCGGCGATCGGCCACCTCATGGCCCCAGCCCCTTGGCTCGCAAAATAGAGCGAGAGGCCGAGTCCCTGAAATGCGAAGAACGGTCCCACAATAAGGATGTAGGCGCGCGATGCTTCAAAGGTGGCCGGATCGTCGGTAAAGGCCGATATCCAGACACCCGGAAAGAGCGCCAGCAACAGGCCCACCACACCGGCAAGGCAGGCTGCAAAGAATCCACCGGTCCACCCAATATGTTCGGCCCGGTCGATATTGCCCGCGCCAACGCTGAGGCCGACCAGGGACGTCATGGCTGCCCCGATACCGAAAACGAGAGGAATGAGCAGAAACTCGATACGCGATCCAATGCCATAGCCGGCAAGCGCCGCTTCCCCATAGGTCGCCACCATGGCGGTGAGAAACAGGATGCCGAAGATCGTCAACAGCGGCGACAGAGACGCCGGGAGCGCCACCTTGAAGATGTCCTCAAAAAGCGGTTTGGAGAATGAGATGAACCTTGTGTCCAATTGAATAACCCGGCCTTGCCGGCTGAGGACCAGAAGCATGATCATGCTGATAAGAAAGCCACTGCCGACAGCCGAAACCGCCGCACCCACGATCCCCATTTGCGGGGCGCCAAACAGGCCAAGCACCAACACGCCAGATAGCGGTACTTGAATGAATGCGCTCATGACCATCAGCAGGGCAGGAAACTTCATGTCACCCATACCCCGAAAGATCGCGCCCACCACACCAATGAGCCATACAAAGATGCCGCCGACAAACAAGACCAGGCAATAAGAAGCTGCCTGGTCCAATATCTCGCCAGTGCCGCCCAACAAGGAGAGGAGCGCACGGCCAAACAGCAGATAGACGAACAGGAAGAAGGCGCTGCCCATGGCGGCGATGGCGAGCGCATGCCAGATAAGTTTGAGCGCCCGGTCGCGGTCGCCCGCACCGAGCGCCCGGGCTATGGAAGAGGAGACGGCGCCGCCGAGCGCCCCGCCGGACATGGCCTGCATGAGCATGAGGAGGGGAAAAGCGAGCGCAATGCTGGCAAGGGCGCTGGTGCCAAGCTGGCCGATAAACCAAACCTCGATAAGGCTGACCGACGATTGGATAACAAAGGCGAGGGCATTGGGTGTCGCCATGCGGATCAGCAGCGGGGCAGGGGCCGCCGTCAGCAAGTGGTGGGTGCGCTCATCCATATATGCCGGGTTCTTTCTTGTGGCTTGAGTAACTTCGGAATCGAAAGTTACACCCTGTCTTATCAAAATAATCGGCTGGGACCGAAGAAAATTTCCAACTTGGTCGATTGTGTTCAACTGACGTAGGGGAGGCTGAGGGGAAAAGGGGATGTGACTCTGCTCAATCCGAAGTTCTATTGGCGACACTCCCAGCACTGCCGTCGGACGCACTCATGGACTTGGGTCGGGGAGTGGCTATGCTTGGCCGATGAAACGCTTCTCCTTCATCGCTGCCGCCCTGCTTTTGACCGCTGCCGCGATAGGCTTTTTTTGGTTGGGCATCGCGGACAACCCGTCATGGTCGTCAGCGAGTGGGGACACCGCCGTACCAGCGCAGCAGCAGCCGTCAATTGAGTTTCCCGAAACTCTCAAGACACGGTTTATCAGCGGTGCCGTTTGGCCGCCGACCAGTATGGTGACACCCAAGCCCCTTCAGTGTGACACGGGCGACCTGCGCCAAGTTGACCAACAGGCATACTGCATTGCCGCCGAAGCTGAGGGCGCGGCGGGCAGCATCTATACCACCTACACCGTCTCGACCGAGCGAGAAGCGGACGTTCTGACACTATCCTTCGTGCTTCGCGCTGTGACTTGTGAAAACTATGACCCCCCACAGCGCGATGAATGCAAGCGCGAACGCACCTCCTTCGATGTTGTGCAGATGATACATGAGCTCCTTGGCCTGCCAGAGAGCGCCGCATGGTCGGTTTACAATGATCCCGCCCTCGGGCTGACCTTTCGGTACCCCAGCAGTGTGGTGCTTGTGGACGATCCGCGGGCGGAGAGCAATCAGCTGCGGCTGACGGTTGAGGCAATGCTATTGGACGAGATGGAGGAGCATGGTCCGCTGGGCTTCGACAAGGCTACCTTCAGGACCAATCGGCAGGCGCTCGCCCGCGGCGAGTATGGGGAAGCCGTTGATATGCCATTGCCGGCATCGCAAAAAGTCCGGCCGGTGGGTGGCACGCATGCCCAGGATTTTCTTGTGCTTGGCCGGTTTGAGGTGTGCGACGTGACCCTTGAGCGGAAACTCTATCTGCTGAGCAATGAGGGGCAGATTATCATCACACTCTTCGGACCCGTTGAAGAAATGCTGCAGGGAAGTGCTCGGTACTTCACCGTTGACCCGGCTAATTGCGGCGAAGAGTTGATTTGGCGCCACGCGTTGCAGGAGGCGTTTTACGAAGACCTTGTATCCGGGACCGCAGCACCGGCGGTGCAGGCATGGTTCGATACGTTCGACGAAATCGCAGAGACCGTGGAACTCCAGGCGGGAAACGCCGAAGAGAAGTGAGGTCTTCTTTCTTCGGATGAGGGCGAACTTGCTGCGGAGTAGTCAACGCGCGCGCGGCAAACATAATCCGCCGCAGGGTCACAAAGGGAGTGCATTGGTACGCTGTACGGCCCCCCAAAATGTGCCAACATGCCTCCATCAAAACTCATAAGAACATGAAAAACGGTGGAGGACCCCATGATTGATTTTGAGATTCCAGAAGATGCGAAAATCATCCGCGAGACCGTGCGCAAGTTCGTACGCGAACACTGCATCCCGGCTGAAGAAAATCTCACGGCGGAGACATTTGATGAAACACTGGCAGCGCTGCGTGTGAAAGCGCGTGACGCAGGCCTCTGGTGTCCCTTCATCCCGGAAGAACATGGTGGCATGGGGCTGAAGCCGCTGGCCAATGCACTGGTTCAAATGGAACTTGGCGAGAGCATGCTTGGGGCGCTCTCACTCAATACCCAGGGACCGGACGACGCGACGATGCTCACGCTTTTGACCCATGGGACGGACTATCAAAAAGAAAAATTCCTTAAACCTCTTCTGAATGGGGAAAAGCGTATCTGCTATTCCATGACGGAGAAGGCGGCTGGCGCCGACGCCACCGGTATGCAGACCAGCGCGGTGGCAGACGGCGACAATTTTGTATTGAACGGCGAGAAATGGTTTAGCTCATCAGCCGATGTCGCTGACATTGCCGTGGTCATGGCCAAGACAAATCCGGAAGCGCCCCGCCATCGCCAGTTCACCACCTTCATCGTTGAACTGCCGAACCCGGGCTACAACATCATCCGCAATATCCCAACCATGCACGGCCACACGCCGCTCATGGAAAAGATCGGCGCAACCCACTCAGAGATTGAAATCAAGGATCTCGTGGTGCCCAAGGAAAACGTACTGGGTGGCCTCGGTGGCGGCTTTGAAATGGGCCAGCACCGGTTGGCTTACGGTCGCCTGCGCCATGGTATGCACAATGTGGCCCGCGCCCAGCGCGCGCTCGATCTTGCAGCCAAACATGTGACCAGCCGCGATACGTTCGGCTCCCGCCTGGCGGACCGGCAGGGCGTACAATGGATGCTGGCGGACTGCGCCAGCGAACTCTATATGGCGCGTCTCATGCTCCTTCATATCGCCTACAAGGCGGAGAAAGGCATGGACCTGCGGCAGGAAAATTCCATCGCGAAGGTCTTTCTGGCGCATATGGTGCACAAGGTGGTGGACACCGCCCTACAGCTGCACGGCGCTCTGGGCTACAGCCACGACACGCCACTCGCCGCCTGGTATACCGCCATCCGCAGCCAGCGTTTGGTGGACGGGCCGGATGAAGTGCATAAATGGCGCGTCGGCAAGAATGTCATTCGGGCATATGAACAATTCGGCACGACGGCCTCAGCCGCCGGTGGCGATCTGCTCTAAAGGAACCACAATCATGAGCGCACAAGCAAAAAGCCGGGACCTGCCGGGCTATAAAGTTGAGGCGGTGGAAGCCTGGGTCCGGGAAAATGTATCCGGGCTCACCCCACCTTTTGAGTGGGTGCAGCTGCAGGGGGGACATTCGAACCTCACCTACAGATTAAAGGATGTAGACGGACATGAGGCGGTAATCCGGCGACCACCCGAAGGGGAACTGCTGCCCAAAGCCCATGACATGGGGCGCGAATGGTCGGTGATCTCTGCCCTTGATCCCACACCGGTGCCGGTCGCCTCGCCGCTTGGCTTTTGCGAAGACAAAAGCATCACCGGCGCTCTCTTCTATCTCATGTCCTGGGTCGACGGGCATTCGTTGCATGCGGCCCCTCATGCAGAAGAACACCTGCCGGAGTCGTCCCGAACCAAGGCGGCCCAGTCGTTGATTGACGTGCAGGTGGCCCTTCATTCCCTCGACCCGGAGGAGATTGGTCTCGGTGGCCTCGGCAAGCATGATGGCTATGTTGCCCGGCAATTGAAGGCCTGGTACCGGTCTTGGGTGGCGTCGGCGGCGGACTCCAAGCTGGAAGACCAACGCGCCCATGATCTCGAAGCTTTCCTCACAGCGAATATTCCAGATCAAGGCGCGCCGCGCGTCGTGCACGGCGACTATGGCATGCATAACGTTCTCTTCGGGGCGGACCACACGGTTGCTGCAGTGATCGACTGGGAGATCTGCACGCTCGGCGACCCGATCGCCGATTTTGCTTATACGCTCAACCAGTTCACTGATCCCTCTGATCTCGAGCCACCACCACCGGAGGCCGTGACTTCGCTGCCGGGCTTCCCCTCGCGGACGGAGCTTGCAGCCCGCTACGCGGAAAAGTCAGGCCGTGATCTCTCATTGCTCGACTATTACATTGCCTTCAATCACTGGAAGACCGCATGCATCGTCCAGGGCGTGGTGGCCCGCTATCGCGCCGGCCAGAAGTCGACGGAGGGGATCAATCTGGATCTCCTGGACGATCGGGTGCTGCGGTCGCTGGCACGGGCGACAGAAGCGGTTGAGCGTCTGAAGGCCGCTTGACGCTTGAAGGAAAGAA
The DNA here is from genome assembly GCA_965276845.1 of Parvibaculaceae bacterium. GTDB lineage: Bacteria > Pseudomonadota > Alphaproteobacteria > Parvibaculales > Parvibaculaceae > Mf105b01. The sequence continues at coordinate 443,957 of OZ255699.1, forward strand.
AGGCGAGGTATTATGGCAGATCCCACAGAGTTCTATTCGGCCGCCCAGCGGAAACTGCAGAGCGAGCAGGACAGCGAGACCCTCGCGAACACCATGGCGGCGACCATTGTGTTCGACGAACTGCAGGACGACCACAGCGACTTCATTTCAAGTCGCGACTATTTCTTTCTGTCGACCGTTAGCGCTGAGGGAGAACCCACTGTATCGTACAAGGGCGGCGCGGTCGGTCTGGTGCAGGTTTTGGCACCCAAAAGGCTCGCCTTCCCGAGCTATGACGGAAACGGCATGTTCTTTTCCATGGGCAACATCTCCGATGTGGGCAAAGTGGGCATGCTCTTTATCGATATGGAAACACCTCACCGGGTCCGCGTGCAGGGGACAGCTCAGGTGAGCAAGGACCCAGAGCTGATGGCACAGTTTCCCGGCGCCAATATGGTCGTCGATGTGGAGGTTACGTCGGTTTTTGTGAATTGCGCGCGATACATTCACAAACACAAGCGTCTCGAAACTTCCAAATACGTCCCCGATGAGAAAGGCGATCAACCTTTCCCCTCCTGGAAACGCATTGATCTCTTGCAGGATGCCCTTCCGGCCAAAGACGCAGGCCGCGCAGAGGATGCAGGTGGGCTCATCACCATCGAGGACTATCAGGAAGCACTCGAAAAGGGTGAGTCCTAAGCATCTCGCTTTGTCGCTCAGGCCTCTCATGAGCCGGGAGTGTTACGACACGCTCTGATAGTGTATCCGCCTAGCACCGCAACCTTGTACCGCCATACCTTCCAGATGAAACCGGCACCGGGCTTGAACAGGCCTCATCTTTGATGGTCTGGCTCCCCGTTGCGGATCACGGAAAGACTCAACAAGCCAAATGACTTGCGGTTTTTCTTGCCGCCTTCGTACGTACGACAGCCAAAACTCGGTGACTAGCTTTAAGCAGTAATTAGAACTTTAGGTGTCTATTGGCATCGATGATCGGATTGGGTGGATCCGAAGAGATTCGACGGGTGGCTTCAATGAAACTGGATGTTTTATTTTGTGATGGACGGCATGCATCGCTGATAGCGGCGCTGGCGGTAGGTTTGGGTATTGGTGCGGTGACACAGTCCGTTGCGGCTCCTGCCCCGAGCGAGGAAGTCTCTTCCGCAGACCAGAGCGAACAAAGCAGCTCAACAATAGATCAGAGCGAACAAAGTATCTCAGCAATAGATCAGAGCGAACAAAGTATCTCAACAATAGATCAGAGCGAACAAGGGTGCTCACCGATTGATCAGAACGAACCAATCACTTCAACAGATATGATTGATGCGGCTTTTGTTGAAGACCTCAAGACTTGGCTCGACGTTCGGGTAGTTCGCATGACGCTCAAGGACCGCAACGAGGAAAACGCCGATCTTCTGCCGGAGGCGGTGCTGAACGCTGACCAGCAATGGCGTGCCGAAACAAAGAGCAATGATCAGCCTCTGATCACCGCGGTGTTAAACAGTCCCTTATCTAGCTATCTGTTGCGCGTGCAAGCTGGAAGTCTCGGGCTCTACTCAGAGATTTTCGTGATGGATGCAAAAGGCCTGAATGCCGGCCAAAGCGCTATTACATCAGACTATTGGCAGGGTGATGAAGCCAAGTTTCAGAAAACCTATGATGTAGGTCCATCAGCCGTCTTCATTGATGCTGCTGAATATCACTCTGAAACCGATACCTGGCGCGCGCAGGTGAACCTGACTTTAACAGACGAAAAGGGCGCGTCGATTGGGGCAGCGACTGTGGAACTGAATCTTACTGAACTTAAGCGTCGCCGGGCTGATCACATGGCTGCCGGTATCTGAGGGAAAAACCATGAACTGGCTTAAATCGCTCAAGGTCGCAAGCAAGCTGATCCTCTCTTTTGGAATTCTTGTTGCCATCATCCTTTTCTCCAGTCTGTCATCCGTTATCAATATCTCCAGTGCGCGCGGTGAAGTTGAGGAGATGATTACAACATTTCAGGCATTGGAAGAGGTCCAAGCGTTGCGTGAAGATGCCTTTCTTCAATCCGCCGCAATCAGAGGGCTGCTCCTGACCGGCGATCGCGGCAATCTGGCTGTTTTTGAGGAAGCCGGACGGAATTTCGACGAAACACACGCAGCTTTGCTTGAGAGAGAGGCGAACGAAACAAAGCGAGAAATCCTGCAGGACCTGCGCACGGTGGTTGAAACTTGGCGGCGCGATGTTGCTGCGCGTCAGATCGAGTTGATGCGTCAGCCGATGACCGCTGATGAAGCAAAAGCAATGGAAGCTACTGGTGGTGGAGACGACTTCAAGAGTGACTTCAACGCTGAGTTCAACAAAATTCTACAGGCCGAGGAAGAGGCGTTGTTGCTGGCGCGCCAGGAAGCGAATTCTGCATTCTCCATTACCTCCGTCATTGCGGTAGTTGGGGGTATTCTCTCGCTTGGTTTGGCTCTCGCTAGCGGATGGCTGCTGACCCGTGATCTGTCACGACCGATCACAGCACTGACCGGCGTCATGCAGCGACTGACAGAAAAAGACTATGGTGTAACAGTCCCGGCCGGTGAACGTAGCGACGAAATTGGTGAAATGGCCAGCGCTGTTGAGGTGTTTAAAGATAGTCTGATCGAAAACCAGCGGCTGGAAAAACTGGAGGTGGAACGTCGAGAGAAGGACATTGAACGCGCACGCCGGTTAGAGGGGCTGGTCAATGACTTTGAAGGCGAAATTACGGAAATGACATCCGTTCTGGCATCCGCCTCTACAGAGCTAGAGTCGACGGCGCAATCTCTTGCATCGACTGCGAAGGGATCCATCGAGAGCGTTGGTGAAGTTGTAGAAGCCTCCCTCGAAACCTCGCAGAATGTCGGTACGGTTGCGACCGCAAGTACTGAAATGTCTGGCTCCATCAGCGAGATCTCCAGACAAGTGGCCGTGTCGTCGAAGCTTGTGACAGAAACCAAGGATGAAGCAAATTCAACCAACGCTTCTGTCCAGGAGCTTGCTGAATCTGCCTTACGCATTGGCGAAGTGGTGACGCTGATTCAGAATATTGCATCACAGACAAACCTTCTGGCATTGAATGCGACGATTGAGTCCGCACGCGCAGGCGAGGCAGGGAAAGGCTTTGCGATTGTTGCTCAGGAAGTCAAGGCTCTTGCCGAACAGACAACTCAGGCGACTGAGGAAATTGATGGTCAGATTCAGCAGGTTCAGGGACAGACGACCGCTGCCGTGACAGCCATTGATAATATTACGGGACGAATTACGGAGATCGAATCTGTGGTCTCCCAGTTTGCCGCAGCGCTGAAAGAGCAAGAAACCGTCACGACGGAGATATCCAACAATGCCGAGCGAGTTGCGGTCGCAACCGACCGTGTCAGTGGAAGAATGCAGTCCGTCAAAGACGCCGCAGAGAAAACCAGTGATGCTTCCACCGATATGCAGGATACCGCAGGAGATCTGTCGCGGCAGGCAGAGCATATGAAGTCGCGGGTCGACGTTTTCCTGGGCGGCATCAAGGCGTCCTAGGACGTAGCTTAAGTGGAGACGGTTGAAGGTCTTATCGCGCGCGAAGACAATAGGTCTGCGTCCGTGGTGTACTCGTCATCAGCACCACCATCGAGGACTATCAGCAAGCACGCGAAAAGGGTGAGTTCTAGTCTTGCAGAGCTCTTGCTCACTGCTTTAGCTCCGATATCGTAACATTCAGGTCATACAGACCACCGAATAGCGTGACGCTCCCTCGTGGACGAGATCGGGATTCCGACGTCAACCAGGAAGCTGCTGATATATTGATTGGCCAACAGGAGGAGAAGTGTCTTGGCGCTGAATGACTTGGTCAACGGATATGCACAACCGGGAGAGGTCGTGTGGATTGGCGTGCGTCCGGAGCGCCGGGCATCCCTCATCACTCCGCCAGCTGTCATGATCAACGAGACCGGCATTGAGGGAGACCATCGCATGAATGCCGGCAAGCGGGCAGTGAGCCTCGTTCAATGGGAACATCTGCCGGTGATCGCGAGTCTCGCAGGGAGACAGGAAGTCGAGCCGGAGGCGCTGCGTCGGAACTTCGTGATCAAGGGCATCAACATTCTAGGCCTGCGCAACCGGACCTTTCTTATCGGGGAAGCGGTCCTCAAAGGCACGGGCATTTGCGCCCCATGCTCCCGCATGGAAGAAAATTTAGGTGCCGGGGGGTATGCTGCTGTGCGCGGCCACGGTGGGATCACCGCCGACATTGTCTCACCAGGCCGAGTAAGCCTTCACGACGGAGTCGAACCAGTATAGATCTGCTCGCCGCGAGTGTGGGACGGGCTTGCGGGTCGCTCTGGTGAGTGAGGTGCGCTTACGAAGCAGCAAGACCCTTCCACACAATATCAAACGTGTCGCGCAGAAGTGCCGGCTTGACCTTTTTGTGGTCGCGTGCCGCTGCCTTTGCCAGCTGAACCGCGGGTGCCATGAGCACGGCCTGAATGGAGGCGACGGGAGCCTTCGCAAGCGTGCCGTCTTTGATCGCTTTGGTTAGAACGCTTTCAAGCTTTTTGACCTTCTTCGCGATGCTGGCTTCATTAGCTGCGTCGATGAGATGTGCCGCGCCGACCGTCTCCGAAAAGAGGAAATCGTTCGGGTGGGCAACAACAAAGTCAAACAAGGCAAACCACATATTCCGAATCTGTGTCGCCGAGTCGTCGCTGCTGTTTGCAGCTTCAAACATCGTGTTGAACCAATCGGTCTTAATGTCCAGATAGGTTTGCTGAATGAGTTCTTCTTTGTTGGGGAAATAGAGATAAATCGTGCCAGGTGAAACGCCGGCACGCTTGGCGATCTTGGAGACGGACACGTTTGCAAGTCCGCCTTCGATCACCACGGAAATGACAGCGTCGCGAATGGCTTTTCTTTTTTCGTTATCTTTTGGTCGCGCCACAAATGCCTCAACACGCTTTGACGAGCCGCAGTATGGCATTTTGGCGCCAAACACCAAAGTTTCCAGATCACTGCCGAGCGACGCCCAGAAAGGATGGGCGCGTTTTACAGATCCGGCGGAACTATTGGCATTTCTAATGTCAATTGTCTAGCATGTGGTTGAAACATAAAGGCGAGGGCGCAATGTCAGGCAGCGACCGAAAATATGTTCTCCACGGGCTCAAGCTCTCCTACTTCACGGGAAAGCTGGAAGCCTATTTTCGAGTGAAGGGCATTGCCTACGACTTTGTCGAAATGGACATGGCCGACTTTCGCAAATGCGCCAAGGCGACCGGTATCGCTCAAATGCCTCAGGTGGAAACACCTGATGGCGGATGGCTGACGGACACGACCGCCATCATTGCCATATTCGAAGCTGAAGGCGAAGGACCAAACCTGACGCCGCAAACGCCCGCCGCTAAATTTGTCAGCCTCCTGTTGGAGGACTTGTTTGACGAATGGTACTGGCGGCCGGGGCTCTATTACAGGTGGGCGTTCGATGAAGACGCCAAGCTCATGAGCGCACAGATTGCGCGCACCATGATGCGCGATCTCAAGCTGCCCTTCTTTCTTAGGCGCCAGTTTATTCTGCGGCGTCAGCGCAAGGTCTACCTGACAGAGGATGGTGTCACCAAGCAAACGGCGCCGGCCATCGAAGCGCTCTATCTGGACACATTGGATCAGCTCAATTCCATCTTTGCAAAACGCCCGTTCCTGATGGGCGACCGTCCGTGCGAAGCAGATTTCGGACTGTTCGGGCCTTTCTTTCGGCACTTCTTTTCGGACCCCACCCCGGGCCTGATCATGCGTGAGCGCGCACCCCATGTGTGTGAATGGGTGACGCGCCTCTGGGCCCTACGCCCTGCAGATCTCCATAATGTGCCGGAGATCGAGACAGTGCCGGACGACCTCCGCTTCTTCTTTGAGGTCTTTGAGAAAGAGTATTTGCCCTATTTGATCGCCAATGCGGAGGCCGCCGATCGTGGCGACAGCATGGTCAGGTACAAAGCCGAAGGTGTGGCGTGGTCGCTCCCGACAGCCCCCTACCGCGTTCATTGTCTGAATGAACTCAGCCGGGCTTTTCAGGCGCTCAGTCCCGACGATCAGGCAAAGGCGCGGGTGCTGATTGGCGGCAGCGCCGACACTTTGGCGCAAAGTCCGAGATCGATCGACGGCCCGCAAGTGTCCGCAGGCTCCGGCAAGCTCGCCACACGCCTCTGGACCTAAGCTCGGTCCGACCTGCCTCAGTCGGCACCGCTCAAAGTCGAAGCCAGTCACGATTGACCTGATAGAAGAGTCGAAACAAAGCTTTCCGACCAGACGCTTACCAGGTTGCAGTCAAAAACGGACACCCCATATGGTCAAATCTCTCCGTTAGCAGATCAATTTCCAGGCCGAGGCGCTCAAATGGCAAAATTCAGCATCATTTTCGGAACGATCATTGTCCTCATTGAAATCGTGTTTGTCGTGATGACGGGGGGGCCAGACTTCTGGCCGATGTGGGCGAAGAACATATTGGCAGGCGGCTTGTTGTTGGGTGCGGGTGCTGCCTTGTTATGGCTCAGAAATCTGGCGTCAGAGAAACTGCTTATCGCCGCCTGGGGCGTTGCGACGGGCCTGTTCTTCGTGTCCACCCTGGGGCTCCTGCAGTCTGATCGTCCGGTGGCGATAATTGTCGGGCTCGCGGTATATACGGGCGTAAGCTTGATCGGGTTGATTGCAGCCCTTAGACGCCCAATCCCACGCCATCTTCTGCTGGTTGGCGACGGACGAGCCTTTGATGAAGACACGCATTAGATGCGTGTAGCAGAAAGCAGATCTTCTTTAAGCGATATCCCCAAGCCCGGCGCGTCAGAAAGGGTGACGACGCCATCCTTCTGGGTGATGGGCTCCGCGAGCATATAGTCGCGGCGCTCCAGCCCCCAGGTTGCCGGGTCGTATGGAAACTCAACAAAAGAGGCGCCACCGATCCCCGCCATGAGATGAAAATTGGCGAGCATGCCAAGTCCGTTCGTCCATGTGTGAGGCGTGAACAGGGTGTTGGCCATCGAGGGCAATAGACTGAAATTTTTGAGCCCGGTGATCCCGCCCACAAGCGCCGCATCAGGCTGCACAATGTCGAACGCGCCACCAATGACCATGACTTCAAGGCTGGAAAGCTCGCGTGTCATTTCACCACCGGCGATTTTCACATCGGTCGCGTCTCTGAGGCGCCGATGGCCTTCCAGGTCCGCCCGATGAAGCGGCTCTTCCATCCAGTAAACGTCAAGGCGTTCAAGTTCTCGGGCGACGGACAAAGCCTCCTCAAAGGTCCAGGAGGGGTCAATATCCCACGGCATTTGCCAGCCCTGATTGCAATCGACCATCAAGGCTAAACGATCACCGATGCGGTCTCGGACCTGTTCCAGACTTTTGACATCTTCCCGCCATCCGCCGTTTTCGCGAGATCGAAAACGGATCTTCATGGCCGGAAATCCTTCGGCGAGAAAACGGTCTGCGAGATCTGCGAGCTCCGCGCCGTCATGCAGGGCACCCGACGACGCATAGACCGGGACGTTGGGGTTGGTGCCACCCAACAGTCGCCAGATGGCTTCTTGCTTGATCTGGCCCGCCAGGTCCCATAAGGCGATATCGAGCGGCCAGCATCGGCCGTAGTGAAAGTCGATATTGGCGAGCACCTTGCTGTGACGCTCGAGGTCGAGCGGATCGTGCCCGACAAAAAGCGGCTCATGGCCGTCAAAGCCAAGCATGAGATCGCCGGATCCCACGCCCATCCTGCCATCCGTATCGAACACCCGAACAATGGTCGCATCAAAGTGCTGGCGTGCCTGTCCGTCCCAAGACGCGCAGAAGGGAGGGTCAAGCGCAAGGCGATGATGGGTGATCTCAATTCGGTCAATTGTGGTCATTAAAGTCCTGGGCCGTCCTGCGCTATCAGCCGGTGATTCAGGAGATGAACGGAGACAATAAAATCTGTCATCAGTGTTCTCTCTAGGCAATAGTGGATATCCTTAAGGGAGGATGCGGTCGCATCAACAAAAACAAACATAAGGAACGCGAAATGGAAATGTCCTTGGAGGGGAGAGTAGCGCTGGTCACCGGTGGATCGCGCGGCATAGGACGGGCGATCGCTCTATCATTGGCGGAGGCGGGGGCTGATATTGCCGTCAACTACCGCCGGGACGACAAAGCCGCAAACGAAGTGGCTGACGAGATTCGAAGTCTCGGACGCCGGGCCGAAATCTATCCCGCCTCCGTTGACGATGGCGATCAAGCGGCGGCTCTTGTCGCCGCAGTGCTGAAGGATTTCGGGTCCATCGGTATCCTCATTAACAATGCAGGCATCGCCAGCCGCGGGCAGACAGTGGCGGACACAGACCCCGCGGAACTTGAGCGCGTGGTGCGCGTGCACGCCCTGGCACCTCACCGACTGTCGCAGCTTGTTGTGCCTGCCATGCGCGAGCTAGAGCGAGGGGACATTGTGATGATCTCCAGTGTCGCCACCTTGTCCAATGGACCCAATGGTGCGCCCTATAATATGGGCAAGGCAGCCATGGAGGCGCTGGCGCTGACGCTCGCAAAGGAAGAGCGCAAGCACGGCATTCGCACCAACATCGTCTCACCAAGCCTGACCGTGACGGAGATGGGAACCCGTCTCGTCAAGGCCCGCTCCGGTGCGGACATTCACGAGTTGGACGCCACCTCTCCCTTCGGGCGTGTCTCCGTGCCGGAAGACGTCGCGGCGGCGGTGCTGTTTTTCGTGAGCAATGCAAACCCCTATTGCAATGGGCAGAAGCTCAATGTTGATGGCGGTGGTACATGACGCGCAGACTGTTTACGCGCACGGTTCAGAAATCGGACGGGCGCGACCTGACATTTTATGGGTGGAAGGAACATGACCGACCGATCGTCCCGGATCTTCCACCACTGGAGGCGTCGGCCCTTCCCTATCAACGCTGGCATCCGTTACGGCACGAATGGGTGAGCTATGCCGGTGCACGCCAGGGTCGCACCTTTTTTCCTGATGCCGCCAGCTGCCCGCTATGTCCGGCCAAGAGTGACGGTCTCACGGAAATCCCTGCGGATGATTTCGAGATGGCGGTGTTTGAGAATCGATTTCCGGCTTTTCGTCTGGATGCGGGCGATGCGGAGCTTGTTGGCGGAGATGAGCCAGCAATTGGTCGGTGTGAAGTTGTCGTCTTTTCAGCCGACCATGGCGGATCGCTTGGAGGACAGTCAGTCGATCGTATTGAGCTTTTGTTCGAGCTTTGGGCCCGCCAGGCCCGGCAGATGATGGACGATCACGGTCTTGCCTGCGTGCTGCCTTATGAAAGTCGCGGTGAAGAAATCGGAGTCACGCTTCATCATCCTCATGGCCAGATTTACGGCTTTGGCTTTGTGCCCGACCTTCTGATGAAGAGCGCGGAGGCGCAGCGATTGGCGCCGATTGTCGCAGAGATACTGGATCGAACATCCTCGGATCTGATTCTGGACAAGTCGCCCCATGCAATGACCTTTGTGCCTGACATCGCACGCTATCCATATGAGTGTTGGGTAGCGCCTCTCCGCCGCACGCCGGGTCCTTGGGACTTGGCCCCGGATGAACGCCGCGACATGGCGCAGCAGCTGAAGGCAGCTCTTCTGCGGCTGGACGGTCTCTTCGGCAAACCCATGCCCTATGTTTTGTCGGCCCAAGTGTCACCCGCCGGTTTCGAGGACAGCTATCACTTCACGTTGCAGGTTTGGCCGATCCGCCGTGCAGAAGACAAACTGAAATTCCTGGCGAGTGTAGAACAGGTGAGCGGGGTGTTTCTAGTCGATGTCCCGCCAGCGTCGGCGGCCGACGCCCTTCGAAATGTGGACATCGCCTCATGACCAGTCATGAAGAGGTCTTTGGCCAGGGCGCTGCTGCAACCTGTTTTGCACCGGGCAGGGTCAATCTGATTGGCGAGTATACCGACCTCATTGGCGGGAACGTGCTGCCTATGCCGCTCACAAAAGGCATAACGGTGACTGTCGGGCCAGCGGCATCCGGCATTCATGCCTTCAGCACAACAGAAGAGACCAAGATCGATATTTATCTGAAGGAAGGAAAGAAAGGCCACTGGGCAGATTATGTGGCGGGGCCGCTTGTGATGGCCGAAAGGGCGGGGGCGAGTATTCCGCCGATGAACCTAATGGTGGAGTCTGACCTTCCGGCAGGCGCGGGTGTCTCTTCGTCGGCCGCCCTAGAAGTAGCAACGCTGAAGGCTCTCTTTGCCTTTACGGGCGAGGCGCGGACGGACAAAGGTGTCGCCCTGCTGGCACAAAAGGCGGAGAACGAGTTCTGCGGTGTCAAATGCGGCATCATGGACCAGATGGCCGTGTCCGTAGGCACCCAAGGTCATGCCTTGGCGCTCAATTGCGAGAGCCTCGAGTGGGATCAGGTGAAACTACCCGTCGGCTGGACCATCGCGGTCATCCATTGCGGGGAGGCGCGGCAACTGACCGATGGCGTGTACAATGAGCGGCGCGCAGCGCTGGACCAGGCGGCCGACGCGCTGGGGCCAGAGCCGCTGAAGTCGCAACCTGTTGAGATTGCGGAGAAGCTCACCGACCCGCTGGTGTCGCGCAGGGTCCGCCATGTTCTGTCGGAACAAGCGCGGACGCTGACAGCGACCGAGGCGCTACGCGCGGGCGACATGGCACTTTTAGGCAGGCTCATGAATGAAAGCCACGAGTCTCTGCGAGCAGACTTTGAAGTGTCGACGGGAGCTCTAGATCGCCTTGTGACCGCTGCGCGGGACGCCGGAGCCACCGGCGCGCGATTGACCGGCGCCGGCTTTGGCGGCTGCATCGTGGCGCTTGTGGCCGAAAGCGACCGTGAGTCTTGGTGGCACGCCGTCTCAAAAGTGTGCCCGTCCGCCTGGGCCGTAGAACTTTGACGATCATTCAGTGAAAGGCGGGCAGCCAATCGCCATGGGCCTCAATCAGGTCGTCAGTAAGGGCCCAGATCTGATCCAGCGAAAGTTCCGCTGCGGTGTGCGGGTCCATCATGGCGGCGTGATACACGTGCTCTCGCCGCCCCGTCGCCAATGCTTCAACCGCCAAGGATTGCACGTTCACATTGGTCTGCATCATGGCGGCCAGGTGCGGCGGCAGCGTACCGACACGTGTCGGTGTCACGCCGCGATGGTCGATCAGGCACGGCACTTCCACTGACGCTTGCTCAGGCAAATTATCGATCAGCCCGTGATTGGGCACGTTGCCATTGATCACCGTCGGCCGTCCTGTTTTCACCGCCCGCATGATCCGCGCGGCATATTCACCGGAATAGCTGATATCCAGCTTGTTGGCATCCGCCAGCGCCTGTTCCTGGGCGCGCCATCCGGCGATTTGCTCTTCGCAGCGGCGAATATACTCGTCCAAAGGCACATTGAAGGCATCGATCAAATCGGGCCGGTCGCGTTTGATGAACCAGGGCACATATTCGGCAAAATGCTCGCTGGACTCGGTGACAAAATAGCCCGTGCGCTTCAGCATTTCATACCGCACCTTGTTGGCAGCGGGTTCTTCGCCTTTGGCGGCGAGTTCTTTCAGCCGTGGATAAAGGTCCTCAATCCGGCCATCTTCATGCCGCTTCTCAAAAGTGAGATAGAAAGACATATGGTTGATGCCAGCGCACTGATACTGGATCGACCTGAAGTCTTCATCCAGGTCCTGGGCCAGCTCGTAGGCCGTTCCCTGAACCGAATGACAAAGACCAACTTGGCGAATGTCCGGCGCAAGGCGTGCGAGTGCCCAGCAATTGATCGCCATCGGGTTCACATATTGCAGCATCAGGGCATTGGGACAGTGTGCTCGCATATCTTCGGCGATATCGAGAAGCACCGGGACCGTCCGCAGGCCGCGCATGATACCCCCAACCCCCAGTGTGTCGGCGATGGTTTGGCGGAGACCGTATTTTTTCGGAATTTCAAAGTCCGTCACCGTGCAGGGTTCGTATCCACCGACCTGGATCATGAGGATGACGAATTCCGCATCGCGGAGCGCCTCAACACGATCTTCTGTCGCGATGATGGTCGGACTGACATTGAGAGAGGACGCGATCTTGTCAGCGACCATGTGGGAGGTCGTCAGCCGCTCGGGGTCAATATCGTGGAGCGCGATCGTGCAGTCAGCGAACATCTCATTCAGCAGAATGTCCCCAACGATATTCTTCATGAAGACTGTGCTGCCAGCGCCGATCAAACAAACTTTGGTCATCTCACACTCCGATTTAAATCGCGCTGACTTTCGGGCAACTTGCGGCCCGGGTCAATTTGGTAAAAGCTGACCGCAGAGAAAAAATGGGGAGGCGAACCTGATGGCAAAACAACCGACATTGGGTGTCTGTTACTATCCGGAGCACTGGCCGGATGTGATGTGGAAGCAGGACGCGGCCGACATGGTGAAGGCGGGGATCACCCATGTTCGTGTTGGGGAGTTTGCCTGGTCCCGGTTTGAGCCTGAGCCGGGCACCTACGACTTCGATTGGCTCGCCGCGGCGATTGATACCTTGGGAGACGCAGGCCTCAAGCTCATTCTGGGAACGCCTACCGCAACGCCGCCCAAATGGCTGGTCGATAGGATGCCCGACATGCTGCCCATCAGCCGCGAAGGGCGCACCCGCGGATTTGGCTCCCGGCGGCACTATTGTTTTTCGCACATGGGCTACAGACACGAATGCACGAGGATTACCCGCGCCATGGCCGAGCGGTTCGGCGACCATCCAGCCGTTGTGGCCTGGCAGACCGACAATGAATATGGCTGCCACAACACAACGCATTCTTACACGCCGGCGGCAAAAGCCAACTTCCAGAAATGGCTGGAACATCGTTATGGAACCATCGGCGCCCTCAACGAAGCCTGGGGCAATGTTTTCTGGAGCATGGAATATCTCAGTTTTGAAGAAATTGAGCTTCCCAACCAGGCTGTGACCGAGACGAACCCGGCCCACCGCTGGGACTATCGTCGCTTCGCGTCGGACGAGGTGAAAGCCTTCAACAAGGTCCAGACGGATATTCTCCGCGAACTCTCGCCGGGGCGCGACCTCGTGCACAATTTCATGACCTTTGTGACCGAGTACGACCACTTCTCCGTCAGCAAAGAGCTGGATGTTGCCAGCTGGGACAGCTATCCAATTGGCTCTCTCGATGTCTTTCCCTTCGTTCGGGAAAACAAGGAACATTTTGTACGAACCGGTGATCCGGACATTCAGGCCTATCACCATGACCTCTACCGCGCCTGCGGCCGCGGTCGCTTCTGGATTATGGAACAACAGCCAGGCCCGGTGAACTGGGCACCCTACAACCCGGACCCGCTGCCGGGCATGCAGCGACTCTGGGGCTGGGAAGCGTTCGCCCACGGTGCGGAGCTTGTCTCCTATTTTCGCTGGCGTCAGGCACCCTTTGCCCAGGAGCAATTCCACGCAGGGCTCAACCGACCGGACGGCGCACCAGACCGTGCGCTTCGCGAAGTCACGCAATTAGGAACAGAGCTGAAGCAACTCGACGGTATCGATGCTGCCACCCAAGCAGATGTGGCCATCGTCTATTCCTATGACAGCCACTGGGCTCTGCTCAATCAGCCGCAGGGGCAGAACTTCAGCTATATCACTCAGACCCTGTCTATTTATCGTGCGCTGCGCGAAAAGGGGTTGAACATCGACTTCATTTCGCCGGACGCGGCGCTGGACGGGTACAAGATAGTTATCCTACCCAGTCAGATCCATGTGAGCGACGAGATGGCCGCGTGCCTCTCTGCCTACCAGGGCGATCTCATCGTCTTCCCTCGATCTGGTAGTCGGACGGTCTCCCACGAGATACCCAGCAATTTGGCACCTGGGCCGTTGAGTGATCTGCTGGGGGTGCAGGTGGTGCGCGCAGAAAGCTTCCGGCACTTCGCCGCCATAGAAGTCGACTACAGATCGAAGTTCTATTCCTTTGACAGGTGGCGTGAATATGTCGAAGGCGATGCGGAAACCGTCGCCCATACGACAGATGGACATCCCGCGATCACGCGGAAGAACAATGCCTACTATATTGCAGGCTGGCCGGATGAGGCCTTGCTGAAAGACTTTCTGGATGTGCGCGTGGCGGCTGCGGGCCTTTCGACGCTGGATCTGCCTTTTGGTGTGCGGGCGCGTACAAGAGGGAACTATCGCGTCTTCGTGAATTACAACCCGCAGACCGTCTCCATCGCCAATTGTGTCTCTGGCGAGCTTATCCTGGGGACGCTGGACCTGCCGGGAGCCGAGGTCGCGATTGAAAGACTGACCTAGGAAAGCCAGCCTGCCATAGCGACGCCGATAAAGTTGGCGATGGCATAGCCCAGAACGCCGAGCATCACGCCGGGTGTCACCAAAGGTTTCCACCCTTGCGCCGCCGCTTGAGCGGCCGCGGGCGCAGGTCCAAGCGCGACCGCATTGGAGGCGATCAAGGCTTCTGCCAGGTCAATCCGCAACAGTTTCGTCGCCGCCAAAACGACGACCAGGTGGACGGCGGCCATGATCCCGACAAACCCGAAGATCGGCAGCGCCCGCTCAATCATCGCGACAATGTCGGCGCCCGCGCCCATGACGCCAAAGAAGACATACATGAACAGCATGCCGAGGGGGAAATCCCCACTCATGGGTTCAATCTTTGCAGAAAAGAAGTTGGCGATGATGAGCGCATAGATCGTGACAAAGAGGACCCCATAGCGGCTGAAATCAGCCAGCCAGCCGATCCCCTGATCTGCACCCCAGCTACCGATCAGCGCGGCGGTGCCATAGCCAAGAAAACAGCAGAGCGCTGAACCAGACAGGAACAAGGCAATGTGCACCATGTTGAGCTCATTGGAGCCGTGGTCGACCGCGCCGCCGTCAACGCTCGCCGTCTCTTCCATGATTTTCGACGGAAAGAGACGACGAATGGCAAGCGACGCTGGAAGTAAGACGAGAACCATGAGGAAGAGTGTGCCACCGACACTGTCGGCGGCAGCCATGGCGCTCAAAAGACTGCCATCACTCATGCCGAGAGCCTGGGACGTAGCCGCGAAGTTCATGGAGCCACCAATCCAGCTGGCGCCGATCGTGCCCGCGATGTCTGCGCCATTGCTCCCCATATCAATGAGGGACGCGCCGATGAAAACGCCGAGGACCGTGCCGATCGCTGCAATCACAAAGCTGATCAGCATCGGACCTGTGGCCGGTAGGATCTTCTTGAAGTCCGCGCGGAAAAGGAGAAGCGGAATGGCAAGCGACACCGCGTACCCCCAGACAAGATCATAGAAAGGTGCCGAAAACGGGATGATCCGAAGGTTCGCGAGAGCGAGGCCCGCGAGGATGACCAAAATGACACCCGACAGCGTTTGCCCGATCTTTGTGCGTTCCGACCAAAAGCCAAACGCGGCAAGCCCCAGAAAGACGGTCAGGAGCGCATAGATATTGTCGGCGGAGATCAGCGAGGTCATGAGACTTTCCTGGGATTGGGTACTTAAGTTTGGGGCAGACGCTCGGCGCGGAGCTGCGAGCGCCGGACCTTACCAGCATCGTCGCGCACGGGCGCGTCTACAAATTCAAATGTTCGTGGGATTTTGTAGCGCGACAGGGTCTCAGCCAGATGCGCCTGCAAGGCTTCTATGTCAATGCCGTCCGGCGCATCGATGATGCCATGGGCGAGATTCCCCATGTCATCGTCCGGCAGGCCAATAACGGCACTGGAGCGCACGCCGGGAAAGGCATCAATGGCGGCCTCGATCTCGGCCGGATAGAGGTTGGCGCCGCCGGACAGGATCATGTCGGTCTGACGGTCAGCGAGATAAAGGAAACCGTCTTCGTCCATGTAGCCCATGTCGCCAAGACTCTCCCATCCGCCTTCAATGGCTTTGGGTTCGGCGCCCAGATAGTGATAGGTCGTGCCTTGTCCCTTGTCGGGGCGCATGAACACCTCACCCACTTCGCCGGGTGGGAGCTCTGTATGGTTTTCATCCAGAATTTTCATCGCGCCGCCGGCCATGGGCCGCCCGACGGAACCTTTATGCTCCAACCACTCGGTACCGGTGATCCAGGTGACGCTCTGGGCTTCTGTTCCAGCGTAAAGCTCGTGAATGCGCTCACCACCCAGCCAGTTGATCCACTCTTCTTTCAACCAGGCAGGGCAGGGGGCGGCGAGATGCAATACCATTCGAAGCGCTGAGAGATCATATTTGGTGCGGACCTCCTCCGGCAGCCGCCAGATACGCTGCATCATGGTGGGAACCATCATCACCCAGTCGACACGGTGCTCTTCCAGCAGGCGCAACGTCTCCTCGGCATCAAAGCGCGTCATGATGATGATGTGATTGCCACAGATAAGCGCCCGGCAGGAAAAGCTGAACGGCGCATTGTGATAGAGCGGTCCTGGGACCAGCTGCGCCTTGTCAACATCCATGCCGAGCGGGGCTTCTTCTGGGTCAAAGACGCCAGGTTCGGCGGCGACGATAATTTTCGGCCGCCCTGTGCTGCCGCCTGAGGTCGGGGCTTTCCAGTGCTTGGAAGTCTTCACCGGAAGCGGTGCATCAGAAAGGGATGGGTCAGGCTCAAAGCCAGCCGCAAGGCAGGTAACCTCTCCATGGGCACCGGGCTCTGCGCCGATCACGAGTTTGGAGTTGGCGACCTCTATGATGGCCTGGCGCTCCACATGGGGAAGCTTTGCGGAGACCGGTTGCGGGGTGGCGCCCAGTTTCCAGACAGAGAAAGCAGCTTCGTAAAACTCGATGCCGTTCGGCAGGCCGATTGTCACCAGGTCGCCTTCGACGACGCCCAGCTGTTCATAGGCACGTGCCAACCTGTTGGTTCGGGCGTCAAACTCTGCCCGGGTGACAGTCCGCTCTTCATGGGTGATCGCCGGCGCGTTTGCATCCTTCTCCACCCAGAAGGCGATGGCCTGGCCGATTGGCAATGCAGTCATTTGTGACGATCCCCGGTTTTTGTCTTTGTTGAACGCAAGTGTACCGCGCGGCGCAGAGGCAATCAAAAGGCAAAGCCGAGAGTCACCGCGCCGAACTGATCGGGCTTCGGCTGCTCGGAATACTCCCTGGTTCGATAGACGTGGGTGAAGCTCAGCCGCGTGCGTCCCCAGATCGCGACCGCACCAAGCCGCAGGTCGCTGACAAAGTATCTCTTATCGACGCTGTGACTGTCGCGGAACAGGTTGCCATCCAGAAACATGTCGCGTCCGACAATGCGGCCCTCTGCACCGGCAAAGAGATACCAATCGATGCGACCCTCCGACGGAATGAACTGCTCGGAGCCGCCCACGCCAGGATAGATACGCGCCGGGCCGAAATCGTCCGGCAGGTCCGGCCCAAACCGCACAATGCCGCCACCGCCTGCATAGGTCTGCACATTCCCGAGAGCCGCGACGACGTAAGGGATGCCGTCAACCTGAAACCCGCCAAGCTGGGCCGGTGCAAGGTCTGGACTGTTCCAGGCACGCTCAAACGTAACATTGAGGGCCGGTTCATTACGCAACTGGTTGTCCCACCCGGCAACGTCGTCCGCTCCGATCAGCTGATGCCAGTTGTTTTGAACAAATTCGCCGGCCGCTGCTGGACCGACCACACCTACATCGAACTTCCATTGATCCTGAAAGGTCCCACGTCCATTGGTTGACCAGAGCGTTTCCAGAGTGAAGGTGAGATGGAGCCATGCCGCGTAAGGACGGTCATTGGCCACAAGGCTGGTTGTGTCCGTATCATCGGGCGTGAAGATTGAATGCCCCAGCGCCAGGCCCACCCGGTGAGACTTAGGCACCGCATCCGCCAGCCCGAAAGGTACCCTGGCAGTAGCAACGGCTTTCTGCCAGCCGGAAAGCTCCAGGGGATGAGAGAGAACGGACGCCTGCAGTCCGTTGGTATAGTGCCGGTCGGTATTGGCGGCGTTTGCGAACAGATCGTTTTCGACCTGCACTGTGCCGAATGCCCATTCTGCTGTGGTGGCTGGGGTATCCTTTTCGTCAGCCTGTGCGCCAATGAGGAGCGCCACTAAGCCCACAGCGACCAGGACTGGTTGGCAGCAAAATCTCGCAACTGACATGGATACTCCGGGGGCTTGAGCTTGACGGCGGCCAGACTAAACCGTCCAATATCCCCAGCAACCAAAAAAATTGAACGTACCAGTCAATCGGTCGGGGAGGATCAGATGGCAGCAACCGCAGAAAAATTGTCCATGACGCCGGAGGAAGCCGCGGCCTGCGGCATGGTCATCGCGCTTCATGCGGAAGCCGCTCCCGATCGTCCGGCGATCCTGTCCGCCTTAGGCGACCGGACTTACGCCGAACTCAATGCCCGGGCGAACCAACTTGTGCGTGCGCTGCGAACGGCGGGGCTGAAAGAAGGCGATGCAGTCGCGCTTCTTTGCGCCAACCGGCCGGAGTTTGTGGAGGCCTGCGTGGCACTTTCTCGAAGTGGCATGCGGCTCACCCCGATCAACTGGCATCTGACCGCCGAAGAGATCGGATACATTGTCGACAATTGCGAGGCGAAGTGCTTCATCGCTGACGCGCGGTTTGCCGAGAAGGCGGCAGAGGCCTCAACCATGTCGCCTCATCTGGTCCAGAAGCTTGCCGTGGCAGGGGAGATTGCCGGTTTCACATCCTATGATGACGCGCTGGGTGTGGAACCAGATCACAATATTGAGGATCCGACCGCCGGCTCGCAGATGCTTTACACCTCCGGCACGACGGGCCATCCAAAGGGCGTGTACCGGAAAGCGGCCCCGCCCGTGTCTCCGCTGCTCGTCAAACTGCGGGAGACAGCAGCCTTCGATCCGTCGAAGGACATTGCTCTGTCGACCGGTCCGCTTTATCACGCGGCGCCCCTGGCACTGAACCTCAACTTCCCGCTGGTGTCAGGCGTCGGCGTCGTGTTGATGGACAGGTGGGACGCGGAGGAGACATTGAAACTGGTCGCAAAGCACAAGGTCACCCACACCCATGTCGTGCCGACCATGCTGCATCGCATTCTCTCCCTGCCCGAAGACGTTCGAAACAAGTATGACGTTTCAAGCCTGCGCTGGGTCTTGCACGGTGCGGCCCCCTGTCCGGTGCATGTGAAAGAGGACACCATTAAATGGCTGGGCAATGTCGTCTATGAGTATTACGCCGCGACCGAGGGGGGGGGCATCTTCATCGAGTCGGAAGAGTGGCTCACCAAACCTGGGACCGTTGGACGCGCCCTTGAAGGCGTGACCGTCGAAGTGCAGGACGATGCTGGCGTGGAGCTGCCCGCTGGTGAAGTGGGAACCATCTATTTCAAAGCGCCAGAGACGGGCCGGTTTGAGTATTTCAAGGCGCCCGAGAAGACCGATGGGGCTTACCGCGGCGATTACTACACCATGGGCGACATGGGCTATGTCGATGAAGACGGGTTTCTTTTCCTGACAGGCCGCTCTGCCGAAGTGATCATTTCTGGGGGCGTGAACATCTATCCGGCGGAAGTCGATCACGAAATGCTGCGGCATCCGGCGGTGGCCGATGTGGCGACTGTTGGCGTGCCTAATGAGGAATGGGGTGAAGAGGTGAAGTCCGTGGTCCAGCTGGCAGAAGGCGTTGAGGCGTCTGAGGCAACCAAGGACGATTTGCTGGCCTTCGCCGCGGAACATCTGCCCGGCTACAAGCGCCCGCGCTCCATTGATTTTGCGGACGATCTGCCGCGTCTGCCCACGGGCAAGATTGTGCGGCGGCAGGTGCGCGAGCCCTATTGGGAAGGGCACGAAAAATCCATCTGAAACAAGAAGAGTGAAAAGACAATCGGGAGGATGTCATGGGTATTTGTGAAGGACGGAGTGTCATCGTCACGGGCGGTGCCCGCGGCATTGGACGGGAATATTGTCTGGAGTTTGCGCGGCAGGGCGCCAAAGTCATGGTCAATGATCTGGGCGGCGACCGTGCAGGCGGCGGCAAAGACATCGGTGCGGCGGAAGAGGTCGCGGAAGAGCTCCGTGGCCTGGGCGGCGAAGCCGTAGCCAATGGCGCAGATGTGGCCGACTGGGATCAATCAGGTGCCATGATCCAGCAGGCCATCGACACATTCGGCGGGCTCGATGTGGTGGTGAACAATGCGGGCATCTTGCGGGACCGCATGCTCGTCAACATGTCCATCGACGAGTGGGATGCGGTGATCCGCGTCCACCTGCGCGGCACCTTCTGCCCCATGCGCCACGCCGCCGCCTATTGGCGCGACAGGGCGAAGGCCGGCGAAACAAATGATGCGCGCATCATCAATACGACCAGTGTCTCGGGCCTCTTTGGCAATCAGGGGCAGACCAATTATGGCGCGGCCAAGTCCGGTATCGCTTCCATGACGGTGATCTCCGCGAAGGAACTGATGCGCTACGGCATCACGGTGAATGCGATATCACCGGGCGCGTTGACGCGGATGACGGAAGATTTGGGGCCTCCACCGGAAGAGGTCCCCGAAGGCACCTGGAGCCCGCGCGACCCGGGCAACATTGCGCCCATCTGCGTCTGGCTCGGCAGTCCGGAATCGAAAGATGTCACCGGTCAGGTCTTTGAGAGCATGCGCGGGCGGCTCTGCGTCTATGAGGGCTGGCACCGCGGGCCCATGGTGGAACAGGACAAGCGCTTCGATCCGGCGACCCTCGGCCCAATCGTTGAGAAGATGATGAAGGACCGCAGACCTGATCAGGCCATGGGCGAGTGACGCAGCGCTGAGGTGTTAGAAGCCCAGCACCGCTTTCGCGATCACGTTCCGCTGGATTTCGTTGGAACCTCCATAGATGGAAGACGCCCGGCCGAATGCCATATTGACCACAGGAAGCAAGGAGTAATCGGGCCCCACGGGTTTCTGATTGCTCCGGCCTTCCAGATCATCCACGTGAGAGGGAAGCGCGTAATACTGCAAGGCTTCGACGGTGAGGCTCGCAAGCTCCTGCTGCACCTCAGAACCAATGATCTTGAGGATCGAGCTTTCAGGTCCCGCCTGTTTGCCAGCGGCCACATCGGCCAGGATGCGGAGGTCCGTGTATTCTAGGCTTTGGAGCTTCACTTCGATCTCAGAAAGCTTCCGCCGGAACCCGACTTCTGCCCAGAGCGGCTCCCCATCACCATTGGTCTCTGTATGCGCGATGGACTTGAGCCGGTCGACAGCGAGTTTGGATTGCGCGACGCCAGCAATGCCTGTCCGTTCATTCACCAGCAGGAATTTGGCATAGGTCCAACCCTTGCCTTCTTCGCCAATCAGGTTTTTGACGGGCACCCGCACATCCGTAAAGAACACCTCGTTCAGATGATGCAGGCCATCGATGGAGACGATGGGCTTCACTTCCACACCCGGCGTCTTCATATCGATCAGCACAAAACTGATCCCTTCCTGCTGCTTGCCGCTATCGTCGGTGCGCACAAGGCAGAAAATCCAGTCCGCTTCGTGGGCGTAGGAAGTCCAGATCTTCTGACCGTTGATGATGTAATCATCGCCGTCTCGCACGGCCTTGGTCTTGAGCGATGAAAGGTCGGAGCCTGACCCAGGCTCCGAATAGCCCTGACACCACCAGACATCGCCGTTGAGGATACCGGGCAGGTGCTGTGCCTTTTGCTCTTCATTGCCGAACGCCTGGATCACCGGCCCCACCATGGAGAGGCCGAACGCCATGAGCCGCGGCGCGCCTGCGCGGCTCACCTCTTCGTCCCAAATATGTTTCTGGGTGATGGTCCAGCCCGTTCCGCCATATTCGACAGGCCAATGCGGCGCGGCCCACCCTTTGTCGGCGAGGATCTTGTGCCACTTTTTCAGAAGCGGTTTTTCGATGGCGACCCCAACCGAGGGCGCTTCCTTCACATCTCTTGGCAGAGCGTCTTCCAGGAAGGCGCGGGCTTCGGCCCGAAAGGCTTCATCTTCTGGCGTGAGAGTAAGGTCCATGGGGGCGTCTCCTGCTGCGTATCAAAACTGCGCCGGAGTTTAGTCAAGCTTGGCCGCTCTGGCGAGCGACCTCTCCTTTACGCTGCGACCCCGGTTGAGAGGACGGCCTGCCATTTGTCGACGGCGGCACGGCGATGATGAAAGATCGCCTGATAATCCGGATCGACAAAGAGTGAGAGATAGGCCGCGGGCGAAGGAAAATTCCCGACAATGATCATGTCCCAGTCCGTCTCTGGGCCGATCACAGCGCCTTGGTGAAGCCCCGACAGGAGAAAATGCCCACCCATGGCTTCGGCTCGCGGGATGCTCCCAGCGCTGTAGCGCATCATCGCGTCTAATCCGCTGCAAGCCTCTTCGTTCTCGTTGGAGGCGTATTGGGCTTGCTCTCGGAGTTTCACATAGTTCACGGCGGCAAGCGGCGCATCCTGAGGCAGATCGAACAGGTGAGCCCATTGGTCCGCCGTCGGCATGTTGGGATCAGGTCCATAGAAGGCATCGAGATTGGCGAGGATGTTTTCTCTTGGAGGGGTCATGCGGGTGCTCCGACTTGGTAAGAATCGACGAAATACGTCAAAAGTGTCAAATAATTCGACCTAATTGACACATTTGGGTAATTCTGTCAAACGGGGTGAGCAATCGGAGGTTTGAATGCCGGCGCCATCGACGTCAAAGCCCAATCAATTGGGCGCTCAGCAGCGGGCTGCGATCCTGGACAAGGCCTTCGCGCTGTTTGCCCGTCAGGGCTATCGGCGGACCTCCTTTGGCGACATTGCGGAGGAGGTCGGGCTCTCTCGCCCGGCCATCTATCACTATTTCAAGAACAAGGATGCCGTCTTTAAGGCCGTCACCGAGCGCATCCATAAGGACATCGCACTCGCGATTGACCAGGCCCTGAGCGCACCCGGATCCATAGAAGACCGTCTGTTTGCGGTCTTTGCGGCGCGGGCCGGGCGCGACTATGCGCTGCTGTTCGTCTCGCCTTATGGCCACGAACTGCTCGATGAGAGACAGAAGCAGAACGCTGACGGAGGGACAGGCTCTGCATCCAAGGTCCGCTCGGCGCTGCAACAGATTGTCGAGGAAGGCAACGCATCGGGAGAGCTTGAGCTGGCCCCCTGGAATATGACCGCTGAGGAAGCCGTCACGGTTCTGGATCATTTCTTCGAAGGGGTCCTGGCGCGTGAACCGTCTGAAGCTCAGGCAATGACTGCGGCGCGCACAATGATCGATGTGTTCGTCGCGGGACTCAGAAAACCCCACACAGCGTCAGGATGATCCGCATTTTCTAGACATTTGATGTCCGTCGGGTCAGCATCCTTCCTAAAAGAAAAAAGCGGGGGTGGGACGAACATGCGTACGTTCTTGATCATTTTGGGGTTGCTGCTGGCCGTAGTGCTCTGGCGTGTCTACGAATTCGCGTCCACGGCAGGGATGTTCCGCGACCTCGAGCCAAAGATGGCCGGGCAATGCACCATCGTGCCGGGTGTGGTCGGCCCCGAGGATCACACCATCGATCCCGAAACCGGCATTGTCTATCTCTCGGGCTATGACAGGGTGAGTGCCATCGCCGGCAATCCCGAACCTGGCGCGATCTGGACCTATGACCTGAATGATCCTGAAGCAACGCCAATTAATGTAACCCCCGACGCAGACGCTGGTTTTCAGCCTCATGGCATCTCGCTTTACATCGGCGAAGACGGCTCACGCCGTCTTTTCGTGATCAACCATGGCAATGGTGAACAGTCCGTCGACATTTTCGATGTGGTTGATGGCAGTCTGGTGAAAGTCACGACCGTAACGGGCGAGCTTTTGCGCACACCGAACGATCTTGTCGCTGTGTCGCCAGACGCATATTATTTCTCAAACGATCACCGCTTCCTTGCGGATCACTTCATGCGGCCCCTTGAGGATTTTCTGGGACTGCCGCTCACAGACGCCGTTTTCTATGACGGCGAAGATTTCCGGAGCGTCGCACCCAATGTCAGCGGCGCGAATGGCATCAATGTGAGCCCGGATGGAAACACGCTCTACCTGAGCGCCGCCCGCGGGAGTGCGCTGCACATTTACGACCGTGATCCATCATCCGGCGACCTGACATACAATAAATCAATTACACTGCCAGGATTGCCGGACAATATTGAGCTGCTGCCGGATGGTCAGTTGCTGATCGCCCTCCATCCAAAAGCGCTGGAGCTGCTGGCGCATTTCGGCGATCCCGCACTCACCGCGCCATCGCAGGTCGTAAAGGTCGATCCGGGCACCGGAGACGTGGAAACGCTCTTCCTAAGTCTGGGCGAAGACCTGTCGGCTGCGAGCACCGGCGCGATCTACCAAGATCGTCTCATCATCGGCGCGATCATCGAATCCAAATTCCTGGACTGCGAACTGTCGCAAGCCAGCCAACCCTAGGACCTAGTCTGTGAGCAACTCTTCATCTGGCGTCAGTCGGAGCGCCACCATCCTGCACGGATCAGTTGGTCTGCCGACCGCGATGTTCGGCTATCCGATCGCCATTTGGTTGCCCGCTTTCTATGCCGGTGAGCTCGGTGTCTCGTTGGCTGCGGTGGGGACCATGATCATGCTGGCGCGCCTCACGGACGTCGTGACGGATCCGGTCATTGGATATTTTTCAGACCGCTCGAAGCTGCCGATGGGCCGTCGCAAGCCCTTCATGGTTGCCGGATTGCCGATCCTGGCGTTGGGCGTGCTGATGCTGTTTTTGCCCAATCAGTTGGGATTTGAGTCCGTCGGCCCGGTACATTTGGTGTTCTGGATCAGCATCATGTTTTTAGGCTCCACGTTGGTCTATATCCCCTATTACGCTTGGGGAGCGGAGCTTTCACCGGACTATAACGAGCGGAGCCGTATCACGGCGGTTCGGGAGATTTTCATTCTTGTCGGTCTGGCCTTTGCGGCGGCCATCCCTTTTGGTGTGGAACTGGTCAATGGAGAAGGCGCCGGACGCGACCCTGGATCAGTTCTTGAAGTGATGGCTTGGGCCATCGTCATTCTCATGCCGTCGCTGGTGCTGCTGGTTGTATGGCGCGTGATTGAACCCTCTTCTGAAGTGCGAAAAGATGTGCCCTTGCTCGATGGGTTGAAGCTGGTCCTGCGCAATGGTCCCATGGTGCGCGTATTGGCGATCGTCTTGATCGTGACTGGTGGCGAAGCATTTCGAAACGCCCTCTCCCTGTTCTTCATGCGCGACGTGATCGGCATCAACAGTATCGGCTCGCTCTACTTCATCTATTTCGGGGCAGGTCTTGCCGCCATTCCATTTTGGTTGTGGCTTGGTCGGAAGATGGGCAAGCACAAGGCATTCGCTGTCTGCATGGCGGCGGTCGCCGCGATTTCGATCGCGACCTATTTTCTGGGGCCGGGCGATTTTACGCCGTTCACAGCGCTCTTCATTGCTAAAGGCTTCTGTTTTGGTGGGTTGCAGTTCCTGCCGCTTTCCATGCTCGCTGATGTTGTCGATGTCGACACCGCGCGATCGAAAGGCGAGCGGGCGGGCACGTTCTTTGCGATCTCCGGCATGACCGCAAAATTGGCGACAGCCTTTGGCACGGGCATCTCTTTGAACGTTGTTGCGTTTTTTGGGTTCAACCCGTCAGGAGATGTCGGGGTAAACGGCCCGACCGAACTGAACTGGCTGGCGATCAACTATGCGATCATGCCAGCGGTCTTCTTTATCGCAGCCCTCTGGCTCACCTGGAACTACCCTCTCACGGCGGAGCGGCAGGCCCGCCTGCGTGGCCTCATCGAGCGACGGACCGCGCGGCTGCAGGCGGAGGCGACGTCTCTCACCCGCGCTGGTGAGACAGGCTAGAGAACAAAATAGCTGCAATGCGCAAGAGCGCTGCAGGCGGAGAATGAAATGAGCGACTTTGATCTGATAATTCGTGGTGGCACGGTCCTCGACGGGACGGGTACGCAGGGATTCGAGGCCGATGTGGCAGTACGGGACGGTCTCATTGTCGAGATCGGCGAAATCAGCGGGAGCGCCACTGAAGAGGTCGATGCCGCGGGCAAACTGGTAACGCCCGGCTGGGTCGATGTGCATACCCATTATGACGGCCAGGTGACCTGGGACAATTTCGTTACACCGTCGTCGCTGCATGGCGCGACGACCGTCGTGATGGGCAATTGCGGCGTCGGTTTCGCACCGGTGCGCAAACACGATCATCAGACTCTGATCAGCCTGATGGAAGGCGTCGAGGACATTCCAGGTGCCGCGCTCCATGAAGGGCTTGATTGGAACTGGGAGTCTTTCCCCGAATATCTCGACGCGATCGAACAACGCCCTCACGATATCGATGTGGCGGCGCAAGTGCCGCATGGAGCTTTGCGCGTCTATGTCATGGGCGAACGCGGGGCGGCGCTTGAAAAAGCGACCGATGGCGACATTGCCGAGATGGCCCGCCTGAACCGGGAGGCAGTTGAGGCCGGTGCGCTTGGGTTCACCACATCCCGCACGATCTTACACAAGACGGCCGAAGGTGATGCCGTGCCCACCTATGACGCCGCCCGCGAAGAACTGGTCGGTATTGCAGAGGAAATGGGAAAGTCCGGCGCAGGTGTGCTGCAACTGGTAAGCGACTTTGCTGATCTACAAGTAGAGTTTGAAACAGTGACGGAAATGGCGCGGGTCTCAGGGCGGCCGTTGAGCCTCTCGCTCGCGCAGGCTGATGTAATGCCGGGGCGCTATAAGGAGTTACTTGGCAAACTCGAAGAAGCCAATCGTGCAGGCCTTGAGATGCGTGGCCAGGTAGCCAACCGTCCTGTTGGCCTGTTGCTCGGATTGCAGGGCTCGGTGCATCCTTTCATCACCTATCCGTCCTATCGGGAGATAGCTGATCTGCCCCTTGCGGAGCGCGTCGCGAAGATGCGGGAGCCCGCGTTTCGAGAACAACTTCTGTCCGAACGCCCGCAACAGGGCAATGTCTTCGCCAATCATATTGCGAGTTCCTACAACAAGATGTTCCAGCTGGGCAATCCGCCCAACTATGAGCCGGAGCCATCGGCGAGTATTGCATCCATCGCGGAGCGAGAGGGCAAGCGGCCAGACGAACTGGCCTACGACATTTTGCTGCAAAACGATGGTCGCGAGTTCCTCTACTTCCCTTTCCTGAACTATGCGGAGTTCTCGCTCGATGCGACAAAAGAGATGCTTGAGAGCGATTACACCATTCCCGGCCTCTCGGATGGGGGCGCCCATGTAGGCGCCATCTGCGATGGAAGCTTCCCGACCTATATGCTGACCCACTGGGCACGGGATCGGACCCGGGGCGACCAGTTCGATCTTGCGTGGCTTGTGAAACGGCAGACCCGCGATACAGCAGTGTCCATGGGCTTGCTGGACCGCGGGCTGATTGCACCCGGCTACAAAGCAGACATCAATGTGATCGATTTTGAGAAACTAAGGCTTCATCCGCCGCATATGATTTTCGATTTGCCGGCCAACACACGCCGTCTGATGCAGGAGGCGGATGGCTATGTGGCAACCATTGTAAGCGGTGAGGTGATCCGTCGAGGTGGCAAGGCGACCGGAGCGCTGCCTGGCAAGCTTGTGCGTGGGCATCAAGTCGCCCCAGACAAGCTGGCCGCTGAGTAGGCTATTCCTCTTCCGGCGCGTCCAGCTCCGGCACGTCCATGGCGAGGCGAAAGCTGACCATGGACTGCCGCGCCACCGGTGACAGCGAATACCGCGTTTCCGGTCGCACGGGACCCGGCGCGTCGGTCCATGAATGACCTCTCAAGGCATACTCCGCGCAGGACGCGGTGGTAAGCGGCGAGCCGTCAGTGGGCAGTTCTTCATAGCTTCCCGTCCAACAATCTGCTGTCCATTCCCACGCATTGCCGATCATATCAAAAAGACCGTTGGGGTTTGGTTCGTAGCTCGCAACGGGCGCCGTATAAAGCGTGCCGTCGTCGCAAGGTTCGCCGGCTTTGGCGGTCTTGTTCTTCGAGGTGAGGTCCGGCACGTTGCCGAAATTGCAGACGTCATACCGGGTACCCCAAAATGGAGCCGGCAAATTGGCTGCACTCGCCAGATGCCACTCGGCTTCGCTCGGAAGCCGATAGGTCTTTCCATCTCGATCCGAGAGCCAGGCGCTATAGGCGAGCGCATCCTCCCGTGACACGCAGACAACGGGATCAGACTCCGTCTGTTCGAACCCCGGTTGGCGCCAATTTGCTTTGGCGTCCTGGGCCCAGCCATATTGGGTGTATGTCCAGCATCCGAGCTTTGGCTGATGTCCGGTTTCCTCCGCGAAGAGTGCGAATTGAGCGCGCGTAACCTGCGTCACCGCCATCATGAACGGCTTCGCTATGGTGACCTCGACTGCAGGCACTTCATCCGGGCCCATCTGATCGCTTTGGTCATCCGCTCCCATTGTGAAGGACGCAGGCTCAATGGTCTCAAACTTGAGACAATCGCTACAGTCTGCGCCTGCGTCGAGGATCGCGCTGTCGGCAAAGGCAGACCTAGGCAGCGACGCCGCGGAGAGGACAGCTACTACAAGAGCAAGTGATTTGAACAGGATTGCGCTGGTCATCATGTCCAAGTCTTTCCGGAAGACTGACATGTGTCAATTCGCGGCACCAAAAAGTAGCAGACACTGAGGATTAAAGGATGCTTGGCCGCGGAGCGCGGTCGGAGGCGTTTCGATGAGATATGATAGGAACGATACAGTCTGAGGAGGCACATCATGGCAACCGCAACACCTAAACGAAAAACCGCCAAAAAGAAGGCAGCCAAAAAGCCTGCCGCAAAGAGAAAAACAGCGAAAAAAGCGCCGAGTCGAAAAAACGTGGCTGCAAAACCCGCGGCGTCAAAGAAGCGCGCCACGCACCAGAGCAAGCTGGACCAGCAAATCAAGGCGATCTCCAAGGAAATTGACCGTGTCGAGCGAGAAGGCAAGAAAGTTCTGAAAGAAGCGCAGGTCCGCTATGACAAAACGGTCAAGCAACTGCATGCGGAACGCGCGCGTTTGGAAAAACAAGTTGGCACGCTGGCAAGCAAAAGCGAGCTTGCCTATGACGATATGCGCAAAGGTATTGAAGCGGCCTACAGGGATCTCTCGAAAGCCGTGAAGCAGGCCTACAAGCATTTCTCTTGATACCAGCGCAATACCGCTTGCCGTGAAGGGGCCTTCCCGCTTTACTCCCGCCATCGAAATTTCAAAAGATGACGGAGAGAGTGATGAACCGGGTTTGTGAACATCTGGGCTCGAAATACCCCATCGTGCAGGCGCCCATGGGCTGGATTGCCCGCTCGCAACTGGCATCCGCTGTGTGTGAAGCTGGCGGCATGGGAATTATCGAGACGTCTTCAGGCGAAACGGAAGCCTGCCAGGCTGAAATCCGGAAGATGCAGGAGATCACCAACAAGCCTTTTGGCGTGAACCTGCCCATTCTTTTCCTGCGCGAGAAGGCGATCCTGGATTTTGTCTGCGAGAGCGGCGTCAAATTTGTCACGACATCCGCCGGTAGCCCCAAGAAGTTTATTGGGCCGCTGAAGGACGCGGGCATCACGGTTTATCATGCCGTCCCCACGGTGGA
Organism: Parvibaculaceae bacterium; assembly: GCA_965276845.1. Lineage (GTDB taxonomy): Bacteria > Pseudomonadota > Alphaproteobacteria > Parvibaculales > Parvibaculaceae > Mf105b01. The sequence continues at coordinate 473,390 of OZ255699.1, forward strand.
CGCTGCCGTCAAGTGCGCGGAAGCCGGTGTCGATGGCCTTGTGGTTGAGGGCGCCGAAGGGGGCGGTTTTAAAAATCCGGAAGAAGTGTCCACGCTTGTTCTCCTTCAGGCGATCCGCGCGAAGGTCGACATTCCCTTGATTGCCGCGGGCGGCATCTCTGACGGGAAAGGCATGGCAGCTGCCTTTGCGCTCGGCGCCGAAGGCGTGCAGATGGGCACCCGGTTCGTGAGTTCCGTCGAAAGTCCCGTCCACGCCAATTACAAGAATGCCATCCTGGAGGCGAATGAAGCAGGTACCTGGATCCTGAATAAGAAAGCATCGCCCTGTATCCGCGCACTCAAGACAGAACGAACGGCGAAGATCCATGAAGAAGGTCTGATGCCGCCTGACACGTTTGCGAATATTCTGGATCTCTATTTCGGCGGCGACATGGAGGCCAGCGTTGGCCTTGCGGGGCAGTCCGTGGGGCTCATTGATGAGATCAAACCAGTGAAGCAGATCATCGATGAGACCGTCGCAGAGTTTTTCGAGATCACAAGTCGCATGGGCGCGTGCGCCGAGAACAAGAACTTCGGCTGACGGCGCTGAGCTGGGGAGGGGACGATGACTAATTTTCCGGAAGGCTTTATCTGGGGAACCGCAACGGCGGCGCACCAGGTCGAAGGCAACAACACGGCGAACGACTTCTGGTTGATGGAGCATACCGACCCAACCATGTTCAAAGAACCGTCGGGAGACGCCTGCGATCAATATCACCTCTATGAAAAGGACGTGATGTTGCTCAAGGAGCTGGGCTTCAACGCCTACCGCTTTTCCGTTGAGTGGGCACGCGTGGAACCTGAAAAAGGAGAGATATCGAACGCGGCGCTCGAACACTATCGGCGGATGACAGCCTTTGTAAAAGAGCAGGGGTTGCTGCCGATTGTGACGCTGCACCATTTCACCTCGCCCTTATGGTTTGCGGCGGAAGGTGGCTTTGCCTCAGAAGAGGGGCCCGCGCATTTCGCACACTATGCAGGCGTGATGGCAGACATTTTGGGGCACGACTGGGGGCAGGTCTGCACAATTAACGAGATCAATATTCCCCTGCGCTTCTTTCATGATGGCATGCTGGCGGATCAAGCCCGCCTGACCCCCTTCATGGAAGCGGCAAAGAAACGTTGTGGCTCCGACCAGTTCTCTTCTTTTTTCATGGGCGACATTGAGGGGGCGGCAGAGGGCATGAAAAAGGCTCATCGGCTGGCGGTTGCGGCCATTCGTCGGCATACGCCAAAGACGCCGGTTGGCGTGACCCTCGCCATTCAAGATGAGCAAGCGATCGAAGGCGGCGAAGCATTGCGCGATGCCGCGCGGGCCCGGTGCATCGATGCGTTTTTGGATATCACGGAAGGCGACGATTTTGTGGGGGTGCAAACCTATTCAAGGTCCGTCTATGGGCCTGAAGGCAAACTCAAAGTGCCGGATGACGTTGAAACAACGCAGATGGGCTACGAGTTTTATCCTGAATCCCTCGAAGCAACCATCCGTTACACCGCTGACTATACCGGCCTGCCCATTCTGGTGACTGAGAACGGCATCGGGACGGATGACGACGCGCGCCGCGAAGCCTATGTCCGAAAGGCACTCGAGGGCGTTGGCAGATGCCTCGCCGATGGCATCGATGTGCGCGGATACTGCTATTGGTCGATGCTCGATAATTTTGAGTGGATGTTGGGCTATCGACCGACCTTCGGTCTTATCTCTGTCGATAGGGTCACCCAGACGCGCACGGTGAAGCCAAGCGCCCATTGGCTGGGCGCGATCGCTAGGAATAATGGCTTTAGCTGATTAGAAGCGCGTGTCGCTGACCCGAGGAGGAGGGACGAGCCAGGACACGCGCTTGGTGACTCCTGTAGGCCTGCGAACCAACAGGAGCCGTGCGGGAGACCACCTCCCCGCAAGAACTAATGAAGCAGCGGCATTCCGTTCGGCCAGCTCGGCTGGTGCGCCGTGAACACCGGCCGCAACTGCACCCCTGCTGCACTTAACGCCAACGCCAGATGTTGCCCGGACACAAACGCCGCATCAGACAGATTGGAGGGGATCGGCCCGTTGCCAGTCACAGCGCTCTGAAGCTGATCCACCAGTGCGAGGACGCGGGCCTCGTCAGCGTGTAAGGATTGCCGCTTGAAACAGGGCGACCCCAAAGGTCGCCCGAGCTGAGTTTCCAGGTCTTTCAGGAATTCAAGGAAACGAGGGAGCGCGTCCGGCGCATCGATGGATGCAAAGGCCGCTTCAAGGCGCATCCGTCCACAGCCACGCTCCAAGCCCTTTTGTGCTGCCCGCGTGGCCCAAACGATAAACTGTTCCGCGAAACTCAAGTCAGAAAGAGCAGCCCCCGCCTGGTACCGGTCGGGCGTCTGGTGCCTGTCGTTTGGTCGGGGTGAGAACTCCAGCACTTTCATCTCAGCGGCTCCTTAAGATCATGTTGCCGCATCTTGATAATGAAAGTGAGAATGAATCGCAAGTAAAAAGTCTGAAAAAGTTGGAGATAGACGGATTTCCGCTCAGGAGAGGGGGGTCGGTGACACAATCACGCCGTCTCGGTCGGCATAAAGCCAGGCGCCGGGCGAGAACGTCACCCCGCCGAACGTGACCGGCAGGTCGATATCGCCAAGGCCTTTCTTGATGCTCTTTCGCGGATGGTGACCGAGCGCCTTGATGCCGACGGCTTCTGCCTCTAGCTCGTCCCGGTCCCTGACGCAGCCGTAGATGACAACACCGGCCCAGCCGTTCTGTGCCGCCAGCTGTGCGAGATTGCCGCCAAAGAGCGCACAGCGCATCGACCCGCCGCCATCGACGACGAGCACCCGCCCGTCGCCGGGACCCTCGACCGCGCTTCGCACAAGCGCGTTGTCTTCGAATACTTTGAGCGTAGTGATGGGCCCATGAAATGTCAGCTCTCCCCCATAGTCGAAAAAGACTGGATCAACATGCGCGACTTTATCCGCATGGGCATCGCTTAGATCTGTTGTAGCGAGAGATGTCGACATGAGAGTCTCCGTTGGCTGTTTGCCGTTCCTATAGCGCGCGAACGTGTGTTCGCCAAGGAGACTGAGATGAAATCGCTACATGCTTTGATGGAATGCGCTACGGTGGCTGCATAAGAAACAGGTGGTCGCCCGGCGCAACAGACACGGGTCCTTGGGGGGAATATGAGCAATACGACATCCGCGGTAGGTGGTGCGCATAAGCTGGGCGTGGGGACCTATGTCGGCTATGGGGTCGGGGACCTTGCGGTCAATCTCTTCTTCCAATCAGCGATCCTCTACCTTCTGATTTTCTATACCGATGTTGTAGGCATCTCCCCGGCCGTTGCGGCCTCCATCTTCCTTGTGGCGCGCGTCGTGGACGCGGTGACGGATCCGCTCATGGGCGTGATTGCCGACAAGACGCGCACCCGCTGGGGAAAGTTCCGGCCCTATCTGATCTATGGTTCCGTGCCTCTCTCCATCATGGCGATCGCGACCTTCTCGGCTCCCTTCGACGAAGACAGCAGCAAGATCCTTTTTGCTTATGCCACTTATATCGTCTTCGGCATTGCCTATACCGTCGTCAGCATTCCTTATTCCGGTCTCACCGCCGTCATTACCGACGATGCACATGAACGGACCATGCTGTCCGCCTATCGAATGGCATTTGCATTGGGCGGTGGCTTGATCGTCGGTGTGGCGACGCTGCCCCTGGTCGATGCATTTGGCGGGGGTGCCCAAGGCTATCAGATGACCCTCGGCGTCTATGGCGTGCTCGCCATTCTGTTTTTGCTGGTTACCTTCGCGACCACACGGGAGCGGCTTACCGATGTTGCGCCTCAGACTCCGCGACTGGTCGACTGTTTCTCGGTACTTGCGCATAACCCACCGCTTTGGCTCATCACCACAGCCTTTTTCATGGGCATGCTGGCCTTCATCATTCGCTCGACCGCAATCATCTATTACTTTCAATACAATCTTGGCGAGAAAGATCTGTTTCCCATATTCATGCTGTTCATTCTGTTGGGGCAGCTCGCGGGCATTGTGGCAACACCCATGGTGGCCAAGCAGGTGGGCAAGAAGAACACCTACATTTGGGGTGCGCTGGGGGGGATGGTCACCGGCGTCATCCTGTTTCTCACACCTTATGATGCGATCGCGGCCATTTTCGCAGTGTCCATCCTTGGATCCTTCTTCTTTGCCTTCCCGACGGTGATGGGCTGGTCAATGCTGCCCGACACCATCGAATATGCGGAGTGGAAAAAAGGCATTCGTGCGGACGGCGCCATTTACGCTGTGTCCAGTTTCTTCCAGAAAATGGCAATGGCTGTGGGTGGTGCACTGGCCGCCATGATCCTGAGCGTCACCGGATACATAGCAAACCAGCCGCAGAACGCAGAAGCGCTACAGGGCATCCTCCTGATGATCTCCTTGGTGCCTGTTGGGATCATGGTCATCGGGATCATCGCCATCTGGTTCTACCAATTGGACGACAAAACTCACGCCACTATTCGTGGGGAGCTAGACGATCGGCGCCTGAACAAAGCGTAGGCCAGCCCTCACAGGCCATTGGAGGGATCGCAACTTACCCATTGGTGCTTGAAGGATCGCCGACCCACGGCGAAAGGTGGAGCGCCAACAGAGCATGCGGAGGATGAGACGAACATGTCCGATTTCAAACTAACCGGCGGCTGTCATTGTGGTGCCGTGCGCTATGTTCTGACCGCGCCGCCGCTCCTGGCTTACGCGTGCCATTGCACTGAATGTCAAAGCATCTCGGCGAGCGCTTTTGCCACCTCCTGCGGTGTGTTGGAGGACACAATGCACATCGAGCAAGGCGAGCTTGGACGTATCGACTGGACAGTTGAGAGCGGTGCCCACCGGTATGGTGAATTCTGTATGGCCTGTGGTGTCAGAATTCGTCACGGAAGCGAACCGTCACAAGGCGTCTATTCGTTGCGAGGCGGGACGCTTGATGACCCGAAATGGGCAACACCGGCAGCACACACCTGGCAGTCGAGCGCCCTCGACTGGTTCACCCCACCCAAAGACGCACTCTTGTATGACGGCCAACCGACAGACTATGCGCCGATCGCCAAACGCTATGCGGAGCTGATGGGTCTCGGCTAGGCAGCGCGCTGCTAGCCGCTAAGCCCTTCATAAGCCGCCTGCAGCAGACCCATGGCACGCGGATCTCCAGCGAGGTCGGGCCCCATCTGGTTCATCACATAGGCGATGCCGACGCCGGCGGTGGGGTCGCCCATCACAAACGACCCGCCCCAGCCGGAGTGGCCGATGGTGGCTTCATTGGGCCCATAGAGAAGGCCGCCCACATTCCGAAGCACACCGGCGCCCCAGCTGCCGGGCAGACCCAGAACCAGATCCTCATTGAAGATCTGTTCCGCGGCGAGCTTCTCCCAAGTCTCTTTGCTGATCAGCTTTTTGCCGTTGAGCGTGCCGTCAGTTGCCGCCGCGCCGTATAGCTTGGCAAGAGCGCTGGCTGACCCACGCCCGCCGGCAGATGAAATCTCGGCCGCACGCCAGGCCCGCGTGTTGGGCGCATCGGCGAGGGGCGGCGGATTTGCGAAGGTCAGTTTCTGTACGTCATTGAGCTGCGCTTCATCAAGCGCCTGAGCATTCTCTGCTTCGATCATCTCCGCAATGCGGGACTCTTCGCTTTCCGGCAGACCAATGTAAAAGTCGATCTCCCAGGGGCTGGCCACTTCGTCGCGGAAAAACTGTCCGATGGTTTTGCCGGTGATGCGTTTCACCAGTTCGCCGGTTGGGAAGGCAAAGGTGAGGGCATGATAGCCCGACCGGGTGCCGGGCTCCCAGAGCGGTTCAGCCGCCGCCATGCGGGCCGCCATGGCGTCATGGTCATAAAGATCTTCCGTCGTGATCGGTTCTTTAAGTGTCGAAACACCGCCCTGGTGCGACAGAACCTGACCGACGGTCAGTTCATCTTTGCCGTGAGCGCCGAATTCCGGCCAGTAATCTGTGATCTTGTCGTCATAGGAGAGCTCACCCCGTTCAACCAGGATGGCGAGCGTGAGCGCGGCGACCGCCTTGGTGGTTGACCAGACATTCGGAAGCGTATCGCGCTGCCAGTCTTTGGATTTTGCGGCATCCGCATGGCCGCCCCAAATATCGACCAGATACTTGCCGTCCTTCCAGATCGCAAACGAAGCGCCGACTTCGCCCGAATTCGTAAAGTTGTTGGCAAAAGCGTCCCGTACCCCTTCGAAGCCGGGTGCGACGTCTCCCTTAATGTCCAACTTGCCAGTCTCAGACATGATTTCCTCCCATTGAATTCTTGTTGGGAGAAGCCTATCGGGACATGCCTTCAATGACCAAGTGAATTCGCATTTTGGCCGTTGCGTGCCTGGCAGGACCCGCTATTCGGGCGGATAGAGCTTCGCGAGCCGTTTGTGCCGATGGCGGAAGATGGCCGCCACGATCCAGTTGGTGAGCGGCGCCATAAGACCCAGACGCGGTGTCACGGTCACCACATCGCGCACGTTTGTGTTGTCGCCCTGTGCCGTGAGATACCGCTCATGCCGCCACGCCTTCTGGAGCAGCGAGTGGGAAGTCTCGATGAAGTGTGTTTCCCCGACCTCGTGGACCATGAACGAATGCCGATCGATGGGCAGCAAGCCGAACAGCAGGATCCATGAATTAAAGAGCGGCTGATCGACGGGCGCTTCGGAAAAATCAAAGCCGTCTTTAGGAAAGGTCATTGCTACAAGGGGCTTGAGCTCTGCATTGACCCCGTCCGCTGCCGTGACGATCGGCCATAGCGCCTGCGCCGGCCGAGGCACACGGCTCGTGATATCGATGGCAGGCTTGGGTCTTGCTCCTTCGTCCATGGCTCATTCCCGCAAACATCAGTGAACCGCCTCAAATCTAGCTGAATGATTGTTGCGCGGGCAAAGAAAAACCCCCGGCAGTTTCCTGCCGAGGGTTGAAATGCAAGCTTCCGAAGAAGCGGCGTGCTGATTACTCAGCAGCGTCCGTTTTGAACTGCGCGCTCTCCGTGGACTCACCCAGAGCCGTTGTTGAGCTTTCGCCGCCAGCAGCGGCCACAGACACCATGTCGAAGTAGCCGGTGCCAACTTCACGCTGGTGACGCGTAGCTGTGTAGCCGTCGCCTTCTGCGCCGAACTCAGCCTGCTGCAGTTCGGAGTAAGCAGCCATGCCACGATCCCGGTAGCCGGAAGCGAGCTGGAACATGCCGTAGTTGAGCTGGTGGAAGCCAGCAAGCGTCACGAACTGGTACTTGTAGCCCATTGCTGCGATTTCACGCTGGAACTTGGCAATGGTGTCCTTGTCCAGGTTTGCTTCCCAGTTGAAGGAAGGTGAGCAGTTGTAAGCCAGCATCTGGTTCGGGTGCTCTTTGCGAACTTCTTCAGCGAAGCGCTTCGCGTCGTCGAGGTTCGGTACAGAAGTTTCCCACCACAGCAGGTCAGCATATTTCGCGAACTGCTTACCACGAGCGATACAGTGATCAACGCCCGTACCGTCTTTCAGGCGGTAGAAGCCTTCAGGCGTCCGGCCAGCGTCGAAGTCGATGAACTCATGGTCCCGCTCGTCAACGTCGGACGTGATGAGCTTCGCAGATTCTGCGTCTGTCCGAGCCATGATTAGCGTTGGTGTGCCCATAACGTCTGCAGCAAGACGTGCAGCGTTGAGGTTACGCTCGTGAGCTTTCGTTGGGATCAGAACCTTGCCACCCAAGTGACCGCACTTCTTCTCAGAAGCGAGCTGGTCTTCGTAGTGGACGCCAGCGGCGCCTGCTTCGATGTAAGCTTTCATGATTTCGAAGCAGTTCAGAGGACCGCCGAAACCAGCTTCCGCGTCAGCAACGATCGGCACGAACCAGTCACGCTGTGCACCGCCTTCAGAATGCTCGATCTGGTCGGCACGCTGCAGCGTACGGTTGATGCGCTTGGCGAGCTCTGGACCTGCATTGGCAGGGTAGAGGCTCTGGTCAGGATACATGGCAGACGCTGTGTTGGCGTCAGCCGCAACCTGCCAACCGGACAGGTAGATGGCTTTCAGGCCAGCGCGAACCATCTGCATGGCCTGGTTGCCGGAAAGAGCACCAAGTGAGTGGATGTAGTCTTCTGTGTGAAGACCTTCCCACAGCTTGTTCGCACCGCGTGTTGCGAGTGTGTATTCGATGGGGAAAGAGCCGCGAAGCTTTTCAACATCTTCAACCGAATAGTTGCGCTCGACGTCGTCGAAGCGACCAGCCGGGGCGCTAGGGATAATATCGTAGAACGTTTTGCTCATAGCATTGTCCTTTTGTTAGAGGTGACACTCAGTCGAGCTATCGGTTGAGTGGTAGTCTTGTTAGTTCCCGCTTTTGACGAGAAGTTCATAGGCCGGCAGGGTGAGGAATTCCTCGCACTCCCGGGATGTTGCCATTTCAGCGAACATGGCGATCGCCTCGTCAAAATGGCCGGATGTCCAACGCTCTTCGCCGAGCGTTTCTTCTAGTTTCTTCATTTCATCGTCGAGAAGCGTTTGGAAGAGCTCCTTTGTGACCTTCTGACCATCGGCAAGATCAACTTCGTGATAGAGCCACTGCCAGATCTGGGTCCGGCTGATTTCAGCCGTCGCCGCATCTTCCATAAGATTGTAGAGCGGGACCGCGCCGCGGCCGCCAAGCCAGGCTTCGATGTACTGAACGCCAACACGGCAGCACTCTCGCAGGCCTTCTTCTGTGCGCTCGCCTTTGTGAGGTTCGATCATTTCTTTCTGACCGACATTCACGTCCTGGCGCTGACGCGCAAGCTGATTGGTCTCCGGCAGCTTGCCGAAGATTTCGCTCACCACATCGACCATGCCTGGGTGGGCGATCCATGTGCCATCGTGACCATTATTGGCTTCACGCTCTTTGTCCGCGCGGATTTTTGCAAACGCCGCTTCATTGGCGGCATCGTCACCTTTCACAGGGATCTGCGCGGCCATGCCACCCATCGCGAACGCACCACGCTTGTGGCAGGTCTTGATGAGGAGCAGAGAATAGGCCGACAGGAACGCGTCGCCCATCACCACCTGTGCCCGGTCGGGCAGAATGTAGTTGGGGTTTTTGCCCAGGCGCTTGATGTAGCTGAAGATGTAATCCCAACGACCGCAGTTCAGACCGACAATGTGGTCACGCATTTCGTAGAGGATTTCATCCATCTCGAAAGCTGCAGGCAGCGTTTCGATCAGGATGGTACAGCGCGCCGTGCCGACCGGCAGACCCAGTGCTTTTTCTGCGTGTGTGAAGACATCGTTCCACAGACGTGCTTCCAGATGGCTTTCCATCTTCGGCAGGTAGTAATAGGGGCCCGTGCCGTTGGCTTTGAGATTGGCGTGGTTGTGGAAGAGGTACATGCCGAAGTCGAACATGCCGCCGGACATATTCTGGCCGTCGACCTTGATATGGGCTTCTTCCAGATGCCAGCCACGAGGACGGGTGATCAATGTCGCCCGCTCGTCCAAGGGCAGCGCGTCATAGGATTTGCCGTTGCTCTCATCCGTGAAACCAATGGTGCCCGCCCACAGGTCCATCATGTTCAGCTGACCGCCGATCATATTGTCCCAGGTCGGTGACGACGCATCTTCAAAGTCGGTCATGTAGGAATTCGCGCCGGAATTCAGCGCATTGATGACCATCTTCCGATTGTCGACGGGGCCGGTAATTTCAATCCGGCGATCCAGCAGATCTTTGGGGATCGGGGAAATCTTCCAGTCGCCATCCCGCACAGACTGTGTTTCCGGCAGGAAATCGGGCAGTTCGCCGGCGTCGAACCGCTTTTGGCGCTCGGCACGGGCTTCCAGAAGCTCGCGGCGGCGGCCGCCAAAGTTCCGTTCCAGATCTGCGACAAAGGCCAGGGCCTCGTCCGTCAGAACGCGTTCATATCCTGGCTTAATTGCGCCGACAATTTCGACGCCCTCAACGCTGGACTTCACCTGAGCCTGGCTCATGGTCTCAAACCTCCGCTGTCACTGGGTGGTCCCTGATCGTAGCGTCAGGGTACTTTAGGCGGGGTCATACAACCCGTACAAAGGATTGTCCAACGATTCATAAGTCATTGAAAATATTAAAGTAAAAATCTTTACACGATTCCGGTAAGATTCTGTAGTAAATGTAAATCTTGTAAAGTTTGATGACAGGAAAGCGCAGAAAATGGCGTATGAGCGGCAGGACAAGAAGGTTTTCGCGGGACCCAGGGTCCGGCGGCTGCGTCGTGACAAAGGGTTAACTCAGGCGCGCATGGCGGATGAACTTTCCATCTCCGCGAGCTATTTGAACCTGATTGAACGCAATCAGCGGCCGGTTTCCGCTCAGATCCTGCTCAGAATGGCCGATGTTTTCGATGTCGATCTGCGTTCGCTGGGCGGAGATGAAGAGGCGCGGGCCTTGTCAGCATTGAAAGAAGTCTTCTCTGACCCGCTCATGCGCGATGCCGGTCTCTCGGATCAGGATTTGAAGGATGTGGCTGATGCAACACCCGCCATCGCAGATGCGGTGGCCACCCTTTATCGCTCTTACCAGGAAGCAGTGGAGGCCTCGTCTTTGCTGGCGGAGCGCTTGGCGGACCGGGACGATGACACCTCGGCTCAGGCCATAGGGCTGCCCATCGAAGAGGTACGTGAATATATCAATGCCCACACCAACCACTTTCCGGCACTGGATGAAGCGGCGGAAGACCTCTATGCCAGCGCAAAACTCTCCGCGGACGAGCCCTATGTGGCGCTGCGTGATTATCTAAGAGACACGCACGGGGTAAGCACCCGTGTTGTGCCCGCAGATTTCATGTCCGGTGAGCTTAGGCGTTATGACCGCCATCGCCAGACCATGTTCTTGTCGGAATTGCTGGACCAGCCCGGGCGCTCCTTCCAGCTCGCCTATCAGGTGGGGTTTCTTGAACAGGCCAAGACCCTTGAGCAATTGGTTGAGCAATCCGGACTGAGTGACGATGAGGCGCGCCGCCTGCTGCGGATCGCCCTTGCCAACTATTTCGCCGCCGCGCTGCTCATGCCTTATGACGCGTTTTTCAGAACCGCGGAAGAAACAAAATATGACATACGTCTGCTGGGAAGGCGTTTTGGCACAAGCTTCGAACAGGTCTGCCACAGGCTGACAACGCTCCAGCGGGCAGGGGCCCGAGGCATTCCCTTCTTCCTCATCCGGGTCGACAATGCCGGGAATGTGTCGAAACGCTTCTCCGCGGCGGGCTTCCACTTTGCGCGCTTTGGCGGCACCTGTCCGCGCTGGAATGTCCACGATGCCTTCCGCGTCCCCGGGCAGGTCTATACCCAGGTCGTCGCCATGGATGACGGGACCCGCTACTTCTCCATTGCCAGAACGGTGAGCCGCGCTGGGTCTGGTATCGGCGTGCCGGGCGACCAATATGTCGTCGGGCTCGGATGTGATATTTCTCACGCCCGCGATTTCGCCTACTCCTTGGGCCATGACCTGGACAATGAAGAAGCAGCAACCCCCATCGGCGTTAATTGTCGGTTATGTGAACGCCTCGACTGTTCCCAGCGCGCCTTTCCGCCGCTTAAGCGAAAGTTGCATGTCGAAGAACATGTGCGTGGCGTGTCGGCCTTTGGCGTGCCCTCAGAAGGTGTGGAATAGAGTCTAGTGTCTAGGGGATCATCAAAAGAGTGGGTTGTAGTGTTGACCCTCGCGCTCCTGCTCCATGCGGCGGCCGGCGTCTATTGGTGGTGGACGCCCGCAATCGAATTGGCCGATCCCGGCGCGGGCTCGATGACATTAACGCTTGCGCCCAGCACCAGTCCCAATGAAGACCGCTCAGAGACAGAGTCGGTTGATGAGGAAGAGACTGTTTTCTCGGAACCTGAACGCACTGAGCAGCCGGAACCCCCAGAGCCGGTTGTAGAACTTCCACCGGTTGAGATACCGCCAAGACGGACAGAACAATCAGCACCGAAACCAGCAGTGGAACCCAGGCCGTCAGCGGCTGCACCCCAGCAAATCGCGCCGGAAACGCCGAGCGTCGGGCAGGGTCAGGCGTCGGCAGCGATCGGGGTTTCAAATGCGGATGTCGCAGCTGACTACACGGCAATGCTCGCAAGCTGGCTCGCACGCCACAAGCGCTATCCCAGAGCCGCCAGGCGCCGCAACATTGAGGGGGTGGTGACCTTGTCCTTCACGGTGAATGCCGCCGGTAGTGTCACGCAATATGAGATTGTGGACTCAAGTGGATATGAGATGTTGGATCAGGAAGTAGCAAAAATGTTGAAGCGGGCGGCGCCGCTCCCGGCAATACCAGCTGATCTCGGCCGCTCCAGCTTTACGGTCACCATCCCGGTCAGGTTTGAGCTTTCCCGATTTTAGCTCTCTGCCTCCACGCCTTCTTTCGAGGGGGCGAACAGGAGGGCGTGCAGCGTTCGCCAGCTGACGAACCCAATGATCAACGTGGCAGCAAACAGAAGGGCGACAGCTAACAACCCGACTGAAGGCTCCGGCGATGGCATCATTGCATACCGTTTAAGTGCTGCCCCGGCGAGGGCGGCTGACGGGAAGGTGAAAGCCCACCAGGACATTTGGAAGGACAGCGCAAAAAACTGGCGCGCCATTGTGGCGAGAAGCAATGCCACGAACAGCCCGGCGAAGAAGAAAAGGTCCGCCAACGGTGTGAATGCGCCCATGAGCACGGCTGTGGAGGAGGCGGCAAGCGCAGGCGGGGCAATGAGGACAAAGAGCGTCGGTAGAAACTGCTGCGGCAACTGACCGTGAAACAATATCCGGTTCAAAACGACGGGAAGCAGCGCCAACCAGAAAAGAAGTGCAACCGCGAAGCAGAACATCGCGATTGGTGTTGATCCTGTTGGAGGAAGCGTCGCGGGGACGACAAACAAGCCCGCGATGGGTACAAACATGGATGGGTTGGCCCGCGTAATCTCAACATTGTGGACGATCCAGTTGCGCAAAATGAAGATCGCCAGGCAAACATGGGCGATGGCAGCGAGGGTCCACAAGAAGACCCCAACGGCAAAACTCAACTGATCCAGCCAGGACGCCAGGAGAAGCAGGGTGATGGTGAAGCCAGGGAAGAAATTCGCGATGTTGGTGTCGCAAAAGTCCGCCACGACTCGCGGAAGGAACAAGATCGCTTTGGCGCTATAGGCCAGCGTTACAACGGTGAAGATGACGAGCGTCGTGAGAAACAGGACATGGGCGATCCAGGCCGCATCTGGAAACACAGATGCCGCCTGAGTCCAAGCGCTCGCGAGACCGCCAAGGCCCATACCGACGCCGAAGTAAGAGGGGGAAATCCCATGGGCATTGGATATGAGGCGCGTTAACATCATCCTACTCTAGTCCAAGGCCGAGGATCTGCCAGTCACTTTTGCTTTGTCTCAATGAGCATCTCATGGTGAACAGAATGTTAATTTCGCCAATCCATTTGGACTAAACCGCTTGTTAGCGAATTACCCTTACCGTCGCTTTGGGAGTTCCTCGTTTATTGAAGGAACCACGGCGATCGCAGGGCGAGAATTTTTATGGGCAAGCCAAGAAGAAAATTCAGAATTGAGACCGTGAATATTCACACACGGGATCGCGTCGAGGCTGAAGAGACCATTGGGCTCGCTTCTGAAGCACATGTTCCCGACAGTGTCGCGGCGGAACGGCATCAAGAAGTTATGGATGCTATCGGTCAGCTTGGACAGTCGGTAAGCACAAGCGGCGGAGTGGATTTCGATCTTCCTGTTGCCGCGCCAGACGCGCTGCTAGACAAATACAAAGAAGAGATCAAGGAAGCGGCTAAGCTCAAGTCCGAATTGGACCTGATGCAGGCTGCTATTCAGCGAACAAAAAGTGAGATCGTTGCGCTGCGCTATGATGGCGCCTCTTCTGAGCGCATCAGGTCGGTGACCGATGAGCTTGATGAAGTTGTTGCGGGTACTGAGGCAGCGACTGAGGGTATTCTCGGCGCCGTAGAAATTATCGACGCCAATGCATCAACTCTGAGCACGACATTGGAAGGTGTGGAGGCAAGCCAGGCGCTGGAAATCCAGGAGCAGGTCGTCGCTATATTCGAAGCCTGCAACTTCCAGGACATTACCGGTCAGCGGATTACCAAAGTTGTGAATGCCCTTCGCTACATCGAGGCGCGCATTGAAAGCATGCAGACAATTTGGGGTGAGGCAGGCTTTGAGGGCATTGACGCGGCGGACGATGGTTCCGCAGATGCGGAGCTGCCGGAAGGACGCGTGCTTGCAAATGGCCCGTCAATGCCGGAAGCAGATGATCGGGCAAGCCAGGCCGATATTGACGCTCTTTTTGACTAGCTGAACGCGTTCAGCGCACGAGCCGCGCGGCTGGTAATATCATTTCAACGACCGCATGGCCTTTTGAGCAATGCTCGATGGATAATGTGCCGCCGTGAAGTTCAGTCACTTTGCGTGTGAGAGACAACGCGAGCCCCATGTCTCGCGGACGGCTTCGGCCTTCGGCGCTGACAAACGGATCCTCCACAACAGCGCAGGCATCTTGGCTGAGCTCGTCATAAGGCAGCACCATTTCGGTTCCGTCAGGCGCGTCGATGGCGGCGCGGATGGTCAGAGATTGCTGGCTTTCGCTGACCCCCAATTCGATATGCGCCCCACTGCCTGTGGTGTGCAAAAGCTCTGAGATAAGCCGGAAAACACCCTGTCGCAGCTTCTTTACATCACCGCGAAATCCGGGGACATCCGGGCAGGGTTTCAAGGAAAGTGTGACCCCGGCCTCTGTCGCTTTGCGTTTCTGTGCGGTAACGACCGTCTCCAGAAGCCCATCAATGCTGCAGATATCGTTTGCAAGAGATGTGTCGTCAGGTTCTGACTCAGCAATACTCAGCAGATCCTCGATCATATCCAGCAGCATGGTGCCGGATTGGTGGATATCCCGGGCGTACTCTCTATAGCGATCCGCCAGTGGTCCAAACTGCGCGTCCTTCATGATCTCTGAGAAGCCGATTATGTGGGTAAGGGGCGTACGGAGATCGTGATTGACGTTTGAGAAAAAGCTGTTGGTCCGCCGCTCTGACGTGAGCCCCTGTTTCTCCGCATCGCGAATTGTTTGTTCCAGATGCTTTCGCACGGTTGTATCTGTGAAGGCAGCAACACGCGCGGGCTGTCCGCCCCATTCGGTTTCGACAATCCGGAGGTCGGCCGTTCGCTCCTCACCACTGGGGTGTTTGATCCGAATGTCGCGCTCACCAGGTGTGGTCGGCATGTCCAACCGCTCTCCGGCGAGCGACTCCAACGGGCGACCCAACAGGTCCGCAGCTGCGGCGTTGGCGAAAGCGACCTTTCCATCATTATCGAGAATGACCATCGCATCGGCCGCTTCCTGAACGACGGTCACCGGTGCCGTGCCGTCGTTTTTGGCTTCGGGTTGTCCCCCTGGCTCAGGAGCCGTCGCCGGCAATGAACGTTTGTTTCGCGCAAACCTGGCGATGGCGACCGTTGTCGGTATCAGCAGGTCTTCGGCGTGAAAAGCGTCGAAGATGCAGGCGTCGTCGGCGCCGTGATCTATAGCTCGTGCCGCAACGGTCTGGCTGAACACATGGGTTTCGAAGAGCGCGATGACCGGCACGTCGGGGCCAAGGCTCACAATACGGTTGAGGGCGTTGAAATCCTCAGCTGACGCAGGGCCCATATCGTAGAGGACAGCGTCAAGGCCGGGGGCAAGAAGAGGGGCGATGCCCCGTGACCGGGTGATCCGCGCAACATCAGCGTCCAGCGCGTCAAAAACAGAGTCCGGCAACGCCGCGTCGCTGACGAGCGCGAGCGACGGGCGGCCAGGCGCCCGTGAAAGACTGGCTGTCACGGCCTGCTGGGCAGACGTCCCTAAGTCGGCAGGGCGTGGGGCTGATCGAATCATTCGATGGTCTCGTCATTAAGCTTTCGCTAACCATGCGACCCCCTTGGTAAACAGAGCGTAAAGAAAAGCGCTATTTAGGTGTTTTTGGCGCCTGAAACACAAGCACCGATCTTGTCCATGAGCGGCGTTTTCAGAAGCTTTTTCAGCGGCTTACAGAATTGGGCCCAAGTCCTACGCTATCCTTGCCGAACCCTTAACAATTAACCTCTGAGCAACGGTCAGAAGCGGACGTTAGGCGCTCTCCGGCTTCGGCAAGTTGAGGCGACCATCTTCTTTGAAGGTCCAGTAGGGATTGAAGGCCACTTCCCAGGCATGGCCGTCCGGGTCGGCGAAATAGCCTGAATACCCACCCCAGAACGCCTTGTGTGCTGGCTTCAAGACTTTGGCACCATAGGCAGCGCCCTTGTCACCGATCAGGGCAAGCAACTCATCAACCTCTGCTTCGCTTCGCGCGTTATAGGCCACAGCAAAGCCCTGATAGCCAGCTGCCGGGAGTGTTGGATCCAGATCCGCATCCTTCGCCAGGTCTTCGTGACCGAACAGACCGAACACGAAGCCGCCAGCGTCATAGGCCGTCATGCCTTCCGTCATGAAAGGCTGCCAGCCCAGAAGATCTTCATAAAACGATCGGGTCCGATCCATATCAGACGTGCCGAATGTGATGATGCTGTATCGCTGTTCCATGCGCCTTGATCTCCCTGTTTTGGTGCATTGGAACATAAGAAGAACAAACCAACAAGTGGCAGACATACAAATCCGAAAGAGTCTGAGGCTGCAAAGACTTGTCAGTGGGGTGAGGCTTGCGGCTTCTGCGGGCTTGCGTTACCTATGCGCGGCTCAAACGAAGCAGAAATCGGGCCGAGAGCGGCAAAATGGCGAAGAAGAAAAAGACATTTCGCCCCAAGGCACGGGTGCCAAAGGGGTTGAGGGATATTCCGGCGGCAACGGTCCGCGCGGAAAACGCCATGCTTGCGCGTATTCGCGACATTTATGAACTTTACGGCTTCGAGCCGCTTGAGACCTCAGCCTTTGAATATGCCGACGCGCTGGGCAAATTCCTGCCCGATGAAGACCGTCCGAATGAAGGTGTCTTTTCGTTCCAGGATGATGACGAACAATGGCTATCGCTCCGCTACGACCTGACGGCGCCCTTGGCGCGGTTTGTGGCAGAGAATTACGACGGGCTGCCGAAGCCATTTCGTCGGTATCAGACAGGGCCGGTGTGGCGCAATGAAAAGCCCGGGCCGGGCCGCTTCCGCCAGTTCACACAGTTTGATGCCGACACCGTAGGCGCGCCCGGTCCTGCCGCGGACGCGGAAATGTGCATGATGGCGGCGGACTGTCTGGAGGCTCTAGGCATCCCGCGCAGTTCCTATGTCATGCGCGTCAACAATCGCAAAGTGCTGGACGGCGTGTTCGAGACGTGCGGCATTGTCGGTGAAGGTCCTGAGTTTGAAAAACAGCACCTGACTGTGATGCGGGCGATCGACAAGCTCGATCGACTGGGCAGCGAAGGTGTGCGGCTTCTCTTAGGCAAAGGACGCAAGGATGAGTCAGGCGACTTCACCGAAGGCGCGGGCCTGTCCGAGGAACAGATAGAGCGTATCATTGCCTTCACGGAAGCCGGCGGCGGGTCACGCGCCGCGGTATGTGCTGCAATGGAGACCCTTGTTGGAAACAGTGAGATTGGTCTGGAAGGTGTTGCGGAGCTCCGCGAAATTGATGCGCTTCTGACAGCGGTTGGATATCAGGAAGACCGCGTCGCATTTGACCCAGCGGTTGTCCGTGGCCTTGGCTATTACACAGGGCCGGTCTACGAAGCCGAACTCACATTTGAAGCGACCGACGAGGAAGGTCAGCAACGTCGTTTCGGCTCTGTCGGCGGCGGCGGACGGTATGACGACCTTGTCGAGCGGTTCAAAGGCGTGAAGGTGCCGGCAACCGGTTTCTCCATCGGTGTAAGCCGCCTGTTCGCGGCTCTGGAAGCCCTGGACAAGGTCGAAGAGAACACTGTGGCCGCGCCGGTCATTGTTCTGGTGATGGATAAGGATGCGATGCCCGGTTACCAGAAGATGGTTGCGGAACTTCGCTCAGCAGGCATCAGGGCCGAACTCTATCTCGGCGGGTCTGGCATGCGCGCGCAGGTGAAATACGCGGACCGCCGCGGCGCCCCTGTCGTGGTCATCGAAGGTGAGGATGAGCGGGCAAAGGGTGAAGTAACACTGAAAGACTTGATCCTCGGCGCGCAGAAATCCGAAGAAATCACCGACAATGCGGAATGGCGGGAAAGCGCCCACGCGCAGGTGTCCGTGCCGCGCGCCGAATTCGTCGCACATGTGCAGGAAATTCTGGGCCGACATAGCAAGGCCCACTGACCCGCCGGCTGGCGGCGGACGTCATGTGGGCCCGACCGGCAACACTCTTTCAGAATTTTTTGCATTTCCATGTTAGACAGGAGCCCGTAATCATGACCCTAAATCGGGGCGGTGCGGGATAAGACCATGACAAGCATTTCCAGCAGTGGAAACGAGCTGAAGGCACGCGAGCAACAAGCTGCGGCTGTGCGTGCTTCCTTTGAAGCTGCGTCATTCGAGCCCGTGGCGGCGCCCGTTCTGCAACCAGCTGACATTTTCCTCGATCGTTCCGGCGAAGATATCAGACGCCGCACATACCTCTTCACCGATGCGGGTGGCCGGGAGCTTTGTTTGCGGCCGGAACTCACAATCCCCGTATGCCGTCTTTATCTGGAGAATGATCCGTCAGGCGCAGCGCCGCGCCGTTTGTGTTCAAGCGGGCCGGTTTACCGGTATCAGCCAGCCGGCTCCGACAAGCTCAGCGAATACAATCAGTGCGGTCTTGAGATTTTGGGCGCTGTAGAAGAAGCGGCTGCAGACGCGGAAGTAACGCGCCTCGGCATTGCCGCGGTCGAAGCCGCAGGTCTCATTGATTATCAGTTGGAGCTTGGCGATCTCTCCCTTTTCGGGGCGCTCATAGATGCGATTGACATCCCCAAAGGGTGGAAAGGACGGCTACGTCGGCAGTTCTGGCGACCGGAATTCTTCGCAAACCTTCTGACAGACCTCTCCAACGGTGAAGGCCCGGCGACCAGTAAAGATCAGGATGGCCTCCTTTCTGTGATCGCCGGTCTCAACGAAGCCCAAGCAGCAACGCTGCTGAACGATGTGTTAAAACTCGGAGGCATTGCGCCTGTGGGTGGGCGCGGTGTCGACGAGATTGCCAGTCGCTTGCTGGAGAAGGCCGGTGAGGCGACCACAGAACAGATGCCCAAAGACGCAGCCGCGATCATTGGGGACTATATGAAGATCTCAGTTCCGGCAGCGGATGCCGTAGGACAAGTAGAGAGCCTTTTCAAGAAAAACGGCATTGCGGCAGACGCCGCGTTGGAAAAACTATCGACGCGTTTGACGGCGATCTCCGACGCAGGCGTCGACCTGGGGCGCGCTACTTTCTCAACCGGTTTCGGGCGGAAGTTGGAATACTACACAGGTCACGTCTTCGAACTGCGGGTGCCGGAATTGGGGAATGATGCTGTGATCATGGGCGGGGGCCGCTACGATGGTCTACTCCAGAGCCTTGGCGCGCTCCAGCCTGTACAGGCAGTCGGGTGTGCGATCGCGCTGGAAAGGCTCTTTCTTGCGACCAACAGGGGAGAAAAGAAATGAGCGCCGACAAACTCATTCTGGGTCTCCCCTCCAAAGGCCGTCTCCAGGAGAATGCGTCTGAGTTCTTCAAACGGGCAGGCTTGAATGTCTCCAAACATGGCGGACGCGGCTATACCGGCACGTTGAAAGGTGTCTCGGATGTTGAGATCGCCTTTCTGTCGGCGTCTGAAATCGCGGGCAACCTGGAACAGGGCACAATTCACTTCGGCATCACCGGCGAAGACCTGATCCGGGAGAAGCTGGCCGAACCAGACCAGAGCGTCGAGCTGTTGCTCAAGCTGGGCTTCGGCCACGCGGATGTGGTGGTGGCTGTGCCTCAGAGCTGGATTGACGTCGACAACATGGCGGACCTGGATGACGTCGCGCTCGCCTTTCACGCCAAGCGCGGCAAACGCCTGCGCGTTGCAACGAAATATTTCAATCTGACGCGGATGTTTTTTGCCGACCACGGGATCAATGATTACCGGATTGTGGAAAGCCTCGGGGCGACAGAAGGCGCGCCGGCTGCGGGCTCCGCAGAAGCCATCGTCGACATTACCTCGACAGGCGCGACCCTCGTGGCGAACAATCTCAAGATCCTCGACGATGGGGTCATGCTTCGGAGCGAAGCCAACCTTGTGGCATCGCTTGGTGCTGACTGGGGAGAGGCCCAGCTTCGCGCCGCGCGGGTAATCCTTGATCGCTTGGATGCGCGGGATCGCGCGGAAAATCACATGCTGGTCGCGGCGCGTGGTCCTTTTGACCCAGCCAAGATCGCGGAAGACCTGGACCGGCACTATCAATGTGCGGCTGATGTGACCAGCGCCTTTGACGGTGGCGGTGAGGTCCGCGTGATCTGCCCGACCGCGCAGGTTCAGGCAGTGGCCGATCACCTGCGTCAGGAGGGAGCCGAGACGGTGTCAGCCAGCAAGGCCGATTATCTGTTCGCGGCGGAAAACGTGCTCCACGATCAGTTGCTGAAACGGCTCGGGCGATAGGCAGTTAGGTCTGAAGGCTCGCCAGATAGGCCTGCTTCTTTTTATTGCCTTGCGTTTCCATATACCGAAACACTCGTTTGAGCGTTTTTGGAAAGGCCATAACAAGGCCCGCCATGCGCCCCTCGCTTTTGGGAAGCCATGTTTCCAGATCGCCGGTGGCGAGCGCCTGTATGATGTGTTGTGCGGTCTCCTCGGCAGAGAGGGGATCCGCATTGCCTGCAAAGTTGAGCGGTGAGCCTTCCGGGTGAGACATTTCTTCGCGCAACATCGGCGTGTCAATAGCGCTGGGATAGAGACCGCCTACCGCAATGCCATGCGGCGCCAGCTCCAGCGCGAGCGCAGCGGTGAAGCCCCGAAGGCCGAACTTCGAGGCGGTATAGGGCGCACTGTCTTTGAGCGGGAAGAGGCCTGCCAAAGAGACGATGTTGAAGATCTGGCCTTTTCCTCGCGCCAGCATGCCCCGCGCGGCCGCCTGGCAAAGGCGCATGGGTGCCGTCAGATTGATGTCGATGTGCTTGGTCAGCAGAGTGTCGTCAATCGCAGACACGGATCCGGGCATGCCAATGCCTGCATTATTGATCAGAAGATCAATGGCGGGGCTACCACTTTCCAAACGCCGACAAAGCCGGTCCAGGTCCGCGTCATTACAAAGATCAGCCTCCAGCATCTCCATAGCTGTATCCGAGGGAAGCTGAGACAATTCGGCGGACCGGTCGGTTAGGACCAATTGATCGCCCCGAGCTCTAAACTCTGCGGCCAGCGCGCGGCCGAGACCGCCGGCTGCGCCGGTAATCATGACGGTTCTGCTCATGCTGCTTCTGCCCGTGCCTTGGCAGGATTCCGGACAGCGTCATAATGGCCGTCCGGGATTTCAGGCCAGCCCATATGTTTCCGCAGCTCGGCCATTGCATTTTTGTAAGCGTCGATATTCACATAAGTCGCATGCCGGTCTGACCCGACATAGTTGACGCCGCCGGATAGATCCGGCTGGTAATTGGCGAGACGCTTGTGGAAGCGTTTTGCCTGCTTCGGCCGATCCCGCTCCGCCAGGATCGCCCGGGCGATCAGGTCGGCCATGTTGTCGAAGAGTTTGTAGGCTCCGCCATTCGTTTCCATAAAGCCAAGCGAGAACAGATTGGGGTGATCCTTCACGAACAGGTTCATGTAGAGATCGGGGCGTCCCGATTTCCAGGTGAACTCCGACGGATCGACATAGGGAATTTTCCACTCATACCCGGTCGCGCAGAGCACCAGATCAATCTGTTCGCGCGATCCGTCTTTAAACACGACATGTTTGCCGTCCAGGCGCTTAACATCCCCTTTGGCCTTGATGTCGCCGTGCCCGAGATAGTGAAGCAGCTGGGTGTTGAGAATGGGGTGGCTCTCAAAGACCTTATGGTCGGGGGCCGGAAGCCCAAGGCGAGTAAGGTCTCCATTCATGAACCGCAAAAGCAGTCCAAACACCTTTTGGGATAGCCACATGGGCAAATGAGGACCTTCATGGGCGAAGACGTCAGCCGGTTTGCCCATGATGTGCTTTGGGATGAAGTGATAGCCGCGCCTCAGGCTGATGAAGGCCGCCTCGCCCGCCGCTGCAGCGTCGCAGGCAATGTCACAGCCCGAATTGCCCGCGCCAACCACCAGGACCCGTTTTCCCCGAAACTCATCCATGTGGTGGAAAGTGTTGGCGTGGCGGACCTCGCCGTCGAACGGATCGTCGGCCCAGTCAGGGAGCGTTGGGTGCCAGTTGGTGCCGTTGACGCAGATGAGCCAGCGGTAGGGACGTGTCTCTCCATTGGAGAGCGTGACCTGCCAGCCATCTTTCTCAAACTTGGTATGGGTGACTTCCGTGTTGAAGGTGATGTCATCATACAGCCCATACTCCTGCGCAAACGCCTGCATATAGGCATGGATCTGTGTGTTCGACGGATAGTCCGGGTAGTTGTCCGGCATTGGGAAATCCGTGTAGTGCGACTGCGTCTTCGAGGAAATGAAATGCGCCGAGGCATACATGGGCGAGCCCGGATTGCTCGCATCCCAGATGCCACCGACGTCGGAATGTCTCTCGAAAATATCGAAATCAATACCGAGCAGTTTGAAGGTTCGGGCGAGCGCCAAGCCACCTGGGCCAGCGCCGACAATGCATGCACGATCAGATGGGGGAGAAGCTGTCATGATGGGCTCCAATTGTGAGGGTTCCTCATATTTGTAAAAAGTGATAAACCCTCATATTGTGAGAATCAAGCAGAATCTTTAGCCAGAGACCGAAACCCCAAAATGCCCGCTGTCGCCGACACCGAAAAAAGAACCTCCGTGCGCAAAATCCCGACCCAGGCCCGCGCAAAAGAGCGGTTTGAGCGGATTTTGGATGCCGCGCGGAGCCTCATTGAGGAGAGCGGCAGTGAACATTTGAAGATGAGCGATGTGGCGACGCGCGCAGGTGTGCCGATTGGGTCTGTCTATCAATACTTCCCGGACAAAGCGGCCATCATCATCACGCTGGCGGAGCGGATCATGGAGCTGGTGCATGACGGACTCGCCCAAGCCATGGGGGAAGTGACGTGTCTGGAAGAGGGCGAGGCAGCGTTGAAGTCGACCCTGATGGCTTATTACGAGCTCTTTCTGGCAGAACCCGTTGCCCGCGATATCTGGTTTGGCATTCAGGCCGACAAGACGCTCAATGTGCTCGATATCGAAGACAGTCGGATCAATGGCGAGATTGTTTTTCGTACACTCAAAAAGTTCACGCCCAGAAAAGACTGGAAACGGCTGGAAACAGCCTGCTTCCTGGTCATGCAACTCACGGGCATGGCGGTCCGTCTCGCAATTTCGGTGGATCGCAAGGAAGGTGACCGGATCATGGCCGTTTATCAGGACATGATCCGGCGCGAACTCATCGCTGCGACAACAGAAACCTAAAGTCCAGGGACAGGAAAGCGGCCGGTTAGCGCGCCAACCTCTTCAGCAAGGCCTGCTAGATGGGCGTCATCGTCGGGCGCTCTGAGCGCAGAGGCAATCAAGCGGCCGACAATCGCCATATCCGCCTCGCCCATGCCGCGTGCGGTGGGCGCCGGCGTTCCCAGCCGCAACCCTGACGGACGCATGGGCGGATTCGGGTCGTCGGGAATGACCTGTTTGTTGGTGGTGAGGTCAATCCGGTCCAGGGTCTCCTGCGCCTGGCGCCCGTCAATGCCGAAACTTGCGACAGTGTCGATGACAAGCAGATGGTTCTCCGTACCCCCGGTTATGAGCCTGACCTGATGATCCCGGAGCGATTGGGCCAGCGCCTGGGCGGTGACCAGCACGGCCTTAGCATAGGATTTGAACGCTGGTGCTGCGGCGAGCTTGAGGGTAAGCGCAGTGGCGGCGACCTGATTCATATGCGGGCCGCCCTGGAGGCCCGGAAAGACCGACGCGTCGATGGCCTTACCGTGTTTCTCTTTGCAGAGAATGAGCCCGCCGCGCGGCCCCCTGAGAGACTTATGGGTCGTCGTGGTCATCACGTCGAAGCCATGGTCGAGCGGGTTCTGTAGTGCATCTCCCGCGATCAGACCCCCGACGTGGGAGACATCAGCCATGGTGAGCGCGCCCACCTTGTCGGCAATCGCCTGAAAACGGCCATAGTCCACTTCCCGAGGATAAGAGGAGTGTCCGCAGACAATGAGTTTGGGACGTTCCCTGACGGCGCTTTCCTCCAGGGCGTCATAGTCAATGTCACCCGATGCGCCAACTGTCTTGTAGCGCACGAAGTTGAACAGCCGTCCCATATGGCTCACCGGCGCCCCATGCGTGAGATGGCCGCCATGACTGAGATCCATCGCCAGGATTGTGTCGCCTGGCTCGAGCAAGCCGAGATAGACCGCCTGGTTCATGGGTGAGCCTGAAAGCGGCTGCGCGTTGGCATGCTCCGCCCTGAAGAGACGGCACGCCCGTTCCCGTGCGAGCGTTTCAATTCTGTCAGTATTGGGTTGGCCGCCATAATAGCGCCGCCCGGGATAGCCTTCCGAATATTTGTTGGTGAAGGCACTGCCGAGCAGCGGAAGCACTTCCGGGAAGCAATAGTTTTCTGAAGGGATGAGCTCAAGCCCTTTGCGTTGCCTGTCTTCTTCAGATGCAAGCGCTGCATAAATGTCGGGGTCTTTTTGCGCGAGGTCCTCGCGAAGCCGATTGAGATCCATGTTTAAGGTCATGGGGTTGTCTCCGTTTCAAAGCCAAAATGTCAAACGCCCGGCCAGCTCTTCTTTAAAGGCTGCCCAGGCGAACGGCTTTGAATTCGGCTCCCACGCTCCCTTGTGGTTGTGCGCTCCGATCATTGGAGCGGTTTCCCACATCCGGCTCCCTCAAAGGGAAACGGACTTTCGCCAGTCACGCGGAATATATGGACCAGTCGGGTCAAGCGGAGTGAAGCAAAGGACGGGCGTCAGGTCAAAGAAAAACTCCTTCTAAATCCGCCGGGTTGTGATGAATAGGGCTGATACGTCTTGAACTGGCGCCAATAAGTTGTATATGCAACCTATCGGAGGCAAGATAGATGACCAGACACCAGATGTTGAACCCGGAGAACTGCGCATCGCAAAACCTGCGAAAAGCGGCGCGGACGGCGGCAAGACACTATGATGCAGCGCTCCAGCCGATAGGGTTGAAGACAACGCAATTCACGCTTCTTGCCCAGATCCAGGGGTCGGGAGAAGTCTCGCAAAACGACCTCGCCAATAAGGTGGGCTTGGATAAGACGACCATGTCCCGCAACCTGCGCATCCTTGAGAAAGAGAAGCTGGTGCGGGTCAGCGAAGGCGATGACAGACGCCTGCGTCTCCTTTCCCTTACGCGAAAGGGCGCGCAGCTCCTCGAAAAGGCAAAGCCCCATTGGCGTAAAGCGCAAACATCCTTTGTCGAAGAGCTGGGGAAAGACACCTGGCAGACGCTGACGTCCATTCTTCAATCAATCGAGCCCGTAGAAAACAGATAGGTCCTGACTGCTGCACCTTTCTGGTTTTGTCTAGAAAGTTGCAGCTACAACTAAGGAGATAATCATGACCCGAAACCCTCAATCTCAAATACCTCACCTCTGGCCTCAAATGGGCGCCGTGTTGGCGCTCTGGGGAGGTCTTATCCTGGCGCTTTCTTTGGCGGGAACCTTTGACGTGGCGCCAACAGACCCCAACCTGCCCACCTTGATGGCGATCCTGATCCCTGTCGGCCTTGGCATAGCGGCCTATCTGATCTCGCCTCGTTTTCGGAGTTGGGTCCTGTCGCTTGATCCTGTCCTGCTGGTGACGCTGCACAGCTGGCGCATGATCGGCGGCGCGTTTGTGTTTCTCTATTTCTTTAATGCGCTCCCCGCTCTTTTCGCCTTCCCAGCAGGGCTTGGCGATATGGCCGTGGCATTGGCCGCGCCCTTCATTGCGCTAGGGCTCTTACACAAGCCCAATTTCAACAAGAGCCGCCGCTTCTGGACTTTTCACATTTTCGGTCTGCTGGATTTCGTGGTCGCCGTGGGCACGGGAACCATCGCGCGGGTTCAGATCGAGGGCTGGGTCGAAGGCGCGACCTCGGTTGCCATGGGCGCGTTTCCCCTGGTGCTCATTCCAGCCTTCATTGTGCCGATCCTTATCCTCTTGCACCTCGCCTCCATCGCGCAGGCACTGCGAGGTGTACAGCCGGTCGCTGTGCACCAACACGCCTGAGATATGAAAAAACCCGGCCCTTGATACGCAAGGACCGGGTTCCGTTTGACGCCTCAGTTGCTCTGAGTTGTCATTATCTCGTGTGTCGGGCCGGGAGGCCTGACGACATGATTACATCATGCCGCCCATACCACCCATACCGCCCATGCCGCCCATATCAGGCATGCCGCCAGCGGCACCACCTTCGGATGGCTTGTCAGCGATCATCGCTTCCGTGGTGATCAGGAGACCAGCAACAGATGCGGCGTCGGTGAGGGCAGTACGCACGACCTTCGTTGGGTCGATAATGCCTTCAGCAACCAGGTCCACATAGGTTTCGTTCTGAGCGTCGAAGCCGTAAGAACCGGCCTTGCCAAGAATGGTTGCCACAACGATGGACCCTTCAACACCGGCATTTTCAGAGATCTGGCGGATCGGTGCTTCAAGAGACTTGAGCACGATCTTGATACCAGCCTGAATGTCCGCATTGTCGCTGGAAAGAGCTCCAACAGCCTTGGTTGCGCGCAGGAGCGCTGAGCCGCCACCAGGGACGATGCCTTCTTCAACCGCAGCGCGGGTCGCATTGAGAGCGTCATCAACGCGGTCTTTGCGTTCTTTCACTTCAACTTCCGTTGCACCACCGACTTTAAGGACAGCAACACCACCGGCGAGCTTCGCCAGACGTTCCTGCAGCTTCTCACGGTCATAGTCAGAAGAGGTTTCTTCGATCTGCGCGCGGATCTGTGCAACGCGGCCTTCGATGTCCTTCTTCTTGCCGGCGCCATCGACGATCGTTGTGTCGTCTTTGGTGATGCCAACAGACTTGGCCGTGCCCAGCATGTCGAGGGTCACGTTTTCAAGCTTGATGCCGAGATCTTCAGAGATCACGGTGCCGCCCGTCAGGATCGCAATGTCTTCGAGCATCGCTTTGCGGCGATCACCGAAGCCAGGCGCCTTCACAGCAGCGATTTTCAGGCCGCCGCGCAGCTTGTTGACCACGAGGGTCGCCAGCGCTTCGCCTTCAATGTCTTCTGCAATGATGAGCAGCGGACGCGATGCCTGAACAACAGCTTCCAGAATAGGCAGCATGGCCTGCAGGCTGGTGAGCTTGCTTTCGTGCAGAAGGATAAGCGGGCTTTCCTGCTCAACCGTCATCTTGTCCGGGTTGGTGATGAAGTAAGGAGAGAGGTAGCCACGGTCGAACTGCATGCCTTCAACGACGTCGAGTTCGCTTTCCAGCGACTTGGCTTCTTCAACCGTGATCACGCCTTCATTGCCGACTTTCGACATGGCTTCTGCGATCATGGTGCCCACTTCAGCTTCGCCGTTCGCTGAGATCGTGCCGACCTGGGCAATCTCTTCGTTCGACTTCACTTTCTTGGAGCGCTTGGTGAGATCAGCAAGAGCTGCATCAACAGCAAGGTCGATACCGCGCTTCAGGTCCATGGGGTTCATGCCGGCAGCGACTGCTTTTGCGCCTTCCTGAACGATGGCCTGTGCCAGAACCGTCGCCGTCGTCGTGCCGTCACCGGCAACGTCATTTGTCTTGGACGCAACTTCGCGGATCATCTGGGCGCCCATGTTCTCGAACTTTTCTTCCAGTTCGATTTCCTTGGCAACCGTCACGCCGTCTTTCGTGATGCGCGGTGCGCCGAAAGACTTGTCGATGACAACGTTACGGCCTTTCGGGCCGAGCGTCACTTTAACGGCGTTAGCGAGCACGTTGACGCCGTTCAGCATCTCTTCGCGGGCGTCGCGGCCGAATGTTACTTGTTTAGCCATAATTGGGTTTTCCTTCTGTTACGGCAATCATTGGGGAAGTTGAGGCAATAAAAAGCCGCGCTGGGGGACCCCCGCGCGGATGCTTATTTCTTCTTCTTGCCGCCTTCGATGATGCCGAGAATGTCGGATTCTTTCATGATCAACAGCTCTTCGCCGTCGACCTTCACTTCGGTGCCGGACCACTTGCCGAACAGAACGCGGTCGCCTGCTTTGACGTCCAATGGGGTCACTTTGCCATCTTCAGACTTGGAGCCTGCACCCGCAGCAACGATTTCACCTTCAGATGGCTTTTCCTGAGCTGAATCGGGAATGATGATGCCACCAGCGGTTTTCGTGTCTTCTTCGACCCGGCGCACCAGCACCCGGTCATGGAGAGGACGGAATTTCATGAGATATCTCCCTTGAAGCCTGCAAAAGTGCAGGAATTCTCTCAAATTTCTTGGTTTGTTAGCACTCCAGTTTGGTGAGTGCTAACGAAGCGCAGCAGAAATAGGGAGTCCGGGCATTCCTGTCAAGGCTGAGACGCGGCTAAGGCGCGGAAATGATTCAGCTTTTCACGGCCCTGTCACATCCGACGCCGTCAGAGTGGCGCTTTGGCGTGCTCCTCGATGGTGCGGCATTGTGCGGCGCTGAAGCGGCAGAGTTCGCAGCCATGCGGCGCCATGAGGTTGATGGAATGCAGCGGCGCGTGGCCAAGGCCGAAAAGGTGCCCCAACTCGTGCGCTACAGTCTGCTTGTGTTCAAGAGGAGTGCCGTTTGGCGTGGCCCAGGCGATTTCAGCTCGTTTGGGCATTCTGAGCGCAAATGCCCGTCCTTCGATGGCGTCTCCGTTGATCCTCTCTATTGATGAAACGAAGTGGATCTCTCTTGAGGCAGATACGCCCGGCATATTTGTGAAGCTCAGGGCAACCCCGCATTCCGCAAACCGCCTCTGCGCAGCGGCGAGCTGATCTTGCACATGGTCGTCAGACCAAGCCGCGTTGACGGACACCCAAACCGGCACCTTCGGTGCCGACAGGTCGGAAGGAGCGGTTGTTAAGCCGCACCCCCCGAGAAGCCCCAACGCAAGAGCGGCGAGGAGCGCCGTTGCCGGGCAATCAGAACGGAACACGGATCTGCAGCGACAGTCCGGTCGCTTGATAATTGCTGCGGAAAACGGTCCGGCTCGCCTGAACCGAGACAGCATAGGGTCCGGGGTTGTATTCAAGCCCTGTTGAAAGTGCGCCGTACAGGCGGTCAACACCGTTGCCCGGATCAATCGTGTCGTAGCGAACCCGCAGCGCACCATTCCAGCGCCAGTCCGGGTCAGTAGAGACATTGATACGACCAGAGAGAGACGTTGCCGCCTGTTCATTGTCTGAGCTTGCGACCGTCACCCCGCCGGTGTCCGTATACCCATCACTGTCCGTGACGACATAGGATTGACCGACACGACCGGTTAGACTGATCACCTGAGACAGCTTGTGACGGAGGCTCAAGCCAATCTGACCGCCGATGGTCGTGGCGTCATAGTTTGCCGTGGCAGTGACGGCGCGGGTCAGCGCGACATCCGTGACGCCATAGACCCCGCTTGCATCAAGCGCGAGATCTTCGCTCAACTGGTAAGCAAGGTAGGGTGCCACCAAGAAAGTATCTGTATCGGTGGAGATACCCGCCCCCGTTTGGTCTGCATTATCTCCATTCACATAAGAGACGGCGAGACCGAGCAGTAGGCGTTCACTGTAGCGTCCTTGGAGTCCAACAGTGATTTCCTGTTGTTCAATTTCCTGATTGCGGCCGGCCTGTGTATCGTCGGCGAAAGCAACGGTTCCTCGTGACCAAAACTCTAGGCCCTGCGTTCGCAGCACATCGAAGGTATCCCCAGACGGACCAGCGACTTGGTTTTGTGATTCAATGTTACGGATGAGCCGTTGCAGATCGGAAACTTCGCTTTCGGCATTCACAAGCTCAAACTCGGCGGTAGCAAGCTGGCCCTCCAAATACTCAACAGCGGAATTGTTTCCAGCCAGCGCGCTTTTAGCCTCATCCACCGCGCTTTGCGCGTTCGCCACATGCGCCTCGGTTGCCGCGTCGTGGGCCGCTATTGCCGCCTCCAGTTCCTGTTCGGCCAGCGCCACACGGGCTTGGGCGGCACCATACATATTGCGAGCATAGTCCGGCCGCCCATAGGACGCACTTTCGGATTTGATCCGCCATTCTTCCGCCTGACGCTGGAGTACGTCCAGCTTTGTCCCGGCATCGACAACACCCATCATAGTTGGCAGGTTGGGCGCATAGCGGTAAGCGCTGGCCAAGCTTGCCTCGGCGTTCTGGAGGTCTGCTTCAAGACCAGGAAGGCGTGCAGCGGCATTTGCTAGGGCATCGCTCAGTTGTTGGCCCAGCTCCGAAACCCTTCGCTTGGCCTGAGCGAGAGAAGAGCGGGCCTTAGAAAGCTCGCTGCGGTATTTCGCAAGCAGCGCCGTTTTCTCTTCATCCGTGATCGCGGAGGTGTCGTCATAATCTTCAAATTTGTCCTCTATTTCGTCCATCGAAAGGCCTGAAATATGATCCATTAGATCGCCGCCCAGTTGCCCCAAGCGATGGCTTACCAGGTCACTTTCTAACTGGGATTGCACGCGCGCTGGCAGAGGCGTCGACCCACCACCGCCCCCGCCGCCACCAGGCGTACAGGTTGTGCTGGATTCCACCATGCTGCTTCCGCCGGACATCCCCATGAATGTCACAACGATAAATCCGCTGGAGTTACACGATGTCGACGTTGTCTCACCTGGGCGCGCATTGGCTATGAGATTTGCCGCCGTTGGATCAGAGGGACCTGCGAGGACAGTGTGCAAAGGAGCTGAGACCAACGAGAAGCCTGCCAATGCGGCAAGGCTTGCGCGTTGAAACTCGCGAGCTTTGAGAAAAGAGTGAGGAATGGAAGGAGCAAATGAAAAGCGCATGAGACATATCCCGTAGAAAGAACAGGAGGCCCACACTATTCACGAGCATTTCACTTCCTAGCTGTCCAAATGGACAGGTTAGAGCTGGATGAGGTCACGCGTAAGCGCGAGGGCGACCGCCTCGGCGCGGGTTTTCGCGCCGACTTTCTTCATGGCGTTTTCAATATGAAACTTGGCCGTGCGCGGCGTAACGCCAAGGTTAGCCGCAATGCTTGAGTTTGAATTGCCCTGCGCGGCCCACCTGAGGCAATCCCGCTCACGGGGTGTAAGCGGGTTCATGGACGCACCACCTCGGGTGTTGGGGAAAGAAACAGAAGCATCGAAAGCACCGCAAAAAATGACGAGTGCTGAGAGCCTACTGAGAGAAGGTGGCGCGCCAAGCTGTCCAATTGGACAGGCTAGAGTTGAATAAGGCCTCTTGTTAGAGCGATCGCGACGGCCTCAGCTCTGGTCTTCGCATCAATCTTCTTCATCGCGTTTTCAACATGAAACTTGGCGGTTCGGACCGACACATTCAGGTTTTCCGCAATGTCGCTGCTTGAGAGTCCTTGAGCCACCCATTTAAGACAGTCCTTCTCCCGTGGCGTGAAGGGATTTTCTGGCGTGAGAAACAAGGGGCTTTGGTGCAGGAACCGATTTTCAAACACTCCATAGAAGGCCGTCATAATTGTGTGCACCAGCGGAAGAGTCTCTTGGAAATGCTTGAAGGCATCCTGTCCCCGCTCTGCCATATGAAGACTGATCTGGCCTGCACCATCGGCGCGCCGAACAGGGATATTGAGCTCATGCTCTATCTTAAAGTCGAGCATCGCGTGCCACATGGTTTCCGTCACAGACCCTGGGGTGGCATCAGCAAAGGCACTTGCTGTGGTGAAGGGGACAATGGATCGCGATTCATAGGCTAACAATGGATCGACTGAGAACCACTCTTCCTGGTCGTAGGTCTCGACAAGCGAGGCAGGCAGCGTTGAATAATCATATCCGCCGAGCTCAGGGGTAACACGTCCCCGGTCATCCATGTAGCCATAGAAGATATTGAGACCGGCATATCCGATGGCCTTAGCGGCTTTGTTGAAATGGGCAATCAGCGCATCCTCGGTCGGACACTGCTGAAGTCCATCCAGATACTCATCGAAATGGAACTCCATCATTTCCCCTTAACGCAGTTACCACGGTACGCCTGACCTTATCCAAGTATCCGACCTACCCCAATAGGTCTGAGCTTCCAGCGCCGGTCACTTTTTCCGATAGTGGCAGCATCACGCTCAAAAAACCCGGTGAAATAGCCGGCGCGTTGCTGAATTTTTGAGCAGATACAACAAGTTTCATGAAAAGTTTTTGAAAAATCGAAGCTTTGTTTCAGCAATTAACGCTGACTTTACCTGTCCCATGGATAGATCGAAGGAATTGATTTTGGCGGGAAATTCTTGGGGTCTGTTATGTCATTGCGTCTTCGCTTTTCACTCATCATTGGGACTTTGTCTGTCTTTCTCATCGCGGTTTGTGCATGGATCGCCACCACGTCGATCGCGCGCATTCAGGCGGCATCCGAGCTGAGGGAGCATCAGCTCCTGGCGGATGAGCTTTTGGTGATGGCAGGCAATATGGCTGTTGAACGAGGCCTGACGCAGGGGGTGATCGGCAACAGCGGTAAGGCAGACGCTGGCCGCCGCGCGGCGATCCTGGAACGCCGCGAGCAGGTCATGGACACCGCGAACATGCTCACCACAAGCGGCATCGGCACCATTGGTGTGCATGTCGCACTCACCCTGAACGATATGGAAGACAAGCGGGCGGATGTCATGCGCTTGCGGTCTCAGGTTGACGACATGCTGCGTGAGCAGAAGATTTCGGCACCGGGCCTCCGGGCGGAGTGGTTCGAAGCCGCGACCCAATATATCCGCGCAATCTCCGACCTGCGCCACGTGATCCAAACCAGCTCTGCCGTCAACGAAGACACGACAGCACTGTTCGACGCGCAGCACACATTCGCCAGCCTTGCGGAGCTGGTGGGCCAGGAACGCGGTCGCTTGAACGGGTATGTGGCATCCGGCATGCCCATGTTTCCTAATGAAACCACGCCTTTGCGCACGATCGCCGGCAGCATCGACATCAGGTTGAGCGATGTGAAAGCGGTCAAACGCCGTCTAAATGAAGAAGTGGCGGCTCAGGTCTCCGACGCCATTGAGCACTATAAGACCGAGATGGCGATTGCGCGCGACAAGATCATCGCAGATGGTCTGGCCGGTCGCGACTATGCTTACACCGACAAAGAGTGGTTTGCTCTGGCGACAGGTGCCATTCAAAAGATCGTCGCGGCGAACAAGTCGATCTCCGAAGACATCTTTAGAAACGCAGACAGCGTTGAGGCTGAAAGCATGTGGTCGGCTGCACTTGCCTTCGCCGCGATCCTGCTGAGTCTGATTGCGATCGGAATGGCTTTCTGGGCATCTCGGCAATATCTGGAGAAACCCATTGCCTCACTGGTCGACGTGATGTCACGCCTGTCTGACGGTGATTTGGAAGTCTTTGTCCCGGAGCACAAAGGCAGCACCGAAATGGAAGCGATGGCCAAAGCTGTCTATCACTTCAAACAGAACGCCAGACAGAACGAGACCTACCGCAAGGAACAAGAAGAGTTCAAGGCCCAGACGCTTGCCAAACAGCGCAGAGTCATGATGGAAGTCGCGGACCGCTTCGAAACGGAAGTAGGTGGCGTCTCCAATGACATTGTGGCCAATGCGCGCGACCTCGCGTCAAATGCAGCACATGTCCACAAAACAGCGGAACAATCTGCGGATCGCGGGCGATCCATGCGGGACAAAGCGATCGAAACCGAAGCTGATCTTGGCAGTGTTGTCGGTGCCGCACAGGAACTGACCAGCACGATCACCGAGGTCTCTGGTCAGGTGAGCGGCGCGGCCCGTCAGGCGACAGACACGTCGGAGAAAGCGAAGCATGCAGCCGACAAAGTGGGTCAGCTCAATGAAGCTTCTTCGCGGATCAAGGAAGTGGTGAGCCTGATCTCGGATATTGCCGAGCAGACCAATCTGTTGGCTCTCAATGCGACGATTGAAGCGGCGCGTGCCGGCGATCAGGGCAAAGGCTTTGCTGTTGTCGCGAGCGAGGTGAAGAACCTCGCCAACCAGACGCAGAAGGCAACAGAAGAAATTGCCGGCCAGATCACCTCCATGTTGACGGAGATTACGGATACTTCCAATGCCGTGACCGACATCACGGATTTGATTGAGACCGTGAACGCGACGATCCAGTCCATCGCGGCGGCCGCAGAGGAACAAAGTGCAACGACCGCTGAGATGGCGAGCACCCTCGAAAACGCGTCTCAACGGATGCAGAACGTGCGGGCTGAAGCAGAAGAGATGTCTGAATTGGCAGCCTCGACCGGGTCTGCTGTGGCCCAGGTAGCCAGCGCGGCCGGTGGACTGTCCGAGACTGGGAACAGTCTGGAACGGGAGTCAAAACACTTCCTCGAGCAAATCCGGTCGTCGGATAAAGAGCCACAGGAAAAGAAGGACGATGCCGCGGCAGCCTAAGTAGCCGCCTCGTCTCTGTTGCTCAGGGAGCGGCGCCATCTCTCTCCAAAATGGGGAGGAGGGCGCCGTGGACGGCAGGGGCGCCGTCCGGTCCGACCGAGACAATTTCGCCGTAGGTCTCTTCTTCAGAGCCGTAGATCCAGGGCGCTTCATTATCCCACTCGCTTTTTGGGATGATATAGCCGATCGCATCATTGGCGAGATTGACCATGAGGTTGACCCGCCCCTGCATTGCCGGTCGAAACGGCGGCTCTTCTAAAGGCGGCATGTCATAGTCGGCGCCAGGCGGGTTTTCGATCCCACCAACCGCGATCTCCGGATAAAGTTCTCCCGGAATGGCGGCGATGCGCGCCTCGCCTATTTTAAGAAGCGCGACTTCGGTCTCGGTTGTCAGTCGGGGCGGAAAGAGCCCAATGTCAAAATCTCGATCCAGCAGGCCAAGAAACGACGCGGCGGCTAGCGGATAGTTTGCCAGCGGCAGATCAACATTTTGGGCCACCACCTGGAGGGACGGATCAGGGTCTTCATAGAACCCGTCTGGTTTGAGGACCGTATCAAGGACCGCGGACGCGACCCCGTATCCAAAGGCACGCGCCTTGGCATGTCCTGAGTCCGCGATCTTCTCCTGGGTCCAGGGGTCCGTCACCGCTTCGCCGGGCAACACGGTCATCAGTCCGCCAATATTCCCGGTAAGCCACAGGGTCGTGCCACCAATCCCCGGCCGCACAATCTCACCGTCATACTCCAGGCCAGAGGAAAGCCCGTGTCGGAGATACCCCGCAAGGTCGGCTGTGAAGGACAGGTTTTTATCCCAGGCAAGCTCCACGTGCATGCCGTAGTTGACCAAAGTGCCGATCACGCCTTCATTCTCGCCGGTAGCTTCAGGGCGCTCGAACATCAGCACCCGAATGCCGGGATCGAGGATGAGCGGCTTTCGCGTGTCCATGGTTCCGAGCATCTCGTCATACCCGTCAATTGCCGCCATGCTGAGCCGCGCCGGTTCCAGAGCGGCGACGGCATCGCCCAGCGCACCGACCATCTCTGCCCTAAGCCGCGCCATGTAGAGGTCGCTTACCCCGCTTTCAAAATCCGCGGCGCCCCAGAGGCCCTGCGTGTCAGGTCCTTCATGATTGTGGGTTGCGTGCACCAGCACATAATCAAGCCCCAGTTCCGGGGGCACAGCGGCGCGGAATGACTGAACAAAATTCGCCATCAGGCCCACAACGTCTGCCGTCACGATCCCGATGCGCGTGTCACCGTCATCGAACACGGCAGCAACGGCCATGAGATCGTCATGAACATCCGCCGCAGCGCGCCCGTTCTGAAAGCCCGCCATCCAGGCAGCATCGAAAACACCATCACCGTTGGCATCGTCGAAGCTGTCAATCTCAGGGTTGTATTGCGCGTCTCCATCCACGTCCGTCCAGGTTTCAAACCCCTGCGGTGTGATCACCCGGGTGCCGAACCCGGCCCGGAACTCTGCTGACGCCGGCAAAGCGGTTGCAAGAACGGCAACCCATGCCGCGAAACCAATCAACGCAAAACGCATCCACTCTTCCTCGGCGATGGTCAAACCCCACTTTCGAAAATACCAGCCTTGCTGCTGCATCGAAAGCAGATAGGATCGATAGTCAAACCAATATGACACTATGTGCCGGGGGAGAGGATAAGTTTGGCCGATTTCATCAATAGGTCTTTGGTAGGTGTGGCGGGAAGCCGCGACCGGATGGCAACGCCCGCTCTGGTGATTGACCTGCCAGCCTTCGAAGCGAATGTCGCTGCCATGGCGGCGCACTGCAAGGCACATGGGCTCAAGCTGCGGCCCCATGCCAAGACCCATAAATGTGCAGAAATCGCCCGCCGGCAAATCGCTGCAGGGGCCCTGGGCGTCTGCTGCGCCAAACTCGGCGAAGCGGAAGCGCTGGGCGCTGAGGGCATCGACGGCATCCTCCTCACATCGCCGATCGTCCTGCCCTTTGCCATCGAACGCCTGATGACACTCAATGCGAAGATCGGCGATCTGATGGTGGCTGTTGATAATCCGGACAATGCGACCGCCCTGACAGAAGCGGCGGAAGCGGCCGGCAAGCCATTGCAGGTCTTGATGGATCTGGATGTGGGCTTGCACCGAACCGGTATTGCACCGGGCGACACAGCCCACGCGCTCGCGCGGCAGATAGAAGAAAGCCCGCATCTCCATTTCAAAGGATTGCAAGCCTATGCAGGTCACCTCATGCATGTTGAGGACTTTGTGGAGCGTCGCGAAAAATCCCTGGCCGTGATGCAGATGCTGAGTGACATGCGCGACCGCCTGGAGGCAGACGGTATTGCCTGCGAAATCCTCTCCGGTGGCGGAACGGGGACGTTCGACATTGATGTCGAGGCAAACGTTCTGACCGAATTGCAGGGTGGTTCATACGTCTTCATGGACAAACAATATAACGATGTGAACGGGTCGGATGGAGGGTCGCTGGCGAAGGCGTTTCAGACGTCGCTGTTTGTCGAGATGAGCGTCGTGTCCAACAACACACCAAAGCTCGCCACCACCGATGCCGGCTTCAAGAGTTTCTCCACAGATGCCGATCCGCCGGAGCTGAGCCACGGCGCACCGGAGGACGCGACATACTTCTTCTTTGGCGATGAGCAGGGCGGCATCATGCTCGCCAGCGCCAACGAAAAGCTGGCGCTGGGCACCAAGCTCACCGCTGTGACACCGCACTGCGACCCGACCGTCAATCTCTACGATGCCTATCATGTGGTGGACGGGGACAAACTCGTCGACATTTGGCCGATCGAAGCAAGAGGCCGGTCCGCGTGAGCGACATCCGCGCCCTTGTCTTTGACGTGGATGGCGTGCTTGTCACCGGGCATGCAGACAAGGGCGGGTGGTGGCATGCGGACATGGAAGAAGATCTGGGGCTCGACCCCGACCTGTTTCAAAGCCGTTTCTTCACAGCACAATGGGGCGACATTGTCTGCGGCAGATTAGGCATCGAAGAGCCGCTGGCCGCCACATTGGCCGAGATTGCCCCTCACCTCAGCGTCGAACAGATGCTCGATTATTGGTTCCAAAAAGATGCGGGCCTGAACAAGGACCTGATGGCGGCCTTGGAGTCTCTGCGCGGCCGAAACAATGTGGGGCTCAGCCTGGCGACCAATCAGGAGCATCGCCGGGCGGACTATCTTTGGCGCGACCTGGAACTCGAACACTACTTCGATGCCATCCACTATTCCGCCGAGATCGGCCACCCGAAACCGAAGGCTGATTTCTTTGCGGCGGTAGAAGATCGGACTGGATTTGACGGGCCCCATCTTCTGTTTTTCGATGATCAGGAACGCAATGTCGCAGGCGCCCGCGCACGTGGCTGGCACGCCTATGTCTGGACGGGAATGGAGACGCTCGAAAAAGCGATGCTCGAGCACGCGCTCTGAGTGTTTGAGGTTTGATTTAAAGACGAACCTGAGGCCTAATCAGTTTGGTCAGGCTGATTGATTGGGGGAGCGGAGAGATGCGCATTGGAATTCTCACAGGTGGCGGAGACGTACCGGGGTTGAACCCCTGCATCAAGGCAGCCACAAGGGCCGCCGAGACTCTGGGCTGGGAGATGGTGGGCTTCCGCCGCGGATGGGCGGGGCCGCTCAACTACAATCCCG
Source organism: Parvibaculaceae bacterium (assembly GCA_965276845.1). Lineage (GTDB taxonomy): Bacteria > Pseudomonadota > Alphaproteobacteria > Parvibaculales > Parvibaculaceae > Mf105b01. Next base: position 511,555 of record OZ255699.1, read on the forward strand.
ATGACCCGGAAGGCTCGGCACATCTTTTGATGCCCCTGGACCGCGCGCGCACCCGCACGATCGATCGCACGGGCGGCACGGTGTTGCACACCTCACGCACCAAGCCCAGCAAGGTGAAGAAGGAAGACCTGCCGTCCTTCGTCAAAGGCGCCACCTTGAACGAGGACGGCACCTATGATTGCACGGCGCATGTCCTGCGCGTCATGGAGAGTGTGGGCATTGATGCTCTTATCCCCATCGGCGGTGACGACACGCTCTCTTATGGGGCGAGGCTCTATCAGGAAGGCATGAAAACCATGTCGATCCCGAAGACCATGGATAATGATGTTTTCGGCACGGACTATTGCATTGGTTTTTCGACTGCGGTCACCCGGTCCATCGACAGCATTACGGGCCTGCGCACCTCGACAGGCTCGCATGAACGTATCGCGGTGGTGGAACTCTTCGGTCGCAATTCCGGCGAAACAGCGCTTATGTCTGGGGCGCTGGCCGACGCGGACCGCATTCTGATCGCTGAAGTGCCTTTTGATGTGCAACGCGTAGCGGAGCTGCTGGCTGCGGATCGTGCCGCGAACCCCTCCAACTACGCCATGGTCTGTGTCTCCGAGGGCGCACAGATGGAAGGCGGCGAAATCATTGAGCGCGGGGAGGCGGATGCCTATGGGCACCGGAAACTTGGGGGCATCGGTCAGCTGCTGGGGGATGAGATCAAGCGCATCACCGGCATCAACATCATCTCCCAGAATTTGGGCTACATCATGCGGGCAGGGGCCCCTGACGCGCTTGATCAGATGGTCTCGCGCTCTTATGGGACCATGGCGGTGCAGCTCTTGGCGCAGGGCCAGCACGGTCTCATGATGGCGCTGCAGGATGGCAATTACACAACGGTACCGGGCGACACCTGCATTCAGGGCGAAAAGCGGGTCGACATTGACGCCTTCTATGACACGGAAACCTATCGGCCGCGGGTGGATCAGATCCTCGGCAAGCCGATGTTCATGTATTGACGCTCACGCTTTCAGGAGCCGCTCCACGGCGCGGGCCTTGAGAGCGATCTTGCCGTCGTCATTGGTGAAGGTGGCTTCCACATAGGCTTGTGTGCGGGACACATTCACGACTTCCCCGACGCATTTGAGTGTGCCGCCGGTGACAGGGCGGAAATAGTGAATGTTGAGATCGACGGTCGTGAAGTTCTGATCGTCTTTGAGCATCGTCATCAGGGCAAACGAACAGGTCTGGTCCGCAAGCGTTGCGAGATAGCCCCCAAACACGGATTGCGGGTTCATGAACTCGGGGTTCACAGGCCACTCATAGGTGATCCGCCCGTCGCCAATTTCCGTGAGCTTCCCGTCATAAAGCTTGAGCGCATGCACATGAGGCGGGGCTTTCTCCACATCCTGATCCAGGATGCGTGTCAGAATATTTTTCCAGCTGGGCATTACTCGTCCTGACCTTCGAGAGACGCCGCTTCGGCCAGCATCTCCGGCAGACCGATCACGTCATTATATTTTTGAAAGGTGACCCTCGGCGTGTCGATGGGCAGTTTGTGGGTCTTCAACATGTCGGAATAAAGCGACTGCAAACGCTCAGTCACGGACAGCAGGGCTGATACCGGGAAGATCGCAACCTTGTAGCCCAGCTCCTGCAGCGTCGGTCCATCGAGATAGGGTGTTTTGCCGTCCTCCACCATATTGGCGACAAGCGGCGTTCCCTTGAAGGTCGCGGCAACGGTTTCCAGCTCTTCAAGGGACCGCGGCGCTTCAATGAACAGGAGGTCAGCCCCTGCCTTGAGGAAAGCCTCACCGCGCCGCAGGGCTTCATCGAACCCGTCCGTCGCGCGCGCGTCGGTGCGCGCCATCACTTTGAAGTTGGGATTGTCGCGGGCTTCGACCGCCGCGCGGATCTTGGCCGCGGCGTCGGCGACGGGAACGATTTCCTTGTTCTCCATATGCCCGCAGCGTTTGGGAAAAACCTGATCCTCCAGCTGAATGCAGGAAACGCCGGCCTGTTCATAAAGTCGGGTGAGGCGCGCGGCATTGAGCGGTCCCCCGTGTCCATTGTCGCCATCCGCAAAGACAGGCACCGGTACTGCAGCGCCCGCCAGCGCCCGCGCACGGTCCGCCATTTCCGTCGCACTCATGAGGCCAATGTCCGGCACGCCCAGCGTCGAGCCGGCGACCCCAAAGCCGGTCATATAGACCGCTTTGGCCCCGGCCTGCGCAGCAAGTTTGGCGGACAGCGCATCATAGGCGCCCGGCGCCAGAATGATGTCGGGTGCATCGAGCAAAGCGCTCAACTGGTCAGTCGCTGAAGACATAAGGCATTCTCAAAAAGAAGGCGGGGTGCAGGAAGAGACGATCACACACTCTTCCGTCCCCAGATTGCGGAACCGGTGGGGAAGGCGACTGTCGAAATAATAGGCCTCGCCGGGCTGCAGAAGGCGGGTCTCCCCGCCGACGGTCAAAACAATCTCGCCGGATATCACGATACCGCATTCTTCGCCGGAATGCGCGAGCATTTCCTCGCCAGTGTCCGCACCGGGTTGATAGCGCTCGTGCATCATCTGAATGGCGCGATTGCGCGTATCCTTGCCCAAAAGCTTGAAGGAAATCGGATCGCCGCCAGCAATCTCTTTCTGGTCTTTCTCGGAATAGAAGATCTGACGGTTGGGCTGCATGTCGAGCGTCAAAAAATCCGTCATGCTGATGGGAAACCCGTCCAGCACTTTCTTCATGGAGCCGATGGACGGGCTGATCCGTTCCTGTTCAATCAGCGAAATCGTGCCATTCGTAACGCCGGCACGCTTGGCAAGTTCCCGCTGAGAAAAGCCGTACATCTTCCGAAGATCCCGAAGGCGGCGGCCAATATCTGGCGCATCCGTCTCGGTTTCGGTCTGAGTCTGCCCATGGGCAATACGAAAATCCTTTTTCATTCGTTTAATTTACTAAACGAGGGTGATTTGTCACGCGCTCTCTTGGTTGCGTGGGCCGGGCGTGAAGCGTTCAATTGGAGCGTTGCAGCGGGGCAGAAATCTGTCGAGATGAGGGACATGTGATGGCTGAAGCCGGAACCACAGAAAATCAGTCGGCGAACGGGGCGCCAAACGACCTGGAAGCCTTTTGGTTGCCCTTCACGCCCAATCGGCATTTCAAGCGGGACCCCCGCATCGTCGCGCGCGCGAAGGATATGCATTATTTCAAGCCCGACGGAACGCCTGTGCTGGATGGCACGGCGGGTCTCTGGTGCTCCAATGCGGGTCATTGCCGCGAGCCGATTGTCGAAGCGATCCAGGCGCAGGCAGCGGAACTGGATTTCGCCCCCACCTTTCAGTTTTCTCATCCCAAGACGTTCGAGGTAGCAAGCAGGCTGACGGCCATGGCGCCGGACGGTCTCGACTATGCCTTCTTCTGCAACTCCGGATCGGAAGCGGCCGACTCGGCACTCAAAATGGCGTTGGCCTATCATCGGCTGAACGGAGAGGCATCAAGAACGCGGTTCATCGGCCGCGCGCGGGGCTATCACGGCACAGGGTTCGGAGGCATTTCCGTTGGCGGCATTTCGCCAAACCGGAAATTCTACGGGTCTCTGCTGCCGGGCGTCGATCACCTGCCGCATACCTATAATCGCGAGCGCCAGGCCTTCAGCCGGGGCGAGCCCGAATGGGGTGCCCACCTGGCTGACGAGCTTGAAAAGATTGTGGAGCTGCATGACGCGTCCACGGTCGCCGCCGTGATCGTGGAACCCATGGCAGGGTCGACCGGGGTGCTTCCGCCGCCAAAAGGCTATCTCAAACGCTTGCGGGAGATCTGCACCCGTCACGGCATTCTCCTGATCTTCGATGAGGTCATTACCGCCTTTGGCCGTTTGGGAGCCCCAACCGCAGCCGAACGCTTTGGCGTGACGCCCGATCTTATGACATTCGCAAAGGGGGTTACCGGCGGCACGGTACCCATGGGTGGCGTGCTCGTCGCTAAGGAGATTTATGACAGCTTCCAGAGTGAAGGCGGGCCGGACCACGCGATTGATCTCTTCCATGGCTACACCTATTCCGGGCATCCGCTGGCGATGGCCGCAGCCCTTGCGACCCTTGATCTCTATCGCGATGAAGGCTTGTTTGACCAGGCCGCGGACAACGAAAATGTGATGGCAGATGCGGCCCATGCTCTCAAAGACCATCCATTAACCCTGGACATCAGAACCATCGGTCTAGTCGCCGCTTTTGATCTGGCACCGGTGGAGGGATTACCCGGCAAGCGAGGCTATGATGCTATGTGCCGGGCGTTTCATGACGAAGGCATGATGATCCGGGTGACGGCGGACACGATCGCGTTTTCGCCGCCGCTGATGGCGACCAAAGACCACATTACGGAAATGTTTGAGAAGTTCGGGCGGGTGTTGGACGCGTGTTCCTAATCGCGGCTGATGTCGTTTGGTGCCATTTTGTCCCAACGCAATTTTTCAATGAAGATTTAAGGCGCGCGCTCTTGTAAATCGGCCGGGGTCTCTTATCTCTCCTTCATGAGACGGTGATCGGCCGACAAAACAGCATCCCCCCTCCCGCTGTAGGCCTGATCCCACCCAGCCCCTGGCGCTCCCCTCGCCGGGGGCTTTCTCGTTTTAGAGCAGGATTTAGCGGGCGCTGGCCGCTGAAGCCCTAGCTTTCCCTTTTGAGACCCAGCCGTCCGGCAATCATGCCGTCGACTGTACGTTTCGGGAGCAGGCCTGGAAGGGTCCAGTTCATGAGGCGTCCCGGCACGACGGCGTACCGTGTTTTCGGCTTGGCTGTGGAAAGTGCTTTCCACACCGCGCGGCCGAGCTTTTCAGGCGGGAAGCCCTTCTTGCCGTTCTCGATCATATAGTCTTTGACGCGATCGAGGGCGGGCGCGAACTCCGTATTCTGGTACTGCGTGACGTCAATCTCTTCAGCCTTGTCCCAGATTTTTGTGGCGACGGCACCCGGCCCAATGACGACAACATCAATACCGAACAGCATCAATTCGCGCCGCAGACTTTCGGCGACGCCCTCCAGCCCGTGCTTGGACGCCGCATAGGCACCAAGAAACGGCGCCCCGTTTTTGCCCGCGACCGAGCTGATCATGACGATGCGTCCAGGGTCGCCGGTGAGGTCTTTGTCGACGCCCAAGAGCGGCGCAAAGGCTTGGGTCACAATGACCTGGCCGATGATGTTGACTTCCAGCTGATTACGAAACTCGTCGATCGGCTGATTGAGAACGGGCCCCGGTGCCGCGATTCCGGCATTGTTCACGAGGCCGAACAGGGTTTTGCCGTTGAGAGCCTCCCGAACGGTACTTGCAGCCTGCGCGACGGCCGCTTCGTCGGTGACGTCAAAGAGAAGCGGGGTGAACTGGTCGCCAAACTCTGTTTTCAGGCGCTCACCATCTTCAGCCTTGCGCACACTGCCAAAAACATGGATGCCTTTTTTGGTGAGAACCTTGGTGACCCCCCACCCAATGCCGGTCGACACGCCTGTCACAACAACTGATTTCATCTACAATCCTCCCGACGGGGGTCAAAGCTCCAAGTCATAGCGCACCCAGTCGGTGCGCTTGGCGAGCTTGTCATATAGGTATTGAGCGGTCTTATTGCTCTCCGCCGTCTGCCAATAAATGCGCTGCCACCCGGCGGCGCGCCCTTTTTTCGCAAGCGTTTCAATGAGCGCGCGCCCCGCACCCGTGCCGCGGGCGGCTTCAGACACAAACAGATCTTCCAGATAGCAGATGGGCCCGGGTCCCCAGGTGCCGCCATGCAGCAGGCAGTGGGTAAAGCCGATCAAGTCCCCCTCTTCGCTGATGGCGCCATACCCGAACAGGTCGCCGGATGGCAGCATCAGCCGTGCCCAGGTGTCCTCAGTGACTTCTGGCTCAAGCTCTGTTTCGTAAAAGGTCAGGTAGCCCTGCCAGAGGGGCAGCCACTGGGGCTTATCCTCCGGCAGAAGGTCTCTGATTTGGATGGGCATGGCGCGCGCTCGCGTTAGCTGATGGTGACCCCGCCATCAATCACCAGTCCCTGACCGGTCATGAAGGCGCCGGCTTTCGACGACAGGAAAACGGCGGCACCGGCAATTTCGTCCGGCAGCCCGATCCGGCGGAGTGGGGCGTTGGATGTGGAGCGCTCAAGGGTTTCCGGATTGTCCCACAGCGCTTTCGCAAAATCGGTTTTGATGAGCCCCGGCGCAATGGCATTCACCCGAATATTGTGCGGGCCAAACTCAACGGCGAGGTTCCGGGCGAGTTGGAAGTCCGCGGCCTTGGAAATGCAGTAGGCACCCAGGACAGGCGACCCTTTCAAACCGCCGATGGACGAAACGATCGTGATGTTACCCTCTTTCCGCTCGATCATTTGAGGCAGCACCATATTGCAGAGCCAGTGATTGCTCTTCACGTTGGAGCTCATGATCTTGTCGAAAGCTTCATCAGGAATGTCGGCAGACGAGCCGTAGAAGGGATTGACGGCAGCATTACAGACCAGCGAGTCGACCTTGCCCCATTTGTCATTCGTTGTGTCGACCAGGCGCTGCAAATCCTCTTTCGATGAGATGTTGCAGGGCACGGCCATCGCCTTGTCAGGAAACTTTGCGTTGATGTCGGCGGTCACCTTTTCGCAGGCATCTGCCTTGCGGCTCGAAATGACAACGTTGGCACCATGCTCGGCCATACGATGCGCAATGGCTTCGCCGATACCGCGTGTTGAGCCGGTGATGATGGCGGTTTTGCCGCTAAGGTCAAAAAGTTCCATGAAAAGCGATCCTTCCTGTCAGAGACCGGCTGTTGGCGCCGGTTTGTCGAATTTTTGTGAACATATTTTTACACCGTTTGGGACCATCTGCCAGACACAAGCGGCGGAACTTCGTGTTAGAGTATTTGGATAGGGCCAGTGATTTGGTCCATGCGTGGGGTACGCAGAAGATCTGAAACCGATAGAGGGGCGGCTTTCCCAAAGAAGCAGCGCTGATCTCGGAAATGGGACAAGTCAGGAGTTATTTATGAAACGTATCGCAACCTTGGTTGTCGCCGGCGCTTTTGCGCTCTCGGCGTGTACCTCAACAGACCCTTATACGGGCGAACAAAAAACCAACAATGCGACCATCGGAGCGGGTATTGGTGCCTTGGCGGGCGGTGTTGCTGGCGCGCTCATTGGCGGGGGCGACTGGCGGAAACGGGCACTGATTGGCGCAGGCGTTGGGGCGCTCGCAGGCGGCGGCATCGGTTATTACATGGACCAACAGGAAGCCAAACTGCGCCAGCGACTGCAAAATACCGGCGTGTCCGTGACACGTGTCGGCAATGACATTATCCTCAACATGCCGGGCAATGTGACCTTTGCGTCCGGATCGGCTGACATCAATGCCAGCTTCTACGAAGTGCTGAATTCAGTTGGCCTGGTGCTTGAGGAATATGACAAGTCGCTGGTCGATGTGTACGGCCATACCGACAGCGATGGATCGGCCGAGTTTAACCAGCAGCTCTCGGAACGTCGCGCGCAGTCTGTTGCAGCCTATCTGCAAACTCGCGGTATTTTACGCGACCGTTTCTTCATTCGCGGTCTCGGCGAAAGCCAACCCATTGCCTCAAACGCGACAGCAGAGGGCAAGGCGCAGAACCGTCGTGTGGAAATCCGTATTGCACCGCTGACGGCTTAAGCCGGATCAGATCAATCAATGAAGGGCGTGCTGGATTTCCGGTGCGCCCTTTCTTTTTGTCTATTTGAGTAAGGCGTCGATCTCCGCAAGAAGGGCGGCATCCAGCGGGCCGACCTTGCTCGGATAAGTGCCGGCAAGCTCCCCGCCGGGCCCGATCAGATATTTGTGGAAGTTCCACTTCGGCGCCGCCCCTTCGCCAGCCTCCGCCACGACCCATTTGTAAAACGGGTGGGCATCCTCACCGAGCACGACCTGTTTCGTGACCATGGGAAAGCTCACCGAATAGTTCACCTCGCAGAAGCTCACAATCTCCGCCTCGGTGCCCGGCTCCTGGGCTCCAAAATCATTGGAGGGAACCCCAATCACGGTGAGGCCGTTGTCGCTGTACCGCTCCCATAAACCTTGTAGATCTCGGTATTGCGGCGTGAATCCGCACTGGCTTGCGGTATTGACGATCAACACCGCACCGCCTGAAAAGTCGGAAAGGGCGAGCTCCCCGCCCGAAATATGCTGAAAAGCAAACTGATGTGCGCTCATCCCGTGCCTCATGGTCATTTTTTCCAGTGTTTGAGCCATCTTAGGCGCTCTGGCAGCGCCATGGTTAACACTTTCTCAAAGACTCGCTGCCACTGTCTCAAACTGGGAAATAGGGGTCGCGCCTCACCGGGGTGGCCCCCAAGACAGATTGAGACAGATGAGGATGAGTGCCATGTCGCGCTTGAACAAAATCATGCTCGTGATGACGTCAGCCATATTGGCAGCAACCCTGTCCTTTGGCCTGATCGTGTTCGGAGGTTTGAAAGATATGGAGGCCTGGCTGGTCGGCGGGGTCGTGTTCCTTCTGGTCTCGCAGGTTCATTCAGCTCTGTCCCGTGCAAGTGAGCGCAAACTGTTTGTCAAAAACATTGCAGACATCAATTCATTCGCTGCGGGTCTCAATCGTGACCTCGAACGCGCCGAAGCTGACATTGAGGCTTTGACCGAGCGGTTGGAGACAGAAACCAAGACCCGAAATGAAGAGATTGTCGCGGAGATGCGTGTGATCGAAAGTTTCGTGAAACGCTTAGCCGAGGAGCGTCAACCTCCAAAGAAAATTACACACCCACAACAAAAAACCAGCCAGATTGTGCCTCTGCCAGGTGTCAAGACGCCTGCCATGCCCATTGATCAGATGAACGACGGCGACCTCCTCGAGGTGATCCGTCATGCGCTGGAAGACAATAGGGTGGATCTTTACCTCCAGCCCATCGTGACCCTGCCGCAGCGCAAGGTGAAATATTATGAAGCCCTGACGCGGCTCCGCGGTGGATCTGGCGAGATCATTATGCCCGACGACTATATGCGGGTGGCAGAACCGGCGGGCATGATGCCGACCATCGACAATCTGCTCTTGTTCCGCTGTGTCCAGGTTGTCCGCAAGCTGAATGAACGGGACTCAGATACCGGCGTTTTCTGCAACATCTCGATTAACTCGCTACTCGATAGCGACTTTTTCCCGCAGTTCATCGAGTATATGCAGCACAACACCCAATTGTCGGATCAGCTTGTCTTCGAATTCTCGCAGGCCACCGTCGATGCCTGCGGCCCTATCGAGATGGCAAGCCTCGCGGCCCTCGCGAAGCTCGGCTTCCGCTTCTCCATGGACAAGGTGACCGACATCAATCTCGACTATCGCCGGCTCCATGAAATGAACATCCGATACGTGAAGATCGCGGCCCATGTCCTGGTGGGGCAAGCCGATGATGGGCTGACAGATATCCGACCCGAAGACATTAAGGACCTGATGGCGCGTTACGGCATGAACCTGATTGTAGATATGATCGAGAAGGAGCGCGCCGTGGTTGATGTGCTCGATTTCAATGTCGATTATGGACAGGGCTATCTCTTCGGCACACCGCGCCCAGTTCGCGAGGACGTGCTCGCCGACGTCGCCTAGCAGTACGTCACAATACCGTACCAGGGGGTTGAGGGGTTGACGTTTCGACCCTGAACGTCCTACTTGGGCCCATGACGGACACATCCGGCCTCGTGCCGATCCATACCCATTTTGAGCCCCTTGCACAGCAATATAGAGCGCTGCTCTGTGACGTTTGGGGCGTGCTTCACAATGGTGTCAAAGCCTATGACGGCATTGTCGATGCCTTGACCCGCTATCGCGCTGGCGGCGGGCAGGTACTCCTGCTCTCCAATGCGCCGCGCCCGGGTGTTCGCATTCCCGACCACCTCGAAGGGCTTGGGGTCCCGCGCGACGCTTATGATGATGTCCTGACATCCGGTGATGCGACGCGGGCGAGCATTGCCTCAGGTCGGTTCGGCGCGTCTTTCTGGCATCTGGGCCCGGAGCGTGATCGGCCCACCTTCGAAGGCTTGCCGCTCACACAGACCGATGAGGACGTCGCTGATTTCGTGCTCTGCACCGGCCTTTTTGACGATGAGACCGAGACGGCTGACGATTACGCAGACACATTGGCACGACTGAAGGCCCGCGACCTGGATCTGGTCTGTGCGAACCCCGACATTGTGGTGGACCGCGGTGAGAAGCGCGTCTATTGCGGTGGCGCAATTGCAGGCGCTTACTCAGAGATTGGCGGACGGTCCCACTATTTCGGTAAACCTCACGCGCCGATCTACGACCTGGCTCGGGACCGTTTGGGTGGTGTGCCGGATGACCAGATATTGGCAGTGGGCGATGGCCTGCTGACCGACATCAAGGGCGCGAACGAACAGGGCATTGATGCCCTGTTCGTGACAGGCGGTATTGCCTATGAACGATGCGGTCCGACCATAGACAGTCCGCAGGCCGACCTGGTGACAAAGGTTCTGGAAGAGACAGGCGGCAAGGCCATCGGGGCCATGGCCCGCTTGGTCTGGTAAGCCCGTTAGCGATCACTTAGATCAGTCGAACAAAGCGTCGATATCGTCCTGGCTGGCACCTTCACCCATGATGCTGTCAACATCTGATTGATCGATACCCTCGCCCTCGAGCGCCGGTCCGTTCAGTATGAGCTCGCGTCTGCGCTTTTCTTCTGGAGTTTCTTCTTCCTCGATCGCGTCGCCAAGGGCAGAACCCAACGCGTCCGCGAGCGAGCTGATTTTGCTCTCGATGTGGACAAGGGTGTTGACCACCTTGCTGATCCGCTGACCCGTAATGTCCTGGAAAGAACAGGCCTCGAATATCTCCATAACAGCACCCTGCACGGTGTCATGGTAGCCCGCCATATCATCAGGATCCGCCGACATGATCAGCTCGGCCTGCTCCATGATGGTATTGGTTGCCTTTTCCGTCGATTGAACAATGGCTTCGAGCTCAAGGCCCGCTTCAGGAATGTGCTTGTCCTTCAGATTGCCGGGTTGAAGGCGTCCAATTTCTGTTCGGGTTGTGTCGATGAAATCGGAGATATCCTTCAGCTCTTTGTAGATGGCGGTGTCCACATGGCCGAAAAAGCCCTGCATGGACCCGACCATGATCTCAGCAAGATTCAGGATATCGGGGAGTGTAAGATTGTCCGTTTTCATGTCACGGATTTGACCCGCAACGTCCTCCAGACGTGATTCAACTGACTTTTCAGGCGCACTCATGGCGTAAGACCAATGTCGTTTTCAAAGAAGGATTAGAAGTCGCCAATAACAGCGGTGATCTTCGTCTTCAGTGTCGCTGCGTTAAAAGGCTTCACGATGTAATTGTTCACACCGGCCTTTTTCGCTGCGATGACGTTTTCGGTCTTCGACTCAGCAGTGATCATGATGAAGGGTGTTGGCTTAAGTGCTTCATCGCCACGAACTTCTTTCAGAAGCTCATACCCTGTCATTGGCTCCATGTTCCAGTCCGAGATGACCAGGCCATAACGCTTGCCGCGCATTTTCGCCAGCGCTTCCGTTCCGTCAGCAGCATCATCCACATTGGTGAAGCCCAGCTGCTTAAGAAGGTTGCGGATAATGCGGATCATCGTCTTGTAATCATCGACGACCAGAACCGGCATTGAGAGATCTACTGCCATGGTTATTCTCCATGTGAAGGACGCCTTTCCTGACGTCCCGAATCGTGTGCCTTACACCAAAGCGAACCCAACCTTTCGGGCTAAGCCCGCTCTTGGCCCCTGCCACAACCTACGGCAACGGCTTTAAATTTTTAGTTAAATGAGTGGGTTAGCGAAGGGTTACTGCCGCTTTCGGCGTTTCGCTGGTGCCGCGCAAAAGCTTGACGTTGGCGCATGGATGGTTATCACCACTGGGTCAAAAAACGATGCGCGCCCTGTTCGGCGTGATCGAGAGAGGGTGTCCAGGGATGCATGTCATCCGTCATACTGAAGATATAGGAACGGCTGAGCGGGGCGGCGCGTTCGCACTTGGTAATTTTGACGGAGTGCATCTGGGCCATCAGCAGGTCATTGGCGCTGCCGCAAAAGTCGCAAAGGATCGATCTGTGCCCACGGGCGTGCTGATCTTTGAGCCGCATCCCCAACAGTATTTTTTCCCCGAGAAGCCGTTTTTTCGCCTGACACCGTTTCGCGCCAAAACCAGATTGTTGGACGGAATGGGCGTGGACGTCCTGGCAGCGCTGCCATTCGATGCCAATATGGCCGAGCGCTCCGCAGAGAGTTTCGTCAGCGATATTCTGGTCGATGGTCTGGGCGCCTCCCATATCGCGGTCGGCTATGACTTTCGCTTTGGCAAGGGTCGGGCAGGCGACGGAGCCCTGCTCGAAAAGATGGGGAAAGAGCTCGGGTTCGGGGTGACCATCGTTGATGAGGTCACCGATGAGGGCGAGACCTATTCATCGACTCGCATCCGCGAATGCCTGCACGCCGGCGATCCTAAAGGAGCAGCGCGTCTTTTGGGTCACTGGTGGTCGGTTGAGACGCATATCGTGACCGGCGACCAGCGCGGCCGTACAATTGGCTTCCCAACGATCAATCTCCCTCTCGAAGAGCATGTCGAGCCCGCGCTGGGCGTTTATGCGGTTCTGATCGAGATTGAGGACGGACCCCACAAAGGCCATTACAACGGTGTCGCGAATATTGGGCGCCGACCGACCTTTAATAAGTCGGACGTGCTGCTGGAGGCCCATCTGTTCGATTTTGAGGGGGACCTCTATGGCGCCCATGCGGCGGTGTCGTTCGTGGAATATTTACGTCCTGAGCGCAAATTTGACGGACTGGACAGCCTGAAGGCTCAGATCGCTCTCGATGGCGATCAAGCCAGGGAACGTCTCGAAAATGTGGTGACACCCTGGTGACCCACTGAATGAGGTGATCTGCTGGACGGGGTTCGTTACCGCTGGTACAAGACGGCATCATGATGATCGAGTGGACAGACGGAGCAATAGCTCCAATTAGGCACCCCGGGGCGCGAATTATCGTCCCGGCCTGTCGCTGACGCCTGGACGAGGGCGTACGCACAGGACCGGGTCTTCAACCGCCACCTTGACCTAATTTCTTGAGCGAGAGCCACCCGCTAATGTCTGCTGACCAAACCACTGACAAAAAGACTGCTGAATCGACCAGTTCTGACGCCCGCGACTACCGGGACACCTTGCGGCTACCCAAGACCGACTTCCCCATGAAAGCCGGTCTGCCGAAGCGCGAACCGGAAATGCTGGAGCGCTGGGCCAAACTGAACCTCTATGACCGTCTGCGCAAAGAAAGCGCGGGCCGCGAGAAGTTCATTTTTCACAATGGCCCCCCTTATGCGAACGGGGCCGTCCATATGGGGCATGCGCTCAACCACATCCTGAAGGACATCGTGGTGCGGTCTCAGCAGATGATGGGCAAGGATGCGCTCTTCGTGCCGGGCTGGGATTGCCACGGGCTGCCGATCGAATGGAAAATCGAAGAGAAATACCGCTCAAAAGGTGTCGACAAGGACAGCGTCCCGGTCCTTGAGTTCCGAAAAGAGTGTCGGGATTTTGCCGCTGAGTGGGTCGATGTTCAGCGCGACGGGTTCAAACGTTTGGGCATTCAGGCCGAGTGGGATAATCCCTATCTCACCATGTCCTACGACGCCGAAGCGGCCACTGTCGCGGAGTTCCAGAAGTTCGTAATGAATGGCGGGCTCTATCGCGGCTCCAAACCGGTCATGTGGTCTGTCGTCGAAAAAACAGCGCTGGCGGAAGCTGAAGTTGAATATCACGACCATGTGTCGCCAACAATTTGGGTGCGCTTCCCTGTCGTGAGTGGTGCGCCGGAGCTTGAGGGCGCCTCTATTGTCATCTGGACAACGACGCCCTGGACCATCCCCGGCAACCGGGCCATCGGCTTCTCCGAGAAGATCGCCTACGGGCTCTACAAAATCGATGAGACCCAGGAAGAGAGCTGGGCAGAGGTCGGCGAGACTCTCGTTCTCGCAGACGGACTGGCAGACCAGGCGCGCGAAGATGCGCGGATTGTCAGCTGGACGCGGCTGGGCGATGCGCCCGCTCTTACCGGCACCTCGTGTGCACACCCCTTCCGCGGCCAGGGATATGATTTCGACGTCAACTTGTATCCTGGCGACTTCGTCACCGATGAAACAGGGACGGGCTTTGTCCATATCGCACCCGGCCACGGTCAGGATGACTATTTGCTGGGTATGCAGCATGGGGTCGAGGTGCCGTTCACCGTCGACGAGGCGGGTGTCTATTATGACGACGTACCCCTGTTTGCGGGCAAACGCGTCCTGAAGCCGAACGGTAAGGATGGCGACGCAAACAATGCGGTCATTGAAGCGCTGAAAGAGGCAGGCAAACTGCTGACGCGCGGCAAGCTGGAACATTCCTATCCGCATTCCTGGCGGTCGAAGGCACCACTCATTTTCCGCAACACGCCGCAATGGTTTGTGTCGATGGAAACCAATGATCTGCGCAAGACGGCGCTCGCTGAGATCGACAAGACGCGGTTCGTCCCCGAGACCGGCCGCAACCGAATTCGCTCCATGGTCGAAGGACGGCCTGACTGGGTGCTGTCGCGCCAACGCGCCTGGGGCGTGCCGCTGACGGTCTTTGTGCACAAAGAGACAGGCGAAATCCTGCGTGACGAGGCTGTGAACAAGCGCATTGTCGATGCGGTCGCAGAACGCGGTGCGGATGCCTGGTTCGAAGACGATCCTCAGGTCTATCTCGGCAACGATTATGCCGCAGATGACTATGAGAAGGTCGACGACATTCTTGATGTCTGGTTTGATTCAGGCTGCACCCATGCCTTCGTTCTTGAAGCGCGTGACGATCACCATTCTCCCGCTGACCTGTATCTGGAAGGCTCAGACCAGCATCGGGGCTGGTTCCAGTCCTCCTTGTTGGAAAGCTGTGGCACCCGCGGGCGCGCGCCTTACAAGCAGGTTGTGACACACGGCTTTTTGCTGGACGAGAAGGGCATGAAAATGGCGAAGAGCGGCAAGAATGCCGTGTCACCCGACAAGATCGCAGACCAGAGTGGCGCCGAGATCATCCGTCTTTGGGTCGGCAGCTCTGACTTTACCGAAGACATGCGGATCGGACCCGAGGTGATCAAGTCCAACACCGATGCCTATCGGAAACTCCGGAACACGTTCCGGTTCCTTCTCGGCAACCTGGCAGGTTTTGAGGCGGACGACCGCATCGCGCCTTCAGACATGCCGGAGCTTGAACGCTATATGCTTCACAAACTTAGCGAGCTCAATGGCGTGGTGCACCAGGCCTATCTCGACTATGACTTCAAGAAGGTCTTTCACACCCTGTCGAACTTCATGACGGTCGACCTGTCGGCGTTCTATTTCGACATCCGGAAGGATGCACTTTACTGCGATCCCCTCTCGAGCCCGGTCCGCCGTGCCTGTCAGACGGTCATGGATGAGATTTTCATGTGCCTCACCGCGTGGCTCGCGCCGATCTTGACCTTCACGACGGAGGAGGTCTGGCTGTCTCGCTTCCCATCTGAGGATGGATCGGTCCATTTGCGCACCTTCCCGGATGTGCCGGCGGATTGGCAGGATGATGCTTTGGCGGCCAAATGGTCGAAGATCAGGGATCTCCGGCGGGTCGTGACGGGCGCACTTGAGATCGAGCGTCGTGAAAAGCGGATCGGCTCCAGCCTGGAGGCCGCACCCACGGTCTATGTGTCGGATGACGGCTATGTCGAGGCGATGGACGGCATCGATCTGGCTGAGATTGCCATCACCTCTCAAGCCACGCTCACGACCGACGCAGCCCCTGCAAACGCCTTCTTGTTGGAGGACGTGGCCGGTGTCGCGGTCGTCCCAGGTCTTGCAGAAGGGAACAAATGCGCCCGGTCCTGGAAAATCCTGCCCGAAGTAGGGTCGGTCGAAGGCTATCCGGACCTCACACCGCGCGATGCAGCGGCGGTCGCCGAGTTTGATGGCGCGCCATGACCGACCGGCTCCTTCGCTGGCTTAAGGACATGCCGCTTAAGGGTCCGCTGACGGTTTATGGTCTGTCCATCGCGCTTGCGGCCTTCCTGGTTGATCGGCTGTCCAAATGGTGGCTGATCGACGTATTTGGCATTGCAGAGCGGGGAATTGTTACGGTTTTGCCGTTTTTTGACCTGGTCATGGCGTGGAATCGGGGCATTTCCTACGGACTATTTCAAGCCGATACGGCGCTTGGCGTCGCTCTGCTGGCGGGGTTCGCGATTGTTGTGACCGCGGCCCTCACGCTCTGGCTGGCCCGCATTAACCACAGGCTCATGGCGCTCTCCATTGGCCTGATTATTGGCGGCGCGATCGGCAATATTTACGATAGGATCGCGTTTGGCGCGGTTGCGGACTTTTTTAGCCTCCACGCCTACGGGTATTATTGGTATATCTTCAATATCGCAGATGTCTGGATCGCATTTGGTGTGATCCTGATGATTTATGATTCATTCTTCCCTGTTGCAGAAGAGGCCGATGCTGGCCAATCTGGGAAGAAATAGACCGACGGTCGAGCGACCCATTTGAACAAGGTGCCAAAGGCAATGATGACCAAGCGTAATCGGATAGGTTTTACTCCACGCAGCATGACGCGCATTGTTCTATTGGGACTGTCTGCGGCGGCTCTCGCCGCTTGCGGCAACACGCTGTCCGAGTCGTTGGGTTACGGCAAAGAATCGCCGGATGAGTTCGCGATTGTCACAAAGGCACCTTTGGTGATCCCACCTGACTATTCGCTCCGTCCGCCGCGGCCGGGCGCGCCAAGCCCCCGTGAAACCGCACCGGGTGCGATTGCTGAAAGAGCTCTTTGGGGCCAAGAGGGACGCAGCGCGGGAACAGATGCACCTTCGGCTGGCGAGCTTGCTCTACTCACCAATGCAGGCGCACTGAACGCTGACCCGGCTGTTCGTGATCTGATTGATGACGAAACACGCGCTCTCAAGCAAAAGGACGAGCGCTTCCTTGATGAGGTGTTGTTCTGGCAGAAACCCTCAGAACCCAACCGGATCGTCGACGCGACTGGCGAGGCGCAGCGTCTTCGCGAAAATGAAGCCCTGGGTCGCCCGGTGACAGAGGGGGATACGCCTGAATTTGATGAAACCGAAGGCGGCGGTCTCCTCGACTATTTCTTCGACTGATCTGAAGCCGGTTCATCCGGGTTCTACCGACCTCGCAGACGATCACAATCGCGCGGGTAGCCGGGCCGGTGCCTGATCTGCCCTTGATCGCGCGCTCCAAATCCATGACCTTGGTCGTCCTGGCCCCATTTTGGGCACAAAAGACCTGTTGAGTATCGGCACGAGGCGACCTGGTCGTCTGGTACGGAAATGTCAGGTTATCGGGAGGTCTCAGAGCTTGCTCAACCGTTCAGAACTTATCTCCAAGATCGCGCTTGGATCACTCCTTTCAGCGGCCCTTATTCTGGGCGCCTGTTCTGAAGAGGAAACCACGGCGCTCAGCACCGAGCCCATTATCCATGGAGATGAGCCGGGCGCGCCGGAGACCTTTGAGCTCTCAAATGGGATGCAGGTCGTCGTGATCCCCGATCGGCGCGCACCCGTTGTGACCCATATGGTCTGGTACCGGGTTGGGGCGGCTGATGAACCGGAGGGAATGTCCGGCGTGGCGCATTTCCTGGAACACCTGATGTTCAAGGGCACCGACACTATTCCGCCGGGCGAACTCTCCAAAATCGTTGCGCGCAATGGCGGGCAGGACAATGCTTTTACGTCGTCGGACTTCACCGCCTATTTTCAGCGGGTCGCCATTGACCGTCTTTCATTGGTCATGGAGATGGAAGCGGACCGCATGTCGAACCTCGTTTTGACAGATGCGGAAGTGATGCCGGAGCGTGATGTTGTGTTGGAAGAACGCAGCATGCGCGTGGACAATAATCCACGCTCGCTGTTGTCGGAAAAGATCAATCAGGCGCTCTATCCGGTGCATCCCTATGGCACGCCCGTCATTGGCTGGGAGCGGGAAATTGCAGCGCTCTCAACCGAGAATGCCATCGCCTTCTATGATCGTTTCTACACCCCCAACAATGCCATTCTGATTGTTGCCGGAGACATCACCGCCGCAGATTTGCGACCCTTGGCCGAGAAGTACTACGGCACAATCGAGCGGCGGGCCGATACACCGCCCCGTGTTCGGGAAACGTCGGACGGGCCTGAAGGGCCGCTGCGCGTTGAGCATGTGGACCAGCGTGTGCGCCAGGCAACGATCCAACGTCAATACCGCGTGCCGAGCTATCGCAATGCACCGGGCCTGGATAGCGAAGCGATGGATGTTCTGGCCACCTTGCTGGGTGGCAGCGCGACCAGTCGCTTTTATAGAAACCTTGTGGTTGCGCAGCGCGTCGCCGCGAATGCGGGCAGTTGGTATTCCGGGACGGCACTGGATGACACGACTTTCGGCATTTATGCCATTCCCGCACCTGGACGCACCATTGAAGAGGTGGAGGCAGCTCTCGACGCGGAAATTGCGGCGTTTCTGGAAGAAGGGGTGAGCCAGGAAGATGTCGACCGCGCCGTTAATCTGCTGTTGGCGGAAGCGATATATGCACGCGATGACCAGCAGGATATGGCGCGCATCTATGGCGTCGCTCTGACGACCGGCGGTACCGTGCAGGATGTCCTGGACTGGCCGGACAATCTTCGAAAGGTGACGCCTGAGGATGTGATCAGTGCGGGCAAGAAATATCTCGACCTGTCCAGATCCGTCACCGGGCTTTTGAAGCCGGCAGGAGACATATGATGTTGATGGCGTTCTCCAGAAACCTGTTTATCGCCGGAATGGTCGCGCTAGGCGCAGTTGCTTTCTTGGCCAACTCATCAGCCCTGGCCGCAACAGAGATTCAGGAAGTCAAAAGTCCCGGTGGCATCACAGCCTGGCTGGTCGAAGAACACTCGCTTCCGTTCGTCGTGATCGAAGCTGCTTGGGAAGGCGGCACGCTGCAAGACCCAGAGGATAAAGCGGGTCTCACCTATCTGATGGCGGGACTTATGAACGAAGGGGCGGGCGACCTCGACAGTCAGGCCTTTCAGGGCGAGCTCGAACGCTTGGCCGCAAGCCTGTCTTTCAGAGCAAGCCGAGACCGACTGTCATTGTCGTTTAAGACCCTCACGCAAAACCGCGATGAGGCAGTTGAGTTGCTGCGGTTGTCACTGACCGAACCGAGGTTCGATCAAGGACCCATCGAACAAATCCGCGATCAATTGAAGGTAGCCATCTTACGAGACGCGGAAAGCCCGGACAAAATTGCCGCAGAGGCCTGGTACAGCGCAGCCCTTGCTGACCATCCCTATACACGGCCCTCGAAAGGCACGCTTGAGAGCATCGCGACCATCGGGCGGGAAGACCTCGTCGTGCATCGTGAGCAGGTGTTTGCCAAAGACAACATCCATATCGCCGTGGTGGGCGACATAGACCCCGAAACGCTCAAAACCCTGCTTGATGATGTTTTTGGGGGCCTGTCCGACACAAACCCCCTTAGCGAAGTTGAAGCCGCGGAGGTCAACCCGCTGCCTCAGTTACAGATTATTGAGCGCAACATGCCGCAAAGCGTCGTGCTCTTTGGCCATGCGGGCATTGCGCGCGAGGATGACGACTTCATTCCCGCCTATGTGATGAACTACATTTTGGGCGGCGGCGGCTTTTCCTCGCGGTTGATGACCGAAGTGCGCGAGAAGAGAGGGCTCGCCTATTCCGTCTCCACATATCTCTATCCGCTGCGTCACGCCGCGCTTTTCATTGGCCAAGTGGCCACAGAAAACGAACGCGTCTCCGAGTCCCTGGACGTCATTCGGGCTGAGATTGCAAGAATCGCGGAAGATGGTGTCACGGAAAAAGAGCTCGCCGATGCGAAAACCTATCTCACCGGCTCCTATCCCCTCCGGTTCGACACCAACGACAAGATTGCAGGCCAATTGATCGCGATCCAGGAAGCAGACCTGGGCATTGATTATATTGAGCGCCGCAATGGTCTGATTGAGGCGGTGACTCTGGATGATATCAAGCGCGTTGCGGAGCGGCTCTTGGGCTCCGAAAACCTGATTGTCACAGTGGTCGGCCAACCGGAAGGTCTCCAGGCAAACTGACCGTCCGCCCGACTCGCCTGGGTGCGGTGATTTAGGTAGGCTCTGGCTTCCCGAAAATGGCGGCAGCCCCGATTCTGATGACAACGCCTTACTACGCATGTGATATCAGCCGCACTCTGGAGGCAGAGATTGGACGCGGAGGTCTTTCTGCGACGGCGTTCGACAGCGCATGTGCGCGGGCGCAGGCGGCAGCGGCACGGCTCAAGGAAGTACATGCAGCGGGAGACCTGACGTTGACCCGCCTTCTCTCGGAACGAGACGATCTCAGGGTATTGAAAACGTTTGCCGGCGATCTCGCTGAGGGAACCACGGATATCGTGATCCTGGGCATTGGCGGGTCCAGTCTTGGCGCCCAGACATTGGCCCAGCTGACCGGGTGGGGCCTGCCCGGATACAAGGCACCAAACGGCCGTCCCACCGTTCATCTACCGGAAAATCTGGACCCGCTTACCTTTGATCGCTTGCTCAAGGCATGCGATCTGCCCACCACCCGTTTTTTGGTGGTGTCCAAGTCGGGCGGCACATCGGAACCTCTGACCCAGATGTTGGCGGCGATGACAGCAATGGGGAACGCCAACGGAAACGATACACTTCATCGGCACTTCGCCGTGCTGACGAGCCCCGGTGAGAATAATCCCCTTCGACACATCGCAGAGAGGCATGGGTTGCCGATCCTCGATCACGCCGACATTGGGGGGCGCTTCTCCGTCTTGAGCAATACGGGGCTCTTGCCAGCGGAACTGTTGGGGCTGGATGGTCACCGGCTGAGGGCAGGCGCCGCCAGCACCCTGGAAGCAACCCTCACTGACCCGGATGCGCCGGTGATCCTCAGCGCTGCGACGACCATCGGTCTGTTGGAAGAAAAGGGTGTGAGCTTGAGCGCGCTCACATCCTACGATGACAGGTTGCAGCGCTTTGGCTTGTGGTTTCGGCAATTATGGGGCGAAAGCCTCGGGAAGCACGGGACCGGGCTCACGCCGCTGGCCGGCGTCGGACCTGTCGATCAGCATAGTCAATTGCAGCTCTATCTGGCGGGACCCAACGACAAGCTCCACACTCTCATAACCCGAGACGTGAAGGGCGAGGGCATTGTGCCCACACCTGAACTGGCGAGCGGTCCGCTGAGCGCTTATGGCGGAACCACCATCGGCGACCTGCTGGATGCTGAGCAGCGTGCAACCCTTGCGACGCTTGCCAAGAACGGCCGCCCGGTCCGACATCTGAATGTGACCAACTTGAATGAAGAGAGCATGGGCGCGCTGTTGATGCATTTCATGCTGGAAACGATCCTGGTCGCGGACCTGCTGGGGGTCGACCCATTCGATCAGCCGGCCGTCGAGGAAGGCAAAGTCCTTGCGCGGTCTTATCTGGCGCAACGCGGGAGTGCAGCACCATGAACCGTGTTCGTCGCCTCAGTGAAGGAACCATCAACCGCATTGCCGCCGGCGAAGTTGTCGAACGTCCGGCGAGCGCCGTGAAAGAGCTGGTTGAAAACGCCATCGATGCGGGCTCGAGCCAAATCGACATTGTCGTGATGGGCGGGGGGCGCGATCTCGTTCGCGTGTCTGATGATGGCTGCGGCATGTCCGCTGACGATTTGCTCACAGCGGTTGAGCGCCACGCGACATCGAAGCTGAAGCAGGATGAGACCGGCCGGGAAGACCTGCACGACATTGAAACACTGGGCTTTCGCGGCGAAGCACTGCCCTCCATTGGGGCGGTTGCGCGGCTCAGCATCACAACGCGCGATGAAACGGCGGATACGGCGTCGCGCCTGACCGTCGAAGGGGGGAAACTGGGCCAGGTGGAGCCCGCAGCCGGACCCGAGGGCACGCGCATTGAGGTGCGCGACCTGTTTTTTGCCACGCCTGCACGTCTCAAATTCCTGAAATCGGAAGGCGCGGAGACCCAGGCGGTCTCGGATGTCGTTAAGCGGCTCGCTATGGCTCATGAGGGGGTGGGATTCTCGCTCACCAGTGGCGATCGAAATCTGCTGCGGCTGCCACCCGCTCAGGGCGACCTTTTTGAAGCGCGTCTCTCACGCCTGTCGGGGATCATGGGCAGTGACTTTGCGGCGAACGCGCTGCGCGTCGATGCCGAGCGCGAAGGTGTGCGGCTGACGGGCTATGCAGGCCTCCCCACCTTCAACCGAGGCACGGCCCAGTACCAATATCTGTTTGTGAACGGACGCCCTGTCCGCGACAAGCTGCTGACCGGAGCGGTGCGGGGGGCCTATATGGACTTTCTGGCGCGGAACCGGCATCCGGTTGTGGCGCTTTTTCTGGAGATTGATCCCGCACTGGTGGACGTAAACGTGCACCCCGCCAAAACGGAAGTCCGCTTTCGGGACGCGGGCCTTGTCCGCGGATTGATCGTCGGGGCGCTTCGTCAGGCGCTGGCAGAAGCGGGGCACAGAGCCTCAACCACCGTCGCCGAAACCGCCTTGGGCGCCCTTCAATCGGAATTCACAGGCGCTGCGCCTGCTGCATCGCCACAGGCGGGCTGGCAGGACGCTGGTCGCAGCTGGGCGCCGCCAGCCTCGGCCTTGCAGGCCCACGCTGCGGCTCAGATGCCGCATCAGCAGGCGCCGCAGGCGGATTGGGCCGGCGGCTTTGGTCCTAGTGCCCGTGTGGAGCCGGAAAGTGCGCAATCACAAGAACTGGAAGCCCGGCCTCTGGGCGTGGCGCGGGGCCAATTACATGAGACCTATGTTGTGGCGCAGACCGCCGATGGCATTGTCATTGTTGATCAGCACGCGGCCCATGAGCGCCTCGTTTATGAACGTATGAAAGAAGCGATTGCCGCCAATGGCCTCACGCGCCAGATGCTGCTCATTCCGGAAGTTGTCGAACTGGATGGCGATGCCGCCGATCGCTTGGCACGGCGCGCCGAAGATTTGGCGGACCTCGGGTTTGTGTTAGAGAAATTTGGCGAGGGCGCCGTTGTCGTGAGGGAAACCCCAGCACTCTTGGGCAAACTCAACGTGGCAGGACTGGTGCGGGATCTGGCCGACGATCTGACAGAGCTCGATGAAGCCTTGTCGCTGAAAGAGCGCCTCGAAGATGTGTGCAGCACCATCGCCTGTCATGGTTCCGTGCGGGCAGGGCGGCGTCTGACGGGCGAAGAGATGAACGCTCTTTTGCGCGAAATGGAAGCGACACCCCATTCCGGCCAGTGCAATCATGGCCGTCCCACCTATGTGGAACTCAAACTCGCCGACATTGAACGGCTCTTTGGAAGACGTTAGGGAGCAGCCGAGCCTCTGACCGCTTCGATCAATAGATCGACCCGGTCCTGGCCCCAGAAAGGCTCATCCTGAAAAACGAAAAAGGGAACGCCAAAAGGCTGATCTGTCTCAAGGGTCTTTTCAATCTCCAATATGGACCTCGCGCGGAGGTCCGCGCTGTCTGCGGCGACCAATGCCGCGTCGGGATCAAGGCCCGCGTCGACGGCGACGTCACAGAGAACCTCATCTTCCGCAATGTTGCGCCCGCCAACAAACCGGGCGCGATAAGCCGCGAGCATGAAGGGGAGTGCTTTGCCTTCTTCCTTGGCCAGTTGGAAGACATTGCTGGGCCGCGAGAAGTCGATGTCGAAAGGGTTCGGGAGAGCGAAGTCAAAACCCAGGCGCTTGGCAAGACGGACAACGTCCCGTGCGACATAAGCGCCTTTGGCAGGGCTTGTGATGGGGTTGGGTGGCGGTGTGTCGGCGGGAGCCTTTACAAAGGCAATCGGGTCAACGGCGATGCCTTCATTCACGATCCGCTCGGTCGCCATCCAGGAATAAGGACTGCGAAACGCAAAATACATCCGGACCGGTTCACTCTGCTGGCTCATCAAGACCTCTCGTTTGCTTCCGAGAGGTATACGTAAGCACACCGTGGATGGATTAGGCCGCCGGCTGCATCAAGACAATCTGTGTCGCGGCATAGGTGCGGCGGTCCACCTCGATAAAGCCCGGCGGGGCGGAGATCGTTTGATCGCGATCTTCTTCCAGCATAATGAGCGCACCCGGCGCGATCCAGTCGCCTTCGAGAGCTGCAGTCAGCGCTTTTTCGCCTAAGCCTTTGCCATAGGGCGGATCAGCAAAAACGAGATTGAAGGCAGACCCGGCACTGGCTGGGCGAGGCCCCAGCTTTGTGGCGTCGCGCTTGTAAAGCTTCGTGCGTCCGGTGAGACCCAGATGTTCGGCATTGGTTCGGATCAGACCGCGAGAGGCGGGGTGTTCGTCTACAAAAAGCGCGAAAGAAGCCCCTCTCGACAAAGCCTCTAGTCCCAACGCGCCGGTACCGGCGAAAAGGTCCAAGACGCGTGCGTCGTAAAGGCTGAAGGCGCCAAAGTCCCCATGGGCCAGCACATTGAACAGCGCTTCGCGTATGCGGTCGCTCGTGGGGCGGACGCGATCATCTGTAGGATTCTGGAGCTTCCGCCCCTTAAGCTCACCGCCGACGATCCGCATGTTTTCCTGATTTCGCTTTGGGTTTATGAGATGGACGGTTCCGAGTTGCACTCTTGGTGTTTCCGCTCTTTTTCGGAGCGGTGCGTTTCTTTGCGGATCGCTTTCCTGCCGTCTTCTTCTTGGCGTTCCCTTTTTTGTCGGCGTTTCTCTGGCGGTCTGTCTCGCCCAACTGATCCATCAGGATCCTCTGCGGCACCTCTTGAACCAAGCCATCCTTCAGGTCGCCCAGTTGAAAGGGGCCGTAGGAGGTTCGAATGAGCCGGTTTACATCAAGGCCGAGTTTTTCCAGTACCCGTTTGATTTCCCGGTTCTTTCCTTCGCGCAAGGTCATGCTGATCCAGACATTGGCGCCTTGCTCACGCTCCAGCCGCGCCTGGATCGGGCCGTACCGGATGCCGTCTACCTCGATACCTTTTTGCAGCGCGTCGAGTTTGGCCTGGTCTGTACGGCCATGGGCACGAACTCGGTACCGCCGCGCCCATGCGGTGGAGGGGAGCTCAAGTTTCCGGGCAAGCTCGCCGTCATTGGTAAGCAGAAGAAGGCCTTCTGTGTTGACGTCAAGCCGACCAATGCTGATGACCCGAGGAAGCTCCGCCGGCAATGCGTCAAAGACAGTTGGCCGTCCCTCCGGGTCGCGTGCGGTCGTCACGGTTCCGCGCTCCTTGTGATAGCGCCAGAGCCGGGTGGGTTCTTTGGAGGGGAGAGGCTTCCCGTCCACCAGTATTTTGTCTTTTGCGGTGACGTTGAGCGCCGGGCTTGTCAGCACCACGCCATTGACCGTGATACGCCCCGCTTCAATCATGCGCTCTGCGTCCCGCCGAGAGCAGACGCCGGCCCGTGCCAGGACCTTGGCGATCCGGTCGCCGTCAGGCGTTTTTGAAGATGGGGGAGCTTTGTCCGTCATGGGACGCTCATAGCATTCAGGCGCAGGGCTGGAAAGCTTGACGGCGAACCAGTCAAACCGGCAGGGTCCCGCCATGAGCACGAAAGAGACGACAGACACGCCAATGGGGCTGGCACTCGCTGAGGCGGAGGAGGCTGCAAGACGCGGCGAAGTGCCGGTAGGCGCGGTGATCGTCAGCGCTGAAGGTGAGGTATTGGCCAAAGCCGGCAATCGGACCTTGGAGTTGAAAGACCCAACGGCCCATGCGGAAGTACTGGCACTTCGCGCCGCAGCAGAGCGTCTGGGCAGCGAAAGGCTGATCGGCTGCGATCTCTATGTCACCTTAGAGCCCTGCGCCATGTGTGCAGGCGCCATCTCTTTCGCGCGGATCAGGCGCCTCTATTTCGGCGCGGAAGACCCAAAGGGTGGGGCGGTGGATCACGGTCCCAGGTTCTTCCAACAGCCGACCTGCCATCATGCGCCGGATGTATATGGAGGATTGTCGGAAGGCCCGGCAAGCGCGCTTTTGAAGCAGTTTTTCGCAGAACGTCGCGACTAAATGGCTCACCTCTGCGACCCCGGCTCGGGGACTCTTTTGCGTGATTCCGCGAAGGCAAAGAGCTAGTATGCGCCCATTGGTATTGGAACGGGGGGACCAGCCAATGGTCTCCCAAAGAACATCATAAGAACATGAAAGGAAGTCCGATGGATTTTGCCTATTCAGACAAGACCCGTGAGCTGATTGACCGCTTGGAAGCGTTCATGGATCAGTACATCTATCCGAACGAGCAGACCTATAACGAGCAGATGGATGCCTTCCGGGCTGAAGGAAACCCCTGGCAGGTGCCGCAGATCCTGGAAGACCTGAAGCCTAAGGCAAAGGAAGCCGGGCTTTGGAACCTCTTCCTGCCGGAATCAGAGCTGGGTGGTGGTCTCACCAATCTGGAATACGCTCCCCTCTGCGAAATCATGGGCCGTGTCGGTTGGGCATCGGAAGTCTTCAACTGCTCTGCGCCCGACACAGGCAACATGGAAGTGTTTGAGCGCTATGCCAGCGAAAGCCTGAAGGAGAAGTACCTGCAGCCGCTTCTGAACGGCGAGTTCCGCTCCGCCTTCCTGATGACCGAGCCGCTTGTCGCTTCGTCCGACGCAACGAACATCGAAACCCGGATCGAGCGCGATGGCGATGAATATGTGATCAATGGCCGCAAATGGTGGTCGTCGGGCGTGGGTGATCCCCGCTGTGTGGTGGCTATCGTGATGGGTAAAACCGATCCGGAGGCGGACCTTTATCGTCAGCAGTCGCAGATCATCGTGCCCATGGACGCGCCCGGCGTGGAAGTGGTTCGCATGCTCCCTGTGTTCGGGTATGACGATGCGCCTCATGGCCACGCCGAAGTGATCCTCAAAGACGTCCGCGTTCCTGCTGAGAACATCGTTCTGGGCGAAGGTCGTGGCTTTGAGATTTCACAAGGCCGCCTTGGCCCTGGCCGTATTCACCACTGCATGCGGACCATCGGTGTCGCAGAACGTGCGCTTGAAAAGATGTGCCAGCGTCTTCTGTCACGCACAGCCTTTGGCAAGACCGTTGCGGAACATTCCGTCTGGGAAGAGCGGATCGCCCGTGCGCGGATCGATATCGAATGCGCTCGGCTGCTGACCCTGAAAGCGGCCTATATGATGGATACCGTGGGCAATAAGGTTGCCCGGGCTGAAATCGCTATGATCAAGGTGCATGCGCCCAATATTGCTCTGCAAATCATTGATGATGCCATTCAGGCCCATGGCGGTGGCGGCGTGACCTCGGACTTTGGTCTGGCCAAAATGTACTCCGGAATGCGGACTTTGCGCTTGGCGGACGGCCCGGATGAGGTCCATGCCCGCACCATCGCGAAACTGGAATTTCGCAAGCATAAGGAACAGTTAAAGGCAGCGGCCGAGTAATCGGCCCTTCACAAATGTCTTTAAGGCCTTGAAGAATCAGGCGGTCGGCTCCACATGGGGGTACGGCCGCCTTTTTCATTGGCACCCCCCTAGATTGGTAAACGGGGACGGGAGGAAAAAATGGCATACAAACTCTACAACGCACAGCTGTCGCCCTATTCGGCCCGGTGTCGGATGCAAATGTACGCAAAAGGCCTCGAATTCGAAGCCGTCAGTCCATTTGAGAGCCTCAGTCCGGAGGAGTTTGCAAAGCTAACGCCGCTCAAAAAGGTACCCGTACTTGAAGTGGACGGACTGATTCTCCCAGAATCTCAGGTCATCGCTGAATATCTCGAAGAGATGGAAACCGATGTGCCTCTTCTGCCCGCCGATCCGGCTGAGCGTGCCCAGGTCCGGCTATTGTCGCGTATTGGTGATCTTTATTTGATGATGCCGCTCGGAAAGCTTTTTGGGCAGGTCAATCCCCAGGGGCGTGACCCCAAACTGGTTCAGTACATGTTTGGTGAGCTGGACAAGGCCATGGCCTGGTTGTCCAACTATGTGGACGGATCAAAATACGCCGTCGGTGACAAGCTGACCCTGGCGGATTGCACCCTCATACCCATGCTGTTTTTCGCGTCAAACATCACGCCGCTCTTTGGCCGCGAATGTGTTTTGTGTGAAACACCCATCATCCACAACTACTTCACGAAAACACTGGAAGATCCTGCTGTTGGTCGTGTGGTCGACGAGCTGGAACAAGCGTTCGCCAAAATGATGGGGCCCAAGACAGAGCCACAAAAGCAGCCCGCGGAATAAAAGCGCAAGCACGCACCACCCAGGCCCCGACAGGCTGACAACATGAGAGTTAGGCTTTTGCGGAGGTGGATTGAAGGTTGGTGTGGGCGACCGGCAACGTCACGATCGCACGTGTGCCGATGCCTTTCTGACTTTCCAGGTGGAACGTGCCGCCCTGCAGTTCGGCGAACGATTTGGTGAGCGCGAGCCCAAGTCCAGATCCCTCTTCTGCTTCGCTTGATTTGTCAGCGATTTGTTCGAACGGTTTCAGAAGGCGGGGAATGTCCGCCGGATCAATCCCTACGCCATTGTCAGAAACGCTGATTTCCAAAGCATCAGCTAGTGTTTGAACTTCAACATTGATCAAGCCACCTTCACCAGTGAACTTCACGGCATTGGAGAGAAGATTGATCAGAATCTGCTTCGTGGCGCGCATGTCACCATAGCCAATATTAGCTTGGTTCGGCGTTAAGATATTCAGCTGCACCTGCTGGTTCTTCGCGTCCGATCTCGCTTCGACAAACCGCATGCAGGTCTCGACAAGCTCGACCACGTCAAGAGGCTCAGGTGCGATCTCCATCTTGCCCGCTTCGACTTTCGACATGTCGAGAATGTCGTTGATCAGATCAAGCAGATGCGTACCAGACTCGTGGATGAGGTTGGCATACTCGTCATAAACTTCGTCGCCGAGCGGACCATACATTTTGCGTTTGAGTATCTCTGAAAAACCGATCACGGCGTTGAGGGGCGTGCGAAGTTCATGGCTCATGTTCGCGAGGAAGGTTGATTTCGTTCGATTTGCAGTCTCTGCTTTTTCGCGGGCGTCAAGCAGTTGCTGTTCATACTCCTTGCGTTCGGATATATCCCGCGTGATGGCGATCGCTTCAATCATGTCACCGGTCCGCTCATCGTTGATGGGATGCACCGTGCTTTCCAGCCAAAGGAACTCGCCGCTGAGATTGGGCAGTCGGAATGCAATCCGGACACTGTCGGCGCCAGTATTCAAAGCATCGAGCTTTTCCCTCGCTCCCGGCTGATCGTCTCTGTGCATCAGATCAATGATGTTCTGCCCAACAACATCCTCGGGCTCCGCGCCCATGACCTTTCTGACAGCGGGTGACACGAAGGTAAGAACACCGTCAGGCGTATGGCGTGCGAACATGTCATAGGCATGTTCCGCAATCATTTGATATTGTTCCGCGGTGCGCTTTAGAGCGAGCTCGGTCTTAAGATCATCCGTCACATCATCCATGATCCCGACAATACTTCGCACCTCATTGCGATCATCAAGCTCAGGAAATCCGTGGGAGACAAAATGTCGATAGGTTCCGTCTTGCTGCCGCAATCGCATGGCAAGCGAAAATGGTTTGGGATCATCTGCCAGGGAGTCAAAAGTGGCTCGAACCCTGTCCACGTCGTCAGGGTGCAACAGTTCGTACATCGTCGTACCAGGAAGCTGGTTGGCGCCGCCCGGCAGATCAAGCATGCGCGACAGAGCAGGCGATATACTCGGCGCGTCGCTGCCCCGCTCCCATCTATACGTACCGAATCCCGCTGTCATCTCGGCAATGGAAAAGTGATCCTCAATCCTTCGACGTGACGTCACGTCGCGACTGACCACTAGAACGCCACGAATATCAGGATCGTCCAGCAGGTTGCGAACGTCAGCTTCTATCCAGCGCCAGGTGCCATCGGCGTGGGGCAGACGAAAATTCTCGCTGAGATGGACGCCGGTGTTTGCGAGGCAATAGTGGATCCTGTCGGCAACGCGGTCGCGGTCGTCCCGGTGGACGAGATCGGCGGCAAAAAGACCGAGCGCCTCTTCAGGCTCAATCCCGATCATCTCTTTGATGGCGGGACTGTGATAGATGTAGTGGCCCTTTTCGTCGAGCAGTGTCAGCACGTCACCAGAATTCGCGAGCAAAGCCTCAAAGAACTTTGCCCCGCGCATATGCGGGCGCGCCATTTCCGCGCCGCTCTCCTCTGGTTGTTCGTGGTCCGTCACCGGACATGTTCCTTTACCTGCTCTATCCGGCCCAAACCGGATTTCTCTCTGCCTTGAAGATAGGCAGGCGAGGGAAAGGAAGCGTTAAGGCGTCGGGCGAAGGTTAACGATTCCTTTGCGCGACTTTCCAGGCCGTTTCTGCGAGGCGTCGGCACACATCGCCATATTCGGTGGCTTTTGCCGAGCTGGCATTGCCGTCCAGGCCGCGCTTATAGACACCTTGGGTGATAGACGCGAGACGGAAAATAGAGAAAGACAGGTAGAAGTCCCAATCCTCAATTCCGTCACGACCGGTGCGTTTGCAATATGCGTCGACGTAAGCCTCTTCGCTCGGTATGCCTGTCGCCCCATAGTCCAAGTCCATGATTGTCCCCTGGCTCGGGCTGTTGAAATGATAGAGCATGCAATTGTACGCAAGGTCCGCCAGAGGGTGGCCGATTGTTGAGAGCTCCCAATCGAGCACGGCAATCATTTTGGGCTCTGTGGCATGGAACATGGTGTTCTCAAGCCGATAATCGCCATGGGCAATGCTGGTGGCATCATCAGACGGGATGTGGGCCGGCAGATAGGAAATCAGGTCTTCCATAGGCTCCACGGTTTCGGTTTCGGCCGCGCGATATTGTTTGATCCAGCGGCCGATCTGCCTTTCGTAATAATTGCCCGGACGCCCGTAATCTTCAAGGCCGATGGCCTTGTAGTCGACCTTATGGAGGCGGGCCAAAACGTCATTCATCTGATCATAAATGGCACTTCGCTCATCGGCGCTGAAACCCGGTAATTGTGGGTCGCGCAGCACGCGCCCCTCGAGGAAGTCCATTACATAGAATTCTGTGCCAATGACCTCTGGATCTGTGCAGAGCGCGCGCATGGTGGGCACCGGCACATCCGTCTCCGCCAGCGCTTTCATCACGCGGTACTCCCGATCTACCTGATGCGCACTGGCGAGCAGGGTTCCAGGGGGTTTTTTGCGCATCACATAGCGCTTGCCACCGGCAGTGAGCATGAAGGTCGGGTTTGACTGGCCTCCTGAAAACTGTCGGACTTCGAGATCTCCAGAAAAGCTGTCTATTTCCGCACGGCAGAAATCCTCCAACCGCCCGACGTCAAATCGGTGCGCCTCGCGAACATCAATGGTTTCAGCGTCTTGGGCGGCAGGTTCGGCCATGTCTCTCTCCTCAATATCTATGCGCTAGGCATAGCAAGGGATATCGCTCCTTGCAAAGGACAGAAAAAAAGCCAGGCAGCCCGTGAGGATTACCTGGCCTGTTGGATCCGTGCGTTTTGTCTTAGACCGCGCCTGCTTTCTGGGCGTATTGCCATCCGAGTTCAGCAAGCATGCGAACTTGGGTAGCGTCGCGCGCCGCATGTTCGCTGGCGGCGGTACCATCGCGCACCCTGCCGACAATGCCCTGCAAAATGCCGCCCAACCTGAAAAGATTGTAGGCAAAATAATAATCGAGATTGTCGATGCCGGTGCGTCCGGTCTGGTCGCAATACATTTGGACATACTCGTCGAGCGTGGGGATACCGAGCGCTGGAAGGTCGGCGTCCCCCAAAGTCTGCGTGCCCGGCGTGTCGCCGAGATTAGGCATGATCCACTGCATCATGTGATAGGTGAAATCGCCAAGCGGATGCCCAAGCGTCGAGAGCTCCCAGTCGAGAACCGCCAACACACGGTCTTCCGTTGGATGCAAAACCATATTGTCCAGGCGATAATCGCCATGAACAATGCTGGTCGCATCATCCGCCGGAATATTGTTCGGCAACCAATCCATCAGCTTGTCCATCTCGCTGATGCTCTCTGATTCCGACGCCACATATTGTTTGGACCAGCGGGAAATCTGTCGGGCGAAATAGTTGCCGGGCTTGCCGAAATCTCCGAGTCCAATGGCTTCATAGTCGACCATGTGAAGCTGGGCGAGAGTCTTATTTTTCGCTTCAAAAATGGCACGGCGATGCGCGGGCTCGTATCCCGGCAAGAGGGGCTCCCAGAGAATACGGCCCTCGACCATGTCCATAACATAGAAGATGGTGCCGATAATGCTCTCATCCATGCAAAGGCAATAGGTTCTGGCAACAGGGTATCCGACCGTACCAAGCGCTGTAATGACCTTGTACTCTCGGTCAACTGCATGGGCAGAAGGCAATAATTTCCCTGGTGGCTTCCGCCGCAGAACATATTTTTTGTTGGGCGTCACAAGCTGATAGGTTGGGTTGGATTGGCCGCCTTTGAACTCGCGAACTTCCAGCGGTCCTTCAAACCCCTCAACATTGGCAGCAAGGTACTCTTCGAGTCTTCTTTCGTTGAAACGATGCTGCTCCATCACCGCCTGGGTGCCGGAGAACTGCTCCTGCCTACCGCTTGTTACAGGCTCACTCATGGGCCCATCTCCCTCATGTTTTTTTGATATCTATGCAGATTGTTTTTCGCGGGCGACGGCGCGATAGCCAATGTCGCGTCGGCAGAAACCTTCCGGCCAGTCGACGGCATCGACGGCTTTGTAGGCGCGGGCCTGTGCCGCAGCCACGGATTTGCCGAGTGCCGTGACCGCCAGTACCCGGCCGCCATGCGCTGTAATCTTCTTGCCTTCCTGCCTGGTCCCCGCATGGAATATTTCGATGCCATCTTCTGCGGCGGCGGCGTCAAGATTCTTGATCTCCGAGCCTTTTTCGTAAGCTTCAGGATAGCCTTCGGTCGCCATCACCACGCTGAGCGCCGCATCATCGTTCCACTCAAGCTCAATCTGGTCGAGCGTCCCTTCATGGCAGGCAATCAGCGCTGGCAGGACATCCGACATAAGGCGCATCATCAGCACCTGACATTCGGGGTCGCCGAAACGCACATTGAATTCGATGAGCTTAGGCCCGTCTTTCGTGATCATGAGACCCACGAAAAGCACGCCCTTAAAGGGCATTCCCTTTTCGGCCATGGCGGCGAGCGTTGGGTTGACGATGCGGTCCATGATCGCGAACTGCATGCTGGCCGAAAGGACCGGAGCAGGGGAATAGGCGCCCATGCCGCCTGTGTTCAGTCCTACATCACCGTCACCAACACGCTTGTGATCCTGCGCGCCTACAAGCGGGACAGCAGTGGTGCCGTCACAAAGGGCAAAGAAGCTCGCTTCCTCGCCTTCCAGCCATTCTTCGATCACGAGTTCTGCACCGGCGCCGCCAAATTTTCCGCCAAAAATCTCATCGACCGCAGCAAGGGCTTCGTCGTCTGTCTCGGCCATGATGACGCCTTTTCCCGCGGCAAGACCGTCCGCTTTGATCACGATGGGTGCTGCATGCTTGTCGAGATAGGCTTTGGCTTCGTCAGCGTCGGCAAAGCGACCATAGGCGGCTGTCGGAATGCCGTAGTCCGCGCACAGATCCTTCGTGAAACCTTTGGAGCCTTCCAGTTGCGCCGCTGCGGCATTGGGGCCGAAGCTTTTGATGCCGGCTTCTTCCAGCCGATCAACCACGCCACCCACAAGGGGGTCTTCGGGACCAACAACGACAAAGGCGATCGCGTTTTGCTCGCAGAATGCGACGATCCCGTCAAAGTCGTTCACGCTGATGTCGATGCAGGTCGCGACGTCGGCGATACCGGCATTGCCTGGCGCACAATAAAGGTCGCCGAGCAGAGGGCTTGAGGAAATTGCCCATGCGAGGGCATGTTCGCGCCCGCCTGACCCAATAATCAGAACGTTCATTCGACTCCGATCCCTGAATTCCAATGTTGAACTGGTTTGTTAGTCCGCAATGTTCTTTGGGCATTCCCTGAGCAATCCCCGAGCAATCTTGTATCATGATGGGCGATTCCGGCAAACCGCTGTAGGACATGGT
This sequence comes from Parvibaculaceae bacterium, assembly GCA_965276845.1. Lineage (GTDB taxonomy): Bacteria > Pseudomonadota > Alphaproteobacteria > Parvibaculales > Parvibaculaceae > Mf105b01. The sequence goes on from OZ255699.1 coordinate 545,590, forward strand.
GGGTTCTACAAATTCCGAAGTAAAAACAAAGACTTAAAGAGAAAGATGCCGCGCCCATGGCTGACACGACGATCCCCGGAAACGCCTACGAATTCTCTGTGAGCGAGCTGTCCATGGCTATCAAGCGGACAGTCGAGGACACCTATGGCTATGTGCGGGTGCGCGGCGAATTGGGGCGGGTGAGCCGACCCGCGTCCGGTCACCTCTATCTTGACCTCAAAGATGACAAGTCGGTTCTCAACGGCGTGATCTGGAAGGGCGTAGCCTCCAGATTGAAGATCAAGCCGGAACAGGGCCTTGAAGTTGTCTGCACCGGCAAGCTCACGACCTTCCCGGGGCAGTCGCGCTACCAGATTGTCATCGAAAGCATGGAATTGGCAGGTGTTGGCGCGCTTATGGCGCTACTGGAACAGCGAAAAAAGGCGCTGACCGCAGAAGGTCTCTTCGATCCTGCCAAGAAGAAGCCCTTACCGTTTCTGCCGGCGACCATTGGCGTGGTGACCAGCCCATCCGGGGCTGTCATTCGGGATATTCTGCACCGCCTCAGTGACCGGTTTCCGCGCCACGTCCTGGTCTGGCCCGTTCGGGTCCAAGGGGAGCAATCAGCGGAGGAAGTGGCCGCTGCCATTCAAGGGTTCAACCAGCTGAGACCAGACGGACCGGTGCCGCGGCCGGACCTTCTCATCGTGGCGAGGGGCGGCGGATCGCTTGAAGATCTTTGGTCGTTCAACGAAGAAATTGTCGTGCGGGCCGCGGCCGCCAGCGAGATTCCGCTGATCTCCGCCGTCGGCCATGAGACAGATACGACCCTGATCGATTTTGCGTCCGATCAGCGGGCACCCACACCAACGGCGGCGGCAGAAATGGCGGTGCCGGTGCGGGCGGACCTGGTCGCGCGCGTTTTGGACAATGCCCGCCGACTTGTTCGCGCCGAAACCCGTAAAGTAAGCGAACTCGGCGCGCGCCTTGAAGGTTTAGGCCGTGGCTTGCCCAAGTCGGAAGACCTTTTCGCGCTACCTGGCCAGAGGCTGGATCATGCCAGTCAGCGCCTAGGCCTCGGGCTTGGGGCCGCCGCTTCGGCCAAACGCGGTCAGTTGGAGCGTGTCGCGGGGCGTTTGTCGGGACAGGTGCTGGCGACGAAAGTCTCAAACGCGCGACAACGCACGCAAGACCTGGGCGCCCGCGCCGCGCGCGCAGAGCAAAGGCACTTATCAGACCTCTCTGGGCGTCTTGGTCAGGCGGGGCGGTTGCTCAGCACGTTGAGCTACCAGGCCGTCCTCAATCGGGGTTTTGCCCTGGTTCGCGATGAAAAAGGTGCGCCGGTAAGGGGGTCTACCGGGATCAGCGAGGGCACCCGGCTGGAGCTGGAGTTCGCAGGGGCGGACAAGCTGCCAGTCGTTGCGGGTGCCACAAAGGGCAAACCCGTGGTTGCGCCAAAGGCCAAGCGACCTGCGCCCAAGAAGAAGGGGGCGTCCGCGGATGATCAGGGGCAGCTGTTCTGATGAAGTTCACTTGGCACTGGAAACCATATTCGCACTGCAGGAATGACAATCGCCCGTGTCAGAGGTAGGTTTGGACTATGAATCGACACGAAAACGGCTTCGGGGGAAGCAAGGCAGAGCTGGTCTACGGCGATGGCGAGTACCATGTGGTTCGCCAGGGCACGTTCGTCGTCTGCGCGGTGACCGGCGCCAATATTCCGTTGAGTGAACTGCGCTATTGGCACGCGGATCGGCAAGAAGCTTATGTTGATGCCGCGGCGGCACTGAAACGCGAGCTTGAGCTGAAAGGGCAGGAATGAACTTGAGGGTCCTGCGCAACCTTTGGCTGATCGCAATCGCGTCACTTATTGTCGGAACAGCCGCTTGGGCTGATGACCGCGTGACCCTTACCGGTGAAGCCATTCAAGGTGGCATTATCATCGGTAAGACCGAACCGGGCACAAAGGTCATTCTGGATGGCGAGCCTCTCATGGTGTCGGACAGAGGCAATTTCCTCTTTGCTTTTGACCGAGACCACAAAGGAACCGTCCACCTTGATATTGAATATCCGGATGCAGAACGCGAGAGCTTGTCGATTGAGGTCGCCACCCGCGAATATGTTATTCAGCGCATTGAGGGTGTGGCCCCGAAATATGTGAACCCTTCCGCGGAACAATTGGCGCGGATTGCCCGCGATAGGGATTTGAAGAGAACCGCTCGGCCGCTTGATACGGCCGAAGATTGGTTTGCGGATGAATTCATCTGGCCGGTTGAGGGGATCATTACAGGTACCTACGGTTCTCAGCGTTTCTTCAATGGCGAACCTCGCAGGCCACACTATGGTGTGGATGTCGCAGCTTCCACTGGCACACCCGTCGCTGCTCCGGCAGAGGGCATCATCCGTTTGGCGCACCCGGATCTTTACTTCGAAGGCGGCACCATCTTCCTGGACCATGGCCACGGAATGATCAGCGTCCTCATGCATTTAAGCCGCGTTGATGTTGAGGTCGGTCAACAGGTTGCTCAGGGCGATGTTGTCGGCGCAGTAGGGGCGACGGGCCGCGTGACAGGCCCGCATCTGGATTGGCGCATGTATTGGCGGACAGCCCGCGTGGACCCAGCCGTGTTGGTTGGAGAAATGCCCGCACCCAAACCGCTGGAGCGGCCAACAGAATAGGCGCACGCTGATCAGGCGTCGGCAGGCCAGCGGTTGTGCAGCCACAACCACTGAGCGGGATGTGCCCTGATTTCAGCCTCCAGAAAATCGTTCAGTTCCTGGGTAATGCGGGCAGTCTCCGCAAGGGCATCAGCGTTGGGGTCTGCGAAAATGGGTTCGTGAATGATCTGTTCGAAATGGACACCGTTGGTTCGTCGAAAGGTTGCAGGGATCACCGCGACGCCATACCGCGCAGCCATGGCGCCGGGCGTTGCAGGACTCATAGCCTTCATACCGAATAGTGTCGCTTCAATTCCGTCATTCATTTTTTGGTCGACCAGCATGCACAGAAAGCCCTTCTTTCGGATCACTCTGAGCACATCACGGGCACCCTGCGGCCCTTTTGGAATCTGAACGGGCTGTATGGCGCGCGACCGCAGATTTACAATCCACTTGTCGATCATCGGATTGTTGGCGTGCCTGTAGACCTCGCCACCTTCAAACCCACGCAGGTGAAGGTGGAGGGGCATCAATTCCCAGTTGGCAAAGTGACCCGAGACCAGGATACCGCCTTTGTCTTTCAGAGCCTCAACATAGTGATCGCCTGACAGAGAAATACGATCCCTGTGAGCTGGGTCTTTGAACTTGTCCAGATGTGCATACTCAGCAACCGTGCGTCCCAAGTTTTCCCACATATCGCGAACAATCTGGTCAACCTCGGCCGCTGAAAGCTCCGGCATTGCCCGCTTGATATTTTTGCGCGCCCGTCTGCTGACCCCAACGCGTGGACCGACTGTCTTGAGCAGCCAACCACCGAAAGCGGATGCGCGCTCCAGCCCCAGGAGCTTAAAGAGTCCAATCGGAAGAAGAGCTGCAGCAGCTTCTAGGCGGTATCTGATGGCTTTGTTTGACAAGGAAGCAAATCCAGAGCGTGAGAAACGGGATGCTTATAGCAGGTCCACTGTTGGGGGTCAGTCCCTTCGTGTGCCGGGTGGCGCATAGGTATGGCTTGCCCGAGCGGCAGTCAGGTGTTGTGTCAGCAGTGCATCGAGGCTGGCCAGGTCTTCAAATATAGCGTTAACGGGTAAGACTTGCGTTTCATGGCGGAGCTTCTGTCCGAAGGTCCCCTCCAATGCGCGAAGCCTGATGGCATCTTTCTCGGTGGTGATGAGCTGCGCTTTCTTTTTCGCTGCGAGCTCGAGAAGATGTTGAGCATCCTGTTCTGTAAACGGGTGGTGATCTGGGAAAGACAGTGTGTCGGCAAGCGAGACGCCAAGGTCCCGAAGGGTTGAAAAGAACTTCTCCGGCCGGCCAATGCCCGCAAATGCAATCAGTTCGTCGCGGTCAAGACTTGTGGCAACCTCCGGATCCGGCTTTAAGCCCGCAGCAAAAACGGGAACTGCAGCCTGGTCCGCAAGGACTATGATGTCTTTTGACAAAGGGGCTGACCCCAGCGCGACAATCGCATGTGTCCGCTGAAGCGCCGCCGCCAGGGGTTCCCTTAGCGGCCCCGCAGGAAAAACGGCGCCATTCCCGATGCCCGAAGCAGTATCGACCACCAGAAGAGCAAGATCTTTATGGAGGGTAGGGTTTTGGAATCCATCATCGAGCAAAATGACGCTGGCGCCTGCGCGCTCTGCGGCCAACGCACCGGCGACCCGGTCTCTTGACACCCAGGTTGGCGCCCGACTGCTTAGGAGCAAGGGTTCGTCCCCGACATCCATCGCTGTATGCCGATCACCGTCCACGCGCATTGGACCCACTTCCTGACCGCCATAGCCGCGGCTCACAAAATGGGGTGTTTCCCCCATTGCGATTAGTCTGTCGGCGATTGCGATGGCTGTCGGCGTCTTGCCGGCGCCGCCGGCGGTAAAGTTGCCAACGCAGATGACGGGAATACTGATGCGCTCAGGAACGGTCATTCGCTGACGGGTCCGGGCACCGGCTGCGTAGAGCGCGGCGGCCGGCGAGAGCACGAGACGTAGAACTCTGTCAGTAAAGGTGGGCGAGGAAGCCGGATACCAGAAAGAGGGACTGCGCATGATCACGGTGCCTCTAAGTCTGTTCCGTCAGGCAAAAGAGGCAATATCTTCTGCGTGATCTTTTCTGCGACATGGGTTGATCCCGCAACCGCATCTTTGCCCCGACCGGCCATTGCCTGCGTATCGCCCGGTGCCGAGAGCCACTGCGCCAGCATATCCTTTAGGTCCGTTTCTGACGCGGCTTGTTTGGCAGCTCCAGCCTCCAACAGCAGGGTCGCAGCCTCCTCAAAATTGAACATGTGGGGACCAAAAAGGACCGCGGTGTCGAGCCGCGCAGCTTCTAACGGATTGTGTCCGCCGACGTCCACAAACGACCCGCCAATAAAGGCGATCGAGGAGAGACGGAACAGCAAGCCCATCTCGCCGAGCGTGTCGGCGAGGTAGACATCAGTTTCCTGGGTTGGTGCTTGGGCCTGGGAGCGCTGGGCTACCGAAAGGCCGCTTTCCCGTAACTCGTGCAACACGGAAGACCCGCGAGCCGGGTGCCTTGGGACCAGGATTGTCAAAAGGTCCGGGAACTCACGCTTAAGGTCCGCGTGAACCCGCCCAACCAGCGCTTCTTCGCCTTCATGGGTACTTGCTGCGATCCAACTGGGACGCCCGCCAATTTGGCTCAACAGGCTTTCAAGGGCTTCGGCATTGGCCTGCAGCGGCTCTGCGTCGAACTTCAGGTTGCCCGGCGTTTCAACAGGGTCAGCGCCCAATCGGCGCAGACGCTCTGCTGAACGATCATCTTGTGCGAGCACGAGATGAAAACCGCCGAGCAAATGTCCGATGGAGCGATGAACACGGGCCCAGCCGCGAGCAGACTTTTCCGACAGGCGGGCATTGGCAAGCAGCAGAGGGATGCGACGAGCGCGCGCGCCCATGATCATATTCGGCCAAAGCTCTGACTCGATCACGACAGCAATGTCTGGCCGCCAGTGTGTATAAAAGCGGTCCCAATAGGCCGGATGATCGAGCGGCGCATATTGATGAACCGCGATGGCCGGCAGGCGATCCCGTATGAGATCCGCCGAGGTCCGGGTGCCTGTGGTCACCAGAAACCGAAGGTCCGAACGCGCCTCGGCCAAACACTCAAGCAGCGGCAGTATGGAGAGGGACTCACCAACACTCGCACCATGAAGCCAAACCAAAGGCCCTGCCGGTCGCGCTATTGACGCAAAACCTTTTTTCTCCATCACACGATCTGGATCTTCCTTGCCTTGAAGGGTCCGTCGTTTGAGAAGAAATGAGAATAGAGGGTCTGCCCGGGCAGCAAGGGTACGATAAGTCTTGAGACCCAGCGTCATCGGAACCGTCGCTGTCAAAGACTTATCTCACTTCTCTTGTGTCGGTGAGAGAGTCCGTGCTTCGGGCCCGCGCCTCAGGACCGCGGCCCATCATGGCATCCGCTTCCTGGGTCAGTTGATTGAGCGCGTCTTCGACCTGTTGTCGACAGGCTTCAATCGTTCCTTCATCAGCGTCCCGCGGCACATAGATCGGCTCGCCCCACACCACGGCTCCGCGATTGAAAGGCAGCGGAATGGTGAACTTGTCCCATGTGTTGCCGAGCACCAGCCGTGCGCGGGTGGTTGCCACGATCGGTACGATAGGTCGCCCTGAAAGCCTGGCCATCGTCACGATGCCGAGGCCCGCAACCCGGCGCGGTCCTGGCGGCATATCGGCTGTGAGGCCAATAGAGGCGCCGTTCTTAAGGGCGCGCACCATCGCGCGAAGCGCGGCCGCGCCTCCTTTTTCTTTTGATTTTTCTGCTTTCCCCTTTGGTGCGCCAGACCCGCGAATGGTCCCAAGTCCAAGACGGTGCATGAGCTTCGCGATGATCTCGCCATCCCCGTGTTTAGAGACGAGTATTTTGAGTGTCCGCCAATTATGCCAGAACACCGGCAGAATGAGGTTTTGGCCATGCCATGTGGCGCAAATGAACGTTTCATCGTCGACCCAGAACCTTTCAGGTATGTCGGCGCGCCTTTGATTGAAACGACAGGTGAGGTGCACAAGACGGACATAGCTGGCAATTGACCAAGCCAATCCGCCTTGCACGGCGTTGCTTTTCAGGATGTCTTTGGTGAGTGATTTAAACCGTGACATTCGACGTTTCGTTCCGCTATTCCCCAGCAAGCGCAGGCGCAGGGTCCTCGTCCCGGTCAAATTGGGTTCTGGAGAGTTCCGCGTATACGCCGCCGTGAGCCACTAGATCGGCGTGACGACCCTGTTCGATCACGCGTCCATGATCAATAACGTAGATATTGTCCGCATGCATGATGGTTGACAGTCTGTGTGCGATAACCAGCGTCGTGCGCCCTTGCATCAGCGTCTGAAGTGCCTTTTGGACCTGGAGCTCCGATGCGGTATCGAGCGCAGATGTCGCCTCATCCAAGAGAAGAATCGGCGCATTCTTGAGCATCGCACGCGCAATTGCGATGCGCTGTCTTTGGCCTCCGGAAAGCTTAAGGCCGGCTTCCCCAACATGAGTATCGTACCCATGGGTGAGCTGCATGATGAAGTCATGGGCCGCTGCGTTTTTTGCAGCCGCCTCAATCTCGGCCTGGCTCGCATTGGGACTGCCATACGCGATGTTTGCCCTGATGGTGTCGTCAAAGAGGAAAGGTTCCTGGGTGACCAGGGCGCTGGCGTTGCGGAGCGATGCCAGCGTCACGGTTTTCAGGTCCTGCCCATCAATGGACACACTGCCCTCGCTCGTGTCGTAGAAACGCGGAACGAGATTGAGAATGGTACTCTTGCCCGCGCCGCTTGGTCCGACAAGCGCCACGGTTTGTCCAGCTGGGACCTCTATTGTGACGTCATCGAGTGCTTTCGTGCCGTCGTCATAACGGAAACTGACATGATCAAGGCGGATGGCACCGGCGCTGACATGCAACTCTTTGCTGTCGACGTTGTCGACAATTTTTGGTTCAACATCGAGGACGGGGAAGAGTCTTGAGCCCGCGGCCACACCTTCCTGCAGAATGGTCTGCTGATTAGCGACTGCCTTGAGGGGTTGGTAAGCCAACATCACCGCTGCCATGAACCCGATGAATGCCCCGAGCGTCATCGCGCCGCTGGTTGCCTGCAAGCTGGCGTAATAGATGACCGCGGCGATACCGACGCCCGTAAGCGCCTCCGTTATCGGTCCTGCCGCTGCCTTCGCCCGCACGGACCGCATGGTATGATCAAGGACTACGCTGATCGTTTTTGTCGCCCGCTTAATCTCACTCTCTTCACGGCCATAAGCCTTCACCACACGGATACCGCCAAGGGCTTCGAGGATGAGCGTCGACAGAGACCCAGTTTCTTCAAGACCTTTGTTGGTTGCTTTGCGGGTTTTGCGGCCCAAACGCCTCATAAAGACAGCTGCAACTGGTATGACCGCCGTCGCCATAATCGCCATGAGCCAGTCCAGATAGTACATATAGGCGATGAGAAGGAGCAGAACGACGAGATGCCGCGTCAGATTGATTATGGACTGGGCTGTTGCGTCCCGAAGTCGAATAACATCGGTCATGAACGTTGAAATGAAACGACCGGAATGAGTCCCTTGAATCCAACCAAGGTCTGCCTTCATCAGTTTGGCAAACAGCTGTGTTTGGATGGCAGTCACCATACGCTGCCCGACATAGTTCATCACAACGTTTGACACATAGGTGGCAAAAGCCCTGACGATCTGCGTACCAAGTGCGGCGAGCGCAATCCAAATGACCAAGTCTTCTCGTTTCTGGTCGAACACGAGATCGCCGGTCTGCTGAATAAGGAACGGCAGGACGCTTGTTGTGCTGGCGACCAGAAGGTTCGCCAGGATGGCGACAACGATCAGCAAGACATGAGGGCGCAGATAGCCACTAACGATCCTCTTCACGACCTCCATAGTGTTGAAAGAGGTGCGTGAGACATCGGTTACACCGGTGCTGACCGCAGGCGCCGACGGAGGCGTCGGGTCGGTGCGGGTCTCAGTGTCGCTCAGGTTTACGCTCAACTGCTGGGCTTTCGTTCGCCAGGAGGTTAGAAAAAAAGTTGCCGGATACTATCATGCGTGATCTGGCGCGTCACCTTGCCCGGCGAGCCCTAACTAACCGTAAAACAAGGCCTTTTTAAGCCCATGGACGATCCGTTTTCTGCTTGCGTCAGCCATCATTGTCGGGGTCCATCAGGCGGTGCAGGTGCACAATGAAGTACCGCATTTGAGCGCTGTCCACCGTGCGCTGGGCTGCTTCGCGCCAGGCTCCCTCGGCCTCAGAGAAACTAGGGTAAATGCCGATAATGTCGAGTTGGTCCAGATCTTTGAAACGGATGCCCTCAAGGTCTTCAAGTTCGCCGCCAAACACGAGGTGAAGAAGCTGCTCGTCGGACATGGGGGTGCTCCAAACTTAGGGTGAAATGAGACACCAGTATGACGCGATATGAGTAGCCAGACCAGAACGAGAGGGGGCACGAATCATGGCAGCGTCAGTCTGCCCACACGCTCAAAAAGAGCGTCGTACAGCGCAGGACCCGCAGCAACCAGACTGCGATGTTTGGTGAAGCTCTTATTGTAAACGAACGCTCGCCCATCATGGGTCGTCATGCGGCCACCGGCTTCGCGAACGATGAGGTCGGCTGCCGCCAGATCCCAATCGCTCTTCCGATTGAGCGCCATGCACGCATCGACAAATCCATTGGCAACCAGAACAAGCCGGTAGGCGACTGAGTTACGATCGACAATCTCCATCTCTGGCCACGGCTCAGGCCAGGCCGGGTGCTTGAACATGGGCGCAAAGGCAGCCATGCGACAGCCGGGAATCTCGCGCCGCTTACTGGGAGAGATAGGCGAACCATTCAGAAGTGCGCCCCTACCAAGCTGAGCCTCAAAAAACTCGTCGGACGCTGGATTGAAGACGGCGGCAGAAATCGGTTTCCCCTGATAGACGAGCGCGACACAAATCGTGAAATGAGGCCGGCCTTTCAAAAAGGCCCGCGTGCCGTCAATCGGATCAACGACCCAGACATAGTCGCGTTCCAAGCGAACGGGGTCGTCTTCGGTTTCCTCCGACAACCATCCATAGCCAGGGCGTGGACCCTGTAAGCGTTCATGCAGCAGGGCATTGACGGCGTGGTCCGCTTCACTCACCGGCGTGTCATCATCCTTATCCCACTGCTCTATGTCACGCTGGTAATAGGTCAGCGCCAGGCGCCCGGCCGCCTGAACCGCGTCGCGCAGGAGTTGATGATCTTCTTCAAGCTTGGGAAGGGACGAAGGATCAAGTTCCGGCAAGGGTCATTCCTTCGATCCGCACCGTAGGGGCATTGGTTGCCGCCTTGAACTCCAAGTCACTCGCAGGCGTGAGGTGGACGAACATGTCTTTCAGATTGCCGGCAATGGTAATTTCGCTCACCGGATAGGTGAGCTGGCCGTTCTCAATCCAGAAGCCTGAGGCGCCGCGAGAATAATCGCCTGTGACGCCATTGACGCCCATGCCGATCATCTCTGTCACATAAAAGCCTGACACAATATCGGCCATCAACTCATCCGGCGAGAGCGTGCCTGGCTCAAGCGTCAGGTTCGTCGTAGACGGCGAGGGCGATCCACCGGTGCCGCGCGCCGCGCGTCCATTGCTCTGAAGCCCTAATTGTTTTGCGCTCGAAGTATCCAGAAGCCAGGTCGTAAGCCTGCCATCGTCGATCAGCGTGAGGGCGTCCGTTTGAACACCTTCGCCATCAAACGGCTTCGATCCTCGTCCCCGTTTCTTTAGGGGATCGTCCGTGATCTGGATGCCGGTCGCAAAAACCTGCGTATCCAAGCAGTCTTTGAGGAAGCTGGTCCCCCTGGCGACCGCAGCCCCGGAAATCGCGCCCGCAAAATGCCCGATGAGTCCACCGGAGACCCGGGGGTCATAGACAATCGGAACCTGGCAGCTTTCAACCTTGCGCGCGCCGAGGCGACGAACGGCTTTGTCGCCCGCCTCGCGCCCGATTTTTTCAGGGTCTTCAAGGTCCGCGAAATGGCGTGCTGTCGAGTAATCATAATCACGCTCCATCGCGGTACCTTCGCCTGCGAGCACGGAACAGGAAACCGAATGCGTGCTGCCGCTATAGTGCCCTGCAAAGCCATCGCTGGTGGCGAGGGTGACAGCACCCCGGCCAAAGCTGGCCCCAGCGCCACCGGAATTGGTGACCCCATCGACGGCGAGTGCTGCGTCTTCCGCCGCCTTCGCCCGGGCGACCAGGTCATCGGCTTTTGGGTCACTCCCGTCGTCAAGCTCGAGATCAGCGATGTCTTTCGCGAGCAGGGCCGGATCGGCAAGTCCGCAATAAGGGTCTTCTGGTGCGACCTTCGCCATGGCCACGACACGGTCGACAAGCGCATCAAGCGCAGCTGGAGCAACATCCGTTGTCGACACAACGGCCTGCCGCTGTCCCACCATCACCCTAAGGCCCAGGTCCTTTGTCTCGGAGCGCTCAATGTCTTCCAGATTGCCCAGGCGATAGGTGGCACCGAAAGAGGTGCTTTCGACCATTAACGCATCTGCGGCGTCTGCACCGCCCTTTTTTGCGCGGGCGATCAGGTCCTGCAGGAGATCTGTACGGTCTTGGGTTGGCTGCATGTGAGAAAACATCCGTGGCAGAGGAAAGCGAGGGCAAGCCCCAAATTTCGGGTCTTATAGCAGATATGACGGCCTGTCGCGCCAGCATCTCGTTTCGGACAGGACGTCCGGCGCCAAGGACCCGCCCCTGTTAAGGGGGCGATCCCGTCAGATCGTATAGGTGAGGGCGTAATAGAGGCAGCCGACGCCGGCTATGAGCTGGCCGAGCCAGGTGAGCAAAGTGCCCCAGAGTCGCGGCCGCGTGCTGTCCGCGGAGATATAGAGTCCAATGGCGTGCAGCACCCGGCCGAGCGTCAGCGCGACCCCGGCCGCATGAATGATCCAGATGGAGGCGGAGAGAATGAAGAGGCCGATCAGGCCGATCAGCCCAATCGGTGTGTACTCGGCATTCACGATATGCGCCCGGGTCGATTTATAGAGAGGCTCGTGATCGCCGGTGCCGGTCATGACATTTGTCTTCTGGCGGGTGGCCGAAACGCGGTAGGCGAGCCCCAGGTTGAGCAGCAGATTGATCGCGATATAAAGACCGACCATCTGAATTGGGTTGTCGATCATGTGTTTGTTCCTTCGCGGCAAGCAGTCTGGCAATGGGCCACCGATTCGACCCTGCGCAAATAACTTAGCACGAAGCCACGGTGAGTAATTCGGCCTTCTGCAGAGCCTTGCTGAGGCGCGCGCTCCGTTAAACAGATAGAAAGCATAGGCCACTTAGTCTCCCAAGTCTGAGGGTGCCCAACACGGCATCCCAGATCGACGGAGAAGGGTGATGCGGTTTTTCGCCGACAAAGAGGATGCGGACCGGTTCCGGAGGCGTTGGACGTCTCCTGGGCTTGATGCCGACCCTTTTCGGCTTCCGGCGAGTGTGACGGTGCCCTTTCAGCCAACCTGGCGCCGCGCCCTCGGCTTCATTCGCTATGCGACCATTTATCGTGACCGCATTGTCGTCCAGGACAGTTCGCCTCCCTTGGGCGTTTGGGAATGGGACGCACCGGTGAAGGACTTCACCGGGGTGGTGATGGCGATTGCCTATAAGGGCCGCGACCGCGAGATGCCCGCCATTCTGGTCGAGCTTTTTCATCCCGATCCGATGAAAACCGTGACCCTTCATGCCTCTTTTGACGGTGCCGACGCGGGTGCCCGCTGGCGGTCATGGGCAGATGTTCTCAACCTGCCTTTGCTCGTGCAGGATCGTAGTGGCGATCTGCGGGAGGCTTCTGAACAGCTTGGCGCCCTGAGAACCCATGTGCCTCAGCCCCATCGCGGCGCAAGTCCGCTGACCACGCGTCGCCCGTTGAGCTTTGGCTTTACCGGCCGCCCACGACAATGGAGCGACCGGGTCTCGGCGTCCCGGCCGCAAGCGTATTGTTCCTAGATTTTTGAGAAATCCGGTGCCCGGCGTTCGGCAAATGCCATGGCTGCTTCTGCAAACTCCGCTGTCTTCAGCTGAGCCGAGAAATGCACGCTTTCGTCCGCCATCTGTTGCGCGACGTCTGCGTGATCCTGGCGCACGAGCTGCTTTGTGAGTTTGACGGCGTTGGGGGCTTTGGCCGCGAGGGCTCGCGCACGGGTCAGCGCTTCATCGTAGAGACTGTCTTCGTCAAAGATCGAGCAGACGAGGCCCATTTTTTCCGCTTCCTCGGCAGTAACTTTCGTCCCCAGCAGGAACATGTCATTGGCCTTTTGCGTGCCAATGAGCTTCGGCAAAAGCAGGCTTGAGGCCGCCTCGGGGACCAGACCGAGATTGACAAACGGGGTTTGGAAGGTGGCATTGGGGGACGCATAAACCAGGTCACAATGCAGCAACATGGTGACACCGACACCAACGGCGAGGCCATTGACGGCAGCAATGATCGGCTTTTCCGCGTTCAGGATTGCTTGAAGAAATTGACCAACCGGCGGGAGCTCATTTTCACCGCGCGGGCTGTCGCCGCCGCCAGCAAAATCACCCATATCGTTTCCGGCTGAATATGAGTCGCCGGAGCCGGTGATCAGGATAGCGCGGACCTCGGGGTCGGATTGGGCGGCAACGACATTGTCCGCGAGTGCTGCATACATTTCCTGCGTCAGCGCATTTTTCTTGTTGGGACGGTTCATGGTGAGCGTGAGCACACCGGCTTCTTTGTCGACCAGAATGAACTCGGATGTTGCAATCATGGAAGCACTCCTTCTACAGATGTTGGGGGAGGGCCTGCGCGCGTCTGCGACGCGGCGCGGGCAGAGGTTGAGATAACTTGCGTAAGAAACCGCTCGATGGTCTCCACTTCGTGCGGCTCAAACCCTTCAAGCAGGTCGGCATTCGCCTGCTTGGTCAGAGGCACGGACTTCCGAATGGCGTCTTTGCCTTTTTGGGTCAGCGTGATGCGTTGAGCCCGCCCATCTTTTTCGTCGGCGCCGCGATGAATGAAGTCTGCGGCTTCCAAACGGGCAACCAGGGTTGTGACGGCTGACTTGTTCATATCCAGTGCTTTGGCGATTGCGGACGGCTTGCAGGGTTCCTGCTTCCCGATCACGAAAAGGGCGCCTTGCTGAACGGCAGTGATGCCGAGGGACTCTTGCAGCCGCTGGTCGGCCGCGCGAAAGAGAGCGCGGTGGGCAAGCTGCATGAGATGGAATATGCGGGGCGGTTGAGACATTTGGTTCATATATGAACTAAATAGTCATATGGCAAGAAGAATCACCAATAAGTCAGAAAGCCTAGGTAAACTGCCAGACTGACGTGTTTCTCACATCCGTGTCTTCCAGCTCGCGGCTGGTTTTCACCGCATAGGACACAAGCTTCTGAAGCCGCTCTTTGGGCAGATAGGTGCGTCCCGGGTCCCCGATCAAGACGCTGATGCCTTTAGCCGCCTGGCCCTGCAGCCATGCCTCCACTTCGCCGGCCAGCGGTTGCTCGTAGCACATGTCGCCCACCAGGATGACGTCCCACGGGCCGTCCTCGCCCACCAGGTCTTGGGCAGTGGTTGACAGCGTGAGAGCGTTGGCATCGGCATTGAGTTGGGCCGCGGCGCAGGCATATAGGTCGATATCGGCTGCGAGCGCGGACGCAGCCCCTGCATGCATTGCCGCGAGGCCGACAAGCCCGGAGCCTGAACCAAAGTCGAGAACGCGCTTGCCCGAGACGATGGCAGCCGTATCGATGATGTAGCGGGCAAGTGCCTGCCCGCCTGCCCAGGCAAAGGCCCAGAAGGGGGCCGGCAGGCCGGTCGCCGAGAGCTCTTCCTCTCCCATCATCCAAAGGGCGTCGTCTTCGGTCGCCAGATGGAGGCGCAATTCGGGCACGAGCGGAGGTTCATGCAATGCCGTGTGCGCCGCGACGAAGGCGGATGGCTCCGTTTGCGCCGAAGTCAGGTCGTCAGTTCGCAGCTTCAAACCCTTCCGACGTGATGCCTGCAACACGGCGGCGACTATTGTGGATCACCTCGCCGGGCTTGTCCTGATCGTCGGGTTTGGACGTCGCGAGTTTGATCACTTCCCAATAGCCATTCTTGGTTTCCATCCGGTCCCAATGCCCGTTGGCTTTGAGGAACGCCTGCGCCTTGGGGAGGTTGTAGCAGGGGATCCACATCATCAGATGATGTTCGACGTGGTAGTTGACCCAGTAAGGACCAAAGAAGGCCCGTTCCCACCAGCTGAGCACCGTCGTGCGCGATGATCGGAAGACGTCATCGCTGTCCGGCACCATGGCATGCTCCGCGATATTGCGAATACGCGTGATCACCTGATGCCAGGTCAGGAAGGGGAGCAGCCAGAGCACGAAATAGAGGTACCAATGTCCTGTCGCCGTGAGGCCCGCGAGCAGAATGAGGTGCGTGATCGTGGCGCCACCGAGTTTCGACCAGTACCGCTTGATGCGATCAGCCAACGGCATGTCGGCAGGGCCGATGGCGTTCAGGATCTGAGCTTTGCGCTGCTGGTACCCGGTCTGACCCGATATGTCGCGCCACATTTTGCGCTTGAAGCTCTTCCAAGTGATGGGGAACGGCGCAGACAGGATCAGATCCGGATCTTCCGGCTGCTGCGTGTTGTTGTGGTGTTTCAAATGATAGCGCCGATAGGACCAGGTCTCTGCCATAAGCGGGTAAGCGCCGAGCCATTGTCCAATGAACTCATTGAGCTTGGGCGACTTGGCGAGCACACCATGGGACGCATCATGCATGAGAATGGCGAGGCCCAACTGACGACTGCCAATAATCAGGAATGCCAGGATGAAAGTGATTGGATTGGGGAAATAAACGA
Organism: Parvibaculaceae bacterium; assembly: GCA_965276845.1. Taxonomy (GTDB): domain Bacteria; phylum Pseudomonadota; class Alphaproteobacteria; order Parvibaculales; family Parvibaculaceae; genus Mf105b01. Next base: position 561,083 of record OZ255699.1, read on the forward strand.
ACAGCGCCATGGCAGCAAAGCAAATGCCCCAGGCGTGTGCAGCAATCCAAATGGCACGAAGATCGGAGCGTTCGCGGACGATGGCGATTTGTTCGTCGGTCAGAATATCCTGCGCTTTGACCTTGTTCATATCCGGGTCTCCACTTGCGTGTTTGTTGTTGTTGATAGTGAGGTGACGCCCAGCGCCCCAAAACAAAACTGAACGATGCTGTTGAGAACGTCATCGCTGCTTTGCGCGTCGGTCTCAGGCGCGAGCGGCCCCACCAGCGCTGTCGGGATGGCGCCCGCAATGCAGGCCGCGACAAGTTTGGTATCGCAGGGCGTGATGGCCCCCTCGTGGATGGCATCGTCAATGATACGCGCGAAAATTGCCGCATGCGTTTTGCGAAAGCGTGTGCGCTCCTCCGCGAGAGCGACGTCCACAGGCTCTGCGAGCATGGCATAGGACAACCGCCGGCTTTTTAGCGCGCGCCCGGAAAAGGTTCTCAGCACCAACGCAAAACGATCAAGGGCAGGATGGTCCGAGGCGGCAATGCCCGCCAGGATGTTCATCTCCCTGGACGACACTTCCCGAAAGACCTGGCGGCAAAGATCGTCTTTTGAGGGGAAGTAACGATAGAGCGTGCCGGTCGCCAAGCCGGCGCGCTTGGCCACCGCAGTGATCTGAGCTTTCGCGAACCCGCCTTCCGCCACCAACTCTCGCGCGGCTTTGAGTATTCGACGTCTGTTTTCCTCAAGACGTTGCGCAACGTTTTCCGTTTGCCGATAGGCCATAGATATGAAATCCGGTTCAGTTTGGATCAGGCTTGATCGATCCTATGAAATCAGATTCATTTTTTGAAATCAAGCGGCAAAGCGCCAAAAAATGAAAATGAATTCACCTCTTGGGTGAAGCCTGATATCCGGTCAAAAGAATGAACACGGGTTCATATTATCAGTTTATGGCAGAGATACTGGGCTTCGGATGTCCGCGAACCGGGCTGACCGCAGTTTGGGCTAGCGAAGCGGGTCTTCAACCCAAACACGCATTCCGGAACAGAGGCTTGCTGTGATGGCGGCACCCTGGAACCATTGTTTGAACATAGGTTCACTCCTTTAAAGTCGGGATAGAGCGCGCAAAATGGGGACGCGCAGCTATGTTGCTGCGCGATATATATGTTGCGACGCAACATGTGACAAGGGGATGGCCTGCGACATGTGCGCTCAGGGTGGGGTAGCTCAGGCGGATTAATGCAAGCCCGAGCCCAGGGTTCCCGCAAGGATGGATGCAAACAGGATCGCGCCAAAATCTCTGTTTGACTTGAAGACAGCGAGACACCGCGCGGCGTCATCAATTCTCGTGCGCGTGACTTGGCGCATCAGGTGCCAGCCACCGATCGCAAGCCCCAGATAGAAGATCCAGCCAATGGCCGCCGCCATGCCCGCCAATGCAAAGAAAAGAAGGGCGGCGCCGTAAAACCCAAAGAGCCAGTATTTGGTGTTGTCCCCAAAACGGAGCGCCGTCGACTTGAGCCCCAGCAGGGCATCGTCTTCTTTGTCTTGGTGGGCGTAGATTGTGTCATAGCCCACCGTCCAGCAGATGCAGCCAATATAGAGAAGCACTGGCGGCAGGCTGAGACTGCCAGCGACCGCGGCCCATCCCAACAGAGCTCCCCAATTGAAAGTGAGCCCCAGCATCACCTGCGGCCAATAGGTGAAGCGTTTGGCAAACGGGTAGAGCCCAACAAGGAGCAATGACGAGGCGCCCAACAGAATGGTGAAGAGGTTGAACTGGATGAGGATCACAAAGCCCACAAGACATAGCGCGATAAGGAAGACCCACGCTTGCCTTAAACTGACAGCACCAGAGGGAATGGGCCGGGACCGGGTGCGGGCCACCTTCGCGTCAAACTCATGATCGACAATGTCGTTGATGGTGCATCCAGCTCCGCGCATGACAAACGCACCGAGCGCAAAGAGCAACATCGTGCCGGGTTCCGGCAGATAGAGGAGCGAGAGCACAGACCATCCTTCCCCGAGCGGGGCCGCCAGCGCGATCGACCAGAGACACGGCCAGAGTAACAGCCAGGTGCCAATGGGACGGTCGGCCCGCATCAGGCGCAGATAGGGCTTGGTTTTTTCCGGTGCATAAAAGTCGACCCAATTGTCGGATGCCGCATCAGCGACGCGGCTATCGTTTGGCTGTTGGTGGGGGTCTGTCATGCAAAACGTCTCTTACGAAAACTCGAACGAGACTGTCATAGCATCATTTAGGAAACACTGCGGGCATTCCGGCTTAAGTGTTACACGGAGAACCCAGCCTGACTTCGAACCACCGCGGGCTCATTATAAGCTTTGATCGCCTGCGCTATGAGGGCGATCGGACCAGACTCTTGAAGATCCGCATTGCTGGAGTTGCCCGCTTCATCTGCTTTCTGGGCTTCCTCAGTCTCTTTCTTCTGTTCTTGTTCCTGGAGTTTCGCTTCTGCCAGAATCTGTTGAGCCTGGGCAGCAACTTGGCGGTCTTTTGCTGACGGCTCAGCCGGTGCATAGGCCGATCGGATCACCGCTTCCATCTTGGCAATGACCGACTCCGGATCGCTCCCGCCCCCAGACGTGTCGATCTGGATCTCACCGTCGGTGATGTATTCCTTGCCGTCCGGGCCGGTTGTGTAGGTGTAGCTGATGGTCCCGGTGACACCGCCGCCCGCCGCCGCGTGCGCAGCCTCGTGCGCTTTGACTTCCTCTTCCCGCTTCTTGAGACGTTCAACCTCGGCTTCTTCTTCCGGGGTGAGATCGTTCTGAGAATTGGTCTTGGCCGAGGAGGAGCCACCCTCGACCTTGCGGGTGGAGCCGGTCTGGTCCAAAAGCCCGCGACCGGTGCCTGTGCCTTGTGCCTGTTGCGCAGCATCAGTCCCCGGCGCGCCAGGCGCAAAAACCCCGCCAGCGCGAGCGGAGTTCAAACTCGCACTTTGAAGGTATGGATTGAATGACGTCTGTGGGACGCCGACGCTGCCGATCATGGGTGTGACTATAGGCGAAAGACGTTTGCTTTTTCTTAACCGGTCGGTCGGTCCAGGTGCCCAATGCCCCCAAGCTTCACCTGTAAATTGACTTAATCTATAAGGGGTTATGAGCAGCGAACCTGAGCATCCCGAAAGTCCCGACCATTGCGCGACCGGCAAGGTGCGCCTTTACGTCGAAGCCGATTTGGGCGAAGGCCTGGGCGTCGTGCCGACCCGCGATCAGACCCACTACCTCTTAAACGTGATGCGGATGGAAAACGGGGATCCTGTCCGCCTCTTCAATGGACGCCATGGGGAATGGCTCGGGCGTCTCGACGAGGTCAAAAAGCGTTCGTGTCTGATCGCGCTGGAAAAGAAGACCCGTGAGCAGGATGTGCTGCCGGACATCTGGTTGCTATTCGCGCCGGTTAAGCGCGCACGGCTGGACTTCATGGTTCAAAAAGCCGTCGAAATGGGCGCGGGCCGCCTATTGCCGGTCACCACGGAACGAACCAATGTCGCCCGGATCAAGCTGGACCGTCTGCGGGCGAACGCTGTGGAAGCGGCCGAACAATGCGGTCTTTTGTCGGTCCCGGAGATTGGCGAGCCCCAGAGCCTGGAAAGGCTGCTGAACGATTGGTCAGACGAGGAAAAGAGCCGCCGCATTATCTTCTGCGACGAGGCTGCGCCCGGTGCGACGACTCTCGACCAGCTGAAGCAAGTGGACGGCACGTGTCCCTTGGCAGTCCTGATCGGGCCCGAAGGCGGGTTTTCGCCTGCCGAGCGACAACGCTTGCTCAAGCGGACCGACACCCATGCCATTTCACTGGGACCGCGGATCATGCGGGCGGATACCGCCGCCGTCGCGGCGCTCGCAGCCGTTCAACTGGTTCTAGGCGATTGGCGGGCCTAGACACCTATTTGTGTGCACCTTTTCGGCAAAGCTTTGGAAATGACCTTGTGCGCGGTAGGGTCGTCCCTTACATGGGCAAGACCCAAAGAGTGACGCGGGCGTCAAGAACCCGCTAGTTGTAAAGGTGAGACCCAGCGGGTCTCGTGAGGAACCGACCGCGCCGGCAATTTCCGGTGCAGGAAAGCCTGGCAAGGGCGGGAAGGCTGGGAGTATGAGCATTCTGGTGGCAGGAGCCGATCCCATTTCAGGCTATGACGACCTGGTCTCTTATATTGAGGCGGGCGAGAAGCCGAAGGCAGAGTGGCGCATCGGTACCGAACACGAGAAGTTCCCTTTCCGTACGTCCGACCATTCTCCCATTCCTTATGACGGCCCAAACGGCATCCGCGCGATGTTGGAGGGCATGACCCGCTTTGGCTGGCAGCCCGTTTATGAGGGCGACCACATTATCGGTCTTACCTGTCCCGACAGTCTGGCCAATGTGTCTCTGGAACCCGGCGGTCAGTTCGAACTCTCCGGCGCGCCGCTCGAAATGCTGCATCAGACCTGTTCGGAGGTGCACGACCATCTGGCGCAAGTGAAAGAAGTGGGCGGCGAGCTCGACATCTGTTTTTTAGGGACAGGTTTTGCGCCGGACTGGAGTCGCAAAGACATTCCCGTCATGCCGAAGGGCCGCTACGGCATTATGACCGAGTACATGAAAAAGGTGGGAACCCTCGGTCTCGATATGATGTACCGCTCCTGCACGGTTCAGGTGAACCTCGACTGGTCGGCTGAAAGCGACATGGTGAAGAAATTCCGCGTGGCGCTCGCCCTGCAGCCGATTGCAACTGCGCTCTTTGCGAACTCGCCTTTTACCGAAGGCAAGCCCAACGGCTTTCTGTCTTTCCGCAGCCAGATCTGGACCGACACGGACAAGGACCGCACCGGCATGCTGCCCTTCGTTTTTGAAGATGGTTTTTCCTACGAGCGCTATGTGGACTATGCGCTGGATGTGCCCATGTATTTCGTGCATCGCGGCGGCCAGTATCACGATGTCACCGGCAAGAGCTTCCGCGACTTCATGGACGGCAAGCTGGAAGGCTTTGAGGGCGAAATGCCGACCATTGGCGATTGGTCCAACCATCTCACGACCATCTTCCCGGAAGTCCGCATCAAAAAGTTCATGGAAATGCGCGGCGCTGACAGCGGACCCTGGAACTCGATCTGTGCCTTGCCGGCACTCTGGGTGGGCATCCTCTATGACGGCGGCGTTCTGGATGCGGCCTGGGATATGGTGAAAAAGTGGACGCCTTATGCGCGCGAGGAACTCCGTCATGAAGTGCCGAAGACAGCGCTCAGCACACGCACCAGCGACGTCAATGTCATGGATATTGCCCGCGAGATGGTCGACATGAGCCGGGCAGGTCTGAAAGGCCGCGCGCAAAATGACGGTGTTGGCGCGGATGAAACCATCTTCCTGTCAACGCTCGAAGAAATTCTCGAAAAGGGCAAAACGCGGGCGGACGATCAGCTCGACGCGTATAGTGATCGCTGGGGCGGCACGACCGAGCCTATCTATGACGAGTATGCGTTTTAGTCCCTTGACCGTCTGACCTGCCGGGCCTAAAACGCGCCTCCCTCGGGCGTCGGGTGGAGGACATGTGTCATGAAACGGGTTCTGGTTATCGGCAGCGGAGGTGCTGGCAAGTCAACCCTTGCAAGAGGGATTGCCGACAAAACAGGCCTGCCACTTATTCACCTCGACACCGAATATTGGCGACCGGGCTGGGTCGAAACCCCGACGGAAGAATGGGCGGCAAAAGTCGAAGAACTGGTGGCTGGCGACAGCTGGATCATCGACGGTAACTACTCTTCCACCTTTCCGCTTCGCATGCCGCGAGCTGACACGATCATATTGGTTGAGCGCCCCAGGTGGCGCTGTCTGGCGCGCGTCGCTAAGAGAAAAATGAAGTACTTCGGACGTGTCCGACCGGACCTTGCGGAAGGTTGCCCGGAGCGATTTAGTCTCGAGTTTTTTAAGTGGGTCTGGGGCTTCCCAAACCGTTCGCAGCCGCGCATCCAAGAAGCGATTGCCGCCCACGGGCCTCATGCTGACCAGTTTGTTCTCTCCACCGACGCGGAAACACGCAGGTTTCTGCTCAATCTCTGAAATGTGCACACAGTAGAAAAGTCGCGTCAGATGGTATCTGCGGGAAGAAGGGCAAATTTCCTTTGGGTTTTGCCGTTTGTCTGCAATGCTGAGCATACGTGACGCGGGTCCGTCCGAGAGCGGATTTGCTCGTCAATAGGGGTGCTGACTACTGGGGACTTTGTATCATGAAGACACTAAGCAGACTGATCGCTGCCGCCGCCATCTCCACGATGGGCATGGTGGGCGCTGCCTTCGCGGGGACCGGCTCGGAAGGCTATTTCACGATCTACAACAATACGAGCAACAACATCGTCGTCGGTTTCTACACCAATGACGGCAGCGGCTGGAGCCAGAACTGGTTGAGCAACTGGCTGGACCCTGGCAATTCCGCGATTGCAGAATTTTATGCGGACACGGGCTATTGCGCGCAGACCTTTCAAGTGGGCTGGCTTGGCGACGATGATAGCGAAGTGATGGACGATCCCATTTCCATCGACATTTGCGAAGCGAGCAATGTTTATCTCGACGACAACGAGATCTACTACGATTGATCGTCAGTGCAGCACGTAGAGAAGCAAAAGGGGTCGTCATGCGGCCCCTTTTTTTGTCACCTAACCGGTCCAGGTCAGGAGGAAGGGATGGCCGAACTGAAAACCAAAGAGACTGACGCGAGCGTTGAGGCATTTCTCGACACGGTGGCAGACGAAAAACGCAAGGCTGACACCCGCGTGGTGATGGAGATGTTGGAGCGGGTGACAGGGTGCCCTCCCAGAATATGGGGCACCAGCATCATTGGATTTGACCGCTACGACTACACCTATCCCACCGGCAATAGCGGTACCTGGTTCGTCACCGGTGTGAGCCCCCGCAAGCAGGCCCTCACCGTCTACATTATGCAGGGCTTCAGCGCCTATGAAGACCTGATGGCCAAGCTCGGCAAATACAAAACCGGCAAGTCCTGTCTCTACATCAAGAAGCTTGAAGACGTGGACATGAAAGTGCTGGAAAAACTCGCCCGAGAGTCCATGAAGTGGATCCGCAGGACCTATGGGTGACCTTCTTCGGTGCCGCTCTCCCTTGGCAGAAACTGCAAGACCAGCAACAATAATATCGCAATGAAGCAAGCGACATGGGTGACGAAGATGGTATTGGCGAGTTCTGTTTGGGTCACCAAACTATCCGTCCTGGCACCAAGTTGTTCGGCTATTGGGAAAGCGATTTCGATACCCGCTGAAGTTGCAGCGCCAGCAAGGATCAATGTGCCGAACCGGTTCCACGGGGCGACCCGTTTATCACGCGCACGCAGCAAGCTCGTGAGCACCACAAAGACCATGACAGCGCCAACCAGGAGGTTCATCGGCGCGGCGTCAGTCGTGACCCGTTTGTAGTAGCCCGCGATGGAAGCGAGCACCTCTTCCGGAAGCGTTTCCTTCCCCCAATAGGGCCAGACCTGCACATCGAACATGAGATCAAACCAGAGCACTGCGAGCAGAAACCCGCCGCCTGCTGCTATGATCTTTTCGTTCATGCTTTAAGCCGCCGTGCCGCCCACCGTCAGTCCACTGAGTTTCAAGGTCGGCTGTCCGACGCCGACGGGCACGCCTTGGCCGGCTTTACCGCAGGTGCCGATGCCAGGGTCAAGCTTCATGTCATTGCCGATCATGGAAACCTTGGTGAGCACGTCCGGGCCGTTGCCGATGAGGGTCGCCCCTTTCACCGGCGCGCCGACTTTGCCGTTCTCCACCTTGTAAGCCTCGGTTACGGTGAAGACGAACTTACCTGACGTGATGTCCACCTGTCCGCCGCCGAACGAGACCGCATAGAGGCCGTCCTTCACGCTCCGCAGAATTTCTTCCGGGTCCTTGTCACCATCCAGCATGTAGGTGTTGGTCATGCGCGGCATGGGCTGATGCGCGAAGCTTTCACGCCGTCCATTGCCCGTCGGGTCCATGCCCATGAGACGCGCATTCATGCGGTCCTGCATATAGCCTTTGAGAATGCCGTCTTCGATCAGCACCGTGTTGGACGTTGGCGTGCCTTCATCATCGACGGAAAGAGAGCCGCGCCGTTTCGCGATCGTGCCGTCATCCACAACGGTGACGCCTGGAGAGGCGACCCGTTCGCCGAGCAGTCCTGCAAAGGCACTCGTCTTCTTGCGGTTGAAATCGCCTTCTAGCCCATGGCCGATCGCTTCGTGGAGCAGAATGCCGGGCCACCCGGGTCCCAACACCACTTCCATTTCGCCCGCAGGGGCTGGCACGGACTCGAGATTGACCAGCGCCTGGCGAAGTGCTTCGTCGACCTGTCCCTGCCACTGATCGGGGCTGATCCAGGCGCTATAGCCTTCGCGGCCGCCCACACCATGAGACCCGCTTTCCTGCCGGTCGCCATCGCCGACGACGACCGAAACATTGACCCGCACAAGAGGGCGGATGTCGCGCACCACCTGGCCGCCGGCACGGATGATTTCCACCGCCTGCCATTCGCCCGCCATGGAAGCCGTTACCTGGCGTACGCGCGGGTCCTTGGCGCGGGCATAAGCATCGATTTCCTGCAGCAGCGCGACTTTCTCTTCAAAGGTCTGATCGCCGAGCGGGTTTTCATCGCCATAAAGCTGGGTGTTGGTGCGGGCAGGTCCATCCGCCAGCGTGCCGGAATGACCGGACTTCACCGCTTGCACCGCATCGGACGCGCGCAGGAGCGAGGCTTCCGACATGTCGGATGAATGCGCATAGCCGGTCGCCTCGTCCGCCACGCAGCGCAGACCGAAACCCTGTTGCGTGTCATAGGTGGCGGTTTTCAACCGACCGTCGTCGAAAGCCAGTGCCTCTGACAGGCGGTATTCCAGATAAAGCTCCCCATCGTCGGCCTCCGCGAGCGTGTCGTCGACAAGGCGTTCCACGCGCGTACGGTCAAGACCAGCAGGTTCAAAGAAAAGATCGTCGGGTGAGGCACTCATGAGGCGTAAAGATCTCCAAAAGGGGTAATGCGAGCGAATCTAAAAAAAGACTAGGCAGGCAGCCAGTCTGCCACGGGAACCAGACGCCCGGGCAAGGCGGTGAGGTCACACCGCACAATATGCGGGCTGCAGCTGTAAAGAGGATATTGGGTCACCTGAAGTTGAGCCAGATCGACCAGGAACACGCCATTAATGCGGCCAAACCAGTCGTCCCACTCCCGAAAGGTCCAGGTCTCCCAGCCAGCTGGCGGCGCATTCGTAATGTCATCCACCGCTGATGGATGCGCTGCGCAGAAGCCGACGACGCAGCGTCCCGGGACCTTTGGGTCCAAATAGGGTGCCGACTCGCTGATCAGCTCAGGCGCGGCCCCGCCATTCGTGTGCAGGTGAACGCCCGACGAAATATGCCGTCCGTAATGAAAATGGATAAGCGCTTCATCGCGCATGACCGACCTCCGTTGCTCATCAGCATACTAGGGTGATTTGGCGCTTCTGACAGGGTTATCGGTGCTCAGGCTGCGAATGAGTCGCATTTATTTTCGCACGCGGCAGGTGGCTGATGCGGCAGGCCGGCACTGGCCGTGGCAAAAAGTCGCGCGATCCTGCGCTTTATAAATGGGTCGCCCCTGTCGCCATAGACAAAGTGCGGTCTATACTCCTGTCCGACTCAAGAGCCCGAGAGAGGCCCGACGGATCTGCGTCCGTTGAATAAGAAACGAGGACGACCAGACGCCGCAGCGCATGCAGGTGCTTGGTAGAGGCCCTCATTTTTCTCGTTCAACCGCTTGCGACCTGCGGCCGATTGTGGTTTTTGACGCGAGAGATTGACCGCAAAAGGACTCAGGCTAAATGGGCTTGCGTCAGTTTGTGGAGGGGGCTGCCGGTTGTGACGAGACGCACGAAATTGGCGCCAGCAGAATTTGATGTGAAGAGCGAGGCACAGAAATGCGCGTGACGACACTTTTGGCTGCGACGGTCGCGGCTCTGGTTGCAGGGGTAGTAACCGGATCGGCAGATATGGCTTTTGCCCAAGCAGGTCAGCCAACAGACTGGGGTCTTGGCTTTCAGGACTCAGTAAGCCCGGTGATGGACGACCTTGTCTGGTTCGACAACTTCCTGCTCGTTCTGATCACGGCGATTTCGCTCTTCGTTCTCGCACTCCTGATCTTCATCATGGTGCGCTTCAACGCGAAGAGTAATCCAGAGCCCTCTAAGACGACCCACAACACCTTTATCGAAGTCGTCTGGACCGTTGTGCCGATCCTTATTTTGGTTGTCGTCGCCGTACCGTCCTTCCGCTTGCTCTACAAGCAAATGGAAATCCCGGAAGCTGACCTCACCATCAAAGCGATCGGGTATCAGTGGTATTGGGGTTATGAATATCCGGATCATGACGGCCTCTTCTTCGAAAGCCTCATGCTCGAAGATGACGAATTGGCTGAAGGACAACCACGGCTGCTCGCGACAGACACAGACGTTGTGGTGCCGGTAAACGCCACAGTGCGCCTCCAGATCACATCGGAAGATGTCATCCACGCCTGGGCGATCCCATCCTTCGGGGTGAAGATGGACGCGGTGCCAGGCCGATTGAACGAGACATGGTTCCGCGCAACGGAGGTTGGCACCTATTACGGCCAATGTTCCGAGCTGTGCGGCATCCGGCATGCTTACATGCCGATCACGGTGAAGGTTGTGACCCAGGAAGAATTCGACGAATGGATCCTCTGGGCCAAGGAAGAATATGCGGCAGCACCCGCTGCCTATGATGTAGCGGATGTTCAACGCTGAGCGTTGGCATCCGAGATTTGATATTGAGAAACGACGTTAGAGATAAGGGGTAGAGACATGGCCGGTGAAGCAGCAGGCGCTCACGCCGATCACGATCATCATCCAACCGGGTGGAAGCGGTACGTCTATTCGACGAACCACAAAGACATCGGCACGATGTATCTCATCTTCGCGATTTTTGCGGGGATTCTAGGGGGCGCATTGTCCATCGGGATGCGCATGGAGCTCCACGAGCCGGGCATGCAGATTTTTGGCGATCCGCATGTCTATAACGTGTTCACCACGGCGCACGGCCTGATCATGATCTTCTTCATGGTGATGCCGGCAATGATTGGTGGCTACGGGAACTGGTTCGTGCCGCTGCAGATCGGTGCGCCGGATATGGCCTTCCCGCGGATGAACAACATCTCCTTCTGGTTGTTGCCAGCCTCGCTCGCTCTTCTCATCATTTCTATGTTTGTTGAGGGCCCTCCAGGGTCAAACGGCGTCGGCGGCGGTTGGACCATCTATGCGCCGCTGTCGACGACGGCGCAGCCTGGTCCAGCGATGGATTACGCCATCCTGTCGCTTCACATCGCAGGTGCCTCGTCCATTCTTGGCGCGATCAACTTCATCACCACGATCTTGAACATGCGCGCGCCCGGCATGACCTTGCACAAGATGCCGCTCTTCGTATGGTCCGTGCTGGTGACGGCCTTCCTTCTGCTTCTGTCGCTTCCTGTTCTCGCAGGCGGCATCACCATGCTGCTGACAGACCGGAACTTTGGCACGACCTTCTTTGATCCGGCAGGCGGCGGGGACCCGATCCTCTTCCAGCACCTGTTCTGGTTCTTCGGTCACCCTGAAGTGTACATTCTGATCCTGCCGGGCTTTGGCATCGTCAGTCACATCATCTCGACCTTCTCCAAGAAACAGGTCTTCGGCTATCTCGGCATGGCATACGCCATGGTGGCGATTGGCGCTGTCGGCTTTGTCGTCTGGGCACACCACATGTACACGGTGGGTCTGGATGTCGACACGCAGGCTTACTTCGTGGCGGCCACCATGGTCATCGCGGTGCCGACCGGTGTGAAAATCTTCTCCTGGATCGCGACCATGTGGGGCGGATCGATTGAGTTCAAAGCACCCATGCTTTGGGCAATCGGGTTCATCTTCCTCTTCACCGTCGGCGGCGTGACGGGCGTTGTGCTCGCGAATGCGGGCGTCGACCGGGCCTATCACGACACCTATTACGTTGTGGCGCACTTCCACTACGTGCTGTCGCTGGGTGCTGTGTTCGCTATCTTCGGAGCCTGGTACTACTGGTTCCCGAAAATCTCCGGCTACATGTATTCGGAGTTCCTGGCCAAGCTGCACTTCTGGGTGATGTTCATCGGCGTGAACCTCGTGTTCTTCCCGCAGCACTTCCTGGGCCGTCAGGGCATGCCACGTCGCTATGTGGACTATCCTGATGCCTATGCTGGCTGGAACGCCGTGTCATCCTGGGGCTCATACCTCACTGCCTTCTCTGTTCTGATCTTCCTTCTCGGCCTGGCAGTTGCCTTCAGCCGCCGTGAGAAGGCAGCAGACAATCCGTGGGGCGAAGGCGCAACGACGTTGGAGTGGACGCTTCCATCTCCGCCGCCGTTCCACCAGTTCAACGAACTTCCGCGGGTTAAGTAAAACTGTGGATGAGCTGGCGCCTGGGGTCCCAGGCGCCAGTTCCTCATTCGGGTAAATGGTTTAGATGTCTGACGTATCGATAGAAACGGCAAAAGCAGCCGGTAAGGCGCATCAAGAAATCGGTTCAGCCGGAGACTTTTTTGCGCTTCTGAAACCGCGCGTGATGTCGCTCGTGGTCTTCACCGGTTTCGTCGGCATGGCGGTCGCACCTGGAACGATCCATCCGGTCATCGCGTTTGCGGCGCTGCTCTGCATTGCCTTGGGTGCCGGGGCATCTGGTGCCCTTAACATGTGGTACGACGCAGACATTGACGCGCGCATGATGCGCACGGCAGAACGTCCCATACCTCAGGGTCGGGTGACTGCAGGAGAAGCGCTGGGGTTTGGGGCCACGCTTTCTGTTGTCTCTGTCGTGACTATGGGCCTCTTTGTGAACTATGTCGCTGCCGCGTTGCTGGCGGTCACGATCGGTTTCTATCTCTTTGTCTACACAATGTGGCTGAAGCGCCGGACACCGCAGAACATCGTCATTGGCGGCGCAGCTGGTGCCTTCCCTCCGATGATCGGGTGGGCGGCCGTGACCGGCACCGTATCGCTTGAGTCGATCGTTCTTTTCCTCATCATCTTCATGTGGACGCCGCCTCACTTCTGGGCCCTGTCGCTTTATCGCAAAGGGGACTATGCCGGCGTGGGCGTTCCGATGCTGCCGGTGGTGGCGGGCAAGGACGAGACCCGCAAGCAGATCCTTATCTACTCCGTTCTGTTGGTGCCGCTGACCTTGGCTCCGGTCGTCCTCGGATTTGCCGGTGCGGTCTATGGCGCGGTTGCAGCCTCCGCAGGCGCTGTCTTCCTGGCACTTGCTTGGCACGTCCGACAAGCAGGTGCCCGCGGCGACGAGCCTGAAAGCGACGCGCGGGCAAAGCGCTTGTTTCTGTTCTCCATCTTTTATCTGTTCCTGATCTTCGCTCTGTTCCTTGTGGAACGGGTGCCAGGCCTCTATCTGCCGGTGATCTAACCAATGGCTCTTGCGCATATGGACGAAAAATCACGCCACGAGATTGAAACGCCAGTATGGTCGGAAGACATGCTGAAGCAGCGCCGTGCCCGCGCGAAAGCGATGGCTTGGGCGCTGTTGGGTTTTATGGTGCTCGTCTTCGCGGTGACGCTGGTAAAGCTTGGCGCGAATATTCTCGCGCGGCCATTGTGAGGGAATGAACTGATGAGCCTCGCGAACATTGACCCAAGCACAACACAACAGCGTCAGCACCGGAAAGTAGCCCTGCTGCTCTCTGGCCTCGTCGTGGGCATGGTAGGCCTGTCCTATGCAGCTGTGCCGCTCTACGACCTCTTTTGTCGCGTAACCGGTTATGGTGGCACGACCAATACCGCCGACGCGGCGCCGGCCGCCGCGATCGATCGGACCATGACCATTCGCTTCGACAGCAATATCAACCGCGGCCTCCCATGGGAATTCAAGCCGGTCGAACTGTCCCAGGAGATCAAGGTTGGCGAGTCGGGCCTTGCGTTCTATCAGGCGCGGAACCTGTCGGATGAAACACTGGTTGGCACGGCCACCTTCAATGTGACGCCACAGTCAGCTGGTTATTACTTCAACAAAATCGAGTGTTTCTGCTTCACAGAGCAGGTACTACGTCCTGGCGAAATCGTGGATATGCCGGTGACCTATTTTGTTGATCCTGAGATCGAAGACGATGAAAACCTGGATCATGTGACCACCATCACATTGTCCTATACATTTTATCCCAAGCGGGAAGTCGCCCAGGTAACAGACTAACTGAGCGGCGAACTAACTGATCGAAAGACGCGTGTCTTTCAAACAATGAGGATGAGGGGACATGGCAGACGCCCACGCACCACAACATGACTACCATCTGGTGGACCCAAGCCCATGGCCGGTGATCGGCTCTATCGCCGCTTTCATTGCAGCGGTCGGCGGCATTATCTACATGCACGGCTCCGCACCTTGGGTCATGCTCATCGGCTTTGTGCTGATCGCCTACACCATGGTCGGTTGGTGGCGTGATGTGATCAATGAAGCGGAGGGCGGGGACCACACACCGGTGGTTCAGCTGCATCTGCGCTACGGCATGATCATGTTCATCGCCTCAGAGGTCATGTTCTTTGTGGCCTGGTTCTGGGCCTATTTCGACGCGAGCCTCTTCCCTGGCAATGACATCATGTTCCAGCGGACCGAAGCGACGGGTGGTGTCTGGCCACCAGTTGGCATTGAGACCTTTGATCCGTGGCATCTGCCATTCATCAATACGGTAGTGCTGCTGACCTCTGGCACGACGGTCACCTGGGCACATCACGCGCTCCAGCATGGTGATCGCAAAGGTCTGAAGCAGGGCCTGTGGCTGACGGTAATCTTGGGCTTATTCTTTACGGCACTGCAGATCTACGAATACACCCATGCGGCATTTGGCTTCTCCGGCAGCATCTACGGCGCCACATTCTTCATGGCGACTGGCTTCCATGGCTTCCATGTGGTCATCGGAACCATCTTCCTGGCGGTATGCCTGGGGCGTGTATACAAAGGTCACTTCACCGAGAAGCACCATTTCGGCTTCGAAGCTGCCGCTTGGTATTGGCACTTTGTCGACGTGGTTTGGCTGTTCCTGTTCGTCTCAATTTATGTCTGGGGCGCTTGAGTAGCAGACTGATCTAACACACCGAATTTCAGGGGGGCGGCACCGCGTTGGCGGTAGGCCGCCCTCTTTGATTTTGAGAGAATGATCCTAATGGACGACCGAGAATTTCCGCCGAAGTCATCGTGGGAAGTGGCCCTCAAGCACCGCTGCCCCAGATGCGGAGAAGGCAGGCTCTACAAGAGCTTCCTGACCATCGCGGATAAATGTGATCGCTGTGATCTGGACTTCTCGGAGTTGGATTCGGGAGATGGTCCGGCGGTTTTTATCATCATGATCGCGGGCTTCGTGATTGTCGGGCTGGCGCTTTATGTCGAGGTCGCTTACCGCCCTGACTATTGGGTACATGCGCTGTTGTGGTTGCCGATGGGCGTGCTTTTGCCCTTGGCGTTGCTCCCCGTTCTCAAAGCATGGCTGGTCGCTCAACAGTTTCGGCACAATGCCCGCGAAGGCCGGTTGGAGGGATGATCAGGTGACGTTCCTCATCAGCAATCCCTATTTCCGGCCAAGCCTTTGGCCCACGCTGTTTTTGCTCATCTCACTGCCCATTCTTCTGTGGCTCGGCACCTGGCAAGTGCAGCGCCTGGAATGGAAACTCGGGCTGATTGAGCAAATGGAGGCACGTCTCGACGCCCCCTCCATTGATATCGCTGACGCACGGCCCGGTATCGAGGATGAATTTCGACGCTACCGGGTCTCAGGCACCTTTCAGGAGGGGGTCGAGTTCCACTGGCTCGCCACGTCCGAAGCCTATGGGATCGGCTATCTGATCTTCAGCCCCTTCACGCTTGAAGATGGGCGCAGCGTGATCGTGAACCGGGGCTTTGTGCCGGGACCTCTCAAAGATGCCGTCGCTGACAGACCGGCGGGCGCTGCCAGGTTTGACGCCATCGCCCGCATCCCTGAGCAGCCGGGTGCGCTTGATGCCACGAACGATGTTGAGGCCAATATCTGGTTCACCAGAGATACCGCCGCTATGGCGAAACTCGCCGGCGGAGGAGACTACCTCCCCGTTTATCTGGAAAAGGTGGGCAACATGCCCGAAGACGCCTGGCCGAAGCCTGGCGCGGCGAAGGTCACACTGGTCAACAATCATCTAGATTATGCGCTGACCTGGTATGGCCTTGCGGTGGTTTTGATCGTGATTTACCTCGTTTTTCACCGATCCCAGGGGCGCATCGGTCGGCCAACAGTGTGACTTGTGGGAAGAGCCCCCCGAATATAGGGTGTGGCCGACTTTCAGGAGACTGGCGTGAAATATGTGAGCACCAGGGGCCAAGCCCCCGAGCTTGAATTTGAAGAGGCATTGCTGACCGGGCTCGCCCGTGACGGCGGCCTCTACGTGCCTGCGTCCTGGCCGCGCCTGCCTAAAGAGACCATCGCGGGCTTTGCCGGTAAGTCTTATGTCGAAGTGGCGCATGCGGTGATGACGCCCTTCGTCGAAGGAGCGATCAGCTCTGACGAACTTAAAGAGATGTTGGAAGAAGCCTACGCCTCCTTCGGGCATCGTGCAGTAACGCCACTGCGGCAGATGAGTGATAATGACTGGCTGCTGGAACTCTTTCATGGGCCGACGCTCGCCTTCAAAGACGTCGCCATGCAGATCCTGGCGAGGCTCTTTGACCATGCGCTGAAAGGCAAAGGCCGTCGCCTGACGATTGTCGGCGCAACATCGGGCGATACGGGATCTGCTGCGATCGAGGCGTTCCGTGGGCGCGAGGCCATCGACATTTTCATTCTGCATCCCAAAGGTCGTGTGTCTGAGGTGCAGCGCCGCCAGATGACGACCGTCCTCGATGACAATGTTCACAACATTGCGTTGGATGGAAGCTTCGATGATTGTCAGGCGCTCGTGAAAGCCATGTTCAACGACATGGCGTTCCGCGATGAGGTTGGCCTGGCGGGTGTGAACTCGATCAATTGGGGCCGTGTCATGGCTCAGATCGTTTACTACTTCACGTCAGCCGTGGCATTGGGCGCGCCTGAGCGTTCCGTAAGCTACTCGGTGCCGACAGGGAATTTCGGCGACATCTTTGCGGGCTATGTCGCCCGAGAGATGGGATTGCCCATAGATAAGCTCATCGTTGCCACCAATGTGAACGACATTCTGGCGCGCGCACTCAACACGGGCCGCTACGATGTCGGCGCCGTTACGCCCACCATTAGCCCAAGCATGGACATTCAGGTATCCAGTAACTTTGAACGCCTGCTGTTTGACGTGTGTGACCGGGACGGCGCCAACGTGGAACGCATGATGCAGCAGTTGCAGCAGTCCGGCGGCTTTGGCATTCCGGAAGAGGCTTTGGCGAAAGCCAGGACCTGTTTCGCCGCTGACCGAGCCGACGAGGCGGAAACCAACCTGGTCATGCGCACCGCTCTTGAAACAACAGGTGAGCTGGTCGATCCGCATACCGCTGTCGGCCTCGCTGTGGCGGAGCGGCATCGCGGCGATCCATCGATCCCGATGGTGACACTGGCGACCGCCCATCCGGCCAAGTTCCCGGCAGCGGTGGAGGCCGCCAGTGGGCGGACACCCAACCTGCCGTCGCGGATGGCGGATCTGTTTGAGCGGGAAGAGCGCCTCGACGATTGTGCAAACGATCTGAAAACGGTTGAAGAGTTTATCCGGGCCCGCAGTCGGGTGGTGACGGCTTAACCCATGGCAGCTGCTGTTTCGAGACTGTCAAGCGGGATGACCGTGGTGACCGATACGATGCCGCACCTGCAAAGCGCGTCCGTCGGAGTGTGGGTCAATGCCGGCTCGCGTCATGAGGCGCTGGCAGATCATGGCATTTCCCACATGTTGGAGCATATGGCGTTCAAGGGAACTGAGCGCCGGTCCGCCCGCGCGGTCGTTGAAGAGATTGAAGCCGTCGGCGGGCACCTGAACGCCCACACGACCCACGAGGCCACTGCCTATTATGTGCGGCTCCTGAAAGACGATGTGCCTTTGGGCGCCGACATTCTCGCCGATATCCTCCAGTTCTCGACCTTTGAGCCCGAGGAAGTGGCGCGCGAGCAGGGCGTCATTATCCAGGAGATCGGACAGGCGGCGGACACACCCGACGATCTGGTCTTTGATTTGCTCCTGGAAGCGTCTTTTCCTGACCAACCGCTTGGTCGGCCGATCCTGGGAACGCCGGAATCCGTCAAATCATTCGATGGTGCGCGTCTCAAGTCCTACATGGGCGCCAAATATGCCGGGCCGCAACTGGTTTTGGCAGGGGCGGGCGCTGTCGAGCATAGGGCCCTGACGGAAATGGGAGAATCGCTCTTCAAGGCGCTCCCGACGGCAGAACCCGAGGACGCCGCGCCCGCGCGGTTCGGCGCGACTGACTGCCGGGAAGACAAGGACCTTGAGCAGGTTCACCTGACGTTGGCCTTCGAAGGGGTCGACTATGCAGATCCTGACTATTACACGGCCCAGGTCTTTTCATCGGTCTTAGGGGGCGGCATGTCGTCCCGGCTTTTCCAGGAAGTCCGGGAGAAGCGGGGCCTTTGCTATTCCGTCTATTCCTTCAACTGGTCCTTTGACGATACAGGGCTTTTTGGCATCTATGCCGGCACGGCGGAACAAGACGTCGCTGAGCTGGTTCCCGTCATCGCTGACGAGCTGAACCGCCTCGCATCCGATGCGTCGGAGGAGGAGGCCGCGCGGGCCAGAACGCAGCTCAAAGCGGGCATGCTGATGGGGCTCGAATCATCGGCCGCAAGGGTCGAGCAATTGGCGCGCCAGCAGATGATATTTGGGCGTCCATTGAGCGTTGACGAGATCACGGAGCGCGTGGATGCGGTGGACGCCGCAGCCCTGCGGCGATTTGCTGGCCGAATTACAGCGTCGAAACCCTCAATTGCCGCTGTTGGTCCCCTGAGTGGCCTTGAAACTCATGACCGGATCGCGGCAAGATTCGCGTAAGTGATTTGGGGTCTTTCAACGAGAGACCCTAAAGGGGACAAACAGGGGTCTATGGCGTTTCTGCGATCCATAACACGCCCAGAGGTGGCGCCACTTGTCATTGGCACCGGAGTTTACCTTCGGGGACCGACAATGAGCGACTATGCCGAGTGGGCCGAATTGCGCACCAGAAGTCGTGCTTACCTCACGCCCTGGGAGCCGACCTGGCCGGCGGACGACTTGACCCGGGCCGCCTTTCGCCGTCGCCTGCGCCGCTACATGCGCGATGTCAGGGAAGACCTTGCCTATCCTTTTTTCGTCTTTCGCGAAGAGGATGATGCACTGGTGGGCGGCATGACGGTTTCCAACATTCACAGAGGTGTCCAGCAATCCTGCACTCTCGGATATTGGGCCGGCGAAACCTATGCCGGAAGAGGCTATACGACAGCCGCCGTTCGTGCGCTGTCGAGCTTCATTTTTGACGAGCTTCAGTTGCACCGAATCCAGGCGGCCTGCCTTCCGGAAAATGAGAGGTCCCAGGCGGTCTTGAAAAAATGTGGCTTCACGCAGGAGGGGATTGCCCGCGGCTACCTGCGCATCAATGGTGCTTGGCGGGACCATATCGTGTTTGGTTTGCTGACAGGTGATCCGCGCCCATGAGGAAAATCTGGGCAAGAGGCGTAACGACCTGCGTTCTGGCTGTATTCTTCAGCTTCGTTCATGTGTCAGTCTCCTCTGCACTCGAGGTTGCGCGGGTCGACCTCAGCTACGATCGGCTGGATGTCACCGACCTGATGTTGCCGCTGCCGGAGAAAGCCGGCCGATTGGCGTTGGAGATAGACGAGGTCACAGACGGTGGCGTCCAGGAGATGGTGCTCTTCGACGGTGCGGAAGACACCGACGCTGTCTGGAATGTTTTGGTCCTGAAAAGTGATGCGGATATCCCGCTGCCGCGCATATTGACACTGACCTCAGGGCTGGAAGGACGCGGGTTTCTTTGGCCTACTGCCACACCGGAACCGGTCGACCGCATTCTGGCGGCAGGGGCCCCGGTCCCCTTGCGGCTCGCGGCCGATGGCCGAAACATTTTTGCGCTGACGCTCCCGCCGCAGCAGGAAGTGACCCTCGCGATCCGTCTGCCCAATGGCGGTCCCCATAGAGTGGTCCTTTGGGAGCGAGAAGCACATGCGATCTATACCGAAAGGCTCGCGCTCATAACCGGCATTCTCGTCGGCACGGCAGCCCTCTTGTGTATCTATCTCGCCGGTCTGTTCATCCTGGGCCGCACAGACCTGAGCAAGCGGGCATTGATGTTCGCAGGCTCTTCTTTCCCCCTGGTGCTCTCAACTCTGGGGCTTCTGAGCGGCAATGTTGGTTTAAGTGCGCATTGGAGCGGAGCGCTGGCTCTGATCCTTTTCGGCGCAACACTGAGCGCGGGTCTGCACTATTGCCGACGTGCCATCGAACCGGAAACCCTCGCGCCGCAGGCTGGCGATGCGGCTGTCATCCTGGGTTACTCAGCCGTCGGGTTTGGCTTGCTGTCTGTTTTCAGTCATTCGCTCGCTGGCTTGATGTTGAATCTGCTGTCAATCATCGTATTCGTCGGCGGCATCGGGATCACGATTGCGGTAGCGTTGCGGGGCGGCAGGCTGGCGGTTCGGCACCTCGCGCCAATATTCCTGTTGGGCGCGACATTGTTCGCGGCGTTCCTTGCTTCAATTGGAAGCGGCGCGACCGCTCTGACCGCGCCGGTCCTGATTACAACACTCCTTCTCATCGGCCTGGTCCTGATCGCCGTTGTTGTCACACGCCAGGTACAGATGGCTGCGGCAAGCACGGATGTGGATGCACTTCGGCGCGAACAACGCCACGCTTTTGCCTTAGCGGGGGCCCAACAGGCGATTTGGGATTGGGATATCCTGCAGGACCGCCTCTATGTGTCCCCTTTGTTGGAAGCCTCGCTCGGCTTGTCTGCCGGTGACATTTGCGGGCCGGAAGTGTCCTGGCGCGAGCGGATGCATCCCGAAGACCGGGAAACCTATCGAACGGCACTCAACGCCTATATTGGACGCGGCACAATCTCCTTCGCTCTTGAGTTTCGCCTACAACACAATGATGCGACCTATCGCTGGTTCAATCTGCGGGCGAGTTGTCTTGCAGGTGCAGAAGGCTTTGCCGTGCGCTGCGTGGGTGTGGTGCGCGACATTACGGATCGCAAGAGGGCCGAAGAACGCCTGCTCCACGATACGGTCCATGACAGCCTGACCGCCTTGCCTAACAGACCCTTGCTGCTTGACCGTCTGGGGCGCGCTATTGCACGTCCGGCCCCGCAGGGCCGTCCGAGAGCGGCCCTCATGATCATCGATATGGATCGGTTTAAGGCCGTGAATGACAGTCTCGGACATGCGGCAGGGGATGGTCTTCTGACCGCGATCGCGCGTCGCCTGGAAGCGGTGGTGCCGCGCGCAGAAACCGTTGCGCGTTTGGGCAGCGATGAATTTTCGGTGCTTTTAACCGAGAAGACGGAGCCAAATGACGTGGCAGCGATGGCGGCATCCATCAATGATATTCTCTCACAACCCGTCGATATTAATGGCCAGGAAGTTTTCCCATCGGCCAGCATCGGTGTGGCCATCTGTGAAGATAGCCACGACCGGCCCTCCGATCTTCTGAAAGAAGCCGAGATCGCGATGTACCGCGCTAAAAGACTGGGCAAAGCACGGGTTGAGATTTTCGAGCCTGCTATGCGCCAGGAAGCAGACAATCGCTTGCCCATTGAATCGGATCTGCGCCGGGCGATTGAGCGGGACGAGCTGAAACTTTTCTACCAACCCATCATGTCGCTCCAGGATGGGCGCGTCGCAGGGTTTGAAGCCCTGTTGCGATGGGAGCATCCAGAGCAGGGGTTCCTCACACCGGATGAATTCATCCCTCTGGCCGAAGAGTCGGAGCTTATTGTTTTGCTGGGCAGATTTGCCCTGACTACGGCGGCCGAAAACCTTGCCGTATGGCAAAATCTGTTTCCTTTGCGCAAAGCATTGTTCGCGAGCGTGAATGTCTCAAGCCGTCAACTCCTCCGACATGATCTGATCGACGATGTGGAAAGGGTTCTGAGAGAAACTGATGTCGCGGAAGGGTCCCTGCGTTTAGAGGTGACGGAGTCACTCGTCATGGCGAACCCCGAGCTTGCGTCACGCATCCTGACGCGTATCCGTGAGCTGGGTGCAGGCATATCCCTGGATGACTTTGGAACCGGACATTCAAGTCTCTCCTATCTTCGGCAGTTTCCCGTCGACACAATCAAGATTGACAAGAGCTTCGTCGATGACATGGGCAAAGGGGAGGAGCCGCCGGTGATCGTGCGGTCGATCGTCACCATGTCCCAAGACCTTGGGAAAATAGTGGTCGCCGAAGGCGCCGAGACCGCTGAACAGGTGGCAGAACTAAAGGAGATGGGCTGCGATTATGGGCAGGGCTATGTCTTTGGCCAGCCGATGACTGCGGAAGACACCTTGGAGTTCATTGCCCATCATTGGCAGGACTAAAGCATTTTCAACAAAAGTTGCAGACTTTTGTGGTTCGAAAATGCGGCAGATCAAGCAGTAAGAATTTTATCTAAGCCAAATAGGGTCACGCGTGTCCCGCATCACCTGACAGGAAGGAAATATCCACGCCAAGTTTGGCGAGGGCTTGATCATATTTCTCGTCTAAATCCACGCCGAAAAGCAGATCATCATCTGCGTCGCAGTGGAGCCAGCCATTTGCCTGGATTTCGTGCTCAAGCTGTCCTGGCGCCCAGCCAGCATATCCGAGCGCGAGCATCGCTTTGGTTGGGCCGTTGCCGCGAGCGATGGCTTTCAGAACGTCCAACGTTGCCGTCATGGAGACATGATCGGAGATCGGCAGCGTCGCGTCTTCTTGATGGTAATCGTGACTGTGGAGCACAAAGCCTCGCCCGGCTTCCACCGGCCCGCCCTGCAGGACAGGGACCGTGGGCGCGGACACGCCTTCGCCGACGTTTCCGGTGCTTTGAATGTCCAGCTGTTCCAACAGGTCGGGAAACTCGATAGAGGGTGCTACCTTGTTTACGATGAGTCCCATAGCGCCCTCATCGCTATGGGCACACATGTAGATCAGCGTTCGCGCGAAACGATCATCGCCCATGGTGGGCATGGCGATGAGCATCTTGCCCTCTAGATATTGGTCAGCGCCAGATCCGCTGGAGGCCGGATTGGGCGAGTCAATGTCGGATGTCATTTCAATATGGTACTTGTTCAGGGCCTAATCCCTCAAGTGCCACAGAGTCGCGCTAAAGCGGCGGTGGTCACGCTAAAGTGTCTGGGATGAGAGCAGGGAAGGCCCTATCTCATGCAAGAGGCGTCGTTATGATTGAGCGAAGTGCAGTTTAACTAGGAGCAAACGCGTGCGGCAGCGATCCCTATGGATTGTGGCAGGTTTGCTGGCCTTTCTGGGGCTGGCGACGGCGCCGTTTTGGCTGACTAACGACGAGCCCGGTGGCCCAAAGCCTGAAATGGCTGGCGACTGGAACACGGGCGTATCGGTGGCGACCCGGCTTGAAAGCGCTCAAACGGCGGTCGGTGATGGTCGCCTTACCATGGCGCTGCATATGGCGCTCGATCCCGGGTGGAAGACCTACTGGCGAGTGCCGGGCGACAGCGGGCTTGCGCCCATGTTCGATTGGTCGGGTTCAAACAATGTTCGGGCAATCGAAATTTTGTGGCCGACCCCCATAGCTTTCGACGAACTGGGTGAGCGATTTTACGGGTACAAGGGCGAGGTGGTTTGGCCCTTGCGGATCACCGCCAAGGACCGGGAGCAACCGGTCGACCTGGCCCTCAAGATGGATTTTGGTGTCTGCTCGGATGTGTGCATTCCAACGAGCATTCGAAGCAGCATGCGCGTGCCAGCGGGGACCGCCGCTCCCACAGCACATGCAGATCTTATCGCGCGCGCCGTTAGCCAATTGCCGGTCTCAGCCATTGACGCAAAGCTGGACGGCGCGGTGCACCTCAGAAACGTCAAAGGATACCGCGCTGAGCTGGAGATCTCGCTGATTGACCCGGATCTCATGCCTTCCATCCTGGTGGCCTCAGGCCTCAAGCGGGTCTATCTCGGCGCATCCCGTCCCTATACGGAAAACAGTTTGATGGTGCCGCTGGAAGCAAATGACCCTGAAGAGCTAAGGGGAAAGCCTCTCGACGTTCTGTTCCTTTACGAAGACGGCAGGCCTGGCGTCGAAGGGTCATTTTTAATCCAATAGAAGCGATCCTTCCGCTGGCGCTTTGGGTGCCGTCGCGCTTTAATGGCCGCCAACTCGGGCGACCAATGCCCACCCAAGATTCTGACAGCTGGAGGTACCATGACAATCAAAGTTGGCGATAAATTGCCTGACGCAACCCTGATGCACATGACGGATAAAGGACCAACACCGGTAAAGACGTCGGAACTTTTCGCGGGCAAGAAGGTTGTGCTCTTTGCTCTTCCTGGCGCTTTCACGCCTACATGTTCCAATCAGCACCTTCCGGGCTTTATCCAAAAGGCCGGGGATCTTGAGGGCAAAGGTGTCGATCTGATCGCCTGCCTGTCCGTCAATGATGCCTTTGTTATGGACGCCTGGGGCAAGTCTCAGGGTGCTGACGATAAGGTTCTAATGCTGGGCGACGGCAATGGAGACTTCACTGAAGCCGTCGGTCTCGGCTTTGACGGTTCCGGCTTCGGCATGGGAACCCGCAGCCTGCGCTACTCGATGCTGATAGAAGACGGTGTGCTGAAGTCTCTCAACCAGGAAGAAAATCCAGGTGAGGCGAAGGTATCCGGTGCCGATCACATGCTGACGCTCGTCTGACGTCGGACGATACGTCTCAAAAGGAGAAGCCGCTGCGTGTCAGCGGCTTTTTTCATGCTGAAGCTCAGGGTTTGTAGGGCGCCATGCCCTGACGGGCGAGCTCATCGGCGCGTTCATTTTCCGGATGCCCGGAATGGCCCTTAACCCAATGCCATTCGACGTCGTGAGGCTCCATGACTTCCTCTAGAAGTTGCCACAGGTCGGCATTTTTGACCGGTTTTTTGGCCGCGGTGCGCCAGCCATTGCGTTTCCAGTTGGCGATCCACTTGGTGATACCGTCTTTCAGGTAGGTCGAGTCCGTGTGAAGGCGGACATGGGTTGGCTTCTTTAGCGCCTGAAACGCCTTGATGGCTGCAAGCATTTCCATCCGGTTATTCGTTGTCTCTACCTCGCCACCGGAAAGCTCTTTCTCTTCGCCATTGCATAGCAGCAGGGCCCCCCAGCCACCGGGGCCTGGATTTCCCGAGCACGCCCCGTCTGTATAAATATCGACACTTACCGAGCTTGCCATGGCGCTACACGTCGAGCCCATAGGCTGCAGGCGACGTGACATCCTGGTGGAAACGCATTTGTGTCAGACATTCCTTTGGGTCTTTGGGGCGAACCAGCGCGCCTTCGGGTGTGTTGATCCAGTCATAGGTACGGGTCAGCAAAAAACGGAGAGCACTGCCCCGCGCCATGATGGGGAGCGCCGAAAGCTCCTCAGCATTCAGAGGCCGTACGCGCGTGTAAGACTGCAATAGGGCACGAGCCTTTGAAATGTTGAACGCGCCATCATACTCGAAGCACCAGGCATTGAGACAGATCGCCAGGTCGTAAACCAGCGCATCGTTGCACGCAAAATAAAAATCGATGAACCCCGACAGCTGGTTGTGCACGAAAAAAACATTGTCCGGAAACAGATCCGCATGAATGATGCCGGAGGGCAAATCCGTCGGCCAATTGGCATCAAAAAAGTCGAGTTCCCGCTCTATCTCCGCGCTGAGACCCGTAACAGCTTCATCGGCACGTCCGTCACAGGTCTCGTAGAGAGGACGCCAGCCCGAAACGGAGAGCGCGTTGGGCCGCGTGAGGTCGAAATTCTGACCCGCAAGATGCATGCGTGCCAGACCGCCCCCCAATTCGCTGCAGTGTTTGGGCTGTGGTTTGCGCGGCCAGATGCCTTCAAGAAATGAAACGATCGCCGCCGGTCGTCCCGCCAGCGTTCCCAAAAGATCGCCTGATTTTTGAGGGATGGGCGTCGGGCAGGGAAAGTCCTGCGCGGCCAAATGGTTCATCAGTCCCAGAAAGAACGGGAGATCGGCGGCGTTCGTGCGTTTTTCGTAGAGAGTCAGAATGAAACTGCCCGCATCGGTGTGCAAAAGGTAGTTGGAGTTCTCAACACCTTCGGCAATGCCTTTAAACGAGAGCAGTCCGCCAATGTCATAGAGCGTAAGAAACTCGTCGAGCGCCTGATCGTCGACTTCCGTGTAGACAGCCATGGGCTATGCCTGCTCGCCCAACGCGCGTGGAAGCTTGAACTGCACACGCTCGCGGCTGACTGTCACTGGTTTCACCGTGACATCATAGCGTGCTTTGAAAGCGTCGATCACTTCGTCTACCAGAACTTCCGGTGCGGAAGCTCCGGCGGTCACGCCGACGCTGGATATCCCCTCCAGCGCCGACCAATCAATATCTTTGGCGCGCTGCACGAGAAAGGCTTTGGCACATCCGGCCCTCTCCGCGACTTCAACAAGGCGCATGGAGTTGGATGAATTGGGCGCACCGATAACAATCAGCGCGTCGCTGTCCGGCGCGATGGCTTTGACCGCTGCCTGCCGATTGGTCGTGGCGTAGCAAATGTCTTCCTTGTGGGGCCCCACGATGCTCGGAAACCGGCGATTTAGAACAGCGACGATCGCTGCCGTATCATCGACAGACAGCGTCGTTTGCGTGATGAAGGCCAGATTCTCTGGGTCTTTAGGCGCGAGCGCCTCTGCATCCTCAACCGTTTCGATGAGGGTGACCGCACCCTCTGGCAGCTGCCCCATGGTCCCGATCACTTCCGGATGACCCTCATGGCCTATAAGGAGAATCTCGCGGTTGGCCTCATGGTGGCGTTCCGCTTCCACGTGGACTTTCGATACGAGGGGACAAGTGGCGTCCAAATAGGCGAGACCCCGCGCTTCGGCATTCGACGGAACCGATTTTGGCACCCCATGAGCTGAAAAGATCACATGGGCATCGTCAGGAACCTCGTCCAGTTCTTCAACGAAGATGGCGCCCTGGGACTCCAGATTTTCAACGACAAACCGATTATGAACAATTTCATGGCGCACATAGACAGGGGCACCGTATTTTTCCAGCGCGCGCTCAACGATCTGGATCGCGCGATCAACACCCGCACAAAAGCCTCGGGGCTCTGCCACCAGAACAGTCAGCGGGTGAAGGGGAGTATTTTCGGCTGCACTCACGTCTTTCAGTCGGCCTTCTTGACGGGCGGCGCATGCAGCCGCTTGGGCGGTTCGTAATGCATTTCCAGGATAGGTGAAAGCACTTATCCGTCCGGAAATGCGACAAAAGATTTCCTGAGAGCGGTTTTCTGATTCCATGTGAAACAGAACCGCTCTAAAGTGCCCAAAGCCTCACAACCCTTTGATTTCAAGGGATTCTATGGGGCCGGGCCCGTATCGGTCGGTTAGCGGCTAATAGAGGATGCGCGCCTGATAAAGTCAAGAAGGAGGCCCTCTCCGGGACCTCTACCATGTCGGGAGCAGTCTAAGAATGATGCGGGCCACACAAGAGTTTTTCCCTGCGCTGCGAGCAATGATAGTCAGCATGGGCGTCGTCGGCCTTTTGTCTGCCTGCACGTCGGAAGCAGAAATAGAGCTGCAGCAAGCTCTGCCGTGCCCTGGCGTCGGCATCCTGGGCGGCACGGAAAACCTGACTTCGTTCACCGGGAGTGGCAATGACATTACGGACATTGCTCTGACGGCCGAGCTGGAGCGCGTCGTGAGCCAATGTGAGTACGATATTGATGACGGCATCATTTATGTCGATCTGGCAATACGAGGGGCAGCGGAAATTGGCCCCGCGGCAACAAGTCGCGAAGCTGCCTTGCCCATGTTCATTGCGCTAACCGAAGTTAATTCTCGTGTCTTGCGGAAAGACACATTTATGCTGCCGATTGCATTTGAAGGGAACCAGCGCACCACGAGCTTCATCCACACGATTGAGGAGACAAAAGTGCCTTATGTCGCGCGGATTGATGGGTCAGCCTATGAGATTCTTGTCGGATTTCAGCTGACGCCTGAGGAGCTTGCCTACAATAGACGGGACCGCTGACACGACCTGTCTCTATCCCGCTGGAATCTAAAGGGAATTTGCGCCGAAGATCACCGCCTGTTGTCGAGTGCTCGGCGATTGACTCTCACCAAGCCCCACCTATTATCCCTATCACCAACGACCCTCGCGGGAGAGTGCGGGATACTGAAAGGTAATCTCGCCGCCGAAGGAGCAACCGCCCCGGAAACTCTCAGGCACCCGGACCGCGAGAAGAGGACACTCTGGAAAGCAGGCGCGCAGCGATGTGGGTCTCACCCAAGGGGATAAGCCGGTCAGAAGTTTGACCAGGTGAAATCTCTCAGGTTCACACGACAGAGGGGGCGCGAGCGGCGCAAAGTGCGCCGGCTGGCCGCTGACGAATCGTGTTGAGTGAAAGTGTCCATGGGGACCCAAACGACTGAAGATCTGTTGAAGACGCCTTTGCACGGCCTGCACGTGGAACTCGGCGCAAAGATGGTGCCGTTCGCCGGCTACGATATGCCTGTCCAGTACAGGCTGGGGGTTCTGGGTGAGCACCTCCACACCCGCGACAAAGCAGGCCTTTTTGACGTGTCCCATATGGGCCAGGCCATACTTGCAGGCCCCGATCATGAAACGACGGCACGTGCGCTGGAGACGCTCGTTGCCGCTGATCTGGTGAGCCTGGAGCGTGGTGCCATGCGCTACACCCAGCTTCTGAACGCAGAAGGCGGGATCATCGATGACTTGATGGTCACACGCCCGGCTGGCGAAGAAGATGAGGGCAAGCTGCTGCTGGTCGTGAATGCGGCCTGTAAGAAGGGCGACTATGAATATATGAACGCCCATCTGCCAGACAGCGTATCGCTGGAGGTGCGCGAAGATCTGGCGCTCCTGGCGTTGCAAGGTCCCTCTGCGGTGGATGTGCTGTCAAAACTGTGTCCCGAAGCGGCGGACCTGACCTTCATGACGGGCAAGCCGGTCCAGATCGATGGTGTTCCCTGCCACGCGAGCCGGTCTGGCTATACCGGTGAAGACGGCTATGAGATTTCCGTCCCGGCGGACAAGGCAGAGGGCCTGGCGCGCGCACTGCTCGCTTATGAAGAGGTGGAGCCAATCGGCCTCGGCGCACGGGACTCGCTCCGGCTGGAAGCGGGGCTCTGTCTCTATGGCCACGATATCGATGAAACGACAACGCCGGTGGAGGCAGCTCTCACCTGGTCCGTGGGCAAACGACGGCGCGAGGAAGCGAACTTCCCCGGCGCTGAAAAAATTCTTGGCCAAATCGGTGATGGCGCGCCGAGGAAGCGTGTTGGCATCCGTCCGGAAGGAAAAGGGCCAGCGCGCGAGGGGGCCGAGATCGTTGATGCACAGGGAAATATCATCGGGGCTGTGACCAGCGGGGGCTTTGGCCCAACAGCGAACGCACCGGTGGCAATGGGCTATGTGGTGAAGGAATTCGCGAAAGTCGGCACGCCCGTCACGCTGATGGTGCGCGGCAAGCCGCGGGCCGCGGCAGTGGCTGCTATGCCGTTTATTGAAAAAAGATATCGCAAATGAATGTGGCCGTAGCGGCACCTGAAAGTTGATAACGGGGATTGAGAATTATGAGCACAGTTAAGTTTACCGAAGACCATGAATGGGTTCTCGTTGACGGCGATGTTGCCACTATCGGCATCACCAATTATGCCCAGGAACAGCTGGGTGATGTTGTGTTCGTCGAATTGCCTGAGATCGGTAGGGAAGTCGCCAAGGGTGATGAAGCAGCAGTTGTAGAGTCCGTTAAAGCCGCCAGTGAAGTTTATGCACCGATCACAGGCGAGATTGTCGAGATCAACGAGGCATTGGATGAAACACCGGCAAAGGTGAACGAAGACGCCCAGGGCACCGGCTGGTTTGTCAAAATGAAACTAAGTGACGTTGGCGAGCTTGAAGATCTGATGGACGAAGCAGCCTACAACACCTTCACTGCAGGATTGGACTGAGTACATGCGCTATCTGCCGCTGACAGAGCCTGATCGCCAGGCCATGCTTGCCCGCATTGGGGCAGGCTCTATCGATGATCTTTTTGTAGATGTGCCGGAAGCGGCGCGCCGCGACGGATTGGTTGATCTGCCGACCCGTCAAGGAGAGTTGGAAGTCGAGCGCCAGCTGGGCGCCTTGGCGGCGAAAAACACGCCCGCCGGCTCCGTTCCGTTCTTTGTGGGTGGCGGTGCCTATAAACATCACGTCCCGGCGACCGTGGACCACCTCATTCAGCGGTCTGAGTTCCTGACCGCCTACACGCCCTACCAGCCGGAAATCTCCCAAGGGACGCTGCAATATCTTTTCGAATTCCAGACCCAGGTGGCCATGCTGACGGGCATGGATGTCGCAAACGCCTCAATGTATGACGGCTCCACCGCCTGCGGCGAAGCCGTGTTGATGGCACACAGGGTCACCCGCAAAAAGAAAGCCGTTCTGTCCGGCGCGCTGCACCCGCATTATCGCGCCGTCGTGGAAAACCTGTCTGACTTCGCTGGCTATGAAGTGGATCCAGGTGCGCCTGTGATCGACGGAACTGAGGACATTATTTCTCGCATCGATGACGAAACATCCTGTGTCGTTGTGCAAAACCCGGACTTCTTCGGCAATGTGCGGGACCTCCGCGCCATCGCAGATGCGGCCCATGCGAAGAAGGCGCTCCTGATTGTAGCCTTCACGGAAGTCGTGTCTTTGGGCCTTGTGACGCCGCCCGGCGAGATGGGTGCAGACATTGTTGTCGGCGAAGGCCAGTCGATCGGCAACGCCCTCAACTTCGGTGGGCCTTATGTGGGGCTGTTTGCGGCGAAACAGAAGTATGTGCGGCAAATGCCAGGGCGCCTCTGTGGCGAGACTGTGGACGCGGAAGGTAAGAGGGGCTTCGTGCTCACGCTTTCTACCCGCGAACAACACATCCGCCGCGAAAAAGCGACAAGTAACATCTGCACGAATTCCGGCCTTTGCTGCTTGGCCTTTACCATTCACCTGTCGCTTCTGGGCGAACAGGGTTTCGGGCGTTTGGCGCGGATCAATCATTCCAACGCTGTGAAGCTTGCCGATCAGCTGGACGCCGTTGAGGGCGTTGAGATTGTGACGCCGACTTTCTTTAATGAGTTCACGATCCGAACGCCGAAAAATGCCCGCGATCTCATTGATGAGATGGCCGACAAAGGCGTCCTCGCAGGCGTGCGTATATCCCGGCTGTGGCCGGGCGAAAGCTCGTTGGACGACTTGGTCGCTGTGGCCTCGACAGAAGTGAACACGGATGCAGACCGCGCCGCCTTTGCGGCGGCGCTGAAGGAGGTGCTGTCATGAGCGGCATGAACAAACAGGGTCGGCCAACAGGCGTTGGTGAGTTGGGCGAGAGCGGACGACGGACGTTTACCGGCAACCGTGGTCTGGCTCAGGAAGAGCTGTTGATCTTTGAGCGTGACAGTGGCGCCTGCGGTGTCGACCTGGATGAGCCCGAGGCGTTTGAAGACCGTCTCGGCGGCAATCGCCGCAAAGGGGATATTGGCCTACCGGGGCTCTCCGAACCTGATGTGATGCGCCACTATGTGCGCTTGTCGCAAAAGAATTATGCCATCGATGCGGGGCTCTATCCGTTGGGCTCCTGCACCATGAAACACAATCCGCGCCTCAACGAGAAAATCGCACGGTTGCCGGGCTTTGCGGATGTGCATCCGTTGCAGCCAACCAAGACGGCGCAAGGTGCGCTAGAACTGATCGAGCTTGTCGCCCATTGGCTGAAAGAACTGACCGGCATGCCGGCAGTCGCCATGTCGCCAAAAGCGGGCGCTCACGGCGAGCTGTGCGGCATGATGGCGATCCACGCAGCGCTGGAGGCGCGCGGCGACGGTGCAACACGTACCCGCGTGCTGGTACCGGAAAGTGCTCACGGAACGAACCCCGCGACGGCTGCGCTCTTGGGCTACACCGTGGACTCAATCCCTGCGACGGAAGACGGTCGCGTCGATGTGGCGGCGTTCAAGGAAAAGCTGGGGCCGGATGTGGCGGCCATCATGCTTACCAACCCGAACACTTGCGGGCTCTTTGAGAAAGACATCAAGGAAATCGCCGACGCCCTTCACGAGGCTGGTGGGTACTTCTATTGCGACGGCGCGAACTTCAACGCCATCGTCGGGCGTGTGCGGCCCGGCGACCTCGGCGTCGACGCCATGCATATCAACCTGCACAAAACTTTCTCCACGCCCCATGGCGGCGGAGGACCGGGCGCGGGGCCGGTGGTCCTGTCGGAAGCTCTGGCACCCTTTGCACCGCTGCCCTGGGTCATTGAGCGCAACGGCCGCCTGAAATTTGCGGACGTGCCCGAACAGGTTGAGGAAGTGGGCGGCAATAGCTTTGGCCGGATGACTGCCTTCCATGGCCAGATGGGTATGTTTGTGCGGGCAGCGTCCTACATGCTGAGTCACGGATCAGATGGCCTGCGTCAGGCGGCGGAAGATGCAGTGCTCTCCGCTAACTATATTCTGGCGTCGCTCAAAGATACGATGTCCGCGCCATTCGAAGGACCCTGCATGCACGAAGCGCTGTTTGATGATCGCTTCCTCAAAGATACCGGCGTCGAAACCCTCGACTTTGCAAAAGCGATGATCGACGAAGGCTATCATCCCATGACCATGTACTTTCCGCTGGTGGTGCACGGCGCCATGCTGGTTGAGCCGACGGAGAGCGAGTCAAAAGACAGCCTCGATCTCTTCATTGCGACGCTGGCCGATCTGGCGGAAAGCGCCAAGCGGGGCGAGACAGATCGCTTCTCAGGCGCTCCTTATCTGGCGCCGATGCGGCGGCTGGATGAGACCCAGGCCGCGCGGAAGCCGGTCCTCACCTGGTCTCCACCAGCACCTGCGCAGGCTGCTGAGTAAAACATGATCGAAAAAGGCCTGGGTTTCCGGGCCTTTTTTAGATGTCAAACTTGTCACTCTTGACAAGTTTCTGTTTATCACCCATTCTTGTCAAAGGTGACAAGAATGGGGTGCGGCCGTGGCGCGCGCGAAAATTGAAGACGAACGGAAAGAACAGATCCTCGCAGCTTTCGAAGCCTGTGTGATCCGTGAGGGCCTCGCAAAAACAACCCTGCAGAAGGTTGCAGACGAGGCGGGCCTGCCCAGAAGCCTGGTGCGCTACTTCGTCGGCAATAGGGACTCCATGGTCGACCTGCTGATCGCGCGCATGATTGCGCGCGCGACGGAAGCATTCGACGCAGATCGGGACCTGTCCCCGACACTGACTGCTGAAGAACTTGTCGATTTTCTGTTCGACCAGGCAATGGGGGACGATACCTCCAACAGTGTGGTCGGCGAGCTCTGGTATCTGGCGCAGCGCGACGAGGCGATGCGAAAGCGACTGTCAGCTCTCTACCAGATGCTTGTGGACAGTCTGGTTGAGCAGATGACCGCGAACGGCATGGGCAGAGCAAAAGACGAAAGAACGTCGGTCGCCTATGCCCTCCTGAGCCTCGCTTATGGAGATACAAGTTTCTCATTTTTGAATCTGGAGTCCGGCGGCCCGAGTACGGCGCGGGATACCGCTTATGAAGTGATCAGAAGACTGACAGCTGAAAAAGCTATGGGAGAAAAATCATGAAAAAGATAATTC
This sequence comes from Parvibaculaceae bacterium, assembly GCA_965276845.1. Classification (GTDB taxonomy): domain Bacteria; phylum Pseudomonadota; class Alphaproteobacteria; order Parvibaculales; family Parvibaculaceae; genus Mf105b01. Next base: position 594,875 of record OZ255699.1, read on the forward strand.
TAGGCGGGCTCGCCGCAATCATCGTCGTCGTGGCTGGTGTAGGTCTTTATTTCCAGCGGGAAATCGATCGCGCGGCCTTCGCGGCGACCTTGTTCAGCGGCGCGGAGCAATATGAAAACTTCAATCGACTGGCGGAGCTTTATCCGGTCTCGACCATGACCGCCTCCGAGACGCCCTTCGATTTCCCGCAAGGAGAGGCAGCGCCGCTGCCGGCATCCTTTACCTATAAAGGCAAGGAGATAGACACAGAAACCTTCCTTCAGGAAACAGACACCAGCGCTGTCCTGGTGATCAAGGACGGTGAGGTGCGCACCGAGCGCTACATGCTGACCGGGGGAAGGGATGTGAATTGGCTCTCCATGTCGGTGGCCAAGAGCTTCATCTCCGCCGCCGTCGGCATTGCGGTAGAAGAGGGTCACATCAGCAGCATTGAAGAACCCATCACGAAATATGCCCCGTCGCTGGCAGGCTCCGCCTATGACGGTGTGCGGATCAAAGACATTTTGCAGATGTCGTCAGGAGCTGCCTGGAACGAGGATTACAGCGACCCTGAGTCGGACATTAATCGCTTCGGCCGGATCATGGCGCTGGGCGGATCCTTCAACGCCTTTGCCGCGACCCTCGAACGGGACAAGGAGCCTGGTACCTATAATCACTACAACTCCACTGATACCCAGGTGCTTGGCATGCTGCTGGTTGGGGCAACTGGCCGAACGATCGCCGACTACATGGAGGAGAAACTCTGGAAGCCGCTCGGCATGGAGTCGGACGCCTATTGGCTTGTCGACAGTGAAGGCATGGAGATGGCCTTTGGCGGCCTCAACGCCACTGCCCGAGATTATGCGAAACTTGGTGAACTCTATCGCTTGGGTGGCGTCTGGAATGGTAAACAGATCATTCCCGCTGAGTGGGTGAGCGCCTCTATCACGCCGGACGCGCCCCATTTGCTGCCGGAAACGAAAGTGGCTCAAGGCGACTTTTTCCCCGTGGGCTATGGATACCAGTGGTGGCTCCCGGCAAGCACGGAAGGGGAATATTCCGCCATCGGCGTCTATAACCAGTTCATCTTCGTCAATCCGACCAAGGGGACCGTCATCGTCAAACTGTCAGCGAACAGTAACTATGCAACCTCTCTGGATGAAAGCGCCTACCGTGAAATGGAGACCTTTGAATTGTTCAGGGCGATAAATGCATCACTGAACTAAGGTTCCGAATCGCTTAATCTCAGAACGGCACCTCTCATTCCTGAGAGGTGCCTTTTTCTTTGAGGTTTGGGATGACCGAAGCGGAGTTCCTGGAAATTGCGTGCCGCAACGACGCGAATAAGGTCATTTTGGAGCGTCTGCCGGACCTCGGCCTCAACGATGCCTGGCTGGTCTCCGGTAGCCTCTTCCAAACTGTGTGGAATGTGCTCACAGACCGGCCGCTAAACCACGGCATCAAGGATTATGACATCTTCTATTTCGACCCTGACACTTCGTGGGACGCAGAAGACGCCGTGATTAAGAGAGCCGCAACCCTCTATGCCGATCTGGAGGTGGAGATTGAATTCCGCAATCAGGCGCGGGTCCATCTCTGGTACGAGGAGAAGCACAAGATCGCCTATCCGCCGCTCAAGACGTCGTGCGAGGGCATAGATCGCTTCCTCGCCGTCGGCAACATGGTGGGCATCCAAGCGCTGCAGAACGGAGAGAGACACTTCTACACACCGGGCCTTGCAGACATGGCGGCGATGCGCATTCGGCCTAACAGGGCAGGAAACTTTCGCAAAGACCGATATGATGAAAAGTGCGCCCGCTGGAAGGCGTTCTGGCCTGAACTCACAATCGATGCGGCATAGCCGACATAAAAAAACCCCGCTGGGCGATGTAGCCACGCGGGGTCTTAAACTTTTGTAGCGACAAACAGACTAGTGCAGCTTGTCTTTGACCTCGGCGATCGATTTATCAATCAGCTGAGCTGCCTGTGCGCCATCCAACTTGTCTTCAATGATCTTGCGTGCTGCGGAGACCGCAATGTCAGCTGCGACGGCGCGGACTTCCTGAAGGGCCTGAGCTTCCGCCTGGCCGATCTTGTCTTCGGCCAGCTGGGTGCGGCGTTCGACCTGCTGAGCCAGGTTTTCCTTGGTCTCAATGGCAAGACGTTCCGCTTCGGCCCGTGCCTGTTCGACAATGGCTTCTGCTTCTTTTTCGGCGTCGCGCTGCTTGCGCTGGTAGCTCGCCAAAACCTGTTGAGCTTCTTCGCGCAGCTTGCGGGCTTCGTCGAGTTCGTTCTTGATGTCATCTGCTCTTTTGTCGAGAGCAGCGGTCACCATGCCCGGCACGCCGAAATAGAAAAGCAGGCCTACAAAAAGGCTGAAGCTGATCAGAACCCAGAAATTTGCATCTAAAAGCATGATCTAGATCCTTCCCTTAAGCGAGTTCGCCGTCGACAGCGCGCTCTGCGGCCGCCCGGTCGCTCGCGCCCAACAGCTGCTCCGTTATGGCGTCTGCCACGTCCACGGCCACGTCCCGGACACTAGAGAGCGCCTGGTCCTTCGTTGCGGCAATGCGCTTTTCAGCATCCGCGATACGCGCCGCAAGCTGACCCTCAAGATCAGCCCGGTGCGCGTCTGTTTCCGCTGTCAGCCGATCCCGCGTCTCCTGCGCGATCGTGTGAGCTTTGGCGCGTGCTTCAGCCAGAGCGGTTTCATAGGACGCAATTGCGTCGTCTGTGTCGCTTTTGAGCTGAGCGGCTGTGTCCAGGTCGTCTGCGATGCGGTCGCGCCGTTCTTCAATCACGGTTGCGATCCGCGGCAGGGCGACCCGCGCCATGACGAGGTAGAGAACGCCAAAGACGAGCGTCAGCCAGATGAGCTGAGGCGCGAATGTGGCAAAATCTAACTGAGGCATATGCCTGTCTCCTGAGACTCAGGCGTTTTCCGGATTAGGGAGAACGCTGAGGCGTTTCGCCGACACCGGCAATCCGGGAAAACCCGAAATGCCGGCGGGTGCGAAAGAGGACTGTCTTCGAAACTGACTTAGAGAACGAAGAGCAGGATCAGTGCAACAACAAGACCGAAGAGGCCTGTCGCTTCAGCAAGGGCGAAGCCCAGCAGCAGGTTAGGGAACTGTGCTGGTGCAGCAGCTGGGTTCCGCAGGGCGCCTGCCAGGTAGTTACCAAAAATGTGGCCGATGCCGACGCCAGCGCCTGCAAGGGCGATACAAGCGATACCAGCGCCAATGAGCTTTGCTGCTTCAGGTTCCATGTCCGTGTCTCCGTTATGCGGGTCCGGATTGTCCCGGCCCTCTTTCAGTTAACTTATGGGGCAAAGCCCCGTTTCAAAATGAAAACGCGCCGACCGGCTTAGTGCAGATGCAACGCGTCGTTGAGATAGATGCAGGTGAGGATGGCAAACACATAGGCCTGCAGGAATGCCACCAGAACTTCGAGGCCGGTAAAGGCCACCATGAAGGCGATCGGCGCAATCGCGAGGCCTGTAAAGATGCCCCCGGCGCCAAGAAAGCCGATCACAAACCCCGCGAACACTTTCAGCATCGTATGCCCCGCCATCATATTGGCGAAGAGACGGACCGACAGGCTGATCGGGCGGGAGAGATAAGAAATAAGTTCAATGACCACGATAAGAGGAAGCAGCGCCGCTGGCAGTCCCTTAGGCACAAAGAGTGACAGGAAGTGGAAGCCGTGCTTCACGATACCAATCAGTGTGACACCCACAAAGACGAACATCGCCATCGCAAAGGTGACGATGATGTGGCTTGTCGTGGTGAAGGAGTAGGGGATCATTCCCAGCATGTTTGAGAAGAGCACAAACATGAAGAGGGTAAAAATGAACGGGAAGTACGCTTGACCGGCTTTACCCACATTGTCGCGCACCATATTAGCGACAAACTCGTAAGACAGCTCCGCGATGGACTGCCAACGACCGGGCACCATGGCGCGTCCGCTCATGGCAAACACGGTCAGGCTGATAATGCCGATAGCTGCAAACACCATCCACATAGATGCATTTGTGAAAGACGCGTCAATGCCGCCAAGGTCGATTTCAATCAGTCTATTGATTTTAAACTGTGACATCGGATCGATGCCAAGGCCACCGCTCTCTGGGTCTGCTGCTGCCACGCTTCTTGCCCTTACTTGTCACCGGACGGAGTGTCCGACTTGCCCACCTGTTCCGCTGCATCGGCTGCCAGCTTCTGCGCTGTGCGAAACACATTCAAAATTCCTGCGGCCATTCCCAGAAAGAAGAATGTCAGTAAGCCCCAGGGCTTTGTCCCGAACAGATCGTCAATGACCCATCCGATCACGCCTCCGGCGACAAGACCCGCAACCATTTCGGTTGAAAGTCTGAATGCCATGCCGATGGCGGTGCTTCTTCTTCCAGTCTCGGCCGGCTCAGGGTTTTTCTGCCGATGGGCCTCCGTGTGGGCGCGAATTTTTGCGTCAAGCGCTGCAAGATCAGATCTATCCTCTGGTCTTGCGTCGCCGATGTCGCTGTCACGTTCTGTCGGGGTCTTCACAGGCCGACCGAACCTCCGCGTTCCTCACGAAACCCCTGCAAAACTGCAGAATTTCGCCTCAAGCCGCGCGCACCCTACTTGCGCGCCCTAACCCTGTCAAGGAAGTCTAAGAGGGGTCCAAGTGCTTGAAATACAACACCAAATCTGAGCTTTTCGCAGGTGCGTCAATTGGCCTCCGAGCAGGCCTGATTCCCCTTGGAACGAGAAGGGGAACCAACCGGCTAAAAGAGGTGAAGGATTGGTCCTAAACGGCCTCGCGAATGCGCTCGGCGGCTTCCAGGTCGACGGAGACCAGGGTCGATACGCCGCGTTCCTGCATGGTGACGCCGAAGAGGCGACTCATCCGTGCCATGGAAAGCGCATGGTGAGTGATGATCAGGAAGCGCGTATCCGTTGTGCGGACCATCTCTTCCATCAGATCGCAGAAGCGCTCGACATTCGCATCATCCAGTGGCGCGTCAACCTCATCGAGGACGCAGATCGGCGATGGATTGGTCAGGAAGACCGCGAAAATCAGCGACATGGCGGTCAAGGCCTGCTCCCCGCCGGAGAGAAGAGACATGACCTGCAGACGTTTGCCCGGGGGCCGCGCCATGATCTCAAGGCCAGCTTCCAGAGGATCATCTGATTCCGTGAGCTTCAGATGCGCAGTCCCGCCACCGAACAGGTGGGTAAAGAGGCGCGTGAAGTTCTCATTCACCGTGTCGAAGGCTTCCAGCATACGCTGCCGGCCTTCTTTGTTGAGGCTCGCAATGCCCTGGCGCAGGCGCGCAATGGCCGCTTCCAGGTCCTCGCGCTCCCGCATCATTGTATCCAGCTGTTCCTGGAGTTCCTGCGCTTCTTCGTCGGCGCGAAGGTTCACGCCACCGAGATTTTCCCGCTCGCGTTTCAGCTTCTCAAGCTTGGTCTCGATCTGCTCAAGTTCAGGCAAGTCTTCGCCTTCTTTGAGCTCAACCAATGCCAGCGCATCGGCGGGCTCAACCTCCAGCACTTCGCGGATACGCGCTTCTGCATCGGCTTTGCGTTCACGTGCACCGTCAACAAGACCGTCAATGCGTGCACGTTCCTCTCGAGCACCGGAGAGGGCGGACTGGGTTTCACGGGCAATCTTGTCACACTCGGCCAGATTGTTTTCGGCCGCAGCCAGTGCATCGGCGGCTTCGGTGCGTTTGGTTTCCGCTTCAGAGATTTGCGTCAGCAGCGCGCTGCGCTTTTCTTCAATCTGGGCCGGAACCTGCTTGAGCTCTTCAAGCTGCTCGGCTGTTTCGGTCTTGCGCATTTCCAGGGTCTCGATTTGGCGCGTCGCATTGGTGGCGCGAAGCTCCCAGGCGCTTCGCTCTTCCCCGATTGCCTGCAGACGGCGTTCGCGCGCCTGCGCATCCCGATTAAGACCTTCCAGCGCCGCGCGGGCTTCTGACAGCGCGAGACGAAGTTTGCCGACATCTTCTCGTGCCGTATTGACGCGCACTTGCAGCTCGTCGCCGGGACGGAGACCCGCGAGGGCGGCGCGGGACTCTTCAAGACCCCGCTTCGCATCGGTAAGATCGCCGGAAAGCCGTTCCTCAGCTTCTGTGAGCGCCGCTAGGCGGTTGAGTTGCGCCGATGCCTGACGTTCCGCATCGCTCAGCGCCTTACGCAGGTTCGCTTCCGCTGACTGCGCGTCGCGGAGGGCCTGCCGGCTTTCCCGTTCACGGGACGCGGCCTCTTCCACTTTGACCCGGGATGCCTCATATCCGTCGCGAAGATCCCGCATTGTATTCCGCGCGGTGTCGATCTCAGCTTCCAGATCAGCAAGGCGGTTGCGTTGCTCCAGGCGTTTGGCCGCGGAGGTCGGGGCATCAGCGGCGGCGGTATATCCGTCCCAGCGCCAGAGATCACCGGCAACAGAGACCAGACGTTGCCCTGGCTTCAATTGTGCCTGCAAGGCTTTGCCCTGTTCTGGCGAGACCAGGCCAATCTGGCCGAGCCGTCGCGCAAAGGCAGCCGGCCCGCGAACAACGGTCGACAGAGGACGCGCCGCTTCAGGCAGCGCAGCATCGCCATGTGCTTCCACCAGATCCCAGTGAACGGGGGCAGCGCTGTCGGTCGGGACGGAGAGGTCATCTCCCAGAGCAGCACCGAGCGCCTTCTCATAGCCAGGCTCAACGGTGACAGCGTCGATCAGCGGCGGCCAAAGCCCGCCTTCGTCGACGGCGAGCATATCGCCGAGCGTCTTTGCTTCCGCTGAGAGGCCTTCCAGTTCCCGCTCAGCGCCTTGAAGCGGTTCACGCTTCTCCGCCTCGTCTGCCCGAGCTGCGCGAAGCGCTTCTTCTGCGGCAAGCGCAACACGTTCCGCTTCTTCCGCACGCGCCATGGCACCTTCAAGCTCTGCACCCTGCTGTGCGATAGCCGCTTTCTTCTCTTCCGCGTCCGCCAGTGTCGCGCGCTCGTTGGCAATGTCACTCAGCTGTGACGCCAATTTCTCAATGCGCTGTTTGCCCTGCTCAATGGCACGCTCCAGGCTTTGGCGCTCTGCCGCCAGAGCAGCCGCTTCCTGAGACAGACTATCGAGTTCATTTTCACGGGTCTGAAGGGCGTCACTCACTTCTGAGACTTGCGCACGCGCTGCTTCATGCGCTTCGGCCTGTGAGGCGTCCTGAGCTTTCAGTTCCGCCTCTTCGGCAGACAGCTTTTCAAGCGCGTCGCGCGTGTCACTCATCAGTTCGCGCTCACGCGCAATATCCTGTGCGATCTGCTCAAGACGGGCGACAAGTTGCGCCGCCTGTTCCTTCGCACGAGCTTCTTCTGCGTCCAGATTTTCCCGCGCGACCGTCAGGCGATGAAGACCAGCAGCAGCATGGGCTTCTGCGTCCCGCAGCTCTGGAAGTTTCTCCGAAGCCTGGGCCTGCGCGGTGGAGGCTGCTGCCGCCAACTGGGTAAGCTCCGCGACCCGCGCGTCCGTTTCCGTCAGCCGCTTTTCTTCTTCGCCGAGCGTTTCGGTCGCGTTGGCCCACTTCATGTGGAGAACGGTGGCTTCCGCGCGGCGAATGTGACCCGACAAATTCCGATACCGCGTGGCCTGGCGTGCTTGACGCTTGAGCCCCGCCAACTGCGCTTCAATCTGCACCACCACATCGTCGAGGCGCGTCAGGTTTGTTTCCGCTGCCTTGAGCCGCAGCTCAGCTTCGTGGCGGCGCGTGTGAAGCCCGGTAATGCCAGCCGCTTCTTCCAGAATACGGCGCCGGTTCACGGGTTTGGACGAGATCAGCTGTCCGATCTGGCCCTGGCGTACAAGGGCAGGGGAGTGCGACCCGGTGGAGGCATCGGCAAACAGCAACTGCACATCGCGGGCGCGGACTTCCTTGCCATTGATGCGGTATTGGGAACCTGCATCTTTTTCGATCCGCCGCGACACTTCCAGAATGTCTGACTCATTATAGGCGGCAGGGGCGCTGCGATCCGAATTGTCGATCGTCAGTACCACTTCCGCATTGTTGCGCGCAGGGCGCCCGGCCGTGCCTGCAAAGATCACATCTTCCATGCCGGACCCACGCATGTTCTTGAACGAGTTCTCGCCCATGACCCAGCGCATGGCTTCCAACAGGTTGGACTTGCCACACCCGTTCGGGCCGACAACGCCCGTAAGGCCGGGCTCGATCAACAGGTCTGTTGTATCGACAAATGATTTGAATCCGGAAAGACGCAGACGTGAGAACTTCAAGAGAGTGTCCGTTATTTTAGTTGTTTAAGCCCCTTTGCGGTTCGACGCGCCTTCCCTGGTTTTAAAAGCCGAAGGACCCCTGGCGCGCCTGAACCTCAAAGCAATGGATCACGATTCGGGCAGGTACTTAAGCAAAACCTCTTCGAATTCGGAGAATGGCAAGGCGCCTTCAACTTTTTCGCCATTCACAAAGAATGTCGGTGTCGACCGCACGCCGTGAACTTCCTGGCCGCGGGCCTGCACGTCCCTCACATGGGCGAAAATTTCTTCGTTCTGAATACAGGCCTCATATGCCTGTGCAGAAAAGCCACCTTGTTTGGCGATGGCTTCGAGATTCTCACCCGGGTTGCCTTGGAACGCCCATTGCGGTTGCTGCTCGAACAGCACATCGAGGAATTTGTAATATCGGTCCTCGCCGGAACAACGCGCGAGCATCACGGCGGCCGTCGCGGCCGGGTCAAATGGGAAGGCACGGATCACCCAGCGGACCTGCCCAGCGTCGATATATTTCTCTTTGATCTCGGGGAAGCTCTGCAGATGGAAGGCTGCGCAGTGATTGCAGGTCAGAGACGCATATTCATAGACCGTAATGGGCGCATCGTCGGCACCCATGGCGTAGTCGCCCATAGGTCCAGCGACGGCAAGCGCGTCCGTGACTTCCGGGTCGCCGGTCGCTGCGGTGCCCGGACCGGCCCCATTGCCATTGGAATTCATGAAGAAGACGGCCGCCAGGATAAGAACCAGCAGGACACCGCCCCCAATCAGCAAATTGCGCTTATTTTGTTCCAATTTTAAATATCCCTACTAGATGTTGCGTGATTATAGGCTTCTTGTCCGGTCTCTCAACCGATCCTTTCGCTTGCAAACGGCGGAGAATCGCCGTTTAGCGCCGTCTGGGACCGGGGCGCGTGGGCCTCTTTTGCGAGCCGAGCACCCGTCGGCCGAGGCTCTCCAATGACGCGCGGAGCGCATCAGATTGGATTTCCGCCGTTCCTGCGCGCACTGTCTCCTCTTGGGAGGGCGACAATGTGGCAATTTGCCGTTTTCGGCTGGGTTTCGGCAGGGGGAGCGGCGCCTGCACGAGCTTGATCCGCGTGACTGCCCGGTAGCCATAGTAGGAATTGATCCGTTCCAGAATCTGCGGTTCCTGATGTGCGAACTCCAGTGCTCCCGGGCCGTCGACCCTGACCGTAAGTGTTGCCCCTTCCGATCGTCTGGCATTTTCATTGGTCTTGTTGCGCGGAAAGGAGAGCTTTTCCGGCATGGAGAGCCCCGACAGCGATGCGCCCACAATCTCCGGCCAATGGCGGACAATATGGTCCTGCTGGAACCCGCGTGCCTTGTAGACGGACCGTGCGGTGGCCGCGATCTGCTTGGCGACCGGCAAAGGCACTCTGGCGCGAGGGGGGGGACGAAAGGTAGACATGGAATAAGTGTGCCCCATTTTGTGGGGCAGTGCGATGGGGCGATCTGTCCAGATCGAACAAACAGGTGGAATTTTTAGTGAGACCTCCCAAAGCGTCAGAATTGTTGGCCTGGTATGACTTGCATGCGCGCCGCCTGCCTTGGCGCGCCCTGCCGGGCGAGCAGGCAGACCCCTATGCCGTTTGGCTGTCGGAGATCATGCTGCAGCAAACGACTGTGGCGACGGTAGGACCTTACTTCCAGAAGTTCCTGGCGAGATGGCCGCGTGTCACTGATCTGGCAGCTGCCGACATTGATGAGGTCATGCATGCCTGGGCAGGCCTTGGCTATTACAGCCGTGCCCGCAACCTACACGCCTGCGCAAAACAGGTCGCCGACGAGCATGGCGGTATTTTCCCGGACACTGAAGAGGGCCTTGGGTCTCTGCCTGGCATTGGTCCTTATACCGCCGCCGCTGTTGCCTCCATTGCCTTTGATCGGCCCGCCGTCGTGGTCGACGGCAATGTGGAGCGGGTGATTGCCCGCGTTTTCGACATTCGTGAGCCGCTGCCCGGCGCCAAGAAGCCGATCAAGGAAATGACGGCGACGCTCACACCGAAAAAACGTCCCGGCGACTTTGCACAGGCGATGATGGATCTGGGCGCCACCATCTGCACGCCACGCCGCCCCTCTTGTGATCGATGCCCCTGGTCTAAATCATGTCACGCTTTGAAAGCCGGCGATCCGGAAACGCTTCCGGTGAAAGCACCCAAAAAGCAAAAGCCGACTCGGAAGGGCGCGGCGTTCTGGACGGTGCGCAAAGACGGCGCCGTACTCATCCGCAAACGCCCGCCCAAGGGACTGCTCGGCGGCATGATGGAAATACCCTCAACCCAATGGGTAGAGGCCATCCGCGAAGAAGAGGCGCTTCTGGCTGAAGCGCCGCTTACCAAACCCAAGTGGAAAAAGCGGGTGGGGCAGGTCCGCCATACCTTCACCCACTTCCATCTGGAACTGGACCTCTACGAAGCAGCGGTGCCTCAAAAATCGAAAGCTGACGGCGAGTGGGTGCTGCCGGAAAACCTCGGCGACCACGCCCTGCCAACGGTCATGAAGAAAGTCGTGGCGCTGGCACTGCAGAATGAGAATGACGGACCACTCTTTGAAGTGACCCGTCGTAGGTAATTCCCAATTCTGAAAGCGATCAGCTCGCGTAAATCTCTTTCCGCACCTTCTGGCGAAGCAGGTCGATGGGCTGAAGCTTGCCGCGTTTTTTGTAATGCCAGAAGGTCCAGCCGTTGCAGGCCTGGGCACCCTGAACATGGGCACCGATTTTGTGGATGGAGCCCGTCGCGTCTTTGCACGCGAGTGTGCCGTCGGCCCGCACCCGGGCTGCATGACGGTTCGCGGGATCATAAAGAACCGTGCCGGGGGACAGGAGGCCGCGCTCAACAATCGTGCCAAAGGGCACGCGGGGCTCGGACTTCTTGGACTGGGTGACTTCAATGTCTTCCGCCGTGCCGGATTTCGTGGCTTTCAGGCGTTTCTTGGCAGCGCTGATGTAAGAGGTTTCGCGCTCAAGGCCGATAAAGTTCCGGCCGAGCTTTTTGGCGACAGCCCCCGTGGTGCCGGTGCCGAAAAACGGATCGAGCACAATGTCACCGGGATTGGTTGTGGAGAGCAGCACGCGGTGCAGGAGCGATTCCGGCTTCTGCGTCGGGTGGGCTTTGGAGCCGTCTTCGCCCTTCAATCGTTCGGCGCCCGTGCAGATCGGCAACACCCAGTCAGAGCGCATCTGCACATCTTCATTGAGCGCTTTCATGGCGTCATAGTTGAAAGTGTATTTGGCCTTCTCGGACTTTGACGCCCAGATAAGCGTTTCATGAGCGTTGGTAAAGCGGGTGCCGCGAAAGTTCGGCATCGGATTGGTCTTCCGCCAGACAACATCATTCATGATCCAGAAGCCCAGATCCTGCAGCGTCGCGCCGACACGGAAAATATTGTGGTAGGAGCCGATCACCCAGATCGCGCCATTGTCTTTCAGGATGCGCCGCGCGGCTGTCATCCAGGCGGTGGTGAAATCGTCATAGGCTTTGAAGCTGGAGAACTGGTCCCACTTGTCGGTGACGCCATCAACCTTGCTTTGGTCCGGGCGGGTGAGATCCCCTTGCAGCTGAAGATTGTACGGAGGGTCGGCGAAGATGAGATCGATGGATTTTTCAGGCATCGCATTCATCAACTCAATGCAATCACCCTGAAGGATTTCGTTGGCCGGCAACCGGCTCATTTGACCTTTACGCCCCACGCTTTACTGCCCCCGTGCACACGCATCCATTGTTTGAACGCGGCTTATGAATTCGATGAAAGTTAAGGAGGAATCATGAGTCTTCATGGTTAACCCCCAGTTAATCCCAATTAGTCCGGGCGAATCATTTTAGGAATCAGGGGCTTAAGGGAGCAAGCCACCAAATAGAGTCTGTCGTGAGGCTAGCTGCCCAACATATTGCGTATAGGCTTGTAGGACCGCCTGTGATGCTCGGTCACACCGAGCTTCTCGATCCCCGACTTATGCACAGCCGTGCCATAGCCCACATTGCTGTCCCAGCCATAGCCGGGAAACTCTTTGTCGAGTTGCTGCATCAACCGGTCGCGCGTGACCTTGGCGATGATGGACGCCGCAGCGATGGAGACCGACCGTCCGTCGCCGCCAATCACCGTCTCCGCTTTGCAGGGAAGGAGCGGTGCCTTGTTGCCGTCAATGAGCGCGGCATCCGGTTGTGTTGAAAGATTGGCGACTGCATCGCGCATGGCGTCCATGGTCGCGTTCAGCACATTGCGCACTTCCACCTGCTCGACGCTGCCATACCCGACGCCGACATCCGCGGTTCCCATGATAATGTCGAAAAGCGCGTCGCGTTTTTTGGCAGAAAGCTTTTTGCTGTCGTCGAGACCTTCGGGAATATGTGCGGGATCAAGCACCACGGCCGCGGCGACGACCGGCCCCGCCCAGGCGCCGCGTCCGGCTTCATCAATGCCGGCGATGCGAAGCTTTGGCGCGCCCGCAGCGCGTTCCAGACTGAAGTCCGGTCCACCAAAAAGAGAGGCCCTGTCGCTCATAGGCTGCAGTGTGCACCGGCGCGGCGACGGAAACAAATTGCCGGAAAAGCGTCTTAAAAAAGAGCCAACTGATCACCCACTTTTTCAGGCACTTTGAAATCGGTGCAATTGAGCCCGCCATTGAGCGCATGGGTATGGGAGCTTTTGCTTGTGCGAATGCCAAGCTTCTCCGCGGCAATATCGAAGCGGCGCTGGATCGTCCAGGCATAGGGCCCGTCACCCCGCATGCGTTTGCCCCATTCGGCGTCATATTCTTTTCCGCCCCGCGTATCGCGGATGAGCTTCATCACTTTCTTCGCCTTGTCAGGCGCTGTGTCCGCGAGCCACTCCTTAAACAGGTCTTTGATCTCGTGGGGCAGGCGCAACAGGATAAGGCCAGCCTGCTCCACACCCGCATAGTGCGCGCCCCGCAAAATGCGCTCAATCTCGTGATCATTAAGGCCTGGAATAACCGGCGCAACCATGACGCCTGTCGGAATACCTGCCGCGGACAAAAGCTCAAGGGCTGCCATGCGCCGTGTGGGAACACTCGCTCTCGGTTCCATGGCGCGGGCGAGTTTCTTGTCCAGCGTTGTTATGGAAAGCGCCACGCGCACCAGGTTCCGTTTCGCCATGGAAGACAGAATGTCGATGTCCCGGGTGATCAGCGCCGACTTGGTGACGATGGTCACGGGATGATTGTAACGGTCCAGCACTTCGAGAACCTGCCGCATGATCCGATAGCGTCGCTCTATGGGCTGATAGGGATCCGTGTTGGTGCCGATGGCGATCGGCCGCACGACATAGTTTGGTTTGGAAAGCTCCCGTTCCAGAAGCGCTGCCGCATTCGGCTTCGCGAACAGACGGCTTTCAAAATCAAGTCCGGGAGAGAGACCCATATAGGCATGTGTCGGTCGCGCAAAACAATAGACGCACCCATGCTCACAGCCGCGATAAGGATTGATCGAGCGATCAAAAGGAATGTCCGGAGACTGGTTACGCGTGATGATCTTGCGGGGCGCTTCATCGGTCACCTCCGTTTTGAGGGAGGATTGTTCCTCAATCGTCTCCCACCCGTCATCGAAGGCCGCATAGGAGAGAGGCTCAAACCGTCCGGAAGAATTGGAGCGCGCGCCCCGGCCACGTCGACCGGTTGCTGGCACCACAGAAGACACAGGGGACGAGGGGGCATCCAGTGTCCTGGTAAGCGGTGCCGCTTTGGGGATGGGCGACCGGTCTGCCGCTCGGGGGGAAGCGGAGGGGCCGGGGCGCGCTATTCTCTTCTGAATACGCGCCCCTTCTTTTTGTGAAGGGGAGGTCGAACTTTGTTCGACCAGGCGCGCGTTTTCGAAGTGAATGTCCATGAATCAAAGATAGGAATTTATTCAGAACAAAACAAGAACATTTATGTCTTCTCGCCAAATTAATTTTCTGTCGGTATCAAGCGTTTCCAGGAGAAGTGTGTGCGGTTCAACGTCCGGAAACGCGTAAAATCAAGGAGTTTGAGCCGTTTAGGCATTCAATTGACGTCTAAACGGCTCTATGGTGCGCCCATGCTGAGCGTCGTTATCCCCACATTGAATGCCGAAGAAGGTCTGCCCAGGTGCCTGAATTCGCTTATCCAGGCAACGATCCAGGGCCTGGTGCGCGAAGTGATCATTGCCGATGGCGGGTCCACAGATGGCACGGCGGAAATCTGCGACGCAGCAGGCGCGGCGCTCGTCACTGCAGAGCAGGGCCGCGGGTCGCAGCTGCAGGCGGGGGCCAAGGCTGCCAAGGGTGACTGGATGCTCTTCCTCCATGCCGACACCGTGCTCACGCCGGGTTGGGAGGCGGAAGTATCCAAGTTTCTGGAACAGGTCGATCATGGCCGTTTCCGCGGGAACGAAGTGGCTGCCGCGTTCCGCTTTGCGCTCGATGATTTTGGTCCGGCGGCAAGATGGCTCGAATGGGTGGTCAGCCTGCGCTGCGCGATTTTCCGTCTGCCTTATGGCGACCAGGGTCTGCTCATCCACAAGAACTTCTATAAGAAACTCGGCGGCTATACGGACGCGCCCTTGATGGAGGACGTCAATCTCGTCCGGCGCATTGGCTGGCGACGCATGGTGCTTCTGCGTTCCGAAGCCGTGACGAGCCCCGCGCGCTATCACCGCGACGGCTATCTCAAACGCTCGCTCTCCAACCTCGGCCTTCTGTCGCTTTATTTCCTGCGTGTGCCGCCGCGCATTCTGGCCCGGCTTTACGGATGACACCCGACCGCGGTCGCACAAACTGGCTTGTGATCATGTCGAAGGCGCCCCGCATGGGGAAGGTGAAGACGCGCCTTGCGAAAGACATTGGCGCGTCAGAGGCGTTGCGGTTTTACAAAACCAATACGCGAGACTTGCTGAGACG
The DNA here is from genome assembly GCA_965276845.1 of Parvibaculaceae bacterium. Lineage (GTDB taxonomy): Bacteria > Pseudomonadota > Alphaproteobacteria > Parvibaculales > Parvibaculaceae > Mf105b01. The sequence goes on from OZ255699.1 coordinate 609,989, forward strand.
CGTTGGAGACGATCCGCGTTGGACTTGCGTGATTGCGGCAGCACCCGATGTCGCAGCGCCAGAAAGCGGCTTCTGGCCGGACGAAATGCCCCGGGTGCCCCAAGGTGGTGGGGATCTGGGCACCCGCATGGACAGAGTGATGAAAACCATGCCGCCCGGTCCCGTCGTGCTCATCGGCTGTGACATCCCGGACGTGACCAACGCGCGCATTGCACAAGCCTTCAACACCCTGGGCAATCACGACGCCGTCTTCGGCCCGGCGGAAGATGGCGGCTATTGGTTGGTGGGCATGAAGCGCTTTCCCCATGTGCGCTCCATCTTCGACAGTGTGCGCTGGTCGACGGAACATGCGCTCGCCGATACCTGCGCTAATCTGAAAGGCGCACGTGTGGCACTCCTCGACACTCTGCCGGACATTGATACAGGCGCTGACTTTGCTAGGTGGAAGCGATCACATGGACACTGATCCGTTCCGCGTCTTTCTGGAAATGCAGATCCAGCTTCCCCGCAATGCGCCGGGCAGCGATGCCATGACCCGCGCCCTATTCGAAAGCCTGAAAGGTCTGCCCGACGAACCGGACACACTCTGCATGGGCTGCGGCCAGGGCAATGAAGTGTTGGAACTGCTGCGCCGGTCCAATGGCCGTGTGACTGCCGTCGATATGCTGAAACCCTTCCTCAGCAAACTGGAAGCGAAGGCGGAGCAAGCGGGCATATCCGGCGACCGGCTTCGCACCGTCTGCTCGGACTTTGAGGCGCTCGAGCTGCCGGAAGGCATTTTCGATCTGCTCTGGTCAGAAGGCGCGATCTACACGTTGGGCTTTGAAGCGGGGCTCAAGGCCTGGGCAAAATATCTGAAGCCCGGCGGGCTCGCCGTCGTCTCTGAAGCAACCTGGTTGACGGATACGCCCAGCGAAGAGGCACAGAACTTCTGGGACACCCACTATCCGGCCATGGGCACACTTGAAGAAAACACTGAGCGGGTAAAACGCGCGGGCTTTGAGCTCCTTGAGACGCGTTTGCTGCCGGAAGAAGATTGGTGGACGGACTATTACCAGCCACTCATTCCCCTGATCGCCGAAGCCCGCGAGATCTATGCCGGCGATGCCGGCGTCCAGGCCATGCTCAACGAAGAGGAAACAGAAATCCGCCTCTATGAGCGCCACGCGGCGGACTATGGCTATGTGTTTTATGTGCTGCGGAAGCGATAAGCAGCGTGATGTCACATTCCTTTCAGAACGTCGTAGCCTGCGGCGCCGAGAAATGACCCGACCGCCTGGTTACCTTCTTTGGAAAGCGCCTGGACACCATGGCCGTCGACCATTCTGTTCATGAAGGCAAAGAAAGCCGTGACGGCGGCTGCGTCGTGAACTGCATTTTCTGACCAGCCGGCGTCAATGGCAGAGGTAACGTGCGCCTCAGTCACTTTTGATGGCTCGACAGTGAGCTGGCGGCAATAGCTGAGCAGTGCTTTGAGCTTGGGCGCCACGTCACTCGTGTCGAGGTCTGCGACCATGGACTCGATGAGACCCGCATCAAAGCCAAAGCTTTCTGCCACAGCAGCGTGGGCTCCATAGCAGAACCCGCAGGCATTGAGACCCGAGACATAGGCGGCAACCAACTCGCGCTCCTCGACGCTCAAGTCGGATGGACCGCGCATCAGATGGTTGAGAGACTGCTCGAACGGCAGAAAGCGCTCTTTGTTGTGCGCGAGCACACTCATCACATTGGCATCGTCATCAAGGAAAGAGAAATAGGGCATGGGGGTCCTATGGGTCGGGGGAAGTGAATGAGCAGCAGGTGCGGTCTATTTTCTTTTATGCTCTTCCAACCGCGGCATGATCTCGACGAAATTGCAGGGCCGGTAGCGGATGTCGAGCTGGTATTTCAGGATTTCATCCCAGCCGTCTTTCACAGCACCCGTTGACCCGGGCAGGGCGAAGAGATAGGTCCCGCCCGCCACACCCGCGGTTGCGCGCGATTGGATCGTAGAGGTACCGATCTTGGCGAAACTCACTTGATGGAAGAGGGCGGCGAAGCCTTCAATCTCTTTTTCATAGACCGAGTGGAAAGCTTCCGGCGTCACGTCCCGGCCCGTAAGCCCGGTACCGCCAGTGGAGATCACCACATCGATCTCCTTGTCCGCGATCCATTCCGCAAGTTTGCCGGTGATGGTGGTGACATCGTCCTTCACGACCACGCGGTCAGCGAGAATATGGCCTGCCTCTTCAAGGCGGGCGACAAGCGTGGCACCGGACGTGTCTTCGTCGAGCCCCCGCGTGTCGGACACGGTCATCACCGCAATACGGACGGGCACAAACTCACGTGATTCATCGATACCGGGCATGGGGGCTCCTGATTTTTTTATGTCTATTTGTCGGACGCAGACCGCCGCGCACATTGGGTGTGAATACTAGTGCGGGAACAGTTGGGGATTGTTTTGCGAATGTCCAGTCAGGATCGCACGCGAATTACCGCTGGGCCAGGGATCGACCGCCTTCCAGAGATTGATAGACAGGCCAGTCACCGGTTGCCGCTGTTTCAAGCGAGGGCGTTTCCTGGCCAAGGCGGTCCCGGTAGATCCACAAATTCGTGAGCACCCGCTCGATATATCCGCGCGTCTCCGGTGCTGGGATGCTCTCAATGAAGAGAAGGGGGTCGTTGCGATAATCGGTATTGCGGAGCCACCGGTTCAAGTTTCCGGGGCCCCCATTATAGGCCACCATCAACTGGTATAGATTGCCATAAGGGTCGCCGCTCCCCATCAGCTCTTCAATATATTGCTGACCGAGCTTCATGTTGAAGGCGGGGTCATAAAGCCGGTCGCGGCCATTCGCACCGGCGCGGCGAAGCGACCGGTCGCGCGTAATGTGACTGGCGGTCGCTGGCATGATCTGCATAAGGCCACGGGCTCCGGCGCTGGAGCGCGCCAGGGGCTTAAACTTGCTTTCCTGACGCATGAAGGCAAAGACCAGGGCGCGGTCGACCCGGAACCCGTCCTGCGGTGTGTAGTCGGGTACAGGGAAGAGCCCTGCATTCATCACATAGCGGTCTGGTCCGTAGCTGGAGGGCACATAGGCCGCGTTTGCGACCTGCATTTGGGTTGCCGGAAGATCTAGACGCTCGGCAAGGGCGATCAGTGCATGATCAAGCGAGGCATCAATGCGCCCATGGGCGCGGGTAAGCTCGCCTTCTGCAAGATCGCGCCGTCCGATTTCCGTGAGTGCCACGGCGCGCGCCACCGTCTCATTGGCGAGGAGCAGGCTCAGACCCGCTTGATCCAAAGGCGGCTGCACCCATTGGAAATCGATTTCACGCCCCAGCTGTTTTGCGGCAAGAAGGCCATAGAAAGTGGCCCCAGTATCTGCTGCCAGTTCCAGCATGCTTGATGCTTGATCAGGCCGGCGATCAGCAATGTAAGAACGCGCCGCCCAGAAACCGCCCGCCGCCCTTGTCCAGTCGCTGGCATTGGGCGCGACCGCGAGATAGGAGAAATGCTCTGCGGCGAGCGCGAATTTGCCGAGCCGCCAGGAAGAAAGGCCTGCCGTCCAATCGGCAAGCGGCACACCGGTTCGGCTACGGTTTGCCGCGCGCGTCGCTTCTTCCAGCGCCCGGTCGTCGCGGTGCTCAATGTAATAGGAGACCGCGATGCGTGAGAGCAGAGTGTCGAACTCGACCGCGTTCAGCCCACGCCGCACTGACGATTGAGAAATGTGATTGAGTGCCTGTGTCGGCCGTTCGCGACGCAGAAGCGACCGCACTTTGCGCGCCGCATTCCGGAAGTTGCGGGAGAAGTCCCGGCGCGGACCCTCGGCCACCGCATATTGCTGATGGCTCACTTGGCGATAGGACCGTGGCACCGGTCGGCGGGGCGCAGCCGCACCGGAGGGCTTCCGGCGAAGCGCCAGCTTGTGAATTTTCGTTGCGTCCGGGTGATCAGCATAGTTCGCGAGCCAGTCTCTGAGCTCGTGATAGCGGGAGCGGTAGGCCGTTGGGTGCATGTAGCGCTGATAGAGCACATGCCCCATCAGTATATCGTTTTCCAGCTGCCCGATCAGGCGGTCGGCGGCCCGCCAGTCGCCGCGCGTCTGGACCGAAAATATGCGCTTATATCGATCCTGATCAGCGTCGCTTAGGTAGGAAATCGTGTTGCTGGGCGTCTGATAAGCGGTGAGATCAGCCGCATGGACCGGCGTAAGGCTGAAGCCCAAGCCTGCCAGCATCCCGGCAACGCAGAAATTCTTTAAAGATTTCAACTGTTTACGCACGCAACATCCCCCAACCAGCGGGGATATTCTACACGCCTAAAGCCTGCCAACAAGTTGCAGGTGCCGGATTTGGGGAACATAATTTTTCGACTGGTTAACGGGGTTTAGTCGGCGTCCACTCTGGCCTTGAAGTCCAACAGGTCCCGCCAGGCCAGACGCTTCTGGGCGGGCTGGCGCAGCAGGTAGGCCGGATGAAAGACGGGGAGCGCCGGGATGGTGAGATCACCGGCGGTCACCGTACCCCATTTGCCCCGGAGTTTCATGATCCCTGATGTCGTGCCAAGCATCTGTTTGGCCGAGACACCGCCGACAAGCATCAGATGCTTGGGCGCCACCAGCTCGATATGCCGTTCGATGAAGGGTGCGCACATGGCCTGTTCCACCGGCGTGGGCTGGCGGTTACCCGGCGGCCGCCAGGGCAACACATTTGTGATGTAGACAGTTTCGCGGTCGAGGCCGATAGCCGCCAGCATCCGATCCAGCAACTGCCCGGAGCGGCCAACAAAAGGAAGTCCCTGGATATCCTCATCCCGGCCGGGAGCCTCGCCGACCAGCATGATATGCGCGTCCGGATTGCCGTCCGCAAAGACCAGGTTCTTCGCTGTGTGTTTCAGCGGACAGGCGTCGAACTTTTCCAGCGCGGTGCGCAGCTCGTCGAGGGTGCTGCAGGATGCGGCAATCGCTTTGGCCTCTCCTGCCTGCTCGACACTGTCCAGGGGAATCGCTGCTGGCGACGAAGTGGTCGCGGGCGGAGACGGTGCAAAGCTGGGGCGTTCTCCTGGCAGAGTCCGGGGCCCTTTGGGAACGGCCGACTCGGCTGTTGGTTGAGCGGCGCGCGCACTCAGCGTGTAGCGATCAATCGCCTCGTCAGACAGTCCGTCCGTCACCCCGGCTTCCACATAGAAGCGCAGCAATGCGGCCGCTTGGTGCGGGGTCATGTCGTCCAGGGCAGTCACAATAGGCGCTTTGTCTCAGGTTTTTCGCGATATTGGCACTTCCCCTGCGGAAGGTGCGACCTTTGAGACATTGAATGCCCCGCCGATCCCTTTAGACTCAGGAAGTGGTCGTATTTTGCCCCCCTTATGCACCCGCGTCACGCGATTCCGGTGATCCCAGCGTCACATCAGTTGACCTCATCACGTCAAAACACCATAAGAGGGGCCAAATTTCAGCGTCCTATCGGGTGTTCTTGCAACAATTCTGAACATCCAGGGCCAACCAGTCCGTCGCGGACCCTCTAGACCATCCCGCGCCGGACGAGGAGAGAGACATGAGCGAAGAAACCGGCGCGCTGGCTGAGCGCGAATACATGGAATATGACGTCGTCATCGTGGGCGGCGGCCCTGCAGGCCTTTCTGCGGCCATCCGGCTTCGGCAACTCGCAACAGAAGAAGACTTCGATCTTTCGGTCTGTGTGATTGAGAAGGGCTCTGAAATCGGCGCCCACATTCTCTCCGGCGCGGTCATCGACCCAATTGCGCTGAACGAGCTGCTCCCCGATTGGAAGGAGCGCGGCGCGCCCCTCAACACCGAAGTTGAGAAGGATCATTTCCTGTTCTTGGGGCCCTCCGGTGGCATTCGCATTCCCAACTTCATCATGCCGCCGCTCATGAGCAATCACGGCAATTACATTGCAAGCCTCGGGAATGTCTGCCGCTGGCTTGCCGGTGTTGCAGAAGAAATGGGCGTGGAAATCTACCCGGGCTTTGCAGGGGCGGAAGTCCTCTACAATGAAGACGGGTCTGTCCGCGGCGTCGCAACTGGTGACATGGGCGTCGGCAAAGAAGGCGACCAGAAAGACACCTATATGCGCGGCATGGAACTGCGCGGCAAATACACACTCTTTGGTGAAGGTGTCCGTGGCTCGCTCTCCAAAGAACTGATCCGGAAGTTCAATCTGGATGAAGGCCGCGAGCCTCAGAAATTTGGCATCGGCATCAAAGAGCTTTGGGAAGTTGACCCCAAGAAACACAAGAAGGGTCTGATCCAGCACTCCTTTGGCTGGCCTCTAAAGGCAAACACAGGCGGCGGCTCGTTCCTCTATCACTTTGACGACAATCTCGTGTCCGTCGGCTTTGTGGTTCACCTGAACTACAAAAACCCGCACCTTTCGCCGTTTGAAGAGTTCCAGCGCTTCAAGACGCATCCGTCTATTCGGGAAACCTTCGAAGGCGGCAAACGGATCTCCTATGGCGCCCGCGCGATTACCGAGGGCGGTTTCCAGTCGGTACCAAAACTCACCTTCCCGGGCGGTGCGTTGATCGGCTGTTCTGCGGGATTCGTGAACGTGCCGCGCATCAAGGGCAGCCACAACGCCATGGCGACCGGCATGATGGCTGCAAACGCAGCCTTTGAGGCTGTGAAAGATGGCCGTCAGGCAGATGTGTTGAGCGCCTATGACGAAGCCTATGAAGGCAGCCATGTTGAGAAAGACCTGAAACGGGTCCGCAATGTGAAGCCGCTTTGGTCAAAGCTTGGAACGATTTTCGGTGTCGGTCTTGGCGGCATCGACATGTGGATGAACCAGCTGGGCATCGGGCTGCCCTTCACACTGAAACATGGCAAGCCCGACCATGCAGCGACAGAACCAGCGGACAAACACAAACCCATCGAATATCCGAAGCCGGATGGGGAGGTCTCCTTCGACCGCCTGTCTTCTGTCTTCTTGTCGGCGACCAATCACGAAGAGGATCAGCCGGTCCACCTTCGTCTGACTGATGCCACCGTGCCGATTGCGCACAACCTGCCAATGTTCGACGAGCCGGCGCAGCGCTATTGCCCCGCTGGCGTCTACGAAGTGACGCGGGAAGAGGATGGTTCTGATCCGCGTTTTGTCATCAACGCGCAAAACTGCGTGCATTGTAAGACCTGCGATATCAAGGATCCGACCCAGAACATCAACTGGACGGTGCCGGAAGGCGGCGGCGGACCCAATTACCCGAACATGTGATCAAGTGCGGGTAGATTTCACGCGATTTTCCGCGTTGTGATCGGTCTTTAGAAAGCCAACGCTAAAAAATTCAGGTAGGGTCGAGCGGTCAAACGGTCGGCCCTATTTTGCTATGCCGACGACATCAGCGAGAAGGTAGAGACCTAGCGTGGATTTGCGGTTATTTACACGTTGTCTGGGGATTTTGGCGATCTCCGCGTCACTGGGCGCCTGTGCGGCGTCCGGCTTCGGTGCAAGCCAAAGAAACCCGGATTCGCTCTATGGAAATTATCTGGCAGCACGCCATGCCGGCACGATCCGGGATATGGATGCAGCGGCCAAATATTACGCCCAGGCGCTCGAGGAGGACCCCGGCAACCCGGTCATCATCGAAAGGGCTTTTCTCCTGTCCGTAACGGCCGGAAATGTCTCAGAAGGCCTGAACCTCAGCTCAGACATTCTTGAGCGTGACCCGGATAATCGAACCGCGCGGCTGGTGCGTGCTCTGTCAGCGCTCAAAGTGTCCGATTATGATCGCACCATCAGTGAGATTGACGCGGCTGCACCCGGGCCGTTCACTGCACTTGTTGGCACACTGGCTAAAGCTTGGGCGGCGGCCGGGAAGCAGGATGCGGAGCGCGCCTATAAAGAGCTCACATCCTTTGAGGACAGGCCCGCTTTCGATCTCTTCCGAGTGTTGCATGACGCCTTAATTGCGGACTACCTGGGCGATACCGCCAAGGCGAGGACCGGATACATTACGGCCCAGCAGACGAGCGGTGGGGCGAGTCTCAGGATCATTCAGGCTTATGGCCGGTTCCTGGAAGCAGAGGGCGACATCGAGCTGGCTCGAGAGGTCTACAACAATTACGGCCGTCTGGCGCCCGACCATCCAGTCATTGAGAGTGCGCTCAGCCGGTTGCGATCAGGTGTGGCCCCCGCGCCGCTTGTGAGGACGCCGGCAGACGGATTGGCCGAAGCCCTTTACGGCCTGGCATCTGCGCTTGCACAGGAAAGCGGCATCGATATCTCAATTCTCTATACCCAACTGGCTCTCTATCTGCGCCCTGACTTTGATGTAGCACGAACCCTGTTGGCGGACCTGTACGAACGGGGCGACCGCTTGGAAGACGCGATCGCAGCCTATGGGCGGATCCCACGTTCCTCACCGCTCTATCAGAACGCTCAAATCCAGATCGCGATCGATATGGACCGACTGGATAAAACGACCGAGGCAGTCGCACGGCTGCGTTCCCTCATTCGTCAGTATCCGACCGCAGTCGAGCCTCTAACGGCTCTCGGTGACATCCTGCGCGGCCGTAAAGACTATGCTGCGGCGGTGAGTGAATACTCAAAAGCAATAGACCTCATTGGTGCGCCGAATGAGCGCTTTTGGACGGTCTATTACGCTCGGGGCATGTGCTATGAGCGGTTGAAGCTTTGGCCAAGTGCCGAGAAAGATCTCAAGCTGGCGCTTAAGCTTTCTGGCGATCATCCGCTTGTCTTGAACTATCTGGGCTATTCCTGGATTGAACAAAAGATACATCTCGAAGAAGCAATGGCGATGATCCGCCGCGCGGTCGAGCTGCGGCCGGATGACGGTTATATCGTGGACAGTCTGGGGTGGGCTTACTTCAGCATTGGCGACTATGAAAACGCGGTCATCCATCTCGAGCGCGCCGTGCAACTGCAGCCGGATGACCCGACGATCAATGATCATTTGGGCGACGCCTTCTGGCGGGTTGGCCGGAAGATCGAAGCGCGTTTTCAATGGCAACACGCGCTGGAACTTGATCCCGAAGAAGAACAGGAAATCGCGATCAGGGACAAACTCGAAAACGGGCTCGCGGACGCCGACGTTGAAATGAGCGCTAACGCAGGCTCCTGATGTCAGCGGGCATTCTTGAAGTCGCGAATGCGAAGGTAAACCTGTCCCTCAAGGTCAGAGGTCGGCAGGCAAATGGGTATCACCAGTTAGAAAGTCTGGTTGTTTTCGCGAACGTGGGCGACCGCATCACCTGCGCCGATGCAGATCTGTTGGGCCTGGAGATTTCAGGTCCTTTTGCCGATCGGTTGGCAGGTGAAGAAAACAATCTCGTATTGGAAGCGGCCAAGGTGTTTTCAGCAGCTCTGGGCCGTGATCCAACGGTGACGTTTCAGCTGGAAAAGAACCTGCCTGTTGCATCTGGCATTGGCGGCGGCTCCGCAGACGCAGCCGCAGCGCTTCGCGCCATGATGCGTCTTTGGGGGGATCCACCCGGCTCAATCGAAGGTATCGCGTTACAGTTAGGGGCGGATGTGCCGGTCTGCCTCAAAAAGCGCCCGAGCTTCATGACAGGTGTAGGCGAACAACTCAGGTCCGTTCCTCGGCTACCTGCAATTGATGCAGTCCTTGCAAATCCTGGAATTTCAGTCTCGACCGCCGAGGTGTTTCATCAACTTGACGCAGGTCCGGTCGATAGGCCGGACCGTTTACCAGTCCTGCCGGGCGTAGAGACCTTCGATCGTGTGGTGACCTGGCTTGAAGAGAATGGCAATGATCTTGAAGCGCCCGCCAAAGCCATTGCGCCTGTGATTGGCGCGGTGCTCGACGCCCTTCAGGGGACACAGGGATGTCGTCTCGCCCGCATGAGCGGCAGCGGTGCTACCTGTTTTGCTCTCTTCGACAATCCCTTCGACGCAGCTGAAGCCGCGGCGGAGCTAGCGAAAGCACATGCAGACTGGTGGGTTACAGCCACACGGTTTCAGGGTTCGTAACGCTGTGAGCGTCAGTAAGCGCGGCTGATGCAGAAATCTACAAGGCCGCTGAGGGCATCGCGTCGTTCCGACGCGGGGAAAATGCCAAGAGCGTCACGTGCCATTTCGCCATAATGCCGGGCACGCGTGACCGTATCTTCAATCGCATTGTGATCGCTCATGATCTCGAAGGCGCGTTCAAGGTCGCCGTCTTGTTGATCGCCGTCCTGCAGAGTCCGCCGCCAAAAGGCGCGTTCCTCATCGTCACCCCGCCGGAATGCGAGAACCACCGGGAGCGTGATCTTGCCTTCACGGAAATCGTCACCGACATTCTTGCCGAGCGTTGCAGCTTTCCCGTTATAGTCCAAAGCGTCGTCGACCAGTTGGAAGGCAATACCCAGATTGCGCCCGTAGGACTCGAGCGCGGCCGCCTGCCCGCCATTTTGCCCGGCAACCACAGCGCCAATCTCTGTTGCTGCGGCAAAGAGCGCCGCCGTTTTGGCACTGATCACTTTTAGGTAAGCGTCTTCTGTCGTGCTGGTATCTTTTGCCGTCGCCAGCTGCATGACCTCGCCCTCGGCGATCACCGACGCAGCTTCACTCAGGATTTCGAGCGCACGCAGAGATTTGGTCTCCACCATGAGCTTAAATGCGCGGCCAAGCAGAAAGTCACCAACAAGAACACTTGCCTGATTGCCCCAAATGAGACGCGCCGTGGTCTGACCGCGACGCATGTCGCTTTCGTCCACAACATCGTCATGCAGAAGGGTTGCGGTATGCATAAACTCTACCGACGCGGCGAGGCGCACATGGTCGCTGCCGGTATATCCGCACATCCGGGCGCAGGTGAGGGTCAACATGGGCCGCAGGCGTTTGCCACCGGAGTCAATCAGGTGGTTGGCGAGCTCTGGAATCATCTCGACGTCGGAGCCCATCCGGTCCCGGATCAGCTCGTTGACAGCTTCCATATCTTCAGCCACAAGACGCTGAAGGGTCCGGACGGCTTCTTCACTGTTTTTGCGCTCACCTTCGAGCGGGACGACAACACCCAACGGGATCCCCAGTTCTCAAGTTTCGCTGAGAAACGGTCCAAAACAGTCCGAGAAACAGCTCAATTGCCCTTACTTGTGTCACAATAAGAGCCCGGAGACCAAGCGGCAAGTGCGGCCCACCGCCGCTCCCCCATTGCCGCTGACCGAAGCGTAAGAACCGGCGGCCTCAGGAGTATGTCAGTGAAAGAGCTTCTACGAACAAATGATGTAGTTCTTCTGTCATTCTTGGAGGCCCGCCTCAACGGAGAGGGAATTATGCCGGTTATTCTGGACATGAATGCAAGCATCGTAGAAGGCTCCATAGGCATTTTGCCCCGCCGCCTGATGGTGATTGATGAGGACTTTGATCGGGCTAAGGCGCTGGTCAGTGAAGTCTTAAACGAGGCCGAAGGGGAAGCGGATGACGGCCTTTCTGGTTGAGGTCGCTCGAAGCGGGACAGATCCGCTGCTTCGGAGCTGTTGAGCACTATGGAACTCACCGATGACGGATTTCTGGGCGACCGGCTGCAGGTTTTGCAGCCCAAGAAAGGCTACAGGGCTGGCATTGACGCTGTGATGCTGGCTGCCTCTATACCAGCTCAATCCGGAGGTCATGTTCTTGATCTTGGCGCGGGTGTCGGCGTGGCGTCGCTGTGCCTCGCATCCAGATGTCCGGACGCGAAAGTCACCGGCCTTGAGGTCCAGGGACCCCTCGTGGTGACCGCCGAAGAAAACACCGAACGCAACCATTTGAGCAGCCGCGTAAGTATTGTTGAAGGGTCAGTTGCTGAGAAAGCGGCAACCTTGGCCGACAAAGGCGTCGCCTATGGCAGTTTTGATCATGTCATGACCAACCCGCCCTTCTATGACGCGGATAAGGTTTGGGGCTCGCCGAACGAAAGCAAAGCGCGCGCCCATGCCCTTGAAGAGGTGGCGCTTGATGAGTGGTTGCGAGTGACGTGCGCTATGGCCAAACCAAAAGGGTCCGTGACGATTATTCATCGCGCCGATGCGCTGCCAGACCTCTTGAAGGGTGTTGAAGGGAAGCTTGGAGGATTGATCGCATTTCCTCTCTGGCCGTCAGAAGGGTCAGATGCAAACCGTATACTGCTACGGGGCGTCAAAGGATCGCGCGCGCCGTTTACACTCTCCAGAGGTATGGTCCTCCACGCCATGCCCGGCGGGTTTACAGCTGACGCCGACTCGATATTGCGAGGCGGTGCCCCCCTGGACCTGGGTTCTGCTTGAGAAAAACCAAAAAAGTCTTATGTAGAGCCAATGGTCAAAAAAACACTCATTAATGCTATCCCCCACAAAGGTCTTCGTGAACGTCTGCTCGACCGGATCGATCCTGATGTCTCCGTTGTTCCCGTTGTACGCCTCACCGGCGTCATTGCATCCTCAGGCCCTTTACGGGAGGGACTCAATCTAGCTGGCGTTGCCGGAGATCTCGAAACTGCTTTTAAGGCGCGGGATGCGAAGGCCGTCGCGCTGATCATCAACTCGCCAGGGGGATCTCCCGTTCAATCGTCGCTGATCTTCAAACGCATTCGGGCACTCGCGGAAGAACATGAGCTGCCGGTTCTCGCATTCGTGGAAGATGTGGCCGCGTCGGGCGGTTACATGATTGCCTGTGCCGCCGATGAGATTTATGCGGACGAACATTCCGTCGTGGGGTCGATTGGTGTGGTGAGCTCAGGCTTTGGCTTCACAAAGCTCATTGAGAAGCTGGGTGTTGAGCGGCGCGTCCACACGGCCGGTGAAAGCAAAGCCATGCTGGACCCCTTCAAGCCGGAAGACCCGGAAGAGGTCGCCCGCCTCGAAGCGCTTCAGGAAGAAGTGCACAAAGGTTTCAAAGACCTGGTGCGCAAGGCCCGCGGCGACAAGCTGGAAGGCGACGAAAAGCAGCTCTTTTCCGGCGAGTTCTGGGTCGCGACCCAGGGCATCAAATATGGCCTTGTCGATGGCATCGGCGATCTCCGTGCCGTCACGCGCGAAAAATATGGCGAGAAGGTGCGGCTCCGACTTGTCGGTGGGCCGCGGCCCTGGTGGCGCCGGAGACCCGGCATTGCGGGCGAACTGCCAAACACAAGCAGTTTTGCGACAGATCTGCTAGGTGCCTTGGAAGCCCGTTCCCTTTGGTCTCGTTTCGGGCTTTAATGCTCCCCGGTCAGCTGGGGGTAGCACCGACCGACGGATGAGATCGACATGAACGACATTGTATTCACAGGGCTGATCATGGCCGGCGTCTATGGCGTCGCAAAGCTGGTGAAAAAATACCGCGAACAAGCGCGCACCCGCATTGAAGAAAAGGTGCACCCGCAAGAACCACGCGATCTCGGCACGCTGGAACGCGCGCCCGATGGCAGTTTCTCACCGGAACAACCGCGCTAAACACCACCTCACCACTAAGCTGCTCATGTGGCGAAGTACCCAGCATCAGGTAAGGAAGCCGCATGTTAGACAATCTGTTTTCGATGAAGGACAAAGTGTGCGTGGTAACGGGGGGCTCTCGTGGGCTCGGACGCGCTATGACAGAGGCCTATCTCGAAGCTGGCGCGGCACGCGTCTATATCACCGCCCGGAAAGCAGAGGCCTGTGAACAGGCTGCTGAAGAACTCTCCGCAATGACGGAAGGCGGCGAATGTGTCGCCATCCCGAGCAATCTCAGCACAGCCGACGAAATTGCCCGCTTCGGCGATGCACTCGCTGAGCGAGAAAAGGCCATCGACACACTGGTCAACAATGCGGGTACCGCCTGGGAAGCGCCGATGGAACAGTTCCCGGAGAATGGCTGGGACAAGGTTGTGGACCTCAACACCAAAACGCCGTTCTTCCTGACGCAAAAGCTTCTGCCTCAGCTCAAAGCGGCGGCATCGGCCAGCGGAGATGCGAGCGTGATCAATACCGGTTCCATCGCCGGGGTCATCGGCAACTCGTCGAACACTTTCAGCTATGCGGCGTCGAAAGCCGCCATCCACCAGCTCACCCGAAACATGGCGTTTGCGTTGGCGGACGACAAAATCAGGGTGAATGCGATCGCGCCTGGCCGTTTCCACTCCAAGATGACGGAAGTCTTTGAGAACAACAAAGAGGTCTATGAAGCGGAAATCAAAGCGATCCCGCTTCATCGCTGGGGAAATGATGATGACATCAGGGGCATCGCACTCCTGCTGGCGAGCCGGGCAGGGGCCTTCATCACAGGCGAGATCATCACCGTCGACGGCGGCACAACCCTGCGATAGCCGACCTTTGGCGACGGCAATATGGGACGCAGATGCCTGATGGGCCGCTGCTTGACCGGGCGCGCCCCGCCCGGTTACTTTGCGCCCGCTTTCAGAGTTTTCCTTTAGATTCTGGGGGTTTGAGGGAATATCCATCATTTTCTGAGAGTAAGTCATGTCCAGCCCAGCCGGTTCCGCCGACAAGACCCGGAACACGTCTTTTCAGTCGCTCATTCTGACCCTTCAGCAGTATTGGGCAGACTATGGCTGCGTGATCCTGCAACCCTATGACGTGGAGATGGGCGCGGGCACCTTTCACCCGGCAACCACATTGCGCTCCCTTGGACCGAAGCCGTGGAACGCGGCTTATGTTCAGCCGTCCCGGCGGCCGACCGACGGTCGCTATGGCGACAACCCGAACCGCTTCCAGCACTATTACCAGTTTCAGGTGATGCTGAAGCCGAGCCCGGAGAACATTCAGGAGCTCTACCTGGAAAGCCTCTATGCGCTCGGCATCGATCCGAAGAACCATGATATTCGCTTTGTGGAAGATGACTGGGAGAGCCCGACGCTCGGCGCCTGGGGCCTCGGCTGGGAAGTCTGGTGCGACGGCATGGAAGTCTCCCAGTTCACTTACTTCCAGCAGGTCGGCGGATTCGACTGTTCGCCGGTCGCGGGCGAACTCACCTATGGCCTGGAACGCCTCGCCATGTATGTGCAGGGCGTCGACAATGGCTATGAGCTCAACTTCAACGGTCAGGAAGGCGACAAAAAAGTCACCTATGGCGACGTCTTCCACCAGAACGAAGTGCAGTTCTCCCACTACAATTTCAATGCGGCGAACACGGACATCCTGTTCCGGCACTTCGAAGATGCGGAAAAGGAATGCGCCGCGCTGCTGGAATATGATCCGCCCCTGGCGCAGCCCGCCTATGACCAGTGCATCAAGGCAAGCCATGCCTTCAACCTCCTGGATGCGCGCGGTGTGATCTCCGTCACGGAACGCCAGGCCTATATCGGCCGCGTACGCGCGCTCGCCAAAGCCTGTTGCGAGGCCTATCTCGAGACGCCCCAGGCCGGTGGTGCCGCAGAAGGGGAGGCATAACCCATGTCCGATCTTCTGCTCGAACTGTTTTCTGAAGAAATCCCGGCCCGCATGCAAAAGCGGGCGTCGGAAGACCTGCAAAAAATGATCACCGATGCGCTTGCCAAAGAAGAAGTCTTCGGCGAAGGGGCCCGCGCCTTTGCGACGCCGCGCCGTCTGACCTTGGCGATCTCCGGTCTGCCTGTCCGTCAGCAGGACCGCAAGGAGGAGCGCAAAGGCCCCCGCGTCGGTGCGCCTGAAAAGGCGATGGAAGGCTTTTTGAAGTCAACGGGCTTGACCCTTGATCAATGCGAGACCCGCGAAGACAAGAAGGGCGAGTATTACGTCGCCGTTATTGAAAAGACGGGCCGCGGCACCGACGAGCTGATCGCGGAGATTGTGCCGGATGTGGTCCGGAACTTCCCCTGGCCGAAAAGCATGCGCTGGGGTGCAGGCTCGCTTCGCTGGGTGCGCCCGCTTCATTCCATCGTCTGCACCCTGGATGGGGAAGTCGTCCCATTTGAAATTGACGGTATTCAATCCGGCGACGTGACCTATGGCCATCGTTTCATGGGGCCGGACGCGATCAAGGTCCGCGAGTTCGACGATTATGTGGAGAAGCTCGCGCGCCAGAAGGTTATGCTCGACCCGGAAGCCCGTGCCGCCCACATTCTGGAAGATGCCAAGAACCTGGCCCACGCCCAGAACCTGGAATTGATTGAGGATGAAGCGCTGCTCCACGAAGTGGCGGGCCTGGTGGAATGGCCGACAGCGCTCATGGGCACCATCGACGATGAGTTCATGGAAATTCCGCAGGAAGTGCTCACCTCCACCATGCGGGCGAACCAGAAATATCTGGCGCTGAAAGACCCCAAGACGGGCAATTTCGCGCCTCGCTTTATCGTGGTCTCGAACATCGAGCCGGAAGATGGCGGTGCAGCCGTGATCAACGGTAATGAGCGCGTGCTCCGCGCCCGCTTTGCCGATGCCCGCTTCCTGTGGGATCAGGACAAACAGCACTCGCTGGAAGACTTTGCAAAGAAGCTCGACCAAGTTGTCTTCCACGCCAAGCTTGGCTCGGTTGCGGAAAAAGCAGAGCGCATCTCCAAACTGGCCGGCGAACTGGCAAGTGTTACCGGTGCGGACAAAGAGAAAGCCAAACTCGCTGGCCGTCTCTCCAAGGCCGACCTTGTCTCCGGCATGGTTTACGAGTTCCCGGACCTGCAAGGCACCATGGGCCGCTATTACGCCCTCGCCGATGGGCTGGACGCCGATGTGGCTGATGCCATCGCCCAGCATTACCAGCCGCAGGGCCCCTCGGATGATGTGCCCGAAGGACCGGTCGCACAGGCTGTGGCGCTCGCAGACAAGCTCGACACGCTGGTGGGCTTTTGGGCGATAGACGAGAAGCCCACAGGCTCTAAAGATCCGTTCGCCCTTCGCCGTGCGGCGCTCGGCATCATTCGGATGGTATTAGAGTCTGAGTTGCGATTGCCTCTGCTTTCTGTGTTCCCTAACTCTCAGGAGCAAAGTGAAGATCTTTTGTCCTTCTTCGCGGACCGTCTGAAAGTCTATCTCCGTGACAAGGGGGTCAAACATGACTTGGTGGATGCGGTCTTTGCGCTGCCAGGTCAGGACGATCTTCTCTTGATCGTGCGCCGGGTTGATGCCCTGGCGGAATTTCTGGGCACGGACGATGGGGTCAACCTCCTGGCCGGCACCAAGCGCGCCGCCAACATCCTCAGGATCGAAGAGAAAAAAGACAAAACCACCTATGTCGGAACGCCGGACGCCAGCCTCTTCGAATCGGACGAGGAAAAGGCGCTTGCATCCGAGATCAATGTCGCCCGCGATTCAGCGGCCAAAGCCGTGGAACAAGAAGATTTCGCCGCCGCCATGGCAGCGATTGCAAAATTGCGCGGACCCGTCGATGCCTTTTTCGAAAAGGTCACGGTGAATTCAGAGGATGACAAGGTCCGCGAAAACCGCTTAAAGCTCCTCGCGGAAATCAGGACAGCGCTGCAGGGCGTGGCCGATTTCTCCAAAATCGAAGGGTGATCTGCGGCCGGTTTTCGCGCATCCTTGGACGTGAGCTCTTCAGCCCCGCCGACGGGGCCAAATAGAAAGCGGTAAGCATGACCGGTTCGACGAAGTGGGTTTATGGGTTTGGCGGCGGCAGTGCGGAGGGGGACGCGACCTTACGCGAACTCCTCGGCGGCAAAGGGGCGAACCTCGCCGAAATGGCCAATCTGGGGCTGCCTGTGCCGCCGGGCTTCACCGTCAGCACGGAAGTCTGCACCGCCTTCTACGACAATGACCGGACCTATCCTGACGGCATGAAGGACCAGGTCGCCAGCGCGCTGGCCGGTGTTGAGAAGGTGGTGGGCGCTGAATTCGGTAATCCGGAGAATCCGCTGCTCGTATCGGTGCGCTCCGGCAGCCGCGCCTCCATGCCCGGCATGATGGACACGGTTCTGAATCTTGGCCTCAATGACGCCACCGTCGCAGGCCTCGCGGCGAAAGCGGATGAACGCTTTGCCTATGACAGCTACCGCCGCTTCATTCAGATGTTCTCTGATGTCGTGCTCGGGGTGGATCACCACAATTTCGAGGAAATCCTCGATATCTACAAAGAAGAGAACGAGCACTATCTCGACACGGACCTCGGCGCCGCCGATTGGAAAGAAGTCATCGCGCGTTTCAAGGCCCTGGTCGAAGAAGAGCTCGACGAGCCTTTCCCGCAAGATCCAAACGAACAGCTGTGGGGCGCCATCAACGCCGTCTTCGGATCCTGGCAGAACGCCCGCGCGGTCACCTATCGCCGTCTCCACAATATCCCGGACGAGTGGGGCACAGCCGTCAACATTCAGGCCATGGTCTTCGGCAACATGGGGGACACATCGGCGACCGGCGTGGCCTTCACACGAAACCCGTCCACCGGCGACAAGGCCTTTTACGGCGAGTTTCTGGTGAACGCGCAGGGTGAGGACGTTGTGGCCGGCATCCGCACGCCACAGCACCTGACGAAAAATGCCCGTGAAGAGAGCGGCGAGACGGCACCGTCGATGGAAGAAGTCATGCCCGGCGTCTATGGCGAGCTGGTTGAGGTCTACAAGAACCTCGAAGGTCATTACCGCGACATGCAGGACCTGGAATTCACCGTCCAGGAAGGCAAGCTGTGGATGTTGCAGACCCGGAGCGGCAAGCGCACCGCCAAGGCAGCGATCAAGATAGCCGTCGATATGGCATCGGAAGGTCTGATCAGCCGCGAAGAGGCGGTGACTCGCGTCGATCCAGCCTCGCTTGATCAGCTTCTGCACCCGACCATTGACCCGAACGCCGAGCGCAATGTCGTGGCAACCGGTCTGCCCGCCTCGCCGGGCGCGGCGTCCGGCGAGATTGTTTTCTCGTCAGAAGAAGCCGCGTCCTTGAAGGCGCAGGGCCGGGACGTGGTGCTGGTGCGGGTGGAGACGAGTCCGGAAGACATTCACGGCATGCATTCCGCTGTGGCGATCCTCACCACCCGTGGCGGCATGACCAGCCACGCGGCGGTTGTGGCGCGCGGCATGGGGAAACCCTGTGTCTCCGGCGCGGGCACGGTCAAAATCGACTATGCCGCCGAGACCATGGTGAGCCTTGGGGAGAAATTCTCCAAAGGCGATGTGATCACCGTCGATGGGTCGACAGGGCAGGTCATGCGGGGCGCCATGCCCATGCTGCAGCCCGAACTCTCCGGCGATTTCAGCACCCTCATGGGCTGGGCCGACGAAGCCCGACGCATGACGGTGCGCGCCAATGCGGAAACGCCGGATGATGCCCGGGTTGCCCGCGAGTTTGGCGCTGAAGGTATCGGCCTTTGCCGCACGGAGCACATGTTCTTCTCCGATGATCGTATTCTGGCTATGCGCGAGATGATCATCGCCGATGATCAGGCAGGTCGCCGCAAGGCGCTAGACAAGATACTTCCCATGCAGCGCGAAGACTTTCGCCAGCTCTTCACCATCATGAGCGGGCTGCCGGTCACTATCCGCCTGCTGGACCCGCCGCTCCATGAATTCCTTCCCCATAGCGAGGAAGAGATTGCAGAGGTGGCCGAGGCCGCGGGTCTCTCCGCCGACAAGATGCGCCGCCGTCTGGCGGAGCTCAATGAAGCCAATCCCATGCTAGGGCACCGGGGCTGCCGTCTGGGTATCACCTACCCAGAGATCTATGAGATGCAGGCACGCGCGATTTTTGAAGCCGCGCTCGTGGCGGCGGAAGAGACGGGTGCCGCGGTGATCCCGGAAGTCATGGTGCCGCTCGTCGCGACCAAGGCGGAACTGGAATATCTCAAAGAGCGGATCATCGCCGTTGGGGATGCGGTCTCCAAAGAAAAAGACAAGCCGCTGGAATATCAGGTCGGCACGATGATCGAGCTGCCCCGTGCAGCGCTACGTGCCGGTGAGATCGCAGATGCCGCCGAGTTTTTCTCCTTCGGCACGAACGACCTTACCCAGACCACCTATGGCATCAGTCGGGATGATTCGGCGAACTTCCTGAAAGACTATCTGGGCAAGGGCATTGTGCCTGCGGACCCGTTTGTGTCTCTCGACCAGGAAGGCGTGGGCGAATTGGTCCAGATCGCCGCCGAGCGCGGACGAGCCACCCGCCCAGACATCAAGCTGGGCATTTGCGGGGAGCATGGCGGCGACCCGGCATCCGTGCATTTCTGCGAAGGGGCAGGGCTTCACTACGTGTCCTGCTCGCCCTACAGGGTCCCGATTGCGCGTCTGGCGGCCGCCCAGGCGGCGGCCCAGAAGGCCGCCAAATAGGCCTCACTGAGTCGGTGAAATTAGGCACTGCTTTCTAAAATGAGGGGGCGGCGAGCGGTCGCACGCATCTGTGATCAGCCGTGTGAAGGGCGCTTTTTTCACCAGGCGACACCTCTATCCTCAAATGAAAAATCCCAGTGGATTCAGTCACTTCCGAGGTTAGTTATGGTAAATAAATCTTATGAACCCGGTCGCTCTGTTAACCATGATCGGCCCGTTAAGCTTCTGTTTACCCTGACTGTGATTCCCTAATCCTATTGAAAAACAAACGCTTAGGCCTATTTCGCGAGTGTGGTCGGCAAGGCATTGCCGGACCCAAAAGTTTATGATACTCCCCCGCCACCCCGCTGACGGATTGTCAGCTGAGTAAGGGGAATCCGGCAGCGCCGGGCATGTGACTGGCACAGGCGTTGCTGCGTAGTAGGCAAGACCGCACCGACAAAGTTAAAGCGGTCAAAGTGAGACAAGAAGACTGACAAGGCACGGGCATGGGGCCCTGGCCACCTAGGCGAACGGACCAAAAGCGATGAACAAGCTCGCTCAATGGCTCGATATAGGACACTACCTCCGGGATCCTGCGCATCTGGCAGCGGGCCTGGCTGTGTCTGCCGTTGTCGCGTCGGTTTTTTGGTCGAACGTCGCCACCGCAACCGTTGACCCGGTTTCGGGCGTTGACGGGAATCGCCTCATTCTCTCCAGTTTCTCCGATCCGCAACTGCTTGACCGGCCCACTCGGCTGACGGAACTTGCGGCGCTCGATCAACGCGCCAGCGCTGCGGCCACACCCGTGAGAGCTCTGGGTGACCGAGCCCGCCGTCTCGAACAAGAGCGCCGGTGTCTTGCCGTCGGTATTTACTTTGAAGCCCGCGGCGAAAGCCACAGCGGTCAGGTCGCCGTCGCTGACGTGATCATGAACCGCGTGGCGTCGAAGGATTACCCGAACACGATTTGCGGTGTGGTGTTCCAGGGGTCCTATCGTCAGACAGGCTGCCAGTTCTCCTTCACCTGTGACGGGGAGTCGGACCGGCCACGGGATCTGAAACCCTGGCGGAAAGCGCAGCATGTCGCCAGTATGGTCACCATGCGCGACGATCGTCAACGTCAGGTTCCCAAAGATGTCCTGCACTACCATGCGGATTATGTGGACCCGATCTGGGCATCGCGGATGTTCAAAGTCGCAAAAATCGGCCGACACATCTTCTACACCCGGACGCGGTCCAGCTCGTAACTTACTGACCGATTGCCAAGGCGGCATTTCTGTCGCGAGTTTCTGCGCCCTGTTTCTGCATTGTGTTGACGCAGATCAATGAGTCTTTCTGCCTTCTGTTCCAGTCTTAATCATGATGACGGCGAAGGCGCTTGAAGATTGCATCAGGCAAGGTGCTCATCGGCCGACCACCCCGAGGACCAGCCTTTGACCGTCATCACCATTTCACCAAACAGAAAGCTTTTGAGCGGCTGGGCGTCAGTCGAAGCCTGAAGACTTTTTGATGTTCTTGCGGACATAGCCCGGGAACAGTCGCGCCATCTTGTCCATGACACCGAGCTGTTTGTTGCCAAAGTAGTGAATGTCTTCGCCATGTGCAGCGCGCCAGACAATAGCGGCAATATCCTCGGGCGTGTGGGCAATCCCCGTAGTTTTGAAATTCTCCGTCTGATGTTCCTGATTCTTCACCATGCCGGTATCAACATAGGACGGCAGAACATCGCTGACATGGATGCCATACGGTTCAAACTCAATGGAGAACCCTTCAGTCATGGCACGCACCGCATGCTTTGAAGCGGAATAAACCGTGAGTTCCGGAATGCCATAGACGGCGGACGCAGACGCGGTGTTGATGATCCGTGCTTCGCCATGAGCGGCGGCTGTCGCCTTCAACGCGTCCAGCGCTGCCGCGACACCATTGATGATGCCATTCACATTCACATCGATGGTCTTGCGCTGAATGGCGGGGTCCACCTTGTCGAAATTCCCCATCTTGAGAATGCCGGCATTGTTGAACAGTACGTCGAGCCGACCGCCAGAGACAGCCAGAAATGCTTGAATGGCCTCTTTGAATTGATCAGGGTCCGTCACATCAAGCTCGCCGGTAGTGATCATGGGTGCGCCATGGACAGCGCGGAGTTCGTCCGCGAGTTGCGCGAGGCCCGCTCCGTCAATGTCGTAGAGACCGACGAACCAATCTCTCCGTGCAAAGTGGCGCGCGGTGGCGCGGCCGATACCGGCAGCGGCGCCGGTGATAAAGATACCTCGTGCCTGGGTCATGAGTTTCTGGCTCCTGATGCGCCTTTACTCGGCAGCCGCCGCGGCTGCTTTGGCGTCTTCAATGGCTTTAGCGATGGGACCACCGGACGCGATGCTTGCGCGGGTGCCTTCCGGATCGAGGGCAGACGCTTTGTCGAGATCGCCGATCTCTTCCGGCACAAACCAATGCAAGCGTTCGGGGTCGTCGTGATAGGACGCCCAAACCGCCTTCGCCACTTCAACAGCGGGAACCAGTCGGAACATGCCTTCCGTTGGCGCGTTCTCCTTCGCTTCGTCCGGCAGGATCGGTGTGTCGATGAGGCCGGGAAGCGTGTCGGCGACGCGTATACCAAAGCGGCTGAGCTCAACAGACAGCGCTTCCGTGAGACCCTTCACCGCATGTTTAGTCGCGGAATAGACGGCGATCCCCGGCATGCCGTAGGTGGCGGACGAAGACGATGTCGTGAAGCAAAGAGAGTTGGGCGTCGCCTTCAAAAGATCGACAGCAAGGTGAATGCCGTTCAGAACGCCAACAAAATTGACATTGACCACGTCCATCACATCTTCAAAGGGCATCTCGTCAAAAAAGCCGCCCTTCCCGATGCCGGCATTGTTAAATAGGAGATCGAGTTTGCCGCTGGTCGCTTCTGCAAACTCGGCCAAAGCTTGTTCGTAGTCGGCACGGTCTGTCACGTCGAGCGTGCGTACAACGCAATTGTCTGCCCCGAGTTCCTGTTCGAGGGCGGCGAGACCTTCTTGGTTGACGTCATACCCGCCGACAAACCAGCCGCCTTGTGCGAAGAGACGCGCGGTCTCCAGCCCCATACCGCTTGCGGCACCCGTAATGAAAATGGATTTTCTGTCTCTAGCCTGGCCCATGAGACCCTCCCTAAGAATTTTGTTTTGCAGCATCTTAGGGCTGAGGCAGGCGCGAAGTCGAGGGAGACGCGCCGAGGCTTAACTGGCGGCCGCCTCATAGTCGAGACCGATATCAAGGCAGGGTGCTGAATGCGTGATCCACCCGACGGAAATATAGTCGACCCCTGTCGACGCGACACTTGCCGCCGTCTCTAGGGTGATCCCGCCTGACGCTTCAAGAGCCGTCCGGCCCTGATTGATTTCAACCGCCTGGGTCAGAACGTCCGGCGGCATATTGTCGAGGAGTACGGCCTCAACCCCAATGTCGAGCGCCTCTTTCAGCTGGTCCAGCGTGTCGACTTCAATCTCAATCCGCACCATATGGCCCGCTTTGGCGCGCGCGCCGTTGATCGCTGCAGCAATCCCGCCGGCCATGGCGATGTGATTGTCCTTGATCAGAATGGCGTCATAGAGGCCGAAGCGATGGTTCACGCCGCCCCCAGCACGGACGGCATACTTTTCGAATGCGCGCAGCCCGGGTGTCGTTTTTCGGGTGCAACAAATGCGGGTGTTGGTGCCTGCGACGGCGTCGACAAACTTCCGTGTCGCCGTGGCGATGCCTGACAGGTGCCCCAGAAAATTGAGGGCGACACGCTCGCCAGTGACGATGGCCCGCGCATTGCCTTCAATAGCGGCGATCACGTCGCCCGGGGCAACGACAGACCCGTCGGGGGCCTGGACGGCAATCTTGAGGCTCGGGTCCACCAGCCTGAACGCGGTGCGGGCAGCGTCAAGCCCCGCGATGCAGCCATGGTCGCGTGCGCGCATAACCACGCGCGACCGGGTACCTGCTGGAATGGTCGACTGACTTGTAATGTCACCTGCGTCGCCAAGATCTTCGCTGAGTGCGGCGCGGACTTTTTCTTCCACCAGGAAGGAAGGAAGCGGATGCAGGTCGGTCATTCTCACCATCGCGACTTTTAGAAACAGGTAGCAAGCACGGCAAGCCACCAAATTAATTTTACGCTACTTTGTCGCCCGATGACAGACAATGTAACCGGCGCATTGCCAGAAGCCTCGCTTGGGTCGCAAGCGAGGTTGAGCGCAAAAGTGTTTAGCTATGGCAGCCGGTATTGGACTTTGTGTGCTTGGTCCCGTCCGGAGTTGTCAGGGACCAAGCCACGTCAAAGTCCAGCAGAGGCGCTAGTCTTTTTCCTCGGGTAGCATCGTGATGTTGACGGGGCTCTCGTATCTGTTGTCCGCGCCCGTCGCTGAATCAATCGCGCTACTAACGCCGAGAGTTAAGACAACGTCCAGGGCAATTCCTGCTGCTCCGGAGCCTGACTCCCACCCGCTATTATTGTAGTAAGTAGCTTCCTGGTAGCCCGCCTTGTTACACGTAATGATGATGTCGTGTTTGGTCTTGTCGACCGTCACACCACCAGGCGTGTTGGATACACCATTAAGCTGGACACCGTTTCGGCTGAGGGTGCAATTCGCCCCAGCCGGTGTTGTATTCACGAAAATTTCTTGAGTTGTTCCTTGAGTGATGGATGAACAGCCCCCCATCAAAGCAGCAACGGCAACGACCGTTAGTACGCGCATAACTTAATCCCCTCGAATTACTTTCGCGCGCAAATTATGTTGGGTATGCAACATGGTCAAGTATCGGTTTTAGTTAATAGTTCGGGCTGTTGCACTGACAACACTACGCGGGAACCGGTCACCACTGCGTGCAATGGCATCCGCTTCCTCAAGGGTGATGAAGGTACGGTGCTGCCATGCGGCATCAGCCTGCGGGCAATCAATCCGGAAATGCCCGCCGCGGCTTTCCGTCCGCTTGAGCGCCGCCGCTGTGATCAGTTTCGCGGCCGTCACCATATTGACCAGAGTGGGGGATGATCCTGCGGCACGCTCGATCCGCACAATCTGCTGAAGGGCTAGGGCGAGCCCGTGCGCATGGCGCACAACACCGACATGCTGAGTCATCAGATCGCGCAGCTCCTGCATGATTGGCATATCATGCGCGCGGCGGGGTTTGAGTGCCGGGATCGCAGCCCTTACCTCAGGTCCAGCGTCGACCGTCGTCAGGATATCTTTCGCAATACGGGCACCGAACACGACCGCTTCCAGAAGCGAGTTGCTGGCAAGACGGTTGGCACCGTGCGCACCGGTTGATGCCACTTCGCCGCAGGCCCAGAGGCCCGGGAGCGACGAACGACCGTCCTGATCTACGGCAATCCCACCCATATGGTAATGCATGGCAGGCGCAACAGGGATCGGTTCGCTCACCGGGTCAATACCCATCCGCTGGCAGTTCTTATAGACGGTCGGGAAAGCCTGCTCGAAGTCCGGCCCCACGGCTTCCCGCGCATCTAGAAAGGCTTTGCCGCCGTCCGCGATGACCCGGGCGATCGACCGCGCAACCACATCTCGGGGGCCCAGCTCAGCATCTTTGTGAACCGCTTTCATGAAGCGGGTGCCTGTTTCGTCAATCAGCGTTGCCCCTGCACCCCGAAGCGCCTCTGTCGCCAAGGGCGCCGGGTCCAGGGGACCCGCAATGGCGGTGGGGTGAAACTGAACGAATTCCGGATCGGCAATCACGGCGCCTGCGCGCGCCGCCATGGCAAAGCCGTCACCGCGGGAGGTCAGAGGATTGGTTGTAACTTTATAGAGCCCGCCGGCGCCGCCGCTGGCGAGAACCACAGAGCGCGCACGGAGCAATAAAGGAGACGGGTCAAGGTCGCCCGTCGGCTGCACAAAGACACCAGCGACTTTGCCTTCTTCCATCGCAAGCTCATAGGCGGAGAAGCCTTCAAGAATACGAATGGAAGGCGTCTTGCGAACCGCCGCGATCAGCGCTTCCATAATCGCATGACCCGCGCGATCGCCCTGCACATGCACGATGCGTTTGCGGCTATGGGCGGCTTCAAGGCCCACTGTCAGTTTGCCTTCCAGGTCCCGGTCAAAGGGAACGCCGAGCGATAGCAGATCCTGAATGCGCTCAGCCGCTTCCGACGCAATGAGATGGGCGATATCCGGGTCGACAATCCCCGCACCCGCAGCGATCGTGTCGGCGGCATGCTCCTCTGGCGTGTCGCCGTCTGAGATCGCGGCCGCGATGCCACCTTGCGCCCAGGCAGACGAGGCACCACCACCAATAGGCGCCGCTGCAAGCACCGTCACTGGACGCGGGCTGAGTTTGAGAGCGGTGAAGAGGCCCGCAAGACCAGCGCCGACAATCAGAACGTCGCCGGCATTGATGATATGTCCACCGCTATGCGCTGTCGTGCTCATAGACCCAGCTCCCTAGGCACCCTTCGGATAAAATCAGAGTGGCAGGTTGATCATCCGCTCAACCGCAGCCCGTGCGCGGGGTGCGATCTCCGGATCCACGACCACCTCATCTTTCATGTAGACAAGGCTTTCGAGGATCTTCGGCAGGGTGATGCGCTTCATGTGCGGGCAAAGGTTGCAGGGACGGATGAAATCCGTACCCGGCACTTCAGCCGCCACATTGTCGCTCATAGAGCATTCCGTCACCATCATGACCTGATCCGGATGGTTTTCTTTCACCCATTTGATCATGCCCGACGTCGAGCCGGAGAAATCGGCTTCGTCGACGACTTCTGGCGGGCATTCGGGATGCGCGATGATCGACAGACCCGGATGCGCTTCCCGATATTCGCGCAGTTCTTCCGGTGTGAAGCGCTCATGTACCTCGCAGTGACCTGCATAGGTGATGATGTTCACATTGGTTTGGCGCGCAATATTCTGCGCCAGATACTCGTCCGGCAGGCAGAGCACTTCCGGCACGCCCAGGCTCTCCACCACCTGCACCGCATTGGACGATGTGCAGCAAATGTCTGTCTCGGCTTTCACCTCGGCTGAGGTGTTTACGTAAGTGACAACAGGGACACCTGGATATTGTTCCCGCAGCCGACGAATGTCCGCGCCGGTAATGGACTCAGCAAGCGAGCAGCCTGCTTTTTCGTCTGGGATAAGAACAGTCTTCTCCGGGCTCAAAAGCTTCGCGGTCTCCGCCATGAAGTGCACACCGCACTGAACGATGACGTCTGCATCTGCTTTCGCGGCTTCGCGCGCAAGCTGCAGACTGTCGCCCACAATGTCGCCAACGCAGTGGAAGATTTCCGGCGTCATATAGTTATGCGCGAGGATCACCGCGTTGCGCTCTTTCTTCAGATCATTGATCGCCTTTACATAAGGCGCGAAGAAAGGCCACTCGACGGAGGGGATCACGTTTTTGACGCGCTCATAAATGGGCGCCATTTCTTTCGCGAGGCCGGGCGTATATTCGAGCTCTGGCATCTCAAGCGGTTTGAATTTAGACGGAACCATGGCTGCCGTTTGAGGAGCAGCTTCTTGGAACTGAAGATCGGCGGTCATGCGCGCCTCCCTTGATCATCTACATTTACTCATTTTGAGTATAAGCAGGGGCTAAAAAGACACCGGAAGAACCGGTCAGACCCTTATACTATGTTTGAGTATTACCCTTGTCAAGAGCGTTAATGAATGAAAAAGGAGGGGGAAACGGCAGAAATCTGAGGTTCTTGAGGGTTTTGAACCTTTGAGGGCAAAAAAATCTATCGCTCAAGTATTGGCCCGGGTGCGCGACGGCGCGAGGCGAAGACCTGGCGCTGGGCGCTCATTGAATATCTCACGGCGGAACCGGAAAAGCTCCGCTGGCCGTCCGCCGGTGTGCGTGCTCATGCGGCCGGTGCGTTCCACGAGGCCGGCTTTTTCCACGAGGCGTCGGAAGTTCTGCTTATGCACGTGCAGCCCGAGCAGCGCTTCGCTGGTGCGCTGCAACTCAAACAGCGTGAACGTGTCAGGCATCAGCTCAAACACCACGGGGCGGTATTTGAGTTTCGCCCGCAAGCGACTGATCGCAGTTGCGAGAATACGGCGATGGTCAAACTGCATCGGCACACCCAATTGTGGGGCGTCCGGCGCTTCAAGCGTGGCGGCATTTGGTCGACCGTCGCGCAGCGCTTCACGCACAAGACCGGCTTCGTAAAGCAGCTCATAGCGCTCAAGCACGTTTTCTTCGTCCCACGTGCCCCCGTCGAGACCGAAGGTAAGGCGCGCCCGATCGCGACGCCTACCACGGGAAAGTTCATCGCTTTGCTCACCCTGCGTGTCAGATGCCCAGTCCTGAAGCAGGGGGAGGATCGCCTTGTCCAAGATGGCGGGGCGTCCATCGCGCCAGTCTTCCCAGGGGAAATATTGGTACCAGCTCCGCCAGCTCACGCCCGCCTGTTCTTCGACGCCGCGCGTAAGCGCGAGATACCCGACGGACACGATATGATCCGTGCCGTCTTGGACCTCTAGTGCGTGACGACCTCTGTCACCGAAGGTGTAAAGCTGCTCGACATAACCCAGATCAATCTGCGTTTGCTCCTGCACCCAGGCGCGGAGACCAATTTCCATCGTCCGGTGGGTGAAAGGATCGAAAGGGCCGAAGGGCAGCGCGTCCCAAATATCCTGATCGGCATTCTCGCCGCCGTCCTGAGGGCGGACCACGGCGATCTGTGGCAGACCTTCCGCCACCTGCACAATCGCCGCATTGAGGTCGATCACAACGGGATTGGATGCGTTTTTGGGTGGCGCCGGCGCCATCGTCAGCCGTCTCCGGAAATTGAGAACTGCGAACAGTCTACGTGATTCTAACCCTGTTTGGACGACGCTCCGCCCGGTTCGGTCGCTTTCAACAGCGCCTTAAAGCGCTTCAGGAAAAGTGCCTGCGCCGCTGTCGGACTGAGCGGTTTCAACTTGATCGGGGTGAGACCTCGGGGCCGACCGAAAATGGCGGCGGCTTCTTCATCAGCAAATCCAGCCAGCTGCGTCGCCTCCAGAAACGCTGACGCTCTGTCAGCCCGTTTGATATGCGCTTCCACTGTCTTGGGCAGGTTCGCGGGCAGTCCAAACCGCAGGTGTATGGCGCTCTCCAGCCGATGTTCGAAGCTCTTATAGTCGTACCCGAGAGCCGCCTTGAACGGGCTGATCATATCGCCAATCACATATTCCGGGGCATCATGGAGAAGCGCGGCCAGACGCCATTTGGCGGGCCAGCCAGGCCGAAGGCGATGGCAAAGCTCTTCCACAAGGACACTATGCTCGGCTACGGAAAAAGACTCATCGCCAATTGTCTGCCCGTTCCAACGCGCCACCCTCGCAAGACCATGGGCAATATCTTCGATCTCTACATCGAAAGGCGAGGGGTCCAGCAGGTCGAGCCGTCGCCCGGAGAGCATCCGTTGCCAGGCACGCGGGGCTTTCTGTTTCGCAGCGGTAGGTTTTTTTGGAGGGACCATGAGATGTCCAAGGTTTGGTGGGCGGCAGACCCTAATCTGTCGCAGGCGCCTTGTCGATGCGCTCGCGCATTGTCGTTGTCGCTGAGACCGCCTAGAGTCGGCTTAATCAACCGCTCTAAATAACAAAAACAAAGCCTGCTGCCGTGCCTTTGGAACCCTTAAGTCCCGACTTTCTCTACAGCGAATGCGACACGTCGCAGTTCGATTTTTCGACGACTGCGGAGCTGTCTGACGCAAAGGGTCTGGTCGGTCAGGAACGCGCGCTAGAGGCGATCCGCTTTGGAACACGGATGGAGAAGACCGGATACAATATTTTCGCCCTCGGGCCCCATGGAGCGGGGATGCGCGACGGGGTCATCCGGCATCTGCAATCAATTGTTGGCGAGCGCCCCGTGCCGTCCGACTGGGTTTATGTGAACAATTTCATGGACCCCAACAAGCCGATCGCGCTGCGCACAACGGCCGGTCGCGCGGAAGCGCTGCGGACGGGCGTAGCGGACCTTATTCAGGACTTGCGCGGATCCATCCCGGCGATCCTCGAAAGCGAAGAATATAAAAAGCGGCTGGCGGCCATTGATGCGAACTACACACAGCATCAGGGCCAGGCATTTGAGTCGCTCCGCATTAAAGCGGAGGCAAAAAATATCACGCTCCTCTCCACGCCGTCCGGCTTTGCTTTTGCGCCTCAGCGGGAAGGCGAGGTGATGAAGCCGGACACGTTCAACGAACTGCCGGAGGAGGAACGGGAACGGATCAAGGAAACGATTGGTGAACTTGAACAGGAACTCGCGGCCATCTTTCAACATGTACCCGGATGGGAAAAAGAGCGGCGGGCCCAAATCCATGAACTGAACAGGGAAGTCGCAACGAACGCGGTGGGCCGCTCGATCCACGACCTTACATCCATGTTTGAGGGCAACGAAAAAGTTGCGGCGTGGCTCAGAGAGCTGGAAGCGGACCTTGTTGAGAATATCGGTCTCTTCACGGCGGACGAACGGGAGCAATTGGCCGGGCCTGTGGGCCCCATCGGCGGAGACGTCTTTCGCCGCTATACGGTGAACGTCATCGTCAACAACAGCCCGGACGCAGCTCCTGAACCCACCACAGGCAACAGCAATGGCGGGTTTATCGGCGGCGGCGCACCGATCATCACCGAAGAGCATCCCGCCTTTGCCAATATCATTGGCCGTGTCGAACACATCTCACAAATGGGCGCACTCGTAACGGACTTCAGCCTTATCAAGGCGGGCTCTCTCCACAGAGCTAATGGAGGTTATCTCCTGATCGATGCACTCCGTCTCTTACGCGAACCGCTCGCCTGGGATGGCTTGAAGCGCGCCTTGCGAACAGGGCGGATCGTGCTGGAAGCGCCAGCCGATTATTTGAGCCTGGTGAGCACCGTCGCTCTTGAACCGGACCCAATCCCCCTCGATATAAAGGTGATCCTGTTCGGGGACAGGCTGCTTTATTACCTTTTGTCCGAAAACGATCCGGAGTTTCGGGACCTCTTCAAAGTGTCTGCCGACTTCGATGATCAAATCGACCGGGATGGCGACACGGACCTGCTCTATGCGGAGATGATCGCGACTCTCTGTCGGGAGAACGATCTTTTGCCACTCACCGCGGAAGCAGTGGGGCGGGTGATTGAGGAGAGTTCCCGTTTCGCGGAGGACGCGGAGAAGCTGTCCCTCGAGGTGGAGAGCGTCACCGACCTCATGCAGGAAGCAGACCTCTATGCCCGTGATGACGCTGCCGACGCCATTGACGTTCCCCATGTGCAGCGGGCGATTGATGAGCGGGTGCACCGGGCCGACCGTTTGCGCGAACGAAGCCTGGAGGCGATCACCCGCGATGTGGTGATGATCGACACGGAAGGACGCGTGGTCGGGCAGGTCAACGGCCTGTCTGTGTTAAGTCTGGGCCAGGCGAGCTTTGGCCGCCCAACTCGTATCACCGCGCGAACCCGAATGGGTAAGGGCAGCGTCGTTGATATTGAGCGTGAGGTGGAGCTAGGCGGCGCGCTTCACTCCAAGGGTGTGCTCATCCTGACCGGCTTTTTGAACGCGCATTTTGCAATCAACATTCCCTTATCCCTCACCGCCACGCTGGTGTTTGAGCAGAGTTATGGCGGGGTGGACGGCGACAGTGCGTCCGCAGCAGAACTCGTCGCACTCTTGTCATCGCTGGCAGAGGTCCCCATCAATCAGGGGCTGGCCATTACCGGATCGCTCAATCAGCTCGGACAGATTCAGGCGATCGGAGGCGTGAACGAAAAAGTCGAAGGCTTCTTTGATGTCTGCATGCGGCGCGGTCTGACCGGAGATCAGGGCGTTATCGTGCCCGCCGCCAACGTTAAACACCTGATGCTGCGAAGAGACGTTGTCGATGCCGTTGAACGGGGCGTATTTTCGATTTACGCCGCTGAGACTATTGAAGAAGCGGTGACGATCATGACAGGCTTGCAGGCGGGCCTGAGGGATGAGAAAGGTCTCTTTGCACCTGGTAGCTTGTTCGAACGGGTTGATCATCGACTGATGGACTATGCCGAAGCCCAGGTGAGCTTCGGAAAAAGTGATAGCGGGGAAACTGCTTCATGAACGCGAAGCCAAAAGAAGAAGCCAAAACTGCTGATCACAAGATTTTGGTCGAGATCGATTCAGCGGTTCCGCAGGCGGAAGCCATCTCCTTTGCCAAACGCATGGGCGAGTCCATCGGCGCAAAACTGGTCGGGTGCTTTGTCGAGAACCAAGCTTTGATGGATCTGGCGGAACTGCCTTTTGCTTCTGAAGTGTCGTTCAGCGGCATGGTGAAGCCTCTGGAAACGGAGCGATTGATACGGGAGTGGGAAGCTCAGGCCGGTCAGGCGAAGGCGGCCTTCGCGGCGGCCGCTTCGGAGATCGGGCTGGATTGGTCCTTCGATGTGAAGCGTGGCCAGCCTCTGTTTGCGATCCTTGAAAACGCGAGCCGTGAAGACGTGTTGGTGATGAATACCGGCAACCATCTGACACCATTAAGCGATATTCGCCGCGCACTGCACGCTGCGACGACGGATGTACACGCGGATGTGCTTTTGACAAGTGCCAGACGTGGCATGGGCAATGGCGATGCGCCGATTGTCGTGCTGGACGATATGACAAGCCAGGGGGAGTTTTGCGCGCATGCTGCGGAGGCCTTGGCAACCCGCGCAGGATTGGCTTGTTTGCCCGTTCGCGGCGCCGACACAGGTCTCGCAGATCTTGCCGAGATCGTGCGCCAAATGGGCCCCGGCCTGGTGGTGGCGAGCGCACAGTCAAAGTTCTTTTCAAAAGATGGAGATGCCACCGCCTTTTCCATGGCGGTCGGCTGTCCAGTCTTGCTCTTGGGGTCAGAGCGAGATGTGCCTAAAACGGATTAATCTGACGGTTTGATCTGGGTCATAGGGGCACTGTGGACCCAAGCGTAATGTAAGCGTATCAAATGGCATAAAGGAGGTCGGCAATGCCTATTCGCAAAGTTCTCGTTCCTGTTCATGGAACCGATTCAGATAAGCCCGTGTTGAACGCGGCCTTATTGGTAGCAAAAAAGTTTGGCGCGCAGGCGAAGGTGCTCTTTGTTCGTCCTGACCCCAGTGAAGCGCTTCCTTACCTGGGCGACGGCGTTTCTGGACAGGTGATTGAAGACTTGCTGCAGGCTGCAAAAGAAGGCTCTGACGCCGCTGTCGCTGCCGCAAAGGCCAACATGGAATCAGAGGCTGCAACAGCGGGGCTCCCGATTGTGACGGACACAGGCACGCTTCCATCGGCGCGCTTCGGCGAGGCGACGGGACGGCGCGATCTTGTGGTCGCTGAAGAAAGCCGCCTCTCTGATCTTGTCATGTTTTCAGGATCTGAGATTGAGGATGGCATAGCGGGAGGAGACGCTCTGGAGGGCGCGCTCATGAGCGCAGACCGTCCGATCCTCATTGCGCCAAAATCTGCGGCGGCGTCCATCGGAGACAATGTCCTGGTTGGGTGGGACGGCAGTCTGCAGGCATCGGCAGCTGTAACCGCCGCCATTCCTTTCATTGAGACAGCCTCCAAAGTCACCATTCTGTGTATCGACGAAGGGGACGATGACAAAGTGCCCAACACGGTCTTGGAGAACTATCTTGCGCTCCATGGCGCCACGGCAACCACCCGGTTCGTCAAAGCGGACGGAAGGGCTGTAGGTGAAATCCTCTTGGAGGAAGCTGCAGGTGCGGGGGCGGATCTTCTCGTCATGGGCGGTTATGGCCATAGCCGATTGCGCGAATTCCTGTTCGGAGGCGCAACGCAACACGTGCGGGCGCATGCCAGCGTGCCGGTTTTGATGGCGCACTAACTCCAGTACACCCCAATTTTTCTAAGTAAGTTTCTAAGGAAGGAAGACAGGTATGACCCTGTACCGTATTCATATGAATGCTGCCCGGAGCGAGGAGTATCCAGAAGGCAGCGACAAGCACGGCTACGACTTTGTTGCGCCGCTGGATGACGACCATCATCTCGATCCTGTCGCGTGGAAGGCGCACAAAGAGGATTGTATCGTGAGACGCTTTACCGACGGGGAGCCGGACGAACGGGGTCTCCTGCGCCATATCGGAAAAGGCTGGACCATTGACTATGACCCAACCTCAACCGACGACAACGAGCCCTTCTTCAAGCTGGACAAGCATCTGATCTCAGTCGGGGAATATCTCTCAGTGACTGAACACGACGGAGAGATGCGCACCTTCCACATTGTGGCGGTCCAGCCCTATCTGAAAAAATAAGCGTAGTCACGAAAAGGGCCGGGCGGTTTTCCGAGTAAGCGGGTCTGTTCAGGCCCGCTTACGGACAATCACGCTGCCGGCGGAGTAGCCTGCGCCGAAGCTACAGATCACGCCCGTGTCGCCTTCTTTCAAGTCGTCGCTAAACTGGCTGAAAGCCACGATGGAACCGGCAGAACTGGTGTTCGCATAGTCTTTGAGAATATTCGGGGACTCTTCGACGGTTGGGTCACGGCCCAGCACTTTTTTGCCGATAAAATCGTTCATGCCTTTGTTCGCCTGGTGGAGCCAGAGGCGTTTCAGTGCCGTTGGGTCCAGACCTTCATCCGT
This sequence comes from Parvibaculaceae bacterium, assembly GCA_965276845.1. Lineage (GTDB taxonomy): Bacteria > Pseudomonadota > Alphaproteobacteria > Parvibaculales > Parvibaculaceae > Mf105b01. Next base: position 644,602 of record OZ255699.1, read on the forward strand.
TGCATGCTCAATAATGAGTTTGGACACCATTGGCACGACTTCCTTGAACACCTTGCGGCCTTCTTGGACAAAGAGCTTGTCGGCGTCTTGCGCGGTTTCAGGCGCGGTGCGGTTCAGGAATCCGAAATTGTTTCTGATATTATTGGAGAATTGCGTGATAAGGCGCGTGCCCAAAATTTCCCAGGCGCCGTCCACGGTGCAGGTGTCGTCACGCTCTACAATGATAGCTGTGCACACATCCCCAAAGATGAAGTGACTGTCGCGGTCGCGGAAGTTCAGATGACCGGTGCAGATCTCGGGATCGACCACCATCACACAATCGGCGCCGCCGCTGATGACCATGTCGTGGGCTGTCTTCAATCCGAAGGTCGCGGAGGAACACGCCACGTTCATGTCGAACCCAAACCCGTCAATGCCGAGAAGGTCCTGCACTTCAATAGAAATGGCCGGGTAGGCGCGTTGCAGGTTGGAGCACGCGACCAGCACTGCATCAATATCTTCCGGCTTTTTGTTCGCCTTTGCCATCGCTTCCTTCGCCGCAATGACGGACATTTCCGCAAGGATGGAGGGCTCGTCGTTTGATCGTTCCGGCAGGCGCGGGCACATGATGTCCACATCCAGAATGCCTTCTTTGTTCATCACATACCGGTTCTCAATGCCCGATGCTTTGTAGATGAATTCGGCGCTTGATGGATTGAGAGCCTCGATCTCGCCACTCTCGATCGCGTCTTTGTTTTCTGTGTTGAACTTCTCTACGTAAGCATTGAACGACGAGACAAGTTCTTCGTTACTGATTGAGTTTGGAGGAGTAAATACCCCAGTGCCACTGATGACGACTTTTGCCACGCTTCCCACCTGAAGAGTTTCGCTGCGGTGAGAGAGATCAGAGAGACACGTGGGTCTCTCACTCAATCCCGCTTGCATATTTAGATTGCTTTGTTGCCCCAAAAATAGTGCAGCAAGGGGCGGCTGGCTATAGATTTCGGTGGGCGGTTTGGAGCATTTCCAGGAAAAGCGTTAAGCGGTTTTCCGTCCGGAAATGCGTTGGAACAGACAGAGTGGTTACCGGCCGATGCCAGAACAATCAGAAATGCCTACACACTATGACGATCTCAAATCCGTTGAGAGGGCTTGGAAAGAAATGCTGGCGGGCGCAGTATCTGATCGAACGCACCCGTTCAAAAAAACCATACTGACAACGGTGGGGCCGAGTGGGGCCCCCAAAGCACGCACCGTCATCCTGAGAGACATAACACTCGATGACAGGTCAGTTCGGATTCACACGGATGCGCGCTCCGACAAAGTCTCGGAAATCGGCAGAAACCCCAACGTCATGTTGGCTTTCTATGATCCGTCTCAGGAGATTCAGGTCCAATTAAGCGGCAAGGCGACCGTTCACGAGAGCGACGCTTATGCTGACGCGGCCTGGGCGGGAGCGGCCCCCTCCAGCCGACGGGCCTATCTCGCAGAGATCGTCCCCGGCACGCCTCTGTCAGCCCCAGCGTCGGGCTTGCCAAGCGATGTCGAAGGTGTCATCCCGTCGGAAGAAAGGCTTGAGGCGGGGCGGTCCAATTTTGCGGCGGTCCAGCTGGTGTTTGATCAGGTCGATTGGCTGTTTTTGTCACCACGCGGCAATCGTAGGGCGCGATTCACCTTTGATGGGAAAAACTGGGCTGGAACCTGGCTCGCCCCTTAGGCGCGGCCTTTTTCCCGTTCCAGTGTTTCATAGGCACGCAGTGCCTGTTCGTCAGCGCCCGGACCAGGTCGAAAGGTCGTGTCGCGCGGGGTTAGAAAATGGCCGTCGCGGGCCTGCACGCCGACAGGCTGGACGGGGCTCATCGTCTCTTTGTCCATTACCTTTAAGGGCTCTTTGCCTGGGCCAAAAACCCATTTGTCTCCCCATTGCATCATCACAATGAAGAGGGGAAAGAAGTCGAGACCGGCTTCTGTCAGGCGGTAGATGTGGCGGTCAACGCCAGGCCGCGTCGCCTGACGCTCTAAAATTCCATGATCCACCAGAGTTTGAAGGCGGTCTGAAAGGACAGTTTTCGCCACGCCCAGGTTCTCCCGGAACTTGGAGAAGGTGGTGGTGCCGAAAAACGCTTCTCTCAGGATCAGCAAAGTCCATTTGTCGCCAATGATGTCGACGGTGCGGGCCGTGCTGCAAACGACATGTTCAAGAGACGTTCGGGTCATGAGTTCAATATCCAAAGGTACGTTTAGAAAACCTACAGAAAACAGAAAAAATATCAATAGGAGAAAAAAGAGCTTGAAAAGGTATCTTTAACACACCAATATGATGGTATCTTAAAGATACTCAATGACCATTAAAGGGAAATCGACCATGCCAATGGTGACAGTGGATTGCGTTAAAGGGGCTCTCACACGCGAGCAGAAGGATGAGCTCGCTGAAGAGTTGACCCATGTGTTGCTCGAGATTGAGGGGGGTCAGGACACGCCAGGAGGTCGGTCCATTGCTTGGGTAAGGTTCAAGGAGATCGAGCAGGATGAATGGTTCATCGGCGGCAAGTCCGACGACACCTATGTGGCCGAAGCTGGGAAATTCCTGATCGAGCTCAATGTGCCGGAAGGATCGATGAACCAGGAGCGCAAGTCGCTGGCGAAACGAGCCATCGCGGACGCAATCCTGAAGGTCACGGGCAAACAGGGCATCAAGGGTGCTGCGCGATCCATATGGGTTCAGATCTTTGAGTGGCCCGAGGGGCATATGGGCACAAGCGGAAACACGGCCAGCCTATTCGGCATTGTGCGCATTGCGGGATTGCCGGACGATTCGCCACTGCTCGATTTTTCGCGTGCCTATTTCGACGCCAAACAGCGCCTGTTCGATGGAAACAAGTTTCCGGAAGGTGCGGCGGGTCGAGCTCTGGTGCCTTACCGCGAGATCGAGGGGCAAACCTCATGACCAAGACACTCCAGTTCTATTTCGACTTCGTCAGTCCCTACTCGTATCTCGCTATGACGCAGCTGCCGGCTCTGGCCGACCGCACCGGCGCGGCCATCGAGTACCGGCCCATCAATGTCATTGCGCTTATGAAACGCGTGAGCAATCGCCCGACGACGGTGGAGTGCCCGGCAAAAGGTCGGTACGCGATGGCGGATCTCGCACGATGGGCAAGGAAATACGCTGTCCCATTCGCGCCCAATCCGCACTTTCAGACCATCGACACCGCCCCTCTTCTGTTAGGCTCTGTCGCGGCAGAAAAAGTGGGTCAGGCGAGAGACTATGTCCGGGCCGTGTTCGAAGGTGTTTGGGTGAAAAGCGCGGCCTTCGCTGATGATGATGAGCTTGAGACTCTGTTGAAAGATGCAGGCGTCTCGCAGGTTGCGGAGATACTCGAAGGCAGAAGCCAAGCAGGAGAAACGCAGGCCGTCTATCAGCAGGCGGCAGAGGCCGCAGGCGTATTCGGTGTCCCTAGCATGGTCATAGGGAATGAGCTCTACTTTGGTAATGACAGATTTGACTTCTTGGAGGAGGCGTTAGCGCGATGACAGACAACAACAAAACGTGCCTGATTACAGGCGTCGGACCCGGCACCGGCACCGCACTTGTGAAACGCTTTGCCGATGCGGGCTACACGATTGCAATGATCGCCCGCAATGAAGAGCGCCTCAACGAACTGGTAAGCAGCGTTGGTAATACACATGCCTATCCGTGCGACGTGTCCGATGAAAAAGCACTCAAGGACACCATTGGCAAGGTGCAGGCTGACTTAGGCGCACCGGAAATCGTTATCCACAATGCGGTGGGCGGCGCGTTCGGGAGCTTCCTCGACATCGATCCGAAGCTTTTGGATCGCAATTTCAAGATCAACACCATGGCTCTCTTGCATTTGGCGCAATTGACCGCACCCGCGATGATCGAAGCAGGGAAGGGCGTCATCCTCGGGACAGGCAACACGTCGGCCTATCGCGGCAAAGGAAACTTTGCCGCCTTTGCACCAACCAAGGCGGCTCAGCGCATATTGCTGGAAAGCATCGCTCGCCATGCGGGCCCTCTGGGCGTGCACGCGGCTTACGTGGCAATCGATGCAGTGATTGATGTGCCCTGGGCCCGCGAAGCGTTCAAAGATCAGCCAGACGAATTTTTCTGCAAACCGGTAGATATTGCAGACGAGTGTTTTCGTATCGCCCATCAGCCGCGCTCGGCCTGGTCATCCGATGTGGTGATCCGCCCCTACGGAGAGAACTGGTAGCACGCACTATCGCTTCGCCAGGGCGGCACATTCTTTGTGGCGGAAGCAATTGGTTGTGTGATCGTTCACCATGCCGACCGCTTGTGCGAAGGCATAGACGATCGTCGGCCCACAAAATTTGAAGCCGCGGGCTTTCAATTCTTTTGAAAGCTTGCGGCTCATCTCTGTTTCAGCGGGCACGTCTTTCATGGATTTGAAGCTGTTCTGAACAGGTGCGCCGTCAACAAAGTCCCAGAGAAAGTCAGAGAAGCTGCCGCGCTTTTCCATGACCTCCAGATAGGCTTGCGCGTTGCCGATGGTCGCTTCGATCTTGCCACGATGGCGAATGATACCGGCATCTTTGAGCAGGCGATCAATCTTCTTCGGGGTGTAGCGCGCAATCTTCTCCGGCTGAAACCCATCAAAGGCTTTTCGGAAATTGTCCCGCTTCTTCAGTATCGTGATCCAGGAAAGCCCGGCCTGAAAGCCGTCCAGCTGAAGCTTCTCAAAAAGGGCACGATCATCCCATTCGGGCACGCCCCATTCTTCGTCATGATAGGCAATGTAAGTTGGATCATCCGCGGTCGGCCAGGAGCAGCGGGTCTTGCTCATGCAGCCGATCCGCCTTTGACATCGTCTGGCATCCAAGCGGGGAAGCCGGGCGTGATGTCAACACTGTCGGCGGTCAAAGGCTCTCCGAGACGGTCTAACCGCAACAGGGCCAGGCCCTGCGCGCCGCTGGACGACAAGAGTTCGCCCGCTTGTCGCTCGCCGGCCATCACCGCTGTGTGGGGCGCCGGCAAGTCGGCATTGCCGGTCACCGTCACAATGCGTTTTCGAACCTGGCCTTTTCGATGGGTCCGCGATGTCACTTCCTGTCCGACGAAGCATCCTTTTTGGAAGTCGATGGCATTCAGCAGGTCAAGATTGGCTTCCATGGGAAAAGTCTTATCAGCAATCAGGTCCTGACTGCCGGGCACACCCAAGGTGAGACGCTGGGTCTCATACTCCTGTGGCGTGCTGGAGGTCCCCATAGACAGCACCGCGTCGGCAGAGGCTGCAGGCACCATCGCCCGTTGTCCCAATGCAGCGAGACGTGGATCAGTGAACAAAACACCCCCGTGCAAGGGGTCGGCCCTGCCGGGCTCTCCGGAAGTTTCTGCTTCCCAAAACGCGCCGACAACCCACTCCTCGCCGAGGCTTTCCAGCGTCACATCGGCGCGCAGCTTGTAAAACATCAGTCGTTTAAGGAGCTCTGGCGCCGCGTCTCGATCGCAATCGATCAGGTAATGCCCATCCTGCTCAACAACAAAGAAGTCAAACAGATATTTGCCTTGCGGTGTTTGCAGCAGCGTGTAACTCGCCTGATCAGGACTGACCCGGTCAAGATTATTGGTCAGCAGATTTTGCAGAAAGTCCTGGCGCTCTGTTCCACCAATCCTGCAAACCACCCGGTCGGGCAAAAGACTTACTTTCGTCACGTGACCACCTGTATCGTTCCATCAAAAGCGGGCGATCCTAGATGTAGGTCGGTCGTCGGCAACCCGCAAGCGGAAGCTGTCGGATACTGCCTTGGCAGGGCCGGTTGGCGCACCTATAACCGGGATGAAGTCAACCAGGGTCAAACCCACCAAAAAGGTCGCCGCTAAATGCGCCTGCTGTTCATTACCTCAAACCGGATCGGAGACGCCATCATGTCTACCGGCCTTTTGGGGCATCTGATGGAGACGCTGGACAGTCCGGATATCACGGTTGCCTGCGGCCCCGTCGCGGCGCCACTTTTTGCAGGCGCCCCCGGCGTCACCCGCGTCCACGTGATGCGGAAAGAGAAATACTCGCTTCATTGGTTGCGCTTACTCCGCGCCACGTGGGCCACGCGCTGGGACGTGGTTGTGGACATTCGAGGCTCCGCCACAGCTTATGTACTGAGGACGGGCAAGCGCTTCATCCTGAAACCCGATCATGAACATCCCCGCGTTGAGCATATTGGGGGCGTGATGGGCCTCAACCCGCCGCCATCGCCGCGCCTGTGGCCAAGTGAGATGACGCGGGCGCGGGCAAAGGCGTTACTCCCCGAAGGTAAGCCCATTCTGGCCGTGGGACCGACGGCAAATTGGCCAAAGAAAATGTGGCCGCAGGAGCGCTTCGCAGCCTTTGTCGCGGCCATGACGGGACCAGGCGGCAGGCTGGAAGGGGCGTATCTTCTTCTGACGGGCGGACCGGGGGAACAGGATCAGGTGAAGTCCCTCTACGATGTCGTACCGCAGGATCGCTTGATCGACCAGATCGGCGCTGATCTCATTGATACTTATGCGCAATTCGAACGCGTCTCCTTGTTTGTCGGCAACGATTCAGGGCTTATGCATTTGGCGGCAGCGTCAGGCGCCCCAACGCTGGGGCTTTTTGGCCCAACCCGCGACGATCTCTACGCGCCTTGGGGTGACAATTGTGCCTCTATACGGGGGGGGCGAACTTATGATGAGATCATCTCAGATCCGGCATATGATTTTGACAGCCCCGATAGCGCCATGACCGATCTGACGGTGGAGCCGGTTGTCAAAGCGGCAAACGACCTTCTCGATAAGGTTGCAAAAAAATAGGTAAGGAGGCCTCCGTGACCGAAAGTTTTGATGTCATCTATTCTGGTGGAACCGTCGTCAATCAGGACGGTGTCGGGCAGACTGATATTGGCATTCGGGACGGGCGCATTGCCGCCATCGGTGATTTGTCCAAGGCGGATGCGGGCGAGCGCATTGATGTCACGGGGCTTCATGTGTTGCCTGGTGTCATCGATACTCAGGTTCACATGCGCGAACCAGGCAATGAGCACAAAGAGGATCTGGAAGCGGGCGGCAACGCGGCGGTGTTAGGGGGCGTCACCGCGGTATTTGAGATGCCGAACACCAAACCACCGACCACGAATTCCGACGCGCTGGCAGACAAGGTGAAGCGCGCCCATCATCGCATGCAATGCGACTACGCTTTCTACGCCGGCGCGACGACGGAGAATGCCGACATCCTCGCGGACCTGGAACGCGAACCCGGCTGTTGCGGGGTCAAGATCTTCATGGGCTCATCGACGGGCAACCTTCTTGTGCCGGATGATGATCATGTGCGCTCAGTTCTGAGAGCGATCAACCGCCGCTGCGCTGTTCACTCAGAGGACGAATATAGATTGCGCGAGCGTCGGGAGCTTGCCGAATTGGGTAAGCCGGAAACCCATCCTGTGTGGCGCGATGTGCAAACCGCTGTGCAATGTACCGAACGGCTGTTACGGCTCGCACGCGAAGAAGGTGCGCGCATTCATGTGCTGCACATTACCACAGCGGATGAAATGCCGATCCTTGCGGCCAACAAGGACATCGCCACCGTTGAAGTGACACCTCAACATCTGACTTTCGCCGCGCCTGATTGCTACCAGGAAATCGGGACGCGTGCGCTGATGAACCCGCCCATCCGCACTGCCGAGCACCGCGCAGGGCTCTGGGCCGGCATCGCCGCTGGCATTGTGGACATTGTGGCGACAGACCATTCGCCGCACACACTGGAAGAAAAAGCGCAGGCCTATCCAAAGGCACCCTCGGGCATGCCCGGTGTTCAGACCTTCGTGCCCGTGATGCTGAACTATGTGAATGAGGGACGATTGTCTCTCGAGCGATTTGTGGATCTCACATCACATGGACCAAACCGTGTCTTTGGCATCGCCCGGAAAGGCCGCATCGCCGTCGGCTATGATGCAGACCTGACCATTGTGGACATGAAAAAGAGCCGCACCATTGAAGATGATTGGATTGCCTCGGTGTCCAAATGGAGCGCCTTTAGCGGGCAGACACTGACAGGCTGGCCGATCGGTACCGTGATCCGGGGACGCCAGGTCATGTGGGACGATGAAATTCTGGGGAAAGCCCAGGGCGAACCCGTGACCTTCACCGAAGTCCTGCCGCACGGCTAGGGCGTTTTCTCGGCCGCCTGTTCCGCACCTGGTCCCCCACTTCCTGGACCAAGCGGCTGCCCATACGAAAATTCAATGAAGCGCCCGTCCGGGTCTTTGAGCGCACAATAATATCCGACCGGGTAGGGCGCTTGTCGGGGTGGCCAGGCAAGCAGCTCACCGCCGCGCGCGGCGACATCGTCGACCGCCTCTTTGCTCTCCAAGGCAAAGCCCAGATGGCTGAAATCTCCCTCCGGCTGCGGCAGAGGTGCCCCCTTATCGATAAGCACCACCACGAACTCGTCCCCTTTACCGGGCTCAGCCAGCCACGCCACATTGGCGCCCTCGGGCTCGTCGCGCAGATGCACGGTCTTAAGACCGCAATAGTCCTCATAAAAGCGGATAGACTGCTCGAGATTGGCCACATGCAGGGCAATATGGGTGAAAGCGGGGCGCATAAGCGCAGTTTATCCCACAAATCATGGAATTCGAGCGGCATTCGGGAGGATTGCTTGACCGGGCGGCCGTTTTCGGGTGGGTTGTGCCCAACAAAATCAACAAATGGCAGTGCCGGTGGCTCTCAAACGACACCGCCCGCGCCGCTTCTGACATAGGGAAATCTCATGAGTGACACGTTTCGCGCCCTGCAGCTCTCCAAAACCGATGACGGCCAAGCGGCTAATATTGTCGAGCTCACCGAAAACGACCTGATGGAGGGTGACGTCACGGTCGAGGTCAGCCATTCAACCATCAACTACAAAGACGGGCTCGCGCTCACAGGCGCCGCGCCGGTCGTGCGCACCTGGCCGATCATTCCGGGGATCGATTTCGTGGGAACTGTAACGAAATCGGCGCATGGCAGCTGGAAAGAGGGCGACCAGGTCGTGCTCAACGGCTGGGGGGTCGGTGAAACGCATTTTGGTGGTTATTCCCAGCGCGCCCGCGTGAAGGGCGATTGGCTGGTGGCGCTTCCGGACGGTATTTCGCCGGAGCGCGCCATGGCTATTGGCACCGCAGGCTATACCTCCATGCTCTGTGTTCTGGGCCTTGAGCGCCAGGACATCAAACCGGACGCGGGCGACATCGTGGTGACCGGCGCGGCGGGCGGTGTCGGCTCGGTGGCGATCGCACTACTCGCCAAACTAGGCTACCGGGTCATTGCCTCAACAGGCCGTGCGTCCGAAGCGGACTATCTGAAAGGCTTAGGCGCCGCGGAAATCATTGACCGCGACGAGCTTTCCGGCGACGGACGCCCCCTTGGCAAAGAACGCTGGGCGGGTGCGGTGGACGCTGTTGGCAGCAAGACCCTCGCCAACGTCATCTCACAGACAAAATATGGCGGCGCGGTGACGGCTTGCGGCCTGGCACAGGGCCCGGACCTGCCATCCTCGGTTATGCCTTTCATTTTGCGTGGTGTGCAGTTGATCGGGATCGACTCGGTCATGGCGCCTATTGAGAAACGGCAAGAGGCCTGGAACCGCCTCGCCACGGATCTCGACATGGCGAAGCTGGATGCAATGACCGAAACCGTGGGCCTGGCCGATGTGATTGAGATCGCACCAAAAATCCTCGCGGGCCAGGTGCGTGGACGCGTTGTGGTCGACGTCAACGCCTAAAGCACAACCAATATTCGAATTGCTTTGAGGAGGAAGCCTTATGGATATGCCCGCCGAGACGTTGCCGCCATACAGGCAGGTGAATTATGCGGAACGCCGCGTTGAGATTGACGAGCGGCCCGACGGCAGCATTGTGCTCCGCAATCCCCATCCCGTGGGAGAGCCAGCGTCAAACCTGATTGAGCCATTGCGAAAGTGGGCGGTCGAACGACCTGACCATGTATGGCTTGGCAAACGTCTGCCACCCAAAGACGGTCAGCAGTTTGGCGATTGGGAGACGGTCACTTATGCGCAAGCCAATGCGCGGGTCAACGCTCTGGCGGAAGGCATGCTGGCGCGCGGGCTGTCGCAAGACGCACCGCTCATGATCCTGTCAGGCAATTCGATTGAGCATGCCCTCATGACCTATGGCGCGATCCTAGCGGGGGCGCCGGCCGTGCCTGTCTCGCCGTCCTACTCCCTCATGAGTTCCGATCATGAGAAGCTGAAATATGTGGTCGATCTCATTCAGCCGAAGATGATTTTTGTGCAGGACTCACGGCCCTTTGAAGGGGCGCTGGCTGCTCTCGACCTCACCGGCATACCGGTGGTCGCTTGCGAAGGTCCGTGTGACATCACCTATGCCGACCTTGTGGCCACAGAGCCGACCGAGGCTGTTGAAAAAAGCTACGAAGGTCTCCACTGGGACATGGTCTCGAAATACCTCTTCACATCAGGTTCCACAGGCATGCCCAAGGCGGTCATCACGACCCATCGGATGATGTGCATGAATTCGGTGATGGCGGAGAACCTCATCATCAAAGACGAAGATGAAGAACCGCCAGTCCTTTTGAACTGGCTGCCCTGGAACCATTGTTTCGGGGGTAATGCGGTTTTGAACAATCTGCTGACCTCTGGCGGGACCCTTTACATTGATGGAGGGAGACCCGTCCCGGGCGGCTTTGAAGAGACGCTACAGAACTTGCGGGAGATTGCACCGACGACCTATTCCAACGTGCCCGCTGCGTATGGTCTTCTAATCACGGCGCTGGAAGAGGATGAAGCGCTCGCGAAGAACTTTTTCTCCCGCGTGAAGTTTCTGTCCTATGGCGGCGCGGCGCTGGCGCAGGATCTCTACGACCGGCTGCAACAAGTCTCTATCCGCACCATTGGCGAACGTATGATCCTTTCGTCTGGCTATGGCGCAACGGAAACGGCCCCGACCATTATGAACGTGCATTGGGCAACCGAGCGCATGGGGCTTCTGGGGCTGCCGCTGCCGGGCGTCGACATCAAGCTGGTGCCCACGGGCTCAAAACATGAAGTCCGCGTCAAAGGCGAATGCATCACCAAGGGCTATTACAAAAACCCTGAAAAGACGGCCGACGCTTTCGACGAAGAAGGTTTTTACAAACTGGGCGATGCTGCGAAATTTGTTGATCCCGACAATCCGGCTGAAGGCTTGGTGTTCGACGGCCGCGTGGTTGAGGATTTCAAACTGGAAACCGGCACCTGGGTGAGTGCGGGTCGCTTACGGGTGCAGACAGTTGAGAGCTCCAACGGCATTCTGAGCGACGCGTTGGTGGCCGGATTGGACAAAGCCTATATCGGCATCCTTGGGTTCCCGAATGTTGCGGCCTGTCAGGCCTGTGCCGGCGAGGGCGACCTTCCGATGGAAGAACTGGTCCGCCATCCCAAAGTGCTGGAGACACTGGCCGACGGGCTCCGCGATCACAATCAGTCGAACCCGGGATCAAGCACACGCATCAAGCGTGCGCTCTTAATGGTTGAACCGCCCAGCGTTGATAAGGGAGAACTCACCGACAAGGGCTACATCAATCAGTCGACCGCCCTGGCCCGCCGCGATGATCTGGTGCAGAAGCTCTACGCGGAAATACCGGGCAACGATGTCGTTGTCCTCTAAACCCGGAAGGCACGCTTAAGCCCTGATGGATTTGTTGGTCCTCATATTGAGCGGGATTCTAATTGGCGTTGCTGTGGCGGCGCCCATCGGCCCGGTCAATCTGATCTGCATTCGCAGAACGCTGAAATATGGGATGCTGAACGGGTTCGCATCCGGCTCAGGGGCGGCCATTGGCGATGGTGTGTTCGCAATCGCGGCAGCCTTTGGCGTGACGGCGGTGATCAGTTTTGTCTCCACCTATTCGGGCTGGCTACAACTGGTCGGCGGGCTTTTCCTGTTGGGTCTTGGCGTGCGGACCTGGTTCGATGAGCCGCACCTCCACGACAAACTCCCCGAGGGCAGTCTCGGAGACCTGCTGCCTGTGATTTCGGTCACCTTTTTCCTGACCATCACAAACCCGGCGACCATGCTGGGTTTCATCGCCATTTTCGGGGGTGTAGCCGACTTCACCATCGGGTCTGAAGACTATATGCGCGCAAGCCTCCTCGTCGCCTCGGTCGTCGGCGGTTCTTTTCTGTGGTGGGCCGCAATCACGGGATTTGTCTCGCTGTTTCGCGACCGCATGACAGATACCGGATTGGTGGTGCTCAACAAGGTATCGGCGGTGATTATTGTCCTGTTTGGGGCAGGTATTCTTGGCCGTCTTCTACTGTCGTGACTATGCTGGCTGAGCCCAAATCATAAGGGGCCGCACGTCGGGAGGAGAGGAATGTCAGAGCCACAACAAGGCTTCCGTTCGTTTGGGGAACAAGCGCTCCACTATTTCGATCGCGCCCATGAAGCGGTCACCACCTCCGCGGTTGCGAGTCCTGCGGCCTGGGTGGGCCGCGATCTCCCGCCCCTGGAGGAGATGGCTTATATCCTCTCGGCGGAAGAGGTTGCGGAGATAGAAGCCGCTCTTGTGTTGGCCAAGGACAGCGGCAAAGACCCTCGTGACCTTTTGGCGGGAGACTTTCCGCTCCCAACCCTCGCGCCTCAGATGCGGGCGTGGCGGGAGGCCGTCGGGGAGGGTGTCGGCTTTCAAGTGGTGCGAGGTGTGCCGGTTGAGCGCTGGTCACAGGCGGATGCAGAGCTGTTCTTTTGGTGTCTCGGGCTTCATCTCGGTCGCCCGGGCGGGCAGAATCCGCAAGGCGATCTTTTGGGCCATGTGATCGACACAAATGCCTCCAAGGCCGATCCCATGGTCCGTCTCTACCAAACATCTGCCAATATCGACTATCACTGCGACGCCGCCGATGTGGTGGGCCTTTTATGTCTCAAGAAAGCGAAATCAGGGGGTCAGAGTCGGATTGTCAGTTCCGTCACCGTGTTCAATGAGTTGGTGAAACGTCGACCGGAACTGGTGTCGCGCTTGTTCGCACCGTTTCAGTTGGACTCGCGGAATGAAACGAAAGATGGCGGAAGTGGGAGCATTCCCATCACGCCCTGTTGCTTCGCAGGCGGCAAGCTTCGCACCTTCTACCATGCCGACTATTTCCGCTCGGCGGTTCGCCATGCGGATGTCCCGCCCTTCACGGAAGAGGAGCAGGCGTTGCTGGACACCTATGAGGAGATCGCGGCGGAGCCCGGCATTTATCTCGACATAGATTTACAGCCCGGCGACATCCAGCTTTTGTCGAACCACACCAACCTTCACGCCCGAACCGACTACGAAGATTTTGACGATCCGGCTGAGCGGCGGCATCTGCTCAGACTTTGGCTGTCTCTCTAGCGCGCGTACATTGTATTTGTGTATTATCGCCCGAAAATCACCGGTTGCGCCTGACGACAACCGGGATGAAAACGCGCAGGGAGAGAATCCATGAATGGTGCTGAAAGTCTTGTCCGTACGCTGGTGGATAGCGGCGTCGACGTCTGCTTCACCAATCCAGGCACATCGGAAATGCACTTTGTGGCAGCCTTGGACAAGGTCGAGGGCATGCGAGCCATTCTGGCGCTCTTTGAGGGCGTCGTGACCGGCGCTGCCGACGGGTATGGGCGCATGGCGGAGAAGCCTGCCGCGACGCTTCTGCATCTCGGTCCAGGCCTCGCGAACGGCTTGGCAAACCTCCACAATGCGCGGCGCGCAGACACACCCATCGTCAACATTGTAGGCGACCACGCGACCTATCACGCTCAATATGACGCGCCTCTCGCGTCTGACCTGAAGGGTTTCGCGTCGCCGGTTTCGGGCTGGTATCACTCATCCCCGTCGCCCAAGACAGCCGCCGCCGACGGCGCCCGCGCGGTTCAGGCGTCCATGTCGGCACCGGGACAGATTGCGACCCTGGTTCTTCCCGCCGACACTGCCTGGCTGGACGCAGAAGGACCGTCGCCCGCGCTCGACATTGTGGGACCCGCCGCCGTTGCAGGTGATGCCGTCGATCGGATTGCGGCGCTCGTGAAAAACGGCAAGAAGACCGCCATCCTCATCCGCGGCGCAGCGCTCAAGGAAGACGGTCTCCAAGCTGCGGGGCGTATCGCGGCCAAAACCGGCGCGCGCATCATGTGCGACACCTTCACCGCGCGCATCCAACGGGGCGCGGGGCGCGTCATGGTCGACCGCTTGCCCTATTTCTCCGAGCAGATCGAAGAAGACCTGGTTGGGACGGAACAGTTGATCCTGGTGGGGGCCAAACCGCCGGTTTCCTTCTTTGCCTATCCAGGCAAGGCCAGCTGGATGACGCCGGAAGGCTGTGAAATCAATGTGCTCGCACACCCGCATGAAGACGGCACCGGCGCCCTGGAAGCGCTGGCAGAAGCCGTCGGCGCACCGGCTGAGCCAATCAATGTCGCCAAGCTGGAGCTGCCGGACCTGCCGACGGGCAAGCTCGACAGCTTCACGGCAGGCCAGGTAGTGGCTCATTACCTGCCGGAGGGTGCGATTGTCTCAGATGAAGCCGCGACCAGCGGGATCGGGCCGGCGATCTACACAGCAACTGCAGCCCCTCATGATCACTTGTCTCTCACCGGCGGGGCGATCGGACAGGGCCTGCCGCTCGCCACAGGCGCCGCAGTTGCCTGCCCGGACCGTAAGGTTGTGTGTCTCCACGGGGACGGCGGAGCCATGTACACGCTGCAATCGCTGTGGACGCAGGCGCGCGAAAAACTGGATGTGACGACCGTGATCTTCGCCAACCGGTCCTATGCGATCCTGAATGTCGAGCTGATGCGCGTCGGCGCTGAGAATCCAGGACCCAAAGCGCTCTCCATGCTCGACCTGCACAATCCGGAGCTGGACTGGGTGCAATTGGGTCAGGGCATGGGCGTCAACTCCATGCGCGCGGAGACAGCGGAGGAATTTGCCGACCAGTTCGCCGCCTGTATGCGCGAAAAGGGGCCCCACCTGATCGAGGCGGTGATCTAGGTAAAAGACTTACGACAGAACAGCAAAAAGGCGCTCGTCCTAATGGAACAGCGCCTTTTTTGTTGAATGAACGGCCTTTAGTGGCGGGTCTGGTTGAGTGTGAACTCGCCCTGTTGGACGCGCGCTTTCATGCCGTCGGCCATCTCGCAGACGGCCTCCTCGCCATAGGTTTCCACCATGTCGCTAAAGGCAGCAAAGATGGCAGTGCTGGCCAGCACGTCAGGATTTACCCCCTCGGCGAGCGCATCATCCCAAGCATCCAGAAAGATCTTCAGTGCAATGCGGCGCTGTTCCTCATCATCCGGAAGGGGAAAGTCGAAATCTTCATCGTCGTGAAGCAGATCGTCGGCGGCTGTGTCGCGAGAGTCGGCCATGTGCGGCGGCGGCCTTTCTTGAAACGGGCAGCTTTTCTGCTGCCTCTGGGAACATGTCGGGCTCTGTCCCGAAACGAAACAGAGCGTGGCTCCCTTTTAACACATATCGCTCCTTTGTCCCGTCACAAGTTGGGGCAAAGGTTAACGTCTGCCTGAAAAATCCAGGAAATTCCTATAGAGGGGGAGTCAGCCTCTGGTGCGGGCCGCCAGGCGTTGGGCCAGGCCCGACCCCTCGTCGAGGAACCGTGCGGCGTCGTTCCGCGCCTGTCCTGTACAGCGCGGATAGGCAAGCCGGTGCTGGTGATAGGCCCGATTGAATCTGGCGACCATCAGCTCTTTCATGTCGTCAGAGGGTTTCTCGTGCCTGAGCAGATCCTGCATCTTGGAACGCCACAGTTGGCCTTCATTGGCGTTGCACACCTCCCGGAGGTGGTGAATGGCACCCAAAATCTCTGACAGACGCACCATCTCACCTTCGCTGGCCCCGCTTCTGGTTTCCCCATTGGCAGTTCCGGCCAAGGCCAGGGAGACCATCACCAGGGCAGCGAGGCCCATAGCAGAACGCAGCACGTGTTTTGTCCCAAACTGGGACAGATCCACCAGGCGCTGCTGCCGATTTCGCACATAATCCAACATCATGGGATCGGAGAGGCACAAAACGTGCCGCGCCAGGCACCATAGAAGTTGGCGCCAAAAAAAGGCCTGCGCAGCAGCGCAGGCCTTTACGTCGAAAATGAGAACACGCGGCGCGCGATTAGAACATTGAGTAGCCGCCATCGATGATCATCGTGGTCCCCGTGGTGTAGGCAGACGCGTCGCTTGCAAGATAAACAGCCATGCCGCCGAAATCTTCCGGCTCACCCCAACGGCGGATCGGCACGCGCGGGATCACCTTTTCCGCGAACGCAGGTGCGGCTTGCGCTTGGGACGTCATGTCCGTGGCAATCCAGCCGGGAAGGATCGCGTTCGCCCGGATGTTATAGCGGCCATATTCCGACGCGCAGGCTTTGATCATTGAGATCACGCCACCCTTGGTTGCTGCATAGGCCTGGTTGCGGGCGGCCCCTTCAATTGCCGCAAGGCTTGCAATACCGACCAGGGAGCCGCCCGTGTCGCCGTCCTTCGAGCGTTCAACCATATGGCGCGCAGACTCCCGCAGCGTCCAGAAGACACCGTCGAGGTTGACGCTCAGCACTTTTCTGTAGACCTCCGTGGTCATGTCCACGAAGGAGGGAGATCCAAAACCGATCCCCGCATTGGCGACAACCGTATCGATGCGGCCAAGCTCCGCGACAGTCGCCTCGGTGCCGTCGATGACTTCCTGTTCGTTGGAAACGTCAACGCGGCGCACGGTGATTTTGGTCCCGTGTGCTTTCAATGCCTCGGCAGCTTTCGCGTTCTTCTCTTCGTTCGTTCCCCAGATCGCGACATCGGCGCCACTTGCTGCCATGGCGTCCGCCATGCCCAGTCCAATGCCACCATTGCCGCCGGTCACGAGGGCTACCTTGCCTGTAAGGTCGAAGGGTTTGTAAGTCATAAATGTCTCCCCAGAGTTTCTTTTTAGTGATGTTGATTGGGGGCACTATACCACTGCGGGAGCAGAGAACGAGCGTCGTTTAAAAGAGCTGCGAGGCGACTGGGTACTCAGTCGAACAGGGCGTCAATATCCGCTTGCGACGCGACGTCAGCATCTTCGGCCAAAGGAGCGGGTGCCGGAATATCCGCAGTCTCGGCGACAGGCGCATCTGCTTCTTCATCAATTTCCGTGAGCAGTGCGTCAATTTCTTCCTGGGCCGAGGTCTCGGCTCGCCCATGAATGATGGCGCTGGCGACATCAACAAAGCGCTGCAGTTTCATGGTCACATTGCGCACCAGACGCTGCAGTTGCTCGGCATCGCCGGCTTCTGCCGCTGCGCTTAGATGCGTCAGAGCGGCAAGGACCGTCGCGTCCATCTGGGCGACCAACTGATCGAATGGTTCGCGATACCGACGTGGCGCATTTTCATAGGCGAAAATGGCCAAATCTTTGTCCTGAAACGTGGACTCGGAGAAGTGGTCCTCATAGCTCTTGGGCTGCCACTCGAGAGCATCCTCCAGGCAGTCCGGCATGTCGGCGACCAGTTCGAGCAGCATGACGATTTCATTGAAATGGTTGAGATAATCTGTCGCCAGCAATGTGTCCTGATGGATATTCTTGCCTTGGACGAGACGACGCAGCGTGCGCGGAAAGCCGATGCCTCCTGCGGGACGCTCAATATCGTCTCTGATCGTCTCAACGTCCGTGTTCATGCCGCCTCTGCATATCTCCGACCGACACCGCTTCGCCCGAAAACCGCCACACCCTATGGACCAGCCTAAGGTGGAGGTCTTGATATTTGGTTGTCTCCAAAACGTCAGAAAACTGCCGAAAATCAGCGTTCATAGACGATATTGGTCAATCCCGGGTGGTACTGAGAAGGGCCGCCAAACTGTTTGCGGTGAGGAAAAGCAGCAGAGCGGCAACCACGATGGAGGGGCCGGACGCGGCATCGAAGACAAAAGAGCCCCATAGCCCGAGCGCAACGGAGACGGAACCGGCGAGCACCGCGAAGAGCGCCATCTGTTCCGGCGTTGCCGAAAACCGTCGCGCCGCCGCCGCCGGGATGATCAAGAGCGCGGTGATGAGCAGGATCCCGACAACCTGCATGGAGAGGGCAACGACGACGGCCAGCAACAGGCTGAACATGAGCCGGACCGCAAGGGGATTGATGCCGTCCGCTTGCGCGAGCTCAGGCTCGACCGTCACGGCCAGAAGCTGCCGCCAGATGGCCAGCAGTCCGGCAAGGACGACGACGGCTCCCACGTAGATGAGGACGACATCGTTCCAGGATAGCGCCAGAACATCGCCAAACAGATAGCCCATCAGGTCAATGCGCAGATGATCCAAAAACCCGATAGCGACAAGGCCAAGCGCGAGTGCTGAATGGGCGAGCAGCCCGAGCACCGTATCTGCGGCAAAGCGTTGCTGCTTCTGAAGGAAGGTAAAGGCGACCGCAAGAACGGCTCCTGCAGCCAGCACGCCGATCGCTGGCTCAATGCTCAAGAAGAAACCCAAAGCCACACCAAGCAACGCGGAATGGGCCAGCGCATCTCCGAAATAGGCCATGCGCCGCCAGACGACGAAGCACCCAAGCGGCCCGGCAATCAGCGCGACTCCAATGCCGCCGAAGAGCGCACGCAGGAAGAATTCCTCAAACATGGGGATCGTCCCCGTGCACATGTCCTGATACGTCATGAACATGGTCATGGTGATGTTTGAACACGGCAAGCGACTCGGTATGGCCGGGTCCAAACAAAGCTACATAAGCAGGATCGCTCGTCACGGCTTCGGGTGCGCCTTCGCAGCAGATATGCCCGTTGACGCAGATGACCCTGTCAGAGGCTGCCATCACAACATGCAGGTCATGAGAGATGAGCAGGATGGCGCAGCCTCGCTCCTGGCGAATGGTGGCGAGCAAGGCGTAGAGAGCACTCTGGCCGGCGAAATCGATCCCGCTGGTGGGTTCGTCGAGGATAAGGAGGTCGGGAGCCCCCAGCAGCGCCCGGGCCAATAGCACGCGCTGATACTCACCCCCCGAAAGCTCAGAGGCTTGTCGGTCGAGAAGATGCAACGCACCCACCTCTGTAAGGCTCTGCGTCATCTCCTCGGCACTGAACGATTGCGTTAAGCACAGCAAACGTCGAACGGTGAGCGGCAACGCAGCATCAATCTGCATGCGTTGAGGGACATACCCAATTCGCGCGCCCGCAACAGTTTGCACCAAACCCGTCGACGGTTTCAAAATCCCAAGCAGCGTGCGTGCAAGGGTTGTCTTACCGGCTCCATTTGGCCCGATGAGCGTCAGGATTTCGCCCCGGTTCACCTCAAGGTCGACATGCGACAGCACTTCCCGGCCGCCAAGGCGCACCGACACGTCGCGAAGTTCAATCAGCTTGGGGTTGTTCATCAGGACCGTTGCTTATCTGGAAAGCGGCGACCCTAACTTATCCGGATGATCCGTTCCAGCGAGGATCGCATCAGTGTGGAACTCGCCGAACCGTGGGCGCCCATGATACGATTGGCTGAAAGCACGAAAGGTGCGCCGAAAGAGGAATTCAGCCATGCCAACCATCACGGAGCTTGTTGAGGAGGCGGAGCGGCACATCACCTGTTTGAGCGTGGACGAGGTTAAAGCCGTGTTTCAAGACGACAGTGTCACACTGATCGACGCGCGGGACATTCGCGAGATCTGGCGCGAGGGGCGCATTCCCGGCGCCTATCATATGCCGCGCGGTATGACAGAGTTCTGGGTGGATCAGACCAGTCCCTACGCCAAAGAAATTTTCACGTCAGAAAGCCAGCGTTTTATCTTCTATTGCAACAAAGGATGGCGCTCCGCGCTTGCAGGGAAAGCGGCCCAGGATGTCGGGCTTAAGAATGTGGCCCATATGCGCGGCGGGTTCACCGCTTGGGCAGACGCAGGTCACCCGACTGAAGCGGTTGAGAGGAAGTAACGCGAATATGTGTGGTCGCTACAAAATCGAACGATCGCCGGAGGAGTTACGGGCGTTCTTCAACTTTGAGGAGCATCCCAATTTCCCGCCTCGATACAATATTGCGCCAACACAGCCCGTGCCGATCATTCGGTTGATCGCGGGGAAACGGCATTTTCAACTGGTGCGCTGGGGGTTGGTGCCGTCGTGGATGAAGGAAATGCCCAAATCCGTTCTGATCAATGCGCGGGCTGAAACCATTAATGAGAAACCTTCCTTTAGAGGCGGCTTTCGGCATCGGCGGTGTCTCCTTCCGGCGGACGGTTTCTATGAATGGCAGGCCCGGGAAGGGCGTTCCAAACAGCCGCACCTCATCCAGTGTCGGGATGGTGCACCTTTCGCCATGGCGGGGATCTGGGATGATTGGCTGAGCGCCGACGGGTCGGAGCTGGAGAGTTGCGCTGTCGTCACGACGGCGGCCAACGATCACCTGGCTCCCATCCATCATCGCATGCCGGTTATCTTGGACCCCAAAGACTGGGACGCCTGGCTGGACAATGAAGGAACGTCCGCCACAGAGGCGATGGAGCTCTTGAAGCCGGCGCCGGACGATCTCCTGGCGGCCCTGCCTGTGAGCTCCCGTGTCAACAAAATCTCCGAAGATGATCCGGGACTTACACAAATAGTCAATCCTGATGCGACTGAATCGGGCACGGATGCCGGCAGGCGGCGGCGGCCGGAAGATGATCAACTCAATCTTTTGTGACTGGTGATTGGCCGCCCCGCGATGCTTGTATCCCCGCCTCGCAGGACACCCAATGACGCAGGGGAAGAAAAGTCTCCTCAGCCGATTCCGCTTGAAAACCAAGTGCGGTATACTATGTATCCGAGTCTGGAGACGTCATGGCAGCCGACATTGTTATTCTCGCCGTTCTCATCCTTTTGAATGGCTTTTTCTCCTTGTCTGAGATGGCAATCGTGTCGTCCAGGCGGCAGCGTCTGCTTGGCCTGTTGACCCGTCAGCAGGAGGCCGGGAAGAGCGGCACCGGCGGCATTGAACTCGCGATTTCTTTGAACGAAGACCCCAGCCGGTTTCTGTCGGCTGTGCAGATTGGCATTACCCTTGTTGGCGTCTTTGCCGGTGCCTTCGGTGGCGCCACGCTTGCCGCGCCTCTGGGGGGCTTGATCGGCCAGTGGGACATGATCGCGGAATATGCCGAGCCCATCGCCTTCGGCCTGGTCGTTGTGCTGATCACCTATTTCTCTCTGATTATCGGGGAGTTGGTGCCGAAGCGGGTCGCGCTCTCCAATCCTGAGCGCATCGCTATCAAGATCGCCCGTCCGATGGTCGGCGTGACGAGGGCGCTGTCACCCGCCGTGACGCTTCTGTCCTATTCGACCGAGTCGGTCCTGAAGGCCTATGGCGCGACCGGCCAAGACGTCGTTGAGGTGACGGAAGAAGAAATCAAACATCTGGTTGAAGAAGGTGTCGCCACCGGTGCTGTCGAGAGTGTTGAACGAGACATTGTGAACAGGGTTTTGGGCCTCGGCGATACACGCGTGGGCGAAATCATGCGCCCTCGAACGCAATTGGTATGGCTCGATACAGACGCCAGTTTTGAAGAAAACATGCTGACCATCCGCACGGCTGAGAGTCAGCGTTACCCGGTGCGGAAAGGTCCCGACGGCCCGACCGTGGGCATGGTGCGCATGGAAGACCTGTTCTCGAACATCGAAAAGGCGACCAACGACGCCTTGTTCGCGCGGATGACGACACCGCTCTACGTTCCGCGGACATCAACGGTGTTGAAAGCCCTCAGCCTGCTGCAGGCGGAGAACAAGTTTATGGCCTTCATCGTCGACGAATACGGCGACATTGTTGGCACGCTGACGATGGCGGAAATCTTCTTCGCGATGGTGGGCGACACCTCCGCAAATGCTGGCAACAACAATACGGCCATTGTCCGCCGCGACGACGGATCTTACCTCGTCGATGGTGTGGTGTCCGTCGATGAAGTGAAGCGCCTCCTCATGCTCACCAGCCTGCCCGGCGACAATTCGGGCGAGGTCAACACGCTGGCGGGCGTCATGTTGCACTGGTTTGAACGTCTGCCCACCGAGGGAGACTATTTCGCCTGGAACGGCTACCGTTTTGAAGTGGCCGACATGGACGGACCCCGGGTCGACAAGATTCTCATCGTACCGGCGCAGAACCTGCCGATTGGCGACTTCTTGTCAGGTGGGGCCGACGGCGCGCCCACGGCTGACAGTTCTCTGCTCCTGGAACAAGCAGACGCGGCAAAAGTCTGACCGCCTAGACGCTCACAACCTTCCCCGGATTGAGAATGCCTTTGGGGTCAAGGGTGCGCTTAAGATCGCGCATGAGTTCCAGTTCGACATCCGACTTGAGTGCCGCCATTTCATCCCGTTTCAGCTGGCCAATGCCATGTTCGGCACTGATGGACCCGTCGAGGTCTAAAGCAATGCCATGGACGATCTGGTTGAAGTGGGTCCATTGGGCCAGAAACGTTTGCGTATCCATGCCAATGGGCTGGCTCAGATTGAAATGGATATTGCCATCCCCCAGATGGCCGAACGGCACCGGCCGGATGCCCGGCAGCTCGGCATGGACGGTCTCAAGGGCGCGTTCCAGGAAGAGCGTGACATGGGACACTGGCACGGAGACATCATGTTTGATGCTGCCCCCTTCATGGCGCTGCGCATCGGACATCGCTTCCCGGAGTTGCCAGAACGCCGCGCGTTGCATTTCGGACTGCGCGACAGCCGCATCAGACACCCAGGCACGGTCGATGGCGCTCTGAAGCGATGTCTCCAAGAGGGCATTAAGCTCTGCCCCATTGGCCCCAGAGGAGAGTTCCACAAGTACGTACCAGGGGGAAGGGCCCTCAAGCGGGTCTCGCGCGTCTGGCAAATGGGCACACACCATCTCAATACCGATGCGTGGCATCAGCTCAAAGCTGGTGATGGCACCACCGCTTTCCGCTTCCACATGGCGGAGCAGCGAGGTCGCGGCCGCAGGCGACGGGACGGCGGCAATTGCGGTGGCGCGGGACTTAGGCGCGGGAAAAAGCTTCAGAACCGCGCCGGTGATGATCCCCAGTGTTCCTTCCGACCCCAGAAAAACCTGCTTGAGATCATAGCCCGTATTGTCCTTCCGCAAGCCGCGCATGCCGTCCCAGATGCGCCCGTCCGCGAGCACAATTTCGAGGCCCAGCACAAGGTCACGCGCATTGCCATAGTGAAGGACAGCGGTGCCGCCGGCATTGGTGGCCAGGTTCCCGCCGATCTGGCAGGTGCCTTCGGACGCGAGACTAAGCGGAAAGAGCCGTTCTTCCGCCGCCGCTGTCTCCTGGGCGGTGGCAAGTGTGACGCCGGCATCGACGCTGAGCGTATTGTTGTCAACGTCCAGGGACCGAACGGCATTCATGCGACTGAGGTTAAGAACGATCGCGCGCCCGCTTTCATCGGGCGTCTGTCCACCAACCAGACCCGTATTGCCGCCCTGGGGCACAACAATGGTGCCGGTTTCATGCGCAAGTCCCATAACGCCCGCGACTTCTTGTGTTGAGCCGGGACGGACGATGGCCGCCGCCTTGCCGACATAGAGACCCCGCCGCTCTTCCAGATAGGGCGCCATGTCGGTGGCATCAACCGTCAAGCCGCTCTCGCCCACAATCGCGCGAACCTGTGTGAGGAACTCGGACGTCATATCAGTCGTCCACCCGCGTGAACGCCCGCACACCGGAATAGAGATATCGCGGTCGCCCCTCACCGTCAGGTTCCAGGAAGTTGAAATTGACCGATTGCGACATGCCTGGATTGGTACCGACAAAGCGGCCTTCGCCGACGGGTTGGAGTTTAACCTCCGCGCCGCTGCCAATCACGCCGAAATTGGCGCTGGGCTGGATCGCGGCAAAGAGGGTGCCTTCCCTGATCGTGACATGCGCCGTTTCGCTCGATTTCGCGTAAGTGCCGACAAAAGGCGCGAGCTGCTCGCCTGTTGCCACGGGCGCAGGTTTGGCTGGCGGCGAAACACCTGCCGTGGCGGTGAATATCCGCGTCAACAGTGTCTGCGCCAACCCTTTGCCGTCGCCGCCATTTGTGAGCAAAACGACTATCGTTCCACTTTTGGGGTGAATGCGCATGAATGCGGCTTGGCCAATGGTCGAGCCGTCATGACCGAACACGTCATAGTCGTTGCCGCCCCAGTTCCAGAGAAAAGCGCCAAGGCCGATCGCGTCCAAAGAGCCGCCGGGCGGGCAGGCCCTGTGCGGGCGGGTGAGAAGGGCCGTACTTTCTTCTGAAATCAGGCGGTGTCCATTGGGCGCAAGCCCGCCGGCAAGCAAGGTGCGCCCAAAAGTGACGATATCTGACGCGGGTGCCATGGGCGCTGAGCCCGCCGGCGCGTTGGAGGGCGCAAGATACGCAATGGGCGAGACCACCAGGCCTTTGCCGGGCGTTCCCAGATGGCCAATCGCGGTGCGATGTCGCATAGCCTGTTCGGGCAGGGTCGAGAAGGACGGCGTTCCGATATTCTTCACGATCCGCGTACGCATCGCCTTGTCCCACGTGAGGCCGGTGACTTTCTCAATCACCCGGCCGGCGATCACAAAGCCCACATTGCAATAGGCAAACATGTGCCCAAGGGGAGACAGGTTTGGCAGGTCGCCCAATTGAGAGACGAACTTCTCGATCCGGTCTTCGCCTCGCCCGGCATCGACAAAATAATCGCCATCAATGCCACTGGTATGAGTGAGAAGATGACGGAGCGTGACTTTTGCTGTCGCCTCTGCGTCGCTCACCTTGAAGTCGGGCAGGTAGGTCCGTATCGGCTCGTCAAGGCTGAGCAAGCCTTCCTCGACCAGCTGCAGAATCAGAACCGTTGTGTAGAGCTTGGTGATGGAGCCGATCTGGAAAAGGGTATCCGGCGTCGCCTCAACGCCCGTGTTGAGATTGACGACGCCCGCAGCTGCTTCGGAAAGCACGCCATCGTGCCAGACAGCAATGGACGCACCTGGCACATCGAATTTCTGAATGAGGTCAGACAGGTCACTCAGATCAATTTCGGGACTTTGGGGTTCGGCGACGGACATTTAGCGTGGGTACTCCTTTGGGCGGACGCACTTTAGCAGACGTGCAAGCTTTGTGGCGGAAATGCAAGCTTGGCCGAATGTGAGGGGACAAGTAGGCTCTCGCCCCATGATTGATACAATTGACCATATTATCATTGCCGTGGCGGACCTTGCCGCAGCGAAATCCACCTATTCACGCATTCTGGGGCGCGAACCCTCCTGGGAAGGCGAGCATCCGGGACTGGGCTCCTCCAACCTGATCTATCGTCTGCGAAACACCTACCTGGAATTTGTCGCAGCGACCGGCGAAGGCCAATTCGCGGATATGATCCGCACCAAGCTCGACGAAGAAGGCGAAGGGCTGATGGGACTCGTCTTTGGCACGGTGAATGCGGATGCCTGCGTGCGGCATTTGAAAGCGGCGGGGCTCAATCCCACGGACCCCATTCCCGGTGGCGCGAAGGATGCGGCCGGGAATGAACGGTCCTGGCGCAATGTCATGTTAGCACCGGAGGAAACCGGTGGCCTTTTTCTGTTCGTGATCGAGCAGGAAGACCGTCTGGCCATTCCCTATTCGCCTGCATCAGAGGGCGTGAACGGCCGCGCCGCCATAGACGCGGTGGACCATGTGGTGGTCAACACGCCGAGGCCGGATGACCTGATCGCCTTCTTTGAAGGACAATTGGGCCTTCGTCTGGCCTTGGATCATACGATCGAAAAGTGGGGTGTGCGCCAGCTCTTCTTCCGGGTGGGCAACGTAACGCTGGAAGTCGTGACACCGACCGCGAAGGACAAGGAGCCGGAGAAGGACAGCCTGTGGGGCATTGCCTATCGCGCGCCGGACCTCGCACTGACACAAGAACGTTTGATCAATGCTGGCGTGAATGTGTCGGAAGTCCGCATCGGACGGAAGAAGGGAACGGTGGTCGCTACCGTCAAACCGGAAACCCACGGCATCCCAACCTTGCTCATCGGCCAGGACCCGGAGGCTTAGAGCATTTCCAACAAAAGTTGCAGACTTTCGTGGTTCGGGAATGCGACCAAACAATTTAGTCTCTGGGCGCGGCAGCGCGCAGAAGCCGATCATTGATTGCTTCGCCAAGACCGTCCTTAGGGATCGGGCTCACCGCAAGGCTCTTATCGCCCGCTTCCGCATCCAGCTTCCGCAGCATGGAAAAGAGATTGGCCGCGGCTTCTCTAACGTCGCCGGATGGGCTCAGATTGAGATCGCACACGACGTCGCCGAAACCCAGTAGCAGTTCATTCGCGCCGCGTTCGCTCGCATTCAGGCGAAGCGCGGCGTTGGGAGCGTAGTGGCTCGCCAACATGCCCGGAGAGGAGCGCCCTTCTTCGCCCCCTGGCGCCTGCGGCTCTTCAAGCGCCTGTCCCAGAACCGCTTCAATATCTTTCCTTGGAATGGCACCAGGCCGCAGCAGAGTGGGTGGTCCGTCCTTGGGGAGACCAACGACGGTGGACTCAAGTCCGAGACGGCACGGACCGCCATCAATGACATAGGAGAGGGCATCTTCGCCACCGAGACCCTCCATCACGTGGGCCGCCTCCGTTGGGCTTAAGCGTCCTGACGGATTGGCCGACGGTGCCGCCAGGGGGCGCTCTGCGGCCGACAGCAGCCGATGCGCCACATCGTGGGCGGGCACCCTCAGCGCAACCGTATCGAGCCCCGCACTCACCAGTAGCGACAGGCGGCAATCGCTCCGCCGTGGCACCACCAGCGTCAGTCCCCCCGGCCAGAAATGTTGCGCAAGCAGCTTGCCGACGTCGTTGATGTCGGCGTGGCGTTCGGCCTCTGCCAGGTCTTTGACGTGGACAATGAGGGGATTGAAGGTTGGACGTTTCTTCGTGGCGAAGATGGCCGCGACTGCATCGTCATTTGTTGCGTCCGCCCCGAGCCCATAAACCGTTTCTGTAGGAAAAGCGACGAGCTTCCCTCGTCGCAGGGCGTCGCTTGCCCGTTCCAAGTTTTCGTCGGAGGCGGAGAGGAGGTCAGTTGCCACGGGAACCTGCATTTCGGCGGCTGCGCGCCATGAGATTGCGAAGCGGCACCTGTGGCAGCAGGCGTGCAAGCATCGCGACAAACTTGTTCATGCCGCCATTGATGTAAACGGGTTTCCCAGCCATCACCACGTCGTAGGCCTGCCGCGCGACCGTCATGGAGTCCATCCACAAGATCCCCGGCATCCGGGATACTTCTTGCCGTGTGCCTGCCACATCATGAAACTCCGAATAGGTGAAGCCGGGGCAGAGTGCGGTCACGTGCACATTGTCGTTCACATATTCAAGCGACAGACTTTCGGACATTTTGATGAGGAAGCTCTTGGACGCCGCATAGAGTGTGCCGCCGGCGGCGCCTGGCAGATGACCTGCGAGCGATGATACATTGATGATCCGTCCATAGCCGCGCTTGGCCATGCCAGGGGCGAAGCGGTGGCACAGTTCCGCGACAGATGTCACCATCACTTGAATGAGGTCGGCTTGGTCTTTCCACTGACTGTCTGCATAGAGGCCGGAAACCGTGTATCCGGCATTGTTCACAAGGGCATCGATCGTGATGCCTGCGTTAGAGAGTGTGTCCTCAATCTTCTGGCCCGCGTCTGGGTGGGCCAGGTCCATGGCGATGGTATGTGATGAAGCGCCGAACTTGCATTTCACCTCCTGCGCCAAGGCCTCAAGCCGGTCTTCGCGGCGGGCGACAAGCACAAGGTCGAATCCCTTCTCTGCAAAGACCAGTGCGATGTCCCGTCCAATCCCGGCAGACGCGCCCGTTATCAGGGCAGTTCGACGCGCATTTGAGCTATTTTCGACCATGATTAATTGAGGAAATTGTCAGTAAGCGGGTTTCAGGCTGGACGGCACGGTCTTTTACACCATTTTCTGGGTGAGGCGGTTCGCCTTCGAAAAAGAATACAGTAAAAAGTGGCCACGCTGATGAAGCGACCGAGCCTACGTACCGGAGAAAGACATGATGTATCGCGCGCCCGTCCAAGACATGGCATTCACCCTAAAGTCCCTGGCCGGGCTGGACGAGTTGCAGGCATCTGGTGCCTATCCTGATCTGAGCGATGACCTGATCGACGCGGTTCTGGAAGAAGCATCAAAGCTTGCAGGCGATGTCATTGCGCCCATCAACAGGGCGGGCGAGAAGACACACGCGGCCTTGGGTGACGCAGGCGTGGCAACACCACCCGGCTATGCGGATGCCTACACACAATGGGTCGAAGGTGGTTGGGGCTCGATTGCGGCCAATCCGGAATATGGCGGACAGGGATTGCCGCTTGCGCTCTCTGCGGCGCTTCAGGAAATGTGGAACGCCGCCTGTCTTTCCTTCGGTCTCTGCCCCATCCTGTCGCAAGGGGTGATTGAAGCACTCACGGCGCACGGGACCGAGGCACAGCGCGCAAAATACCTGCCGAAGCTCATCTCAGGTGAGTGGACGGGCACTATGAACCTGACGGAGCCGCAGGCGGGGTCGGACCTGAATGCATTGAAAGCGAAAGCGGTGCCGCAGGACGATGGCACCTACAAGATCACGGGCACGAAGATCTACATCACCTATGGTGACCATGACCTCACCGAAAACATCATTCATCTGGTGCTTGCGCGTTTGCCCGATGCTCCTGCGGGCACCCGCGGCATCTCACTCTTCCTTGTGCCGAAATTTTTCGTGAATGATGACGGTTCTATCGGCGAGCGCAATGACGCGAAGTGCATTGGCCTTGAAGAAAAACTTGGCATTCACGGCAGCCCCACCTGCGTCATGTCTTATGGCGAAGAGGGGGGCGCTGTCGGCTATCTGATCGGGCAGGAGAACAAGGGCCTCGCCTGCATGTTCACCATGATGAACAATGCCCGTCTCCTCGTGGGCGTCCAGGGTGTCGCGATTGCAGAGCGCGCCTACCAGCAGGCGCTTGCCTATGCGATGGACCGCAAGCAGGGTCGGCCAGCGGGCATGGATATCCCGGCAGGCGAAATGGGGCCGATCATCGGGCACCCGGATGTACGCCGCATGTTGATGACCATGAAGTCGCTTACAGAAGCCGCCCGCGCTGTCTGCTACGCCAACGCTGTCGCCATTGATCAGGCGGAAGAAGGCTCAGACGACGCGGCAAAGGCTGCGGGGCAAGCCCGCGCAGATCTCCTGACGCCCATCGCCAAAGCCTGGAGCACCGATATTGGCGTCGAAGTGGCGTCCATCGGCGTGCAGATCCATGGTGGCATGGGGTTCATCGAGGAAACGGGTGCAGCGCAGCACTATCGCGATGCGCGGATCACACCGATCTATGAAGGCACGAACGGCATCCAGGCAATTGATCTCGTGTCACGGAAATTGCCGTTGGGAGACGGCGCCGTGGTGAAAGCCTATCTCGCCGAAATTCGGGAGACGGCGGAAACGGCAGCCGCCCACAACGATGCTGATTTGAATATTGCGGGACACGCCCTGGCGGATGCGCTCGATGCGTTGGAGGAAGCGACAGACTGGATGCTCGACACAGGAAAGAGCAACGTCCAGGACTGTCTGGCAGGCGCTACGCCTTACGCACGGCTCTTCGGCAATGTCGCGGGCGGCCATTATCTCACCAAGGGCGCACTCGCCGCTGTCGAGAGCCCGGACGATTCGTATTTGGCGTCCAAGAAGGCGACGGCGCGCTTCTTTGCAGAAAATACCCTACCAACCTGTGCGGGCCTCCTGACACCAGCGACGGCAGGGGCGACCTCACTTTTCGCTCTCAATGAGCAGCAGCTGGGCGCCTGAGGCCTTTTTCTGGGGTTTGACCTCCGAGCCCACACTCGGCACACTCCGCCCAACAGTAATTTTGGGAACAAATTCCTATGAGTGACGTGTCGCTGGGCGAAGTTGATGAAAAAGGTCTGAGCTATCCAATTGAGGGCATCCCGGAGGCGGGCGACATTCTTGAGGTCGCGCCGGGCATTTACTGGGTCCGCATGACCCTGCCGTTCGCCCTCGACCATATCAATCTCTGGCTGATTGATGATGACGACGGTTGGGTAATCGTCGACACGGGCGTGAACGACGATGCCACCAAGGCGTCCTGGCGGCAGATCTTCGACGAGAAGCTCGGCGGGCGACCTGTCAAACGGGTGATTGTGACCCACCTACACCCTGATCATGTGGGCCTCGCAGGCTGGATCACCCGGGAATTTGGTGTTGCGCTCGAAATGTCCC
The DNA here is from genome assembly GCA_965276845.1 of Parvibaculaceae bacterium. GTDB lineage: Bacteria > Pseudomonadota > Alphaproteobacteria > Parvibaculales > Parvibaculaceae > Mf105b01. The sequence continues at coordinate 674,776 of OZ255699.1, forward strand.
GCACGGATTACCTCATGTGCCGGACGCTCGTCGCAGATACGGGCAAGGAAGCGCCGCAGGACGGCCGGAACTTCTACCGGGCAGCCGGGTTCTCCGAACGCGCCGTGGAATCCTATGCAAAACGGTTTGGCGGCTTCGGCGAACGGGTCTCCCGCTTGCCTGATGCCTTCAAACGCCTGAAAGACGGCGATCGCCTTCAAATGGGTGGACGGGACTGGCGGGTCATTGTTGGCTCGGGACATGCGCCGGAACATGTCTGCCTGTTTTGCGAAGAACTGAATGTGCTCATCTCCGGCGACCAGGTGCTGCCGCGCATTTCGTCCAATGTCAGCCTTCATCCGACCGAAGCCCATGCCGACCCGCTGCAGGAATGGATCGACAGCTGCAAAAAGCTGAAAGCGGCTCTGCCGGAAGACGCCCTGGTCCTGCCTGCGCACAATGAGCCTTTCTATGGGCTTCATACGCGTCTTGACGCGTTGGTTGATGGGCATGAAGAGGGGCTTGCGAAACTCCTGGACATGCTCGCGGAACCAAAGCGGGCCATTGATGTGTTTCCCGCGCTCTTTAAGCGCAAGATCGGCCCTGACGTCTTCTTCATGGCGACCGGCGAAAGCCTGGCACACCTGTCCTGTTTGGTTGCACGCGGCGACGCGACGGTGAGTCGCGATGAAAACGGTGTCGATTGGTATGTCCGCGCATCGGCTTGAGTGCCGCTTGAAACCGGCACCGGGCCACGCGACACTGAGCCATGTCCACGCTTCTGCTCAGCCACACAGCCTGCCTTGATCATCAAACACCGGATGGCCACCCGGAGGGCCCGGCACGGCTGCGTGCCGTTATGGACGCGTTAGGTGATCGGGCTTTCGCTAACCTTCAAAGAGAAGACGCGCCGAGAGCAACCATCGAAGACATTGCGCGGGTGCATCCGCAGGCCCATGTCGAACATCTGTTGGAAAGCATGCCGACAGACGGCTTTGCCGCCATTGATGCGGACACCATCGTGTCGCCGGGCTCCGGAGAAGCCGCCTTGAGGGCCGCTGGTGCTCTGTGCCGCGCCGTGGAAGCTGTCGCAACAGGCACCGCTCAGAATGCTTTCTGTGCGGTGCGCCCGCCGGGTCATCATGCGGAACCTGCCACGCCCATGGGGTTTTGCCTGTTCAACAATGTGGCTGTCGGGGCGCTTTATGCGCGCGAAAAATTCGGGCTCACCAAAGCGGCGGTAATCGACTTTGACGTGCATCACGGCAATGGCACCCAGGCCATGTTCGAGGTGGACGAAGATCTCTTCTACGCCTCTACGCACCAGTCGCCACTTTATCCCGGGACCGGTGCGGCAAACGAAACGGGCGTGGGAAACATCGTCAATGTACCTCTGGACCCGGGAGCGGATGGTGCCCAGTTTCGCAAGGCTTATGAAAGAGTGATTCTCCCGTCGCTCAGCGCTTTTGACCCCGATATCCTGTTCATATCCGCAGGGTTTGACGCGCATGGCGACGATCCCCTGGCCGGCCTCAATCTTACTGAGGCTGATTATGTCTGGGTAACCAAGGAGTTGATGGAAGTCGCCCAAAATGCGTGTGATGGCCGCATTGTTTCGACCCTTGAGGGAGGCTATGACTTGGGGGCACTGGCACGTAGCGCAAGCGCCCATGTGGCGACGCTGATGGGCCAAGACGTTTAAGCGCGGAGACGGGCACAAAGATCGGAGGACGCCATGGCGGCCAAAAAAGCAACGGCACCAGCCGACATTGCGAATATGAGTTTCGAGGCGGCCTTGGGGGAGCTCGAAGAAATCGTGCGCCAGCTGGAATCCGGTGAAGCCGAACTTGAAAAATCTATCGAACTCTATGAGCGCGGCAATCTCCTGAAAGCGCATTGCGAAGCACGCCTGCAATCGGCTCAGGCGAAGGTCGAGAAAATCACCCTGTCGGCAAACGGCGATGTGGGTGCCGAGCCGGCGAACATCGAGTGAATCATGTCGGACCTCAACCTTGCACAAGCAATGGAAGACACAGCGGCCGACGTTGAGCTGTTGCTTGATCGGTTGCTGCCAGCGGCGGAGGGGCCGGAAGGACGTGTCGCGGAAGCCATGCGGTATGCAACACTCGGTGGCGGTAAACGTTTCCGGCCTTACCTTGCCTGCGAGGCGGCTAAACTCTTTACCGTGAGCGAGGAGCGTGCCTTGCGCACCGCCGCCGCGATTGAGTGCGTCCACACTTACTCGCTCGTTCATGATGATCTGCCTTGTATGGATGATGATGATCTCCGCCGCGGCCGTCCGTCGACCCACAAGGCCTTCGATGAAGCGACCGCCGTGTTGGCCGGTGATGCGCTCCTGACCTTTGCCTTCGAGATCCTGGGCGATGCCGACACCCATGACGACTACCGGGTCCGCTGCGACCTGGTCGTTGGGCTGGCCAAGGCGGTCGGCACCCACGGCATGGTCGGCGGCCAGATGATCGACATGGCTAGCGAAGGCACGATTCTGGATATTGGGGCGCTCACCCGATTGCAGCAGCTCAAAACCGGCGCTCTCATCGCTTTCGCCTGTGAGTCAGGCGCGATTTTGGGCAAAGCCTCAAAAGACGCTCATCACGCGCTGCATGCCTATGCCCATGATCTGGGCCTCGCCTATCAGATCATCGATGATTTGCTGGACGAGGAAGGCGATAGCGCCACCCTCGGCAAGACCGCCGGCAAGGACCGGGCCAAGGGAAAAGCCACTTTCGCCACCATTCTGGGGCCGGAAAGGGCTCGAGAACAGGCGGGAATGCTGGCCGATCAGGCCATTCAACACCTTGATTTGTTTGATGAAAAAGCAGATTCTTTGCGCAGCGCAACAAGCTTCGTTATAAACCGCAGCGCGTGAATAGGTGCGGCGCAATGTGGCCTTACCTCGGCCGCTAAATCGCCGTACGCTGCTATGAAGATGAGACGCTGAGTTAAGACCCGGATGGTCCGGATCGCCTATCAAAAGTCGGCCGACGACAAGCCAGAGTCAGAGAAGAACCAGAGTGACTACCACGAGTAAGACGCCCTTGCTGGACCGGATCAAAGTCCCGGCTGACCTGCGCGCACACGATGATGACGATCTGCCTCAGATTACAGACGAGTTGCGTCAGGAGCTGATTGAAGCGGTCTCAATCACCGGCGGTCACCTGGGCGCAGGGCTCGGCGTTGTCGAACTGACCGTCGCGCTGCATTACGTGTTCAACACGCCTGACGATCGGATCATCTGGGATGTGGGCCACCAGGCCTATCCGCACAAAATCCTGACAGGGCGGCGGGACCGCATTCGCACCCTGCGCCAGGGCGGCGGACTGTCCGGTTTCACGAAACGTGCTGAGAGTGAATATGACCCATTCGGGACAGCGCACTCTTCAACGTCCATTTCGGCAGGCCTTGGCATGGCGGTCGGCCGCGATCTGCAGGCGAAAAAGAACAACGTGATCGCAGTGATCGGCGACGGCGCGATGAGCGCGGGCATGGCCTATGAAGCCATGAACAATGCCGGCTCCATGGACAGCCGCCTGATCGTGATCCTGAACGACAATGATATGTCCATCGCGCCGCCCGTCGGCGCGATGAGCGCTTATCTGGCGCGGCTCATTTCTGGGGGCACCTATCGCGGCTTCCGTCATTTTGCGAAACAGATTGCCGAGATGTTCCCGAAGTCTCTGGAAGAAAAGGCACGACGCGCCGAAGAATATGCGCGGGGCATGGCGACCGGTGGCACGCTTTTCGAGGAACTGGGCTTTTATTATGTCGGTCCGATCGACGGGCACAATCTGGACCACCTGCTTCCCGTGCTGCGTAATGTGCGCGATGCTGATGAGGGGCCGATCCTGATCCACGTGGTAACGCAGAAGGGCAAGGGATACGCTCCGGCGGAGGAATCCGCAGACAAGTACCATGGCGTCAGCAAGTTTGATGTGATCACCGGCGCGCAATCCAAGCCGCCCGCAAACGCCCCGAGCTACACGAATGTGTTTGCTCAGTCGCTCATGAAGCATGCGGAGAAGGACGAGAAGATCGTCGCCGTGACCGCTGCGATGCCGGATGGCACCGGGCTCAGCAAGTTTGCAAAGACTTTTCCGGACCGGACCTTTGATGTCGGCATTGCGGAGCAGCATGCGGTTACCTTTGCAGCCGGGATGGCGACAGAAGGTCTGAAGCCTTACGCGGCGATCTATTCGACCTTCCTGCAGCGCGCCTACGACCAAGTTGTGCATGACGTTGCCATTCAGAAATTGCCCGTCCGGTTCGCGATCGACCGCGCTGGGCTTGTGGGCGCCGATGGTCCGACCCATGCAGGCTCGTTCGACATCACGTACCTCACCTGTCTGCCGGATTTTGTGGTGATGGCGGCGGCAGATGAGGCGGAACTCATGCATATGGTGGCGACGTCTGTAGAGATCGACGATCGCCCAAGCGCCTTCCGCTATCCGCGCGGTGAGGGTGTTGGTATCGAGCTTCCTGAAATCGGCACGGCGCTTGAGATTGGCAAAGGCCGGGTGATGCGCGAAGGCACAACGGTGGCCCTCGTATCGCTTGGATGCCGGTTGCAGGAGACCCTCAAGGCCGCTGACGAACTCGCGGCGCAGGGTATTTCCACGACAGTCGTCGATGCACGGTTCGCGAAGCCTCTCGATCAAGACCTGCTTGCCCGGATTGCGCGCGAGCATGAAGTGTTGGTCACGGTAGAAGAGGGCTCTGTAGGCGGATTCGGCGCCCATGTCCTTGAGTTCCTGAGCACCAATGGCTTGATGGACCGCGGCCTCAAGGTGCGCACCCTCACGCTGCCGGACATCTTCCAGGATCATGACAAGCCCGACGCCATGTATGTAACGGCGGGCCTCACAGCACCGGACATCGCAGCAACAGCCTTGACGGCGCTCGGCCACGAGAGCGCATTGGTCTCTCTGGCAGCGGAACGCGCCAACGCGGTTCCGGGAAAGTCCTGACCCCATGAACGTGCGGCTCGACCGCGCCCTGGTTGATCGCGGCGTCCTGCCAACAAGGGCCCGCGCGCAGACCGCTATCAAAGCGCGGCAGGTGCTGGTCAATGGGGTCGTCGCCTCAAAAGCCTCTCAATCTGTGTCCGAAGACGCAACGCTTGATGTGGAAGGCCTGGGTGAGCAATGGGTGTCGCGCGCCGCATTAAAGCTGGTGGGGGCTCTGGACGCTTTTACCTTCAAACCAGAAGGCAGCACCGCATTGGACATCGGTGCGTCGACGGGGGGGTTCACACAGGTCCTTCTCACCAATGGCGCAGCAAAAGTCTATGCGGTCGATGTAGGGCACGGGCAACTTGCACCGGACGTCGCCAAGGATGCTCGGGTGATCTCCCTGGAGAAGACTAACGCAAAAGACCTGACCACCGATCTTGTTCCCGATCCCATCGATCTCATTGTCAGCGATGTGAGCTTCATTGGTTTGGAGAAGGCCTTGCCCGCGGCTCTGAGCCTCGCTCGATCGGGCGCGCAGCTGATCGCTCTCATCAAACCGCAATTTGAAGTAGGGCCGGGCAAGGTGGGCAAGGGCGGAATCGTAAAAGACCCAAAGCTGCACGCAGGCGTTTGCGATCATATTCAGACCTGGTTGCAGGACGAGATGGGCTGGACCGTCAGAGGTATGATCCAAAGCCCGATTGAAGGCAGCGATGGCAACAAAGAGTTTCTGATCTGTGCGGTCAAGACATGACCAGCGATGTCCTGACCATTGATCATGTAGGCGCCCAGGGTGATGGCGTCGTCCGCACTGACGGAGGCCCCATCTACATCCCGCGCACGCTGCCAGGTGAACAGGTCAAAGTGGAGATCATCGATGGGCGTGGTGATTTGCGCGAGGTTCTAAAATCCTCGCCAGACCGCATGGAGCCGGTCTGCGCCTATTTTGGGACCTGCGGTGGATGCGCTCTCCAACACCAAAACGACCGAAGCTATCGGGCCTGGAAACGGGACCAGGTGGTTCGGGCGCTCAAAAGCAAAGGGATCGATGCACCCGTCGCTGAAATCATGCCCTGTGCGCCCCGCACCCGTCGCAGGGCAACATTTGCGGCGATGAGAACAAAGAAGACGGTTCGGTTCGGCTTCTTTGAGCGCGCGACACATACGATTGTCGACATAGCGTCCTGCCCGATCCTTGTGCCGGAACTAGAAGCAGCTCTTCCAGCGTTGCGGGAGCTTGTAGGGCCTGGATTGACCCGAAAGGGCAAGGCAAGCGTGAGCGTGACGGCAACGTCGTCCGGGCTGGATGTCTCTGTTACCGGGGGCAAAGCGGACCCTGATCTGGCTTTGCGCCAGACTCTGGCAGAAGCAGCGGCGAAGGCCGATGTCGCTCGGCTGACTTGGGAGGGAGACATTCTCGCCGAGCGCCGGCCACCGATATTGGATCTTGCCGGCATTGAGGTGGCGTTGCCGCCTGGGGCGTTTCTGCAGGCGACCAAAGCCGGCGAAGAAGCCATGGTCTCTATTGTGACGGAGGCTTTAAAAGAGAGCGGATCTATTGTTGACCTCTTTGCGGGGTGTGGAACCTTCTCCCTGGCCCTAGCGCATACCCATAAGGTTCACGCCGTCGAGGGGACGAAAGAACAATGTGCCGCGCTGGAGACGGCTACGCGCCGTCAAGGGCCCGCTGCAGGACTTAAGCCGCTCACGGTCGAAAGACGCGACCTGGCGCGCCGACCCATGCGGAGCGACGAGTTGAACCGCTTCGACGCTGCGGTAATTGATCCGCCGCGGGCAGGCGCGGCGAACCAATGCGAGGCCATTGCTGCGTCGACCATCCCTCTGGTCGCCTCCGTATCCTGCAACCCTGCGACTTTTGCCAGAGACGCCAGGACACTGATCGAGGGCGGATACCGCCTCGAAAGTGTCACGCCACTGGACCAATTCCTTTGGTCGCCCCATATTGAGCTTGTAGGCATTTTCAGGAGGGAGTGACCGCGATGCTGCGTCCCCTAAGACGCCCCCTCGGACGTCCTTTGGCAAGACTGCGATATGCTGCCGAGCAGGGTGCGCGGGTCGCTTGGTATGCTGGGCATTATGCAGCGGTCAACCGGATGCGCGGGCCGGTGACCCGGCCAGGAGACGCCCCTTTCAAGCCCAGTTCTCCGATCCCGAAACTACCGGACATTGTTCAATCCATTCGCGAGCTCTTTGAGCGCGACTATCGAAACATTGAAGCGGGTATTTATAAGGCACCCGAGCTTGAAACCGATCCGCGACGGCCCATTGACAAGGCAATACGCTTTTTTCTGGACGCCAAGAAGGTCGACGAGCGCCGAATGGAGAAGCGCCATTCGGAAGTGAACAGCGGCCCGAGAACGAAACAGTTCCCACGGTACTACCTGCAGAATTTTCACTTCCAGACGGACGGCTGGCTCTCGAAGGAGTCCGCCGATCTTTATGACACCCAAGTCGAAACTCTCTTTGCCGGCACGGCCGATGCGATGCGCCGTCAGGCGCTGGTGCCCATCGCACAATATGTTGAGGACAAGGATCAAAGAGATATCAATGTCCTGGATATAGCCTGCGGCACAGGGCGCTTCCTGCGCGAGGTGAAGCGTAACTGGCCACGGATGGGCGTGACCGGTCTTGATCTGTCGCCCGACTATCTCGCAAAAACGCGCCGTGCTCTGTCAAAATGGAGCCGGGCAAAGTTCATCAACGCACCCGCTGAACGCATGCCGTTGGAAAAAGCGTCTCAGGATATTGTGACGGCGACTTACCTCTTCCATGAGCTGCCCCCCAAAGTGCGTGTACAGGTCGCCACGGAAATTGCTCGCGTCCTCAAGCCCGGAGGCCGCTTCATTCTTGTCGATGCTTTGCAGAAGGGTGATCACGAGGCGTTCAACAGCCTGCTGGAATTTTTCCCCGTGGCTTTCCACGAACCCTATTTTTCCAGCTATCTGGACGAAGACTTTGCAGCACTTTTCGCGCGCGCGGGGCTACGGCGGATCGACCAGCAAACCGGCTATCTCACGAAAATGGCTGTGTTCGAAAAGATCTAAGCGGATCGATGGTTGAGAAAGGCCTGAATGGCTTCGAGGATAGGCTCAGGGGCGATATCCAGCGGCTCCAGCCGGATCACCAGCGTGTCTTTGTGATATCGCCAAATTTGAACCATCAGGCGCCGTTGCAGACCGCCCATGTCTTCCTTGGCAAGCGACTTGTCGAGGGACCGCCCAAGCGTCAGATGAAGCTCGGTATTGCGAATGGTGCGGACCGCCTTATCCACCGTGGTGGCATTGACGATCGCGTCCCAGGCAATTGTCCCCAGCCCGGTGATCATCAAGCCTGCGGAACTGGCGACCACAGCAGGGGTGTTCCGTCGGACAAAAGGCCAGAAGTGATAAGCAACGCCGAAAAGCGCCATGCTGATGATGAAGAGAGCGATATCGCCGCGGGCAAGAGCGACACTCAAAACAAAGAGCCCGGCGAAGCCGCCGCCATAGACCATCATTTCCCCGCTACGTTGATCGAAACGTGCCATCAAGGGCTGTGGGGAGACGGTGGAAGGGGCGGTCATGGGTCTAGCTCTCCTGTGGGCCGTTCTGTCCGCGGTGCCTGAGGAAATGGTCAGCCAGGACGCAGGCCATCATGGCCTCTCCGACCGGTACCGCACGAATACCTACGCAAGGATCGTGCCGCCCCTTTGTCATGACCTCCGTTTCCTCACCGGAACGGGTAATAGACTTACGGGGTGTAAGGATTGATGAGGTGGGCTTTACCGCAAACCGCGCGACCACGTCCTGCCCACTGGAAATTCCACCAAGAATTCCGCCTGCATGATTGGCACCGAAGCTTACTTTGTTGCCATCAATGCCCATTTCGTCGGCATTTTCCTCACCGGTGAGGGCCGCGGCGGCGAACCCGTCGCCAATCTCCACGCCTTTTACAGCGTTGATGCTCATGAGGGCACCCGCAAGCTCAGCGTCAAGCTTGCCATAAATTGGCGCGCCAAGCCCCGCAGGGACACCGGTCGCAATCACTTCGATGACCGCGCCGCAGCTGGAGCCGGCCTTCCGGACACCGTCAAGATAGGACTCCCACTCCTTGGCGGCCACAGGATCAGGGCACCAGAACGGGTTCTGATCGATTTCATCCCAATTCCACCGTGTACGGTCGATTTTGTGGGGACCCATCTGAACGAGGGCGCCCCGCACGTCAAACCCGGGAATCACCTTTCGCGCAAGCGCCCCCGCCGCCACCCGCGCAGCCGTCTCGCGGGCCGACTGGCGGCCGCCCCCACGATAGTCACGAATGCCGTACTTGGCCTCATAGGTGAAGTCCGCATGCCCGGGCCGAAAGGTATCTTTGATGTCACCATAGTCTTTCGACCTCTGATCGACATTCTCGATCATCAGCGAAATCGGCGTGCCGGTGGTGACTTCCTCACCGTTTTCGTTCTGAAACGTGCCGGAGAGGATTTTCACCTGATCCGGTTCTTTGCGCTGGGTGGTGAACCGCGACTGGCCCGGTCGGCGTTTGTCCAGGAAGCTCTGAATCTCGTCTGCCGTAACAGGGACCAGGGCCGGCATGCCATCAATCACGCAGCCGAGCGCAGGACCATGGGATTCGCCCCACGTGGTCACGCGAAAAAGATGGCCAAACGTATTGTGTGACATGAGATTTGCCTCAACCAGTTGTTGGAAGAGGTTCTAACTGAAATTCGAGAAAAACGGAAACCAGACGAAGAAGTCAGACAATACTCATGTCCGGGGCATCTTCCGCCTTCATGCCCACCACATGATACCCGGCATCTACATGGTGAACTTCGCCTGTGACCCCAGACGCGAGATCTGAGAGAAGATAGAGGCCGGTTTTGCCAACCTCGTCGATGGTCACGGTCCGTTTCATCGGTGTGTTCAGTTCATTCCACTTCAGAATGTACCGGAAGTCGCCAATGCCTGAGGCTGCCAGTGTCTTGATGGGCCCGGCTGAAATCGCATTGATGCGAATATTGTTCCGACCGAGATCGACAGCAAGGTACCGCACGCTTGCCTCAAGTGCCGCTTTGGCCACACCCATGACATTGTAGTGGGGGATGACCTTTTCAGCGCCGTAATAGGTAAGCGTGGCAATTGACCCGCCATCGGCCATAAGGGGCTCAGCGCGCTGCGCGACAGCGGCGAGCGAATGGCAGGAAATCGTCATAGCCTGGGCGAACTGATCCGCTGTCGTGTCGAGATAGCGACCGTCCAGCGAGGTCTTGTCGGCATAGGCAATGGCGTGAACCAGAAAGTCGAGCTTGCCCCACCTGTCCTCAAGCGTCTTGAAGACCGCATCCATGGAGGCGTCATCGGTCACATCACAAGGCAGGACAAGGTCTGATCCGACGGATTCGGCAAGCGGCTTGACCCGTTTCGCGAGAGCCTCTCCTTGATAGGTAAAGGCCACGTCCGCGCCATGCTCCGCGCACACCTTGGCGATGCCCCAGGCAATCGACCGGTTGTTCGCTACGCCCATGATGAGGCCCTTTTTGCCGCTCATCAGGCCGCCAGATGCCGCCTCAGGTGCCGTCATGGGACCCCCTATCTTGTTGAAATCCTTGCCCCTATTAGCGCGGCATCCTACACAAATGGACTCACCGGTCTAGCGAAAATGGCCGAAAAACCGCTTGTATTACAGACCATTACAGAGGTGTGATCCAAAAAGGGTCAAGTCTCGCGGGGGGCATGCTCAAGGCCAGCTGCCCAGCTTGTCACAAAGTCCTTCAGAGCTTGATCCGGTTTTGGGGGTAGAACGAGGTTCAGGTGGACAAACTGGTCGCCTTTGCCGAACTTCCGGCCCCCTGGTGGGTGGGCCAGCCCCTTGCCTTTCAGACGAAGGACGCTGGCACCATTTGAGCCTTCAGGCACTGTGACAGAAACCTCCCCATCCACCGAAGGGACAGTGATCTTTGCACCCAGTACGGCTTCGGCGAGACTGATCGCCACATCGACATGCACATCCGCGCCCTCCCGTCTGAAGGTGGGGTGCGGAGCGACGGAAACAGTAACAAAGGCATCGCCAGCCTCGCGGCTGGTCAGGCTCGCATCGCCCTGACCTCGCAGGCGTATCTGCTGTCCGTCTTCGACGCCCGCGGGAATATGCACATCCAGCGATTTCCCGTTGGCGAGGGTCAGGCGCCTTTTGGTGCCTGCAACAGCATCTAGAAAAGGAATGCTGAGCTGATAAGTGTGATCGGTCTCGCCTGATCGCAAAGCACGGTGACCGGCATTTTTGAGGCGGGTAAGCAAAGCAGCAAATTTCGAAACCGCTTGAGACATCGGAACATCGGCGGTGTGTTGGTTTGAACTTTCAGCCTTTGCCGCTTCCGATAGCCCATCAGGCTCAGTGTTCGTTCTGGAGCGGGAGGTGGTTTTGGCGCGCGGGCGGGTTGTAGATTGCGCCGCTTTTGACGTCGCCTCGTCGGCAGCTGCGCGCGCCGCATGACGTCTCTTGGTCGGACCGTTGCGCGCGGAGGCTTTGGCTTTTCGGCTCAGAAGATCATAGGCCGCAGTCACCTCATGGAACCGTTCTTGTTGCTGCGGATCACTGGACCCAGCATCAGGATGATAGGTCTTCGCCAATCGCCGATAGGCTGATTTGATTTCATCGGGACCGGCCTGGGGTGAGATTCCAAGCACGTGGTAGGGATTGCGCATAAAGCTCCGCCCGGCAGTGTTTGATGAGAAGACCTCGTCTTCATCGAAACTCTGCGATCATGGTTAAAAAAGCGTGAGCAAGCCTATCTGGCCGCACATACCAAAACGTTAAGGTTCGGGCAGAATTTCGAGCGTTTCGGCGGCCTTTTCATGGCCTTGGGCTGCGGCGGCGGACAGCCATTTCCGAGCCAGGGCGACGTTAATGTCGACACCCAGACCAAACCGATAAAGCCGACCGAGACGATATTGCGCTTCAACGACACCATCCTCGGCGAGCGGCTGCCATTGTTCGGCGGCGCCGATGAAATCCCCCTCGTCGAACAGATAGACCCCCGTCATGAATTGCGCGCCCTGATCCGGTGACACCAGACCTGCGGGGGGAGAGGAAGGGGCCTCAACTTTTGGGGTGAGGGGGGGTGGCGTCGGACCTTTCTGCCGGGCGGTGCTCTCCAGGCGTTGTTTGGCCTCTTCGTGTCCCAGCTCGGCGGCCCGTCGTATAAGGGCCTCTGCGGCGTCGAGATCGTCCGGGCTACTCTGAGGTCTGTTTTCAATAAGGAGCCCCAGCTCCCACATGGCATCGGGACTGCCCCCTGCGGCAGCAAGACTGAGCCACTCTGCCGCCTTTTCAAGGTCTTGGTAAGGCGTGTCCGGTTCGATGCGCATCATACCGGCATTAAGCGCTGCGCTCGCCAGCCCTGCCGATGCGGCGCGTTCGTAAAACCATAAAGCGCGCTGTTTGTCTTGAGACACACCCACGCCTCGACGGAGCATATGCGCCACATTCCGTTGGGCGGCAATGTCACCTGATTTTGCGAGGGGTAACCAGATAGAATAGGCCTTGGCATAATCCCCGGCGTCGTAAGCCGTGACTCCTTCGTCAAACGCCAATTGGTTCCCTGCCAACCCCTGTCGCGGATCAGACGTGGCGGCTTGGCTGATATCCGCAGCATGCCCATCATTTAGCATCAGGCCCAAAAAGGTGCCCGCTAGGAGCGCATATTGGCATGTGCGAGTGAAAGTCATCTGCGTTCTGGTCTCGCTGAATGTGCTATCGAATCTGGCACAGGACAGGGTTGCGTGACGACTATATAAAGAGGCGCCTTGGGGCCAAAATAAGGCCCATTCCCTGCCTTGCTTGGCGGCAAAACAAGAGGACCGCAATGGCGGATACAGACTTAGAAACTATCGTTGGCACAGATCCCTTCTTGCTTTTTGAAGAATGGATGGCAGAAGCGCGCGAAACTGAGCCCAACGACCCCAATGCCATGGCGCTGGCAACGGCTGATGCATCAGGCTTGCCGGACGTGCGGATGGTGTTGCTCAAAGGTATGGGCCCGGACGGATTTGTGTTTTACACCAATCTCGAAAGTGCCAAGGGCAACGAACTTGCCGAGAACCCTCAAGCCGCTCTCTGTTTTCACTGGAAGAGTCTGCGACGCCAGATCCGTGTGCGCGGCGCGATCTCGTCGGTCACAGAGGAAGAAGCTGACGCCTATTTTGCAACCCGCGCCAAGGACAGCCAGATTGGTGCTTGGGCGTCTAAACAGTCGCGGCCGATGGAAGGGCGCTTCGAACTGGAGAAAGAAGTCGCGCGGTATGGCGCGAAATATGCGATCAAGAAGGTGGATCGGCCCCCGCACTGGTCCGGCTTCCGACTGACGCCAAGCCAGATAGAGTTTTGGCGCGACCGTCCCTTCCGTCTTCACGATCGCCTGGTTTTTCGCCGAGAGGCTGAGGGTGCGCCTTGGCTGACGTCGAAGCTATTCCCATGAGGCAAGGCTTAATAGACTTATGGTGACCACCGCGACCAATGACAGGCTGATGCGCCGGGCGACCTACGCCGCGGTCGGCGTTGCACTGTCATTGATCACCATGAAAGCGGTCGCGTTCGCCATAACCGGGTCGGTGGCCATGCTGGCGACCCTGTTTGACTCGGTTCTTGATATGGCGGCCTCAGTCCTCAATCTGTTTGCGGTTAGGGCAGCTCTGACACCTGCGGATCATGATCATCGCTTCGGGCATGGCAAAGCGGAGGCGATGGCTGGCTTGGGCCAGGCGACAATCATTGTTGTCTCAGCGCTCTACATTCTCTGGGAGGCGGGGGCGCGGTTGATTGATCCCGTACCTGTCTCAAGCTCAGGCATCGGGATTGTTGTGACTGTGATCGCCATCGCTTTGACCCTTGCGCTGGTTGCCTATCAGACTCGTGTCGTGCGTCAGACCAACTCACTTGCCATTGCCGCAGATTCGATCCACTACAAGGGCGATCTTCTGATGAACCTGGCGGTGATCGCCGCGCTTGCACTGTCTGCCTTTCCGGGCTTTATCTGGGCCGATCCTGTCTTCGGGATCATGATAGCGTGCTTCATTGCCTACAGCGCATGGCAAATAGCGGATCAATCGGTCCAACAGCTCATGGATCAGGAACTGCCTGAAGAAGAACGCGACAAGATCAGATCCATCGTGCTCGCAGATGAAGATGTGCAGGATATGCACGACCTGAGAACGCGCATGGCTGGCACCAAGCCCTTCATCCAGTTTCACTTGGAGCTTGATGGCGCCATGAGTTTGACTCGGGCGCATGAAGTGGCAGACCGTGTCGAAGCTGCGGTGCGCCACGCCTTCCCGGGAAGCGAAGTGCTGTCGCATCAGGACCCCGCCGGCGTTGAGACCATCACGGACTTTGAGCGGACCTGATGACCGCCGGAGATGCAGACGCTGTTGAGAATTTTTTGGCCTCTCCGACAGCTTATGGTCTTGCCCCTGGCACGCTCGTTGAGCGTATGGATACGCATATCTCCGTGATCTTTTTGGCGGGAGACCTTGCCTACAAACTGAAAAAACGCCTCGATCTGGTCTATCTGGACTTCACAACGCTGGATCAACGCCGCGAAGCCTGTGTGCGGGAAGTATTGCTTAATCAGAGGACCGCCCCAACCCTCTATCTGGGTGTTATGGCGGTTGTCGAAACCGTGGATGGTCTTCGCCTCGTTGAGCAGGCTGACGCAGCTGACAGAGGCCCGATCGTTGATTGGGTCGTGAAGATGGCGCGCTTCGATCAATCCAAACTTCTTTCGAGTATGGCGGACCGGGGCGCTTTGACCGCGCCCTTGGTAGAGGCATTGGCGAGAGAAGTGGGGCGGTTTCATAAGGAAGCAGAGGTCTGCCTCTCAGACGGAGGGCCGACAAGATTTGCGGAAATCCTCGAGAGCAACCGCAAGAATTTTGATCCGTTTATCGGAGCCATCTACCCGCAATCTCTCATCGACGGTTTGGGCTCGTTGTATGCCGACAATCTTGCAGCGCTGTCGGGGCTCATTGAAAGGCGCCGCAGGTCGGGTTGGGTGCGGCATTGTCACGGCGACCTTCATCTCAACAATGTGGTGTGCCTTGATGGTGAGCCGGTGCCGTTCGATTGTATCGAGTTCAACGATCAATTTGCCCGCATTGACACGCTTTATGACCTTGCCTTTTTGCTGATGGATCTTGCCTTCAGAGCAACACAGGATCCCCGATTGGCCGCCTATGCCAACGCGGCGATGAACGCCTATCTGCAGGCGCAGACGCTTGATGATCTGCCGGCGACACTTACTGGGCTTCAGGCGCTGCCGTTTTTTATGAGTATTCGGGCGAGCGTGCGATCCCATGTGACGGCGCGGATGTCCGACAATGCCAACGGCGATGCGGCAAACCTTCGAGACCTGGCGTTGGCGTATGCGCAGTTTGCGAAAGACGTGTTGATGCCGACCCAAAGCCGTCTTTGTGCGATTGGCGGACTATCCGGGACAGGAAAAACCACGATTGCCAGGCGTCTCGCGCCGTATCTGGGCGGCGGGGCAGGCGCAGTTCATTTGCGAACCGACATTATCCGAAAAAGGCTTGCGGGCGTGGCCGATGCTGATCGGCTGCCGTCTGAGGCCTATACCCAGACAGCCAGTGATCGGGTGTATGAGGAGATGGGGAGGCTGGCCGGCATCGCTCTGGACGCAGGTCAGATGGTGATCTGTGACGCCGTATTCGCAAAACCGGCAGAGCGCGAAGCGATTGAAAGGGTGGCAGCAAGTCGGTCGACCCCGTTCGCGGGCATTTGGCTTGAAGCTCCAGAAAATGTGCTTGAAAGCCGTGTCAGGCAGCGTTCAGAGATGGGAACCGATGCATCAGATGCCGACGTTGACGTGGTTAGGCATCAGATGACCTTCGATCTTGGGGATATCGATTGGATAGCGATACCAGCGGATGGGGCGCCCGACGCGGCGCTGGACGACATTCACGCCGCTTTCAAACTAACGAGAGTGTGACAAAGCTCTTGCTGGTCATGAAAGCAGGGTTCCACTAGATTGCCTTCATGAGCGATCCATCAAACCACAAGAAAACCCTCATCCTGACCGGGGCCAGCCGCGGCATTGGTCATGCAACAGTGAAGCGTTTTTCGAGCGCGGGCTGGCGGGTCATTACCTGCTCCCGGCATCCATTCCCTGAGGATTGTCCCTGGGAAGCAGGGCCGGAGGATCACATACAGGTCGATCTGGCAGACCCGGCAAACGTGAGCGAAGCTGTCGCTGAAATGCGGCTTCGGCTCCAGGATCAGGGCAGCCATCTGAATGCACTGGTCAACAACGCGGCCATATCGCCTAAAGCGGAGGATGGCAGCCGTCTGGGTGTCTTCGAAACAGATATGGAAGCGTGGCGTCGGGTTTTTGAAGTCAATTTCTTTGCGCCGGTCAGCCTGGCGCGCGGCTTGGTGAACGAACTCGCTGCCGCCAAAGGGTCTGTGGTGAACGTGACCTCAATCGCCGGCACCCGTGTCCATCCGTTTGCCGGATCAGCCTACGGCACATCCAAATCCGCCCTGGCAGGCCTCACCCGCGAAATGGCCTCCGATTTCGGTCGGAGAGGAATTCGCGTGAACGCGATTGCGCCGGGAGAAATTGATACGGCAATCCTGTCACCGGGGACGGACAAAATCGTCGCCGAGATTCCGATGCAGCGACTGGGCACCCCGGAAGAAGTGGCGCGCACCATCTACTTCCTCTGCACGGATCAGTCTTCCTACGTGAATGGTGCCGAGATTCACATCAATGGCGGCCAGCACGTCTGACCGCCATTCGCCGCATAGATTTTACACAACAACTACCTGATACAAGACGACTCCCACGACCACCCAAAATGCCGCCGTCGTTGAGAGCGCAAACAACATCTCGCGCATAGGCCTCTCCTCCAAAGGGATGCGGGTGTGTTCTCTCAAGTAGGTCGATTCTGATGGTTGGGAAGTGATTCGTCAAAAAGGATGGCGCCTATATGACAGCCGGACTGACTCATCTGTGGCACTAGTCGGCAGTGCCTATAAGTTGGCGAAGTCGATCTCGTCGCGCGCCTGATCAAGATACTTGCGCACCTCGCGCAGGAAGGGTAGCGACGCTTTGATGTCAGAGATATCCAGATCTTCAATCATCTGAGAGAGCGCAGGTGCGGTGGCGGCCAATGTTTCCTCACGCTTGGCAAGGCCATTTTCCGTCACAGTCACGATCTTGCTGCGCCGGTCCGACGGATCTGTCTCGATCGCCACATAGCCTTTCTCTTCGAGCTTTTGCAGTGTGTTGGTCATGGCGCCTTTGGTCACCTGAAACGACGCAGCGAGTTGCGCTGGCGTTCGCGCGCTGCCCAGACGCGCGAAATGATTGAGCACGGAGAATTGCGCGCTGGTCATGCCTTCAGGCAGAGAACGCCGAAACGCTGTAGAGAAAAGCTGGTTGATAATGCCTATTTCATTGAAAAAGGCATAGAGAGTGGAGCTTTGGTCCTCACGGCTCTCACTCTCTACTTGGTCTGTCACGCGTTCAGGATCCTTGTCTCAAGAGGCCAGCGGGGCCCACCGGGAATGGTGGGACCGTACCCCAAACGGGCGAACATTTGTATCCGGTGTCCTGGCGCCGCCAGTTCGGCATGGATGTCTTTGTAGAGCGATTCCATCTCCACATATTCCTGCAGCGATTGGGAGAGGGGGTGAATGCCAAGCCCAAGTTCGGTGGCTTTCATATTTGCCCGTATCCAGGCAGCCCCAGCGTTCAACTGGTCGCCGCGTGTATTGCCATCTGTCGTGAGCCAGAGATGCGCCATCGCGGTGAACATCATCTCCCGATACATGTCGAGGCCGATTTTGAACCCTTCGGAATTAGGGTCGGCGAGCTCTTCGCGGGAGATGATGCCGGCGAGCGCCGCCGCATCAAGAAAGGCGGAGCCACCAATATCAATCCCGTCCGGGTTGGCGTTGATTTCCGCTTTGCCGATCCGCATCAGGTCGACACTCTCCATATTGGTGCGGTGGGTCAGGACTTCGATCTGATGGGCGGCCCAACTGAGCTCCCGCAACGTCTCGCGGCGTGCGGGATCGAGAGTGAACTCGACGTTGACATTCTCCGGCACCACAGACGCGATCGCCGCGAGGCTGTCCTCGGCCACATCTCGAGTGGTGTCATAGGGTTCCTTCAGAGAGCGGCGCACCAATACCTGCGCGAAGAGCGGGTCAGGCGTGGCAGAGCCCGGTTCACCAAAGCGCATGCGCGCAATGGGGCGCGTGTCGAGTTTTTGATCCGGCGCGCCTTCAGGGAAAGGCTCAATTGTGACCGCCCGTCCGTCTTCGGCAGCCGCCATCCGGGCAAGCTCCAGGAAACAGCCAAGCCCAATGACAATCTGCCGGTCAAATGGATCGGTCTCCGGCAGTAGACGGTCGAGATCACAATAGAGCGTTGCGACATCAGGTTCAGACAGGTCCACCTGCCAGGGCTGCCGATTGTGGGGATTGGGCGCGAGGATTGCGTAGGACAAAGCCCGCATGCGGGGCTCCGCATAGTCGGCCCCGCCGGCGCGCTTCCAGGGCGCAACAGCGTCCGTCGGTGTGCGGGTCACGGCAAACCCACCAACACCGGCAGCGGCGATGATGGCAGTGGAGCCCATGATTTTCAGAAAACGGCGACGGCTGGCCATGGCGCAGATCCTCTAATAGTTCAACGTTAAACCAATATAGTTTATCGTTAAACTATTTCAAGAAGAATCTGCGTGTTGCAGACTAACTCAGGCCAAGTACTTGTTTTGAAATAATATTTTTCTGCACCTCGGTGGCCCCGCCATAGATCGTCTGGGCCCGGTTGAAGAAATAGGAGGCCGTTGAGGGTGCCGCGAAGGCGGGAATACCGCTGCCCTCGTTCCAGTCGGCGTCGCTCCGGTCCGGGAAAAAGGGAATGGCATTGGCGCCACTGGCTTCCAGAAACAGCTCGGTTATGGCCTGCGCATTTTCAGTCGCCAGGATCTTGAGCGCGGAGCTTTCTTCACCCGGCGCATCCCCGGCGGCGACGGAAGACAGCGCGCGCAGCGCCGTGAACTCCAACGCTGTCAGATCAATCTCAACTTCTGCGAGCTTGTTGGCAAAGGCGGGATCATCCATGAGCGACCGGTTGCCGGACTGAATCGTGCCGGCAATCTCTTTGAGCCGCGCAATGTCGGCGCGTTTGCCGGCAATGTGGGCGTAAGATGTCCGTTCGTTGGAAAGCAGGTACTTGGAGTAGGTCCAGCCCATGCCTTCTTCGCCGATCAGATTTTCAGCAGGCACGCGCACATTGTCGAACTCGATCCGGTTGAGGTAATGGCTGCCGTCAATGGTGATGATCGGATAGACCGTGATGCCGGGCGTCTTCGCATCCATACACAGGAACGAAATGCCTTCCTGCTTCTTACCGCTATTGTCGGTGCGAACGAGACAGAAGAACCAGTCGGCATAATGTCCCTGGCTGGTCCAGATCTTGGTCCCGTTGACGACATACTCGTCACCGTCGCGCTCCGCTTTGCATTGCAACGACGCCAGGTCTGAACCGGACTCCGGTTCGGAATATCCCTGACCCCAGAAGGTGCGGCTGGCAAGGATGTCGGGCAGCCAGCGTTTCTTTTGCTCCTCCGACCCAAACGTGTAAATCACCGGTGCGACATAGAGCAGGCCCATGGGGATGACATTGGGGGCGCCCGCTCTTTCGAGCTCATCATCAAAGATGAACTTTTGCGTTGCCGTCCAACCGGTGCCGCCATACTCCTTCGGCCAGTTGACGGCGACCCAGCCCTTATCGTTCAGCGCCGCTTCAGAGCGTTGGTAATCTGCTTTGTTGAGCTGCTGACCGTTCTGCACCTTGGCCAGAATTTCGGCGGGATATTCGTTGGCAAAAAACTCCCGAACTTCGAGCCGGAATTTTTCGTCTGCTGCGCTGAAACTGAGGTCCATGAGAGCCCTCTCCTTGAAAGTAGAAATGTCGATGGGGAGAGGATAGGCGGTTCAAGGCCAAAGAAAAGCGCTTAAGTCCGGTTTTTTCTCAAAGCCCGAATGATGAAGCGGGCGGGATGGACGGCTTCCGCAAGGTCACGGGGGAGTGGCTGGGGTGTCCTGGTTATTTGCGCCGCAAGCAATTCGCCGAGCAGCAGGCCGGTGGTAAAACCTCGAGCCCCTAGACCACCGATCAGCCACAGGTCTGGATGCAGCGGGGCTGTGGGGTACCCTGCAAACCGGTCGCCATGGCGAAGCCGGTCATAGGCCGACAGATAGGCGTCGTGGATCGGCGCAGGCCCGGCGAAGGGCACGCGGTCCGGGACCTGCGCCCTGAAAGACACGCGGCCGGACAGGTCGGCAGGATTGAGACCTGTGAGTGCGCTTTCAAAAGACGGAAAGACCCGCGCCAGATCGCTGAGATTGTGCCGATGACCGACGACCGTCGGCTCGTGAGCCAGGTCCGCTTCTTTCCCGAGTTCGTAGGTGGCGCCTGTCAGCGCAGATCCATCGCTACGAGAAATCAGATAAGACCCGGCGACCAAAGCGTGGGGTTGGTACGGTAGCGTGCCCGTCGGCAGGTCGGTGATCTGACCCAGCACAGGTTCAAGCGGAAGCCACGCTGTCTCTGCAAAACCGGTCAGGCCCGGACCATTCGCAAGCACAAGAGCCTGCGCGCTGTCCGACGCGCTTTTGTTCGGAATCCACTGTCCGTCATGGGCGTCCACGGATGTAACGGGTGTTTGCTCAATCTCAGTGTCTCCTGTGAGCGCCCTCAACAAAGCGCGAGGGTCGACAACGCCCGAGCGCGGAAACAGAAAGGCCGGGAAGCCGGTTTCAAACCCGGCAACATCCGGCAGGTCTTGAGCCGAGATCAACTCAAGATGGCCGGGTGGAAGCGGGCCCCGGGCCGCAATTTTCTCAAACCTTTTGGCCTCGGCGTCAGTCCGTGCACATTGCAGCACGCCGCGGGGATCAAAAACCGTGTCTGCTGCGTCCGGCCGGAGCTCCTGCATGACGCGTTCGGCGTGGAGATAGGCGGCGACATGGAAATCATCCTCCGGCGTCGGCTCGACCGAAAAGCGCGGCATGAAAAGAGCAGCCGGGTTCCCCGACGCGCCTGCGCCAAGCCCTTGCCCCTCCAACAGTCTCACCGAGACGCCGCGCCGTCTGAGCGCATGGGCCGTGGCGGCACCGGCGATGCCTGCGCCGATAATGAGAACATCTTTAGGGGCGGCGGCAGGCGGCACGCGATACCAGGGGTTTGACAACTTCTGCGTTGGCGGTTCCTCCATGCGCCCGACCAGCATCTCCCGTTTACGTCCGAACCCTTTGACTTTCTCGACAGCAAATCCCTGTGCCGCCAAACCGCGACGGACGGCTCCCGCGGCTGTGAAGGTCGCGAAGGTCGTCCCAACCTTCGAAAGCCGCGCCACCTCCGCAAAGACTGCGTCGGACCACATGTCTGGATTGGTCGCTGGAGAAAATCCATCAAGGAACCAGGCATCGACCTCTGCTTCAAGCTGGCTCAACGCGGGGAGTACATCATCTTCACAGAGCGTCAGAGACACATTGTCGGACAGGTGAAGCAGATGGGTGCCGGTATGGGGTGCGGGATAGTGCGCAATAAGTTCCGCGGCGAGTGGCTCAAGGTCCGGCCATTTCTCGAGCGTGCGAAACAGCTCCTCAGCGGTGAGCGGAAACCCTTCAACGGAAATGAAATGGAGATGCTGATGTAGCTTATATGTTTCTCGCCACAGCGCCCAGGTAGCCAGAAAGTTCAGGCCGGTCCCGAAACCCGTCTCACCAATCGTGAAATGCTCGCAGTCGGCCCAGGCATCCGGGAGCGCGTTTCCGTTGAGAAATACGTGCTTTGTTTCCGCCAGACCGTTATCGCTGGAGAAATAGATATCGTCAAAGCGCGTTGATTGCGGACTGCCATCGGCGCGCCAGGTAATTTCGGCAGATGGCAGTCGGCTCATACTGGTTGATCAGGCGCCCCGGCGGCTCGGCGCAAAGGGGTGCGTGCTGGAAAGGCCGCCACAGACAGGGATTGCTTGCCCATTGACATAAGACGCTTCATCGCTCGCAAGGAACAGCGCCATATTGGCAATCTCTTCGGGGTGACCATAGCGCGCGGTCGGGTTGAGCTGACCGATCTTCGCTTCGCTGCCGCGTGCCCGTGCGCCCTCAAAGAGCGGCGCCGTCATACCTGTCTCGATAAGACCGGGGCAGATTGCGTTGACACGAACGCCGGTGCCATAAAACTGATTGGCGGCGGTTTGAACGAGACTGATCACGCCGGCTTTTGAGGCGGAATAGGGCGTGTTGCCTGCATTGGCCCGCAAACCCGCGACCGACGCCGTGCACACGATGGACCCTTTGCCCTGTTTGATCATGTGTGGCGACGCATGCTTGATCGCGAGAAACGGACCAATCAGATTGACCCGGAGAATCTCTTCCCACATGGCCGGCGTCTGATCTTGGATGGGGACCAGCCCACCGCTCACACCTGCATTCGCATAAACAGCATCCAGGCCGCCGAATTCGGCGATGCAAAAATCGACAAACCCTTTGACCGCATTTTCGTCGCCGACATCGGCGGCAACGGTCTTGATCGTGCCGCCCTTCGCCCGGACCATCTCCGCCGTTTCGTCGACGGCGCCCTCAACCCGGTCAACAGCGACTACATTCGCACCTTCCCGCGCGAAGATCAGCGCGCTTGCCCGGCCGATGCCGCTTCCTGCACCGGTGATGATTGTGCTTTTGCCTGCCAGTCTCGACATTGTTGGGCCCCTCAAGTGAGCGTTTTCAGGAAAAGTGGAAACGGTTTTCCGTCCGAAAACGCGACAAAACAAAAAAACGAGCGCCGGTCGTTTGCCTTTTCACATAGGCCGACTCTGGCGAATCGATATGGCTGACAGTCTACTGCAAGCATTCGATTTTCGCAGGAAAACAGTTTCGCTCAAATACAATAAAAAACGGCCCCATATTCAACAATAGGGGCCGTTTTGAGTAAATCCTGAATGGTAGACTTAGAAGTCCTTGCCGGCTGTCACGGCCCAGGCTACGGATCCACCCTCGCCGTCGATGGTGCCGGAGCTTCCGACAGCAGGAGCTTCGTCAATGGGGGGTGTGCAGTTTTCCGGTTGATCACCTGCTACCGTACAGATTGAATTTCCTTCAACACGCCATGTCCCTGGCACTTCCGCGCCGTCCGGCAGTTTGAGGACTATGTTGGATGCGTCAGGATAATGCACCTTGGTCACCGTTCCGTCAGGCCCGGTCAGCGTCACTGTGTTGCCGACAAGGCCGGCGCCGATATCCGCCATCGCGAAGCTCGTGCTCATGGCGAGCGCTGCTGCGGTCACAACCAATTTTTTCATGGAAGATCCTCCCAGATCAGGTGCATTTGCTTCTCTGGTCCAGGGCGTCTGGAGGTGCAAATGCATTGCGTCGACCGGCCGACCACCGGTCCGGTTCTTTGATCACCTAATTTAGAGTTTGAGACCCGCATCGCAAGTGGCGGCAAGGGAGTGATGGTTATTTGTTGATGCTGGGCGGTTTCAAAAGGAACAACACAAGCCAGATCGGCACGATCACCATGGCCCCAAGCATGAAATGCGGCAGGGCCCAGTCGACGGCATCTGACAGGACCAGCCGCATCCGCTCCGGTGTCATGCCCATATCGCTCAAGACGTCGGTGGCTTTGATGTCGAGGGCGGACAGGGCCGCCCCGATCGCCACGGAGGCGATCGTGAATTTCACAAGGGCGGCGAGTGCGTTGTACAGCAAGGGGGTGCCTTTGAGTGATTCGAGCAAGGACAGTCTAGCCATCCAAGTGCCCCCGTGCCATCTAAGCGCTGAATGCGGCCCCTCGAAAGGAATGTGAGCAATGGCAGAAAACCTCAAAGAACGCTGCTTTTTTCCCGCGGCAAGGATCGACGCCATGGATGAGCGATGCCATGTGCACCAATACAACGAGAATGCGGTTCGCCTGACCCGAACCTTGGGCGATCTTGCCGGGCTCACGGATATGGGGCTGCACATCGTTCGGATTGAGCCCGGACGAGAGACGACGGAATTTCACTATCACGACCAGGATGAGGAGTTTGTCTACATCATCTCCGGGCAGGGGAAATCTGAACTGGGTGACGAGCTGTTCGACGTCGGTCCTGGTGACGTTTTGCTCTTTCCCAAAGGCGGGCCCGCGCATGCCATGCGTAACGAGGGCTCGGAAGATCTGGTGTATCTCATGGGCGGGACGCGGCCTGCCATTGATGTCTGCACCTATCCCAAATTGCAGCGGCGGCAATATAGGGTCGATGGCGTCAAGGAATATGCCGACCTGTCAGCCTTCAAGAAAGTCTGAGCTCTTGCGGTACTTCGTTACCGGTTGAAGAGACCGCGAATGGTGTCTTCCACCCGTGGCTTTTCGTCCTCGGAAGCTCCGCCAGACGCGTCAGACGCTCCGCCGCCACCCAGAATACCCTGAAGCAGGCCTTTGCCGCCGTCTTCTTTGACGCTGTCGATCACGTCTTTGATGCCGTCCGGATCGCTGATGATTGCGGCGAGATCAGGCGTGAAGCTCGGATTGCTCCAAGGTCCTGAGATGACGACCGGCACTTCAATCCCGGTGACATCGCCGGAACCGCCCTGACCCTCCAGCGTTGCCGCGAGTTTCGGCTCCACTCGGTAGTTGAGGGTCTGGTCAGGCATGTTGACCGTGCCCTTGCCGGTGACCCGAACGAGGGGTCCCAACATCTTGAAGTCATTATTGGTGAGGATGCCCCGGGCAATCGAGAAAGTGCCGCCAAGCTCGGAGAAGTCTGTACTTTGAGCGCCGCCGGACTCCCAGCCGCTGGTGGCGGCGGCAAATACGTTGCGCGAAAGCTGGGCGATATTGATACCGCGGATGGCCCCATCCGTGAATTTGACAGCGCCGGAGCCATTAAGCGCGCTCATCATCGCCTTCTGACTTTTCCCGCGTGTGCTGACATCGAAGTTGAAGGCGCCGAGACCTTCAATCCGTTCAAAGGCGGCAGCATCTTTGAGGAAAGGGTAGGCAGACAGGCCGCTCAGATTGAATTTGGCCCCAACGGCTGGCGTGGCACCCGATCCATCCAGGACCAACTGCCCAACGCCGGCGCCTTCATAGAGCGCAAGTTCAGTCAGTTTGGCGGTAAGCTTCCCGCCATTCATCAGGATATCAAGCGCGCTCTTGCCGATGGTGAGGTCCTGGAAGAGGATTTGATCAACGCTGAGCTTGAGGTCGGCATCAATAGCTTTGAGGCCCGAGAGATCAATCGGGGCGTCGCTCCAACCGGAAGAGCCACCGCCACTCCCCCCGGACGGCGCACCTTGTCCAGCAGAAGAGTCGCCATCTGCGAGATACACATTGGCGTCGAGCCTATCCAACGCTAAAGCGCCGGTCAGCTTGGGCACAGCCCGACCGGCGTCGACCGTGAGGTCGCCGGTTCCGTTCATCCCGTCGAAGGCTAGCGTGGCCCCAGTGAATGAATATGTATCGCCGACCACAGCGACGGTGCCGGTAAGGTCAAGGGCGCCAAACCCGTCGCCATCAGCCATGGGCTGCCCTGCCCAAGCCGCCAAGGCTCTAACAGAAGGGATGTTGAGAGCGGTCGTGCCATTAATCGTGAGCACGGGGCTGATCTTGCCATTGCCAGTGAAGCTTGCCGTTACCTTGGGCGCAGAAAGGCTGAGGTCGATGTCGGACATCTCGCCAACGGACAGGGCGCGCGGTTCCGCAACATCAAGGCTGAGCTCAACTGTGTCTTCGTTCCAGACAAGTGAACCATCGACGCCCAAAGGCGCGTCCAGGCTGGGTAGCGACACGTCGAGATTGATGTCACTCGCTTCATAAACGTCGCCCGTCGCGAGATTTGAGTAGCGCACCAGGCCATCAAGCAGGGAGATTTCGCCGAGCTGAATGTCTGTGACCTGCGGGGTGAACCCACCATCTTCAGCGCTTGGCGCTGGGTCAGCGGCGGGTGCCACCTCACCTTGCGCGGGCACATCAAATACCCAATTGCCGACGCCCTGCCGGTTGACCGCAAGATCAATCTCAGGTCGCACCATAATGAACCGGTCGAGCGCGACCTCACCGCGGATAAGGGGGAGAATCTTCAGCACGATCTCGAGCTGATCCATCTTGGCCATATGCGGGGCGTCGGCCCAATCCGCATTCTGAAAAGAGACATCGTTCACGCTCACCGCCAAGCGCGGGAGAAAAGAGAGGCTGATATCGCCATCAATTGTCAGATCACGACCGGTCTGTTCTTTGACCAGAGCGGAGATCTGCGGCTTATAGCTTTCCACGGGGATGAAAGAGGGTGCTGCAAACAACACGCCCACAACAAGCAAAACGACGACGAAGAGAAAAGAAAGAAAGCGTGACATGAAGCCCCTCAATGTCCTGGCTATGATATCGATAGTTTTGCGATCAAGTGTGGCGGAAAAATGATCCCATCGGGGTCAAGGCGCGCAGCGAGGAATGCGGCATTTCGGTCACATTGATGTCAAAATCAAAATTGTGAACTGCGGCCCCCTTGGTTTCTGAAAAGAAGAGCGTATGTTCGAGCGACCAACGGGCAAGGTTTGCCCAGCGCACAAGCGGCGATGTAATTGTGCAACGCCGCATCGGACACAGGAAAAGGCTCCACAATGGAACCGGTCGTGAAAATTCCGAACATTCTCTGCGTCGGCCTCTGATTTAGATCCGAGCCGCGGGGACCTCCTTGTCGGAGTTTCCAAGGCTCACCTCAAATGAGACCGAGCAGAGCCCAGTGATCAGGTCAGCCTGCGTTGGCTGACGTCCGATCATGTCTGCGCAACAGCCCTTAGCGGCTTTCTCAAGATTCAAATATTCGAGCCATGTGTCCCGCGATGAATCCGCGTCGTCCAGGCTCTTGACGTTAGGAGCGTTTTCCGTTTGGAAAGCGAGAATGACATGAAACGCACAGTCTCTGCCCGACAGGTGACGTCGTTTATCTGGTTTTATTGGCGCCGCCAGGGTTTCTGGTTCGTGCTGCTGATGGTTGGCCTCGTGGTCAACGTCGCCATCGACATCATGTTCCCCGTGGTCTCAGGCTATCTGGTTGACACCATTTCCACCGCTGACGTTCCGCCAACCCCGGATCAGATCGACACAACGGTGTGGGCTGCCATCCTTTTTGTAGGCCAAAGCGTGGTCTTCTTCACGGCCCAGCGCCTGAAATTCCGGCTTTGGATGCACTTCGCAGCGCGGGTGATGCGCGACATCATCACCGAAGGGTTTGCGCGTGTGCAGCGCTACCCCGCGAACTGGCACGAGAGCTCCCACGCCGGGGCTACGGTGAGGAAACTCACCCGTGGCATGTGGGCTTATGACACGATCGCTGACACCGTTTATGCCGCGCTACTGCCTGCGGCCCTCATGCTTGTCGGCATTTTGGTGGTTCTCGCCTGGCGCTGGCCGTTGGTCGGTCTCTATGCAGGTGTCACCAGTGCCTTCTACGTGGGCGTGACTGCCTGGCTAGCCATCCGGCATTTGCCCTCACGTCACCGTGCGCATATGGACGCCGACAGTGAAGTGGGCGCACAGGTTGCGGACGCGATCACCTGTAACTCGGTCGTGAAAAGCTTTGGCACGGAGGCCCGTGAGGACGCACGGCTCTTATCCCTCGCAGATTTTTGGCGGGGCAAGGCGGTGGGCGCTTGGGCGATGATGGAAAACCTTCTCATCGTGCAGAATGCGGCTGCTGTGTTGCTGGTTGCCGGGATCGTCGGATTGATCGTGGCTGAATGGGCGGCGGGTCGTGCGACCACAGGAGACATTGTCTTTGCGATCACGACCTACCTGTTGATTAACGCTTACCTTCGCGACATGGGCTACCACCTGCAAAACCTGCAGCAGGGGGTGTCCGAGATCGAAGATCTGGTGCAGTTCCATGAATTGCCGATGGAACCGGCGGTCAAAGAGGGCGCGCCGGCGCTCAACTTGCACGCAGGTGAGATCAACTTCGACCATGTGGGCTTTCACTATCCGCGGAAGGATCAAGCGGTCTATTCGAACCTGTCTTTGAAGATCAAAGCGGGAGAAAAGATCGCGCTGGTCGGCAAGTCAGGATCCGGCAAGAGCACGTTCGTGAAGCTGCTTCAGCGTCTCTATGATCTCGACAGCGGTCAGGTGCTGATCGATGGGCAGGATATCGCGACCGTCGATCCTGTGAGTCTGCGGCGCGCGGTCTCGGTTGTGCCGCAGGAACCGCTGCTCTTTCACCGAAGCCTCGGTGAAAACATCGCTTACGCCAACCCGGAGGCGTCTGAAGCTGATGTGATGAAGGCGGCCCGCCTCGCGCGCGCCGACGAGTTCATCTTGGGCCTGCCGGATGGTCTGGGCACGATGGTGGGGGAACGGGGCGTGAAACTCTCCGGTGGCGAACGCCAGCGGGTGGCCATTGCCCGGGCGTTCCTTGCGGACGCGCCCATCCTGGTGCTTGATGAAGCCACCTCCAGCCTCGATGTGGTGACGGAAGCCGCCGTTCAGGAAGCCATGCAGGACCTGATGAAAGGACGGACCACGATCATCATCGCGCACCGTCTGTCGACGGTCCGCCAGGTTGATCGGATTCTCGTGTTTGAGAATGGCACCATCGTGGAGGATGGGACCTATGACGAATTGGCGACACGGGAGGGGGGCTATCTCGCCCGTTTCCATGCAGTGCAGTCGTCGGAGGACTTAAGCCCCGCATTGGAGGAGGATGAGGCGTAACGTCCTCTCCAGTGGACTTGAAGGATTGGGGGGTGCAGCTTAAAAGCTGGGTATGACCAGTAAGTATTCTGCATCCCCCAATTCACCTCTATGGACGCCGAGCGAAGCGCGTGCGTCCGCCACCGCGATGAACCAATTTCGCCTGGAGGCTGAACGCCGTGCCGACAAGGAGCTAACGGATTATGCGGCTCTGCATGATTGGTCCATAACAGAGACGGCGGACTTCTGGGATTTAGTCTGGGAGTTTTGCGGAGTGATCGCCTCTGAAAAAGGCGGGCGTGTTCTTGGGAAAGAAACCATGCCGGGTGCGGAGTTTTTCCCCGATGCGCGCCTCAACTTCGCGGAAAACCTGCTGCGCAAAGATGGAGCTTCACCGGCGCTTTACTTCAATAGTGAAGGGGATCACAAGCGCACTGTTTCCTGGGACGAGTTGCACCGATCCGTCTCGCGCTTTGCGCAAGCTTTGCGCTCCTGGGGCATCAAGCCCGGCGACAGGGTGGCCGGCTATATGCCCAACATGCCGGAGACCATCATTGCCATGCTGGCCACTGCAAGTATTGGCGCGGTCTGGTCGTCCTGCTCTCCAGACTTCGGACCAAAAGGGGTCCTCGATCGGTTCGGACAGATTGAACCCAAGGTGCTCATCGCCAGCGATGGCTATCGCTACAATGGCAAATCGCTGCCGCTTGAAGACAACCTCCGCAAAATAGCAGCAGAGCTTCCAACACTTGAGCGTATTGTCATCGTGCCGTTCCTCGGCACCGGCATGTCAGATGTCGAAAAAACCATCGATTGGCAGGGTGCCTGTGCACCTTTTGCAGCGGCCGACATCGTGTTTGAACAGCTGCCCTTCAACCATCCACTCTACATCATGTTTTCCAGCGGCACGACCGGCGCACCAAAATGCATTGTCCACTCCGCCGGCGGCACGCTTCTCCAGCAATTGAAAGAGCATGTACTTCATTGCGACCTGAAGGAGGGAGACACGCTTTTCTATTTCACCACCTGTGGGTGGATGATGTGGAACTGGCTCGTGGCGGGTCTGGGCGTGGGGGCAACGCTGGCGCTCTATGATGGCTCACCGTTTTATCCGAATGGCAATGTGCTCTTCGACTATGCCGACGAGGTTGGCGTCAATGTCTTTGGCACCTCTGCCAAGTTCATCGACGCCCTCAACAAAGAAGGGCTGAGACCGTCAGACACGCACAAGCTGGACGACCTGCGTCTGATCCTCTCAACAGGATCGCCTTTGGTGGACGAGGGTTTTGATTATGTCTATCGCGCCATCAAGGAAGACGTTCAGCTGTCGTCCATCTCTGGCGGCACCGACATACTCTCCTGCTTTGTACTCGGCAATCCGGTGCTGCCCGTCTGGAAGGGCGAAATTCAGTCCAAAGGATTGGGCATGGCTGTCGAGATATGGGATGAGGGAGGTGAAGCACTCGCGCCCGGAAAAGGGGAGCTGGTCTGCACCAAGCCCTTTCCAAGCATGCCCCTCGGCTTCTGGAATGATCCCCGAGGTGAAAAATACGCCTCTGCCTATTTCGAACGTTTCCCGGGTGTTTGGCATCACGGTGATTTTGCGGAAGTGACGGAGCAGGGTGGAATCATCATTCATGGCCGCTCAGACGCGACCTTGAATCCAGGCGGCGTCCGCATTGGCACCGCTGAAATCTACGCGGTCGTCGAAACGCTTCCGGAAATTCGCGAGGCCATCGCTGTGGGACAATCCTGGCAGGACGACGTGCGGGTTGTTCTCTTTGTCGTCCTCGCCGAGAACACCGATCTGTCGGAGCATCTCATTGCGACCATAAGATCAAACATTCGCGCCGGTGCGAGCCCCCGCCATGTTCCGGCCAAGGTGATCGCCGTGGCCGATATTCCCAGAACGAAGTCCGGCAAGATCACGGAGCTCGCCGTCCGCGACATCATTGAAGGCCGTGAGGTGAAGAACCGCGAGGCGCTCGCGAATCCGGAAGCGCTTGATCTCTACAGAGACTTGCCGGAACTCCAGACTTAGTCCTGCAGCACCTGGGTCGGCGGAAACGTGAGCTCAACAATGGTGCCATCACCCGGCGACGACACGATCGAAAGCGTGCCTCTGTTGGCTTCCGTCAGGGCTTTGGCGAGAGGCAGCCCAAGGCCCGTTCCTTTCTTGCCGTGTATAACGGCGCTGCGCGCCTGTCCAAAGGGGGCGAAGGCGCGGGACAAATCCTCGTCGGACATGCCGATGCCCGTATCCTGGACAGTGATCACAAGGTCCCCGTCTTTTGAGAGGGATGAGATGACGCTCACCTGACCGCCGGGCCGGGTGAACTTGACCGCGTTTGACAGGAGGTTCAGCAATATCTGTGTGAGACTCCGCTTGTCCGCCACAAGCCCCGGCAGATGTTCATCGATCTGAGAGCGAATGGAAATCCGGTCATCCGCCGCACTTGGCTTCACCATATTGACGCACTGATCGACGATGGCCGCTATATCGACCTGCTCAAATTCCGGCTCAAACTTTCCGGCCTCAACTTTGGAGAGATCCAACAGGTCGTTGATCAGACTCAGGAGCAGTTCGCCACTGTCGTGAATGTCTCCTGCATAGGCGATGTATTTTTCATGTCCCAAAGAGCCGTAATGCTCGTCACGCATGATTTCCGAGAAACCGATAATGGCGTTGAGCGGCGTTCTGAGCTCATGGGCCACCGAGGCAAGAAAATCTGACTTTTGGGTGTTGGCGGACGTGGCTTGCGAGAGAGCCGAGCGAAGCTCCGCCTCGGCCTGCTTCGCTGGTGTTATATCGCGCAGCGCCGCCGTGAACGCAGCCCCCGCATAATCGCTGCCAAGGGGTTGGATGACCAGCAACAGGCATCGTCCATCGTCGCCAGGCGTCTGGACTTCCAAACCGTTCTCGTAAGTCGCGGCAAACCCTGCTTCTTTGAGGCTCGCAATATAATCGCCCACACGCGGCTGATCGGAGAGCTGAAAGGCATATGCCAGCGGCCGGCCGAGCGTGACTCCCAGTACCTCGTCCGCCTCAGCGTTTGCGCGGATCACCCGACCATCCCCATCCAGCATGAGAACGCCATCGGTGACGGAGCTGAGCAGCGTGTCCGGGTCAGATACCTGTGCAGCTGGGGCAAGGGGCTGTGCGGCGCGCCTTTCCTGATCGCTTGTTGGCTCCGCGACGCGCGCGACCCCATTCCATCCAGCAAAATTTCCGTCTCTGTCTCGCAAGGGAAGGGCACTGAGAGACAGATGGATCACATCACCCTCGACACCCGGCCACATCAGGTCCTTGTCTCGCCAGGGTGCCTTGGAGGAAAGCGCTTCCGTCAACTCTGTGCTTGGGCCCAGACCCAACTGTTGGACAAGATCACTCCACTTTTTGCCCACAAGCGCGTCCGGACGTGCGCCCGTCGCCCTCTGCACGCCGTCGCTCACACGCGTGACCACCTGGTCCTTGTCGAACCGCCACTGGAAGTCGCTGACCAGATCAAGCAGCGCCTGCATTCTGTCGCGCTCCGCCTCGCCGGCTTTTTCCAAGGCACGCCGATCGCCAATGTCTCTGAAGATGGCGAGCAGGGCCTGCGCGTCTGTGTCCGGATCATGGACCCGCCTGAGTGTCACGCGATGAAGTCGGGGGCCGTGCCGCGTTGCCAGTTGCAAAGACTTACTGACTGTCCCAGTGCGCACCGCCCGCGCAATGAGTGGCAGCGCGTCGTCTTCTTCCGGGAGTAAGGCAGTAAGACCTCCCTCTCTCAAGCGAGTCCCGAAAAAGCGTTCTGCCTCGGTGTTCTGGTGCAGCAACAGACCATCGGTGCCAAACAGCACCATCGGTAGAGGTGCTTCCTGAACCATTTCGCCAAAGCGAGAGAAGCCGGCACCTGCGCCCGGACCGTCCGGAGAAACAACGACCAGAAGACCCGGCCGACCATCATCCAGAATGGACGGATAGCAGGTGCATATTGTCCACCGGTTTTCGGCGGCGAGTCGCAGCTCGAGTTTTGTCGTGAGCGGTGCGTTTGTGTCGAAATTGGTCGCCAGCCTATCGAGCTTCAGGGTGGCAGGATCGTCGGGGTCGAACTCGAGCTCGATCAGATCGAGGAGGCTTTCTTCTCCCCAGAACGCGACCGCCGCAGGATTGCCCCAGGCGATGCGCCGGCGGTCAGCGTCCCAAAGCCAGGCTGGATCGGGAGACCCGACAAGATCTTCGATACTCAAGCTAGACGCGGCGCTCAAACTCATCCCCCAGACGGGCAACGGTTAAAGTAGAACCGCGCCGTGCAGTCCCCAGCCAGAGCTGCGGTGATACATTATTTCTGGTGCCACCGGACCGCCGCGATCCGACCTCACCTTTTGGTCTAGCCTAACGTCTAATTTGGGATCAGGTCCAGAGCCCAAAAAGCAACGGTTGGGCACAACTTGCGTGCTACTTCCGCTTCTTTTTCTTCGGTCCGGACTGGCGCGCGATGTTGGCGGCCTCTGCAAGCTCCGCCGCAATCTCGTCCGCCTCATCCGGCATGAAGTCCATGGGCAGTTCAAATTGCGAACTGCGGAAGAACACCCGCACCATACCCGCCGAGGTCGGTCCGATCTGAATTTCGCCGCTCTCATCTGTCTCTTTATTGATGCCCGACCCGCTCATAACTTAGGTACCTCTGATGCTTCCGGCACCGGCGTGCCTGTTAACCATGCCTCCAGCATGGCGTTCACGATATCCGGCGCCTCCTGTTGCACCCAGTGTGACACATCGGGGAGATACCGGAGCGTGAAATCCTCCACCAGAGCATCGGTTCCATAGGTGAGTTCTTTCCCCAGGGCCGCATCCTCCTCACCCCAAACCATCAAAGTGGGGGTGCGGACCTGCGGTGGGTTCTGCCAGATCTCTTTCATGGGATTGTTACGGAAGGACGCCCGATAATAATTGATCATGGCCTTCATCGCACCGGGGAGGAGTGCATTCTCACGGTAATGCTGAAGCACCTCGGGGCCAAAATTTGTCTTGTCGACGGCCATATTCCAGAAGGCATCGCCGATAGCCTGCGCATTCCGCGAGGTCATGAGTTTTTCCGGCAGCCAAGGGATCTGGAAGAAGAAGATGTACCAGGACTTCTTTAACTGTGCCCAGCCGGAAACACCGCTCATGAACTTTGTAGGGTGCGGCAGGTTCATCACCACGAACCGCTCAAGGGGACGGGTTTGCGTGAGCACAAAATTCCACCCAATGATGCCGCCCCAATCATGAGTCATGAGGGTGGTTGGCCCTGTCAGGCCTTCTTCGCGCGCCGCATCGATAAGGCCCGCCACATCGCCAAGCAGGTGGGTCATGTTGTAATCAGCGACTTTCGGCGGCCGGGAACTGCCTCCATAGCCGCGTAGATTGGGCGCCCAGACGGTGTACCCAAGCTCCGCCAGCAGCGGCATCTGGAAGCGCCAGCTATGCTTGCTTTCAGGAAAGCCGTGCAGCAGGAGCGCGAACTT
This sequence comes from Parvibaculaceae bacterium, assembly GCA_965276845.1. Lineage (GTDB taxonomy): Bacteria > Pseudomonadota > Alphaproteobacteria > Parvibaculales > Parvibaculaceae > Mf105b01. The sequence goes on from OZ255699.1 coordinate 708,979, forward strand.
GTCGCCGGACCCGCAAATGTCTGTCTCAAATGAGAGACCGTTTGCCTCAATCATGCGGGTCGTAATCTTTGTGTCGCCCATCATCCACCTCCTGCGGCGGGGACTATAGGCGATGAAGCTGCACCCTGACAGGGGCGAAAAACCGGGTTAGTCTGGCGCGAACGGAGGCTGGATCGTCTGTGGGGGACGGATATTGAGCCGCAGGCCAAAGAGGGGAAGACATGGCGGTTAGCGTAGCGCGTGAGCATTGGTCGTCGCGATTTGCATTTCTAATGGCGGCGATCGGCTCCGCTGTCGGCCTCGGCAATATCTGGCGGTTCCCATTCGTCACTGGCGAAAATGGCGGCGGCGCCTTCATTCTGATCTATTTGCTGACCACCACCTGTATCGCGCTGCCCATCGTGATTGCCGAAGTCATGCTGGGGCGCATGGGCGGCCAGAGCCCTATCGGCTCCTTGATGCAGATTACCCGCAAGCACAAAAAGTCCGTCTTCTGGGTTTTGATGGCCTGGGGGGGCACGCTCGGCGCTTTTGTTGTGCTCTCCTACTACAGCGTTATCGGCGGTTGGGCACTGAAATATGTCACCCTCGCCGCGTCGGGCACCTTTGGGGATCTGAATGGCGAAAGCTCTGGCGATATATTTGGAAGCTTCATCGGCGATCCGATTGCCCTGATCGGGTGGCATACGCTTTTCATGGGAATCAATGTCGGCATCGTCATATGGGGCCTGCACAAGGGGATTGAGCGTGCGGTCGTCTTCCTGATGCCGCTCTTGTTCGTACTGCTCGTGGGCATGGTGTTCTATGCTGCGGCAACACCAGGCTTTGAACGCGCGGTGGACTTTCTCTTCACGTTCGACTTTTCAAAGGTGACTTCCAACACGTTCCTCATGGCGATCGGCCAGGGCTTTTTCTCAGTCTCTGTCGCTCTGGGTGCCATGATGACCTATGGCGCCTATCTGGATGAAGACGTGTCTATCCAAAATTCAGCCATCATCATCGTTATTGCAGATACCGGTGTTGCCATCCTGGCAGGCCTCGCGGTCTTTCCACTTGTTTTCTCCTTTGCTTTGGAGCCCTCGGCCGGCCCGGGTCTCATATTCGTGACGGTTCCGATTGCCTTTGGTCAGATGGATGCGGGTCTCATGGTGGGCACGGCCTTCTTTGTGCTTTTGTCGGTCGCCGCGGTGACGTCGGCGATATCGCTTCTGGAGCCCGCGGTGGCGTATATGGAAGAAGCGCTCACTTGGTCGAGAAAGGCCACTGCCTTGCTGGTAGGCGGCGCGGCATGGACGCTCGGCATCGCCAGCGTCCTGTCCTTTAGCGACTGGTCGGACTTCTTCCCGCTGGCGCCGCTGGGTGTTTTGGTCACGGGCACCGTCTTCGATGTGTTCGATTTCATCGTGACCAGTTGGGTCCAGCCCGGGGTGGGCATCATGATGGCGGTCTTTGCAGGTTGGGTGCTCAGTCAGGAAACTGTTCTGGATGCGCTCAATGCCAAGGATCCCAATGCCCTGTGGTTCAGGGCCTGGCTCTTTGCTGTGCGGGTGGTGTGCCCTATTGCGGTGCTGCTGGTCTTTGCGGGTGCCGTTTGGCCGGATTTTGTGGCGTCCATGATGCCGAGCGGCGGCGACTGAGGGGCTGAGACGCGCCAAAAACCGCCCAAAACAGGCAGAAAATAAGGCCTGAAGAGGCCTTGCATGGGGAGCGCAACGGAATTAAGTTCCGGCTCTCGGCGTGTCTGGCAGGATGCCCGCGCGACGGATGTGCAGCTGTAGCTCAGTCGGTTAGAGCGCCTGATTGTGGATCAGGAGGTCGGTGGTTCAATTCCTCCCAGCTGTACCATTTCGCTTCGGCTAGTGCGCCTGAGGCAAAAGTACACCCCTCATTTTAAAGAAATGCGTTTTCCTAAACGAAGGGTTTAGGTTTAGCCCCAATTATTGCCGGGTCATTAAGTCTGTTGCATAGGGTGGGTAACCGATGGCCTGGATCAATTCAATCACGATGCGCATCTACACGATTGTGGCGCTTATCGCATTCACCGCTATCGCGGTGGCCGGTGTTGGCGTTTGGAAAATGTCGCAAGTCGGCAATGAACTCGCAGAAATTACTGAAGAAGACATTCCCCTGACCGAAATGGTGACAGCGATCACTCTGCACCAATTGGAGCAGGCCATTCTCTTCGAGAAAGCCCTCCGTGCGGGACAGATTGATGAGGGCGTCGTTCTGTCAGAAGTCCGCGCCAAATTTGACGCTCTAGGAGATCAAGCGGACAAGGAAATCAAACAGGGCGAAGAAATCGCCGCCCATGCCATCGCCCATGCGTACACAGATGCCAGCAGAGAGGAATTCACCCGGGTCCTCGCCTTGCTGCGTCAGATTGAACACGAGCATAGAGCCTATACGCGCCATGCGGACGAGGTCATGGATGCGCTCGCCGCCGGAGACAGAGCCCGCGCGGCGCAATTGGCGGTTGGTACTGAGAAAGAGCAAGACAAGCTTGATCGCGAACTGGAAGAACTGCTCTTCGAATTGGAGCACTTCACGGCACTCTCTGCGCAACATGCGCTGGCAGAAGAACGTGCCGGTGTCGTTTTGATGCTTGTTTTAGGGGCCGCTGGGACGGTCATCGGCATCACGCTCGGTGTGCTCATCGGACGGTCGGTGGCGCTACCGATTTCTAAAGTGACCGAAGCCCAGTCTTCTATCGCGGAAGGTGATCTTGAGACATGGGTGCCGGACATCAAGAAGCCAGAGGAAGTCGCTGCTCTCTCAACATCGCTGTATAGACTTAAGCAGGAAAACAGAGCAGCCCAGAAACTGCGTGCTGAGCAGGAGGAGTTCAAGCAGAAGGCAGATGCGGAGCAGCGCGCCAGGGCACTTGAACTTGCCGATAGTTTCGAAGGCGAGGTTGGCAGTGTCGTCCAGGCTGTGACGGTTGCCGTATCGCAGCTGTCGTCAACCTCGGCAGAGGTCAGCGAAATCGCCAGCCGCACAGCCAAGCGCTCGGACATGGTGCGCACCTCCGCGGGCGATGCCGGTCGTGAAATGGAAAGCGTGACCGAGAGTGTCGAACAGGTAAATTCGGCGGTCGAAGAAGTCGCCAGCAAGGTGACGGAGACCTCTCGTCTGACCAATGCAGCAGCTGCGCAAGCGTCTGACGCGGCGACCAAGGTTGCCGATCTCAACGCCGCCAGCGAAAAGATCGATGCCATCGTGGCGCTTATCGCCGATATTGCCGAGCAGACCAACCTCCTCGCCTTGAACGCAACCATTGAGGCGGCGCGCGCGGGCGATGCGGGTAAAGGTTTCGCAGTGGTCGCAGGTGAGGTGAAATCGCTCGCCTCACAAACCCAAAAAGCCACCGAAGAAATTGGGACGCAGGTCTCACAGATGCTGAACGAAATCGGCAGCTCTACGCAGGCGGTCGAAGCCATCACACAAGCGGTGAACGAGTCCAACGAGAACATGACGTCGATCGCCGGGGCGGTGGAGGAGCAATCCGCCATGACCAGTGAGGTTGCACGCGCCGCGCGCACGGCGTTGGAGCGCATCCAGTCGGTGGTCACGGAGATTGAGGCGGTCACCGAAGATGCACAGGTGACGGGTCAAGCAACCAATGATGTGACCAGTGCGGCGGATGAATTGTCGAACAATTGCGACACACTGACCCGCGAAACCGCGTCCTTCATCGAGCATATTCGCTCGTCAGACACCGCGTCAGATGAGGAGCCGGACGAAAAAGTCGCCTAGCCGCTTATCGGAAAGTCTTTCGGCCAAAGCGCTCGCGCAAGGCCGAAACGTCCAGGGATTTGAGGTGGCGCCGGACCGGCAGCCGGGGAGCCATCTGCTTGAGCCGCCCGGGAAGCGCGAGGGCCGCCGGCGTGACGATCAAGGTGAGCAGTGTCGAAAAGCCCAGGCCAAAGACGATGGCATTGGACATGGGCTTCCAGGAATAGCTGGTGGGCGACCCATAGGCGAACCAGTCGTCCGCAAATGGATTGACGCTGACCTGCAGCACCATCGGCATCAGACCCACCATCGTTGTGATGGTGGTGAGCAGAATGGGGCGGAGGCGTTGGGCGCCCGCCTTTATGATGGCGGTGTTCACATCGCTCCCGGCCTTTATGAGCCGTTGATAGGTGTCGATGAGCACGATGTTGTTGTTCACGACAATCCCCGCCAGCGCAATGATCCCCGTGCCGGTCAAGATGACCGAGAAGGGCTGTTGGGTCACCATCATGCCGATCAGCACACCCGCGGTAGACATGATCACCGCCGACAGGATGAGCATCGACTGATAGAAACTGTTGAACTGGGTGAGCAGGATGATGGCCATGAGCCCGAGGGCAGCCGTAAAGGCGAGGTTGAGGAAGCCTTCCGATTCCGCCTGCAACCTATCATCGCCGCCGAACTGATAGGCAACACCGGCCGGAAGGCGCTGCTCCGCGCCAAGCCACTCTCTTAACTCGGTGACCTTCGTATTGGGCAGGACGCCGTGCGCTGTATTGGCCCGCACCTTCATGATCCACAGACCATTCCGTTTTTCGAGCGTGTTGATGCGATGGTGCGCTTCGCGGGTGACAAAATTGGTAATCGGCACAAGGCCGCCTGGCGTCATCACCCGCAGGCTGTCCAATTGCGAGATGCCCCTTTGCGCTTCGCCCAGCCGAACGCGGATATCAAGTTCATAGTCTGTATCGTCCGGCCGGTATTCACCCACTTTGAGACCGTTGGTGACAAGCTGCACCGCGCCCCCAACGGTCAGAACATTGGCGCCGAACTTCTGGGCTTGCGCCCGGTCAACATCCAACACCCATTCAATGCCGGGCAGGGAGCCCGTATCGTCAGTATCGACGAGACCCTCCATCTCCTGCTCCATGAACTCCCGGATGGTCCCTGCCGCCTGCGGCAAGAGGGTGCGGTCGGTCGTCAGGAGTTCAACGACCACGTCCTTGTCTCGATCAAAGGATTGCACGAAGGGATTGATTTCAACATGAATACCGGGAAGCTCTTCAGCGGCCGCGCGTATGTCCGCAAAAATGTCAGCCACGGGGCGGCGGCCCCGCCAGTCGACCACATTCATGTACATTTCACCGATCGTATCGCGCGGCAGATTATCAAACGGGTTTCGCTCTGTTGAGGGACCTGAATAGGCGTAGAGATTGCGAACCCCTTCGGTGGCAAGGATCGCAGCTTCCATATCAGCGACAAGCGCCCGGGATGAATCCGCCGAGAGGTTTCCGCGCGCAGTGACAATAATCTGGGCACCGGGGGGTTCCTCGCTTGAGATCAGAATGACGCCATTATTTGCCTGTCCGTAAATCATGAACACGGCAACGAGCAATCCGAACGCGCCGGAGATGATGAGGACAGGACGCTCAACCGCCCAGGTGAGCAACCGTGTATAGGCGGCGGCCAAGGGCTGCGTTTCATCCGTCTTATCAGCCTCTGCATCCGCAATCGGATCCAGGGCATGCGCAATATCGTCGCTGCCGCCGCCCCGCCATCCGAGCTGGGCGGCAAGCGCAGGCAAGAAGAACACCGCCACCAGAAGCGATCCGGTAAGGGTCAGGATCAATGTGATCGGCAGAAAGCGCATATAGTCGCCGGTGATGCCCGGCCAGAGCAGCAGCGGAAGGAAAGCCGCAAGGGTCGTGAGGGTAGAGGCGATGATGGGCCAGAACATGCGGGTTGCCGCGGCCCCATAAGCCGTGCGGCGATCAAACCCTTGGGCGATCTTGCGATCCGCGTATTCGACCACGACGATCGCGCCATCCACAAGCATGCCAACGGCGACGATGAGGCCGAACATCACCATCATGTTTGCCGTCATGCCGAGCGCCGACATCGCCAGAAAGGCGAGCAGGAAGGATGTCGGTATCGCGACACCAACCAGAAGCGATGACTTCCACCCCAGCGCCAGGACCACCAGAACCATAACGAGCAGGATGGCATTCACGACATTGGCCTGCAGGTCGGTCAGGATGTTGCCAACCCGCTCACTTTCATCATAGCTGATATCGACGCTGACATTCGGAGGCCAATCGGCGGTGACCCGATCAATTGTCGCGCGCACGTCCTCTGAGGTTTCGAGAATATTCTCCCCGATGCGCTTTGATACGGCCATGCCGATGGTCGGGCGTCCATTATAGGTCGCATAGCCGGCACGATCGGCGAAGCTCCGCCGAATGTCGGCAATGTCAGACAGGGTCACGACGCCTTCGTCATGAGTCATAATGGTGATGCCGCCGAGGTCGGATCCCGTCTCAATAAGGCCCGGTACTTTGACGGCAAAACGCCCTTCAACGCCGCGCACATCGCCAGCAGCAATCAGCCGATTGTTCATCGTGATGGTCTGGATGAGGGGCCCGATGCCGATCTGGTAGGCCTCGAGTTTGGCCTGATCAATGACGACTTCCAACAGCTCCCAACGTTGCCCATACATATCAGCGCTGAGAACGGCTGAGATTGACTCAAGTTCCGTCTTGAGCTCTCGCGCAAGGCGGATGAGGGTGCGCTCTGGCGCCGTTCCTGAGACGGCAAGCCTCATAATACTGTGCGTTGCAGTATTGAACTGGGTGATGCGCGGCTCTTCAGTGTCGTCAGGAAATTCCGCCTGCGCAATGTCGACCTTTTCGCGCACATCAACCAGAGCTTCGTCGATATCGATTGAAGGGGAAAACTCGAGCACCATGGCGATCGTGCTCTCAATGGCGAATGTCTGCACCTCGACGAGGCCTTCCAGGCCGATCAGTTCCCGCTCGAGGGGGCGTCCGAGTAGACGCTCGGCATCCTCCGGCGAGGCACCCACATGAACCACATTGATCATGACGAACGGGATCTGCACGTCCGGGTCGCCATCTTTGGGGATGGCGATATAGGCAGACAGACCCGCTATCAACGCCACGACAAGGATCGACAGCGTTGTCCGTGAGCGCGATAAGGCGGCATTGACGAGCGGGTTCATGCGCCGGGTCCAAGAGGCGTCGGTTAGGAGTCGACCTTGAGGTACGCCTGCCACCCAAGGTCCCGCAGGCACTGCGGGTCGGGAAATCTGCCGCGGGAGGCGGGAAACCTCCAGCGGTCGATACGCAATAAATTACCTATTTTGAATAGGGGGATTAGAGGTGCCGCAGCCAGCGGCGTCAAGCCCAACCGACAGGATTAGACTCAAGAGATCGCGGGTCACTCGGCAAAGACGAGCCCCGTCTGCAAATCCGTGAAGCGCGCGTCTTCGTCCACGGTGAAGTTGAGCGTAATCGTGCCGCTCGCGCCAGCGAATGTGCCTGTGCCGCTGTCGATCCGGCACTCTGCCGTGCCGCGCTGGATCGTTGGGTCCGGACTTTCTTCAAGCGATGACGGCCGATAGGTCGAGACCGCAAGCGTGCCCCCTGCGAGCGTGACCTCGCCCTGCAGGGTGAAGGACCCGTCCATATCGTTCAGCACGAGACATTCAAACTTGGCGCGTGCGCCCTCCGCACCGATCGCCGCAGCAAAACCGCCGCCGACGGTGCCTTCTGCTTCAATACCCATTTGTTCCCCCATCTCGTCCTGGGGGCTGACCTTGCCGTCAAAGCGAAGATGATACCGATACACACTCATGGGCTTATCGCAGACCTTCTTTAGTGACCCAGGCTTCGGTGTCGTCGAGACCCTTTTCAAACTTGTCGAACATTTCATTGATTTCGCTCTCATCGATGATGAGCGGCGGACAGAAGGCGACAATGTCGCCGCCCATGGCGCGCACGATGAGACCGTGGGCTTGGGCGTTGTTCATCGCGGCCACGCCGACACCTTGCGAAACCTCGAAGGCGCGTTTGGTCTCTTTGTCGGCGACAAGTTCGACAGCGCCAATCAGACCCTTGGAACGGGAATTGCCAACGAGCGGATGGTCGGCGAGCGCCGCGATGCGTTTCTCAAATGTGGGCGCGAGACTGCGGACCCGATCCACAATGTTCCGCTGCTCGTAAATCTCAAGCGTCTTGCAGGCGACCGCAGCCGCGAGCGGATGGGCGGTATAGGTGAAACCATGGCCAAACGTGCCGATCTTCTTGCTCTGCTCCAGCATGGCTTCATACATGTCATTACCGACAGTGACGGCGCCGATGGGCACATAGGCCGAGGAAAGGGCTTTGGCGACCGATATGGAGTCAGGCTTAAACCCAAATGTTTCTGAGCCAAACATATTGCCGGTCCGACCGAACCCGCAGATCACCTCATCTGCAATCAGGTAAATATCGTATTTGTCGAGCACCGAATGGATTTTCGCGAAATAGTCTTCCGGCGGAATAACGACACCACCGGCCCCCATGATCGGCTCTGCGATGAAGGCGGCAACCGTGTCCGGACCTTCGCGCTGGATCATCTCATCCAGATTGTTGGCAAGACGGGTGGTGAACTCGTCTTCGGTTTCCCCAGGTTCTGCATAACGGTAATAGTGCGGGCAGTCTGTATGGAGAATGCCATCAAGCGGCAGATCAAAGTCCGCGTGATTGGCCGGCAGGCCTGTGAGGCTTGCCGAAGCGACGGTGACGCCATGGTAGCCGCGGATCCGCGAAATGATCTTCTTCTTCTGCGGCAGCCCGCGCGCATTATTGTAGTACCAGACAAGCTTGATCTGCTGGTCGTTTGCCTCCGAGCCGGACCCACAGAACAGAACCTTGGATGCATCGTGAGGCGCGATGGCCTTCAGGCGTTCGGCGAGTTCAGCCGCCTTTTCGTGGGTCTTGCCGCTGAACACGTGGGTGAAGGGCAGCTGACCCATCTGTTGGGTCGCGACATCGATCAGTTCCTGCTCTGAATAGCCAAGGGCGGTACACCAAAGACCCGCCATGCCCTCGATATACTTATTGCCGTCCGTGTCCCAAACGCGGACGCCTTCGCCACGGTCCAGGATCAGCGGACCGGTTTTTCGAAACGCATCCAGATTCGTGTAGGGGTGGATAACGGTTTCGATATCGCGGATGGCCGCATTGCTGAGTGTGGACATGGGGTACGGGTCCTATGGGTTAAATCAATTGTGCCTGGTGTATCAGAACGTGGCGGCTCACGCGAAATCAGGGGGCGCGCGAAAGCCGCCGACGAGCTCCTCAATCATGCCTGCCACCGCAATCGGGGTCTTATCTTCTAGATAGGGACCGATGATCTGAGCGCCAACCGGCAGTCCTTCATCTGTTAGCCCAACAGGGGCCACAGATGCAGGCAGGTAGGAAAGCACCGCCGGCCCGGCCCAGATCAGCACATCCATATAATGGCGCTCTTTGCCGTTCACAGTGAGCTTCCGCTTGCTCCAATTGGACGTTTGGTCATGAGGAAATGCCGGCCGCATGAGCGTTGGGGCGAGGACCACATCCCAATCTTTAAAGAACGCGGCCCACTTGGCGCGGATTTGCTCTCTTTGTTCGTGCAAATCGAGCCAGTCGCCATGGCTCATCAAGCCTCCGCGGGCCTGAAGAATTTCGTGGGACTTATCGTCCGGTGCCGCTTGCGCCAGCAGTGTGCGCCACTTCTCCTGAACTTTTGCCGGCATGCCCCGCGTCACAACCGAATGAAGCAGGAGCAAATAGCACTCCGTGATCTCTGCCAATGTGAAGTCGGGCCGGGCACCGAAATCCACCGTGGCGCCTGCATCTTTCAGCGCGTTGGCTGCATTGGTAATGTGGGTGACCGATTGGGCGTCGATCTCGCAAAAAGGATCGTCGAGCCACACCGCGACGCGAAGGTCCTTGGGAGATTTGGCGCGTGCCTCTGGCAGAGACAGATTCCACCCGACCGAGGAAGCCGCAGTCGGTCCGGCGACCACATCCAGCAACAGACCGAGATCGGCTGCTGAGAGACCAAGAGGCCCGACAACGGATAAGTCGCTCTCCGACAAGGCGCCGGGCGGACCCGGAAGGTGTCCGCGCTTCGAGACAATGCCATAGGTGGGCTTATGTCCGAAGACCCCGCAAAGATGTGCAGGCGTGCGGATGGACCCGCCAATGTCACTCCCAAGCTCCAACGGCGTGAGGCCCGCCGCCAGTGCAGCCGCCGCGCCACCGGAGGAACCGCCTGGGCCGCAGGTCAGGTCCCAGGGATTGTTGGTGGTGCCATAAACATCATTGTAGGTCTGCAAGTCGCCCGACAGAAAAGGCACATTTGTCTTCCCGAAGATCACCGCGCCGGCGTCGACGATCCGCTGAACCGCATCCGCGTTCGTTTGGGGCCGGTGGTCCTTCCACATGGGTGCGCCCCCCACAGCGGGCATGCCCACGACTTCGAGCGCATCTTTTATGGTCATCGGAAGCCCGTGGAGCGGCCCCCAGATTTCGCCCTTGGCGCGGGCCTCATCGGCCAGTTTTGCTCTGTCAGCGGCACCCTCGAAGTTGGTGGCGACAATGGCGTTTACTTTCGCGTTCTGGGTCTCAAAGCGGTCTTGGAAGTGTTTGGTAAGCTCAACAGAGCTGACCTCGCCTTTCTCCATTGCAGCAAGCAGCGCTGACGCTGGCTGGTGATGCCAATCTGACATTTGACCCTCCGAGTTTTGTTCTTGTTGGGCAAGAGACTAGCCGTCTCGGGGCCTTCTGCAAGCGCTATTGGCCCTTTTGAGGGAAGCGTTGTTTGGAGCCGCGGAAGCCTCTAAACTCTTTCCAAACGGCAAAAAGCTGACTTTTGACAGGGAGATTTCCATGAAAGGCCTGATGCAGGACTGGCCGCTCACGGTGATGAGCATCATTGACCACGCCAACCGGTTTCACGGGGAGCGGGAGATAGTAACCCGGACCGTTGAAGGCCCGATTCACCGGTGCACCTATTCGGATATTCATCTGCGCGCCCGGAAGTGCGCCCAGGCGCTTCAGAAACTTGGCATGAAGCAGGGTGACGTGATCGCGACCATGGCGTGGAACACCCACCGGCACATGGAAGCCTGGTACGGCATTATGGGCATGGGCGCGGTCTGTCACACGCTCAATCCGCGCCTCTTTGCAGAGCAGCTCACCTACATCATCAATCACGCAGAAGATCAGTTCATCTTCTTCGACACGACCTTCGTGCCGGTGATTGAAGCCGTTGCCGATACGCTGCCGAACGTGAAGGGATACATCATCCTGACCGACAAGGAGCATATGCCGGAGACGACCCTGAAAAACGTCTACTGCTATGAAGAGATCGTCGAAGCCGAGGATGGGGACTTCGAATGGGCCGATGTCGATGAAAAAGACGCCTGCGGTCTTTGCTATACCAGCGGCACGACAGGCAATCCGAAGGGCGTTCTTTATTCGCACCGCTCAAATGTGATCCATGCCCTGGCCGCCAATGGCGCGGATGCGATTGGCATGCGGTCAGTGGATACCGTTCTGCCGGTCGTACCGATGTTCCACGCCAATGCCTGGGCGATCACGTTTGCAGCACCTGCAAGTGGTGCCAAGTTGGTCATGCCGGGCGCCAATATGGATGGCGAGAGCATCTACGAACTCCTGAGTACCGAGCGTGTCACGGTCACAGCGGCGGTGCCGACGGTTTGGCTCATGCTGCTAGGCCACCTGGAAGCAACAAACGCCAAGCTGCCGGATCTGACCAAGGTTGTGATCGGTGGTTCTGCCGCACCGCGCTCCATGATCGAGACGTTTGAGCGTGACTACGACGTCACCGTGATGCATGCCTGGGGCATGACAGAGCTCAGCCCGATGGGCACGCTCGGCTCCTTCAAGGCCGGCATGGAGACGCTGCCCTTCGAAGAGCAGCTCGACATCAAAGTGAAGCAGGGCCGCGCCATCTACACGGTTGAGATGAAGATCACCGACGATGATGGCAATGATCTGCCCAACGACGGCGTCGCCTTTGGTCACCTGATGGTGCGTGGGCCCGCGATCGCAGGGTCCTATCTGAAAGGCGAGGGCGGCAACATTCTCGATGAGGATGGCTGGTTCGATACAGGCGATGTGGCAACCCTTGATCCGCTGGGCTTCATGCAGATCACCGACCGCGCCAAGGACGTGATCAAGTCTGGTGGCGAGTGGATTTCGTCCATCGAGTTGGAGAACACCGCTGTTGGCCACCCGGACGTGGTCGAAGCCGCCGTGATTGGCATCGTCCATCCTAAGTGGGACGAACGTCCTCTGTTGATTGTGATCCCCAAAGAGGGCAGCAATCTCACCAAAGAGAGTGTTCTGAGCTACATGGAAGGCAAAATCGCCAAGTGGTGGATGCCGGATGATGTGGTCTTTGTGGAGGAGATTCCCCACACCGCGACCGGTAAGATCCAGAAACTCACGCTGCGCGAGCAATTCAAAGACTATACTCTGCCGACAGCGACTGCAGCTGAGTAAACTGCAGCTGTCGAACGAACATGAGAACAAGGCAAAGGGGAAAGAAATGAGCGATCGGTCAGCGTGGGTAAGCTGGGGGTTCCGGATGGCGCTCTTTTCAGTCGTTATTGCGGTTTTGGCGGTCTTGGGACTTCGCCTCGATGTCATGCCGCTGCCTATTGCCTTGTTCGCCGGTCTGGGCGGCGGATTCATTATCGGCCTCTTGGCGATTCTGGTGTCACTTGTTGGCCTGGTAATCACGCTCAGGCGGAGCGGGAATGGGACGAGTATCGCTTTCGCCTCCATTTTTCTCAGTCTGGCTGTTGTGGCACCCATAGGCGCTGCCATCATGAACGGGTCGTCGGTTCCTCCGATTCATGACATCTCGACGGATCTGTCCGAACCGCCGGTATTTGTTGCGATACGCGCGCAGCGCACGCCAGCGCATAATTCTCTAGACCGCACCAGCCCGGATAATTTGGTGGAGCTGCAGCTGGCGGCCTACCCAGATATCCAACCCATCCTGCTGGATCGGCATCCCGGAGCTGCCTTTGAAGACGCCGTCACGGCGGCCCAGTCGCTGGGATGGGAAGTTGTCTCTGTGGCTGTCGAAGAGGGACGCATTGAAGCCACTGACACGACCACTTTAATGGGCTTTAAAGACGATATTGTCATTCGCGTGCGCGATGAAAACGGAGCGGCCTTGGTCGACGTGCGGTCAGCGTCGCGGGTCGGCGAGAGTGACTTGGGCGCCAACGCGGCACGCATCCGCGCCTTCCGAGACGAACTGAAGGGCTAACCGCGCTGACTTCGACAGCGATGTGTTGAAACCCTTTTCTTGTCCTGTTATGTAATTAACTATTTAATTAAAGAGTGGTGACAATGCATGCTCGGCAGCGGAAGGAACAATGGCGCGTGATCAACTGAGCCAGGCGTTTGGCGCACTGGCAGACCCTACCCGGCGCGCGATTTTGGCCCGGCTGGCGAGAAGCGAAGCAACCGTGGGCGAGCTTGCTGAGCCTTTCGATATCAGCATGCCAGCCATTTCGAACCATTTGAAAGTTCTCGAAAACGCAGGCCTGATCGTCCGCGAAGTAGACGCGCAACGTCGCCGCTGCCGGTTAACACCTGACGGTTTGAAAGAAGCGAAAGCGTTCATGGCTCAAATCGCCGTGTTCTGGGAAGACGGATTTGAACGCCTTGATGCCTTACTTGTCAGAAATGAAGCCCAGGAAAGTAAACAAGGCCGCGAAGATCGGGACAAATGAGATGGCGGTGGCATCCGACGATGAGCAGGATCTGACACTTGAGATTACGCGCGTCTTCAAAGCGCCGCGAGACAGAGTTTTTGAAGCCTGGAGCACGCCGCTGCTACTGAGCGCCTGGTGGGGCCCAAAAGGGTTCTCACTCCCCGAACATGACTTCAACGTTGTGGAAGGTGGGACGTGGCGGGTCGTCATGGGAGCGCCATCTGGCTCTCGACATATTGTCAGTGGCGTGTTCAAGGAGATTTCGCCGACAGATCGGATCGTCTTCACCTGGGGCTGGACCGTCGACGGTGAACGGTCGCATGAGTCGACCGTGACAGTAACCTTTGAAGATGTGTCAGCAGGCACCAAAGTGCATCTGCATCAGGCGATGCTCACGAGCAAGGCGGATCGCGACAGTCATGGGGAGGGCTGGAACGGCACGTTCGATAATCTTCAGGACTACCTAGACGGAAAACCGCGTGAGATCACGACAAGCGATACGCCGAACTGAGCGAGGGCTCCCCCTCACACGCGAGCTGTCCGTCCCCAACCATTTTGATCACGTGTGACAGGACAGACCGTGCTGCCGCGGGATGCAGACGCTTGTCGGTCGCTTCGTACATGATGGGCACCATTTCTGCGATGGTGGATCGACCCGCCTCAATCTGTTCAATGATCTGGCGTTCGCGGTCTTCCCGGTGGGCGATGAAGGACCGAACGAACGGTTTCGGGTCCGTTATTGCAGGCCCATGGGTGGGCCAATAGATATCATCGTCGCGCTCCAGAAGCAGTTCAAGCGACGCAATATACGTTGCCATATCCCCATCCGGAGGACTCACGACGCTGGTCGACCAGCCCATCACATGGTCGCCGGTGAAGAGAGCTTTTTCTTCACGCAAGGCGAAGCTCATATGGTTGGAGGTGTGGCCAGGCGTAAACACGCACTCAATGCTCCAGCCGGGGCCTTCCAGAATGTCTCCATGCCGCACCTCAACATCGGGCACGAAGTCACGGTCGGCTCCTTCTTCGATTTGGACTGAGTCTTTCGGTTGCCCGGAACCATGAGGTCCGTAGGCATAGGTCTTGGCGCCGGTTGCTGCTTTGAAGGCAGCGGCTGCAGGGGAGTGATCCATATGACAATGGGTGATGAGAATGTGGCTCACGGTCTCGCCCTCAACCGCCTTCAGCAGCGCATCGATATGGGCTTGATCGATCGGACCCGGATCGATCACGGCAACAGTGCCTTTGCCGATGATGTAGGTCCCCGTTCCCTTGAACGTAAAGCCGCCGGGATTGTTCGCAGTGACCCGGCGAATGAGGGGGCTCACCTGGTCCACGCGGCCATAGTCAATGTCAATGTCTCGCACAAAGGGGATTGCAACGGCCATCCGGTCTGGCTCCCAAATCTGTCAGGTGAAAATTGGGGGCAGAATGACTGCTCGGCAGGGTCTCTTCAAGAGATTATGGGCACCGGCGATTTGGGGGTATCGCCGGTGCCGCGCCCAAGTGGGGGCTTAAAGCGTTTCCGGTTCGAGGGGGACTAAACTAATGGGCGGAAACGCGGGAAGTGGGTCTTAGTAATTGACCGTCAGGTTGAGGACCATGGTGATGCCGTAGGCGCCGACGACGAGATAGCCAATGCTGGTGGCAAAGTCCGTTGCGTCTTCAATTCCTAAGGCCTTCAGGCGCTCGGCGACCAGGCTTTTCGCATTCGCGAAGGTCTGTCCGAGAGGCTGGTGGGTATCTGTTTTTGTCTGCTTCAGGTTAGCTGTAATCATGATCTTTCTCCAAGATCAAAGGGTTAGCGGTACTTTGCCCGCCGAGAGCGTTCCTGTTGGGGGAATGACTGTTTGTCAGTTCTTGCTCTTGCATCCTAGATATGTGCACTGCACAAAAGTTTCAAGACAAACATCAGGAGAAATTGTCGCAAGAGCCAAGAAAAGCCAGGGTCTGGGCCAGTTTTTGCGATCTAGTTTAGTGGATTCCGCCGGATACCGGGGTCATATTGGACGTGAAACAGCTCTGTGGGAGGAGAATAAGCATGGAATTTCCAGTGGTGACCGCCGCGGTAGCCGGCATTTTGGGCATTTTGCAATATGTTTTGATGTTGGCCGTCGGCACGGTTCGCGGACAAAGGCGGTTGAGCTTCGGTGACGGTGGCGATCCCGATTTCCTGAAGAAAATCAGGCGGCACGGAAACCTCGCCGAAAATGCGGCGCTCTTCATTGTTCTGCTGGCGCTTTTGGAACTGTCAGGCAGCTATCCGACCCTGGTTCTGATTTTCGGCGGCCTCTTCGTGTTTGCGCGATTTGCACATGCGCTGGCACTGACTGGCTCCTGGTCTGAAGTGCCGCTGCGCCCCATCGGTGCGTTGGGCACCATCATTGCAGGCGCAGGGACCGCGGCAATGTTGATCTACATCGCTCTGATGTGACGCGTCCAAGGACGGTGCGGCGCCCTTGCCATTAGCTGTAGCGGACTTCTTTCACTTCGGTGGCCTCGCCCGCGTCAACCTCTGCCATGCTGGCCTGCAGGTCAGCGAGATATTGATCCTGCACGGCGGCATGGAAGGGCGACAGCATAAGGTGAAGCGAACGCGGTTTTGTGGTGACGGACGTCATCCAGCCGCGTTCCGCCATCTTTCCCCAAAGGGCGAAGGCGTCATAGTCGGGATGGTAGAAGGCGACCAGGCCCAACACCGGCTTGCCGACGATCTTGAAGCCCATCCGCTTCACCCCGGTCTCGATATGCTCACGCACGGCGCAGACAATGCCTTGCTTCTCTTTATAGCCCTCGACGCCCAGATAGTTCATGACCGCCCAAGCGGCGGCAATGGCGCCGCCAGGCCGCGTGCCTGCAAGGGTTGGTGTAATCATGCGCCCACCAGGCCAGTCGGCACAGTCAAACACCATGTGGGACTGAAGTTCTTCGGAGCGGAACAGGACGGTAGAGGCCCCCTTGGCCGCATAGCCATATTTGTGGAGATCGGCGGAGATCGATTTCACCGCTGGTACTTCAAAGTCGAAGGCATGGAGCGGCACACCATTCATCTTCGCAAACGGCGCAAAATACCCGCCGACACAGGCGTCCACATGAAGCCAGGTCCCATGCGCTTCAGCGACTGCTCCTAGTCGCTCGATTGGGTCAACCAACCCGTACGGGAAGCAGGGCGCGGAGCCTACAAGCATGATCGTGTCATCGTCGATCGCGGCGCCCATGGCGGCAGCATCGGCCAAAAAATCAGGACCACAGGGCACGCGCCGCATCTCCATGTCCATCATCTTTGCCGCTTTGTCGAATGCGGGATGGGCGGACCAGGGAGCCACGATATTGGGTCGGCCTTTCAGGGTGCCTTCGGCCCGCGCATAGTCGCGGGCGGTTTTGACCGCCATGGTGATTGAGTCCGTGCCGCCTGACGTGATATTGCCGGCAGCCCCTTCCGGCGCATGAAGTAGGTTGAGCCCCATGGAGACAACTTCATCTTCCATCTGCTTCAGACTCGGGAAGGCCATCGGTCCAAGGCCGTTCTCCGACATGTACATGGTGTAGGCTTCTTTCTGCACCCGCGCGACGTCCGGCCCGGCATTGAAGACATAGACAGCGGTCTTGCCGTCGCGCCATTTCACATCATTGCCGCCCCGTTCAGTCATTTCATGGCGCAGGCTTTCCCAATCGCGGCCCTGATCCGGCATTTTGAAGCTCATCAAACTCTCCCTCAGCGCCGGTCCTTCCGGGGTTCCGACGCTTCCATTTTTCGTGGCGCCTCGACGATCTGCGCGGGCTCTGGCGCGATCATACCCGGTTGGGCGATATCGCCAAATGCCTGCGCGTGGATTTGGCACTGGAAAAATCCCGCAGAGTGGAATTAGACGTGAGCGTTCTCGACACTCAAGCGCGATCTGTGGTCCATGGGATCACCTGCCGTCCGAAATCAGGAGAAGACCCATGGCTGATCTGTTGGCGCTGTCGGAACGCTTTATCGACAACGATATTTATGAAGGGGCAGGCCTCGTAAACCGCCCGACGATGGAGCTGTCGGAACTCGGCAATGGCATCGCCCTGATCGAAGCCTTTTCTCATGTGGTGACCTTCAAGACCGGGGACGGACTAGTCCTGTTCGACACCAGCCTGGAAGCCTTCGGCGGTGGGGTGTTGAACTCGCTCCGCCAATGGACCGACGAACCCGTTTCCAACATCTGCTATACCCACGGTCATGCCGACCATGTGGGTGGCACCAATCATTTTGTCTGTGAGGCGTGCGAAAAAGGCCATCGCCGCCCGCGCATCATCGCCCACGAGAACGTCTCACCGAGGTTCCGCCGCTACGAGGCGACGAACGGCTACAATTTCACCATCAATGCCCGCCAGTTCGCACCGGCGACGGAGCTGCGCATGGGCCAATCGGGCGACGGTTTGGGGGGAGCTGAACGGCGGTTCGGTCCTGATCCCTGGATTGATCCCGACACGACCTTCCGGGAGAACCTCAACACGAAAGTGGGGGACACCCAGTTTGAGCTCCACCACGCGATTGGGGAGACCGATGACCACCTCTGGGCCTGGGTGCCCGAGCATAAAGCGATCTGCTCTGGCGATTTTGTCACCTGGGTTTTTCCCAATGCCGGCAATCCGCAAAAGGTGCAGCGCTATCCGCTTGAATGGGCCAAGGCGTTGAGGGAGATGATCGCCAAGGAGCCGGAACTCTTATTGCCAGCCCATGGTCTCCCCATTGGCGGCAAAGCCCGCATAGCGACCGTGTTGGACCATATTGCAACCGCGCTGGAGACATTGGTGAGCCAGACCGTGGATATGATGAACACGGGCGCGCGTCTGGATGAGATCATCCATTCGGTCAAGCTTCCGGCCGAGTTGATGGGCAAACCCTATCTGCAGCCCGTGTATGATGAACCCGAATTTGTCATCCACAATATCTGGCGTCTTTATGGCGGCTGGTATGACGGCAACCCGGCAAATCTGAAACCGGCTTCTGATAAGGCGCTGGCGGAGGAAATGGCGTCTCTGGCGGGCGGCGCCAAAGCTCTTGCGGCGCGTGCTGCGAAACTTGTCGGCGAAGGCGACCTCAGGCTTGCCTGTCATTTAGCGGAAATGGCGGGCCTCGCCGCACCCGATGACATCGAGGTGCATGGGCTGCGTGCGGAGGTTTATGGCGCTCGCCGCAAGGCGGAGGCGTCTCTTATGTCCAAGGGCATTTATGGATTCGCAGAACGGCAGTCGAAACAGATTGTCGGCGAACACAATCAAAAGAAGGCTTAAGACCGCAGGGGTCGGACCGCAGAACGCGGTTCGGTCCTTCTATTTGCCCGAGAAGTTTGGCGCCCGCTTGTCAAAGAAGGCTTTGACGCCTTCCTTCACATCATCCGACGGGTTTGTGACCATGACCGATAAGGCGGCATCGCCGAGAGACCGTTCAAGTGACACATCGTGAGACCGCAGCATCATCTGCTTCGCCAGACGCACAGCAAGCGGGGCGCGTTCCGCAAGCGCTATCGCCAGTTTTAGTGTTTCATCTTCCAGCGCATTGTCAGACACAACTTCGGTCACCAGCCCAAGCTCCATGGCGGTCCTGGCATCATAGGTTTCCGCCAGCATGCTCATCTTGAGCGCCCGGTCCATGCCCATGGCGCGCGGGAAAAACCACGCGCCGCCTTCGTCCGGCAAGAGGCCAAATCGCCCGCTTGTGTCGCCAAGTTTCGCCTGGTCCGAGGCGATCCGAATGTCGCAGGCAAGCGCAAGGGTGAGCCCGCCGGCGACCGCGGGACCGTTGATCATGGCAATCACCGGCTTGTCGCAGCGTTGCAAGGCAAGGATGACCCGGTGCATTCCGTCCCGCATTTCACGCCCATGGGAGAGCTGGCTCGCCATAAGCGCACGATGCTCATCGTCTCCGTTACCGCTCACGTCTCCGCCGGAACAGAAACCGCGGCCCGCGCCGGTGATGATGAGGGCGCGCTGATTGTCATCGCGCAGATAGGCCTCAATGGCCTCCGTCACTTCCTCGCACAGCCGGGTGGTGTAGGCGTTCATTGCCTGAGGCCGGTTCAACGTAATCCGCATCACCTTGTTCGCCGGGTGATCGACCAAAATTTGGCTGAAATCGGTCATGTTCCTCTCCCTCTTGTGCCGTCTTGCGCGTGCATGAAATGATAGGCTAACGCAAATTCAAAAGAATGCCTAAACGGGGAGAAACACATGAGCACCTATGACGAAATCCTCTATGAGGTCGCCGACCGCGTCGCCACGATCACGCTCAACCGGCCGGACAAGTTGAACGCCTGGACGGCGACGATGGAAAACAGCGTGCGCTCTGCGATCAATGATGCGGCGGCCGATGATGACGTCAGAGTGATTATCATTACAGGTGCCGGTCGCGGCTTTTGCGCAGGGGCCGACATGGGGGGCTTGCAAAAGATTGATGCAAATGGCGATGGGCGGCGGCGCATTGTCGAAAAAGGCGAAGAGGCTGAGGTCTCCTTCGATGGCGATCTTGGTCCATCCGTGCTCGAGCATTTCGAGGGTCGTTTCGGCTACATGTTCGAATGTCCGAAACCGATCATCGCAGCCATCAATGGTCCCTGCGCAGGTATCGGGCTCGTCATGACGCTTTTCTGCGACATGCGGATTGCCAGTGATGCCGCGAAGTTCACAACCGCTTTTGCGCAGCGCGGCTTGGTGGCCGAGCATGGCATCGCCTGGCTACTGCCAAGGCTGA
This sequence comes from Parvibaculaceae bacterium, assembly GCA_965276845.1. GTDB lineage: Bacteria > Pseudomonadota > Alphaproteobacteria > Parvibaculales > Parvibaculaceae > Mf105b01. The sequence goes on from OZ255699.1 coordinate 729,246, forward strand.
TCGGGTCAGCCAACGCTCTCGACATACTCATGTCAGCCCGAAAGTTCACCGGCGAAGAAGCAGCGCGCTTGGGTCTGGTGAATCGGTCTGTCCCCGGCAATGCGCTCGCGGGTGAGGTGAACGACTATGCGAAAGGTCTGGCGGAAACGGCCTCGCCGCGATCAATGACGGTGATGAAGCGGCAGGTCTACAAGTCACTGTTCCAGGATTTCAATGTCTCCACGGCCATGGCCGACACAGAGATGCAGTCCAGTTTCGCGAGCGAAGACTTCAAAGAAGGTGTTGCGCACTTCGTCGAAAAACGGGCGCCGAACTTTAGTGGAAGATAAGGCGCGCCTGGCGGGTAAGATGCGTGACACAGAGATGACATTCTTTTGTTTCCGACCCATCCAGCAAGCAAAAGAGAGACAATATCAACATTGATCTTGGGGTTTTGCTTCGCTATGTTTCAGCGCGGTATGGGAATCGTTTGCGACAAGCGCTCCCTGTAGAGTGCGTAGGGGACGATTCGGCGCATGGAGTTCAATTCCTATCTTTATGTGTTCCTGTTCCTGCCGATAGGGTGGGCGCTCTATCAAGCTTTTCGAACAACAGCATTTGCGAACTATTTGCTGACCGGCCTGAGTGTCGTCTTCTATTGCTGGGTCGTGTGGTGGTTCATACTGCCGATGGCGGTGTCGGCGGTTTTGGACTATTTCGTTGGCGCCAAAATCGCAGCGACCGACGAGGAACAGAAGCGCCGACGGCTCCTTTTAATCAGCGTCGTCGTAAACCTAGGCTTGTTGAGCTTTTTCAAGTACACAACCTGGCTTTCCGCTGAGCTTGCAGCATTGATCGCCTTTATGGGGCTCGGGACCATGCAAGTGGTTCATGTAACGCTGCCCCCCGGTATCTCATTCTATACCTTTCAAACGATGTCTTACACGATCGACATCTACAGAAAGGATTTCAAACCTCATAAATCGTTCATCGACTATCTCTCTTTCGTGTCCTTCTTCCCTCAGTTGGTCGCAGGACCGATTGAAAGGGCGCAGGATCTGTTACCGCAGATTGCGAAAGTGAGACCTCCTGTGCCGCTGCAAGTAGCATTCGGCGCCTTGTTCATGGTTTTGTTTGGGCTTTTTATCAAAACCGTCGTCGCGGACAATATGGGCGGTGTGGTGGACCTAGTTTTCGAGATGATGGGCCCTGCAGGTGATCAGCAGTTGCCAGCCGGCATGGGTATTCTGTTTGCATATGCTTTCGCGTTCCAGATTTACTGCGACTTTGCGGCCTATTCACATATCGCTCGGGGTACGGCTCGGCTGTTTGGAATCGAGTTGCGGCGCAATTTCCTCACACCCTACTTCTCGACTTCTCCCTCAGAGTTTTGGGAACGCTGGCACATTTCGTTGTCTTCCTGGTTGAGGGACTATCTCTATATTCCGTTAGGCGGCAATCGCTTCGGCAAGCTACTGACCCTGCGAAATCTCGTCCTCACAATGTTCTTGGGGGGGCTGTGGCACGGCGCAGGCATACTCTTCATCGTCTGGGGCCTGTGGCACGGATTGTTGCTCGTGTTTTACCGACTATGTCCAGTCGATGAGTTTCTGATCAATAGGTTTGGACGAGTTGGAAAAATCCTGGCCATGATCCTATTTTTTCATCTTGTCTGCATCGGATGGATATTCTTCCGGGCGTCACCAGATCAACTGTTTCCGATTCTTGACTCCATCATTAGATTCCCGGGAGCAATGTTCGACGTTGCGCTCACATATGCTCCGTATTGGGAACAAGTCTGGGAAGGTAAGAACAATTTTTTCTCGGTCGCGCTCAATACAGCGTTGGCGATGGTGAGGCCGAGTTGGGTGTTTTATTACTTGTCACTCGGGATATTTTTGTTCTGCGTGCCAATTTTGATATTGGACTATATCGGCTACCGCCGGAACGAGGAATTTCCGGATGCATGGGAACGGATGCCGATTGCGGTTAAGGCGCTTGCGGCAATCGTAATGTTGTATGGCATTCAGTTCTTGGGACGAAGAGAATCAAATGAATTCATCTACTTCCAATTTTAAGAGCATTCTTATCGCCGCGGCGGCCGTTGTCGTAATCGAGCTCGTATATTTCGCGCTCTATCAACCAGATATGTCTACGCGGAATAATCTCCTGTCTTTGTCATATGCAAAGGCCGACAGATTTGGCCGTCTTGTGATTCACGATAAAATCGCACACTACGACAAGGAGAGCGTTCACATATTGCAGACCGGCGACAGCTCCGGTTTCATGGGAATACGTCCGCTTGTCGTCGAGGAATATCTTCCCGACGGTGTCAATTATGTGAATCTGAGCTGTTGTTCCAATATAGGCTTTCGAGGCTATATGGGAATCTTCACCTATTTCCTGGAGCGGCACCCCGAAATGGAAGCGATCGTCATCTATCACACGCCGTTGGGAAATCTGCCGGGCAGCGGGAACTGGGATGATGGGGGCGAGCTTTTTGGGGATAACGAAAACTTGGCCATGTTTGGCGCGGACATATACAAAACATATGCGAGCAACTGGACGTTTCTGCAGTTCCCAACACTGGATGCGCGCATTGCTGTCACAGACTATCTTTATTCCTTCGGCAGACTAGTTCTGCCTCAGGGGCGAGACCTGTCGACCGCCGAAGGGTACAGGGTCTTCCGAGAACGCCTCATCGCTGATGACGGATACATGCCGCATATAGGCGGCGGCACGCTTGGGAGTTGGGGTGTACAAAACGAGTGTACATATCCTGAGCCACAACATACCAAGACACTCCTTGGTGCAGAGGGCCAAAGCTACCTCGACCTAGTCTATGGCGAGTTTGTGCGCCTTGCAGAAAGCTATGACGTGAAGCTCATACTGGCCTATCAGGTTGTGCCTTGCCCGGTAGGCCAGGGCAATGGCACCCGCGCCATACGTGAAGAGCTGGAAGCATTCATGCAAAAGCACCCGGATGTGATTGTACCGTTCGACCTGGCAGATAGTTGGCCTAAAGACAAGTTCGCCGTGCCAGCTCACGTGAAACATGAATATTCCGAGGAGCTGTCGCGCCGTTTGGGTGAGGCACTCCGCCCGCATTTCGCTGATCTGGCGGTCGACAATTGATCGCTCTAGGTGGACCCAGGTTTACTCAAAGATAGATCTCGGGCTCTCGCGAAATATCGAACGGAAGCTGCCGCCTTGGTCGACGAAACCCTGATTGCGGCTGATGACTTTGTCTTCGTTGCTAATCGACAAGCAGAGAAGAGCCAGCGCAATGTTTCGATCAACAAGCTCGGAAGATGGCAAGATGGGCAGGCGTGCACCCGGAAGGAACTTGTATTGCTTCTGAGGCGTGTCGTCAGCAACGAAGTCGATGAGATCCGCCACGCCCATAAAATTAACGAACGCGCAGGCAAGGTGCCCCGCACCGAACAATGCAATGGGTCCCTTTTCTTTGCGGACCGTCTCTAGTTGAGCACGAAGTTCGGCGCGAGCAGGCTCAAATTGATCGGCGTATGACTTGAGCATCCCAATCTGACCAACCGCATCATCATTGATTTGAACGGCGCCTGGCTCTCCTGTTTTACGGCTTAGTTGTACCAGCGAGTTCTCAAATGGGCGCTCGTAGACGTCTTCTTTGATCGATTCAAATCCACCGATCGTTGAGAGCGGCGCAAATGTCTCGGGCGTCAGATAGAGCGAATGCTCTTCCCAAATCATGCAATAGTCGCCGAGCCTGAGGTTGCTTGTGCAGTCCGGCACTTCGAGCATAAGAATGCCGCCTGGTTTAACCAGTTCCGAGAGACCCATAACAAATTCCGGCACGCCTTCAACATGTTCCAGAATGTGCCGTACGATCAGAAAGTCCGCCTGTCCGAGCTTTGAGCCAAGTGCTGCCATGCGATCTCGGGTCACAAGTTTTTGCACTGTCTCATTGCTTGCGCTCGGATCGTTAATTCCCAGATCCTCATCCAGCTTGATGCGCCAATTGCTCTCGAAACCTTTGCGCACCATGCGATCGACCATGGTATCATCTTTGTATGTCAGTGCTCCGATAACTTTTCCTGCAGGATCCCCAAGCAGTTCTTCTACCTGGTCGGCGACGGTATCAAGGTGCTCCTCTGGCTCCATCGCGAAAATCCAGTCGTACGGCGGCACCAAAGCATCGTGAGGAACAAGTTCCGTACTCTGTATCGTGCCACAATTGCTGCACTGTCCAAGGGCAAGCCGCACGGTATTTTCCGCGCCATCCGCCTCCGTCAGATAGAACGACGCGACCGGATGCCGGCCTACGTCAATTAGCTCTTCTACAGATTTTGCGCCGCAAACAAGGCATTCAATCGACAATATTCCGTTCCTTTACGTTTTGGCGCTGGAGGTATCTCCAGGTCGGCCAAGCCTTACTTGGTGAGGAGGCCAGTCCTAAGCGTCTAGTTTTTCAGGTTTCTAATGAAGCTATGTCCAGCCTGCTGATCAGTCTCTGGAGGAGCCCACTCGGCTTGCGTTGATTGGTTGGGGTCAAATGGCCCGATGGTCGTTTCGAGAAAAACAAACCATTCAGAGCGAAAAATGAGCGTATGAAAAATGCCTTCTGGCATCTTGTAGAAAAACATTCCATCTTCGGTAGCCGAAGACATAGGGACGAACTCTTTGATGGCGCCATGTGAGTCGAATAGAACGGCGTCAGCGCGTCCATCAATGACTGTGAGTGTTTCCGATTTGCCTATGTGTCTGTGCGGTCTCACGTAGGAGCTCTTGTGCATTACGATCAGCATTTCTTGCTGCGCAGAGTCTGCATCGGTGTGAAAGCACAGTCTGCACCTCTTACGTTCCGACACCCGCGCCCGTTCTTTAAGGGTCACAATCATGTCGTGGCCGACAGCTAGAAAACGACCGTCAGAATACAAGACTTCAGGGGAAATTTCGCGGATCTGTGTGCCGTTCATAGCTCTTGGGAAGCGCAACTTGATCTGTTTCGGAAAGGTCAGTTCCAGAAGCCGCCCGCCGGGAAGCCTGTCAGAGTAACCATCACCATCAAAGCGATGGCGCATTTGATAACTAGTTTAAAACCCCTTGTTTGTCTAACGTAAAGCGAATAATCCAGTACAATGAAAGTATTGGGGTGGCCTGATCTGGTATGAAAATGAATAAAAAGAAGACGGTTAAGTTTCTGACGGTAATCTGGGGCGAACGCTATATAGAAGAATTCGCCAAGGTCTCTCTTCCTTCATACCTCGCTCCCGGAAATCTGCCCTACATGGCTGAGAAGACAGACTTGGGCATTCTCATCATGACGTCGAAGGACAGCGTCTCCAAGCTCAAAGCGAATGACGTCTTCAAGCAGTTAGAGGATTTGTGCCCGGTGGAGTTCATCCTAATCGATGACCTCATCACCAATGGAATGTATGGCGTCGTTCTTACACTGGCTTACGCGAGAGGAATTCGCAGCTGCGGTGAGGACCAGGTCAACACACATTTTGTGTTTATGAATTCGGATTTTGTGCTGGCCGATGGCTCGCTGCAAACGTTGACTGGTGAAATTGAGAAAGGCAAAGCATGTGTCATGGCATCTTCGCTTCGGGCGTCCGCGGAAGCTGTTATGCCGGCGTTGCTAGATGCTGTCGACACCCAGAACAACATCCTCTCCATGCAACCACGGCATATGGTTCGATTGGCGCTGGAGAATCTTCACCCCACGGTGATCGCGAAAACGGTCAACCAGGGCTTCGTCAATAGTTCAACCTACAATCAAATATATTGGGCAATAGATAGAGAGACCTTGCTGGGGCGATGCCATCTGATCTTCATGCTCATGATCAAGCCGGAACGCCCGCTGCCACCGGTCAATTCATATTGCGACTATGGGCTTGTACCCGAGTTGGTGCCGTCTGCCGCCCTGTCGGCGATAGAGGATTCAGATCGCTTTTTTATGCTCGAAGCCCAGCCTGCCAAACAGGAACTTGATTTCCTTAGGTGCGGCGTACGGTCGCCAGACAAGATAGCGACCGAGTTGGAGGTTTGGAGCACAGCGGAGCACAGAGCCTGCGCGAACTTCAATTTTGTCTTTCACGCCGGTGATGTGCCAGCGAGCCTTGGAAAGGTAACCGACGAAGCTGAAAGTTACATTCAGGACATTCGGCGCAGGATGGGAGATCGGCCCAAAGATCATGCATTCCACTTCTACTGGGTCGGTGGGGTCGAAGCATGGAATTACCTACGGCGTGAAGGTGACGTCCACAATAGGGAGGCAGTAGACGTCGCGATCGACCCACCCGAGTTCCATCCGTCGCCCGAATATGCTGCATATGAGGCGACGGGCGCTGCAGAAAAGTACAGTTTAGAAAGACGGGCTGGCGCAGGTGACCAAGCTTGGTCGCAACCGAACCGAGGATGGACCGTTCAGTTGCTCAGGACTTTGCGAAGAGTTAGGTCGCGTCGATTTTTCTACGCTCTGATTGCCCGGCTTAGAAATAAGTGGCTGAGTTTCGGCCGGTGGCTGAAAGGCGAGTTTCCCGATGTGGCCTCTTGGACCAGCAGTTGGTCGGATGCAAAAGTGTTGCGCGACTGGGTGGCTAAGATCGATGTAGCGGAATATGCAGACACGCTCATCATAGGGGAGCCTCACGATCCAACTCCAAAGTTCTTCGACGGATCGAAGTTGGTCGACCTAAGACGGGAGAAAGACTTTCTGAAATCCAGCAAGGAGCCGCAGAAGCAATACGCCCACATCCTGATGCGCGTGAACCGGCAAGATATTCGACGAACCCGACAGCTGGTTCAGCACGCCATCAGTGTTGCTGGACCCAACGCACAAATCGCCATATCGATCGCCCATCCTAACTACGAAACGGACTCATCAAATTTCTCTTATGAACTAGCGCAGTATGTGAACGAGGTGTTGCCTAACGCTTGGTTGGACTTCGACATTTCGGCGATTTTTACAGGCGGCAAATTCAAGCGAACCCTGCGCATTTGGGAGGGCCGGCTCTCCAGTCGCTCTGTGCCGACGTCTCTGCGTGAGGTGCCCGTTGGCATTGCATCAGTTCTTTTGTTGCCTTTTGTCGCAGCGCTTACCTTCCTTAACAACACGCGTTTGAGAAAACCCTCACAGCATTGCCCGGATTTTTGTTCAAGTGCGCTTCTCGTGCTTCAGGTGAGAGGTGCGAAATAGTCTCCTCGCCTGCCAAATACTGGCGGTAGTGCCTAAACGACCGGCTGGGAAGGCAGCACATTCCTGGCGCAGATTGAGGCGCGTCGGGCTCAATCCTTCAATTTCCGCTGCTTCAATGTGCAGAATGTGGGATTGTAAGCCAAACTGAACTGTTTATTGAGTGCAAGCGGCTCTTGCGAGGGTAGGATGAAAGAAATACTTGAGCGTGCGCGTGTTGGCTTCATTATCGCCTTTGTCTTCAGCCTGTGCCTTAATCTGTTGATGTTGGTCACGCCGATCTACATGTTGCAGGTTTATGACCGCGTTTTGACGACGGGCAGCACCGACACCCTCCTGTTTTTGACAATGATCGCGGTCGTCGCCCTGATGGTGCTTGGTGCGCTCGATGCTTTGCGGACATCAGTTCTTGCGCGCGTCGCGGCGTGGATTGGGCGCTCGGCAGGAGACGGACTGATAGAAAGACTGGTGCGTACTTCGCTTGGTCCCCAACCAGCAGGAACGTTGCCACTGCGTGACCTGACACAGACCCAATCATTTATATCAAACGGTCTTGGGACGTTCTTCGACACGCCTTGGATTCCTGTATTTGTCGGTCTGGTTTGGCTGCTGCATCCATGGCTTGGCGTATTGACGTTGGTGTCAGCGGTACTGCTCTTTCTGGTTGCGTGGTTGAACGATCGCCTCACGCGGCCGGCTTATGAAGCCGCAGGGACAGCGCAGGCCCAGGCGCAAGCCAGGGTCGAAGCGGCGCTTCGAAACTCAGAAGCCATTCAAGCGATGGGCATGCTCGCCGCAATTTCAAAGCTCTGGCGGGCGCACGACAAGGTGGCGAGCGCGGAACAGGTGCGCGGAAACCAACTCGGGGGCGTGCTGCTCGGACTGTCGAAATTCCTCCGCTTTGGCGCTCAAGTCGCGGTGCTTGGTCTTGGCGCCCTATTGGTGCTGCGGGGTGAATTGACCGCCGGCGCGATGATTGCGGCGTCTATTCTGTTGGGGCGCGCGCTCGCTCCCGTTGAGCAATCGATAGGGGCTTGGCGCTCGTTCGCCAATGCACGCATGAGCTATAAGCGCCTTGATCAGCTCATGAGGTCCGTCCCAGTTGCGTCAGACCAAATGAGTTTGCCGACCCCGAGCGGGAAAATCGCGGCGGAGAATGTTCTCCTTACCTCTTTGAAGCCTGATATGCCTCCAATTCTTTCTAATGTGAGTTTTGAATTGGCTGCCGGGGACGTTTTGGGGGTTCTGGGCGCATCGGCGGCTGGAAAAAGCTCGCTCTGTAGACTTCTTGTTGGTGTTTGGCGGCCAACGAAAGGGCACATACGGTTCGACGGTGCGGACATGTTCAAATGGAACAAGCACGAGTTAGGTCAGCACATTGGTTACCTGCCACAAGATGTCGAGCTCTTTGATGGAACCGTCGGCGCAAACATTGCCCGCATGGAGAGCGGTGACGCGCAGGCGATAATTGACGCAGCCAAGCGTGCCGGCGTGCATGAAATGATCCTGAGACTTCCAGACGGCTATGACACGGAAATTGGGCCACAAGGAACCGTTTTGTCGGGCGGACAACGCCAGCGAATTGCTCTTGCAAGAGCGGTTTATGGCAGTCCAAAGCTGGTAGTGCTCGATGAGCCGAATGCCAACCTGGACCAACCAGGAGAAGTTGCGCTCATTGAGACAATTGAGCGCTTAAAGAAAGACGGCGTCACCGTTGTCTTGGTCGCCCACCGTCTGCCTGCTTTTGCACACGTCACGAAACTTCTTCTCATGGAGAGCGGGCGTGTCGCCGACTATGGCGATAAAAACGATGTTGTAGGTCGCTTGCGTCAACAGGCACCGTCGCAGGCTGGTGCAAATAGTGGTGAAATGAAAATCATGGGAACGTCGGGCAAGTTTGTCTACGGCGGGTCGAAATGAGTACCGGCATTGAAGATATCAGCTCAAAGCCTAAACCTTCTCTTTTCGCAAGATTTGTGTCTGGTGGGAGAGAAGGCGGTGGCGAAAACAAGCATGGCGGAGATGAACTAGAGCCGATCCTCAGCGCCGTCCGAACGCCCTTCCATCTGGGTATGGTGATCATTTTCGTCTTTTTCGGCGTTCTCGGTATCTGGGCGGCGACCGCGCCACTGACAGGGGGGACGGTCGCTTTTGGTGTGATCAGTCCCGACGGCAACCGGCGCGTCGTTCAGCATTTTGAGGGCGGAATCATCGAGACATTTGCCGTCAAAAGCGGCGACAGGGTAGATGTGGGCGACACGCTTTTGGTGTTGCAGGACAAACAGGTGCGGGCGAATTTCGACCTTATTGAAGGCCAGCACTTGACCCTCCAAGCTATGCTGGCGCGTCTTCTGGCAGAGCAGGAAAATGCCTCAACTATTGATTGGCCGTTTGACTTAGGGAGCATTGACGACGAAACGCGGCTGGTGATGGACACCCAAACCAGTCTGATGGAGGCTCGTCGTCAGAACCGAGCAAGCCAGACGCTGATCCTGGACCAGCGCGTCGCACAGCTGTCTGAAGAAATTACAGGCTTGAAAGCGCTGATTGAAAGCGAGTCCAAACAGCTTGCCTTGGTCAATGAAGAGGCGGGTTCTGTGGCTGAAATGGTGAATAGGGGGTTGGAACGCCGGCCGAGATTGCTTGCGCTGCAACGTGCAGCAACAGAGATCGAGGGGTCGAGAGCGTCCAACGCCGCGGCAATAGCGCGTGCTGAACAAGCGATTGGGGAGACCGAGATTCAGATATTGAATCTGGAGGCTCAGCATCAGGATGATGTTGTTGAACAGATTACCCGCGTGCGATCAGAGCTTGCGAAGCTGGATGAGCAAATGTTCGCGGCAAAGGACGTCCTTGACCGGATTATCGTAAGAGCGCCGGTAGCCGGGACAGTCGTCAATCGCAGGTTTTCGACGGTCGGAGGTGTTGTGTCGCCGGGCGAACCTATATTGGACATTGTGCCTTTCGGGGAAGATCTGTTGATTGACGCCAGAATATCTCCGATCGATATAGATATGGTGCAGGAGGGGCTGGCCGCGAAGATCTATCTCTCTGCGTTTACCGCGCGAAATCTTCCCCAAATCAGTGGCTTGGTGAGGTCCGTCTCAGCAGATGCTTTGGAAGACGGCACCACAGGAGAGCGCTACTACCTGGCGCGGGTGGAGGTTGACCGGGGGCAACTGGCTTCTATCGCAGAAGCCACGGGTCAGGATTTGACGCTTCATCCCGGCATGCCTGCTGAACTCCTGATTGTTACAGGCGAACGGACCATGCTCAACTATCTTTTCGACCCCTTTACGGACAGCATGCGCCGCGCATTCAGATGACCTGTGCTTACACAAGGATCCAATCGTTTCCGAGGATTGGAGAGAGGGAGTCGAAGCCTACGAAGTTGCCATTGTTCATATCGATACCGACATGCTGGCCTGTCGGTGCATACCGAACGATTATGTCGTCATAGCCATCATTGTCGTAGTCGAACATGCCGGCGATGTCGTAGCTGGTGCCCAGATTTGGTCCAACGGTGAAGGATCCACTATTGACGCCACCGGCCATATTGATGGCCGTTATCTCACCTGTTACCTGGTTGCGGTAAATGGCATCGTCAAACCCGTCCCCATTGAGGTCGGCAGCCCCGCGGGCAACCAGATCTGACCCTCCGCCCGCTGCCACGAGACTCCAGCCACTGAAGACACCTGCATCCATGTCCATGAAGTAGGTGGTGCCAGAGCTTCGGTTTTGCACCAGAATGTCTGAGACACCATCTTTATCGAAGTCGCCGACATCAACCGGATCCCAGACGTTGGCGGTTGTGCCGATATGCATCCACCCGGTGTCCACCCCAATGGAATCCCGATCATAGTAGAACAGGTTGCCGGTTGGACCCATGATGAGCAGGTCGTTGAAGCCGTCGCCCGTAAAGTCGCCAATGCCTTCGAATGTCCAGTTAACCGGAAGGGCGGGGAAGTATCCTGTCCATCCGATGCCGCCGCCGCCATTGTCGCCATAGCCGACCAGCGCCCCTGTGGTCTGATTTTGATACAGAACCTGCGCGAGGCCCGTACCGAACATGTCAGCCGTGTCCACAGGCGTCCAGCCAGGAACCTGACCCAGAAAGGCGATATTGCTGCCGCGGCCACCATCATCCATGTCGACATAGAAAGTGGCGTTGCTGGTGGCATGGTGGAAGAGCAGCTCGTTGAAGGGATCGCTATCGAAGTTGCTGTTCGCGTTCTGCTGTATGCCGGCAAGGCCAAGCTGAGCGCTGCCGAACTCAATCACTTCGATATTTGTGAGAGTGTCTGTGCCGCTGGTGCCGACTAGGTCCGTCAGAGTCGTGACAAACTCACTCCCATCATAGGTGGTATGCACACTCACGTTGGATCGGATACCTGCATAGACCGAGACATCTTGATCACCGACGCCGCCATCAATGATGTCATTACCACCGAACCCGAAAAGGATGTCATTCCCGGAACCGCCGGTAAGAGTGTTTAGAAGGTCATCACCGACAAGAATATCGTTTGCGCTGCCACCGACGATTGACTCAAAGCCTGCGAGGGTATCGGTGAACGCGCCCGTGGTCATACCCGTCAGCAGGTTGACGACAAGGCCGGTGCCGATGTTGCGATAGTCGACAATATCGATACCGGCACCACCGTTAAGTATGTCATTGCCCAGGGAGCCAACGACTGTATCGTTCCCGCCGTCACTGTAGAGGACATTACTGCTGCCATTGCCGGTCAGCGTGTCGTTGCCGCTGCCACCGACTGCAGATTCAATATCGATAAGAGTGTCGGTTAAAGCGCCCGTCGTTTGGCCGGTCACAAGGTTGATAAGCAAAGCGCCTGCGACACCGTTATACCCAACCAGATCGGATCCGGAGCCCCCATTGAAGGTGTCGCCGCCCCCACGGCCGTAGAAGATATCGTCCCCCGCACCCCCAGACAGCAAATTGACACCCGTGGTCCCGAAGATCAGGTCATTGCCTGACCCGCCAATCACAGACTCAATGTTGATCAGAGTGTCCGTATCGGCACCCGTCGTCGTCCCTGCCGCCAGGTCAATCGTAAGAGCTCCTAAGGTCCCGTCATAGCTCGCAGTATCAGTCCCAGAACCGCCGTCAAGTGTATCGGTCCCGGCGCCACCGTTCAGGGTGTCGTCGCCGCCCAGAGCCGAGAATGTGTCATCTCCATCCCGGCCAACCATGTGGTCATAGAATTCGGTCCCGGAAATCGTGTCGTCGTCAGATGTGCCGACATCTGTGACCTCACCGCGAAGCTGAGCCAACGCAATGCCCACCGCTTCGGCATAGTCTGAAGAGTCGGACTGTACTTCCGCAACCGCCCCACGATCGAGATCCTCAACCATCCAGTGGAATCTGATAGCGAACTCTTCCCTCGCAACAAACACTGGTATGACGTCATTGGCCTCCAAGGCGGCCTTCATGGCCGCGAATTCGGGGTCGTTTGGCGGGAAGTAGTAAAACCAGTTGGCATGAATGATGATGACTCTGTCCGCACCCGGGGTGAAGTTCAGCCCTGCATTGTTTGCGGCGAAGATAATGGCCTGCACAAAACCTGTATCAGTAACACTAAACTCGTTCGTTGAAATGCTGCTGTATGCGGACGCAATCGAACCAGGATTATCCGTAAAGTTGGCAACAACACGACTTGTCTCAGCCCTACCTTGTGCCGAAGATGCCATAGAAGTCAGCGCAAACCGGCTGCCGGGGTTCGTTTCTTCTATCGACGCCATGGTCTCTAGCGCGGCGGCTGCGACGTTTTCGATATTGTTCCGATTATTCGCATTCTGGACGAACACAACATCCAATGCGCCCGATGGAGCATCTAGTGCGACTTGCCCATCGCTGAAGCGCGCGAGTTCAACCTGCTGTAGTTCATCTCTGCCGTCGGAACCTGTACCGCCTGTATGCTCGACTTGTACGCTGGTGGCTGAAAGCTGACCGATCGTATACTCAGACTGCGAACCAACGAAGAAAGCTGTGTCGCGGCCAAGGCCACCAATCAACGTATCGTCACCGCCGTAGCCCGTGAGAAAATCGTTGCCGGAATTTCCATTCAAGATATTGGCAACCTGATTGCCCGCCAACTTGTCGTCGCCGACGCCTGATACAGCGTTCTCAATCAGGGATCTTGTGTCGCCATCGACGAGAAGGGCATTTGCGACATTGCCGCGCGCTTCAAACCCGTCCGCGAAAGCATTCAGATCTGCCAGGTGCGATTCCTTAAAAGTTGACCATTCACCAGGCCGCAGATCGACATCGACGTCGGTGGTATAGTCGGTGAGATCATATGTATCCGTCCCGTGGCCATCCCAAATTGTTTGAAACACACGGGCCGCACCTGACGGCCTGTCTTGGGCCACACCGTTGATCGACAATTGACCGGTCGAACCGTCAAACGAGTAGGTAGTGTCGCCGCTCCAGATCTCGCCACTTGTTGAATAGTTTGCGCCATATAGATACTGAAGGGCGGCAATGTCGAGCATCATGTAGCTCTGGGGGTTACCCCACGTCTCGTTTTCACTGCCGTCAATGCCATCGCCAATGTAGTCCCGGTAGGTCATCACCGAGAATTCGTTGGAGTCCAATTCGGCTGCCAGCGTACCAAGACCATCATCATCATGCCCATGGGCGAGGCCCAGCGCATGACCGAGCTCATGCATGAAGCCTTCGTTGTAGGCGAAGTTGCCGATTGTCGGGTCATCATAGGTCCCGTCGTTGCGGTACCAGGAGTCGCCGGACTCCTCGAAAATATGTGGCGTGTAAGCATGCGCGGTTGCCGTGTTGTCGGTCATCGCAAAGCGCAGCGTCGCGTTGACAACGTCAGTTTCGGCAATGCGGTTAAAGGTCAGGCCTGTAAAGGATTCGATTTGACCGAGGAGCTTTTCAACCGCCGCGATCTGAGTTGCGTTCAACGCTTCGAAGCCTGCGTCGAGCTCATTCAATGCGCCGTAAGGCGATCCATAGTTCGACGCACTGGTCGGGAAACTGTAGGTGATCGTGGTGTCCGACCATTTCAGATTGTAAAGGATCCCGTCGAAGTCTTCTCCAGACGCGGTGACTACGGTAACGCCAGCCATTACTTTCTTTCCCCTCGGAGCAACGCGGCTAGTCTCTGCCACATCGTCGAAACCCTTGGACAGGTTTGTTGCCTGACCTCACCATCACTGTGTCTTGGGAAAAGATCCGTTCATCTATTCAACCGGACGGCAAAAAAAGAAATTTGCTGTCAGATCAATGTACGCAAGCACCCAACTTCTCAGCGATCACCCTTCGCAGCGCTGTCTGAGTATGCCTTTGGCACAAGCGCAAGTCTAAGGTAAAAGATGAATATCGGGCCGTTAGGGCTGCGCATATGCCAACAAAAATTGAGAGCGGCCGACCCAACCGTCAAGACCATTCTCGATAGATGGGTTTGGTGTGTTATTGCACCATAATCCGGGATGCAGGTTCTGCGACCTTCGGGCGGATGAGGTTTTCGCGCGACCTTTCAACGCCGTCCGCGTCTCTAAGAGATTCTTTCGGACGGAGATTCGCAGATCAGTCGATGCTCTCGTGCTGGACAATTTTGCCCTCACTGAGAGAGAGCTTTGATGTGCAGTAGTTTTTGACAAGCGGCTCGGAATGACTGGCGAGGACGAGAATTTTCACCGAGTTATAAAACTCGCTGATGCGCTGATTCAACTGGTCCCGGAATTCGGCGTCGGCGGCGCCGAGACCTTCATCCACCAAAAGAATATCGGTCTTGATAGACGTTGAAACGGAGAAGGCAAGGCGAGTGACCATCCCTGCGGAATAGGTTCTGACCGGCATATGAATGAATTCGCCGAGACCGGAGAATTCGACCACATCGTCGACAACGTCAGATATTTCCGCTTTTGACAGTCCGAGGGCGTAGCCTCTGAGATAGATATTCTCCAGGCCACTGACCTCTACATTGATACCGGCCATGGGATCGATCATGACGCCGACCGAGCCTCCGACGTCCACCTCGCCTTGTGTTGGCTGGTAGATGCCAGCCATCACTCTAAGCATGGTCGATTTGCCGGCGCCATTATGTCCGATGAGCCCAACACGGTCCCCATCTTTCAACGACAGGTTGATGTTTTCGAGGGCATGGACTTCCACCGAATCTTGCGCACCTTGGGCAACTTTCCCTCCGGTCGTTCTGTGCAGCAACTGGTGCTTTAAAGACCGAGAGTTCATCCCATAGATCGGGAACGTCAGGCTGACATTTGAGAGATTGATATGCGCCATGTTCACTAAAGCCAAAAAGGAATGCGTTTGATTGAGCGCCGGAGCAGCGCGTATGTCACAACCGATCCCAAGACAAGCGCAACAGAGAGAACCAGGTAAGACTCAATTGGCGTTGGTAGGTTGAGGAGGGGATTACGAACCACAGTTATCATGTGGTAGATGGGGTTGGCATCAATGAATGCAGGGCGGCTGGCGAGCCCTTCCGGGGACCAGAAAATCGGTGTGAGGAAAAAGAACACCTGCAACACGCTGGCAACAATCTGCGTGACATCCCTATATCGCGTGGCAAAAACACCAAAAAAAATGGACACCCAAACCAGGTTTCCCAAAAACAACACTAGTCCCGGAATGAAGTACAGAGTGTTGATGTTTACCGACCGTATGAAGATCAGCCACACCAGTAGGAAAATCACCGAGTTCGCTAACAGAACATAGAGGTTGCGCAGCAACATTCGGAACAAATGAACCATCAAAGGGAGAGGCAAGTTCTGGATAAGGCTGCGCGACATGTAAAAACAGGTGCAAGCCTCATTGATCACTGTGGAAAAGAATATCCAGAATAGAAAGCCTGCCGAGATATACGGCAGATAGGTGTCGATTGGCTGACCGAAAACTTGCGAGAAAATGAGCGCCAACGCACCAACGAAGACGCCCATGCTGAGAGTGAGCCAAAATGGTCCCAAGATGGAGCGTTCAAAACGGTTCCGGATATCGTGGGTCGCGAGCGAGCCCCACATCTGGTATTCGCCCACAGATCTGATGAAATCTTTGAGAACGGGATCTCTTAGTGAGGATGTCACTGCGTTAGAATACTCTGGTAATGAAGTCGTTGTTGCCGGTGCTGTGGGGTACCGATTCTGAAGAGAGCAGGCGCTGTTATGTGCGCTTCCCGACACCTAGAGCAAACACATAGTGGGCCATTTTGTGATACCCGGTGTGAACCACTTCATCATTCATACTGAAGATGAACACATTGTGGAAAAACTCGGACATCAGCGCTTTCAAGTCGGGTGCGGTTTTGCAGTTGATGTGACCCTCTTTCGACTGTGGCGACGCGTATACCTGGCTCTCCAATGTAGGGATGCCGATTATCCCGACGCCATGCTCCCCAAGGCCAGCAAAGGAGTTCTTGAGAAATGTATGTTCAACGGAAGGTTCGATGTGCTCCAGCACGTCCAACGCATAAACAGCGTCATATTGCCCTGGGGGCGGCCCATCAAGCAGATCGTGCACAATGGCCTCAAACTCCCAGCCTTGAACCATTCGATCTTTCACGTCTTCAATGAACACAGGGTCGAAGTCTAGACCGGTATATTTGCCCACTTCGGCTTGGACAATTCTGGGACCGAACGCATCCCCACACCCCACTTCTAGGACATTTTCTTTGCCGGAGAGCATTTTCGCGACGAATTTGTAGCGCGACAGTCGAAAAACAAGGTGCTTTGGATCCTGGTACCAGCTCTCGCTGCTGCGCAGCCCTAGCCGCTCAAAACCTCGTTCTTCGGCCGCGTCAACGCAGACCTGATACTGCTTTTCTTTTGTAAGTGCTGCGTCGCTCATCGTCCCGATGCCCTATCTACAAATTCATGTCGCGCTGAGGATACTAACGTCACCGTCTTTGCCCACAACCCTTGTCTCGGGGCACAATACTACAAAGTGCCCGCCTCTGTTCAGATACTCTTGATTGCTGTCGATAATCTTCTGGGCGTGAACCCAGGCAAGGATGACGGTGTACTCAGGCATCCGCTCTAGCAACTGGTCCGTCGGGATGATTGGAATTCCGTCGCCTGAGGAATATTTCCCTACCTTTTGAGGATGATCGTCGAAGATATACTCAATGGCATTTGCTAGGTCGAATTGTGCGATCAGCATCGGTCCGCTGCGGGCCGCTCCATATGCAGCGACCGTCTTGTCAGCTGCCGCCCATTCCTTGATTAGGGCACCCGTCTGTTGACGCAGCCGCCCAACGTCAGCGTCAAATTGCTGCATCGTCTCAATCTTATCGAGGCGCCTCTCGTCCTCCAGCGCCACGAGCTCAGCGACGGACTTGTCGACGGGGCGTTTGCCACCTTTCAGCTGGACGGTCCCGATGAGGGAGCCATGCTGAATAGGAGACCTTTCTGCGCCAATCAGTTCCAGCCCATGCCGGTCCAAAAACTCGATCATGGGTTTAACCGAATGGTGGCTCATATGTTCATGGAAGATCGACGCAATGAGCATGCCGTCAACAATATCCATTAGATATTGAGCTTCGAAAAAGAACACGCCGTCGTCCGCAAGCATTATCCGAATGGCGTCTACCATGGCTCCGAGGTCATCCGCATGGGCAAACACATTGAACGCACAGATAATATGGGCGGGACCGTGCTCGGCCCTGATTTTCTCAGCAAGCTCAGGAGACATCAGCGCTTCGATCGTTTCGATCCCCGCGGCATTGGCACGTCGCACAACCTCCTCAGCTGGATCGATTCCCAATACGCGATGACCGGCCGCTTTAAAGGGCTTGAGAAGCGAGCCATCATTGCTTCCAATGTCAACAACAAGCGAACCGTCCGGCGCGCCAGACTTCTCGCGAAACTCGGCAGCGACCTGTTGAAAGTGTTCCGGCATTCCTTTGGCTTCACCGGAATAGTACGTGTAGGACTTCCAAAGGTTCTCAGAGTCAATCACATCAAGCTGTTGGACATGTCCACAGTCTTCGCACATATAGACGTCAACCGGATGTCGCGCATCGCCCAACGCTGTCTCGCGATCATTGGTATAGTTTTCCGAAAGCGGTATCGGCTTTAGATTGACAACCCGAACCACGTTTTGGGAGTTGCACAATCTGCAGGTGTCACGGTGTGAAACTGTCACTGACATTTATTTGTCCTCAGGCGCTGGGAATATTTCGTCCACAAGGGCATCGAGCTGTTGCGGGTGAAGGCCAATCAAACGCGTTGTTCGCTCCATCCCGAGGCCGCTATATCGGGGTTTGAACGCAATCTCGATACCTTTGGCCGTAGCGGTTGTTGGCTTGATCAGGTCCTTACTGACCTTGAGCCTTCTCGCCATGGATTCCGCAAGCTGGGTGTAGCTCACATTGTCGGCACCAGAGAGATGCAGCTGCCCTGCAACTCGATGTTCGCCAATGGTCACCAGACATTCACTAACGAATTCGACTGACATCGGGGCAAAGAGCAGATCGGAAAAAGGTTCGACGACCTTGCCGTCCCTCCAGGTCTCGATCCAAGAGGGCAGGGGCGACACATCTGGCGTGAGAATTTTTGTGAGCCGCACGATGTTCAGGAGATCGAGTGTTCCAGCGGCCTTCGCGCCGTCCAGAATGTTCTTTTCCCCGAGCGACTTTTGCATTGCGTAGGCGATCCGGGGGTCGTGTGGCGCGTCTTCCTTCGGCCAGGCCTGATCACCGCCGAAGACGGAATTTGTAGAGATAAAGGTGACAAAAACGCCTTGTGCCAGCAGCGAAAGGACGAGACGAGGAATGTGCTCGACGTTTGTAACGTGCGCTTCCGGGTCTGTCTCACACCTTTCATAATTAGTCGTTGCTGCAATGATGAAGGCGTAATTGATGTTGTCGGGCGCTTTGAACTCAGCCTCGTCTCTGAAGTCCAGATACACCCTTTCGTCAGAGACAGTGTCCTTGCGCCGAGTTGTCGACACGCAGGTGTGTCCGCGTTTTTTAAGCTCGCGAATGACGCCGCCGCCGACAAGGCTATCTCCGCCGACGACTAAGTAACCTTCCTGCATGTGGGCTTTGACTCCTGATTACCGAATGAGTGGTGTGGGATATGATCCGAGCGACCGTCGCCTGAGGGTAGGGCCCTCAGACATTCTATGAGTGTGCTCTTCCATCATGAAACAAATGACCGCCAAGCGTCTCGAAGATCGATCGCCAACTGTCGCGTTTTGGAGTTTCCCCGCGGGCTCTGATTAGGGCGCGCATGATCGCCCGAAGAAAGGTCGCTTTCTGCGGGAGACGAGGGGCCGTCAGGAAGAATATCGCCGACAGAGGTACTGGTCTCCATCGGACCAACAAATGGAGCATCCTTCACTTTGCGCATCACAATGAAAATGCTGACATCAGGAACATTCAACGCCCTGACGATCTGACCGCCCGGTGTCGACGTCGTACTGTTAAGCGAATTGGCTAAAGCAGGAAAGTAGGTTGTGTAGTCGCGCAGCGGCGCAAGCAGATCGTTATCAGATTCGGCAGCGTCGTACCAAAAATCCGTAACTTCATATTCATTGTAGCCCGCCAGGTCGAAGAAACACCTCGGCGTGTAGGTCAAGTAGCCATGATCGGAGTAGCCGACGCAGGGCAGCGAATGAACGATATAGCCACCCACCTTGACCGAATTGTGTATGAACCGAAAAGCGTTGTATTGATTCAGAAGGTGTTCGGTAGTTCCGAAATTCAACACCAAGTCGAATTTACCAACGAATTCGTCCGGGGTCGTTTGATGGTTGAGATCGACGATCGTCGTCCGGTAGCCATCGGCAATGTCGATGGCGTTGTAGACAAAGCCTGCTTTCTCGAACAGCTGACCAACAAATGCTTCGTTGGTGCCTCCCGTCTCCGGGTTGTAGCCTGATCCTGCCGCGAGTTCTTTTGCAAAACTGCTTACATCGGCCTCTTCGAGATCCGGCGCATAGCGGGAGAGGAATTCACCGACGGCGTCTTCAGATGCCGAGTACAGATTGGAAGAACCGACATCAAGGACCGCCATCCCGTTCTTCTGAAATAGACCAATTTGGTCCAGCTTCTGGATAGCTGATTGACTGATCCCCATCTCCGAGCGACAGCCTCCTTGACAAGCGTAAAACCTCTACAACTTGCGTTTTAGGGCTTTGAAGCCAGTCAGGTCAAGGTTCGTGATGCCCATTGGCCGACCGATCAGGTGACGATCTTGTCGATCAGACGATACGTCTGTTTTTTGGTTTATGGAAATCTACTTGCCTTGAAGAAGCTGCCTGCTTGCCTGTCGCAGCCGCTTTGCCGTCTGAATGAGGTGAAAGACAAAGGATGATTGGGTCTGCCCGTATATGATTTGACCCTTTGCGAGCTGGACATACTCCTCATCGATGGTTCCAGCAGAAAATGGGGCAATACTGGTCGACATTTCCAACGGCACTCTGAATTGCGCCTCCGACGCCTTGGCGTAGATGACTTCCAGGCCAACATTTTTTACGGCGTTTTCATCAAGTCCCTGTCTTCTCAGGTCCGCTGGCACCGGTTGGTCCCCACCGGTGCTGATGGTCTGTCGGACAAGTTGGTAATCATTGGATTTGATCAAGGACGAGAAAAAGAGAGGATCATAGCGAAAGAGTCCATGCCGGATGAAACCGGCAAAGGGCAGGTCGTGAAAGGCGATACCGCTGGACTTCAAAAGCAGGTGTATCGTTCGAAAGGCTTCAATCTGATTGAACACATGCTCCGTCGTGCCGAAATTTGTGACCAGATCAAACCGCCCGACAAGTTTCGGTCCTGGTGAATGGGCGTTGAGATCGAAGACGATGGTTCGGTCTGCTTCAAAGATATCGAGAGCGACATACTCAAAACCCGCGTCCACGAGGACATCACCCAGCAAGCCCCCGTTCGTGATTTGCTGGAGCTGATCATCCGTCAGGCAGGAACTGCCCTCACTTCTTCGATCACCATAATAGTCAAGAAAGGCTTTGGCGGTCTCGAAGGCATTTGGGCCAGATATCTGCGAGGTACCGATGTCGCAAATTCGAGCACAGGGACGAAGTCTTCCCTCCTCGGTCATCTCCATTAACCTTAGAAGTGTTTTCGCCGATGCGCCCATGATATCGCTCCGTTGCTTTCAATTACAGATGCTGAGAACTGCGCCAGCGTTTACAGAATGGACGGCAGCGCTCAACTCAGCGACGATCGTAGGTTGCAAAAACCCGCTATGTTATGAGGTAAAAGCCTCTGTGTTTCGAAATAGCTGAGTGAGGCTGCACTGTCGACCACTAAGTGCTGTGATCCCGGCTTCCAACGAAGCGAAGGGTGGGCAATTGCTGCTGTCCGACCTGTATTTCAAACTGTCGCGCGCTCTAGCTGCTCGCGTTCTGCTCAAATGGGTAAACCTGAACCCAATCGCTTTGAAAGTCTGGTTCGGCCAGCATGTCGTCTACCGCGAATTGATACGGGTCCAAGGGCCAGGCATTCATACCCGCCCAAGCGACACGTCTCGGGAAGCCAATAGGTCGGGCGGAGACACACAAATCAACCACAATTCGCTCATTGGCCGATGGTGGCGAGCCCCGATGTTCGAGGGTGTTTGGATCAAAAATCAACAAAGTGCCCTTGGCGCCAATCGCCAGTTCTGACTCACTGGAACCATTACGAAATTCGAAAGGACCCGATTCTCGGTCCACATCCGTCAGGTAGATCAATGCACGCATCACCCCCGGGGGCGCCCCATCAAAATGAAAGGTTTGTGGGCCGACAGCCTCATCGGTGTGAGGGAGCGAGCGAAAAAATCGTGCATTTATGACGTGAGGGTCGCCGTTCAGCGCGGCTTGAAGATGAGGAAGGACTTCATCTGAATAGATATATTCATAGACCGCGGCCAGAAGATCGCGGCTGGGTCGCAGCGTTCGCATGTTTTTATTGAAGGGCGTTCTGCTCGTTCCAAACCAACTCAGACGCATGTGTTTGTTGGCCACACTGTCGTCAATTGGGAGGTGTTCGATTTCCCTCAGAATTCCGTCGCAGCTGGTCGCAACCTGAATCAACGCATTGTCTGAAAAGTCACTCTGAGATGCCTTGAATTCAGATGTGTGGTTGAACGTGGGGGCTTCCGCATTGTTCTGCGCATGCTTGTAGAGGTGCTGGTTCACATGCCTGGTTGAGTTGTGAACCGCATGATCAATTGCCAGATCTATGAGCTTCACGCCTCCATTTGCCGACATATGGAAACCGTCCAGGCGATATTCGGAACGCAGAATGCCGTCAGTAGCGACTTCATCTGTGACATTGAGGAATGGAACGTTGGCGACCTGACACAGACGTTCTAGAACTGCGTTGGACAGCTTAGTGAGTTTCTTCCTCATCATAAGCGGGCAGGGGAAACCATGCGCATCGGCGAATTCTTGCTCGTTCTCCAGGGATGGAGGCGGCAATGCTGCAAGGTAGGTACGTGAGAAGCCCGCTTTGTAAAGAGCAACAATCCCCTGGACGATCGGCGCGTATCGAGAGGTGAGTAGGTCTTCCACCGAGTCATAGGATAGTTTTTTCGTGCCGGGCACGTGTACCCCTTCACCATCCGGCAAATCGAAATCGTAGACGTCCTGAAACTGCTTGAATATGTATCCCCGAAGATCAATGTCTCCACAAAAGACTATGAGTATGGGTGCGGTGGAAGGCGACCCGGCTGCAAAGGCCGTATTAATTGCGGTGCGATCCAGACCGACCCAGTGGCTCTCACCTTGATCGTTCATTAGGCCATTTTGTTTGAGTGCATTCTGCAACTCAGCAGAGAGGTGTCCGGCACTGTCCAGAAACTCTGTTGAACAAAACCCGACGAGGTAGCTTGAGGAAATGAGCAGCGGCGTCTTTTCAATGTCCGTGCAAACAATTCTGTCTTTCAAAGGCAGACAGTGACTGTCTCCTATGCAATAGAGGCCTTGTGTACGTTGAAATGTCGACATTGCGCGTTTGCTGAGTTCCATGCCTTTTGGCGTTAGGTCGAATTAGATTGCTTAGCCTGAGCTTTTGCCAGTTCTTCCTCGTCACACACTACTTTGTGGGTATTTGCCTCCTCGACTTTTTCACCGCCTGTCTGAACAGAGTTCTCCTTATCGATAGAATCTGCGAGGTCCTCCTGCGCAAACAGCGCAAAGAAGGCCCTCATAACATGATCCACGCCTAGTTGGCTCACTTCCCTTAGGTCTTTGCCGAAATAGTCGTCGCGACGAGCGCCGGTAATGATTTCGTAGGAAGCAAAGTAATGGACATTCCCGTGCCTGGTTCTCAGCTCCTCTGCTGCAAGTCTCAGGACTGACTTTGAATATGTCGTGGCCTCGACAACATGATTGCCAGTAAACGTTGCAATTAGCGGAACAGGTGAGACCGTCAGAACAATTTCGGCTCGCGGATTGACCTGCTTGAGCTTTGCCAAGAAACTATCAAAACCATCTACAACGTCGGCAACCGTAAGGTTGGCGAACTCGTACTTCTCCTTGTCGTATGTCCCAAAACTACATCCTGGACAAACCGGAAAAACTGCGCCGTCCTCTCTGGATCGCCAGACTTCTGTAAGCCCCATCGTGAAGACAAAAACGTCTACACTTTCGAACAAAGTCCGCACGGCTGCGAAATGCGTGTCGCGGTCGGCAAGCATTCGGCGTTCGCTCGAGAATCCTCCGGGTTGAACTGATGGGCGGAATGGATCAAGCCAAGCTCCATTTTCAAACCAGGGAGGTTCAATCGGCTCAAACTCGCCATAGGCTCGCGCAATAAGTTGGGCGAGCTGCGGCGTACTATAAATATTACCGAACCGGGCTGAATACAGCCCGTACCCCATAACCTCACGCGCGGCTGTATCCAACAATTCGGGACCTGGCTCCGCATTAAGATAGGTGAAGTCTCGCTGCTGAAGCGCCCGCGCAATGTGTTGCGCGAAACAACTGCCCGCACTTGCGATCTTAGTCTGATTTTCGATCGTTAGTTCTGCTGGACCCTGAGGGACCAAATCAGAATATGTCGTGGCCGAAACAGAGCTGCGCCAAAAGGCACTCTCTTCCAATGCGTCGTATGGGCAATCGGCTTTCATTGGACTTACGCTCCAGATTCAACTCTCGTATCCATACAAGCCCAAGTATTTCTGAAACTCGGGATCATCCAGCACATAGGAGATTTTATCTCGATTTAGAGCCTTGTATTGGCCGTTTTTGTTTTGGGTGGGCATAAAGGTTGGGCCTTGTCCATGAATCAATTCGTACATCTCGCCTGGTGCCTGTGTAGGGGTACAACCGACAAAAGCCAACAAACCGCGAAGCAGCGGTCCAACCTCTCCAGATTGAAGGCCCAATATGTCGCTGTACAGGTCTTCAAAACGAATGGCATAAGTGGAAGGCTCGTTGAGCCATCGGCTGTTCTCGACAAAATTGAAATTGTGTTTCATCTGAGCATAGACGTGAACAAATCGCTGTTCATCAGAGTCAAAATCGCGTTGCATTTGGGCTTGGGTTCTACGTGTGGCTTCGCTGTGGTCGGAGAAGTTCTTCGAGTAGGTCACGAAGCGAACGTAGCTAAACAGCACATCTGCGGGGTGCCGGTACATGAACAGATGTTTGATCCGACTGTCGCGGAAAACTTCCGATAGCTTTTCGCAATAAGTCAGATGACAGGGTACATACCCATTGTCTGGTAGGGCGAAGAAGCGGTCTTCGTTAGCATCTTCCACAAATTCAAGAAGATGGTTCTGGTCGTCGACAATGTTCGTACCGTGATCCAGAAATCTGGTGTTTGTGTCATGGTACCCACAGAATTCCGCGATCGCCGCCAGCAAGTAGGTGCCACTTTTTGGAATTGCATTGCATATCAGGGGCATCTTAGATGCGGATCCTTCGTCAAATAGTCTCAATCCTAAGGCCGGAGGTGCGGGTGTTTCCCTGCCGTCGCTCAAATGCCAGAGTGATCAGACGGTCCGTCTTGTCAAGCCTTCTCTTGATGAGAAAAGGGGAGAGTTTCAAACAACATACAAAGACCAACAAAGCGGCTCCACTTGCTATGATTTTGCCCACCGGCGTTGAAGCCTTTCCAGTGTTTTGAACATGAGAACCTAAAGCTGCCCAGAAGTATCTGAATGGCTGAGCGCTGAGCGCTGGGCGGTGACCATAGCGTTCGACACCGTGCCTTCGTTCGCCCTGTTAGAGCTTGAGTTTGGTGTTTCCCACAACGTACCTTTCTGTGCGACAAAGCCAGGCTGGGGCACACTTGCCTGGACAATGGCTTATCGTTTTGATTGAGAAAGGCAGCTTGGCCCGTAGACATGAATAGAGTTCCTCGTGACAAGCTTCTGTTTGTGCACATTCCTCGCACAGGCGGTGGCTCCTTAATCAACGTTCTGGACGACCATTACGACATCTCGGATATCGCTCCCTTCTGGAACCCGCAGGACTTTGCGAGCGATCCAGATCGCGATCTTACAGCCTACAACCTAGTAAGAGGGCATTGCGGGCCCAATGAACTTGAGCGCTTGTCTCATGCGAATTTTTCGGTGATCACCTTCCTGCGCGATCCCGTCGCCCGTACTGCGTCGATCTACCGCTGGCTGCGAACGCTAAAGGTGGAAGAAGAGCTCAGAGCCGGCGCGGTTGCGGCTGAAGCCTATGGAGCGGAAAAACCCACATTTGACCCAAGATCACAACGTGCCATCGAAGCCGCCCTGAGTTTGAGCTTTGAAGACTTCGTCGAGGCTGAGGTTGCTCTGGATTTTGTGTCGAACGGCCAGGCAATCAATTTGGGGGCTTCACCTGTGGGACCCGGTACGCCTGCCAGACCGCCGCACGCTCTCAAGGATCAACGCGAAGGAGCAATCCAGGGTCAAATTTTGCCAACAGCACGCAGATTTCTAGAGCGATGTCTGACAATTGGCCTTGTTGAAAAGTATGATCAGTCACTAATCCTACTGCATTACCTGATGGGGTGGCCGTTGGCTCCAAAGGTCGCGAACTTCCACGACACAAAAGCGCATGTGGAAATGACGCAACTTACCGATCGTGCACGAACAACAATTGAGGAACGTAATAAGGCGGATTTTGAGTTGTATCGCTTTGCAGTTGAACGCTTCGATCATCAGTTTGAGGAGATGATGAAGGATCTGGGAACCACTGATCCAAAGGGCTTAGGGGAGGCTGTCAATCAACGCTTTCACGAGCGCATTCGGCGAGACGCAGCAGTATCACCGTCGGTCCGGCTAAAGGCGAGCATGGCGTGGCCAGGCATCGGTTGGAGCGAAAGAAGAGTTGCAGCGCCAGGTCAATATTACCGGTCGTTTGGCCGCAAAGATGTTGTGACTCTTTTTGTGGCATTGGACGCGTCCATTGATGTCGGACGTTCTCGTGTGCTGACGCTGTACCTTCAGAATTGCGTTGATGCCGACCCGTCAGAACATATTTGCGTGGAGATAGGCGGACAGCGCCTTGAGTTTGGCGGGTCAGGGCCGCTTACCGATCCAAATACTGGTTTACCGCCATCGTTCCCATATTACTGGAGCCTACCTTATGGCAAGATATATGAGCACGACGGCCGCTTAGAGATATCAATTCGGCTTGAAAAGTGTGGCACTTCCGCCAGCGTCTCGGTCGGAGCGATTGAGGTCTCCTAGATAACCGGCAATGGGCGCTTTCAGGAGTATTCTTTTGAGTTTCTTGGTACTTTCAAGTGTCCTCGTCCGACTTGGATGCTGGCGGACTCGGACAAACACATAACGCCTGCTAGGGTATTTGATGATGACGGTTGCAGAAAGCAATGCAGATGATGATCGTGCATTTCTAAAAAAGATCGATGCGATGGTTAAGGCGCAAGAGCCGATCCCGCCTGAATTGGAAGAGCGCGCACTGGAGATTCACCTGAAAAAGTATCCGGGGCGCTCTGATCTTCTTCAACGGCTGTGTGCCGTCGTCGCCGCTCAAGGACGGTCTGTTCCCCTGGACCTTGAAGAAAGAGCTCTCCTCGCCATTCTTGCGGACGATCCAAAACGCACGGATGTTCAAGCACGGTTGAATGCGGTCCAAGTGGCGCTTGGAAAAGCTGAACCACCAGCGGCGGCGGTTGGACAATCAGGAGAACAGGCGTCAGAAACCGGCGTCGACTTCCAGGAGGAGTCGCGAGCGTATGAAGAAAAAGCAAACTATGAAGATCTCGACCCCCAGTTTCTGCCGATTATGGAGAGCGTGCGTCAATATTCGATGACCTCGGTCGAACGCATGTATGCCGTCTACAAGACAATCGAGTACCTGGAGAAAGCCTCTATTCCCGGCGCGATCGTCGAGTGCGGCGTGTGGCGCGGCGGCAGCATGATGGTTGCTCTGGCGACGCTGAAGGCGCTTGGCCAAACGGATCGGGACATCTATCTGTTTGATACGTTCGAGGGATTGCCGGAGCCAGATGCCGAGGTTGATGTCGACATGTTCGGGAACAAGGCAATAGACGGATGGATACCTCAATCAAGAGGCAAAAAGATGAGCAACTGGGCTTATGCAAGCCTGGAGGACGTGAAAACGAACATCGCGTCGGTTGGCTATCCCATCGAAAAAATCCATTTTGTAAAGGGAATGGTGGAGGACACTGTTCCGGGCATTTGCCCAGACTCTATTGCCTTGCTCAGGCTCGACACTGACTTTTACTCATCGACGCGTCATGAAATGAAGTACCTCTATCCGAACCTGCAAAAAGGTGGCGTGCTTATCGTTGACGACTATGGTCATTTTCTTGGTGTCCGACGCGCTGTGGATGAGTATTTTTCAGAGTCTGGGGAGCCCATACTGCTTCAGCGGATAGACTATTCTGGACGTCTGGCAGTAAGGATCCAGGACTAATACGAGTTACGCGTTAGGGGATGCTCGCCACCCGGTCGGTGCTTGATTGGTTGCCGAATCACCGAAGGTGTGTCCTAAGATGCGCAGAAGCGCCCCATCAGGTCCTCAATCGGCAATGCCTTCAACACCCTCAGCTCGCTCGCTAAGTAGGTGCGCAAGCCAGTCTGCAACGCTAGCGCGCGCCTGCTCGGTCAAATGTTCTTCCTGATCCTGAAGCCATTCAGCGAGCCACAGCATCTCCTTGGCGGAGGTGGGCAACTCCCTGGTGGCTCTCTCAAGGATGCGGTAGCCGACCAAAGCGTTCTGACAGCGTCTGAATATGTCCATGCTGGAAACAAATGTTTCTATAGTCAGGGCCTGTTCGTCGATGATGTCGAGGCGACGCTGTGCCTCTTCCACAGTGAGGTCGGCAGGGGCTTTGGCATAAAACGACTCAAGAAAGTTCCGGTCTGCCTGCATTCGCACAAAGGCTGGGTTCATACGCAGAAGTTTGGCTTGCCAGCGTGGCGACGGTCTGGGCGACCAAAGATTGACGCTTTCGGCGAGATAGTTCAGCGGTTGCGCCGCATAGTTCAAGGAGTAAAAGAACTTCGCTTCCTGACGATCCAGCCACTCCATGTAGTATGCGACCCAGTCTTCACTCATCTCCTGGAGAGACCCGGTATTGATCACAAGGTCGACTGGCAGCTTTTCAAGTGATGCCAAGCACGGGATTGGGCACAAGACCACTTTGCAAGTGTCCAATATTTCCTTGTTGAGAGGACGATCATCTTCCACATAGTGGACCGCGTCTGCACCAAAGGTATTTCGGAGAAAAACCTCCGCAAAGAAGAGCGACTCTGGAATGTCAGCGATAATGTAGCATTTCGGCTGGGAGATGGTGTTGGAAAGCCAGAGTCGGGCAGGCGCGCCGTACCCACCACCAAGTTCGAGAACCACCTCTGGTGACGGTGCCAGGGTTAAGCAGCTCAGGATGATGCGGCTGAGATAGGGAACGATGTTGCTGACCTGTCGACCATTTAAACTGATTTGGGTGGTAGGGTTGGAAGAGGGTGGATCATCGAAGGTTTGGATTTTGTCGGCGTATTGAGGAAATTCGTCGCGCAGCTCCTGTTCGTACAGCGCGAAGTGACGCATCATCGCAGCGGCAGAGGTGCGATGTTCAAAGCCGACACTCTCCTGGGCGAATCTGAGGACGGACACCGGATCATCGAGAGCCTCAATGTCGCGCCGGGTTCTCTCGGCATATTCGTTCCAGCGAATGCCATAGGAGGGAAGTTCATTTGCCTGCGGATTATGTGTAACTCTTGAAAGGTTGCGTTTGGCTGTTCGGACGATGTCATAGTCGCTCTCCGTCGGATTGACCGGTGCATCCTGCTGTTGCTCGTCAAGGACTGCGGCCACAGCGACGATTGAAAAGCGCTCCAACAGGGCGGCATTGCCCGGGTCCTCCTTCAGATTGTGTCGAATCGAAGCGAGTTCCAAATCAGGGCTGATGGGTTTGCCTTGTTCCATGAGAACAGTCGCGAGTTGGTAGGCAAGGTCATCGCGCTCTGGGTCTTCATCAAGGTGATGCCGCAGAGCGATCTCGCGGACATCAAGGGAGACCTTTGAGCCGGTCTTCAAAAGGACGTCTGCCAGTTTCAATGCGGCATCGACATCTTCTGGATTTGCATCAAGACGGTCGCGCAGTTCTGAAGCCCGCCGATTGACTTTGTCGCTCATATACAAGTTCCTGAATTGAATGCCGCAAAACCGAAGCGCAGTTTGAGCGGAATTGTAGCTTGTTGCACCCTTGAATCAGCGCAGGGCTCTGACTTTTGGTCTCAACATGTTGCTGGTATGTAATAGCGCCTGTTTCAGGGCGATAAAGGATACAAACACTGCTAGATTTCAGCCAAATATTTGGTCCTGACTTGTCCAAGACTTTGCGGGGTAGTTTTTGAACCTGCCCACTATACCCAGAGTGAAAAATGCGTTAGCTAAACTGGCTGGCACCGGGCGCTCTGTTTCACACTGAGACCTGTGCTTACGTCGATGTCGTCAAAAAGGGCTTTCATAAAGGTAGTAGCTTCAGATAAGGGTGTTTTTTGGAGAAAACGGCGCTTGGCGGCGCTTTAAGAGCCCGTGACCATCTCCTGATTTGCGTTGTGTGTGGAAAGTGCCGGAATCGATGATTCCGAATTTAAGTGGACTTGGGAAATGAAGATCTTTGTAACAGGTGCCTGCGGGTACAAGGGAACTGTTCTGGTTCCCAAATTGTTGGCGGCAGGCCACAGCGTCCGCGCGTTCGATATCCAGTGGTTTGGCAACTTTCTGCAACCACACCCTGATCTAGAGGTTGTTAAAGGCGACGTCCGCAATATTGAAGAGATCGACCTGGACGGCATCGATGCGATTATCCACCTGTCGAGCGTGGCCAACGATCCTTGTGGCGATCTGGACCCGAAGCTGACCTGGGAAATTAGCTGTCTGGCGACCATGCAGCTTGCCGACAAAGCCGCGCGAGCCGGAATCAAGCGGTTCATTTACGCGTCTTCCGGCAGCGTCTATGGCGTCAAAGACGAAGACCAAGTCACTGAGGACCTGGAGCTGTTTCCCATCTCCGAATACAACAAAACGAAAATGTGCGGCGAACGCATTGTCCTGTCCTACGAAGACCAAATGGTTGTTCAGATCGTCCGTCCAGCAACTGTGTGTGGCTATTCACCGCGGATGCGGCTTGATGTGTCTGTGAATATGCTCGCAATGCAGGCCCTGACGAATGGCAAGATCACAGTGTTCGGCGGAGAGCAAACCCGTCCGAATATTCATATCGATGACATCACGGACCTCTATATGTTCTTGCTCGATAACCCAGAACATACAGGGGTCTTCAATGCTGGCTTTGAGAACATATCCATTCTCGATATTGCGGAGATGGTTAAAAAGCATGTGGATACCGAGATCATCATCACGCCGTCCAATGACCCAAGGTCATATAGAGTGAATTCGGACCGGCTTTTGGCCACCGGCTTCCGGCCCAAAAAGACTGTGGAAGATGCCATCAAGGAGATCATCGGTCTGCACGGCCAAGGTGTTTTGAAGAACGACGATAATTTCCACAATTTGAAGTGGATGCAGGAGAAAGTGCTCAATCAATGACAGGGAAGTCAAAGCCTATTGAGCATTTTGCGTCTTACAGCAAGAATCTGAGCCGCACCCTGGAGGAGTTCGATTGGACGCCGGTTGGAGAGCTGGCTGAAGACCTGCTGGAATGCTGCAGAACAGGCAGCCACCTCTACCTGGCAGGCAATGGTGGCAGCGCCGGCAATGCAATTCACTTGGCCAACGACTTTCTGTATGGGGTTTCGAAAGTAGCCGGTAAAGGGCTGCGGGTGACCGCACTACCGGCGAACCCTGCCGTTCTGACCTGCCTGGCCAATGATGAAGGTTACGATCAGATCTACTCCCTGCAATTGGGGATCCTGGCGAACCCTGGCGATGTTCTGGTGGTCCTGTCTGGGAGCGGCAACTCCCCGAATATCTTGCGGGCGTTGGAAGAGGCGAAGGAAAAGGGCGTAAAGTCCTATGCGATTTTGGGGTATAGCGGTGGCAAAGCCAAAGACCTTGCGGATGTGCCAATCCATTTTCCCGTAGATGACATGCAGATCGCAGAAGACACGCAGCTCATTATCGGTCATATGCTAATGCAGTGGCTCTATGAAAACCGCTCAGAGTTTATTGCGTAAATCCAGGTAGCAGCAGGTGACAGGAAAATTTCTTATTCTAGGCGCGAATTCTTTTTCTGGCGCCACCTTCACCGATTTTCTGGCAGAACAGGGCATCGACGTCATTGCGACGAGCCGATCTGAGCAGGCCTCCAAAGCTTTTCTGCCTTATACATGGACTGAGCGTCCCGGATCAGTCCGCTTTGAAACGGTAGATTTGAATCATGACCTCGACAAGCTCACAGGAATCTTAAAGGCGGAACGACCGACACATGTCGTCAACTTCGCCGCGCAGAGCATGGTGGGCCAGAGTTGGGACAATCCAGACCATTGGATGATGACCAATGTGGTCTCGACGGTGCGGCTACATGAAATGCTTCGCCAATGCGATTGGTTGGAGCGGTATGTCCATGTGACGACGCCGGAGGTTTATGGCAGCACGGATGGCTGGGCAAAGGAAGACACGCCTTTCAATCCAAGCACGCCCTATGCTGTTTCAAGGGCCGCTGCTGACATGAGCCTGCGCACCTATGTCGAGCAATATGGTTTCCCGGCCGTTTCGACGCGAGCCGCAAATGTGTTTGGTCCCGGCCAACAGCTTTACCGGATTATTCCCCGAACGATCCTTGCCGGAATAGCTGGAAAGAAGATGACCTTGGACGGTGGCGGCGTTTCAACGCGATCCTTTATCACCATGAGGGATGTGTCTGACGCGACGCTGAAAGTCGCTCTCTCCGGCAAGGTCGGCGACACGTATCACATATCCACTGATCGCATGGTGTCTATACGCGAGCTTGTCGAGAAAATATTCGCTGATCTGAATGCGGACTTCGACAGTCTGGTAACAATCGGGCCAGAGCGTGCCGGCAAAGACAGCGCCTATATGCTGGACAGTGGCAAAATCCGGTCTGAGCTCGGATGGACGGACAAAGAAACGCTTGAAGAAGGCATCGCTCAAACCGTGGAGTGGGCAAACAGGTTCAACGAGGAGCTTGTCGCAACCCCTCCGGACTATGTCCATAAGCCCTGAAACGGCGGATGCAGAAGCTTGAAAGTTGGTTGGGGAAGATCATGACTGAAGGTCAGTTAAACGTTGAAGCCTTAGCGCGCCGCGCGGCTGAGCTGCGGGGACAGGTGGTGACCTTGTCACATAAGGCAAAGACGGCCCATCTAGGCTCTTCCTTGTCTTGTGCAGACATCGTTGCTGCGGCCTATTGGCATGTGCTGAACATTGATCCAGCGAAACCCGAAGACCCGGATCGCGACAGGTTTATACTGTCCAAGGGACACGCGGCGATGACGCTCTATGCGATTCTTGCCGCCCGCGGATTTTTCCCTGAAGCTCAGCTCGATACCTACAACAAAGACGGCGGAAAACTTGCAGAGCATCCGCCCGCAAATGGCCTCCCGGGCGTTGAAGCGGCGACAGGCTCCCTTGGCCATGGCCTGCCTATTGGTTGCGGCATGGCACTGGCAGGCAAGATGAAAGGGCAGTCCTATCGGGTCTATTGCCTTCTCTCTGACGGGGAGTGCAACGAAGGGTCCGTTTGGGAGGCAGCAATGTTTGCTGCCGCTCAGAAGCTGGACAATCTGTGCGTCATTGTCGATTACAACAAATGGCAGGCGACCGCACGTTCGAACGAAACGCTGGCTCTCTCTCCTCTGAGAGAGAAATGGGAAGCCTTTGGGTGGGATGCCCATGAGATCGATGGGCACGATATAGGTGATGTTGCGAACAAAATGGCTAGCCTGCCAAATGGATCCGAAAAGCCGGTCGCGCTTGTCGCCCACACGGTTAAGGGCAAAGGGGTTTCCTTTATGGAAGACGATAACAATTGGCACTATCGATCGCCAACGGCGGAAGAACTCGATCAGGCCTTTGTGGAGCTGGGCCTCAAATGAGAAACGCATTCGCTGATGAGCTGACAAAGCTCGGTGACACCAATCCTGAGCTGGTGATGTTGTCCGGGGACATCGGCAACAGGTTGTTTGACAAGTTCAAAGCCGCCCATCCGGAGCGCTTCTACAATTGTGGGGTCGCGGAAGCCAATATGATCGGGGTGGCCGCTGGCATGGCTATGTCGGGTTATCGTCCGGTGGCTTATACAATTACGCCTTTCGTGACGACCCGATGCCTTGAGCAGATCAGAGTGGATGTCTGCTATCACGAAGTACCCGTGACGATCGTGGCCGTCGGTGCGGGTCTTGCCTATGCGGGACTGGGGCCGACCCACCATGCATGCGAGGACATATCGTTCCTGCGTTCTTTGCCCAACATGTCGGTTGTGTGTCCTGGGGACGCCTGGGAAGTCAGGGCCGCTCTGCGCGCGACAATGGATCAGGACAAGCCGGTCTATATCCGTATGGGCAAAAAGGGCGAGCCGGTTGTCCATGATGGCATACCCGCCGAATTTGAGATCGGCAAAGCTATAACCGTGCGTGACGGGGCAGACGTCGCGCTTCTATCCACCGGCAATATGTTGCCTGAGGCCTTGGCGGCAGCAGACCTTCTGGCGTCAAAAGGTGTTTCTTCAAAGGTTGTGAGCTTTCACACCGTTAAGCCGCTGGATGAAGCCTGCCTTGAAGAGGCATTTAGTGACTACAAGCTCGTAGCAACGATCGAGGAGCACAGTCTCATTGGCGGGTTTGGGGCTGCGGTCTCTGAGTGGTTAGCTGACCGTGGAATGCCGACTGAAAAGCTGGTGCGGTTCGCGACGCCTGACGATTTCTTTCGGCTCTCCGGAGAGCAGGACTATGCGCGCGAACAACTGAACCTGACTGCGCCGCAAATGTCGCAGCGGTTGGCCGATAAACTTAACTCCTGAAAGTATTGGGGACCTGATGAAAACTGAAGCTGCCATCCTGGTGGATACGGCAAAGCCGCTTGAGCTTGTCGAGATTGAGACACCCGCCCTGAAACCCGGGCAAGTCTTGGTGGAAATCACTTATTCAGGCGCTTGTCATACGCAGGTGTTGGAAGCCCGTGGACACCGGGGTGAAGACAAATGGCTGCCACATTGCCTCGGGCATGAGGGCACTGGTCGGGTCCTCGAGACAGGCGCAGGCGTGAGTAAGGTCAAAGCCGACGACAAGGTGGTGCTCTCGTGGATCAAAGGATCCGGCATTGAAGCGGGGGGCGCGGTGTACGATTGGAATGGACAGAATGTGAATGCTGGCGGTGTCACAACATTTCAACGGCACGCGGTCGTCAGCGAAAACAGACTGACCGCATTGCCCAGCCACCTGCCTGAACAATTGTCCATCCTGTTGGGGTGTGCAGCTCCGACCGGTATGGGCGCCATCCTCAATGTCGCCGATGTTAGACCGGGTGACACCGTGGCCGTTTTCGGTACTGGCGGGGTCGGCCTGAATGCTTGTATGGCCGCAGCCTTCTCCGGCGGTATACCTGTGATTGGCATCGATCCCGTGGCCTCGCGCAGAGAGCTTGCGTTGGCATTTGGGTGTACCCATGCGATTGATCCAACATCGGGCGATGTTTTGGATCAGATCAAAGAAATCGTTCCTGGTGGTGTTGATGTTGCGATCGAAGCGACGGGAATTCCTGCCGTGATGTCAGATGCCGTTAATTCCACCCGTCAGCAGGGTGGTCGAGCTGTAGTCATAGGCAACGCAAAGCACGGCCAGGATCTCACGCTCCAGCCAGGCGTGTTCAACCAAGGCAAGAGTCTCTTGGGGACGTGGGGTGGCAACAGCGACCCGGATCGCGACTATGGACGCTTTGCCAAACTGCTTGGCGCAAATAGGTTTCCAGTCGAGACGCTTCTCTCAGATGCATATTCCCTGGCCCAGGCAGATCAGGCATTGACGGACCTGGAAGCTGGAACGATTGGTCGTCCCCTGATCGATATGTCCATCCGCTAACGGAAGACCACCATGCGCATCGGTATTGATTTTGACAACACCATCGCTTGTTACGATGGCGTCTTTCACCGAGCTGCAGTGGAACGGGGCTTGATCGCGGAAGACCTCGGGACCGATAAGAACACGGTCAGAAACTACCTGCGCGAAATCGGCAAAGAAGATGACTGGACTGAGCTTCAGGGGTACGTGTACGGCGCGCGGATGGACTTGGTCGCGGTGTTTGACGGGTTCCTGGCTTTCGTGGAGGAGGCGCGCCGGTCAGGACATGACCTTGTGATTGTCAGTCATAAAACGCGCACACCGTTCATGGGGCCGGCGTACGATTTGCATGATGCTGCAAGGTCATTCCTAGAGGCAAAGCAAATCGTTACTGCCGCCCGTGTGCCTAGTGTTTTCTTTGAGTTGACCCTGGATGAGAAAGTCGAACGTATCACCTCCGAAAAATGCGACGTGTTTGTGGATGATCTGCCAGAACTGCTGGGCCACGAACAGTTCCCGAAGGACGTTCGAGGGATCTTGTTTGATCCGGACAACCATTTCCCAGGCGGTCTGGTCGATGGCGCGACGTACGAAGCGCACCCAGACTGGCGCAGCATTTCCAAAGCTCTGCTGGGATAAAATGAGATGTCAGATCCAAGCAGCACTGCCAATGCGCGCTTCTTGCTCCAAAAGATAGGGCGAGATGAGGCGTTTGAGCTGATGCCTCTGGATGGTGGACGCAATAATCGGGTCGACAAGCTCATCTTTCAGGACAAATCTCAACTGATTCTGAAGAGCTACTTTCATAGCCCCTCGGACACGCGCGACCGTCTTGGCGCCGAGTTTACATTCCTCCAAACAGCGTGGAAGAGGGGGGTGCGCAACATTTCTCAACCGCTCGCCTGTGACGCTGGAAAGCATGTCGGACTGTATTCCTTTATTGAGGGCGAGAAGCTGTCAAAGGGCGGCGTTCTAAAACGCCACGTTGATGCTGCAATTGAGTTCGTGATTGCCGTCAACGCCGAAGGCCCCCCTCGGGACATGGCGGCGGCGTCGGAAGCTTGTTTCTCCATGGACGCCCATCTCAAAACGGTTGAATCAAGGGTGAGACGCCTCGATCAACTGGATCCCGAAGCGCCGAATGTAGAGAAGGCGGCTTCGCTGGTAGAGAACCGTATTACACCTTTGTGGGAGAAAATCTCGCGCAACATTGCTGGCGCCACGGCATCCACCAGCAGGAACGCCCCGGTTAGCGAGCAGGTGGCCTCGCCTTCAGATTTTGGGTTTCACAATGCTTTGGTAAACGCCCAAAACGTGGTGTTTCTGGATTTTGAATATGCGGGCTTAGACGATCCGGCAAAGCTCGTTTGCGACTTTTTCTGCCAGCCTGAAATACCTGTAAACGGCGAATTCTTTGACTATTTTGTCGACCAGATCGCCAAGTCACTCAGTGACCCGGACCCTTTCAGAAAAAGAGCTAATTTACTATTGGACGCCTATCGCATCAAATGGCTATGTATTATGCTGAATGAGTTCGCCAGCGTCGGACGTCAGCGTCGTCACTTCTCGGGGGGGATGGACGACTGGGCGCAGAGATGTTCCGCGCAATTGGCAAAGGCGAATGAAGGGGTTGATAAATTGTCTAGCAGTGTGCTGTAGCGAATTAGTAGAGGGGATGACCATCAACGCTGATGGTTGGCGAGCGTAATGACTGCCCAGAATTTAACAGCCAGTAGGGGTGATGCCGAGGGTGTCGCGATGCGCTTGGTAGAGACAGCAGCTGAAACGAAGCGTCTTGTAGAAGCTGGCAAGAAGATTTCTTTTGTTTCAGGCAATTTCAATGTGGTTCATCCTGGACATCTGAGAATCTTGAAATTTGCGGCAGAGTCCGCTGATTTTCTCGTGGTTGGCGTCAATCCAGACTCGGCTCCCGGTATAACCGTAGAGGCAAAGATGCGCCTTGAGGCGATCAAGGCATTGTCGATTGTCGATCATGCGGTGGCTTTGGAGGGAGATGTTGCTGACTTCATTCGGACCTTGCAGCCAGACTTCGTTGTTAAAGGCAGCGAGCATGAAGGGCGGAACAATGTTGAGGCGGCGGCGGTTGAGAGCTACGGCGGACAGTTGCTCTTTTGCTCCGGAGAGATGCAGTTTTCGTCAATATCTCTTCTTAAGAGAGACTATGCCGAGGCAAACCTTTCCGTCATTCGCAAGGCGCGCAACTATCCCGCAAGGCACGGTTTTGACGTAGCCGAGCTGAAATCAAACTTGGCGGCTTTCGCAGGACTCAATGTCGTAGTCTTGGGCGACCTTATCGTTGATCGGTATGTGGATTGCGATCCGCTCGGAATGTCCCAGGAAGACCCGACTATTGTTGTGACCCCCATCGCGTCGAAGACGTTTGTTGGCGGCGCAGGAATTGTCGCGGCGCACGCAAAAACCCTTGGTGCTAATGTCTCTTTGGTCACCGTTGGTGGTGGTGATGCGGAAGCCGCTGACGCGTTGAGGCGGCTAGACGGGTACGGGGTTCGGACATTGATGATGGAAGACGAAACCCGTCCAACAACGCTCAAGCAGCGTTTTCGCGCCCATGGGAAAACGCTCCTTCGCGTCAATCAGCTGCGTCAGCATGCCATCAGCAAGCCTCTTATGGATGAAATGACTGACGCCGTAATGAGCTGCATAGATGGCGCGGATGTTCTTTTGTTCTCGGATTTTAACTATGGATGCCTGCCACAGAGCCTCGTGAATAGGATCACTGCTGAGGCGCTCCAGCGCAAGATCATGATGGGTGCAGATAGTCAGGCGTCGTCCCAATTGTCTGATATTTCGCGGTTCAGGGATATGGATCTTGTTGTGCCGACAGAGCGCGAAGCGCGACTGGCCACGCAGGACAGCGACTCAGGTCTGGCCGTCTTGGCGAACAATCTCCGCTGCAAGTCGAATGCAAAAAATGTGCTCATAACTCTTGGCGCAGAGGGCATGCTAGTGCACGGCCAAAGGGAAGGTGAGTACCAAACCGACAGGTTGCCAGCGTTTAACAGCGCACCTAAGGATGTAGCCGGCGGTGGCGACTCGGTGTTCACAGCCGCCGCACTTGCCATGGCGGCAGGAACGGATATCTGGCGCAGTGCCTATATTGGTGCGCTTGCGGCAGGATGTCAGGTGTCAACGGTCGGCAACCAGCCTCTAAAGCTTCAGACTCTCTACGAAGAAATCGATCTGCCCGACCATTTCGATTCTGAATAGGTTCCAATAGATGCGAGCGCTCCTTCTCGCCGCTGGGCGCGGCGAACGCCTTCGACCGATTACGGACACGATCCCCAAATGCCTCGTACCGATTCATGGGCGCCCGCTGCTACAGATCTGGTTGGATCACTTGTTCGAGACGCCTGGTGTTATTGACCGAGTGCTGATCAATACGCACCACCTTTCAGAGCAGGTAGAGGCCTTTGTGGCAGAGTCAGCTTGGAAAGACAGGATTGATTTGGTTTATGAAGAAGAGTTACTGGGAACCGCAGGTACCTTAGCGGCCAACCGGGACTACTTTCAGGGCGAAAAAATGTTCGTCGCACATGCAGATAACCTAACAGACTTTGATCTCAACGCGTTTCTTGACCATCACGCCAAGCGCTCGTCCAGTCATCAGATCACCATGCTGTCCTTTGAGACAGACATGCCTGAGACCTGCGGCATTTTGGAGTGCGATGAAGACGGAACAGTGGTTGAGTTTCACGAGAAGGTTGCCAACCCGCCTGGGAACCTCGCGAATGCGGCTGTTTATGTCTTGGAGCCTCAGGTGATCGAATTTGCAGCGGAGCTCCCGGGAGAGGTCAAAGACCTGTCTGTCGATGTGATGCCAAACTACCTGGGCCGGATTGGTAGTTTTCAAACCAAGGGATATCATAGGGACATTGGAAGCGCGGAGGCATTGGCAAGGGCTCATGCCGAATACAAAATTGACACCGCCTAGGCAGCCTCATGGCGGTCCGCTCAAAGGGCACCGCGAAAGATATGCGCAAACCGACATTTACTCTCGCAATGCCGAACTACAACCACGCACCCTACTTGGACAAGTCTTTGGCTGGTGTGTTGGAGCAATCCCGCATAGCGGACGAAGTGCTCATTCTTGATGATGCCTCAACGGATGCGAGCGTTCAGGTCATTGAAGACGCAATTCGCGACAAGCCACACGCCCGCCTCATCAAGCTGGAGAAGAATGCCGGTGCGATCAAAGGGTTGAACAGGTTGCTGGAAGAAGCAACATGTGATTGGATCGTCTTTCCAGCAGCCGATGATTATCTCCGGCCCGATTTTATTGAGAGTATGGAACGCCTAGTGCGAGAGGACCCGGGCGTTGGCTTTGTCTGCGCAGGAGTGGAAATTCTTGACGCGGACGGGAACAAGGCCGGCAGCCGGCCGATCTTTTATCCCTCATTGAAACCACGTTTCTTCACCGCGTCAGAGACGCGCCAACTTCTGCTCCAGAGCGATAATCACTTTTGGGGGCAGGTAACTTTCTATAGACGCGATGTGTTGAGGGAGTTCGGCGGCTTCGACGAAGAGTTTGGGTCGGGTACCGATGGCATGGCTCTGCGGGAGATTGCGCTCGAACATGGGTTCGGCTTTGTACCCCGAAAGCTTGGGGTTTGGCGGTTGCATGGTGAAAACTATTCGCTTTCCTCAGCATTCGATGTGCCGAAGTTCAAACGGATGGTGAGGCACCATTTAGAGCACATTGAAAACAGCCCTTTCGGCCTTTATCCCCGGGGCTACGCTCAACTCCTGGCGCGTAGAATGCTATTTGGAGTCGCCCGAATTTTGGCGTCGTCTGCCCGAAATCAGAAAGATATCGCCGCTGATCTAGCCGATCTCGTCGATGCGCCGGCCTGGGAAAGGACCTCTTTCTCACTATTGTCCCTGACCGGTCCGTTCTTTGCTTTACTCGTTAAGACCTGGCTGTTTGCGCGTTTATGGCCTTATTCTCCGGTTCGTTTCGCGCTTCAGCCGCTCCGAAGGTGGGTCGCCAATTTGAGCGTTGCGCTAGCGAAACAATAGTGCGATAGCGATGTGCCGGTGAGGTTTTAACTCCGCCCAATCAAACAGCAGGTGCCAGAAAGTATGGCTTACAAAGAATTCATAAGCTTGATTCACAAATCCACACAGCGGGACTATCTGGCCCGTGTTACGGAAAGAGATAAGGCCGAAGTCTCTGAGCTGGCGCTCAAATGGGACTATGACTATTGGGACGGCAGCCGGCAAACCGGCTATGGCGGCTACAAATATGACGGTCGCTGGCGCACCGTGGCTGATGCGATGGTTGAAGCCTATGGGATCAAATCAGGCGACCGTGTGCTAGATGTGGGCGTCGGCAAAGGGTTTCTCCTGCACGATTTTACGGAAGCGGTGCCAGGGATAGAAGCTGCTGGGCTTGATATATCTGCCTACGGCATTGAACACGCAATGGAATCTGTGAAGCCCAACCTGGTCGAAGGCCATGCAAAGTCTCTGCCTTGGCCGGACAACCACTTCGACTTGGTCATCTCAATCAACACGCTCCACAATCTCTATATCAACGATATATTTTCTGCGTTGAGGGAAATTGAGCGTGTGTCCCGTGGCAACAAATTCCTGGTCGTTGAGGCCTACCGCAACGAACGCGAGAAAATGAACCTCATGTATTGGCAGCTGACGTGCCGGGCGTTTCACACGCCGGAGGAGTGGGAATGGATTTTCGCGGAAGCTGGCTACACCGGCGACTACGAGTTCATTTTCTTTGAATAGGCTGTAGGGAAAGCGCTCAGAGCCAATCGGCGGCATCTGACAGATTGACAATGGCAGCTGTCGGCTCGCTTTCGGTTTTAAGCTCAGTCCCCAACAGAAGAATAGTGCCAACACCTGCGGCCAAGCCAGCCGCAACATCAGTTTCCTTGTCGCCGATAAATACCGATGCGGCCATATCGCACTGGAACTTCTCTTTGGCGGCCAAAAGCATGCCAGGACCGGGCTTCCGCCAGGGATGCGCGCGGCGGAACTTCTCGATTTTCGCTTCGGGATGATAAGGACAGAAGAACACATCATCGATGGGTGCGTTCTGAGCGCTGAACTCGGCGGTCATCCAGTCAGTAAGAGCTCTAAAGTCATCCTCCGTGTAGTACCCACGACCGATGCCAGACTGGTTGGTGACAACAACAACGCCATAGTCTCGCTGCCGCGCGTTTTTCACCAGATCAAATATGCCGGGAACGAACTCAAAATTCGCCGGGCTGGAGACATAGCCATGATCGACATTTATGACCCCGTCACGATCCAGGAATAAAAGCCGGTGATATCGGGAATGCAATCGAACTGTCATTTTGTCATCATAGACGAGCCTGGGTTTTACGTCGCAGTCGATTTGCAGAACGCGCTGCGCGGCCCGCAATGGTCCGACCCTTGGAGTGCGGCCACCTGCCAGAATTTATGGAGCCAAAATCTGGTCGGAGTGAGTGGATTCGAACCACCGACCCCCTCGTCCCGAACGAGGTGCGCTACCAGGCTGCGCCACACTCCGCCAAATGCATGGATAGTTGATGCCGGATTATATTATCCGACTTTTGCCTCAGCAAGAGGTGGCAGGGCGATCCCCTGCGGCTGAACTGGCTGCGTCGCTTGCGTGATTTTAGCGGACCGTCGGGAAACCTGCCCGCCGACAATGCCGTGTAGCATCTCAGCCAGTGCTTGCGGTTGAGACAGGAAGGGCGAATGAGAGCTGTCGATTGTCAGCACCTGCTTGAACGGGGCATGGTTCTGCATACGTTTTTGCAAGGAAGGTGAGACAACCCTGTCTTGCAGACACTCAATATAGGTCATCGGACGACTTGCAGCGCCTTTGGACGTTATCCGAGCGAACTGCACAATTGGGAGTCCTGACTGACTGCACAACCGGTCGGCCGCTTGCTCGGCGATGTCCGAGGAACAGTCGTGATAAAAGAGCTCCTTGGCGAGGCCTGGTTTGAGGTGCGCCCGGAAGCGCAGCCAGTTGAGGCGCATAGCGGGCCAGAGGTCCGTCGCCTCATCCCTGAACACCAACGAGAGCATACGGGTCCAGCTGTTCAGTTTGGGCAGGTAGGCCGTCAGATAGATCAGCTCGTCAAACAGGTCGGGCTGCATCTCCGCTGCGCTGGAAATCGCCATGCCCCCCATGGAATGACCGACCAGGGCCACAGGTTCACCGATTTGCTGGGCGGTTTCGCAGATCGCTTCGCCATACCGGCGCAGCGAAATCTGGTAGCTTGGCAGAGACCTGTCCCAGTGCCCTGGGAGCGTCAACGTATGTACGGCATGCCCTCGAGCGGCGAGTTCAGGGACCAGGAGCTCCCAACACCGTTCGTCGTGCCACGCACCGTGAATCAACAAAAACGCAGCCATAAGGCCCCCGAATACTACGCAATACGGTCCCCATCTCTGGCGCCCCAAGTATTTGACGCCAAGACTTAAGGACTACAAGATGCGGCAAGGGTCTTAACGGGGGGATAAAGAATGGCGAAATTCTTGGGTTTTTTGGCTGTTCTAATCGGTTTGTTGGCGGCGTATTTGTCATTCTGGCCGGTCTCCATAGACCCCATAGCCTGGACACCGCCGGAAGATCTGGGGAAATCGGGTCCCTTTGCTGAAAATGACGCGCTCTCGGCCCTCGACCGTCTGGCAGAAGGCAAAGGAGCGGGGCCGGAAGACACGACCATCGGGCCCGCCGGTTGGCTTTACACCGGATATGCCGACGGGCGGATTGTGCGTCTCAACCCCGTTGAGGGGGCGCAAGCAGAACCGACCGAAATTGCAAATACCGGCGGGCGTCCGCTGGGCATTCAGTTTGATGCGTCGGGCAACTTGATCATAGCCGATGCGATCAAGGGGCTTTTGTCCCTGTCGCCGAGCGGCGACCTCAGCCTTCTAACGGACAGTGTCGATGGCGAAAAGATGATCTTCGTCGACGATCTCGACATCGCAAGCGATGGGAAAATCTGGTTTTCTGATGCCTCAACCCGGTTTGATATTCACGACAACCTGCTCGATGCAATTGAGAGCCGGCCGACAGGACGCCTGCTGACTTTTGACCCCTCGACGGGCATTACCAAGGTTGAGTTGGACGAGCTGGGTTTTGCCAATGGTGTTGCCTTGGCCGCGGACGAGAGTTTTGTGCTGGTCAATGAGACCTTCCGCTACCGTGTGGCGCGCTTGTGGCTTGCAGGCCCGAAGGCTGGCACATCCGATCTGTTCATTGAGAACCTGCCCGCCCACCCGGACAATATCTCCAGAGCCCCTGATGGCAGCTTTTGGATCGCCCTGGTGGCTCAGCGGTCGCCGGAACTCGATCAACTACTGCCATATCCGTTTTGGCGGAAAATCTTGATGCGGCTGCCTGAATCTTGGCGCGAAGCACTGGTTGAGCCTTATGGCTGGGTCGCAAACGTCAGTGAGGCCGGAGAGGTGATCGGAAATCTTCAGGAACCCAGCGGTAAGTTTGGCACGATTACCAGCGTCAATGAGCACTCGGGGCATCTTCATCTGGGAAGCCTCGTGGAAGAAGCAGTCGGGCGCATCAAGGCCCCGTAGTTTGGGGTCGTCTAGTCTGACGGCGGGCCTTTCAGCTCAA
Organism: Parvibaculaceae bacterium; assembly: GCA_965276845.1. Lineage (GTDB taxonomy): Bacteria > Pseudomonadota > Alphaproteobacteria > Parvibaculales > Parvibaculaceae > Mf105b01. The sequence continues at coordinate 773,450 of OZ255699.1, forward strand.
CGACATTCCCTTCCGGATCCTTGATATAGATTGAGGGCCCATTTCCCTCCGCGCCGTAGCGTATGCCGCTTTCTTCGACTTCGAGATTGCAGGCCCTCAGGTAGCCCGCCAGCGCTTTTTCGTCCCATGGGTCGATACGGAGACAGAAATGATCAACATTGCGCTCCTCCGCACCGCCGAGGGACGTCTCGACGCCGACAATGTCGATGAGCGACCGCCCGGCTCGCAACTGAGTGATTTGATATTGCGGTATTTGCCGCTCCAGGGCCGCGCCCAGCACGCCAACATAAAACGCAATCAACGTATCAGGATCGGGCGTGCGCAGCACAATATGGTCGAGCCCTTTAAGGGCGAAGGGTCGGTCAGGGACATCTAATCGGTCTGTCATGGCGTTGACCCGTGTTCTGGGAAAAATCGGTCTTAAACCGGCAGAAATGAGCGATTTGTCTCGATATATATTGCACGCTGCGTCGCTTCAAGCTATGTGCATGTCATGACGGCGTGCGCCGTCAGTTGGGGCGTGGCCAAGTGGTAAGGCACCGGTTTTTGGTATCGGCATTCGCAGGTTCGAATCCTGCCGCCCCAGCCATCTTTCGACATGGAACCCTGTCGATTATACACCTAGATTAGAGCTTCTCCCATGGTCTGCCTGAACTGAGTCGGCACCACAGGGGCGCCGCGTGTGCGGTTACCTCGGTATGGTTGCTGGAAGTCGGGTGCGTAAGTGCAGCTTTGGCTGGACGTCGAATCAATAAGGCCGGGGCAAAGAGAAACGGTTTGAAAAGCTGAAGAGAGTCAGCGGTGCTGGCTTGATGGCGTGAGGAAGCGGGATTGAAAATGTTGTTTGGGGATGGCGCGCAACCTAGGCAGGCAGCTAAGATCGTAAAATGATCAAGCGCTGCTTTGATATTGCCGCCTCTGTCAGTGCGCTAATCCTCCTAGCGGTGCCAATGGCCCTCACTGCCATTCTTGTCCGACTCAGTCTGGGAAGCCCTGTATTGTTTCAGCAAGAACGAACGGGCTTGCACGGACGGTCGTTCCAAATTGTGAAATTCCGGACCATGAGAGATGTGGTAGATGCAAATGGGGTGAGTCTGCCGGACGACGCGCGGATGACCCGGATGGGACGTATCCTGAGAGCGACCAGCATTGATGAGCTGCCGGAATTGTGGAACATCGTGCGCGGTGACATGAGCTTTGTGGGGCCTCGCCCATTGCTGCCAGCATATGTGCCGTACTATCTGCCGGATCAGATGCGACGCCATGAGGTCCGGCCCGGGCTTACGGGGTTGGCACAGATCAATGGACGCAATAGTCAGAGTTGGGACGAGCGGTTTAAGCTGGACGTAGAATATGTGGACGGCAATACCTTCCTGGGAGACATCGCCATACTTTTAAAGACTGTTCTGAGCGTGCTGGCGCGTGAGGGGGTCAGCGCCGAAGGCCACGAGACCATGCCGAGGTTCGATGACCAGGTGCAGGCTGGGCTGGCAAGAGGGAAAAAGAAAGAGGGCGCACAGGAATGACAGGCGTTTGGGTGTTGGGCGGCGGAGGACACGCCAAAGTCGTCGTCGCGACCTTGGAAAGTTCAAGGCAGGCGGTCGCGGGCATTTATGATGATGACTTATCCAAAAAAGGTACCCCACTTCTTTCATCACGGATTCACGGTCCAACGCCTGACCTGTCCTGGTGGAGCGACGAAAGGCGGACGGCAATTATCGCAATAGGAAACAATAAAACGCGGGAAAAGGTCGCGCAGCTGCCAGCGACGTGGGTTATTGCCGCGCATAAAGGCGCGGACGTTCACGCCACTGCCCAGGTGGGCGCCGGCTCACTCATTTGCAGCGGTGTCGTCGTTCAGCCCGACTCTGAAATCGGTCGTCATGTGATCGCCAACACGGCCTGTTCCATTGATCACGAATGTAAGATTGGCGACTTCGCGCATATAGCACCGGGTGCAACCCTGGCCGGGGAAGTCACAGTGGGTGAGCGTACGTTGGTCGGCGCTGGGGCCACAATCATTCAGGGAGTGCGGGTCGGAGCCGACGTCATAATCGGAGCGGGTGCCGTGGTCATTTCAGACGTAGCCGATGGCGAAAAGGTCGCTGGCGTTCCGGCACGGAGCCTTTCCAATGACTAGCGCCGATCGCATTTTCTTGTCAGTTCCTCATATGTCCGGCCGCGAACGAGAATTGGTGGGTGAAGTCTTCGATAGCAACTTCATTGCGCCGGCTGGGCCAATGATTGATCGCTTTGAAGACGCGCTATGCGCAACAACCGGTCACAAAGCTGCGGCAGCGCTTTCAAGCGGAACCGGCGCGATGGATATTGCCCTGAGGCTCCTCGGGGTAGCACCGGGTGATGACGTATGGGCAGCAGACTTGACGTTTATCGGTGGTGTTTCGCCAATCAAATTTCATGGTGCCAACCCGGTGTTTCTTGATGTATCGGCGGATACGTGGACTTTGGATCCGGACCTTCTCGAGACGGAGCTCAAAAAAGCGGACCGGGAAAACAAACTGCCGAAGCTTGTCGTTCCTGTTGATCTGTATGGCCAGTCTTGTGACCTCGATGTGATCGTCAGCATATGCGACCGATATGAAATTCCAGTCGTTGTCGACTCAGCCGAAGCAATGGGTGCAGAGTACAGAGGTCGCCATGCCGGCAAGGGTGCGAAGTTGGCTGTCTATTCCTTCAACGGCAACAAGATCATCACCACGTCCGGTGGCGGTGCGCTCGCGAGCGATGACGAAGACCTGATTGACCGCGCGAGATATCTCTCTCAGCAAGCACGGCAACCTGTCCCGTATTATGAGCACACAGAGACTGGCTACAATTATCGCATGCCCAGCCTCTGTGCGGCAGTAGGGGTTGGCCAATTGGAGGTGCTTGAAGACAGGGTGAACCGCCGTCGCGAAATATTCGCCATTTATGCCGATTTGTTTAAATCAACTCCGTCGATCTCCATGATGCCTGAGGCGACATACGGCGTTTCAAATCGCTGGCTCTCGGTGATCACACTAGATCTTGAGAAAACGCAGGTTACACCAGAGGAAGTCTGCCGTTTCGCCAATGATCAAAACGTGGAGTGTCGACCGGTTTGGAAACCCATGAGCCAGCAGCCAGTTTTTAAAAACGAACGTTTTACCTCGACGGGCGTGTCCGATAGGCTATTCTCTACGGGGGTGTGTCTGCCATCGGGCAGTTCGATGAGCGATCAGCAGGTCGAGAGGGTTGTGGATATAATCCATTCAGCGCTCGACAGACCGTGACGTGGGGACCAGGGCAGCGTGTCGCAGCGCATTTTATATATTTTTCCACTGGCGATAAATTTCACCCTCCATTGGGTGGACCGTGTGAAGTGGGTAGCTGCGCTTGGTGCCGAGGTTCACGTCGCTGTGCCCGACGACCCAGCCCTTGACGAACTAGATCTGCAGGGCATCACCCTCCACCGGATAAACGCACCGCGGGATCGGATGCGGTTCCTCTATGACCTTTCCCTGATCAAAGAAATACCACGCGTTATCCGAGCCGTCAGACCGGATCTGTTGCATGCCGCCACGACGCGTCCGGTGCTTTATGCGGGTGTTTTTGCCCGTTTGTTTAATATCCCCGCAGTTGTGCTGAGCGTGACGGGTCTGGGGTATCTGTTTATTGGGACGTCTCTTACGGTTCAGGTTTTGCGCGCGATTGCCTCGGTCGCATACAAGTTTGTTCTTAAGCAGAAGAACTCGGTCACGATCTTTGAGAACGCAAACGACCGGGATGTGTTTCTGCAAAAGGGATATGTAAACGAGGATCAAACATTTGTTCTCATCGGTGGTGGCATAGATCTGGAGAAATATGTTCACGCGCTAGAACCGGAAACGAAGAAGCCGATCATCCTGCTTGCTGGGAGACTGCTCAGAGACAAAGGGGTGGTTGAGTTTTACGAGGCGGCCAAAACACTGCGACTAAGGGGCGTTGAAGCACGCTTCGTACTTGTTGGTGATGTCGATCCCGGTAACCCTGCAACGCTTGCGCGAAAAACAATCCAGGAGTGGGTGGACGACGGTCATATTGAATGGTGGGGATGGCGCACTGACATGATCGAGGTGTACCGGCAATGCAGCCTGTTTTGTCTCCCTTCTTATAGAGAGGGAGCCCCTCGATCTATCATCGAAGCCGCGGCAATTGGTCGGGCGGCGGTCGCGACCGATGTCCCTGGTTGCCGCGATGTTGTCATCGATGGTGTGACAGGGCGGCTGGTTCCAGCTAAGGCGGTCGCGCCGCTTGCGGATGCGCTCCAGGATCTGATTGAGAATGCGCCGTTGAGGCGAGAGATGGGGACAGCTGCACGTCGTCATGCAGAGCGATCTTTCTCAAATGAACAACGCGCAACTGAGCTGGTCAAAATCTACGAGGACACTCTTGGAAAACCCTTGGTTGGTCTCTCAAAAGAGATAGAGAGACCAACCAAGGCTCAGTCTGTCTCCTGAACCTGCAGCTCATAGAGGGTGGCGTAAAGACCGCCATTGGCCATGAGGTCGTTATGGGCACCGATCTCACGTACCTCGCCTTGTGCCAGGACCACAATGCGATCGGCTTCCCGAATGGTCTGCAATCTGTGCGCAATGATGATGGATGTGCGACCCTCCGTAAGTTTGCGCAGAGCATCCTGAATAACCAGCTCGGTTTCCGTGTCAACGCTCGCGGTTGCCTCGTCCAGGATAAGGATGTCCGGATCAATGGCGAGGACCCGCGCGAAGGCGAGGAGTTGCCTTTGCCCGTGACTCAGGTTGCGTCCACGTTCCACTAGGGGCGTGTCATAGCCATGCGGCAGCTGGCGGATGAACGCATCTGCATTAACGGTCTTCGCGGCATCGATGGCCGCGGCCCGTGTGATGGTGGGATCACCCAGCGCAATATTGTCGAGAACGCTACCTGAGAAAATATGAAAGTCCTGCAGCACAACGCCCACCTTCCGGCGGACAGCGGACGGCAGCACATCCATGATGTCGGTGCCATCAATCAAGATTTCACCAGGCGATACGTCATAGAAGCGGCAGAGCAGACGGATGAGCGTTGTCTTACCCGACCCGGTCGGACCGACAATTGCAATCTTTTCACCCGGCGCGATGTCGAAGCTCACATCTTTCAGGATCGGGTGTCCCGGTCGATAGGAAAAATTGAGGTTGCGGAAACTGACCGCGCCGGAGAGCTGTACGGGTAATGGCTTCGGGTCCTCAGGCTCCGTCAGCGCCTCCTGCCAATCCAAAGCCTGGAATATGCGCTCGCAACTGGCCATGGCTCGAAACACGACATTCCACTGTTCGCCCATGGCGACAATCGGTCGGAACAGCATCTCAGTGAAACTGGCAAAGAGGATGATGCTACCAAGCGTTACCTCGGCGCCGGCAACTTGCGCGCCGCCATACCAGATGATCGTGGCCATAGCGAGAAAGATAAGGCTGTCCATAGCAGGCCCGTAGAGGCTTTCAATGACGACGGCGCGGTTCTCCTGGTGCCGGTTTTCCGAGTTGATGCTCGCATACCGCTCAAAGTTGATCTCTTCGCGCTGATAGAGCTGGACCACTTCCATGCCCGACAGATTTTCCTGCAGGTTCTCATTCAGACGCGACAGGCTGGAACGGATGTCGCGGTAAATCTTGCGACTGGCCATGCGGAAGATATAGGTGGCGAACGCCGCGATCGGCATAAGCAGGAGCAGTATGCCCGTCATCTCTGGATTGATGGACATCATGATGGTGATGGCGACAAAGAAGGGCACGAACTCACCCATGAGAACGCCGAAGCCCGACAGAAGTTCAAACAGTGTCTCAATGTCGTTGGTGACCCGTGTCATTACACGGCCGACCGCAACCCGATCGTAGAATGTGGCGGGTAACCTCTCCAGATGTGCGAACACGTCTCGGCGCAGGTCTTTGAGGCCTGACAGAACTGAACCGGCAAGCAGGATGCGAAACAGATGCGCAAAAAGGCCGGCCAGGACGACCCAAAAGCCATAGACCACGCAGGCGGCGATGAGTGTGTCGAGAGAGGTGGATTGAGCAAACCAGGAAACCAGTTCAGCCTGGCCCATATCCGGTGCTTCCATGCCCTCATCGGTAAGCAGAAGCCCATCGATCACAACTCGGGTCACAATAACCGGGGCAAGCACAGTCGCTGTCGCGGCCAGCAGGACGCAGGCAATCGCGGTGAGGGCCCGGGTCCGGTAGGGCCTCAGCCAGGCGAAGAGGCGGCGCAGGAGCTGAACGTCAAAGCGCTTTCCCTCAATCTCATTGTCAAAGACCGAGTAGTCCCGTTCTTTGGAGGCAAGGTCGCTCATGACGCGCCTCCCGAAACGTTTTGGGCATCCAGATTGGACTTGAGGGCGTCCCGCCGGCTCTGTAGGCGCGCAAGCTCCGCGTAAGCCCCGCCAGCTGTCATAAGGCGAGCGTGGGTCCCCGCTTCAATGACCCGCCCCTGATCCAGCATGAAAATCCGGTCGGCATGCTGGGCTGTGGAAACACGGTGCGACACAAGCAGGGTTGTTCGCCCTTTACGCAGCTTTCTGAGCTGCGTCAGGATTTTGTCCTCCGTCTCCGTATCCACTGCGGAGAAACAATCATCCAGGAGCAGCACCGGCGCGCCCCGAATGAGGCCCCGCGCGAGGCTGGTGCGCTGCTTTTGTCCACCTGAGAGCGTCACACCCCGTTCGCCGACCGCCGTATCGAGTTGCGCTGGGAAGGTGCCAATGGTCTCGCCAAGATCGGCCGCTTCTGCCGCATCCCAGACCTCTTCCGCCGTCCGGTCCGGATTGTCGTAGGTGATGTTTTGCCCCAGCCGGTCCGCGAACAGGAAGGGGTCCTGAGGCACAAAGGAGATTTCCTGGCGCACCTGAGACAGCGGCAACATGCGCACATCCTGACCGTCGAGGTAAACGGTCCCGGGCGGCGGATCGAGCAGCCGCACCAGCAATCGCAGCAGAGTGGATTTACCCGACCCAACACGCCCAAGGATCGCGACCGTCTGTCCTTTCTCCACCTCCAGCGTCACATCATCAAGCGCCGGCCAGGACCCCTCGGCTTCCTCTTGTTCAGGGTGCCGGTAAGAGAGGTGTTTGATGGTCAGCGCTCCGCCAACACCGTCCAGCGGCTCGGCATCGTCCGCGTCGCGGATTTCCGGTGCGTGATCGAGGATCTCGTGAATACGCGCAGAGGCAGAGGCGGCTCTTTGGAACAGCGTGACCATGACGCCTGCCTCTTTGACGGGAGACAGCATCATGGCGAGATAGAAAATAAAGGCGGTGAACGTCCCGATCGTGATCTCGCCGGTCAAGACGAGAGACCCGCCATAGCCGACGATGATGATGGTCGCCGCCCCGGTCATGACGAACATGGTCGATGTCAGTGCCGAGTTGAAGAACATCAGTTTTTGAAACTCGGCGGCGTAGTCGCTGCTCTTCTTCTCCAACCGGTCGATCTCGCGGGCTTCCTGCGCATGGGTTTGGATCGTGCGAATGCCGTTCAGGTTTTCCTGAACCTGGGCGGAGAGTTCAGAAAAGCCTTCCTGTACCGCCGTTGATTGGATGAAAATCTTCCGAGCGATGAGCCAGCCAAAAAAGGCGATGAAGGGCATAAGCGGCAGCAGCATCAAGGCGAGCTGAGCGGACAAGGTCAGCATCACGGTAAAGGCAATGATCCCCGAGGCACCAAGAACCAGCAGCAGCCGCGAGCCCAGGCCGATCATCATACGGATGAGCTGCAGATCATTGATGGCGCGCGCCATCAAATCACCGGTGGAAAACTGAGCGAAAAAACGCGCCCCTTGAAGTTGGAGATGCCAGTACAGCTTTTGCCGCAAGTCGAAGGCGACTTCGACGCCGACCTGCCGCACGAAACGCCGGCCAAAGGAAAATGAGACATAGCGCGCGCCCATGAGCCCGAGAATGCCGAGCGCCGGCCAGGCGAGGTTTGGGCTGTCTGTTCCCAGCGAGTCGACCGCAATGGCAAGAAGCAGCGGCATACCGGCTTCCAGAAAACGCCCATTAATGATGAGCGCCATCCCGCCCCAGAATTTCAGAGCGTGGGCTTGTATAAGGGGCACAAGCCGCAAGAGCGGGCCCTGGCGGCGTGATCCGGGGCGAGGCGCACCGGTGGACATGGGGTTTGACCTTTGGGTCAGCGGCCTCCGACTCTCCTCCCCAAACGACACCTGGGACCAGAGGCGCAAACGGCGCGACCGGGAAACATCCGAGTCGCGCCTGAGTCGTGGGCAAAGTTTAAACCCGTCCTGGATGGTGCGGAAGAGGCCAGACCGACTAGAGAGTGATTTTCCTTACCACTGGTACCCCATCTTCCAGGGTCACCCGCATCGCATATTGGGGCGGGTCCATCGCAAGCACGTGGACCATATCGGTCGCGGGGAACTCAGGTTGGGCAGGATCAAGGAATTTGGCGGCCGCCTCCGACCCTTGGGTCCGGTCAAAGGCTTGATCGTGACTGATACCGCCGGGCTGCCCGAGCAGCGTAAGCAGCAGGTCGCCGCAGGCAACATCCTCATCCCCTGTCGGATGGGTGGCAATCAGGAGCAGACGTGTCGGACCGGTTTTGGCAAGCGCCGCCACGTCCTTTGCCGTCGCCTCAACATTGCTGAGCCCCGTTACCAACACATGGGACGCGGCATCGAGCGCTTTGATCGCCATGCGGGTCCCGTTTGACGTGCGATGGACCAGCGTCCGACCGGTAAGGTCCAGCCCCGCGACCTGGGCCGGCGAATTGCCAAAATCAAACCCCTCAATGGGCAGCGCATCAATTTCGCCTGCCAGCAGGCTGCCCGGATGCGCCGCTGCAAGCTCCTGCGCCGACGTCACTTCCTCGGCCAGGAAGATACGCTCCGCGCCATTGTCGAATGCCGTCTTGGCAAAGGTAAAGGCACGGATGACATCGATCACGACAGCGATGTCGTACGCGCCCTCAATCGCCCCGTGACCCTTGTGTCGGGCGACGCTCAGGTCAGGTGAGGTCATGGGGACTCAGAAAAACGCCTGAATGCCGGTCTGAGCACGACCGAGGATCAACGCATGAATATCGTGTGTGCCTTCATACGTGTTCACGGTTTCCAGGTTCATCGTGTGGCGGATCACGTGATACTCGTCGGAGATCCCGTTGCCCCCGTGCATGTCCCGGGCAACACGCGCAATGTCGAGCGCCTTGCCGCAATTGTTCCGCTTCATGAGCGAAATGGACTCAGGCGCGGCCGTGTTGGCATCAAAGTTCCGGCCAAGCTGCAGGCAGGAATGAAGGCCAAGCGTGATCTCCGTCTGCATGTCCGCAAGCTTCTTCTGGATGAGCTGGTTGGCGGCGAGCGGGCGCCCGAACTGGTTGCGCTCCAAGGTGTATGTGCGTGCGGCGTGCCAGCAGAATTCCGCGGCACCAAGCACGCCCCAGGCAATCCCGTAGCGCGCGCGGTTAAGGCAGCCGAAGGGACCAGCGAGGCCCCGTACATTGGGAAGCAGGTTTTCTTCCGGCACAAAACATTCGTCCAGCATGATGCCGCCGGTGATGGAAGCGCGCAGAGACATCTTGCCTTCGATCTTCGGCGTCTCGAATCCCTCGAAGTCCCGCTCGACGATAAAGCCGCGGATGACATCGTCTTCGGTCTTCGCCCAAACGACGGCTAGGTCGGCGATCGGGGAGTTAGTGATCCAGAGCTTGGAGCCGGAGAGCGAATAGCCGCCTTCCACCTTTTTGGCCCGGGTTTTCATGGAGCCGGGGTCCGACCCATGGTCGGGCTCGGTGAGACCAAAGCAACCCACCCATTCGCCGGTTGCGAGTTTGGGCAGATATTTCATCCGCTGCTCTTCGCTGCCATAGGCATAGATCGGATGCATGACCAGGCTTGATTGCACACTCATGGCTGAGCGATAGCCGCTATCGACTCGCTCGACTTCGCGGGCGACCAAGCCATAGCAAACATAGTTGAGACCGGCGCAGCCATATTTCTCTGGAATGGTCGAGCCTAGCAGCCCTTGTTCGCCCATCTGGCTCATGATCGAGCGGTCGAAGACTTCGTTCCGGTTGGCCTCAATGATCCCCGGCATCAGCTTGTCTTGCGCAAAGGCGGCGGCACTGTCGCGCACCATCCGCTCCTCTTCGCTCAACTGGTCGTCAAAGCCGAGCGCATCCTCCCAGTTGAAGGGCGGAAGCTTGGGGTTGGCAACGGGCTGCGTGTCGGTGGAGGCGGCGGCCTGAGACATGTAAAGGCTCCAATCAATATGAATAGTTGAGAGTGATATAGCACTTGAAGAGGCCCCCGACTATGGGGCGTTTTCCGCCGCGTATTCCTTGAGTTCCGCACTCAGAAAGTCGACCAGAAGCCGGACCCGCCTGCTGGCGCGCAGGTCTTCATGATAGGCAAGCCACATTTCCATGCTGAATTCGAATTGGTCATGGAAGACCGGCACAAGGGTTGGGTCGCGCCGCGCGATCCCGGCCTGGGCACCTCCAATGCCCGCACCGGCCCGCAGGAGCGCCAACTGGGCGAGTTCGGAGTCGCTGCGCAGGGTGAATGTGTTCGGCGGTATGGAGAGTTGCCCGATCCGGATCAGGTCCAATATGCGTGAACTGTCGTCATAGCCGATGACGGACATGCCGGCGATTTCCGGCAGAGACCCGGGCAGGGGGTGTCTGGCGAGATAGCTCTCATGGGCATAGAGATTGACCCGGGCATCGCCCACATGGCGCGCAACCAGCGCCGTTTGCGTGGGCCGCGCCATTCTGAGCGCCACATCCGCGTCGCGCCGCAGCAGGTCCTGCTGCCGGTCGTCCAGATTCAATTCGATGTCGATATGGGGATATTGGTCATGGAAGCGGGCGAGCATCGCGGGCAGCACCTCTGCGCCCATGATCTCGCTTGAGGTCAGCCGCACGGTGCCACGTGTCTCCGACGCCTCGCCGCTCGAGGTGCGCAACAACGCCGCCGCCGCTGCCTCCATGGTTTCGAGATGCGGCAAGAGCTCCAACGCCGCATCGGTGGGGGCGAGGCCCATCCGCGACCGCGTGAACAGAGGCGTCTCCAGGGTCGCCTCGAGGCTGTCGATATGGCGCCCGAGGGTCGGTTGGGTGAGCTTCAGCGACGCCGCTGCCGCCGACAGGCTCCCCTCACGCAAGACGGCGAGAAAGGAACGATAAAGTGCCCAATCCGGTTCAATCTCATTCATTCAAAAAAGTATAGATAATCTACAAACATTGGCAATTTATATTCATGAATGTTTGTCGCATATCAGCAGGGCAAACGAAACGGAGCCCATCTGATGACCCTAACTTCTCAAACTCCCACCAAAACCCTTCTCGTCATTGGCGCTACCGGCGGCATAGGCGGTGAGGTCGCAAAAGCCTTCACCCGTGGCGGCTGGACCGTCCGGGCGCTTGCCCGGAAACCCAAACAGGCAGCAAAGAAATTCAGCCACCTTGGCGTGACCGACTGGCGAAAAGGCGACGCCCTGAAGCAGAAAGACGTTCTGAAAGCAGCACAGGGCGTGGATGCGGTCTTCCATGGCGCCAATCCGCCTGGCTATCAGAAATGGCGGGAGCGGGCCGTGCCGATGCTCGCCCACGCGATTGCAGCGGCCAAAGCCGAAAACGTCCGGCTGCTCTTCCCCGGCAACGTCTACAATTTTGGCCCGGATGCCTGGCCACTATTGAGCGAGGACTCGCCCCAAAACCCCCGGACAAACAAAGGCGCCATCCGGGTGGAAATGGAACAGATGCTGGTCGACGCCGGCATCCGGTCCCTCACGGTGCGTGCCGGCGACTTCTTTGGTGCACACGCGCCAGGGTCCTGGTTGCAGAATGCATTGGTGAAGCCCGGCAAAGAGATCAGATCGGTCGTCTACCCGGGTGAGCACGACAAGGGTCACGCCTGGGCATACCTGCCCGATCTTGCGGAAACGTTTCGCCGCCTGATGGAGCAGGAAGACCGCTTGGCGCAAAACGATGTCTTCCACTTCCGTGGCCACTTCTTTGACAGGGGCGTTGAGATGGCAAGAGCGATCGCGCGGGTGGCTGGCGATGAGACCATGAAGATCAAGAAAATGCCCTGGGGTGTGATCCGAGTGGCGTCGCCTTTCGTGACCATGCTGCGGGAATTGTTGGAGATGCGCTATCTCTGGCAGGAGACTGTTGAACTCGACAACAAAAAGCTTGTCGCCTTCCTGGGTGAGGAGCCTCACACGCCGCGGGATATCGCACTGGAGCAGGCGCTTGCCGGGCTTGCATGCTTGAAACCGTCCGAAACGGTGCCTGCAGGCAAAGAAGTTCCGGTGTGAAGCAAGGCCCGGGCGAAGCTGGCGATCAGCCGGCTTCGCTGCGCCATTCGAGCTCTTGTTCGGTCACGGCCTCAACAACCAGCGAGGGATTGTCGATACATACGAGACCCGGCTTGCCGCCGCGGTTTCGCTCTTTCGCCTTGTACATGCTCTTGTCTGCTTGAGCGACCAGCTCGTCTATGCTGCAGAATTGGGTGGGGCCCGTTGTGGCGATGCCGACACTTGCGCCAACCGGTGAGCTTGCTTCTTCATACATGAGTTCCGCGAAGCGTTCGGCAATGCCTAAGGCAAATTCAACGGGAGCGTTCGGCATGAGAATGCAGAATTCGTCGCCACCGAGCCGGCAGACAATGTCGCTGTCGCGCGAGGCGCCCTGCAGATGGTGTGCGACCTTTATGAGCAGGTCATCGCCGACCTGATGCCCCAACGTGTCGTTCAACAGTTTGAAGTCGTTGATGTCGACATAGAGAAGAGAGAGTTCGCGATTGGCACGTTGCGCTGCCGCCATCTCCCGTTTTGCATGTTCACCAAACGCGCGCTTATTATTGACGCCGGTAAGTTCGTCTGTAAGCGCAAGCTCCTTCAGCTGATAGGTACGCTGTGCAATCTGTTCCTCAAGACCCCTGGCGTAGCTGGCCGTTTCCGCCTGCGCGGCGGACACTTCAGTGCTGAGTGCATTGATATAAGTGTCGAACACCAGCTGGGAGTCAAAGAAGAGAATTTTCTGGATGGCTTCCTTTCGGGCGTGAAGCTCGATGGGGCTATCAGAAATTTCATCCATGATTGCGCAGAGTACGACGTTGAGCTTGCGCAGAGCAGAAAGGAAATATTTGGGTGTCACGCCGATACGCCAGTGCACTTTGCCGACCCTCAGGCGCGAATTGACATAATCAATGTCATAGACGCCGCTGAACAGCTCGGCGATATAAGTACGCATGGCGCCCTTCAGGCGCATCAGCGTTTCGGAGTCGCCAATGATCAGCGCAATCTCCGGATCATCGATCTGGCGCGCATAAAACTCATCAATGGCCCAATCCAGACGCTCCATGACCGCAGGCTTGCAGGACCGCAACGCGGCGACGTCCTCGCCACGAATATCGAATAGAAGTTTGCGCTTCTCAATCTCGCGATTTGAGAATTTCATCTGCTCCGCGAGCGTCTGTTCCACAATCCTCATTCTGCCAACCCCCTCAACTTCTGATGAGAACGAAAGTCTAGTCCTATAGTCTTAAGACAAGTAAAAGCGGGATTCTGAAAGAGGGCACCTGCGCAAGCGTTTTGGGAGTCTGTGGACCGCTTGGCGGTTAAGCAATGCTTAACGAATGACCAACGCAGACAAAACAAAAGCCCCGCGGGTGGTGCCCGCGAGGCCGTCATTCCAATAATTGGAAATGATTTAGCTTGCCTTGGCGTTGAACTGTTCGCGGGCTTCATTGAATTCAGCCTTCATGCGATCAACGAGTTCAGCAACGGACGGGGAGTCATTGATCAGGCCAATGCCCTGGCCGCAGCCCCAGATGTCTTTCCAGGCTTTCTGTTTCATGTTGCCGCCGGAGCCAAAGTTCATTTTGGACTTGTCGGCGACCGGCAGGTTGTTCGGGTCGAGCCCGGCGTCGGCAATGGAAGGAGCCAGATAGTTGCCGTGCACCCCGGTGAAGAGGTTTGAATAGATGATGTCATCCGCCGCGTATTTCTGCAGCGCCTCTTTATACTTGGGATCCGCATTCGCTTCTTCTGTCGCGATGAAGCGCGAGCCGACATAGGCCAGGTCCGCCCCGAGGGCGAGCGCAGAAGCAACGGAGAAGCCGTCAGATATGGATCCGGAGAGCAGGATGGTGCCATCGAAGAATTCTTTGACTTCGCGCACCAGCGCGAAAGGTGACAGCGTCCCAGCGTGACCACCGGCGCCTGCGCAGACAAGGATCAACCCGTCGACGCCTTGTTCAGCGGCTTTTTTCGCGTGCTTCACATTGATCACATCGTGGAACACTTTGCCGCCGTAGGAATGAGCTGCTTCGACAACCTCCGCCGGTGGGCGCAAGGACGTGATGATGATCGGCACTTCGTGTTTGGTGCAGACTTCCATGTCGTGCATCAGTCGGTCATTGGATGCGTGACAGATCTGGTTGACTGCGAAGGGAGCCACCTTTTTGTCAGGGTTGGCCGCCTGATATTCAGCCAGCTCCGTTTTGATGCGGATGATCCACTCTTCCAGAACAGGTTCTGGCCGCGCATTAAGCGCTGGGAACGATCCGACAATCCCGGCCTTACACTGGGCAATGACAAGTTCTGGTCCCGACACGATAAAGAGCGGGGAGCCCACCACCGGGATTTCCAGTGAATTTTGCAGGACGGGAGGTAGCGACATGGATCAGTCTCCGTGCGATCTGGTTCAACTTTGTTGAGCGGGAATATAGAGCGGTTCTCGGCCCCTGACAGGTTCGTTTATGAGCAGGTTGGTGTTCCTTCCTGAACAGGCGCCCGGGTCAAGAATGACCCTAAGAAACCCGGCCCAACAGCAGATCCCGGTCTTTTTTGCCCCGCTCGGCTATGAAATCAAAGACGGTGGCCACAGGCTCCGTCTGGCGGAGGTCTGGATGGGCGAGCAGCCAGATATCGGTAGAGCTGAAGAGCTTGTCCGGTGCGATGCGGACAAGGTCCGGGTGATGATCACCGATCTGGCAGGTAAGGACCGCAATGCCGACGCCCAGGCGCACCGCGCGAAGCTGATCTGCCGTCGATGAGCAGCGGAGCCAGGTCGGCGCCCCCCGGGTCACATGGTTGGACCACTTGTTGAGTTCGGTCTCGGCAGCGGCGCCGGAAAACCCGATCACCGTATGGGAGGCCCATTCTTCCCGTGACGAGGGGATCCCATATTTTTCGACATATTGCTTAGACGCGTAGAAGGCGACGCCGCAGCGCGCAATTTTCTTGCCCACCAGGTTTTCCTGCCCGGGGCCATAGAGCCGGATCACAATGTCTGCTTCCCGGCGGCGGACGCTGGCAGGCCAGGCATCCGTCACATACTCCATTTCAATGTCGGGATAGGCTTCGTGGAACTCCTGCATGTGGGGCATCAGCCAATAGCCCGCGAGAGTGGCCGCCGTGGAGACTCGGACGACACCCTTGGGGCTTTCGCCTTCCGCCGCCGCAATCCGCTCCGCCCGGAGCGCCGCAGACGCCATCAAGTCTGCCTCATGCTTCAAATGGTCCCCGGCGGGGGTCAGGGCATAGCCGTCGGCGTCCCGGACAAACAGTTTCTGACCGAGATGCCGCTCCAGCTCTGCAATATGCCGCCCAACCGTCGCATGGCTGAGTTTCAGCCGTCGGCCGGCTGCAGAATGGGATCCAGCGTCTGCAACAGCCAGAAAGGTGCGAAAGAGGTTCCAATCAGCGCCTGTGTTCATAAGCGATCTCATGTTGTGCAATTATGAACCGTAATGTGGCGGGACCCGGCGGAAAATTCAAGGTTTAGAGGTGCGAATGCCCAAGCGGAGCGCTGGAAAGATGCACAAGCCGCAACGATTTGCTAAATCTCAGGGACAAGATTTCAGAGCTCGGCCCGAATGCACCAAAAGATGTGACCTGGCGGCCGACAACAGGGGAGACAATCGTGCTCAAGACTAGATTTACGGAATTGTTCGGCGTCGAACACCCGATTGCCCAGGGCGGCATGCAATGGGTCGGACGGGCAGAACTCGTGGCAGGTGTGGCCAATGGCGGGGGACTGGGTTTCATCACGGCACTCACGCAGCCGACGCCGGAAGACCTCTCCAAGGAGATCAAGAGATGTCAGGACATGACCGACAAGCCCTTCGGTGTGAACCTCACGATCCTGCCATCGCTCAACCCGCCTCCCTATGATGAGTACCGCCAGGCCATCATCGACAGCGGGGTGAAGATTGTGGAAACCGCTGGCAATAATCCGGCAGATCACATTGTCGAATTCAAAAAAGCCGGTGTGAAAGTCATCCATAAATGCACCGCGGTTCGTCACGCGCTCAAAGCAGAAAAAATGGGCGCTGATGCTATCTCCATTGATGGGTTCGAATGCGCGGGCCACCCGGGTGAAGACGATATTCCTGGCCTCATCCTGATCCCTGCCGCCGCAGACAAAGTCAAAATCCCCATGATTGCCTCTGGCGGCTTTGGGGATGCCCGCGGCCTGGTGGCTGCTCTCGCACTGGGTGCCGAAGGCATCAACATGGGCACGCGCTTTATGGCGACGGCGGAGTCCCCCATCCACCAGAAGGTGAAGGAACAGATTGTGGAGAATGATGAGCGGGCGACCGACCTCATCTTCCGCACGCTTCGCAACACGGCGCGTGTCGCGCGCAACGATGTCAGTCAGGAAGTTGTTGCCATTGAGCGCAAAGGCGGCGCAACGATTGAAGACATTGCCCATCTGGTTGCGGGTAAGCGCGGCAAGGTCGTCTACGAAGAAGGTGATCCGAACTATGGCATCTGGTCTGCCGGTATGGTGCAGGGGCTGATCCATGACGTGCCGACCTGTGCGGAGCTTATCTCCCGAATTGTGACGGAAGCAGAGGCAATCATCGCGAGCCGTCTCGGCAGCATGTCAGGGAACGCGAGCGCCCAGGCCGCAGAATGATCCGATAAAGATCAATGTTGAGGGGCTCGGCAGTTCTGCCGGGCCCCTTTTTTTGCGCCAAAGTTGGTACTCAAACCAAATCCCGCGTGCGCGAGCCGCGGGACAGGGTTAGTCTGATTGGAAGAGGGGGATACAGAAATGGCGCAGACACAGATTTCCGATTTTCAATCCATCGAGGTCGTAGCCAACCCAGACGGGTTCGGCGCGTGCATCACCGGCCTCGACATTTCCAAACCTCTCCCGGCAGCAACATTGCAGGAGGTGAAAGACGCCTGGGCAGCCCACGGCGTGATCTATTTTCCCGATCAGCCGCTGACCCTGGATGAGCTGGAGGATTTCACGCTTCAGTTCGGGGAGTTCGGCGAAGACCCGTTCATCGAGTCCATGGAAGGGCGCCCCCATGTGCTGGAACTGCGCCGCGAGCCTGATGAGAAGGCAACCAATTTTGGCGCGGGATGGCACTCGGACTGGAGTTTTCAGGAGACCCCTCCAGCGGGCACCATTCTCCATTCTGAAGTAACCCCCCCGGTGGGCGGCGATACACTCTATGCCGATGGCACACGGGCTTATGATGACCTGTCGGACGAGATGAAGGCGCGCCTCGATGGATTGATGGCGATCCACAGCGCCATCCTCCCCTATGGGTCCAAGGGGCTCTTCGCCCAGGAAAAAGAAAAGCGGACGATGAAGATCATCTCCTCGACCAAAGCCGAAACAACACAATTGCATCCGCTGGTCCGTACCCACCCTGTAACGGGACGCAAAGCGCTTTTTGTGAGTCCGACCTACACCATTGGCATTGACGGTATGGAGGATGCGGAAGCACAGGCCCTTTTAGGCGAGCTCTTTGCGCATATGGTTCAGGACAAATATGTCTACCGTCACAAGTGGCAGCAAAACATGCTGACGCTCTGGGACAATCGTTGCTGCCTGCATCTGGCAGACGGCGGTTATGATGGGCACCTACGGGTCATGCATCGCACCACCATTGCCGGCGATGTGCCGGTGTAACAACCATTGGCATTTGGTGGCGCCTGAGCGTTCGTGCGGCTCAGTCTTCTGGGTATTCGTCGCCAAAGGCAGGCGCAAATTTCAGCTCGCCCACCGGCGGCGGTCCTTTAAAGATCCTCCATTGGATGAATTGCCTATCCAAAGTTCCGTAGCTGAGATTGCCGCCGCTTTGAAAATCCAATCGACTGTATATGTCGGGGTTGCCGGTGAGCACACACCCGGTCGCGCCCCTTTCTTCCAGCATTTTCAGACCGGTTTCGACCAAACTGCGTCCAATGCCTTGTTTCTGAAGGGTTGGGTGAACCGATACAGGACCCAGGCCGAACCAGCCTTCATGGCGTCCATTGATGGTGGCTGGAGAGAACGCGATATGGCCGACAATCACGCCATCTTTCTCGGCGACCAATGAGATTGTGAGATCGCCAGCATGTCGAAGCTCACCGACAAGGGGCGCCTCCGTCCCATCGCTGAAGAACATAGGTTCAAACGCGATGCGCGTAAGCTCATAGATGGCTTCATAGTCTCCGACTCTTTCTGGGCGTATCTCAATGGGCATGAGCCTAGGTTCCCAGAACCAACACAATGAGACCGCCGACAATGAGCAGCACACCGGCGACTTCCTTTGCGTTTGCTTGTTCACGGAACCAGAACCAGGACACAGCAAACGTGAAAACCAGTTCAATCTGGCCGAGGGCGCGCACATAAGCCGCGTTTTGAAGCGTCATGGCGGAGAACCAGGCGATGGAGCCCAAGGCGCCTGCGACGCCAATCGCGAGCGACGCCTGCCAGTTCTTCAGCGTGGCGACAAGAGAGACATGATCGCGCCATAGAAGCCAGGCGGTCATGAGCAGGGTCTGAATGGTGAGCACCACCGCAAGCGTGATGGCCGCGGGCACAAGGAACCCCTCCATCCCAAGCGACAGGGAGCCTGCGCGGTAGCAGACAGCCGCAACACCGTACGCAGCCCCGGAGCCAATGCCCATCAGCGCCGCGCGTTCCGTGAGAGAGGTGATGAGCGCCGCGGGGGAGGCTTCCGTCCGCGCCATGGATATCGCCATCACGCCGATGAGGCTGACCGCGATACCGATACCCGCGCCAACGGTAATCGTCTCCCCGAAAACAAAAATACCGAAGAGCGCTGTCTGAACGGTTTCTGTTTTGGAATAGGTGGTCCCCACTACAAAATTACGATGCGCAAACAAAGCCACGAGCAATACCGTGCCGATAATCTGGGCGACCCCGCCCACGAGAGCGTAGACGTAGAAAATTGACGGTGGCGTAGGGAGCTCGACATCAAACGTTGCGAGCAGGACCAGTAAGTAGAGGATCGCGACAGGAAGCCCAAAGAGAAATCGGACATAGGTGGCGCTGGTCGCCGTGAGGTCGCGCGCCAATTGTCGCTGCAGGGCTGAGCGCAGATTCTGCAGAAAGGCCGCCGCGATGGTGATGGGGATCCAAAGCGGCATCAGGTATCGGACCCATCCTGATCTTCATTCACGGCGGGACGTTCCGGCGCGCCGATGTCTCGAAGCACGCCCTCGACAAAGTCACTTTTGGAACGCGCGTAGCTCTCCACATCATTGGGGAACCGCGCCGCAAGCTCTTCCTTCAGATGCTGATAGGCCGAACGCAATTGATCATCAGCCCGCAGGGCGTCGCGAAAGACAAGATGTCGTGTAATCTCAATGTGACCGGTTTCAAACATGTGCACGTTGACAGATAGGGAGTCTTTGCGTCGAAAAAAGTGACGCCCCTCAATGCCATAAGACCCGAAATAGATGAACCCCAACGGCTCCAGCAAGGGTGCAAGCGAAGGACCCTCATCGTGTCGGCGGAGCTCGGGGAGCATATCGATCAGGGGCTTCGCTGCCAGACCCGGCACACTGGTGGAGCCGATATGATGAATGGCAATAAGCTTGTCGCCGCAGGCTGATTTCATTTCGTGGGCAAGTGTATCGAACTGCCGGGGCCAAAGAGGATCGTAGGGCGCCAGCACCACCGGGTCCGCCGCATGCTTTTTGAGCGAGGCTTTTGCAGCATCGCTCAGGTCATCGTTCGCCATGTCGTCCATAGCTGGTGATGTCAGTCGACCAACGCCCCATAAACCAGCTGCTGCATCTGAGGCCGCAGGGGATAGGCCCGAGACGGCATGAGCTGCGTCATCAGAATGCCGATCAGGTCTTCCTGAGGGTCGATCCAGAAATAGGTTGAGGCGGCCCCGCCCCAGGAATGATTGCCCTCTGAGGTCACCGCCTGTGCTTCGGCGGGATCGATGATGACGGAGAAGCCAAGACCAAACCCTGTGCCTTCAGAGCCAGTCTCGGAGAAAGCAGATTGATCCATTTCCGGCATCGTTTGGCCGCCGGGCAGGTGGTTGAGGGTCATATAGTCCACGGTCTTAGGCGACAGGATGCGCACCCCGTCCAATTCCCCGCCATTGAGGAACATCTGACAGAAGCGCCAATAGTCCGTCATGGTCGACACGAGCCCGCCGCCGCCGGAGAAGAACGGCTTAGGACTGGCATAGGTGCTCTTGTCGCTGCCTGGATCAAACAGACGGACTTCTCTTGTTTTCGGGTCTTTTTCGTAATTGGCGGCGAAGCGCGCAATCTTCTCAGGCGGAACCATGAAGCCGGTATCGACCATACCCAGCGGACCGAAAATATGCTCTTGTAGGAAAGCGTCGAGCGGCTGTCCGGACAGGACTTCAACCAACCGGCCACAGACATCGGTAGCGACGGAATAACTCCACTGCGTGCCAGGAGAAAACAGCAAGGGAATGTCCGCAAGCTTGTCGCAGAATTCTTCCAGGTTCATGCCATTCGCCGTGGCGGCACCTTCTATGCCCTCTCGCCGGTAAATCTTGTCGACCGGATGCACATGCATGAAGCCATAGGTGAGACCGGACGTATGCGTGAGCAGGTCCCGGATCGTCATCGCCCGCTCGCATGGTTTGGTGCGATAGTCGTCAAAGGTGCCACCGTCCCAGACCTGCAGCTTTTTGAAAGACGGAATGTAGCGATGGACCTCATGGGAAAGCTGAAACAGTCCGCGCTCATACAACATCATCAGTGCGACCGACGTAATCGGCTTCGACATGGAATAGATGCGGAAGATCGTATCTTTCTCTAGCGGGAGCGCGTTTTCGCGGTCCCGCTCTCCCACCGTTTCGAAATGGGCGATTTTGCCGCCGCGTGCCACCAGCGTAGAAACACCGGCAAGCTTGCCTTTTTCGACATAGGAGCCGAAATAGCGGGGAAGGTTCGAGAGCTTCCCACTGTCGAGGCCGACATCTTCAGGCGTTGTGAATGGTGTTTCCGCGTTCATCGTCTTCCCCCGATTGTGAATTTCGTTGGGGCGATCTTAAACGTTTAAGCCGTCAGGGGAAGCGCTCTCCATCAAACCCTGAAACACTCGACCACATTGGCCATCCAGGCCTTCATATTGTCACCGAGGGACGCGTCCGTTTTGCCGTGGCGCACCAGCACCAAGTCGCAATCGGGCACGACAATCGTGAACTGGCCTTCAAACCCGTTGGCCGAGAAGCTTCCAGGTCCGCCGCGCTCCAGCCACCAGTGGGCGGCGTAGGGACCGTCTTCTTCGAGCATGGTGGGTGTTTGTGGCGTAGGTGTCCGCGCATAATCCACCCAGCCCTCGGGCAGAATACGCTTACCGTCCCACACCCCATCACGCAGATAAAGCGTGCCGAACTTCGCAAAGTCCCTCGCGGTGGCAAAACAGAAGGAGGAGCCGATGAACGTACCCGCATCGTCGAACTTCGGCTCGGCGCTCTTCATGCCAATCGGATCCAGCAACTCGTCCCGCATGAATCTCTCAAAGTCGGCCCCGGTGGCACCAAGGGCCCGCGCGGCACACCGCGCAACTATGTTGGACGTCCCGCTGGAATAGGACCAATAGGAGTCAATGGGATGCTCCAGATCGAAAGAGGCGGCAAAGGCGGCCGTATCCTCCTTACCTGCCCCCCAGAGCATTTCGATCACGTCGGATGGGGCCTGGTCCGTATATTCTTCCCGGAAGGCGAGGCCGCTCGACATGCGCAGCAACTGGTCCAGCGTGATTGCATGACGGGGGTCTGATGGGTCCTCCCATTCAGGGACATCCGCGCGCGCATGAATGTCGATTTTGCCCTCACGCACCAAAATACCGATGAGCGCCTGGGTAATGCTCTTTGCCTTCGACCAGGACGGAAAGGTTGAGGCCGCGGTGAACTCCGGGGCGTAGTGCTCTGCAACAAGCTTCCCGTGTTGAACGACCAACAGGGCATGGGTTTCCCCCATATCCGGTCCGTTCTGCGCACCGAACCCGTCGTCAACCAGCGCCTCAATCCGCGGACGATCGACCCCTGCCTTCGGCTCACCGGTTTCCCAATCATCGGTCGGCCAGGATACGCCCTCGGGATGCGCGGGCAGTGGAAGAAGGGTCGGGCTGCTCATGAAATACCACCTATAGAAATTCTGAGGCCGAAGAATGGGTGACTATGCCGTGAATGACAAGTCACCGTTGCGATTGCAGCGCGCGCGTCTTTCCTGTTTGATGCCCTCAACAAGACAAAAAGCACGATAGGGAGAAGAGGGTGGCTTTATCGAGAATTGGCATCGACGGTTCGTGGTTCAGAGATGCGGAGGGGCGCCGCGTCATTCTGCGCGGTGTGAATCTCGGCGGCGACTGCAAAATGCCCTACCCGGATGGCGGGACCAACCATCCCACAGATTTTTCCGATCATCGCACCGTCTCCTTCATCGGCCGGCCGTTCCCTATGGAAGAAGCCGACGAACACTTCTCCAGGTTGCAAGCCTGGGGCTTCAACTGCCTGCGTCTTCTCACCACCTGGGAGGCGGTTGAGCATGCAGGTCCCCGCGCCTATGACACAGACTATCTCGACTATTATGCGGAGCTCTGCCGCAGAGCTGGAGAGTATGGTCTCTATGTATTTGTCGATTTTCACCAGGATGTTTGGAGCCGCATGACCGGTGGCGATGGCGCGCCGGGGTGGATCTTTGAAAAGGTGGGGCTCGACTTCACAAAATTCCATGAGGCCGGCGCCGCCCATGTGATGCAATACAAATATGACTATGCGCGGGGTGGCCGTCAGGAAGACAATTACCCGACCATGACCTGGGCGCAGAACTATCGTCTGCCTGCAAACGGCATCATGTGGACACTCTTCTTCGCAGGGCGTGACTTCGCGCCGGACATGATGATCGATGGTCAGAATGTACAGGACTATCTGCAGGACCATTATGCGGGCTGTCTGGTCGAGATTGCGAAGCGCGTGAAAGACCTGCCCAATGTGATCGGCTTTGACACGCTGAACGAGCCCGGCACCGGCTTTGTGGGGCAGCGCCTGTCTTATCAGCATGTGGGCAAGTCGGAAGAGAACCCGCGCATTGCCACGCCAGGTCCCGCCTGGTCGGCGCTCGATGGC
The DNA here is from genome assembly GCA_965276845.1 of Parvibaculaceae bacterium. Lineage (GTDB taxonomy): Bacteria > Pseudomonadota > Alphaproteobacteria > Parvibaculales > Parvibaculaceae > Mf105b01. The sequence goes on from OZ255699.1 coordinate 796,829, forward strand.
CTCGCCGTGGCCCGTGGCGTCACCCGCTCGGTGCCGCAGCTGGAGTTTTCGCTCGAACAAATGGCCTCAGTTGTCACCGAAGACCGCGTGATCAATCCGAACAATGTGGATTGCTGGCTGCCAGGTGCGGAAGATCCTTTCGAGAGGGCGGGGGCTTATCGCCGGACCAATGAGGGCGTTGAAGCCCTGCGGGAAGACTTCTTCCAATCGGTCGACGGGCGCACAGTCGATCTCGAAGACGATTATATGGCACCGTTCTTCGACAAGGTCGCGAAGGAAGTCCGCGCAGTTCGAGACGATTGGCTGATCTTCGCCGAGCTTGATCCTTTTACCGGTCTCCTGGGCGGGGCCTTTCCGGAAGAAACGCCGGATCGTACGGTCAATGCGTCCCACTGGTACGACATTGCGACTTTGACGACCAAGACCTTCATGTATCCCACCGCCGTCAATCCCTTTTCGGGCAAGACGCTCAACGGTCGCGAGGAAATCGAAGCGCATTACAAGCGCCAGCTCTCCAATATTCAAAATGCGGGCCGCACGCTGAACGGTGGCACAGGTGCGCCGACGCTCATCGGTGAATGCGGCATCCCTTACGACCTCGATGGCGCCACGGCCTATCAGGCCTGGGCAGACGGGGATCGCTCAGAAACCCCTTGGACCTCCCATGTGATGGCGCTGGAGTTTCTCTATAACGCGCTGGATGACCTCCATCTGAGCTCGACCCATTGGAACTACACCGTGTCCAATTCCAATGACCTTGCCATCGGTGATGGATGGAACCAGGAGGACCTCTCCATCTTCAGCCGGGATCAGCAGGACGATCCGACAGACATCAATTCCGGCGGCCGGGCGCTCAAGGGATTTGTACGGCCTTATCTTCAGGCCTGCAAAGGCTCACCGCTCCAGACCAAGTTCACACTTGAGACTCGAGAGTTCGTCGCGCGCTATCAGCCGGAAGGAAGTGGCGAAGCGACCTTGTTCGTGCCGGTTCTGCAATACCCGGAGGGGTATAGCCTTTCAGTGGAAGGCGGTACTGCCGACTATGACGCCATCGCGCAAAAGGTCACCGTGAGCCCGGAAGGGGAGGGCGAGGTCGCCATCACCATCACACCGGTTGAGGAAGGCTAGGAAGATCAGATCTCCGCGGCGATCGCCTTGGCGGTTTCCTGCAAGGTGGGAATAAACTGCTGGGCGGCGTCAGCCGGGGTGATCGCCGAGCGGATGAAGCGCATGGTGATGGCTGCCTGCGCTTCGCCATCTTTCAGCACCGGCACCGCGAGACCGAAAGCGCGGTCGTCCTGAATAGGCCCCGAAATGGCGTAGCCGTCCTTACGCACGGTTTCGATGAGCTGCGTGATGTATTTCTCATCCCGGGCGGCGCGGTCTGCCTCGCGGCCGGTCCCTTGTAGGGTTGCGAGCAACAAAGCCCGCGTCTCTTCAGATGAGAAGGCGAAATAGGCGCGGCCCATCGCCGAGATTAAGAGTGGAATGCGTCGCCCGATATAGATCCGGTCAAGGGCGAAGGGCGAATGCGACAGGGTGCTGTAGCGGGCCTGCATGGCATCGCCGTCGAGGGTGGCGATCGCAAGCGGCCATTTGTGATCCCGCGTGACGGCGCGCAGATGTGGTCGCGACGCTTCCACGATCTGGTCGGCGCTCTGAAAACCGCCCGCGAGCAGCGTCACCCGGTCGGTCAGACAATAGCCGGCACTTCGGGAAATCCGCCGCGCATAACCTGCAGCGATAAGCGTGTCGAGCAGACGGACCAATGTCGATTTCGGAAGCCCCGTATCCTCATGAAGATCTGCCAGGGTGGTGTAGACACGCCGATTGAGGGCCTCAACAACCGACAGGCCCCGGGTCAGCGATTCAATGGTTCTTTCTGTCATAACGACCGATTTACTAATTCCGCATTGTGGAATTAGTAAATCATTTTGGGGCAGGGCCCGTCAACGCGCGGCAGACTGTGCGGGCAATTTTTCGTGCTGCCTGGGGAGGAGACCGGCAATGAATGCACCCGCTTCGATCAAGAATGCAGAGGCCCTTGGACTGACCTTTGATGCGTTGAGCCCGAGCATTGGCGCCATCGTCTCAGGTGTGGACCTGACGAAGCCCGTGAGCGATGAACTGGCAGCGGCACTGCGCGCCGCGCTCGTGGACTATAAAGTCATCTTCTTTCGCGATCAGGACATTACGACCGAACAGCATCTGGATTTTGCCCGGAAGTTCGGCGACCTGGAAGTGCATCCGTTCGGGCCGCAGAACGCGGAGCACCCGGAAGTCCTGAAGATCTTCCACAACAAGGACAACAAGGGCAGGGAGAATACTTGGCACTCTGATGTGACCTGGCGCCTGGAGCCGTCCCTTGGCTCCATATTGCGGGCGCGGGAAGTGCCGCCGATCGGCGGCGACACGCTCTTTGCCAATATGGAAATGGCTTATGACGACCTGTCCGATGAGATCAAGGAAAAGCTGGATGGCGCGGTTGCTGTGCACGACTTTGCAAACTTCCGCGCGGGCCTTCGCAAGAAGGGTCTCTCAGACGAAGAGATTGAGGTCTACAACAAGAAGTATCCGAACCCGCATCATCCGGTGATCCGGACCCATCCGGAGAGCGGACGGAGGTCAATCTATGTGAACCTCGCCTTCACTCAATATATTGAAGGCTGGGACCGTGCTGAGTCGGATGCCATGTTGCAGTTCCTCTATTCCCGCGCAGCGATCCCGGAATATCAGTGCCGCTTCCAGTGGGAGAACAACTCCATTGCTTTCTGGGACAACCGGTCCGCGCAGCACTACGCCGTTTCCGATTATTGGCCGGCGGAGCGCCGTATGGAACGCGTCACGATCATTGGTGACAAGCCGGTTTAATTGCTAGGCGAGGCCATGAACGGCAAGCGCGAACGCATAGACGAGCGCGGTTTCTTTGAGCCGCTCAAAGCGTCCCGCCGCGCCCCCATGTCCGGCATCCATATTGGTCTTGAACAGGATCGCATTGCCGCTGGTTGAATGCTCCCGCAGCTTGGCAATCCATTTGGCAGGCTCCCAATAGGTCACACGCGGGTCGGTGAGGCCTGCAAGCGCCAGAATATTCGGATAAGGCTGTTCGCTGACATTGTCATAAGGCGAATAGGCCGCAATCGTCTCATAGGCCGCCTTATCCTCAATCGGGTTGCCCCACTCGAGCCATTCGGGCGGCGTGAGAGGCAGTGTGTCGTCCAGCATGGTGTTGAGCACATCAACAAAAGCCACTTCTGCGACGATGCCCTTGAAGAGGTCTGGCGCGAGATTGGCAACCGCCCCCATCAACATGCCTCCGGCGCTGCCGCCATGGGCGGTGATGTTGCCGCGGGCGGTGTAGCCGTTTGCCGCGAGATGTTCGCCCGTGGCGATAAAGTCGGTGAACGTGTTGGGCTTCTTATCGAGCTTGCCGTCTTTGTACCAGCTATAACCGCGCTCTTTACCGCCGCGAATATGGGCGATGGCATAAACGAACCCGCGATCAACCAGGCTTAGCCGGCTGACAGAGAAAGAAGCGGGCATGGAGATGCCATACGCGCCATAGCCATAGAGCAGGCACGGGGCGGTGCCATCGAGTTTTGTTCCGGCTCGGTAGACGAGAGAGATCGGGACCTGCGCGCCGTCCTGGGCCGTCGCGAAGATGCGCTCGGTCACATAGTCGGCGGCATTATGTCCGCTGGGGACTTCCTGTTCTTTCAGAAGCGTGCGCTCTCGCGTGCCCATGTCATAGTCGAAAATCTGTTCGGGCGTGGTCATGGACGAATAGGAGAACCGCACCTGGTTCGTCTCATATTCAAGGCCGGACATAAACCCCAGATCAAACGCAGCTTCCTCAAACGCAATCGCGTGCTCACCGTCATCCGCAAGCGAGCGTATGATGATCTTGTTCAATCCGTCTTCGCGTTGCAGCCGAACGTGGAAATCTGCATAGGCGCAGTGATCCAGCAAAAGGGTGCCGGGCTGGTGGGGCAACACATCGCGCCAATTGGGGCGATCCGGCGCGGACGTGGGTGTTTCGACCAGTTTGAAGTCTTCCGCGTCGTCTGCATTGGTAATGATGAGGAAGCGGTCGCGGGGCGCATCATGCTCCAGATCATATTCAACGCCGGGTTCGCGCGCCGCGACCAGGAAGGGCTCCGCATTGGGGGTGGTGGCGTCCACAAGCCGGGTCTCACTGGTTTGGTGATCATGGGCGCTGATCACGATATAGCGCCCGCTTTGCACCGTCCCGACGCTCACAAAGAAGCCGGGGTCCGCCTCTTCATAGACACAGACATCCTCAGCCGGGTCATCGCCGAGCCTGTGGCGAAACACTTTGCTTGGTCGATGGTTCTCATCCACCCGCACATAGAAGAAGGTCTGGTTGTCCAGTGCCCAGGCCGCGCCGCCACTTGTGTCCGAAATGATGTCTGAAAGGTCCGCACCCGTCTGGATGTCGCGGACCTTCAGCGTGAAATATTCCGAACCTTTGACGTCGCTGCTCCAGGCAAAGAGCGCATCGTCGGGGCTGCGGGAGGCGCCGCCAATTTTGAAATAGGCTTGCCCCTCTGCCTCTTTGTTGCCGTCAAGGATGACGGTCTCGCTGCTATCACCGGAGCGTGCCTTGCGACAAAAGAGCGGGTGCTGTGCACCAGTCTCGTATTTCGAGTAATAGAGCCAGTCCCCATGAGGCGCCGGCACCGAACTGTCGTCTTCCTTGATGCGTCCCTTGATTTCCTCAAAGAGAGACGCGCGCAGATCCTCGAGCGGTTCGAAGGCCGCGTTCGCATAAGCGTTTTCCGCCTCCAGATAGGCCCGAATATCCGGCTGTAAAACGCTTGGGTCTTTCATCAGCGTCTGCCAGTCGGGATCCCGCAGCCAGTCATAAAGGTCGGTGCGGCTAATCCCATGACGGATATCCGTCACGGAACGTTCGTCGGCGATGGGGACGGTAGGCGGAAGCGCGAGGGGCATGTGGGTCTTTCAGATATGAAAAAGCCTCCGGCGGTGACCCCGCCGAAGGCTTCATAAGATAGGGACGAAATGTCTATTCGAAAAGAAGCGTAATCGTTTCCGCGATCAGGGCAGGACGCTCCTGACCTTCAATTTCGATAGAGACTTCGTTGACAATCTGCGTGCCGCCACTCTTTGGAGATGCGTCTTTGAGCTTTAGGCGTCCACGCACCCGCGAGCCCACAGGCACCATGTTGGTGAACCGCACGCTGTTGGAGCCGTAATTGATGCCGCGCGTGACGCTTTTGACGCCGCTAATTTCACCCATCAGCTTTGGCAGCAGGGAGAGGGTGAGATAGCCGTGCGCGATCGTGGGCATGCCCAGTTCTTTCTGTGTGCGCTCAGGGTCAATATGGATCCACTGATGATCGCCGGTCGCGTCCGCAAACATGTTGATGCGGTCCTGATCGATTTCGACCCAGTCGCTGACGCCGATTTCTTTGCCTTTTTCCGCCGCGTAGTCAGCAACGGTGTCAAAAATGCGCATGTAAATGCCTCCAGTTGTGTTTTTTGATATTGGGGACGATGCCCTGAAAAAGCTGGCCTAAAGGTAACGGCCCCGTTCGAGAATTTCCAAGACATAATCGTGGTAGGAAACGCCACTTTCCTGGGCTTTTTTGACGCGCCGAAGCGCCGTTTCAGGCGTTGGGCCCGCCCAGACCGCCGCATGGGCCTCTTTCATCTGCCGTCGCTCCAGCCGGTCCCAGTCAAAAAGACCCGGTCCCATATTGTGGCCGATCATCGGATGGAGCGGAATGACATAGCCCTGATATTCCAACCGCTCTGTCTGCTGTGAGCGCATTTTGGCCAGCCGCTCGCCGGGCTTAGCACGGCGTCTCTTCACAGGACGGGCGGCAAGCATGTCAGAGTGTCTCCTGGTTACTTCGAAAGCCTGATACGGACGCGGCGATCTTCGCCGGCTTCCCAGGTGAGGTCTTCAAGCCATCCCCAGGTTTCACCTTCGGGTTCGATGGCGATCTTGCCGCGTTCCCATCCATGGCGTTGGAGCTCCGCAGCCACAGCTTCAGAGCGTTGCCGGGCAAGCCGCGCATTGGATGCCGGGTCCCCGGTCTTGCTGGCCTTGCCGAACAGACAGATCTGCACAGCATGTTGGCCTGTTGCGCGCTCATAGACTTCCCGAATGATCACTTTGTCTTCATTGTCCAGTGCAGAGGACCCGACATCAAAGAAAACGAAAAACTCACGGTCGAATTTCCCGCCGACGCCTTGTTGGTTGCGGCAATTCTTGCCCGACGAATGGGTCTCGACAGCGGAAGCCGGGACGGCAAATGCCATGCCCAATATCAGAGCGAATGAGATGAAAGCTGGACGAAGAAAAGTCATGAGCGAGCCTTTACAAGCATTTCCAGGTTGGGTGGATCCGGTTCACCGTCCGGAAATGCAACAAAAAAGATGCCGAACGTACCCCGTTCGTCGCCAATAATAGGCGTGTTTTAAGTCTAATTCAAAGGTCGCCGGCGCGCTCCCGCACCGCCCGCTCCAGCTCATGCAGCGGGCCTTCTGCGAGGCCAAAATCATTGAGGTGTGCGATGGTGCGATAGAGATAATCTCTGTTCGTTCCAATATCGCCTTCCGCGCTTGCCATACGCCGCACGGCTTTGTTGAAGGGAATCCGCCCGGCATAGCGTTTGCTGTCGCGATTGGCGACAAAGGTGAGACCCTCGACCTTTTTGGATCCAATGCGCAGCTGAACCGTCTTGGGGACGTAGCCCGTCCCGACCATCTCCCTGAGCCAGAGGATTTCCGTCTCGCTTTCCACATGTTCAGGCGCAATGCGATGTGCAAGACCCACGCAGGAGCCGCCTGCATCAAGGCCCAACATCAGCCCCGGCTTTTTGGGGCTGCCGCGACCAATCACCAGATGCAGACAGAAGGCGCGATGGTAGCCAAAGAGCAACGAGCGCGCCGTTTCCGCGACATGAATGGCCGGGTTCCACATGAGCGACCCGTAGCCGAACACCCAGAGGCTCTGGTTTTTGCGGCGAGTGCTGAGAAAAGCCTCGCGTGACGCCTGCCGTTCTTCATGCGTGATGAGGGAATAGTCCGGCAGGCTCGCAACCTGTTTTTCCAGACGGTCGATAAAAGCCGGTGTGATGTCCTCGCGGCGAATGGTCCCGTCGCCGGGAAGAGAGCTCCGGCGACGGGTTGTCTTGGTCGTCTGCTCGTCAGACGATTTTCGAGTCATGATTGCCCCAGTAGCGGTCCCGCACGAGACGCTTATAGAGCTTGCCGGTTGGATGGCGTGGCAGTTCCTCGTCAAAGTCGATGGAGCGGGGGCACTTGATGGCCGCAAGCTGTTCCTTGCAGAAGTCCATCAGCTCTGCTTCCAGGTCGGGGCCAGCCTCGTTCCAATCCACCGGCTGCACCACTGCCTTCACCTCTTCACCAAAGTCCTCGTTCGGCACGCCAATGACGGCGACGTCGGCAACCTTGGGATGTGTAATGAGGATATTTTCTGCTTCCTGCGGGTAAATGTTCACACCGCCGGAGATGATCATGAAGGCTTTGCGGTCGGTAAGGTAGAGATATCCGTCTTCATCGACACGTCCCACATCGCCCAATGTTGACCAGCCGCGTTTGCTGGGATGACGGGAGTCCTTCGTCTTGTCCGGGTCATTGTGATACTCGAACATGTCGTCTGGATCGGCGTCCTCCGCCGGCGCAAAATAGATCGTGCCCGCTTCGCCGGTCGGGAGCTCTTCCCCATCCTCGTCGCAGATATGAACAGATCCGAGCAAAGGCTTGCCGACCGACCCCTTGTGCTCCATCCATTCGTCAGAGTTGAGCTGACAGAAGCCATTTCCTTCCGATCCCGCATAATATTCGTAGATCACGGGCCCCCACCACTCGATCATCTGCTCCTTCACAGGGACGGGGCAGGGGGCGGCGGCGTGGATTGCGACCTTGTGCGACGACAGGTCATATTTCCGAAGCTCTTCTTGCGGCATTTTCAGCATGCGGACAAACATGGTCGGCACCCATTGCGAATGGGTGATCTTGTGTTTCTCGATCAGCTGTAGTGACTGTTCCGGATCAAAGTGGTCCATCACGATGCAGGTGCCGCCGATGCGATGCACCGACATGTTGTAGCGAAGCGGCGCTGCGTGATAGAGCGGCGCGGGCGAGAGATACATCGTGTCTTCGGTCATGCCGTAGAGCAGAGTTACCAGATTGAGCAGGCCTTCGCCCTCGTCAATCGGCCCGCCGGACAGTTTACGACGAATGCCCTTCGGCCGGCCTGTGGTGCCGGACGAATAGAGCATGTCGGTGCCCGCTGTTTCATCGGCAATCCGGTCCTTGGGCATGCCATTGCGCGCTTCTTCGTAGCTCTCATACCCATCGTCTTTGCCATTGATCATGAAGCGTTTGGTCACACCTTTGAGCAGACCTTGGCCGACAAGTTCGTTTGAGACGGCCCCAATGGCGCTTGAGGTGAAGAAAAGCTTCGCGCCGCAATCGCCGACAATGTAATCGACTTCCGGCGCGGTGAGCCGGGAGGAGATTGCTGTGAAATAAAGGCCGGCCCGCTGCGCAGCCCAGCACAGTTCCAGGAACCGCGCATTGTTTTCCATGAAAATGGCAATGGCGTCGCCGGGCTTCAGGCCTTCAGATCGGAACAATTGCGCGGCTTGGTTGGTGCGGTCTTCCAGCTCGCCATAGGTCACAACTTCCCCGGTCGCAGCCATGATATAGGCAGGCTTATCGGGGTTTTTGGCGGCGTGGTGGCATGGATGAAACATCAGGTACGTCTCCCGGCGTGTCTTAGTTGGTCGGTCTTTTGAATTTGCAGGACCGTTGTGCAGGCATTTCTAGTGCAGCCTTTTCACGAAGGCTGTTATATCAGGTGCAGACAGTTATGCACCGCCGAATTCGCGAGGGAGCACCGCTTTTGCCCGCCTGAGAGGGTGACGCAGGGGAAATATGTCCCTCGGCACAGAAGGGTTTGAACAGGGAGAAAACAAATGAGCTACGAGACCATCAAATATGAGGTCGAGGATAACATCCTGACCATCACACTGAACCGTCCGGACAAGATGAACGCCTTCACCGGCCAAATGATGATCGACATGATTGACGCGTTTGATCGGGCGGATGCGGACGACGATGTGCGGGCCATCATCATCACCGGCGAAGGCAAAGCCTTCTGTGCGGGCGCAGATCTGTCTCAGGGTGCAAAGACCTTTGATTATGAAAACCGGGACGATCGTCCTGACAAGTCAGGGTCGGCGGCGTCATCAGATGGTGAGATCGACTGGAGCCATCCCTCGGTGCGCGACGGTGGGGGACGCCTGACGCTGCGCATCTATGAGAGTCTGAAGCCCGTGATCGGGGCGATCAATGGAGCGGCCGTGGGCGTCGGGGTGACCATGCAGCTGCCCATGGACATTCGTCTCGCCTCCGAGAAAGCACGGTTCGGATTTGTTTTCGCGCGTCGCGGCATTGTGCCGGAGGCCTGCTCAAGCTGGTTCCTGCCGCGCGTTGTTGGCGTGAGTCAGGCTTTGGAGTGGATCTATTCCGGCAAAGTCTTTGACGCACAAGAAGCACTGCGCGGCGGTCTGGTGCGCGACGTGCTTCCGGAAGATGAATTGCTTCCAAAAGCGCGTGAGATCGCCCGGGAGATTGCCGACAACACGGCGCCTGTGTCGATTGCCCTGTCGCGCCAGCTTGTGTGGCGTATGGCGGGCGCGGATCATCCGATGGAAGCCCATAAGGTGGACAGCCGGTCCATCTTCTCACGCGGGGCCTCTGAAGATGCGAAGGAAGGCGTCATGTCCTTCCTGGAAAAACGCCCGGCAGTTTATCCCTGCAAGGTGTCGGAAGACATGCCGGTCTTCTTCCCCTGGTGGGACGAGCGCGAATACAAATAATTACGTTCAGCGGTCAGGCGGTTCGAGCAGGATGAGGAAAAGTGCCAAAACAGTTTTGGCGGCTTTTCCGCTCGCATCCTGCTCAAAACTAAGCCGCCTGACCCGTTCCCGCTTCGATCTTCCAGAGATTGGTGGCAAAAAACATGGTCAGCCACAGGAAGACCATGCAGGAAGAGGGAACCAGCACCGCGTTGAGCGGTCCTAACGCCTCGATCACAAAGCCTGCGCCAAACGCGCCGATCGGGCCGCCTCCCATCATGCCGAGTTGGAACACGGAAAGCACGCGGGCTCGGTGACTGTCGACGGCGGCGATCTGAACGATCGCCCGTGACTGGCTCATGGAAACGCCTGACGACAGGCCCCAACAAAGCGCTAGTGTGTAAACCGCCCAAAGCGGCGGATGAAAGTGCACAAACACCATCATGATGGAGCCCGAACACATGGCCAGCATGATCGCGCGCCCCTGTCGTTTGATCGGGCGCAGCCGTGTCTGCGCCATGGACGAAATGCCGATCCCGCCAAAGAAGCAGATGTTGATGAACGCTATCTCGAAGGAGTCGCCGTCATAGACGTCGCGGATCAGGATAGGGAACAGCACCATGAAGACGCCGATATAGAGAATGCCCGCAAAGAACATCATCAGGATGACTGACCGCAGATCCTGATTTTGCCAGACAATGTCGATACCCTCGCGGATCTGGCTGAGTTGCGAGGGGCGGTCTTGATTGGGCGCATGTGCAATGCTGGGCGGCGCCTTGGGAAGTCGCATGGTCGTCATTGCGGCGACCAGAAGCGACACCGATTGGGCTGCCATCAACGGCACGGCACCAACAAAGACCGCCAGGCCGCCGACGGTGAGGCCTACCACTTGAGACAGGAACTGCGCACCCGTTGCCATTTGAACCGCCTGTTGGATATTCCCGCCGAGGCTCGAATTGGCGACGCGGTTCAACAGCGAGTCCCGCGCCGGCATGGTAAAAGCCCCCAGGGCTGCGAGAATGATCGCGTAGCTGATCAGCACTTCATAACTCAGGTAGCCCGCTATGTAGAAGAGCGCGAGCCCCACCGGCGCGAGCCCTGCGGCCAGCTGCAGACGCATCAGATATTTGCGCAGTTCTTTCCTGTCCGCCGTGGCGCCGCCGAAGAGCCCCAGAATAAGCATGGGCAGCATGGCAAACATTTGTGCCACGCCGGTTAGAGCGGCGCTTTCATTCAGGACAAAAACCAGCAGCCAGGGAAAGAGAACCGTCTGCACACCACCCGAGAAAAAGTAAGCGGAAACACCGCCCATATACCAGCGCAGGTCTGTTCTGTTTTGGGGTTCTGTGGACACGAAAGGTTCCTTGGGCGCGAAATACACCCAAGGCCTATGCTGAATAGACATTCAGCGCAAGGTCCGCCACGCGATTACGGGTGAACGGTCAGTCTGCCGCTGCGGAAGCTGCATGGGACCGCATGCCCCAGATGGGCGTGGCGAGGCACGCCAGCACCAACATGAGCAGCATGCCCACGGCGGGCAGCAATACAGCATTTTGCGGGCCCCACCATTCAACATAGAAGCCGGAGAGGAACGCCCCGATGGGGGCGCCGCCCAGCACCCCCATCTGAAACACCGCAAGAATCCGTCCGCGATGGCTGGCGGGGGCCGCTTCCTGAATGAGCGTGCGGTTCATGGTCATGGCAACGCCGCCGCCGCAGCCCCAGAGAAAAGTCGCCAGCGCCAGCGTCCAGAAAGTGGGCACAAACCCGAAAGACGCCATGATGACGGCGCCCGCACCGAGCGCGAGAATGAGCGCGCGTCCCTGCCGGTCAATGCCGCCACGCCGACCGATGAGGGAGGCTGAAAACACAATCCCGCACATCATGAACATGTTCACGATGGCAAGGTCGCGGGAGAGATTGTCGCCTGCGTCAAAGACATCTCGTAAAATGAAGGGAAGCACGACTTGCGATGTTCCGAAGAACAAGATGCCAACCCCGAGCACAATGGCGGTCGGTGCGAATAGACGCGGGTCCCTGCCCACCTCGCGAAAACCATCCATGATCGCCCCCAGTGATGGCGCAGCCTGTCCTTCCGGCTTGTGGTGGGGGAGGCCCAGCGCCAGCGCGCCGCCAATCCAGAGCATGATGATCTGGCAGATAAAAATGATCGCGATACCGATCAGGGGTTGAAGTGCCGCCACGCCAAACCCAACCATCTGCGCGCCGAATTGAAAGACAGTTGCGGCCATGACGGTTTTTTGGATTTTCCCGTCAGCAATATGCGTGAGCAAAGAATCGCGCGCAGGAATGATGAACGCGCCCGCGACCCCCATCGCCAGCGCATAGATGATCAGGACTTCATAGGTCAGCATATCGAACAGGTGTGCGATCAGCATGCCGAGGGCCGGAAGGCCGGCAAAGAAATGCACCAGCACCAGGATGCGTCGCCCGTCCACATGATCCGCTGTCGCACCCCCCACCATGATCAACAGCATGGTGGGTAAAAAGAGCGCCATCATGGCAAAGCCAAGCTCCGCCGGACCCAAGGCGAGCTGTCCTGTGACCAGAAACGGAAACAAAACAGTCTGAATGCCAATTGCGCCAAACCAGCTGACGAGGCCGCCGAGATAAAGGTTCATCGGGCGCATGACATCGGTCCTTATGGAACTTCTAGGAGGCGTCGTGGGCGTGGAGCGCCCAAAGCCTTGATCTCAGCATAAGCCAAGCGAGCACCAGGGTCATCCCAATGGCGGGAAGCAGCATGGCCGTGTGGGTACCGACAAGCCCGGCGAGCACACCCATGATGAGGGATCCGAGTGGCGAGCCCCCCGCAAACCCGAGCTGAAAGATAGACAGGGCGCGGGCGCGGTACGCCTCGTCTGCCTCCGCCTGCACGATGGTGCGGCTCAGGGTCATGACGCAGCCGGCGCCCAGGCCCCAGATAAAGCTGAATACGCAGAAGAGCCAGAAAGGCATTTCGAAGGAAAAGGCAAAGACCACCAGCACACCGACGCCAAGCGCGATGATCGCACCGCGCCCGCGTCTGGCGACATGTCCGACCCGCAAAAGCGCGACGGTCGAGATGATCGTCGCACCCCAGAAGGCGATATTAGCAATACCGATTTCGATGATCCCGCCGCCGTAAAAATCTCGAACGATAAGCGGCAGGATGACGAGGAAGGCGCCAATATAGAAGACGCCGACGGCAAACATGGCGATCACCACGGGCAGGATCACGTCGGATCGGCGAACATAGGCAAGACCATCCAACATTGCCTGCGCGCGCCGCTCATGGACAACATCCCCGTTGTCGGGTTTTTTCGGCAATTGTCGTGACGCGATACCACCCGCCAGCATGATGAGGGATTGCCACGCGAAGAGCAGAGGCGCACCGACAAGGTAGGCGGCCAAAGCCATCAGCATCCCCAACAATTGAGAGGTTTGTTGAATGGCGAGCGCCAGCGTCACGCCTCGTTGAACATTGTCGCCCGCGACCCGGCTGAGCGTCGCATCGCGCGCAGGCATGGCGAAGGCGGTCGCGGTGCCCATGACCAATCCGTAAGCGATGAGCATCTCATAGGTCAGAAGGCCCGCATTCATGGAGCTCGCGAGCGCAAGCGGTGGCACAGCAGCCAGGAGATGAATGCGAAACAGGATCGTACGAGGATCGCCTCTGTCCGCTGTCGCGCCGCCAAGAAGCATGAACAGAATGGCGGGCAGAGAAAGACTCATCTGCGCAATGCCCACCAAGGCGGGGGACACGTCGAGGACGAACGTCACCAGATAAGGAAAGAGCACGAACTGCAGCCCAAGGCTCGTAAACCAGGTTGCTTGTCCCACCATGTACCAGGTGAGCTGGTTTCCTTGGGCCTCCGATGCGTCACGCGTCCCCATAAATCCCCCATGTGGCGCTCCTCACGCAGCGCCCGATTCATTCCTCATTAAACCATGTGGCAGTAAGAGGGAACTTCCGAATTCCAACGCACCAGGGTGTTCGGAGCGAGGACAGAGTAGTCCACGCCGCTGCCAAACCGATCGATGCGCCGGAATTGCCGATTAGCCTGCCGCTTGGACCATCGCGTCATAATGATGGATGTCACCCGCCCGATCTGATGCCAGTTCTGCGATCATCGCCCGGGCAACCACGTCGGCGCCGATGCCCCGATATTTGCGAAAGGGTCCTTGGAGCCCGAAGTTCAGAACCGGTGTGAGCGTGATGGCCAGATGTTCTGCCGGCCGGGACTCCTGACGCTCTCCCAGCAAGACACCGGGCCGGAATACATGGAGTGCAGTGAAACCTAACGTGCGCATCGCGTTCTCCGCTTCCCCCTTCACCCGAGAATAGAAAACCGGTGACCGGGCGTCGGCCCCCACGGCAGAAACAAGCGCGAGTTTCGACGCACCAGCCGCAAGCGCAGCGCGCGCAAAAGCTGTTTCATACTCGAAGTCGACCTTACGGAAGGCTTTTCTGCTGCCGGCCTTTTTGATGGTGGTGCCGAGCGCGCAATAGGCTTCGTCCGCCTTAATGCCTGCGCTGCGCACGGCGTCTTCCAGCTGATCAAAGTCGATCACCAGATTGCTGAGCTTGTCGTGGGAACGATCAAGTGGGCGCCGTGTGAGGGCGATCACTTTCTCATGGGACGGAGACGCGAGAAGAAGATCAAGCAGGTGACTGCCGACAAGGCCGGTCGCTCCTGCAATCAAGGCGGTTTTTTGTGTCATGTACGCATCTTAGCCGAAAGCGGCGGCGCGCGTCAGCGCGGCGTGGGTCCGGTGTACCGCGCGCGGGGTCGGATGAGGCCCGGTCGCATCTGCTGCTCAATAGCGTGTGCGATGAGACCCGCTGTCCGGCCCAGCGCAAACAACGATAGCGCCGATCCACGGGGCAAGTCATAGGTCACGCAGAGTGCCGCCAACGCCAGGTCAATATTGGGTTTGATCCCGGCCGCACTCTTCATGGTTTCAATAACCTGGTTCATCTGGGCGAAGGTTTTTGTATCGCCGCGATGCTCGGCCATCAGACGCATCAGGACTTTTGCGCGTGGGTCACCATTGGGATAAAGCCAGTGTGAAAAGCCGGGCATCGGCTCCTGATCCCTTAAGCGTTGGCGGACACTTTCCGCCGGGTCAGGGCTCTCGGCAAGATCATGCAACAGGTTTTCGGTACGTCGCGAAATGCCACCATGCTTGGATCCCTGAAGTGCCGCCATCCCGGCCATCACCGCGCCATAGAGGGTGGTACCTGCGGCGGCGGTGGTGCGCGCGGTAAACGCCGACGCATTCAGCTCATGATCGGCACATAGAACGAGGGCGGCGCGAATGGCATCCCCAGTTGTTGCATCTGCACCCCAGGCCTGCTGGAGCTGTTGATGGACGGGTGCCGCACTTGCTTCCTGCCCAGCGATGGTGGCTGCTACCAGGCGGATGATTTTGACACCGGTCGCCGCCAGGCCTTCCGGCGTTGTGTTGAAGAGCGTTGTGTCGAGGGTCGCTGCGATAGGCAATGCCGCGAGCGCTCTATCTACCGGCGGCAGGTCGCCGGGAATCTCCGGAAGGGCGGGCGGCAGCACGTCATCCTGGAAAGGATCGCTGGCGCAATCCCAAAGCAGGGTGGCGACACTCTCCAAAGAAGAATGCGCAGCCAAATCCGTAACTTCCGATCCACGGTAATAAAGACGCCCGTCTGCGATGAGGGTGATGGCCGAGTCCAGGAGCGGCTGCCCCCCGCTTAGCGTATAGCCAGCATCGCCCGGCGGCACCCGGGCCTCATCCAGTTTGGCCGTCCGACGGTCTTTGAGCCCGCGCACATCCTCGGCCCTGTACCGCCGCGCGCGCGAGTTGGGCACCGGCTCCGAGCGGATAAGGTCCCGGCTCACATAGGCATAGAGGGTCGGCAGGCTCACCCCCAATTCCGCCGCAGCTTCCTTGGCGTTGAGATAGAGAGCCTCGTCTTCTGGTGATGTATTGACGATCTTATGCATATATTGATTAGCTTAATCAAGATTGACGACTTAAGCAAGCGCCATCATGTTGCACCGCAGAACGAAGAGGTGGGTTCGGTGAGACGAACAGAGCGCCTCTCTGGCTGGAAAAAGGAGAAGCATCGTGAGCAAAAGCGAACAAACAAAGACTGCTGGCGGCTTGGAGGGCGTGGTGGCCGCCGAGACTGCGCTAAGCCGGGTTGATGGCGCGGCTGGTCGGTTGATCATTGCCGGCCAGGATTTGCCGGACCTGGCCGACGCGATGAATTTTGAGGGGGTCACAGCCGCCCTCTGGTCGACGGCAGGCACGTCCTGCACGGCGACGGAGGTTCGTGACGCGTTGGGCGCAGCCCGACTTGAGGCATTCGAGTTGGTTCCGAGACTTCTGAAGTCAGCGGAGGGTCTGACAATCATTGAAGCCCTGCGGGTGGGACTCGGTCTGCTGCCGGATGAGCATGGCACCGAGCCACACATTCGGCTGGTCGCCTCCATGCCGGTTTTTGTGGCCGCACTTGCCAGAGCGTCGGAAGGTAAGGACCCGATCGCGCCGGATGCAGGTCGCGCGCATGGCGAAGACTATCTGCACATGCTGCAGGATGAAGCGCCCGCAGCGGATGCGGTCGACGCCATGGACAAATATCTGGTGACCGTGAGTGATCACGGCATGAATGCGTCGACCTTCACGGCAAGGGTCGTGGCCTCAACCGCCGCTGGGCAGGTCTCATCCGTGCTTGCAGCCCTTTGTGCCCTCAAAGGACCGCTCCATGGCGGGGCACCGGGTCCTGTCCTCGACATGCTGGATGCCATAGGGACACCGGAAAACATTGAGCCTTGGCTGCGTGCCGCCGTGATGGCCGGGGACCGGCTCATGGGGTTCGGCCACCGCATCTATCGTGTGCGCGATCCCCGCGCAGATGTGCTTGGCGCTGCGATCGAAAGTCTGAAAGGTGTTGAGGAGCGCACGGCTTACGCCCTGCAGGTGGAAGCGACAGCGAAGGCGGTGCTCAAGGAACTGAAACCTCACCGTCCTCTTGATACCAATGTTGAGTTTTACACAGCGCTCCTTCTGGAAGCCCTGGCGATCCCCCGCGAAGCCTTCACGCCGACCTTTGCGATCGGGCGCGTTGCCGGGTGGACGGCTCACATCATGGAGCAGGAAGCGACAGGCCGTCTGATCCGTCCGTCAGCGCGCTATATCGGCAAACTGCCAAATGATCTTGAAGTGGCCTAAGGCCTTGCACCTGCCGCGCACCCTTAGCAGGGGTCGATGGAATCAAACGCCCGCTGCATGAGCCGTATCGCCGGCTCATCCAGCAATTCAGGATGCCAGTCGGCGTAGCGCACAATCTGCCGTTCCAACTGCTCATAAGTTGCTGCACGGGGTACCAGCGCACATTGGAAGCGTTCGGTTTCTTCGTTTGAATGAACCTTGCGTGTTCCTTCATTCACCTGCATGGCGTGCAGGCTGGCAAAAAAGCCGGTCACATACTGACGGCAGTACCGCGCTTTGCCGGTAATGCGTTCCCCCGGGCGCTCAAGTTCCTGATCGATGGCGAGCTGACAGAATTGCTGCAGATCGCGCCCAGTCTCGACACGAGTCCGCGCCTCCGCCGTAACGGTAGCCAACGTCGTAAAAAAGAGAATAGCCACCACAAACCCAGCCGGAATGAAAAGGCCTGGATGTCGGGCACCTACTCTTCGAAGTCTGTCCATCGCTCCCACAGGCCTTCCACACACTCGCCGGTTGTCATTTGGCTTGTGACCAGACGCATGGGTCTTTCCGCGATGCTGCCCAGCGTGTCTTCCGCCATCTCCTGAGCGAGCGCCCGGCAGGGGTCAAGCGTGCTATAGGTGCCATAGAAGACGCCGCCAATGGCAATCGCCAACAAGGCCAGCCCACTGATGAGTGTACGCATATTCCCCCCTAACAAACCTCACACCAGGAAACCCCGCCGTCTTGCAATGGCTTTCCCGGACCCCGGTTAACGGCTAATAGCCAATTCCCGAGTTCTCATTTCCCTCATTCAGGATCGACCGGTCATCGTAGCGCGATTGACCGCCACACGACCCATATCCGTCTCCCCAGCCTGTACGATACGCGGGCTCCGTTTCGTAGAGCGCTTTATTGCGATGAATCGTCTCCTTGAACCCTGACACGCGGGTGTGGGCAGACTGACATCCATCCGCGTGTCCGGCTTTATAGAGCGGGTCTTGCAGCAACTGAGGATCGCGCTCAAAAGCACATGCCGACAGGCCCAGAGCAGCCCCAACTAACAATATTCCGGACAGAGTTTTCACGCGACGCACAATCATAACAGGTCTCTTTCACTATGGTCGGCGCCTTGTGCCGACCGGTACGCGATTTTTTCGCGAAAAACAGACGATAACGGACTTTGAGGATCGACGCCAATGTCCAGATCGCCCCCAATGCAAAGGGTCATATTCACACCATTTTAAGCCTCAAATGATTGCATAGGCGCCTCACAAGACCGCCAATTCGGGGATTTATCCGTGTCTGCAGCACCGGAAGAAAACGACGATGTCGCCGCGGCGGCTGCGGCTCTGATCGGAATGAACGGTCAGGGGCACGATCTGTTGACCCGCCGTCTCGCGGACCTTGTCCTCACCGGTACCGGCCAGATGACGCCGAACGAATTGGCGCTGGCTGAAACGGCCCTGATTGATTTGTTGCCCTTTGCGGATCCGGATTTGAAGCGGCGTCTGGCAGCACGGGTGGCACCGCTGGAAACGGCACCGAGTGCGCTCCTGGACGCCTTGCTATCTGAACCGTTTGACGTCGCCGAACCGATATTGGCTGACGGCATATGCGTCACAAACTGTGATCTTGTTCGGATCGCAGAAGAGGGTGACCAGCAGCATCGGCTTTGCATTGCCGGCAGGCTTGAACTGTCCCGTGTGGTTTGTGAGGCCCTGGCGGCACGCGGAGAACCTGAGGTACTGGCGCGCCTTGTCGCGAACACGGGGGCGTGCCTCTCTACCCGCACGCTGGAAGCCATGGTCCGCCGCTCCTCGGCGAAGCCAGAGTTAATCCAACAGCTCCTGCGGCGACAGGAACTGACACCTTGGTTGGCGCACCTCATGTTTTTTTGGGCCGACGGCGAAGAGCGCGCCCTCATTCTGAAACGCTTCGCCATCGACCGGCGTGCCATTTCCGAAGCACTCGCCGATGCGGTTGATATCGCGGACCTGCTCCACGCGGCCAACCCGGCGCTTCATGAAACCTATCGTCTGCTGCGTCCTGCGGAACGCATGTCGGAAGGGGCACAGCTCCGCCTTATCGCGGGGCTTGCCGAAGAAGAAGCACAGGGAGCCCTTGCCATGTCGGCGGGTATATCGCCGACCACCGCTGCCTGGATTATCGGCGACCCGGGAGGCGAGCCAATGGCCGTGGCGGGCAAGGCGATGGGCCTGTCCCGCGACGCGTTTCGACAGGTCGCGATGGCGCTCAGCGCTGCGCGACCCGGCGGCGCGCTCAGTGAAAATGAAATGGAACGAACCATTGCTCTGTTCGACAGTGTGACCATGGACCGCGCCGATTCCATCTTGCACTTTTGGGATCGGATTATCGTGTCGGAGACGGTCGCCTAGGAGGGTCTGCCTGCCTGGTTGACCGGTGCCTGAAAGGCGCTGAGCGTCACCACCTTCTCCAGATCCGCGCGGGTTGAACGCGCTGTCTCAATAATGTCACCTTCGGCTCGGTCGATCAGGTCGAGAATTTCCTCCACCCCTTCAAGCACCTGTGGCAGCCAATCGGACTCAGCACCACTATCCGTCAGCATCTGTTCTGCATCCGCAGCAAGGGTGGCTGCGGCCTGGCGCACCGCGCCGGTACTGAAATCCCCTGGTCCCACGATAAGACCCTCAATATAGCGGATCTGCGCACGGATATCGTTGATCCGAGCCGCCTGTTCGCGGCTCACCCGCTCTTCATCGTCGGCAATGGGGGCAAGATCATCAAGCGGCAGACCGAGGCAGTGGCCAATCGCTGTCATGGTACGGAAGGTGCCGTCTTTCTTGCCGGTTTCAATTTCAGAAAGATAGGCAGGGCTGATCCCGGCAGCCCGGGCAAGCTCAACGCCTTTCAACCCACGATGTTCCCGCCAGACCCTCACCGGATTCTCGCCGTCCGCAATCCGGTGCACAACCTCCGCCGGTATAAGGTCGGCACGGTCACCGACAAGCGCTTCGTTGGCTGCTTTGATATCCGCAATATCCTCCGCGGCGCGCTTGAGCTTCTCATATTCCGCAACCGGCACGAGCGCATAAAGCGCGTCGCCGCTTGGTCCATAGACAAGTTGCGGTTCAGTGGATCGGCTATCCTGCTTTAATGAAGAACTCATGGGGGCGTGTCCTTTGATTGGGGAGGGCTGCCGGCATCAGTAATTGCCAGCACCGTGAGTGCGCTTCCGTTCCGCTCAAACACAAACCGAAGTCCGTCGTCGAGACGCCGACTGCGCCGCGACCCGGTCAGTACCTGGTCGTTGCTGTCGTCACCGCGCATGGACATAAGGGCGGTCTTCAACTGGGCGCGGTGGCGTTTGGGGAGCCGGGACATTTGCCGGAAAGCGCTTCGGCTATAGGCAATGCCATGAGCGCTGTCGGCGCCGCCAAAATAGGCCACATTTTCCATGTTTCACGTCCCAGAGTTCGTGCGGCCGGCATCCACTCAAGCCGACGGCACCTCTCGCCACCTGATGAATAAAATACGCCGATTCGCTCGCGGACGGCGAATTCTTCCACCTACTCCTTTTCGCTGCGCTTTCTTTCCGCCATCATGGCAGCAACAAGAACAGGAGGCGCTGCAGTCGTTTGTACGGCGGTGCACAAGATCACTAGGAGGAGAACCATGTCCGCACAGCCGATCGATCAGGTTATTGAGCTTTTGAAACAGGCCGCCATGGGCAACGAAGATCTGTCTGTCGAACAAAGGCGGGCATCAATGGACGCATTAGGGGCTGCCTTTGGAGAGCCACAGGGGGTCACGCTGGAACACACGGAACTCGCTGGAAGACCCGCACAAGTGTTTAAGCCGGAGGGCAAAGACCCGGAGCACACGCTGCTCTACTTTCATGGCGGCGGGTATGTCCTGGGCTCTCCTAATTCTCATGCCAATCTCACGAGCCGCTTTGCTACCGCGGCGGACGCGCGTGTCGTCAGTTTTGACTATCGCCTCGCACCTGAAAATCCCTTCCCGGCGGCGATAGACGATGGGGTGGCCGCTTACAAGGCACTGCTGGATGCGGGTGTGTCACCGGCGAATATCGCCGTTGGGGGCGATTCAGCAGGCGGTGGTCTCACCTTCGCAACCTTGCTCAAAGCCCGGGACCTGGGTCTCCCCATGCCGGCAGCCGCCATCGCTCTCAGTCCATGGACCGATCTGACGGGAAGATCAGAAACATATGAGACACGCGCTGACGCCGATCCGGTGATTGAGCGGGCGGGCATCACCGAAATGGCGCAGCTCTATCTGGGTGGCGCGTCTGCAGAGGACCCGCTTGCCTCACCCCTGTTGGCCGACCTGACCGGTCTGCCACCAACTTTTATCCAAGTGGGAGATGCAGAACTCTTGCTGGATGACAGCCGCGAGTTTGAGAAGAACGCGCGCGCTGCAGGTGTCGACTGTAAGCTGGAAGTCTGGGATCGCATGATCCACGTATGGCATGCCTTCTTCCCCATGTTGCCGGAAGGAGAACAAGCCATTGACGGGCTTGCGGCTTTCCTAAAACTGAGATGGCGCCAAGAAGCAATCGCCCAAGCCATCTAAAACAGGCCGGCCGAAAGGCGCCGACCCTACTTCTAATGTGGTGTAATTCTGCACCATGACGTGCGCAATTTGCCGCACGCCTCGTCTAATTGATCCGTATCAAGGCTTTTTTCAGCTGTTCGTCAGATTGTCGGCTCGAAGAGAAGGAGCCGCCGGGACGAGCGCCTTCTCAAAGAAAGCACCGGTTACCGTGTGCGATATGAGGAGAAGATGATGAAAAAGTTAGGGGTGGTTACGAGCGCACTGGCGCTTGCACTGGGTTTGACCACAGGTGCGTTGGGGTTTTTTGGAAGCGCTGTTGAAGCGCGTGCTGAGGGCGGCGACAGTCCTTGGTTGATCCGTGTACGCGGTATCTATGTGTCGCCGGATGAAAGCGCATCGCTCACCGGTTTGACCGGGACGGTGAACGTGGACGACACGTTGGTGCCCGAACTCGATATCACCTACTTCTTCACAGACAATATCGCCGCAGAGCTGATTCTTGCCACGTCGCCACACGATGTGTCGGCAACAGCTGGTGTTGATCTGGGTGAGGTATGGCTTCTGCCGCCAACGCTGTTGCTGCAGTACCACTTCACGCCGAAGGACCAATTCCGTCCTTACGTCGGTGCGGGCGTCAACTACACGATCTTCTATAACGTAGACAGCGGTGCGGTTGCATCTATCGATTATGACGACAATTTCGGCTACGCCTTGCAGGCCGGTATGGACTACGACCTGGGTGACCAGTGGGTCTTCAACATTGATGTGAAGAAACTGTGGCTCAACACAGACGTCAGCATCAATGGCGGTGCCATCACAGCCGACGTTGATCTTGATCCTTGGATCTTCGGCGCTGGCTTCGGCTATCGTTTCTAAGACGATACCTCTCGACGACACGCAGCCCCGCTGGGAAACCGGCGGGGCTTTTCTTTTAGCTGCGCCAGCGAAGTGTGACGGGCTCAATGGGGTTGACGAACTCACTCCCGTCCTCGACAGATTTGGCCCATTCGGTCTTGAGGCGGTGATACCATTTTGCCTGCACGTCTGAATCGTTGATCAGCATGAGACGAGGTTCAAACTTAAGACCCTTCTGCTGAAGGTTGACCATATCCCGGTCTTGCCCAAGAAAGGCGCGCATGAACTGGCGCGCAATCGGCTTGGCGAATGACAGAAACGGCATCGTCCAGTAAAAGGTCTGGGTAATCTCGGTGCGCTTGTCATCCAAGGGCGTCACCGTCGTCAGACCGCACACCGTGTGCTTGCCGATTTTGATGTGTTCAATCCGAATGCCTGGCAGTTGAAATGAAATCTCGGTCACCGGCTTGCCGCCCAGCACTTTATACCCGGCCGAATTGGACGACGGTGTGTGCGCCACCATGGTGAAGCCGCGCGGGTTCGGGGCGAAGTCTTTTGCTTTTTCATGGATCGACTTGGACGACCGCCACCACCAGGCTTGATGAACAAAGGGACCGTGCGCCGGGTCCATCAGACCGATGACGGCATGGTCGATATGACAGTCGAACACCATCGACTCGCGAATGTTCGGAACTTTGGCGTCAAAGTCCGGCACCACCGGTGGATCGATGGTCGGCGCGGCATCTGGGTGCGCATCGTCCGCTATATAGACCCAGATGTTCCCCTGAACTTCGCGCACCGGATAGGCGCGGACTTTGATGCGCTCAATATCCATTTCCTGATCGGGCACAAGCGACGGGATCTCCGCGCAACGACCATCAGGTCGGAACTTCCAGCCATGGTAGGGGCACTCAATGGCACTGGTCCCACACCCGCTTGTTTGCGGCGAGAAGAGGGCTCCTGAGGAAAGCGGGACGCCTCGATGAGGACAAATATCGCGCAGCGCGAAGGGCGTGCCGTCAGCTTCGCGTCCGATCACAATCGGTTCCCCAAGAAGAACTTTGTGCTGCATCGCGCCTGGCGCCAGGCTCTCGCCTGCAACCGCGAAGTACCAAATATCGCGTATAAACATATTCCCTCAGGCCCTAACCAACGCGCCGCCACCTGTCTCTCAAAATGCGAAAAAATACAGTTTTGTCAATGTTTTAGCCAATTTATCCATTTGAACATCTGTTAACTCGCGGCTCTCTAGGGTGAGGTTTGCCGGTCATTGGTCACTGGCAAGTTTCGCTCGAAGGAGTGGTGTTATGTCGACAGATATGTTCGTGCTCGTTTTTGCCGCCCAAAAAGGGGGCGTCGGGAAGACGACCCTTGCCGGTCACGTGGCCGCTGCTGCCCACCTGGCGGGCGCCGGTCCGGTCGGTCTTATTGATACGGACCCGCAAGGCAGTCTGCAGAAGTGGATGGAGGTCCGGTCTCTCGGAGGTCTGACCGCATTTCAGTCTGACTATGGCGGCGTCGGTCGGGCGTTACGCGAGGCCGCCCAAGCGGGCATGAAGCTCGCCATCGTCGACACGCCACCTGCTGTCACCCGCGCCATTTCCGATGTCGTCTCTCACGCAGACCTGGTCGTGGTTCCAACGCGGCCAAGCCCGCACGATTTACGAGCGGTCGGGCCGACGGTCGACATTGCGCAATGGCATGACAAGCCGTTGGTCTTCGTCGTGAACGCCGCCACAGCACGGACCCGGATCACAGCAGATGCCGCCGTAGCGCTTTCCCAACATGGCACGGTGGCACCCGTGACGCTTCACCACCGGGTAGACTTTGCGGCGAGCATGATCGATGGACGAACGGTTATGGAAACCAAGTCCAACGGCAAGAGTGCCGGCGAAGTCGAGGCCCTATGGACGTATCTGGCCGACCGTATCGACCGCCTCCGTCCTGCGGTAAGCCACGCGCCGACTGATGGTTTAGGATCGCACATGCCGACAAATGTAAACGCGCTCGGTCGTCAGGCGCCCGCGTTTGGACGTCGCGCCAACCACTGACACAGTTTCAACCTACTTGATCCCTGAGCACAGTGTGTCCGTTGAAGATGTCCACGTGCCCTCGCAGTCAGGAGACCCACGAATGAGCGCCTCAAAACGGACAATGCCTGCGCCACATGCCGCAGATGGTTTCGCTACATTGACCGCGGACATGATGGAACGCGGCGGTGCAACACCACCGCCAATGGTGGAGCCCGCGCCAGATGTTGCCCCTGCGGCCATGCGTGAGCCAGCGGCAGAGCCAACACAACCATTCGGTAAACGGATCAAACCCAAACAAGGTCCGAAAAGAATCAAGGGTGCTCCCCCCGTCGCTCGGTCAGGTGGAAGGACACATGTCCCAGCCGGCGCGCATCCTTGTCAGACCACGGACGGTCCAGACCAAAAGGTCTATTCTGGGCCTGAGCGTCGAAAACGGGATGTCAGTCCCCTCGTCGAACGACGACGGTCGGTTCCGCCGCGGGTGAAGGTATCTGTTCGCTTGGAGCAGCATCGTCATCAACGATTAAGGGGCGCGGCCATCCTTCAGGCGCGCACCCATCAGGACATTATCACCGTTGCTCTTGATCGGTACCTTGACGGCCTGGGCATTCCAAAAAGTCCAGATATCTAGGCATGCACGACCTTAGTTCTGCAAACTTCCTATAATAAAAATTTCCGTCTGCAAGTGCAGACGCAATTATCCGCAAATGAACGCCAAATGTGCGTTAAATTCTGATGCTCCGTTGCTTGTGTTTCTTTCGATTGCTATAAGTCACCGGAATTATTGTTAGTCGCGCGCGCCAATTAAGACGGCGATTCAACAAAGAATTCCAAGAGGAACAGTTGAGTGGAGTGGTTCCATGCAAGATAAGGCGGATCTGGTAGAGATGACCGCCGAGATTGTGTCGGCATACGTTGGGAACAATGCCGTAAGCGTCTCAGACGTGCCTGCGCTTATTGAAACAGTGTTTGGGGCGTTGAGCAGTGTTGACCAAGCGGACGCTGGTGAAGAAGCGCCGATAGTGGAACCAGCGGTGCCTGTCCGCCAATCAATCACTCCTGACTATTTGATCTGTTTGGAAGACGGCAAGCGTTTCAAATCGCTGAAGCGTCACCTGCGGACCCACTACAACCTGTCCCCGGAAGAATATCGCCGCAAATGGGGCTTGCCCCCAGACTATCCGATGGTGGCACCCAACTACGCGGCTGCGCGCTCCAAACTCGCCAAGAAAATGGGCCTCGGCCAAAAAAGCGGCAGCACACGTCGCGGCAAGTAAGACCCCATCAGTGTCAAATCTCTAAGAACCACAAGGTTCGGCCTTGCCCATCGGGGAGGCGCACGTCACTCTGGTGCAACGCGGAGACGGCACCGTGTTTGGCAGGTTCAGAAGGGGCCCAATAGAGATGATGAGCCAACGATCCACCATGAAATTTGCTGCGGCAGTATGGTCCGTACTGATGTTGACCTCGCCGGGTATCGCAAGCGAACAGGCAACCCTCGAAGGCGGGACACAGACGATTGCGCTGGGCGAGCGCGCGAGCTTTCCGGTAGCGGCAAGCGGCGCCGGCTCGACAGAGTTTTCCGGCTGGTGCGAAGTCAAAGCGACGGGTGCCGCAAGTGTTGTTTTCGATGCGCGGGATTACATCCCTTTGTCAGAACCTGCCGTGGGGGACGTGATCAATTTCCCAAGCGGCGGCACTCGGCGGTTTGAGATGACCGGCACTTTTCAAAAGAGCGCCGGCAATTCTTACATCGGCTTTTTCTTTTCCGGCGTGCCCGCCGCGTTCTGCTTTGGCGGCGGTGCGTGTTCCACGGTTGAAGAGGGTAGTGCCTCCATTACGGCGAGCTGTGGTCAATACTAGCAGGTCAGACCAATTGAGCGTGATGCGGCGCAGCGTTCCTATCGAGACATGAAAAAGTGGCATGACCATAAACGTCTGACACCGCTGATCCTGGTCGCGCTGGGCCTTCTTTTGAGCCTCGGCGTTGGCGTGTGGGTCTGGGTCACGGGCTCAGGGCCCCAGACAACAGTGCGGGTCGTTCAGCCTATGGCTTCACCGGCTACGGCGCGGCTGGATCGTGACATGGCAGAGGTGCTCGACCTGCTGGCCGATGTAGAGAGTGGCGATGCCGCGGGTCAGCAACCCTGTGAACGCTGCACCTATCTGGCGCAGACCGTATCTCAATACCGCACCCTTGCTGAAAAAGCGCTGACGGATATTCGCGAGAGTGAAACGGCGTTGAGCGAGATCGCTGACCGAGCACCGCCAGGGACCGAAGCTACGTTGAAAAGGGCATTGACGGCAGCGCAGGCAGCGGCCGCAAGAGCCATCGCCGGTCTTCGAAGCTATACAAATGCTCTTGGTGACTGCGAAAGGGAGCGCCTCTGTCAGCGTCACGACAGTGTCCGGGCGGAAGCAACCCAACCGCTCGATTGCGAGCGCGATGCCGCCCCCGTGCGCGCTGCTGCAGCGCGGATTGAACAGCTCTCCGAACAGGTCATTGCCCAGGCGCGCCAATGCCAGACCCTGGTCTGCCCAATCATGGCCTGCGAACGCTCAGCCGCTTTTGAGGCAGATCTCAGAATCGCTGAAATGTCGCTGGCAGAGCTGGCAGGGGGCCGCACCGCGCTTCCCGGGATTGTAGAGGAAACGGCACCGACCGGCCTTGCGGTTGTCTTGGGGGGTGTTGAAAGAGCCCTTGTCCGACTTGCAATCGACTCTGCTGAGACGTCGCTTGACGCCGATGCTTTGTCTGCCCGGGCCCTGGACATGAGAAGCGGGCTCAAAGCCTGGGTGGATGAGACCGAGCTGCGCAAGGGTGTGCAAAAGCATGCCTGGCGCGTCGGGGCGCTGATTGCGGAAATTGATGTTGCGGCGGAATGGGCCCGCCGGGAAGACCGTCCGGAATACACGAAGGCCTATTTTGAAGCGCTGTCCCGCGCCATGTTGAGCGCGGCACGCCTTGATGCCGCATTGGCCATCGCCGAGGAGCCGGTCACTGCAGACCCAAGCGCATTGGTTGGACCGGTGTGTGGCGCAAACGAACTGGCCCAAGCCTATATTAAGGTGGGCCAGGCGATCGCCGCTCTCGGCTACTGCCGGGCAAAGTCAGCGTGCCCGATCACGGGCGGCGGGGCCAGCGGTCGCCCGGTCCGCTCCGCCAGCGATCAGTCAATCGGCGCATTGGCAGCGGTGACAGGGGCTCTTCCTTTGACACTTGAACGGGCGAAGGATGCGGCGGTGCGGGCGTCAAAGCCCATCGACCTGCGTCTCGATCAAGACGCATACCTGACGGGCGAAGCCCTAACTGTTGCGACCAATACAGCTCCTTCGGCATGCCTGGTGTCGGATGGCGCGATCAGCATCGCCAAAGCTGGCAGCAATCGTGGCCGAGAACGCCGGTATGTTCTGGCGGGAAATGCCACATCTGAAATCCTTTTGGCGGCGCCGGGTGAGCCAGGGCAGTATGTTGTGAGGGTGTTTGCGTCCCCGGATCGCGGCGGGCACGTGCTGAGTGAACATCCCCTCAATGTTGACGCGTTCGGCCCTGACTGTGACGGTTTCTCCGGCATGTGGGATACGGAATTTGGACGTCTTTATCTGGTTGACCGAGATGGACAGGTGACGGGCAGCTACCGGCGCAGCGAATTTGCGCCAAGCCCCGGACTTCTGATCGGGTCGCGCGAGGGAAATACACTGAAGGGCATGTGGTTGTCCGAGCTTGGGCGGGGCGGGGCTCGTCTCCGCCTGGCTGAGGACGGTCAAAGCTTCAATGGGACCTGGGGTGTGAAAGTGGATCAGGTGTCCGGCGGTGGTCGGTGGTCGGGCCGCTGCTTATTGACCCCCGCCGACTGAGATCGCAGCAATGCGGCGAGGTGCGACGACACGTTGGCGTAGTGCAGCGGTGAGACCGCCCAGGGGGCAGAGCGTTGCAACCGCAGTTCAACCCGAAGCTGTTTTTTTACTTTGGCGATGGCTGAGACTGTGGGGGCGGGATCGCGGTCAGACCCCGTTGGCTGAGGATCGTGCGCAGAATTACCTGCGCGCACCAGGCGTCGAAAGGCGAGCCGACTGCTCCGCGCAAGCTGGTCTGACGTCATGTCGGTCTGGTCCATCGGTCCAGCATGACAGACAAGAACCGGTCGGGGATAAATTACGGATTACGTAAACCCGGTTCTCAATAGTACTGAACTGTCATAACGATGGGCGCACACCAGCTGAGCTGACTGACATATTTCGTTTCGACTCCCGGGTCGAGGGGGATCAGACCAAACCGTGCCCCATTTTTGGGGCTTTGCACGAGGCGCCGCAGAAAAGTTTTGCCGCCTCTGATCCCCACAAGACAATCACGGTCGAAGCCGTTTTTGACTTTGTCACCAACGAGCCGATCACCTATCAACAAGGCACCTGCGCGATACCGCCCAATGTCCTGTTTTACCTGAACGGCAATAGGGATGGCTGCCGGCACATGAAGCAAAAAGCCGCCGTCCAGCGCCTTTTTCGGTGCGACGACACTGCCGTCCGCACTGAGCTCTCCGAGCATCTCAATGCGTTCAGGAGATGGCTCGTCAATTAGATCGGTCAGTTGCACCTGAAAGATTTTGGCGAGCGGTGCCAGCCAATCAACAGAGATTTTGATCCCATCGGTTTCCAGTCTGGACACCGTCGCGGCCGTTGTTCCCAGCCTGTTTGCCAGATCGGTCTGCGTCAGACCCATTTGGCGTCGGTAGTGTCGAATTCGATTTTTCACAGCTTTTCTCTCGTCTCCGGCTCAAGCTGACAGCATAGGCGCGGGATTGAAAAAAATATTGCGTAAAACGCAAAATTTACCCCCGGGGTTTGCGTGTGGCCCTATATGTAAGAACACGGTCAACGAGACCGAAACGCAAGCGTCAGGCGGCCAGGTAGGAGGCGAGAAGAAATGCACGGAACACCCTCTAGTGTCTCACTGAATCACACGGAAGAACCATCACGCTACGGTATTTCGACCACGAAGGCTGCTGCGAAACGAGCGGCCCTATGGGCACATCAGGCCGCCGACGTGCGGCTGACCTGTGAAGTTGTCGCGCGAGTTTACAACATTTTACCCGAAGCGCTCTGCGCAAGTACGCGGGGCGAAGCTCATGTCGCACAGGCGCGCCAGGTCGCTATGTATCTGTCCCACATCACCTTTGGCCTGTCGCTGGGCGCGGTGGGGCGGCATTTCGGACGGGATCGGACGACCGCGGCCTATGCCTGCGAGCGGGTTGAAGACCGGCGCGACGACCTCCGCCTTGATTTGATGCTCGATCGACTGGAAAGAGCTCTTGCAATCTTGTCCGCCGCCCGTGCCGACTCAACATCGAAAATCCAGTAGGAGGCAGGGAATGGCGGTTGCGACAGGTGTGATGCGTCGTGAGGGGGTGCGTGTTTTTCGGAGACTTCAGGAATCGGGGCACTTTCTCCAACAATTGGCTGAAGACCCGAGTTTGGCCGGCCTGTTTGGTCCCCGAAATCGATGGCAAAAGCCCGTGATGAAGCTCGACATGGAGGTTTTGTGCGCCCTGCATCGCTCGGATCTTTTGCGTACGCTCCTAAAGACTGAGGAGCTAGG
Organism: Parvibaculaceae bacterium; assembly: GCA_965276845.1. GTDB lineage: Bacteria > Pseudomonadota > Alphaproteobacteria > Parvibaculales > Parvibaculaceae > Mf105b01. Next base: position 826,945 of record OZ255699.1, read on the forward strand.
GTCCCCGAGCGGCGAGGGTCCTGTCTATCTTCTATCCGACGTTGGGCTTAGCTGGTGGCGCCGCCAGATGGCCGGCGCAGACCCCGTGCAGGCGCAACACCAGCTCAAAGGACAGACGGCGATTGACGAACCTGGAAGGGGCATGGTGACCCGCGAGGTGAATTTAGGAGAGTCGCCTTTGGGCTGGCTGCGTCGGCGCCGCGGGAAAAAGGGGGGTGCCTATCTGACGGAAGCCGAAGCGGATGCGGGCGAACAACTGCGTCGGGATTTCACATTCGCGCGCATGGATGCGCACACGACGCTCAATTGGGAGGGCATGCTCGCTCCTGTGGACCGGTCGGCCTCAGGTCTGGCGGGGCACCTTGATCTGCCAGGTCATGCAATCGATGCCCGAAAACGTGTAGAGCGTGCACTGGCGGCAATCGGACCCGGGCTTTCGGACATTGTGATTGAGACCTGCTGTCACCTACAGGGTCTTGAGCAATCAGAACGGGCCCTGGGTTGGCCTCAAAGGTCCGGGAAGCTGGTTCTCAAAATCGCATTGGCCCGTTTGGCCGACCACTACAAACTGAGCGGCGGCCCGGAGCAGCGAAAAGGCACCCACGTTTGGAAAGCCAAGGATCAAGACCCAAACGGGATCGATCAGTCCGTGTGAGACCCGGCAAGCTGACGTGCCGCATCTTCTCGAACGCGCGACACCATCGCGTGCAGGCCGTTGGAGCGCTGAGGACTTAAATGTTCATCGAGCCCCAGTTGCTCGAATATGGATTTGGCGTCGACCGCCAGAATGGCGTCCGGGCTTTGACCGGAATACATGGCAAGGAGGATCGCAATTAGACCCTTGACGATGAGCGCGTCGCTGTCACCTCGGAAAGTGAGGTGGGCACCGCCATCGTCGCTTTCACAAACCAGCCAGACCTGGCTGACACATCCTTGAACCTTCGTGTCGGCGCTATGTTCAGCGTCGCTCAAGGGTGCAAGCCCTTTGCCGAGTTCGATCACATATTTGTACCGATCTTCCCAGTCATCGAGATAACTGAAATCGTCGATCAGGTCCTGAATGGCCATGAGGTTCCTTTTTGCGCACGGACGACCGTAGAGGCGAACCCATGAGATAGCCCTCTGAAGGGCGTCCGGCAAGGCGCGATATGACGCTCTGGTGGCAAAAAGAGGGGCGCACAGATGACCGGTTAAAGGGCACGGGAAACCGGAAATCTGTGCGCCCAATGGACGGGGGCTACCGTCCTAGGGGAGAGAGCTGAGGAGGGGGGGGCCTCAGCGCTCATAGCTCATGCCCCGCGAACGACCTCGACACTGGGTGACGGCGTCTCGGACGGTCGCGCGCGGGGGTGATGAGCCGGGGTGTTCGAACTCTGCTGGCTTGCGACCCAATCCAGTGCAAGCGCGCCATAGTGCTTGACCTGGCGTTGGACATGGATGGCGATGGTCCATCCGGTCTCGCAGGTTTGGGGATTTCGGTCGCAAAAGCTGAGGACATCATCGGCGGATGCCACGGCTGCACCAGCAACATCAGTGAGATTAAGCTGCTGCTCTGCGCGCTCCTCGGTGAACGAGGCGGTCATCGCGGACCCGGAAGTACCATCCAGCGAAGTCGCAGAATCTGGGGTTGGCAGCACGAGTGCCACCACGGTGACCCAGAAGGCAATTCTTACCAAAAACATCATATCGGCCCTTTACTAGGCCGGTCAGGGAGTCTCTGAAGCGGAGAACGTCTGTCTGTCCGGCCTTACTTGCCCGAACCTTAGCCCCTCAATCACTGAATAGATTTTAAATAGGTAAGTAAAATTGAATACATGTCGCATAAATCACTTGAGTAGGAATTATATAGATTATTTTACATTTATAAATAAGAGCATTATTTATGAAATTTGAATTCTATATTTACTCAAACTGAGCGAAAATTTGCATCAAATTGTCGATATCGTCACTGACGGAAACGCAGACACAAAAAAACCGGCAGAAATCTGCCGGTTTTCTGCGGAAGCTGAGGACCTTAGCGATCAGCGGCGGGCAGAACCTGTGCCCAGCAGGCGCGAACATCGTCAATGGCGTGGGTCGCGGTGCACCAGGCTTCCTCAGAGGGGAAGTGGGCGGCGGCAACACATTGATTGAGGTTGAGCTTCGCCCAGTTCAGGCATGAGGTGGTCCGCCGGTCCGCTGGCGCCATGCCCTCGGTGGATACATCTGTCTCCAGCGACGTGGCGATTACATGCAGCGCGCCATAGGCGAGGACCCGCTCCATCAGCGGTGATGCATAAGCATGCGCCGGGCTGATGGGGGAGAAGTTCCGAAGGGTGCCGGCGACTTTCTCGCCAAAGCTTTCCTCAAGCCCGCTGTCCGCAAAATCAAACGAAGCATCGCGGCCGTCACGATCAATCATGCCCCACCGCTTGGTCTGAAATTCCTGAGCGGTCGCGAGGAAACGTCCTTTCAGCACCGTCATCCGGTAATTGTCATTGGCGACGCGTTCCAGAACAGCAGATACAGCAGAGTCTGCGCCATGCAGATTGCGGGCGAAGCTGCCGCGTCCGGACAGTTGCTGTATCACCGAGACGGCGCCATCACGCGCTAGCGCCAGGCGCACACCTTCTTGGAATTCCGGGTTCTCCGCTGCGATCAAGCCACGATGGGCGAGCCAGGATTGCGCAACCATTTGCGGTTCATTGAAACGCAGACCATCCAGCAGACGGCGCACTTCCCGCGGCGTCGAAAGCTGGCTCTTGAAAGCATCATCAACAGCCGTGTCAAAGGCCACATAGTGACGCGCCACGGCATGAACGCCGGTCAGGGGAACCTCACCGGGCTGAATGGGCCGGGCAATAGGGAGATAATAAGCAGGAGTGGGAATTGCTTCAGAAAGGGAGGCAACATTCGTTTCTTCCGCCTGTGCCGATGCAAAGCCCGTCATTGCAAGGACAATACTGCCCGCAATGGCTTTGACGTGCTTAGAAAGTCCCATACCCATCTTACTCATGCCACAACCGCTCCTCGCCGGGCGACGCTCTCGCGTCCTTGGCCCCATTTATTCAGGATCATTCGACAACAGGCTGGATGACAACCCCTAACGAAAACGTCTCGCATATCCTGTTGAAGACCTTCAGTGTAGAAGCCTGTACCCGTCTGTGCAATCGCTTCAAACGGCAAAAACCTGTGAGTTTTGAGCCACTTGATTAATTCCTTTGCTTAAAAACGGACCGGAGGGGTGAGGCTCAGCCAGGGATTGGCGGCTTCCCGCCATTTTGCGATTGCCGGCGGTCGGGTTAAGCATGGTCGGCGGAAATTTGGGCCAAAGGGCCTTCTTTGATTTTAGCCTTAACCCGCAGGAGCCCGGCACAAGACGGATAGGGAACACGTGAACCTAAAGGCTGATATCTGGGTCAAAGCGCTGATCCGCCGCGCCGGCGCTGAAAATGTGCCCGCCATGGTAGTGCGTCGCGGAAATAGCGAGGCAGGCACCATTTACGTGAAAGTCGCCCGTCTGGACGGCACCGCGGAGGTATATGGACCCACCTGGGGCGAAGATGGCAGCCGCATCTGGATGCGCTCCGTCGGTGAGGGACCGGTGCCGGAGGCGGACGCCGATGCCTATCTGGCGCGCCAGGAGAAGTTTGATCCCGATTTTTGGGTTGTGGAGATTGAAGACAGGCAGGGCCGTCATTTCCTCACCGAACCGGTGAAGGGCGACCCGCCATCGTAGATTTGGGTTCAGGACGGTGGCGGCGTTAGGGCCGCATGAACATATAATCCTCGTCCTGACTCAGATTTTCAGATGTCGAGACCAGCTCAGCCGCAATGTCTTCTTCCGAGCGGGTTTCCTTATATACATGCACCACTTTTTCCAGCATCACCCGGGCGACGGACTCAGCAGGCACGTTGGCCGCTTTGGCGTCGGCCAGGGCGGCTTCCATATGTTTGGTCGCGATATCTCTCGCTGTCGTCATGAAGTTCTCCTTTGAGGGTCCGGCTCTTGCCGTCCGGAGCCTCGCTTTGTTCAATGTTGATGGCGCGAAAATCGCGGAAATTGGAGCGCCAGGCAATGATGCAAATCAACACAGGACCCTTGCGCAAATCTGGCATAATCGAGCTGCGGGGTCCGGTCTCGCGCTGGCCTCGCGAATCTGCGACGATGTCCTGCGCCGCATGAAAATCGTCGTGCGAAGCGGTCTTTGAGGGGGAAACGCGGCGAATGACACTTTTTCTGTATCGCGACAGATTGGTCAATCTGGACGCCCTGCCGGGGCCGACGGAACAGGACGGCTTCCCGTTGAGTCCGGAGCAGTATGCGGGCCTCACAACCCATGACCTCATGCAATTGCTGACGGAAGGCCTGTCGGACAATCCGTCACTGGCGGAAGAAGAGCCCAAATTCGTGCTCGCTATCTGTCAGATGCTACATGACAAAGAACAGATCAATGCCGTCCGGGTGGTGGATGATGGGGATGGTCCCATCCTCTCATGTGCCCGCATCCCATATCAGTCGCTGGATATCCTGGACGAGCTCCGCATGCGTGGAAAACTGACACAAGACGCCGTGGACGAGGCCGTCTGGAACCCGCTCGCCTGATTGGCAAATTGGCTCGGCCTGATATAGGGTCCGGCCCAATCTGATCCCAAATTCTGGAAGAGTGTGCCGTGAGCGTCTCTGCTGACCTGACAACGAATGCTGAACCCAAAACAGAGGAGGTGCGTCGGCGCCGGACCTTTGCGATCATCTCGCACCCGGATGCAGGGAAAACGACCCTCACGGAACACCTGCTGCTGCGCGGCGGCGCGATCCATCTGGCGGGTCAGGTGAAAGCGCGCGGCGACCGTCGGCGTGCCCGCTCCGACTGGATGAAGATTGAGCAGGAGCGCGGCATCTCTGTGACCTCTGCGGTGATGACGTTTGAGTATAAAGGCGTCATCTGCAACCTCCTCGACACGCCAGGCCACGAAGACTTCTCCGAAGACACCTACCGGACGCTGACTGCGGCGGACAGCGCCATCATGGTGATCGATGCAGCAAAGGGCATCGAAGCGCAGACCCTGAAACTCTTCGAAGTCTGCCGTCTGCGTGATGTGCCCATCATCACCTTCATCAACAAGATCGACCGGGAAGGACAAGACCCGTTTGACCTGATGCAGGAAGTGGCCGACCGCCTCGCCCTGGATACGGTACCCATGACCTGGCCCGTAGGGCAGGGCAACCGCCTGAAGGGGATTTACGATCTCACCCAGAACGAATTCATCTCCTACAAACAGGGTGAGACGCCCGAAAACACGGGCCTCAGCGTCGACAGCAATGAGATCACCCGCTACCTCGACGAGGACGAGCTCAATACCCTGAAAGAGGAAGCAGAACTGGCGACCGGTGCCTGTTCGCCTTTCGATCTGGAGCTGTATCGCGCCGGCGCGCTGACCCCGGTCTTTTTCGGAACAGCGCTCCGTGAATTGGGCGTGGATGAATTGTTGGACGCGGTTGCTTCCTTTGCGCCGCCACCGCGCCCGCAACCCTCGTCTGCGCGGGCCGTCAGCCCCGACGAAAAGAAAGTGTCCGGCTTTGTTTTTAAAGTACAGGCCAACATGGACCAGAACCACCGGGACCGGATTGCCTTCATGCGCCTCTGTTCCGGCAAGTTCAAACGCGGCATGAAGCTGAAGCTCTCCAGTTCCGGCAAAGCCATCGGCGTGCACAACCCGATCTTGTTCTTTGCGCAGGACCGCGAACTTGTGGATGAAGCCTGGCCTGGCGACATTATCGGTATTCCCAATCACGGCACGATCCGCGTGGGCGACACGCTCACAGAAAATGAGGATCTGATCTTCACCGGCATTCCCAACTTCGCGCCCGAAATTCTGCAACGGGTGCGCCTTGATGATCCCATGAAGGCGAAACACCTGCGCCGTGCGCTGGAGAGCCTTGCGGAAGAGGGGGTGACTCAGGTCTTCAAGCCGCATCTCGGAGCCAATTGGGTGATCGGCGTCGTGGGGCGTCTGCAGCTCGAAGTCCTCGCCCAGCGTATTGAAGCGGAATATGGCATCAAGGTGGGGCTGGAACAGGCGCCTTACGAAACGGCCCGCTGGGTGGATGCCGATGACGAGGCGGAACTGAAACGCTTTGTCGACGGCAATCAGGCAAGCATGGCGGAGGACCGCGATGGGGCGCCGGTCTTCATGGCGAAAAGCGCTTGGGAAGTTGGCTACACGGAAGAGAAGTGGCCCAAGGTGCGTTTCTCGTCTGTGCGGGAACGCGCCCCCGCGGCCGCGTGAGGCTGCATCAAGATATCAATCAAATTGTGTGGCGACTATGGACCTCTAGGGGTCACAAACTAAAGTGATGACCTACCTCGTCATGCCATCAACGCTCGCAAGGAGAAATTTGATTGTTTGGAATTGAAGACACCAGCACGCGCGCACTTTGTCTGTACGCATTTGTGGTTCTCTTTGCTGCCGGATTTCTTCTGGGCGCGTACGCCTTCAGTTGCCATCGTTCAGACCGTCCAAGAGTTGATCGCAAATACTACCTGACGCGTAATGAAAGGCTTGATTTGCTGACAGACAGAGGTCGAAGGCTGGCGGAAATCTCAAGGAGGTTGGGTCTCCTAAGTGCAATTCCGCTGATCGCTTTTGCTATGCTGCCTCCCAGCTCTTTGTAAGTGTTCGAAATGCGAGCATAGCAGTTCACCTTCTGATTAAGCGAAAGGTGACAATGGCTGGGCTGCCAGCCAAACTAACAACGTGAGAATCGAAGGCAGGACTTACGCGGAATGGAAGAGCTAAGCAGACAGCTGAGTGAACTGTGGGAGCTGGTCGTCGAGGTCTGGCAGAGTGGCATTCTCGGCTATGACATTGGCCATTTTCTTACCGCCGTCGGCATCTTTCTTGTCTTCTACTTTCTGCGCGGGCTGTTCACGCGTTTCATCTTTTCCTTTGTCGATCGCTGGGTGGCGGACACGGAAACGAAGATTGACGATTATCTGCATGAGGCGCTCGCCGATCCGCTAAAGGCCACGTTCATCATCGTCGGTGTCTTCTTCGCGCTTGATTATCTGCAGCTGGAAGGAACCGCCGCGGAGCTTGCGCGCAATGCCGTGCAGTCGCTCATCGCCTTCACGATTTTCTGGGCGCTCCACAATGCGGTGACACCGCTTAGCCTGTTGCTCAGAGAATTGGAGCGCGTTCTCACCCATGAAATGGTCGACTGGCTCGTCACCGGGGTCCGATGGGGCGTGATTATCGTCGGCGGCGCAACCATCTTGCAGATCTGGGGCATTCAGGTCGCGCCGATCATCGCGGGCCTCGGCCTCTTTGGTGTGGCGGTCGCCTTGGGGGCGCAGGATCTGTTCAAGAACCTGATCGGTGGTCTGTCTATCCTGATCGAAAAGCGTTACCGCAAGGGCGACTGGATTCTGGTCGACGGTGTTGTGGAAGGCACGGTGGAGAGTATTGGCTTTCGCTCGACCACCGTGCGCCGCTTCGATAAGGCACCCGTCTATGTGCCGAACCAGAAGCTCTCTGATGCGGCGGTCACCAACTTCACGAAAATGACCCATCGCCGCATCTACTGGAAGATCGGGTTGGAGTACCGCTCGACCCTGGAGCAGCTCAAACAGGTCCGCGATGGGATCGAAAGCTATATTCGCGCGTCGGACGAATTTGCTCAGCCACCGGAAACAGCGCTCTTCGTGCGCGTCGATGCGTTCAACGACAGTTCCATCGACATCATGATCTATTGCTTCACCAAAACGACGAACTGGGGCGCTTGGCTCGAAATCAAGGAGCAGTTTGCCTTCGCGATTAAAGAGATTGTCGAAGAAGCTGGCACCGGCTTTGCCTTCCCGAGCCAGTCCATCTATGTGGAGATGCTGCCTGATAGCAACCCGACTGAGGGCCCTGAAGGGGGATGACAAGCAGGTGGATGACAAGAAGGCGGTTGACATGACGCCATCCGACGAAGAAATCTCGCGCGGGTTTCTGCCTTATAACGATGAAGCGGAGGAACTGCGGCGCGTCTATGCGGAGACGCCTTTTGCCGAAAGGCATAAGTCCTTCCGCTTTTTCTTTCCCGAAGAGCCAGGCCACGTGCTCGACATTGGCGCCGGTGTCGGCGTCGATGCGGAAGGATTTGCCGAACTGGGGCACAAGGTCGTTGCGGTGGAACCGGCAGACGCCATGCGCGTTTTTTCAGTCGAAGACCACGATCATGAAAACATCACCTGGGTGGACGACTGTCTGCCACACCTCGAGGAGGTAAAGGCGATGGGCCTCACCTTCGACTTTGTCCTCGCGAGCGCATCTTTCATGCATCTGCCGGAAGAGTATCAGGCGGATGGGTTCAAGGCCATCGCCGCCCTCATGAAGCCGGAAGCACATATAGCGATGAGCCTCCGCCACGGGCCGGTGCCCGAAGGCCGCACCATGTACGATTTGTCGGCCGACCATGCGGCAAAGCTCGCGGCCGCATCACGGCTGACGCTGGTTCGCCATGAAGAAAAGCCTGACCGGGTGGGTCGGGAAGGCGTCACCTGGTCGATGATGGTGTTTGAGAAAACCTAAGCTGCGGCGCTTTCCGTATCACGGCGGACGCGCCAGAACCGCATCGCCCGCTGGGCCATGTCCTGAGGAATCTGGTCATAAATGTCGAACAGGTCGCGGGTCGCTTGAACCGAGCGCTTTTTGCTCTGCGCGCCAATCACCGCGAGGGTCGAAAAGGTTGAACGATCCAGCCGCGTCGCTTTGCAGGCGATGGCAAGACCTTCGCCGGACGGGTCTTTCAGAATGCGTTCGGCGGTCTCTTCATCAATCTTGGCGAGGCGCGCAAAACCACAGACCAGCTCTTCCAGGCGATTGGCCCGCACCAGATTGACCAGCAGGGTCTCGGAGAGTTCCCGCAATTCAGCCTTGCGATCAATGAATTGCTGCGCGCGGGTGCGTTCGTCCGTGCGCCGATTGGCATCCTTCATGATCTTGCGTTCTGTTTGCGCGAGAACGCGGTCAACAATTTCCGGATCGAGCTCCGCCGATCGCTCCAGAATGCGGGACCGTAATTTGGTCGACACCACCCAGAACATGTCATGGAGCACGTCCGGCGGCAGGTCCTGCCTGTCGACCAGCGACGTTTGAAGGGTTTCGTTGGATGCGGCGCGCTGGGCAACCTTTTGGATGGTTGTCTCCCCGATCTGCGCCTTGGCATTGTTGATCAGCACGTTGACGACATTGTCATCCCCGTGATCGACAAGGGCTTCGGAAATGGTTTCATTGACGTCCGGACGACTTGCAACAACGGACCGATGGGCATTACTGCACTGGCTGATAATGTCCAAAAGGTCTTCTTCGGTGAGGGCAAGGCTGCTCTCCAGAATGGGAGCAGCGACGCTGATCTCATCATTGGCCAATTGCGCCACCAGATCGCGGGGCGCTTCTGCGACAGTTGCGAGGCGCCGGGAGAGGTCAGCGCGCACACTCGCTTCCAGCGAGCGGGCCACGGTGCCCATAATATCAGAGAAATGTTCCGTCTCCTGACCGGAATAGACTGTCGGATCTTCCAGGAAGAGGTCGGTGACATTGCGCAACAGCTCGCGCCGGCGCTCACTCGACGGTTCTTTTGCAAGGTCGATCAGATCTCGCAGATGCCTCAACTCGGTCATGGAAATCAGCCTGCCCCAGGTCCAACATCGGTCTCTCTCCAATTTGAGCGAAAATTCTTAACAAGCAGTGGGGCGAGACCCACTCAAATTGGTGAAAAATCGAAGCTTTATCAAAGGGTGCCTATAGGGAAACGTCGGTTTCTGGATATATCCCAACACCAGCGTTAACACTTTATTCACGATAATCGGCAGAGACTTTGTGGGAAGGTTCCCGCAACCATGTCGGATTAAGCCGGGAGCTCCAACCCACGGAGACGGCGATGCCGAATGTCATCGAGTTCAGGCCGAGGGAGTCAAATGGGAGACGCCGCACCTACGACAAAGCGGCTGATGTCATCCCCATGCCTGTGGCCAAGACCAAGTCGAGTGATAAGCAGAAGACACCAACAGATGTGCCGACCCTGTCGGACCTGATGGATCTCACCTGGCCCAGAGCAACAGACTGACAGGGTCTGCATACTGGTCTGCAGACCGGGTTGACGCTGTCAGCGTGCCTATCTGAGGTGCCAACCCAGGGTGGATTAGTTAGCTCCGCGCGGCCAGTGTCTCTCCTAACAGGTCGAGGAACTCGGCCCAGCCACCTTGCTGGTCATCTCTGTCCGCTTCGTTTGCGATCAAGGCTTGCGTGAAGGTAAGCCGCGTGCCGTCCGGATCATACTCGAACGTAACTGTGATGAGCGTCATCGGTCCGCGTTCGCCGTCTTCCACCCAATAATGGGAAAAGACGATCCGCTCATTCTCGACGATTTCTTTGTAGGTGCCCTCCATCCGGTAGCGGTTGCCGCTGGGTGCCTCCATCACCGACATCCAGTCGCCACCGGGCCGGAAATTTTCTGCTGCATCGACCAGCTTGAAACTCTTTGGCCGCCACCACTGACTTTTGTGGTTGGCGTCAGCCCACATTTGAAAGACTAGCGAGCGCGGCGCTTTGAAGACGCGGGTGAGGGTCAGGTCGAAGGTGTCAGCAGCAGCTTGTGTTTGAGCGGTCATCTGTCTGTTCCTTTTTGCACGTCCTGCAAGTAGGCATCGAGGCGGTCGAGGCTTCCCTCCCAATGGAGGCGGTATTGCTCGACCCAGTCTGAAATCTCGCGAAGCGGCCCCGCCTCCAGCGCGCAGGGCCGCCACTGGGCTTTGCGACCGCGGGAGATAAGCCCCGCATTCTCCAAAACCTTGAGATGTTTGGTGATGGCGGGCGCTGAGATGTCGAACGGTTCCGACAATTCCTTCACCGATGTCTCGCCGAGCGCCAACCGGGCGAGAATGGCGCGGCGCGTCGGATCGGCGAGGGCAGAGAAAGTGGCGCTGAGGGGATCGGGTTTCATAATACACCAAAAAGTTAATTAACTTAATGGTGTATTTAAGGGCCATGTCGCGCAGAGTCAACCGCTCGTGATGCAAATTTTCTCGTGGTCGCCAAAACGAGCGTCTAGGCTCACCCAAAAGTAGAGACCACTAACGGTCGTCACCACTGAAACCTGCGGAAGACAGCAATGGCATCTGAAGAGCGCCCCCTCGACGACAATGGCAGCCTCTGGTTCGACACCCTCGACACGCCCTCCACCATTGCGGATGCAGGAAACCTTCCAGCAGAGGTGGACGTCGCCATCATCGGGGCCGGCTATACGGGCCTCTGGACGGCCTACTATCTGATAGAAAAAGAGCCGTCCCTCGTCATTGCGGTCTTCGAGGCCAACACGGTGGGCTTTGGCGCGAGCGGGCGCAATGGCGGCTGGTGCATGGGGCTTGCCTGGGGCATTGATGGGATGCTGGCGGATGAGAAGAAGCGAGACGCTGGCGTGCGTCTGCTCCGCGCCATGCACGACACGGTGGACGAGGTTGGCCGCATCTCTCAGCGCGAAGGCATTGAGTGTCATTTTGCGAAGGGCGGCACCGTGGAAGTCGCCATCGCGCCCTTTCATGTGAAAGACATGCAGGACGATATGGCCCACCATCATGCGTTGGGCTTCACCGAAGACGATTACCGCTGGCTGTCGCCGGAGGAGTCGCGCGAGCGCGTCGCCATGACGCCGAATTACGGCGCCACCTACACGCCGCACTGCGCCGTCATCCATCCCGCCCGCCTGGTGAAAGGCCTTGGCCGGGTCGTGCGCGCCAAAGGCGTGAAGATTTATGAAGGCACGCCCGTGACAGAAATGGCGTCAGGCTATGTCGATACAGACAAGGGCCGGGTGCACGCCCAAAAGATCATTCGCGCGACGGAGGGATACACGGAATCCATCAAAGGTCAGGAGCGCCAAGTGCTACCGCTCTATTCCATGATGGTGGCGACGGAACCCCTGCCGGATCACGTGTGGGACGAGATCGGACTGGCCAACCGGGAGACCTTCGGCGACAGCCGCCGGGTCACCATCTATGGGCAGAAGACCGATGACGGACGCCTCGCCTTTGGTGGGCGCGCTGGCTACTACTTTGGCTCCAAGCGCCGCGGCGTCATCCCGCCGGATGATCCCATGGTGCAGAATGTCGAGCGCACACTCCGCAAACTCTTTCCCGTCCTGAAAGACTATGGGGTCACCCATGGCTGGGGTGGCCTCATGGGCGTGCCCAGGCACTGGCGGCCCTCTGTCGCCTTCGATCATCAGACGGGACTTGGCCATGCCGGCGGCTACACGGGTGAGGGCGTGGCGGCGTCGAACCTCGCGGGCCGCATCCTGTCCGATCTCGTACTGGAGCGCGAAAGCGATATCACGGACCTCGCCTGGGTCAACGACACGCCCTCCAAATGGGAACCGGAACCGCTTCGCTGGCTTGGTGTGAAAGCCATTCAATATTTTGGTGACAAGGCGGACCGGGTCGAAATGGAAACCGGCAAGCCCTCCAAATTCTGGGGCACGCTTTTTGGCACGGCGTTGAGTTAGCCCGCTGCGGCACCGGGCTTTGCCATCTTGGCGGCGGCACTGTCGATCGAGTGGGCGAGCACCTCGACCATCTGGTCGAGCTCCGCTTCGGTCACCGTGAAGGGCGGGCCTAGGAGCACGATGTCGCGCACCTCGCCGGTGCCGCCGGCATAGAAGAACACCCCGTTCCTCAAGCCTGCGCCAGTGACGCGTCCTGTGAAGGCTGCTTCTTTTGGGAAATGAGCAAGCGTGTCGCGGTCTTCCACCAGCTCCAGCGCCCAGAAGAGACCCCGACCTCTGATCTCCGCGACATGGGGGTGATCGCCCAGCTTTGCGTTGAGCTTCTCGCCAAGCAGCGCCCCCATCTCGGCCGAGCGCGCGACCAGCTTTTCGCGGGTCATGATTTCCAGCACTTTGTCTGCCGCGGCGCACGCCGCCGGGTGGCCGCCATAGGTGTAGAACATCAGCGCCCCGTTTTGCGCGGCGATGGGTTCGACGACGGCCTCGGTGGCAAAGACCCCAACGATGGGGGCATAGCCACCGGCAAGACCTTTGCCGGACACCATAATGTCCGCCTTGAGGTCGAAATGCTCGGCAGCAAAGCGTTTTCCCGTGCGGCCGAAGCCCACCATGACTTCATCGGTGATGATGAGAATGCCGTGCTTGTCACAGATCTCTTGAATGCGCGGCCAGTAGCGCGCGCCCGGCATCAGCGCCCCGCCGCTGGACCCGGTAATGGGTTCGGCAATAAAGGCGGCGATGGTATCGGGTCCTTCCCGCTCGACCAGTTTTTCAAATTCATGGGCTGCCCAAAGGTCGAAATCTTCGTCGCCCCGGCCAAGCGGGCAGCGCAGCTGATAGGGGGTGGGGGCGTGGCCCACTTTGGGAAACAGATTTTCAAGGCCGGCGCGGCGCGCCGGATGTCCCCCAACCGCCAACGTCATGATGGTGGTGCCGTGATAGGCAATATCCCGCCCGATCACCTTCCAGCGCTTTTCGTCACCCACAGCACGAAAATATTGAACCGCCAAACGGCAGGCGGCATCGGCGGCTTCCGATCCGCCGCTCGAGAGATGCACGCGGGTGAGGTGCGGCGGCAGCCAATCCCGCTGCAACCGTTCCACCAATGCGGTGCGTTCCGGGGTGATGAAGGGCGGGACGATATAGCTCGTATTCGCCATCGCCTTTGCGGTGACGTCCGCCACTTCCTGGCGCCCATGGCCGATATTGCAGATGATCGCCCCGGCCGCGGCGTCGAGGATTTCGCCGCCCTCTTCGGTGAACAGGGTGCGGCCTTCCGCGCGCACGATGCGCGGCATGCGCGCAGACGGCGTGAAAGGCCAGGGCTCGTTCCAGTCAATCGTCATAGTCCACCTCCTGGGCCCGCGTCAGGGACGGGCGTCAACCGCAGCGTCGATCATCCGCTCAAGCTGAAGCTTAAAAGACCCATCCAGATCCGCGTAGCCCTTTGCACCGAAAATCCCTTTGAGGGTGGGCTCGGAGATACCGAAATAATTGATGGCGCCGAGCAATTGATAGCCCAGCGCCAACGCCTCGCCGTCGCGCGCGTCCTGCCAATTGGGCTGTGCTTTGATCATGGCGATCAGGCGCTCCAGAAACGGTTTCAGGTACCAGGTCCCCGCACTGTCGGCCCGCCGCTTATTGTCCAACAATTCGCGCATCAGAAGCCGCGCCTGATCCGGTCGCGCATGAAAGGCGCTGTGCAGCTCAAGAAGATAGGTCTTTAACGCCAGTTTCGGATCGGTCTTGGGACCTGTGGCGGCGGTGCCGATCTGTTCAATCCGGGCGGAAATCTGGGCCAGCACCTCCCCATAGAGCTTTTCCTTGCTTTTGAAATGATGCAGGAGGGCTTGTTTGGTGAGCCCCAGCTCATCCCCGATGGCGGCAATGCTGACGCCATAAAAGCCGCGCTCCGCGAAGAGCTTTTCAGCTGAATCCAGGAATTGTCCGCGCGTATCGGTGGTCATGAGGTGATTCCATGTTTTTCTTGACGCCCTACCATATGGTAAGTTACACAGACTTACCGAACGGTAAGCGATAGGCCAGGTGTGGTTGGGTCGCTGCAATCGAGGAGGGTGGTATGGATCGATCGACAGAACTTGCACTGACAGACGAATTGCTCGCGCTGAAGGCAGAAAACAAGGCTTTTCTGGATGAGACCGTCGCGCGGAACCCGGTCGAGCATTACACCTGCCCCGACCGTCTGGCGCGTGAGCGCGCGCATATTTTCCGGAAACTGCCGACCCCGACGGCGCATAGTAGCGAACTCCCGGAAGCCGGGTCCTTTCTTCGCCGGGACATCGCAGGCCTGCCGGTCCTGATCACCCGCGACAAGTCCGGCGAGGTAAGGACGTTCCTCAATGTGTGCCGGCATCGCGGCACCCGCCTGGTGGACGAAGAAGCGGGCTGCAAGCACCGCTTTTCCTGTCCCTATCACGCCTGGACCTACGCTAATTCCGGCGAACTGATCGCCGCGCCCCATTTCGAGCAGGGCTTTCCGGATGAGAAGAAAGCAGACCTCGCGCTCAAACCTCTTGAGTGTGTGGAAATGTATGGCCTGATCTGGGTCCGTCCTCTAGCGCCGGATGCGCCAACCATCCAGGACTATCTGGCAAGCCTCGCTGAAGACTTGGACGCTCTTAAGATCGATAGCCTTGCCATTGCGGCAGAACACACAGAGGTGCGGAAAGCGAACTGGAAGATCCTGGTTGAAGGCGGCATTGAGGCCTATCACTTCAAGGTTGCCCACCGCAAAACCATCGGTCCCCATTTTGAGGACAATCTTTCAAGCTACCGCAGCTTCGGTCCGCATCTGCGCTCGATCTTGCCGCGGACAACCATGGCAAAGCTCAAAGACGAAAGCCGCGACGCCTGGCAGCTGCGCGACCACGCGAACATTCTCTATACGCTTTTCCCATCCAGCAGCTTCCTGGTGCAACAGGATCATGTTGCCTGGATTAGCCAAGAGCCGATTGCCCCAGATGAAACACGCATTCGCATTGCGACGCTTGCACCAACGTCGGAGATCGCCAACACCGAGCATTGGGAACGTAATCACGCCATTACGACGACCACCCTGGCCGAAGACTTCGACATCGGAGAGAGTATCCAGGCGACGCTCGCTTCCGGCGCCAACACCGACATGCTGTTCGGGCGGTTTGAAGGCGCGCTGGACCAGTTCAATCGGACCGTCGCCGACTATCTGGATCACTGACCCCGCGGCGTCGCTCGTGAAAATTGTGAGAGCGGGTCCCGCCTTTTGTTTTGCGGGGAGAGGGCCTGTTTGCTAGGAAGACGGCGTCTTCGACCTGTCACGAGTGCGCCCTTCCATGCCTTCCCATCAACCAGTCCAGGCCTCTGCCCCGCAGAAGATCATTGTGGTGGGTGGGGGCGTGATCGGCGTGGCGACGGCCTATCGCCTGAGACGCGACGGGCATGATGTAACGCTCATTGAGAAAGAGCGGGGACCGGCGCTCGAGACCAGTTTTGCAAATGGCGGGCAGCTGAGCGCAGGCGAGGTGGCACCCTGGGCAGGTCCCGGTGTGCCGACCCAGGCGTTGAAATGGCTTGGCCGGGCGGATGCGCCGCTGCGGCTGAGACTAAGAGCCGATCCTACCCAGTGGAAATGGCTGTGGCGGTTCTGGCGGCGCTGCAATCTAGCCGCGCAGCGGGATGGCGCGGAGCGCAATGTCGGTCTGGCGCTGCTCGGCCGCACCGTCTTGCAGGAGACACTCGACGATCTTACCGCCAAGGGAATGGCGGTTGAGTTTGATCGCAAGCAAAAAGGCATTCTGCGTGTCTTCGCCACCGAGAAAGAAGTGGACCATGCCGCCGCGGAAGCGAAACGTCTGGAACCTCATGGTCTTCATCAGGAAAAGCTCAGCGCGTCGGAATGTGTGGCGCTGGAACCGGCCCTGGCGTCTGCCCATCAACGAGGCGAAATCGCAGGCGGTGTCTATTCAAAAGATGACCAGAGCGGTGACGCCTACAAATTTACGGGCGCCCTGGCTGAAGCGATTGAGGAGATGGGCGTGACCTGTCTGTTTGGCGAAAGCGTTGTCAAACTGGAACGGCGGGGAGGGCGCATCACCCATGTGCGCACCAACCAGCGCCGTGTGGAGGCCGACGCCGTGGTGCTCGCGGCGGGTGTCATGAGCCCGAGCCTTCTGGACGGCGTGGACCTGCCGGTCTATCCGGTCAAAGGCTATTCCGTGACCCTCGAGGTGCCGGACGATGGCTCAGCGCCGGAGGTGAGCGTGACCGATGAGGTACGCCGCATCGTTGTGAGCCGTCTTGGCAATCGCCTGCGGGCCGCCGGACAGGCGGAAGTGGCGGGCTATGACCGCACGGTAGAAGCAGATCGGGCGCAGTCTGTCCTGACGGCTGTCCGCGAACTCTTCCCGGCACTGGGCGAAGATCTCGAACCGGAATTCTGGTGCGGGTTGCGCCCCATGACGCCCGATGGGGTGCCGGTCCTGGGGAAGGCGCCGGGGCACGACAACCTGTTTCTAAATACGGGCCATGGCACACTCGGATGGACTTTGGCCATGGGCTCCGCGGCACTCATCGCCGACCTCGTCGCCGGGCGCGAGCCGTCCGTTGATCCGGAGAATTTCTCGGCGACGCGGTTTTAGGAGGGCGCAGCGGTCAAGCGCCGCCGCACTTCAGATACCGCATAGGCTGATAGCAATACGCCGCCGGCAAAGAGCGCCACGCCGCCATGCACATCCGCCGTCGTGAGAAGCTGCCCGTTCAGCACCAGCACAATGAGCGCAAACACGAAGACGTCTGTCATCGACCATCGTGACAGCCAGACCAGCAGACCGAGCAGGGCGCCGGTGCCGTTTGATCGCCGTCGTCCCCGCACAACCAGCAACAGGCCCAACAGGATCTTGCCGACCGGAAAGACCACCGAAACGCCCAGCACCAAGAGACCAAGCGCCGTTTGTCCTTCGTCAAAGAAAGACTGGATGCCGTCCAGGATCGAGAGATCGTTTTCGTAGAACCAGAAGGAACTGACGGTCACCGCCGGGACCTGCAGTCCGACGACAACCATGGTGAGCGAGGTCAGGAGTAGAACCATTAACCACCGACGACCTTTGACGGGCGACGGTCCAAAGGTGGGGAGTGAGTCATCCATACGCCAAAATGTCCCGGTTTCTAGGGGTTTTCCCCTACATTGCCTCAAAGGTCAGCGTGGCCATTAACAGCCATCTAACGATTACGCCCTAGGCTTGTGGCGAAACTATGCCGCCGGACCTATCCGACGCGTTGCTAGGAATTGGATGTGATATGGCACACCGCCACGCACAGATTTTCGGGACCGGTCTTCTGACCTTGAGCCTTGCGGCTTGCGCGGGACAGGCGGATCTCGGCCGCACGAAACCCAATGAGTTTTCATTTCTGAGCGACCTCAGCAAACACGTTGCAAATCTCGGAGAGCCTGGGAACCCGGCCGCGGACCTTCCCATGACTGCGGAGGAAGAACAGCTCAGGACCATCGCGCAGACCATCAAGGACCAAACAGCAGACCGCGCGCCTGGCCTTGTTGAGCGGATTTTCTCTGAAGCACCTCGCGCTCTCGATCAGAAAGCCTACTATCGTGCCTTGCGTAAATCGCACGCTGAAAGCGGCACATCCTTGCTGCATGCGTTCGGAAACGACGTCCTGCGGGACGTCGCGATGATTGACCAGTTCGCAAATCTCTCCATTGCGGTCACCGCCGCGGATGCTTTGCGTCTGGCTCTCGTGCGCGAAGCCATGGAGGCAGATAGCGCCGCCTTCTCCGACGCGGCAGACGTGGTGCTGCGGGTGGAGGATAACGGCAAAGTCATCGATGAGATGGCCGATCGTATGTCTACGCGCTACCTTGAATACCGCGTGGCGCTCGAACAGTCTGCCTTTGATATTCCGGAGCGGGATCTGATCGCCACGATTGATAAAGCGCTCAGCATGCTTGAGAAAAGCGTGGAGGGCATCAAAGGCGATGCTGCGCGGCATCGTGCTGTTCGCGGTGAGCTATTTGGACGCCGCTCCGCGCAAGACCTGCCGGTCTGAAGTTTCGTCTCTGGTTTCTACTGCCCAGCACTCCCTGTCATCCTCGGGCTTGACCCGAGGGCCCATTCAGCCTCTCGATTCACCATGGATCCTTGTGTCGAGCACGCGAATGACATCAGAGAGCAGTTTTATTTGCTCAATATCCGCGGGTGCGGCCTGGTGCGCTAGAGCCGACGGCGACGCCGCTGATGCAGCAAGGGGTGGCCTGGGCATGGGGGACGTCGAGCTTCAGGCGACACTGAGCCTCAGGGCCTTCATTTCCAGCACGCACATAGGTCCAGGCCTGGCATTGGGTGTCGGCAAAACAGGCAGACGCGCAATATTGCGGCCCCTCACGACCCGCTGACATCACCTTATAGTCGGCGCCTGGGCGGTTGGTTCCCTGTTCCATGAAAACGGACGGGCTGGCGCCGAAGACCGGTGCCGCTACAACTGCGATCAGCAAATAGCAGAGTCCGCCGACAGCAAAGTGCCAAAGACGAGGCGTCAATGTGGGGGTCATTATGAATCTCCTCAAAACCTATCCCCGTTCTAGCGTGACCCGCGTAGAGAAATGCTGAAGGAAATGCAGAACATTTAAGCAATTTGAGGCGAGAGTTGACGAAACCTTAATTGCGCGCGCGCTCAGATGCCGCAAAGGCCAGAAGCGCGTCTGCCCGGGCGCCCCTCAATTGCCAGGACATGCAGCGCACACCGCCGCCCATCTGACAGACCTTAGCGGAGGAGACCGGGATCACCTCCCGGCTGGTGACGGCCCGCACCTGAGCGAGGGCGATGGCGTCTTCCGGGATGCCAAATTGCGGCAGGTAGACCCGCTGCGGCGTAACGAGGGCGTTTGTGTAGAGACCGCAGGCCGAGCCGAACTGCTCGTCATAGATTTCTGAGCCGTCATAAGGGGTCACGATTTCGTGGATGGTGACACCCGGGAGGCCGCGCTCGAGATCTTTAAGCAGCTTGTTTCGATAGGCGGGGTCTTCCGGGTAGGAGTTGATCACCAGCGTGTTGGTATCGACAAAGCTGACAACCCCGTCCGCATGCTCCAACCCGCCTTGTTCGTCGGCATCGATAAACGCCACATTCGTGATGCCGGTGACCCGTTGCAGCTGCGCGCGCGCTTCGTCTTCCGTGAGGTCATTGTCCGCCAGGAACTTGGTGCTGACGACAGCGTTGCCTGCATAATCATCCACAAAATTGCCGCCATCGTTTAGCAGGTGGGTAGCGCCTATCTTGAGGCCTGCCCGCTCCACGAGCTCGGCCAGATTGATCTGAACAATGTCGGCATATTCCTGGCCTTCAACACCACCACCCTGACCCTCGGCTGTATAGCGGAAAAAGATGGGACGGGCCGCGTTGGAGGGTGCGAAATCCCGTGCCCAGATGTCGGCGACGGGGAAGTTCAACACCTTGTCTTCGCCTATGGCGGCGGCATAACGCTCATAGCCTTGGGCGTCGGTCAGGATGAGAACCCGATCAGGCTCTTTGATCGCCTTAGCGAAGGCGACATGGAAGGTGAAAATGTCGCTTGCGACCGGTGCGTAATAGCTGTCGAAAGTGGTGGGCGCGGCCAGGACAATGAGTTCCGCGCGGGCAGGGAGCGTCATGAAAAGGCTCACGAGAAGCAGAAGCGATGCCGCCCAGCTTCTCCCAATGGAGCGACTAACCGCCGTGGCGCAATTGCCAGACGGTTTTCTTGCCATCACCCGTCGCCTGGTAGACATGGCTGAACTCTCCCAGGGCCTCCTTGAAGGCCTCGATCTTGGTGCCGTCTGCAACATCGAACGCGTCGAAGCCACAGCGTACCATGAGAGACCATTGGTCGCGAAGCACTTCACCGACAGCCCGCACTTCGCCGTCAAAGCCATAGCGATCGCGGAGCAGGCTGGCATAGGAAAAGCCGCGCCCGTCCTTGAACGCCGGGAAGTTGACGGCCACCAGCTGGAACCGGTCCAGATCATCGGCGATCAGCTCCGGCGCTTCACCAGCTTCCAGCTTGACGCCCAGCGGTGCGTTGCGCCCGATAAGGGCGTCGCGCTCCGCCTGCCAGCGGGCAGCAGACACAATCACGGGGGCGTCGGTGGGCAACTCATCTTCGTCGCCGACCAGGACCCAACTATCGTCTGTGAATTCGCCGTTCTTAATGAGTGGCATAAACAGTCTCCTTGAACGGCTCTTTACCGACACGGCGATAGGTATCGATGAACCGCTCGCCGTCATTGCGAATGTTGATATAGGTCTCGACCACAGTTTCAATCGCATCCGCGATTTCGTCTTCCGTGAAAGCAGGGCCCAGAATGTCGCCGACCGAAGCGTTCTCATCGGCCGAGCCGCCCAGAGAAATCTGATAGAACTCGGTGCCCTTCTTGTCGACACCCAGAATGCCGATATGCCCCACATGGTGGTGACCACAGGCATTGATACAGCCTGAAATCTTGACCTTCAGCTCGCCAATATTGTGCTGACGATCGAGATCGTTGAAGCGTTCGGCGATCTCCTGGCTGATCGGGATTGAGCGGGCATTGGCAAGCGCACAATAATCGAGACCCGGGCAGACAATATGGTCGGTGATGAGGGCCAGGTTCGGGGTGCCGAGCGCCGCTTCCTCAAGTCCCTGCCAGAGCGCAAACAGATCGTCTTTTTTCACGTGCGCCAGCACGATGTTCTGCTCATGGGTTACACGCAATTCGTCGAAGCTATACTTCGTCGCGAGGTCCGCCATCACATGCATCTGATCATCGCTGGCATCCCCGGCGACGCCGCCCACGGGTTTCAGCGAGATATTGGCAATGGCATAGCCATCCACCTTGTGCTCAGCGACATTGGTCTTCACCCAGTCCGCGAACTTCTTATTGTCCGCCATCGCCTCGTTAAGGGCGGAGGACTCGTCCGGCAGTGTTTCGTAAGCGGGCGGTGCGAAATAGGCGCGAATGCGGGCGATCTCTTCTTCCGGCAGGGTCACCACACCTTTGGCTTTGACATGGGCAAACTCTTCTTCCACCTGGCGCTTCATTTCTTCCGCACCCAGCGCGTGAACCAGGATCTTGATCCGCGCTTTGTAGAGATTATCCCGGCGTCCGTTCATGTTGTAGACGCGCATGATGGACTCGAGATAGGCGATCAGATCGACTGCCGGCACCGCTTCGCCGATCAGGTGTCCGATCATCGGCGTCCGGCCCTGGCCGCCGCCCACATAAATGTCGAAAGCGGGCGCGCCGTCGGCACCTTTCACCACTTCAATGCCAATGTCATGGAAGCGGATCGCGGCGCGGTCTTCATTCATCCCGCAAACGGCAAATTTGAACTTCCGCGGCAGGAAGGTGAATTCCGGATGGAAGGTCGACCATTGGCGAATGATCTCACTCCAGATGCGTGGATCGTCTACTTCTCCCGCCGCAGCCCCGGCATATTGGTCCGACGTCACATTGCGAATGCAATTGCCCGAGGTCTGGATCGCATGCATCTCGACAGAGGCAAGATCATCCAGAATGGCAGGAATGTCTGAAAGGGCCGGCCAGTTATATTGAATGTTCTGACGCGTGGTGAAGTGGCCATAGCCTTTGTCATACTTGGTCGCAATGTCGGCGAGCATATGCATCTGCTTGCCGGACAGGGTGCCGTAAGGAACAGCCACGCGCAGCATATAGGCATGCAGCTGCAGATAGACGCCGTTCATCAACCGCAGCGGTTTGAACTGATCTTCGGTGATCTCGCCCGCTAGGCGGCGCTTCACCTGTCCGCGAAACTGGGTCACCCGTTCTTTGACAAGCGTGTGGTCGAATTCGTCGTAACGATACATGGAGCTATGCCTTCAAAAATGCTTCTGATACGGCGCGTTACGCCGAAGCGGCCTGTTTGCCGAGGTCGAGACGGATGGTTGGGCCGGCCATGCGGATTTTCTCACGTACGCTGGCAGGAACGATCACCCCGTCTTCGAGTGCAACTTCAAAGAGGTAGGGTTCGACGACTTCTTGGGCGGCGACCGACGGTTCCGCCTTCGCAAGGAGAGCCGCGCAGGCTTCTTTGCCGTCCGCCACATCCGCGTCTTTGAGCCAATCGGACCAGGTTCCGTCAGCGGCAAAATACACCACTTCGCCGTCAATCAGACGGTTGGCGGTGACAGCCTGGGTGGTCGCGCGTTTATTGGTGTGCTGGGCCAAAGCCAAGTCTCCCAAGAACATGAAGTGATTTGTGTTCCCGCGCTCGCAGACGCCGGAATTAGTTATTTATTGGCCGCAAACATGGTTGTTTTTGCATTCAGGGTCAAGTGGGGTGTGAAATAGAATGAATTACAATTCAGAAGTGTAAAATATGGCAAATAAGGACACGGGTAAGTCGGGTATTCCATTTCTGCAGACAAGCATATTGAGAATGAACAGGCTGAGCGGGTCATTGGTGTTGCAAGGAGCCGGTCGGCCGGGCAAGGCTTTGGGGCAGGACAACAGCAACAAAGGTCGCGACGCGATCTATTCTGGGAGCACGGAAAATGGGTGAAATAGCCACCGGCGGCTGTCTTTGTGGAGACATTCGCTACAAATTTGATCGCGATCTGGTTTTGTCCGGCCATCACTGCCATTGCACGGATTGCCAAAAATCCACCGGCAGCGGCAAGGCCACCATTGTGATGGTTCCCACGGACGCTTTAGAGATCGAAGGAGAACTCAAATATTACACGGTGGAGGGGACCGCAGGCAGCCATGTGACGCGGGGATTTTGCCCCAAGTGCGGATCGCCGATCATGAGCCTTATTGAGGAGAGCCCCGGTATCCGGATTATCAAAGCGGGGTCTCTGACCGACAGCAGCTGGGTCACCATTCATTCAAGTTTTTGGGCAGACTCGGCCAAAAGCTGGTCGCCCGTCGATTCGGATTTCCCATCCGTGCCGCAGAACCCGCCCATGGGCTGAATGTGCACCTGACATGCCGACCGCTCCGGCGGTCTGCATTGGGCATCTTTTACCGTCGCCGGTCCACGGCACTTTCATGCCAGCGGCGAAGCGCCAGATGCTCGAGCAGCGAAAGCGCAAAGAAAATTGCAATCCCCAGAAGCGAGAGCAGAAGAAGGGCGGCGAACATGGTCGGCACTTGAAGCCGGTTACCTGCTTCGATGATCCGCCAGGCAAGGCCAGTGCCGGTGCCGGACCCGGCGACAAACTCCGCGACCACCGCGCCAATAAGCGCAAGCCCGCCGGAGATTTTCATGCCGCCCAGAATGTAAGGCAGCGCCGCGGGTAATTGCAGCGACCAGAGACGTTGCCACCGTGTCGCGCCATAAAGCGTGAACAGGTCCATCAGATTATGATCGACGGATCGAAGACCGAGCGTGGTGTTCGACAGGATCGGGAAGAAAGCGACGATCCAGGCGAGAATGAGGAGCGCCAGATTGACATTGTCAAAGCCCACCCAGATGAGAATAAGCGGCGCAATGGCGACGACCGGCGTCACCTGCAAGATGATGGCGTAAGGAAAGAGGGCCATCTCGACAAGGCGGCTTTGTGAAAAGAGAATGGCAAGGGCAATGCCGCCCACCACAGCAAGGGCGAAGGCCAGCAGGGTGATACGCAAGGTCACCCAGAGAGCGCCCATCAGGCTCCCGAAATTTTCAACCAGGGCTGTGCCGATCACACTGGGCGCAGGTAAGACGAATTTCGGGACATCGCCCAGTGTCACCGCAGCTTCCCAGAAAAGCAGGGCGCCGAGCCCAACCAGGATGGGCGTGAGAATACGGAAGAAACGCGCGCTCATTGGTCGTCCTCCCGGAGCGCTGCGGAGACGGCTTTACAATGCTCAAAATAGGCTGGCGACTGACGAAAGCTGAGGCCCCGAGGGTAGGGGGCGTCGATGCGAATATCTTCCTCGATCCGCCCGGCGCCCCCGGAACCATTTGAGCCGGTTCCCATCACCAGGATGCGCTCAGACAGATAGACGCTTTCGTAAACCGAGTGAGTCACAAAAATGACCGTCCAGCCGAACTCGCGCCAGAGCGTCAGCAGGTCGTCATCCAACTTTTCGCGGGTGAATTCGTCGAGCGCAGCAAAAGGCTCGTCCATGAGCAGAACCGGGGGTTCAGTGACGAGCGCGCGGGCGATGGAAACCCGCATACGCATGCCGCCGGAAAGCTCCCGCGGCAGTTTGCTGGTCGCGTCGGCGAGACCCACGCGGGCGAGCGCTGCCGTCACCCGGGGTTCGGCCTCGGTGCGGGGCAGGCCTTTCAGCTTCAAGGGCAGATAGACATTATCGAACGCGCTGGCCCAGGGAAGCAGGGTGGCGTCCTGAAAGACAAATCCAAGATCGTCTGGTCGACCGACGCCGTCCCAAACGACATTGCCCTCGGTCGGTTCCAAAAGACCGGCGACCAGCCGCAGCAAGGTGCTCTTGCCGCAGCCGGAGGGCCCCACAAGCGAAACGAACGATCCACGGTCTATCGACAGATTGATGTCGGAGACGGCAGGTGCAGCTCCATCAAAGGTCTTGCTGACACCTGCAAGTGTCAGCAGTGATGCATCGGGTGCAAGTGAGGGTGCGGTCATTCAGTCGTCAATTGCTCTTTAAGGTCGAGCCCAACACCCTTGTTTACAAAGTCCAATGTGAAGGCCTGCGTCCAGTCGAGTGCGGGATCATAGACCCCGTTTTCAGACATGACTGTAAAGAAGGTCTGCCACCGCGCCTCACTCATGGCACCGATGCCCAGCGTGAGCGCGTCGCCGGAATCCGCGATGCCATATTCCTTGAGCTTATCGATGGCTTGCGCCACGACATCTTCGCTCATGTCCGGATTGTCGGCGAGGATCAGCGCTGTTGCCGGCGACGCATCGCCATAGAGAAACGACACCCAGCCTTTGATGGTGGCGTCCACAAAGGCCTGCACCAGCTCTGGCTCCTGCTCGATCATGCTCGTGTTGGCCAGGATGAACGTCGCGTAGCCCGGATAGCCGTGATCCGACAGGAGGAACACTTGAGGTTTAAAACCCGCTTCCTTTTCGATCGAATAGGGTTCAGAAGAGAGATAGCCTTGTTGAATAGCGGTTTCGTCCACCAGGAAGGGGGCGAGGTTGAAGGTATATTTGCGGATCTGGTCGTCGGTGAACCCGAAGCGCGACCGCAGCCATACCCAGAAAGCGCTGATGGTCGCGTCCGACACCATGATCGGCATGCCGCGCATATCTTCCAGCGTTTTCACATCGTCCCGCGGGTGGGTGATGAGCACCTGCGGGTCTTTTTGGAAGGACGCCATCACGGCCTTGGCACCCGCATCGGCGGCGACAATGTTGAGGGGGATGAAACTGTTGGACCCCATGCCGAAATCAACACTGCCGGAGGCCAGCAGCTGCGGCACATTGATGCCGGGCCCGCCCGGGCGGATCGTGACATCCAGACCGGCGTCTGCGTAATAGCCGTTGGCCAGGGCCTGATAGAAGCCGCCATGTTCGGCTTGCGCTTTCCAGTCGGTGACAAAGCTGATGGGGCGAAGCTCGGGGGCACTAGCCGCATCTTCGGACGGTCCCGTACCGGGCACATAAAGTGAGAAGACCAGCAACGCCAGCACAACAATAACGGCGCCAGCGCCGATGAGGACATTACGTTCCATGGAACCCCCAGATAAACACGCGTCGGGAGTTTAACAGGCGGGGTGTGCTTTCACACCCCTTACATTGCCTCGCAGATGGCTTCGAGGCGTGCCTCATTCAGCTCCTGAAACCGGTCCTCCGATTGGATGAGCGTGCGGAACAGGACAACGCCTCGGTCCGACGGGGCAATGACGATGGGCGCGCCGCCGAGTGTGCTCACCTGATCTTCGTTCTGAACCAGAACCACATCGACTTTGTCACCAGCCAATTGACTGTCATTCACCACAAAGAAGTTGTCACTATTGTCCCCAAACATGGAGAGCGAAAAATAGGTGCCTTTGGGCACGGGTGCCGAGATGTGCAGCGGACGCTCCGAGACATCAAAGGCACAGATGGTATAGATGAGGTCGGGGCTGGGGCGGACGACAGTGCGGCTCTCCTCCGTCGCGCGAGGCGCGTGTGCCACAACGCCGATGCCAACCTGGTCTTCAACCCCGCTGATCAGCCGATCCATGACGAAGCTCGGGAAAAAGAGCAGGCTCACAATATGAATGATGCCACCGAGGATCAGCGTTGCAGCGAGATAATAGGGCCATCCCTTCATGAGCAGGCCTCCCGTGTGATGGTCGGAAGTGCCAGGCCCGCCAGATCGGAATAGGTTTCCTCAGCCGGGTTGTAGAGCCGAAGTGTCAGGCTGAACGCCTCACCCTCGCCATTGCCGTCGAACCCGGTCGGAATGCCGTTCAAGCCGCTGCCGTTGGGACTGAGCGAAATCGTAAACCCATTATCCGGATCGCGCGCGACCGTGTTCATCGCCTGGCTGTAGCGTTTGGCAGGATTTGGGATCAGATAATGATCTGCCCCATATGCCGTAATGCTCCACCAGCGCGTCGCCAATGGGGAGCCTTCAAGCTTGTAGCTGCAGTTGGTCGAGAGCGGCTCACCCGCATCGTCGGTGGTGGCTGTGAAGTAGACGGTTTCGCTCTTGTTGAGCGCAAGAAGCCCGGCCCGGGCGACCGCAGCACGGGCGTAAGGTCCGGCACCCGGACTGCCAATCGCAGGATCGGTCCACCAGGCGCCGTTCTGAAGCGTAGTGCCGAGCCCCGCATTGATCGAGAACCAGGTCAATCCCAAACCGATCAGGAGACCGCCGACAACAACGCCGAGTATTTTTAGAAGTACCGAAACCATGGGCCCCCAGTTTCCCTAAACACAACTCCCCAATGACGTTTTACCACAGCAAGTAGAAAGCACCAGACAGAGCGCGTTTTGACGTTAACGCGGAATTGTTTGTCCACCGCGCCTGAAGCCCGGTCCGGGATTGACCTGCTTGCGGTGAGCCTCTCTGAAGAGGTTCGACAGCGATACATAGAAGCGATGCAATTCAGGCTGATCGCTTGAGGCGAACGCCGGCTCCTCGTCATTCTCAGGTTCGACGCGGCGCACCGGCGCGGGCTTCCCGCCCGCGAGGTCCGCAATCGGCATGCCCTCGTGAACTGACTTCATGAACGAGGCCCATGTGGTGGCGCTCAAGCCACCGCCTTCGGCACCCTCCATAGGCGACGCGTCGTCGTGACCAAACCAGATGCCAGCCACCTGATCTGCGGTATAGCCGACGAACCAGATGTCCCGCCCGTCTTGGCTGGTGCCGGTTTTCCCCGCTGCGGGTCGCCCGCCAATCGCGGCCTTGGAGCCGGTGCCGGACAGGATCACCTGATAGAGCAGATAGTTCATGGAGCGCGCAGCCCCTGGTGCCACGACCCGCGTCGCCAGGGATTGATGCTCAAACAAAACATCGCCATCGGGATTCAGAATGCGTTTGATACCGTAAGGTTTTGCGCGGAAGCCGCCATTCGCAAACACTGCATAAGACGCCGTCAGATCCAGCAGCGTCACTTCCTCCGTGCCGAGTGCAATGGAAGGGTGAGAGGCGAGCGGCGAGGTGATACCCAGCCGTTCTGCGGCCTCGATGACCTCAAGACGCCCGACTTGTTCTGAGAGCCGGACCGCAACCGTGTTAATCGAGTATTTCATCGACGTCAGCAGGCTCACATTCCCACGGAAGCGGCCATTATTCTGTGGGGACCAGCCGTTCACCTCAATGGCGCGGTCGTTCACACGGGACTCCGGCGTCAAACCGTTTTCAAGGGCGGCGAGATAGACAAAGGGTTTGAACGCAGAGCCTGGTTGCCGTTCCGCCTGAAAGGTTCTGTTGAACTGGCTTTCAAGATAATCTCGGCCGCCCACCATGGCACGCAGCGCACCGTCCGGGTCCATCGACACAAGCGCGCCTTGCGCTGGCGCTTCCTCACTTTCTTCCGGAAGGTTTGCCGCACGTTCTGCGATGGCGTCGGCGATGGCCAGTTCGCCCGCTGCCTGCTGAACCGGATCAAGTGTGGTTTCGATAATGAGCTGGCCTTTGACCCCGGGCAGAATGTCCGCAACTTCGGCCGCGATCCAGTCCACAAAATATTGGGAGCCCAGACGCGGTGCCCGTTTGATGATGGTCGCAGGCGCCACCCGCGCTTCGAACGTTTCAGCTTCGGTCAGGTCACCGTTCTCCACCAAAGTGCTGAGGACGATGTCTGCGCGCCGCTGCGCACGGGCGAGGTCATTGGTCGGTGCAAATCGTGACGGTGCTTTGATGAGACCGGCAAGGAGCGCGGCTTCAGCGAGAGAGACCTCCCGCACCGACTTGTCAAAATAGTGCTGCGAAGCCGCTTCAAACCCATAAGCGCCTGCACCCATGTAGATGCGGTTCAGGTAGAGGGTGAGAATTTCATTTTTTGTATAGGTAGACTCAAGCCAGACGGTGATGACCGCTTCTTGGGCCTTTCGCCAGAAGGTCCGCTGTGACCCGAGATAAAGGTTTTTCGCGAGCTGCTGGGAGATGGTTGAGCCGCCTTGAACCACGCCGCCGGCGCTGAGATTGGCGATAATCGCCCGGCCGATCCCGAACACGTCAAACCCAAAATGATCATAGAAGCGGCGGTCCTCCGTGCTGATCACCGCCAGCACCAGATAGTCCGGCATTTCATCAAGCGGCACGATGGGCGCGTAGCGACCACCGCGATTGGCAATCTCATCGCCGTCCCGGTCAAGCACCGTGAGCGCCAGCGCGTCAGGGCCGAGCGGCCCGAGCAGCTGCCGCTGCATTTTCGGCAGCGTATCAAGGACCAGGGTGCCGAACACAACACTGCCCGCAAAGACAAAAGCGCCGAATACCCGCCATAGCCAATGGCGGGAGCGGGTGCCTTTTTGGGGCATTTCTTGACTGTCGTCGTCGTCGCGCACGGTTTCCGGTCTCACAATCGGACACACCTGTGCCGCGATGGCACAGAGCAGGTCCTTTCAATTTTTCCTGACCAGTAGGTCGCAAACGCCGTGCCGCGGCAAACGAAGGGCTGTTCTTTCTCCACTCCTCCCTGAATCAGCGTAAACTCGGGGCTGAACATCAAAGACAGACGATCTTCCCCTCATGGACGAGCAACCCTTCTGGAAAACCAAAAAGATGTCGGAGATGACCCGCGAGGAGTGGGAGTCTCTCTGCGACGGGTGCGCGAAATGCTGCCTGATCAAGCTTGAGGACGAAGACACAGGTGAACTGGAATACACCGACATCACCTGCAGCTTGCTCGATTGCGAAACCTGCCGTTGTGGTGACTATCCGAACCGGTCGATCAAGGTGCCGGACTGTGTCACGCTGACGCCGCAGAATGTGCGGCAATTGAACTGGATGCCATCCACCTGCGCCTATCGGTTAATCGCCAATGGTGAGGACCTACCCTGGTGGCACCCGCTGGTGAGCGGCGAAGAAGAGTCGGTGCATCTGGCCGGCATGTCGGTCAGGGGGCGGACGGTCAGCGAAGATGATGTTGATCCGACCGATCTGGAAGACCGCATCGTCACCTGGCCGGAACAGGGCATTTAAGCGTTTGTCACGGCAACGCGCCCGAGGCGACAAGAAAATTTGCAGAAAATGCAAATTCAGTCTTGAACCTGAAACGCTCCTACCCCATCTGAAGTTCATCTCCAGAATTGTATGAAACGCCGAACGTCATCGAACTTGAGGACGCATTTTCTTATGGCTTGTTCTTAGGCGAGTAATCTCCATAAGTTCAGGAAGTCTAATAGGTAGCTGTCAGCAACCCGCACCATGTCTGATATCGTGACGAAGAAGACAGATGATCCGTCGCCTGTAGACTGGGCGCATGTTGAGCGTGTCTATCAGAGCGATCAGAAGCTTGCGATAATCGCAAAGAAATACGGACTCACGGTCCAGAAGATTGCGGCTCATGCAAAACGCGAAGGCTGGCCTTTGCGATATGAGAAGCAGAAAGCCGTAAGGCCAACCACAGCGCAAAGACTTGCCGACCCCGCGACCTTACGCAGGCGGCTGACAGCGCTGGTTGAGCGGCAGATCGCGGAAATTGAAGGTCGATTGGCGGATGGATCGGAAAGCCGCGACCACGAACGCGATGCCCGCACACTGTCGAACCTGACACGCACCTTGGACAAGCTGATTGAACTGAAGCGTGCCGCCGCATCGGACCTTGCGGAAGCCAAACGGACAAGGCAATCAAAAGAAAAAGATGAAGGAGCGAAAGCCGAGCACGCCCTCAGACAGGATCTGGCACGCCGACTTGCTCGCATCGCTTCCGGGCGGTCATCGTAATGCTTTTCTAAGCGGTTTGAACCATGCAGAACTCCGCTTTCTGACCCACGACTGGCGCTTTTGGGCGCGGCCCAGTCAATGGCCGCCTGAAGGCTCGTGGACAACCTGGCTAATCCTGGGTGGACGGGGTGCCGGAAAAACCCGGGCAGGCGCAGAGTGGATTGCGCGCCAGGTGAAAGACGCAAGGGCTGAACACATCGCATTGCTGGGCGAAAGTTACGCCGACGCACGCGAAGTCATGGTGGAAGGCCCATCGGGCCTGCGGTCGATCGGTCCGGAGCATCTAAGGCCACGCTACGAAGCGACTCGCCGGCGCCTGTTGTGGCCCAATGGGGCGGTGGCGAGCTTGTTTTCCGCGAGCGATCCGGAAGCGCTTCGCGGCCCGCAGTTTGACACAGCCTGGAGCGATGAAGCGGGCAAGTGGCCGGACGCAGAAGCGGCCTGGTCCATGTTGCAGTTTGGATTGCGACTGGGAACGCGACCGCAACAGGTTGTGACGTCGACACCGCGCGCGGTGCCTTTGATCAGAAACCTGTTATCGGATGAAACGGTCGCAGTGACCAGAGCCACAACCTATGACAACCGCGCGAACCTGGCGGAGGCGTTTTTCTCCGCAGTGATCAAAACCTATGAAGGCACTCGGCTCGGCCGCCAGGAACTGAATGGCGAAATGCTGGAAGACGATCCAGACGCCCTCTGGACGCGGACACTGATTGAGAAGAACCGCTGCTCATCAGCGCCGGAGCTTATGCGCGTGGTCGTGGGGGTTGATCCCCCCGCAAGCTCAGGCGAGGGCGCGGACGAATGCGGGATCATTGTTGCGGGCCTTGGCAGTGATGAGCGTTTCTATGTGCTCGCAGACTGTTCGCGCGCACGAGCAAAACCTGCCGCCTGGGCAATGCGCGTCGCAGAAGCCTACGCAAGTTTCGATGCGGACCGCGTGATCGCAGAAGTGAACCAGGGCGGTGAGATGGTTGTCAGCGTGTTGCATCACGTAGCGCCGACCTTGCCCGTCCGTCAGGTGCGGGCAACACGCGGCAAACGCGTCCGCGCTGAACCGGTCGCCGCGCTCTATGAACAGGGGCGCGTTTCGCACTTGGCGCCCATGCCTGAGCTGGAAGACCAGATGTGTAATTTCGCTGGTCACGGCAAAAGTCCTGATCGCCTCGACGCGCTTGTCTGGGCGCTCACCGATCTCATGCGAACGGCGGGCGACCCCGCTATCCGACGCTTGTAAGGGAGTCATGATGACCATAGGGACACGACAAAGGTCGCCCGGCTTCTGGGCCCGGCTTTTTCCAAAGCCAGAAAACACCAAGGCGAGTGCAACTGGGGCACTTATCGCTTTGAGTTCTCTGGGGCGTCCTGTCTGGACTCCGCGCGACTATGACCGCCTTGCGCGCGAAGGCTACGAACAAAACGCTGTGGCCTTCCGCTGTGTACGTATGATCGCAGAAGCTGCCGCGAGTATTCCCTGGGCGCTCCGCGACGGGGAGCAGACTTTGAGCGAGCATCCTCTTCTAACTCTGCTGGCACGGCCCAACCCTGCCGAAAGCGGCACCGATCTTCTGGAGGCGTGGTACGGACATCTGCAGGTCGCCGGCAACGCCTATCTGGAGGCGGTGAGCGTCGGCGATGAGGTGCGGGAACTCTACGCGCTGAGGCCGGATCGTATGAAAGTGGTGCCTGGTGTTCGAGGTTGGCCGGAAGGATACGAGTATGAAGTGAATGGTCGGACGGTGCTTTTTCGAGACGACCCCGCCAAGCCAATCCTCCACATGAAGGCCTTTCATCCAACCGACGACCATTATGGCCTGTCGCCTTTGGAAGCCGCCGCGAAAGCCGTCGACATCCACAATGCCGCAGGCGCCTGGAACAAATCCTTGCTGGACAATGCTAAACAGGCGAAGCACACACGACGGGACGGATATAGGCCACGCGGCACCGGCGGCGGAACATTGGGCTTCAGTGCTCCTGTCTGATCCCCTGGACCAGGAAACAGCAAGGGCGTTGGCGGTCTTTACACAGGTGCTTGCCGGCGGTGTCGCAGATCCGACCGGCGGGGCAAGCCGTTTTCACTGCCATGACGAAACGCCAAAATGGGCGGCGGCGATGGATATCCGCGCCATTGTGGGTCCCTATCTGTTCTACGCACCTAAACTCAAAGACAAGCAAAAGTTCTGACAATTTATTCGTAAGTTGAAAGGATGTGTTTATCATTTGATTAGGCTTTCATCCGTATCCTGATGGTTCGACAAGAGAGCCATGTCGAGCATGAGGAGCGGTGCCATGGCGCAGCGGATGATATTCTTAAGAGAGCGACGGCGGGCATCGATGCGCCGCCTGTCTTTTGCCCTGTTGCTGATGACTGTCACCCTGATGGTCTTCCTGGCCGGCGTCCGGGTGGGCGTGCAATACGCTTCCTACACTGCCGAGCGCACGCCGGTCTTTGCGTCGCTCGAACAGTAGCGCCCTTCTTTCCAAATCATGATTTGATCGTTTCATTGACCATGTCTTCGGCTGCCATGTACTGTAGCCCCGCTGACGCACGCAGTGGCAGGAACACAAGACATGCAGAGCCGCCGAAGGTGGTCTTTTAGAAATTCTACGCTTCGCAGAGCATCTGAGTTCACTGACTCGGTGATAGTAGAGAAGAGTCTGGGACCAGTCCAAATCACGGCAAAAGTGACTGCGGTACCGCAGGGGCCTGATGCGGTGAATGGATCTCTCGATGTTGTAACGGTAAAGCCAAAACTTCCACCCGGTTTGACGGTTAGTAATTGCGTCGGCATCCTGTTGAAGATTAGTGGGACGGTAGCAATTCAAAGTCTTGATTTCAGCTTGTCCGTTCAGGAGGCCTTGGCAGGCCATACTGCCATGGGGGAGAGACTAGACGCCCAAGAGTGGTCGGACGGGGCTCATGTATTGATGGTGGGGACCGAAGACAGTGAGGCGTTGGATATCCGGTACCCCAATCTCAGTTTGGGCGAAACCCAAATAGTGCACTACACGCCCAATTCCATGACTTTGAAATTGACTAATCTGCCTGCGCTTTACGATCCTTCATTCCATTACGTGATTGCGGAAAATGAGGAACCAGAACCAGTTGAAGCTTCGGCTTGGTTCGCGGTCGACCAAGATCACACGTTCCTGCTGTCCCAATAAACATCATCCCCTTAGAGATTTCCTGCTATGACTTTCTCCCAAAGAACAGGGAAACGTCATGGATCTACATCTCACCGGCAAACGGGTGCTTGTTACCGGCTCCTACCGGGGCACCGGACAAGCGATTGCCAAACTCTTCGCCGCCGAAGGCGCGACTGTGTTCGTCCATGGATTGGACGAAGGCACGGCAGAGCCTGTGGCCGAGGAGATCAAAGCCGCGGGCGGCAAGGCGGAAGCCGTTACCGGTGACATAAGAACCGATGAAGGCGGCGCCCAGGTCGCCGCAGAAATCGATGCGCTCGGGTCTCTTGATATTCTTATCAATAATTACGGCACGGCAGATCGCGCCAGCTGGACGAGCGCGGACAGCGAGGCGTGGCATGAAGCCTATGATGTGAACGTGCTCTCGGCCGTGCGCATGGTGCGTCATTTTATTGAGCCGATGAAAGAGCGCGGCTGGGGCCGGATCGTCCAATTGGGCACCATCGGGTCCACCACACCCGCGGCCCGCATGCCCCACTATTACGCATCCAAAGGGGCGCTCCACACATTGACCGTGAGCCTTGCAAAAGAACTCGCCGGAACAGGTGTCACCTCAAACATCGTCTCGCCGGGACTCATCAAGACCAAAGAAGTCGAAGCCTGGTTCATGTCGCTCGCTAAGAAGAACGGCTGGGGTGATAGTTGGGACGACATCGAAGCCAGGGCCATGGAAGAAGTGACAGGTGGGCTCACCGGACGCATCGCGCGCACGGAAGAAGTCGCGGCTCTCGTCGCCTTTGTCGCGAGCCCCCTTGCCGATTCGATCACCAGCACCAACTTCCGTATCGACGGCGGATCAACGGCAATCGTGTCTTAATTTGACTGCATTGGTGATCGGGACCTCGGGTAGGTGAGACAAACCTCACGCAACGTCTGCCACGGTTTTTCGCGGGCGAAAATCTCCGGCTTGCTCCCTCCGATCTGATGGCCCAAGGTGCCGCCTCGATTCAGAAACTGACATAGGTGGGAGAACACCAAGCCCATGCAGACGTTCCGATTTGATCCCTGCCGGTTGCCGCCCGAAGCCGAAGCGCTTCGAGGTGAGGTCCGCGCGTTTCTGGACGATGCCCTGAAAGACATTCCCCCGGTGGTCCGCGCGCAGACCTGGAGTGGGTACGATCCGGAATTCTCCAAGAAGCTGGGCGCCAAAGGCTGGATCGGCATGACCTGGCCAAAGAAATATGGCGGTCATGAGCGCTCCGCGCTCGAGCGCTATGTCATGCTGGAAGAGATGCTGGCCGCAGGCGCGCCCGTTGGTGCCCACTGGATCGGCGACCGCCAAAGCGGCCAGTTGCTGCTCAATTTCGGGACTGAAGAACAGCGCCAGATGATCCTGCCCAAAGCCGCTAAAGGTGAGCTGCTCTTTTGCATCGGCATGAGCGAGCCTGATAGCGGATCGGACCTGGCGGCGACGCGCACCAAAGCGGAGAAGACGGACGGCGGTTGGTTGGTCAATGGCACCAAACTCTGGACGTCAAATGCCCACAATGCGCACTACATGATCGCGCTCTTCCGGACGAACTTTGATCCCGACAAAAAGCATTCTGGCCTTACCCAATTCCTGGTGGATCTGAAGACACCGGGCATCACCATTCGCCCGATCAAGGACCTGACCGGCAATGCCCACTTCAACGAGGTCGTGTTTGAAGACGTCTTTGTACCCGACAATATGATGGTCGGCGAGGAGGGCAATGGCTGGACGCAGGTCACTGCAGAACTGGCCTATGAGCGGAGCGGGCCTGAACGCTACCTCTCCAGTTTCTTGCTTTTGACAGAACTGATCCGTGAGCTCGGCCGTCGCAACGACACAAGCGCCGACGCAGAGATTGGCCGTCTCGTCGCTCACCTTGTGACCCTTCGGCAAATGTCGGTCTCCATTGCGGGGCTCCTTGAAGCGGGCGAGAACCCGATCCAGGAAGCGTCCGTGGTGAAAGATCTCGGCGCTCTCTATGAACAGGAACTGCCGGTGAAAGCTCACGAACTGGCAGGCGTCGAGGCGACACTCGGCACCGGGTCCGACTATGCCCAGGTGCTCGGCTTCCTCACTCAGGCAAGCGTGTCTTTCTCGTTGCGCGGCGGCACCCGCGAAATTTTGCGTGGCATTATTGCCCGCGGCCTGGGACTTCGGTGAGGAGAGTAAGATGAGCGAATTCAGAAATCTCCTCGGCGAAACGATCGAACGCCTGCTTGCCGATCACGCGACAAAAGAGACGGTACAAGGTGCAGAGGAGGGGACCTGGCCTGAGGCTCTTTGGTCGGCATTGGAGGAAAACGGGCTCACCCGCCTCATGGCAAGTGAGGCCCAGGGCGGTGCAGGTGGCACGTGGGGAGATGCGCTGGTGCTGCTGCGAGCCCAGGGCCGGTATGCAGCCCCGGTTCCGTTGGCGGAAACCATGGTGGCGGCATGGCTTCTGTCTGAAGCGGGTCTGGATGTGCCCGACGGACCTTTGACCCTGCTCACCGGCGTCGCTCTCAACGACGATGGTACCTT
The DNA here is from genome assembly GCA_965276845.1 of Parvibaculaceae bacterium. Taxonomy (GTDB): domain Bacteria; phylum Pseudomonadota; class Alphaproteobacteria; order Parvibaculales; family Parvibaculaceae; genus Mf105b01. The sequence continues at coordinate 863,462 of OZ255699.1, forward strand.
AAGCGGCACCGCGGAGCATGTTCCCTGGGGGCGCAGAGCCAGTGTCGGCGTTGCCCTGGTCGACGGACCGGACGGCGGGTACCAAGTTGTGTCGGCACCTTTAAGCGGCGCGCAGATCGCAGAAGAAGAAAACATTGCACGCGAACCGCGCGACACGATCACTTTTGACGCTCATGCCGTGACCTCGGCGCCCTGCGCGCTAACGGAAGGTCTCGAGACCTGGGGCGCGCTCATGCGCTCCGGTCTGATGGCCGGCGGCCTCGACTATCTTCTCAACCAATCGGTTGAATATGCGAACGACCGAAAGCAGTTTGGCCGCCCGATCGGCAAGTTCCAGGCGGTGCAGCAGCAATTGGCTGTACTGGCGACACAGGCGGCGGCGGCGGGTGCCATTGCAGCGCATGCCTGTGAAAGCGTGAGCCATTCAGAGGATCCTGGCTTTGAAGTCGCGGTCGCCAAGACCCGCATCGACGAAGCCGTTAATCTCTCCACATCGATTTCCCATCAGGTGCATGGTGCCATTGGCTTCACCTATGAGCATGGTCTGCATCTCGTCACCCGCCGTCTTTGGAGCTGGCGCGCGGAGTATGGGAGTGGACGCTCCTGGGCAGCGCGATTGGGACGCCAGGCCATTGAACGGGGCGCAGACGCCCTTTGGGCTGACGTAACGGCGCGTTAAACTCTCATCCCTCATTTCGACCACCTGTTCGACGAAAGACGGTCTCCATGAAAGTTTCAGAAGCTCTCGACACCCGCATCACCTGCCGCGCTTATACCGATCAGCCGGTCGAAGCGGAGAAGATCAACCGCATCCTGAAAAGTGCGGCGCGAGCGCCCTCCGGCGGCAATCTCCAACCTTGGCATGTCTGGGCGATCAGTGGAGACAAGCTGGCTGAGTTTCGCTCCATTGTGCAGACCAAGATTGTCGACAATCCCTTTGGGGATGGCGGGACGGAGTATGACATCTACCCTGCTGAGCTGACGGACCCTTACAAAGCCCGCCGGTCGAAATGTGCCGAAGATATGTACGCGACCATCAATGTCGCCCGCGAGGACAAAGAGGGACGGCAAAAACACTTCAACCGGAACTTCGATCTCTTCGGCGCCCCGGCCGCGATGTTCTTCGCCATCGATCGGCAAATGGGCCTGGGGCAATGGTCGGATCTTGGCATGTATATTCAGAGCATCATGTTGATGGCCCGTGAAGAAGGCCTTCACACCGCGCCGCAGGAAGCCTGGGCGCTTTGGTACAAGACCATTGGAGAGTTTTTGGGCATTCCCGACAATCTCATGTTCTTTTGCGGCATGGGGATCGGCTATATGGACGAAAATGCGCCCATTAACACATTGAGGACTGACCGCGCCGACTTTAGCGAATATGTTCATATGGAAGGGTTCTGACCCTCTTTGAACGTGCGCTCGTTTCCTTAACGAACCTGAACGCCCATGTTCATGGCGGGTTCAGGCGATCTTGCGTACAACGAGGATCATGAAACGCCAGTCCACCATATTTGCCGCTGTTTTGGCCCTGACATGTCTCTTTGCGGGGAGCGATATTGCTTCTGCGAATGATGATCCCCCAGGGCTTTGGGCGGGTCCTTTCGGCAACACCTATGCAAGGTCTGACCAGGATGATGCCCGCGACGCTGTGCGCTCAGGGCAATACATCTCCATGGAGCAGGCCTTGTCCACGGTGCGCTCTCGTTATCCGGGACGTCTCCTGGACGCAGGGCTCAATAGGCAGGCGGGCGTTTACAACATAAAAATGCTGTCTGAAGGCGAGGTGCTGCTGGTCGCAGTGAACGCCCGTAACGGCCGCATTATGAATGTGCGTAGGGGTGGGCGATAACGCTCAACATGCGCCAACGGTTTGGAGGTTGGTATGCGGTTGCTTGTAGTTGAAGATGATCCTGATTTGAACCGCCAGATGCGCGAAGCCCTGTCCGATGCTGGCTATGTGGTCGACACAGCCACCGACGGCGAAGAGGGCCACTTTCTGGGCGATACAGAACCTTATGACGCGGTGATACTCGATCTCGGTCTGCCGGAAATGGACGGTGTCACCGTCCTGGAAAAATGGCGGCGCGCTGGCAAAGACATGCCGGTGCTGATCCTGACCGCCCGCGACCGCTGGTCCGACAAAGTGGCCGGCTTCGATGCCGGTGCGGATGACTATGTGACCAAGCCTTTTTACACCGAAGAAGTGCTGGCGCGGGTGCGTGCGCTGCTGCGCCGCTCTGCCGGTCATGCGACCAGTGAACTGGAGTTGGGAGGCCTGCGGATTGATACCCGCAGCGCACGCGTGACCCTCAATGGGGAGCCGATCAAGCTTACGTCGCTGGAATACCGTTTGCTCGCCTACCTGATGCACCACCAGGATAAGGTTGTCTCGCGGACCGAATTGGTTGAGCATCTCTACGATCAGGACTTTGATCGCGATTCAAACACGATTGAGGTCTTCGTAGGGCGTCTGCGCCGCAAGCTCGGCAAGGACATAATCGAAACGGTTCGGGGATTGGGGTACCGGCTTGCAACTGCCGAAGATGCGGCTTGATAGCCTAGCGTTCCGGCTCACTGCCGCGGCCGCCATCTGGCTCGCCATTGTGTTGATCGCGGGCGGCCTCGCCCTGTCATCGGTCTTTCGCCAATCGGTGGAAGCGACGTTTGATGCGAACCTGGATGCCATCCTCGACAGTCTCATCGCCACCATTGAGGTGACGGAGGAGGGGGAGCTCGCGCTTACACGGCAATTAAGCGATCCGCGCTTCCAAAGGGTCTATTCGGGCTGGTATTGGCAGGTCCGCGCCATTGGTGACGGCAAACCCGAAGCGGCAGACGGCAAGCAAACCCCGCTGCGCTCGCGCTCGCTTTTTGATCAGGCACTTCGCACACCGAGCCGGGATCTGCTGGAGACCGGCGCACCCTTGGACGAACTGCTGACAGGCCGCAGCCTGGGGCCTGAAAATCAACCGCTGAGGGTTGTGGAGCGGGTCGTACGCGTGCCTGGGCTAGACGCGCAGATATCCTTCGCCGTAGCGGGCAACATTTCCAAACTGGACGAGCAGGTTGACGAATTTGGCGGCCTGCTTGCGGCAGCCCTCGCCGTTATCGGCGCTGGTATCCTGATCGCATTGCTGATTCAGGTGCGCTACGGCCTGCAACCTCTGGAACGGGTCCGCCAGGGACTTCAGGATATTCGCAATGGCGAAGAAACGCGGCTCAAAGGGGATTTTCCGACAGAGATCGAACCGCTGGCGAATGAGCTGAACTCGCTTCTGGAATATGCCAATGATGTATTGGAGAGGGCACGGACCCATGTCGGCAATCTGGCCCATGCATTGAAGACGCCCTTAAGTGTACTGGCAAATGAAGCCCGTGAAGATGATGGCCCGCTGTCTCACACCGTTACGCACCAGACGGGGCTGATGCGCCAGCAGATCGAACATCATCTGTCCCGCGCCCGCACTGCTGCAAACGCCCGTGTGCTGGGCGCGTCGGCGCCGGTTAAGCCTTTGCTCGCCGGACTTGCCCGGACGCTGGAGCGTATCTACCAGGACCGCAAAATCGAGATCACGATGCAGGTGGAAGAGGGGCTGTGCTTCAAAGGTGAAGCACAAGACCTGGAAGAGATGGTCGGTAACCTGTTGGACAATGCCTGCAAGTGGGCGGAGAAGAGTGTGACCGTGACCGCCGCAGCCTCCACAGGAACCATCCCTATGCTGACGATCACGGTTGACGATGATGGGCCAGGGCTGCCTCCGGAGAAACGGGCCCAGGTCTTGAAGCGCGGTGAGCGGCTTGACGAAGCGGTGCCGGGCTCAGGTCTCGGCCTCAATATCGTGGGCGAGACCGCGGAACTCTATGGCGGTGAGCTGCGCTTGTCCGAAAGTGAACAAAAGGGTCTCCGCGCGGAGATTTCGCTTCCCCGCGTCTGATTTTTCCCGGATTTCGGCGATTTTTGTATGAATGGCAGATGAACGGTGTGTTCACGGTCAGATCAAACCGGGCCACATAATGTTGTCCATATGTTGGATCAACCGAACAAACGGGGTTCGTTATGAAAATCGCCAAGCTGGCCACGGTGGGCCTCATCGCCGTTTCTCTCACAGGCTGTTATGCCCATGGTGCCGGTCCGCGGGAAGGTGCCGGGACAATCATCGGTGCCATCGCAGGCGGGCTTGCAGGCTCACAGTTCGGATCAGGGAGTGGCCGCCTCATTGCAACCGGCGTTGGCGCTGTCGCCGGTGCCGCACTGGGTCAGGGCATTGGACGCAGTCTGGATCGCCGCGATCGTCAGCACATCGCATACGCGTCGGAACGGGCACTTGATACCGGCTATGAACAAGACTGGTACAATGATGACAGCGGCAACTACGGCACCGTAACGCCGGGCCGCTCCTACAATTCCGCGCAGGGCTATTGCCGCGAATATCAGCAGACCGTTTACATCGGTGGCGAACCTCAACAGGCTTACGGAACCGCCTGTCGCCAACCAGATGGCCAATGGCAGGTTATGTAGTCTCCTCCTCGCAAAACATTTCTGCCAATCGAGCGCCGCTCTGACCAAATTGTCGGGGCGGCGTTTATTATGTCGCCGCTGCGCCGTCCTGCTCGATAAGGTTGGCGATGGTGGTTTGCTTGAGAACCGAACTCTCAGCCTCCACCAGAGAATGCAGCAGCGCATCGACAGACGGATCGGCACCGAGCGTGGTGTCCTCGGCCGCGCCATGGTGATCATCTGTCGCAATAATCTCGAGTACCTCTTTTACCTGTGTCATGTCGGCGGGCTTTGTGGGCACCAGACGTTTTTCTTTCCCCGCCCAGGCGACCAAACCGGCCCGTCTTAAGGGATCAGCAATAAGCTCCACGGTTTGAGGCGGAATGCCCAGTCGCCGCGACAGGCGCTTAGCCGTCCAGGACGTATCACCTGTGTGGAAGGACCGATGGATCACTGTCAGGAGCACAAGGCATGTCCGTTTCACCTGATCCAGAGTGAGGCGCATGAGGCCTGACTCGGGCGAAAGGTGCGCCCGGTTTTGGAAGTAATAGGTCACCGAGCACCCTACAAGCACAATGAGCCAGGCGACATAAAGCCAGATCATCCCCAGAACGACACTGGCAAACGCCGAATAGATGGCGGCATAGTTCGCCGACGTCACAACGAATGTGGCAAACGCCCATCCTGTCGCGACCCACATCACCCCTGTGATCGCTCCGCCCACGAGCGCCGCGGAGATATTCACCCGCGTGTTCGGTACAACAAGGTAGAGGAATGCAAACACGCTCATCGTGATGATGAAAGGAACAAGCCGGCTCGCTTCTTCAATAGCTGCCCTTATGGGGCCGAACGCACCAACCGTATCCATCAGAAACGAGCTGGCGGTTGTCGCGATCACACCAATGGCAATGAAGAGAAGAAGAGGTCCGAGCAATCCAACACTGACATAGGAGGCCATTTGCCGTGCAAGCGACCCTTCGGAACTTACTTGCCACACGGCGTTAAAAGCGGCCTGAATTTTCTGAATGAGGGAAATCAGCGTGTAGATGAGAAAAACAAGACCGACCGATCCAAGCACGGATATGTTGACCTGCTGAACGAATGCAATTGTTCGTTCGGTGATCTCCACGCCCTGTTCTCCCATGGGCGCGAGGAACTCGAGCATCAAGGTTTCGATCTGGTCGTCGACGCCGAAGGCTTTGAGTATGGCGAACATCAAGGCGAGCACGGGCACGATCGCAAGCAGCGTCGTGTAAACGAGGCTCATGGCGCGCAGGTTCGCCTGTCCCGTCAGCAGATCTCGAATGACAACCCACAATATCTGCGCCGCCACCACGAACGGGCGCTTGAAGAACGGGATGTCTTCTTTGGGCTCAGCCCAAATTTCCCGCATAAGCCGCGCTTGCAGGTCTGAAAAGAAGGTATCGAACACCAGTGCCTCCACGCCCGAATTGGGGGTTTATTCCTGTCCAATGTATCCGTTTTGTCCGATTTTGGCGAAAAACAGGGTATTTCGGGCAGGTTGACGCAAGTTTTTTCGAGAACAGCCGCAAGCCGCCCCTGCGTCAATCGAAATGGGAGTTCGAGACTGGTTGCGAGCGGGCCCGGAACCCATTATCCCAACTGTTCGAAACAAAAAACATGAAGGTGAGAAACATGGCTGAGGCATGGATTATCGACGCCTGTCGCACCCCGCGCGGCATCGGCAAAGTAGGCAAAGGCGCGTTGGCGGAAATTCACCCGCAGCAGCTTGGGGCCACGGTGTTGAAGGCGCTGAAAGAGCGGAACGACATTAAGACCGAAGAAGTTGACGACATTGTCTGGGGCACAAGCTCCCAGAAAGGCACACAGTCCGGCGACCTGGGCCGCATGGCAGCGCTTGATGCAGGCTATGATGTGCGCTCAAGCGGAATGACCCTCGACCGTTTCTGCGGCTCCGGCATTACCTCAGTCAATATTGCTGCGGCGAACATCATGTCCGGCATGGAAGATCTGACCATTGCCGGTGGTACCGAAATGATGTCGCTCTTCGGGCAGATGAACAAAGGCGGATCGCCTTTCATGGACAATGGCAACAAGCGCCTGCGCCATGAGCACCCGCAGCCGCACCAGGGCGTGTGCGCCGACGCGATTGCCACGCTGGAACAGATTCCCCGCCAGGCTCTGGACGAGCTTGCTCTTGTGAGTCAGCAGCGTGCAGACGCAGCGATCAAAGGCGGCCACTTCGACAAGGCGCTCGTGCCTGTGTACCACGAAGACGGAACACTCGCCCTGGACAAGGAAGAGTTTCCACGCCCGCAGACGACGCTGGAAGGGCTTTCAAGCCTCGCCCCATCGTTCGAAGCGATTGCAGATTTTGAGCTGGACGAAGAAGGCACAACCTTCCGCAAGCTGGTCGCTGCGAAGTACCCCGACCTCAAAATCAACCATGTACACCATGCAGGGAACTCCTCCGGTGTGGTTGATGGCGCTGCAGCACTGCTGCTCGCGTCACCGGAATATGCCAAAGCAAACGGCATGAAGCCGCGCGCCCGCGTAGTCGCAATGGCCAACATGGGTGACAGCCCCACCTTGATGCTGAACGCCCCTGTTCCTGCCGCGAAGAAAGTGCTCGCGAAGGCAGACATGTCGCTGGACGACATTGACCTCTTTGAGATCAATGAAGCCTTCTCAGTCGTGACCGAGAAGTTCATTCGCGATCTCGATCTCGATCGGGAGAAAGTGAACGTGAACGGCGGCGCTATGGCCCTTGGCCACCCAATTGGCGCGACCGGCTCGATCCTTGTCGGCACCATGGTCGATGAGCTGGAACGTCAGGACAAGCAGTTCGGTCTTGTGACGATGTGTGCGGCTGGCGGCATGGCACCGGCGATCATCATCGAGCGCATGCAATAAGAAATCGCTTCTGAGCGAAATAAGGCCGCAGAATCAAGGTTCTGCGGCCTTTTTTAGTGCTTAAGTTCTGGCTTTGTGAACAGATTCTTAAGCATGAGGCCATACAACAAGGAGTGGGATACTCCCGCTCAGGGTGCCCGTGCGGCTGCATGATGGAGCCGCACGACGGAGCGTTTTGGAAGGCTGGTTGTGACTAAGACCGACGCATTGAGACAGTTTCTATCCGACCTGCCGCCACCGGCAGCGGTGAAGCTTATGGATGCAGTCGAAAAGGGCACGCTACCGGCGGCGCACCTTGGGCTTTCCATCGACGATATTCGCGAAAGCCTTGCGCCCGCGCTTGGGAAAGCCCCCGAGAAGGCCCCCGACAAGCGGGACGGGTCGCTCACGGACATACGGCTCTTCACCGCCCCGTTCGAAGACTTCTTGTTCGATGGAGAGCGGTCAGAAAAAGAACCGGGTCTCATCCCGCGCGCCTCGATCGAACTGATCTGGAATTGGATTAAAAACGAACTTCTTCCCGACACGCTGCCAGCGATGGTGGCGCGTGTCGAAACCCATATCGAAAGTGGCGACGAGAACGCGCTGCAAGCTGCGGTAACTGTCCTTTTGCAGGCGGCCGGTACCGCAATGACAGCGGCAATTGAACGCTGTGAGACGGACACAAAATACGCGAACAGCACTGCGGCCCAGCTTGGCGGCTATGATGGCATCGCCGATGCGCGCGAAGTCGCCGACGTTTTCATCATTCTTGACGAAATGCGGGAGATGCAGGCGAGCGTTCCCCGGCACATAGCGTCGTTTGACGACCATATGGTCTCCAAGGTTCGCGACCTCTATGACATCCTTTATGAAAGAGATCCGGACCGGGCCATCTACCTTGCCCTTGCGGTGATGGGGCGGCTCGATTGTCCATGGCAGATTCTGCGTTTGGCGCGCAAAATTGCGCAAAAGACCGACGATACGATGATCTCGCGGACGGACTTCTCAATCCTCGGCGAGCGTCTCATTCGTCGTCTTGAGATGATCTCCTCTTTCTTCGAAAACCTGCGTCCCGGCCTTTCTGATTTGGAAGAGTTGCACATTCAGATCATCGAGTTTTCCGAGCTCTCAAGGGGGATTACCCGGGAAATTGAACTGCTGCGTATCGGGAACTGGGGGCAACGTTTGCTGGCGGCACGTAACGTCATCTCCACGGCCATCAGCGACGAGTTTGCCCACTATCCGAAAGATTTGGCGGCTGCGCTCCCTTTGCAAAGGATTGGCGGTTTTGGCCGTTCAGGCCCACGGCGCGTTGACATTGCCCATATGCCCGACGACGAAAAAACCTCGCGCATTCAACGCGAGTTGAAATTCGTCATGCAGACGAAGGATAAGGCGCAATCGATCGGTGCTCAGGCAGCGTATGACAAACTGTTGCCGGAGCTTGAGGCCTACATGGTCACCTACGAAGACGCGATCCTTGAGGAATTACGCCATTGTGATGCAGACACAGCAGGCAGTGCCGAAGCGTATCTGGAGCTTGCTGCAGAGATCTCGGAACAGCTGACCGGCCATGCCGGTGCAGAGACGCTGCTGAAACGCGGACGAGTGGCGCTTCAAGCCTCGGCTTGAGATCGCGCGTGGCGCCCGCCGACTATCTTGATTGAAACTCACCTGGATAGGCGAACAGCCCCGGCATGCCACCGGTGTGCAAGAAGACAATCGTCTCGCTGTCTGCGATTTCTCCTTTGAGGATCGCAGAGATAAGCCCCGCCATCGCCTTGCCCGTATAGACAGGGTCGAGCAACAGGCCTTCGGTTCGAGCGACCAGCTCGACAGCTGACACCATGGCTTCCGTCGGCAGGCCATATCCCTCTCCGAGATGTCGAAAATCCACATGCACCTCATCCGCGCTGACAGGGCCGCCGCCAATGCGCTCTGACGTCTGGTTGGCAATCTCCAGGAGCTCGTCGAGAAGCGCGTCCCTGTTAGGCTTGGAGACACTCACCGCACTCACTCTGGGCCCCCCTTGGGCAAGTGCGCGACCCGCCAGCAATCCTGCCTGCGTCCCGAGGCTGCCATTTGCATGAAAAATACGATCAATCGTCAGGTTCTGGGCACGTGCCTGATCTTGGATTTCCAGAAAAACTTTAGCGTAGGCGGTCGACCCGATGGCGTTCGATCCGCCCACCGGAATGAGATAGGGCGTGCCTCCCGCCGCGCGGATTTTGGACGTGACCTCCTCGAAGACCGCCCGGGCGTCGGCGTCTCTCGGCTGCCGATGGACCTCCGCGCCTAGAATGCCGTCTAACAAGATGTTGCCGGATGTGCTGTAGGCCGGGTCACCATAGGCCACGCTTTCAAACAGAATGAGATGGGCGGCGAGCCCTGCCTTGGCTGCCGCTGCCGCCGTTTGCCGCGCATGGTTGGACTGGACGGCCCCGGCGGTGATCACCGTATCCGCCCCCTTATCAAGCGCGTCGCCAATGAGATACTCAAGCTTCCGCGTTTTATTGCCGCCGCCCGCAAGGCCGGTGAGATCATCGCGCTTTACAAAGAGCCGCGGGCAGGGACGACCGTCAGACATGAGCGCGGCGCGCAGACGCGGCATTTCCTGCAAGGGCGTGGGACCATCCATGAGAGACACACGAGGCAGATTTTCAGGCAGCTGCATACGGAAGTTCCTTCTGGCCGATCTATTAGATCACACCTTGAGCCCGCAATTCTTCGATCGCGGCCCGATCATATCCCAGGTCGCCAAGGATCGCGTCTGTGTGCTCCCCAAGCAGGGGGGCACGATGGCGGATGCCGCCGGGTGTGTCGGAGAGTTTCACCGGCGTCTCCATGACCGGCGCCGGATGAGGCAAGCCGGGAAAGTCGACCGGCGTCATGAACTTCATGGCTTGTATGTGCGGGTCCTCAAGGGCCTGGGCTGGCGAATAGACAGGCCCGGCAGGAATCCGGGCCTCTCCCAAGATGCTTAGTGCTTCTTCCATCGTATATTGCGCCGCCCAGTCGGCGGTCCGCTGACTCAACACCTCGCCATGCTCGCCGCGTTTCAGGTCATCTGCAAACCGAGGGTCAGAGAGCCAGTCTTCTTCGCCCATCAGCTTGGCCCACCGCCTGAACAGAGGATCGCCGATGACTTGAACGAAAATCCATCCGTCCTTCGTCTGTACGCAGTCTGCCGGCCCTGCATAAGGGCTGCGATTGCCGATCGCGGTGCGGTTGGTCCCGCGCAAATCCTGCTCGATCAGATGAAAGTTGAAGAAATTGAGCGCGGTGGCGAGAAGAGCCCCTTCGACCATCTGTCCCTTACCGGTCTGCTGCCTGGCCATCAATGCGGCCATCGTTCCGTAGGCGGATAGAACCGCGGTTCCGAAATCGACCCAAGGCGCGTAGCTTTTGGTCGGTTCGTCTGCACGACCCGTGAGGTAGGCGGCACCGCTCATGGCCTGCGCCACGCCGTCGAAGCCCACCCGGTTCGAGTAGGGGCCGCCGTGCCCGAAGGCGGAGACTGTGGTCAGAATGATCTTTGGATTGGTGGCCGACAGCGTTTCATAATCCAGGCCCATGGCACTCAGTGTTTGCGGTGGCAGGTTTGCGACCACCACGTCGGCGTCGGACACGAGCTGCGCAACAATCTCCCGTCCTTTGTCGCACATGGGATCGAGGGTCATGCCTCGTTTGTTGCGATTGAGCTGCAGAAACATAGTGCCTTCGCCGCCTTCGCCCGGGGCGGCGTCGGGGATCACAGGCTGGACGAACCGGTCCTCGCTGCCATCACGCTTTTCAATCCGGATAACGTCGGCGCCCATATCCGCAAGCAGCGTCGCGCAGTAAGGCCCCGCGATATAGCGCCCAAAATCCAAAACTCTAATGCCGTCCAAAACCCCAGACACGTCGTCACTCCCTTTGGAAACCGCGGGGAATCGCGGTCCTTATCGTTAACAGAAGCTCACTATAGCGCCGCTGAGCGTTTCAGCGCAGATCTGTCGTTTTTTAGTGAAAATGGCCCATTCGCCATAACCAAATCTTTTCGGTCCGGAAGGTACTCTGCCGGAACACTTGGGGTGCTGCGGGTTTGGCGACGGCTAGACGTCTGAATCCGCGTTTGTTGTGTTGAGTGAGTGCCATGTCGACGACAGAAATTACACAACCGGTCGACACAAATTCGGACCAGCCTGTTTACCGCTGGGATGGGGAATTTGCGGACCGGACGCAGGAAGCGCGTTTTGTGAAAGACACCTGGGGTGAGGTGATCGCGCGCAGCCGTGCGGTGATGTTGGCGGCCCTGGTATTCATGGTTGCCGCCGGTGTGGACTTCATTACCCTTGGGTACTCCCAGGCTTTCCTTCAGCTCCTTGCCTTGCGTGTGCTGACACTCATCGTGGCATTCGTGCCCGTCGTCCTCTTCTCCGACGGCAAGGATACCAACGCATTCTACGCGAGTGTCACGTTTACAGAACTCTACCTCTTCACTGTGTTTATGATGTCGTCCCTTGTTGGGACCTCGTCGGTTCGGGACATGGCTGTCGCGACCATCGTCATCTTGTTCACCTACTATATTGCTGTCCCAAATCGTCTGCACCTGAATGCGATGGTCGGCGTCCTGTGCAGCATCGCCCTTATCGCGGCGACGAGTCTTACACCGAACATCTCGCTTTATGGATTGGCGGTTCTGACCGTCATGTGCGTGACGGTCAATTTTGTCGGCATTCAGCTGGGAAGACTTTGGGGACGCTTGCGCCGGACTGAATATCTGTCCATGGAGCATCACAAGACCATGGCAGGCCGCTTGGCGGAGGAGATTGCCGAGCGTCAGGTTGCCGAAACGGAAGCGCGGGCGAATGAGCGCAGTTTTGAGGGCGTGTTCCGCGCGGCGCCTTTGCCATTGGTGCTTGTGCATCCGGGCGAAACGAAAATCCAGCTCGGCAACCGTGCGGCATGCGATTTGCTGGGCGTAGGGCCGGACGAGATCAAGAACCTGGACCTTCAGAAAGTTATCGAAGCCCGCATGGTGGAGAATCGCTTCGAGGACGTGACGACTTTCCTGAACGCAAGGGAACCCGCGGAGATTGCCATTGAGTCGGCAGATGGTCGTCACCTTTGGGTGAATGTCACCACCTCTGCAATGCGCTATCGCGGTGCGGCGACCATCCTCATCGCTCTCCACGACATCACACACCGCCGCGAAGAAGAGGAGCGCCTACGCGATGCCCGTGATGTTGCTGACTCGGCAAACCGCTCGAAAACCGAGTTCCTCGCGAACATGAGCCATGAACTGCGGACGCCCCTCAATGCAATCATAGGCTTCTCCGAGGCACTGGATCGCGAGATTTACGGCGAACTCGGTAATGACCGGTACAAGGAATACGCTCAGGATATTCACAGTTCAGGCATTCACCTGCTGAACATCATCAATGACATTCTGGACCTGTCGAAGATTGAGGCAGACAAGTTCGAACTCGCGGAAGAAGTGGTCGGCATTGAAGAGACCATTGATACTGTGATGCGGATTGTGGCGCCGCGCGCGGATCAGGCAGGCGTGAAACTCGAACGGCATGTCGCCGACGGTCTTGGCGTGCGCTGTGATGAGCGCGCCATGAAACAGATCCTGATCAACCTTCTGTCCAATGCGGTTAAATTCTCTCGTGAGAAAACCACGGTCCGGGTGGACGTCACGGAAACACAGACTGCCTTGCGGATCGCAGTAATCGACCAAGGCATCGGGATGGCCCCTGAGGATATTCCCGAAGCCCTTGAGCCTTTCCGCCAGATCGATGGCACGCTCACCCGCACTTATGAAGGCACCGGCCTGGGTCTGCCCTTGGCACGGCGTCTGACAGAACTCCATGGCGGAGAACTGACGATTGAAAGCGCCCGGGGTGAAGGCACGAGTGTCTTTGTCGATTTGCCCTTGGAGCGAATTGACGCACCTGCAGGTGAAAAGGAACCTGAAACCGTCATCGCCTGAGCTGTTGCGCCGCTTTGAGTAAATTCGCCGACGTAGATTCGGGGGGCGCAGGGTGACGCGAGGCGGCGGACCCTCTATACAATCGACATCACGAACCTGACCCCGTGCTGGAGATTGCTGTTGCCCCTGAGTCCCCAAGAGATGTTGCTTTGGCTTTTGTTTGCGGGCGTCACCGCCGCAACCATCGCCTACATTCTCCGGGCTGTTTTGGGCGAGGGCAGGGCGCATGGCTCCCGCGAAGCGGGCATTGCCGTCTATCAGGACCAGTTGGAAGAAATCGACCGGGATGTCGAGAAGGGGATCCTGCCGGAGACGGAAGCAGCATCTGCGCGTATCGAGATTTCCCGGCGCTTACTCGCTGCCGCCGATGCCGAAGAGAACGAAGAGACAGAAAAATCTGGGCCTTCGGAGCTACAACGGAACCGTCTTCTAATGGCGACCGTCGCCGTTCTGCTACCCGTGGGTGTGCTGGCCACCTATCTTGTGATGGGCTCGCCCGGGCTGCCGGGACTGCCCTATGCCGAGCGGCTCGAACAACCGCTTGATCAGCTGCCCGTGGAGGGCCTCGTGGCGCGTCTGGAAGCACAGCTGAAAGAAGAGCCTGATGATGTAACCGGCTGGCGACTGATCGCACCCGTCTATATGCAGCTTGGCCGCTACGGTGAGGCGATCAATGCCTTTGGGACAATCATGCAGCTTGAAGGTCGGGACGCTGATGCTCTGGCGGGACTTGGCGAAGCGCTGACGCTGTCGAGCGATGGCATGGTTCCACCGCCAGCGCGTCAAGCATTTGAAGCGGCCCTGCGGGAAGACCCAACACATCCGCGCGCACGTTTTTATGTGGCGCTCGCCAAGGCTCAGCGGGGAGATGTCACAGAGGCTTTGGCGGAGTGGAAAGTGTTATTGTCTGAGGCACCGGAAGGGGCGCCATGGGTTGCAGCCGTCGAAGCACAGGTTCGTGCTGGCGAGGCTTTTCTTGCGAGCCAAAACGCCCCTACCGCTGACGAGTGAAGCGGGCAAACGGTTCGGAGAAGATTTCTTCCAAGTCAGCGTTCACCAGGAAGGCGCGCAGACCGACGCTGTCTGATGTGATCCGGATAACCTGTAGCCCCACCGAACTGGACACGGTCCCATCGAGCGCACCGCGATTGAGAAGTTCGACCATAACGCGGTCGTCAAGGGTTGTGACCGACATCTCATCCCCGTTCATCTGAACGCGAAACAGGTAATAGCCTGCTTCATCCTCCTCGGCGGGTTTGCCGTCGAGCCGCTTTAAAAGCAGGGACAGAAAAATCTCTCCCCGTATTTCCGCGGCTTCGGCCTCAAACTCCATCCAACCTTCATTGATCGATGGCATACCCTCGCGATGACGAATAAACAGACCGGTAAAACGCGGAGAAGGGGGCGCATCCTCAGCACCCTCCATGAAAATGAGGGTGGCTTTTCCGTCGCCCAGACCGCCCTCCCAGATCCCGGAGAAGATGTCAGGGGCATCTGCCTCGCCATTGAGGGCGATAGGGTGCTCAGATGTTGGAAAACAGCCCGCCAGGAAGACCGCCAGGAACCCGCAGGCGATCAGGTGTGGGAAGGAGGACCACCCCATCTGCAACCGTGACAATTTCATTCTATCCCCTATCCTCGCATCTACCCCTAGACTTCAATATGAAGTCACAAGTTGCGGGTTCTGGTCAACCGGGCGGGGTTAAGGAGCGGACATGCCGATTAGCGACATAGAAAAGAAAGCCGCGAAGGCGGTGGTGAACATTTTCGAAACCGGCGCGGCACTGGGTGACTATGGGAAGGTGACGGTGCTGCCGGGCGATACGGGCCACCTCACCTACGGACGGGCACAGACGACGCTCGCGTCAGGCAATCTGTTTCTCCTGATCAAGCGCTACGTCAATGCAGCGGGAGCTGCCTTCGGACATCATCTCGAGCCCTATCTGCAGCGGCTGAGAGACATGGATGTCAGTCTCGACTTTGATGCGACACTCAAGGGGATATTGGAGGCTGCCGGCAACGATCCGGTGATGCAAGAGGAACAAGACCGCTTTTTTGATGACGCCTATTGGCGCCCGGCTGAGCGCGCTGCAGAAGCCCTGGGGCTCACAGACCCGCTCGCCATCGCCGTGGTCTATGACAGTCACATCCATGGGTCCTGGAGCTTCATCAAGAATCGGACCTTTGACCGGCATGGCGCGCCTGGTGCAGGAGAGGGTCGATCCTGGATCAGGCACTATGTCACCGAACGCCGCGACTGGCTCGCCTCTCACCGAAATATGCTGCTTCACAAGACCGTCTATCGCATGGACACCTTTCTGGCGTTGATGGAGGCGGGGAATTGGGCGCTTGAGCTGCCCTTTGTGGCAAGGGGCGTTCGGGTGGATCGAGACATTCTGCAGGCCGCCGCTCCCGTCCGAGCCACAGCAGAAGATGCCGGGCTCAGAACCTTGAAACTGACCGATCCGCCCATGAGCGGCGCCGACGTTCGGGCTCTTGAAGAAGCCCTGGTGGCCTCCGGCTATGCCATCAATGTGGATGGCATCTTCGATGCGAGTCTGGAACGCATTGTTCGCGAGCGCCAGCAAGAGCTGGGGCTAGATGTCGATGGCATGGTGGGGCCGATAACCCGAGCCGCACTGGGGCTTTAGGGTCGAGATGCGCGGCGATTTGCCGGTTTGAGACCGGGGCGAGCACAGGTATACCTGAGGCAAAGGAAGGTGGGCATCTGGTCGTCCATCTGATCACTGCGAGGATACATGACGCGAAAGCAGCGCCGCGCCACGATGATTGGAACCAGCCTCGGCATTTTGGGACTGGCCGTGGGGCTCGTGCTCTATGCCCTGAGCGACAATATTGTTTTCTTTTATAGCCCTGCGGACATTGTCGAGCAGAATGTGGAAGAAGGCACGCGGATGCGCATCGGTGGCCTGGTCGTTGAAGACAGCATCGAGCGGGGCGAAGGCACCTTTGTCCGCTTCGCTGTGACCGATTTCTCGGAAACCTTGTACGTCACCTATGACGGCATCTTGCCCGACCTGTTTCGCGAGGGGCAGGGCGTTGTGGCTGAAGGTGTTTTACTGGCCGACCTGAAATTCACCGCTGACACGGTTCTCGCCAAGCATGACGAAAACTACATGCCGCCGGAGGTCGCCGATGCGCTGAAGCGCGCAGGCAATTGGCAGGGCGAGGGCGCAGAAGCACCCCACAGCGAGACCTATGGGCAGGGGGCATATCCATGATCGCTGAGTTCGGTCATTTTGTCTTGGTGCTCGCCCTGGGCGTGGCGCTGGTGCAGGCCTTGGGCCCGCTCCTCGGCATGCCCTTCAACGCGGCGTTTGGACGCCTCGCGGTTCCGGCAGCGCGCGTTCAGTTTGTACTGCTGTCCGTATCTTTTGCCGCCCTGGTTTACGCCTTTGCGGTCTCCGATTTCTCTCTGTCGCTGGTAACGGCAAATTCCCATAGCGCCAAACCGATGATCTATAAGCTCACCGGTGCCTGGGGAAACCATGAAGGTTCAATGCTTCTCTGGATCCTGATCCTCGCGACCTTCGGGGCTGCCGTCGCCTTTTTCGGCAACAATTTGCCGGACGGGTTGCGCGCCAGGGTCTTGGGCGTCCAGGGCCTGATCGGCGCCGCCTTTCTCATGTTCCTGCTGTTCACATCAAACCCGTTCCTGCGCCTCGACCCAGCGCCGTTTGACGGCAATGGTCTCAATCCCATTCTGCAGGACCCCGCGCTGGCCTTTCATCCACCCTTTCTCTATATGGGCTATGTGGGCTTCTCCATTGCCTTTTCCTTTGCCGTCGCGGCACTGCTGGAGGGCAAGGTTGATCCCGCCTGGGCGCGGTGGGTGCGCCCCTGGACGCTCGCCGCCTGGTGCTCTCTGACCCTAGGCATCGCAATGGGGTCCTGGTGGGCTTACTATGAGCTCGGCTGGGGTGGCTGGTGGTTCTGGGACCCGGTGGAAAACGCCTCCCTCATGCCCTGGCTCTTGGGGACAGCACTTTTGCACTCAGCCATCGTCGTCGAGAAGCGCGGGGCGCTGAAACGATGGACCTTGCTGCTGGCCATCTTCACCTTTGCGCTCAGCCTCATCGGCACCTTCCTTGTCCGGTCGGGCGTTTTGACATCGGTCCATGCCTTTGCCGTTGATCCAGCCCGCGGCGTCGTGATCCTGGGCATTCTGGTCTTCTTTGTCGGGGGTGCGTTGATGCTTTACGCGCTGCGCGCACCCTCCTTGAAGGTCGAAGGGGTCTTCGCGCCTTTGAGCCGGGAGGCGGCGCTCATCGTCAACAATCTTTTGCTCTCCGCCGCCACGGTGGCGGTGTTCGTGGGCACGCTCTACCCCTTGGCGCTTGATGCGATCGACGGCAGCAAGATTTCCGTCGGTCCGCCTTTCTACAATCTCACCTTCGTGCCGATCGTTATTCCCCTTCTGCTGCTGGTGCCATTTGGCCCACTGCTTGGGTGGAAACGGGCAGACGTATTTGCAGCAACACAACGTCTGGGTGTCGCCGCGGCCATCAGCACTGTCGGCCTTGCCGCTGCCTGGATGTGGCAGAATGACGGCCCCTGGGCAGCGCCTTTCGGCATCGCCCTTGGTGTGTGGTTGATTGCTGGGGCCTTCTCGGAAATCGGTTATCGCGTGCGCCTGTTCCGTGGCGCGTCCCTTGAAGAAGCCTTCAACAAAGCCCGCCGGCTGCCGCGTTCAGCCTGGGGGACCTGTGTGGCCCATGCCGGTGTCGGCGTCATGGTGATCGGGATCGTCGGCATCACCTCCTGGCGCGTAGAGGTCATCGAGGCGCTCACACCCGGGTCGACCTTTGATGTGGGCAGCTATGCCATAACGTTCCAGAATATTGAAGCCTATGACGGCCCCAACTTCCGTGCCGACCGGGGGTCCTTCCTGGTTGAACGCAATGGCAAAGAGATCGCGACCCTGACCCCGGAGAAACGCGTCTACACTGTCTCTGAAATGCCGACCACGGAAGCCGGCATCTACACCATCTGGGTGGCCGACCTTTATGTCGTGCTCGGCGATCCGACGGGCACCGGTGCCTGGACAGTACGCGCCTATGTGAACCCGTTGGTCCCCTGGATCTGGATCGGGTCGGTCATCATGGTCATTGGCGGCTTGATCTCCTTGAGCGACAGGCGCTACCGCGTGGGCGCGCCGGTCAGAGCCCGCAATGCCAAGCCTGAGGCCGCCGCATGATCCGCCTTGTGGCCGTCCTGGTAATGCTTGTCTTTGCGAGCCCCGCTGTCGCTGTGGACGCTGGCGAACGCCTGGATGACCCCGCGCTGGAAGAACGTGCCAGGACCTTGTCGCAGGAATTGCGGTGCCTGGTCTGTCAGAACCAGTCGATCGACGACAGCGATGCGCCGCTGGCAAAAGACTTGCGCGTCCTTGTGCGCGACCGGCTCACGGCTGGCGACACGGACGAAGAAGTCATGTCCTACATTGTCGATCGATATGGCGAATTTGTGCTGCTGCGGCCGCCGCTGCGTGCAGGAACGGTTCTCTTGTGGCTCTCCCCATTTCTAGTGCTGCTCATCGGCATTGCCTCGGTTCTTTTCTATCTCCGCGGGCGCCAACCGAGCGTCGTAGAAGCGCCAGCGCCGCTGTCAGAGGCGGAAAAGGCTCGACTTGAGAAAATTGTGATCGCCCGTGATCCAAAGCAAGATTGAGCCAGTCCACTTCATTCGCCATATCGGTGCTAGTTTAGGCTGAGGCGCGGTTCTACAAGGCCGCCGCTTGATCTTGTTGGAAAGCACCCTGGGAGGGCTCCATGGCAACCGGTTCCGTTCGCTCAGAAAAAATCAGTTTCACCGGCAGCTTGGGCGACACGCTTGCCGCCAGGCTGGACAGACCCATTGGGCCTATCCGCGCCTACGCGCTCTTTGCTCACTGCTTCACCTGCTCCAAAGATATCTTTGCCGCATCAAGGATTGCGGGCGCACTCGCCGCGCGGGGAATAGCGGTCCTGCGGTTCGACTTTACCGGCCTTGGCATGAGTGAAGGCGACTTCGCCAACACGAACTTCTCATCCAATGTCGCAGACCTGGTCGCCGCCGCGGACTATCTGCGGACCGAGCATCAAGCACCGCGTATTCTTGTTGGGCATTCGCTTGGTGGCGCTGCTGTCCTCGCTGCCGCATCCGAGGTGCCCGAAGCAGTTGCCGTTGCGACCATTGGTGCGCCCTCAACCGCGCATCATGTGGCGGAGTCTTTCGCAAACGATATCGAAGAGATTGAAACCGCGGGTGAGGCGGAAGTGATGCTTGCTGGCCGGCCCTTCAAGATCAAAAAGCAGTTCCTGGAAGACATCGCGGAAACGACCCTGCAGGACAAAATTGCCAAGCTGAAAAAGGCTCTGATCGTGTTTCATGCACCCCTTGATCAGCAGGTCGGCATCGATAATGCGACCGACATTTATACGGCGGCGAAGCACCCGAAGAGTTTTGTCTCGCTGGACGATGCGGACCATCTGCTGACCCGTAAAGCAGACGCCATCTATGTGGCCGATGTTCTGTCGGCCTGGGCGGACCGGTACCTCCCTGATCCAGACGCGGCCGACCTGCTCCCGCTTGAACAGGGCAAGGTGACTGTTGAAGAAACGGGCGCGGGTAAGTTTCAGCAGTTTGTTCGTGTGGGCAATCACGAAATCTTTGCCGATGAACCCAAAAAAGTGGGCGGCGATGATACGGGCCTCGGGCCGTATGATCTGCTCCTGGCGGGGCTCGGAGCCTGCACATCCATGACCATGCGCATGTATGCGGCGCGCAAGGGCATCAATGCCACCAAACTGGGGGTAACGCTTTCCCATGAGAAAGTATATGCGGACGACTGCGAAGAATGCGCCGCGGAAGGGAATCAGAAGATCGACGTGATACGTCGTGAGCTGCACATAGAAGGGGACATAAGCGACGAAGAGCGCGCCAAACTCGCAGAGATCGCGAATAAGTGTCCGGTTCACCGCACGCTTGAATCGGACATTGAGGTTCTCACAAGCGTGAAAGCCTAGAGTTTCAGCCAAACCATCTGCAAATGTGGCGAGAAGGCGGCGCTGCGCTGAACGAAATGTAATCGACCGTTCAGGTGACAGTAAGACTGGAGCACCCATGTTTAGAGGGCACTGATTTAACGGAGTTCCCTCTCAATGCCTCGATCTGACGACACTCAAAACAAAAGCTTCTTCTGCAACAAAGGCACTTTCTTTGCGGCCGTTGGGACGGCCGCGATCATTGGGTTTGGCGCTGCGTCGCTCAACTATCCCGTCTCAGCTGACATGAGTGTCCGGGCACTTCAGACCGGCGTTCCTATGGCCGGTTTTGCCGACATGGTGGAGCAGGTTACGCCTGCCGTCGTCAGCATCCAGGTTGTACAGCAGGTGCCAGCCGCCTCATCCGGCCCCCGCCCGGGCTTTCCTCCGGGGCATCCGTTTGAACGGTTTTTCCGCGATGGTCCCGGTGGCGAGCGGGGTGGTGACGGCGCCCCGCGGCGCGGCCCACGACCACAGGCTCAAGGGTCTGGTTTCGTCATCTCTGAAGATGGCTACATCGTCACCAACCACCATGTGGTCGACAAAGGCGTGGAAGTCTCTGTGGTCTTCAAAGACGGCACGGAAGCCAAAGCGGAGATTGTCGGCACCGACGAGAAGACCGATCTGGCACTCCTTAAAATCGAGACAGACGAAGATCTGCCGTTTGTCTCTTTCAAGGAAAGTGATGATCTGCGCGTTGGGGACTGGGTCGTGGCGGTCGGCAACCCGTTTGGTCTTGGTGGCACGGTCACCTCCGGCATCGTCTCGGCTCGTGGACGCGACATTGGCGCTGGGCCCTATGACGATTTCATCCAAATCGATGCCTCCATCAATCAGGGCAATTCCGGCGGCCCGACTTTTGATCTCGCCGGTAACGTCGTTGGTGTGAACACGGCCATCTTCTCGCCCACCGGCGGCAATGTAGGGATCGGCTTTGCGATCCCGGCGAACGTTGCCGCGGACGTGATTGCCGACCTGCGCGAAAACGGACGTGTTGAGCGGGGTTGGTTAGGCGTTGCGATCCAGCCGGTCGGTCCGGAAATTGCCGAGACTCTTGGCCTTTCTGAAGATGAAGGCGCTCTTGTTGCACAGGTGGTGCCTGGAAGTCCCGCTGAGGTGGGTGGTCTGGAGCCTGGCGACGTCATCTACTCAATCGACGGCACTGTGATGGAAACACCAAAGGATGTGAGTAAGGCGGTAGCTGCGCTCAAAGCAGGGCATACCGCCCAGTTCAACCTCTGGCGCGATGGTGAGCGGCAGGCGCTTGATGTCGAAATCGGGGCTTACCCGGAAGAACGGCAATCCGCCTCTTTGACCGCTCCGGCTGATGATGGAATTCTGGATGGCTTGGGATTGGCGCTTGCTGAAAGCCCTGAAGGGGTTGTGATCCGTGCAGTCAAGCCTGCCAGCCAGGCCGCTGACAAAGGTCTGCGTCCCGGCGACATTATCGTTGAAGTTGCCGGTGAGCCGGTGGAGACATTGTCGGACGTCACGGAAGACATTACCGATGCGAAGGAAAGGGACCGCAAATCGGTCCTGCTATTGGTCCGCTCAGACGAGGGACAGCGCTTTGTGGCGCTGCGTCTGCAGGAGACCTGAGGCTCTTTAGACTAAAGCCTAGACCCATAGGCTGAACCTGGATCAGGTGAGGGAACCTGATTGGTCACGGCGGCACATTTTGTCCCCTGCCAAATGCCGTCGTGACCACCAAGGAGGAGAGGAATTCATGTCTACATCATCCGCCACACTCGCCAGTCAGCCGACTTCCACGCTAGAATGGCAGGAACCGCTCAACAGCGCGACAGAAGCGGAGTTTGAGGCGAAAGGGAAGGAACATATGCGGGTACTGGTCATTGAGGATGACCTCGAGGCGGCGGCTTATCTCGTCAAAGGTCTCAGAGAGAGTGGCCATACGGTTGATCATGCTGCTGACGGTGATGATGGCCTGACGCTTGCCATGTCCGCGCCCTACGATGTTCTGGTCGTTGATCGCATGTTGCCGAAGCGCGATGGCTTGAGTGTCGTTGCCACTATCCGAGAACAGGGCAATGAAACGCCGGTCCTGTTCTTAAGTGCGCTGGGCGAAGTGGACGACCGGATTAAAGGTCTGAAAGCAGGTGGGGATGATTACCTGACCAAGCCTTATGCCTTTGCGGAACTTCTGGCCCGTATTGAGGTGCTTGTTCGGCGCTCAAACCCGGACCAGGTGAAAACGAAACTCCAGGTCGGCGATCTCGAAGTGGATTTGCTTGCCCGCAAGGTGACCCGGGCGGGCACTGAGATTGACCTCCAGCCCCGCGAATTTCGTCTCCTGGAGTATCTCATGAAGAATGCAGACCGGGTCGTCACCCGCACCATGTTGCTGGAAAATGTCTGGGAGTATCATTTCGACCCCCAGACCAATGTGATCGACGTGCATATTTCGCGGCTTAGGTCGAAAATCGACAAGAATTTCGACGTGCCCCTCTTGCATACGATCCGAGGTGCCGGATACTCGCTTCGTGCAGCAGGGTAATCTTCTAAATACAACCACCTTCAGACTGGCGCTTATCTACCTAGCGCTTTTCGCCACTTCCGCGATCGCACTTCTGGGCTATGTCTATTGGAACACGGCGGGCTTTCTCGCGCGCCAGTCCGACGAAGCGGTTCAGGCGGAGATCACGGGACTTGCGGAGCAATATGCGCAAGGCGGGCTCGCGCAGCTCGTGCATATCGTCATTCAGCGTAGTCGCGATCCGCGCCAAAGCCTCTATCTCCTGGTCGACGCGCGTGGAAGCGTACTTGCGGGCAATCTGGGTCGCCGACCTGGCGTGGAACCGGGACCGGACGGCTGGATGGATTTTCAGTTCAACCGCCTCACCATGGAGGGCTCGGAAGTGCATTCCGCCCGTGCCCGTGCCTTTCCCCTGCCTGACGGCTCCTTCCTCCTGGTGGGACGAGACGTGCAGGAACTGCGCAGCATTGAAAACCTGATCACCACCTCGCTTGCCTGGGCGATTGCGCTGACTGTGGCACTGGGGCTTGTGGGGGGCGTCATTATCAGTCGGAACATGCTGGCGCGCGTCGATGAGATCAACCAGACCAGCCGCAACATCATTCGGGGAGATCTGTCGCAGCGTGTATCTGTTGCCGGATCGGGCGATGAGTTTGATCAGCTGGCGGAAAACCTGAACGAGATGCTCGAGCAGATCGAAAGCCTGATGACCGGCATGCGCGAGGTCACCGATAATGTCGCCCACGACTTGAGGAGCCCACTCAATCGCCTCCGGACCCGCCTTGAAATGGCGATGATGCAGGAAGGCTCCTCGGAAGATGTGCGCTTAGAACTCGAACGCTCCATTGCTGACGCAGACCATCTGCTCTCCACCTTCAACTCTCTGTTGGCCATTGCGCGCGCCGAAACGGGGTCCATGCGCGACACGATGACCAGCTTCGATTTGGGCGAACTCGTGCGCGATGCGGTCGAACTTTATGAACCGGTGGCGGAAGATGCTGGTATCGGGTGCAGCGTTGAGACCGACGATGATCTGGAAATCTTTGGGAATCGGGAGCTGTTGGCGCAAGCGGTCGCCAACCTGCTCGACAATGCCATCAAGCATGGCAGTAAGGCGACCTGCGGCGCCCCCCAGATTAAGGTGGAGGTAAAGCGTGAACCGGGCGCGGTGACGGTCAGTGTCTCCGACAACGGGCCCGGCATTGCGCTTCAAGATCGCGAGCGTGTCTTGGGTCGGTTCGTTCGCCTGGAAGAAAGCCGCAACACGCCGGGTAGCGGCCTGGGGCTGTCACTGGTGTCCGCCGCCGCGCATCTGCACAGCGGTAAGCTCAAACTGGACGACGCCGAACCTGGCTTGAAAGCAGTGTTGCGTCTGCCTGTCCGAGGACGCGCTCATTAAACCTTGAGGGCTGCCTGACAGGCGTCCGTATAGAGCTTCACGACCTCAGGAAGCGGCGTGTCGAACTTTGCGGTTTCGCGGGTCTCCCGCGCGAGAGGTGTCGCGGAAGCGGCTTCAAACACCTGAGCAGCGGCCTCGTGAAACCCGGTCGGGAGGTGGGCGCCGCGGAACGTTCCCGCAATTTCGTGCATCTCGCCGACCCACCGCCCAGAGTCGGGCGCGATGAACGGCGTGGTTACTTGCATGCGCTGCCAGGCGTCTGTCTGACTCAGCGCGAGTTCCTCTGCGAAGGGTTCATAGAGATCAAGGGCATGGGCGAGCATCAAAACCGCCGAATGCAGCGTCATTTGGCCCTTGGTAAGCGCCGCGTAACACATTTTGAGGCCGGACGCCTGACCGACATGCGGGCCGACCGGCTTGAGATCCAGTCCATGGCCGTCCAGTGGGTGGAGTGCCTCCAGATTGTCGCCGCTGACATACAATCTGATGCGCTGCCCGTTTTGGGGCGGCATCCCGATAATGCCTCCGTCAATAAAGTGCCCGCCTGCGGCAACAATTATGTTCCCTATCTCACGGCTGGTTTCTGGAGCGACGGCATTGCAGTCAACATAGAGCGGCGATGCTCCTGTCTCGACACAGGCAGCTGCCACATCCTGTGCAACCGAAAGTGCGTCTTCCGGTGGCATGATGGAGAGCAATATCTCAGAGTCCGCGACCAGCGTGGTGAGCGAGCCTGTATCTCGCACACCGGCCTCTGCCGCTCGTTCTTTTGATAAAGCACTCCGTCCTTTGAGACAGGTGAGAACCTCATGCCCACCGGCGGTGAGCTCGGCCGCAACGCGGTGTCCCATGCCACCCATACCGATCATTCCAATCCTGCTCATGCCTGCTCCCTGAATACGAATCGCGCTTTGCTTAGTCTAAAACTGATTCGGAAAATGCGCTCTGACCCGCATTCCCAAGCCGGATTCTTGCGTCTCAAGCCTCTCCACCGGCACTAATTTGCATCATTTCAGGCCCTGTTTGACGTTTATCCCCGGAAAAATGCGTTCGCGGGGGAAAACAGCGCGAATTTTCGTGGCGGCGGTTTTTGTCATTTGTTACCTCTGATTGAGACGGGGGCACCCGGAGGCCAATATAGGAGAGTGGACTTATGAGCAAAGCAGACTTTATTGAGCGCGTAGCAGACGCTGGCGACCTGAGCAAAGCAGAAGCAAAACGTGCTGTTGAACTGGTATTCGGTCAGATCGAAGCCGGTCTCAAAGCATCGAAGAAAGAAGGCAAATACACCATCGGCACATTCGGAACGTTTTCTGTGTCCAAACGGAAAGCTCGGATGGGTCGCAACCCACGCACCGGCGAAGCGATCAAGATCAAAGCATCGAAGACACTGCGCTTCCGCCCAGCGTCACAGCTGAAGGACGCAGCTGGCTGCTGATCTTGTTTCAGCAATGCTGTAGGAATAGGCCTGTCGGTTTCCGACAGGCCTTTTTCTTTGGCTAACGCGAAGTGAGACGTGCAATGGAAAAGACATCCGACAGGTCCCTGCTTGAGGCGGCAGACGCCCTGCCAAAAGGCGCTGACGAGGCACAGGGCCAGCAAGTTCTTGGTGATCTGCGGGCTGCATTGGCGGAGAGTCGCTGGCTGAATCTGGCGGAAACAGACGCTTTCGGCACGCTGGCCGCCTCGTTGATGGGCAATAGCCCTTTTATCGCCCGAACCTGCTTGCGCTACCCCGAACTCTTGCCCTCCATTGCCAGTGTTGCACCTGATGAAGCCTTTGAGACGTCTTTGAAAGGTGTTGCTTTGGCTGCTGCGGGGGCCGCGGACCTTGATGAGCTGATGACCATCGTCCGGCGGGCGAAATCTGAGATAGCGGTACTCACCGCCGCTGCAGATGTCGCCGGTCTCTGGTCCTTGGAGGAGGTAACCGGAAACCTTGCCCGGTTCGCCGACGTTGTGCTGGACGCGGGCTTTGCCTGGATGCTGCAACAGGCAAGAGAGAAGGGGGACATTCTCGATGCCGCGGTGTCTCCAGCGTCGAGCGGTCTCGTCGTCCTGGGGATGGGGAAATATGGTTCGCGCGAACTCAACTACTCCAGTGACATCGATATTGTCGTCTTTTATGAACCAAACACTCTGTCTTTCAAGGAAGGCCTCGACGAAAGCACCTTCTTCGTGCGCCTCACCAAAGACATTGTGAAGCTTATGCAAGAGCGCACCGCGGAGGGATATGTGTTCCGCACAGACTTGCGGCTGCGTCCCGATCCGGGCGGCACCCGCGTTGCCGTATCGCTTCCGGCGGCTGAGCAGTATTACGAAAGCCGGGGACAAAACTGGGAGCGCGCCGCCTACATTAAGGCCCGCCCTGTCGCGGCCGACCTTGGGGCGGGCGAGCGTTTCCTCTCCATGATGTCGCCCTTTATCTGGCGCAAATATCTCGACTATGCAGCGATCGAAGATGTGCATTCGATGAAGCGGCAGATCCATGCGGTGGGCGGCCACGGCACCATTGCTGTCGAAGGCCACAACATCAAATTGGGGCGCGGCGGTATTCGGGAGATCGAGTTCTTCGTTCAGACGCAACAACTGATTGCCGGCGGGCGAGACGAGGATCTGCGCGGCATGCAAACCATGCCCATGCTGGACAAGCTTGTTGAAAAGGAATGGATCGAATCACATGTCGCGGATCAGATGAAAGCGGCCTATCGGTTTCTGCGCACACTGGAACATCGGCTGCAGATGATCGACGATGAACAGACGCATTCTCTGCCATCGAGCGCCGAGGGTATTGCGCATGTCGCGGGCTTCATGGGGTTCGCCGATAGAGATGCTTTTCAACAGGAACTTCTACATCATCTGACGAATGTGCAGACCCACTACACGGCGCTTTTTGAGACCGCGCCGCCCCTGGGCGAAGAAGGCGGCAGTCTTGTCTTTACAGGCACAGAAGACGATCCGGAAACACTCACCACCTTGGGCGAGCTCGGCTTCGAAAACGTCGCCGAGATGTCGGCCACCATTCGCGGCTGGCATACCGGACGGTTCGCCGCCACGCGTAGCCCACGATCGCGCGAGCGCCTGACAGCTCTGATGCCGGAGCTTTTGCGCGCGCTCTCCCGCACCGCCGAGCCGGACATTGCTTTTGTCCGCTTTGATCAGTTTTTGAGCGGCTTGCCAGCTGGCGTGCAGCTATTCTCACTGCTCTATGCAAACCCCAGCCTGTTGAGCCTGATAGCGGACATTTGCGGTACCGCCCCCCGGCTGGCGATCTATCTGAGCCAGAATGCGGGCGTGCTGGATGCGGTGTTGTCGCCCAATTTCTTTTCAGCACTCCCAGACGCTGGCGCATTGGAAGCAGAGCTGTCAGATGCTTTAAGTGCCGCGCAACATTTTGAAGATGTGTTGGATTTTGCGCGGGTTTGGGCGCGGGAACAGAGGTTTCGGTTGGGCGTCCGTGTCTTGTCGGCCAGCGCTAATGCCAGAGAAGCGGGCCCCGCCTATAGCGACGTGGCGTCGGCCTTGATCCGTCAAATGCAGAGCCAGGTGGCCGTACAAATGGACGCCAAGCATGGGCACGTGCCCGGCGGCGAAATGGCGGTGATTGCCATGGGCAAACTGGGTAGCCGAGAGATGAGTTCATCCTCGGATCTCGACATCATCACGATTTATGATCTGCCGGAGGGCGTCGATGCCTCTGACGGCAAAAAGCCCCTCGTCGCCTCCCAATATTATGCGCGCATGACCCAGCAATTGGTGAGCGCCCTCACCGCGCCAACCGCGGAGGGTAAGCTCTATGAAGTGGATTTGAGACTTCGACCGTCAGGCAATGCAGGCCCTGTAGCGACCCAGCTTGCCTCCTTCAAAACCTATCAGGCGGAAAATGCCTGGACATGGGAGCATATGGCACTGACCCGTGCGCGCGTGGTAAGCGGGCCATCTGACATTGTCGCCCGTGTGGAACAAATCATTCAGGACACGCTCACTCAGGAACGCGATGCACAGAAGACCGCAATGGATGTGCAGGAAATGAGGGAACGCATCGACAAGGAGTTTGGGTCCAAAGATCCTTGGTGCTTCAAATATGTGCGCGGCGGACTGATCGACCTTGAGTTTATCGCCCAATATCTCCAGTTGGTGCACGCATATGCGCGTCCGGAAATCTTGACGCCAGACACCAGGTCTGTGTTCGCCAAAGCGGTAGAGCTTGGCTGTCTCGACCAAAACATAGCAAACAGATTGCTGACGGCGTTCGATTTGCAGCATGACCTCACGCACGTCCTGCGTATTTGCGTGAGCGGCGATCTGGTGCCGGATGCTGCCACCGAAAGCTTGAAATTGCGTCTCGCGCAGGCAGGCAATGTGCCCGACTTTACGATCCTTCAGGCTTCGCTCGTCGAGGTACAGGCAGACGTGGTGAATGCTTATGCCGAGATCATCGGCGCGTGCGCTGCCTGATTCCGCGGTCGTCACAGTTTGGCTAAACATTTGCAGTTCAGTGGAAGCCCCAGACCGTCTTGTGCGGTGTCGGGTTCATGGCGTTATCTGGAAAATGCCTGAACTCTGCGACAAACAAGGTTAATGGGGCCGCGAGCGTGACGAGCGCCGTCCCACTAAGGGGCAGCTGAAATCGCGCAAGCGAGGCGAAGTCGGGAATTTGTCTCTATCTGAGACAGGAATGAGATTTGGAGTTGCTTGGTCCATGGATCGCGTAGACGCAGTGATAATCGGAGCGGGGCTGAACGGCCTCACTGCGGCCGCGCGTCTGAGCGGAGCTGGTCTGTCGGTTTTGGTCGTCGAACGGTTAAGTCAGGTTGGCGGGGGTGCAGCACATGGTGAACTGGCGCCAGGCTATTCGGCGGCACCCATTGGTTTTTCCCATGGGTATGTTCCACCCGAACTGATCCGGGAGTTTGATCTCGCCCGCGAAGGCCTGCAACTGGTCCGACGCGAAGGCGGCATCTCTCTGTTTGATGACGGATCTCATGTCGCAAATTATGCGAATGAGAATGTCATGCGACGGGAACTGGCGCGGCACTCGCAGCACGACGCAGATGCCTGGCCGAGGTTTGTTCGTGACATGAAGCGTCAGGCTGAACTCATTCGTCAGTCCTTGTTGCAGGCGCAGCAGGATCCGGGCGAATGGTCGCTTACCGCTCTTAAACAGATGATGAGCCGCACGAAATCCGTCATGGGGATGGAGCCGGAAGCACTTTACGATCTCACCCGGTTCTGGTCTCTCTCGCTGGATGATTTTCTGGAAGGCTATTTTGAAAGCCCGGAGGTTCGCGGTCACCTGGCCGCCCCTGCTTTGATCGGACGCGCGCTCGGGCCTTCCGACCCGACGGGTGCGGCTTTTCTGCCGGCCCAATGGATGACCGGTACCGATGGTGGCGCGCCGTGGCGCATGAGTCTCAAGGGCGGCACACAGGCACTGGCGGATTGTTTGGCGGGTGTGTTGCGTGTACGCGGTGGCGAGATCCGGTTTGACGCCGAAGTCACCGACATCAAGATGGTGGACAAGAAGGCGGCCGGCGTGGTCCTGGCGGATGGTGAGGAAATTGATGCGGGCATCGTCTTATCGGACCTGGATATCAAGCGAAGCTTCCTCAGCCTATTCCAGTGGTCCGGACTGCCAGATGGGTTCGCCCGTGATGTCGCAAATGTCCGAATGGAGGGCATCGTCGCGCGGATCAATTTTGCGTTGAAAGGTCTTCCAGAGATCCAGGGTGTTGCGTCAGACAATCCGGCCCTGAGCGGCGGGTTGATGATTGGCGGCGGCTTGGAGTCCATGGAGCGTGCCTATGAGGATTGGCTGGACGAGCGTCCGCCAACAGCGCCGCTGCTCGAGGTCGCCATACCGACCCTCGATGATCCGAGCCTCGCGCCCCCAGGCGGCCATATCTTCGCCGTGTCGGCACAATATGTCCCGACCGAGCTTCACGACGGCGTCTGGTCTACTGCGCGGCGCGATGCGCTTGTGCAGACGGTGAAGGATATGATCTCCCGCCACGCGCCGGGTTTCGAAGACCATATCGTGGCAGAAGAGCTGCGCCTGCCGTCTGACATTGAAGATCAGGCGGGATATACAAGAGGGGATCCCTTCCTCGGCCAGATGTCGCTGGATCAGATGTTTTTCAATCGGCCGGTGCCGGGCTTTAGCGGCTATGAGAGCCCGATCAAGAATTTTTATGTCTGTTCCGCCAGCGGTCATCCGGCCGGCCTGGCATTGGGTGCGGCGGGTGCAAATGCAGCACAGAGTATCCTGGGCTCATTGAAGGGGAGGCGCGCATGAGCGACGACGCCCTTCAATACGACGCTATTGTGATCGGCGCGGGCCATAATGGCCTGGTCGCTGCGGGATATCTGGCGAAAGCAGGAAAATCGGTTGTGGTGCTGGACGCGGCTGAGATTGTCGGCGGCGCCGTCCAAACAGCGGAAATCTCACCTGACTATCAGGTATCGACCACAGCACATCTGGTCTCTGGGTTTCCACGGCAAATAGAAAAAGATCTAAAGCTTTCAAAGCACGGGTTGGCCTGGGCGACAAAAGACATGGCCACCGTCGCGCTTGATAGGGATGGCAACCACATTGTTCTCTCATCCGATCGAAAGAAACAGAACGCGGGCATCACGGCGCATGCAAGCCATGACGGCGACGCCTACAAACAGTTTGATCGCCGCATTGCCAAGTTTGTGAAGCTTCTGAAGCCGCTTTTAGACCAGAAGGTTCCGCATCCTGCATCTGATGCAGATACAAGAGCAGCTGCCATGCTGGCGTTGCGCCTGGAGAAGATGGGCCCGGCTGACCTCAGAGCCTTCTTGCAACTCGTCCCTTCGAGCATTGCAGCCCTGCTTGATCGGACGTTTGAAGGTGACTTGATCAAAGGGGCGCTCGCTCTTGAAGCAACACTCGGCGGAGATGCCGGTCCCCACAGCCCCGGCACGGCTTTCTCGCTGATTTACAAGAAAGCGCAGGAAGCGATCGGGCAGGGCATGGGCTACCCGGTCGGTGGCACCGGTGCGCTTACGGAAGCACTGGCAACATCCGCTGAAGCCTCTGGCGTGCGCATCAGACTAGAAAGCTCCGTTGAGAAAATCCTCATTGAGGAAGGGCGCACCAAAGGTGTCCGCCTGTACGATGGCACCATATTCGAAGCCCCCATCGTTTTGAGCAGTGCGGACCCGAAAACGACCTGTCTGCAGCTCGCGGGTCCTCGCCACTTTGAGACGCCCAGGGTCAACCATCTCAACCGCCTCAAGATGAAAGGCGCGACGGCGAAAGTTAATCTGGCGCTGGAAGGATTGCCGACTTTTGAGAATTTCTCGGACCGGGAATATGGCGGTCGGCTCCTCATTGCGCCGGACATGGGAACCGTCGAACGATCATTCACGGCGGCGAAGCGTGGGGAGCTCACGCTGGACCCCGTGATGGAAGTGATTATTCCGTCCTATCATGATCCTCGTTTGGCTCCAATGGGCCACCATGTCATGTCGATCATCGTGCCTAATGCTCCATACGATGTTGAAGGCGGATGGGATACCCAGAAAGAACCGTTCGTGAAGCGGGTGATTGATACGATTGCAGAGTATGCGCCGGACCTCAGCGACAAGATCATTGCTGGCGAAGTTCTGACCCCGCCAGAACTGGAAGAACGGTTTGGATGGGGTAAGCGTGGCTGGCATCAGGGGAATATGAGCTTCGATCAGCTCTTGGCCTTTCGCCCTGCACCAGGAATGGCGCACTATGCAACGGGTGTCGCTGGCCTTTATCTGTGTGGGGTGGGTGTCCACCCTGGTGGCGGATTGAACGGTCTGCCTGGAAGACTGTCAGCGCAAGCTGCGTTGTCGGGGGAGAACGGGTCATGAGTGAAGAAGAAACCGTTCCAATGACGCCAGAAGCGGAACTGGACGTGTCCAGGGATAGTCCGCTCAACGGGCCGGGCATTGCGCCGGACCCAGCCTGGTTTGAGCAAGCCGCAAGTGAGCCCCCCTATGCGCGCCACGTGCTCACGACACCGCTTCACCTTGAGGTCGCCGACGAAAACCGGACCAACAGCTGGACGGAGTGGTCGGGCTACACGGTCGCAGAACGCTATACGAGCATCGAACAGGAATATGATGCCCTGCGAAGCCGCGCCGGCCTGTCGGATATCTCACCGCTGGTGAAAATTCGCATATCTGGCGCCGAAGCCGATGCGTATCTGGAGCGTCTTCTAACGCGGTCGGTTGGGACACTTGAAGTGCATCATGCCGTACGGGCGGTACTTTGTGCGGGCGATGGGTGCATCATTACGGAAGGATTGCTGTTCCGATTGGACGACGAGGAGTATCGCCTCGTTCTGCGGTCATCCCACTTGGATTGGCTTCTGCAATCGGCTCAAGGATTTGATGTCCAGGTGGAAGACGTCTCAGGGACCATCGCAGGATTGTCGCTCGCCGGTCCCATGGCAACGCGTGTACTCTCGATAGCAGGCGCAGAGATGTCCGACACACTGGACAGAAACCAGGCTGCCTGGGCGGAACTTGGGGGCATGCCTGTTTACATCAGTCGCACGGGCATGATGGGTGGCATGGAGTTTGAAATCTGGTGTGACCCCGACGATGCGCCTGTGGTTTGGCGGCGTCTGATGACCGTTGGACAGGATGTGGGCATCCGACCCGTGGGCGCTGTCGTTCGCGACATTGCCCGCATCGAAAACGGCATCGCGTTGGAAGGTGTTGACTACCAATCAGCTTTCACAGCGGTCGACATAGAAGATGCGCGCTCACCCTATGATGTGTGTCTCGGCGGCTGCGTGAACCTCGACCGATCGGTGTTTAATGGACAATCGGCGCTCAGGCGCATTGAAAAAAATGGCAGCACCAAAGCTCTGGTCGGGCTCGAGCTTGATGTTGCGGATAGAATTCCGCTGGGTCCCGTATGTCTTGGGGAAAAACAGGTCGGGTCGATCACCTCGCATGCCTGGTCCCCATCGTTGCACTGTACGCTAGCGCTGGCGCTCATTGATGCATCGGCGCTGGGAGGCTCCGAGGGCTTCAGCGTTAACATGCAGAACGCCGGCAAAGTCGCCACAAAGCTTAAAAAACGGCCGTTTGTTCGTTTTTCCTGAAAAGTTTTGAGATTCTGCGACGGAAAGCGAAAGCGCTCGCGTTCAATGAACTGAATGCAACTGGCGCCGCTTCTCCGGTTTGGGATCTTCTGATCATGAATATCCGCCAAGTGTGTTCATGCGGTAGGTGCGCCCCCCCACCCCTTGCGCACCTACCGCACCACTTCATATGGCCAGCATCACTTGCATGGCCCGCCCTGGAGACGAACAATGCGTAAGAACAAACTCATACTGTCATCAACCCTAGCGGGGATCCTGCTGGCCTCCACAGGTGTCGTCGTCGCTGCCAAAGGGCCAGGCGGAGGTCCGCCAAGCCCGGACCGACTGTTCGAAATGCTTGACCTGAACGAAGACGGCGAAATCACCCGTGAAGAAGCGGAAAACGCCCGCGAGGCGCGCTTCGAAGCAGCAGACACCAATGGTGATGGCCTCCTGTCGCCGGAAGAAATGACCGCAGCGCGAGAGGCGAGAGCCGCTGAACGCCAGCAGCGCCATTTCGCCAAACTGGATACCAATGAAGACGGCCTCCTAAGCCAAGAAGAAATGGCCGCCAGCCCGCGCGCTCAGCGACGCGAAGGCATGTTTGACCGTGTCGATGAAAATGGCGACGGCAAAATCACGCGCGCAGAAGCGGAAGCAATACATCAGAAGATGCAAGAGCGGTTCGGCGACCGGTAAGTCCGTGGGCGTCGCGTCGAGAGCATCTGTTTCCAGACCAGGTGACTTTGATGCGGCGCCTCACTATAGAAGTATTGAGTATCGGGCACGATCGAGGAAAGGACGGAGCGTCATTCCTCTGAAGACTGAAAATCGAGCGTCAGCTGACGCGCCAAATGACGATGCGTTGATGGTGGCGCTTGCCAGCGGAGATGCCAAGGCAGGGCGTGCATTGGTGGACGCCCACCTATCCCATGTCCTGGCCGTCGCCCGTCGGATGTTGGGGGATCAGGCCGAGGCGGAAGATGTCGCGCAGGACACCTTTATGCGCGCGTGGAAGGCGGCGGCGCGCTGGGAACCGGGGCGCGCAAAAGTTTCGACCTGGCTGCATCGCATCGCGATGAACCAATGTCTGGATCGGTTGCGCAAAAAGAAGCCCGAACCATTGGCGCCTGATTTTGATGCGCCAAGCGATGAACCTGATCCAGAGGCCCAGGTATATCGACAAGAACTCGGCTGGCAGATCGATGCCGCGATCCAAGCACTGCCGGAAAGACAGCGCGCCGCGATTGTGCTGTCCCACTATCAGCACCTCTCAAACATCGAGGCGGCTGAGGTGATGGATATTAGCGTTGAAGCGCTTGAATCACTTCTTTCGCGGGGACGGCGGGCGTTAAAACAGTCACTGAGACCGGAATGGTCTGAATTGAAGGGAGAGGATGGAACGGCACCATCCGATCCAAAGATGAGCATGAAACGATGACAGACGCATCAGAACATGAAATTGCAAGAGCGCGGGCCCTCGAAGTGCTTGAGGCCTACGGAGCGGATGAGGAGCGGTGGCCGGAAGCTGACCGTGAGGCTGTACGACAGCTGATCGCTTCAGACCCGGTACTCGCGAAACGGCAGGCCGAAGAAGCCGAACTGGACGCCTTGCTCGCATTGGCACCGGTTGAAGCACCCAGCTATGCCTTGCAAAGCCGGATTCTTTCGACTCAAAAGGACGAGGGGATCGGCGGCCTTGGCTTCGTACAACAGGTGCTGAATGCCCTCTGGCCCTATGGGTCGTCGGCGATCCCGGCAGGGGCTCTGGCAGCATCGATTATTCTGGGTGTCGCGTCGGGCGCTGTCACGACCATCACGACAGACAGTTGGAGCGATGAACAATCCTACGATGTTCTTGCCCTGGCGCTGGGTGACACCACATTGGCGGAGGAATGGCAATGAGCAGCGAAACGCCGAACACCACACGGCCCGTCCGCAAATGGCTGGGGCCCGCGCTTCTGGTCTCTTTGGTGATCAACCTGTTTTTGATGGCCGCCATCACTGTCGGCATGGTGAGAAACATGGATCGTGGTGCGCGGGGTCCCGCGTCGCCCCTGGGCATGCCGCATCACATTGTAGCACGCCAATTGTCGGGCGAAGAGCGCGAAATGCTCAAAGCAGCCATGCGGGAGAACCGGAGCGAGTTGCGACCGCTTTTTAGAGAGATGCGTCAGGCGCGTCAGGCGCTCGGTGTTGCGGTGGGGGCCGACCCCTATGATCCTGAGGCGGCCAGGGCGGCCTTTGCAGAGATGCGCGCCGGAATGGATGCCATGGCGGCTCAATCCCAGAACATTCTTGTGGAGGTATTCGCAGATTTGACCCCGGAATCCCGGGCAAAAATCGCCGAGGCAATCCGCCGGGCCCGCCCGGTTGAGAGAGCATTGGACCGGCGTCTGCCGCCGTCTGGCGCCGAGTGATGAACATTTAGAACAGCGTGGCCGCTTGCCGCTGGTACCTGTTAAGGTCTGTCGCTTATGATTGGGCCAAGTCAAAGCGAAGAAGAGACGGCTATGAGCAATCGAGAGAAGCCTGCTGCGGCGGGGAGAGCGACGCTGGCGGATTGGAAAGCCTTCTGCGCGGCGCATCCGAGTATTGCCTATCTAAATGCCGTCTTCACGGACCAGTGCGGGACCGTACGCGGCAAACGTGTACCCCTGGCAGACGCAAGCAAGATATTCACCGACGGGCTGCAGCTTCCCATGTCGGTCTATTTTCTGGATGTAACGGGCGAGAACGAAGACGTGCATGGGCGCGGTTTCTCTGACGGCGACCCGGACGGCACCGCATACCCGATCGCCGGGAGTTTGGCGGCAGTGCCCTGGGCCTCCGATCAGGCTCAGGTCATGATGACGATGGAGATGCCCGAAGGGGGCGCTTGCGAGTTCGAGCCGCGCAATGTGCTGGCGCGCGTGGCGGATCGTCTGGGCGCTCGGGGTCTGACGCCGGTCTCAGCGGTGGAGTTTGAGTTCTATCTGCTCGATCCCAAGCCGGGCGATGACGGACGGCCTCTTGCGCCCATTAATCCGACCACCGGAGACCGGGAAACCGGCAATCAGGTCTATGGCCTGTCGGAGCTCGACGGCTTCGCCGATTTACTGCGTGATATCAGCACCTTCGCGGCGGGTCTGTCCGTGCCCGCGTCGGCAGCGGTGGCTGAATTCGCGCCGGGCCAATATGAAATCAATTTGAAGCACGGACCTGACCCCTTGCGATCAGCGGATCATGGTATCCTGCTCCGCTACTTGATTGGAGCCGCCGCACGGGCGCATGGCTTTAAAGCGAGCTTTATGGCGAAACCCTATGTCGATCAGGTGGGCAATGGATGTCATATCCACACCAGTCTGTTGGACGCTGACGGGAACAATATCTTTGACGACGGGAGCGAGCAGGGCTCCGAGCAGATGCGTCATGCGATTGGCGGACTGCAGAGAACGCTCCCGGCTGCCATGGCTTTGCTCGCGCCCAACCTCAATGCCTATCGGCGCTTCGCGCCAAACGTCTTCGTGCCGGTGAATGGTGCCTGGGGATACAATAATCGATCCGTGGCTTTTCGTGTGCCGACCGGGTCGCCTCAGGCCCGGCGCATTGAACATCGTGTCGCCGGTGCAGATGCCAATCCTTATCTTGTGTTGGCGGCGATCCTGGCGGGCATTGACTATGGCCTGGAGAACAAAATCGATCCCGGCGACCCGACGCCCAATAACGCCTGTGATCGGGTTGACCCGGATCTGCCGCTCACACTGCCGCGCGCTCTGGACACATTTGTGGGCTCACCGGTGCTACGAGACTATCTCGGCGATTTGTTCGTCGACATTTATGCAGAGACCAAGCGGTTGGAGTTTGAGAAGTTCAACAAGATCATCTCTGACCGAGAGCTTGAATGGTATCTCTGACGGTGACTTAGTGGGTCGCCGCTAAGGGCAAGCTGAAGGACACCGTCGTCCCAACACCTTCTTCACTCTCAATTGTGAGTTTGCCGTCGTGCATTTCAACAAGCGACCGAGATAGGGCGAGGCCGAGCCCCGTGCCTTTATGCTTTTTGCTGTGTTGAGACTCGACCTGCTCAAAGGGTTTTCCGAGTTTGGAAAGGTGGGCGGCCGGAATACCAATGCCGGTATCAGCGACCGCTATCATGAGCCATCCGTCTGAGGCCTTTGCCGTGATCTTCACCTCGCCGCCGGTTTCCGTGAACTTGACCGCGTTGGACAGAAGATTGAGCAGCACCTGTTTTACCGCACGTTTATCTGCGAGCACGGGAGGCTGTACGCCAACCTCATTCTTGAGCCGAACCTGAGCAATATCGGCACGTCCAGCGACAAGTCTGAGAGCGTCGCGCACTGCATCGGCAATGTCTAGCTGTTCAAGCTCAAGTGTCAGACGTCCTGCTTCGATCTTCGACATGTCGAGGATGTCGTTGATCACATCAAGCAGGTGCTCGCCACTGGCTTTGATGTCGGTTGCATATTCATCATATTTCGGCGCACCCAGCGGGCCGAACAATTGCGTTTCCATCATCTGGGAGAAGCCGATGATCGCATTAAGTGGCGTGCGCAGCTCATGGCTCATATTGGCAAGGAACTCGGACTTGGAGCGGTTGGCCGCTTCCGCCCGGGATTTCTCTGCAGCATATTTCTCCGCCAACTCGACCAATTGACCCGCCTGATCTTGCAGTTTGGCTTTCGACTGTTCCAGATCGCTCACGGTCGATTGCAGTTGATCCTGGTGACTGGTGAGCACTTCCTCCTGCGCTTTAATCGCGGAAATGTCGGTGCCGACACTCACGTGCCCGCCGTCCGCCGTGGAGCGCGTGCTGATTTGCAGCCAGCGACCGCTGGGCAATCGGATCTCCGTCGCTGCAGCCTCCGGGTCTAAGGGCCAGTCCTCTGCAACACCTGTGTCTTCAAAGAGCGCCGTGCGCGGCGTACCCGCGACGGTGCGCTCAGGGTCGATCTGGAGAAACTCTTGAAACTTGTCGTTGCAGGCCAGGAGCTTGTCGTCCTGATCAAAAAGAACAAAGGCCTCCCCAATGCTGTCGATCGCATCGCTCAGCCGGTCAGTGGCCAGTTGCGCGGACGCTTCTGCATTCCGTTGTTCCGAGATGTCGATGGTGAGCCCGATAACGCGGTCGCCCGTGTTGCGCGGCCCGCTCCAAACCTGTCCTTTGGCATGGACCCAAATCCAATTGCCGTCCTCGTGCAGCAGGCGAAAGCTCGTGTCGTAGGAGCGCGACGTCTTCTCCGGTGCTGCCATAATGTCATCGATGGCGCCTGCATCCTCCGGATGGGTGAGCGCCTTGATCTCCGCAAGGGTCATGCGGGTTGCTGGCTGCTTGCGGCCTAGCATGTCGAACATGGCTTTCGACCAATAGATCCGGTTCTCAGCTATGTCCCAATCCCAAATCCCGCATCTGGCGCCGGCGAACGCCATATCAAACCTTTGTTGATTGTCTGCCGCCTTCGCTTGCGCTTCCGATTTTCGTTCGTTGGAGCGAACAAGCGCATACCCAAGACCGACACAGGCCGCGCTCGCCAACGCTGCGAACATGAGAGGTCGACTAAAGCCGTCCTGCCACCACAGCGCGCCGTTCACCGCGGCGAGTGCGACCGCCGAGACGCCGAGGGTCAGTTTCTGGGCCCAGGCACTGGGTTCTGTCGTCTTGGAGGGTAGGTCTGCGCCGTCTGTTTCCTGCGACATGGCACCCGGCATCTTTCCTCTAACTGTGGCCACAAGGTTCATAGTCAAACGCCCCCTTGGCGAGGTCCATCCTAGACCCGCGTAATGCATCCGCCAATCCCGCAGAAAAGGTGAGTTTCTGAGGAACTGATTCGCTTTTTTGATGATTCAGATGCGGCGGAGGCTTGTCCAGATTTTGGCCGTGGCAGAACACAAAATCACCGCCAAGCGGTGCATTTATGACTCACCTTTGGCCTGCGGTTAGCCCAGAGACTTACTGCCTATTTCATAGACATCCTGCGAAATGCCGGGCGTGTTAACCACCTTCTGCAGCGCATCGCGGATCAAGGACTGCCGGCTCGCGTCAAACTGCCGCCAGGAGCGGAAAGCACCCAGCATGCGAGCGGCCACCTGAGGATTGATCCGGTCCAGCTCCAGCACCTTGTCGCTGATATACGCATAGCCGGATCCATCGGCAGCATGAAAACGGACCTGGTTTGCAGAGGCAAAACTCCCGATCAATGCCCGAACCTTGTTCGGGTTTGACATGGAGAATTTTGCATGATCGGTCAGGCGTTTCACATCCTCAAGAGCCGACGCCCGTGTGGATGTCGCCTGCAGCGCAAACCACTTATCGATAACGATATGATCATCGGCCCAGCGATCATGAAAACTGCTGAGCGCTTCATCCCGTTCCGGAGCGTCCTGGTCGATCAACAGCCCAAGCGCTGCAATCTGATCGGTCATATTGTTGGCGGTCCTAAATTGTTCGGCTGCAAGCGCCAG
This sequence comes from Parvibaculaceae bacterium, assembly GCA_965276845.1. GTDB lineage: Bacteria > Pseudomonadota > Alphaproteobacteria > Parvibaculales > Parvibaculaceae > Mf105b01. The sequence continues at coordinate 903,307 of OZ255699.1, forward strand.
GCCTTCCGGTTTGGCACTCGCCACCAAATAGGACAGGCAGACATTGCGCAGCGTGCGTCTGCCAGCGCTTTCGGCGTCAGGCGAATAGGGACCATCAACTTTGAAACGGTCATAAGCCCCCCTGAACGCATCCCACAAGGAGTCAGCGATTGCCGTCTTCAAATTCTCGCGCGCCTGATGGATCGCATCGACGTCCACATTGCTTGCGATCGTTTGCGCGAGCGTCTGCTCTGCCGGCAATGTGATCACCTGCGCGATGAAATCTGGCTCAAGCAGTGGATCATCAAGCAGACTCTTGATGATGTCGGCGAACGCTTTACCCGGACGCTCCTTCACGCCTTTCTGAATGGCATCCACATTACCGATCAGAATGGCTGACGCATATTTCTGTCCGGCCTCCCATCGGTTGAAAGGGTCCGTGTCATGCGCCATCAGGAACGTCCAATCACGTTCGCTCTGATTGGCGTTGAGCTTCACAGGCGCCGTAAATCCGCGCAGCAAAGAGGGAACCGGTTTCTCCGGCACGTTCTTGAACCGGAAAACCTTGTCTCGCTTGTCAAGTGTGACAACGCGAGACGTGCCGACGGGGGCATCCTCGCCTTCGAGCTGAAGCTCAATTTCGCGTCCTTCTGAATCGAGCAGACCGAGGGCGATGGGGATGGGCAGAGCTTCTTTTGTCGGTTGACCAGGCGTTGGTGCCGACACCTGACTCATACTGAGCGCATAGGTCTTTGTGGCGGCGTCCCATTTTCCGGCAATCAGCACTTCGGGTGTGCCGGCCTGTCCATACCAGCGCTTAAAAGCGGTGAGGTCTTCCTCGCCACCATCGGCGAGCGAGGAAAGAAAGTCTTCCACCGTTGCCGCTTCGCCGTCGTGACGATCGAAATAGAGGTCCATGCCTTTGCGGAACCGATCTGGCCCCAGCAGCGTATGGATCATGCGGACGAGTTCCGCCCCTTTTTCATAAACGGTCGCGGTATAGAAGTTGTTGATCTCGATGTAGCTGTCAGGCCGCACGGGATGCGCCAGTGGCCCCCCGTCTTCGGGGAACTGATGCGTGCGAAGCAGGCGAACATCGGAAATACGTTTGACCGGACGCGACCGCTGGTCGCTGGTGAATTCCTGATCCCGAAAAACTGTGAGGCCTTCCTTAAGACAAAGCTGGAACCAATCGCGGCAGGTAATGCGATTGCCAGTCCAGTTGTGAAAGTACTCGTGGGCAATGATGGATTCGATGGCCGCATAGTCCGCGTCTGTCGCCGTGTCGGGCCGCGCCAAAACATATTTATCATTAAAGACATTGAGGCCCTTATTCTCCATGGCGCCCATGTTGAAGGCGCTGACGGCCACGATCATGAAAATGTCGAGGTCGTACTCACGGCCGAATACCTCTTCATCCCATTTCATGGATCGCTTGAGTGCTTCCATCGCGTAGCCACACCGGTCTTCGTTGCCCGGTTCGACAAAGATGCGGAGCGTGACATCCCGGCCCGACATGGTCCGGAAAGTGTCTTCCACCATGGCAAGGTCACCGGCCACAAGGGCGAAAAGGTAAGCAGGCTTTTTGAACGGGTCATGCCACTCGGCAAAGTGACGGCCGTCTTTTGTTTCGCCTTCGTCGACGCAGTTGCCATTCGACAGCAGGATTGGCGCCAGCTCTTTGTCGGCGACGATGCGCGTGCGGAACTCAGCCATCACGTCTGGCCGGTCGAGATAGTAGGTGATCCGGCGAAACCCCTCTGCCTCGCATTGCGTGCAGAAGATGCCGTTCGATTGATAAAGGCCGGTCAGCGCTGTGTTGGTGGCGGGAGAACAGGTGGTGAGCGTCGAGAGTGTGAAGGCATCCGGCAGCTCGGCAATCGTCAAAGATGTTTCGTCGAGCCGATACTGGTTTTCACCCAACCGTTCGTCATTGACCCGCACTTCCTTCAGCGCCAGATGTTCGCCGTCCAGCACAAGCGGCTCATCGCTCGGGGCGTCCGGGTTGCGACGCATCGTCAGAACGGAGCGAACCTCCGTTTTCTCAGGATCAAGGGAAACGTCTAGAGAAACGGTATCCACCAGAAAAGCGGGCGGACGATATTCTTTGAGGAGAACAGGACGCGGTTCTTCCGTTTTCATGGGCACGACAGTCTTCTAAGCAAGCGGGGGCAGGCGAAACAGTTCGCGGGAAGGGCGAATGTATGCTTTTCAGAAGCTGACGCCAACCGTCCAGAGAAAATTTAGAGTTTTCTTCTGAACCTTGCCAAGCCGCGCGCGTCGGTTTCTCCACCGGCACCGCTTACTCGGTTGATGCCCCGTCTGATGAGCCCACCCGCATCATCCATCAATGTGTAGGCCGCAGGTATTACGAGCAGCGTTAGGAAAGTGGAAGAGGCAAGCCCGCCGATGACGAGAAAACCCATTGCATTGCGGAACTCAGCGCCCTGGCTGACAGAAAAAGCCACCGGGATCATCCCACATATGGTGGAAAAGGCGGTCATCAAAACCGGGCGCAATCGCACCGGCCCGGCCCCCAGCATCGCCTCGCGTGCGGAACCGGTTTCTGCTCGTAGATGATTGGCATAGTCCACCAACAGAATGCCGTTTTTCATCACAAGACCCATAAGGGCCAGCAACCCGATCTGGGCGAACATGGTGAGTTCCAGCCCGGACAGTTTCAACGCTATGAAAGCCCCCACAAAGGAAAGGGGAGCGGTAAGCATGATGATAACCGGCTGGACAAAGCTGTTGAACTGGCTGGCAAGGATCATGTAGAGCGCTGCCAAAGCAATCATGAAGGCAAAGCCAATAGCTTGCTGATTCTCTTTCATGCGTTTCGCTTCGCCCTCTGCGCTCCAGACGTACCCGGCAGGGAGCCCGACTTCCGCGATGATCTGTTCGAGCTTGTCGGTCGCAGGGCCGAGCGACACTCCTTGCGGCGTGTTGGCCATGATCATGATGCTGCGCGAGCGGTTCTGGCGGGTGATCTGCGCAGGCCCCGCATCAATGTCGAACTGAGCGAGGTTGGCAATGTCGATGAGCCGACCGTCGGCGGCCCGGATCTGGATCATCTCAAGTTTGGTGACGTCGTTGCGCTGGTCTTCTTCAAGGCGAACGCGAACATCGTAGCGCGACCCGAACTCTTCATAGGTTGTGACGTCGGTGCCCCCCACAAGGGCGCGCACGGACTCAGCCAGGGTCCGCATGCTGACGCCAAGGTCCGCGGCGCGGCGGCGGTCAATGGCAACCTGCACTTCAGGCTTGCCGGCCTCAAAACTTGATTGCACGTCGGCGAACATGCCGCTGGCCCGCATGCGCGCGAGGATCGCGTCGGTGCGCTGCTGCAGGACACCCAGATCGGCCCCGCTGATCGCATAGTTAATGCCGAAATTGGCGTCGCCGCCTGAAATCCAGGGAACTTCCGACACTGACACTTTTTGTGCTTCTGGCGCTGAGAGTTTCATCTCCGCACGCACGGCATCCATTAGCGCGACGATCCCTACATCGCGGTCCGCTTTTGGCGTGACAGCAATATAGAACTCCGCTTCGTTCACGCGCTCCTGTGCGTCAGCGCCGATCGTGTAGAAGACGGTTGTCACATGATCGACATCACTCAGGCGTTTGGCGACGCGGCTTGCGATTGTCCGCATCTGGTCGATGCCTGTCCCAAAAGGGAGGTCGACATTGGCCAGAAACTCTGAGCGGTCGGAGCTGCTGTCAAATGCGATTGGCAATGTCCGTGCAACCATCACGCCAAGGGCGACAGTGCCCACGGCGCAAAGCATGACGATCCAGCGGTAAGACAGCGCGAAACCCAGCAGGCTTCGATAGACCTGCTCGAGTTTGACATAACCATCATCGAAGAACCGGGCGACGCGTCCCATATTCTCGCGCTTGTCAGCAGCCTCGCTCAGCAGGCGGGAGCACAGCATCGGTGTCAGGGTAATGGACGTAAGAAGCGACACGAGAACTGAGAAGGTGATGGCCATGCCATATTGGAAGAAGAAACGGCCCACCATGCCTTCCATGAAAGCGATGGGCACAAAGACGGCGCATACAGACGCCGTCCCGGCGAACACGGCGAGGCCGACCTGTTTAACACCTAGCGACGCGGCTTCCATCGGCGGGTGACCTTCGTCAAGCTTCCGATAGATGCTTTCGAGTACGACGATCGCATCATCCACCAATAGGCCGACGGAGATGGAGAGCGCCATCAGCGTCATCATATTGATGGTGAAGTCCATCACATAGAAGGCGAAGAAACTGGAAATGAGGGCGGTGGGCATTGCCATCGCCACGATCAGTGTCGCGCGGAAACTGAGAAGAAACGCCAGCGTGACCATGATCACCAGAATGACGCCGAGAATGATGTCATCGAAAACATCATTGGCCGCCGCTTCAATGAACATGGACGTGTCGCGAGCAGACACAATGCGCACACCGGGAGGGGCCAATGCGCGAATGCCGTCAAGCTCCGCGCGGATCGCCTGGGCAACCTCGACCGTGTTCCTTCCCGACTGACGCCGAACTTCAAGAGAAATGCCGGGCTTTCCATCCAGTTCGGCGTAAGAGCGTCGGTCCTCCATGCCATCTTCAACCCGCGCAACATCGCGGATACGTGTGGGCAGTCCATCATCCCGGAAATTAATGACAATGTCCCCGAACTCCGCGACAGACGTCACTTCGCCCATCGTCTTCACGGAGAATTCGGACTGCAGACCGGCGGTCTCCAACCTCCCTCCGGGAATTTCAGCATGCTCCCGGCGAAGCGCATTGATCACATCGTCTGCGGTCACGGCGTAAGATCTGAGCTTGACCGCATCCAGCCAGACGCGAACCTCTCGCTCACGCCCGCCCACAACACGAATGGACCCCACGCCTGAAACGCGCTGCAAATGTTCCTTCACCGTCTTGTCCGCAAAACGTGTGAGGTCGCGGATCGGCATGTCGCCAGCGATCATGATCGACATGATGGGCTGGGCGTCTGGGTCGATCTTTTGAACAATCGATTGCTCCGCGTCGCGGGGCATTTCCCCCTGCGCCAGCGCCACCTTGTCGCGAGCATCCTGCGCTTTCGCGTCCGCGTCTTCGTCGAGCTCAAATTGAATGAGGACGGAGCTGCGGCCTTCGGAACTTGTGGAGGACAGAGTCTCGATGCCCGAGATCGTGTTCACCTGCTCCTCAATAGCATCGCTCAGTTCGCTTTCAACGGTCTGAGGTGACGCACCTTCAAGCCGTGTCTCAACGGACACCACTGGAAACTCAACCTTGGGGAAGAGGTCCACGCCCAACCTACCCAGAGAGAGCCAGCCCAGAGAAACAAGGGCACCAATGAGCATCACCGCAAAGACGGGACGCTTGATGGAGACGTCGGAAATCCACATGGTCTATTGAACTCCCGTCGCGAGCTCTGGAGAAAGGGAGGCTGAGGGTTGCCCCTCGGAAGCTGAAGGTTCAATTCGAACAGGCATGCCTTCAACCAGGGAGCTGAGCGCCGGACCGATCAGGACCGTCGCGCCTTTGGTCAAACCTTCCAGAAGCTCCACCCGTTCGGCGTCGATCTGCGCCACCCGGACCGGCATCTGTTTCGCACGCCCGGCAGCATCTTCGATGAATACATAGTGATTGCCTTCGATGCCAAGAACCGCTTTCCGGTCAAGAGTCAGCGCCAGTCTTGGCGGGGGAAAAAACTCCGCCCGTGTGAACATGCCGGGCTTGATGAGATAGTCGGGGTTTGCGAGACCGACCCGCACCTCCGCCGAGCGCGTCGTATGATCGACGCGGTCGTTGAATATGTGGATCTCGCTGTCATAGACCTTTTCGATGCCATCGACGTAGACCCGGGCCTTCGTCCCGACTCCGATCTGCCCCACATGCACTTCCGGTACATTGATAATGGCCCCGACAATGTCGATTTTGAGCACCTGAACAACGCCGGACGGGCCGCCCATGCCACCACCGCCCATGCGGGTCGCCATAAACTTGCCCTCATAAATGTCCTGTGAGGTCACGACACCGTCAAAGGGCGCTGTGACGGTGGCATCTTTCAGCGATTGCTTTGCAGCGTCCAGCTGTGCGCGCGCGATGCTCAGACGTGCAGCGCCGATATCTGCCTTTGTTTGAACATTGTCGAGCTGGCCGACCGAGGCGACACCCCGCCCATGCAACTCCTTGATGCGATCAAGCTCACGACGAGAGTTGCGCGCCTCAGCTTCCGCGAGGCGATGTTGCGCTTCGAGTTCCTGCACCCGGAGGCGAAACTCCACGTCCCGCGTCCGGAAAAGAGGATCACCTTCTGAGACGCGGTCGCCCACGCGCACGAATACCTCTTCGATGATCCCATCAACCAAAGGGCCGACATCAGTCGTCTTTTGTGCCGCTATCGTGCCGGTACCGGTGACAGGCTTGACCAGTTCCTCCTGCAACACCTGAGCAGAAAACACGCTGACCGCTGCGATCGGCGCGGTCTCGCCGCCGGTCTGAGCAGTCTCATCTTCGCCGCAGCTCGCAAGGAAAAAAGCAGCTGCCGCTAATGCAGCCGCCTGAGCAAGAGCCTTGGAAAGCCCAGAAAATGCAAGCGAACGCATGTGGGGGGATCGGGTCATGGGGTCTACCTATGGGCTCTTGGCCAAACCGGCTGTTGAATTTTTGTTGCCCTGATTATAGTAACTATGGATATTATATCCAGCGTTCCTTTTAGGGCAGCAATGGTCACCTAAATCAAGGATAAGCAAGTCAGCCAAGGCGGGGATAAGGTCCGAATGTCCAATGCAGAAAACGGCGATGACTTCGAGTTTGAGCGCAAATTTGCCTGGCTCATGCACGATGCACAGCGCCTGATCCGGCGGAACTGGGCACGCACACTCAAAGCATCCGGGCTTGGCATCTCGGAGGCACAATCTCGGGTTCTTGCCCATCTGGAGCGGCAGGATGGCGGGCTAAGTCAGACTCAGCTCGCAAATGAACTTGAGATGGAAAAAGCGCCGCTGGGCCGATTGCTTGATCGGATGGAAGAGAGCGGACACATCACCCGTGAACCTGACCCGGCGGATCGGCGCGCGCGCAAAGTCTTTATCAATGATCAGGGGATGGCGGTGCTTCCCGACATGCGCGAGGCCGCACGGGTCATGTTTGGTGAGGCTTTGAAGGACGTGCCCTCTGCAAAGCTCGACACGATGCTGGACGTGCTGGCGGCCATAAAAGCGAATCTGAGCGCCCTCGATCTGGATGAGACTGCGCCAGCGGTGCGCAAAGAATCTGAAGCGGCCGAATAGCTTCCGCGCCTGACCCTGCGTCAAGCTTCTTGTGGTCTTCCCGGTTCCCCTACGCGAACCGAAGCACAATCACAAAACCTTTGATTTCTAAGCGTTTAGAGCAAGAATACCGGCCAACTTACTGTTGCTAAAGGCGGGGCCGGGTCTAGTTTCTCAATCAGGAAACATGTGTGCTGGCCGCTCATAAAGCCGTTGGGCGAAGCACCCAACCGGGACATTTGGGAGACGACATGAATTTCGATTTTTCTGATGACCAAAAGCTCTTGAAAGAGTCGGTCAAGAAAATGCTGGCGGACAAGTGCGACTTGGCCCGCGTGCGCAAAGTGCTGGATGGCGACGAACCCTTCGCCAAGGATGTTTGGGAAGGGCTGGTCGAAATGGGCGTCACGGGCACGGCCATCCCGGAAGAATATGGCGGACTGGGCCTGGGTCCCTTGGAGCTCTGCGTTGTCGCGGAGGAGTTAGGCCGTGCGGCGGCACCGGTACCGTTCTCAAGCTCCGTCTATCTTGCCACGGAAGCGCTGCTCGTTGCCGGGACCGAAGCTCAGAAACAGGCATGGCTTCCAAAGCTCGCCGCTGGTGAGGTAATCGGTACCTTTGCCATGGCGGAGGGGTTCACCGCCGCGAGCCCGCGGACCGTTGAAGTGTCTTTCAACGGCGGCAAGCTCAACGGCACCAAGGTCGCGGTGCCGGACGGCGACATAGCAGACGTCGCCGTTGTCCTGGTGAATACCGGCGGTGCGGGCGATCGGGCATTGTCACTTGTCGTGGTCGATCTGAAGGCGAGTGGTGTCACCATCGAGGCGGTGAAGACCATCGATCCAACGCGCTCCCATGCCAACATAACCTTCAAAGACACGCCGGCAGAACTTATGGGCACCGAAGGTGAAGGCTGGGCAAACACCAGCGCGGTGTTTGACAGTGCCGCTGTGCTGATGGCGTTTGAGCAGATCGGTGGTGCAGAAGCAGCCATGTGGATGGCCCGCGACTATGCGCTTGAGCGCTATGCATTCGGTCGCTTGATCGGGTCCTACCAGGCCATCAAGCACAAGATCGCGGACATGTATGTGAAGCTCGAGCTGGCCCGCTCCAACTGCTATTTCGGCGCCATGATGTTGAACGACCGCGGCGCAGAGCTGCCGGAAGCGGCAGCGGCGGCGCGGATTTCAGCGACCGAAGCGTATCGCTATGCAGCCCAGGAGAACATCCAGGTCCATGGCGGCATTGGCTACACCTGGGAGGCTGACACCCAGTTCTATTTCCGCCGCTCGAAACTGCTGGCGCTCGCGCTGGGCAGTGCCCTTGAGTGGAAAGACAAACTGGTGGCGCGGCTCGAAACCCGCAACGCCGCCTGACTTTTTCTGATTTATAGAATTTCCTCTAATGGAGACGATCCATGGACTTTAACGACACACAAGAAGAAGCAGCCTACCGCGCAGAAGTGCGCGCCTGGCTCGATCAAAATGCGGAGCGCAAGCAAAGCAGCAAAGACTCTTTGCCATCACTCGGCTTAGACGAGGCATTGGCGCGGGCGCGCAAATGGCAGGCAACAAAAGCCGAAGGCGGGTTCGCCTGTATCACCTGGCCAAAGGAATATGGCGGTCAGGGCGGCTCTTCCATTCACAATGTGATCTACAGCCAGGAAGAGTCGAACTACCTGGTGCCCGGCGGCTTCTTTCAGATCGGCCTTGGCATGTGCGTGCCGACGGTGCTCGCTTGGGGGACCGAGGAACACAAAGAACGCTATGTGGCGCCGGCCATTCGCGGCGATGAAATCTGGTGTCAGCTTTTCTCGGAGCCTGCGGGTGGCTCCGACGTGGCGGGTCTCCGCACCAAGGCCGAGAAAGACGGTGATGACTGGGTGATCAATGGTCAGAAGGTCTGGACATCCGGCGCCCACTATTGCGACTACGGCATCGTCGTGGTCCGCACCGATCCCAATGTGCCGAAGCACAAGGGTCTCACCATGTTCATCATCGACATGAAGTCGGAAGGTGTCGACGTGCGTCCGATTAAGCAGATGTCGGGCGAGAGCGAGTTTAACGAAGTCTTCTTCACCAATGTGCGTGTGCCGGACTCCAACCGCCTCGGCAATCCCGGTGATGGCTGGAAAGTGGCCCTCACCACATTGATGAACGAACGTCTTGCAGTTGGTGGCGGCGGCGGTGCCGACTGGGAAGAACTGATGGCGCTTGGCCGCGAAAGCGAACTGGAGCAGATGGCCGCCATGTCGAACGGCGCGGTCCGCGAGCGTGTCGCTGACTGGTATGTGCAGACTCAAGGGCTTAAATACACCCGGTTCCGGACACTGACGGCTCTGTCGAAAGGTGAGACGCCGGGACCTGAAAGCAGCATCTCCAAAGTGGTGTCTGCTGCAAAGATGCAGGACCTCGGGTCCTTCGCGATGGACCTTCAGGGCCAAGCGGGCATCATCCGCGACCGTGATGTTTCTCCACAGGGAGCCGTCTTCCAGAACCAGTGGATGGGCGGTGCCGGCTACCGTATTGCGGGCGGCACGGATGAAATCCTACGCAACATTGTCGCAGAACGTGTTCTCGGCTTGCCGCAGGACATCCGGGTCGACAAAGACAAGCCCTACAACGAATTGCCAAAATAGCGCCAAAATCGATGCCCAAGATGAGAGCCCGTGGGGAAATCCCCGCGGGCTTTTTTGTGGGCGGTTTGTTAGATTTGCCGCATAGCTCGAATTTAGGAGAAGTGCGCTGAGCAAAATTCAAAGGCGGCGACGTCCGAATGCGATCCTGTTCGACAAAGCGCATCTCCCCTATCTGATCATTGGATTGCTGATTGTCTCCGGTCTCTACCTCTCTTTGAGCGATTGGGGCGTTGATACCTCTCTTGCAGCGATTGAGGAAGAGGGGAGACTTGTCGTTGTCACGCGCAATTCGCCCACAACCTACTACCTCGGTCGCGACGGCACCGAAGAAGGCTTTGAAGTCGACCTTGTGCAATCCTTTGCATCAACGCTCGGACAGGGTGTGGACGTGGAGTTTTTGGAAGTCGACACGATCCCGGAAATATTTGAGGCGATTGAGAATGGGAGCGCTCACATCGCCGCCGCGGGGCTGACGGTCACGCCGGAGCGAAACGAGCTCTACCGTTTTGCCCCGTCATATGACCGTGTTCGACAAGTTGTTGTCTGCCGAAAGGATAGCACCCCGCCTAAGAGGGCGGCTGATCTTGTGGGGCGGTCGGTTGCCGTGACAGAGGGAAGTTCCCATGAAGCGGCCCTGGAGAAGTTGGCGAGGGAGGTGGAGGGGCTATCCTGGACCGCGCTCGATATAGGTCCAGAAACGCTCATACAACAGGTTTGGGAGCGGGAATATGATTGCACGGTGGCTGACGACCCGGTGTTCCGTGTCACCAGACGCCACTACCCTGAGCTCATCAAGGCGTTTGCTCTGACCGCGGAGGAACCGCTCGCCTGGGTTATAGCGCCGGACGCCGATGACCTCGCTGACGCGGTCGATGGGTGGTTCGCGCGGGAAAGCACGGCCAGGGAGATTGACCGCCTAACCGCCTCTCACTTCGGATTCTTTCCAAAGTTTGACTATTTGGACATTGTTCGCTTTCGTCGTGACATCAAAGAAATCCTGCCACAATACGAGCGCGATTTTCGGACAAGCGCGCGGCGCAACGAAATCCCCTGGATGCTTTTGGCGGCCAAAGCCTATCAGGAATCCAAATGGGACCCGGATGCGGTGAGCCCTACGGGCGTGCGCGGCATCTTGATGCTCACGCGCTCAACGGCGGAACGTGTCGGGGTCTCCGACCGCACCGATCCCCAGGAGAGCATATGGGGGGGCGCGCGCTACTTTGCTGAATTGTTAGAACGTGTCCCGGAAGGTGTGACCGGCGATGATCGATACTGGTTTGCGCTCGCCGCGTACAATATGGGCATGGGTCACGTGTATGACGCCCGGGCGCTCGCCGAGCAACGGGGCCTCGACAAAAACATCTGGGTCGATGTGAAGCAAATGCTCAGGTTCCTCTCTGATGAGAAGGTTTACCCTAGCCTGCGCCACGGATATGCCCGCGGCTATGAAGCGCGGCGGCATGTGGAGCAGGTCCGCACCTACTGGCACGTGCTGAAAGAACAGCGGTAATGGCTGATGTGCGGCAAATTTCTCGAGACCAACGGAGCACGCATATGAAACAGGACCTCGCCGCCATCTCTGCGCAGGCTGATCTCCATCATCAATATCTTCTTGGCCTGGAGTTGATGGTCTCTACCCGCGAAGGGCCCGACGTGATTGGCGAGTGGATGTTCCGCCTTTTCCGTCGCCAACATGAGGAAAAATTCCTGTCGAGTTTCAACAAGCTGGGGCTGGAGGGGCTTCCGGATGCAGTCGCCTGTGCGAAGTACCATGTTCTGTCCAACGCCATGGGTGGCGTCGCCGTTGAATACATGCCTGAAAGTGACAAGAAGGCCTGGGTGCGCTTTCGCTATCCGCGCTGGATGTATGACGGCGCTGTGGTGTGTGGCATTCCTGTCGAGGCAAGTCGCGGCTTCATTCGAGGCTGGTATGGTCAGAACGGCATATCGCTCGGCAATCCGCGGCTCGGGTTTGTCTGTGTCTCGGAAGACATGACCGGTCAGTTCGGCTTTTGTGGCTACTTCAAAGAATATGACCACGATCTGACGGACGACGAACGAGTCGCCTTCGCGCCTGATGAGCGCCCGCCAGCATACAACCCGGATGACCAGCCCGCCCCGCCAGATGCTGAATGGTCTGAAGAGCGACTGGCAAAAGCCAATCGGAACTATGCCATCGAATATATCCGCAATGGCGTGCGGGAGCTGGTGGGCGTATTGGGCGTCGAACGGGCGATGGAACTGGGGCACTTGTCCGCTCGGCTGACGGGCCTCCATCATTATAAATCAATGGCGGCCGCCGTCGGTGCGGACGAGGGTGGGCCGGAAAGTGCCGCCAGTTTTCTGAGCCACATATTGCAGGGTATGGGTGATGAGACGCGCATTGAGAAGAACAGCGCCGCTGACACGTTTACAGTCCATCAGAAGGGGTTGCGCATTGTCCGTGGCCTGGACGGCGACGAACGCGACAACCTTCTGTCCTGCTGGGTTGAAATCTGGAAAGGCGCTGTGGCGGCGCACCGTACCTTCATGACGGTGGAGGCAACGCCAACTGAGGAGGGGCTGACCTGGGTGATCGCGCCGGACTAGGTGTCCGGGCAGGGCAAACCATCAACCGCTTTTACTTCGGCATTTTAAGCGTGAATTCTTCAAAGCCGCAGTCCGCGCCGTTGATGCGGAGCGACAGCCCTTGTCTGCCTCCATAGTATTTACGGGTGGTAATGGGCTTGATGGCGTGGGCGCGCTGGATCACGAGGTTCTCGCCGGGCGAGAGGGTGAGTTTCTTCCATTTAAAGACTTTGCCGACCCGCTCCCCATTCGCCTTTTTGAAATGGACGAGATAGTCGATCACCAGGGATTGAGGCTTCTTGGACGTCGACCGTAGTGCGGTCGTGAAACTAAGCGCGTCGCCATAGTGAACTGTCTTGGTATTGATGGTTAGTTCTGGTTCAGCAATTTCAGGCGCGCCCAGGCCAAACGCGTCAAGCGTTGGCTGATGTCCCTGTTTGATGAGGGAGCGGCAGGCATGACGCACCAGTTTTTCCCGTGTCTGGCTTGCGCCTTTGAGCCATTTCTTCGCGAGCTTCGCAATCAGATCCGGGTGGTCCTTAGCGATGTCGTTCAGATGATTGGCGACAGACCGCCGCACATATTCTTCCCTGTCGTCGCGCAAAGCTTCCAGGAGCGGCAGCATGGGCGACGGATCTTCGATCAGGCGCGGCAGTTGCATGCCCCAGGGAAGGCGCGGCCGCGTGCCCTCGGAGAGCAGGCGCCGAACGTGGAAATTTGGGTGGTCCACCCAAGTACTCATATGTGCGAGCGCACGCTCTTGGTCTTCGATGAGAAAATAGCGCACATCGAATTCAGACGAAAAATGGCTGGTCATGTCTTTGAGCAGAGTGAGGGAGCCCTCAAAGTCTTTGAGTCCATGTTGCCCAACCACCATGCCCAATGGAAACATGCCCCAACCAGTAATGCCGTCGGCGTCACTCTGTTGCCCGTTTTCGGTGCCCCGTGGGTGCAGCATGGCGCGGATGATTTTCGCTCGCTTCTTAGGGGCACTCGGCAGGACCTGATGCAGGTGGTCCGCGATTAACTGCGCCCGCTGCTTCAGTTCAAGTTGATCCAGCTCTTTCAGGATCGCTCTCTTGAAAGACGCGGGCTTGAACCCGGCGACATGCTTGTCGAGCTGTGAAGAAATATGCCCGACCAGCTCGGCCGAGATTCTGTTTTTGAAGGGTTCCATGCGGCTCAGATTAAAAGGGATGTTTCCAGGGAATTGAAGCACTTCTCCCTAGTTGTAAGCTCCTGACACCTGCCTGTCAGGAGCGTGCATGACGCCCACACTTGCCGCATCTGGCTGGCTCAGGCATAGAGGGGGCATGAGCACCAAGCCAGAGCCCAATCGCCGCTTCTCTGTGGCACCGATGATGGAGTGGACCGATCGCCATGACCGGTTCTTCCTGCGGCTCATCTCGAAAAACGCGCTGCTCTACACGGAGATGGTGACGGCGCCGGCGGTCATTCATGGGCACCGGGACTACCTGCTGGGCTTTGATGACTCTGAGCATCCCGTCGCGGTGCAGCTGGGCGGTAGCGACCCGAAAGAGCTCGCTGAAGCCGCGCGGATCGCCGAAGCCTATGGCTATGATGAGATCAACCTGAATGTCGGTTGCCCTTCGGACCGGGTTCAGTCCGGTCGCTTCGGTGCCTGCCTGATGAAAGAACCCGATCTGGTCGCCGACTGCGTGGCAGCCATGGCGGCGGTGAGCGTACCCGTGACAGTGAAGTGCCGCATTGGTGTGGATGAACAAGACCCACGTGAAGCGCTGCCGGCCCTTATCGACAAGGTGAGCGCCGCCGGTTGCCGCACAATCATTATTCATGCCCGCAAGGCCTGGCTCGAAGGCCTGTCGCCAAAAGAAAACCGGACCATTCCGCCGCTGGACTATGAGCTCGTTTATGAGATGAAGCGGACATATCCCGATCTCGAGATCTGCATCAACGGGGGCATCACGTCGCTGGATGAAACAGAAACGCATCTGGCCCATGTGGATGGCGTGATGATGGGGCGCATGGCCTATGAACGACCTTATGTGTTGGCAGAAGTTGACCGCCGTCTCTACGGGAGCACTCGACCGGTCAGGACTCGTCATGAAGTGATAGAGGCCTTTCTCCCCTACATGGAAAACCAGCTGGAGCGGGGCGTCACCCTCCACGCAATGACCCGGCATATATTGGGCCTCTTTCAAGGTATGCCGGGGGCGCGTGCCTGGCGGCGGCATATCAGCGAAAACGCATATAAGAAGGGGGCAGGGCTTTCCGTCGTCACGGAAGCGCTGTCGAAAATCAATATGGACGCGATCGTAGACACGCCGCGCGATGCTGAACGGGTGGGGGTCTAACACATGGAGTTCATGGGGCTCGAACTGGGCGAACTCGTCTTGTTCGCCGGCGCGCTGCTGGTGACCGGCCTGATCGCGGGCGTCCTTGCGGGGCTTCTCGGAGTTGGCGGTGGCATCGTCATCGTGCCCGTGCTCTTTCATATGTTCACGGCTCTGGGTATTGACGAAAGCGTGCGCATGCACTTGGCGGTGGGGACGTCGCTCGGCACGATTATCCCGACATCCATAAGGTCGGTCAGGGCGCATCACAAAAAGGGCGCGGTCGACATTGAGCTATTGAAACGCTGGGCGTTTCCCATGCTGATCGGCGTCGTTGTCGGCACAGCCTTGGCGGCCTATGTGAACGGTGCCGCGCTCACCGCAGTCTTCGCCTCCGTCGCACTGCTGGTCGCCTTCAACATGGCGTTCGGCAAGGAAGAGTGGCGCTTGGGAGAGGATCTCCCGGGACGCGCGGGCGAAGGCGCGATCGCCGGGTCGATCGGCGGCGTCTCGGCCATGATGGGGATCGGCGGCGGCACTTTTGGTGTGACTGTCATGACGCTTTTTGGGCGGCCCATTCATCAGGCTGTGGCGACCTCGGCAGGCCTCGGGCTGCTGATCTCCGTGCCGGGTGCCATCGGCTTCATGCTGTCTGGCATCGGGGTCGAAGCCCGCCCGCCTTTCAGTATTGGCTATGTGAACCTCATCGGCCTTTTGCTGATTGTGCCCGCAACGGTCCTGGCGGCCCCCTGGGGCGCGAGCCTGGCACACGCCATCAGCCGCAAAGCCCTCTCTCGGGCTTTCGCGTTCTTTCTCCTGCTGACGTCGCTTCGCATGTTCTACGGGCTATTGAACGGCGTCTAAGCGGATCATTCCCCGCCGATAATCGCCCAGGCGCCGCTTGCGGTCATGATCAACCTGTCGGCCGTGGTAAGATCAGCACGCACAAAGCACACTTTGCGGCCCCGACGCAGAAGCTTCGCGTGCCCTTCTATCCAGGCACCCGATTCAGCTGCAGCCAGGAATTCGGTATTGAGGGAAATTGTGGCGCAAGGCGCACCATTGATGGCATGGAAGACCAGGCTTCCCATCATGGTGTCCGCTAAAGCAACCGCCATGCCCCCGTGGAGCATTCCATAAGGGTTGCAATGATGTGGTTCGGCGCGAAATCCCCAGATGGCTTCATCGTTGGGCATATCGATTTTGCGAAACAAAGGCCCGACATGCGTCTCAAATGAAACAGTGTCTCCAGCCAAAATGGGCTCGAAACCGACCGGTGGGTAATCAGACATGAGGGTCAGATCTTCTGATCATATTCGCCCACATCGGGCTCTTCCGCCAGCAGGGCGTCGAGCGCATCGAACATGGCCTTTTTGTTGGCGTCTGATGCAGGGCTTTCCACAACCACGACCAGGCCGGGCTTGTTCGACGACGCGCGGATAAGGCCCCAAGTGCCGTCTTCCACGGTCACCCGAACACCGTTCACGGTGACAACGCTGCGGATGGCCTGCCCGATCAATGGCTCGTCCTGGTCTGCCATGCTTTGGATGCGCTCAATGATGCGATCCACGACGCCATACTTCTTGTCGTCCGGACAATGGGGCGACATGGTCGGCGATCCCCAGGTTTTGGGAAGCGCGCGCTTCAAGTCGGCCATGCTCTGGTCAGGCGCCCTGTCCAGCATGTCGCATATCGCGATCGCAGAAACGAGCCCATCGTCATAGCCACGGCCAATGGGTGGGTTGAAGAAATAGTGACCGCTCTTTTCAAACCCCACCAGCGCATCCAGTTCATGCGCACGGCGCTTGATGTAGGAGTGCCCCGTCTTCCAATAGTCTGTCTTGGCGCCGTTTTCGATGAGAACCGGATCGGTCAGGAAGAGGCCCGTTGATTTCACGTCGACCACAAATTGCGCATTGTCATGTTTGGCAGAAAGGTCCCGCGCGAGCATCACGCCGACTTTATCAGCGAAGATTTCTTCGCCCTCATTGTCGACCACGCCGCACCGGTCACCGTCCCCATCAAAGGCAAGACCCACATCCGCGCCGGTTTCCAAAACCTTATCCCGCATGGCGTGGAGCATCTCCATGTCTTCCGGGTTGGGATTGTAGCGCGGGAAGGTATGGTCCAGCTCGCAATCAAGCGGTATGACTTCGACGCCGATGCCTTCAAGCACGGCCGGCGCGAAAATGCCGGCTGTGCCGTTTCCGCAGGCGGCGACGACTTTCAATTTGCGTTTGATCTTTGGACGATCCGTTAGATCGGCGATATAGCGCTCCCGCATGTCGTTCACACAATGGTAGCTGCCGCCAGGGCGAGCCTTGTAAGTGCCGTTCAGCACAATCTCGCGCAGCGCGCTCATCTCATCCGGACCGAATGTGAGCGGACGCGCAGCGCCCATCTTCACGCCGGTCCAGCCATTTTCATTGTGACTGGCGGTCACCATCGCAACCGCTGGCACATCAAGCGCAAACTGCGAGAAGTAGGCGGTGGGCGAGAGGGCCAGACCAATGTCAAAGACCTCAGCACCAGCCGCCATCAGACCGTTCATGAGTGCCTGTTGGATGGAGCCGGAATAGGACCGGTAGTCATGGCCCACGGAGATCCGGGGCTCGACTTTCAGGTCATGCAGCAGCGTGCCGAGGCCCATGCCCAGCGCCTGAATGCCGCGCAGATTGATCTCATCCGGGAAAAGCCAGCGCGCGTCATACTCCCGGAACCCTTGCGGAGCGACGAGGGGCGCGGTCTCGAACTCTTCTGAATTTGGCGCAATCGAGGGGCTCGGCTTAGGCAACATGCGAATGGGTCCTTTGCAATCTGCAATTCCCGCTCAAATTGAGAGCGGCGAGGGTTTTATACAGGCATTCTTGTAAAGGGTCTGCGAAAGATGGGCCAAATGCTGTCAGGCATTTGCTTTTACCGAAGTTGTGCCTCGCAATGTGGGCAAACGCTCGTTGAGAACCAAAGGCGGAACCGCTCCGGAGAGGTCCATTCGCCAGGGATCCTGCCGCAGGACGGGCACCTGTAGAGGTTGACCCCGATGAAGAAAAGAACAAACGCACCTACTAGACCTCCGAGCATCACAAGCCCGGCACGTTCCTGACCAATGACCGGATCAAGCGCCGCTGCCAGAATGAAGCCGCCAAAGGCAAGAGGGAGCCCGAGTAGAAAGACCCAGCCCGCCCGTCGCCGCCGTTTGGCGGCCAAATCAAGAGTCTCTTGTGGGGAGAGGTCCGTCGGAAACATAAGCGCAGCGTAATGATTTTCGAAGCGCTGCCCAACTATTCTCTGAGGATTAGTCGATCGCCGGAGAGCTCGACGGCGCTCAGTTCTCCAAGAAAGCTCATGCCCAGAAGCGACTGTGAGAGACCGGACTGCAGAACAGATGCCTGCACGCGCGCAACAGAGATGGAGCCGATTGAGATGACCTCAAGCGTGAGAGGTGCCGCATAGGCCACGCCATTCGCAGTTTGATAGGGCACGCGGTAGTCCAGCGCGTTCAGATCATATCCGAGACGTTGGGCGTCAAACGGGCTGAGTGCGATATGACTCGCGCCGGTATCAACCAGGAAGCGCACATGGGTGCCGTCGACATTTGCGTCGGCCCAGAAGTGGCCGCTGCCGTCACCGCTGAGGCTGACCACGCCGTGGCGCGACTCGGGTGCGCGCGACCCCATGGGTTGCGTATCGACCAGTTGGGCGGCAAGGCGCGGGGCGTCGGCAAGCTGCGCGAGTTCCGTTAAGTCCTCGCGATAGGCATAGGCGATGGTGAAGAAGAGCGCGATGGCGACCCAGCTCATGGCCTGTCGGAGGGCAATCCCCGCGTTCGGCCGCCAACCGATAATAAAGCTCAAGCCTGTAAGACCCAGCAGACCGGCGCCGGTTAAGAGACGTGCATCTGTTTGTGACTGATCGATAAGGTCTGGCCAGGCGAGCAGGAAGCAGAACAGCGCCGTCGTTGCGCTGAGGCCAGCCAGTCCAACCCATGTCCAGGTATTGCGTCTCATAGACGGATTATGGGGGGTCAGATTTGCTGGAGCGTGAAAATAGTGATTGAAAATCGCCGGATCGAGTTAAGGTTTGCCAGCCTCTGTGCGTGGTTTTTGACCCAAACAGGCAGCAATCCTAGATTGGCCTTGATCGGTGACCAGCGGAGCCTTATTTACGTCACTCGATTGGATAAACATTCATTTCACTAAGATGAAACGTAAAATGAGCGGATCAGGAAAAATTGTGCCCCTCGGAAGGCGCAAAGACACAGCGACGGCGCGCTCCGTTGCAGGTCTTGATCTGCCGACGTTTGAAGAAGGCTGGGTCTGGCTGGCTGGCGCCGGACCTGGCGATCCGGGACTCCTTACCTTGCACACCGTGAACGCGCTCCAGCAGGCAGACGTGATTGTCCACGATGCGCTGGTGAGCGAAGAGATATTGGCGCTCGCCTCACCTGGGACAGAAAAGTTCTACGCAGGCAAGCGCGGTGGCAAGCCCAGCGCAAAACAGCGGGACATTTCGGCGAAACTCATCGAGCTTGCGCGCCAGGGCAAGCGGGTGCTGCGGCTGAAGGGCGGCGACCCGTTCGTCTTTGGTCGGGGCGGTGAAGAAGCGCTGAGCCTTGTTGAGGCCGGAATACCCTTCCGGGTGATCCCCGGTGTCACGGCAGGCATTGGCGGTCTGGCCTATGCAGGCATCCCCGCAACCCATCGTGACACCAATCATGCGGTGACCTTTGTCACTGGTCATATGGCGGGTGGCGATGTGCCGGAGAATTTGGATTGGTCCGCGATTGCCAAGGGCTCACCCGCCATCGTGCTTTATATGGCGCTCTCCCACTTGGACGCGATTGTGAGCCTGCTTCTGGAAAATGGCCGATTGGCCCATGAACCAATAGCGTTTGTGCGCAACGCAAGTCTGCCTGATCAGGAAGTGCTGGAAGCAACGCTAGGGACGGCGGTTACCGAAGTAGAACGCACTGGCTTCAAAGGCCCGGCCATCATCGCCATCGGTGAAATCGTAACCATGCGCCAAAGCCTGGACTGGCTGGGAGCGCTTGGTGGTAAAACGCTGAAAGCCGATCCGCTTGGGACCCGGTCGGTCGAAGACACGGCCTGAGGTTAGTCGGGCGCGACGAGACCGACATCGGCGAAGCGACCTGGCAGTTCATCCATAATCACATCCCGCTCTTCATGGCTGTATTGGCTCCAGCCGCCAATTTCCTTGAGAGTCCGTCCGCACCCGCGGCAAAAGCCCAAGCGACCGTCAACGGCGCAGAGCCGCTTGCAGGGACTTTTGATCGGATCGGTGGACATGGAAGCTCTTTCCTCTGAATCAGGCGAGACCATACAGGCCACAGGTTAATTTGGCCATTGGGCGCCTTCGCTCTATATAGCCCTCCGAAGATAAATGTCAGGAGCTCTCCATGGACCGCGCCACCACCGGCTTGCCGTTCGACGATATCCGCCGCTTGCTGGATGGACCGCCGCTGCCGAATACAGATGCAGCGGACACTGTCCGTGCTGGCAGCGAGCCGGGGCTCGGGAAGCTGCAAGGGCTCGGGGAATGGCTGGCGGCCTGGCAGGGCCGCGCCAACCCCGCTATTACACAGCCACTGGTCGCCGTCTTTGCCGCCAATCACAACATTCTCGACCAAGGGGTTGCGGAAGACCCTATGTCTGCGACCCAAGAGCGCGTCGAACTGATCGCGGCGGGTGGCGCTGCTGTGTCTCGGGCGGCGTTGCAGAGCAATGTCGGTCTGAAAGTATTCGATTTAGCTCTCGACCTGCCGACGCCTGATATCACCCTTGAGGATGCGCTGGATGAAGCAGCGTGCGCAGCCACCATGGCGTTTGGCATGGAGGCAATCGCCGGCGGGGCGGATCTTTTGTGTGTTACCGATATCGGTGTGGGGAACCGCACGATTGCGGCAGCGCTTGCTCTGGCGCTCTATGGGGGAACGGTGAAGGATTGGCTCGCCGAGGAACCCGGCAGCAATTTGTACGAGAGCCAAAAGAGGGCTGTTGAGACAGCCGTCGGCCGCCTCGATGGAGACACAAAAGACCCACTGGAAGTGCTCCGTCGTGTAGGGGGGCGCGAATTTGCCGCACTTGCCGGGGCCATCCTGGCGGCACGCTATCAGAACATCCCTGTCCTGCTCGACGGGCCCGTTTCCGTAGCGGCCGCGGCCATATTGCATGCCCTCAATCCGGCCTCCATCGCCCACTGTCGGGCCACCCACGCAGACAAGGATGCGGGTCACGAGCGACTCTTGAAAGAGCTAGGCTTTGAGCCACTTCTAGACTTGGGGCTGAAAAACAGCAGCGGCTTGGGCTCGGTTCTGGCCATTGATCTGTGCAGATCTGCAGCCGTCGCTGTTCAGAAACCGGGCGTTTAGCTGCCTTGCAGAGTGACAGTTTGTCAGTAAAATCCCGCCAACTCAGATTCCCGGAGACCCCGCTCCGGGAAACGTAAGCAGAAGATCCAGGAGGTCCTTCCTATGGACATGAGTTTCTCGTCAGAAGATCTGGCGTTCCGCGATGAGGTCCGCAGCTTCATCGAAGAAAACTATCCGCGCATCACAAACACGCGCTCCCGCGGCGACATGAGCCGCGATGACATGCTCGCGTGGCACAAAATTCTCGCCAAAAAAGGCTGGGTCGCACCGCATTGGCCGGAAGAGCATGGCGGTTCCGGCTGGACCATCACGCAGCGCTATATCTGGAACGAAGAATGCGCGCGCGCTGAAACCACGCCGTTGCTTCCCTTCGGTCTGTCGATGGTAGGTCCTGTGATCTACACATTCGGCAATGAAGAGCAGAAAAAGCGCTTCCTGCCCGGTATCTACAATGGCGAACACTGGTGGTGTCAGGGCTATTCAGAGCCAGGTGCAGGGTCCGACCTTGCGTCGCTGAAGACAAAAGCAGAGCGCGACGGCGACCACTACGTCATCAATGGCCAAAAAACCTGGACGACATTGGCCCAGTTTGCCGACTGGATGTTCTGCCTGGCGCGGACCGATCCCGACGCCAAAATGCAGGAAAGCATTTCCTTCTTCCTCATCGACATGAAGACACCCGGTATTGAAGTACGCCCCATCATCACGATGGATGGGGCTCATGAGGTGAATGAGGTTTACCTCGACAATGTCAGAGTGCCTGTCGAGAACATGATCGGCGAGGAAAACAAAGGCTGGACCTACGCTAAGTTCCTGCTTGGGAATGAGCGCTCAGGCATCGCCGGTGTGGCCCGCTCGAAAAAAGCCGTAGAACGTCTGAAAAACATTGCAGGCAGTGAACTGCTTGATGGCGAGCCGCTCATCAAGGACGGCGAGTTTGGCCGGAAGATCGCCGAAGTTGAGATCGATCTTTCCGCACTTGAAGTGACGGAACTTCGGACGCTGGCGGCCGAAAGCCGGGGCCAGGGACCTGGCCCGGAAAGCTCTATCCTGAAAATCAAGGGCACTGAGATCCAGCAGCGGATCACGGAGTTGGCACTCGAGGCCGTTGGCAACTACGCCTTTGTCTATGCGCCACACGGTCAGGGCGAGGGCGACAATGCCTTCACCCCCGGCCCGGAATACTCAATCGGGGTGGCTCAGAACTACCAGAATATGCGGAAAACCTCGATCTATGGCGGATCGAACGAAATTCAGCATAACATTATTGCCAAAATGGTCTTGGGCCTCTAACACATAGGCCCAATAGCCAATGAAAGTGTGCCGTCCGCAGCAAAAGTTGCGGGCGGCACCTCAAAAAAACAGCAGAACGACGACCGCAGGGAAGAACCATCATGGACTTTTCATTCACTGAAGAACAAACGCTGCTGCGCAACACGGTGCAGAGCTTCCTTCAGGACAAATATGACTTCGACACACGCCGCAAAATTTCTGCGAGCGCAGACGGGTGGAGCAAGGAAATCTGGGGTCAGTTCGCTGAGCTTGGTCTCCTGGCAGCGCCATTCACCGAAGAACAGGGTGGTCTCGGCGGCGGTCCGATCGAAACCATGATCCTCATGGAAGAGTTTGGCCGTGCACTCGTGATCGAGCCTTTCATGGAAACGGTTGTCATCTGCGGCGGGTTCCTGCGCGAAGCTGGCACCGCGGCACAGCAGGAAGCGCTCATTCCGGGCATTATCGGTGGCGAGAATGTCTGGGCGTTCGGCTATGCCGAACCGCAGGGGCGCTACAACCTGGCTGACCTGGTTACAACCGCGAAGGCAGATGGCGACGGCTATGTCATCAATGGATACAAAGCTGTGGTGCTGGGCGCACCTTGGGCGGACAAGCTCATCATTTCGGCCCGCACCAGCGGCGGACAGCGTGACGCAGACGGGGTATCGCTGTTCATCGTCGATAAATCAGCGGCAGGTGTCTCGACACGCGACTATCCGACCGTAGACGGTCGCCGCGCATCGGAAATCACGCTTGAAAACGTGAAGGTCGGCGCAGACGCAGTCATCGGCGAAATCGACAAGGCACTGCCATTGATCGAAAAAATCACCGATCAGGCGATTGCAGCACTGAGCGCTGAAGCTGCTGGCGGCATGAAAGAGCTGAACGATGCGACGGTCGAATATTGTAAGACCCGTAAGCAGTTCGGTGTGCCGATCGGCAAGTTCCAGGTGCTCCAACATCGTATGGTCGATATGTTCATGGCCTATGAGCAGTCCGTTTCCATGACCTACATGGTGACGCTGAAGCTGGGTGAGGACGAAGAAGAGCGTCGCAAGGCGGCGTCCGGTGCCAAAGTGCAGATTGGCAAAGCCGGTCGTTATGTGGGTCAGCAGGCTGTTCAGCTGCATGGCGGCATGGGCATGACCGACGAACTGAATGTCGGGCACTATTTTAAGCGTCTGACCATGATCGACACCCAGTTCGGCAATGTCGACCATCACCTGACACGCTACTCGGCCGCTGCATAAAGCAAGCGAACGCGCAATTTAGGAGAGCCGCGGGGCTTCTGCCTCGCGGCTTTTTCTATGCGCGCCTCACGGATAAGATTTTGAGAGCCGGTTAAGCGAACCGGCGTCGGGCGTCATGATCCGTTCGCGGGGGAAAGTCACACTGGCCCGTGTGCCGACACCCAGTTCGCTTTCCAGGTTGAACAAGCCCCCATGGGCTTCTGCCAGACCCTTGACGATGCTGAGGCCGAGGCCGGTGCCCGATCCAGGTCGGGACACGCCTTCTTTGCCCTGCCCAAAGGTCTCCAGAACTTTCTCCAGCTCCTCAGGCGCAATTCCCGGACCTTCATCATGAACCCCGATGCAGAACGACCCATCAGGTTCATGGCCCGCAACGATATGGACCCGACTCCCACTTGGGGCGAACTTCACTGCGTTGGTGAGCAGATTGAGCCAGATCTGCCGAACCGCGCGCTTGTCGGCACGCAGGTCCGGCACCGAGTCACTGAAACGTCGTTCGATTTTGATGTCATTGACGCTCGCTCGAAGATCCAAAAGTTTGTGGCAGTCGTCTGCGATGCCGGTAAGGTCTACGCGTTCCTCAAAGATCGAATATTGTCCGGCTTCGATCTTCGAAAGATCCAGAATGTCATTGATGAGGGCAAGAAGATGCCTGCCGCTTGAGTGGATGTCACCGGTGTATTGAAGGTACTTTTCGTTCTCCAGCGGACCGAATACCTCTCGATTGATGACCTCCGAAAACCCAATGATCGCGTTGAGGGGCGTACGGAGCTCATGGCTCATATTGGCCAGGAACTGGGATTTGGCTCGGCTTGCGTCTTCGGCTGCGGCGCGCGCTTCATCAGATTTCTTTTTTGCCTGTGACAGGGCGTCGATGAGGGCCGTTTTCTCAATGGACATCTCAATCATCCGGCGCGCGGACCGATTGATGTGAATGGCATGGGCGGCCATGGATCCAAAAAACATGCAATAGGCGACGGCGATGCCCCAATATACAGGGTCAGGATGACCCAGCAGGCTTGTCAGCATAAAGACGGAATTCATCACGGCGGCGCCGAAATAATTCGGAAGATAGGTTGAATTTGCAAGCGTGACGTTGGCCAGTGAAATGGCGATCAAGGCCAGGAGATAGAAATTGTTCACCAGAACATCATCCACCCAGAAGAGGATGATGCATGACGCCCACGTACCACTATAGAAGGCGGAAATCATCGCCAGTCGCACCGACCAGATACGGCGTTGCGGCAGCGTTAGCGGTGTTCCCTCGGATACTTTGAGAAAAGCGCGTGCATTAAGGGAGCTGATTGCTTGAGCGAGCGTGGTGGCGACGACCCATGCCACAATAATCGGCCAATCATTCCAGAATAGGAAGGTCGGTGCGACGGCATAGACGGTGGGAAGGTTCTGCTTGTAGCTCTTGGCATGGGCGGTCGCGAGCTGCCGCATGAGTTGAAGCTCGACCGGAGCATGCCGATCGTCGACCGGCCAAAGGCCAGTCCACCAATTCAGCAATTTACTCATAGTCCAAGAGCCCCCCAATCGCGGGGCGGCCGCACAAAATGCGGTCGCTCACTTCACGTTGCGGAAGCCTCAGTCAAAAGTGTTAAAAACCACTTCGGGAGATTGGTTAAAAAACTTTCGTAGGGCGGGAAAAGCGGTGGAAAACTGCGCCTGTTTCGTGTTGATCTAGGGTCAGCGGCCGCTTAAGCCCATAAATTAAAACAAGAATTTCCGCATGGAGCGGAGAAAACCCGGGGAACTCAAAAATCCATGTCAGAGCCACTTATTTTTGAAAAGAACGGCCATGTCGTCACGCTCACGATAAATCGGCCCGAAAGCCGTAATCCTTTAGGTGAGGCTGAAGACGCGGAGAATTTCACCGAGGCCGCCCGGCGCATCAACGAAGACATGGACGTGCGCTGTGTCATTCTGACCGGCGCGGGATCGGCCTTCTCCGCAGGTGGCAACGTGAAGGCCATGCGGGAGAAGGGGGGAGGCTTCAGCGGTCCCGGAGTTCAGATTGCGGATCGCTATCGCAATGGCATTCACCGGATCGTCCGCTCGATTTGGAACATGCAGGTGCCCGTCATCGCGGCAGTGAACGGTCCGGCTATCGGCCTCGGCAACGATGTGGCCTGCATGTGTGACACCCGTATCGCATCGGACAAAGCCAAGTTTGGGGTGACATTTCTGAAAATCGGTCTGGTCCCCGGCGACGGTGGGGCGTGGTTGCTCCCGAAGATCATCGGCATGGCCCGCGCATCGGAGCTTTTCTTTACCGGCGACGTGATCAGTGCCGAAAAAGCTGAAAGCTGGGGGCTGGTGTCTGAAGTGGTCCCTCATGATGAACTCATGGCGCGCGCAAACGAGCTGGCGGAGCGTATCTGCGGACAATCCCCCAACGTGTTGCGCATGACCAAACGTCTGATGCGCGAAGGCATGATGAATTCCTATGACACGGTGATGGAAATGTCGGCAAATATGCAGGCTTTGGCGCACCACACCGACGATCATATGGAAGCCTTGGATGCCTTCTTTGAAAAACGGGAGCCGTCCTACAAAGGTCAATAAAAAACTCAGCAAAAACAAAGCGTTAAGAGGCGGTGTTGAACATTTCTGCACCGCCTTTTTGTTTGTTTTTGCAGAGGCTTTTCGTTGCTGAATGGCCCCTCAGCCATTAAAGTCCGGGCAAATTCATAATCCTCAAATTTCAGGGAGAAATTCCATGGGCGTGATTGGCGTTGTAGCGACATTGAAAGTGCAAGAAGGCAAGGAAGCTGATTTCGAAGCAACCTTTAAAGATCTGCGCGACAAGGTGACATCAAACGAAGAGGGCAACCTTCAGTACGACCTCACCAAGTCCAAAGCAGATCCGCAGACCTATGTCATCATGGAGAAATATGCGTCCCAGGAAGCGCTCGAAGCGCATGGTCAGACGGAATATTTCAAGGCAGCAGGTCCAGCTCTCGGTGCCGTCCTCGCCGGCGCACCCGACATTCAGTATCTCGACCTCATCGACTAAGTTAAGTCTGTCGCAGTAGGAGACATTTATGGACCTCTCTTTTAGTCCAGAAGACGAAGCCTTCCGCAAGGAAGTGCGTGATTTTATCGCCGAGAACTACACGGATGATATCCGTGACCAGGTCTCTCGGTCGAAGAACGGCTATATCGACAAGCATCTGCACGTGAAATGGCAGAAAGCACTGGCAAAAAAAGGTTGGGCAGCCCCCAACTGGCCGGTTGAGCATGGCGGACCCGGCTTCACACAGACGCAGAAGTATATCTTCGACGTTGAAATGAGCGGCGCGCACGTGCCCCACACCATTCCATTCGGCATCACCATGGTGGCGCCGGTGATCATGAAGTTCGGGACGGAAGAACAGAAAAAGCGCTT
This sequence comes from Parvibaculaceae bacterium, assembly GCA_965276845.1. Lineage (GTDB taxonomy): Bacteria > Pseudomonadota > Alphaproteobacteria > Parvibaculales > Parvibaculaceae > Mf105b01. The sequence goes on from OZ255699.1 coordinate 930,370, forward strand.
CCTGCCGGACATTCTGGAAACCAACGTCTGGTGGTGTCAGGGCTATTCCGAGCCCGGCTCCGGCTCTGACCTCGCGTCGCTACAGATGAAAGCCGAAAACAAAGGCGATCATTATGTGTTGAACGGCTCCAAGATCTGGACGTCGGTCGCGCAGCATGCGGATTGGATTTTCTGTCTTGTGCGGACGTCGAATGAAGGCAAGCGTCAGGAAGGCATTTCCTTTGTGCTCGTGCCCATGGATGCACCTGGCGTAAAGGTCGAGCCGATCGTCTGTCTTGATGGATCGCCAGCGCCGCACCAGGAAGTGAATCAGGTCTTCTTCGACGATGTGAAAATTCCCATTGAGAACCGTATCGGTGAAGAAAACAAAGGCTGGACCTACGCGAAATATCTGCTCGAGTTTGAGCGTGGCAATGCCTATTCGCCTGGCCTTTATCACTCGCTGAAGAACATCCGCAACATTGCGGCCGACACGGATATTGATGGCGGCAAGCTGATCGATCAGCCGGAATTCAAGGCAAAGATCGCTGATGTTGAAAACCAGGTTCGGGCCATGGAGTTCACGGAACTGCGGATTTTCTCCGCGCTTTCGACAGGCGGGAATGTGGGCCCGGAAAGCTCGCTCCTCAAATGCCGTGGCACCGAATTGCAGCAGGCTTGCACCGAACTGGCCCTGGAAGCGGTCGGCTCCTATGCACAGCCTTATGTTGAGGACACGCTCATCCAGTCCAACGAACCGGATGTGGGCCCGTCCTACGCAAAAACAATTGCGCCTTACTACTTCTCGGTCCGCAAGACGTCGATCTTTGCGGGCTCGAACGAAGTTCAGCGCAACATCATGGCGAAAGCGGTGTTGGGTCTCTAAGCCACGCCACTTCTGCTGACAAGATTTGAGGGAGTGGATGTGGGTCCACTCCCTTTTTGTTTGAGGACGGCTTATGTCTGTTCACGATGTGAATATCCGGAAGGCGGACATGGCGGACATTCCAGCCCTCGCGCGCGTCTGGAATGTCAGCTGGCACGCGGGGCATGCTCATCTGCACCCTCAGGCCGCAAAGTATCGAGATCTTCCCTATTTCGAAGCGCGGATTGGCTCAAACACTGAGCGGATGATTGTCGCGGAAGAGGGGGATGACATCATCGGATTCTCAGGCTGGGAAGACGACGGGATCGGTCAGCTCTTCGTGCTGCCAAGCCATTTCGGCAAACAGGTGGCTCCACGGCTTCTGGCCACTGTCGAAGCGATCCTGAAGGCCGAGGGGCACCAAACCATCTGGCTGCATTGCGCGGAAGGGAATGACCGGGCGCGGGCCTTCTATGAGAAACATGGCTGGACCGTCGCTTACGCATTCGACGATGAAATCGGCACCCACCGGGGTCCTATGCCGATGCGCGGCTGGCATTTGGAAAAGCAAGTCTAAGCGGGTTCAGCGTCGAACCGTTTCTGCATGATGACGAACGGTTTGCCGTCCTTCATGAACTGTCCGCCGACAATAAAGCCATGCTTGAGGTTGAGTTGGACCATGGCTGTGTTTTTGGGCTCCACATAGGTTTCGACCTGTCTGAAGCGGTCTCCGCGCAACCATTCATGCTGCGCTTCCATCAAGAGGCTTCCCATTCCTTTGCGCCGATGCGCTGGATCGACGCCGCCGAGCCAGCTGTAATACCGATCATAGGCAAGGGAGTGCCCGGCCTTATAGGCGATGAGGCGGCCATCCTCTTCAACAGCAAACACCGTGACGTCGGGCATGTTGGTGAGCCGCCATGTAAGGGAGTTCAGCCAGGCTGCGTCGGCGTCTTGCCCGAATATGCGTTCCGAGGCCGCCACAAACCTGTCGATAAAGTCTTGCGGGAAGGGAAGCTGGAAAAGTTGGGGTTCCATCAGCTGTCTCGTTGGGTTGCGCTTTGGATCAACCGTCTCACGGGGCGAAGAAGTGCTGGGCGTTTGATTTCGCGCTTGCCATAGGCCTGGGTGATCCGGTCAAACACAATGGCCAGCGCCACAATGGCGATACCCGCTGTGAGACCCTGGCCCACATCCAGCCGCTGGATGCCGAGCAACACCTGTTCGCCGAGGCCACGCGCGCCGATCATAGAGGCAATCACCACCATGGAGAGCGCCATCATGATGGTCTGGTTGATCCCCGCCATGATGTTGGGAAGCGCCAGCGGCATTTCAATATCCACAAGTTGCTGCCAACGTTCTGCGCCGAGATCCGCCGCCACTTCCGTGAACTCATCCGCGACCAGCCGAATGCCCAGGTCCGTCAGGCGAATGAGCGGCGGCGTGGCGTAGATCACCGTGGCAAACACGGCAGGCACCTTACCGAGCCCAAACAGCATCAGCGCCGGAATGAGATAGACAAAGCTCGGCAGCGTCTGCATGGCATCCAGCACCGGAAGTGAGAAGCGGCGGGTGCGGGGAAGCTTCGCCAGCATCACCCCAAAGGGAATGCCGATCGCGAGCGCGACCAGCACGGAAACCGTGGTGAGCGCGAGGGTCTGCATGGCGAGGTCCCAAAGTCCCAGAACGCCAACTGAAAAAAGCGCGACGGTGAAGCCGACAGGGGCCCAGAGGCTTCCCGTTGCATGCCAGCCGATGAATGCGGCAAGACCCAGGACCACCCACCAGGGCAGCGCCTGCAGCGCCCCTTCAACCAGAAGAATGAGTTTCAGGACCTGATTGCCCGCAGCTTCAAACAGGCCGCCATAATCTGCCACAAACCCCTCGATCCATTCATTCACCCAGGTGGAGATGGGAAAGCGCCATTCTTGCGGGAAGGACGAGGCTTCTTCTTCGCGGTGCTCGCCCACAATGCGTGCGGCGATTTCCGGCGTCACCCATTCCCGCCAGACGTCAGGTCGTGTCTCCAGGAAATTCCGCGCCGCGTCCCGCGTGGTTGCTTCCTTGTTGGCATTGAGGAAGGCAAGCGCCTCACTCGCCATGGCGGAGGTGGTCTGATACCGCTCGAGAAACGCGATGACCTGCGGCGCCTCTGCCGCGAATTTCGTGTTCACCCCAATGGACACTTCCGTCGTGGGGTATGCGGTCGGCGGCGCATTGTCCGGATCATCACTGAACGCCTGCCAGGCTTCACGCGAGTAAGGCGGTTCCTCTAGAAGCACCATGTCATAGGCGCCGAGCACCCAGGTCGGCCCCCAATGATAGGCGACTATGGGTTGGCCCCGCGTATAGGCTGAGGCGATAGCGGCGGCGAGAGACGACGCGGCGCCGGGGCGGAAATTGGTGAAACTGTCATCAAGCCCATAGGCGCGGAGCTTCGCGCTGTTTAAAAGCTCGCACTGCCAACCCAAAATACAATTATAGAAGCGGCCCTTGCTGGGCTCTTCGGGGTCGGTGAAGAGAGAGGCGTAGCGCGGCAGGTCATAAACGGACTTGAGCTCAGGTGCTGCGGCCTCAATGCCGCGTGCCGGATCTCCCTCCACAAGATACCGCGGCACATACCAGCCTTGCACCGCGTCAGGGAAATTGATGCCCAGATCTATGACGTCGCCCCTTTCCAGCGCTGCTGTCCAGGGTTCCACCAGATTGTCGCGCCAGACCTCCATCAGCACGTCAATGTCGCCGCGGCCCAGGCCCGTCACCAGGGGCAGGGTCGACCCCGGAAGCGCGTCTGTCTCGCAGCCATAGCCTTCTTCCAGAATGATCCGCGCAACTTCGTTGTGGAAGGCAGCGGAGTCCCAGTCGAGCCCGCCAAACATGATCGGCCGGTCGATGTCGCAGGTGTTGGCATGGGCGGTTTGCATAAGCCACAGAATGCCGAACAAGAACACGCCAAGGAGACGGAATAAGGAGATGGGAAGCCTGCGAAGATTATGAGCGATAGCTGGATTGTAGAGACAGGAGAGGAGCCGTCAAACCGGCGCAATTTGGTGCGCTTTCAACGCCTTTCATCGAGAATCACTCCTGCCGAAGTGTCGCAATCTCTGACTAATAGCCGATTGCCGTATCGTCGAAGCCGCGTGTGTCGTCGGCGGCACCGATGAGTGCGCCATCCTCTGCCACCGTGATCACCTCAAGGCGACCAAGCTCCCAATCAAAGAACGGATAGATGACCGGCGTATGTCCGCGAAACAGCAGTCCCAAGAGGGTGAAGAAATCGGGATTGCCCTGTTCCATCAAAATGACATCCGGCAACCATTGAGCATGGGATTTCCGCGCATCCACAGCCTGTTGTGGCGTCATGCCAAAGTCGATGACGTTCAGAAGGGACTGGAACACTGAGGTGATGATGGTGGAGCCTCCAGGCGACCCCACGACCATGAAAAGCTCCCCGTCTTTTTCCAGGATCGTCGGTGTCATAGAAGAGAGCATCCGCTTTTCCGGCTGGATCGCATTTTCTTCGGCACCCACCAGACCAAACTGGTTTGGATGGCCGGGCTTGATGGAAAAGTCATCCATCTCATTGTTGAGGAAGAAGCCCGCGCCCTTCACCACAAGCTTGGCGCCGAACATGCCATTGAGCGTGGTCGTGACGGACACTGCATTGCCGTCTTTGTCGACGATGGAGTAGTGGGTGGTCTCCACACTTTCGATCACCTCCACCGTACCGGGCTTGACGTCTTCGCTGGGCGTGGCGCTGCCCATATCGATGGTCGCCATGCGGGCTTCAACGAAGGCATCGCTGATGAGGCGCGGAATGTCCACCTCCACAAAATCCGGATCGCCGAGATAGGTCGCCCGATCCGCATAGACACGCCGCGCAAGCTCGGTCATCAGATGGATATGGTCGGTGGAATTGTGCCCCATCGCCGCGACGTCATGAGCCTCAATGCCTTTCAGAAGCTGGACAAGAGCAATGCCGCCGGAGGAGGGCGGCGGCATGGAGATAATTCGATGACCGCGATAGGTGCCGATAATCGGATCGCGCCAGACAGACCGGTAGTCTGACAGGTCTGCGCGGGTGATGAGGCCGCCACCGGCCTCCATCTCATCGACGATGAGATCGGCGGTGACGCCTTCATAAAATCCGGAACGGCCTGCATCGCGAATGCGCGTGAGGGTCTGGGCCAGATCAGGATAGGAAATCCGGTCGCCAGCCTCCCAGGGCGTGTCTTTGAGCGCCGCAGGTGTAAAGCGGTTCACCCGACCGAAAGTCTCGCGGAACCGATTGAGGGAACCTGCGCCTTTCGGTGTCAGAACATACCCGTCGCTGGCGAGCGTGATGGCGGGTTGAATAAGGTCCGCAAAGGGCAGAGAGCCGAAACGGGCGTGCACCTCGACCATCCCGTCCACGGTGCCCGGAACGCCAACGGCGAGCGGGCCGGTGAGACTGAGGCCCGGAATGACATTGCCTTCCTCGTCCAGATACATGTCGCGATGCGCGGCTTTGGGCGCGCGTTCGCGATAGTCCAGCGTGCCGGTACTGCCATCGGCTTCGCGATAGACCAGGAAACCGCCGCCGCCAATATTGCCCGCCTGCGGATAGACCACCGCGAGAGCGAACTGAACCGCGACCGCCGCATCGAACGCATTGCCGCCTTGTTTCAGAACATCAATACCGACCTGGCTTGCGAGCGCATGAGCGCTCACCACCATGCCGTTTTGTCCGCGGACCTCGCCGTCGCGACCAAATACAGCCGACTGTTTGGCCCAGTAGAAGCTCTGATGCGTGAGCGCGATACCAATAATCAGGACCGCGATGAGGGCGGCGAGCGAGAGGCCGATTTTCTTAAGCAAGGCTAGGTCCTGTTCAATGTGGTCTTTTGAGGCAGACTATGAAACGTGCGGCCAAATGAGACAAGCGAGCCGCGCGGGGGCCACAAAAAAGGGGAGCACGAGGCTCCCCTTTCAAGATCAACAAGTAAGAAGCTTACTTGCCGGATGCTTTTTCGAAGAATTTGCCGGTCTGCTCGCCGCCCATGAAGAAGGCTTTGGCGTTGGACATGTCGGAAATCTTCTCGATGTTTTCGGCAACGTCTTCTGCGGTGAGGCCGTCGCGTCCGAGATACATACCGTCTGATTCCATGATCTTCGCCACGGAGAAGACGCCCGCGCCTGCGCACATGATCATGCCGGTTGGCGCATCTTCGGAAACCAGATACATGGCCGCAGGCGTCACGCTTTCAGGTGTGAGCATCTGTTCTGCTTCCGGTGGCATCAGGTTTTCGGTCATGCGGGTATAGGCAACAGGTGCCAGCGCATTACAGCGGACATTGTCCTTTTGGCCTTCAAGTTTCAGGGTGTTGATGAAACCAACAACGCCGAGCTTACCAGCACCGTAGTTAGTCTGACCGAAGTTGCCGTAAAGGCCGGAAGAAGAAGACGTGACCATGATGCGGCCATAGCCCTGTTCTTTCATGATCGGGAAGACAGCCTTGGTCGGCTTCACGGTACCGAACAGGTGAACGTCGATCACCATCTGGAAATCACTGATCTCCATTTTGGCGAAGCTCTTGTCGCGCAGAATACCGGCATTGTTGATCAGAATGTCGATCCGGCCGAACTCGTCCATGGTCTGAGCGACCATGTTGGCAACACCGGCATCATCGGTAACGGAAGACCCGTTGGCGATGGCTTCGCCGCCCGCTGCTTTGATTTCTGCAACCACAGCTTCTGCCGCAGCGGAGGAACCATCGGATCCGTCGACAGACCCGCCCAGATCGTTGACGACAACCTTTGCGCCGCGCTTGGCGAGATCCAGAGCGTGCGAACGGCCAAGGCCTCCGCCTGCGCCGGTTACGATGGCAACCTTGCCCTCAAAGCTAATGCTCATGTCTGACTGTCTCCTTGTGAGATGTTTTCTTTTAGATACCCGAGCGGCGTGTCCAGACTGGATAAAAGCCCCTCCGCCCGCGGAATTAGGGAAATTTGGCGCTCTTTGTGCCCGAGCGGGCCCAATGGGTCAAGCCATGGGTATGGCGGCCAAAAAGGGTGACATTTCAAGGCATTGTGGTTGCCGCGCCGCTTCATGCCCGTAAGATGCGCGGGGTTGTTTAGCGGCAGTTGGGGACTTCATGACCATTTACGCGGCGCAAAGCGCCTTTGGCTTGCTGGCATTGACGGCGCTTGCCTGGGCGATCAGTGAGGACAGGTCACGGCTTTCCTGGCGTTTGGTGGCGACAGGCCTGGGGCTGCAGATTTTGATCGCGGTGGCGCTTACGCAGGTGCCGTTGGCCCGCGAAGGGTTGATTGCGCTAAACGGTGTTGTCGACACGCTGATGGCAGCCACCAACGAAGGCACGGCCTTTGTCTTCGGCTATGTCGGGGGTGGCGACGCCCCCTTCGATGTGTCCAACCCGCAGAACGCGTTCGTTCTCGGCTTTCAGGCGCTGCCGCTGGTGTTGGTCGTCTCCGCGCTGTCGGCCCTGCTGTGGTACTGGCGCATTCTCCCCTTGGTGACAAAAGGCTTTGCTGCCGCTTTGCAGCGTTCCTTCAATCTCGGCGGGGCGGTCGGGTTTGGCACGGCAGCCAACGTGTTTCTCGGCATGGTTGAATCGCCACTCCTCATCCGACCCTTTATGGCGCGGCTCACGCGTTCTGAGCTCTTCATCCTCATGACAGTCGGGCTGGCGACGGTCGCCGGCACGGTGATCGTTCTCTACGCTTTTGTTCTGTCGTCTATTCTTGAAGGCGCGATGGGCCAGATCCTCACAGCTTCGCTCATATCTCTGCCCGCCGCCGTCCTGGTCGCGAAACTTATGGTGCCGGGCCCCGCCGAGGAGATGCCGACCGATGGCGAAGTGAGTGCCGACGACCTGGGCTATCAGAGCAGCATGGATGCGGTGACCCGCGGCACGCTGGACGGGCTGGCATTGTTCCTCAACATCCTGGCGATGCTCCTCGTCCTCGTCGCTCTGGTCGCCCTCGCCAACATCCTGCTGGGCCTCTTGCCCACTATCGGCGACACGCCGCTCACGCTTCAACGAGCCTTCGGCTGGCTCTTCGCACCGCTTGTTTGGCTCATGGGTGTGCCCTGGAGTGAGGCAGCCGTCGCCGGTCAGCTGATGGGCACTAAGACGATCCTCAACGAGTTCCTCGCCTATGTGAGCCTGACGCAGACGCCGGTTGAAGAGCTCTCGGAACGGTCGCGATTGATTATGGTCTATGGCCTCTGCGGCTTCGCCAATCTGGGGTCGGTCGGCATTATGATCGGCGGGCTCTCTGCCATCGTGCCGGACCGCCGACAGGAAATCACCTCGCTCGCCATGAAGGCGCTTGTCGGCGGCACGCTTGCAGCCGCCATGACCGGCGCCACCATCGGAATGATTTCGTAAAACAGAAGAAGGGAAGCCCCATGAAGCTTTATGACGATACCCGCGCGCCCAATCCACGACGCGTCCGCATCTACCTGGCAGAGAAAGGCATTGACGTGCCCCTGGAGCCCACACCCGTCATGGAGCGCGCAAATCGGACCGAAGCGTTCAAAGAAAAGAACGCCCTTCAACAGATCCCGGTTCTGGAACTGGATGACGGCACATGCATCGCCGAGAGCCTTGCCATCTGTCGCTATTTCGAAGCGGCGCACCCGGAGACCCCGCTTTTTGGATCAACGCCGTTGGAACAGGCGCAGGTCGAAATGTGGAACCGCCGCATCGAGTTTCAATTGCTGAGTACCGTGGGGGCCTATTGGCGTCACTGTCATCCGCTGACAGCCGGTCTGGGAGGTCAGATCAAGGAAGCAGGCGAAGCAGGTAAAAAGCGCGCGGAGTACATACTAAACTGGCTGAATGAAGATCTGGCAGGACGCGACTATTTCGCCGGTGACAAGTTTACCGTGGCAGACATTACAGCCCTTTGCGTGATCGACTTTGCAACCTTCGTGGGTATTCCCATCCCGGACGACGCTGCAAACCTGAAGGCATGGCATGAGCGTGTCTCAGCTCGACCGAGCGCTGCAGCTTGACGATCTTCCGATATAGGGAAATTGAGAGGGGCGAAGGCGGTGGCCGGGGGTACATTCAGACACCGCCTTGCCCCCTCAGGACCCAACCAGAAAACGCATGACATACTGGTCGGGGCATTCAGGCCGCTGTTCCCAGCGGTTGATGTGAAGATGACAAGATCCACCTGAACGGTTCCTGAACCAGATGAACGGCGCTGTTGAACCAAAAGGAGCGCTGCTTTTTTGCTGTTTTCTGGGGTTTTTGGCGGGTCGTAAATCTGTGTTACCATTTGCGGGACCGGTGAGGAGGAACCATGTCAGCGCGGAATCAGGAACAAGAATCGCTTGGAGCGACGGCTGACCCGATTCCCACCTGGCGTTTGACGGCCTATGCACAGATGACGCTGCCGCTCGCCGTCATTGGCCTGCCGATCGCGATCTACATTCCGCCTTTTTACAGTGGCACCCTCGGCCTCGATTTGGCGGCGGTTGGGTTGGTCCTGATGCTTGCCCGGTTTTCCGACGTGATCACCGACCCGTTGATCGGGCGTTTCAGTGACCGCACGCGCACCCGATTTGGCCGGAGACGACCCTGGATAGCTATCGGCGTGCCGATCATGGTGCTGTCGGCTTATATGCTATTTGTGCCGTCTGAACCTGTGAGCCTTGCCTATTTGCTGATCTGGATTGCGGCGATCTATCTGGGCTTCACCTTGATCGGCATTCCCTACGCGGCATGGGGGGCGGAGCTCTCCACCGACTACCATCAGCGAAGTCGGGTGACTGGCGCCCGAGAAATCTTCTTGCTGCTCGGGCTGGTCCTGGCAATCAGCGCGCCGATCTTAGGTGTCACGATTGCAGGTGGTACCGAGGATGGGCAGGCGATCAACTCGGCATCGCGGGAAGCGATGGCGTCGCTTGGCTGGCTGACCGTTGTCCTGCTGCCCCTTTGCGCGTTGATCTTGTTCACGGCGGTTTCCGAACCGAAGTCCCAGACAACGCAGAACGTATCGTTCAAAGAAGGGTTGAAAGCCTTTGCCCGCAACGGGCCCTTCCGGCGCATCTTGTTGTCGACCATGGTAGGTGCGCTCGCGGGCTCCTTGAATGCGGCGGTCGCCATCCTCTTCTTTGACCATGTGCTGAAGATTGGGGAAGCGGGTTTCATCATCATTCTGGTCTTGTTTATCGCGGCAATCGTTGGCTCACCTATATGGGTTGTGCTGGGCAAGAGACTGGGGAAGCATCGTGCACTCTGTGTCGCGGCAGGTTGCTCGCTTCTGGCATTCTCGTCAGTACCGGCAGTGGTCTATCTTCTGATCCCGTCGGCGCCGGAATACACCTTCGCCGCCATGTTGGTCGCGACGCTCATTCAAGGGCTGGCCGCGGGTGCGACCCCGATCTTAGGCGCATCCATGTTGGCGGATGTGGTAGACCTCGACACCATGCGAACGGGCGAACACCGAACGGGATTTTTGTTTGCGTTCTTGGGCATGGTCCGGAAGTTTTTCGAGGCCGCAGGCGTTGGCATCGCATTGCCGCTGATTGCCTATATGGGGTTTGATCCCCAGGCAGAGACACAGACGGATCTCGGCACTTTCGGGATCACCATGGTCTATTGCCTTCTGCCCCTCTGCCTCTGGATCTGTTCTGTGATGATCATTTGGAATTTTCCACTGACGTCAGAGAGGCATGCGCGTATTCGCGCGGCCTATGAGCGCAAGGCTCGGCGTCTGGGGCAGACCGTCCAACCCGCACCCGCGGACTGATCAGGCCGCTGCTTTGAGGTCGAAGGCCTGCGCGAGCAATTCGTAGGACCGAATGCGCGCAGCGTGATCCGGCGTGATGGTCAGGATGACAAAGTCGTCAATGCCATATTCAGCCCCCATTTGAAGAAGGCGCCCACGCACCTGTTCAGGCGTGCCCGTAATGCTGCGTTGTTTCACGCTCTGAAGCATTTGCGCTTCATCGGGTCGGAGCGGGAAGGCCAATGCGTCATCGAGAGATTTGAACGGACCTGCCTTGTTCTGGAGCAGGTGAAGCACCCAGAGGTTTCTGGAGGCCGACTGCCGTTCGGCCTCTTCTTCTGTGTCTGCCACCATCACAGAGACGCCGATTGACCCCCGGGGGTGAGACGAAATCCGCGACGGCCGGAAACTCTTGCGATAAATCTCAAGCGGTGCTGTTCCAGCGTCCTGATTGATGAAATGGGCAAAGCAATAGGGCATACCGAACTGGGCGGCATAGGCAGCGCCATCATTGCTGGATCCCAGCATCCAGAGGTCCGGCATGCCCGGACCTCTCGGCACCGCGTGGATGCCCTGATAGGGGTGGTCTGTCGGCAACCCGCCGGCTTCTCCCTGAAGCCCCTGAGCGTCTTCCAGAAACTGCTGCAACAGTTCGACCTGCTGAGGAAAGACGTCGATCGGGTAGGCCTGTGGACCGGGCTGTAGAGCGCGGCTTGTCTTTTGGTCGGAGCCCGGTGCCCGTCCTAGCCCCAAATCGATCCGGTCGGGATAAAGCGCATGCAGGACCCGAAAAATCTCGGCGACCTTGAGGGGGCTGTAGTGGGGCAACATCACGCCACCGGATCCCACCCGAATGGTGTTGGTGGCGGCCGCGATGGCGCCGATCAGTATTTCGGGCGCGGACCCCGCAAAGGACGAACCGCTATGATGTTCGGCAACCCAGTAGCGCTGATATCCAGCGGCCTCGCAAGCCCGTGCGAGCTCAATGGTCTCCTGCAGCGCTTGTGCGCCGGTACCACCTTCACGAATGGGCGATTGATCGAGTGCGCTCAGTGTTACCATGGAAGCGATCTTACTTTCGGATCCGCTTGATGACACCGCTAAAGTTCAAAAGGGTATCGTCGCCACAGAATACCTGTCCCCGCACGAAGATCATCGACCGCGTGTTCCGGACAACTTCTCCGGTCGCTTCGATGAAGTTGCCGGCCCCGACTGCCGAAATGAATTCTGAGTTGAAAGACACAGTCACACCCGGACCATCCAGCACGTCGCCTGCAAGCGCAAATAGCGCGTAGTCGGCAAAGGTCATGAGTGCCCCGCCGTGGAGAAAACCGCCGCCATTACAATGATGAGGAAGGGCCTCGAACGCGCATTTGATCGTGCCATCTTCCATCTTTTTGAAGAAGTAGGGGCCCGCATAATCCTCAAACGGATCTGTGCCGCCTTCCCAGGCCTGGTAGCCCTCAAGGCGTCCGGTTGGTGCGTTCATATTCGAGATACCTTCTTTTTGTTTTGTCTCAGTTCACGCGCGAAAAAGCCATGGAAATGGACATGTTTTGCCCCAAAAAGGACGATCTGGCCCTCTATTTAGGTCTTCATTAGGAGAATTCCAACAGAATAGACAAGTTGAGACGATGAAGGCAGTAGCCACAATGGCGCTTCAAGAGCAAATCGAAACCGAGCCGGCTTACACCAGCGATGTGTTGGAGCTTCGCCGAAAGGTCGGCAGTGACAAGATCAAACAGGTCGACCTGTCGGCGCTGCAGGGAGATGTGTTCCAGGAAATGTTCGACTTTTGGAACAAGGCGCGGAACGGTATGCCGCTGCCCTGTTCGTCCTGCATTGATCCTGTTGCCCTGCCAAAGCGCCTCTCTCAGGTCTTTGTCATTAAGGTCGAACATGAACCGCTAAAGTTCTGGTTTCGCATTATGGGCGACGACATCGTCAATGCCTTCGGCGTTAACGCTGCGGGCATGGAAGTATCCAAGATCGAGTCCGGAGGTCTGCCCGCAGGAAAGCTCTTGCATCAGACCTATGAATGGGTGATTGCGCAGCGGAAACCTATTGCGATGGCGGGTCCAAATGCGTCTCTCCAGGATGGGTATAAGCGCCACGAAATGATCTATCTGCCCTTCTCGAATGGCGGCTGCCAAATCACCAATATTCTAGGCGCTTCCGTCTACTATCGCACCTGAGCTTATCGCGGCGACGTGTTTTGACGCTGCCGGGGTCCATGGCCTAAAGTCCCGCAACTTTTGCACTAAGAATTAGCGGGGAATGCATGGCCCTTGATCTCGAAACACGCGATCAACTTTTGTCCACCATCCGACGGTTTGTAGATGAGCGCCTCCGGCCCATCGAAGATCAGGTATCAGAGAAAGATGAAGTACCTGAAGAGATCGTTCAGGAAATGCGCGATCTGGGACTGTTTGGCATTTCGATCCCTACTGAATATGGCGGGCTGGGGCTCACCATGGAAGAGGAATGCCTGCTCATGTTTGAGCTGGGCCGGACATCGCCCGCCTTCCGGTCTGTCATTGGGACTAATGTCGGTATCGGCTCGCAGGGCATCGTGATGCATGGACGCCAGGACCAAAAGGAAGAATGGTTGCCCAAGCTTGCGAGCGGTGAGGCGATCGCAAGCTTTGCGCTGACCGAACCTGAAGCGGGTTCGGATGCAGCCTCGCTCCGCACCACCGCGATCCGCGATGGCGACCACTACATCGTCAATGGCACCAAGCGCTACATTACGAATGCGGCCAAGGCGAGTATGTTCACACTCATGGCGCGCACAGACCCCGACACGCCGGGTGCTAAGGGCGTATCCGCTTTTGTCTGCCCCGCGGACGCGCCAGGGATATCCCTCGGTAAGTCCGAGAAGAAGATGGGACAGCAAGGCGCCCACATTTGCGACGTGATTTTTGACAATGCGCGCATTCCGGCGAGCTCTCTCCTCGGCGAAGATGAAGGCAAAGGCTTTGTCACCGCGATGCAGGTGCTGGAACGCGGGCGCTTACATATCTCCGCGGTCTGTGTGGGCGTGGCTGAGCGTCTCATTGAAGATGCCACGCAATATGCGGCAGAGCGCAAGCAATTCGGTCAACCTATCGGCAACCACCAATTGGTGCAGGCCATGCTCGCGGATTGTAAAACAGAAGCCTATGCCGCCCGCTGCATGGTCATGGACGCCTCCAAGCGTCGGGACGCTGGAGAGGATGTCGGAACCGAGTCCTCTTGCTGCAAATACTTCGCCTCGGAAATGGTCGGGCGCGTTGCTGATAAAGCGGTGCAGATTTTTGGCGGTGCCGGTTATGTCGCCGATTATGGTGTTGAGCGCTTCTACCGCGATGTCCGTATCTTCCGCATTTATGAAGGCACTAGCCAAATCCAGCAGATGATCATCGGCCGCAACATGGTTCGTGAGGCATCTCAGTAGGGAGGCATCCACGGGTGAGTGCCAGGGCTCTGAATTCCCTCGTGAAAGACATTCGCAGTTGCCGGGTGTGCTTCGAAGAGGGGGGCAAGAAGCCGCTTCCCCATGAGCCGCGGCCGGTACTGCAGGTCTCGGCCAAGGCGCGGATTTGTATTGTCGGACAAGCGCCGGGCACGCGCGTACATGCCTCTGGTGTGCCTTTTGACGACCCAAGCGGCGTCAGGTTGCGCGATTGGCTGGGTATGGACCGCGACACCTTCTATGACGCGACCAAGCTTGCCATCGTGCCCATGGGGTTCTGCTTTCCAGGCCTCGACGCCAAAGGTGGAGACCTGCCGCCAAGAAGGGAATGTGCACCGCTCTGGCGTGAACGCCTGTTCGAAGCATTGCCTAATATGGAACTGACCCTGGTGATCGGCCAGTACGCACAAGCCTATCATCTCGGCAAATCCAAAAAGAAAACGCTCACCCAGACGGTGGAACACTGGCAAGACTACATGCCGACCCATCTCCCATTGCCGCACCCGTCCTGGCGGAACAACGTCTGGCTGAAAAAGAATCCTTGGTTTGAAGCGGACCTGCTTCCGGTCTTGAGAAAAGAAGTCAAAAGACTTCTCGAGAAGAGTGCATAAGGTGATGAAAATCTGGGCCGTCTTCATCCTACTGCTTACAGGGTGCGCGCCCCAGACCCTCACGGTGGGAACACCCATGCGTCCGCCAGCCTTAGCTGCCGAAACTCTCGTGATGGAGGACGCAGCGCGGCTGCCCCTTCGGGTGTGGGAGGTGGAACAACCGCGGGCGGTGATGCTCGGTGTCCATGGCTTCAACGACTATTCCCGCGCGTTCGAGATGCCCGGCCCCTGGTTCGCGGAGCGGGATGTTGCCGTCTATGCCTATGATCAAAGAGGTTTTGGCGAAGCACCAGCCCGCGGGAAATGGGCAGGCGCGGAGACGCTGGTCAGTGATCTGCGCACCGCAATGCGCCTCGTAAAAGAACGTCATCCCGACACGCCCCTGTTCGTGGTCGGCACCAGCATGGGGGGCGCGGTAACACTCGCGGCGTTGGGGAAGGGCGACGCTGAGATCGATGGGA
Organism: Parvibaculaceae bacterium; assembly: GCA_965276845.1. Lineage (GTDB taxonomy): Bacteria > Pseudomonadota > Alphaproteobacteria > Parvibaculales > Parvibaculaceae > Mf105b01. The sequence goes on from OZ255699.1 coordinate 945,487, forward strand.
TCGTCCTGGTCGCCCCGGCGGTCTGGGGCTGGTCCACGCTGAACCCCCTTTACCGGAGTACGCTCTGGCTAGCGGCGCACACAGCACCGGAATACACCCTGACCGGTGCAAGCCTGGAGCGATGGCCATCAGACAATATCGACATGCTGCGCGCTTTCTCCCGCGATCCCCTGGTGATCAAGGAAACACGGATTGATGCGGTCTATGGATTGGTCGACCTCATGGAGGAGGCCTATCTCTCGATTGAGGCGATCAGCGTGCCCACGCTTCTTCTCTATGGTGAGAAAGACGAAATCATCCCCCGTGGCCCTGTGAGCGATATTCGGGGACGTTTTGAGACAGCGCTGACCACCAAGGATTATCCCGACGGATGGCACATGCTTTTGCGCGATTTGCAGCGCGAAGTGGTTTGGCAGGACATCGACACCTGGATGACTGCGAATGGCCAAAAACAAATCGCGGATTGATTCCCGTCAATTGGCGCCCCGACCCAACAGACTAAAATCCTCCTATCAAAGGCTCGGGGCTTTCGGGCGTTCTCCGCAGGATTGTGAGCAGGATCCCTCACGAGAACGCGTCAATTTGAGCAAGGAGGTACACCATGGCCCAGTCAGAAAAAGATCAAACCAGCGCAAAATCATCTTCCGTCCCCATCACCAAGCCGTTTGGGTCGTCGCTATGGCACGAGCCCTTTCACGGGTTTCGGTCTGAGATGGACCATCTTTTTGATCGCTTTTTCGGGCGATCGCCAACGCTTTCCGATGGCGTTCCGGTTGACCGGCTCGACTTCTTTAATCGAGGCACACTCACGCCCAATATAGATGTCCGCGAGAGCGACAAGGCCATCACCCTTGAGGCCGAGTTGCCGGGCATCGAGGAGAAAGACATCGATCTCACCGTCGATGATGGCGTTTTGACGCTCAAAGGCGAGAAACGCTATGAGCATGAGGAGAAAGAGGAAGGAAAGGCGGTTCGCATTGAGCGCCAATATGGCTCCTTCCAGCGGAGCTTCACGCTCCCTTCCTACATTGATGACGAGAAGGTATCGGCGAATTTCAAGAAGGGCGTCTTGACCATTGAATTGCCGAAAAAACCAGGTGCGCCTGAAAAGGGAAGATCTATCCCTATCGGATAGGCCCTATTGGGTATCCGTGGCCTCTCCGGCGAGCAGCGCGTCGGTTCTGTCGGAGAGGTTGCGCAATAAAGCCGCACTCTTTGTTAGGTGTTCCGCTTCATTCTTCAGAATGGATCGGAAGAGGCGGCTTTTGACAGCTTCTTCGTTGATCGAGATTGATTGCAGTCCTGAAGAGGCAGCGTCGACCACAAAGTCGACCAGTCTTTCTGCGGCGTGCAGTCGTCCCCAGACATAATCATGCTCGCGGGCTTCCCGGCTAAAGAAGGCACCGAAGTGACCAAGTTCCCGACCCCTGAGGGCAGTGCGTGTTTCCGCCGTTTGCAGCGCGGTGCAGTCCTGAGGGCTGATGCGGGAAACCAACACTGTGTCCACGTCATCAAGCGGTTGCCAACGAAGTAGCGGGAAGGTCAAAACGTCAAAGAAGGGAAAGCTGAGATAGGCCAGAATCAATTCTTGCCGGGCTTCATCTGGCAAGAAGTTCACGATCATGATCGAAAACTCGTCGTCCAGCAGCGTATCCACTTCGATAAGCGCCAGCGCTTCGCGCATCTCAACCAAAAGCGGATTCAATTCCTCGGGCGTCGCCTTCCCATCTGTGTTGGCGAGCAGTTTTCCGGCTCTCTCGTGAATCTCCGATTTGAAGAAACTGCAGGCGTCCCGGCGCTGCAGCCGTTCCAAAGCGCGATAGAGCACGCCCTTGAACTCATCCAGACCATGGCTGTCGAGGCGCGCTTCTGAATGATCCGAGGTTGCGTAGAGTTCGTTAAGGCGCCGGATAACAAACCTCAGGCGCCGTTGGCGAAAGCCCACGTCAAAACGCCGCAGGAAAGTGACCCACCGGGCTGTACTGTGCGAGAACTCATCTGTTCGGTCGCCAGTTTCAAACTCCACCGGAAAAATACCTTCCGATCGCGCCCAGTCTTCAACGGACCTGGCAAGCGCTGCCCGGGCGCTTGGCTGGGCCACCTGCGGCGCCAAGTCGCCCAGCATATCGGATATCCAACTCAGAACCGACAGCACCTTCGTTTGAATATACCCGTCATAGGCATAGCCAGCATCGCGGGCTGCGTGACCATTTGCGGTCTCCCGCAACTGAGCCAGTTGATGGGGGGTGGGGTGGAGCGGCACACCGTCTGGCAAAATGCCTGTAATGGCCCGCTGAATATGAGGACGGGTGGCTTTGAGGACTTCCTGATAAAGGTGAACCTGCTGGCTGATCTCATTGATTTCAGCCAACTCGTCGCGCACCGGCTCATTCCGCGGAATATCTGACAGGGAGGCTCGCAGCGTTTGGAAAAAGCCGGGCAAGGCGCCACCGCGTTCGATCTTCCCGCTTTCGGGATCAGGATCAATATAGATCACCCGCCGATCAACCTCCCGGTAGGCGGGGCGATCGGAGAGGACCGAAACTGCCTCAGCGAAGGGTTTGTTGTTCAACACACTGCCATCGATGAAGGAACTGGTCAGTGGGTTGTGCCCGATATCAATCATCGACTTGAAGCTTCGGGCAATAAAGCGATCTCGTGTCAGCCACTCTTCACCGCGATTGCTCAACACGCGGTCGATTTCGTTGATCTGCGTTGGCGGGAAAGCGCCGGGAAAGGAAGACGTGGCGCGGGCAGCAAAGGCAAGTCCTGGGATATGCGCCGCATCAAACTGGCTGCGCACATCGCCGTCGGAGTGCTGCAGATAATCAAATCTCAAGACATGCCGATGCTCCCGCTCTGAAACCACAGGCGGATCGTGAAGCGGAATGGTTTGTTCGTAGCCGTAAAAGTCCGTGACGCTCACAAACAGGTTGAGTTCCTGTCCCGTCGGCAGAAGGCTCGCGCGGCGTGTCCGCGGTTCGCCCATGGCGTGGCAGGCGTCCAGCAACATGTCGGTCATCAACAGACCGGAGAAGGGCGGTTCAAACCATCTTGACCGCATGAAGGTGGAGAGCTTTTCGCGCATTTCGAGTTCCGGCGCGATCTTCTTCAACCACCGGTCGTTAATGTCCCAGAAAAGCGGACGTAAGAAAGCTTTGCTCCACTTGCCGGCAATCGTCTCCGGATCCATGAGTGCTGTGATGTCCGCTTTTTCGAGCCACATTTGCCGGTGCGCGTCCAGCGGCAAGTCGTGCGCAAGGGCGCGGGCTAGCATGACACCATTGATGCCGCCGGCCGACGCCCCCGCGATGACATCGACAAACACACGGAGGTCGAGTTCCTGGCCGATTTCCTGAAGCAGTTCGAAATAGACACTCTCTGTGTCGGTCTCCCGCTCGGAGTCATCGTTCACATTGAGGTAGGTTTCGTGAGCACGGTCCGCGGGATCATTGATCTGATGATAAAGCGCAGAGGCCCGAATGAGTTTCTGGAACTCTTTGGTGACGCCATGCATATAGACGGCAAGCGATACGCCGCCGTAACACACCAGGGCCAGTCTGAGTTCTTTTTCCTTCATGACCCTTTATCGGTCCAGACTCACAGAAGTTCCTCCGAGACTATCTCTTTTTGGGGGACGGCGCACGGGCGGAGCCGCGCCATCCTGTGAAAATTCCGTGTCTGTTTGTGAGGCTAGGAACCCATAGGAACCAGGCGGACCGTTGACATGCCTTTAGCTATCACGGTGCCTTCCGGTGTGGTGAGGCGACCCTCGACAAAGGCCGTTTTGCGCCCCAGCCGTTCAATCCAGGCTTCCGCATGGACGAGCCCCGGATGTGCTGCCGCGTAGAACGCAATCTTGATGTCGAGGGACAGAGGCAGAAGTGTGCCCTCCGTTTTGATAATGAGCGCACGCGCCATGGCCGCATCTATCCAGCCGGTGACAAAGCCGCCTTGCACGATATTGCCGGAATGGCACTGAGACGGTTTGGCTTCAAATTCGAGAACGGCGCGCCCTTCGCCTGCGTCCATGGAAACGGTCCGGACCAGTCCCATCGTGTCCATGAGGGTGTTCTTGTCGAGATCCTGTGTTTGTGTGTCTGTCATGACGGTCCCAGTGCAGCTGAAAGGTGAGTTTGGATGCGGCAAGCATGCAGATACGCCCCTTGAGCGCAACCGTGATTGGCGTGGGCGCATAAATTGGTCAGAATGCGCGTCAAACAAACAGGAGGTGGTCAGATGCCAGGCGCTTTAGACGGGGTGAGAATTGTCGATTTAACGACCATGATTTCGGGGCCTATTGCCACCATGATGCTGGCGGACCAGGGCGCCGATGTGATCAAGGTGGAACCAAAGACCGGCGACCTGGTCCGTGTTTTGGGGCCTGCGAAGGGGGATCGTACCGCAACTTTTCTGGCCGCAAATCGCAACAAGCGCTCCGTCGTGTTGGACCTGAAAAGCAACGAAGGACTCGAGGCTCTTAAGAAGCTGGTCAGCACGGCAGATGTGGTGGTGCAGAATTTCAGACCGGGCGCCGCGGAGCGCATGGGCATTGGGGAGGCGGCACTTCGCAAGGAACGCCCTGACCTGATCTATGTGTCGATATCCGGGTTCGGAGAGACCGGGCCTTACGCAAAGAAACGCGTCTATGATCCCGTCATCCAGGCCCTGTCTGGCTTGGCGGCTATCCAGGCCGACCGGGACACGGGCCGACCGCGTATGATCCGAACCATCATTCCGGACAAACTGACAGCCGTCACTGCGGCACAGGCAATGACGGCGGCTCTGTTTGCCCGCGAACGCTCCGGCGAGGGCCAACACATCAAACTGTCCATGCTGGATGCGATGATTGCCTTTCTATGGGCGGAAGGGTTGGTGGCGCTTACCTTTCCAGGCGGTGAAAAGCATGCGGCCCGCGCCCAGCTTTCCCAGGACCTGATCTATCAAACTCAGGACGGGTACATCACCGTCGGCGCGGTCTCAGATGATGAATGGAAGGGGTTGTGCGCCGCCCTCGAACAACCGCAATGGCTGGATGATGAGCGGTTCAACACGCCAAGCGGCCGGGTGGTGAATGCGCCCGCGCGGCTCTCCCTGACGCAGGAAGTGCTCAAAAACAAAACCAGTGCAGAGTGGCTCAGTGTTCTTGACGCGAACCAGGTGCCGTGTGCACCGATCCTGGATCGCTCGACGCTGCTGGATCATCCGCAGATCGAAGCCAATGAAATCATCAGGGAGCATGAAGACGAGGATCTGGGTCCGTTCCGGCTGCCGCGTCCGGCGGCACGTTTCAGCGGCACGCAGGCCGACGTCAGGCGACAGGCCCCTCATCTGGGCGAACATACCGAGCAGCTGTTAACTGAACTCGGCTATGACGAGGAAAGCATCAACACCCTGCTTGGAAAGGGAGATATCGCCTAAGGCTGAGTCACCTTCTGCCTCATGGTTAACCATAAGTTACGATTTTCTGCGAGCTTTCTCTTCTCGTGGTAAATTCAGCCTCTGGGGAAAAGGGCCTGACGGCCTGGGTGTGCGTAGAGTTTGGGGGCTGGTTTTGTGTTTCCAGCAGTATTGAGCCGGATCTTTCTGATTTTTCTCGCGATCATGGTGTTGATCGCTTTTCTGCTCCAGTGGGAGCAGCAGCTGCGCCTGAAGTTCCTCGGCATCTCTGTTGAGCGGGATACACTGGCCTTTGAGGTTGCGAATTACGGAACCTCCTATGTGGGCAAGACCGACTATGTCGGAAGCATCGCTTTTTTGTCGCCGGACCAGAAATCTGTCTCTTTGTTCAAGGGAGCCATTGATCTGATCCCGCCGTCTCGCTCTGTAACGGCGTCACTGGGCTTCGACGCGCCGATCGTACCCCCCACCATGTCGGCGATGGAAACCTCTGTGACCCAACTGTGTCTCTATACAAGGGGTCGGCTCTATTTCGACACCCACTTCCACAAAGTATACTTCCGGCACCAGACAAGTGCGGCCTCAATCCGCGCGTCCGACCGACTGCCCGACATGGAGATTGCTGAGTACAAGCATGTCTTCTTTGGAAGGCCTCCGTGTACCTTTGTGGGCTCGGGCAACTATTTCTCCTATGAGATCAACGCCGCCAATATCGAGTGCAAGTCGATCGGCGACGCCAACGAGACGATCTGCCACACCGAAGGCGTGGTAAAATCGACCTTGGAAGGTATTTTCGATCCCGTCCAAACATCGGTTGATTTCAACTTCCCGGATCGCCAGACGAGCCGACCGCAATCCCTCCTGAGAAACTAGCTGACCCGGGCCCTGGCCGCCGTCTTCCCTAATCCGACCGGGTGTGGCAGCGTTCATCAGCGGGAGGATGACAAATGGCGGAAAAAGCAAGTGGCTTCGGCGCACTGACAACCCTGGCGCGGTTTGCGGCCCCAAGGGTGACCAAGCACTTATTGGGAGGGCATCCCTCCCCAAGCAAAGTACCCCTTGAGGCAGGCCTGTCACCGCTGGTGTCGAACGGCCAAGCAGGCGCACTGGCGGCGTCTGCTTTTCTGAGCCTTTCGGTGGAAGAAGGTGAGTGGATCGACAGCGGGATCTCGGTAGAAACCGGCGACCAGGTGAGCATCCTCGGGCAGGGCGACCTTTGGATGTCGAAGCCGCTGGATATCCGCTTAGGCGCTGGTTCGGCGCTTTGGGCGCGGTTCGGCGATGGTCCGCTCTTCAAGGTCACGGCGGAGGCGAGCACGCGCACCGCAGATAGACCGGGGCCTCTCTATCTCATTGCTGCAGGCCCGGGTGCGTTTGAAACCCCGGCAGGGGACTTTCTGGGCGGCATAGTACCGGCGGGTCCCACCGGGCAATTTGAAGCCGCGATCCTCAAATGGACGGACGATGCAGCATCGGGGCTCTCGGCGCTGGCGTCGGCGACGACGGGGGAACTGAGCGACCTGCTCAATTCCGCGGCAGAACGGACGAAGAGCCCGATAGAGCCGCCTGAAAACTGGCGCTACCTCTGGCGTTTGGGGCAGGGCGAAGTCTACAAGGCCGCGCCCGAAAAGACTGACGCCTGCATCAACTGCACCACCCATGAAGATGTGGGCATCCTGCAGATCCCGGCTGAACGGCCACTCACCGACACTCTGACCCTCAATTGGGATTGGATCGCGCACCAACTGCCATCAGTGCTGCCGGAAGATATCGAGCCAACCCATGACTATCTTTCCATCGCCGTTGAATTCGATAACGGCCTCGACCTGACCTACATGTGGTCGGCGGCGCTGCCGGAAGACACCATCTTCCAATGCCCGCTGGCCTGGTGGGACGAGCGCGAGACCCATTGGGTAATCCGGACCAAAAAGGACATTGGTAAGTGGCTCTCGGAAGAACGATCTATCAGGCAGGACTATGAGCGCGCGATTGGTGGAGATGTTCCGGCAAGAGTCGTGCAGGTCTGGCTCATCGCCAACTCGCTTTTCCAGCGCGGCACCGGCAGGTGTGACTATCGCGCGATCCGCCTGGTGGACGGTGACGACACTTTGGACCTCTGTTAATCCTCAAAAGTGATCTGGACGGAGCGTCTTGAGCGCCTGGGGTAGGGCGTCGAAATGGTCGATCAGATGGTCGGCTCCAAGGTCATGTGCCGGCGTGTCTGTATATCCAAAGGTCACGCAGACCGAGGCGACAGCAGCCGCCTGAGCAGCCTTGATGTCTGGGCCGCTGTCTCCGACCATGATGGTGCCGCTTGGATCACCAGCCAGTCGTGATACCGCTTCTGTCAGATGTCGGGGGTCCGGCTTCCGAACCTCCAACGTATCGCCGCCGATAACGACCGGAAAAAAGTCCGAGATGTCGAGTGTTGTCAGCAGCTGATGGGTCAGCCGCTCGGACTTGTTGGTGCAAACCGCAAGCCCCACATCGCGCGCGCTGAGCGCTTCGAGTTGCGCACGGACCCCAGGGAACAGCACCGTATGGTCGGCAATGTGAGCCCCATAATATTCAAGAAACTCTTCGAACACCTGATCGAGCAGGCCCTCGTCAGCGGGCGCGCCGGTTGCCGCGAACCCCCGTTCCATGATCTTGCGAGCACCCGCACCCACCAGGGGGCGCATTTGCTCATAAGGCACATGCGTCCGGCCATGACGCTCCAGCAGCACATTCATGGTGTGACAGAGATCAAGTGCCGTATCGGCAAGGGTGCCATCAAGGTCAAACAGCACGACTGGTGAGGAACTCATAAGCAGATACCAATTTGCAGGTGAGCGAAGACAGTCTGTGGATAAGTCATAATCAGAGTCGATTTCAACAGCTTATGCCTGGAGCCGGATTCAAAGTCTAATAGCGCTCGACGTTCATAGATTGGATGAGGATAACTTTGGTGCCGTTCCGCCCACTTGAATCACGGTCTTAGCTACCTGATTCAATTTCTGAGAAAACTCCACTAGCGGGTCTAATCCGCTGCGTCAGCGCCCCGCCAATGAGCAAGGCCTGTGAGCGTCTGCGCATAAGTTTTGCGCGCATTCTGGATAACATTGCGGCGGAAGCTTTCACGGTGTGGTGCATAGTCTTCGCGTATCTCCGCGAGGTAAGCGGCAGCTTCTGGTGCGTCCAGCCCGCCTTCAAACCTGAGCCATCGCTCCAGCATGGAGACACGAAGCGCGTCAGCAGCATTCCTCTTTGGTGTCGCCGAACGAAACTCCACCACAGCGCCCGCAAAATGTGTGCCCGGCGAAAGGGTATTCTCAATCCCCCAGAAGATGATCCCGTTACGCGTCGGGCGCTTGGACCCCCAGAGGTGGTCGACATGGTCTGCGTTGAGAGCGTCGTCGCCCCACCACTGTTTGGCCTGCGCGAGGCCGGCACTGCCGGGTGGAGAAAAACAGAGAAAGATGAGTTCCCCATCGCCAACGGGCCCGGTATGCCAGTCAATGAAGGCAACCTGGCGCGCCGACGCTAAGTCACGCTCGACTAAACCTTTCAGCGTAACCGTCGACCATTCCAACCCCGTCCCACCAAAATGAAAGCCGTCAGGGTGGGTGTATTGGCCGCGACTGATTGCATCCTCAAGCGCCCATTGGCCGTGTTTGGCGATAAGGCGGGCGCCTTCACTTAAAAGGCGCTGGATCGCTTTTTCGTCCATATGTTTGGGACAGAGCACAGGGTGAACCTGATCGTAGAGCGGATTTTCCGGATAAGGCGTGTCGTGATCCAACCAGTTCCGGTTGAGATCCACATTGTTCTCGGTGCCTCTCAGGCACCAGGCAAAGCCGAACGGGTTCACCGCGTGGATCATGAGAACCGCCACATCGGAAGACAGCGAAGACGGCCCGCCGTTTTCAATCCAGTCCAGTTGGGCCGCCGAGCCCGCAAAACCTTCAGCGCCATGGGTGCCACAGGTGTTGATCAAGACCGCGCTGGCATCCCGAGGGCCAAACCATGCGGTGTCCATGGTCAGGTTTTCCCCGCCAGGACCCGTCGCATTCGGATTGGCATAGCTCTGCAACTCAGCGCCAGCCTTGCGGGCAGCATCGACAAATCGGGCCCGAGCTTCGGAGTAAGTTTCAGAGAATGCATCTGTGTCGGTCATCACCGAGCATGGTCCTCTTATCGCGCCTAGGTGTCGATTATTTTATGCCGATCAAATAGGGCGGCGCTGCCAAGCCCTTGATGCGTCTGCATCTCAATGCGCAAAATGATATCAGGAAGGGCACGCCAATGCCCGCTTTAAGACCAAAAGGACGGCCCTATGAACCTTCGCGACCCCAATCTCCTGCGCTCTCTTTGCTACATAGATGGGACCTGGACTGGCGAAGATGCCCAAAATACGGCGGTGACCAATCCGGCGACCGGTGAGGTGATCGCCGACGTGCCGATGCTGGGCAAAGTAGAGACTGAACGTGCCATCGATGCGGCCTATGCCGCCGGACCGGCCTGGGCAGCCATGACGGCAAAAGAACGGAGCGTCATCTTACGCCGTTGGTTCGATTTGATGATGGAGAATACGGATGATCTGGCCGTCATTCTCACCAGTGAGCAAGGCAAGCCTTTGGCAGAGGCCAAGGGCGAGATCACCTATGCGGCCTCTTTCCTGGAGTTTTATGCCGAAGAGGCCAAGCGGATCCACGGCAGCGTCGTACCGAGCCCTTCAAACGATCGTCAGATCGTTGTGCTGAAACAGCCCGTCGGCGTTGTGGCGTCGATCACGCCCTGGAACTTTCCTGCGGCTATGATTACGCGGAAGGTAGGCCCGGCGCTGGCTGCTGGATGCACGGTGGTGGCGAAACCGGCGACCCAGACACCTCTCTCAGCCTTTGCAATGGCGGAATTGGCGGAACGCGCCGGCGTACCCAAAGGTGTTTTCTCGGTTCTGACCGGCAAGTCGGGCGAGATAGGTGGCGAACTCACCTCAAACCCCAAGGTGAGAAAGCTCACCTTTACCGGCTCAACGGAGGTCGGGCGTCTGTTGATGGAGCAGGGCGCCTCGACCATCAAGAAAATGTCCATGGAACTGGGCGGCAATGCGCCGTTTATTGTCTTCGAAGACGCTGACATTGAAGCAGCTGTTGAGGGCGGACTCGCAGCCAAGTACCGCAATACGGGCCAAACCTGCATTTGTACAAACCGGTTCCTCGTACATGACAGTGTGTATGAAGAGTTTGCGGAAAAACTGGCGGCAAGGGCGGCCGACCTCAAAGTCGGCAATGGCCTCGAAGATGGGGTGGGCCAGGGACCCTTGATAGACATGGCAGGCGTGGAGAAGGTGGAAGAGCATATCTCCGATGCGGTTGATCGAGGCGCTCGCGTGCTGACAGGCGGCCAACGCCATGCGCTCGGGGGAACTTTTTTTGAGCCCACGGTGCTGGCAGACGTGACGCCGGAGATGAAGATCGCCAGCGAAGAAACCTTTGGGCCCGTCGCGCCGGTCTTCCGCTTTGAAACCGAAGAAGAAGCCATCAAACTAGCCAATGACACGCCTTTTGGCCTTGCGGCCTATTTCTATGCCCGCGATATTGGCCGCTGCTGGCGAGTCGCCGCCGCGCTTGAATATGGGCTGGTGGGCGTCAATGCGGGGATCATCTCCACAGAGGTGGCACCGTTCGGTGGCTGGAAGGAATCGGGCGTTGGCCGCGAAGGCGGTCAATGGGGCATTGAGGAATTCCTGGAAATCAAATATGTCGCGATGGCCGGTCTCTGACCTGTCTCGCAGAGAGGCGAAGGCAGGATGAGCGCAGACGACCAGAAGAAAAGATCAGCGGAGCGTGCGCTCGAATTTGTTGAAGATGGCATGAAGCTGGGTCTGGGGACCGGCTCCACCGCTGAACATCTCGTTCGTCTCCTCGGCGAAAAAGTTGCCGAGGGCTTCAACACCGTCTGTGTGCCAACGTCTGACAGGACGGCGGCCCTGGCAACGGAACTGGGCATACCACTCACGACGCTTTCAGACACGCCGCACCTTGATCTTACAATTGACGGGGCCGATGAATTTGATGCTCGCCTGAGGTTGATCAAGGGTGGTGGTGGTGCCTTGCTGCGCGAGAAGATCGTGGCAACGGCGTCAGACCGTATGGTCGTGATCACCGACGCCTCCAAGCAGGTCGAGACACTCGGCGCTTTTCCACTGCCTATTGAGGTGATCCCGTTCGGGTGCCGGACGACGGAAGAAAAAATCGAGCGCATCGCGGCCGATTTTGGATGTTCGGGCGCTATAGAGCGAAGGGCAGACGAATATGGTGAGCCGTTTCTCACCGATAGCGAAAACTTCATATATGACTGCAGATTCGGGGAAATCCCTGACCCGGACGGGCTCAATAAAGCCCTGAATTTGATCCCGGGCGTGGTCGATAACGGTTTGTTTATCGGGATCGCAAGTGTGGCTATTGTCGGAACCGACGATGGGACACATCTGGTAGAGCCGACATAGACTGCCTCCTCTCTGCGAGCGATCCAGAGGAAGGCCAAAAAGTACACAAAGGGACTGCGCCATGTCTGAAACGAAATTTGACTATGATCTGTTTGTTATCGGCGCCGGATCCGGGGGCGTGAGAGCTGCGCGCATGTCGGCCTCTCATGGAGCTAAAGTTGCCGTGGCTGAGGAATATCGGGTCGGCGGCACTTGCGTCATCCGTGGTTGTGTGCCCAAGAAGCTCTTTGTCTATGCGAGCCAGTTCCATGAGGAATTTGAGGACGCGGCAGGTTTTGGCTGGACGGTCCCGCCGGCGACGTTCGATTGGGCGACGCTGCGGGATAATAAGGACAAGGAAATTGATCGCCTCAATCAGATCTATATCCGCAATTTGAGCAATTCAGGTGTTGAGATCATTGAGAGCCGCGCCGTCCTGAAAGATGTGCATACCGTACACCTGGTTGCCGAAGATCGAGACGTCACCGCCGATAAAATCCTCATCGCCACGGGTGCGACCGCGAATGTCGATGAGCGTTTGAAGGGCGTTGAACACACCATCACGTCCAACGAAGCATTCCACCTTGATGAACTGCCGGAGAAAGTAATTGTCGCAGGCGGCGGCTATATCGCCGTTGAATTCGCAGGCATCTTCAACGGCCTCGGTATCGACACCACACTTCTCTACCGAGGCGAAGAAATTCTGCGCGGCTTTGACGATGACCTGCGCACAACTCTCCACGAAGAGATGGAGAAGAAGGGCATTCGTATCATCACCGGCAGCGTCTTCACCGAAATTGAAAAAGCTGGCAATGGATACAAGGCGCATCTGAGCAATGGGGATGTCTTGGATACAGGTCTGGTTATGTTCGCTATCGGTCGAGACCCGAATTCGAAAAATCTAGGTCTTGAGAATGTAGGTATCGAATTGGGCAGCAAGGGAGAGATCCTTGTCGACGCTTACTCAAAGACCAATGTGGACAACATCTATGCTGTGGGGGATGTGACCGATCGGGCGAACCTGACGCCGGTCGCGATCCGTGAAGGCGCGGCGTTCGCGGAGACAGTGTTCAACAATAATCCTCTGGCCGTCGATCATTCAATTATCCCAACCGCTGTCTTCTCTCAGCCTGAGATCGGAACTGTCGGGCTCACGGAAGAAGAAGCGCGGGCGACATATTCTGAGATCGATATCTATAAATCGAAGTTCCGTGCCATGAAGCACACCCTGTCAGGTCGCAACGAACAGACAATGATGAAGCTCATCGTTGATGCGGCAACGGATAAGGTTGTGGGCTGCCATATCATCGGACCCCACTCTGGCGAGATGATCCAGGCGATCGGCATTGCGGTCACCGTGGGGGCCACGAAAGCGCAGTTTGATATGACGGTCGCGGTCCATCCGACGGCGGCCGAAGAACTGGTCACCATGAAAGAAAAGTGGGTCGCACCGGAGCTGAAAGCGGCGGACTAACCGTCGGCCCTTAAGCCGCGAAGGACCTCACGAAACAGGCCCTTGGCGAACGTCTCGTCAAGGGGCAGGTGACCAATCAGGACCCGATAGAAGAGCGGCCCATAGATCATATCAAGAGCGATCTCGATATCGGCGTCCTTGCGGATTTTGCCGGCAGCAATGGCGCGCTGGAGAATCTCTTTTCCCTCCACGCGGCTCTTAAGGATCACCTGATTGCGAAATCCTTTAGCGATTTCGCTATCCTGCTCTGCGGCCGCCAGCATGAGGCGTACCTGACCCCCGCGTTTGGTCGCGAACTTCGCCACCACTTTCAGCAACTGCCGTTCGAGGTCCGCCAGAGGCGAGTCCGTTTCGCGCACGCCTGTCGCCGACGTGTCGCTGGCCATGAGGGCTGCCATGGCGAGCGCCTGGGCATTGGGCCAGGACCGGTAGACGGTGGGCTTCCCCACCTTGGCGCGCGCGGCCACCGCTTCCATGGTCACCGCAGATATCCCACCTTCTTCCAGAAGCGCTGAGGCGGCATCGAGGATCGCCCGCCGCGCGGCTTCGCTACGGGGACGCCCGCGTTTTGGTTTTTCGGTCTTGACTCTTTCGATCATTATGAAACACTACGTAACGTAATTAAATAAGAGTAACACGGAGAAAGATCATGGCCAAGGTCAAAGCTCACGGTCTGATGCCCTACATCGCCGTCCGCGATGGGGCCGCAGCGATCGACTTTTACACCCGCGCTTTTGGTGCCGTTGAAAAATTCCGTCTCGAAGATCCGGCCGACGGTCGCATTGGCCACGCCGAGCTCACACTGGGTTCCTCCACCTTGATGCTATCTGATGAATACCCAGATTTTGGGGCTTTATCGCCAGAAAGTCTGGGCGGATCGCCGGTGAAGCTTCATGTTTATGTGGACGATGTGGACAGCGTTTTTGCCGGCGCAATTGAGGCAGGCGGCGTCGAGCTCCGGCCGGTCAAAGATCAATTTTTTGGCGATCGAAGCGGCATGTTGCAGGACCCGTTTGGGCATACCTGGTTTATCGCAACCCAGACGGAGGAGGTCTCCCCGGCAGAAATGCAGAAGCGCTGGGCTGAAGGGATGGAGGGCTAGAGCGCTCACAAGCCGGTGAGAACGATTGAAACGCTGAAAGGCACTAACCATCTCAAGCACTTAGCCTTTTCATTGGAACTGATTGGGCCTATAACTTCCCGCCTTCCGATCACGCCGTGGATAAAGATCGAATTCAGGTTCCATCGGTGGTTGGATCCGACATAAAGCCTGCGAATAAGTGCTTAAATACAAGAGGTTAGCCATGCCAGACGGCAGCGCATCGAAAAACTGGTCCCCTTCGAGCTGGAGAGAGAAGCCCATTCTCCAGGTCCCGACCTATCCGGATGCGGCTGTGGTGTCAGATGTGGAGACCACGCTGGCCAAATCTCCGCCGCTTGTATTTGCCGGGGAAGCCCGGAATCTCAGGAAGGATCTGGCCGAGGTCTGCGAAGGCCGCGCCTTCCTCCTGCAGGGGGGCGATTGCGCCGAGAGCTTCGCGGAGTTCCACCCGGACAATATTCGCGACACCTTCCGGGTGCTGCTCCAGATGGCGGTGGTGCTCACCTACGCGGCGGCGGTGCCGGTTGTGAAAGTCGGCCGGATTGCCGGTCAGTTCGCCAAACCGCGCTCCTCCGACAGCGAGACCATCGGTGATGTGACGCTGCCCAGCTACCGCGGCGACATCATCAACGGGATCGAGTTTACGGAAGAAGCCCGCGTGCCGGATCCCCGCCGTCAGCTGCAGGCCTACAGCCAGTCAGCGGCGTCTCTTAATCTGATCCGCGCGTTCGCCACGGGTGGCTACGCTGACCTGGATTACGTGCATCGCTGGACCCTCGGGTTTGTCGGCGAAGGCGAGGGCAAAAAACGTTACGAAGATGTGGCGCAGCGCATCACCGAAGCGCTCGACTTCATGCGCGCCTGCGGCATCGACGCAGACACCGTGCCGCAGCTGCAGACCACGTCTTTCTACACCAGCCATGAGGCGTTGCTGCTGGGCTATGAGGAGGCCATGACCCGCGTCGACTCGACGTCCGGCGACTGGTACGACACCTCGGCGCATATGCTCTGGATTGGTGACAGGACGCGCCAGGCAGACCACGCCCATGTGGAATTCTGTCGCGGTGTGAAAAACCCCATCGGCATGAAATGCGGGCCCTCCATGGAGCCTGACGATCTGCTGCGCCTGGTCGACACACTGAACCCGGACAATGAGTCCGGCCGCCTGACACTCATCTGCCGGTTCGGTGCCGAGAATGTTGAAAAGCATCTTCCGACGTTGATCGAAGCGGTTGAGAAGGAAGGCCGCAAGGTGGTCTGGTCCTGCGACCCGATGCATGGCAACACGATCAAAGCATCGACGGGCTACAAGACCCGTCCGGTGGATCGGGTGTTGGCGGAAGTGCAGCAATTCATGAGCGTACACCGCGACATGGGCACCCATGCGGGCGGCGTGCATTTTGAGATGACGGGCCAGAATGTGACCGAATGTCTGGGCGGGGCTCAGGCAATCGGCGAGGAAGACCTGTCGGATCGCTACCACACCCATTGCGATCCGCGCTTGAACGCAAGCCAGTCACTGGAACTCGCCTTCCTCATCGCCGAAGGGCTGAAGAAAGAGCGCGACAGCCGGGCACCGGAAAACAATGTCGTCTCGATCTGACGGACGCAAGAGAGTTTAAAGAGGCGGGCCCGAACCTGGCGCCCGCCTTTTTTCTCAGCAGCAGCTATTGCTTTCGTTTTCTTCGCCAAAGATCACGAATTGCCCTGCATAAGCACCGCTCCGAACCCGGTCAGCTTCTCCACCGGTGAGAGTCACGCGGTGGCCACGCTGAAAGGTCCTGCCGGTTTCGTCCGTCACCTGTTCCCATGGGCCCGTGTAGATCACGTCCAAGTCATCCGCGTCGATGCTGACAGCGGGCTTGTGCGCGACAAAGGTCGCCGAGCGATATTCGATGTCTTCAACCACCTGCCACGGCGTCTGCTCCAGTTTGTCCAGCCGCACGCCTGCGAACCCCACCTCGGCGAGCGCTTGAGCAAATCCCTCCTCCGTCAACGCACCACTGATGCATCCGCTCCAGAGCTCTGGGTCTTCTTTAAGATGTTCGGGTGACTTTTTGTCCGAAACAATGTCTGAAATCGCAATCCGGCCGCCCGGTTTCAAAACGCGGAAGATTTCCCGAAACAGCTGAGGCTTTTCTTCATCAGAGACAAGGTTCAGCACACAGTTCGACACCACAACATCGATGCTGTCGTCGGCGACGAGGGGCTGCGTCTTCCGACCGGTCTCCAGGTGCGCTTCCAACGCTTTAAAGTCCGCGGCGGATTTCGCCGGATGGGCGCTCAGCCAATGATCAAGCGCATCCAGATCGGTCTTCAGATCCTGAATATTGCCATGGCGGAATTCCACATTGTCATATCCAAGCTGTTCCGCCACCGCAGGCTGCGCGCCGCGCGACAGCTCAAGCATGTCGTCATTCACATCGACGCCGATGACTTTGCCTTCCGGGCCAACAATCTGCGCGGCGATAAAGCAAATCTTGCCGCCGCCTGCGCCGAGATCGAGAACTGTTTCACCGGACCGCACATAGGTTGAGGGGTCGCCGCAGCCATAGTCTCTATCGAGGACTTCCTGCGGAATGATCTTGAGGTACTTCGGATCATAATCGACGGGACAACAGAGCGCTTCTTCCCGTTCAAAAGCTGCCGCCGAATACCGTTCTTTCACTGATTGCATTGTCGCACCCTGATCTCGTGGAGGAGCGTCAACTCTTCCACAGGCAGGGCACACGCGGTACTGAATGAAATTGAATTTTTCGTGAGGAAATCAGCTGACCTTGACGAGGCGGCGCCCGAAGTTTTCCCCTTCAAAGAGACCGGCGAAGGCAGCAGGCGCAGTTTCCAGCCCGTCGCTGATATCTTCCGTGTAAATCAGTTTGCCCTGCATAATCCATCCACCCATTTCCGCCTGGGCTTCTCGGAACTGTTTGAAATAATCAAAGACCACCAGACCTTCCATGCGCAGACGGTGGGTGATGAAGCGCAGCGTGTTACGGATGCCGCGCGGCTCCGGCTTGTTATATTCCGCGACAGCGCCGGAAATGATGATCCGCGCCCGCTCATTGGTGTTTGCAATGGCGGCATCCAGCATCTCGCCACCGACATTGTCGAAATAGATATCGACGCCGTCCGGGCAGGCGCCTCGGATGGCGTCTTCCAGGTTCGCGACCTCTTTGTAGTTGATGCAGGCATCGAAACCGAGCTCACCGGTCACATAGGCGCATTTCTCTTTTGATCCGGCGATCCCAACCGTGCGACACCCCTTCATTTTTGCGATTTGGCCCGCCGTGGCGCCGACCGGGCCGGCAGCGGACGAAATAAGGACCGTGTCGCCTTCCTTCGGCTTTCCAAGGTCCAGCAGCCCGAAATAGGAGGTGAGGCCCGGAATGCCCAGCACGCCGATCGCTGCGGTGACGCGGAGCGGGCCCTGGAACATGGCGGCGTCGAGTTTTGCGAGGCCCCGTCCGTTTGAAAGCGCATGCGACTGCCAGCCAAACCCGCCAGTGACGAGATCACCGACCGCGAACTTCTCATTGTTGGATTGAATGACTTCGCCAACCATCGCCCCTTCGATCACCTCGCCGATCTGAAGCGCTGCCGCATAACTGTCTGCGGACAGGCGCGACCGCATGCCGGGGTCGATGGAGATATACTTGGCCTGGATCAGCAGCTCATGGTCACCAGGATCCGCAAGCTCGACTTCTTCCAACCGGAAATTCTCCGGGGCAGGTTTCCCATCAGGTCGGGATGCAAGCACCCAGCGGTGGTTCGTCGTCGGCATGGGTTGTATTCCTCCAAAAGACAACCCGGCAGCAAGAGCCGCCGGGCTCAGAATCTTATCAATGCGACTGGCGAAAAGCCAGACGGGTGATCAAGAAGGGTCGTCGCTGATCTTCACCAGCATCTTGCCGAAATTGGCGCCCGAGAAGAGATTGAGAAATGCCTTGGGAGCATTCTCGATGCCTTCTTCGACTGTCTGTTCCGTCTTCATTTGTCCGCTGCTGATGAGCTTCGCCATCTCCGCGTAAAACTCAGGAATGATGTCCAGATGGTTTGAGACAATGAAGCCTTCGAGCTTGAGGCTCTTACCGACAATCTGGATGAGATTGTTCGGGCCGGGCCGCGGCTCAGTATCATTGTACTGCTCGATCATGCCGCAGAGTGCTGCGCGCCCATGCGGGTTCATGTAGTTGATGGCAGCCTGAAGATGCGCACCACCGACATTTTCGAAATAGACATCGATGCCCTTCGGGAAGGCGTCACGGACAGCGGCATCCAGGTCGCCACAGGTTTTGTAATTGATCGCCTTGTCGATGCCGGCGACTTCTTCAAGCCACTTGCATTTGTCGTCCGATCCGGCGGACCCCACGACATAGCAGCCATGCGCCTTCGCCAACTGACAGACCACAGCACCCACAGCGCCGGACGCGGCAGAGACAAAGACATTTTCGCCGTCTTTGAGTTCACCAACCTTGAAGAGACCCGCATAGGCAGTCATGCCCGGCATGCCGAGCGTGCCCAGGTTCGCTTCGATAGGGCCCATCGCCGGGTCGATCTTGTTCACCATGGTGCCGTCGGTGACGTAAAACTCGCGCCAACCATTCATGGAGTTCACATAATCGCCAACGCCAAAATTCTCATTGTTGGACTCGATCACTTTGCCGATGCAACCGCCGTCCATAGTTGCGCCGATCTGGAAGGGAGGCACGTAGCTCTCACGGTCCATCATGCGGCCACGCATATAGGGGTCGACCGACATCCAGAGGTTTTGGACCAGAAATTCACCAGCACCCGGTGAAGCCACAGGCACTTCCACAATCTGGAAATCGCTGTCTTTCGGTTCGCCTTCCGGCCGAGCAGCCAGCTGCACTTCTTTACTGATCATGTTTGACATATCTGTCTCCTGTTCGAGTTATGACTGATTTGGAAATTGAATATTTGAAGATCAGACGACCTTGACCATGCGCTTGCCGCGGTTCTCACCAGCCAGTAAGCCGATCAAGGCAGCGGGCGTATTTTCCAGCCCGTCAATTACGTCTTCCTGTACTTTGATCTTGCCCTGGGCCACCCAGCCTTCCAGGTCCTTCAATGCCTTTTCCCGCTCGTTTGGGAAGTCGGACATGATGAAGCCTCTGAGGTTGAGACGCTTGGTCACGATGAGACCGGGGACGCCTCGTGGTCCTGCTGAGGGTGGGGCGCCGTCATATTGAGAAACAGCACCGCAACAGGCGATACGGCCAAAATTATTCATGCGGAAGAGGGCGGCTTCTAGAATGTCGCCGCCGACATTATCGAAATAGACATCGATGCCCTGAGGGGCGACGGCTTTCAGCGATTTGAAGACCGGCTCGGTTTTGTAGTTCACCGTTTCGTCGAAGCCGAGTTCGTCTTTTAGCCATTGGCATTTCTCGTCGGAGCCTGCGATGCCGATCACGGTGCAGTCCGGCACAGCAGCTTTCGCGATTTGGCCCACGAGCGTGCCCACAGAACCCGCTGCTGCGGAAACCAGAATGGTTTCCCCAGCCTTTGGTGTGGCACAATGGAGAAGGCCGAAATAGGCGGTGAGACCGGCGACCCCATAAACGCTCAAAAGGTGGGTCTTTGGCTCCATGGCGGGTACCTTTTGGGCCGCCTTGGCGGGAACAACGGCATAGTCCTGCCAACCTGTGTCGGCGAAGACCAGGTCGCCAGTCGCAAAATCAGGCGATTTGCTTTCGACAACCTCTGCAATGGCGCCCCCGGCCATCACCTGGCCAGACTCGACCGCATCGCGATAGGTGGCGCCCTGCATCCAGGCACGGTTGGCCGCATCCAGCGAGATATAGTGGGTCCGCAACAGAAGGGTGCCCTCGTCAGACAGGCTCGGCACCGGCGTTTCGGCCAGCTTGAAATGCTCTTGGCCCAGCTTCCCCTTTGGCGTTTCGACCAGCAGGATTTGGCGGTTTGTCGCCTCAGCCATCCTATTTCTCCCCATTTTTAATGTTTGTTGCGGTCAGCATATAGACAGGGGAAGGTCGATGCACCACCTGTAAACCCCCAAAATCCCGTGCGCAATTGAGCGCCCCTATTGTTCATGCACGAACAGCAAGTTAGAAACACGTTTCAAATCCGACACAGAGTTGAGTCTCAAGCCTATCCATGACCGATCAGTTGAAAATAGCTCTGGCGCAGTTGAACCCGACCGTGGGCGACATTGCCGGCAACATGGCGAAGGTGCGCGCGGCACGGACCGAAGCGGCAGCTAAAGGCGCCGATCTGGTCATGTTCCCGGAGCTTTTCCTGATCGGCTACCCGCCAGAAGACCTGGTGTTGAAGCCGTCTTTTCAGCGCGCTGTCGACGAGGCGCTGACAGCCCTCGCGAAGGACACCGAAGACGGCGGACCCGGATGTTTGATCGGCGCGCCCTCTCTTGAAGAGACTGGTCTCCACAATTCGATGGTGTTGATTGACGGCGGTGAGATTGTTGGCAAACGCCACAAGGTACATTTGCCGAATTACGGTGTGTTTGATGAACCCCGCGTCTTCACCCCCGGCAGCATGCCGGGACCGCTCCCGTTCAGAGGTGTGCGATTGGGTGTGCCTGTCTGTGAAGACATCTGGTTCGAAGATGTGACGGAATGTCTTGAAGAGACCGGTGCCGAAATCCTGCTGGTGCCGAATGGATCGCCTTTCGACACAGAAAAACACGATGCTCGCATGCAGCATTGCGTGGCCCGGATCAACGAGACGGGCTTGCCACTTGTCTATCTGAACCAGATAGGCGGGCAGGATGAGCTTGTGTTTGATGGTGCGTCACTTGTTCTGAACAGCGACCTTTCCCTCGCTGCACAAATGCCAGCCTGGGAGGAATGTGTCCATGTGACCACCTGGACCCGTGAAGGCAGCGGATGGGTGTGCGCCAAAGGCGCCGCCGCTCCGATCCCTGACGGCGACGAAGCCATCTACAATGCCTGCGTGCTGGGTTTGCGTGACTATGTCACCAAGAACCGCTTTCCCGGCGTCGTCCTGGGTCTCTCGGGCGGCGTCGACTCCGCGATCTGCGCGGCCATTGCTGTGGATGCTTTAGGCGCGGACAAGGTTCACTGTGTCATGCTGCCTTACAAATACACGGCGGACGAAAGCGTAAGCGATGCGGAACAATGCGCCGCGGCGCTCGGCGTGCGTTATGACAGCATTCCCATCGAGGGGCCTGTGAAAGGTTTCCTCTCAGCGCTTGATCCCATGTTCGCAAAGACGCAGTCCGATACGACGGAAGAAAACCTTCAGTCGCGAACCCGCGGCACCATTCTGATGGCGCTCTCCAACAAGTTTGGCAGCATGGTCGTGACGACCGGCAACAAGTCGGAAGTGTCCGTCGGTTACGCCACGCTCTATGGCGACATGAATGGCGGCTACAATCCCATCAAGGATCTCTACAAGCTGCAGGTGTTTGCGCTCTGCCGCTGGCGGAACGCCAACAAACCATCGATTGGTTTGGGGCCGGAGGGCGAGGTGATCCCGGTCAACATCATCACCAAGCCTCCGTCGGCGGAATTGCGTGAGGATCAGAAGGACGAAGACTCGCTACCGCCTTATGAGGTCCTGGACGATATTCTGGAATGCCTGGTTGAGAAAGAGATGCCTGTTTCCGAGATCGTGGAGCGCGGCCACGATCGTGATCTGGTGAAGCGCATCGAACACCTGCTCTACATCGCGGAATACAAGCGTCGTCAGGCAGCACCCGGCGTGAAGGTCACCTCGCGCAACTTTGGTCGCGACCGGCGCTATCCCATCACCAACGGCTATCGCGACGCGCGGTAAGGAACCTCATGACTGCATGTCTCAGATTCGCGCCGAGCCCCACCGGCACCATTCATGTCGGCAATGTGCGTACGGCCCTGTTCAACTGGCTATTGGCGAAGAAAGAAGGTGGCACCTTTATTCTGCGTCTCGATGACACCGACACAGAGCGCTCTACGCAGGAATATGCCGATAAGATCGTCACGGACATGGCATGGCTGGGCTTGACCCATGACAAGATCTTTCGTCAGTCGGATCGCTTTGATCGATACGCGGAGACGGTGGAACAGCTGAAAGCCGACGGCCGACTCTACCCCTGCTATGAAACACCGGATGAACTTGACCGCAAACGCAAACGGCAATTGGGCCGGAAACTGCCCCCTGTCTATGATCGAGCAGCGCTTGATCTAACTGACGAAGAGAAGGCTGCCTTTGAAGCGGAAGGCCGCCAACCGCATTGGCGCTTTAAGCTTGATCCGGAAGTGGTCGAATTCGAAGATCTGTTCTTGGGGCCGGTAAAAGTTGATACGAAGAGCCTGTCTGATCCAATCCTCATTCGCGGTGATGGGTCCTATCTCTACACCCTGCCGAGCGTCGTTGACGATATCGATATGGGTATCACCCATATTGTGCGCGGCGAGGATCATGTGACCAACACAGGCGCACAAGTGCAGGTGTTCCGTGCGCTGGGCGCAGAGCCTCCGATCTTTGGACATCATTCGTTGCTCTTGAATGAAGAGGGACAGCCGCTGTCGAAACGTCTGCGTGGCGAATATTCAATTGAATCCCTCAGGGACTCTGGCTTTGAACCCATGGCGGTGAATTCCTTCCTGGCAAAGCTCGGCACGTCAGACGCGGCTGTCGCCCGCGGTGAGCTGGCCACCCTAGCGGACGAGTTTGCGCCGGCAGATGTTGGGCGATCCGGTCACCGTTTCGACAAGCGGGAATTGGAGCGTGTTAACGCAGCCCTTCTGCATGCGATGCCATTTGACGATGTGGTGAGCCGGTTGGCGGAACGCGGCATCGATGGCGGCGCCGAATTTTGGGACGCCGTGCGCCCCAATCTGACTTTGTTTGATGGCGTGGCGGAATGGTGGCATGTCGCCCATGGACCCGTCGAACCTCTCATCGAAGCAGAAGATGCTGATTTCATCACTGCCGCTGCGGCTGCCCTGCCATCGGAGCCATGGGACGAAACGACCTGGAAGAGCTGGACGGGCACACTCAAGGAAGACACCGGCCGGAAGGGGAAAGCTCTCTTCATGCCACTGCGTTTAGCGCTGACCGGCCTTCGCCATGGACCTGAGCTCGCAAACCTGCTACCTCTTCTCGGGCGCGAGCGGGCCTTGGCCCGTTTGAGCGGGCAAAAAGCTTGAAACTGGGCATTAACGGCGAGACCGATCCGATGAACATCATCAACGCGATCATTATTAAGGGTCTGATTATCAGCGGCTAATAGCATTGGCCGCCGCCGTTCGAGCACGTTTTCTTCAGAAATTCAGACGCAAAGAACCGGCCGGTGGCGACACAGGAACGGACGGCATATTGTTGCCGAAACTGGATACGTATTATGAGCAAAGAACGGCTTTATCTTTTCGACACGACGCTGCGCGACGGCGCGCAGACGCAGGGCGTGGATTTCTCTGTCGAGGATAAGCGGCTGATTGCGGGCCTTCTCGACAAGTTGGGCGTTGATTATGTGGAAGGCGGATATCCAGGTGCCAACCCAACGGATACTGATTTTTTCTCCAGTGACCCGAAGCTGAACAACGCGACCTTTACGGCGTTTGGTATGACAAAACGGGCGGGGCGGTCAGCAGAGAATGATCCGGGGCTGGCGGCCATCCTCGACAGTTCCGCGGCGGCTGTCTGCCTGGTGGCCAAAAGCTGGGACTTCCACGTGGATGTAGCGCTCGGCATCACCAATGACGAGAATCTCGAAACCATCACAGACAGCGTCCGCGCCATCATCGGCCGGGGTCGCGAGGCCATGATCGATTGCGAGCATTTTTTCGATGGCTACAAGGCGAACCCCGACTATGCGCGGGCCTGCGTAAAGGCGGCATTGGATGAGGGCGCCCGCTGGGCGATCCTCTGCGACACCAATGGCGGAACGCTTCCTCACGAGGTGGAGCAGATCGTCGCCGACCTCACCAAAGAGTTTCCGGGCGACCGCCTGGGCATCCATTGTCACAATGATACGGAAAATGCCGTGGCCAACACGCTGGCTGCGGTGCGGTCCGGTGTACGTCAGATTCAGGGCACGCTCAACGGTCTGGGTGAGCGATGCGGCAACGCCAACATGGTGTCACTGATCCCAACCCTCCTGCTGAAGCCGGAATATGCGGAGCGTTTTGAGATCGGCGTGACCAAAGCGCAGCTGAAAGACCTGACCCATGTGTCGCGGACCCTCGACGAATTGCTCAACCGTGCGCCGGACAGATACGCCCCTTATGTGGGAGAGAGTGCCTTTGCGTCAAAAGCCGGCATCCATGTCTCAGCGATCTTGAAAAATCCGTCGACCTACGAGCATGTGGAGCCGGAAAGCGTTGGCAATAAGCGCCACATCTCTGTCTCGGATCAGTCCGGTCGCTCGAATGTCCTGGCCCAATTTGAGGCGGCAGGCATCGACGTCGACAGCAAGGACCCGCGTATCAATCGCCTGCTCGATGAGGTGAAGGAGCGCGAATATCTGGGCTATTCCTATGATGGCGCCGAAGCCTCTTTTCAGCTGCTTGCCCGCAAGATGCTGGGGCAGGTGCCGGAATACTTCACCGTCAATTCGTTCCGTGTCCTGGTCGAGCGCCGTTATAACGCCCTGGGCGAACTGGTGACCGTCTCAGAGGCCACCGCCAAAGTGGTTGTGGACGGCGAACAGTTCATATCGGTGGGCGAGGGGAACGGCCCAATCAACGCCCTCGATGAAGCGCTGCGCAAGGATCTCGGCAAGTACCAGTCGTATATCGACGAAATCCGCCTGGTGGACTTTAAGGTGCGCATCCTGACGGGCGGTACCGAGGCCGTCACGCGGGTACTGATTGAAAGTGCGGACGGGGATGGCAACCGCTGGTTCACCGTCGGCGTATCGCCCAACATCGTCGACGCGTCTTTCCAGGCGCTCACAGACAGCATCACCTACAAGCTCCTGCGCGACGGTGCACCGGCACCCTTGTCATCCGACACTCAGGCCACGCTGAAACAGCCGGGGAGCTAAGCGCTTTCTGACTGTGTTGCCATGCCCATGATCAGGTGGCGGATGGAGGCTTCCAATTCTTCCTGAGGTACCGGGCGATCACTGTGCATGGCGACAAGGGCGGCTTCTGCCAGCACGGCATTGAGAAACCGGGCCGCGATCTCAATTGAAGGCACTTTTATCTCTCCAGCCTCAGAGGCCGCTCTCAGGCCGGCTGTCATCAGCCCTAGGCTCGATTCGGCTTCCAGGTCGCGGGCACGTTCCCAGCCCAGCACCTGCGGAGCTTGATCGATCAAAATCGCCGCAATTTCGGGTTTTCTGACCTCTTTCAGCCAGGAGAGACAGGAGTTGATCAGGCTTTCCAGGGGCGACTCCGATTTCTTGGCCGCCCGGCCGGAGCGCTTGATCGCACCGTCTGCAGACGCCACGAAAACCGCTTCAAATACGTCCCGTTTGGTGGGGAAGTGATAGTACATCGCCCCCCGACTCACCCCAGCCGCAGCCAGAATGTCGTCAGTAGACGTTCCTTCAAACCCTTGATTTGAAAAGAGTTTTTCAGCGGAACTGATGAGCGAGGTGCGTGTCGCAGCACGTCTTTCTGATTGAGTAGCCATAAAAGGACTTTACATCAAACTTCTGCGTAGGTAAAACAGACAGACAGTCGGTTTTTTAAATTTCCCTCGTTTAATTCCTCAGGAGAGACCTTATGAGCAGTTACCCCGAAAATTTCGACCACATGCTGGCGGCCTGGAACGAAATGGATCTGTCCAAAGTCCGTGGACACCTGGAAAAAGCTGTTGCCCCCGATGTGCACTTTCTCGATCCAAAAAAGAATGTGACCGGCATCGATGCTTTCGTGGAGATGATCCACGAGTTCCGGACGGAAATTGCGCCGGACGCAATCAACTCACGCGCAAGCGGCATCGACTCGCACAACGGCTTGTATCGCTACAATTGGGCTATACATAATGGCGACGAACTGGCACTGACCGGGTTCGACATGTGCATGATGAACGACGACGGCATGATTTCCGCTGTCTATGGTTTCTTTGGGCCTCTGCCTGAACTTGAAGCCTGATTTCAAGCCCGGCTCTCAAGCGGAAGCCCGCTCATCCGGGCTTCCGGTAAAGGTGGGCTGGGGTGAGTACAAATCTGGAGAAGGACGCTGGGCGCGAAGCCCTGTTGGGCGGCATCGGCGCAGCGTCCGGTTATGCCTTTTGGGGCCTGACCGTCATTTTCTACAAGCAGCTCACCCATGTGTCTGCTTATGAAGTCCTCGCCCATCGCACGCTTTGGAGCGTTGTGCTCACCGTCGCTCTGATCTTTCTGTTCCGGCGGCGGGCGGCTTTCTTTGCAGCGCTGACGAACAAACGGCTGCTCCTAACGCTAACCGCGACCAGCCTGATCATCGGCACCAACTGGTTTGTCTTTATCTATTCGATCAATGAAGAGCGGGTGCTGGAGACCAGCCTCGGCTATTACATCAATCCGCTCATCAGCGTGTTGATCGGTGTCGCTTTCCTCTCAGAGAAACTGACACCGCCGCAGATTGCCGCCGTCGTGCTTGCTGGCATCGGCGTGCTCTGGATGACCATTGATTTCGGCGCCGTCCCCTGGATTTCGCTCTTTCTTGCGGTGACCTTCGCGATCTATGGATATCTTCGCAAAATCACAGATGTTGAACCCCTGGAGGGGCTCTCCATCGAAGTACTGATCCTTCTGCCTTTCGCCATTGGCTATCTGATTTTCATGGAGAGCGCGGCGGGTACAGCGCTAATGCACGAGAGTGCCTGGACCGTCTTCCTTCTGATGCTGGCAGGACCCATGACGGTCATTCCGCTCTTCCTGTTCAACTATGGGGCGCAGCGCATCCGGCTGGCGACCTTGGGCCTAATGCAATATCTGGCGCCGACAGTGCAGTTGGTGATTGCCGTCTGGATGTATGGCGAGCCGCTGACCGATACCCATCTCATCACGTTTGGACTTATCTGGACGGGCCTGGCGCTCTTTAGTTGGGATACCTGGCGCCGAGAGCGCGAGCTTCGCCGCGTCGCAAGGGCAGCCTAGGTGCGCCTTGGAGCGAATCGTTGATTTGGATGTCAGAGCGCCATAGCTTTCTCTCAAGGCTTAGCCCGCGCCGCCCCCCTCCATTGGGGAAGCATCACACATGTGGGGTGATAAACTCATCGAACCATCTGTTCGAGCATGCGCAAAAGGAGGGATTGCGACCACCGCTCGCAATAGGAGGTTCTCGTATGAGACTATCTGCTCCAATCTATCGCCTTAAGCGGCAAGCAAAAATCATGTCGCGTGAAGAAGGGATCACCCTTCACAAATCACTTGATCGTGTCGCCAGAGAAGAAGGCTTCCAAAGCTGGAGCCATCTTGCAAAACGCTATGCGGAAGAGAGACCGGCTTCTCGTGTCTTACCCGAACTGCAACCGGGCGACCTGGTCCTGTTGGGCGCCCGGCCGGAGCACGGCAAGACCCTGATGGCGCTGGAGCTCATCGTCGAAGCGATCAAGGCGGGCGCAGAAGGCGCCTTTTTCACCTTGGATTACAATGACGCAAACGTGGTCCAAAGACTGCAGTCTATTGGCTGTGATCCACAAAAACTGGGCAACACCTTTCTCTTGGACACATCTGATGACATCGACGCCGACTACATCGTTAGTCGCCTAAGGGAAAAGCCCCGCGGCACAATTGTCGCCATCGACTATCTGCAGGCATTGGATCAGAGGCGCACCAGCCCTCAGATCAATCAGCAGATCGAGACATTGAAGAATTGGGCAGTCGTCGCCGGTCACATCATTATTCTGATCTCTCAGATTGATCGGAAATATGAGCTTACCGCCCATGATCTTCCGACCCTTGCAGATGTGCGCACGCCCAATCCGCTCAATCTATCTCTCTTCACCAAATCCTGTTTCATGAGTGAAGGGAACATGAATCTTGAAGTCGTCGCCTGAGCGGCCAAACAAGGGAACCGGGACGCGCGTCCCGGTTCCAGCCAGTCCATTAGAGTGCGGCCTCAATCCGAGGCAAGACATCTTCCACGCGATCCACCACGGCATATTGACCGCGGATAGACGAGCGAACGAATCCCTGTTCGATCATATGGTCGAATAGGCTGATCAGCGGATCCCAGAAATTGTTTAGATTGAGAAAGAGAATAGGGCGGTTGTGCCGCCCCAGCTGCGCCCAGGTCAGCATCTCGATGACTTCTTCCAGGGTTCCAATGCCGCCGGGCAAAGCCAGAAAGGCGTCTGCCCGCTCGAACATTTTTTGCTTTCGCTCATGCATGGAGCCCACCACAAGAAGCTCACTTACCTCGTTATAGGCAATTTCCTTGGTTTGCAGAAAGTCAGGAATAATGCCCGTGACATGGCCGCCATCCGCCATAACCCTCCGGGCACAGATGCCCATCAGGCCGATACCGCCGCCGCCATAGACCAGCCCCACATCGTGCGCGGCAAAGGTCTGGCCTAAGCTCTCCGCCATCTCAGAAAATTCAGGCGCGTCGCCTTTGCTGGAGCCGCAATAGACGCAGACATTCAGGCGGGGCATACGGTCTCCTTGGTGCTGTGCTTTGGTATGGGGTTCAAATTGGTGCCGTATTTGCACTCTACCGTCATGAACACCGTGTACTGTGGCGATCGTCCCAGTCCGGAACAGGAATTAACCATGCGAGCGTCTGATGGAACCATTCTCCGCACAGTCCGTTAGCATGGACCAGTAGAATAACCAGGACGGAAGAAACCGAAAGAGGGGTCTCAGCCAATGTCACCGCGAATTCTAGCCATTGGCGGCGCGGCAGCCGCGACACTTATCGCCGTAATTATCGCCTTGTTCCTGTTTATGGGCGGGGACGAAGAGACAGAAACCGTCTCGACCATGCCCGGCGGGCAGACCCAGCAGACACCGGTTGCGGAAGAGGTGGCTGAAAAAACGGTGCCGACCTTTGACATTGTCCGCGTCGAACGGGACGGCATGGCTGTTATTGCCGGTCGCTCTGAACCGCGCGCAACGATCACGCTTAAGAGAAACGGCACAGCCATCGCAACGGCAGACGCGGATGGGCGCGGCGAATGGGTGATCGTTCTCGACACCCCCTTGGCGCCCGGCGATATCGAGCTGACACTGACCGCGCGAAATCCGGATGGCAGCGAGATCGATTCCATCCAGTCGGTTTCTGTTTCGGTTCCTGAGCAGGCAGGCGGACAAGCGCTTGTCGTGCTCGCAGAACCCGGGAAGGCGAGCCGTGTCTTGCAGGGACCGGGTGTGCCATCGGACGCAGGCAATCTTGTTCTTGAAGCCGTGGATTATGATGAGCGCGGCAACGTCATCATATCAGGGGTGACCGAACCGAACTCCACTGTGCGCATCTATTTGAATGATCAGCCAATCGGGGACGCGGTCGCAGATGCTGAGGGCCGATGGGAACTGCGCCCGAACGGGGCGGTAGAACCTGGCACGTATACCATGCGCATCGATCAGCTGGATGCCAATGGACAGGTCTCTGCCCGCGTCGAAGTGCCGTTTGATCGCGGCGTCGCAGAAGAAGTGCGCCGACAGATCGCGGAAGGTCAGGTGGTCATCCAGCCGGGGAACAATCTCTGGAACATCGCACGCCAGCTCTATGGCAGCGGGTTCCGCTACACAGTTATCTACCAGGCGAATCGCGACCAGATTCGCGACCCGAACCTGATTTACCCAGGGCAGATCCTGTCGACGCCTGCAGAGTAATTGCGTCGGCGCGGCGTTCTTGGAGCTTCTAAACGCTGCCCTCGGCAGTAAGACTTGGCACCAGGAACCATTCGCCCTAAATAGGAAGAACGCTTGTTCCGCACCCCGGTCCTGCAGGCCGGGGTGTTTCTTTGCATGCTGCGTACGTGTGAAGCGACAGAGGGAACGGGCAAAGTAGGAGGGCGTATGACGCCACGCATCGGCGCAATGAACGAACCGGTCGACCTGTCTCTGCCTGCGCAGACGACGAGTACCTATCGCGCCGTGTTGCCGCTTCTCTGGCCCGACGGCCGCACGGACCTCAAGACCCGGGTGGTTCTGGCGTTCATCGCCATGTTCGCCGCCAAGGCCTTTACAGTCTACGCGCCCTTTTTCTTTCGCGATTCCGTCGATGCGCTAACGGCAGACGAAACGTCGACAGCGGCCATCGTGGCTGTGCCTGTGGCGTTGGTCGTCGCCTACGGCGTCGCGCGGATCATGATGATTGCCATGGCGCAGCTGCGCGATGGGCTCTTTGCCCGTGTGGGGCAAAACGCCGTCAGAACACTTGCACTCCGCACGTTCAAACACATTCACGCACTGTCGCTCCGCTTTCACCTCGAACGCCGAACCGGGGGCTTGAGCCGCATCATCGAGCGCGGCACCAAGGCAATCGAGTTTTTGCTACGCTTTTCCCTGTTCAGTATCTTTCCGACCATCATCGAACTGCTGCTCGTCGCTGGTATTCTTTGGTGGAATTTCGACTGGCGCTATGCAGCCGTCACCGGCGGTATCATTTCTCTCTATATCGCCTTTACCTACTGGGCGACGGAATGGCGCACGGCCATCCGCCGGGAAATGAACGACCGCGACACGGAAGCCAACACCAAGGCGATCGACAGTCTCCTGAACTATGAGACCGTGAAATATTTCGGCAATGAGAGCCACGAAAGCGGCCGATATGACAAGGCGATGGAAGGCTATGAAGGGGCAGCGATCCGCACCTCTACCTCCCTCTCGATCCTGAACACCGGACAGACCCTTATCTTCACGGTGGGCCTGATCGCCCTCATGCTGATGGCGGCCTATGGCGTTGCTGAGGGCACACTCACGGTCGGTGAATTCGTGATGGTGAATGCCTTTATGATCCAGCTGTCAGCGCCTCTCAATCTGCTGGGCTCCGTCTACCGGGAAATCCGGCAGGCACTGGTCGACATGGAAACCATGTTTGGCCTGATCGCCGTGCCGCCGGAGATTGTCGACCAACCAGGTGCGGCGGACCTCAAAGTGTCCGGCGGGGCCATCCGATTTGACGATGTTTCGTTTTCCTACGACCCGGACCGGGGCATTCTGAGTCATGTCTCCTTTGAGGTTCCGGCGGGCAAATCTGTTGCCCTGGTCGGCCCCTCGGGCGCTGGAAAGTCCACCATCAGCCGCATCCTCTATCGCTTTTACGATGTGCAGGAAGGGTCGGTCACCATTGACGGCCAGGAGATCTCGAGGGTGACGCAGGATAGTCTGCGCGCCGCGATCGGGATCGTTCCCCAGGACACCGTCCTGTTTAATGACACGATCCGCTACAACATTCGCTATGGGCGGCCGGACGCGACAGATGCCGAGGTGGAAGAAGCGGCCCGGCTCGCGCAGATATCAGACTTTATTGCAGGCCTGCCTCGCGGTTATGACACGATGGTGGGCGAACGCGGTCTCAAACTCTCCGGCGGCGAGAAGCAGAGGGTTGCCATCGCGCGGACCATTCTCAAAAACCCGCCGATCCTGATGCTGGATGAAGCAACCTCAGCGCTGGATAGTGCGACGGAAAGGGAAATCCAAGCGGCCCTGGGCCTTATCTCCGAGAACCGCACCACGCTGATCATCGCCCACCGATTGTCCACGGTCGTCGATGCAGATGAGATCCTGGTTCTGGAAAAAGGGCAGATCGTTGAGCGCGGAAGCCACAGGCAGTTGCTGGCATTGGCGGGAACATATGCGGCTATGTGGAACCGACAGTTGGAAGAAGCTGCAGAAACCCAGGCATTAAGCGAGCCCCAAAACGCCTAAGACAGCGCTTAACCTCAAGCCTTTGCCGCTGTAAGGTGGGCAAAATAGCGGCAAAGCCGCGCAATCAACTTCAGGAACCGTCAATGGACGCACTCACCTCTGTTCTCGTGCCGATTCACAAAGAAGGGCACAAGTTCATCCTCATTTTCGCCGCCGTTACCTTGCTTCTTTTCCTGATATGGGAGCCGCTTGGGTGGATAGGCGTCATCTTGACGGCGTGGTGTGTCTACTTTTTTCGCGATCCTGACCGGCTGACGCCTGCACGCGACGGCTTGTTGATTTCCCCGGCCGATGGCGTCGTAAGCCTGATCACAGAGGCAGCACCGCCACCTGAGCTTGGCCTCGGAGAAATGGCGCGGCCGCGCATCAGCATCTTCATGAATGTCTTCAATTGCCATGTAAACCGCTCACCTGTATCGGGCACCGTCACGCGGACCGCTTATCGCCCGGGGCTTTTTCTGAATGCGGAACTCGACAAAGCAAGCGATGACAATGAACGTCACTCGCTGGTCATCGATACAGCCGATGGCAAGAGTTATGTCGTGGTTCAGATCGCCGGGCTTGTTGCGCGCCGGATTGTGAATGAAATCAGGGATGGAGATGCGCTGCAGGCGGGCGAACGTTTCGGTCTGATCCGTTTTGGAAGCCGCGTGGATGTTTACCTTGAACCTGGCGAAGCCCCGCTGGTTTCTGTCGGCCAGACCATGATCGCTGGCGAAACTGTTCTCGCAGATACAAGGTCAGAAGAAACGGCCAGGCTTGCAGAAATCCGCTAGGGGGCGGAGACTGTCGATCTGCAAGCTTGAGTTGATGGAATAGAGGAGCAGCCCATGGCGATCTCTCCATTCGGACCCCGAGACAATGTCCCTGGCAGCAGCCAGCGCCGCGGCCTTAAGACCTTGCCCATCCGCAGCCTTGTGCCCAACAGCCTGACCGTTATGGCCCTATGCGCTGGCTTGACCTCTATTCGATTTGGCCTGGACGGAAGATTTGAGTTGGCGGTGCTCGCGATCTGTGTCGCGGCAATTCTGGACGGACTGGATGGGCGCGTGGCACGGCTCCTCAAAGGTACGACCAAATTTGGTGCCGAGCTCGACTCTCTTTCCGACTTCCTCTGCTTTGGTGTGGCCCCGGTCATACTCCTGTACTTGTGGACCCTGGACGGTTTGGGCGGCCTTGGCTGGATCGTCGTCCTCGGCTTTGCGGTCTGCTGCGCCCTTCGGCTCGCCCGTTTCAACGTGGCGATCGAAGATCCTGACAAGCCTGCCTGGACCGCGAATTATTTTGTGGGCGTTCCGTCGCCGGCGGCGGCAGGTCTCGTCATGCTGCCGCTCTACCTCTCCTTCATCGGCATTGAGTTCCTGAAAGACGTACCGGTCCTGGTGGCAGCTTATGTTGGCGGCATTGCTTTCTTGATGGTGAGCAAGATCCCAACCTTTTCTGGCAAACGATTGGGCATGCGGGTGCGTCGGGACGAGATGCTGCCGGTGCTTTTGGGCGTCGCGTTATCCGTGGCGGTTCTGTTCAGCTATCCATGGATAACCTTGAGTGTGCTGGTTGCCGCTTACCTCGCAGTTCTGCCGATCAGCACCATGCGCTATCGCCACCACCAAAAGCGCACGGCATTCGTCTCAGATGATGACGAAGACGAATTTCTGGCGGACTCAAAATAAAAGGCCCCGCCGTTTCAGCAGGGCCTTTTAAATCTCAGACAAACCTGATGCCAAGTCAGCCTTCTACTCAGCTGGCTGAGAATGGCTCCAGCTTTCGGGGGTACGGCGCAGGAATCTGCGTTCCCGGAACGACCGCTTCAAGCGACTGGGCGCGACCAGCAGAACCGGGACCAGGACCAGAGTCAGCAGCGTAGAGAAGCCGAGGCCGAAGATGATGGCCGTCGAGAGCTGCACCCACCAGGCGGCGACAGGACCGCCATAGGTGATTTCCCTGGCAAAGAAGTTGACGTTCACCTGAATGGCCATGGGCAGAAGCCCGAACATGGTCGTGATGGTCGTGAGCAAGATCGGCCGCAATCGTTGACCGGCTGTTCTCAGGATGGCTTCGATTTCATCCATGCCGTCTCGCAACAGCCGTTGATAGGTATCGATCAACACGATGGAGTTGTTCACCACGATCCCGGCAAGCGCCACAATCCCGGTCCCCGTCATGATGATGGAGAAGGTCTGTCCAGTCACCATCATGCCGAGCAGCACGCCGACGGTCGACAGGACAACCGTGGAGAGCGTCAGCACCGAGAAGTAGAAGCTGTTGAACTGGGTCAGCAGGATAATGAACATGAGGAAAAGCGCCGCGAGCATGGCGCGAGACAGAAACTCTCCCGACTCAGCCTGTTCTTCATTGGCCCCGCGGAATTTGATGGTTACCCGTGGATCGATGTTTTGCTCGGCCACCCAGTCTTCGAGAATGCCGACGACTTCATCGACATTGCGTTTCACGCCGGTTTCAGGGTTGACGCCTGTATTGGCTTTCAGCGTGTAACGACGATTGCCGTCAATGCGTTCAATCGTGGATACCTGCTGTTGCGGTTCGCGAGAGACAAAGTTGCTGATCGGAACCAGCCCGTTATTCGTCCGAATACGAAGCTGATCCAGCTGCGCCACGCTCCGATATTCGCTCGGGTAGCGCACGCGAATGTCGACCTCGTCCTCGGCATCGTCGGGACGATAATTGCCGATGAGAATGCCGTTGGTCACAAGCTGGACAGTGGCGCCAACGGTCGTAATGTCCGCGCCAAAGCGTCCCGCCATTTCACGGTCGACTGACAAGACCCATTCAATACCCGGGAGCGGACGCGAGTCTTCGACATCGATCAGACCAAGGTCCGTATTGTCCACATGGTGGCGAATGAACTCGGTTGTCCGCAGAAGCGCGTCGGTGTCCGTCGATGTGAGCTGAATCTGAACATCCTTACCCGTGGGCGGACCGTCCTCGCGCTTGCGCACTTCGACGGTGATGCCTGGAATCTCGGAAGATCTCTGCCGGATTTCTTCGAGGATGATCGCGCCTTTGCGGCGAGTCTCATACTTGTCCAGCTCGATCATCATTTCAGCGATCAGGTCTGCCGGTCTGTCACCGCCGCCCTGGCCAGGACCGCCGCCGCCTACTGATGTCCCGGCTTGCGAGAATACCGTTCGAACACCTGCTGTGGACAGGGCGATGGCTTCTACTTCCTGCGCCAGGCGTTGCATATCGGTTGCAGAGAGGTTGCCGCGCGCGCCAACCAGGATGATTGCCTGTTCCGGTTCCGTATCGACAAAAAACTCGACACCGTTTCCGAAGGTGCCATAGGCCATAATGGTAGCGACCAGCACCACACTCGCGCCGCTAAGAACGAGAAGGGGATGGTGAACCAGCTTGTCCAGCATGCGCACATAGGTACCGGTCAGCCCAGGAAGTTCCCGCACGTCACCGGTCTCGGCGCCTGCAAGCATCTTCAGAACGTCGCTGTCTTGATCTTCGGTCTTGCCCACCAAAGAGCCTAGAACGGGCAGGAAGAGCATCGCAGTGATGAAAGACGCCGTCAGCACGACGATCAGCGTGATCGGCAGATAGGACATGAATTCGCCGCTCACGCCAGGCCAGGCAAGCATGGGCAGGAAGGCCGCGAGCGTCGTTGCCGTAGAGGAGGCGATCGGCCAGAACATACGTTTGGCGCCGAGCGAATACGCTTTCAGTCGGTCCAGGCCCTCGGCCATTTTTCTGTCAGCGTACTCGACAACAACGATAGCGCCGTCGACGAGAATACCGACCGACAGAAGCATGCCGAACATAACCATCATGTTGACCGTCATGCCCATAATCGCCATGAACAGGAAGCCGATCATGAAGGATGTCGGGATCGCAATACCGACAAGCAATGCCGAGCGCATGCCCAGAGCTGCAACACAAACAATCATCACCAGCGCGATCGCGGTGATGATTGACGCTTGTAGGGAGCCTAGCGCACGGAAAATCCAGGTAGAGGCATCAAGCGTGTAGTTGACCTGGATTTCCTCCGGCCAATCCTTCGAGAACCGTTCGACGACCTCAACGACTTGCCGGTTATTGTCGACAATGTTCTCGCCGATCCGTTTGGTAATCTCCAATGCGATC
This sequence comes from Parvibaculaceae bacterium, assembly GCA_965276845.1. Taxonomy (GTDB): domain Bacteria; phylum Pseudomonadota; class Alphaproteobacteria; order Parvibaculales; family Parvibaculaceae; genus Mf105b01. Next base: position 981,800 of record OZ255699.1, read on the forward strand.
GCGGGCTGCCCGTTAAATCGAGCAAACGAATCCACGTCTTTGAACGTCCGACGGATGTCGGCAAGGTCGGCAAGTGTAACGACGCCATCACCCGACACCTTGACGGGGAGGTTCAGCACATCGTCACGGTCTTCGAAAAGACCGGGCACCTTTACCGAGAAGCGGCCTTCGCCTGAATTGACAGCGCCGGCAGCGACAAGGCGGTTGTTGAGCGAAACAGCGTTAATCAGCTCGGACTGAGAGACGTCGTAAGACTCCATGCGCGAGGGATCAATGATCACCTCGAGTAGTTCCTCGCGTTCGCCGACGAGCTCAGCCTGCAGCACGGTCGACACATTGCCTTCAATCTCGTCTTTCAGGGCACGGGCATGCTGAAAGAGTGTCCGCTCTGGGACATCACCGGAGAGGGTGACGATCAGGACCGGGAACAGAGAGGTGTTGAACTCTCGAATTGTCGGCTCTTCGGTTTCGCTGGGCAACTCCGCCTTCGCCAGATCCACCTTCTCGCGCACATCAGCGAGCGCCGTGTCTTTGTCAAAGCTGACGTCAAACTCTAGGATAATGCCCGCATGCCCCGTGGTCGCAATGGCGGTCAATTCATCAAGACCTTCAAGCGACCGTAACTCGGTCTCCATCGGTTTGATGAGCAGGCGTTCGGCATCCTCAGGCGAAATTCCCTGGTGTGCGATCGATACATAGAAGACGGGGATCTGAATGTCCGGATCCGCTTCTTTCGGGATGGAGATGTAGGAGGAAACGCCAGCAAGAACCATCAGAACCATCAATGTCATAACGGTTCTGGTGCGCGTTATTGCGGCGTCGATAAAGTTGTTCATGAGGCAGCCCCCATCTCGTCTTCATATGTCACATCCACGGTCTGCCCGGGGACCACAAAATCTTGTCCGACAGTGATGAGCTTTGCGCTTGTCGGCAGGCCCGTGACCCAGACACCGTCCGGACCGTCCGCCAAAATCTGGACGCGTTTGAAATGCACCACATTGTTCTCGTCGAGGATCCTCAACCCAATGGTCCCTGCGTCGTCCAGGCCCAAAATTGAGGGAGGTACGCGATGCGCCATAACCTCTGTGCTGGGGACCCGGATTTCGGCAGTGACGCCGGAACGCAGCCTGCGTTCTGGGTTCGGTACTTCGAGCTCCACTCGGAACGTCCGCGTTGCCGGATCAGCCGTGGTTGAGATGAAGCGCACTTTGCCTTCGATGGTTTCGCCGGTCACCAGTGTGGCGGTGCCAACGGAGCCTTCCTGCAGCTTGTCCACATCTGTTTCAGCGACCTGGCCGATGACCAGGAAGGGATCCATATCGACAATCGTCGCACAGGGCTGCGAGACTTGCAGATAATCTCCGACTTCGACGGGCCGTTCGTCCATCACGCCGTCAAACGGCGCAAGAATACGCGTATGGCTAAGCTCGACTTCCTGCTGTTTGACCTGTGCGCGTGCGGCATCATAGGCCGCTTGAGAAGCGGCCGCCTGAGTTTCGGATCGGTGCCCACGAGCGGCGAGCTTCTGCGCGGCATCGAGCTCCAGCCAGCGCTGGCGCATAAGCGCCTCTGCCTCTGCCATTCGGGCGTCTCGCGCGTTGAGCGACAGGCGGCAGATCACATCGCCTTTTTCAACGGTCGATCCTTTCTCAACCGGAAGTTCGACGATGGTGCCTGATGTTTCGGCTCTAACCTGCACCGACCTGACAGCTTCTGTCCGTCCGCGTATGACAACTTCGGTATTCCGTGACTCTGCGTGGAAAATTGCGGCGCGCACCCGCGGCGTGCGGGCTGCCGGTTCTTCGGTGCCGGTCGCAGTCGCAACTTCCCCGTCTTCGCCGACTACAGCGACGTCCGTTTCACCATCGCCAATCTGTCCAGAGAGGACCCATGCACCGATGATGGCCGCAATGATCAGCGCCAATATGTGGGAACGCCGCAAGCTCATCTCATTTAACCTTCTATTCCTGGCCACTTAGCGGGCCTATTGGCCGCCTTCACGGCGGCATGTCGTTCTTAAGAACCGCCGCGCGTCAGCGCACGGGCTCTACCTCGTTTCTACGTACCGGGTCTTCCACCAGATGCCGGTTTTCTTCGATAAATTTCAAGGATGCCGTCATGACGGCTTCCCCATACCGCCGCACGAACTCTTGTCCGGCATTGACGCAACTGTCTTGTTCAGATTGCAGATCCTGCAACTCTCTACGAATACTCTGGACGCGGTCTTCCAGCAGGCTTGTCACCCTCTCGGGCGACAGCATCCCGGCGAAGAGCATCACAAACAAAAACTCTGACTTGAACCGATCTTCCGCCAAAGGCCGCGCCAGCGCCTGCTCCAATGCCCGGCTACCTGCAGCCGTGATCGAGTAAATCTTCTTGTCCGGCCGTCCGCCCTGTTGCTGCGATTTGCAGGTGACGAGCCCGTCATCCGTCAGACGGGTGAGCGCTGGATAGATCGAACCGAAGCTCGCCTGATGAAAATGAGAGAAAATGCCGGTTTCAAACATTTTCTTGATCTCATATCCCGTGGCATCGCCTAAATCGAGCGCGCCGAGGCAGAGTATTTTGACGTCCATGTTTCAATAGGGCCTCAAGGGGGGATTGAGGCTTCCACGCTGTTTGGGGGTGCGTATCGTGGCTATATATAGGTTCGATATATCACCCGCCAAGGCGCAGCAAGCGAGAAATTGTAAAATTTTGTAACGAAATCAGCGCTGTGGCAGAGATATCGCCAGCGGACAGGTCGCAGGCGGCAAGGACCGTTGAGGGCTAATCAATGGACATCGCGTCGGTCAGGGACCGTTTGGGGCCGCGCTGCATGACTGCGCGTCCGTGCACCACGCGGAGCTGCCCACTCTCCAACGCCCGAGATCTGGCAAGCCAGACCTGGCCTTCCTCCATGAGCGTGTCGACATAGGTGCGCGAGAACGATCCTGATTTCAGGCTTTCAACCAACGCTTTCCAGCCGGTCTGGATCGCTGCGATATAGCTGCGGGTGATGTCATCCATGCTTTTCACGTCAAAGCGCAGGTCGTGCAGAAGCTCTCGATATTCGTCGACGGTGGACGGATAGGGCTTATCAGGTTCAGCCTGGCGCCATTCAATAACTGATTTGTTCTCGGTTGCTCTGTTGGCGAGAACAAAATCGGTAAAGACAAATGATCCGTTTGGGCTGAGTGACTCTCCCACGGCCGACAGAGCTGATTTATTGTCTGCCACAAAGCACAGGAATTCGCGGGCAACGACGATGTTGTAGGTGTCTTTATCCAGCGCGTCATCAAACCGATTAGGGGAGAAGGACTGGATGGAGGCTTGCTCAGCATAATCGGTGGCTTCGGAGATTTTTTGAGCTGCATCCGCCAAGCTCTCGTCGCGTTCGAAACCGTGAACCGTGGCACCCAATGTCGAAGCCATATGCCGCACGCCACCTCCGAGCCCGGCACTCAAATCCGCTATAACGGACTCAGCCGTTGGTTTCGCGTCCGCCAGCAGATCGAGGGTCATGCCGCTTCCTCCAGGCAGCGCATTTCCCTCGCCCCAGATGCTCTGGATGATGTCGAGACGCTCGGCGACGGGATCAGCCGGCGCGGTGTCTGCCGGATCGATTGCCATCTGTGGCTTGCTCTCGGTGGGTTTGGCGCGTTGTGGCACAAACTCTTCACCGTCCCACCACGCTCGAACGCGGGCCCAAAGCTGAACATAGCCATCGTCATCTGCCGCCTTTTTCGATGGTGCATGTTTTGCAGCTTGTTTCGGCGAGCCGTGCTTTGTTTTTGCCTTGATTTTCACGGCAGCCGGAGGCTTCTTGCTGTTTTCTGCCGTTAACCTCTTTTCCGGATTTTCGCGCAAGAAGGTCGTAAGAGCTTCGGTATGTTCGGCATTCAGTTTGCGCATTCGCTTGAAACGATCGATGGCGCTTGGCGACATATCCGACAGACCCGCCAACAACTCACGTTGTGACAGTTTCCGGAGCTCGGATGAGCTGATTGTTGCCAGTTCAGTCATCAATCAAACGTTTCGTCGCGGTTTCAGGTCTCCGGCGCGTGCGCGCGCCAAGACACTCAATTAGATGAAATCATTCCTTTATTTGCTTAATATTTCGTGTGAGGTGCAAAAATACACCTTCTTCGCCCCCAGCTTCGGCCGGATCACCCTTATTTTATCGCCAAACACAAAGAACTATTGAAGGACGACGTTCTATCGGGGCACCCTGTTACACGGCCTAAATGGCGCTCCAGGTTGCGGGAATTGATGTCCCAATGAGAAGCCATCAAGTCAAACAAGAGTAAATCGAAGTGGAGTGGGGCACCTGACCAGTAATTGGCCAAGTGACGCTAGTCAAAAACATCCTAGATTGGTGCTGGCCGTCTGGCTGTCCCTGTTTCTGGCCATGCTGGCTGGGGGCAAGAACCTGACAGTCTCCTTTGATACGCGCATTTTTTACTCTGAAGAAAATGAGCTTCTGCTTCAGCTCAGAGGTTTTGAACGTAAATTTTCCCAGAACAACAACATTCTGTTTGTCATCAGTCCCCGCGATGAGATGTCTGGCCGGATAGCGACGCCTGAGACATTGGAGGCCCTGCGTGAGATCACCGATCGTGCATGGCAGTTGCCGCATTCCACGCAGGTTGAGAGTCTTACGAACTTCCCGCGCATCATCTCTGATGAGGATGCCTTCTCTGTGTTGGAGATGGTCCCGTCGTCGCAATTGCTGACGCCAGACACTGTCGCCGCTATCGAAGCAGAAGCCCTGGCTGATCCGCTGGTCGTCAATAGGTTGCTCTCAAGTGATGGTCGAGCGACCGGTGTGAACGTCAACTTTAAGCTGCCGCCCTCCGCCTCGGCTGAGGTCCAGGAAATCACGCAGGCTGCCCATCAATTCGTGCAGAGGATTGAGACCGACTACCCACATTTACGGGTGGACCTCACCGGCAACGTGATGTTGATGACGACTTTTAATGAAGCATCTCACGTGGACGCGAGGTTATTGGTTCCAGTAGCGCTGATTGTAGCCGCGATCATCGTTGCGGTGTTTTTGCGGTCTCGAAACGGGACCATCGCGGTGCTCTCGATCCTCGGTGTTGCCAGTCTTGCGTCGATGGGTGTGGCCGGCTGGTTCGGCCATGTTATTACGCCAGCGTCGATCGCCGCGCCGATCATTGTTATATCCATCGCACTGGCATCAACAATCCATGTCGTCATCGCAGTCAAGCACGAGCTTGCCGCTGGGACCGATAACGAAGCGGCAATCAGACAAGCGATCAGGACCAACGCCGCCGCTGTCGGATTGACAAACCTCACAACGGCGGTCGGCTTTCTCGCCATGAACAGAGCCGACGCGCCGCCGCTCAATGATATGGGCAATATTGTGTTTGCCGGCATTGTCCTAAGCTACATGCTGACCTTTACGTGGTTGCCTGCTGTACTGACGCTGCTGCCCTTGAAACCCTCGAAAGACCGGTCGGCAACGCTCATGGCGGGCGTCGGACGCACCATCAACAGACTGCGCTGGGGGCTTCTGATTATGGTGACCGCAGGCGTTTTGGCCACAGTTGGCGGGTTAGGCCAGATCCGGCTCGACGACGATTTTGTTCGCTATTTTGATGACCGGTTTGAGTACCGTGTCGCGTCCGATTTCGCGGAAGAGCGTCTCACTGGTCTGAACATTATGGAGTTCGACCTGGAGACAGGGGTCGATGGGGGCGTCTACAAACCGGAGTATCAGCACTTTTTGGCAGATTTCACAGACTGGCTGCGTGCGCAACCCGGCGTCGCCAGCATCGCCGACATTTCTGAGATTACCCGACGCATTCACAAAGCGATGCGCGTGGAAGACGAACCCTCCCTCAATGGCATTCCGGAAAATGCCGATCTGATTTCTCAGTATTTCCTGCTGTATGAATTGTCCTTGCCTTTCGGTGCGTCCATCACCGACAGGATCAATGTCTCGCGAAGTGCCAGCCGCGTGACGATTATTCTCCGTGGACTGACGTCAGGGGATATCCGCGACCTGCATCAAAGGGCCACTGTCTGGCTGAGTACCAACGCGCCGCAGGAGGCAGCGACGACGGGCATTAGTATCAACGTTCTCTTTGCCTATCTCTCCAACGACAATATCCGATCTATGATCACAGGGACCTTCGTGTCGATCCTCATTATTGGATTGATCATTGCGATCGCGTTGCGGAGTTTCGCCTATGGCGCATTGAGCCTGGCGACCAATCTCCTTCCCGCGCTCGTCGGGTTTGGTCTCTGGGGCTACTTCATTCAGGACATTGGTATAGCAGGTGCTGTTATTACGACCATGACCTTGGGCATCGTTGTGGATGATACGATCCATTTTCTTATGAAGTATCGACGTCAGCGTGCCGCAGGTGCGCCGCCGGCGGACGCGATTGAAACCGTTTTCTCGACAGTGGGCGTGGCGATGGTGATCACCAGCATATCTCTCGCAGCCGGGTTCATCGTTCTGTCTCTATCCGGCTTTCAGATCAACCGGTCCCTTGGGATCCAAACCTCGATCATTGTCGTGGTGGCTTTGGGCATTTGCTGGTTCCTCTTGCCGCCTTTACTCCGGCTGATGGATCGAGATGGCAGTGAACTTGCAATTGCAGGTAAGGGATGACCCGTGATGAAACAGCACTAATGCCTTGCATATACATGGTTAAGCTTGGAAATTTGTAACCAGTTCAGATTCGGATGTCCTATATTGAAACCGCAAAATCAGTTTTGCTCATCAAGGAATAGTAAAAATGCGTACATATGAGCAGCTCACGGGTGCCAAAGGCCGCAAGGTCTTCTATCGGGCTGAAAGGTTTAGGGCTGACCATCTTTTCAAGGACATTGTCCCAGCGGTGGATCTTGGCGGCGATCGCGCGGCGTTGAAAGACGTCTCGATGACAGGGCTGGCGGCTCAAAGCGGTGAACTCGATTACTGGGACGGAAGACTAGGGGATGAAATTCCCGTCCGCCTCTGCGTTGCCGACGACACGCTTTATGAGGGGTCTGGACGTATTCGCCGCATTGAGCCGAGCGGCGTGCGCACGACAGTCGCCGTGGAGTTGACGACCGGGTACATTGACATCCCCTCAGTTGTGACGGATCACGATCAGTTCCTATTATCCCGTGCACTTGCAGATCCCCAATTCGGGACAGCGTCGAATATTCTGCCTGAATATCAGGAGCTGTCGGCGGAGATCATCTATCTGTTTCGATCCTATAGAGATCTGCTTGCCCGCTTTGAAGACAGACTTGGGGATGTGTCGGAAGAAGAACGCGCGAAGCAGCTGCACGAGGCGCTTGTCGCGTGCGAAGACAAAATGGTCCCGCAATGGAAAGAGCTTTGGTACCGCGGCAATGACATCACCTTTCCTATGCTCAGCGATCCGATCGCCCTGGCAGAACACAAACGCTATACCGAGCAGGTCCTGACGCCTGACTTCATGCCGGGTCCGGTGATGCGTCGCTGTTATGAAAAACCACTCGGCTATCCCGGCGACTACCAGATCATGAACTATGTCTATCGGTGGGAGAAAGTCGGCGACACGCCCTACCAGAAGCTCCTGCATCGGATCGGAATTGAGACCGGGGAGTGTGTCGGAACCCGGTTGCGCATGACGCAGAAGTTCATTGATCAGAAGGTTCGCGAAACGGCAGGCAGCGAGGTGATGAACATCACCAATCTCGGTTGTGGATCAGCCTATGAGGTTGCCGACTATCTGAAGATCGACAGTTTGCCGCGACCGGTCAACTTCACACTGATTGATCAGGACCACGATGCGCTTTCCTATGCTTATGAACATGCGCATCCGCAGGTTGTGCGGCACGACGGCAATGCGCGGATCCAATGTCTGCAAGCCTCCTTTGCGCAATTACTGAAGGCTGGCCCGCTGTTCAATTCTCTGCCACCGCAGGACATTATCTACAGCCTCGGTCTCTATGACTATCTGTCCGCGCGTCGCGCGAAAGCATTGACGCATGATCTTTACAACCAATTGGCGCCGGGCGGATACATGGTGCTGGCGAACGTCAAGGTCGGCCGCGAAACATGCATGTGGCCGCTGGAGTTCATCACAGACTGGAGCTTGGTCTATCGAACCGCCGATGAGATGTGGGACATGGTCGAGGGTCTGGATTGCGAGCGGATATCGCTCGAAGAAGACAAGACCAAGTGTGTCTATGTCATGACGGTGCGCAAGCCCGCCTAGAGTTGGTGCGTGGGCGCCAGCTCAAGTGGCCCAGCGCATCCCATCTTCCGACGGAGCGTCGACAAATCGGCTTCTGGGAAACGTGACACGCACGTTCGTCCCGGAGCCCTTTTGACTCTCCAGCCGCACGTCACCGCCATGCAAGGCCATAATCTTGCGAACCAATGGCAGGCCGAGGCCGGTGCCTTGTTGCGTGCGGCTCATGGCGTTCTCAACCTGAACGAAGGGCTCGAAGATGCGTTCAATGTCGTCTTCGTCGACACCGATGCCGGTATCTTCGATTTTGAGTTCCAGGTCGCCGGCTTCCGAGAGACCCAGCTCGACACTCACCTGACCGCCTTCAGGCGTGAACTTCAATGCATTTGAGGTGAGATTGATCACCACTTGATTGAAGAGTCTGGGGTCGGCCAAAAGCCAGGGAATATCGTCGCGAACGCGGAAGGTAAGCTTGATCTTTAGTTCACTCGCGCGCGGTCGGAACATACGCATCGTTTGATTAAGCGCCTCGACTGGATCTAACGCGTCTTCGTCAAGTTCGAGCTTCCCGGCCTCTGCTTTCGAGAGGTCCAGAATATCATTGATGATGCTCAAAAGATGAGAGCCGCTATTGCGAATATCACCCGCATAATCTGCGTACCGTTCGTTGTTGATCGGTCCGAACATCTGTGTCGCGATAATCTCCGAGAAGCCGATAATGGCATTCAGGGGGGTGCGCAACTCATGACTCATGATGGCCAGGAAGTCGTTCTTCGCCCGGTTGGCTGTCTCTGATTTCTCCAGGAGTTCCTCAGAGCGTTGCCGTTCGGCTTTCAAGCGTTCATGATCAACGAAGCCAGTACGCATCTGGCGCTCATGCACATAGTTCAGAAAGTTGCAGGTCGCGATCCCTAACAGCATGAACGTGGTGTTGTTAATCAATACATTTTCAGGCTGTGGATTGATAAACAGCACAACGAACTCATAGGCCACGAAAGTGGTCAATGACCAGGCCAGCGAATAAGCAAAGTTCAATCGCCATAGACACGCACTGAAACAAATGATGGCGATGAGACCGCCATAATAGAGATAGCTGCCGGGGGCGGCCGCCAACGCAATCATGGCAACAACGCCAAGGCCGGGGGTCGCCATGGAAAATGACAGCCAGAACTGATGGCGGTGGTTGAACCACGGAGCGTAGGAAAGGGCGACAATTCCCAGCAAAAGCGGGCAGACCAGACCGAGCCGGATAAACCAGGCTTCATACAGGATGTCTGGGACGATGAAGTAATCGAGGCCACCGAGTACCGCCATAATTACTGCGCCAGCGACGATACAAAACCGCGTGAAAGCTATCTGACGTTCATAATTGTCCTGCCGATAGGCATCCTCAACCTTTGGGTCGAGGAAGGTCATCATTATTGGGTGCATGTCAAAAGACATGGATGATCCATCCATCGTCCCGGAGCGATCGCCGCGGGCTCGATTGGAGAGTATTGGCGGAGCGTTCCCACCTTTACCCGTCTCAGCAAGTCCTTTCTGGCGACTTTGCATGCGTTAAAATGACCCCGGCCTCAAACAAAGATTGCAGATTTATTTAACCTTCTACTGTTGAGAAGATAATTTGCCGTTAATCGACCTTGCGCGGAGGTAAGGGGACGGCACCGAATTGATGTTTCATTAATGGTTTGAAAACGCCGGCCCTAGAATCAATCAGCTCTCTTTAAGAACGCCGTCCGAAAGCGTGCCAATTGATGGTGCAAGTGTTAATGACAGATGGATAGATGCGGGCGCGGTAGCCTGTGTCGGCGCACGCCGCACGCGCTGAGGGCGCCGCCACTTGGCCGATTCATCAATGCGCCGGAATTGGGAGAAGTCGAGAGTGATCCAAATTTATGTCGATGGCGATGCCTGTCCGGTCAGAGATGAGGTCGAGAAGGTGGCCGAGCGCCATAATCTCACCGTCTTCATTGTGAGCAATGCGGGCATGCGCCCACGTCGCCACCCGCTCATCAACCAGATTGTTGTGCCAGAAGGGCCGGATGTGGCGGATGATTGGATCGCAGAGAGGGTGACAGCCCACGACATCGCGATTACCGCAGACATTCCGCTCGCGTCGCGGTGCCTGGAGAAGGGTGCACGGGTACTCGGTCCCACCGGCAAAGTGTTCAGCGAAGATAATATCGGGATGGCGCTGGGAATGCGGGACCTCAAGCAGCACCTGAGGGAAAGCACCAATACGCAAACATACAACGCCGGCTTTACCGCCCGCGATCGGTCGCAGTTTCTGAACGTACTGGAAAATGAGATCCAGGCGCTTAAGCGCCGCCCCGCCCAGTAGCCGTTTGATCCAGGAGGGCATGACGTGCGTAGGAACTGCATGTCCTGCCTTTAATGGAGCCTCAGTTTGACCACGTTCACCGATTTGTCTTCTTTTCCGTCGGAAGGCGTGGCCGTGGTCATCGGCGGCACCGGCGGCATAGGAGGGGCATTTGTCGGTCGTCTTGAAGGTATGGAGTCATTCGCGGACGTAGTGGCCTTTGGGCGGTCGAGCGACCCGGCACTGGACCTCTTGGACGAGGACAGCATTGCGGCTGCGGCAGACGCTGTTTCGCGGCGCGACGCACCTGTCAGGTTGGTTATTGATGCAACCGGTCTTCTGCATAATGAGACGCTCAAGCCTGAAAAGAGCCTGACGCAGCTGGATGGTGACCAGCTCGCGCAGCTTTTCGCCGTGAATGCCACCGGGCCGGCGCTTCTGATGAAACACTTCCTTCCGCTTTTACCGAAAGAGGGGAAGTCCGTCTTCGCCACCCTGTCGGCTAAGGTCGGAAGTATTGGTGACAATCAACTCGGCGGCTGGCATGGCTACCGAGCATCTAAGGCTGCGCTCAATCAGTTCGTGCGCACCGCGGCGATCGAACTCAAACGGCGTAAACCTGAGGCTGTCTGTGTGGCGCTCCACCCCGGTACAGTCGCGACGTCGCTCTCTGCGCCTTATGCAAAGAGTGGATTGAACGTTCAGACGCCCGAAGCATCTGCGTCAAACCTGCTGACCGTCATTGACGGTCTCTCGCCGGAGCAATCGGGCGGCTTCTTCGCCTATGACGGAACGGCCCTGCCCTGGTAGAGCAAACCTTAGAGGTTCCTGGCCGCCGCCGCAGCGGATGCCCACGCCCATTGAAAGTTGTAGCCGCCGAGCCACCCGGTGACATCGACAACCTCTCCGATGAAGTAAAGACCCGGCACCGACCGGGCCTCCAGCGTCTTGGGGTGGAGCGCCTTGGTCGCAACACCTCCGACGGTGACTTCTGCCGTCCTATAGCCTTCGGTTCCTGTGGGGATGACGCTCCAATGGTGAACGTGATCTGCGACTTCCTTGAGACGTTTGTTGGAAAGGTCGGCAAGGCGCCGATGCCCCGTGACCTGATCCGTCATCCGTTCCGCCAGGCGCTTGGGCAGAAAGTCCGACGCTGCGACCGTGATGTCGGCTTTGGGACGCGTCTCGCGCATCTGTGAGAGCGCAGAAAACAAGTCGAGATCTGGCAGAAGGTTGATATCCACTGGCGTGCCTTCCTGCCAATAGGATGAGCTTTGCAGAATGGCCGGTCCGCTTAAGCCCCGATGGGTGAACAAAAGAGCTTCCTTGAAAGCCGTGCCAGAGGTCGTGACCTCGGCATCAACTGCGACGCCCGGAAGACCGGCATGGGCCTCCTTCCAGGTAGGGTCGAAGGTGAAAGGCACCAGTCCAGGCCGCGTCTCAACCAACGGGAGCCCAAACTGTGCGGCCAACTGGTAGCCGAAGCCCGTGGCCCCCATTTTGGGAATAGACTTTCCTCCCGTTGCCACCACAAGAGACGGGCTTTCGACGAGTCCCTCGCTGGTTTCGACGATAAAACCCGTTTCGGTCTTCGTGACCGACTTGATCGAGGTCTCAAGGCTTACGACGACATAACCCTTGGCGCACTCCGCCAGCAACATGTCGATGATTTGCTGAGAAGACCCATCGCAGAACAATTGGCCGAGCGTTTTCTCGTGATAGGCGATGCCATGGGCCTCAACGAGAGCGATGAAATCCGCCGGCGTATAGGCGTTCAGGGCGTTACGGGCGAAATAGGGATCGGCCGACAAGAAGCGGTCGATGTCGGCATTTACATTGGTGAAGTTGCACCGCCCGCCGCCGGAGATACGGATTTTTTCGCCAGGTTTCTTGGCATGATCCAGAACCAGAACGCGGTGGCCCAACTGCCCGGCCATGCCAGCGCACATGAGCCCGGCACCCCCGGCCCCAAGAACAATCGCATCGTACGAACTGGTCACGAGCACAGACATCCTGAGTATGGATAGGAGATTAGGAATACACCAAGGCTCATAGCTGCCTTTGCTTGATATTGCCAGCAGGACTTCGGGATTCAACACAGCTGGCCTGAAACACTCCCGCTCCAGGCTTGAGGGAGGTAACCATCACCCGCAATAAGGTGCTAGGCTGGATTGAAAATGACCTTGGGGGGTGTCATGAAAAGAAAAGCAGCCGGTCCGCTTCAGAGCGTCACCGTGTTCACCGCACGTAAAATCATCACCATGGACCCAACACTGCCGGAAGCGAGCGCTGTTGCCGTGGCGGACGGGCGCATCATGGCAGTCGGTGACCTCGAATCCATGGAGCCCTGGTTCGCGGGTCGGGCAGTCACCATTGATGATCGCTTCGCAGACCAAGTGCTGATGCCGGGGTTCATTGACAATCATGTCCATCCTTTTCTGGGCGCTATCCTCACGCCGATGGAGATCATCGCGCCGGAGCCCTGGCGCATGGCGGGCGGTGATATTCACCCGGCAGCGACGACCCCGGCTGAATACGAAGCCCGCCTGAAGGAACGGCTTGCGGCGCGGACCGACACTGAGGAGCTGTTCATCTCCTTCGGCTATCAACCGCTGGACCATGGGAAATGGGGACGGTCTGAACTGGATGCCGTCGCGCCCGACCGTCCAGTGATCCTGTTCCAGCGGTCCTTTCACGAAACCTATCTGAACAGTACCGCGATGACGGCGCTCGGCCTTACAGAAGAAGTGGTGGGCGATCACCCGCAGGTTGATCCTGAGCAGGGCCACTTCTTTGAAACCGGTAACATGATGGTGACCGGCAAGCTGATGTCGACGCTTCTCAAAGATGACTGGTACCGCAAGGGGCTCGGGATCACCTGTGATCTGATGCGGCAGGGCGGCATAACGACCGCCGCAGATATGCTGTTTGGCACCATTCATCCGGACTATGAACTGGCCGCAATCGATGCCGTCATAGAGCAGCCCGAACTGCCGATGCGCGTGGTGAATGTGTTTGACGGCCGAGGCTTCAGCAATCGTGCGGTAAAACGCAGCGCGGGCCCGCCCGATGCGGAGATCGATTTCGCGGCCGGTCTGAAAGACATGGAGGAGTTACTCGGCAAGGACGAAGGCCGCGTGCGCTTTCTGAAAGCGGTGAAGCTCTTCGCTGATGGTGCCATGTTCTCTGCCCTCATGCAGATGAACGAACCTGGCTACATTGACGGTCATGAAGGCGAGTGGATCATGTCGCCGGACGTGTTGGCTGAAGGGGTCAAACATTTCTGGGAGGCCGGCTACCAGATTCATGTGCACGTCAATGGCGATAAGGGCATGGACTCAGTGCTCGATGCCCTGGCCCAAGCCCAGGATGCGAAACCGCGCTTCGATCACCGTTTCATGATGCATCATGTCGGTTTTCACACTAATGCGCAGTCGACACGTATGGCGGCCCTCGGCGCACATGCAAGTGTGAACCCATATTATATTCATGCTCTATCTGACACGCTGGCGGACCTTGATCTTGGGCCGGAAAGGGCAGGGCAACTTGTTCGGTCTCAATCGATCCTGCGTAACAATATGCGCGTGTCCTTCCACTCCGACTTTATGATGGCGCCGCTTGAGCCGCTCTTTCTCGCGTGGTGCGCCGCGGCACGCATCACCCGGTCTGGCAAACAAGTATCGCCCGAAGAACGGTTGAGCATGGAGCAGGCATTGAGAGGCATCACTATTGATGCCGCCTTCGCCCTTGGTATGGATGACGAGATCGGATCTATCGTTGCGGGTAAAAAGGCGGACTTCGTCGTGCTGGAAGACGACCCGTTCGACATCGGTGTCGACCGGTTGAAAGATGTGCGCGTGGCCGGCGTGGTTTTTGAAGGGGCGGTTTCAATGAATGCCAAGCCTGTCGCGTCGGTCTATGGCGAGACAGGGAAGATGCCTATGCCGGAGCCCGCTCATTCACCCCATGAGACCGGATCATGTTCTCATGATGTCGACCCGTGTGGTCATTTACAGGAGATCGGAGCCTGGATCAGGACCATGCCCGAGGATGTTTTCGGAGATCGGCCTACCGCCTGAACAGGTTTAGGGGTGAGGGCTGTCATCAAAACTTCACAACAAGACGAAGCAATGAAGCTCGCGTGGCACCTGTGTGGCAGGTTATATTCCGGCAACGAAAACGAGTGAATTTTGAGGGGCTTAACGTGATCGACGCACTGAAACGACTGATCGCAGGGTCGGGCGATTTGCCCGATGAAAACACCGTCGCCGTCGGCCTCCTCCTGGAAATCATTCGCATGGACGATGATTTCGATGCTACGGAGCGCGCCGCAATCGAAGATATCCTGTCGCGCCGGTTTGGTGTCAGCAAAGCGCAGGTCGGGGAGATGTTGTCCGACGCCGCCGACAAGCCCCGCATCACCTATGACGACAATCAACTGTTGCAGGCAGTGAAGCGGGAATATTCGACCGACCAAAAAATGGCTCTCGTCGAAGGGCTCTGGGAGATAGCGCTTGCCGATGGTGAGCTGCACCGCTTCGAAAACCACGCGATCCTGGCCATAGCAAACCAGCTGGGCATGGGACAGGCCGAGCTTGACGCAACGAAGTCGGCTGCTAAGACGCGATTGGCCGCCTGACACTTCAACCTATCGAGCGAGCACCCGACGACAGGCGCGGGCAATTTGGGTTGCCGTATTTTGAGGAACTGCCGCGGTTCTGGTGTTGATGCAAAAGGCATCCTCCGCCACGGCCGGATGACACCAGAGGCCAGAACCGTCCTCCAGAAGGTTGAAACCCAAACCGAGCGCGCCGTCCTCTGGCGCGTCGAGCTGGGCCGAGAGGTGGTTCAGCACCGCCACTCGAAGAGCGCTGGGTTCCGGCGCCAGCGGCTTCGTCGCCCGATGCATGTCCGTTAGGGGAACGACCCGCACTGAGTGAAGCGACACGGTGCCGTCGTCTGCGCGGAGGAGCCGAATGCGCGCCAGCAGGCCAAAATCATGGCAAAGGTCATGGCGTCCCATGTTCTGCATACCGAGATGCAGAAAATTTCCGAGCCCGTAGAAGATGAGGCCCGTGCCACCGCTTGCCGTTTCAACCATCTGGACCCCCGTCGCGATGTGTTTGTGGTGGCCCGCGATGATGGTAAGGCCCTCTGGCGCGATGGCGGCACGAAACCGAGCGCGAGTAGCGTCCGACGTGGCTGGTTGAAACTCCCGTCCATAATGAACCCCCAGCACGCGCATATCTGCATCTGCTCTGTGCAGATGCTGACTTACGGTCTCAAAGTCGGCCGGATAAGTCAGCATGCCCGCGTTTGGGGCTTTTGTGGGGAGGCCCCAGCCGCCTATCCCAATGGAGGAGAGAGCAACCTGTGTATCTGCGAGGTCAAACAAATGGGGTATCGCGGCCTCGTCGCTCGTTTGGCCCAGACCGGGAAAGGCGAGCAGGCCTTTCGGGCGTAGACCGTCGAGATTTAAGAGCGTCTCACCGGCTCCTCGCTGCCGGTAATCCAGCGCATGATTGTTTGCAAGAGAGAAGGCGTTGATGCCGGCCTCGACAAATGCCTCGATCGCCTTCGGGTGGGTTCGGAACGTAAATCGTTTGGAGACACTACGAATGTCGTTTCGAGCGGTGACCGCAGTTTCGAGATTTGCAAGCACAAGATCCGCGTCAAGCTCATGCGTGATACCAGCAAGCGCATCCTCAATGCGCACAAGCTGACCCTGCTTAAAACCGCCCTCTGGCATTACCTGGGCTCCGGCGCTGTTAAACCCAGTGTCCCCAACAAGGACAATATCGATGGTGTCTGCCGCAGAAGCGCCCACCAGGAGTGCGCCGCTCACGAGGATGCTGAGCGCGCAGAACACGATTGATTTCAGTGCGACCCAGCGGCTCATGCCGCTTCGTCATTGAAGATCAGCCTGATAATGGCGTCGCCATGCGCCTTCAACGCCTTGTCTGTTGTTATGTCGCCGCCGGGAAAGGCATTGGTGAGCGCGCTCAGTGCCATTGGAAAAGACCCGCCATGGGTAATCATAAAGAAAAGGGTGCGCTCAGCGACGTTCGGAATCGTCCCTTCCTTTTTTGCCCCCCGGATCAGTTTGGACATGCGTTTGTAGAAGGGCAGAACCACATATTGAGCGATGTACTGACCGCGTTCATCGGTCTTGTCACCATCGAAAACAATGATCCGGCTGAGTTGCGGCCATTTGGCTGACATCGCGATGAACTCCTGGATCGCGGCCTTGAGTTGATCCGACTGACTGAGGTTGACCAGATCTGAATCACGGTTTGCGTCAGCCTCGATCTGCTGGGTGAGGTGGCTGATCGCGGCGATCCACACTTCATGCTTGGACCCAAAATAGTATCGGGTAAGGGCGACATCCGCGCCCACCTCGGATGCAATCTGTCCGAGCGAGACCCCGTCGAAGCCGCGCGCGCCGAAAAGATCGACGGCGGCATCCAGGATGGCGCGCCGCAGATCATCAGATTTTTCCGATCGGGGCCGCCCGCGCGCCCGCTCCGAGGATGTGTGTGCCATGGTTCGAGTGCCCAGTTCATTGTTTGTGGGTTAGTCGATCAGCGGAATGTGCGTCCCGGCTTGGCTACGACGACCGCCGCCTGGAGGCGAGACGTTCTGAGACGTAATGCTTTTCAGTGTCTTGCATATTAGAAGCACGTTATTCCATGAGTTTAGAAAAACCTAGATAATTCTACATACATAGAATAAAATGCCAAAAATCGTTGAGAGAGGTATGCGGATGAAAACGGCGATCGGAGTTTCGGCAGCGGTGGTGTTGGTGCTCGCTATCTGGGGCGTCGTGCCGTTTGCCAACACGATAGACCCGGACGATGCATTGGCGCCCGGTTATGATTCCATGGAGACCGGCGTAGCGCGCCTGTCAGACGGGACCTATCAGGTCTCGGCGCTGACCAGGATGCCAGGGGTCAAAGCGGAGATGGTGAAGTGGTGGCTCGCCGATTTTCTCCAGACAACCGAGCACTACAAATGGTGGCATCCAACCGCCCATGTCTGGATGGATTGGGAGAATAAGGTCCCGGGCGAGATCGTCGGAGCAAGCCATTTGGTCCACGAATATATTGGAGAAGAATTGCAGAAGCTCCGTATCCAGTTCGTGCCTCCAGAGGAGGTGTTGGGACCAATGCCCGAACTGGACGAGAGCACATTCGTTCTTTGTGCGCGGGCCGGACTCCTGGAAGAGCCGCTTTACCTCGCCAAGATGTGTCATGTGGTGCGGGACACGCCCTGGGGTGCGGAGATGCGCAGCAATTTCTGGATGGGGCACGTTGCCCGCCGCGAAGGAAACAACCCGGTCACGTCAACCGAAGGCATAATCGGTAACACCGCCCTCGCAAGGCTCTTCACTGTGGACGAACAGCAAGCAACGGCACTCATGACTCATGCAATCGAAGAGATGGGCTATCTGTCCGATCTGCTGCCGGCGCTCTATGAACAGGAGACCGGCAGGACATTTGAGTGACCTGAAGGCAGAAGCAGCTCAGAAGAGGGGTGAGGTATAGGGAGTTTTGAGCGCCTCAGCGAGGAAATCCATCACCACACGAATGCGCTTATTGTGCTGCACGTCGGCATGGCAGGCGAGCCAAAGCTCGAGAGAGGGCACTGGGATGTCCGACAAAATTTGCCTGACATCAGGCCAGCGTGACGCCATGCCGAGGTGGAGCGGACCAATGCCCATGCCGGCGCGCACCGCATTGATTTCTGCAATATCGTTGTCGCACCGAAAACCAAAATCATGTGGTTTGAGTGCGACGCCAGCTGCCGCATAGGCATTGATCAAGCCGGTGACGCGGTCCTGACCGATAAGTACATGTCCTTTCAGATCCGCCGTGGTTTTCGGGTCCCCGTATCGCTCCAGATAGGCCTCATGGGCAAACAGCCCAAGGGGGAGATCCGCAAGCTTGCGCGCGATCAGATCATTCTGCGTCGGTCGAAAGAGCCGTATAGCGATGTCGGCATCCCGCTTTAGAAGATTGGACGCCTGATTGCTGACATCCAGCTCAACCTCAATTTCCGGATGGGCATCCATGAGCGGACAAAGGAGACGGGGCAACAGAAGCGATCCGAAGATCTCGTTCGCCGAGATGCGAACGGTGCCTTCGATCTGCTCTTCCAATCCGGCGGCCACGCGTTCGAACTCGGTTGCCGTTGCCATCATGTCACCAGCAGCGGTCAGGAGGTCGGTGCCCTTGGGTGTCAGACGCATGCCCTCTCGGCCGCGGGTGAAAAGGCGAAGCCCAAGCGCGTCTTCCAGAAGGTCGATGTGACGCCCCACAGTGGGTTGCGTCATGCCCAGGTGGCGCGAGGCCGCCAGCAGCGAACCGTGCTCGGCGACCGCATGAAAGGTTCGTATGTGATCAAGTTGAAGCGGCATCTCGATATATTAAAAAATTTATATCAAAGATCAAGAAAGTGACAATTTATATTCGCATGGAAATATACAAATCTTGGGTCCGACAGATCGGCACCGCCTAAACGGTATGCAACCAGAAGGACCAAGGACCATGCGCAAATTCATCAGAGTTACCGGCTATGTCGTCGTCGCGGCGATCGTGATTTACGGGATGGGCAGGGTGACCGGCCCGTCGGTTTACACAGAGATTGAGATTGCAGCCCCGGCGCCCGCCGTATGGAAGGTCCTGGCGGATACGGAAGGGCATGCGGACTGGAATCCTCTGATCATCTCCATGGAAGGGGAGCTCGAAGAAGGCGCGCAATTGCGGAACGTGTTGCAGCTGCAGGAAGGCTCAACCAACGTCTTTTTCCCCACCATATTGGTCGCAGAAGCAAACGCCGAGCTGCGGTGGCTGGGGAGCGCTGGCGTGAAAGGCATCTTCGATGGCGAGCATTACTTCATTCTCGAGGAAACGGACCGTGGCACCACGCTCCTTCGCCACGGAGAGAATTTCACGGGCGTGCTCAGCTATCCGATCTTTGCCTTCATTGGCGATAACACGGTCAGAGGATTTGAGGCGATGAACGCCGCCCTAAAGGAGCGGGTCGAGGAGGCGCTTTAGCGCAGGGCCGGTCCTGCTCAACACCCGGAGGTTCTTACTCTGTAGGAAGGAATGGCTGGGGAACTAGGATTCGAACCTAGACTACCTGAGTCAGAGTCAGGCGTCCTACCATTAGACGATTCCCCATCCGGGCAGCTTCATCGGCCTCTCAGGCCGCCGAAGTGGGGCAGAACTTATGTGCCCCGCGCCTTCGCGTCAACAGATGTTAAACGGCCTGAAAGCGGCCATTCCTTCCGCCTCTCGAACCTGTTAGGCTCCTCCCAACTAACGATTAAAGGACCCTGGTCGAGACGGGTAGGCGAAGCGACAACGCTTCTACTGTGCCGCGCTCCCAGGTGGATCGATGTGACGGATACGGGAGATCGGTCCCAGGCTGCTTCGGGGGAGGCGGCGGCATCCGGGTCGGATGCGGGACCTGTGGAGGGATCGAACGGCGCCGCTGGGCAGAAGTCCGGCGATTTGTCTGCGCGCGAAGACCAGGCTCAGCCTAAAAAACGAAGACGGCGTCGCCGGCGCCGCCGCAAGAAAGCAGCGAGCGACGCTGCGGGCACCGCGTCTAAAGATCAAGGCTCGGCTCAGGCCGACAAGAAACAACCAGCGTCAACCGCCCGGCAGACCAAACCAACCCTCCCAAAAGATCCGCCGGTCTACGCCGCCATTGATCTCGGCACCAATAATTGTCGCCTGCTGGTCGCGAAAAGAAGCCGGGACGGGTTCCGGGTCATCGATGCCTATTCGCGCATCGTGCGGCTGGGAGAAGGGCTGGCATCGACCGGCCAATTGAGCGATGCGGCGATGGACCGGGCGGCGGCGGCCCTCAAAATCTGCGCCGAAAAGATGCAACGCCGTGGGGTGACCAATGCGCGCTCGATTGCCACCGAGGCCTGTCGCACCGCGGCGAATGGTACCGACTTCATCGCCCGCGTGAAGCGGGAAACCGGCATCGATCTGGACATTGTTTCGACGGCCGATGAGGCGCAGCTGGCCGTTGGCGGATGTGCGCCCCTTCTGGACCCGGACCATGCGGCGGCTTTGGTATTCGATATTGGCGGTGGCAGCACCGAGCTCATGTGGGTGCATCATGAAGGACGGCCAAAGCCTGAAATCCTCGACTGGACAAGTCTGCCCTGCGGTGTCGTGACCCTGGCGGAGACCTATGGCGGCGATGCCGTCTCGGAGGAGCTTTATGCAGACATGGTGGCGGAAGTAGCTGATCGACTGGCCCCGTTCCAACAACGCCTTGCAGGCCAAGGCTGTGCTGACAAGCCTTTTCATCTGCTGGGCACCTCCGGGACTGTCACCACCATTGCAGGCGTGCATCTGGGGCTGAAGCGGTACGACAGAGCCCGGGTTGATGGCGCCTGGGTGGACCTGGATGACGTGTCGAAAGTCACGGAAACGCTCTTGAGTATGACGCTGGCTGAACGGGCGGCCCATGCCTGCGTCGGTCATGAACGGGCGGACCTGGTGCTGGCCGGATGCGCGATTTTGGAGGCGATCGCTCAATCGTGGCCGGCTGAACGGTTGAGGGTTGCAGATCGGGGATTGAGAGAAGGCATCTTGTTTTCTCTCATGGAAGCTGATCAAACACGCGGGCAAGGCGGTCGCCGTCGCAGGCGCCGCCGCAGACGGCGCAAACCGAAAACATCTCAGACCAGCGCTCCGGCAGGCGGAGAGGCGCAGCCATGAGCAGTGATCATGAGTGAAAAATCCGGCAAAGGCGGCACCAGCCGAAAAGGCGCGCGGCGCAATCTCCGCGAGCGGGTGAAAACCGCGCGGGGTCGCAAACTGTCGTCCAAGCTTTGGCTGGAGCGCCAGTTGAATGACCCTTACGTGACCCGCGCCAAAGAGGAGGGCTACCGCTCACGGGCCGCGTTCAAGCTCACCGAGATAGACGACAAACACCATTTCCTGAAAAAGGGTGGCCGTGTGGTCGACCTCGGCGCCGCCCCCGGCGGCTGGACACAGGTGTCCGTCGCCCGAACCGGAGCTGATAAGGGCAACGGCAAGGTCATCGGGATCGACCTCCAGGAAGTTGATCCGATTCCCGGGGCGGAGCTCTTTGTGCTCGATTTCATGGAAGAAGATGCCGATATAAAGGTGAAGGAATGGCTGGGCGGGGAAGCCGACGTGGTCCTCTCGGACATGGCGGCCGCCTCAACAGGCCACAAGCAAACCGATCATCTGCGGATCATGGGGTTGGCAGAGGCAGCCGCCCAATTCGCCCACGATGTCTTGTGCGAGGGCGGTACCTATTGCGCCAAAGTGCTGCAAGGGGGCGCAGAACAAGAGCTTTTGGGGATGTTGAAGCGGGATTTCACAAGCGTTCGGCACGTGAAACCCGCGGCGAGCCGCGCTGATTCTTCCGAGATGTATGTGCTGGCCACCGGCTTCCGGGGCCGCCAGGACGACGAAGAAGAGGCATAGGAGAGCGCGGGCAGGACGTCGCGCCTTTTGCGCAAGGCTGCGTCACAATATCGTTCTTTGCAATTTTTAAATCTGGTGTTACACACCAGCGCCAACATCATTATCCCGCTGTAGCCGGAGGTTGGCCCCATGTTCCGCGAAGCTCTTACATTTGATGACGTGCTCCTGCAGCCCGCCGAATCCGGCGTGATGCCCGGTCAGGTTGATACGTCCACCCGCCTGACCCGATCCATAAAGCTGGGTATCCCGCTCATCTCGTCGGCCATGGACACGGTCACAGAAGCGCGGCTCGCGATCGCCATGGCCCAGGCGGGCGGCCTGGGGGTGCTTCACCGTAATATGAGCCCCGAAGAGCAGGCGGAAGAAGTCCGGCGGGTGAAGCGCTTCGAAAGCGGCATGGTGGTGAACCCGGTGACCATCAGCCCCGACAACACCTTGGCTGACGCGCTCTCGCTCATGGAGCGCCACAGCATCTCCGGCATTCCCGTCGTCGAACCCTCATCTCAGAAGCTTGTCGGCATTCTCACCAACCGGGACGTGCGCTTCGCGGACAACCCCGCGGAGCTCGTCCGCAATCTCATGACCCAGGAAAACCTGATCACGGTGAAAGAGGGCGTGACCCAGGATCAGGCGCGGAAGCTCCTGCACCAGCATCGCATCGAAAAACTGCTTGTGGTGGATGACCAATATCGCTGCGTGGGTCTTGTGACTGTCAAGGACATGGAAAAAGCGCAGACCCACCCCGATGCCTGTAAGGATGATCAGGGCCGCCTGCGGGTCGCGGCGGCGTCAACCGTCGGGGATGACGGATTTGCGCGCGCTGAACAGCTGATCGATGCAGGCGTGGACCTGATCGTCATCGACACGGCCCATGGACATTCGATCCACGTTGCTGACGCCGTGAAGCGGGTGAAAAAGCTTTCAAACAATGTCCAGGTTGTTGCAGGCAACATCGCCACTGCGGAGGCGGCACGGTCGCTCATCGATGCGGGCGCGGACGCGGTGAAAGTCGGCATTGGCCCAGGCTCTATCTGCACCACGCGCATCGTCGCCGGCGTCGGCGTCCCGCAGCTCACCGCCATCATTGATTGCGTGGAAGAAGCGCAGAAGTCTGACATCCCCGTCATTGCGGATGGCGGTATTAAATTCTCAGGTGACCTCGCCAAGGCAATGGCGGCCGGCGCCGAGTGCGCGATGATTGGGTCGCTCTTTGCGGGTACCGAAGAAAGCCCCGGAGAGGTCTTCCTCTATCAGGGCCGGTCTTACAAATCCTATCGCGGCATGGGCTCTGTCGGCGCCATGGCTGTCGGGTCTGCCGACCGCTATTTCCAGAAAGATGTGCAGGACACACTGAAGCTGGTGCCAGAGGGTGTGGAAGGTCAGGTGCCCTACAAAGGTCCAATCAGCAGTGTTGTTCACCAGCTTGTTGGCGGTCTTCGCGCGGCGATGGGCTACACCGGCGCGGCAACAATGGCGGACTTCCGGGAGCGGGCCAACTTCGTGAAAATCTCGGCCGCGAGCCTGCACGAAAGTCATGTGCACGATGTGACCATCACACGGGAATCGCCCAACTATCCCGGTGCTCGGGGCTAACCCTCAACTCCAACGATATTCATGAAGCCCGCCGCCCGCCTTTCTGCCGCCATTGAAATTCTCGATCAGATCGAGAAGGGCAAGGTGGCAGACCGGGTGCTGGCGGCCTGGGCGAAAGCCAATCGCTATGCGGGCTCCAAGGACCGCGCTGCAATTCAGGCGCGCGTCTTCGATGTCCTGCGTCATCGTGCGCTCTACAGCTATGCCATGGACAGTCTGACTCCGCGGTCTCTCATCCTGGCGTCCTTGCTGGTTGAAGATGAGCTCCAGCCATCAGATATTCAGCTCCTTTTTGACGGGGAGCGCTTTGCACCGTCGCCCCTGAACGAGCAGGAATGCGCGGCTCTGTCGAATGGCAGCGATCGCCTATCAGCAGCGCCTGATCATGCGCGGCTCAATGTGCCGGAGTGGCTATTGCTGGAACTGGCAGACGCTTTTGGCGACAACCTTGAGGCGGAGCTGGCGGCGTTGAACACCCGCGCGCCGGTGGACCTCAGAGTGAACCTCTTGAAGGCGACACGCGCAGACGTTCAGCAGCGATTGACGAGTGAGAATATCGACACTGAGCCTTGCGACGTCGCTCCCGGGGCTTTGCGCTCTATGAGCAACGCGCGGGTGACACACACCAAGACTTTCAACGATGGCCTGGTGGAAATTCAGGATCTGGGCTCTCAGCTGACCTGCATGATCTCCGGCGTTAAGCCCGGTGACCGCGTGGTTGATCTCTGCGCAGGCGCCGGAGGCAAAGCGCTCGCCCTCGCAGCCATGCTCTCGGGCGAAGGCTCGGTCATCGCGTGCGATACAGACCCAAGGCGTCTGGGGCGTCTGAAGCCGCGGGCGGAAAGAGCAGGGGCAGGCACGATAGAAACCCGCCGGCTTCATGTCTTTGATCCAGATTCCGCCGATCCTGACTTGGCAGATTTGGAAGGCCTGGTCGATTGTGTCTTTGTCGACGCACCCTGTTCCGGCACTGGCGCATGGCGTCGCCAGCCAGAGGCCAGATGGCAATTGACGCCAGAGAAACTGGAAGCCTACCGAGCCGCACAGATTGAGGTACTCATCCGGGGTGCCCGTTTGGTGCGTCCAGGTGGTCGACTTATTTATGTCACCTGCTCCGTGCTTCCGAGCGAGAATGATCACCAGATCGATGCCTTCCTGAGGGAAATTACCATGTTTCAGGAGCGCGATTGGGGCGACGCATGGCCTGAGGGCGTGCCGATGCCCGAAGCACCAGAAGGTCCACGCCTGCGTCTCACGCCGCACAGCACTCAAACAGACGGGTTTTTCGCCGTGGTTCTGGAGCGCATCCAATGAGGTGCGCCGCAGTTTCCTTGACTCAGCCGACCGGGAATGGTGAGTCCCGTCACACGTAATCCGTTTTCTCCCCGAACATCAGTAGAGCCGCATGACCGATCGTATTCTGATTATTGATTTTGGCAGCCAGGTAACCCAGCTCATCGCCCGCCGGGTCCGCGAAAGTGGCGTCTATAGCGAGATTGTTCCGTTCAACTCGGCGGCCAAAGCGCTCGAAACATTCGACCCGAAGGCGATCATCCTATCCGGCGGCCCGGCGAGCGTGACAGGCATCGACACACCAAGGGCGCCAGAGGCGGTTTTCACCGCGGGCGTGCCGGTTCTTGGAATTTGCTACGGCGAACAGACCATGTGCGCGCAATTGGGCGGGCGCGTCGAATCTCATGATCACCAGGAATTCGGGCGGGCCGACATTGAAGTGGTCGAAGACTGCGCTCTCTTCGAGGGTGTGCTGAAGCCTGGCGACAAGGAACAGGTCTGGATGAGCCACGGAGACCGCGTGGTCGAACTGCCCGAAGGGTTCAAAACTGTCGCCGTATCTGAAGGCGCGCCTTATGCGGCCATCGCAGATGAGGCCAGGAAGTTTTACGCCGTTCAGTTCCACCCGGAAGTGGTGCACACGCCGCGCGGTGCTGAACTGCTCAACAACTTCACACACAAAATCGCCGGGTGCTCCGGCGACTGGACCATGGCGGCGTTCAAGGACACTGAGATTGCGAAAGTGCGCGAGCAGGTTGGATCGGGACGAGTGATTTGCGGCCTCTCCGGTGGCGTCGACTCCTCCGTCGTTGCCGTACTTCTGCATGAAGCCATTGGCGATCAGCTGCAATGCGTGTTTGTCGACACGGGCGTCATGCGGGCAGGGGAGGCGGACGAGGTGGTGAACCTGTTCCGTGATCATTACAACATCCCGCTGGTCCATGCGGATGCTAAAGATCTGTTCCTCGGCAAACTGGAAGGCGTCTCTGACCCAGAGAAGAAGCGCAAGATCATCGGCGCAACCTTTATCGATGTATTCGAAGAAGAAGCAAAGAAAATTGGCGGTGCTGACTTTTTGGCGCAAGGCACGCTCTATCCGGACGTGATTGAAAGCGTCTCCTTTACCGGCGGCCCCAGCGTGACGATCAAGAGCCATCACAATGTGGGCGGTTTACCGGAACGCATGAACATGGATCTGGTGGAACCTCTCCGCGAGCTTTTCAAAGATGAAGTCCGTGCCTTGGGTCGTGAGCTCGGACTGCCGGAAGCCTTTGTCGGTCGTCATCCCTTCCCCGGACCGGGCCTTGCGATCCGTATTCCCGGAGAGATCACCCGCGAAAAAGTCGACATCCTGCAAAAGGCCGATGCGGTCTACCTGGATGAGATTCGCAAAGCCGGTCTGTATGACGAGATCTGGCAGGCTTTTGCGGTGCTCCTGCCGGTCCGTACTGTAGGTGTCATGGGCGACAGCCGAACTTACGACTACGTCTGTGCGCTCCGCGCCGTGACCTCAACCGATGGTATGACCGCCGACTATTATCCCTTCGAACACTCCTTCTTGGGCCGCGTTTCAACTCGGATCATCAACGAAGTCCGAGGCATCAACCGGGTCGTCTATGACGTGACATCAAAGCCACCCGGCACCATTGAGTGGGAATAGTCGCTAAGCATCTACCTGAAAGGGGCTGCTTTGACCCGCGAGGGTAGCGACCAGCTGATCAATCCCAGCGAGTGCTTCCGCCTTTGATGTATCAAAGCGGTCATCGCCGAACTCCTGGTACTCAATGCCAATGTGGTGCAGGCCATCCGCCCCGACATATTTCGAGATGGTGCGGACATGAGGAACAAGATGATCCGCACCGGCGTTTATGCCGCCTGGTCCAAAACCAAATTCTCCCGCGGCGGTCAGGAGCACGAGCGTCTTGCCAGAGAAAATCGGTTCAAGCGGGCGATCACCTCGTGCGAGGTCGAAGGTAAAGGTCTTGCCAACCCGGACGATCTGATCGACCCAGGCTTTCAGAGACGCGGGCAGGCCATAATTATACATGGGCGTCGCGATCAGGATGATGTCCGACCTCGCTAGCTCGTCAATGAGCCGGTCGGAGGTTTCGAGTTCCGCTTTCTGTTCGGCGGTTCGCTGATCAACCGACGCAAAAGCTGCATCAATCCATTGTTCCGAGATCGGCGCGGGTGGATGAAGGCCAACATCACGCTCAATAACCGTCGCACTGGGCGTGACCCGACGCCATGCCTGGAGAAAATGATCGCTCATCATGCGCGTGAGTGACCGCGTCTGGCGGGCGCTTGCATCAATACGAAGAAGGGTGGACATGGATTTTCCGTTCATGCTGTTTCGATTGCGCCTCAACAGCACCGAATAAATGAAGAAAATGCATTCTCTGGCTGCTGAGTAGGACAAAAATGGCTACTTAATGGGGAGTGACAAGCATAGCTTTCACTTCTATAAATGAGTTGAACTCATCTATGGAGTTAGAATGTCTTTGCCATCTCTGTCGGCTCTCAGGGCGTTTGACGCGGCTGCGCGGCTCGGGAGTTTCAAGGCGGCGGCCGATGCCTTAAACGTGTCGGCGACGGCAATTTCTCACCACATACGCGGACTGGAAGCGCAGACAGGTGTGACGCTCTTTCGGCGGGGGACCCGACAGGTTTCCTTGACGGAGGAAGGCCGTCAGCTCTCTGAAGCCACGGCATTCGCATTCTCCCGCATTGAAGCCGCGTTGGATGCGCTGAGCGTTGCCGAGAACACGCTCACCATCTCCACCACGCCGGCCTTTGCGTCACTCTGGCTCGCACCACGCATTCAGTCGTTCGAAGAACAGTACCCTGAGCTGCGGATTCGGACGGTCTCCTCGACAGACGTGGTGGATTTGCAGCGGGATCGGACGCTTGATGTCGCCATTAGATATGGCGATGGGGAAGATGCGAAGGAGGACTCCCTCATCTTGAGGGAGAGCATGGGTGCATTCGGATCACCTGATTACATCAAGAATTTGGACCACCTGTCTGATGCAGAGTTCATCACCACAGCCTTGGTGTCGCAGCACCTGAAACAAACAACATGGACGGACTGGTTCGCCGCCGCAGAGGACGAGCCGTCTAAAGGTGCAAAATTTCGGGAGTTTCTGCAGGAACACGAAGTGCTTCAGGCAGGCTTGGCCGGACAGGGCCTCATTCTTCTAAGCAATGTGTTGGCTGGGGACATGGTGGCGCGAGGCTGGCTGGAGCCTTATCGCCCTGACATACGGCTTGAGGGACTGGTCTACCGCGTCATTGTCGGACCCCAAAAATCCGACTCGAAAAAGCTAAAGGCTTTTGTTGCATGGCTAACCGAAGAATTGAGTTTGATGGAGACACCCTTCAAAGCCACACCTTGAGTTTCGACTTTACGCTTCTGAGTTCAGCGCATACCCTTCCTTATTGAGTGGGTACGCAGCGTTTTGAATGGGAAAAAGAATGAAGACGTTTCTTTCAGGTCTCCTAATAGTCGGATTAACAACAGCCGCCACAGTTGCCCACGCATCCGGGCCACGCTCCGGTGAGGAAGTTTACGGGTCCAAATGTATTGCATGCCACACCGGGGCGATTCCTGGCGCGGGAAAACTGGGCGATGTAGCTGCCTGGGAGCCGGCGATCGCAAGAGGCAGGGATGTCATGTATTCCAGGACCATCAACGGCTACAGGGGAATGCCGGCTAAAGGGCTGTGCCTGGATTGCACCGACGACGAGCTTAAGGCTGCCGTCGACTATATCGTCGAGCAGTCCCAAGAGTAGCGTCTCTGGCTACTGGAGATCGTCAATCACATCAGAGATCCGCTGAAAGAAGTGGAGCCCCTGAATAATCTCTTCATCGCTCATGGTTTCGATGATGCGCTGAATGAAGGCGTCGCCCCGGCGGATCATGCCGTCCACGTACCGCTCTCCATCGGGCGTCAGCGTGACCACTTTCTCGCGCCCGGAATGAGCAGCTTCTTCTAGTGTTAGGAGCAGCAGCGGTTCGCTAGCCATGCTGCGTATCGCTTTTGTGATTGCCGCGCCGGATATTTCGAACCACGCGCCGAGGTGTCGTTCAATATCCTTTCGGTTCATCAGGCGGCCGTCGACACCTTCTGAATGAATGAGCCAGAGGATGGCCACCTGATGGCGGCCCAATTCGCCGCCCCGCATGGAATCCTCGACCCGCATGCCCGCCTTATAGTGAATGGGGTAGTAGAATTCGAGAAACTGGCGTGCCGCATCTGCCGGTGCCTTGGCCGTCTGTTCTCTTGTCTTTTTCTTGTTCATTAAACTCGTGATTCTCCTACGCCTTTTCGGAGAGTCTAGGACGGTCTCCTCCATTCGTCAGGGTTTAAAAGTTTACATCGTAAATGATTCATGATGTAAATAATTTGTCGTCTTTGGGAGGAACCGATGAACGCATCCGAAATTGCAAGTGGTTTGGCGCGTCTGACCGTACCCTCGACCATTGCAGATCCGTACCCGCTCTATGACCGACTCCGATCCGTGTGTCCGGTCAAAGGGTACGCAGATTACCCGCCTGGAACTGTGCCTGGACAAGATGACCCGGTATCGGCCTGGGTCTTGTTGTCCTATGAGCATGTCGCGGCTGCCGCGCGCGACCACCGGACTTTTTCCTCGCGGGACCCTTTGCAGGAAGCGTCTTCGGCGCCGACATTGATGCTGGTAAATCACGACAATCCAGAACACGACCGATTGCGCGGCATCGTCAATCTTGCCTTCTCACGCAAACGCATGGAAGCAGAAGCGCCTGCGGTCCGGGCGATCGTCGAAGAATTACTGGGCGAGCTCGGGCCAAACGATGTCGACGTCATGGAAAAAGTGGCATCCGTCCTCCCGGCCCGTGTGATGGTGCATTTGTTGGGACTGCCCCCCGCTGACGCCGATAGGTTCCGGCATTGGGCAACGGCCTTCATGCTGTCAGCAGACCTGACCCCCGAAGAGCGCCAGGCAAGCAATGAGGAACTGGCGGCCTATTTCATTGAAAAGGTGTCGCACATGGCTGGCGCCCTCGCGGCATTGGAAGAGGTTCCGGATTGCCTGATGCGCGCACTCCTGGAGGCCGAAGCAGAGGGCGAAAAACTATCTGTCGAGGAGGTCATCAGATTTTGCATCACGCTGGTCGTTGCCGGCGCCGAGACCACGACATTTTTGATCGGCAACCTGCTCTACAACCTCGCAACCATGAAGGAGGTGCATGCGCGATTGAGAGCAGATGCGTCGCTGTTGGGCCCGTTCATAGACGAAACGCTAAGACACTCTGGACCACCCCAGCGCCTGTTCCGCATCGCAACAGAAGATGTGCGCGTCGGCGATGCGGACATCAAGAAGGGCGACTGGGTCGCGCTGTTCTTTGCAGCAGCAAACCATGACCCGGCGGTATTTCCCGAACCGGCCCGGTTTGATATGGACCGTCCAAATCTCAACAAACAACTGACCTTGGGCGTGGGCATTCATCATTGCCTCGGATCGGCCTTGGCAAAGCTCGAAGCCCGTGTGCTTCTTGAGGGCATACTGGAACGGGGCGACGAGGTTTTCCTCGGTGGGTCTTTCCCGGTTCCCCAAACCGCCAGTCTGCTCAACCACGGGTTTGAGCGACTGGTTTTGCGATTTGTGCGTCCTGAAGCGGAGGCCGCATAATGTCAGGTGAGCAGAACATTGCTGAAACCCAGAAACTCTTTGAGGCTTTTGGCGCAGGCGACATACCAACAATTCTGACGTTCCTGAATGAAGACATACAGATCGAGTTCTATGGTCCGGAGGACATCATTCCCTATGCGGGCACCTATAACGGTCTCGATGAAGCGAGGACCTTTTTCGAGACCGTGCTCTCATCTGTAGATATCCACATCTTCGAGCCGGAGGAATTTCTGGCTGACCAGGACAAGGTCATTGTGACGGGTCACCTTCATCTGACGGCGAAAGCCACCGGCGGTACGATCAAGTCCGATTTTGTCCATGTGATCACCATGGCGAATGGTAAGTGGTCACGCTTCCGCGACTTCATGAACACCGCCGTCGCCGTTGAGGCATTTTCCGCCTGAGGGACTGTTCCCACGCTCCCCAAAGGCAGGTATCTTTCACCCTGAGTGGTTTGCGGTGAAGGAAGCAGTATGCGCGGAATGCGAAGTGTAGCCATTGTTGGAATATTGATGGGAGCAGTCACCGCTGCCCAGGCGAATGGCGTAGAAGACAACAATAATTGCTATGAGCAGTTCCGCGGCGGGGATATGAAGCTCGCTATCTATTATTGCAGCAGAGCCATTCAGTCCGGCGATCTGGAACAAGGCGATATGGTGGTCGCGCTGCTCAACCGCGGCGTGGCGTATAAGAACACCGGTAATCTGGAAATGGCTGTCGTGGACTATTCCTCCGCACTGGAAATCTCGCCCAACGACGCGCTTCTTTTTTCAAACCGGGCCAACGCCTATCGCGAGTTGAACCGACCTGTGGAGGCCATGAGTGACATCAACCGGTCCCTCGAACTGAACCCGGAAAACCCGGCAGCGTTTTACGTGCGGGGGTTGCTCTTTGAGGCGGCAGGAGATTCTGAGAATGCACGGCGCGATTATCTGCGGGCGTACGAAATCAGCCCGGATAATAAAGAGTTTCGCGATCGCGCCGAAGCGTTGGGCGTGAGCGGGCAGTAATCAAATTAAGGCTAGGGGACCCAAAATGGCGAAGCTGGATGTAGTCGGGACAGTCACTGAGTCCTACAAAGGCGCCTGGTCCCATTTCGGGGACATGGTGAAATTGGTCTGGGCCCCTGTGGTGGTCTACATCGCCGCCAACGTCCTTTATTCAATGTCAGTACAATCGTCCCGGGAGGATATCGATCCGAGCGATGTTGAAGCCCTGATGCAGGCCAGCTGGGGATGGCAGGCGGTTGCGGTGACTCTTCTGGGTCTTTTTCTCTGGCCTATCATCGCTGTTGCGTGGCATCGATTCATCCTCCTGGGTGAGACAAGTTCATCCGCGCTCTACTTCAAGTTTGGCCGGCGCGAAGCGCGTTTCTTGCTGACGTCCATCTTTCTGTCGCTCCTGGTCGTGCCGGGCATCCTGGTCATGATTGTGGGGGCAGGAACCGCATTGGCAGCGTTCGCCGCGCCGGTAGGGCTTGTACTGGCTGTTGCCGGTCTTGCTTATGCACTCCGTCTCTCTCTACTGCTGCCGGCTGTGGCAACGGATGCGGCGGTCGATGCGCGGGCAATTCTGGACGCCACGCAAAACAACGTATTGCGGATCTTTGGCGCCCATGCGCTCAATATCCTGGCGCTCATGGTGGTCGCGATTGTGGTGAGCATCCTGATTGGCATTGTCGCCCTGGTAATGGGAGAGGTGATTGGGATCATCGGGGGCGCTGTTTTGGGCGTGTTCGCTCAAATCATCTCGGTCGCGATCCTCTCGATCATGTATCGGGATCTGGTTCTGTCCCAACAAAACGCCGCAAGTCCGCCGGATATTCAGGTCCAATGACCTCTGAAATGCGGAAGTAGGCATGCCGGAGCGCGGGCGGCTTGTGCGCATCTCGGGGCCATCAAACATGTCAAGCCGCTAGAGTTAACAAATAAATCTCGTAAGTCATTGATTTAATTGATAAAAATTGGGCGCATGCGGAAGCTTGACCGACGCACCTATTTCCCCCATATGGCAGGGGAATTGACCGCCCCCGGGTCATGCTCGAGTCACCTTTTGTGGGTGAAAAGCGGTCGTAATTGGAGGTAGGACGCATGTCTGTACACGCCAAGATCAAGCGCATCACCGTTCCTGAAATCATGGCACGCAAGGGCAACACGCCGATCGTGTCATTGACCGCCTATCATGCCCACACGGCGCGCTATATCGACCCTTATGTCGACTTCCTCTTGGTTGGCGATAGTCTGGGCATGGTCATGTACGGCATGGAAAACACGCTCGGTGTGACCATCGACATGATGATCGCCCACGGCGCGGCTGTGGTGCGCGGCACAGAGCGCGCGCTGGTTGTCGTCGATATGCCGTTCGGCTCCTACGAAGAATCACCCGAGATCGCATTCCGCAATGCCTGCCGGATCATCAAGGAAACCGGCTGCACAGCTGTGAAGCTGGAAGGGGGCGCACGCATGGGCCCCACCATCAAATATCTAAGCGAGCGCGGCATCCCCGTGATGGCGCATATCGGTCTGACACCCCAGAGCACCAATGTCATGGGCGGCTTCAAGACCCAGGGCCGGGTCGAAGAGGACTGGGCCGAGATTGAGAATGATGCGCTGGTGATTTCCGAATCCGGCGCTTTCGCGGTGGTTCTGGAAGGCATGGCGGAACCTCTCGCCGCCAAGATTTCCAGCCAGATCAGCATTCCGACCATTGGTATTGGGGCGTCCGCCGCCTGTGACGGCCAGATTCTGGTGCTGGAAGACATGCTCGGCCTGTCGCCCAAGCCGCCAAAATTCGTCAAAGAGTTTGCAACTTTGGGAGCCGCCATCGCCGGCGCCGCAGAGGCCTATGCAGACGAAGTGCGCGGTCGCGCCTTCCCGGCGAAGGAACACACATACTCCATGAAAAAGGTCGATTGACCGGGCCCCGGATGCGTTAAACCTATTCCGATTTCGGGTTGATTTGCGGGCGGAAGCCCTGTTGGCAAGTCATTGAATTGACGTTACTTTACCGGCCCACCACCGATAGTGGGACTGCCAGGCGGGCAGGCTCATCGACCTACCTCGGAGACTATTCTTGGCCGACATTTTTCGCGAAGTCGAAGAAGACATTCGCCGCGAACGCTTACAGCATCTTTGGGACAAATACGGCATCTATCTGATCAGCTTTGTGGTGGGCATTATTGCCATCACCAGCCTGATTGTCGGATGGCAGGCTTATTCTCAATCTCAGTCCGAAGCAGCCTCAAAAGCCTTTGCGACCGCCGTTCTAGATGCGTCCCAAGAAGGCGCTGATGCCCCTTTGATTTTCAACTCCTTGGCAGAGACGGCTCCCAGTGGATATGCGGCGCTGGCGCGTCTGCGCGCGGCCGGCGCTCTGGCGGAGGCAGGCGAGGTCGATCAAGCCATTGCCGCCTATGATGCCGTTGCTGCTGACAGCGGTGCGGACGACATTCTGAGAGACCTCGCGAAGGTCAAATCCGGCACGCTTCTGGTTGGACGGACCAGCTTTGATGACCTCGCCATCCGTTTGGTATCGCTCGCGGAGAATGAGGAACCCTGGCGCAATCCCGCCAGAGAGGCCTTGGGCATGGCAGCCTATGCGGAGCAGAAATACGCCCAAGCCCAGAGCTTCTTCCAATCGATCGTCGGTGATCAAACAGCGACACCGGGTGTCCGAGATCGCGCCCATGTCATGCTCGCGCTCATCGCGCCGCATGTGCCTGCGGCTCAAAGCGTTCCATTGGAGGCACTAGAGAATAACCCAGAGGAAGCTGTTCCGGCTGCCTCAGAAGATGCGACGGGAGAAGCGCAATGACAACATGGCGTATGGCAACATTGGGGTTGGTTGCAGCTGTTTCCTTGGCCGGGTGTGACACGATTGGTGACCTTGTGTCTTCGGAGGAAACAGAGGCGCTGCCGGGTGAACGCATTTCTGTTATGGCGCTAGAACGCAAGCTCGAAGCGGACCCGCGTCTCGCATCCCTGGAAGTCATTCTGCCGCGTCCCTACGTGAATGAGGATTGGCCGCAACCGGGCGGCTATGCCGACAATGCCATGCATCATTTGCAAGCATCAGGGTCGCTCGACGAGCTTTGGAGCACCAATGCCGGATCCGGATCAAGCGGATCGACGGAGCTTGCGACAGCTCCGGTGACGGCCGCCGGCCAGGTCTATGTGCTGGACACAGAAACCACCGTGCGCGCGTTTAATACGGTAACCGGCGACGAGGCCTGGGAGGCTGAGCTGGCACCCGAGGATGAAGACGCCGACGAAGGGCGTGGCGGTGGCGTCGCGTTCGATGGGGGCAGGCTCTTTGTAACAACCGGGTTCGGTGAAGCCATAGCCCTTGATGCCGCTACCGGCGACATCATCTGGCGAACCGCCGTTGGAACGCCCTTCCGGGCCGCGCCGACGGTGAATGGCGGGCGCATGTTCACCATCACTTCTGACAATCAGATGATTTGCCTCAACATCGAGGACGGAACGGTCTTGTGGCGGCACAGGGGCATCGTCGAAAGTGCAGGTATCTTGGCGGCAACCTCTCCCGCTGTCTCAGGGTCTATTGTGATCGCTCCCTATTCCTCCGGCGAGCTCTATGCGCTCCGCGTCGAGAATGGAAACTCTCTTTGGTCCGACAGTCTGACGCGCACGGGCAATGTGACATCGCTGACGGAACTGAACGACATAGCGGGCAGGCCTGTGATTGACCGAGGCCGGGTCTACGCCGTTAGTCACTCGGGCCGCGCCGTCTCCATCGACATTCGAACCGGCGAGCGCGTCTGGACGCGGAACATCGCTGGGACCCAGACACCCTGGGTGGCCGGCGGGTTTATCTTTGTCGTGACGTTGGATGCAGAGGTCGTAGCGCTCTCAAGGCGGGATGGCCGCATCCGCTGGATCCACAATCTCGAGCGCTTTGAAGACGAAGAAGACCGCGATGGCCCGATTGAATGGAGCGGTCCGGTTCTGGCCGGAGACCGTCTGGTTCTGGTCTCGTCGCTCGGTGAAGCGGTTTCCCTGTCGCCCTATTCAGGCGAGGAGCTTGGCCGCATAGAATTGCCCGACACGGTGTTCGTGCCACCGATTCTCGCAAATGAAACCCTATTTGTGCTGACCGATGACGCACGTCTGGTCGCCTTGAAGTAAAAACAAGGTTCCTGTCCAGACAGACTGGAGAGCTGACCTAGTCCGGAACCGCTGCGAAAGGCAGACGGAAAGCCAATGCCGTTTAAACTCGCCATAGTCGGCCGCCCGAACGTGGGAAAATCCACGCTTTTCAACCGCCTGGTTGGAAAGAAGCTGGCGCTTGTGGACGACACGCCGGGGGTCACCCGCGATCGACGGGAAGGGGAGGCAAGCCTCGCTGAGCTTGAGTTCACGATTGTCGATACGGCGGGCCTTGAAGATGCCAAGGGCGATGTGCTCGAAGCCCGGATGCAACGCGGCACGGAACGCGCGATCTCAGAGGCCGATGTTTGCCTGCTCCTCATTGATGCCCGCGCTGGCGTGACACCCGGCGACGCCTTTTTCTCGCAATTGCTGCGCAAAGTGGACACACCGGTCATCCTCGCCGCCAACAAGTGCGAAGGGGGCGCTGGCGAGGCAGGCCGGATGGAGGCCTATGAGCTGGGGCTCGGCGCACCGATCCCGCTCTCCGCAGAGCATGGGGAGGGCCTCGGTGACCTCTACGACGCGCTTCTGCCTTTTGCGCAGGCCTTTGAGGAAGCGGAAGCCAATCAGGCGATCGAAGAAGCCTTGGGTGAGGAGGAAGGCTTTGATCCCGATGCGCCTTACGAGCCCGACCTGGAGACACCTCTGCGTGTCGCTGTGGTTGGTCGACCCAATGCGGGCAAGTCAACCCTGATCAATCAGCTCCTCGGCGAAGACAGGATGCTCACCGGCCCCGAAGCAGGCATCACTCGCGACTCCATCGGCGTTGAGTGGGAATGGCGCGGCCGCCGCGTGAAGCTGCATGATACAGCGGGCCTTCGTCGTCGTGCTCGGGTGACGCAGAAGCTTGAAAAACTCTCTGCGGCAGATGCGCTCCGCGCGGTCCGCTTCGCCGAAGTTGTTGTCATTCTCATTGATGCGACCATTCCCTTCGAGAAACAGGACCTGCACATTACAGACCTGGTCGAGCAGGAAGGACGCGCGCTCATCATCGCGGTCAATAAATGGGATCTGGTGGAAACACCACAGGAGACCATGGAAGACCTGAAAGAGAAGCTGGGGCGTCTGCTGCCTCAGGTACGCGGTGTGCCGATCGTCACTTTCTCCGCGCTGACCGGCAAGGGCGTCGAAAAACTGATGCCGAAGATTGAGGAAATCCACGGCCTCTGGAATGCGCGCATCCCAACAGCCAAACTCAACAAGTGGCTGAGCGTCACCACATCAAGGCATCCGCCGCCCGCGTCGCGCGGGCGCCCGGTAACACTGCGCTACGCAACTCAGGCGAAAAGTCGGCCGCCGACGTTTGCGATCTTCTCAAGCCGGGCGCACGAGGTCCCCACCTCCTATAAGCGCTACCTGGTGAATAGCCTGCGCGATGAATTCAACCTGCCGGGCGTGCCCATCCGCCTGAACATGCGCAAGCGCGATAATCCTTACGAGTCGAAGGCGAAAAAGCGCAAGCTCGGCTAGCCCCGCCGAAGGTGGACCGTATCTGTGACGTCCATGTTCTCCACGAAAACCGGATCGTGAGACGTAAACATCAGACAGCCTCGGTAGGACTTGAGCGCGGCTTCGAGCGCTTCCAGTGCCTCAATATCCAAATGATTGCTTGGTTCGTCTAACAGCAGCAATTTCGCGGGAGAGGGACAGTTGAGCAGTCGCACGAGGTCAGCCCTCAGGCGTTCACCAGCGCTGAGTTCGGTGAAAGCAATGACAGCTTTCTCGCGGCGCAGACCCGCACGTGCGAGCCTGATGCGAATATCGGTTTCTGGCCAATCTGGGCGGTAAGCCCGACATCGCTCAAGCGGCGTCTCCGCCGCCCGGTAGACCTGTTGCTGAAGCAAATACCCGAGGGGAACATGTCGATTGACCGCGCCTGCATCTGGTGCTGTCTTCCCTGAGATAAGGTCAAGAAGCGTGGTCTTACCACTGCCATTCTCGCCTACGAGGTGCATGCGTTGTGGTCCCTTGAGCGCAAGATCAAATTTCGAGAAAAGGCTTCGCGTCCCATACTTCAAGGTGACATCGACTAACGTCAATATCGGCTGGTTGGGGAGAACCGCGCTGGTTGCGGTATCAAATTGCACCGGAATATGGTCTTTAACTCGCGCTTGAGCAGCATTGACCTGTTCGTCTGCCATCGACAAACGCGCATTTTTGATATGCGAAAGTCTCGCGCTTGTATGTTCACTCCGCGCCTGTCGCCCATCAAGAGCCATTTTCGGCTGGCCTGCTTTCGCACGCGCCCGCTTGCCTTTAGCTGCTTTACGTTGCTGGCGCTCTCGGGTCGCTTGATGGTCTCGTTTGGCTTGCCGCAGGGCCCGTGTTGCATGGGCAGCCTGGGCGATCGCCGCATTCTGTTGAGACGTCTTCTCCGACAGGTAGTGCGCGTAGTTGCCGCCATAGACTTCGAGCCCCCCGGAGCTGAGTTCCCAGATTTCTTCCGGCAGGTTTAACAAGTGACGGTCATGCGAGATCAGAAGCCAGGCAAAGTCAGCATCGCGCAACCAGCTCTCTAACCAGATACGGCCCGACTGGTCCAAATGGTTGGACGGTTCATCCAGGATCAGGAGATCTGGTTCGCGCCGCTGTATGCCAAGCAATTGTAGACGAAGCCATTCACCGCCGCTGAGAGTGGGGAGGTTCTGGATCGGCGACAAATGCTCTAGACCGACGTCACGAAGGTCCTTCGCGAGGGTGTCGTCGAGGTCCCAATTATCGCCGATGAGTGCAATATCATCCGATGAACCAGTGCCGCCCTGACAACGCATCAACGCATCATATGGGTCGCCGATCCGAAGATAGTCGACGACACGCTGTCCCGCGTTTGGCACCGCATCCTGCTCAAGGTGAGCAATGGCGCCGTGACGAGAGACACCACCTCGGTGCGGAACACGCTCCTGAGTTATGAGGCGGGCAAGGCTCGATTTACCCACACCATTCGGACCCACAAGCGCAACGCGCTGCTTCGGTCTGATAGCAAATGTAATATCTGAAAAAAGTTGCGCGCCGTCGGGCAACAGATGGGCGAGGGCGTCGCCCGCAACCAAAAATGGCGGCATGGATCAAATCTCCGGCAAGAGGAATTCCTTATGCTCGGTCTATTTGTCCATCGTCCCTTTCCTTCAACGGCGCTTTGTCGCGGTGGAGCCGTGTAAGGTAGGGATGCGCTGCGCCGATTGCAAGGTGCTGTCGCCGCTGCGCGGTTCCTGGGGGTCAGGTCTGGAAGGCAACCACCTCGCCGTGGCGGGTGCAGTCGGCACTTACAAGGTCGAGGAATAGGGGGGCGAGCTCCTCCGGCGTGCGAAGTGTTTCGGGGTCTTCCCCAGGCATCGCTGTTGCGCGCATTTTGGTTGCGATCGGTCCTGGGCTTACCATGTTGACCCGCAATTCCGACTTCTCAACCTCATGGGCCCAGGTTTTCACAAGAGCTTCGAGGGCGGCTTTGGACACAGAATAGGCGCCCCAGTAAGGACGACATTTCTGCGCTGCTCCAGAGGTGACAAACACCGCGCGCCCGGCTTCAGACCGCTGGAGCAGGGGATCGAGGGACCGGATCAAGCGATAGTTTGTCGTGACATTGACCGCAAAGACCTTGTCCCAATCGTCTGGGGAGATGTGCCCGGTGGGTGTGAGCGGTCCCAGGATGCCGGCATTGCCGACCAGGATATCGAGCTTACCCCAGCGCTCGAAAATGGTGCCGCCCAAACGGTCAATCGCCTCATAGTCTGTGAGGTCGAGCGGGACAAGTGTCGCCGTGCCGCCGGCCTTTTGGATCTCGTCGTCGACTTCTTCGAGCGCGCCGACTGTGCGAGCTATGAGGATGACGTGCGCGCCTTCCGCAGCCAAAGCGAGGGCAACGGCCCGTCCGATGCCCCGTGACGCGCCAGTAATCAGCGCGAGCTTGTCTGCAAGTCGTCCTGCCATGATCGGGGTCTGCCTTTAAGCGATTTCCGTCAGCAGGGAGAGCTGGGCGGAGCGTTTTTCTTGTTGTTGGTCGACAAGCTGTGTCGGGTACTCGCCGGTGAAATAATGATCGGCAAACTGAGGATTGTCATTGTCCCGACCGTCATACCCGAGTGCACGATACAGCCCGTCGACGGAGACAAAGGCGAGACTGTCGACACCGATATAGTTGCGCATGCCTTCCAGGTCATAATTGGCGGCGAGCAATTGATCACGGTCCGGCGTGTCGATGCCGTAGAAATCAGGATGGGTGATGGGCGGACTGGAAATACGCATATGTACTTCCTTGGCACCGGCCTCATACATCATCTTTACAATCTTCGCGGACGTCGTACCCCGCACGATGCTGTCATCGACCAGGATGATCCGCTTACCTTCCACGAGCGCGCGATTGGCATTGTGTTTCAAGCGCACGCCGAGGGCCCGAATGTGCTGCGTCGGCTCGATGAAGGTCCGCCCCACATAATGGTTACGGATGATGCCCAGCTCGAAAGGGATGTTTGATTCAGCCGCGTAGCCGATCGCGGCGGGCACGCCAGAGTCCGGAACCGGAATAACCACGTCAGCATCGACATGTGACTCACGGGCAAGCTCTTCACCTGTTTTGCGCCGGACATTGTAGACACTCTGGCCGCCGACAATGCTGTCGGGACGCGCAAAATAGATATATTCGAACACGCAAGGGCGGGGCTGCATCGGCGGGAAGGGGTGCAGGCTTTCAATGCCGTCCTTGGTCGCCACGATGACTTCACCGGGTTCGATCTCACGCACAAAACTCGCGCCAATAATATCAAGCGCTACGGTCTCCGACGTGAGGATCGGTGAGCCATCAAGCTCGCCCAGGATAAGGGGACGAATGCCCAGCGGGTCGCGCGCGCCAATCAGCTTTTTGTTGGTCAGGGCCACCAGGGCATAGGCGCCTTGAATTTGGCGGAGTGCATCGACAAAGCGGTTCGTAGTCCGATCATGGCGGCCACGCGCCACCAATTGGAGGATCACCTCTGTGTCGGACGTGGACTGAAAGATCGCGCCGGAACGAACCAGGTCATCGCGCAGGGTGAGCGCGTTGGTGAGGTTACCATTATGGGCGATAGCGAAACCGCCGCCCCACAGATCGGCAAAGAGCGGCTGAACATTCCTCAGGATCGTTTCGCCGGTGGTCGAATAGCGCACATGACCAATAGCGCTGGTACCCGCCAGCCGGTCCATCATCTTCGCGCTGGTGAAGTGATCGCCCACAAGTCCCATGCGGCGCTCTGAATGGAAATGCTCGCCGTCGAACGAAACCAGACCCGCCGCTTCCTGGCCGCGGTGCTGAAGCGCATGCATGCCAAGTGCGGTCAGGGCTGCGGCATCCGGATGACCGAAAATTCCGAACACGCCACACTCTTCGCGAAGGCGATCGGCATATAGCTCATCGTGACTGTCCAGGATGACGCTGGCACCTTCGCCATGCGCTGGCTGCAGGGTTTCATGCTGAGAGTGATGGTCGGCCCTCGGGGCCCAGGCGCTTGATGGAGAACCTGTCGTGGAACCTGTGTCGGACATCTGGGTGGTCGTCCTCTATTCCTGTGTGGCTTCGAAAAGTTGGTCGAGCCCCCTCCGTTCGGAAGGCTTATACCCTGTCGTATCGTCGCTGTCAGTGCCTGATTTGGGCTCTTCTGTGGCCTGATCCGCAGGCGGCGCGTTGCGGCGTCCTTCAGGCGTGAAAAATGGCTCTGTAGGTGCTGATGACTGCTGAGCGGCAAGCGAAGAAAGCCCACCAGCGACAAAGTCCACCAGCGGCAGAAGCCGGGCATCTGCGATCCATTGGGGCTGATCCTCGCGCTCCGGCACCAGCCAGGTGAACAGCAGGAACGCAATCGCCACCACCAAAAGACCGCGAAACACGCCAAAAATGAACCCAAGGGAGCGGTCGAGAAAGCCGATCTCGCCACCATGCGCCCGGTCCGTCCATCGATAGGTCAATGCGGAGATGGCGATATAGACAACACCGAAAATCCCTGCCGCCGATATGGTCAGGGCAAGCCAATAGGGCTCTGCGACGGCCTGCACCAGTGGAATAAGGAGGGGATAGAGGAGCAGGGCGGCCAGCGCGGCCACGACCCAGGCAAGGATCGACAAAATCTCGCTCGCAAACCCGCGAACCATAGCCAAAAGGCCGGATACGACCATGATCGCAATGACGGCAATATCAAACAGGGTCATGACGGGTCTGTCCCCCAACTCCAACGCCACACAATTCCAGTTTAACGCCCTCTAGCCCGCGGGTCACCCTAAGCTTCACGGGCGCGAGGCTGAGAGGTGTTGTTTGTTGATAGCTTGGCAATCAGGTCGCCCAGATCTTCCAGCTCAGTTAGCGTCATTTTCCCGGCGGAGGGCTTCTGCCGTCCTGCGGCTTTTGGCAGGATCGCATGTTTGAAGCCGAGCTTTTCTGCCTCTTTCAGACGCGCTTCCATCTGGCTGACAGGCCGGAGCGATCCGGAAAGGGATATTTCACCAAAGAGGACCGTATCGGGCGGGATGGACAAGCCCGATAGCGAGGAGATAAGCGCCCCAGCTACAGCAAGATCGGCAGCGGGCTCACCGATCCGCAAGCCGCCTGCGACATTGAGATAGACGTCTTGATTGCCGATCGAAAGGCCGCAACGCGCTTCCAGCACCGCGAGCACCATGGAAAGTCTGCCACCGTCCCAGCCGATCACGGCACGTCTCGGTGTGCCGAGGGCACTTTGGGCCACCAGTGCTTGGATTTCGACGAGGACCGGGCGTGTGCCTTCAATCCCGGCAAACACGGCCGCGCCGCTGGCTTCCCGATCACGTTCGCCAATGAAAAGGGCGGAAGGATTTTCGACCTCCATCAGGCCGCCTTCCGCCATTTCGAAGACGCCGATTTCGTTGGCGGGGCCGAAGCGGTTCTTCACCGCGCGCAAAATGCGGAAATGGTGACCTCGCTCGCCTTCAAAATAGAGCACCGTGTCGACCATATGCTCGACCACCTTGGGCCCAGCGATTTGCCCGTCTTTGGTGACATGACCGACGATAATCATGGCCGCGCCTGACTTCTTGGCAAAGCGGGTGAGTTCCTGGGCGGACGCGCGTACCTGGCTCACCGTCCCGGGCGCGGACTCAAGGGCATCCGTCCACATGGTCTGAACCGAGTCGATCACAATGGCGTCAGGCGCCGGTCCGTCCTGCAGGGTCGCGAGAATATCCCGAAGGTTGGTCTCGGCACCAAGAGACACCGGTGCATCATCAAGTCCGAGGCGCCTGGCCCGCATACGGACCTGATCGATGGCCTCTTCGCCCGAGATATAAACCGCTTCCGCGCCACGACGCGCGAGCACAGCCATGGCTTGAAGCAGCAGCGTCGATTTCCCGATACCAGGATCGCCACCCACAAGGACCGCTGAGCCAGGCACGAGGCCGCCACCCAGAACGCGGTCGAATTCTTTAAGGCCTGTTGTGCGGCGCGGCGTTTCGGTTGCCTCGCCGGCGAGCGGCACAAGCGCAATCTGCCGACCCTTCTTGGTCGAACTTGCTTTGGCAGGGCCGCCGGCAACACCGGAGCTCTCCGCGACTTCTTCAGTTATTGTGTTCCATTCGCCGCAGGCGTCGCAGCGACCGGCCCAGCGCGGCGTCTGTGCGCCACAGGCCTGACAGACAAATTGACGACGGGCTTTAGCCACGTTCTTCCTTACCAATCGACAGAGGACACGCGGGGCGCGCGGCCATCAGGGTTTCAGGACATCCATTTTGATGGGACCCTCAGCGCGGCCATGGATGAACTGATCCACATACTCATTGCCGCTATTGTCGACTTCGTCGCGGGTACCCGCCCAGATGATCTCTCCCTTATAGATCATTGCGATGTAATCCGCGATCTTTCGTGCGCTTGCCATATCGTGAGTGATGGAGAGCGCCGTCGCGCCCAGCTTCTGAACGCTGTTGACGATGAGATCATTGATCACATCGGCCATAATCGGGTCGAGACCGGTCGTAGGCTCGTCGAAGAAGATAATCTCCGGATCCGTGGCAATGGCGCGCGCGAGGCCGACCCGCTTTTGCATGCCGCCTGAGAGTTCAGCGGGATAGAGATCGCCAATGTCGGCCGTCAGGCCCACCTGGCCGAGTTTCTCGATCGCGATTTCTTTCGCGTCCTTGCGGCGCATATTGCGCCCCTGAATGAGACCGAAGGCGACGTTCTCCCAGACGGGCAGGCTGTCAAAAAGGGCCGAATTCTGAAACAGCATGCCGAACTTCGTGAGTGTCTTTTCCCGTTCGGTGGTCGTGAGCCGCGTGACGTCTTTCCCGTCGACTTTGATGCTGCCTTTTTCAGGTCGGATGATGCCCAAAATGCACTTCAGCATCACGGATTTGCCGCTGCCTGAGCCCCCAATCACAACCAAAGACTTTCCTTTAGGCACCGTCAGGGACAGATCGTGGAGCACAACCTTTTTGCCGAAACGTTTGTGAACGTTGTTCAGCTCAATCTTCACGTCTTTTGCTGGAACGGAGATATTCATGGAGCCAGCCTTAGGACGAGAAGAACAGCGATGTCATGACATAGTTCGCTGCGAGGATGAGGATGGAAGAATTCACAACGGCGTTGGTCGTGGCGCGACCGACGCCTTGCGCGCCGCCCCGGCTATGGAAACCCTGATAGCAGCCCATCATGGCAATGATGA
Organism: Parvibaculaceae bacterium; assembly: GCA_965276845.1. Lineage (GTDB taxonomy): Bacteria > Pseudomonadota > Alphaproteobacteria > Parvibaculales > Parvibaculaceae > Mf105b01. Next base: position 1,026,173 of record OZ255699.1, read on the forward strand.
AACCAAAAACCGCAGATTTGATAAGGCCGGAGGTGATGTCGTCTAGTTCCAGAAAGTCGACCGTGGTTTTGACGTAGACACCAGCATTGAAGTCCAATGTCTGCGTCCCCACAACAAATCCGCCGAAAATCCCGATGACGTCGCCAACGAAGACGAGGGCGGGCAGGGTAATCACAGCGGCAACAACACGGGGCACCACCAGATATTTGAACGGATTGGTCGACAAGGTGGAGAGTGCGTCAATCTGTTCTGTCACCCGCATCGTCCCGAGCTCAGCTGCGATGGCGGCTGCGGCGCGCCCGGCAACCATCAGTCCACCCAGGACGGGTCCGAGCTCGCGTGTGATACCGAGGGCCACAATCGTTGCAACAATGTTCTCTGAGTTGAACTGATCGCTGCCGTAGTAGATTTGGAGCGCGAGCACACCGCCGGTGAAGAATGCGGTCAACGCAACCACCGGCAGCGAAAAATAGCCAATTCGCATCATCTGCTGGGCAATCAGGCGCCAATAAAAGGGTGGACGCATAATGTGCGTGATAGCCCGCCACGTGAAAACGGACAGCCGTCCTGTTTCGCCGAGTGCGGTGATCACAACCTTGCCGATTATCCCCAGCGGATTCAAACTTAGCTCCCTTTGCCTCACTCTTTACGCCTACTCAGGCGGCACTGATTCCGTCCGCTGAAGTGTACGTCCGGTGATATCGATACCCCAAACGTGTAAGCACTTCGTAACCAATCGTGCCTGCAGCCCGTGCAAGATCCCCTACAGTGATCGATTTTCCAATTAATTCTGCAAAAGACCCTCGTTTTGGGACGTCCGGTGGCAGATCGGTCACATCGACAGTGATCATATCCATCGATACCCGACCGATGATCGGCGCCGTGTGGCCATCAATCATCACAGCGACGCCATCGCCGCTGGAGCTTCCAAGTGCGCGGAAGTATCCGTCGGCATAGCCCGTCGCAATGGTTGCGATCCGGGTCGCGCGCTTGGCGGTGAAAGTCGCGCCGTACCCAACCTTCGCGCCCGCTTCAATGGTTTTGACCTGCATGATCCGCGATTGGAGGCTGACGACCGGGTGAAACGGGTGGCCTGGCTTGGGAAAAGGGTTGGTCCCATAGAGGCCGATCCCCGGGCGGACAAGATCATAGTGAAACGGGGCCCCAAGAAGGATGCCTGCCGTGTTGGCGAGGCTGGCCGGTGCATCGGGGAGCTGGGGCCGCAGCTGCTCAAAGGCGCTTCGCTGCTCCTCATTCAAGGGGTGGTCCGCATCGTCGGCGCACGCCAGGTGACTCATCACCAGATCGGTTTCGAACGAGTCTGCCACGTCTGCAACAGCTGCGACATCCTGTGGTTGGATCCCCAACCGGTGAATGCCCGTATCGGCATGAAGCGCTGCGGGCAGAGGCCCCATCTGTCCGCAATAGGCCGCCCATTCACGCACCTCTTCCAGACTGGAGAGACAGGGACGAAGGTCTTCAGTGTCGAAGAGGCGTTCGGACCCGTCATAGAGACCGTTCAACACATAAATTGTCGCATTGGGAACAACGGAGCGGAGCTCGGCGCCCTCTATGGCGGTGGCCACAAAGAAGGTAGTGCAGCCTGCATGGGACAGCGCGCGGGTTACGGGCACCAGGCCCAGTCCATACCCATCTGCTTTGACGCAGGCACTGACCTCTGCTGTCGTCTCCGATTGGATTAGGCGGAAATTTTCCGCGATGGCATCCAGATTGATGGTGAGGGTTCCACTCGAAGCGGCAGCGCGGGCGCTTGCCATCTCATCAGCGCCAAATTCGCGCGGCGTGCTGTCAGACGGCAAACCTGCTCACTCCATATAGTCCGGCAGGCGGTCACGGTCGGCCAGGTCACTAAAGCGCGTGATCTCAGCCTCGAACTGCAACCGCACAGTTCCGGTGGGTCCATGCCGTTGCTTGCCAATAATGACTTCGGCTTTCCCGAAAACAGCTTCCATGTCTGTCTGCCATTGAAGATGTTCCGGTGTGCCTTCCGAGGGCTCACGCCGCGACACGTAATATTCTTCGCGGAACACGAAGGTCACAACATCGGCGTCCTGCTCAATTGACCCCGATTCACGAAGGTCAGAAAGCTGAGGCCGCTTATCGTCCCGCGCTTCAACCTGACGGGACAGCTGAGACAGCGCCATGATCGGCACATTGAGTTCTTTCGCGAGCGCTTTAAGGCCGGTCGTGATTTCCGTCACTTCCTGAACGCGATTGTCCCCCGACTTGCCGGACCCGGACAGCAACTGGATATAGTCGACAACAATGAGGCCGAGTCCCCGCTGCCGCTTCAGCTTGCGCGCGCGGGCTGCGAGAGAGGCAATGTTGAGGCCGCCCGTATCGTCGATGTAAAGCGGAATGCCCTCAAGCTCGCGGCTGGCATCCACAAACTGGTGCCACTCATTCTCGTCAATCTTGCCGCGTCTGATCTTGCCCGATGGCACTCGGGATTGTTCAGCGAGCAGGCGGGTCGCCAATTGCTCTGAAGACATTTCCAGGGAAAAGAAACCCACAATGGCGCCGTCTTTAACTTCGACGGTACCGTCCGTGTGATGTTCGGCCCTGTAGTTTTTCGCCACGTTGAACGCGATATTGGTCGCGAGCGCCGTCTTCCCCATGGAGGGGCGGCCCGCCACAATGATCAGGTCAGAGGGCTGAAGTCCGCCCATCTGCTCATCGAGGTCCTTGAGACCGGTTGAGATGCCGGAGAGACCCCCGTCACGTTCATACGCTGCGGCGGCCATATCGACGGCCATCCGCATTGAATCTGAGAAGCTTTGGAAGCCACCCTCATACTTTCCTCTTTCGGCAAGGCTGTAGAGGGACTGCTCGGCATCCATGATCTGGTTTGAGGGCGGGTCATCTACACCGGCATCAAAGGCGCGGTTGTGAATCTCCTCGCCAACGCGGATAAGGTCGCGCCGAACGGCAAGGTCGTAAATGGTGCGTCCATATTCAGCGACATTGATGATGGTGGTCGCAGCGCCGGCGAGGCGGGCCAGATACTGTGCGCCGCCGACTTCCTGCAGGGCTTCATCTTGATCGAAATAGCTCTTCAGCGTGACGGGTGTTGCAATATGTCCGCCGGAAATGAGCTTGGAGACGGCTTCATAGATTCGCGCGTGAAGCGGCTCATAAAAGTGAGACACCTCAAGAAAGGAAGCGACCCGGTCAAACGAATCATTATTGATCAGGATTGCACCCAGCAGCGCCTGTTCGGCCTCAATGTTGTGAGGTGCGACACGATATTCGTCGCCCTCACTCTGAGGGTCGTCATATGCCGGGAGCGTGTTTTCCATGCTCCTGTTTTAAGGCAATGCCGATCCAGCGGGAAGCAAGACCCTTCCTTTTCGCTTAACTATTTTCGCCGCCTGTGGAAAACGGGGACAAATCCGGGCGAGTGTTTAAGTTCATTCTGACGTCATCCACCCGCAACGCTTTTCCGCTGGACAAGTGAGTCGCGGTGCTGCTCTTCCCAGTCAGAAATATAGTTTCGTGTCAGGGGAAGCGCATCAATCTCGCGTGTCAGTTGGAACTGAAAGACAACCATCCCTTCATGACGGAACGATGTTTCCGAACCCGCGAGATAAAATTCCCACATGCGTGCAAATCGCTCATCGTAAAGAGCGACTGCATCGTCCCATCGGGCAAGAAAGCGGTTACGCCAATGACGCAGCGTCGCGGCGTAGTGCAGACGCAAAACTTCCAGATCATTCAAAAGCAACTGATGACGTTCCAGTGTCGGGGCAACCTCACTGAGTGCTGGAATGTACCCTCCCGGGAAGATGTATTTTGCAATCCAAGGATTTGTGGCGCCCGGTTCGTCTAGACGTCCGATCGTATGAATGAGCGCAATGCCGTTGGTCTTCAGGAGGGAATAAACTTTGGCGGCGAACTCATCATAGTGATGAACGCCGACATGCTCATACATGCCCACTGAGACAATGCGGTCAAAGGTTTCGTCGACCTCGCGGTAGTCCTGAAGGCGGAAGTCCACACGATCCGAGAGACCGGCTTGAGCGGCTCGTTCAGTGGCGATTTTATGCTGTTCTTCGCTCAACGTGACGCCCGTCACCCGGGCGCCGGTTTCCCGGGCGATGTAAAGGGCGAGACCACCCCATCCGCAGCCAATATCCAGGACATGGATCTCAGGCGAGAGATTCAGCTTGGCCGCAATATGCCGCTTCTTGGCGAGTTGGGCCGCCTCCAGGCTCGCGTCAGACGTCTCAATATACCCGCAGGAATATTGTTTGTCTGTATCCAGGAAGAGATCATACAGCCCGGCGTCCAGATCATAGTGGTGCGCAACATTGGCTTGCGCCCTGCCCACAGGATTGAACTGATCAATCCGCCGTTTCGCTCGCCGGACCCGGCCGACAAATTTGGCAAGCGGGTGGGCCCAGGCGATGCCGACATTTGAGAGAACGATATCGAGTGCATCATAGATGCGGGCAGGTTCATCAACCGTCAGCGACCCATCCATATAGGCTTCGCCGATCTTCAAATAGGGGTTGAGACCAAGCTGCCACTCAAGTCCCTTTTTATGAAGTCTGATGGTGACAGGCTCACCGGTGCCGTCGCCGAAATGGCGGGCGCTTCCAGACGCATCAATGAGCGTCAGGTTTCCGTGTGAAATCAATCGATCGAGTACAAACGCAAACATCTACCGCCTCCTGACCTTCAGGTGGACGACAGCGCTTCCCCCTCATTTGGCTGCCGTATGTCATTTGCATGCACGTTGGGTACATGCGTCCTTAAGCGACCAACCACTGGGACCAATATTGAAAGGCGAATTGTGCCTTGGATCAAGCCTCCGTGCGGACCATCAGGCAACAAAAAAGGGCGCCCCGGCGCCCTTCTTCGCAATACATAGATCGAAAGATGATTATTCGACGGGCTTTTCGGCCTCTTCGTCGGTCGACGCTTCAGCTTCTTCAGCCGTGTCTTCGTCGAGGTTCGGTGCCGCATCTTCCTCGAAGAACTCGCTGGCATCCAACTCGTCTTCGTCATCGTCGTTCAGGGCGTTGATGTCTTCGCCGCGCGCCTGCGCTTCTGCTTCTTCTTCCGTCCGGGCCACATTCACCACAACGGTGGAAGTCACTTCAGGGTGAAGCTTCACAGATACATCGTAGAGACCGAGGGTCTTGATCGGCGCTGCGAGAACGACCTGTCCGCGTGCAACGGAGAAGCCGCCTTCTGTCAGACCTTCTGCAATATCGCGAGGAGAAACTGACCCATAAAGTTGTCCGGTTTCACCTGCCTGACGAATGACGATGATCGAAAATCCGTCCAGCTTCTCGTTGACACCTTCAGCTTCTTTTTTCGCTTCAAGGTTGCGCGCTTCCAGCTGTGCGCGTTCTGCTTCGAAGCGTGACAGGTTTTCTTTGTTGGCGCGCAAGGCCTTGCCACGTGGCAGCAGGAAGTTGCGGGCATACCCGTCTTTGACCTGAACCACATCGCCCATCTGTCCGAGCTTTTCAATTCGCTCCAGAAGAACCACTTCCATTAACTTATCTCCTCGCCCGTCGGGGCCTCAGATTGTGCGAACCGGGCGCGAAGGGCAGCCCAGGGTTCCGCGAGTCCGATCAGGCAAACCGGTACGATCAGCCATCCGGTAAAAATCAGCAAAACATAAAAAACGCCCAGAAGTGCGATCCGGGCCGTCCAAGCGCGCGAAATAGCATGGATTACCGCCAGACCCAACAGAAAATATGGGACCAGGAGGGCAATCATGATCGCGCCGCCCAATTGAGCCGCAGAACCCGGAATGAGCGACAGAACCAGCGCTGCCAGGAACAGGCCCAGCAGGAAGGGCGGGTACTCAATTGCAAGCAAATCCGGGGTTGGCCGCAGATTATTGCCCGACCTCTCCAGAATGAGCTGGGCAAGCCACATATTGCCGAGGGTCAGCAGGCTCCAGGCCATAACGACAAAGGCGGGCAGCGCGATCACGATCAGGCTCAGAATTCGGTCTGGATCAGCATTAAGGCCAAGATCCTGGAGGCCCGCTTCAATGGCCCGCCCTTCAATGAGGTCCTCCGACAGAAGCATCCTCAAGGCGCCTTCAAGCCCGCGGTCGACACCCATGGCCATGGTGGAGAGGCCGGACACGACAAGCACACCAACGGCGATGAGGGCGGTCCAGACGATAAGGGCACCTGGCGGGTACCATTCCGTCACCGCAGGGTCTTCTGATGGCGGCTCCGCCGGAGCGGGGGCTTCGCCCTTTCGCGCGAGCCGCGCGGCCTCAGCCGGGGTGAGCCGGGGCGTGGTTTCCACATGATGGAGAAGGGCGAGATAGGCGAGCCAGGCGGGCGCGAGCCCGTCCGCCACAAGAAACACCAGACCTGCCGTGAAACTCGATGCGGACGACAGCACCACAAAACCCGTCACGGCGCCGATGAGAGCCGATCTTGATCCCCAGCCGAGACCGGCCAGGAAGATCGGCAGCGCTGCAAAAAACAGTGGGAGCCCGAGAATAGGGGAGCCGACGCCTGCCGTCAGAAACAGCAACGCCCCGACAAGACCTGCCCCAACACCGATGGCCCAATATGGCGGCATGGGAAGATCTCCGAGGCGAGTGGAAAACGTCAGATAGTTGGTCGGGCAGAGGCAGCGCCGTCCGCCCGACCGAAAGCCTTAGCTGATCAGGTAAGGCAGCAAAGCGAGGAAGCGGGCGCGCTTGATGGCGCGGGCAAGCTCACGCTGCTTCTTGGCTGAAACGGCCGTGATCCGGCTTGGCACGATTTTGCCGCGCTCAGACACGTAGCGCTGAAGCAGCTTTGTGTCTTTGTAATCAATCTTTGGGGCGTTCGCGCCAGAGAAAGGGCAGGTCTTGCGACGACGGAAGAAAGGCCGACGAGCGGCAGATTGTGGGACGCTCATTCGCTTGTCTCCTCAGCAGCAGGGGCAGCTTCTGCAGCTGCTTCTTCACGGGGGGCACGATCTTCACGGGGACCGCGATCTCGGTCGCCACCTCGGAACCCGCCCCGATCGCCACGATCACGACCGCCGCCACGGCGTTCGTTGCGGCTCTGCATCATAGCGGATGGGCCTTCTTCGTGCTCATCGACGCGCAGGGTCAGGTGGCGCAGAACGTCTTCGTTCAGGCCCATCTGGCGCTCCATTTCAGCAACTGCCGCATGCGGCGCATCAATGTTCAAAAGCTGATAGTGGCCCTTGCGGTTCTTCTTCACCTTGTAAGCAAGGTTTTTCAGACCCCAATACTCGCTTTTCGCGATGGAGCCACCGTTTTCGGTGATGATGGTGGAGAATTGCTCTGTCAGGTTTTCAACCTGCTGCGCGCTCACATCCTGACGCGCAATAAAGACATGCTCATAAAGAGGCATATCGGCCTTCCTTTCCTGAAGCGATCTGGCTCAGCCCGTCGCTCAAATACGGACCCCGGCGCAAAGCCCCCTTTGAGCCCCGGAAGGCTCTAAAGGTGCATCAAAGAAGCGGAGACACCGGAAGCGCGGAGACCTCTCCTGCCAAACCCCAGATCACCCGGCGCTTGACGCTTCCTTCAGCCCCCAACCGGGGCCTCTCTGAAGCGGCGCACTATAGTCAGGAAAAGTCGGGACGCAAGGGGCTTTATGCCCATTTGGCGCGCCATTCTAGGGTTAGCGGCTCCAGCTTGACTCCCCCGAGCCACCCTGTATCTCTGTCCGCCTGACTTTGGCCCTATTTCGGGGGTTTTAAGGGTCACAAGAACCAGAATAAAGGCAGGGACGCATGACACGGGCATTTACCTTTCCAGGGCAGGGATCGCAGGCAGTCGGCATGGGCAAGGAATTGGCAGAGGCCTTTCCCGTCGCCAAGGCTGTTTTTGACGAAGTGAACGACGCACTCGGCCAGGATCTAACCGGCCTCATGTGGGGCGGCCCGGAAGATGAGCTGACCCTGACAGAAAACGCCCAGCCGGCCCTGATGGCGGTCTCCGTCGCTGTCATGCGGACTCTGGAGAGCGAAGGCGGCTGGTCGCTGGCAGACAAGGCAAGCTTCGTTGCGGGTCATTCTTTGGGCGAATATTCGGCGCTCGCCGCGGCAGGCACCTTTTCGCTGGCAGACACCGCCCGTCTCCTCAAGACTCGCGGCAAGGCGATGCAGGCAGCGGTGCCGGTCGGCGAAGGTGCCATGGCCGCAATGCTGGGGCTCTCCTTCGAAGATGCCCAGGCGGTCGCGGCTGAAGCCGCTGGCGATGAGGTTTGCTCTGCCGCCAATGACAATGCCGATGGCCAGGTCGTGATTTCAGGCTCCAAAGCCGCGGTAGAGCGTGCCGCTGAGCTCGCCAAAGAGAAAGGCGCCAAACGCGCCATGCTCCTGCCGGTGAGCGCGCCCTTCCACTGTGCCCTGATGCAACCGGCAGCAGACGCCATGGCGGAAGCCCTGGCGGGTGTGGAGATGAAGGCGCCCTCGGTTCCGGTGGTCGCCAATGTGACCGCCTCGGCCGTGTCCGACCCGGACGAGATCCGCAAGCTTCTGGTGGAGCAGGTCACCGGCATGGTCCGCTGGCGCGAGAGTGTCAAATATCTGGCAGGCCAGGGCGTGACCGAGCTTGTCGAAACAGGGGCGGGTAAGGTGCTGACCGGCCTGACACGCCGGATCGACAAGTCCGTTGGCGGGGCCGCAGTCGGCACCCCTGCAGACATCGTTTCATTTCTCGAAACCCTTTGATTTCAATTAGTTGGGCGCGATTGCTCAAGGAGAACCTTCATGTTTGATCTAACCGGAAAAACCGCGCTGGTCACCGGCGCATCGGGTGGCATCGGGTCCGCCGTCGCCAAGACGCTGCATGCACAAGGCGCGACGGTGGCGCTCTCCGGCACACGGGTTGAGGCACTGGAAGCCGTGCAGGCTGACCTCGGCGACCGGGCCCATATCCTGCCCTGCAACCTGAGTGACAGCGCAGCAGTGGATGCTCTGCCCAAGCAGGCCGAAGAAGCCATGGGCCAGCTGGATATCCTGGTGAACAATGCCGGGGTAACCAAAGACAATATCTTCATGCGCATGAAGGACGAGGAGTGGGACACGGTCCTCGCGGTCAATCTGACGGCCTCCTTCCGTCTCGCTCGGGCCTCCATGCGCGGCATGATGAAGCGCCGCTGGGGCCGCATCATTTCCATCACCTCTGTCGTGGGCACGATGGGTAATCCAGGACAGGCGAACTACGCGGCGTCCAAAGCCGGCGTGACCGGCATGACCAAGTCCATCGCGCAGGAAGTCGCCTCCCGGAATGTCACCGTCAATTGCGTGGCGCCTGGATTCATCGCCACCGCGATGACCGACGCTCTGGATGAAGGCCAGCAAGAGCGCGTAAATGCGATGATTCCTATGGGCCGCATGGGATCGGGTGATGAAATCGCCTCCAGCGTGCTTTATTTGGCGTCAGAGGAAGCCGCCTACGTCACAGGACAGACAATTCATGTGAACGGCGGCATGATCATGATTTAAGGCAAGCAAAATCAAAGGCTTAGGTGCGCACCAATGGGCCATTTTCGCGGTTGTCAAAACTAGCGCGCCGCCAAAAAGTGTGTTACCTAACCCGCGATTTTTACTTGCGAAAGCGGCGTTTTGAGGCCAGAACAGCCGCCGAGTGGTAACAGGGAGAAGATGAGGTCCTAAACCTCACCCGCCACAGGAGATTCCAAGCGCGTCTGCGCGAGGCCAGCCACCGGTGCCGGTAAGGCGCTGATAAACAATTCCAGGCGAATGCGCCGGGGAAGAACACGAAGGATCTGAGGACAGAACATGAGTGACATTGCAGAGCGCGTGAAGAAAATCGTTGTAGAGCATCTCGGTGTAGAAGCCGACAAGGTGCAGGAAAACGCAAGCTTCATCGATGACCTTGGCGCAGACAGTCTCGACAATGTCGAGCTGGTCATGGCTTTTGAAGAAGAGTTCGGTGTTGAAATTCCAGACGACGCTGCAGAAACCATTCTGACGGTTGGCGACGCAGTGAAGTTCATCGGCGCCAATTCCTAATCGCATTAACGATGTCGGGCGCTGCATCCAAAGGATGCATGCGCCCGTTGTCTTTTCAGCGTAGGCTGGTCACGAGGTGCCCACCTCGTTGAAGAACAAAATCCAACTCAGCTTGGCCTAAGAACTTGGAGTGTATGCGAATGCGTCGTGTTGTTGTTACAGGCATGGGAATGGTCTCACCGCTTGGATGTGGCGTCGACACCACCTGGAAACGGGTCCTGAATGGCGAATCCGGCGCAGGCATGATCTCCAAATTCGATACCAGCGATCTGCCCTGTAAGATTGCCTGTGAAGTACCGCGCGAAGGTGAGGGGGCGTTCATCCAGGACGACTGGGTAGACCCGAAAGAAGCCAAGCGGATCGACGAATTCATCATCTACGCGCTGTCAGCCGCAGAGCAGGCGATCAAGGACAGCGGATGGGAACCTTCAACCGAAGAAGATAAATGCCGGACCGGCGTGATGATCGGCTCAGGTATTGGGGGTCTTCCGGGCATTGAGGAAGCGGCAATCACGCTGCGCGACAAGGGGCCACGCCGGGTGAGCCCGTTTTTCATTCCAGGCCGCCTGATCAATCTGGCGTCTGGCTATGTCTCCATCAAATATGGCCTCAAAGGACCTAACCACTCGGTCGTGACTGCCTGTTCTACGGGCGCACACGCGATCGGCGATGCGTCGCGCCTCATTATGTTCGGCGATGCGGACGTCATGGTCGCGGGTGGCGCAGAATCCGCCATCAGCCGGTTAGGCATTGCAGGCTTTGCTGCCTGTCGGGCCCTCTCCACCGGGTTCAACGACACACCGGAAAAAGCCTCTCGCCCGTATGATGAAGGTCGCGATGGCTTTGTCATGGGCGAAGGGTCCGGCATCGTGGTGCTGGAAGAATATGAGCACGCAAGAGCCCGCGGCGCGACCATCTATGCAGAGGTTGCAGGCTACGGGCTCTCGGGCGACGCCTACCACATCACCGCGCCGGCGTCTGACGGCGACGGCGGCTTCCGGTCCATGCAGATGGCGCTCGGCCACTCTGGTCTCGGTGTGTCTGACATCGACTATGTCAATGCCCACGGCACGTCCACTCCGCTCGGCGACGAGATTGAACTCGGGGCCGTGTCCCGCCTGTTCGGAAACTCGATCGAGACCATGTCCATGTCTTCTACCAAGTCGTCGGTGGGGCATCTTCTGGGGGCGGCCGGCGCGGTTGAAGCGATCTTCTCGATCCTCGCCATGCGGGACAATGTGGTGCCGCCGACCATCAATCTGGAAAATCCGTCAGTGGAAACCGAGATGGATCTGGTCCCTCTGAAGGCGCGCGAAAAGGAAGTGAGCGCGGTTCTGACCAATTCCTTCGGATTTGGCGGCACCAACGCGTCGCTTGTCATGAAAAAAGTGGACGCTTGAGCAGCACGCCCGACGACCCAAAGCCAGAGGCTTCAGCGGAAACAGACGCCGATACGGAGTCTGAAGCTAAAGCCGCGGATACTGCGCAAAATTCCAGCGCCGATACAAGCAGTACGAGCGATCCTGAACCGCCACGCCCATGGCTGAAGTGGGTTCTGATCGCTGCCGTCGTAGCCGTGCTGACTGTAGCAGGCACTTCTGTAGGCGGCTTCTACTACGCGAAAGCTCAGTTTGAGCGCCCCGGCCCGACAGACTCCGACTCAATATTTCTTTTGGAAAGGGGCACAGGCCTCAATGCGACCGCCGCGCAGCTTGAGGTGAGCGGACTGATTTCCGATGCATTGATATTCAGACTTGCCCTGCAATTGACCGAGCGGGCGGGAAGCCTGAAAGCGGGTGAATATCTCATTCCCGCTGCCGCGAGTATGGATGAGATCGCGAATATCCTTGAGGAGGGCAAATCCATCCTCCACAAGCTCACGGTGGCCGAAGGGCTGACGAGTTGGGAAGCGATGCAGATCATCGCCGCTGATCCGGTGCTGGTCGGCGAACCGCCGGAATTACCGGCGGAAGGTGCCTTGCTGCCGGAAACCTATCTCTTTACCCGGGGCGCAAGCCGGGCCGACATTGTTGCAGAGATGGAAGCGGCCCATGACGAGGTGGTGCAGCGTCTATGGGATGAACGCGCGGAAAACCTGCCCATCTCCACCATAGACGAGGCGGTGGTCCTTGCCTCGATCGTCGAAAAGGAAACAGGCGTTGCCTCAGAACGCCCTCGGGTCGCCGCGGTTTTCATCAATCGGCTGAGACGCGGCATGCGGCTTCAATCTGACCCAACCATCATTTATGGGATCACAAACGGGCAGGGGCCGCTTGGACGGCCCATAAGGCGATCAGAGATCGACCGGAAGACGGCCTACAACACCTATCAGATTGATGGTCTGCCCCCGACCCCGATCGCCAATCCGGGGGAGGCGTCGATTGCCGCCGTGCTCAACCCGCCTACGACAAATGAACTCTATTTCGTGGCCGACGGAACCGGGGGACATGCTTTTGCGACGACGCTCGCTGAACACAACAGAAACGTCGCCAAATGGCGCCGCATAGAGCGATCACGCCGTCAGTAGGGTCCATTGCCCCGCCAAGCATTGATATACTGGCGCGACGCAATCAGTGCGTTTGCTGATTCCCAACTAAGGATGCGTTCATGGCCTTGAAGAGCATGACCGGTTTTGCCCGCACAGAGGGTGGCCATGGGGCCTACCGGTGGCATTGGGAAATCCGGAGTGTGAACGGCAAGAGCCTCGACTGTCGTTTCCGGCTGCCGGCTGGATTCGAGGATATTGAAAAGAATTTGCGCGAGGAACTGAGCACAGCCATCAAGCGTGGAAACTGTCAAGCCGCGCTGCAGATGGACCGTTCGGCCGCAGAGACAAGCGTGCGGGTGAACGAAGCTGTCCTTGCCGATGTTCTGCGCGCGAGCAAGACGGTAGCCGGTGCGGCTGCGGCTGAAGGTTTGGAACTGGCTCCACCCACAACAGATGGACTCCTGGCCATCCGGGGTGTCTTGGAGACAGCAGACGTGGAAGAGCACGAAGCAGATCAGAAGGCGCTGCGTTCAGCAATAATCGCGTCATTTGGCGAAGCCGCCAAGGCGTTGGCCGCGGCGCGCCGTGAGGAAGGCCAGAAACTGGATGAGATCGTTAGGGGTCAGATAGACTTGATCGAGAGCCTGACGAAAGCGGCCGGAGCATCGCCTGCGGGCAGCATAGAAGCGTTCCGCCAACGCCTGAAAGAGCAGGTCGCAGAGCTTTTGGAAGCCTCGCCATCCCTGTCAGAAGAACGGTTGGCACAGGAAGCGGCGCTTCTATCAACCAAGGCAGATGTGCGCGAAGAGCTTGACCGACTGAACGCCCATGTGGCCCAGGCGCGGGAGCTCGCCGACAGCGATGAGCCGGTGGGCCGCCGTCTTGATTTTCTGACACAGGAATTCAACCGCGAGGCAAATACGCTCTGCTCCAAGGCAGCAGACAATGATCTCACCCGGATCGGCCTGGACCTCAAAGCCGTGATCGATCAGTTGAAAGAACAGGTGCAAAACGTCGAATGAGTGACATTGATATCCATCGCAGGGGATTGATGCTGGTGTTGTCGTCGCCCTCGGGCGCTGGCAAGACGACGCTCTCACGCCGATTGCTGGAGAGCGATGGCGAGATCACCATGTCCGTGTCCGCAACCACGCGGAAACCGCGTCCAGGCGAAGAGGACGGCAAGGACTATCACTTCCTGACCACCGAGGATTTCGGCGTGATGCGGAACAAGGGTGAGTTCCTGGAACACGCAAAGGTGTTTGACAACTATTACGGCACCCCGAAGGGGCCGGTCGAAGAGGCCTTGTCCGCTGGACGTGATGTGATGTTCGATATTGACTGGCAGGGGACACAGCAGCTGGAAGAGAGCGCGTCGAGTGACCTGGTCAAAGTCTTCATCCTGCCACCGAGCGGGCACGAGTTGGAGAAGCGGCTCAACACCCGCGCGCAAGATCCGCCCGACGTGGTGGCCGGACGTATGGCAAAAGCGTCTGATGAGATCAGCCACTATGCGGAGTATGACTACATCATCGTGAATGACGATGTGGAGAAGGCCCTTGCCGAGCTGACCGCCATATTGGTGGCGGAACGTGTTAGGCGCGAGCGGCGGGTGGGTCTGCGGACCTTTGTTCAGCAGTTGCAACAGGCTCTATGAGCATATTCGGGAAATCTGTGCGGGCAGTTTTCCATCCGGAAACGCGCTACATGAATTAGGGCTAGAAGCTCTCTTTTTCGATCAGGTCGTCAAAGGGCAGCATCACCGCCTGTTGATAGGCCGGTCTTGTCTGCAACCGTTCGTACCAAGCGGAAATATTCGGGAGAGGCGGGCGCTCGATATCCGCCATCTCAAAAAATCGATAGAGATGCGTTCCGGCGGGAATATCGGCGATAGAGAATGTATCGCCGACAAGATAGGTGCGGTCGGAAAGCTCATCCTCAAGAATGGCAAGAGCCGCCAGCGTTTGTCGCAAAGCCCGCTCAACAAACGCGGCGCTTTGCTTTTCCTTGGGCATCCGCACACCACCCCAGAACAGGTCCATGAACGCAGGCTGCAGAGTGGTTTGGGCCCAATCTATCCACTGGGAGGCCAGCGCGCGTGCTTGCGCATCCTCTGGCACAAGGGCAGGCGCGTAACGCTCGCACAGGTACCGCAGGATTGCATGACTTTCCCAGAGGACGAAGCCATCGTCGTCGATCACCGGTATTCGCCCATTGGGGTTGCGGGCCACAAATTCAGGGTCGGTCAGACCGCCAAAATCGCCGCCCGCATCAATCCGTTCATGAGGCTGGCCAGTCTCCAAGAGCGCCCAGTAAGCCTTCTGAAGGTTGAAGGCGCTGGCACGGCCCCAGATGCGGATCATGCGGAGCGCCTTCCCATGTTAAGGCTTCAGGACGACACGCCCCATGACGCCGCCGGTCCGCAGATCGTCGAGGGATTTGGTTGCCTCGCCGAGCGGGCGTTCTTCGACGGGGATTGGATCAATTTCGCCAGCCTTCACAAGCTCCATCATGTCGATGGTTTCCTGAAGAGAACCGACGTAAGAGCCGCCAATGCTGATGGCCCGCATGGGGAACATCGGGATAGGCATGGAGAAGCCACCGCCAAAGAGCCCAACGATGACCACCTGACCGCCTTTGCGGACAATGGATGACGCAAATTGGAGAGACGACTCGGAGCCGACGAAGTCGACAGCAGCCGGAACGCCGCCATTTGTGTCGGCCAAAACCTGCTTGATCGCGTCTTCGTCTTTTGGGTTATAGGTCGCGTGAGCCCCAGCCCCCATCGCAGCCTGAAGCTTGTTTTCATCGACGTCAGCGCCAATCGGGGCCGCATCGAACAGCGTCTTGGCGAACTGCAGGCCCATCATGCCAACACCTCCGAGGCCAACAATCGCAACCCGCTCTTCCGGGCTGATATCGCCCAGCTTTTTCATCGCTGAGTAGGCGGTGAGGCCGGAACACATGTAAGTGGCCGCGAGGCCCTTCGTCACACCCGTATAGTCCAGCAGGTAACGTGGATGCGGTACAAGCGCATGAGTGGAATAACCGCCGGCGACCTGAATGCCGAGATTTTGTGGTTTGTTGCAAAGATGCTCTTCCCCCCGACGGCAGGTTGGGCATTCGCCACAGCCGATCCAGGGATAGGCGACGCGCTGATCACCAACCGCGACCCCTTCAACGTCAGGCCCAACCGCAATCACTTCGCCTTCAATCTCGTGCCCCAGAGTGAAAGGCAGTTTCCGGCCGCCACGGACATCGAGCTTGTTGCCGCCGCCCAAATCGAAATGCCCGTCATGCAGGTGAACATCTGAGTGGCAAACGCCGCAGTGCGTCACCTTGAGAAGGACCTGGGTGCCTTCCGGTGTGGGCAGTTCGCTTTCCACGGACTGCAAAGGGGCTCCATATTCGACAATGGCTTCAGATTTCATCACGCGTTCCCTGTTAGGCTTGTTCTACTAGGCTTGATTGGCCGAAATTCGTTGGGGCGCAATGTGGCACGGGGCGGTGCCTGGCTCAACTCCGTTTCAAGGCGGTAAAAGCCCGGCTAAGTGCGTCAAATTCCTCAATAGAGAGCTTTTCTGCGCGGGTAGAGGGGTCCACGCCTGCCTCCTCACACAGTGCCAAAGGATCGACTCCAAGCGCCTTAAGGCTTGCCCGCACCATTTTCCGTCGCTGGCCGAAGGCTGCTTTTACCACCCGCTGCAGGTCGTGCAGATCGGCTTCTGCCAGGGGCTGGTCACGGGGCTCCAGATGCACAATGGAGGATGTGACTTTTGGCGGCGGTGTGAAAGCCATCCGGTCCACATCGAACATCTTTTGGGCGACACACCGCCATTGCGCCAGGATCGCCAGCCGTCCATAAGCTTTGCTGCCTGGCTCAGCGACGATCCGCTCGGCGACCTCCTTCTGGAACATCAAGGTGAGGCTCTTGAACCAGGGCGGCCAAGGCTCTGATTCGAGCCAGCCGGTGAGCAGAGGAGTCGCGATATTGTAGGGCAGGTTCGCGACAATGCGGACTGGCCCGGAGACGAGCTGCGAATGATCAAGCTCCAGCGCGTCGCCCTCAACAATCGTGAGCTGCCCTGGATAGGCCTCTGAGATTTCATGCAGAGCAGCTAGGCAGCGTTCATCGCGTTCAATCGCAACAACCTGTCGCGCCCCTTCAGAAAGGAGGGCGCGGGTCAGACCACCAGGTCCCGGCCCTATTTCCAACACGGTCACATCATCAAGAGGACCGGCTGTTCGGGCAATGCGTCCGGTCAGATTGAGGTCCAATAGGAAGTTTTGTCCTAACGACTTTTTGGCACCGAGCCCGTGAGCGGCGAGCACCTCGCGCAACGGCGGAAGACCGTCGGCGTCGCTCATGGGGCAATCGCGCGGTGCGCGGCGATGGCGCTTGCCTGGCGCAGAGCGGCGATGAAGCTGTTCGGGTTTGCCTTGCCGGTACCGGCAATGTCGCATGCAGTGCCGTGGTCGGGCGAGGTGCGGACGATGGGCAGTCCAAGGGTCGTATTGACCCCATTGTCGAAGTCGATGGTCTTGAGCGGAATAAGAGCCTGGTCATGGTACATCGCAAGGACCGCATCATATCCGCGCCGCGCTTCGGCATGGAACAGCGTATCGGCCGGGTAGGGGCCGGTTGCATCAATACCAGCCTCTTTGAGCGCCCGGACCGCGGGTTCAATGATGCGTTCTTCCTCTGTCCCGAGTGTCCCGCTCTCGCCCCCATGAGGGTTGAGGGCCGCAACCGCGAGGCGGGGATGGGCCAGGCCAAAATCTCTTTCCAAAGCAGCGGCCAGCGTCTGTCCTCGGGCCAGAATCAATTCGCTTGTTAATTGGCCGGGAACCTCGGCGAGCGGTATGTGAATGGTCACCGGTACCACCCGCAAGCCTGGACAGGAGAGCATCATCACCGGCGTGCCACCCGTGGCCTCTGCAAGGAACTCCGTATGCCCTGAATGCTCAAATCCCGCATCGTAAAGTGTTTGCTTATGGATCGGGTTGGTCACAATGCCGGATGCTTGGCCGGCGAGCGTTAGCTCCAAGGCCCGCCGGAGAGAGCCGAGCACGCTTGAGGCATTGCGTCCGTCCAGTTGACCTGGCTCTGAGCGCACGTTGAGCGGCTCTGGCAGCACAGGCAGAGCGTCCGAGAAAACGCTGGCCGCTTGATCTGCCGACGAAACCACCCGTATCGGGACATCCAGGTTCAGAAGCTCCGAGAGGATTTTGAGACGCTCGGGGTCGTCGATGACAAAAAACGGAGGCAGCTCAGCCGTGTTGCGCTGTACCCAGCCAGCCAGAAGAATGTCACCCCCGATACCCGCGGGGTCGCCCATGGTCACCGCGAGCGGCGCGGTGGGCGTGGAACGATCGAATGACATTACTGGCCCTCCCTAAGGCGAGGC
Organism: Parvibaculaceae bacterium; assembly: GCA_965276845.1. GTDB lineage: Bacteria > Pseudomonadota > Alphaproteobacteria > Parvibaculales > Parvibaculaceae > Mf105b01. The sequence goes on from OZ255699.1 coordinate 1,044,074, forward strand.
CCCAAAGATATATGAGGGTGCTACCGGTACTCGATAACGGCATCGCGTCGAAGGTCGCGCAGATGTCGTCGGGCCATCATCGACACTTCCTGATTAAACAAGGTGTTTTCGATGGAATCTCGTGTGGGCTGATTACCGAGGTCATCCTTGCGGTCACAAATAATCAATGCCTCAATGCCCCTCTCGGTGCGCCCAATTGGGACCACATTGCCCGCTTCAGTTTGAAGCATTTGGTCTCGTAACGGATTTCTCAATTGAGCGGCCGTAACCGTCGACAGCTGACTGATGCGGCCTCCGGCATAAGCGTTGATTTGGTCAGGTGCGGCAGCGCAAGTCCGAAACTCTGACCTGAACTTGTTCGCTTGGCCAACACGGGTTGCAACAGCTCTTTCCGGCGCGTCTGGCGCAAGGGGAAAAATCACCTGCATGACCTGGAACTGAGTTTCGAGTGGGTTGGGTCCCAGTCCCTGCCGCTTCGAGCGCAGCTGCATAATGTAGAATCCATTCAAGGACCTGATGGGGTTGGAGACGGCGCCAACGTCCATTCGCGCGACCGCTTCGGCAATCTGCGGGGTCAGCTGACTCTCGGACACCCATCCAATATCTCCGCCGCTGGCAGCAGATGCCGATTGGCTGAACTGTTGCGCGACATTTGGAAAGGGCGCTCCTGCCCGTAATTGTTCGACGAGGCGTTGAGCCCCCACCGCCATTTCGCGTTCTTGGTTGGGATTGTCGAAACTCAAATATATTTCGGCGAGCTGAAACTGGACTTGAGAAGCATCATTGGCAATGCGCGCCAGCGTCTCGTCAATTTCGTCGTCGCCAATCTGAACCAGCGGCGCAAATCGCGCGCTGATCACCCGGTTCCAAGCCGCGTCCGCGGTAATTTGCGTGCGAAGGGCAGCCTCGTTAACACCGCTTTCGCTCAAATAGTCGATAATTTCTTCAGACGTCATGCCGGCCCGTTGCGCGATACCGCTTATGGACTGGTCAACTTCCTCATCTTCGATTGCCAACTCCAGCCGCTCGGCTTCCTGTAACTGGAGCTGTTCGTCAATAAGTGATCGGAGAACCTGTTCGCGAATTCGCTCAATATTTTCGCGGGTCGGCTGAATACCAGAGGTCGCCACAACAAGGCGAACGCGCTGGTCGAGGTCATATTTGGAAATGACGGCGTCGTTCACGATGGCGGCAATGCCCAATACCTCACCCGCCGCGCGTGTGGGAAGCGCAAGTGTCGAAACAAGTCCAACGGTGAGCAGAACCTTAAAAAAAGCTGAGATCATTTTGTCTATCGTCGGTAGAGCGGTACGCGGGGACACATGGGCCATTGATTTTAAACCAGGGAATTAGTCACAAACGGGCGGATCCAAAAACCGCTAAGTGGTGGTCCCACAATACAATTTTCGCCCGCCGGATCAACCGGCGTGGAGTTTTGTCACTCTGAATTTGATCCTAAGGTACTCGTAAACTGGGTACCCCCAAGGTGTTTGAGAGAAATGGTGAAGATTATCGAGTTTTCGGGCTCAATATCACGATCTCGGGTGAATGATTGGGCGAAACCGAGACCCGCTGTAATACACTCGTCTGCGTAGCGAATACCGGCGGAGTTACTGAGTGTTTGGCTGCCTTCGATATCCCGTCGTGTCGCCGCTGAGAGAGACCAGTAGTCTGTCAGGCTATAGGCGGCGCTACCGGTAAACTCCTCTCGTTCGCCAAGGGCTGCGGAAAGGCTCTGATCAAAGAAGGCATACCCCAGGGTGCCCGACAGCCGCCCCCAGCGCGCTGTAGCGTCCACTTCATTTCGCCGGAACGTGAAATCATCCTTATCGAGTCGGAACCGGTGATCGATTGAAAAATTGTCGGACGGATTCACCGATATGCGACCAACATAATCTGATTCCTGGTCCCGTAGACCCGACGCATTGTCAAAAGTATGGTTCTCGCGAAGGCGAAAAGCCTGCCCGAACTCGACAGATGCTGAGCCGCCATCTTCGCCGTAGATCGACGCACGAAGCCCGATATTCGCGCGTGACCCACCTTCCCATCGATCCAGACCTGCAAAGCGGCTGGCATCGAACAGATTCGAGGTATCAAACTCAAAGCTTAATGAGTCCTCGTCAGGGATATCGTCACGGTTGCCTGTATTGGGCGCGTAGATAAGTTGCACAATCGGTTCAACAACCTGTCGCGTTGTTCCGCCGGAACGAACAAGAGGCCAGCGCCACTGCGCCCCAACTGTCGGCAGAGCGCGCGCCACAGTGGTGGGGGTCGATACCTGTCCACTATCGAGCAGCACATTATCCGTATGGTAGAGATCGCCGCGCAGATTGGCGAAGAAGGAATAGACTTCGCCTGTGGAAGTGATGGTCTCACTGTCCCATCCAAGGTCCATCGACAACCGTCTGGAGTCCGCGCCGTCATTTCTGTTCAGAATCATCGCATTGACATCCAGCGCTGTGGCGCCGCCGAGAAGTGTACCGTCAAATTCATGATGGTAGTTCAAGAGTGGCGCGATGATGGGCGTCTGCCGTGCATTGTCCGTGGAGCGCAGGCCTTGAAAATAGAAGCCTTCAGCTGTGAAGAGGTTTCGCCCGCTTTCGGCTTTGGCATAGACGGTGCTCGTCAGGTCCGTTGCGTCGGAGAGGTCAAAACGACGTAGGAATGTATCATCCGTTGTCAGTTCGCTCTCAAATCCCCAGCTCCACTGGTCGTCAATTTGAAACCGACCATTTGAAAACAGGCTTCCGCGGAAGTTCTCATCGGCAGGTGTGCCGGCGATCTGTTCCCCATCCGGCCAGATTGCGGCGACATCAGCTTCGAAAAACCCACTTTCCAGAGCCTGTCGATACTCGACCTCGAAAAGCGTGCCTTCTTTGGTCATGTAAGTGGGCGCGATCGTCGCATCAATTTGGTCGGAGATGACCCAATAATAAGGTACTTGGAGAAAAGTCCCCAGGTCGCTGGAATTGCCAAATGACGGCGCGAGGAATCCTGACTGCCGATCTACTGTCGGATCCGGATGCGAGAAAAAGGGAACGTAGGCGATGGGGATGCCAAACAGTTCGAAGAAGGCATCTTCGTAAATGATCCTTTGCTCTTCCTGATTGTGGATCACACGGAACGCTTTGATCTGCCAAAGCGGAGTTGACCCGCCTTCTTCCTCACACACCTCGCAGGGGCTGAAAACACCCTTATAAAGGGTTGTTACATTTCCACCGCGCCGTTGGGCTTCATTGCCAGCCAGCCGGGATTTATCCACCATCAACACCTGGAGAGTGTCGACAACGCCCTCCCGCAACTCGTCCGACAGCTCAGCGCGTTCTGCAAAGATGACATCCCCGCTCGGCTCCAAGAGAACAACATTGCCCGATGCAACAACAACACCTGTCGTTTCATTGTAGGTCATTTTGTCGGCGGTCATTATTCGCTCGCCATAAGCGACTTCGACATTCCCCGATGCCGTGACGGTGTTTGACGCTTGGTCATAGGAAAGCTGGTCGGCCTGCATGAGGACGTCGCCGCCAGGCTCGATTTCGGCCGCTGAAACACTGTTGGAAGCGAACAAGAGAGTTGCCGCGAAAATCCACGTGCAACATCCATCTTTAAAGAAGTGCCGCCAACTCAAAACCATCGTCCCCGCTCGTCACAACGCGCACATCCCCCACGCGTCCATCGTTCTAATGTCTATCAGACAATCGGAACCTCTTGCAGACCTTCTCCCGCACTTTTGCTCATTTTCTGACCAATTCAGCCGTCTTCGAGGTGGAAAAGAGCTGAAAGTCCGAGGAGCATTGCGATGAGAGCTGGTGCCCATGCCGCAAGAATGGGAGGGATGATGCCAGAGCTGCCAAACGCAAGCGAGAGCCGCGTAAGAAAAAACAGCATGAATCCGGCGAAAATAGCGGCGACGATAAGCTGGCCTACGCCTCCAAGCCGCGAAATACGCATAGAGAATGTGGCCGCCACCAAAACCATGGTTGCGAACAAAATCGGACTGGCCAGCAGAGAGTGGAAATGAATGCGGTGCTGCCGCGCCGAAAATCCCGCTTCTTCAGCCAGTTCGATAAACTGCGGCAGATCCCAGAACGAAATCGTTTCGGGCCTGTTAAAGCTCTCTTGCACGCGATCTGGTTGGAGCTCGGTCGGCAGTTGATAAGATGCGTGGAATTGCGGCTGGCCCGAAGGTTCCGCAACCCAGACTTCTGCCAACTGCCAGTAGCCGGGTCTTAGGCTCGCGCTCGCCGCATCAACACGCCCCGCAAACACGTCGTCGGCAGTGTAGCGGAAAATGATCACTTCCTGCAGCTCGATTCCGTCGGTGCTGCTGCCCCGCAAGGCATGGACCACTGACTTGCCGTTCGCGTCCGATTCCCGGAGCCAGAACCCTGTTTGCGCAACAGAGAGAAGGCTCGCGCGGCCTTTAATGAACTTGGTCTCCAACTGCCCGAACTGCGACACCATCGTTGCCGCAATCGGGTTGTAGACAGTCACGGCGACCACGCCAATGAAGAAGGAAACAAAGACAGCTGGCATAAGGAATTGCCAGACGGATACCCCTGCCGCCCGCGCGACCACAAGTTCCTGACTCCGATTAAGCCGGAGCAATGAAGCCATTCCCCCGATTAAAACGGCAAAAGGCATGACCTCCCAGCCGAGACTGGGGAGGCGCAAGAGCGCCATTGAGAGAACGATCCCGATGCCGACATCTTCTTTCGTAGACGTCCGCCGTAAAAGTTCGACAAAGTCCGCAAGGAAGATGATGGCGAGGCAGATCAAAAAGGCGATACCGACCGCATAAAAAAACTGACGGCTGAAATAGCGCGAGAATGTCCAAGAAAGATGCATTTTGCTCAGGTGCCTCCGCCCGTAACCGCTGTTTTGGACCGGGATGGCAACCAGGGTCGTAAGGGGACGATCAATCGCTCGATCCGCAGACCAGAAATTGACGCCGCCGCAATACCGCAGACAGCAAGCGGGAATAGATACATCGCCAGGGCGACTTCCGTGTATGTCACCGTGGTACTGAACAGTACAAGGGAGACAAGGCGAGCGCCCAGCGCCAGAGCTGCCGCAATCGCCAAGCGGACAGCGTATCCACGTCTGTTGAATTCAGCCGATATGAGACTGGCCAGCGCAATGAAGGTCAGCATGAATGGGTAGAAGATGCCCGCGAGCCTGTCATGCGCTTCGGCCAGAAGCCGTGGCCGGTAATTGGTGGCATAGACATCATCTGGGTCGGGCCACAGGAGGTCGGTCAAATACCGCTCTCTGCCTTCGTAAAACTTGTCGGACGAACCCGACGCAAACTGGCTCAGATCATAGGTATATTTGTCAAAATAGAGCAGGCTGAGGGACGTGCTTTCCTCTTCTTTGCTCGCACGTTGGATATTGCCGTTAAACATCACCAATCGCGGACCGGTATTTGAAAACACCAGATTCCCGGTCTCAGCCATATAGGTCACCGGCTCGGCCGGGTCGCGGTTGTCGTGAACCAGAATGCCTTCGATCGTGCCGTCAAACGTCCGGTTCCGCACATAAACGGTCAGTCCATTGATCGGATTGTTGAAAGCGCCTTCGCGGATCATGGCTGACGCGAAATCGGCGCGGATTTCATAGAGCCGCTTCTTCACTTCTCGCAGACCTGCAGGTGCCAGATACACGTTGAGGCTTAAGATCACGACGCTCACGAGGCCGGTCAGCATGAGAAGAGGTTTGGCGACGCCCCAACGACTGATACCTGCCGAGAACATCACAACCAGCTCACTGTCTGAATAGAGCCTGTGGAGTGAGTAGAGCACACCGATGAACAGGGAGATCGGGAGCACCAAGGTCAAAACACTGGGGATGGAAAGAAGCGTCAGAAAAAAATAGGTGCCGGCACCCTGGCCCTGAGCAATGATGACATCGAGCAGTCTAAGCGCCTGGGTCAGCCAGATGATTCCCGTTAACGCCAGCGTCGCAAGCAGGAGCGGACCTGTCGCCTGCCATAATATATAGCGGGTGAAACCGCTCATCATCCTGTGTGTCCTTAGGTCTCAAAGCTGCAATGCGAAAAGGCGCTAGGCCCCAAATTCGCTCTAGGATAGCTTGCATGGTAAGAAGGAATGGTTAATCCATTTTAACCTTTCTGGGAAGCGGCAGAATTCAGCGGGATTTTGCCGAAATACTCAGAAAAGGTCATCGAAGAAAAGCGAAAACTAAGGGACGCGATCCATGAATGTGACTTTTGCCGATTTTTCCTTGCCCAAAACGGGGGCGTTGGCCGTGTTTGCTGCTGAAGGGAAGCCGCTTGCCGGACGCGCGGCAGAAATCGACAAAAAGACAGGCGGTGCGCTGAAACGCGCGATGAAAGGCGCGGAATTCAAAGGCGCCAAGGGCCAGATGATCGACCTTCTCTCGCCCAAAGGCCTGTCCGCCGCCCGCGTCGTTCTCGTAGGACTAGGGAAACCGGAGAAGCTGACGCCGGACGCTTATGAGACATTGGGAGGGTCGCTGGTCGGACATCTGGACAAGACCGCCGACAAGACAGTCGCTGTAGCGGTTGATGCCATCAAAGGCTCTCCAGTCGATGAGGTCGAAGCAGCAGCTCACTTGGGGCTCGGTGCGAAACTGCGCGGCTACAAATTCGACAAATATTACTCCAAGAAAAAACGGCCTGCGCCGTCCAAGACCAAGCTCAGCAAGGTGACGGTCATGTCTACTGTGACCAGCCAGGCGCGTCGCCACTTCTCGCCGCTCGGCAAGATTGCAGATGGTGTGTTTCTTGCGCGCGATCTGGTCAATGAGCCTGCCAACATCCTTCACCCAAGTGAGTTCGCCGGTCGTGCAAAAGATCTGACCAAGCTCGGGGTCAAGGTGGACGTGCTCGGCGAAAAAGCCATGCAGAAGCTCGGCATGGGCGCACTGCTTGGCGTGGGGCAAGGCTCTGTGCGCGAAAGCCAGCTGGTGACCATGCAGTGGATGGGCGGCGAAAAAGGCGAAGCCCCCGTCGCCTTTGTTGGCAAAGGCGTGTGTTTCGATACCGGCGGCATCTCTTTGAAACCCGGTGGCGGCATGGAAGACATGAAGGGCGACATGGGCGGTGCCGCCTGCGTCACGGGCCTTATGCATGCACTGGCAGCCAGAAAAGCCCCGGTTAACGCTGTCGGCGTGATCGGTCTCGTGGAAAACATGCCGGACGCGGGTGCGCAGCGCCCCGGCGACATCGTCACCGCCGCTGATGGGCAGACCATCGAAGTGATCAATACAGACGCGGAAGGACGCCTCGTTCTGGCCGATGCTCTCTGGTACACGCAGGACAAGTTTGACCCGAAATTCGTGATCGATCTTGCGACGCTCACGGGCGCCATTATGGTCGCTCTCGGGCAGGAATATGCAGGGCTCTTTTCCAATGATGACGAGTTGAGTGAACAGCTCACCGCGTCAGGACTCACCGTCAACGAGAAAGTGTGGCGGCTCCCCATGGGCGACCCCTATGACAAGATGATCAACTCCAAATTCGCAGATATGAAGAATGTCGGCGGCCGATATGGTGGGTCGATCACTGCCGCACAATTCCTGCAGCGCTTTATTGATGGCCGTCCCTGGGCTCATATCGATATTGCGGGCACGGCGATGAATTCACCGGCAAGTGCGATCAATACCAGTTGGGGGTCGGGCTATGGCGTGCGCTTGTTGAACAAGCTCGTCGCCGACCATTACGAAAAGTGACGGAAGTCCTTTTCTATCATCTACAGCAAACGTCTCTGGAGCAGGTCTTGCCTGCACTGCTGGAGCGCAGTTTGGAGCGCGGGTGGAAAGCCGTTGTGCAGGTCGGAAACCCAGAGCGCCTTGAGGTACTGAACGGGGCTCTATGGACTTATAGCGACGACTCGTTCCTGCCCCACGGGTCGCAGGAAGATGGGCCGCTGGACCAGCAACCCGTCGCGCTTACAAGCAACGATGAGAATCCTAATGGGGCAGCCGTTCTGTTTCTGGTCGACGGCGCGGTCCCGTCGAACATTGACCCTTATGAACGCTGTGTGCTCATGTTTGACGGACGCGATGAGGCAGCCGTCGGCGCCGCTCGAGGGCATTGGAAAACCCTGAGCGATGCAGATCATGACGTGACCTACTGGCAGCAAAACGACGCCGGGGGGTGGGAGAAAAAGGCCTAACCCAAAGGCCGATTGAGTGGAGTAATAAGCATGAAGAAACTTGGCGCAGTTTTCTTGGCCATTCTGGTTCTAGCCGGACTTGGCTATTACATCGCACTCCTGCAGATGAGTGACGTGGACGAGTCGCTCTATGGCATCAACCTCGACGAGGTGCGGTCGCTCAGCACCAGCATGGATGGACCGCTGCCGACAAAAGTAATTGCCGAGGCGCCGGTGGGGATCGAATTTCCGGGCGCCGCCGTCATTACCGGTTGGAGCTGGGCGCCCCACAGTCTGCCCATCTATGCCTATCAGGTCGTTTATCCGGACGGCCATATCATGATTGATGCGGCCATGAGCGAAGAGCAGGCGGCGATCGGCGGTGGTGCCTCTTTCTTCGACCAGGACTCCTATGCCCGACTGATCGCGGCCCTCGGAAGCGCCGAGCAGATCGTTTTCACCCATGAGCATTATGACCATGTCGGCGGCGCGGTCGCGCACCCTGACGCCATTGCTCTGTTGGAGCGCGTCCGCCTCACAGACTTGCAGCTCGCTTATCCGGAAAAATGGGGGGACGTTCGCTATCCGGACGGCGCGCTGGATGATTACGAGCCGCTCTCTTATGACGGCATGCTGGCGATTGCGCCGGGCGTCGTGCTTATTGAGGCGGCCGGTCACACGCCTGGCAGCCAGATCATTTATGTCCGACGCGATGACGGTCAGGAATATTTCTTCATTGGCGATGTCGCGTGGAACTATGCCGGTATCGATCTGGTCAGAACCCGACCTAATCTCGTGAGCTACGGCTTCCTGGGCGAAGATCGGCCCCGCACCCACGCCCAGGTTGCCGAACTGAAAAGGCTGGAGGCTGAGAACCCGACACTTGCGATCATTGTCGGGCATGACGCGTCCCGCACCAGCAGCCAGATCGCTGCGGGCGTACTTGGTTCTCAGTTCGAGTAGCTTTTGGACTTGGCGTCCGTGCCTTTGGCGATTGCCTCTTTGGCTTTGTCATAGGCCTCAGAAGCTACCAGCCATCGGTCCTCAGCCTTTTCGAGTGACTTTTGCGCCGCGGCCCGCCCGCGCACAAGCTCGGCGGCCCGGTCCGGGTCGGTGCGGTAAAGCCCCCCATTTGCCAGACGCGCGTCGACCTTTTCAATGAAGGTCCGCGCCTTCTCAATCGCGGCAGTGGCCTCCTCAATGTCTTTCTTGAGTGGCGCGATGGAGGCGCGCGCCTGGGCCGCTTCCTGGCGCTGCTGTTTGCGTGTGGCCTCCGGGTCCGGCGCGTCAGCCTTTTCCTCGTCGTCGACATGGGAGAGGGGGCCATTGCGGCGGGCAGGGTCCAGCAGCCACTTCTGATAGTCCGCAAGATCTCCTTCCCACCGGGTGACACCGCCATCGGCCACCAGCCAGAGCCGGTCTGCCGTCATCTCAATCAGATGGCGGTCGTGGCTGATCAGGATCACGGCACCCTCGAATTCATTGAGCGCAAGCACCAGAGCTTCACGGGCCTGGATGTCCAGATGGTTGGTGGGCTCGTCGAGGATCATCAGGTGCGGCTTGTGGAAGGTCGCAAGCGAGAAGAGCAGGCGTGCTTTTTCGCCCCCTGAGAGGTTACCCGCCTTGGTGTCGGCTTTGTCAGCACCAAACCCCGCAGCGCCGGTGCGAGCACGCACCTGCGCCTGCGTCGCATCCGGCATCAGCTCCCGGAAGTGGTCATAGGCGCTCCAGTCCGCATGAAGTTCGTCCAACTGGTGCTGCGCGAAATAAGCGACGCGGAGTTTCTTGGATTTGTAGAAATTTCCTGCCTGGGTGGTGAGCTTGCTCGATAGCAATTTGGCGAAGGTCGACTTGCCATTCCCGTTCGCCCCCAAGAGAGCAATCCGGTCATCCTGGTCGATCCGCAAATCCATGCGCGAGAGCACCGGCGCACCTTCCTCATACCCCACGGACGCACCCTCAAGGCGCGCGATCGGCGAGGCAAGGGGTGTCTCTGCGTTCGGGAAATGGAAAGGCATCATCCGGTCAGCGACGATATCGGGGATGGGCTCAAGCTTGGACAGAGCCTTCAGCCGGCTCTGCGCCTGCCGCGCTTTGCTGGCCTTGTAGCGGAACCGCTCCACGAACTTTTCCATGTGTCGTTTCGCGTCTTCCTGCTTGTTCTTCATCGCCATCTGCAGCGCTTGCTTTTCGCGACGCGTCCGTTCGAAGCGATCATAGCCACCCTGATAATAGGTGAGCTTCATCTGGTCGAGATGCAGGATCCCCTGAACAGAACGGTTCAGTAGGTCCCTGTCGTGGCTCACAATGATGACCGAGTAGGGATAGGTCTTGAGGTAATTCTCCAGCCATATCGATCCTTCCAGATCGAGATAGTTTGTCGGCTCATCGAGGAGCAGCAGGTCCGGCTCCGCGAACAAAACGGCTGCAAGGGCGACGCGCATACGCCAGCCACCGGAAAAGTCCGAACAGGGGCGGGCTTGCGCTTCTTCATCAAATCCGAGCCCTGCCAGAATGGTCGCCGCGCGCGCAGGCGCTGCATGAGCATTCATATCGGCGAGCCGGGTTTGAATCTCGGCGATCCGGTGAGGGTCCGTGGCCGTTTCGGCCTCCTCGAGAAGCGCGGAACGTTCTTTGTTGGCCGCGAGCACCGTATCGATAAGGCTGACAGGACCGGCAGGCGCCTCCTGCGCCACAGCCCCGATGACCGCCCGTTTGGGGAGCGAAATACTGCCGGTTTCCGGCTCGATTTGCTTGGTGATGAGCTTCAGAAGGGTGGATTTGCCCGATCCGTTGCGGCCCACCAGACCCACCTTATGGCCGGTAGGGATCGCCGCCGTCGCATGGTTGATCAGCAGGCGGCCCTCGATCCGATAGGTGATGTCGTTAATGTGCAACATGGGGTTCGCGTCGGCAGGCTGTCGAGCTTCTTGGCGGAAATGGGGGCTATCTAGCACGCACCGGTTGCCGATGCCACCAAGCCCCGCTATAACCCGCGCCAAATCAAGCCCAACGCGGGCAGAACCCGGTCTTTACAGACACTCTTTGACACTAAGGAATGCCCCATGGCTCTCGAACGCACTTTCTCCATCATCAAGCCTGACGCGACCCGCCGTAATCTGACCGGCCAGATCATCGCCCGTTTTGAAGACAATGGTCTTCGCGTTGTTGCGTCGAAGCGGATCCACATGAGCAAGGAACAGGCTGAAGGCTTCTACGGTGTGCACAAAGAGCGCCCGTTCTTCAACGATCTCGTCGCCTTCATGACATCCGGCCCCGTTGTTGTTCAGGTTCTCGAAGGGGAAAACGCCATCGCCAAAAACCGGGAAGTCATGGGCGCAACCAATCCGGCCGACGCTGCTGACGGCACCATCCGGAAAGACTTCGCCGAGTCCATCGAAGCCAATTCCGTGCACGGGTCAGATGCCCCAGAGACGGCTGCGGAAGAAATCAAGTTCTTCTTCACCGACGCTGAAATCGTCGGCTAACGCTGCAGCTTAGAATCGACCAAAGCGGGTCCGCTGGTGCCCCACTTATGCAAGTGGCGGAATGAATAGCGGGCCCGTTTTTGATTCCGGGACGCCCACAATCGCAACCCGTTCGCCCTGTACACGGGCCTTACCTTCGGCAACAAGCCGAATGGCCATGGGGTAGAGCTGATGTTCGGCTTTCAGGACCCGCGCCATGAGCGTTTCAACCGTGTCGTGCGGCTCCACAGGCACGGCCACCTGCGCCACAATCGGGCCCTCATCCATTTCGTCACGCACAAAGTGAACGGTCGCCCCCGTTAAACGCACCCCAGCCTCCAGAACGCGATCATGCACATGCAGGCCCTTGAAGGCAGGCAAGAGCGAGGGGTGAATGTTCAACTGGCGATTGTGCCAGCTTTTCACAAAACCGCTGGTGAGAATGCGCATGAAGCCCGCATTGCAGACCAGTTCGACGCCGGCTTCCTTAAGGGTTGCATCAAGGGCAGCATCAAACGTATCGCGGTCTTCAAACTCTCTGTGATTGATGACCTGAACAGGGATACCAGCCGCTTCAGCGATGGCAATGCCGTCTGCGTCCGGGTTGTTGCAGATCGCGATGGCGATCTCGGCCGGATATTTTTCGTCCTTACAGGCATTAATCAGGGCGCCGAGATTGCTGCCGCGGCCAGAAAAGAGCACGCCGAGCTTCATGAAGCAGATCCTAATTGCCCGTTGATCACGACTTCTCCGGTTTCCCCGGCCCTCAAGGTACCGATCCTGGCAACGCTTTCACCTTCGCTCTCTAGCGCTGCGGTGACGGCGTCTGCGCTGTCAGCGTCGACGACAACGACCATGCCGATGCCGCAGTTAAAGGTGCGGCCCATCTCGGCATTGTCGATCCCGCCAAGCTCGGCCAACCACTTGAAAACTGGCGGTTGGGCCCAACTGGCCCCGTCAATGTCCGCCGCGATATTGTCTGGCAGCACCCGGGGCACATTCTCGGTAAAGCCACCGCCGGTGATGTGAACCAGGGCCTTGATGCCATCGGTCGCCTTCATTGCGGCCAGCAATTGCTTCACATAGATGCGGGTGGGCGTCAGCAACACGTCGCCGACTGTTTCACCGTCGCCGCCAGGGAAAGGCGCATCAAATCCGATGTCATGGTCGCTCAGCAGACGCCGTACGAGTGAGAAGCCATTCGAGTGGACCCCGCTGGACGCAAGGCCAAGCAAGACGTCGCCTGGTCCCACGTCTGGCCGGGGAAGCACCGCGTCGCGCTCCACAGCGCCGACGGAGAACCCCGCAAGGTCATAGTCGCCCGCGGTATACATGCCGGGCATCTCCGCCGTTTCACCGCCGATAAGCGCAGCGCCCGCCATCTCACAGCCTTTGGCAATGCCAGCAATCACGGCTTCTGCTTCGCCGAGCTCCAGTTTGCCCGTCGCGAAATAATCCAGAAAAAACAGTGGTTCGGCGCCCTGCACAATCAGGTCGTTCACGCACATGGCCACCAGGTCGATGCCAACCGTGTCGTGTTTGCCGGTCTCAATAGCGATTTTGAGCTTGGTACCCACACCGTCATTCGCGGCCACCAGAAGCGGGTCCTTGAAACCAGCCGCTTTGGGGTCGAAAAAGCCGCCGAAGCCACCAAGGCTTGCATCCGCGCCTGGCCGTGCGGTGGCGCGTGCCAGAGGTGCGATGGCTTTGACCAGGGCATTCCCAGCGTCGATGTCAACGCCCGCGTCGCGGTAGGTGTAGCGATTGGGGCGATCGTCGGAAGATTTGGTCATGGGGCGGGAGGGCCTTAAGTCAGGGTCGAAGGAATCGACGAGGGCAGCCTCGAAGTTCGCGCTCAAAACACCGCAAAATGCCTCGCGATGCAAGGCGAAGTTGCGACCAAAGGGCCCGAATTTGGCCGTGGTAATGCTTCATGGACGGCGCTCAATGTTGTAGTTTGCCGGGAACGAGCAGGTCACGGGGCAGAAGTCAGCCCAAATTGGGAAAAGAGTGAGTATGAGACGGTATTTCAGAATGATCGGTACCAAGGCCCGTCTTGGCGCGCTAATGGCAATCATCCTGCTTTTTGGTGCCACCAGCACGCAGGCCATCGCCGCTGATGTTTTCACCGTGACGGGCATCCCCGTGGACGCGACGGCTGAAACTGCCACCGAAGCCCGCAATGCCGCGGTCGCTGACGGTCAACGCCGCGCTTTGGAAATCCTGCTTAAGCGTCTGGCCCTTCAGGAAGACTGGTCACTTCTTCCCACTGTCGATAGTGCCTTGGCGGAAAGCATGGTGCGGTCCTTTCAGGTCGCCGATGAAAAACGGTCCGCGACCCGGTACCTAGCCAGTCTGAGTGTGAGGTTTCAGCCCGCTGCCGTCCGAAACCTGTTTACCGCGCGATCCATCCCCTTCTCAGAAAGTCGCGAAAGGACGGCCGTCCTGGTGCCCGTTCTGACCGATGAAACCGGCGATCGTCTCTGGGACGAAGGCAATGCCTGGACCGCAGCCTGGGCTGCCACAGATTTGGATAATATCCTGACCCCCATGGTTGTGCCGCTCGGCGACATTGGAGACATGACCTCTTTGAGCGTTGAGCAGGCGCTGGGTGGTGATAGACCCGCGCTGTCGAACCTGGCATCGCGGTACGGTGCAGACCGCGTCATGATTGCCCATGCACAGACAGGCGATACGCCGTCGGCGCTGTCGGTCCGCATCGTCACCTATCCGGCGGGCGAAGGGGCGCCAAAATCCTGGTCAGGGCGCGAAACCAGCGCGCCCTCGCTTCAGACGGCTGCCTACCGTTTGGCCAGTCGGTTTGTGGACGCCACCCAGGCAGATTGGAAGCGGGAGAGCACGGTCCGGTTCGCCGAACGGGCCGTTCTGTCGGCCTCTGTCGCCTACGAGTCGATTGGCGAGTGGCAGACCATTAGAAACCGGCTGGCTCAAATCCCGCTGATCCAGAAAACCACCATCGTTGCGATTTCAACGGAGGGCGCTCAGGTCGAGCTTGATTATGTGGGCACCGTGGACACCCTTGAGCTGAACCTCGCGCAGAAAAACCTGACGCTGAATAATCTTGAAGGCTATTGGTACCTTGCGGCCATTCGATAAATTGCGTTATCGCGCTCGGGACCTAGGAAGATCGGGATGACCATCCAACGCCAAGCGATGATCTGGGTTGCTGGTTTTGTCGTGTTTATCACGCTGGTATGGCTCCTGAGCGGCGTTCTGTTGCCGTTCGTTGCGGGTCTCGCGGCCGCCTACTTACTCGACCCGGCAGCAGATCGGTTGGAGAAATGGGGCCTGTCCCGTCTGGCGGCAACCTCGGTCATCACTGCGCTTTTCATCCTGCTCTTCTTTGCCTCCCTCATCGTCCTGATGCCTTTCGCGTACGAACAGATGGTCGCGCTGCTTGAAGCCGCTCCGCGTCTTGCGGAACGGGCCAAGGTGCTGCTCATGAGTTTGAGCGAAGGCCGCCTGGGCCAGTTGCTGGCAAGCGAGGGAACGGACATTCAGGCGGCAATCAGCAGAGGGGCAACAGGTGTCCTCGATATGTTGGTGGGCTCTCTCGCAGGCTTGTGGCAACAGGGCATGGCGATTATCGGCCTTGTTTCTTTGTTGTTCGTGACCCCCATCGTTGCGTTCTACATGTTGCTCGACTGGGACAATATGGTGGAGCGCGTCGACGGCCTTTTGCCGCGGGATCACGCTGCCACCATTCGCGCCATCGCGCGGGAAATCGATGAGGTGCTTGCCGGCTTTGTCCGGGGGCAGGGCGCTGTGTGCCTCCTGCTCGGCAGCTTTTATGCCATTGGTCTTTCAGTTCTGGGCCTGGAGTTCGGATTCATCGTCGGCGCCATTGCCGGGATCATCAGCTTTATCCCCTATGTGGGCACCATTGTCGGGTTTGTCCTCGCGATGATCATCGCCGTGGTGCAGTTCTGGCCGGATTACGGATGGATCATTGCGGTCGCTGGGGTCTTCGGCGTGGGCCAGTTCATCGAAGGAAATTTCCTGACACCGAAGCTGGTGGGCGACCGCGTCCGGTTGCACCCGCTCTGGGTGATGCTCGCTCTTTTTGCCTTCGGGTACCTGTTTGGGTTTGTGGGCATGTTGCTCGCGGTGCCGGTCGCGGCCGCGATGGGTGTGCTGGTCCGTTTTGCAACTGCCAGGTACCTTGTGAGTGCGCTCTATCAGGGGAACGGCGGAGACGAGACGTGACGGCCTCGCAAATCCCCCTGGATCTGCCTCATCGCGTCGCCTTCGAGCGTGATGACTTTCTGGTCGCTGACGCCAATAGGGCGGCCGTTGCCCTGGTCGATCAATGGCCCCACTGGGCCACGCCTGCGGCGATGTTGGTGGGCCCTGCAGGGGCAGGAAAGAGCCATCTGGGCGCCGTCTGGAAGGCCGCGAGCAAAGCCCGCTGGTTGACCGCACAAGAGCTAGAAGAAGCGCACGTGCCCGCCTTATGCGAAGCCAAGGCGGTTTTGCTGGAAGATGTGGATCAGCTCCCGGCTGCACAGGAGGCGGCGCTTTTTCACCTCCTCAATCTGGCAAGAGAGGAGGGGGTTTCCCTGCTTATGACCTCGAAAGTGAGCCCCGCGCATCTCAATGTCGCGCTGCCAGATCTAGCCTCAAGACTGAAGGCGGTCATGACCACAGAGATTGGGGCGCCGGACGACGAGTTGTTGCGCGCAGTGCTTGAGAAGCTCTTTCAGGACCGGCAGCTGCGGGCCCCAGAACAAACGCTTCGCTACTTGGCGACCCATATGGACCGCTCCATTGAAGCCGCGCGCAAGATCGTTGCGGCGGTCGATCAGGCTGCCTTGGCCGGAAAACGGCGGATTACGGTGCCTCTGGTCGCCGAGGTGCTCCGACAGGCCACGCCATCGTCATGACTCAGTTACAATTTTGAGTTAGATTTCAAGGGAGTAAGTCCACCTACTGGCCCTTTGAATGAAGTGGGTCCGGCAGCCCGTGAGAAACGAGTATGAGCACGCCCCGACCATCCGATGCTGCAAACGAAGACATCAAGTCTGGCGACAAGGCCGCGGAAAACCACAGCACCGTGCCTGCGATCGATCCTGAATCGCCCGAACGGTTCATGAACCGCGAACTGTCCTGGCTCGCGTTCAACAAACGGGTCCTCGAAGAAGCTGAAAACCGAAACCACCCGCTTCTGGAACGGCTGCGGTTCCTGTCGATCTCTGCGAGCAACCTGGATGAGTTCTATATGGTCCGCGTGGCGGGCCTCAGAGGCCAGGTCCATGCAGGCGTCGAGACCCGCAGCCAGGATGGTCTGACAGCCGCGCAGCAGCTGACGCGGGTGAACGAGGCGGCCTATCTGCTCATGGCGGAGCAGCAGCGTCAGTGGGAAGAGCTGCGAAAAGAACTCCGCGCGAACAAGATTTCGGTGATCGACGCCGATGAGGTCGCGCCGCACGAGTTCTCCTGGCTCGAAGAGCGCTTCCTGGAAACCGTGTTCCCGGTCCTTACACCGCTTGCCATTGATCCGGCACACCCGTTCCCCTTTATCCCGAACTCGGGCTTTAGCCTGGCTCTCCAACTACGCCGCGTAACTGACGGCAAGCTCATGAATGCTTTGTTGCCGGTGCCGCAGCAGATTGAGCGTTTCGTTCGGCTGCCGCAGGCCGACGACGCTGATGGGGAAATCCGCTTTCTGAGCCAGGAAAACCTGATCCGGCTGTTCCTCGACAGGCTGTTCCCCGGCTACGAGGTGATCGGCGAAGGTGCGTTCCGGGTGCTCCGCGACAGCGATATCGAGATCGAGGAGGAAGCCGAAGATCTGGTGCGCTTCTTCGAATCCGCCTTGAAACGCCGGCGCCGCGGGAGTGTGATCCGGTTGAAGATGGAAAAGAACACGCCCGAAAGCCTGCGCAAGCTGGTGGTGCAAGAGCTGGAAGTGGGCGAGCAAGAGCTGGTTCTGGTTGATGGTCTGATCGGTCTCGCGCAAACCGATCAGCTCATTGTCGATGATTTTCCGAACCTCAAATTCCCTGCCTACAATGCGCGCTTCCCCGAACGCGTGCGCGACTTTGGCGGGGATTGTTTTGCGGCCATCCGGGCGAAGGACTTTGTGGTCCATCACCCTTATGAGAGCTTTGACGTGGTCGTTCAGTTCCTACGCCAGGCTGCAGCGGACCCGGACGTGGTCGCCATTAAGCAGACCCTTTATCGAACGTCCAAAGGATCTCCCATCGTTCAGGCTCTGATTGAGGCGGCAGAAGCCGGGAAGTCCGTCACGGCGCTGGTCGAGCTTAAAGCCCGCTTCGACGAAGCCGCTAACATCGTCTGGGCGCGAAATCTGGAGCGCGCCGGCGTGCAGGTGGTCTTCGGCTTCATTGAGTTGAAGACCCACGCGAAGATGAGTCTTGTCGTGCGCCGGGAGAGTGGTCATTTGCGGTCTTATGTGCATCTGGGCACAGGCAACTACCATCCCATCACGGCGAAGATCTACACCGACCTTTCTATGTTCACTGACGATCCAGCAATCGGCAGAGATGTGGCGCAGGTGTTCAATTATCTGACCGGGTATGCGGAGCCTGAGCGCCTTGAGAAAATCGCTATGTCGCCTAAGAACCTGCGGGCGCGGCTTCTGGGCCACATTCAACGGGAAATGGAGCATGCCCAGGCAGGGCGCCCGGCCTCCATTTGGGTGAAGGTCAATTCCCTCGTCGATCCCATCATCATTGATGCCCTCTACGCTGCGAGCCAGGCAGGGGTTCAGATCGATTTGATTGTGCGCGGCATATGCTGCCTGAGACCCGGCGTACCCGGTCTCTCAGAGAATATTCGCGTGAAGAGCATTGTCGGTCGGTTCCTGGAGCATTCGCGAATCGTTTGTTTTGGCGACGGCCACGAATTGCCCTCCGATGAAGCCAAAATCTACTTCTCCTCCGCTGACTGGATGCCGCGAAACCTCGACCGCCGGGTGGAAAACCTTGTAGCGGTCACGAACCCGACGGTTCATGAGCAGATTTTGGACCAGATCATGGTTGCCAATATCAAGGACAATGAGCAAAGCTGGTATATGTTGCCCGACGGTCGCTATGAGCGTATTGAACGGCAGTCAGGGGTGGAACCGTTTAACGCGCACACCTTCTTTATGAATAATGCGAGCTTGTCGGGTCGCGGCAAATCACTAAAGCGAAACGAGCCTACTCCAGGTGACCAACCTCCAGCGTAAACTTGATGGATCACCGCTCGACAATCGGGCCGAACCGCATACGCAAATTGGTGGACGCTTTGGGATCATAGATATCGGGTCGAACTCTGTTCGGCTGGTGATCTATGAGGGCGCAAAACGCAATCCCGTTCCTATCTTCAATGAAAAAGTCATGGCAGGACTGGGTGCCGAGCTGAGCGAAACCGGCCGCCTTGACCCACGTGGGATCGAACGCGCGATACGGGCATTGAAACGCTTCTCGGCGCTTCTTGTTCAACTCGATGTAGAACAGACGGCGATGGTTGCCACCGCCGCTGTACGTGACGCTGAAGACGGCAGGGCATTCGCAGCAGAGGTCGAAGCGGCAACCGGACTACGCCTGCGTGTGCTCTCCGGCAAGGAAGAGGCGCAATACGCTGCGCTCGGTGTTTTGTCGGGCATCCCAGCTGCTGATGGCATTACCGGCGACTTGGGCGGCGGCAGCCTGGAGCTGGTAGACCTGAAAGATGGCAAGATGGGCAAGGGAGAAACGCTTCCCTTGGGGCCTTTGCGACTGTTAGGGAGCGGCCTGTCCCAGAAAGAGCTGGTCAAAGAAGTTGATAAAGCACTCGATCGGGTCGAATGGCTTGGCAGCGGTGAAGGCCGTACACTCTATGCCGTTGGCGGTGTTTGGCGAAACCTCGCCCGTATTCACATGGCACAGCACGACTATCCCGTGCGCGTTTTGCATGAATATCAAATGCCCGCATCCGAGGCGGCGGACCTTGCCAAACTGATCGAGAGGTTGGGGCCAAAGTCACTGGCCAAAATACCGGATGTGTCGTCTCGGCGGGTGGGCGCGCTCCCCGTCGGCGCAATGGTCCTTAGCCGATTGATCGCTGCAACAAAGGTGAAAAAGGTCGAAGTCTCCGCTTATGGGCTTCGCGAAGGCGTTCTGTTCGATCAATTGTCAGAGGCCGATCAGTCGCGGGACCCTCTATTGGTAGGTGCAAGCGACCTGGCAAAGCGCCTGGTGCGCTTTCCAGACCATAGGCACGAACTGGCGGATTGGATTGCGCCGCTTTTTGGGCCGGAAGGTTTGGGGGAAACCGGATCGCAGAAACGACTGCGCCTTGCCGCATGCACCCTCGCGGACATTGGCTGGTACGTGCACCCCGACTATCGTGCGATGCATGCGTTTGAACAGACACTCCTGGCACCGCTCGCAGGCGTATCCCATTCCGAAAGGGTTTTTCTGGCCAGGGTCGGTTTTCACCGCCATGAGGGATCAGGGGAACCTGCGGCTGTGGCGGCTTTGTCCGGCTTACTGGCGGAAGAAGAACATCACCGGGCCCGGGTTACGGGGCTCGCGCTCCGCGTTGCCTTCACACTCTGCGCGGCGAGCATCGGCGTGCTTCCCTATACTCGTCTTGTGCCGACCAAAGATGCGTTGACGTTGAATGTGCAGCGCTCGCACCAGGCGTTTTGCGGCGAGGTTGTAGAGAAACGGCTTGGCGCCTTGGCGCGTGCATTGGATCTCCAAGCAAAGACGGAAGTCGTTTGATCAAAAAAGGCCGCTTCCGGAGAAGCGGCCTTTTGATTTGAGAGAATGAAGCAGTTTACGCAGCGCGGATGGACGAGACGAAATCGCCAACCTGTTTGCGCAGATCTTCGGCCGTTTTGGACAGGGCTTCCGCCGAGCTCAAAACCTGATCAGCTGCCGATCCTGTCTGCTCCGCTGCTGTGCGGACAGTGTCCACACTAGAGGAGACATGCCGGTTCATTTCAGCGGTCTCTTCCGCACTGCGGGAGATTTCCTGGGTCGCAGAACTCTGTTCTTCCACGGCTGCAGACACCGCAGATGTCACCTGATTGATCTCGCCGATCTTGCCTGCGATTGCGGTCATTGCCTCAGCAGCAGTTTTGGTTTCTTCCTGAACGCGAGAGACATGATCTGAGATTTCGCCCGTGGCTTTTGCCGTCTGATTGGCAAGGTCCTTGACCTCAGAAGCCACAACCGCGAAACCCTTGCCCGCATCGCCTGCGCGCGCGGCCTCGATGGTGGCATTGAGCGCCAGCAGATTGGTCTGTTCAGCGATCTCCTGGATCAGCTCCATCACAGACCCGATCCGATTGGCAGCCTCAGAAAGGTTCTTCATCTGCACATCGGTCTGCTCAGACGCAGCACGCGACTCTTGCGTTAGTGCCGCCGAAATCGAAATCTGCTCGGTCACTTCGCCAATGGCATTGGACAACTCGGTTGCGGCGGACGCAACGGTTTCGACATTCTGAGTTGCGCCCGTGCTGGCATTGCTCACAGAAATGGCTTCTTCGTTCGTGGTACCCGCGAGCTCACTCATAGAACGCGCGGTCGACTCCAATTCGGTGGAAGACGATGTCAGGGCATCAATCATCTGACCGATAGAAGCTTCCAGATCATCGGCCATCTTGTTGAGGCTCTGGCGTTTCTCTTCGGCCGCCCGCTTTTCAGCAATCTCTTGCTCTTCTTTCAGGCGTTCGGCCGCAGCACCCTGGTCACGGAACACCTCGACAGCCCGCGCCATATCACCAATTTCATCTTGGCGGTGGGTACCGGCGATTTGCACATCGAAGGCACCATCAGCCACTTCACCCATGACATCCTGAAGGCCAGCGAGCGGTTTGGTGATGGACCGGCCCACGACATAACAGGCAACGCCCGCAACGATCAGCGATCCGATTGAGGTGGCCAAGGTCACCATCAGGGCCATCCAGGCGGAGCTGAGTGCGCCGTCCGCGGTCGCGATCAACTCCTCGGAGACGTAGTTTTCGACCTCAGTGATGAGATCGATCTTCTGCGTGATCCCGTCAAACCATTGGATGTCGGTAATATCGTCATAGAGCATGTCGTAGCCCGCTTCGACGGCAATATCGCGCCAATACTCGACATCATCGACCATCGTGCCGACCACCGTCTCATCATAGAACGCAACGGCGGCTGGTGAGGCATAGGCGCGGAAGACTTCCATGTAGGAGTCCTGCTGCCCGATGAGGGTCACAAATTCGGTATGTGTCAGAGAATCAAACGCTTTGGCGCCATATCCTTTGGCGCCCATAGCTCGTTCCAGGCCGGCACGTTCTTTGATTTCAAGCAGGCTCATGTAAGCAGTGCTTTGGCCTTTGATCTCTGCGTCGTCCGCCATTGAGGCGACGACTGAAATTATGTCCAGAAGCTGTCGGATTGTTAGGCTGTAATATTCTGTGGTGGCCTCAATCGTTGTTCGCGTGGACTGAGTACGTTCCCGGAACCCTTGAAGGCGTTCAAGCTCAGCCAAAGCAGTGGTGAGGCGCTCTTCAACCGCTGCCCCATAATTTGCAGCTGGGAAGGACTGAAGGTAGGGAAGGATTTCGGTGAGGACTGCGTCGGTAGACGCAAACTGTTGATCAAGACGACTTGACCAGACACCGCTGCCGCCCGACGAGATATAGGTTGCAGAGATCCCGCGCTCGCCCTGTAGTTCGTTGACGACGGAACTGATCTTCGGCGAAACAGTTGCCAATTTGTGGAGCTGGCTTAGCGATGAATAGCGTTGAAATTCAACACTGACAATGTATGCCGCATACAGCGCAATGCCGACGATAGGCACGATCGCAGCAACAAAAATCCGCTTGCCAATATTGGCATTGAAAATTCCACCCATCTTTTGGATCCCCATCCATAACTTTTTTCCCATTAGGCGTAGGATCGATGGAGAATTCTAAATTCTAGTTAAAATACAAACCTTGAATTCGCATTGGTGAATCAAAAGTTTACTGAACAAGACTCTCTGTCTGTATTCGGGTCAGTTTCAGTTGTCGACCATTTGCCGATATTGCAAGTTTACCTTGTTTTAGCGCCAAAGCGTCTCCGCCGAAAATCTCCCGGCGCCATCCCTTGAGTGCATCGACATCCGCATCTTTGAAGGCTGCGATCTGTTCCAGGTCGGAAACCGTCGCGATGAGCTTGGGCGCCACATTGTGCTCTTCGCTTCTCATTTTGAGCAGGACCTTCAGCAACTCGACCAAGGGGCCAATGCCGGAGGGGAGCGGGCGCGGGTCTTCGATTGTCGGAAGCTCGGATTCATTGCGATTGACACCAACTTCGATGGCTTCCAGCAAGCCCGTGGCTGCCCGGCTATTGGAGAAGCCGCGGGGGACGGCCCGCAGACGGTCCAGGCCCTTCAGGTCCCGTGGCTGCTGGTTGGCCAGCTCAAAAAGAGCATCGTCCTTCATGATCCGATTGCGGGGCGTGTTGCGTTCCTGCGCCTGGCGTTCGCGCCACGCAGCCACTTCCATTAGAACGCCGACCGCCTTGCGTCCCTTGACGCGCATTTTCATGCGTTTCCAGGCAGCCTCAGGACGCAGGGCATAGGTCTCTGGGTTTTGCAGAATGGCCATCTCTTCCGCCACCCAGGAGACGCGATTGTTCTCAGCGATCTGGCGGGCCAGGACGTCGTAGATCTTCCGCAGATGGGTAACATCGGCCATGGCATAGGCCAATTGCTTGTCGGTCAGGGGCCGCCGGCTCCAATCGGTAAAGCGGGAGGATTTGTCGACTTTGCCATTGGCAATCTTGCGGACGAGCGTTTCATATCCCACCGACTCGCCAAATCCGCAGACCATGGCCGCCACCTGACTGTCGAAAAGCGGGTCCGGGATCGCTTTCGCTTCGTGGTAGAAAATCTCGATGTCCTGGCGCGCCGCATGGAACACCTTGATGACGTTCCGGTCAGTCATGAGCCCATAAAAGCGCTGGAGATCAATATTGTCAGCCAGCGGGTCGATGATGAACTCGTGGCGCGGGCCTGCGACCTGGATCAGGCAGAGAATCGGCCAGTAGGTCGAATCCCTCATGAATTCTGTATCGACGGTGATGTAAGAGGCCTTCGCCAGATGGTCGCACGCGGCTTCCAGCTGGGACGTCGTCGTAATAATTTCCATGAGGCCCCTATAGCGCAATCTGGCCAGCCTGTCGCCCCCATCTGAAGGCTCTGTTCGGCGGTTTTCCGGCGTCTGGCGGCCTGCATCGTCAGACCTTGACAAATCACTTGTCTCATGCGCTTTTCGGCACCCAGAACTGGGGGCGGCATCCGCTTCGCACCCCTTAATTCCTGCCTTTTTTCAGGGTTGAAGCCAAAATGCACCCTTATCGCAGCCACACCTGTGGCGAGCTCATGAAATCAAATGTCGACGAGACCGTGCGTCTGTCAGGTTGGGTCCACCGGAAGCGCGATCATGGCGGTCTGCTGTTTATCGATTTGCGTGACCATTATGGTCTGACCCAGCTGGTGTTTGACCCAGATATGGGCGAGGGCTTCAAGCTCGCTGAGCGCGTGCGCGCAGAGTCTGTCATGCGCATTGACGGTCCAGTGGTTGCCCGTTCGGAAGACACCGTGAACCCCAACCTGCCCACGGGTGAGGTTGAAATCCTTGTAAAAGACGTTGAAGTCCTGTCGGAAGCGCAGGAGCTGCCGCTGCCCGTCTTCGGCGAGCCGGAATATCCGGAAGACATCCGCCTGCGCAATCGCTTTCTCGACCTGCGCCGGGACGGTCTGCACGAACGCATTGTGCTGCGCTCCAAACTGATCCGCGCCATGCGGAACTCCATGGAGGAGCAGGGCTTCCTGGACTATCAAACGCCGATCCTGACCGCCTCGAGTCCGGAAGGCGCACGCGACTTTCTGGTGCCGAGCCGGCTGCATCCCGGCAAGTTTTACGCTCTGCCACAGGCGCCCCAGCAGTTTAAGCAGCTCACCATGGTCGCGGGCTTTGACCGCTATTATCAGATCGCCGCCTGTTTCCGCGACGAGGATGCCCGAGCCGACCGCTCTGCGGGGGAGTTCTACCAGCTTGATGTTGAAATGAGCTTCATCGAGCAGGATGAAGTTTTCGCCGCGATGGAAAAGGTCATGGCGGATACGTTCGGTGCTTTTGCCGGGTCCATGGCGACACCTCGCGTGGCGGACACGGCACCGTTCATTCGCATTCCCTACAAGGAATCGATGCTGAAATACGGCAATGACAAACCGGATCTGCGGAACCCAATCGAGATTGTCGATATCACGGAATTCTTTACGCCAGAGGAAGTGACCTTCAAGGCGTTCAAGAATGTGATCGCGCAAGGGGGCATCGTGCGCGGCATCCCTGCACCGGGCGCGGCTGATCGCCCGCGCTCCTTCTTTGACAAGCTGAACGACTGGGCCCGTAAGGACCAGGGCGCCGCCGGACTTGGCTACATCGTCTTCGAAGAGGTCGACGGCGCGCTCGCGGGCAAAGGACCGATTGCGAAATTCTTCCCTGCCGACATTCTGCAAGGCATGGCCGAAAAGGCCGGTGTGAAATCAGGTGATGCGCTTTTCTTTGCCTGCGACAAGGAAGCCGCCGCTACAGCGCTTGCCGGCAATGCCCGCACGCGCATCGGCACAGAGCTTGATCTGATCGAAAAAGACGTCTTCCGCTTCTGCTGGATCACCGATTATCCGATCTACGAGTTTGACGAAACCGAAGGCAAGGTCGACTTTTCCCACAATCCCTTCTCCATGCCGGTCGGTGGCCTTGAGGCACTCAACACGCAAGACCCGCTCGATGTGATGGGCCAGCAATATGACCTGGTCTGTAATGGCTATGAACTGGGCTCAGGCGCCATTCGGAACGCGGACCCGGAATGCATGCTGAAAGCCTTTGAGATCGCGGGGCATGCGCGCGAAGATACAGAGAAAAACTTCGCTGGCATGTTGAACGCCTTCCGCTTTGGCGCGCCCCCTCACGGCGGCATCGCGCTCGGTGTTGATCGGATTGTGATGCTGCTGGCGGACCAGGCGAACATTCGCGAAGTGACGATGTATCCCATGAACCAGCAGGCGGAGGACTTGCTGATGGGCGCACCGTCGGAGCCGGCCAACCACCAGCTGCGTGAGCTTCATCTGCGTCACATCCCGCCGCCGGAAAAGAAGTAGGACGTCGAATCCAGGCTGCTACTCAGCGGCTGTGACATCAGCCTTCAAATGCATCCAGGCTGGCCGCTCGTCAAGCGCGTTGAATTGAGTCAATTCGGTCTTGGGATAATGGCCCCCGAGCGCATCGCCAAGCGCCACGCCGCCGACAACGGTACTATAGGTTGCGCGACGGACTTCGCCGCCTTTGGCAAAAAAGGGCAGGGTGACCCCTTCGAGTTCCACAGTCCTGCCATCCTTCGTCACCATCTCACCGATGAACCACCGCCCATTGATCCAGGTGCCGTCTTTTTCCAGAGCGTCCGCATTTGCTACGGATTGAAGAAACTGCTCTTTGGCCTCTTCTGTCATGTCGGCGATGACGTCCTTGCCAGTCAGATCGTGTCCGAACTCTTTCGCCAGTTCTGTTCCGTAGAAATGGTAGTAGGGGTTTCCATCTTGGCGTCGGCGGGTGACGGCCAAGTTGGGCAGAAAGGCACCAAATATTTCGAGCGGGTATTCGACGAGAGAGGGAATGTCCTGCGTCGACGCCCCCCGCAACTCATGCCAATAGTCCGCAAAGGCGGCAACTTTCGGCGATTTGAGACACGCAGGACGCAACAGACACACCTCTATGGTGAAACAGGTTTGGGTCTAGGTTTTATGATGGAAATCTTAACGGGACCTTGCGGATTTGATCCGTCTGGAGCCAAACCTTCCAGGATTACTGGGAGCGAAGACGGTCCCGTGCCGCCTCTCGGGACCCGGTCGCGGGCATCAGGCCGCCTGAAGCTTCCATCGCTTTCCCAAGTCCGAACGGGGGCATCCCGCTATAGACATTTTCATAGGCACCGGCTTTGACCAGATAGGTCTCGTGCCAGATGCCCACATCCCCGCGGGTCCGACCCAGGAGAGCATTGAAACGCGCCCATGCAGGCCAGTGTTCGTGATCGCCCGCGCGCGCGTAAGCCTCCAGCTGTTCGAACGACCGCCAGTACTGCACGAACAGAAGCCCGGTGCGTTGCACGCCCAGAAAGCCGGTTTCCTCAGAAGGGGTCTCTTCGAGTTCCTTCAGCATGCGGCCCATGGCGCGGGCCACCGGGACCCACTTGTGGGGCAACCACCATTTATTGATCCGCATGCCGATGAGAAAGACCACAAAATCGCCGTCAATCTCTGCCGTCATCCGCGCTGGGATAATTTGGCTCATGAGGACCTCCCGTCAGCTGAAACCAGGTGCTGGGGAGCAGTCTAAACACTTTCGACCAAACGTGGGCGGATCGGATTAAGATACATCCAGTCGGGTCTGGGGTCTGTCGCTAAGAAGATCTGAGAGCGCTCTTCATGGATGCCGACGTGAAACACCTCGTCGAATCCGATCTCGGCAGCGGGGAGGGCAAACATCATCAGCCTGACAGATTGGTCCGAAGGCTCAACATAGGGAAAAGAGAGGCTCTCATACTCCACCTTGCGTCCTGTGGCTGCCTGCGCCTTGCCTGCGACCCAGCGGCCGTAGGGCGCATCCAGCCCAAACTCTTCGAAAAACCTACCAAGGTCGGTGAAGAGCGCATCGAGGCTCGCCGGGTCCATCGCCTCATGGACAATCTCGCCGGTCATGTCAGCGCCGAAATCGGAAACCAGCCCTGAGCCAAACAGGGTGTAACGCGCAATGCGTTCCTCATCGAAGCGGATGAGCGCCAGCCGTGTCATAAAGGGTTGCAGACGTCTGAGTGGAAAATCGTTTTTGGACGGCAGAGGTCTGCCGCTGGCGGATCGCGTTTCATACCACAGGTCCGCGAACGCCTGCGCCTCGTCAGTCATCAGTTTAGGTTCGGCCACCCGCTGACCCTTTCCACCTTACTATGTGCCGACCAACACGCTTGGAAGACTAGCGCCAAATTCTAAATCTTTGGTTGTTAGACGAAATGTGTGTTTTCTTGGTCCGCGTTCAGACTCTGATGTAAGCGCGCCGCGGCTCAGGACGCGACGGCGTATGGTCCTTGCGGAGCCAGTCCGGCCGCTCCAAAGCGGCGTCAAACCAGATCAACTCCTCAGCCGCGATAAAACCGGTCATGCCCTCTCCATACTCAAGCGTGCCGAGCACCGTTGCGAAATTCATATGGCGCATCTCGCCACTGGGTTCATCAAGATAAGGCAGCGCCAGGTCTTCAATCTTTACCAAGCGCCCGCTGGTCATGCGCGCTTGCCCGATGGACCATCGGGCCCGGTAGGCATCAGGTCCAGCTTCAGCATGAAACGCCGCAAGCCCTTTCTCCCGCTGCCTTCTGGCCTCAGGACTCTGTGTCTCGTCGAGATACTGACCGGTCAGATCAATACCAGCCAGTTCCGCCAGCATGGTCCCAAAGAGTTCGTATTTCGCGCGGTTGTCTTTTTCAAAGCTCACAAGCGCCATATTCGGCATGAAGGGCGCAAGTCGGCGAAGCGGAAAATCGTCTTTTGTGGGGAGAAGCATGCCGTTGGCAGCGCGCGCGTCATACCAAAGGTCCGCAAACGCGTGGGCCTCATCAGTTATCAGTTTCGGTTCAGACACCCGGCGCCCCCTCCCAAGATACTCTGTGCTGACCAACACGAAGGGAGACTAGGCCTAAAGTCTAAACCTTTGGTTGTTAGGCGAACTGCCTGTTTCTCTTGGGCGGGACCGCCAGACTCTGAAGCATGCCCTGATGCCGCCCGCTTATGAATGTGGATCGAGCTGCAGCCAGTCGGGACGGGGACCGGACGCATCGAACACACGCGTCTTTGTTTCCGTGAAATTCGGCGCCAGGGTTTCACCAAACGCCAGCGTTTCCAGCGTCTCAGCAATCAGCATGCGCCGGTTCAGGGGCGGGGTGCCTTCGAAATAGGGCAGACCAAGGCTCTCGACCCGCATCTCCCGCCCGGTTGTCGTGCGCAGTAACCCCTCAGCCCATCTGCCGAGCACGGCTTCGGAGCCGTGGCTGTTGCGAAACGCCTCGATCTCCTCAAACATCCGGGCGCCCGTCTTCGGATCTGCCATATCGCGAACCGTGAGGCCCGTCAGGTCCCTGCCGAAAATCTCCTGCAGCCGGGTGCCCCAGAAACGGTAAGTGCCGGGCAGCTGATCGTCGAGATTGAGCAATGCCATGGTCGGGAAAAAGGGTGCCAGTGCTTCAAGATCAAAATCATCCATCATCGGCACCGCCCGCTCCGCACGCGCGCGGCACTCATACCAAAGATCAGCAAAAGCAGCCGTGCGTGGCGATTGAAGCAGGGGAGAGGCCATATAAGGAGCGCCAGCATCCATTTCAAAATAATCCTAAAGGATCATAAGGGCGCAGATGCCGTTGGGTAAACTTGAATTTCCGTGGTCGCGGACGGACTGTTTCTCATCGGTCTAACCTGTCCCCGCCGAGTTAGCGTGCCAAACCCGCCGCGCCGACGGACCGCCGCCACGGGTGCAGAATGTGTGAGGGACGCGGAATGCCGCAAAGCCTCATCTGATTTGTTTTTTAGAGGCCTTCCGGCACTCCGCGCACGCGGCAGCTGCATCCACCTGTCGTAACCCTGGCCACTGAGGACCCGCTTGTTTCTGGAAATGCGGGTCGGGGCTTTCGCATCCGGCCGCAGTCCACAGGCTTAAGAGGGCGCTCCCGGGGATTCTCCTCGCCCCGGCCCCAGACAGGCAGCTCCGACTCATGAGGCCGTTACCCCTCACTACCTCGGACGCCGCGCTCCCACCCGTCACATCGGAACGGTCGACACGCCCCTCACTCAGGCGGGAGATGCCCTATTAAATGGGGATGCAAAGTGGGGGGAGGATAAGTTTTTTTGCTGAATTGTAGTTTTCTTTTCCAGCCAATCGTCAAAACAAAAGCCGTCACCCCCGGACTTGTTCCGGGGGTCCAGGGGCGGTGGAACACAAGTCAGCGTTTGTAGCCCCTGGATTGCCGGAACAAGTCCGGCAATGACGCCGAGTATTTGATTGTCCGCTGCGACAAACACAAACCGAAGCTGTCACCCTCGGGCTTGACCCGAGGGTCAATCACGCCTCTCGACTCCCTATGGATCCTCGTGTCGAGCACGAGGATGACACCATGCGTGGAATAGACGCCTGCGGGACCTTCGTCCGGCCACGCGTTTGTTGTTGGGGTTCTAACGCACCTGGGCCACGAATAAGGGTTGCCAACTTATCAAACTAGGGAGTTTACTTAAAAAAATGAGACAGCGGATTTAGGGGATGGGGCATGTCGTTTATTCGCCCGGAGGACCGGAACGCGCGATTGCGCCGAACAGGCATTGCTGCTGCGTCTGGTGCGAGTCTGACGGACACCGAGATCGCGCAAATCGGTGCGATCAACAATACGTCTTCATATTGCCGCACGCTCTTCTTTTCATACCTCGCCCTCGGCGCAACGCTCTTCATTCTTGTCAGCGGAACCACCCATGAAGACCTGCTCCGCGAAACACCGGTCAAAATGCCCCTCTTTGACATCGGTGTTCCGCTTCTGACGTTCTATGTCGTCGCGCCCGCGTTCTTCGTCCTGTTCCACATGAACTTGCTCAACAAACTCTCTCAACTCAGAAAGCAAATTGAGAATCTAGATGGAGCGGAAAAAGAGTCTGTACGTGGCCGTCTATTCCCTTTCGACTATGCACTTCTATTTGGCAGTTTTGAGCAGAACCGTAAGGAGAAAGTCGTCCTCTGGACCATCGTCGGCTCGACGCTGTTCGTCATGCCGGTCTTGCTGCTGCTCTATACACAGTACCAATTCCTCGCCTATCACAGTGAGCCAATGTCAATGTGGCATCGTCTCCTTGTCATAGGCGATACAGCAGCGCTTCTTTTCTTTCATCATGTCAAAGAAGATTTTCCGAGTGTCAGGAATATTGGGTCAACGTTTGCGGTTTTGATGTCATGGCTGATCTTGACAGCGCCGGGCACCATCTTTGACCAATCAGGAACTCGGACTTTCTGGGAGAAAGAAGCCCCGGGGGTGGACCTTTTTCGCAACCTTGAACTAAGTGGTCGTACCTTTTGGGCGGTCGATCCACCGCCGGAGAACGTCGCTGCTTTCGAAGCCGCAATTGGTTTCGACGAAAGGAGTTTGCTTGAAGCACGGCTTCGCTATGGTGAACCAATGGATCTGCGAGGACGTGATCTTCGTCACGCCAATTTTAGCAACTCGATTTTGAACTTCGCGCTTTTGGAGAGTGCGAATCTTCAGGAAGCTGACTTTAAAGGCGCAAGTCTGATTGGAGCGAAGCTCAATTTAGCACAGCTTCAGGGAGCTGACCTAGGGTTAGCGGAACTTCAACGTAGCACTTTTGGTGGTGCGGGACTCCAAGGCGCAAGCCTCAAGGGCGCGCAGCTTCAAGGTGCAGATTTGGGATTTGCGCAGCTTCAGGGGGCGACTCTGGAGTTCGCGAGGCTTCAGGGAGCAAACCTAGCCCATGCTTATATGCAAGGCTCGAATCTATCGTTTGCAAGGCTGAATGGAGCGAGGCTAAATCATGCAAAGCTTCAAGGTGCAAGCTTGACTTCTGCGCAGCTTCAAGGGGCAAGTTTTGTGGAGGCATTTCTACAGGGCGCAGACTTATCCGAAGCTATGTCAGAGGCAGCAGACTACCGAGACTCTCAGATTCAAGGGGTTAACTTTAACAACACCAAACTGCAGCTTACGAACTTCACCAATGCAACATCGCTGCATCCAGACAAGTACACCCATAGAGGCTATTGGATGGGCGTAGAGCAAACAGCAGAGAGCATTCCTTCGGGTAGTCTCCGCAGAGAGATGATCGATCGTATTCGGGTCGCGTCGGTACGCACTCCAAACCCTGATTTTGGTCCCAGAACGAATTTGCGCGAACGCGCCTCAAAAAGCCTACCTGGAGTTGGCTATGCTTTCGAAAATTGGCCTGGTGTTGAAACGAGCGACTATACATCTGAACTAACAGGCTTTCTCGCGGACCTAGCTTGCGATGGCAGCGATTTCTTTGCCACCAACCTAGCTTTTTACAGAGTTGATGGGACACAAAGCGGAGCCGCCCTCGCAGGGCGCTTTGTATCCCATCAATGCGAGGCAGGTCATGGGCTAAAAGATAAGGTATCCGAGGCAGCATTTGCGTTTGCGGCAGCGATTGTCGCTAAGGCCGAGCGACCGTCTCGCTTAGAGCCTGCAGAGTAGACAGAAGATCATGCCTCAAACCCCCTCCACAATAATCACGTCATTCTCTGACGCGCCTTTGCGCTTGGCTTTGGCCGCCTGATATTCCGGCGAGTGGAAACATTCCTTCGCCGCCTCGACGCTGGGGAACTCAACCACGATGTGGCGCTCCTTGGCTTGGCCTTCCACCACTTCAAAGTCGCCGCCGCGGGCGAGGAACCTGGCGCCGTATTTCTGAAACGGCTCGGCGACGCCGGCGCGGTATTCATCATATTTCGCCTGGTCGGTCACTGTGGCGTGGGCAATCCAGTATCCTTTGGGCGTGTCACTCATGGGGTCTGTCCTTTTGTTTGATTGTCACCCGCGCGCTGCACGAGGGGTGAGTGGGCGTGTTGAGATAAAAATCCGTATACGGAATTAAGAGACTTCCAGCCAGGCAAGGTCGACGGAAACCGGCCGCGTCATGCTCTGCACGCCATCTTTGACGGCGACGATGGTGTCTCTGTCATCGATATGTGCCTGTCCCCACAAGGTGAGCGCTTTGAGCGCGGGCAGGAGCGCCAGGCCTTTGTCCGTCAGTTCATATTCATGGCGGACCGGGCGTGTTTGATAGGGCTGCTTGGAGATGATCCCCAAACCCTCCAGCTTCTTGAGCCGGTCGGCGAGCGTCTTGGCCGGGATCTTCTCGGCTGAGCTCTGAAATTTTTTGAACGTGCATTTGCCGAAATAAACCAGATCGCGGATGACCAGCAGGCTCCACTTGTCGCCCACAAAGTCGAGGGTGCTCGCGAGCGGGCAGGTCGATCGATGAGTATCGAGGTCAGCTGGGGCCATCGGGGGAGATCCGTTCTCAGTCAAAGCAGCGGCATAGACTCTAATATGGAAAGTAACTCTTGCAAAGCCAGGAAGTGCAATCTATAGTCACTTCCGAAAATGAAGTGACAGATAAAAATCATAATAAAAGCAATTAGATAAGTGAAGAGGGCCTCATGCGGAGCTTGTTTTTTGAAGAGGTGAATAAGCTTGGATGGCGGGACATTTCCGCCCCAACGATCCAGGCCGACCATGAGGTTCTTGTCTCCACCATCGCCGCGAGCTGCTGCTACGTCGATACGATGATCATCTCCGGCAACAGCCCCTTCGAGCCGCCCTTTGCGCTCGGCCATGAATCCGTGGCCCGCGTGATCGACAAAGGCAATGCGGTCGCAGGCCTGGAGATCGGGGACATTGTCTCCGTTCCCTATCATCGCACCTGTGGTGTCTGCCCGTCCTGCCGGGACAAAAATCCCCTCAACTGTCATGAAAAAGAGGTTCCCATTGTTGCGACCTATGGCATGCCGGACGGGTCTGACTTTGGCGGCATGTTCTCCGAGAGTTACCGGGTTCCGTATGCCTCCCATGCCTTGGTGAAAATTCCTGCGAGCGTGGATCCGCTCGCCGCCGTCGCCGCAGGGGATACGTTGAGCGATGCATGGAGCACGACGGTACCGCATATCAGAAAGAAGCCGGACGCGCGGGTCTTGATTACCAGCAATGCGGGCTATGGTCTCTATGCCGCGCAATGGGCGCTCGCCGCCGGCGCGCGTGAGGTCACCTATGTCGATGACGACCCGCTGCGCCTGTCCGTCGCCAAAGACATTGGCGCCGAGACGCTCACCTGGGAAGACGGTTTGCAGGTGCCGCCGGTCTATGACGTGATCATCAACGAACGGCAGGGGGGCGACTCGCTCAGGTTTTGCTTGCTCGCGGCGGCCCACGCCGCGGTGGTCGAGAATGTCGTGATCTATCTGGAAGATATCTCCATTCCGATCGAGGCCATGCACTATACCGGCGTCACCCTGCGCTCGAGCTTTTGTCCGTCGCGGAACTTTTTGCCCGATGTCATGTCTGAGCTCGAAGCCGGTGCGATCAACCCGCGGGCCATTGAGTCCGAAATCATCTCTTTGGACGATGCGCCCGAGCGCTTGGTGCTGCCCAGCCATAAACCCCTCATCATCTTTGACGAAAGCTTCCTGAACGAGGCGGTCGATGATGTCGATACAAACTGATGCTACCGAGAACAATAAGAGGATGATTGAAGTGAACCTGGAAGATATGACCGGCCTTGAGCTGATGAGATTTGCAACCACATTGCCGGGGAATATGGGCGATCAAGGGATCGCCGGCGTGATCCCGATGAAGATTGTGGAAGCCGAAGAGGGAAGCGTGATCTTCCAGGCAAAGGCGGACGACCGGCACAGCAATCCGTTGGGCGCCGTCCATGGCGGATTTGCGGCGACCGTGTTGGACTCAGCCACAGGCTGTGCGGTGCATACGATTCTGGGCGCAGGGGTCGGCTATGGCACCGTTGATCTGAACGTCAAAATGGTCCGGCCCGTCCCGTACAATGAAGAACTGAAAGCGACGGCAAAAGTTGTCGATCGCACCAAGAGCATGGCGATCGCCGACGGCGTTCTCGAAGACGCCGACGGGCGCGCCTATGCCTATGCAACAGCAATCTGTCGGATCATCGAAGGACGCAAAGCGGGGTAAGAACCCCTCTTTGTTTCCTCAGCTACACCCGCTGGTGCTGCCACAGGTGTCGCATTTGAGGCAGGTGCCGTTCCGCACCATGGTGAAGTTGCCGCACTCGCCGCAGGCTTCACCCTCATAGCCCTTCATCCGCGCCTCCACTGCTGCCGACATGGTCCGCGAGATGGAGGTGTTGCCGCCGCCCGCCTGAACCGTTGTGGCAACCGCAATCTGCTCGGTTGCGACAATCTCTGTCTCCGTGACGAGCATGGTCTCCGGCTCCGCCTCTACTTCAGCGGTGAGCGCTTCGGCGGCCTGACCGGCACGGACCGTGGCGGCGCCCCCGCGGACGACATACAGGTTTCCGAGCTGTGTGTTCCGCGCAAAGCCCGGTGAGGCAATGGCGGTTGCAGGCATTGGCGCCGGCGGCAGCTTGCCTTCCTCTTCTCCATCGCCCATGGCATCGGGGGTGAGGTCCGCCGGGTCCACATGGCCCAGATCGTGACGACCGAGATAGGAAACCGCCAGTTCCCGGAACACATAGTCGAGGATCGACGTGGCGTTCTTGATCGTGTCATTGCCCTGGACCAGACCCGCAGGCTCAAAGCGGGTGAAGGTGAAAGCTTCCACATATTCTTCCAGCGGCACGCCATACTGCATGCCGAGCGAAATCGCGATCGCGAAATTGTTCATGAGAGACCGGAAGGCGGCGCCTTCTTTGTGCATGTCGATGAAGATTTCACCGATCGTGCCGTCTTCATATTCGCCGGTACGCAGATAGACCTTGTGGCCGCCCACCACCGCTTTCTGGGTATAGCCTTTGCGGCGATCGGGCAGTTTCGCCCGCTTGCCGCGTTCCCCATCCATCATCGCCGCCCCTAGAGAGCTTGCCGCTGCGGACGTTGCCTCCTGTGCCTGCTCGATGGTTTTCGCCGCCAGCTTGCCCGCAAGCGTTGCGGCCTGCGCCGCAGCCGGTTGCTCGATGAGCGAGGGCGCGGCGGCGATGGTCTCGTCCGCCATCTCCATGTCCAGATCATCATCGTCCACCAGCTGCGAATTGAGCGGCTGCGAGAGCTTGGACCCGTCGCGATAGAGCGCATTGGCTTTGAGGCCAAGCTTCCAGGACAGCATGTAGCTTTCTTTGCAGTCCTCTACCGTGGCCGTATTCGGCATATTGATGGTTTTGGAGATGGCACCTGAGATAAAGGGTTGTGCCGCCGCCATCATCCGAATGTGGCTTTCCACCGATAGGAAGCGTTTGCCCGTGCGCCCGCAAGGGTTGGCACAGTCGAAGACCGGAAGGTGCGCGTCTGCGAGGCCAGGCGCACCTTCCAGCGTCATCGCACCACAAACATGCAGGTTTGCGGCGTCGATGTCGTCAGCGCTGAAGCCCAGCGCCGACAGCATGTCGAAATCAAGGTCGTCCATCGCTTCTGCATCCAGACCAAGGGTCTCGGTGCAAAACGCCTCGCCCAGGGAATATTTGTTGAAGGCAAAGCGAATGTCGAAAGCCGTGGCAAGCGCGCCTTCGACGGTCTCCAAAGCGTCCTGGGTGAAGCCTTTGGCGGCCAGCGTCTCGTGGTTGATGCTGGGCGCGTTGGCGAGAGTGCCGTGGCCCACCGCGTAGCCGACAATTTCTTCGATCTGATCGGGCTTATAGCCCAACGTGCGCAGCGCCTGCGGCACCGCGCGGTTGATGATCTTGAAATAGCCGCCGCCGGCAAGCTTCTTGAACTTGACCAGCGCGAAATCGGGTTCGATGCCGGTCGTGTCACAATCCATCACGAGGCCGATGGTGCCCGTGGGGGCCACAACCGTTGCCTGCGCATTCCTGTAGCCGTATTTCTCGCCCATGGCGACGGCAAGGTCCCAGGCGGCGCGGGCATGTTCTACCAGATCGCCCTGCGGACAGTGGGGAGCGTCAAGGGGCACCGGATTGGTCGCAAGTCCCTCATAGGCCGTTGCTTCGCCGTGGGCGGCCGCACGATGGTTGCGCATGACGCGCAGCATATGGGTTTCGTTCTCCCCATATCCGGGGAAGGCGCCCAGTTCCTTCGCCATCTGTGCTGAGGTCGCATAGGACACGCCGGTCATGATGGCGGAGATCGCGCCGGTAATCGCGCGCGCTTCCTTGCTGTCATAGCCGATGCCCTGCGACATCAAGAGACCGCCAATATTGGCGAAGCCCAGCCCCAGCGTGCGGAACTTGTAGGAGAGTTCGGCAATCTCCTTGGACGGGAACTGCGCCATCAGGACGGAGATCTCCAGCACAACCGTCCAGAGCTTGGCGACATGCTCAAACGCTTCGACGTCAAAGCGGCCCGACGCTTGTCTGAATTGCATCAGGTTGATCGACGCCAGATTACAGGCCGTGTTGTCCAGGAACATATATTCCGAACACGGATTGCTCGCCCGGATCTCGCCGCTTTCAGGGCACGTATGCCAATCATTGATGGTGGTGTGATACTGGATCCCGGGGTCGGCGCTCTGCCAGGCAGCCTGGCCGATCTGCTCCCAGAGGTCGCGAGCACTCAGCGTCTTGGCAATGGCACTATCCGTGCGCTGGATCAGATGCCAGTCGCCGTCCGCCTCGACCGCTTTTAGGAAATCATCAGTGACGCGAACCGTGTTGTTCGAGTTCTGTCCGGAGACGGTGAGATAGGCATCCGAATCCCAGTCCGTGTCATAGGTCCGGAACTCAATCTCCTTGAAGCCTTGTTTGGCGAACTGGATCACCCGCTGCACATAGTTTTCCGGGATCATCGCTTCCCGTGCTGCAATAATCGCGCGCTTGAGCGCCGGGTTTTTCTTTGGATCGAAGCAGTCGCCTTCAGGGCCTTCGCAATTCACACAGGCACGCATCACCGCGCCCAGGAACTTCTCATTAATCTTGGAACCGGTGACGAGGGCCGCGACCTTCTGTTCCTCAATCACCTTCCAATTGATGAAATGTTCGATATCCGGATGGTCCACATCGACCACCACCATCTTCGCCGCACGGCGCGTGGTGCCGCCGGATTTGATGGCGCCAGCCGCCCGATCACCGATTTTCAGGAAGGACATGAGGCCCGACGACTTACCGCCGCCGGAAAGCGGCTCGCTTTCCCCACGCAGATGCGAAAAGTTGGAACCGGTGCCGGACCCGAATTTGAACAGGCGCGCTTCGCGGACCCAGAGGTCCATGATGCCGTTTTCATTCACCAGGTCATCATCGACGCCTTGGATAAAGCAGGCATGGGGCTGCGGATGCTCGTAGGCGCTGTCGCTGACCGTCAGGTCGCCGCTTTGAAAGTCGACATAGTGGTGCCCCTGAGCTGGCCCGTCGATGCCATAAGCCCAATGAAGCCCCGTGTTGAACCATTGTGGCGAGTTTGGCGCTGCGATCTGTGTCGCCAACATGAAGCGCAGCTCATCATAAAACGCGCGTGCGTCCGCTTCCGTGTCGAAATAGCCGCCTTTCCAGCCCCAATAGGTCCAGGTGCCGGCCAGCCGGTCGAAAACCTGACGGGCGTCGGTCTCCGGCCCGAACCGCTCACCTTCCGGCATGTCCTGAAGCCGGGGTTCATCAGCTTCATGCGCCCACAGCCAGGTTGGCACGCTCTCATCTTTGACCGGTCGCAGCGCCGCTGGAACCCCGGCTTTGCGGAAGTATTTTTGCGCCAGAATATCGGCCGCGACCTGGCTCCAGTCCGCCGGGACCTCGATGTCATCAAGGCGAAACACAATTGTGCCATCGGGATTTCGAATTTCGCTCGTTGTCGTGCGGAACTCGATCCCGTCATACGGCGATTTGGCTTCGTCTGTGAAACATCTTTGTATGCGCATCTGGCCCCCGTTTTCCTTCTGCAAAAAGGGCTCTCGCCGCCGACGAGACCCAATCTCTAACCTCAGGTCTCAGATGCGCACTTGCTGCCAACTCGGGACGTATCAGGGGCAGGTGTCCTGGTGCTCCGCGTCCTTAAACCACTGAATCAATAGGGAAATCACCTAGATCAGCTGTTCAAGGGACGGACGGAACTCTGTCGCCCTTTTTTGTCCGGTTGGTACCAGATGCTGTGTTCTTCATCTGAGCCGACACAAACTGTGGTGGTCTGAGGCCGGTGCGTCAAGGACTTGTGTCGAATGGCTTACGGACCTCGAATTACGCGGGGGCGCCAGTCCGCGAAAGGCAGGGTGAAGGATTGAGAATCGCGAATCGACTCTATTTCCACAGGGGCTGGTTACTAATCAGAAGGATTTAGAGCGTAAAAGAAAAGGGCAGGAAAGCTCAGCCTTTTTGGTAAACGCTGCGCAAATCACTGCTCGCTAGAGGCATGGGGTCCAAATTGAGCACGCAAACCATCGCGGCAAAGCATAGCAACGCCTATGGGCGCGAGCTCGGCACGCTCGATGTGCTGGTGGTGGACGACAATTTTCACATGCGCCGCCTCGTCCATACGATCCTCGAAGCCTTTGATGTTCAATCGATCCGCGAAGCCAAGGACGGAACGGAAGCGCTGTCCGAGATCAAGAACCGCCAGCCCGACCTCATCATCAGCGATTGGGAAATGAAGCCGATGGACGGCTGTTCTTTCCTTGAGATTCTGCGCAAGGCCGACAACAAACCAGCCTGCTTCATTCCAGTGATCATGTTGACGGCGCATGGCCGTCCGCGTTTGATCCGACAGGCTTTTGATGCAGGCGCCAGTCAGTTTTTGGTCAAACCGTTGACCCCCGCAAATCTGCTGCATCGAGTGGATTGGATCCTGGCCGACAAGCGTCCCTTCTACGAGGAAGACGGTCAGATGCGCCAGCAATTGACTCTGAAGCTTCCCAAAGCGGCTGTGGCAGTCGCTGAACAGAAAGTCGCCGAAGGCGCTGCCTGGGATTTGGATATTTAACCGAACAAATCGCTCCAACGATCTGTCGCCACTGTGCGCCCGTCTGCCAATGTAAATTGGGCGCCGACGCTTTCATATTGGTCCACCAGTGCCTGTGCGCGGGGCAGGGGCAGCACATAGAGGGCCGTTGAGAGCCCGTCTGCGAGCGCTGCCGTCGGAGCGCCCACTGTGACAGACGAGAAATGCATGGGGCTTGTGCCAGTCGCCGGATCAATGAGGTGATGTGCGCCAGCGAACCGGTACCCTGACCCGGCGGACGTTGCGAGCGCACCGTCGACCAGGGGCACACGCGCCGACAAACGCCACGCCGCGTTTGGATCCCGCAGGCCGATGGCCCAGGGAGATCCGTCGGCTTTCGGGCCCAATGATCTGAATTCGCCCAGATTGATGAGCGTGTTTTGTGCGCCGGCAGATCGCAACAGATTCGCAACGCGGTCAGTAATGATGCCCTGAGCAATGCCGTTCAGGGTGAGCGATGTGCCTTTCGGCAAAACGATCTTTTGGGCCGAGACCTTTACGCGGTCAAAGCCGACGGCGGCATGGGCATCGGCAAACCGAGACGGAAACCCTTTGTCATCGACGGCGGCCTGTGAGCTCCGTTGGTGATACTCCCACATCCGTTGAACTGTCGGATCAAATGCCCCGCCCGATCTTTCATAGAGGGACCGACAGTCGTGCAGCGCGCGTACCAGCTCCGAAGGCGGGTCGATCAGGATGCCGTCTCGGTTCAGCCTAGAGAGGGCAGACGAAGGCTTGTACAAACTGAAAATCTCTTCCAACCGATGCAGCTCTTTGAGCGCGAGCTCCATCAGCGCATCGCGTTCCCGGTCCCCGAAGCCATCAAGCACGATGGAGACATCGCCGCCCATGGAGATGCCGTTCCATGTCGAATGCCTCGAGGGCGCCGCGTTTGCTGCCAAGGGCAGCGCCGCTGCTGACGCAAAGAGAGTGAGGCACCGTCGGCGCGACACCTCCGGAGATCGCGAGGGACGCCCAAACTTTGGTTTAGGGACAATTCGAAATTTCATGGTGCAGAATTAACACACGTCATCAGGAATGCGAAGCACTATCAAAAAAGATTTGCAAATGACTCGCAAGAACGTCATTACGGTCCACCGAAAGCCCCTAAAAAATATCAAGTATCAGGTAACGGGGCGGGAACGGGATCGAAAATGCATATGAAAAGAATTATCAAATCGGGAGCTCTTGGCTTGAGTGCCGCGCTCCTCTCAACGGCGGCATTCGCCGACGATCTGCCCAGTCGCGAAGAGATGTGGCAGATGATCCAGGCGCAACAGGCCCAGATCGACGAACTCACCTCCAAACTGGCCGATACGGATGAAAAGGTTGAGGCGACAGGCGAGGTGGTCGAAGAAATCGCCTCAACAGGCGGCGGCTCGTCTGAACCAGGCTGGTGGCAGCGTACATCGCTCGGCGGCTACGGCGAACTGCACTACAATGGTGGCGACAAGCAGGAAGTGGACTTCCACCGGTTTGTTCTCTTCATCGCCCACGAATTCACCGACAATGTTCGTATGTTTGCGGAGGTAGAACTTGAACACGCGCTGGCCGGCGAAGGTCAGCCGGGTGAAGTTGAGCTCGAGCAGGCATTCCTTGAATTCGACATCGCCGAATATCATTCGCTGACGGCGGGTGTGCAATTGATCCCAGTCGGTATTCTCAATGAAACACACGAGCCGCCCACTTTTTATGGTGTTGAGCGAAACGAAGTCGAAAAGAACATTATTCCAACCACTTGGTGGGAAGCAGGCGTTGGTGCACACGGTCAGCTGAGCAACGAATTCAGCTACAACGTCATGTACCATTCCGGACTGCAGGTGCCGACAACCGGCTCGAACGCTTTCAAAATCCGCAACGGTCGCCAAAAAGTTGCTGAGGCGCGGGCAGCTGATGGCGCTGTGACCGGTCGTGTGCAATGGACCGGCATGCCAGGCGTTGAGGTTGGCGTGACAGCACAACACCAATTCGATGTGACGCAAGGCATGGCAGAAGAGACACCGGCGACATTGCTTGAAGCTCACATTGATGCATCCATGGCCTTTGGGCCGGGCCGGGTCGGGTTCCGTGCCCTTGCGGCATTCTGGGATCTGGACAGCAACGCCGCCGCTGCAGTTGGCCGCGACGAGCAATATGGATGGTACATCGAACCGTCCTATCGTTTTGCGACGGATATTGGCGACCTGGGCTTCTTCGTGCAGTACGCGGAGTGGGACAATAATGGTGGCGATAACACCGACTCGAATTTCTCTCAGACCCGCTTCGGCGCAAACTTCTGGCCAACACCTGACACCGTGCTGAAAGCTGATTATCAGTTCGACAGCGCGCCCACAGGCGGTACGCAAGACGATCGCGTTAATCTAGGGGTCGGTTTCCAGTTCTAAGGAACGCGACAAAGAGCTATATGAACAGGGCGCCTCAATCTGGCGCCCTGTTTCCCTATCTCAGGCAAAGCAATGCTCAAGCAAATATTCATTGTTCCCATGATCCTTGCGATGGTCGCCATTGCGCCGGCACGTGCGGTGGATGTGTTTATGGAGCCGGACGCATTCTTGTCTGACGTTTTTGGAAGCGCTGCACCGGAGCCGTCGTTCCTTTGGCTCAAGGGGGACGTAAAAACCGAGATGCAGAAGATCCTCGGCCGTAAGCCCGGTGGGTTGAGAATGCGCTATTGGCAGGATGCGGACCGGACCGTCTGGATTCTGGAAGAAATTGGAAAGACCCAACCCATCACTACGGGGATCTCCGTGAAGTCGGGCGCGATTGAGCGGGTGCAGGTCCTGATCTATCGCGAAAGCCATGGCTGGGAAGTGCGCTATCCGTTTTTCACCGATCAGTTTCGCGGCATGAGCTTGGCCGAAGACGAAAGACTCACCGGCCAGATTGACGGGATATCCGGAGCGACCCTGTCCGTGAGGGCACTCACAAAGCTTGCGCGTCTCGCCCTTCGTCTGGACGGCATTGTGCGCGAGGACGCCTGACCCATGCTCTCCGGGAGAACGCTGCGGCTCTGGCATCGCCGCCTAGGCTTGACCGCCGCCTTCTTTGTACTGCTTCTGAGTGTCACGGGACTCGCGTTGAACCATGCAAGTTCCCTGAAGCTCGATGAGATCAAAATTGAAAACAGCTGGATCCTCGACTGGTACGGCATTGCAGGCGTCGACGAAACCGCACGCGCCTTTGATGCTGGCAATACTGTCGTTAGCTCAGCCGGGGGGTGGCTCTTCTTTGAAGAGGTGCCTCTGGTCGGGGGCGCTGGAGAACTGGTGGGAGCTGTCGCACCTGGGGATCTCTTTGTTCTCGCCCTGCCGAGGGAGCTCATACTCGTCACGTCGGAAGGCGAGCTGGTTGAGCGGTTTCTCCCCGTTGCGTTTGGGGCGGATATCAGCGCGATTGGGACAGCGGGAGAGCGTCTCTTTGTGAGGGCCGGCGAGACGCTCTTCTCATCAGATATGAATGCTGCCGTCTGGATCGCCGCTGAGGGACCCGCGCAGCCCATTTCCTGGTCATCAAGTGTGCCCGTTCCAGCTGAGTTGATTCCGGCGATGAACCAGCATTTGCGCGGCGAGGGTCTGCCGCTCTACCGCATTGTCCTGGATCTGCACTCCGGCAATTTTCTCGGTGACCTGGGGGTTTGGATCATGGATGGTTCGGCGATCCTGCTCCTGGTGCTCAGCCTGACCGGCGTCTGGATCTGGTGGCCGCGGTCCTCTTAGTCGCACCGCTGGGGCTGGACGGAGCCCCCGTGGAATGCCATATTCGCCGCGTTTCTCACCAAGAATCTCGCGTGTCCCCGCGATACGAGATGGAATACAGGACCTTGCCATGAGCTTTCTGGCGCAGTTTTTTACCTGGTGGCACAGCCAAACCCTGGCCACGCGTTTCCATACGTGGCGTCATGGCGAGCTGATGGGCGAAGACGCGCAGGGAAACAAGTATTACCGATCAAAAGAGGATCGGCGCTGGGTGGTCTATAACGGCTTGGTCGAGGCGTCGCGTATCCCGCCGGAATGGCATGGCTGGATCCACAAAACCGTCGACACGGTCCCCACAGATGAAGACTATACGGTTCGCGAGTGGCAGAAGCCCCACCAGCCGAATCTGACCGGCACGCCTTATGCCTACCGGCCTGACGGGAGCCTCTCGACCC
The DNA here is from genome assembly GCA_965276845.1 of Parvibaculaceae bacterium. Taxonomy (GTDB): domain Bacteria; phylum Pseudomonadota; class Alphaproteobacteria; order Parvibaculales; family Parvibaculaceae; genus Mf105b01. Next base: position 1,087,502 of record OZ255699.1, read on the forward strand.
AGGGTGGTCGGCCCCGCGTCACCGGCGATTACGACGCCTGGTCTCCCGAATAAGCGAAAAACAACGAAAAAAGCTCCCGAAATGGCGCAGGATGGCCACACTTCTGCGCGATAGAGGCCTTATTAGGAAATCTCAAACGGAATATCATTAAACCGTAGGGATAGTGTAAGTGATTCAGGCGGTGTGCGATCCGCCGGGCAGCCTTCGCAGGGTCGATGACTGGAGCTAGGGCGGCAAAGGCAGGGAAGTTCAAGATGGACAACAGCTTCGTCGAAACATTGGTCGGCGGCATCGTGATAGCGATTGCGGCGGCGTTTCTGGCTTATGGCTATTCGGTCTCCGACGTGGGCGGTGTCAGCGGCATTGAAGTGACGGCGGAGTTTGACCGCGTCGATGGTTTGGCCACTGGCTCGGATGTCCGGATGTCAGGCATCAAGATTGGCACGGTGACGGCACAGTCCCTCAATAAGGACAATTATTTTGCCGTGGTCACATTCAATCTGACGGACGAAGTTCAGCTTCCGACCGACTCCTCCGCCAAAATCACCAGCGAAGGTCTGTTGGGCGGCAACTATGTCTCCATCACGCCAGGTGGATCGGAGGAAATGCTGGAGAGCGGCGATGAGATTCAATTCACGCAAGGCTCGATTGATCTGATCGGACTGGTGGGTCAAGCAGTCTTCAGTGCGCAGGGTGGCAACGAGTGACCAACCTGCGCTCAAGGCTTCGTGGCGGCTTCCTGGCGGCAGGATTGATGGTGGCCTCTGGCACGCCTGGCCTTGCCCAACCGGTCGGCGAGACGGCGGTCTTTACAGGCTTAGACAAGATCACAGCGCGTATTACCCGCCTTGAAGTACCCATTGGCGAACGGGTTCAATTTGGCACGCTCGAAATTCTCGCGGATAGCTGCAACAAGCGCCCCCCGACCGAAACGCCGGAAACCACGGCGTTTGTCGAAGTGTTCGACATCGGTAAGACCTTGGCGGATCAGCTGGAAGAAAGAGACCCCGCGGAAGCTGAACTGCCCAGGCCACCTGCGCGCCTTTTCTCGGGATGGATGTTTGCGTCCAGCCCGGGGCTGAATGCCGTCGAGCATCCGGTCTATGACGTTTGGCTGATCGACTGCAAAATGTCAGCGCCCGACGCGTCGGGCTCCATCGAATAAAAATCACCGGGCGCGCCTGTGAGCGCCTCCGCCAAACGTACCTTGTAAGCGTCTCGGGGAATTTCGATTGCCCCGAACTGTTCAAGGTGCGAGGTCACGAACTGCGTGTCCAGCAGCACGTACCCGCCTCGTATCAATCGGGCAACAAGATGAACGAGCGCGACCTTGCTGGCGTCCCGCACCCGGCTGAACATGCTTTCCCCAAAAAACGCCCGCCCCAGCGACACACCGTAGAGTCCACCCACAAGCCGATCGTCCTGCCAGCATTCAACTGAATGGGTGCGCCCCTGTGCATGAAGCTCTGTATAGGCTTTCAGGATCGCTTGGTTGATCCAGGTGCCGCCTCGTCCCGGCGTTTCTTCAGCACACGCCTCCATCACCGCGCGAAAGGCGGTGTCGACCTTCACGGTGAAAGGATCTGCCTTGATGGTGCGCGCAAGACGCTTTGGCACATGAAATGTGTCGAGAGGCAGGATGCCGCGAAGTTCCGGATCAACCCAATAGAGCGTATCTGAGCCGCGCGCCTCCCCCATGGGAAAGACGCCATAAGCATACGCTCTCAAAAGGGTCTCAGGATTGATTTCATCCATCGAAGCGGTTCGGTGCCTCACGAACGGTCGAGAAACTCTTCAAGCCAGTGGATGTGGTAGTCGCCATTCATCAGGTCGGGCTCATTTACGAGTTCCTGAAACAGCGGAATGGTTGTGTCCACACCCTCAATCACGAACTCATTCAACGTCCGGCGAAGACGCATCAGGCATTCGTTCCGGTTGCGCCCTTGCACGATCAGCTTACCGATCAGGCTGTCATAATAGGGCGGGATCCGGTAGCCGGCGTAGACGCCGCTATCGACGCGCACGCCAAGTCCACCCGGTTGGTGGAAGCCTTTGATGGTGCCGGGTGAGGGCGCAAAGGTTTTTGGATGCTCCGCATTGATCCGGCACTCAATGGCGTGTCCGACAAACTCGACATCATCCTGGGTGAAGCTCATTTCGAGACCCGCCGCGATGCGGATTTGCTCCCGCACAAGGTCAATGCCCGTGATGGCTTCCGTCACCGGGTGCTCAACCTGAAGGCGCGTGTTCATTTCGATGAAGTAGAACTCACCATTCTCATAGAGAAATTCGATGGTCCCAACGCCGAGATAGCCCAGATTGCCAATGGCTTTGCGAACGATCTCGCCGATCTTGGAGCGGGCTGCTTCATTGAGGGCAGGTGAGGGCGCTTCCTCCAACACCTTTTGATGGCGGCGTTGCAGAGAGCAATCGCGTTCGCCCAGATGGGCCACATTGCCGTGAGAGTCGGCCACGACCTGAACTTCAATGTGGCGCGGCTGACCGAGATATTTCTCGATATACATGGCGTCATCGCCAAAGGCGGCTTTCGCCTCGGAGCGTGCGGTCCGCAGCGCTTCCAGAAGATCATCCTCCGTCGGCGCCACTTTCATGCCGCGACCACCGCCACCGGCAGCCGCTTTCACCAGGACCGGAAAGCCGATTTCCTTCGAGACCCGCATGGCCTCTTCGTCGCTGGTAACCCCGCCGTCGGAGCCCGGAACAACTGGAATCCCTAAGTCCTTAACGGTGGTCTTCGCGGCAATCTTGTCGCCCATCAGGTTGATGTGCTCGGCAGTGGGGCCAATGAAGGTGATGTCGTGCGCTTCCAGAATTTCGGCAAACCGGGCGTTCTCGGAGAGAAAGCCGTAGCCGGGGTGCACGGCGTCGGCGCCCGTGATCTCGCAGGCGGAAATAATCGCCGGAATATTGAGATAGCTGTCGGCCGCGGCCGGCGGACCAATGCAGACACTTTCGTCTGCCAGGCGCACATGCATGGCATTTTCGTCAGCCGTGGAATGCACGGCGACGGTCGAAATGCCCATCTCTTTGCAGGCCCGGTGCACACGAAGCGCAATTTCGCCGCGATTGGCGATGAGAACTTTCTCGATCATTGGGGCGCGCGCTCCGGCTTTTATTCGATGATGAGGAGGGGTTCGCCGAATTCAACCGGCTGTCCATCTTCCACAAGGATTTCCGTCACCGTGCCGGACTTCGGCGCCGGGATCTGATTCATGGTCTTCATCGCTTCCACAATGAGAACCGTCTGTCCCTGGGTCACCTGGGTGCCGACGCTCACGAAGGCCGCAGCGCCGGGCTCGGCGGCGACATAGACCGTACCAACCATGGGAGAGGGGACGGCGCCGGGATGCGAAGACTTGGCGGCACCTTCAGGCGCTGCAGCCGCTGGTGCAGGGGCGGCAGCTGCTGGAGCCGGTGCTGGGGCGGCGGCAACGGGTGCTGCAACATTGACGACCTGTGATTGGCGTGCGACCCGCACTTTCAAATCATCGGTTTCAACCTCGATCTCGCTCAGATCTGTTTCTTTCAGGATCTCCGCAAGTTGCCGGACCAAGTCCTGATCGACGCCTTTTGTGCTCATGTGGCTCTATGCCCTCTTTTGTAATTCTAGCTATCCAGATGTGACGCGAGCGCTTCGACCGCCAGCACATAGCCGATCGGACCCAGCCCGCAAATCACACCGAGAGAAACAGGTGAAACGAATGAATGGTGGCGGAATTCTTCCCGCTTGAAAATGTTCGAGATATGGACTTCGACGACCGGCAGCTCCGTCGCTGAGATAGCGTCCATCAGCGCAACTGACGTGTGGGTGTAAGCGGCGCCATTCAGGATAATCCCAGAGGCTTTCTCGCGGGCTTCCAGGATCCAGTCGACCAGCTCGCCCTCTGAATTGGATTGCCGGAAATCGATGCTATGGCCAAGGGCGTTGGCCCGCTCAGCCGTCATCGCCTCGACATCGGCAAGCGTCTGCGAGCCATAGATTTCAGGCTCGCGCGTGCCAAGCATGTTCAAGGTAGGCCCGTTTAGCACGTAAATCGGCTTAGCCATGCCCCGTATCCATCATCTCTTCCAGCCCATAAACGGCAGAAAACTGCCGAAAATCGAAATGCCCGTCGGGCACGCTTATCTAGAAGTCGAAAAGGGCGAAAATGTGGTCCGCTCCTCGACGCTGCGACATTACGCTGAATCATCGGCAGGTGGGTTAACACCTGGCCCTGAGGTTAATGCGAGTCGCCCCAGACTATGAGTTGTATACGCGCTGCGACCCAAGAGCACCATCCGTTAAGCGCTTGAAATTTCGAGCGGATCAGGCGGACATCACCATCTTCAGCGCACCATCTTCCTTGGTATCAAAGAGCCGATAGGCCTCCGGCCCCGCAGACAAAGGCATCCGGTGGGTGATCACCATTTCCGGATGAAGCCGGTCACCGCGGATAAGCGAAATCAGCTCATCCCAATGGCATTGGACCGAGCAGGCGCTAATCCTGAAGGTGAGTCCCTTGATGAAGGCGAGCCCCATGGGAAACTGAAAATCCATGCTCTGGTTGACGCCGATCACGGAAACGGTGCCTTGAGGTCCTACGAGATCAATGGCGGCACGGATCGTCGCGTCCGAACCGACCGCTTCAACCGCACAATCGAGCATGCGGCCTTTGGTTTCCTCCATCAGCCGCTCTTTGGCGGTGGCCGGGTCGAGGGGGATGGCACCGAGCTGTGCGGCGCGCGCCCGACGCTCAGGCACCAGATCCAGCGCATAGACTTTTGATGCACCAAGCACAAAGGCGATTTCCACGGCCATAAGTCCAATGGGCCCTAGACCCACCACGGCGACGGTCTTGCCCGGACCGATATCTGCATTCTGGCAGCCGAGATAGGCCGTCGGCAGATTGTCGGTGAGCATCAGCGCTTGGTCTTCAGAGATACCCTCGGGGATCGCCCGCAGATTGAAGTCGGCCATCGGCACGCGAATGCCCTCCGCCTGGCAGCCTTCCAGATTGTGCCCAAGCCCGTAGCAGCCCATCTGGCTATTGGCGCAGCGGTTGATGTGTCCGGCAAGACAGGGTCCGCAGGCGCCGCATCCGACGGCGGCCGACAGCATCACCTGATCGCCTGCTTTGAAGCGGGTGACGCCACGACCGACTTCGGCGACCTCGCCGGTCGCCTCATGGCCGACGCAGAAGCCCGTGTCGCCGGTGAACTGCGCCCCGTGATAAATGTGGAGGTCGGACCCGCAGATGCCGCAGGTGTTCATCTTCACAATGACATCGGTGTCCGCGTGACATTCCGGGTCCTTGTAGGTCTCGTAGCGAATATCGCCCGCCCCGTGGCTCGTCAGCGCTTTCATGAAGCTTCTCCTTTAAGAAAGAATGAGGCCGCCATCGACCGGGATGGTTTGCCCGACCACATAAGCGGACAGCGGGGAGGCGAGGAAGAGGGCGACGCCCGCCATGTCCTCCGGTGTCCCCAGACGGTGGAGCGGGATATTGCGCAGCGAGCCTTCCAGGCGCTTCGGGTTCTCTGTGGTGACCTTGGTGAGCTTGGTGTCCACCAATCCCGGCGCAATCCCGTTCACGCGAATGCCGTCGCTGGCCCAGGCTTCGCCAAGGGTCTTGGTGAGGCCAATCGCCCCCGTCTTCGACGCGCTGTAAGCCGGATTGCCGCGGGTGGCGTGATAGCCGGCGGTGGACGAAATAGTGATGAGCGACCCTTTAGACGCTGCCAGCATGTCGTGGAATTTGTCCGAGCACGCCATCAGGCTGCCAATGTTCACATCCATGACCTTCTGCCAGCCCGGCATTTTGAATTCCTGGCGTTTGTAGAGCACCGTTCCCTGGGAGAGCACCAGCACGTCAAGACTGTCGAAAGGCGGTGCGTAAGCCTCAATCGCATCGAAGTCACTCACGTCCATCTGGGCATAGTGGATGCCTGAAAGGTCAGACCCGTCATCGCCTGCATAGTCGGTCGCCGCCGCCCGCGTTCCCCAGACATGGACCTCCGCACCCGCATCCAGAAAGGCCCGGGCAATTCCGTTGCCGATCCCGCTAGAACCTCCAACCACCAGCACGCGCTTACCGGTAAAATCCAATGCGTCCTTCATCGCGCCAATCCTCCCAATTCCTTGTTGGATGTATGGATAGCGCGTGGGGCTAGGGCCGTCGAGAGGCGGGCGCTAAGCTCCGCGTTCCGCGAGGGAAGGGTCAGGCGTTTCGAACACGCAATGCGAGGAGAGTCGCCAACACCTGAACAATTGCGGCAATCGAAAACGCAAACAGGTTCGCATTGATGCCAGCTATCGCAGGTGCATCTTCGACGTCCGCCAGCGCGCCGCCGAAGGAATCCTGCACCAGGTAGACCGCGAGGAAGGCACCAAAGAAGATACATCCAGGCACGGACGCATAGCGCAGCCGCGTTCCGCGATTGTCCGACGGCGTCCAGATGAGCAGGAGCACATAGATCGCAAAACAGGCCCCCACCGTGATAGCCCAGGCTGTGTGGAAACGGGCATGGGGGAGCCAGCCTTCATGGAACAGGTGGGAAGCGTTGATATCTGCGAAGAGCGGGATGATCCCAAACTGGATTGCTGTAAGCGTAAGAAGGATTTGCGTGGTCCTGGTCATGGTGGTTCCCCCCCGAAATTGTATCCTCACCAGAATTCTAGACCTTTTCGCAGCTGTTTGGATTTCAGAATGTTTCAGACCATGCTAAATGCGGAGTTTGCTGGATTTATCGCGTGGAAGTCTGGAACGAGCGGGCACAATGACATCATGACCCTCACCATAAATGGAGAGCGCCACACATTTGAAGGGCCGCTGACCGTGGCGAGCCTGTTGGTCAAACTCGGCCTCGATCCGCAGAAACTGGCGGTAGAGCATAATCTCGAAATTGTTCGCCGGTCGGCTTATGATCAAACAGAAGTAAAAGATGGCGACACGCTCGAATTGGTCCAGTTCGTCGGCGGTGGGTAACGCATCATCTGACCGGCGCGAAGCGAGGACCGGTAAGATGATGGCAAGCGTGGTTGAGCAAGGAATAAGCAGGATGGCTGAGGCAGCAGTGAAAACAGAAGAAGAGAACGTCCGGGATAGCTGGTCTATTGCCGGCGAGACCTATTCATCGCGCCTCATTGTCGGCACCGGCAAGTACAAGGATTTTGAAGAAACCGCCCGTGCGATCGAAGCCTCGGGCGCTGAGATCGTGACCGTCGCGGTTCGCCGCGTGAACGTCACCAATCCGAACGAGCCGATGCTGGTCGATTATGTCGATCCCAAGAAATATACCTACCTCCCGAACACAGCAGGCTGTTTCACCGGCGATGAAGCCGTGCGCACGCTTCGTCTGGCGCGCGAGGCTGGTGGCTGGGACCTGGTGAAGCTTGAAGTCTTGGGCGACCGCAAAACGCTTTATCCCGATATGATTGAGACCCTTAATGCAGCCGAGCTCCTCATCAAGGAAGGCTTCAAGGTCATGGTCTATTGCTCGGACGATGTCCTGCTCGCCAAGCGCCTGGAAGAGATGGGCTGCGTGGCGATCATGCCGTTGGGCGCGCCCATAGGCTCGGGCCTTGGCATTCAAACGCCGATCAACATTCGCCTCATCATCGAGCAGTCCAATGTCCCTGTCCTGGTGGATGCCGGGGTCGGCACCGCCTCGGATGCGTCTGTGGCAATGGAGCTCGGCTGCGACGGAGTCTTGATGAACACGGCGATTGCCGAAGCGAAGGAGCCCGTTCTCATGGCCGAAGCCATGAAGAAGGCAGTGGAAGCGGGACGCCTGGCCTATCTCGCCGGGCGCATGCCGCGCAAACGCTACGCGGACCCAAGCTCACCGGTCGCGGGCCTTATCTGAGCAAAGGGCAGATTAGCAGCTGACGCAGGCGGTCCGTTCCTGTTCGACCACTTCGAGCAGCCGCGCCTTGCCAACCGCGCCGGGCACCATCTGACTGCCGATAATAAAGGCGGGCGTGCCTTCAATGCCGATTGTGCGTGCAAGCTCGTGATTGCGATCAATCGCCGCCTGAATGCCCGGGTCTTCCATGTCTTTCGCAAGGCGGTCCGTGTCGAGACCCGCATCGTCGGCAATGCGCATGATCCGATCAATATCCAGATCGCCGCTGGTCGCCATAAGCGCCAGATGCAGTTCCATATATTTGTTTTGAGAGATCGCTGCCATGGCAGCTCGAGCCGCTATTTCCGATTGCTCGGAAAGGATTGGAAACTCTTTATAGACCAGGCGGATGTTTCCATCTTCTTCGACAGCGGCCAGGATGTCATCGACAGCGCGTTTGCAATAGCCGCATTTATAATCGAAGAACTCTACAATGGTGACGTCACCGTCCGGGTTCCCGTACACGTAGGAATAGTCATCGTTGAACAGGCTGTCCTGGTTGCTCGCAATTGCGGCTTCCGCCGCTTCTTTCTCAGCCGCTGCCTGTTGCGCTTCCAACCTGTCAAAGACCTCAATCATGACCTGAGGGTTCTCGAGCAGATATTCCCGGACAATCTGTCCAATGGCTTCTGTCTGATTAGCGTTGAACTCAGATTGAGCGCTTTCTGCCGAAACAGAAGACGTGCCGGCAGTCAGCACGGCCGCGAGAACGGCGGAGCCCATCAATCCAGAAAACAGGCGAGGCAAACGAGGCCCAAACGTCATTTCAACTTCCTTGTGGTTTTTCTTGCAAAATGTCTTCAGCGCGGAGCCAGCCAGGCGTGCCGGCGTCCAACTCAACCTGGGCCCGCGCCGCATGCTGTTTCGCCCGTGGCAGTTGCCCAAGCACGTAAAACCGCTCAGCCGTTGAGAGCTCCGCATTGCCGTAGTCTCCGAGACGCGCATACGCAATGGCGGCTTGCTGGTAGGCGCGGGAGTTTTCTTTGTCGCTTCGGTGCGCGATCTCAAGATGTTCAAGAGCCTCAAGCGTTTCGTCCCGGCGCTCAAGACCAATCAACGACTGAGCGAGCCCAACATGCAGAAGCGGCGAGTTCGGCGCGAGATCAACGGCCCGGCGATAAGGCGCAACCGATTCTTCAACCTTGCCGCTTTCGAAGAGGATCTGGCCTTTAAGCTCCCAGACGAATGGATTGTTCGGCATGGCGGCAAGCAGTGGTTCAAGCTCAGCGGTCGCGCGCGCAACATCCCCGAGTTTGTGATAGGCGACGGCGCGGGCATATCGAGCGGGGATGCTGGTGTCAGTTGCCGGATAGCGCCGGAAGGTGACGGCAGGCCGGTCAATAAACCCATGCAGCTTCGCTTTGATCATCTCAAAAGCGGCAACCCACTTAGGAGGGTCTTGAACGTCCACAAAGGGCGAGTTGAGGACCCGGTTCTCAAGCGCACTCAAGCGCTGCGTAGAGAGCGGGTGAGACCGAAGATAGGGATCCTGCTGGCGCTCGCTGAGAACCTCCTGTCCGCGGAAGAGATAAAACGTGTCCATCATGCCGCGCCCGGACCAGCCGACCCGGTCCAGATAGGTGATCGCAGCTTGGTCGGCGGAGGCTTCCTGAACGCGGCTGTAGGAGAGGAAATCGCGCTGTGCAAGCGTCTGACCGCCCGTTATGAGAGCGAATCCCGCATCCCCTGCACCAGCGACAATGGCCCCGATACCAAGCAGTGTGGAAACAATGACGGGAACTGCGGCGGACTTAAGCGCTTGCTGCGTGCGCGACAGATGACCGCCCGCCATGTGACCGGTTTCGTGCGCAATCACACCAATCAGCATATTGGGCCGATCCGCCTGCTGGATAAGGCCGGTATGCAAAAACATGCGCTGCCCGCCCGCGACAAATGCGTTGAGGGAACTATCGTTGACCAGATGAATTTTCACAGCTTTGGGGTCCAGGCCAGCAGCCCTGAAAATCGGATCAGAAAATTCCCGCATCAGGTATTCGGTTTCCGCATCGCGGATCAGCCCCAGGGCCTGCGCAGACGTCGGCATGGCGACGACCAACGCCATGAACAGAGCGATAGCTGGTGAAAGTGTGCGAAGGGGGCGTGCAAACAAAGCAAACATCGTGACTTCCAATTCCTAACAAACCGCCGGCTGTTCAGACCATCGTCCAAAATATTGCCCAGTGGGCAGTTGCAAGCTCCCTGGCCGGTTTTTGGCACCCCATGCTTCCGACCGTAGGAGAGTGGTTGCACAGGGTCAATCAAAGACCGGGCTTATCGCGCACATGTGACCCAAACCGTTCTTTCAGGGTCCGAGCCAGCCGCAGTGAGGCCGAAACAAGCGTAAAGGACCTGTCTTGGTTAATCTGCCAAGTCCCTATCAAGTCCCCGAGATGTGCCCGCCAACTTGGCGCAGCATCAACGCCGTTTCTTGAAGAATGAGGCCCAGAGGTGCTAGACCGTGACATGTCAGGCAAATGGGCAGCCTGGGCATTCATTCTGCGACTGAAGGAAAATCAAGATCCAATGAGGCCAAATTTTGACCGTACCGGCAATACCCGCCGGAATTCGCCACGTGCTGTTTTTAAAGTCGCAACAGCGCTCATCCTGTCGGTGGGGCTTGCGTCATGCGGAAGCGTGTTCGGCGAGGACGAACCGGACCTGAGTGCGCCGCTCGGCAGCGTTGCAACCGCAGACAGGAACAGCCGCGGATTGACCGGTGTCGGTCGTGCGTCAGCGGAGTCAAACAGAGCGAGCGCCATTGGCGGATTAATCGTCGCCGATGAGCCTCAGGCTGTGCTGGTCGCACGTGATGTGCTTGAGAAAGGCGGAACCGCTGTTGATGCGGCGGTGTCGCTTTATTTCACTTTGTCCGTGACTCAGCCACAGGCGGCCAGTCTTGGTGGCGGCGGCATCTGCCTTGTGCACGATCGGTCCGCCCGGACGACCGAGAGTATCGAGTTTCTGCCGCGCCGGGCGAGTGCAGGAGGTCCGATCGCAATCCCCGGCAATGTGAGGGGATTTGCGCTGATGCATGCCCGGTATGGTCAAGCCACATGGTCCAGCCTGCTGGCGCCGGCGGAACGGCTTGCGGCAACCGGAACGCCTGTCTCGCGGGCGATGGCACGGTCCGTTCAGCGCAATTTGAGTACTATTCGCGGCGATCAGGCCCTTGCGCGAGGTCTGCTGGCGCCAACGGGGCTGCCCTTGCAAGAACTCGACGAAGCGACTCAAATTGAGCTGGCTTCAACCTTAGGACTGGTTCGGTCCCGCGGTGTCGCAGCGCTTTATGCTGGCGACGCGGCCACGACATTTTCGACGGCCATTCGCGAGGCAGGTGGCAATGTGTCTGCGGCGGACTTGAGAAACTACCTCCCTGTTGTGAGTGAGGCAGGAAAACTGTCGGCCGGCCCGGTCACCCTGCGCATACCGTCAGCGAGCGTCGGCGCTGGCACCTATGCCGAAAGGCTCTGGACGGACCTGCAAGGCATTGCGGCGACGGATGGTGCAAGCGCGGCGCGAGCTGCGGACAATGTGGCCTTGGAACTGGGAGCACCCGGGAAACTACCGGGTGACCTGGGGTCAACAGGTTTTGCGGTTGCGGCGGCCAATGGAGATGCGGTTGCCTGTGCTGTCACCAACAATGGTCCCTTCGGAATCGGCCGAACCGCAAGTGGCATGGGCATCACCCTCGCGCGATCTCCCGATGACCCGGTCAGCGGTTTGGCGCCGGCATTCCTGGCGCCAGTAATCGGGGTCGCACCCGACCAGGCGACAATCGCCTATGTCGCTGCGTCCGGCGGCGGGCCGTCTGCGGTTTCCGGCGTACAGCAGATCGCACGTCAATTGCTCGCCAATAATGGAAGCGGTTTGGTCAATGCCCTCGACACCGCCACCTCAGGGCCCGCACCCTTGGTCAATGCAATCAGTTGCCCCGCAGGTTTCGTAGGCGCCGTGGCCGCTTGTCAGGTGGCTGTCGACCCGGATGGGGCAGGGTTAGGCGCGGAAGCCATCGGTGGATAAATACGCCACAAGACCAACAGCCGTTCATGTGTGCTGATAAGCCCAGTCCGTCCACGCGGAGCGCGATAGATCCATTTGTTGTGATGGATGTGATGGCGGCTGCAAACCAGATGGAGGCAGGTGGTCGCTCCATCATGCATCTCGAAGTCGGCCAGCCCGGCGCGCCGGTTCCGGAAGCGGTCCGATCTCTTGCCAGCGATGCCTTAAGTGCCGGTCCGTTGGCATATACGGATGCGCTGGGGCTGCCATCGCTTCGGGCGCGTATTGCCCAATACTATGCAGAACATCACAACGTCACTGTTGACCCGGAACGTGTCGTTGTGACGGCGGGCTCGTCTGCGGCGTTCATTCTGACCTTTCTCGCGTGTTTTGAGGCAGGAGACAAAGTGGGCGTGCCGGAACCCGGATATCCCGCCTATCGCAATACGTTGCTAGCGCTTGGCTGTGAGCCTGTAACAATTCCCGCTGGGCCTGAAAACAATTGGGCTCTAACGCCGGAATCGATCGATAGGGCTGATCAAAGAAGTGGGCCATTGAAGGGTGTTTTGGTGGCAAGTCCCTCAAATCCGACCGGGGCCATGCTGACACGCCCGCAGATAAGCGCCTTGGCCGATAGCTGCGCGGCGACCGGGCGTTGGTTCCTCTCAGACGAAATCTACCATCGCATCGCCTATGATCATCAGGACATCTCTGCCCTTGAAACGGGAGACGATGCCATCGTCATCAATAGCTTCTCGAAATATTATTGCATGACCGGCTGGAGGCTGGGCTGGGCAGTGGTGCCAGAACGCTTGGTGCGCCCGATTGAGCGCTTGGCGCAGAACCTGTTCATTTCACCGCCGACGCTCTCGCAACTCGCCGCAGAAAAGGCATTCGATGAAGCGATGCACCTCGACGCCAATGTGGCGGTTTATGCGGAAAACAGACAACTGCTTCTAGAGGAACTACCCAAAGCAGGCATCACGGATTTTGCGCCTGCCGATGGCGCATTTTATCTTTATGCGGACGTTTCACATTTGACCGACAATAGTGCGACGTTCTGCGAAAAGATGCTGCAGGAGGCGGGCGTGGCGGCGACGCCCGGCGTCGACTTCGATCCCACGCATGGTCATCGATATGTGCGCTTTTCCTTCGCTGGGAAAACATCGGATATGGTCGAAGCTGCGCGCCGCCTGCAGAGGTGGTTAGGCGCATAACTGGCGCTCCCGCTGACCCATTTACCTTAGTCATTTTTGATTTGTCCGTTCACAATGCGTGCGCTGGAAATGGCGCGGTACATGTGCTTACTAATGCGAGAAGGCGCGGGCGCGACCCGGCATAATCGCCAATTAGGGGAACCATCCATGTACAGATTACTTTTCCTGGTCAGTCTTATGATCTCGCCCGTCGCATGGGCGACTGAAGATGAAACGACAGTCTCTGCGCCGGACCCGCAGCCGCTTCCAAACATCGTCGTGATTGTGGCCGATGATTTAGGCTGGAAGGATCTGGGGTATCAGGGCAGCGAGATCCGGACACCACGCATGGACGCTTTGGCAAACGCCGGCCTGACACTTGATCGTTTCTACGCGCAGCCAATGTGCAGCCCGACTCGCGCCTCTTTGTTGACCGGCAATTCGACAGTGCGATTAGGCATTACCCTTGCGTTGTCAAAGCTGGTGCCGACAGGTCTTCCCTTGGAGCAGAAGATTCTGCCGCAATATCTGAAAGATATGGGCTACCAGACATCCTTGGTGGGCAAATGGCATCTGGGCTTTAGGCAACGCGAATATCTCCCCACATCGCGCGGGTTCGACTCATTCTATGGGCATCTGACGGGCGGTATCGGCTATTGGGATCATGTACATGGCGGTGGGTATGACTGGGCGCGCAACGACTCTGTTCTGAGAGAAGAGGGCTATGCAACCCACCTGATGGCCAATGAGGCCGTCCGCGTTATTGAAAACCGCGATCCCGATGCGCCTCTTTTTCTGTATGCCGCATTCAGCGCGCCCCACCTGCCGAATGAAGCGCCGGATGAAATGATCGCGACCTATGCGGATATTGAAGACCCGCATCGTCGTGTTCACGCGGCAATGGTAACTGAATTAGACAATGGCGTTGGAAAAATCGTCGACGTCCTGGAAGCCGAGGGCATGCTCGACAATACGTTGATCTGGTTCATGAGCGACAATGGTGGCCTCAATCCTTCAACAGCGCCGCCGGCTGCCCTCAGCGTTTTCTCGACCCTTGATGATTGGTTCGGTGAGTGGGAACTGCCGCTGACCATTCTGGAGTTCGCCCGGGTGAACTTCCTCGAAGGGGGCGCTGACAATGGAGAATTACGGAGCGGCAAGGGCACCCTCTATGAAGGCGGTGTTCGTGTGCCGTCGTTCCTTTATTGGCGCGGCGCGCTGGAGCCTCGACAGGTGGGCGACATGGTCACTGTGCAGGATGTGGTGCCGTCGCTCCTGTCCATGTTGCAAGCCGAAGCGGCGGCCATGGAGTTCGATGGCATCGATCGATGGGGTCTTCTGCGAGACGGGCAGGCGGGCGAACCAAGAGATTATGTTGCTGCCGCAATAGATGGCGAAGCGCTGTTCCAATACCCTTGGAAGCTCATTCAGTTCAGCTCGGGTGAGGTTGAACTCTACAACGTTGAGATCGATCCGTCGGAGCAGGAAAATCTCGCGGCCAATGAAGATCAAACCGACCGCGTCGAACAGATGTTGGCGACACTCGCAGCGAAGCCGCGGGGAGAAACAGTCGACGTCTCACTGTGGCGCGTTGTCTGGGACCCCGACTTTTTCGGTGGAGAAGAAGACCGCGATCCGTGGATAGAGATCGTTCAATAAGAGCTCATCTATGCACAAAAAGAAGGGCGCGATGGAAGTACCATCGCGCCCTCTTGCGTTCAATTCTTGAGGTTGATTGAGGTTCAGTCAGCCGAAGACCGCCGACGCCACCATCCGCTGCGCGCGGGGCTCGCGGGTTTCTCTTCTGCGGGCTCGGCCGCTGGCTCTTCCGCTGCCGCTTCTTCCGCCTCCGGTTCGTCGGCTACAATGTCGACAGCTTCAGGTTCAGCCTCAGCCTCAGCCTCAGCCTCAGCCTCCACCTCGGTTTCAGGATCAGCTGCCTCGACTTCGGCCTCCACCTCTTCCACAGGTTCCTGCTCGGGCGTCGGGTCCTCAGTCTCAGGCTCGCGAGAATAGGCAACCAGGACGGGTGCGTCTTCAGCTTCACCGTCATTGCTGTCTGTTCCCTCGCCAGCCTCATCTGCCGTAGCATCTGCGTCAGCACTGGCGTTGTCTGCATCAGCCTCCACCGGTTTCCGGTTGCGGCGGCCACCGCGACGACCTCTGCGGCGACGGCGCTTCGGCTTTTCTTCTTCGGCGCTGTCTTCGTCTCCGTCAGAGGCGGCTGCTGACACGTCTGCGTCGCCATTTTCTTCTTCGTTGGCTTCGTCGGACTTGGCGTCTACTTCGGCCTCCGAACCGTTCTCGCCGTCAGACTTGCGGCCGCCGCGCCGACGCCGTCTCCGGCGTTTGCGTTTGGGCTGTTCGTCCTCATCCTCACCGTCTGCGCGAGCGTCTGCTTCGTCTTCAGAAACCTCGTCGGCGACGTCAACTCCGGTCACCGGCGGACGGGCCTGCACCGCGCCGCGTGCCGCTGCGGGCTCGACCTTGTGATCGGAGCCATGCACATCGCGGTCGGTTTCCACATAGATCGACACGCCGTAGGTGGACTCAATCTCCAGCAAATGGGCACGTTTCTGATTGAGAATATAGATTGCGACGTCAGGGGACACCGTGACCGTAAAGGCCGGATGCTTTCCTTTGACGGCTTCTGCCTCGACGGCACGCAGGACGTGGAGCGCCGTCGACTCGACCGAGCGCACGAACCCGGATCCGTTACACGCAGGACAAACCACCGTTGACCCTTCAATGATCCCGGCACGCATCCGCTGACGCGACATCTCAAGAAGGCCGAAATGGCTGATGCGGCCGACCTGGATGCGGGCGCGATCTGATTTCAGCGCTTCTTTGAGCTTCCGCT
This sequence comes from Parvibaculaceae bacterium, assembly GCA_965276845.1. Lineage (GTDB taxonomy): Bacteria > Pseudomonadota > Alphaproteobacteria > Parvibaculales > Parvibaculaceae > Mf105b01. The sequence continues at coordinate 1,103,462 of OZ255699.1, forward strand.
CCACCGCTCGGTTGTTCCGGTTCTCGTCCATATCGATAAAGTCGATGACGATGAGGCCGGCAAGGTCCCGGAGCCGGAACTGACGCGCTGCTTCCGCAGCCGCTTCCAGATTGGTCTTGAGCGCGGTCGCTTCAATATTGCGTTCTTTTGTTGCCCGACCGGAGTTCACATCGATGGCCACCAGCGCTTCTGTCTGATTGATAACCAGATAGCCGCCAGACTTAAGCGTGACGGTCTCCGAGAACATGGCATCAAGCTGCGTGTCGATGCTGTGCTTCTGGAAAATCGGTTCGCGCTCTTTGTAAGGCTGCACGTTTTTCGCGTGGCTCGGCATGAGCATCCGCATGAAGTCTTTGGCTTCACGGTAGGAGCTTTCGCCTTCAATCAGAACCTGATCAATATCTTTGGAGTAGAGATCGCGGATCGATCGTTTGATGAGACTGCCTTCTTCATAAACGAGGGCAGGGGCCATGGACTCAAGCGTCAAGTCCCGGACACGTTCCCAAAGACGCAGCAGATATTCAAAATCGCGCTTGATTTCTGTTTTGGTGCGCTTCGCACCCGCTGTGCGCACGATCAGGCCCATGCCCTCCGGCACGTCGAGACCTTCCGCGACAGCTTTCAGCTTTTTCCGGTCGCCGCCGTTGGTGATCTTCCGTGAGATACCACCGCCGCGCGCCGTATTGGGCATCAACACGCAATAGCGACCGGCGAGAGAGAGGTAGGTAGTGAGCGCGGCCCCTTTATTGCCACGTTCCTCTTTCACGACCTGGATCAGGATGACCTGACGCCGCTTGATCACTTCCTGGATCTTGTAGGAGCGCATCTGACGGCGCTGTTTCTTGGGCTGAGCCTCTTCAATGGCATCTTCTTCGCCCATGGCTTCGACGGTGTCGTCAGACGTGACATCGGCGGCCTCTTCGTCGCTGTCAGCATCCTCCGACGCATCATCGGTCGCATCAGCGTCTGCATCTTCTGCGCTTGCGTCTAGTTCGGCGTCTTCAGCAGTTTTGCCATCTGCCTCTTCATCAGAAGCGCCGTCTTCGTCGTCAGCCTTGGCTTCAGCTTCCGTTTCCTCTTCGCTTTCGTCGTCTTCGTCAGCGCGGGTTTCCGCAGCCCATTCCTTCAGAAGCTCTTCGCGATCAGCGACAGGGATCTGGTAGTAGTCAGGATGGATTTCATTGAACGCAAGGAAGCCGTGGCGATTGCCGCCATATTCTACGAAGGCTGCCTGAAGGGACGGCTCGACCCGCGTTACCTTGGCGAGATAAATGTTCCCGCGAAGCTGCTTTTTATTTTCGGACTCAAAGTCAAATTCTTCGACCCGATTGCCGTGAACCACCACAACCCGGGTCTCTTCCGGGTGGGCGGCATCGATGAGCATTTTGTTTCCCATGAGGGGGTTCTCCGAGACGCCGTATCACGCCATCGCGGGTGCCGAGTTCAAGCAGGAACCGGTGCGGCAATGGGGCGGCGTTTGTTTTGTAGCCATGCGGGTAGGGGCTCTGGCGAAGTGCCGAAGCAGAAGGTGCATGGTCTGATGAAAGTGGTTGGGGCAAACGGAACGCGCTGACGTCGAAGCGGCGCGCATGGCGATCAGTAAAGACCGTCCTGTTCGCTTCGCCTGTCGTCATGAACTGCGTCGTTTGCATCGTTTCTCTGTGTGCCCTTGGTTTGGTTGGTTGTTGGGCACGATCAACCGAAAAGACGAGTATTCGTCCAGATGCGGTTTGTTTGGCGATAGCCGGATGGCCAGGGCCAAGCAAACCTGGGCGCTACATCATCGGGCTGGTGGCGTGAGCTTGTCCGAGTTTTGCCTGGTTTTCAGGCGATTTCTTCGAATAAGCGGGCAGTTTTCCTACGAAAACCGCCTCCTCCCGCCCGTCCATCGGACCAATCAATGATTTGGACCGACTCAAATGACGTACCGTCGAATTAGGTGTGTGTCTTGTACCGTTTTGGATTCAGGCTTGGCAAGCAATGCTTTGCGCCATGCATCCGAGCGGTGTGAATTCATTAACCATTTTAACCGTTGATATTGCGTTAAATTCCCGCAAAGTAACGCAATATCAAGCGAAACACGTCAATTTGGCGCTGAAAACAGAAACTCTGGGATTTATGCGTTTCTGTTTAGCGGCATATCCGGCGAGAGGCCAAGCGGTCGGTGAGGCGGCGCTCGATAAACGGGGTATGTTGAGAACGTGATTCCTTATGAAAGAGTTGGGAGTCATGCATGAAGCGGTGGCGACAGGACCTGGTAGCGTATGCGTAGACACCTATTCAGCAAGTTCGATCGCGTGATCGCCAAGGCGGCGAGTCGCGTAGCTACCTGTGTGTTCGCGGCTGTCCTCGCCGCAACCGGTGCAGCAATTGTGACGCCTGCCAGTGCCGAGGGGCCTGCCGCAGCGGCAACGATGCCCCTGGTGTCCAATCTCCGTCTAGGGGAGCAGGGAGATGTCACCCGGCTGGTCATCGATTTTGGACAAGGCACCAGCGTGCCCCAGAACGTGTTTACACTGGCAGACCCTTACCGGGTGGTCATTGACCTTCAGGGGGTCAATTTTCAGCTTCCGCCAGAGACGGGGAAAACCGGAAGAGGCCTGGTAACGGGGTTCCGTTATGGTCAATTCCAGGAAGGCCTCTCCCGTATCGTTGTCGATGCAACGGGGCCGGTGGCGATCTCGCGTCATTTTGCGCTGCCAGCGCAAAGCGGCTTCGGCCATCGCATTGTCGTCGATCTGAAAGCGGCGACGCCGGCGGAATTCGCCCGGACAGTAGGGCTGGGGCGCCCCATCGCGCCGCCGACAGCCGCCGCACCTCCGGTCTCGACGCCGAGAGAACCGACAGCAGATATTGACCGGAAACGGGTCATTGTTGTTGATCCGGGACACGGTGGCGTGGACCCGGGAACACATGGCCAGTCAGGCGCGCTTGAAAAAGACGTGGTGCTTGCCTTTGCCAAAGAGTTCAGCGCCCAGCTTCGTGCGACCGGCCGTTACGAGGTTCACCTCACGCGCGACACGGACCGTTTCATTCCCTTGCGCGAACGGGTCAACATTGCACGCCGCCACGACGCAGACCTTTTCCTGTCCATTCATGCGGACGCCATCGACCGGCGGGCTGTAAGTGGCATGTCGATCTACACCCTGTCGGAGACCGCATCCGACAAGGAGGCAGCGGCACTGGCGGCCAAAGAAAACAGGTCGGACGTGATTGGCGGCGTTGATCTGCAGGGAGAGTCGTCAGAAGTGACAGACATCCTCATCGATCTGGCGCAGCGGGAAACAAAGAACTTCTCCGTACGGTTTGCCCGCACGGTTGTGCGGAACGCCGAAGGCGTCACGCCGCTTCTGCAACGCACCCATCGGTTTGCCGGCTTCCGCGTCTTGAAGGCGCCGGATGTTCCGTCGGTGCTTGTTGAGCTTGGCTTTCTCACAAACCGGTCAGACGAGCGCAATCTCACCACAGCGAGCTGGCGCCGCCGGGTTGCGAGCACGCTCGTCAAATCTATCGACAGCTATTTCGGTGAGCGGCTCGCCGAGGGCACCTACTAACCTCCCAAAAGCTTTCACATAGACGCGCGACCCACGGTCCTTGCGTTTTGGCATTGCATTCCATCAAGTGAGCGTGGATCAATGGTAGAGACGTCTGCACCGTCGCCGGGTCACCTACCGCAGAGGGTTTATGTCTGAGATTGACCAACTTGTCCGCCCAGAAGATCTGGACCAGCTTCCGCGGCGCGCACGAAAAAAACACGAAACGCGGTGGCGGATTTTTGAAGCCGCCGTTGAGCTCATGGGGGAGCGCGGGTTTGACGACGTAAAAATCGACGAAATCTGTGTCGCAGCAGATGTGGCGAGCGCCACGTTCTTTCACCACTTCTCCAGTAAGGCAGCGCTGGTCCGGGCGTTTCTGGACAAGCTCCACATGAGCATCGCGGATAAGTTAGCAGAGAATGCCGACAAAACGGCTAACCAGCGCCTTGCGCTGGTGCTGGATGAGGTGGCGCAGGTTTGGGATAGACACGCCGCCTTCGCACCCAGCCTCTTCGCGGCTTACACCGCCGAAAATTCGCAAGGGTTCGACTTCCACAAACCGGATACCGGATTGATGGGCATTGTCTCTGAGATCGTGAAAGACGGTCAGAAGTCCGGCGAATTCAATCCGAACGTGAACCCGCACCTGGTGGCCATGTCAGTCGTCGGCTTTTGGTCTGCCATGGCCATGGCTCGGGCGCATCCGACCTTGCCAGACACTTTCAGGGCGTCGAGGGAGGAGACCCTGGCGCTGGTTCTGCACGGCATATCAAACCAATAAAGCCGCTCGAAAACCCTCTTAATGATAGTTGACTATAATATTATAGTGGACTATATTTATTGCATCGAGTGAGGGAGGAGATCGGTTTGGTTCGACTAGCTGATTTGCCGGAGTGGGAACGCGAGCACCTACTGTCTAAGGACGCAGAGCCGCTGGGCGCACCAGCCTGGGTTTCCCCTACAAAGCCATTGTCTGAGATGCGGCTTGCACTGATCACCACAGCGGGTCTGCACTTTGCCGACGATGCCGCGTTTGAGTTTGCAGACGCGACCTATCGCGCGATCTCGAACGACGAAGACGCCAACAATCTGATGCTGTCTCACAGCTCATCCAACTTCGATCGGACAGGCTTTCAGCAGGACGTGAATGTGGTCTTTCCACTGGACCGGTTTAAAGAGTTGGAAGAGCAGGGTGCCATCGGGTCTCTTGCGACAGTGCACTATAGCTTTATGGGCGGCGGTCTGCTGCCGCAGGTCTATGAAGAGACGGTGCGCAAGCTGGCCTCCCTTCTGAAACAGGACAAGGTCGATGCGGCATTCATTCTGCCGGTTTGTCCGAATTGCACCCGTGCCGCAAGCGCCATTGCCTATTATCTTGAGTCGGAAGGGATCATGACCACCGGCGTCAGCCTGGTCCGGGAGATTTCGGAAGCCATGCAGCCACCCCGCATGGTCTGGACCTCGTTCCCCTTCGGCTACCCGCTTGGTAAAGCAGGAGACGCCGACTTTCAGCATCAGGTCATCAAACAGGGCCTATCGCTGCTTGAACATGTGAGCGGTCCAGTGCTGGAGGACTTCCCGTTGGACGTGCCTTACATTGCATCGGAGGACGCACCCGCCTGCAGCATCACCCTGGCGCGCCCCTCTGAAGATACGACCACGTGGAAGGCGCGGCTCACCAATGAGTTGCTTCTATTCAAGCCATGGTACGACCTAAGTCGCCGGCGTCGGGGTCGAACCATGGTGGGAATATCAGGCACCTCCATTGACGAAATCATGGAAAGGCTCGCCGTTTGGCTGGATGACCGGGACCAGGCACTGCCTGACTTCAAATGGTTCAAGTACGCAACCGAGGACGCGAAGGCGTTTTACGGCGAAGCGCTGATTGCGCAGCCCGGCGACTATCCTCCGGGCCATACGGAACGCCAGCTTTGGAATGAAACCGTGCTGGGCGCGGCGCTAAAGGAATACCATCACTATTTTGCGTCCGATCCGAAGCTCGCCCTTATGGCGCGGGCAATCGCTTCGCGGGCTGCGGTTGAGAAGTCGACTGGCAGCTTTGCTATTGGCCATGACAACGAGATTGTTCCTCAGACGATCAACAAGGGATAGGAGACCGTGATGCTGGAGATTCAACCAATATCAGCCAAGTTCGGCGCAGACATTGTCAACCTGGACCTTGATCAGATCTCGGATGAGACATTCGAAGAAATCTATAGCGCCTGGCTGAAATATGGGGTCCTGAGATTCCGGGATCAGCAGTTGGATGAGGACGGCCTTCAACGGTTTTCGCAACGCTTTGGTCCGCTAGAGGAAATTCCTCTGGGCCGCATGCCTGAAGAGATGAAGAAAAAGATCAAAAATCTCTATGTCACAGTCATTTCCAACATTGTTGAGAACGGCAAGCCCATTGGCGGCCTGGGCAGCAGCGAAGCCAATTGGCACTCCGACATGACCTATGTGGAAACGCCACCACCGGCGAGCGTTTTGCTCGGTGTCGAGATACCGCCGACGGGCGGTGACACCTGGTTTGCCGATCAGTACGCCGCCTATGACATTCTGCCGGACGATCTGAAAGACCGTATCGCAGATCTCAGCATCAAACATGATGCCGCGCATACAAGTGTCGGAGATTTGCGTCCTGGATTTGACGCGTTCGACGATCCACGGGATGCGCCCGGTGCGGTCCATCCCATTGTCAGCACACATCCGGAAAGCGGCCGCAAATGCCTTTACCTCGGCCGCCGGGAATGGGCATGTGTTGTTGGCATGGATCTTCCGGAGAGCGAAGCGCTATTGGATGAATTGTGGAGCTACGCCGCGCGGGACGAGAATGTCATCAAGCAGGTTTGGCGGCCCGGTGATGTGATCATCTGGGACAACCGATGCGCGCTGCACCGACGCGATGAGATTGATCCCTCCCATCGCCGTCTCTTGCGGCGATGCCAGGTGCTGGCCCGTGAGGCATAGTAAGATCAAACCAGGCAGATGGGATTGGGCGGCAAGTGCGTCCGATGTTGGGTGCCCAGTTCTGGACAATTGACATGCACTGTGTCATTAAATTGACACTGTGAGTGTCAATACCAATCAGCCGGAGCTCTGAATGTCTGCCGCCCCTTATATCCTCTATGGAATGTCAGGTTCCCTCTATACGGGGAAGGTCCGCGCGTATCTGCGCCACCACGGAGTTCCATTTGAGGAACGCTCATTGGGACACCCGGAGTTCGCCGAGAAAATCCTGCCTCAGATCGGGCGCATGATCATACCAGTCGTCACAACGGCTGACGGCGAGGTCCTGCAGGATGGCACGGACATCCTTGATGCCTTTGAAGAGCGCGCGCTAGGCAGACATGCCATCGTGCCTGAGGACACCGTTTTGCGCGCGATTTCCTACCTGTTCGAGCTGTTCGGCGGAGAGGGGCTTTTGCGTCCCGCCATGCATTATCGATGGAACTTTGACGCCGAGAATCTTCCTTTCATCAAAAGCTTCTTTGCAGAGGCGATGCCGGCTGGCCTCAATGATCAGCAGGCAAACGAAATGTTCGACTTCAACAGCGGTCGTATGCGCAATGCGGCGACCATATTCGGCGTCGTACCGGACACGATGGCGGAAATCGAACGGTCCTATCAGAATTTTCTGAAGCGCTTTGATGCGCACCTGTCAGCATTCGGATTCCTTCTAGGTAGTCAGGCAACCCTTGGCGATTATGGTCTGTTCAACCCGCTGTATGCGCATCTGGGAAGAGACCCTCATCCCGCAAAGCTCATGCAGACCATTGCACCGCGCGTCTTTCGCTGGACCGAGCGTATGAACGGGCCAGAGACCTATGTGGATCATCGGCTTACAGCATCGTCGGACGGGCTGATTAGCGCTGAAGGCGTGCCGGATACGCTCAAAGGTCTCATGCGTTATGTGGCCGATGAATATCTCTCTGAAATTACGGCCCACGTGGCGTATGCAAATGAGTGGCTGGCCGACCGGCCCGATCTCGAGCCCGGTACCAATGGCTTGGAAAATCCCGCGCAGCGAGGCATCGGGATGGCGGAGTTCAATTGGCGTGGTCTCACGATCAAGACAGCGGTCATGCCTTATAGGTTCTACCTTCTTCAACGATTGACGGACTGCTCCGCTAATGCGGACGACGCGGATCAAAAAGCCATCCGATCTTTGTTCGCCGAGACAGGTCTTGAACCGATCCTGACCTTGCGGACCACTCGCCGCGTGGAACGGGTGAACCATCTCGAAGTCTGGGGTGAATGATCACGCGGCGCGCCAACGAAGAGGAAACGCGACCGTAAGTTGGGAGGAACCGAAATGAAAAAGACACTGATCGGCCTTGTCGCCGTCATTGCGCTGGGAAGCTACCTGTTTTCCCAGTACTGGTATTATCTGCCAGGCCTCATCTCCGTGATCATCGATCCCATTGGGGATCCGCGCGAGATCACCTGGGATCAAGGACCTGCTGAAGCTCAAGAGCGTGGGCCGGGCGACGAGAAGCTTCCCAATATTGTCCTGATTGTTGTCGATGATCTGGGGTTTAACGACATCACCTTCTACGGTGGCGGCATCGCCGGTGGAACCGTTCCAACGCCGCATATTGATTCAATAGCCCAGCAGGGCATCCACTTCGCGAACGGCTATACCGGAAACGGGACTTGCGCGCCGTCGCGCGCCGCGCTTATGACCGGGCGCTACCCAACGCGGGTCGGTTTTGAGTTTACGCCGGCATCGCCCCAGTTCATGGAACTGGTAGCAGGTGACAACTTCATCGAAGAAAATGCGGAGGACTATCCGTCGCCGAACTCATTGGGCTTGCCTTCGAGTGAACAAACACTGCCGGAAGTCCTTAAGGAAAAAGGCTATCATTCGGTTGCTCTCGGCAAATGGCATTTAGGTGCGGACGAGGGCATGACACCCAATGATCAGGGCTTTGACGAGTTTCTAGGCTTTCTGCCGGGCGCCGCCTTGTTCATGGAAGTGGATGATCCGAATGTGGTCAATTCCCGGCAGGACTTCGACCCGATTGACCGATTCCTATGGGCGAACCTGCCTTACGCCGTGCGCTTCAATGACAGCGACCGCTTTCACCCAACGTCTCATATGACGGACTATTTCAGTCGGGAAGCTGTCAAAGCGATCGAAGCCAATCGCAATCGAACCTTTTTCATGTATCTGGCCTACAACGCACCGCACACACCGTTGCAGTCCGAAAAGGCGGACTATGATGCGTTGGCCCACATCGAAAACCATACGGAACGCACCTATGCCGGAATGATCCGCGGGCTTGACCGCGGCATTGGCCAGGTGCTGACTGCGCTGGAGGACAATGGTATTGCCGACAACACCATCGTGATTTTCACGTCGGACAATGGCGGCGCGCACTATGTGGGATTGCCCGATTTGAACACACCATACCGTGGCTGGAAGATCACCTTTTTCGAAGGCGGCATTCATACGCCCTATTTCATCAAATGGCCGGATCGGATTCCACCGGGCAGCTCATATGAATCGCCGGTCGCCCACATTGATGTTTTCCCGTCCATGCTTGCGGCCGCCGACATTGACCTGCCGGATGATCGCATTATCGATGGGCTGGACATATTGGACGTTGCGCTGAGTCCAGAGCAGCCACCGCTGGACCGACCGCTCTTCTGGAGAAGCGGCGGCTACAAGGTGGTGCAAGAGGGAGGCTGGAAACTCCAGCTCCTGGAGCAGACCGGCAGGACCTGGTTGTTTGATCTCAACAATGACCCGACCGAACAGAATGATCTTTCAGCGTCGGAGCCTGAAAAACTGGCTGAGATGACGGAAGTTCTCTATGCGCTTGATGGACAGATGGTGGAATCCCTCTGGCCACCTCTTGCGAACGCCGAAATCCCGGTTGATCACACCCTGAATGCGTTGCCCGACGAAGAGTACGAGACAATTCTCTGGGCGAACTAGATGGAGCAGGTTCAAGCCTTGGCTTGAATGCTCTCAAGGAGCAGAGCGATCATGTCGTCAACCAACTGGGTGGGCGGCCCGAAATCGAGGCTCTCGATGTTGATTGGCAGCGCCAAAGCGCCATGAACGCCGGCCCAAAGCGTGTGCGCCATTTGATCCGCTGGGCCCTGCTTGATCTGACCGGTCTTCTGTCCCGTTTGAATTGTCTCAATGAGCATCTGCTGAAACTCAACGGCCGCAGGTGCCGGCGGCAGGGCGGACCCGTCGTCCTGCCGAACAAACAGCAATGCGCCTTTGAGAATGTCCGGTCGGCGGAACGCAAAATCAGCATAGCCCTTTAGAAGAAGCTGAAGGGAATCTAGTGGATCGTTGGTTTCCGTGATGGCGGCTCGGAGCCGCTCCATTTCTTCCGCAACCGGCTCCGCCCATAAGGAGCGCATGAGGTCCGGCAGGTTGGCATAGTAGCTGTAGAGCGTGCCAACGGAGACGCCCGCCTTGACGGCGATCGCGCGGGCAGACGTGCCCGCCGCACCTTTTTCTTCATAGACCGCAGCGGCCGCTTGCCGAATTTGTTCGCGTATCTGCGCCCGCTGTTCTGGTGTAGCGGCAGTTCGTGCCATTGCTATCCTTCTTCAGTTGCGACCGCGTCCTTACGCGGCCAAAGCCTCAGTATTCAGGTTCCACTTGCGCCGGAGCTCAACCAACGGCGTGTCGATTTCGTCTTCCCACCTTTCGAACTGAATGTTCGGGGCGGTTCGGCCAAACTGCCAGCCATCGCAAATCGCATCCATGGACCAGGTAATGATCTTCGGATCGAGATACGCCATATGGGCGGTCGTCACAGCCATCCGCATGGCGTGGTAGGGGAATTGCAGCTGGGCCAGATAGAAAGCGGCGACGGCGAGTTCACCCGCATAGGTCGCTTCATACCCTGTCAGCACATGCATGATGTCGTGGATCTGGAACCCGCGGACCATGAAGAAGCTGAGCTCGTCGGGAAGACGGTCCAGCTTGCCGGAATTGGTCAACTCCTCGTTGAACTTCTTGTAGTTCCGGCCGAGATTCTCCTCGAGCTTATTGTCGACAATGAACTTGTGGTAGCCGTGGCCGAGTGTGCCGGGGGCACATTGAGCGAGGCGATCAAGCGGGATGGGATCAGCCAGATACCGCTCGTCGAGAAACTTCTTGGTCTGAGGCAAATCGTTCAACAGCTGCAGATAGGAGTCGATCGCTGACTGCGGTGCCTCTGCCCACCAATCATGAAACAGAAAGTAGACACCATACTCGAGCGGGCGGTTGACGGAGTGGATGAACTTGTCGGCGAAATCTTTGTCGATTGAAGGGGCGGTCATCAGGCTTTTCCTCAGGTTTCATCGGCGTTGAGGTCTATATAGGCGATTAAATGAACATGTTCAATTAATAATCCTCAGTTTTTCCAAATGACCACCAAACTGGCAGTAGGTGCGACTTATCCCCGGGGGCCAAATCACTGCCATAATTCGCCGGTAGAACCCAAAAACCGTTGGTTTGCCCCGTTCTATTAACCATAGCGCATCAAATTGGCCTTATTTTCTCAAGACAGCATCTCGCGGTTGCGCGCAGCCGTGGTAAACCTATGGTCTGGCATCGCGTCGCGACGCCGGGTGACTGGGGCTGAGCCGGGGACATCGCCGGCACCGAGTGCGGCGAAAGGGGCCAATCGAAGCATGTTGCGTGTATTTGCGACTCTATTTGCAGGTCTGGTGGTGCTTGGATTGGGCGCGGCGCTGGCCGGCTTCTACATGCTTTGGCGTCTGTCGAACGACCTGCCGTCCTATGATCACCTGGCAGACTACGCGCCACCCATCATGACCCGCGTGCATGCCGGCGACGGGAGCCTGATCGCAGAATATGCCCGCGAGCGGCGCATCTTCGTGCCCATCGAGACAATCCCTGAACACGTCGTGCAGGCCTTCCTCGCGGCGGAAGACAAAAACTTTTACACCCACTCTGGTGTGGACTCCCGCGGTATCGCCCGCGCGGTTGTGACCAACGTCTGGAACGTCATGAACGACCGGCGTCTTGTCGGCGCGTCGACCATCACGCAGCAGGTCGCTAAGAACTTCCTGCTTACCAGCGACGTTACGTTCCAGCGGAAGGTGACCGAAGCACTGCTCGCCTTGAAGCTGGAGCGCGCCTTCACCAAGGACCAGATTCTGGAGCTCTATCTGAACGAAATCTATCTGGGCCTGGGCTCCCATGGTGTAGCCGCTGCAGCGCTCAACTATTTCGACAAGAGCCTCACTGAACTGACCCTCGCGGATGCGGCCTATCTGGCGGCATTGCCGAAGGCACCGAACAATTACCACCCGTTCCGACGCCGCGAAAAAGCGATCGGCCGGCGCAACTGGGTCATCGGGCGGATGCTCGACAATGGGTTTATATCGACCTATCAGGCATCGGTTGCCCGCGCCGAAGATCTGGTCGTCAAGCCCCGCGCCTTTGGCGCGCAGCTGGTAGAAGCGAACTATTTCGTGGAGCAGGTGCGGCGCGATCTATATGAGCGCTACGGAGAGGAAAAACTCTACGAAAGTGGCCTGTCTGTTCGTACGACCCTCGACACCAAACTGCAGGGGCAGGCACGCGATGCGCTTCGCGAGGGGTTGATCGCCTATGACCAGCGTCACGGCTGGCGGGGCCCGATTGACACCTTGGCGCCCAACACCACCTGGACAACGGCGCTCACCGAGATTGATTTGGCAACAGACCTGGCACCGTGGACGCTTGCCACCGTCATCGGCCTGTCGGAAGACTATGCCAAGATTGGCCTGCGCCCAACACGGGAAGTCTCTGGCGCTTTCCGCGATGAGATTGTGACCTCCACCATCCCGCTCGACGAAATGACCTGGGCGCGCAAGTTTATCGACGACAAGCGCGTCGGACCGGAGGTGACACGCCCGCATGACGTCCTGGCGATCGGCGACATTGTTTTCGTAGACCCTGTCATTGGCGAGGATGGCGCCGCCAAACACTACGCGCTCCGGCAGCTTCCGGAAGTGAATGGGGCGATCGTTGCGCTGGATGCGCATACGGGCCGCGTGCTGGCGCTTCAGGGCGGCTTCTCCTACGAGCTTTCCGAATTCAACCGCGCTGTGCAGGCAACGCGCCAGCCAGGCTCAGCTTTCAAGCCGTTTGTCTATGCAGCGGCGCTTGACCGGGGCTTCACGCCGTCCAGCATGGTGCTCGATGCGCCGTTCGTGATGGACCAGGGGCCAGGCCTCGCGCTCTGGAAGCCGGAAAACTATGGCAACCGCTTTTATGGGCCCTCGACCTTGCGTCTTGGCATCGAGAAGTCACGGAATGTGATGACGGTCCGCCTCGCACAAAACATCGGCATGGGCACGGTACGTGACTATGCCCGTCGGTTCGGGATCACCGAAAACATGCCGCGGGTGCTCTCCATGGCATTGGGGGCAGGGGAAACAACACTCCTGCGCATGACCAGCGCCTACGCCATGCTTGTGAATGGCGGTCGTCAGGTCTCGCCGACACTGATTGATCGCATTCAGGACCGTCGTGGCACCACGGTGTTCCGTCATGACCAGCGGGCGTGCGAAGGCTGCGTGGCTGATGTCTGGGAGAATCAGGAAATTCCCCAGCTGCCCGATATCCGTGCCCAGGTACTGAGCCCGCAGACCTCCTACCAGATAGTCTCCATGCTTGAAGGTGTTGTGGAACGTGGGACGGCGACCTCTGTCCGCGCGGTGGGGCACCCGCTGGCGGGCAAAACAGGCACCACAAATGACGAACGCGATGCATGGTTTGTCGGTTTCTCATCGGACCTCGTGGTTGGTGTATTTGTCGGTTTCGATACGCCCCGACCCATGGGCCGCGGCGAGACAGGCGGCAAGGTCGCGGCACCGATATTCAGGGATTTCATGAGCGCGGCCCTGGCCGACACCGCACCGGTTCCTTTCCGTATTCCTGCGGGCATCAATCTCGTTCGCGTCAACGCCAAGACTGGTCTGCTGGCGGGTCCTGGCGAGGGTAACGTGATCCTGGAGGCGTTTAAGGAAGGCACGGAGCCGCAGGCGCCGGAGCCAGTGGACGTGGGTCTGCCTGAACTTGATGGGGTCGGTGGCCCGGATGGAGAGCCTGTCACGTCCCGAACGTCGACGCCCTTGGGCAATGGGACCGGCGGGCTTTACTGACCTCGCAATTGCTTCTTTCAAGCATCTAGGCAAATCAGCCGCGCACCGGTATGGTGCGCGCCGCAGTTGAAGCACTTCCAGCAAAAGTTGCAGACTTTTGCGGTTCGGAAGTGCGGCAAAACAAAGAACTAGATCGCTTCTCGTGATGCAGACGAACCGAGAAGTGATCTAAAAGGAACGTCTATCCATGCGCGCAGAAACAGTAGCGATCGCCGACGAGATCAGAGACTCGTTGGCCTTGCTGAGGAGGCATCTTTGACTGGGATACCGCCCAGAAGAGGATGGACGAGCTAAACGCGCGGTCCGAAGACCCGACCCTTTGGGATGACCCCCAAAAGGCGCAAGCGCTGATGCGCGAGCGCACAAAACTTGAAGACAGCATCAAGACCTATCTGCGCATTGAGGCGGAGCTCGATGACAATCTCGAGCTGATCGAGATGGGGGAAGCTGAAGGCGACGAAGATGTCGTCAAGGAGGCGGAATCTGCTCTTGAAGCCGCCCGTGACATCGCTGCACGCCAGCGCGTACTGACCCTCCTGTCTGGCGAAGCGGACAATCTGGATGCCTATGTCGAAATCCACTCGGGGGCGGGCGGCACCGAGAGCCAGGATTGGGCCTCCATGATGCTGCGCATGTATACGCGCTGGGCGGAAGCCAAAGGGCACAAGGTCGAGTTGATCGAACGTCACGATGGCGAAGAGGCCGGCATCAAGTCAGCCACCATTCTTGTGAAGGGCGAAGATGCCTATGGCTGGCTCAAGACCGAAAGCGGTGTGCACCGCCTGGTGCGCATTTCACCCTATGACTCAAACGCACGGCGTCACACCAGCTTCGCCTCAGTCTGGGTCTATCCGGTCATTGATGACTCCATCGAGATCGAGGTGAACGAAAGCGACTGCCGCATCGACACCTACCGCGCCAGTGGGGCCGGCGGCCAGCACGTGAACACGACTGATAGTGCCGTGCGTATCACCCACGAACCGACAGGCATTGTGGTGCAATGTCAGAACGAACGCTCCCAGCATAAAAACCGGGCGACCGCCTGGGACATGCTCCGCGCCCGCCTCTATGAGGCGGAACTGCAGCGGCGTGAAGAAGAAGCCAATGCAGAAGCCGCGTCAAAGACCGAGATCGGATGGGGACATCAGATCAGATCTTATGTGCTGCAGCCCTATCAGATGGTGAAAGACCTGCGCACAGGCGTCGAGACCGGCAATCCGGATGGTGTGCTCAATGGCGACCTGGATCCGTTCATGGCCGCCGCCCTTGCTGCCCGGGTGGAAGGCACAACAGCTGAAGTCGCAGACCTGGACTGATCAGTCTGTCTGCTGCATCCATCGCTCGACGATTTTTTGATAGTCGCGCACGGGCTTTTCGCCCTTGTCGGCGGAGGCGCCTACCGAAAAATAAGGTGAGGTGAGGGATGCCTGCTGCTGTTCGCAGGCAAAGACATCTTCTGCCATGAAGTCACCGCTCGACATGGGGTCTGTTGCCGGGTCCCCGTCATATTTTCCGCGAACCTTTTCCTTCCAAAAGCTCGAGGAGCGACGTGCCGCTTTTGTAAACGCAGCTTCGGAGGCGACGGGCAGTTTGGTGCGCGTCTGCACAAGCGTGCGGTCTGGCGCTTGCGGGATAATGTGGAAGACGGACCAGCTGATCTCGGTTTCACTTAAGCCAATGCATGGGAAAAGGAGCGGCACATAGGCGCCGACGCGATGGTCATTGCCGAAATCGACCAGCGGGCTCGGGGCGTTTTTCTCCAGGTTCTCCGCATAGTCGGCTGCCAAGGGTTCGTAAAACGCAAAATGATCGCCGACAAATCCTGTTTCCGCGTTGCGATGATCATACATGCCGAGCGTGCCGGAATGCAGCAGAGGCAGGTGGTAGGCATCTATGAAGTTTTCGGCCACAAACTTCCAGTTCGCCTTGATGACGGTCTCGTTGGCGTAGTCTGGCAATTCCATCATCTGATCGGGTTGGTGCGGCCCCAGATAAGGTGCGATGGGGCCGAACCAGTCTTCAATCGACGGGGCGTCTGCTTCCGGATGCACAAACAGCATGCCCCGCCATTCGGCGACCGACGCCTTGTGAAGACTGAGGCACGCCGGGTCCAGATCGGGAAACTCTTCCTGCTTGTTCGGGACACCGCGCAGATTGCCTTCAAAGTCGTAGGTCCAGTCGTGATAGGGGCAGGTAATCGCCGACGCCGACTTGCCATGCGGCCGCAACATGCGTGCGCCGCGGTGCCGGCAGATATTGTGGAAGGCCCGGAGCACGCCGTCATTGCCCCGGATGACAAGGATATTGTTGAGCCCGGCCTGGATGGAGACGTGATCGCCGGTATTGGGAAGATCTTCGGGAAAGCCCCCTAATGACCAGACCCTGGAAAAGATCAGCTTCTGTTCCAGGTCAAACCATTCCTGCGATGTGTAAGCAGAGACGGGTAGAACCGGCATACGGTTTGGGTCGGTGTTGATCATGTGAACATCTCCAATGCTGGCATGAGATCCATCAGAACCAGCCAGGCGCAAAGGCTGAGGATAAAGAGCGTCGAAACCCAAAAGAGGACTGGATCGTCTTCTCTGAACAGATCGTCGCCGAGAGACAGGTGGCCTTCGCGGATCGACGGCCACATCCAGAAAAGGAACAAAAGTCCCCAGGGCCAACTCTGCTCAAAAAGAACGGCGTAGATCATGACGGCAAGCACCAGGAGCGCGCGCCATTTGATACTTTGAGTCATGGGTTAATCTCCTCGAGCGCTTGCAGATGAACGTCGGCGGCGCGCCGGGCAAGCGCCTGCCATGCTTTCGGCGGGCGCATCATCATCAAACCGTCGACGCTGAAATAGAGATGACAAATACCGTGAGCGGCGACACGGCACTGCTCTTCACCGGCTTTCGGATAGGCATCGCAGAGTTCCTTGGCGATCGCGTCCAGCATGCGGTCTATGGCGGCTAGCAGACCGGTGCGGGCTTTTGGAAACCGGTCACTGGCGGCACCAAGTGCATTGATGGTGAGGACGGACGCTGACTCAGTGATCCCGAGCGGCCCAAAGAGGATATCCAACAAAGCTTTCGGACGCCCCGTTGCGGGAAGAGCCGCAATCATCTGGTCCGTCTCGGCGTTGAAGCGCGCGACGACATGGTCGATCAGCGCATCCACCATCTCGTCCTTGTTGCCCAGATAGTGGCGGAGCAGGGTGCGCTTGACCCCGGCCTCCTCGGCGATGCGGTCTTGCGTGGCGCCATCCAGACCATGGCGCGCGACGCAGGTTTCGTAGGCGGTGAGGATCTCTTCTGTTCGGACATCGCGCAGACTGGGACGGCCCATGTGTCACTCCTTTGGTGGAGCGAATATAGGGCGCCTCGAATAGATTTGCAAATTTGACAAATTATTTGAGGCAAAGAAAAAGCCCCGGGGCCGAAGCGCCGGGGCTTTCTAAATGTCTAAGCGTGAGCCTTATTCAGCGGCAGGTCGCTTCACAACGACGCCACCGTCTTTGACAACGACAGGGCTCTCAGCGGCCTTCGGAGTGGCGCTCCGATTGGATTTGGCAGCTGCCGCAGGAGCAGGGGCCGGCTGCGGTGTTGCAGCCGCGCGCGCTGGCTCGCTCGCCTGGGCATTGTCAGCCAAAGGGTCGTCTGAGTGACGGCAATTGCCTTCGAAGAAGGCGCCGGTTTCAACGGCCAGCGCTTCATGAAGGATGTCACCTTCAACATGACAGGTGGAGCAAAGCTGAACACGGCGTCCACGAATGCCGCCAGCAACACGTCCACGGATGACAATGTCGTCGGCCACAACTTCACCGGTGATAGACGCCTGCTCGCCAATCGTGATGGAGGCGGAGCGAATGTCGCCTTCCACCGTGCCGTCGATCTGAATGTCGCCGCCAGCAATCAGGTTCCCCTGAACGACCAGATCATTCGAAATGATCGATGGTGCTGTGCGTGCATTTGGCCGTCGCTGCGGTGCCGGCTGCGCGCTCACTGGCTTCTCATTATCCTTTGTGCGTGAAAACATACTTACCTGCCTCAATGAACTTTGATGGATCTCTTATTTGGTCATCGAACCACACTTCATAATGAAGATGTGGACCACTTGATCGACCAGTAGATCCAACTTTCCCGATCAAATCCTGAAAACCCAGCTCTTGACCAACAGACACGCTGATCTTGTTGAGATGGGCATAGCGAGTGCGGAACCCATTGCCATGATCGACTTCGACCATGAGCCCATAGGGACCGCGCCTTTCTGCATAGGTGACCACACCGGGGGCAGGTGCGTAAACAAGTGTGTTGTAGGGCGCAGCCATGTCATAGCCAGAGTGGAATGCCATGCGACGTTTGAACGGATCCATGCGCGGCCCGAAATCACTTGTTATGCGATAGGTTTCAAGGGGAGAGGCCAAGGGTAGAAGGCCTACCGTAAAATTCAGTGCAGCCAGATGATCCAGGTTTTGTGCGATGCGCTGGACCTGCCGGTTGAACGACGTAGACGTGCCGCCACCTGCAAGGCCGTCGCTGCCAACAAGATCGATGTAAGGGCCACCGCTGGCAACACCATCTGCATCAACCCGTTCCATGAATTCTTCCGGGGAGGTGACACCTGTCATGGCGATCACATGCTCAAGCTCGCGGATTTCCTTATCAGTGGTTTCTTCCATGGAATTGATCAGGCTCTGCTGTGCCTGATCGAGGCTGGAGAGACGTGTCTCCAGATCAAAACTTGGGTCATTGCCAAACACAGATCCGCGCAGGAAGCCGCCGAACATCAATGGCTGCTCGCCAGCCAGAACACTGAACAGACCGGCCTCTTGATCGGCGGTGCCAAGGGTCGTCACCGTTTCAGAGCGCGACACGCGCGGCGCGCCTGGTGCTTCGGCAAGCGACATCATGACTTTGTTGCTGCGACCGCTTGAACTGTTTGATTGGGTTTCAGCGATGCGTGTCCGCAATGCGTTCAATGACTGAACAGCAGCTTCGCGGTGGCTCAGCACGTCAGCGATCTGGTCATGCTTCGCTTCCAACTCCTGGGTGGTCGCAATAAAGCGTTCCTGTGCGAGAATCAGTTGCCCGTTCAGATCGTCATAGGAGGCCTGCATTTGTGCGATGCGTTCCTCATAGGCTGCTTGGACCTTCACGAACTGACGGTCCTTCGACGCAATGATCTGTTCTTTGAAAACGACATTCACCGACGTGAATGCAACCCAGGACAGAAAGCCTACGCCAATAGCTGCCATGCCGATCTGAGTCAGCGGAGACAGAGATACAAATTGAACATGCCCATGACTTCTCAGATAAATCTGACGCTCTGCGTAAAGGTGCGCAGTCATGGTCCGCGCCCTGTCCATCAACCTTGAGATGGTCTCAATCATGCCCCTCAAAAACCCCTTGTGACCCCACACAAAATACTAGAACGCAATTCCATCCTATATTGACAAAGATTTCAACAGATGGACGTTAACATATCGTATTAACCTTAAAGCTCCCGCGACAAAAATGGGTTTTCCACACCCCAATTGGCGACAGAAATTTGAAATTTGTGTGAGGTCGCAAGACCCTGTTCAGGGTCGGGAAATCGGGATCGCGTTCAACCCTCATTGGGGCCGGCGGCAAGTGGTTCATAGAGGGCTGAGGACAGACCTGCAGCGGCACGGGCAGCGTCGTTGAACGGGCGCTTGAGGTCACCCTTAAAATAGCGGCGGACCAGATCGTGAAAGGTGCTCTCGGCATCGAGCTCGCGAGCGTCGATTTCTGAGGCAAACCAATGGCTTCCGGTCGCCACATGGCCTTTTTCTTCCTCATAGATGATCCGCAGGATGTCCGCACTTTCCTCGTCACCCACCCGGACCAATTTGTCGATCATTGGCGGTGTGACGTCCAAGCCGCGTGCCTCAAGCACCATAGGCACCACCGCGAGCCGGGCCAGCAGGTTTTCGCGCGTGGCGAACGCGGCGTCCCATAAGCCGTCATGGGCGGGCAGGTCACCATAGCTGCCTTCAAGCGCATGAAGACGGTCGTTTAAGAGGTTGAAATGTTTACCTTCTTCGGTGCCGACCTTGATCCAGTCGGCGGAGAACTCTCGCGGCTGGTGAGGGCCAAACCGGGCGACCATATCGAAGGCGAGATCGATCGCATTCAGCTCAATATGTGCCAGTGAATGTAAGAGAGCAAAGCGTCCTTTTTCGCCTCCAGACCGGCGACGGGGCATATCCCTCGGCAAGCGCAGCTCAGGCTTGTCCGGTCGGGCGGGGCGGTCCGGCGGCCCCGCGTCCGGAAAGCTGAACTCCAGCGCCCCTTGCGCCCAGGCAGCACCAATTTCCTGGGCCAGGGCGGCCTTTGCGGACGCGTCAGCGGTCTGAAGGATGCCGAGCGCCGCCTCACCAATAGACCTATAGATCACCTGGCCGGGCTTGTGGGGCATTTCAGAGAGCTTTCGCCGCCTCAAGGACCTCGTCCGCATGTCCTTTCACGCGCACTTTCGGCCAGATCTTGGCGATTTTGCCATTGGAATCAATCAGCATGGTTGAACGCACGATCCCCATGAAAACCTTGCCGTACAGCTTCTTTTCCTGCCAAACGCCGTACTTTTCAAGCATTGCGCCGCTCTCGTCCGATGCGAGCGTGATTGTCAGGTCGTGTTTCGCCTTGAACTTGTCGTGGCGCTCCACACTGTCTTTCGAGACGCCGATGACAACGGTATTCGCTTTCTTGAACGCAGCAGAATGCCCGGAAAAGTCGATGGCCTCGGTCGTGCAGCCGGGGGTCATATCTTTCGGGTAGAAGTAAAGCACGACATTTTTGCCTTTGAGGTCCGCAAGGCGGACTTTCCCGCCGCCGTCTGTCGGAAGGGAGAAAGCGGGGGCTTTCAAGCCCTCTTTAAGCTCTTTGGCCATATTTTCAGATCTCTTTCATGAGGTGGTGAAGGGGTGGGGGATGTCAGGAGCGAAAGGCGAAACAGCGAACGCCGATCTGCCGTTGATTTCATCGGCAGAAACTAGCTGAGTTTGAGATATTTCAACACCTTGGTGCCACATTTGTGAGACATCTTAAACGGGAGTCGATAGGCACCTTTGTCATCTGACCCTCCGACATGTCTCCCAGACGGCGCGGCGCCGGGGCCATGTTGAGAGACCTGCCGGGCGACGCTCAGCAACGATAATGAGGCAACAAAAGAATTGATCCGGCCAGCGGTCAAATATGGATTGGAAGCACTCGGCGTCCTCGTGACCGCCGTGACCGTTCTGCTGGCCTTGCTTGTCTGGCGGTTGGCCGCAGGGCCGGTACCCCTCAGCTTCTTGAATGAGACCATTCTGCAGCAGGCAAATGCGGAGCTGGAGGAAGGAAAGCTGGCGCTCCAGGACACGATGCTGCTCTGGGTCCCTGACGACCGGCAATTGGTCATCAGCCTGATGGGGGTGGAACTCCACGACGCGGCGGACGAGCCGATGGTCTCCGTCCCGGAGATCCGGATAGACCTCAGAGCCAGATCATTGCTGCGCGGCAACGTCGCCTTGCAGAGTGTCGAGCTTGTGGGGGTCAGTGCGGCCATCGTTCGCAGACCCGGTACGGGCGTGCAGCTGGCACTGGCTGAAAATCCGGACCAGGCTGACGCCGAAGCCGTTATCGATCTCGAAGAGGTGATGAATCAGATTGCGGAACCGCCAAACGACTCCGGTTTGTTGAGCGAGTTGCAGTCTTTCGGCATGCGGGATGCGTCTCTCCGCTTCATTGATGCGATCAACGATGTGGAATGGATCGCCGACGATGCGACGCTGGTTCTAAGCAGGAGCGAAGACGGCGTGTCGGCATTCCTGGATGCGGAGCTTGTCGCCGGTAACGCGCGGCTCGACCTGGAAATGTTGGGAAGCGCCCCAGCAGGCGCGGACCGCGTGGTGTTCCAGGCGAAGGGGAGTGGCTTTGTGCCCGCGGCGCTTGCCCGCAACAGCCCGATGTTCACGGATCTTGCCCTGCTGGACGCTCCGGTGTCGGGCGCCGGCACAGTCACCATCGGGCGCAATGGTGTTTGGCTCGGGGCGGAACTGGATCTTACCATAGGCGCAGGACAAGCGATTTTGCCGGACGGACGTCCACCACTCGCAATTGACGGCGCTGCAGCGGAGCTCACGCTGGATCCCGCGGAGAACATCCTTCTGCTCAAACGGTTGGATTTTGAAGCGGGCAACAACAAAGGCACCTTGAGTGGCAACGCCGTCTACGACCAGCCCGACGGCTTCCATATCTCTGGTGCCACCGTTGCGCTCAACGTCAAAGACCTGTTTCTCGATGTAGACGGATTTACCGAGGGGGTCGCGGACATTGATGCGATTTCATTCACCGGGCGTTTGGATTTCGATAACCTGGTCGCCGACATCAGCGCGCTGTCCATTCGTGTGGGAGAGGGCGTGCTCGCCTTGTCGGGGCGGATAGCCGATCATCCGGAATCACCTGCGATCTTGGCGCAAGGCGAAGCCACGAACATCTCGACAGAACGGCTGCGGGATATCTGGCCTGTGCCTCTCGCAAGAGGCGCAAGGGTATGGTTCGCCGAAAATGTCAGTGGCGGAACGATAGAAGACGCGCGCATCAATATCGACCTGGCCGGCGGCATGATCGCAGCCGCAGACCGGCGAGAAGCGCTGCCTGATGAAGCTCTTGATCTCGAGTTCACCCTTTCCGGGGCGACTGTCAAATACTTGCGGGACATGCCGCCCATGCAACGGGTCGCGGGGCGGGGGGATTTGCAAGGCGATCGCTTCGACGCCTGGGTCGATCGAGCCTTTATCGACATTGCCAATGACCGCCTGCAGATCAATTCCGGCCATTTCGCGGCAACAGCGTTGCACGTGAGAGGTGGACCCGGAGAGATTGAGATGAATGTTTCCGGCGCCACCGCGACGGTGTTGGCGCTGTTGGATCATCCCCCACTCGGGTTTATCTCTCGGTTCGGGATGGACCCTGCAATTGTCGGTGGATATGGCGACGTGCAGGCTTTCTTGACCCTTCCCCTCTCCAAGAATGTCACCATGGATGATGTCGGCTTCTCGGGCCGCGCGGTGGCGCGGGAAGTCGGGCTGCCGAATGTCATTGAGGGCGTGTCGATTGACGGTGGCGAATTGGCGATAGCGGTCGAACGCCGCGGCCTCACGGCAGAAGGCCCCATCACACTTAATGGCGTACCGGTGAATCTGACATGGAACGAGACCTTCGAGAGTGGGGACGAACCGTCGAGTGTGTTTCGAATTCGGAGCACGACGAACGATGATCAGCGCGACGCGTTAGGGCTCCGCGTTGGCTCTCTGGTCAACGGCCCGGTCACCTCAGATGTAACCGTTCGTGGGTCCGGCCCAAATCTTGTCGATGGCACCGTCGCCATGATGTTGAACGACGCGGTTCTCAAGGAAGAGACCATATTGTGGTCGAAGCCGGCCGGGTCGCCCGCTCAGGGGCGCTTCAATCTTCTGTTCGAGGATGAAGGAAAGATCCGTCTGAATGCAATCGCGATCGCGGGCGCGGAGATTGATCTGTCCGGATCCGTCTTGCTTGCGGACAATGGGGACGTGTTGGAAATTGTCCTGCCCCACGCTCGCCTCGGTACTGAGACAGAAGCAAGCTTCAGGGCGACGCGTTTGGAAAATGGTGTGCTGGAGATGCATGCCGAAGGGCCGCGCTTTGATGCGCGGGGCGTACTCACCAATCTGTTCTCCGGCAATGCGGCACCCGTCTCGGCAACGGAAGTGGCGACGCAACAAACAGAAGACGGAACGGACACCGCGAGCGAGATTGAAATTGCGCCGCTGCCCGAAATAACGCCCGAAGAAGAAACCAATATCGCGCTCACAGCTCGGTTTCCGACAACACTCGCGCATGGCGGCGTTCGGGCTCAGAATGTCGATGTTGATTTGCTGATCTTGAAGGGCGAGACGCAGCGCCTTGTGGTGTCCGGGGACATCGGTGCAAGTGCCAAGCTAAGGGCCACCATTTCACCAACACCTGAAGGGAGACGAGCGGTCGCGGCGCAGTCAGATGCCGCGGGGAGTGTGCTCCGAGGGATCGACTTCTACCAGAGCATGCAAGGCGGGCGTCTTGATCTGACGGGCACCTTTGATGATGTGACGCCCGGTGCGCCCCTTGATGGCAAGATCATCGTCGACAATTTCCGCATTGTGAACGCGCCGCTGCTTGCCAATCTGCTGACGGTGGGGTCATTGACGGGGATTGGTGACACGCTTCAGGGCGAAGGCATTCGGTTTGTGCGACTTGACATGCCCTTCCAGATGACCACGGAACGGTTCCACGTCCTTGATGCGCGGATGAGCGGACCGGCGATTGGACTCACCATGAAGGGGCAGGTCGATCGGGATGATGGGATTTTCGATCTGAACGGCACCATTGTGCCAGCTTACACGCTTAACTCTGCACTGGGCGCTGTGCCGCTGCTGGGTGACATTCTGGTCGGCAGGGACGGCGAAGGTATCTTCGCCGCAACTTACGCGATGCGGGGAACAACCGAACAGCCGGTCATAACGGTCAATCCGCTTGCGGCGCTGGCTCCCGGCTTTTTGCGCCGAATCTTTGAATTTGGCGAGATCATGGAGCCCGAAGTCCCGCCGGTCGCAGAAGCGCCAACATCCGCAGAGAACGGGACGTCACCGGTCCCCGTCCAGCCTGCCCAACCCTGACACCGCCGCCCGGATTTGGCTTGGCATCGATTTCAGGACTAAAGTGACGCTAACGTCATTTCAACTGAAGACCTTGGAGGAGGGGGCCAGTTAATGTCAGACAATCAGCAAAGCATGACCATCGATCCGGCGTACGATGCGGTGGCTCCGGATGATTTCCCAGCCATGATGGAAGTGGACCGCTACGGCAGCCGGTCCACGGCGTTCGACAAGATCATCTCTGCAACGCACGATCATTTCTGGGACCCGCTGGATACAAAATATATCGACTTTGGAACCCCGTGGGACCTTGAGCGGGACATGTTGATCTCTGAAGACATGAACCTGGAGCTCCGCACAGCGGTGTCTGACAAGCTCACCCAGGATCAGAAAGTCTTCCTGGTGAATGAGAGTGTGCGCTGGACCATGTCGTCCATTCTTCACGGCGAGCAGGGCGCGCTCAATCTGTCGGCCTCGCTCTGCCACATAATGCGCGATCCGGGGGCGCAGGAATATGCTGCGAACCAGACCCGGGAAGAGGCCCGCCATGTGACCGGCTTCTCTCAATACATCAAAGCACGATGGGGCAAACCGACGCCCTGCGGTCAGGTGCTCGAGAAACTTCTGGTCGAGCTGGTGAACACGCCCATCGTCTGGAAGAAGCTGGTCGGTATGCAGATGGTCCTCGAAGGTCTTGCCATGGGCACCTTCGCGAGCTTCTACGCAAATGCCAAAGACCCCGTATTGACGCGGCTCATGCAGTTGGTCATGACCGACGAAGCCTTCCACCACAAATTCGGGAAAATCTGGGCGGACCGCACAGTGCCCAATCTGCCGGAAGCAGAGCGGGACCAGATTGAAGACTGGGCATTGGAAGTCTTCATGATGCTCTTCCGCAATTCCAGCGGCCCTGAGCAGAAGAAAGACATGTACGCCAAGATCGGACTTGATTGGCAGTGGGTGCAATCGGCGTTGATGGAAGCGATGGGTGATAAGGAAGCCCGTCGTCAGATGCGCAAGTCTACCAGCATCTTCCGCACCCTTATCAAGACGCTCCTGAAAGCAGGCATCATCACTGAGCGCACCGCGCCACACTATGCGGCCTATGTCGACATGCAGGAGCTCTATGCGGAAGGTGATCGCATGGTAGGCGACGATATTGCGGAAGAAGGCATCAAGTATCTTAAAGAGATCAATGGCGGTGATGGCAAGGACGCCATCTTCGCGCTGTCGGGAACAGCGGCCGAATAAACCGGAACCCACCTTGTAACATCAGAGCCCGGCAGTTCACGCTGCCGGGCTTTTACATGCGTCATACGACCCTGACATGAGCCTGAAAGCGCATTATGTTTGGGGCGCGAAGAAATTTGTGAATCCGATGGGACCGGCGACAAAGTGACAGACAGGAGCTTCATGATCCATCGTGTTTCTGAGTCAGATGCGATAGGCACTCTGAGATGACTGTCCAAGTCGCGGAGCTCGCTGATTATGGCTGGAGCAATTTCTTCACGAGCCAGCTCGACGCAGCCGATCTTGAAGCCTTCATCCCGGCCCGTGTGAAATCGGTTCACCGCAATCAGATCCATGTGATCGGTGTGGATCTGGATCGGATGACCATGCCCTACATTTCCAAGGAGGGCGACGGAGCCCAGGCGACCGTGGGCGACTGGCTTTTGCTGGAACCGGATACCTACCGTCCCAAAAGACTGCTTGAGCGTAAGAGCCTCTTTAAGCGAAAAGCCGTGGGGTCCCATCGGGGCGAACAGTTGATCGCGGCCAATGTGGACACGCTCTTCATCGTCGCGTCCTGTAATTTCGACTTCAACCTCGCCCGGCTGGAGCGATACCTCTCCCTGGCCCATGAGGCACAGGTGACCCCTGTGATTGTGCTCACCAAGGCAGACCTGGTCGACGAACCGCAGGAATTTACGGACGCCGTCTCAGCGCTTGACGCAAGCCTCATCGTGGAAAGCATTGATGCGCGCGACGCGGAGGCGGCGAAACGTCTAGAGCCCTGGTGCGGCCTCGGACAAACCGTTGCTTTTGTCGGTTCATCCGGTGTCGGCAAGTCGACCCTCATCAACACCCTCATCGGGACGGACGAGATTGAGACCCGCGACATTCGGTTGGATGACTCCAAGGGACGTCACACGACGACGGGGCGTACCCTGCATCGTTTGCCGGAAGGTGGCTGGCTCATCGACACGCCGGGCATGCGGGAGATCCAGCTGACGGAAGTGGAAGAGGGCATCAAGGAAGTTTTCTCGGACATTCTCGAGGTTGCGGCCTCCTGCAAATTCAATGACTGCCATCATGATCAGGAACCGGGATGTGCTGTCCGCGAGGCGATTGAAAAGGGCGACCTCGATCCGGAGCGCCTAAAGCGCTGGCAGAAGCTCGCGGCCGAAGAGGTTCGCAACACCGAGACCCTCGCCCAGCGCCACTCGCGCGACCGCAGCTTTGGCAAGATGGTCAAGCGCGCCAAGAAAGATAAAGCCCACTGGCAGGATGACTAACGGGACAGTGGACTGTCTTACTCAGCCCGCACTCTCATCCCAATACATGGCTTCGATCTTGTGACCCTCCAGGTCCCGCACAAAGCAGCCATAATATCCGGGTCCATAGTCAGCGCGGGGACCTGGGGCGCCATCATCTGTCGCGCCCGCCTCAAGCGCGGTTTTGTAAAACGCCTGGACTTCGTCCTTGGACGCGGCGAGGAACGCGAAATGGACACCGTTAGCGGTCTCTGCCTGTCCACCGTCAAAAGGAGTCTGGACCCAGAACTCAGGAAACAGTTTGCCGTAAGCAATGGCGCCCGGATGTTCCATCATCCTTTTTGCACCGATCGTCGCCATGACCTTGTCGTAGAACGCAACGGCGTCGTCGAACCTGTTCGTGCCTAACGACACGTGAGACATGATGCTGGGGTTTTCGTCGGTCATGATCCCTGTCCTTTCTTCATTTGGCGCCACGGTCGGCGGCCTGACAAAGAGGATAGGAGATTTTGATGACAGCCTCACGGCTCAAAACGCCACATCCTGACAGTTGATGACAGGAGACCGCGCTCAAACCGGCTTCAGGAGCACATGCTTCTTTTTGCCGATCGAGAGTTTGATCACGCCTTTGTCGGTCAGATCATCTTCCGTGAGGGACCCGCGTTCATCCTGCACGCCCTTGTCATTCACTTTGGCACCACCGCCCTTAATCTGGCGGCGCGCATCCCCGTTAGAGCCGCAAAGGCCGGCCGTTACAAAGGCCGACAGGATGCCCACGCCTGCCTCCAGATCGGCGGCAGAAACTTCAACGGTGGGAAGATCGGTCGCCACGGCGCCCGTCTCAAACGCCACGCGGGCCGTCTCCGCTGCCTTGTCGGCTTCCGCGCGGCCATGGGCCATGGCAGTGGCTTCCGTCGCCAGCACCTTTTTGGCGTCGTTCAGTTCTGCACCCTCAAGGGACTCAAGGCGTGCGATCTCGTCCAGAGGAAGTTCAGTAAAGAGACGCAGGAACTTGCCCACATCCGCGTCTTCCGTATTCCGCCAGTACTGCCAGTAATCGTAAGGAGAGAGCATGTCTGCATTCACCCAGACGGCGCCGTCAGCGGTTTTGCCCATTTTGCCACCGCTCGCGGTGGTGAGCAGGTTGGTGGTGAGACCTACCAGAGCTGCGCCGTCAGCGCGCCGTCCAAGCTCGATACCGTTGACGATGTTGCCCCACTGGTCAGAGCCGCCCATCTGCAGGTTGCAGCCAAAGCGCTTGTTCAGCTCCACGAAGTCATAGGCCTGCAGGATCATGTAGTTGAATTCGAGGAAAGAGAGCGACTGTTCCCGATCCAGACGCAGTTTCACACTGTCGAAGCTCAGCATGCGATTGACCGAGAAATGGCGGCCATAGTCGCGCAGGAAGTCGATATATTGCAGCTCGTCGAGCCAGTCCCGGTTGTTGACCATGATGCCATCGGTGGCGCCGTCGCCGAAGGTCAGGAACTTGTCAAAAACACTGCGGATGCCGATGAGGTTCTGATCAATCAGCTCATCGGTGAGGAGAGGCCGCGCTTCATCCTTGAAAGACGGATCGCCGATACGAGTCGTGCCCCCACCCATGAGTGCGATGGGCTTGTGCCCCGTCTGCTGCAGCCAGCGCAGCATCATGATCTGAATGAGACTGCCCGCATGAAGGCTGGGCGCCGTGCAATCAAACCCGATATAGCCGGTGACCACGCCTGAGGAGAGCCGCTCGTCGAGCAGGTCAAAGTCGGAGCATTGGGCGATAAAACCCCGCTCTTCCATCACATTCAGGAAATCAGATTTGTAACTGCTCATGCGGTCAGGCCATTTATTGGGTAACTCTGCCGCTTGGGCGCGGCGTCCGGCTGGTGTATCACGGATTACGCCCAAAATGGCAAGGCCCATCGAGCGGTAAGACGGGACGCCAAGATGCGGCGCGGAGGAGTAGAGGGATGGCAGAAACCTATGTAGCGATCGGGCTGATGAGCGGCACCTCGATGGACGGGATTGATATTGCCGGTCTGGAGACCGATGGGGAGGCCTATCTGAACCCGGGGCCCGCAGGCGCGCTCATCTATTCCGATGAAGAGAGAGCCTATCTCCGCCAGGCTGTGGAGGCGGCAGCTGATTGGAAAGCCGGCGATCCAGTCCCAGAAGCTGTCGCCACCGCGGAAACCAAATTGACGGCAGCCCATGCGGAAGCCGTCGCCACTTTTCTGAAAGAGAATGACCTGAGCGCCTCAGACATCGACGTGATTGGCTTCCACGGCCAGACGGTCCTCCATGCGCCCGACGACCGGCGCACGGTCCAGATCGGCTTGGGCGATCAGCTAGCTGCTGCCCTTGGCATTGATGTAGTGAATGACTTCAGGAGCGCAGACGTCGCGGCGGGGGGCGAAGGCGCACCCTTCGCACCGCTTTATCACCAGGCGCTGGCGTTCAATCTCGAGGGGCCACGGCCCATCGCCGTGCTGAACCTTGGAGGCGTCGCCAATGTCACCTGGCTGGGTGACGGACCGGAGGACATTCTGGCCTTTGATACAGGCCCCGCCAGCGGCGCGCTCGACGATTGGGTCCAGTCCCATGGTGCCGGCCGGATGGATGCGGATGGCAAGCTGGCGAAGGCGGGGCTGGTTGATCAGGCGATCTTGGCCAAAATGCTCGACAATCCCTTCTTTGAGGTGCCGCCGCCCAAGTCCCTCGACCGATTGGATTTCCCGATGGACCCGGTTGCAGGTCTCAGCCTTGAAGACGGCGCCGCGACGCTCACCGCCTTCACTGCCGCCTGTGTTGAGCGGGCGACAGAGCATTTGCCGGAGAAGCCCCACATATGGATCGTGTGCGGCGGGGGGCGCTACAACCCGTCCATTCTGGATGAACTGCACGCAAGGCTAGGCGTGCCGGTCGAGCCCGCTGAAAGCGTCGGTTGGCGCGGCGATGACATTGAGGCGGAGGCGTTCGCTTATCTTGCGGTTCGCTCTCTAAGGGGTCTGCCGCTCAGCGTGCCGGGCACGACGCGCGTGCCCGCGCCGCAGACCGGCGGCGTGCTTCATCGCGCGGAGAAGATGCCAGCCTAACTTGCTTCTTCGTCCTGGGCCTCAGGGGCGGGCGCAAGGCGCTTATCGAGATAAGCGCCGACGACACCCAGCATTTCGTCCATGTGATCATCATAAAAATGATTGGCACCAGCGATGGACTGGTGCTCGATCACGATGCCTTTTTGGGTTTTGAGACGCTCCACAAGGCGCAGGACGTCGGCTTCCGGGGCAACCTGGTCAACGCTACCGGACGTGATGAGTCCGGAAGAGGGGCAGGGCGCCAGGAACGAAAAGTCATACATGTTTGCGGGCGGCGCGACGGAGATAAACCCATCAATCTCCGGACGGCGCATCAGAACCTGCATGCCAATCCAGGCACCGAAAGAAAAGCCGGCAATCCAGCATTGCGGCGCTTCCGCATGCTGCGCCTGCAGCCAATCCAGCGCAGTGGCTGCATCGGACAGCTCGCCAATACCGCCGTCGAAAACGCCCTGACTGCGGCCGACGCCTCTGAAATTGAAGCGCAGCACATTGAAGCCGCGGTCCACAAAGGTCTGATAGAGCGCATAGGCGACCGGATTGTTCATGGTCCCGCCAAACTGCGGGTGCGGGTGGAGCACCAGCGCCAAGGGGGAATTTGGCTTTTGGCTGATGTGGTAGCGGCCTTCGATCCGCCCCGCAGGACCATTGAAAATTACTTCCGGCATATCGTTTGTTCCTTGAACGCGCGAAAAAAAGGCAGTTTTCTGCCATTTTTCCGCTACCCTCTATTCCCGAGTAAAATAATCAGCTATTAAGGCTGGAAGTCCAGGAACAGAGCTCTAATTACTTGACTACCAGGGTGGGTAAAAGAGCGGTTCACTGGTCTTCTTGCCCGAGCTGATTGTCTGAGGTGCCCCGAAAGGCGCCGTTTCTTAACACAGGCAGCAGCCCAATGCGCAAGAAATTGGTAGAGCGCGCAAATTTGGCCTGGTCACAGTCTCAAAGGCCCTGATGTTGGGAACAGCGAGACAATGTGGGTGGGAAGAGGCGGCAGCGGGTCGCGCTCAATACCAGAGGAGAAAAGTTTTGAAACTGACCACAAAAGGCCGTTATGCCGTCATGGCGATGACTGACCTGGCGAAACACAGCGAGGGACGTCCAGTGTCTCTGGCAGATATTGCCTCGCGCCAGGAAATCTCGCTTTCTTATCTAGAGCAATTGTTCGCCCGGCTGCGCCGCGGCGGATTGGTGCGTTCCGTTCGGGGCCCAGGCGGTGGATACCTGCTTGCGCGGTCCATGGAGGACACACGCATCTCAGATGTCATCCTGTCTGTTGACGAACCTATGTCAGCGACACGATGCAAATCCAATTCTGCAACCGGCTGTCTGTCGGACGGATCTCGGTGCCTCACCCATGACTTGTGGGATGAGCTGGGCCATCAGATCCACCTCTATCTGGACAGCGTTTCGCTGCACGATGTGATGAACCGCCAGGTTCGCCGGACGGCACATCAGCAGGAAGCCGCACCGTCAGTGGTGCAGGAAGCAACACCAGTAATGGCAATGCCGGAGACCCGGGAACTTGCCCTTGATGTGGCAGGTTGACACCTAGCCTCCAACTGCGGCCATGACATAAAAACAAGCTTTGGGGCTTGGCCGCTTGAGAAGAAATGACTGCAGCAGCCGATGACAGGTGAGCGAACATATCTCGACTATAATGCGACCGCGCCTTTGCGCCCGGAAGCATTCGAGGCCGTGTGCGCGGCAATGGACGGCATCGGCAATGCATCGTCAGTTCACAAAGAAGGACGAGAGGCACGAGCTCTCGTCGAAAACGCACGTCAGGAAATTGCGGCTCTGGTTGGTGTCGCATCCGATTGTGTGACTTTCACCAGTGGCGGGACCGAGGCCAACCATTTGGCCTTTCGGCAGGCGGCGGAACGCGGCGCGACGTCCATATTCTATTCCGCGGTCGAGCATCCTTCTGTTGCAGAGGCAGCAAAACTTGCCGGGGCAGAAGCAGGGATCCCTGTAGCTGAAATCCCGGTGGACGGAGACGGTCGCGTTTCCCTTGGCAGCCTTGATCACCTCCTTAACAGCGGCGGAGATCGCCCCTTTGTATCGGTTATGGCCGCCAATAATGAGACAGGTGTGCTGGAGCCTTTGAAGGAAGTGGCCGACTTGGTACATGCGCACGGCGGTATTCTGCACACAGACGCGGTTCAGATTGTGGGGAAGAGTGCCTTCGATATGACAGCTTCCGGCGCCGACATGGCGACACTGTCAGCGCACAAGATTGGCGGGCCTTTGGGTATTGGCGCCCTCGTGCTCGCAGAGGACACCCATATTGCCGCCCGCCAGACCGGCGGTGGGCAGGAGCGTGGCCGTCGTTCCGGCACGGAGAATGTCAGCGGCATTGCAGGGTTTGGCGCCGCGGCTTCCGTGGTGCGGGGCCTAAATGAATCAGATGAGATGCGGACTTTAAGAGACCGACTTGAAACGAGCTTGAAAGCGTCGGTACCTGACGTCGAGTTTTTTGGGAGTGGCGTTGAGCGGCTCCCTAACACGTCTTGTCTTGCAGCGTCGGGTCTTAAAGCCGAGACATTGCTGATGCAGCTGGACCTGGCGGGCCTTGCCGTCAGCGCCGGGTCGGCCTGTTCGTCGGGCAAGGTAGCGCGCTCCCATGTTCTCGACGCGATGGGCGTTGAGGAAGAATTGGCAGCTGGCGCGGTGCGCGTGAGCCTCGGTTGGAAAACAACAGCACAAGATATTGAGAAGTTTTGCGCTGCCTGGATCAAGGCAGTTCAGATGAGTAAGCGAACCAGCAGCCCGGGCCCCCGCCTGGCTGCAGCGGAAGGGTAAGCAGGATGGTTGCTACACGGGAAACAGTTGAAGCCGTCGACGAGGCCGTCGGAAAGTATAAGTATGGCTTCTCGACAGACATCGAGTCCGAAAAGGCCCCTAAGGGCTTGAACGAAGACACGGTGCGTTTCATCTCGGCCAAAAAGAATGAGCCTGAATGGTTGCTCGAATGGCGCCTCGACGCGTTCCGCCGCTGGCAGACCATGGAAGAGCCCGATTGGGCGAAGGTCAATTACCCGAAAATCGACTATCAGGACGCCTATTATTACGCGGCGCCCAAGAGCGACGATGATCGCCCTAAGAGTCTCGACGAAGTCGACCCAAAGCTGCTCGAAACCTATGAAAAGCTGGGCATCCCGCTGGTCGAGCAAATGGCGCTTGCGGGCGTCGCCGTCGACGCGGTGTTTGACAGTGTGTCTGTCGCAACGACGTTCAAGGAACGGCTTGCCGAAGCCGGTGTGATTTTCTGTTCCTTCTCCGAAGCGGTACAGGATCACCCCGAATTGGTCCGCCAATATTTAGGTACTGTGGTCCCGGTCACGGACAACTATTTTGCGACTCTGAACTCTGCGGTCTTCTCGGACGGCTCCTTCGTCTATGTCCCGAAAGGCGTGCGTTGCCCCATGGAACTGTCCACCTATTTCCGCATCAATGAAGCGGACACGGGTCAGTTCGAGCGCACGCTGATCGTCGTGGAGGATGGCGCCTATGTGAGCTATCTCGAAGGCTGTACAGCGCCCATGCGCGACGAGCATCAGCTGCACGCGGCTGTGGTGGAACTCGTCTGCCTCGAAGATGCCGAGATCAAATATTCCACCGTTCAGAACTGGTATCCCGGCGATGAAGACGGGAATGGCGGTATCTACAATTTCGTGACCAAGCGGGGCGACTGCCGCGGCGACAATTCGAAGATCTCCTGGACGCAGGTCGAAACCGGGTCTGCCGTGACATGGAAATATCCAAGCTGCGTATTGCGCGGGGACAATTCCGTCGGCGAGTTCTACTCCATCGCGATCTCCAACAATCTGCAGCAGGTCGATAGCGGCACCAAGATGATCCATCTCGGCAAAAACACATCGAGCCGGATCATCTCCAAGGGTATTTCCGCGGGCCGCTCATCCAGCACCTATCGTGGTCTCGTGTCGGTGCACAAAAAGGCAGAGGACGCGCGGAACTTTACCCAGTGCGACAGTTTGCTCATCGGCGACCGCTGTTCCGCTCACACGGTGCCCTATATTGAGAGCAAGAACCCAAGTGCAGTGCTGGAGCATGAAGCAACGACGTCGAAGCTCAGCGAAGATCAGCTCTTCTATTGCCGCCAGCGCGGTCTGGACGAGGAAGAAGCAGTGGCGCTGCTCGTGAACGGCTTCTGCCGTGACGTGCTACAGCAATTGCCAATGGAATTTGCCGTTGAAGCCCAAAAGCTCGTGGGCATCAGCCTGGAAGGCAGCGTGGGTTAAGCCCGCGCCAGAAGGAACGAATAAGAATGCTTGAGATTAAAGACCTCCACGCAAGTGTAGACGGGACCCCCATCCTGAACGGCATATCGCTCACCATTGGGGATGGTGAAGTGCACGCGATCATGGGGCCGAACGGATCCGGCAAGAGCACATTGTCGAATGTGCTGGCGGGCCGTGAGGACTATGAGATCACCAAAGGGTCGATCATCTACAAGGGCAAAGACCTGACGGAACTGTCGATTGAAGAACGCGCATCTGCGGGCATCTTCCTGGCTTTCCAATACCCGACTGAGATTCCTGGCGTCACAACCATGACCTTCCTCAAAACCGCTGTGAACGCTCAGCGCAAAGCCCGTGGTGAAGATGAGTTGGATGCGGTGAAGTTCCTGAAGCTTGTGCGCGAGAAAGCCAAAGAGCTCAAAGTCGACGAAGACATGTTGAAGCGGCCGCTCAATGTGGGCTTCTCCGGTGGTGAGAAAAAACGCGCCGAAACGCTCCAGATGTCACTCCTTGAGCCATCACTGGCCGTGCTTGATGAGACGGATTCCGGTCTCGACATCGACGCCCTCAAAATTGTCGCAGAGGGCGTGAACCGTCTGCGCGCGCCCAACCGGTCGATGATGGTGATCACCCACTATCAGCGCCTGCTCGACTATATCGTGCCCGACCATGTTCACGTGCTGGCCAAAGGCAAGATCATCAGATCGGGCGGCAAGGAACTTGCGGCCGAGCTTGAAGCGTCCGGCTACGGCGATCTGACTGAGAGTGCAGCATGAGCGACCAGGCACTGGCATATCTCGACGCAAACGGCGTCGCGGCGGAAGGACCCGCCTGGCTTGACGTTCGGCGCAAGGCGGCGCGCGCGAGTTTCGCCGATGCGGGCTTCCCCCATCGCCGCGTCGAAGCTTGGCGCTATACGGACCTGGCCCGCCTGGTGGCGAAAACGGATTGGCAACCGGCTGCGCCGCATGAAGGCGCGGTTCTCGTGCCTGAACAGCGCAGCAACCCCTTCGCCGGCATCGAGTCTTTCAAGCTCGTCTTTGTGAATGGGTTCTTCCGTCAAGATCTATCGGATTTGGACGGCCTGCCTGGTGGCGTCGACATCCTGCCACTCGGAACGGCGCTCGAAAGCGGGACCAAATTTGAAACGGCCTTCGACGCGAACGGGCCCGAAGCGATGGCCCCTATGGCCGCGCTCAACACCGCCTGCGCAAGAGATGGCGCCGTCATCAGATTGGCCGACGGGGTTCAGTTAGAACAGCCGGTGCAACTCATTCATTATACCGCTGATGGCGGAGACACAGCGGCCCATTGCCGACATGTTGTCGAGCTTGGTACGGGCGCATCTCTGACTCTGTTGGAAGCGCAGATCGGATGGGGCGGAACCTATCTTGTCGACCGGTTGACCAATCTCACATTGGGTGAAGGTGCGTCCCTGACCCATGTCCGCATTGAAGATGAAGACTCGGACGCCGTGCACGTGTCTACCCTGTTGGGAGATGTGGCCGCAGATGCGTCTTATGTCGCCAACACGCTTGCCATCGGCGGCAGAGCGGGTCGTCTCCAGACGGCCCTCCGCTTCACCGGCGAAGGGGCGCATGCGGAAAGCAATACAGCCTATCTTATGCGTGACACGCAGCATCTGGATTCAACGATCGTCGTTGATCATGCAGTACCTGGCTGCACCAGTGGAGCGCTTGCCAAAGGCGTGTTGGACGGCGAAGCCACCGGTGTCTTCCAGGGCAAGGTGATTGTTGCACCGCAGGCTCAAAAGAGCGACGCCACGCAGATGAGCAATGCACTGCTCCTGTCGCGCGACGCAGCGATGAATGCCAAGCCGGAGCTCGAAATCTATGCCGATGATGTTCAATGTGCCCATGGCAGCACTATTGGTGAGCTCGACGGCGACGCGCTGTTTTATCTCCGTTCAAGAGGCATCGAAGAAAAACTTGCCCGCCAGATGCTGATTTCTGCCTTCTTAGGAGATGTGTTGGAGCAGATCTCCCACGAGGTTGCCAAAGAGGCGCTAAGCGAACGGGCTGCGCTTTGGTTTCACGGTGAATCAGGCGGCGAGGTGTAAGATATGACCATGATCGATAGCACCACTCCTGTGTCCGAAAGCTTCAATGTCGAAGCCGTGCGGCGTGACTTTCCCATTCTCGCCCGCGAGGTGTATGGCAAACCGCTCGTCTATCTGGACAATGCGGCATCAGCGCAAAAGCCGAGCGTCGTGATTGATGCGATACGCGGAACCTATGAGAACGAGTACGCGAATGTGCACCGTGGGCTGCACTATCTCTCAAACGAAGCGACGCAGAAGTTCGAGGACTCCCGCGAGAAGATCGCCGCATTCCTGAACGCAGCATCGTCCGATGAAATCATTTTCACCAGCGGCGCGACTGACTCCATCAATCTGGTTGCGGATAGTCTGGGGTCGGACCTGGAAGAGGGCGATGAGATCATCCTCTCGATTCTGGAGCATCATTCCAACATTGTGCCCTGGCACTATTTGCGGGAGCGCAAAGGGGTCGTACTGAAATGGGTGCCGGTCACCGACGAAGGCGAACTGCTGATTGAGGAGTATGAAAACCTCTTCACGTCGCGCACGAAGCTTGTCGCTGTGACAGGCATGTCCAACGCGCTCGGTACCATCGCGCCGACCAAAGAAATGGTCCGGATTGCTCATGACCATGGCGTGCCGATCCTTGTGGATGCGAGCCAGCGGGTCGTGCACATGGCGACGGATGTTCAAGACCTTGATTGCGATTTTCTCGCCTTTACCGGGCACAAGCTCTACGGGCCCAGCGGGATCGGTATCTTGTATGGAAAGCGCGACAAGCTCGTCTCAATGCGTCCATACCGGGGCGGTGGTGAGATGATCCGCGAAGTTAAGATGGATACCGTAACCTATGGTGAGCCGCCGCATCGGTTTGAAGCGGGCACGCCACCTATCGTCCAGGCGATCGGCCTCGGCGCAGCAGTCGACTATGTCTCATCCTTAGGCATGGACGCCATCTACGCCCATGAAAAAGAGCTTCTGGCTTACGCCACCGAGCGGCTCTCCGAGATCAAATCCCTGAGGATATTGGGGACAACACCTCAAAAAGGCGCGATCGTCTCTTTTATTGTAGAAGGGGCGCACCCACATGACGTGTCGACCGTGATTGATAGGGCGGGTGTGGCTGTCCGGGCAGGACATCATTGCGCGCAGCCGCTCATGGACCGCTTTGATGTGACCGGCACGTGCCGCGCGTCCTTTGCGATGTATAATACAAAGGCTGAAGTTGATGCGCTCGCGGATGCGATTGCAGGTGCCATCAAATTCTTTAGTTGATGAATGGAAGACCAAGTGGATCAGGATATGACTGAAGATCTGCCACAAGAGGCCCAGAAAGCCCAGGAAACGATGGCAGAAGCGGCACCGGACAACGCCGGTGAGGCTGCGTCGCAGTCGGCTATTCCCGCCGATGAGTTGGCACGTCTGACCGACGACCTGATCGGGGCGATCAAGACGGTCTATGATCCGGAAATTCCGGTCGACATCTATGAACTTGGCCTCATTTACAAAATCGATGTCTCAGATGATCGCGATGTTGTGGTCGATATGACCCTCACAGCGCCGGGCTGTCCCGTTGCGGGTGAGATGCCGGGCTGGGTGGCTGATGCCATCCGCTCTGTGGACGGAATTTGCGATGTGGATGTTAATCTGGTGTTTGATCCTCCGTGGGATCCTGGCCGGATGAGCGATGAAGCGCGCGTCGCGCTGAATATGTACTAAGCATTTTCAGTCAAAAGTTGCAGACTTTTGCGATTCGAAAATGCGATTTGAAAGAGCGAGCTGATCGGAGTTGCTATGACGACGGTGAGAGAAAGACCTAAAGCAGTCACCTTGACCGACCGGGCCGCGGATCGGGTCAAGGCGATCATGGCGAATGCCGAAGAAGACTTCATCGGCGTGCGTATCGGCGTGGAAACCGGTGGCTGCGCCGGCATGGCCTACACGATGGACTATGCGGAAGAGGTCGCCCCGCTTGACGAAGTGGTTGAGGACAAGGGCGTGCGCATCCTGATCGACCCGAAAGCAATTCTCTTCCTCATTGGCACAGAAATGGACTGGGAGCAGGACACCTTTACCAGTGGTTTCAAGTTCAACAATCCGAATGCTGTGGATGCCTGTGGCTGCGGCGAGAGCTTTACGATCACGCCTGCGACGGCCTCCAACTAACACGGCCCATGGCGGTTAGCCCTGAGTACAAAGCCTTTATCCAGGAGGTTCTCGAACCGCTGGGCCATGTGCGCATCAGAAACATGTTTGGCGGCGCTGGCGTCTACTACGGCGATCTCATGTTTGGCCTCATCGCCAGCGAGACGCTCCACTTCAAAGCAGATGACATCAACAAAGGTGCCTTCGAAGATGAAGGCATGCCTCAGTTCCTTTATGAAGCGCCGCCGAAAGACGGGAAAGAGGGGCGCAAGATCTCTATGTCCTATTGGGAAATCCCGGACCGCCTGTATGATGAGCCCGACGAGCTGATCGAATGGGCGAAAGAGGCAATTGAGGCGGCGACCCGGAACCAAAAAGCCAAACCAAAGCGCAAGAAAGCCGCGAAGAAGACCAGAGCCAGAAAAAAGTAAGGGCCGCTTTAGTGAGAAGCGGCCCTTTTGCGGTCAAGTCTTTGACTAGGCTTATTCGCCTTTGAACTCGGCAGGTCGTTTCTCGAGGAACGCTTTCACGCCCTCTTTGAAATCGCTGCTGCGGCCAGCGCTGCGCTGAAGCTGGCGCTCCAGGTTCAGCTGCTCTTCGTATGTGTTGTCGTCACTCTCCCAATAGAGCTGACGGATGAGGCCCAGTGAGAACGGCCCGTTAGCCAGTTCTTTCGCGATCTTGTCGGTTTCTTCCGGAAGCGCATTGTCGTCAAACACCCGGTTGACCAGGCCCCATTGCAGGGCGGTCTCGGCGGGCAGCTTTTCACCCATCATGGAGAGCTCCATGGCACGGGCGCGTCCGACCAGACGTGGCAAAAGCCAGGTTGAACCGCCATCCGGGACCAGACCGATGCGACGGAAAGCCTGCAGGAAATAGGATGAGCGCGCGCAGAGGATCATATCGCCCATGAGAGCGAAGCTCATGCCCACACCTGCGGCAGCACCATTGACTGATGTGACGAGTGGGAAGGGCAGGTTGCGCAAGCGGCGCAGGAAGGGGTGATAAGCTTTTTCAAGCGCGGAACCCGCATCCGGATTTTTGGGCTGAGGCCCTTCATTGCGTCCCTGCAGATTGGCACCGGCGCAAAAGCCGCGGCCTTCGCCGGTGAGCACAAGGCATCGCACCCCGCTGTCCGGGTCTTCAACCACATCCATGGCTTCTTCAAGTCCCTGAAGCATCTCCATGGAGACGGCATTCATCACTTCCGGATGGTTGAGCGTTAGGGTCGCAATCCCATCTTCGATTTCTAGGCGTACATGCTGAAAGTCCATCACTTTCTCCCTGTTTGTTTAGCTGCAGTTTAACCTGCAACGAATTCTGGTTCTTTCTTTTTGAGAAAAGAGACGACCCCTTCGGCGAAGTTCGGATGGTCTCCGAGCATGCCTTGCGTATCGCGCTCATAGTCTAATTGCTGCGCAAGTGTATTGTGTTCGGCCATGTCCAGGGCCTTCTTGATCTCGGCGAAAGCATTGGTTGGCCCAGCGGCAAGCTGCGTGGCGTAGCCCAGCGCAGTCTCATTCAACTTTTCGTCGTCTACACATTCATAGATGAGGCCCCATTCTGCGGCCGTCTCGGCCGGGAGCTTATTCCCCAAGAGCGCCAGCGCCCGCGCGCGAGCACGCCCAACCAGGTGAGGGGTAAACCACGTGCATCCCATGTCCGGAATGAGGGCGAGACGAGGGCCGAACACCTGGACGAACTTGGCGGACCGTGCGGCGATCACAATATCGCCTGCCAGCGCCAGACCGACCCCGCCTCCGGCCGTCATACCGTTTACAGCGGTGACAACGGGTTTGGGAACTTCCGAAAGTTCACGCACCATCGGGTTGAAGCCAATCTCCATGCCATGGGCGACACGCTCGCCCCGGGACATCTCATCATCCCCTGCGACGTTCGCCGACAGATCGGCGCCGGCGCAGAAGCCGCGGCCTTCGCCCGTGAGCAGCAGCACGCGCGCGGTGTCATCGGCAGCAAAGTCAGCGACTGCAGACCGCACCTCGGCAATCATCTCCATATTGATGCTGTTCAACACCTCTGGTCGATTGAGTGTCAGACGGCCAATGCCCTCAGCCACTTCATATCTGATCGTTTCCATAAGTCCTCGTCATTTTTGATGACGTGCCAAGCCTGCAGAAAAGTCGGCGCACGCCAAATTGGCGCAAACCTTACCGGCACCGGACCCTTGACGGAAGCGGAATAGGTGGATGTTCTGGAAAGCCCAGTCGACGCTACGTAAAGAACTGCCGTGCCAGGTTTACGGTGTCAGCCCACCGCTTGGGCAGCATCGCTGCTTGCTGGAGAATCCGCAGCAACAACGCGGTTACGGCCCTGCTCTTTGGCTTGGTAGAGCGCTGCGTCGGCGCGCGCGATCATCGTCTGAGGAGTGTCACCCATGCTGAATTGCGCAACGCCCAAAGACATGGTGACGCGACCAAGGTTCTCTCCGGTCGACTTTTTCACCAACTCACGGGATTTGACCGTTTCGCGAATATGGTTAGCCAGTTTGAGCGCGTCGTCCAGAGCCGTGTTTGGCAGGATCATGGCGAATTCCTCACCACCATACCGTGCTGGGGTATCTTGACCCTTCACATTGTTGCTCAAGCAGCGACCAACAAGGCGCAGCACCTGGTCCCCGGCCTGGTGGCCAAAGGTGTCATTGAACTTCTTGAAGAAATCGATGTCAGCCATCGCAAGACACAATTCCTGGCCACTTTGTGCGGCAGCCGCGATCGAACTCAGCAAAACCTCATCAAACGCCTTGCGGTTGGCAATGCCCGTTAACTGGTCGGTCAGAGCTTCTGTTCGCGCTTGTGCCAGGTTGCCGCGCAATTCTTCAACTTCGCTCTTGGATTCGGTGAGTTTCTCTTCGAGTTCACGCGACCGGCTTTCCATCTGCTTGGTTGCCGCGACGATCGTCTCAACGACCTGCCCGAGATCTGCCGCAGAAATTTCGCCGTTAAGCGCAGCGCTGACACCCTGCATGGATTTTCCAAAGCGGTTGGTGTCACCCGACACGCTGGCAATCAGCTCAATCACATTGTCCATCTTGCCGGTCAGTTGTTCACCCGCTTCGATGGTTGAGTCGGCAAGTTTCTCTTCCGGCGCGCTCAGAAGGGACTCCAGTTCATACATGAACGGTGAGTCAAAAGGCATGCTTGCCTCGAAACGTTCATTGATCTTTTGATTTATCTCAGGGTTCTCGCCAGATGCGTAGGCGTACCAAACCCCGTAGGCGCCGGGCGTCGGCTCGATGCTGTTATCGTCCATCAACTGCATCGCTTTAGAGCCAAATTCCAAAGCTGGTGATGTGTTGGATACAGATACCACGATACTTCCCCGGATCAGATAGAGTGCGCCTACGCCCATCAATCTACGCCGGGTTTATTACGCGAACGTAAATTTTGGGACATTCCTGGGGCAAAACCCGGCGGAATCTGGGGAAAAATCGGCGGAAAACCCGCTGTCTAGTGCGGTTTTGATGGTGTGGCGTGAACCGAAGGGCAATGTTAGTGTCATGCGCAAGGGAGACGCAGGCGAGAACGAGTTTTAGCCGCGCGAACCGGATGAGCCGCCCCGGACTGATTTCTGAGGCAGGAAGAGCAACAAGATGCGGCAAGAGCCGCAATTCGGAGGAACAAATGAGCGTAGCTGAAGACACAAGAGGTGCCGACGCCGACTCAGCTGGCAGCGCGATCAGAGAGATTGTGGACCGCCAGAAAGCGGCGCATATCAAGGAAGGAGCGCCCAGTCTGGAGCGACGGATTGATTGGATCGACCGCGCGATTGCTCTTCTGGTGGACAATCAGAAAGAACTCGCAGAAGCGATGGCCGCTGATTTTGGTCACCGCAGCATCGAGCAATCGCTGCTCACAGACATTATGGGGTCGATTGGCCCTCTGAAGCATTCAAAGAAGCACCTGAAACAGTGGATGAAGCCTGAAAAGCGCAAGGTCATGTTCCCGCTGGGCTTGCTTGGTGCTAAGGCGCGGATTGAGTATCAGCCTAAAGGCGTTGTGGGCGTCATCAGCCCATGGAACTTTCCGGTCAATCTGACCTTTGTTCCGCTATCAGGCATTTTTGCTGCAGGGAACCGTACCGTCATCAAGCCGTCTGAATATACGCCCGTGACCTCTGACGTCATGGCGCGCTTGTTCCGTGAAGCCTATGACGAGACGGAAGTTGCTGTGGTGACTGGTGGGCCGGCAGTGGGTGAAGCTTTCTCCAGACAGCCTTTCGATCATCTGCTGTTCACGGGTGCGACATCAATTGCACATCATGTGATGCGGGCCGCTGCAGAAAACCTTGTGCCGTTGACCCTGGAGCTTGGCGGCAAGTCTCCGGTGATTGTATCCAAAAGCGCCGATGTTGATGATGCCGCGGCAAGGATTATGAACGGCAAGACGTTGAACGCCGGACAAATTTGTCTGGCGCCCGACTATGTTTTCGTACCTGAAGGTAAGGTCGACGCTTTCGTCGGGGCAGCAGAGAAATCTGTCGCAAAAATGTATCCGACGCTCAAAGACAATCCGGACTACACCTCGATCGTCAATCAGCGCCACTTTGACCGCCTGAATGGTTACATTGAGGACGCGAAAGCCAAGGGTGCCAAGATTGTCGAAGTCAATCCGGCCAACGAGGATTTCTCGCAGCAGCAGGCGCACAAGATTCCACCGACCATCGTGCTTGATCCGACTGAGGACATGGCGATCATGCAGGAAGAGATTTTTGGTCCCCTGCTGCCGGTGAAAACCTTCAAGGAGACTGATGAGACCATTGATTACATCAATGAGAACGACCGTCCTCTGGGTCTCTACTATTTCGGAGAGGACAAGGCGGAAGAAGACAAGGTGATGAAGAACACCACGGCCGGTGGTGTAACCGTCAACGATGTCATTATGCACATCTCTCAGGAAGACCTGCCCTTTGGCGGCATCGGTCCGTCCGGCATGGGTGCCTATCACGGATTTGATGGGTTCAAGGAGTTTAGCCACGCTAAGTCCATTTACACCCAGTCCAAATCCAAGATGGTCGCTGAAATGTTCCGTCCGCCATATGGTGACAAGACGAAGAAAAACCTGGCGAGCCAGATCAAGAAATAGGCAAACCGCCTTCAAAAAGAAGGGCAGCTCCCCGCACGGGAAGCTGCCCTTTTTCG
The DNA here is from genome assembly GCA_965276845.1 of Parvibaculaceae bacterium. Classification (GTDB taxonomy): domain Bacteria; phylum Pseudomonadota; class Alphaproteobacteria; order Parvibaculales; family Parvibaculaceae; genus Mf105b01. The sequence goes on from OZ255699.1 coordinate 1,147,000, forward strand.
TGAGCGGCTGAGAGTTAACGCACACCCAGCCTTCTGATGGAGGCGGGCGTATAGCGGTCTTCGCGCAATTCTGTCGCGAAGAAGTTCACGGCCGGTTCCTGGTTGATCATACCTCCCATAAGGTAACGTCCATTGGTGAGGTCGTAATAGGCCATGCCAGACCCTGCACACAGCGGCACTTCGTAGGCGGTTTTCGGAAAGCCTTCCTGTGTCCGCCAGAGCTCGCCGCGCGTATCGTAAAGCTCAGTCGCGATGACACCCCAGCTGTCTTCTTGCAAATACATACGCCGCCGCTGATACACATGGCGGGTCGCTGGTTTCAGATTGGCTTCGATGACCCAGGCACGCTGCAATTCATAGCGTGTGTGCTCCTGGTTGATATGGCGTGGCGTAATGATGTCATCATATTCCAGCGCGTCAGAGCCCAGCCGGTAGTTATTGTTCGGTAGGTAGTACTCATTCTTGCCGATCACGGTCCAATTGTAGCGGTTGGGCGAGCCGTTATAGCCGCCGAGGCTATCCACCGTGAACATGCCGTCGGAATTCACACCCGGATTGTCATACGCAATGTTCGGCGCGCGCCGGACGCGTCGTGTCCCCGGGCTGTACTGCCAGGCTAGGCGGGGTTGCTGTGCCATATTGATGGTTTCGTGCACAAGCGTCACGTTACCGGCGCGGCGCGCAGGTGCCACCGTGTGAGCGATATAGAGGGCCCAGATGTTTTCAAGGTCTTCCGCTTTGTCCTTGGACGGATCATTCCAGGCGACAATCGCCTCATCTTGAACGGTATAGAGCGTATAGTCGCCACTAACGGTGGGAATGGCAGCGGCATACTGGCGCGTGGCTTTGTAATTGATGAAAACCAGCATGTGGTTCCAGATAATCTCAAGCGCGTTGTTGGGGATCGGGAAAGGCTTGGACATGATCGCGCCATTGACGCCGTTCCCGCCTTCCGCCAGCTCCCCGACCAGCGCATTGTTCCGTGCAGCCGCAAACACATTGTCGGGAAAGGTGCATGTCCGGCGGGTCTTGTAGACCGGCATAAAATAGGAACTGCCGTAAGTATCGAGCAGTGCTTTGTGCGCGCCCGTTAAGCGGTCCGCATACTGGGCAGCGTTGTTAGCGTCGATCGTAAAGAGAAGAGGGTCGTTCGCGAACGGATCCGGGTGATGCATGCCCACCTGGTAGGCAACGTTTGATGGGGGGGAACTAAGGCCGCCAGTCCAAGCAGGAATCGTCCCGTCTGCATTGCCGCCTTTCTCTGCTCCAAGGGGTGTCAGGTCGCGGCCCAACCGGGCAGCCTGGCTTTCCGGTACCTTAGCGATTGCCGCTGAGGTCGCGCCGATTCCAACGGCCACAAGCACGGCCATTGCGGCCCTGTGCAAACTCCCCATAGCTCCCTCCGAACTAGTAATTGATGTTTACTAAGTCAGAATGCGTCATATGGAAAGGAACTTCAACCCTTTTGGGAGGCCAAGGTTCGGCGATGATCGGTGGGTCCAGCTTGTTCAATAGCCGACCGCGTGGGTCAGGCGTCGACTGCTTCTGCTTTCTCGGCTTCAGCATCTGCTGACGCAGCGCGTCTTACGATGGGGCGTGCGATGAAAGCAGGCATATGACCGCCAAAGGGGTCCTGGCTTTTTTTGCCGCGCTTTCGTTGACTATCGGACGGTTCATCAGTCTGACCGGGTTCCGGAGCACTCTTTGCCTTCTTCGCCGCCGTCTTGCGCGTTCGGCTACGTTTCGGCTTTGGAGCGTCGTCCTGGCCTTCTTCAACCGCTGGCTCTTCGGTAATTGCAACCTCCGCAGACGCTTCTGCGGCTACGTCCGGCGTCTCTTCCGTTTTCTTGCGGCGGCCGCGGCGTAGCTTTTTGGGCGCGTCTTCTTTGGCGTCAGACGCTTCAGCTTCGGACTTGTCGGCCTCAGCAGGCTTCTTGCCTTTTTTGCCGTAGGGCGTGTCGTCGTCGATTTCTTTGGAGATCAGTTTCTCAATGGCGGCGAGATATTTGCCATCTTCCTTGGTCGCCAGCATGAAGGCGGCGCCTTCGCGGCCTGCGCGTCCGGTACGGCCGATCCGGTGCACATAGTCCTCGGCATGGCTTGGCACATCGAAATTCACCACATGGCTCACGTCCGGGATGTCCAGCCCGCGTGCGGCAACATCGCTGGCGACAAGGATCTGGATGTCGTTGTTTTTAAAGCCATCCAGCGTGCGCATGCGTGTGCTCTGGTCGAGATCGCCATGAAGGCAGCCGGCAGAGAACCCATGCTTCACCAGCGAGCGGTGCAGGATGCCCACATCGCGCTTGCGGTTGCAGAAGACAATCGCGTTCTTCACATCTTCGGTTTTGAGAATGTCGCGAAGCACTTCGCGTTTGTCGAGGCGATGCGTCTTGATGAGCTTCTGCGTCACCGTCGACGCCGTAGACGAAGCGCGCGCCACTTCGATACGGACCGGGTCTTTCAGGAACGCTTTGGTCAGGCGTGTGATTTCCGGTGGCATGGTCGCCGAGAAGAAAAGGGTCTGGCGCTTGCCGGGAATGAGCTTACAGATGCGCTCAATGTCCGGAATGAATCCCATGTCAAGCATGCGGTCGGCTTCGTCGATCACCAGCGTCTGAACGCCCGTGAGCAAAACCTTGCCGCGCTCAAAATGGTCGAGCAAACGTCCAGGGGTCGCGATCAGCACGTCAACGCCTCGGTCCAGTTTCTTTTCCTGGTCGCCGAACGAAACACCCCCGATGAGCAAGGCCATCGTGAGCTTGTGGTTCTTGCCATAGACTTCGAAATTCTCGGCAACCTGAGCCGCGAGTTCGCGCGTTGGTTCCACGATAAGTGAACGCGGCATCCGCGCGCGTGCACGACCGCGGCCGAGCTTTTCGATCATGGGAAGTGTGAAGGAGGCCGTTTTGCCGGTGCCCGTTTGCGCGATCCCTAGAATGTCGCGCCCTGCGAGCGCTTCGGGAATGGCTTGAGCCTGAATGGGGGTAGGGTGGGTGTAGCCGGCCTGGCCGATCGCATCCAGGACCTTGGTTCCAAGGCCCAAATCATCAAACGTCTTTTTGGGCTCACTGCCCGTGTCGTCAGCTGTCATATGTCTCTGTTCTGCCGTTTCAGATCCGCCGTGTGACACTCACCCGGATGGTGAAGGCCGCGACGGCACATGGCAGCTAGAGTTCAGCGCTGCCAAACGAATTGGGCCGGAACATAAGGGGTAGCAGGGGAAAGTCAACAAAACGGCCACAGGTTTCGTGGCTTTCCCGCAACAGTTAGAACGGCAAGCCTAATTTGGTTGCGAATTGAGCCTAAATGTCCAAATCCGTAGCAAATTCAGCGCGTTCCTGGATAAATTTGAACCGCAATTCCGGCTTGTTACCCATCAGGCGCGCCACGGAGGAGCGGGTTTCGGCCACCTCTTCCTCAGGCATGACAACCTGCAGCAGGGTGCGCTTGGCCCGATTCATGGTGGTTTCCTTGAGTTGCGCCGGCAGCATTTCGCCCAACCCCTTAAAGCGGCTGATCTCAATCTTGCCACGGCCTTTGAATTCGGTCTCGATCAGTGCGTCCTTGTCCGCATCGTCGCGGGCATAGGCCGTCTTGCCGCCCTGCGCGATTTTATAGAGCGGCGGCACCGCCAGGAACAGATGGCCGCTGCGGATAAGGTCCGGCATCTGCTGGAAGAAGAAGGTGATGAGGAGCGACGCGATGTGCGCACCGTCAACGTCCGCATCGGTCATGATGATGATCTTCTCATAGCGCAGATCATCATTGCGGTAGTACTGACCAGGTCGCACGCCAAGCGCCTGAATGAGATCGCTGATCTGCTGGTTCTGGGACATCTTGTCTGCAGACGCACTTGCAACGTTCAGAATCTTGCCTCGCAGAGGCAGGATGGCTTGTGTCTTCCGGTCGCGCGCTTGCTTGGCGGACCCGCCAGCCGAGTCACCCTCAACGATAAAGAGTTCAGACCCGGCGGCACCGGACTGGGAACAATCGGCAAGCTTGCCGGGCAAGCGGAGCTTCCGCGTCGCTGACTGGCGGTTGACTTCTTTTTCCTGCTTACGACGCAGTCTTTCCTCGGATCGGTCAATCACCCATTCCAGAAGTTTCGCCGCCTGTTGCGGGCGCTCCGACAACCAATGATCGAAATGGTCGCGGATGGCCGCTTCAGAGAGCTTCTGCGCAGAGACCGTCGCAAGCTTGTCCTTCGTCTGACCGACAAATTCCGGCTCGCGAATGAAAACAGACAAAAGCGCGCCGCAGGAGGTCACCACATCATCGGCGGTGATCTGTGACGCCTTTTTATTATTGGTGAGTTCGCCAAAGGCTTTGAGGCCTTTCGTGAGCGCGGAACGCATACCCGCCTCATGGGTGCCACCGTCTGCGGTGGGGATGGTGTTGCAGTAGGACGAGATGAAACCGTCGCTATTGTACCAGCCGATCGCCCACTCAACCGTGCCATGGCCGCCATTCTCCCGCTTCACGCGGCCGGTGAACGGCTCTGCAGTGACGGAGGTGAGGCCTTCCGTGGAGACGGTGAGATAATCCACCAACCCGTTCGGGAAATGCAGCACGTCTTTCGCGGGCGTTTGATCCTTGTCGCTGACCAGCGAGGGATCGCAGGACCAACGGATTTCGACGCCGCCAAAGAGATAGGCTTTGGAGCGCGCCATCTTGTAGAGGCGGGCAGGCTTGAACTTGAGCCCGCCTTTAAAGATCTCAGCGTCCGGGTGGAAGGTGACGGTCGTGCCGCGCTTGTTTTTGGCAGCACCCTTTTTCTTGAGCTTGCCTTTGGCTTTGCCGCGGGCAAAGTCCTGCACATAGAGCTGCTGGTCGCGCGCCACCTCAACGGTGAGTGTGTCGGAAAGGGCATTCACCACAGATACGCCGACGCCGTGCAGACCGCCGGACGTTTCATAGGCGTCGCCGCCGAACTTGCCGCCCGCATGCAGCGTGGTCATGATGACTTCAAGCGCCGACTTGCTTTTAAACTTGGGATGCGGGTCGATGGGGATGCCCCGCCCATTATCCGCGACTTTGAGCGAGCCGTCCGCTGCGAGGTGGACGTCGATCCAGCTGGCATGTCCCGCAACCGCTTCGTCCATGGAATTGTCGAGGACTTCTGCAAACAGATGGTGCAGCGCCTTCTCATCCGTGCCGCCAATATACATGCCCGGCCGGCGGCGCACCGGCTCCAGCCCTTCGAGAACCTCAATGTCCTTGGCTGAATAGCCAGCTTTCTTCGATGCGGATTTTTTTGCGGCGGCGTTGGATGCCGTTTTGGTTGCGGCTTTCGCTCCAGCGCGGGCCCCAGCTCGTGCATTGGGCGTGCTGAAGAGATCGCCAGAATCTGATTTGCGAGGGGTGGCTTTGCTCTTGGACTTGGCGGCCGTCTTGCGGGTCGTCGTTTTCTTTTTGGCGGGCATAAAAACTCAATGGAAAGGGGGGTCCATGACCCCGAACCGAATCAAACCTCATTCTAACCCGGCGTCGCTTGTGCGAGCGAGAGATTGCCTCCTATGATCGGCAAATAGACATAACAAGATAGACGTTCCGGGGAGGACCGACATGCCCACCATCAACGACCCGCTCACCTTGCCCTGCGGTGTGACCCTCAAGAACCGCCTCTGCAAGGCGGCCATGACAGAAGGTCTCGGCGATCCGGACAACAAGGCGACCCACCGGCACGTCAATCTCTATAAGCGGTGGGCAGAAGGCGGGGCGGGCATGCTGCTCACGGGTAATGTGCAGGTGGACCGGCGCTATATGGAACGTCCCGGCAATGTCGCCATTGACGGTCCTCAATCAAATGAAGCGATCGCCGCCCTTCGCGCCTATGCGGAAGCGGGCACCGCGAACGATACCCACCTCTGGATGCAGATTAGCCATGCGGGACGTCAAACACCGGCGTCTGTGGCGGCGGAGCCGGTGGGTCCCTCCGACATTGCCCTTGAAATGCCGGGCAGCCAGTTCGGCAAACCCCGCGCGCTTACAGGCGATGAAATCCGAGACGTGATCGGTCGTTTCGCCCACGCAGCGCAGGTGGCGCGGGACACGGGCTTCACCGGCGTGCAGGTGCACGGCGCCCATGGCTATCTCATCTCCGAGTTCCTGTCGCCGGACGTGAACACCAGAACGGACGAGTGGGGCGGTAGTCTGGAAAACCGGGCGCGGCTCTTGCTGGAAATCGTGCGGGCCGTACGCGGCGCCGTGGGCCCCGACTTTCCTGTCGCCGTCAAACTCAACTCGGCCGACTTCCAGCGCGGCGGCTTCTCTCACGAGGACTCGCTTCAGGTGGCGAAATGGCTGAACGACGAAACGGTCGACCTGCTGGAAATTTCCGGTGGCACCTATGAGCAACCGCGCATGGGCGGCTATGACGACATGACCCTCAATCCGGAGCGCTCGGAAAAGCGCGCGGAAAGCACCATCGCCCGCGAAGCCTACTTCCTGGAATATGCAACGGACATTCGCAAAGCCACGACGATGCCGTTGATGGTCACCGGTGGCTTCCGGTCAACAGAGGGCATGAACGCGGCCCTCGCGTCGGGCGAAATGGACATGGTGGGCCTCGGCCGACCGCTTTGTGTCGATGCGCAAGTGCCGAACAAATTGCTTTCAGGGGAGATGACGGAGACACCGGCGTTTGAGAAGACGCTCCGCATCGGCCCCGGCTGGCTTGGGCCGCATTCGCCCTTCGCGCTGGTGAAAGGTCTCAACGGCTGGGGACAGCAGGGCTGGTTCTGCCTGCAGATCCTGCGCATGGGCGACGGCCAGGACCCGGACACGAAGATGGGCGTCTTCAAGGCCTTCCGCGACTACGCCAAAAACGAAGCCCGTACAGCGGATGCGTTAGTGAGGTAAAACGATGCAGATAAGAAGTTTGATCGGCGCAGCACTCGCCTTTTTGTTGCTAAGTCCGGCGGCTCAGGCGTTTGATGTGAGCGCAGACAAGGGTCGGAAGTTCACGGTGCCGATTCCTGACGGGTTCGTCCATGTCTTCAGCGACCAGAATCCCGTCGAGTTGCACGAATTTGTGCCGTCAGGTGAGAGCATGACCAACTGGACTGAGATGATCACAGTATCGAGTATGTCCGGCACTTACATCGACGCAAATGGTGCATTGAAGGACTATGCGTCCATCAAACTCCTCGCCTACATCGGAAATTGTACAGACGCTCTAATGGAGCCGGTATTAGAACCTGGGCGAATAGACGGCAAGGTCAGCTTCTCAACATCCTTCGGGTGCATTACGAAACCAGAGGTAAGAGAAATGCCGCAGATTGACGTAAGACCGTTCGAGTTCCTCTCGGTTACCTATGTTCAGGGAGAAGACAAAGTCTACGAGGTGCAGCGGGCAATTCACTTCGATGAATTGACACCTGAGACGCTTCCGCCAGCGTTGGAACATAACAAGCAAAATCTGCAATACACCAAAAGGGCGATGGCGGCTTGCTGCGGCGGATGAAGACTGGTTGAGCATCTCTGCTAGGAACAATGAATTCGTCACCCTTCCTACGCATACCCGCAACGAAACTGTCATGGGCCCGCTGCTAAGCAGTGGGGAGCTTCGGGGCTGACCGGCGGAAGTGAGTCGGCGTTCGCGAGGCCTCTCTCTTTCGCTCACAAAGGCAGCCCCAATGCCCTCTACACCGGCGTCCGTCAAATCCAACCTTTCCGGCGCCGCGCTCAAAGACACGACCAGGCGTCTGAAGTCCGCCGTGCATCAGAACAAGGCGACGTCACGCGCTGGGTTCACAGAACGCTTCTTCACTTTCGTCTTCAAAGGCCTCGTCTACCCCCAAATCTGGGAAGACCCGAAGGTGGATATGGAGGCGCTGGCACTCACCCCAAACTCCCGCGTGCTCACCATCGCGTCGGGCGGCTGCAACGTGCTTTCCTATCTCACCGCCAACCCCCGCGAGATTGTCGCCGTCGACTTGAACCGCGCACATCTGGCGCTGACGCGGCTAAAGCTCACCGCCGCCCGTGAACTACCTGATTATGAAAGCTTCTACCGCTTCTTTGGGGACGCGGACCGGAAGTCCAACATCGCCGCCTACAAGCGCTTCCTGCAGCCGAAGCTCGACGCGGAGAGCCGGTCTTATTGGGAAGGCCGTGACCTGATGGGCCAGCGCCGCTACACACTCTTCTCCCGCGATCTCTATCACCACGGACTTCTGGGCTATTTCATTGGCGCTGCCCACTTCATGGCGCGGCGATTGGGCGTCGACCCCAGCGAGCTTACAAAAGCCCGAAGCCTGGCCGAGCAGCGCTCCTATTTCGACCGGGTCCTGGCGCCGCTTTTTGACAAGCGCGTCGTGAAATGGGTGACCTCCAAGAAAATGTCGCTCTATGGCCTCGGCATTCCGCCCGCGCAGTATGAAGCCCTCGCGGCCGATGGCGGCGGTGACATGTCGGCTGTTCTGAAAGGCCGGCTTGAAAAACTCGTCTGCGACTTCCCCATGAATGAAAACTATTTCGCGTGGCAGGCCTTCGGCCGCGGCTATGCGCCCGCAGACGGTGATGCCTCGTCGGGTCCGGCGGGGCCTCTGCCGCCTTATCTGCAGGCCAACCATTTTGCGGAGGTGCGCGCCCGCGCGGACAGGGTGCGGGTCATGCACCGGTCCTTCACGGAACTGCTGGCGGACGAACCTGAGGACGCGTTCGACACCTATGTTCTGCTCGACGCCCAGGACTGGATGACCGACCTGCAGCTGAATGAACTCTGGCGGGAGATCACCCGCACAGCGGAGCGCGGGGCCCGCGTGATCTTCCGCACGGCGGGCAGCGAGACGATCCTGCCGGGCAGAGTGGCGGACGAAACGCTCAGCCGCTGGCGTTACCATCGAGAAAAAAGTCTCGACTACACGGCCCGCGACCGTTCTGCGATTTACGGCGGCGTGCATCTCTACACATTTGAGGGATAGGCCATGAATGCGACCAGCGCCCTGATGGATAACATCTATCGCCGCCAGCGCCATTTCTATGATGTGACGCGGAAATATTATCTGCTCGGGCGCGACCGCCTGATCGCGGAACTCGCTCCACCCGAAGGCGGCATTGTGCTGGAGATCGGCTGCGGTACGGGGCGCAATCTCATCAAAGCGGCCAAGCGCTATCCCCATGCGCTTTTCTATGGCCTGGACATTTCCGCCGAAATGCTGATCACCGCGCGGGCGGAGATCAAACGGGCTGGGCTCACGGATCGGGTCAAGGTCGCGCAGGCGGACGCCACTCAGTTTGACCCGGTCGATCTCTTCAACCGTCCACGTTTTGACCGCGTCTTCTTTTCCTATTCACTCTCCATGATCCCGGACTGGGAAGGCGCCTTGACGCAAGGCTATACAGTCACCGCAGAAGGCGGCCGGCTGGTCGTTGTCGACTTTGGCGAACAGAAACGTCTGCCGCGCTGGTTCCGACGGCTGTTGACCTGGTGGCTCACCCTGTTCCATGTGGCTCCCCGGACCGATCTGGGACCGGCGCTTGAGCGCTTTGGGGCTACGGAGCTGAAGCCGATTTACAGAGACTATGCCCGGATTGCAGAAGTGCCGCGCAACAGGGACGCGCACCCTATCGCGAAGGTTCCCGGCATGGAAGTCGCCTGACCGGATGTCTTCGCGAAAACACTAATACACCTCCCAGTAAGGCGTGCCCTTGTATCGCTCGACCAGGAAGTCGACGAACGCCCGGACGCGGCTGGAGAGGTGCCGTGTGGGAGGATAGACGGCATAGGCGCCGAGGATTGCCCATTCATAATCGGGGACCAGTTCGACCAAGGACCCGTCGCGGAGTTCATTGTGAACGATGAAACAGGGCTCAATGACCACACCTCTGCCGGCCAGGGCAGCGTCTCGAAGGAACTCGCCATTGCTTGCCGAAAGTGTCGAGGACATCTTGATCCGTCCCGGCGTGCCGTCCGGTGCTGTGTACGCCCAGCCTTGCTCTGATCGATTGGAATAGCGCAGTTCTTGGAAGGCTTCGAGGTCCTGGGGCGTTTTCGGAAGACCGTTCCGTTTGATGAACTCAGGACTTGCACACGCCACGGATTTGATAGGCGCCAACTTGCGGGCGACGAGACCGGAGTCGCGGAGCTCGCCGATGCGAATGGCGAGGTCCTGGCCTTCGGCGATCAGATCGATGGTGCGGTCATTAAAATCCACGTCGAACTGCACGTGCGGGTGGCTCTCCGTGAAGTCCATAATGGCAGGCCCAAGATGAGCAACACCGAAGGATAGAGGGGCGGCCACCTTGATGAGCCCGGCGATCTCAGCCGTGTCCGCACTGATCGCGGTTTCCGTCTCTTTCCAGTCGGCCAGCAGGCGCAACGCCCGCTCGTAAAGCGCCTTGCCGGAGTCTGTGAGCGTGATTTGACGTGTGGTGCGGGTCATCAGCTGCACGCCGAGTCGCGTCTCCAGATCCTTCAGGCGGCGGCTAACTGCCGATTTTGCGATCTTCAACTGGTCTGCAGCAGCGGTGAGCGATCCTGCCTCGACCACGCGCACATAGGTCTCAAATTCTTCAAATCGATCCATTTGTTCTCCTATAGAGAACAGTATTTTTACATATGGGCCACTAATTCTCCAAATCAGAAATGATATATCCCCTTCAACAGCAAGAGGAGATCATCATGACCAACCCGAACACCATCCTGCGTGTTGAAGCGAGCGCCCGCAAAACAGGCTCTGTTACCCGTGAGCTGACCTCGAAAGTCATCGACCATCTGGCGAGTGAGACAGCTGTTCTCGTCAAAGAGCGTGATGTGTCTGAAGGCCTGCCCTTTGTCGATGAAGAATGGGTGGGATCTAACTTCACACCCGCCGACGCGCGTAGCGAAGAACAGAAGGCCAAACTCGCCCTGTCCGACAGCCTGATCAAGGAATTGGTTGAGGCAGACACGTTGGTGATTGGAACGCCGATCTACAATTTCGGCATCCCGGCAACGCTGAAGGCGTGGATTGATATGGTTGCCCGCGTCGGCGTGACGTTCAAGTACACGGAAAACGGCCCCGTGGGGTTGCTCGAAGGCAAGCGGGCCATCGTGCTTGTGGCCTCGGGCGGAACCCCCGTGGGCAGCGATATCGACTTCGCAACGCCTTACCTGAGGCACGCGCTGAAGTTCATCGGCATCTCAGATGTGACCTTTGTTGCCGCAGACGCGCTCGGTCAAGACGCACATGAAAAAGTCACAGCGGCCAAAGACGAGATTGAACTGCTGAAAGTTGCATAGCTCAGACAAGTCGGTAGAGGGGTTGGGCGCGCCGGTATCGCGCGGTCACCCCTCCGCCTTCACCGTATCGTCCAGATAAAGCTCGATCATGCGCAGCATCTCCTGTCTGCGCGCCTCGCGTGTGGCGTCATCGTCAATCAGCATCGCGAGGTCAGTAAGCGCCGACAGGGAGCCCAATACGGTATCGGTGACAGCGTCGGCTTTCTCGGGCGGGAGCGTAGCACCCCCCACTTCCAGGCTTCGGTGAAACAGGCCGCCAATGTCATTTTCACCGCCGCCGCCAAGCCCGATTGAGTCAACGAAGGACTGTGTGCGGGTTGCATCCCGCAAGAGCGCCACATAGACCGGGCGCTTTAAGAGCTCCTCCCAGTAGGTATCGAACGAGCGGCGCGTCGCCGTCTGCCAATCGGTCCCGGGCGGTAACGCGTCCAGGACCTCGTGGCAGGCAGCGACGAGCTCTGCGGCAAAAGTCCCCTGAACCGTGCGCAGAATGTCATTCGCATCTTCAAAGTACTGATAGATCGACCCCACAGGCACGGCCGCCTTGGCAGCCACATCCGTGGTTGTGACCGCCTCTATGCCGCCCGCTGAAATGAGGTCCGTTGCCGCCGCCAAAATGGCAGCAACACGCTTTCGGGCTCTTTCCTGGGTGGGCTGTCGCATGAGGTTTCTTGAGCTTTTTCCATGACCTTGACAAGGGTGGGGTTATAATATGAAATAGTTTCATGTTTTGAAAGGGTGGCATTATGAACTTGAAATTCGCCGGGACGGTTTTGGCCGGACTCTTGATGACGGGCGGCGGCGTCTGCGCCGCGGTGCTGGAATTGGATGCGGACGCACTGACCGCCGATCCGCAGGAAACCATTCAGGAAGCACTGATCGATGTGAGTCCCGGCGACACCATCATCCTGCCAGCGGGGACTTTTGCACTTACCGACGGTCTCTCCCTCGATATTGATGGCGTCACCGTGAAAGGCCAGGGGCCCGACGCCACCATCCTTTCGTTCAAAGGCCAGGAAGCAGGCGGCGAGGGACTCCTCGTCACTTCAGACAAGATCGTGCTGGAAGGCTTTGCCGTTGAAAACGTAAAGGGTGATGCCATCAAGGCGAATGGCTCGGATGAAATAACGTTTCGGAATATTCGTGTGGAATGGACCAACGGTCCGGATGAAAATAACGGCGCCTATGGCCTCTATCCCGTTTCTTCCACCCATGTGCTGATCGATAATTGTGTGGCCATCGGTGCGTCAGATGCCGGTATTTATGTCGGACAGTCGCAGCACATCATCGTGCGGAACTCCCGCGCGGAATACAATGTGGCGGGGATCGAGATCGAGAATTCCTACTTCGCCGACGTGCATGACAATGTGGCGACCCATAACACGGGCGGTATCCTCATCTTTGATCTGCCGGGCCTGCCGCAACAGGGCGGCCACACGGTCCGCGTCTTCAACAACAAGACATTCAACAATGACACGCCGAACTTCGCCCCCGAGGGCAACATTGTCGGCATCACGCCCATGGGGACGGGCATCATCGTCATGGCCAACCGCGACGTTGAAGTTTTTGGCAATGAGATTGACGAAAACGCCACGACCGGCATTCTGATTGTCGCCTATCCGGAAGACACGGAAGATGATCAATATCAGCCTTTCCCTGCCGGCATTTCCGTGCATTCAAATGTTTTTGGCCGGAACGGTTTCGCGCCGGACAATGACATTGGCGACTTACTGGCGGAGATCGTCGGCACGCCCATTCCTGACATTGTCTGGGACGGCCGTCTGCCCTGGATGCAGACCTTTTTCGGCGTGGATACCGATAAGGGCATCTATATCGGCGAGAATGAGAGCACCGACGGCGGCGGTGTTTCCTTCGTCAACGCAGACGTGACCTTCTGGTATGCGGCGCGCTGGTTCCATGGGATAGACAGAGAGCTTCCGGATCATCCGGGCAAGCCGGCCGAAATCGGTCCGGTCCAGCTCAGTCGGGAAAGCGCTTCATGAGGCATGTCCTCCTCGGTCTGGTATTGCTCGTCGGGTGGGTCAGTTCAGCTGGCGCCGTCGACCGCACAGTGGCACTGGCGGAAAAGCCCGCGAAGCTCTTGTCAGACTATGGCCTGTTTGCGGATTTGACAGAGCAGGTGCCCGCGGATGGGGTCGTCCCCTACGATCTCATCACGCCGCTTTTTACCGACTATGCGGACAAGATGCGCTTCATCTCTCTGCCGGACGCTGAGCCTGCGATCTATCAAGGCGCGGGGCTGCCGGACTACCCGGTCGGGACCATCCTGGTGAAAACCTTTGCCTACCCCGACGCTGCAGCGACCGCGTCCCATGGACTCAATCTCATTGAAACACGGCTGCTCATCCATCAAAGCGACGGCTGGATCGCGCTGCCTTATGTATGGAATGAAGATGACACGGATGCGGTGCTGAAAAGGGCGGGCAAGCGACTGACCGTTGAGTGGACGAAGCCAGGAGGCACCGTACTACCGATCCGATATGCCGTGCCCAATGTAAACCAGTGCAAGGGTTGCCATGTGACGGGGGGTGAGTTCGTGCCCATCGGGCCGAAGGTACGCAACCTCAATCATGACTTTGAGTACCCAAGCGGGACCGAAAACCAGCTGACCCAATGGGTGAATGCGGGCCTGCTCTCACCACTGCCCGATGAGCCCGCCAATCTTCCACGTATTGCCAATTGGCTTGACGAAGACCACGCATCGCTTAACGAGCGGGCGCGCGCCTATCTCGATATGAACTGCGCCCATTGTCACACCGATGCCGGCCCCGGAAAAACCTCCGGGCTCTTTCTGACCTGGGAAGAAGAGAACCCATCGCGGCTGGGCGTGCACAAGCGGCCTGTTGCTGCAGGGCGCGGCTCAGGCGGCTTTGAGTTCGATATCGCCCCGGGCAATCCGGAGGAGTCGATCCTTTACTTCCGCATGGCCTCGACGGACCCGGGCATCATGATGCCGGAGACGGGGCGCAGTCTTGTGCATGAGGAAGGTCTGGCGCTGATCCGCGAGTGGATCAGCGAGATGGACGAGTAGGTGCCTCAACGCTTGGACCACAGATTTCCGCAACGTCACAACCCGCCCCGCGTCTAAGAGCGGAATTACCCCTGACACATCAGGGCTTTTATGTTGCCACCGGATTTGATCCGTCCGCGGAACCTGTTACCTTCATGACAAATAGTCATTTGGAGGAATGGGAGAGAGACGATGCATGATCTGGTAATTCGGGGCGGAACGATCGTTGACGGTTCAGGGACGACACCCTTCGTGGGCGACGTGGCGATTGACGGCGACCGCGTAACGCTTGTGGGCGACGTCAAAGCGGAAGGCCGCGAAGAGATTGATGCGACCGGCAAGATCGTGACGCCGGGCTTTGTCGATGTGCATACCCATTATGACGGACAGGCAACCTGGGACGATGAAATGGCGCCGTCCAGCTGGCATGGCGTGACCACGGTTGTCATGGGCAATTGCGGTGTAGGCTTTGCACCTGCGAAGCCGGACAAACATGACTGGCTGATCGGCCTCATGGAAGGCGTCGAAGATATTCCAGGCACGGCACTGGCCGAAGGCCTGCCGTGGAACTGGGAAACCTTCCCAGAATATATGGATGCGCTTGAAGGCCTGCCGCGTACCGTCGATGTGGCGACCCATGTGCCCCATGGCGCCGTTCGTGCCTATGTGCTCGGCGAACGGGAAAAGCCCGGCGCGGTGCCGACAGACGAAGACGTTGAGCAGATGTCCAAGATCGTAGAAGACGGACTCAAGGCCGGTGCGCTTGGCTTCTCAACCTCTCGCACAATCCTTCACCGGTCGGTTGACGGCGAACTGGTACCGGGCACCACCGCCACCAAGGAAGAACTGATCGGCATCGGCCGCGCCATGGGCCGCGTCGGTCATGGTGTCTTCGAGATGGCCTCCGACCTCAATCCTGAATGGAAAGAGTTCGAGTGGATGGGGGAGCTCAGCCGGGAAACAGGCATGCCGGTGACTTTTGCAGCGCTTCAGTCCATTGCGAAGGCCTTCCCACTGGATGAGCAGATCGCGCAGATGCGCGCGGAAAATGCGAAGGGCGCCAACATCGTGGCCCAGATTGCATTGCGTGGGAACGGCATCGTCATGGCCTGGCGCGGCACGGTGCATCCCTTCATCTCTCACCCAAGCTGGGCAACGATCGCCGAACTTCCCTGGGAAGAGCAATATGCGAAGCTCAAAGATCCCGCCTTCAAAGCGCAATTGTTGAGTGAGCAGCCGATCGCGCCGGAAAACATCGATCTGGGCCCGGTCTTCGCGATCATCACCAGCGGCTGGGCGCAACAGTTCGAGATGGACGAAGACTTCAACTACGAACCCCAGGCGGATGAAAGTGTCGCCGCCCGCGCCGCGGCCGCCGGCAAGTCGGGTCCCGAATATGCCTACGACATGATGATGGCGGATGAGGGCAAGGGCTTCATCTATCTGCCGATCCTCAACTATGTGGACGGCAATCTCGATTTTCTTGTCGATCTCCAGCACGCAGATGACACGGTGAACAGCCTGTCGGATGGCGGCGCGCACTGCGGCACCATTTGTGATGCGGCAAGCCCTACCTTCATGCTCGAACATTGGGTGAAAAAACGCGAACGCGGAACCATTACGCTGGAGAACGCAATCAGGCGCCAATGCCTCGATACGGCCCGTCTCTACGGTCTGAACGATCGCGGTCTTCTGAAGCCTGGCTATCTGGCCGACGTGAATGTTGTCGACATGGACCGCATCAAACTCGGCAAGCCCTGGCTGGCATTTGATCTGCCAGCCGGCGGCAAGCGTCTTCTGCAAAAGGCGGAAGGGTACGACTACACGATCAAGTCAGGGCAGGTGACCTTTAAGGGCGGTGTCGTGACGGACAAACGCCCTGGCGGCCTCATCCGCGGCCCCCAGACGATCGAGACACTGGCAGCCGCCGAGTAAGCGTGGCGTCACCGACGAATTAGTCTACGCACGTTGAGCGTCGCGCACCAATCCATCAATCATCTTATTGATAAGAGATTGGGGTGCGATGCGCTTGACCTTGCCAAGAACGCGGGCGCGATCCAGCGGATTTCTGAGTTTGCGCTTTTTGCTTCTGATCACGTCATAGATGGCGAGCGAGACGATCTCTGGTGTGAGTTTGCTCTCACGGGTGTCCTTCGCCATCATCCGCACGATTGACTGAGTGATCGAGGAGTCTGATGCACCAGCGGCCACCTTCATGTGGTCGCCCGTATCTGCACGGTCCATATGCATCGCCACAGGCTGCATGATGGTGACGTCAATATTGTCCGCTTTCACTTCGTGATAGAGCGCTTCGCTGAATGCCTCAAGGGCGAATTTCGAAGATGTGTAGGCGCTGAGATAAGGGACTGCCAGCAATCCGCCGAGAGAGCTCATGCTGATGATGAGGCCGTGGCCCTGCGCCCGCATGATCGGAACCGCTGCTTTGGCGACAGAGGCCGCGCCAAGTACATTGATGTTATAGACCCGGCTGAGTTCCTCCATGGATGTTTCTTCCACGGACCCCAGCACCATCTCGTTCACACAGTTCACAACAACATCCACGCTGCCCATGGCTTCCTTTGCAGCAGCCAGACAATCGATCACAGACTGCTCGTCCAGCACATCCATGGCTAACATCTCGATGTCTTGCTTTGTGGATTTGGAGGGGTCACGCATGGTCCCGCGCACAATGAGACCTTTGTCCTGCAGAGTGCGTGCGAGTACGGTGCCAAGGCCGCCGGACGCACCGCAGACCAGAACGGTTTGAGGTTTCTTTCTAGACTTACCTATCATGATGTCTCCGTCTGTTCGTGATTGCGCAAATAGACCGCCATGTCGGCGACCCGCGCCGCGTGTTCGCGAATGAATTCGTCGGTCATCGGGTCTACGCCGAAGAGTTCGCGGCATTCATGTTCGGCATTGAAGACCATCGTTGCTGCGCCGACCGTCATGTAGAAATAGTGTGGGTCCTGAACGACCCCGACAAAATCCTCGAGCCATGCGAGGCGATTGCGATGAAAGGTCGAAATCAGATAGTCCAGCCGCCAGCTGCTGGTGCGTCCTTCCTGGATAATCAGACGGTTGAGTTCCGGCGCCTCCGCGCTGAAGCGGACAAAAGCCGTGATGACCGCCTTGAGTTGCCCGTCCTCATCAAGGTCTTTCAGCACCGGCGCGAGGGGCTCCACACGTGCCTGAAGCACCGCAAGGATCCGCTCAACGGCCGCTTTCCAGAGGCCCTCTTTGTCTGAGAAATGATAGGCAACAGCGCCACGTTGGACGCCAGCCTCGACCTCCAGAGCTCTGACGGAGACGCCATCATAGGTATGCGTCGCGAAAGCTTCTGTCGCCACATGCAGCAATGCTTCCCGCGTCTCTGCGGCCCGTTGCTGTTGCCGGCGCTTTGCTGGCCGGTTTTCGGAAATAATCGCGTTCATGTCACTTGACATATAAAACGCCAATAAATATGTCAAGTGACGTAATTAATACACATGATGGCTTCTGCTGATTGGGCACTCAAGCAGAGCCAATAGAGGAGGACTGGTGGTCATGGAGCAGGTTCAGAAACAGGATTTTTCGGTCGCGCAGAAAGTCATTCATTGGCTGATGGCCATTGCGATCATGATGGATCTCTACATTGCGCAGAAGTTCGGCGGCGTAATGGAAGAACTCGACCGGTTTGAGTCCAGAAATGATCACGCGACGCTGGGAACGATCGTGGCGGTCCTGTTTGCGATCCGCATTTACCTGCGGTGGAAGCACGGCGCGCCGCCGCTCCCCGCTGACATGCCGGGATGGCAGAAGGTCCTGGCTCATGTTGCACACTGGGCTCTCTACGGTCTGATCGCAGCGCTCATCGCGACCGGTATCCTCAGCGCCTTCAATGCAGATAC
Organism: Parvibaculaceae bacterium; assembly: GCA_965276845.1. GTDB lineage: Bacteria > Pseudomonadota > Alphaproteobacteria > Parvibaculales > Parvibaculaceae > Mf105b01. The sequence goes on from OZ255699.1 coordinate 1,165,151, forward strand.
GCTGATCCAGCCCTTTGGCTTATTTGCTTATGGAGACGGGACTGGCGCGGAAGCAACTTTTCTCTTTGTTCGCGGTTTTCACGAACTGACCACGAACCTGATCGTCGGGCTGATCGGTCTGCATATCGTAGCGGCCCTCTACCACATGATCATTGTGCGCGATGGTGTTACGGGGCGCATGCTGAAATTCTGGAGAGGTGAAAAGGCGGCCTAGAGACAGCGCCGCGTCACTCAAGCCTTCTTTTTCTTTGCCAGGTGATAAGTGAGCGCGTGCGCAAGACAGTGCCGCAACTCTTTTTCAGGCAGTTTTTGTCGTGTGTCGAGAATAATCGCCCGATTGCCTTCAAAGGACAGCGCATCGCCATACATGTCGCGAAAGGTCGACACCAGATTGGTCTGACAGTGGAAATAAACGGCGACGTGGTTAGGATCGTCCTTGATCGCATCAATGCGGACGGTACTGCCACTTTTCGTTTCGCTTGTCAGATAGCTGGGCTGACCCCACTTTAGGGTCTCTTGAAGTTCGCCAACACCCGGTGTTCGAGCGGCGGTCCGAAATATCAGTTTGCGGAGCGCCAGGAGTTTCTGACGGGCTTTACCCTGATAGCCGTCAAACACTTCTGCGACGCCTTCTGCTTCGAACGGAATGTCGGTCTTTTGAGCCATCGGTCTCGCTGCCTGGTCTCCAACGCTTCATGGCACTAGTTTAACATGCCTCCCTGACGGTTTCTGTCAGCAGAGGCTCTTGAGTCCGTGTATGGACCCTCTGCTTGGCTTTGTGTTCGAATCCAGACAGAATACCTGTAGGTTTCGTGGGGTGTTGCGAAACCAGAATAATCTGGGAGTTGGTTATGTTACGCCAGGCAGGCGCCATCCCTTTCCTTATGCGCGACCAAACATTGATGGTCCTCATGATCACCTCGCGCACCAATGAGCGCTGGATCTTCCCGAAGGGCTCTGTCGAGAAAGGGGAGACGCAGGCCGAAGCGGCGGTGCGGGAGGCGTTTGAGGAGGCCGGCATTCGAGGGCGGGCTCTGGAACAGTTTGCCCACGACGTACAAGCCGTCAAACTTTTGTCAGACGGGCCGCGCGACCTCCTGGTAACCTACATCCCGCTCCATTTCATTGAACAGCATGACGAATGGCCGGAGCGTGGCTCCCGTGAGCGCAGTTGGGTGACGCTTGAGGAAGCGCGGAGGATAGCCGGCGGGCCCGACATTGAAAGCGCTCTCGCCGGCTTCGAAGCTTTGCTGCCGGAACTCCACAATATTGCAAGCCATAGATAGCAAAACGGCGCCACCCTGAAGGTGACGCCGTCATTGAGACCGTACGCTTAAAGTGGAAGAGCGCGTTAGCTTGCTTTCGCTTCTTCGCCCGGGAACTGGTCCCGCAGAATGCGCTTCAGCGCCTTGCCGGTTGGGTTCCGTGGGATAGCGTCGATAAACTCAACGCCTTTCGGAAGCTTATAGCGTGCAAGCTTGCCGTCGCAGTGTTTCATTACTTCCGCTTCGGTCAGGCTGTCATCTTCCCGCACAACAACCGCGATCGGGATTTCGCCCCATTGCTGGTTCTGCTGACCAATGACCGCGCAATCCTGAATCTTCGGATGCGCCAGCAGGACGTTTTCGATTTCCGCTGGGTAGATGTTTTCGCCACCGGAAATGATCATGTCTTTGATCCGGTCCTGGATATAGACGAACCCGTCTTCATCGACCGTGGCGAGGTCGCCTGTATGAAGCCAACCATCAACGATTGTCTCAGCGGTGGCGTCGGCCCGGTTCCAGTACTCCTTCATAATGTGTCGGCCGGAGACCAGGACTTCCCCCACATCACCTGCCTTGATGTCATTGCCATCGCTGTCAACAACACGGACATTGGTGTGGAAGAAAGCCTTGCCGGTAGAACCCGCTTTTGCCATCGCATCATCCGGTGAGATGAGGCAGGACGGACCGCATGTTTCCGTCAAGCCGTAGACCTGATGGATTTCAATGCCCATGCCCGCATAGGTCTCGATAAGGGTCACCGGTACTGGTGCCGCGCCACTCATCACCCAGCGCAGCGACGAATAGTCACTTGTGTCTTTCGCACCGGACAGAAGCATGAAGTTCAGCATGGCAGGCACGGCCAGCATGGTTGTGATCTTCTCTGCTTCGATGTTGTTCCACATGGCGTCCAGATCGAAGCCGCGCATCACCACCGACGTGCCGCCCCCGTGCACACAGGAGATGAGGGGGCTGAGAGCGCCGACGTGGAAGAGAGGCAGGACCAGTAGGTACCGATCTTTCTGCTGCATGTCGCTCGTCGCAAGGGAGGTCAGAGACCCCCACATGGTTGAGTTGTGCGTATGAACCGCCCCTTTGGGAAGCCCCGTCGTGCCGGACGTGTACATGATGAACAGCATGTCATCGTCTTTAGCGCCGATGGGCGGGCGCTCGCTAGAGGCTGCATCATGGAGCGCGTCATAGTCTTGAGCGATCGCTGAGCGCTCGCCAACGCTGATCCAGCGCGCAAGGTCTGTGGCATCGCCGCCGCGACCATGAATATCCTCAACAGCTTCGGTGAAGTCAGAACTGAAGATGAGGGTGGTCGCGCCGCTGTCCTTCAGAATGAAGCAGAGCTCATCCGGCGTCAGGCGCCAGTTGAGAGGCACACAGACCGCGCCAATCTTGGCGATAGCAAAGAAGGAGTCGATGAATTCAACACCGTTCATCATCAACAGCGCAACGCGGTCGCCGGGCTTCACGCCCTGATCCAACAGCATGTTGGCTGTCTTGTTGCAGCGAGCGTCCAAGTCCGCATAGGTGAAGCGCCGACCGCTTTCCGTCTCAACGCAGCCTTCGAGCTTTGGGTTCAGATGGGCGCGCTTTTCCAGCAATAGCCCAATATTATGATCCATTATGTCCTCCCTGTGCCCACGCAATGGCGCGAGCAATCGAACCGGTATCTCCGGTATTCCGAAACAAAAAAGGGGTCTCTCATTTGAGAACCCGGTCCCCCGACCGCTTAGGCCTAGTGTGACCCAAACCGTAGCGAAAACAAAGGGTTGATTCAGAATTTTGTCTTAAAGGGCGAGCCGGCCAAGTGCTCCGGACACGGCACGAACCAGCCAGCGGGGAGACGCACGCCCGGCGACGGATGCGGCCAAATTGACCATACCCGGAACGCGGATTACTTCGCCCTTGGTACACGCCGCATACCCCTCTGCCGCGACACTGGCCACGTCAGAAATCAGGAAGCCGGGAAGTTTGGCGGCAGCCTCGTTGCCCTCCTGCGCAGTCGCCACCATATCCGTTGCGGTGAAGCCGGGACAAAGAGCTGTTGCCGTGATGCCGTGAGGCTTCAATTCTTCAGACAGAGCTTCCGTCAGCGACAGCACATAAGCCTTTGTCGCCGCATAGGTCGCAAGAGACGGGATGGGCTGGAACGCCGCGATAGACGCGACATTCAGGATCCGGCCGGATTTGCGCGCAACCATGGCCGGGACAAACAAGCTTGTGAGCTCGGTGAGCGTGGTGATGTTGAGGTGGGTGAGTTCCAGGTGCCGATGTGTGGAGATTTCGGCAAAAGCCCCTAGTTCCAGAACACCGGCATTGTTCACCAGGGTCTCAACATGAATGCCTTTCGCGGCGACCGCGTCGAACAGCTTCTGACCGGCATTTGGTTTGGACAAGTCGGCGGGGAGCGCCAGGGCAGCAATGCCGTGCTCGTTCATCAGGCGCTCTGCGATCGCCTCCAGCTTGTCTTTCGAGCGGGCCACGAGAATGAGATTGGACCCGCCTTGCGCAAACTCGCCCGCGAGCGCTTCACCAATGCCCCCGGATGCGCCGGTGATCAGCGTCGCTTCTTTCATGGAAGGTGCTGATTTCTTCCGCGTCGTCTTCTTTTTGCTGGCAGTTTTCTTTTGGTTGCTGGTTTTGCGGGGTGCGGCGGCCATGGTTTCCTCCCTACGTGACGCGTCACGTCCAGTTTAGGGGGAGGTGTTTGCGGAAGGAAAGTTCTGACTATCTGTCAGTCTTTCGTCCTAGCTCTCTGCTGCACTCGGTCGCGATTGCGCCCGGACCCAGTCGTCCAACGCATCCGAGGACGGAATATCGATTTGGCCATAAGCGCGGGAGACCAGGCCACGCTGTTCCAACTCCTTAAGCGCTTTATTGATGGACACGCGTGTGACGCCCAAGACCTCTGCGAGTTCTTCATGGGTGATCTTCACCGTCGGCTGCCTGCGATCCGCCTGATGCATCATATTGATCGTCTTGCCGACCCGCGCATTGAGGGGCAGATGCCTCAGGTCGTCGACAAAGGTGAGCGCGGCGTGGAGGCGTTGGGCTAGGAACGCCAGAAAGTAAGTCCTGATACCTGAATGTTTGTCGAGCAGGCGGTCAAAGCGTGTTTTGCTGATTTTGGCGATGACCGTCGGTCCAACGGCAAACGCATCGAACTCCCGAGGCAACCCGCCGAAGATCGTGAATTCCCCGAAGAACTGATCAGGACCCATCACGGCCATGCCGGCATAGCTGCCATCAATCCCTATTTGCCCAAGCCGCGCCGCGCCGGATTTCACAATTGTGAGCGAAGGGTCCATGTCGCCGCGCGCCTGTATCAATTGGCCGTCGGAAAAGCTGGTCGAAACAGCCGCGTTGAAAAGCGCCTCGCGGAGCGGGTCCGGAAGGGTCTCCTGAAGCCCCGGAAGTCCGTAGTCGAGACGACTAACCAAAAAATCTCTCCAAATGTAAAAATTTATACATTTTAACACGACGGGCCGCCTTATCAAGGGGTCAGCAACCAGAGGAGGACGGCATGAAACCGGAAATTCTAGTTATCCTGTGTTTTTTCATCGCGTTTGCAGCAGCAGAAGCAATCCGCACGGGGTTCTTCAAAAAGGACGGCGAAAAGCCCGATGACGCCAAAGTCGAGATGATCTCGATGTTCGCGCTGGTAGCCTTCACACAGCCTGCCATTCTCTTCAGCTCAACCTGGCTGATGAGTACCTTCGCGCCGGGCGCGGAGGATATGTTGATCGCCATCCCGATTGTCGCGCAGGTCCTTTTGCTGCTCATCTTTGATGACATGACCCAGTATTGGTGGCACCGGGCGTCCCACACGTTTCCGTGGCTCTACAATCTGCATCGCTCGCACCACAATTCCGAGTATCTGAGCATCCGCATCGTCTACCGGAACAACCTGTTCTATTACGCCATGATGCCGGGTCTCTGGCTGTCCGGTGCCCTCATCTATATGGGACTCGGCTATGTGTATGCCTTCTATCTGGTGGTCAAAATGGTGGTGATTTTCGGTGCCCACTCTGACGTGCGCTGGGACGTGCCGCTCTACAAAATCAAATGGCTGTCGCCGGTCATGTGGGTCGTGGAACGCACCATCTCCACGCCGGCAACCCACTCCGCCCACCACGGCAAACACAAGGCTGACGGCATCACGAATTACAAAGGCAATTTCGGCAATCTCCTGTTTTTCTGGGATGTTTTGTTCGGGACCGCTAAGATCACACGACAGGTTCCAAAAGAGTTCGGCGTTGAGGATCTGGAGCCCGTAACCCTGGGCGAACAGCTGGCCTGGCCGGTCATCCAGGGCACCGGGTCCCGGTCGGCAGTAATAGCCAAGCCTGCCGACGCAGCTTAAACTCTAACGAAGAGGAGAAGTGTCATGTCAGTTGAGACCAGTGAGAGTGCTCGTATCGCGACCTATGCCGAGTTCTGGCCTTACTATCTGCAGGAGCACTCGGTTCCAGCCTGCCGGACCATGCATTACATCGGGACAGTCTTGTCCATCGTGGCGCTGGGCCTGGGCATCTTCGTCAATGCCTGGTGGTTTCTGGCAGCCCCGGTGTCTGGCTATTTCTTCGCTTGGGTCGCCCACTTCACGATTGAGAAAAACAAGCCGGCGACTTTCACCTATCCCTTCTGGTCGCTCATCAGTGACTACCGCATGTTCTTTGCTTGGATCACAGGACGTCTAGGACCACACCTTGAAGAGGCCGGCGTACGCTAAGCCAAGGCGTGAGCGGCCCCCAACGCTATGTGCTGTCCGGCTGTTCCGGTGGCGGCAAGTCAACACTGTTGGAAGAGTTAAGGCGGCGCGGGTTCCCGAAATTTGAGGAACCCGGCCGCCAAATCGTGCGTGAGGAACAGGCGACCGGCGGAGAGGCTTTGCCCTGGGTAAATCCGGAGGCCTTTGCCGCCAAGGCGATTGAGATATCGGTGGCCGCGTTTGATCAAGCTGCAGGCATGAGCGGCCCCGTTTTTTATGACCGCTCTTTTCTGGATGCGATTTCCTATGTCGCCCATCTCAAGGGTCAGTTGAAAGACAGTCATCGACACCTTGTCAATGAGCGGCGCTATGCGGATCTGGTCTTTCTAACGCCGCCCTGGCCGGAGATTTTCGAAACTGATGCAGAGCGGCAAGCAAGCTTCGACGACGCCGTCGCTGAGTATGATCGTTTGCTGCAGAGTTTTGCTGAGTTCGGATACCAAACCAGTGTTCTGCCCAAAGTCTCGGTGAATGAGCGAGTGAATTTTGTGTTGGACAAGATTGAGAGGGAAGGAGGCAAAGTATGAGCCTCGAACCTCCAAACTTGTGAGGACTTAAACCGTCTTGCCAACGACGCATCAGCGGCGTAGAAGACGCGTGAAAGGCGCTGCGGGCGCGCCTGGTCCGCCAAAAGCGAAAGCACCCGCCGATCTGTTGAGCGACCGTCCCAATCTGACAAGTTGCTTTCTTTTGACCCCGTGGAGCGGAAGAGGGGCGCTAAGGAGAGTGACCTCATGTCTGTGGCACCTGAATCCGAAAGTCAGCAGAAAAATTCTAAAGAAACGCCTTTAGGCGAAACCGTGACCGACGTCTTGATTTTCTTGAAATCAAAGGCGCGCCGGCTACATAAACAAATCGAAAAAGGCGAGCCGGTTGAGGTCGCGCGGATGCGCGCGCTCCCCAAAATGGCCTCGTTCACCGATCAGGAACTGATCGGGCAGGTCAAACGACGCCTCTGCCTCAATATCATCGCAATGGAGCTGGGGTTTCGAACCTGGGCGTCGCTGGCGCACGTGATGGAAGGCGACGAGGTCGGTAGCGACTTTGGCACCATCCTCTGTCCGGAACGCATGATGGCCCATCAGAACATCTGGTTAGCGGACTACCAGGAAGCGCGTGACATCCATGCGGATCACGGAGGGTTCCTGCTTGGGTACAGGCGTCAGTTCTTCATCGCGGACGGCGACTATCTGATCGACCTGGGCCTTGACCCTGAAAGAGAGGAATGGACAAAGATGGATCGCAATTGGGTGGAGCCCGGCGATCTGAATGCGCGCGCGCGTCTTTTCGCCCGACTCTTTGCGGAGCGATTGCCAGCTTAATAAAAAAAGAAAAAACTTTACTTATTATTCGAACGGGTGTTTCTTGGGCGAAACAAACGGAGAAGCACCATGTCTAATCCCGTGTTTCAGCCCTTTCATGACGGGCTGGACCCCAAAGAAACACTGATGGTTGATGGCTATACGGACGGATACCGGACGCTCAGCCATTGGCCGGGGCATTCCACGCCTGGATCCCTGCGTCATGACCTGACAACCGGCTCGGCCCTGATACTTGCTGGGATGGCTGCTGGCGAGCGCAAAGATCTGCTGGGGGACTATTCCGTCGTCACCAACAACCACATCGATGCGGATGGCGTTCTTTCGGCATTCTGTGTCCTCAACCCAGAGTTGGCGCTGGAGCACCACGATCTCATTCTGAGAACCGCCGCGACAGGGGACATGGCAAACTGGTCAGGGCCCGACGCGTTAGCTCTGGAACTGACCCTGATGTCGGAGGTGGCGCAGTTTGAGCCCTTCTATGGTGCGCCAATGACGGAGCAGCATCTCAAGAACCTGACGAAAGCCTACGAACATTGCTTTGAGTTGTTGAAAGACACGCTGCTGGATAATCCCTTTTCATTGCAGAATGGGTGGCAAGAACGCCACGACCAAGTCGTCGCGGACATCGAGCGGGTAGAGGCGGGCGAGGGGATCAAGGTGACCCGATATCCGGAGGAAGATCTCGCCATTGTCGAAATCGACCGTCCGACGACGCTCTTTGGGCTTCGCCATGCAGCTGGGGACCTGTTCCGCGTGCTTGTGGTGTTTCCAAGCGACGACGGTTGGAAGTATCGGTTCTTCTACCGGGCGGAATCCTGGTTCGATGTGACATCAAACAATCCACAACCGCGCAAGAAACTCGACAGCTTGGCAGCGCGTCTAAACGAGCTTGAAAAGAACACGGATCATCAATGGTGGGCGACGCCCACCACGTGGGTTGTACCTGAGCTGGGGTTCGGAGACCCAACAACCGATGACCTCCAGGCAAGTGCCGCTGATCCAGCTGTGCAAGACGACCCTCCAAGCCACTTGGCCCCGGATGTGGTTGTGGAGGAATTGCGGGCCGCCTTAAAGACGGACACTGCTTAACACGACTCGGTTAATACGATCTTCTGGCGAAAATCGATTCGTCCGTGAACGGATGGATGGTGCAGTTCAAGTTTTATTGCGCAAACAACGCAACCCCGATCTCCTCAGGCCGGCGACCTGGGACGGGGTTGCTCTTGTGCTTCTCGCACGTGCCCATGCTAAAGAGCCGGGCTTTTCATCGTATGTCTAGAGACCGACGCTGCTAAATGCAGCTGTGGCTAAAGGTCTGTGTTTGCGCTATCTGGCCTAAAATCCTTTGCGTTTGAGCTGCGCTTCTGCACACGCCGTTCGGACTCTACGCTTCAAAATATCTTTGGAAATATCACTGCCTGAACATGGCATATACGCCAATTGTTTCAAGCTACGCTACTCTTCGCAGGTGGGGTCATCTTCGAAACCTCCTTATGAATTGAGCATTAACTGTGTAGCAAGGAATCGGCTTTCTGTCAAGGGAATCGTGCGATGTGACGTCGCGCCGCACTATGAGTCTGTATTGCTGACCTATTGGTTTTGACTCAAGTAAATCAGTAAACGGATTAAAATCACAAAGCGTCTGCCCAGTATTTTCCAGGTTCCGGAGTCGGGAACCGATAGAAGGGCGGGCCGACTGCGAAGTGGTCTTGTTGTGCGATTTCTGCAAGGACTTCGGGACAGGTGCCGTAAGAATGCATGCGAACGATCTTGCCACCAAAGCATTCGAACCTCAGGGCAGCATCTATGATTTCTCCCTCACCATAATCGTTGAAGCTGAACACAACTGGTTCGCCGTCAATGTCGCCGAGTGCAGGACGTGAGCGCGGCGGTTGCAAGTTGTCTGGCCAGTCGGGATGTCCATTGCACGCCCGATCGAACCAGCTGCCCTTCCGGCCATATTCATCCTTGCCGCTCTCTATCAGGCAGCCGTGATATTCGACAGTGCCGTTCTCATGCATCAGCTCCAGGAGGCCTTCCATGTCTGCTGCCGCCAGCCGGTCAACAAAAGTCTGCACCAGGTGCCGTGACGGTTGGTGCGTTGGCCTCGGCATTTCCGGTAAGTGGGAAAGGCCGGACCGCGCGCGATGGAGGGCCGCTTTAACAGCACCCTCGCTTGTGGTGAGTACCTGAGCGATTTCCTTGAGGCTCAAACCGAATATTTCTTTCAGAAGCAGAGCTGCTTTTTCCTGAGGAGCCAAGTGGGTGAGGAGCGTTGCGGCGGCGTCTGCAGCTTCAGCACGGGCATCCTGCGGTGTTGCCTGATTTGACGGGTCCAGGAGCCAGGCATCAGCCAAGACCGCTGCTTCGCGGTCGTGTCGGCGGAGTTGGTCGATCCAGATGTTACTGGCGATCCGAATCAGGTAGGCGCGCGGCGACTCTATGTTTTGGTGCAGGGATCCAAGAGTGGAAAAGGCTCGGACTAAGGTGTCTTGAACCAGGTCCTCAGCATCCCACACTGAGCCTGTGAGCTTCCGGCAGTATCGGAAGAGGTCAGGCCGGAACGCCGCGGTGGTGTCAATAAACTGGTGCCATGCGGTTCGTGTGTCGTCGCGCAAGCCCTCTAGGTCCATGTCAGCCATTTCACCCTCCCAGTGCTGTTCTCAGTCTATTGACGAGTGAGAAGGCGAAAAAGATAGGAGGGCAACAAAAGAAAAAGGCCGGTGTTTCTACCGGCCTTTTCCGAGAATATGCGCCTGTTCTTAGACAGAATAGTACATGTCGAATTCGACCGGATGCGGCGTCATTTCGAAACGTTCGATCTCTTCCATCTTCAGCTCAATATAGCCATCGATCTGAGCATTGGAGAACACGTCACCTTTGGTCAGGAACTCTCGGTCAGCATCGAGGCTTTCGATGGCTTCGCGAAGTGAGCCAGCAACCGTTGGGATGTCGGCCAGCTCTTCCGGTGGGAGGGCGTAAAGGTCTTTATCCATTGGATCGCCTGGATCGATCTTGTTCTGGATACCGTCAAGGCCAGCCATCGCCATCGCAGAGAAGGCGAGGTATGGGTTGGCGGTTGGGTCTGGGAAGCGGATTTCAATACGCTTGGACGCCGGCGACGTGCCGTAAGGAATACGGCAAGAAGCGGAGCGGTTCCGGGCTGAATAAGCCAAAAGCACAGGTGCTTCGTAACCTGGAACCAGACGCTTGTAGGAGTTGGTTGAAGCGTTGGTGAAAGCGTTCAGCGCCTTCGCGTGCTTCAGAATACCGCCAATGTAGTGCATGCAGGTTTCAGAGAGATCTGCATAGCCGCTACCAGCGAAGGTTGGCTTGCCATCTTTCCAGATCGACTGGTGACAGTGCATGCCGGTACCGTTGTCACCAAAGACAGGCTTCGGCATGAACGTAGCGGACTTACCAAATGCATGAGCCACGTTGTGGATCGAGTATTTGTAGATCTGCAGGTGGTCAGCAACCGTTGTCAGTGTCTGGAACTTCAGACCTAATTCGTGCTGAGCGGCAGCCACTTCGTGGTGATGCTTTTCAACTTCCACACCCATCTGGGCCATGGTGGAGAGCATTTCAGAGCGCAGGTCCTGCGCGCTGTCGATTGGGTTCACTGGGAAGTACCCGCCTTTGGTCCGCGGACGGTGACCCAGGTTACCCATTTCATACTCAGTGCCGGTATTGTCTGGCAGCTCAACGCTGTCGAGAACAAAGCCTGTGTTGTAAGGCGTGGCAGAGAAGCGCACATCGTCGAACACGAAGAACTCCGCTTCAGGACCGAAATAGATCGTATCGCCGATGCCGGTGCTCTTCAGATAGGCTTCGGCGCGCTTCGCCGTACCGCGAGGGTCACGCTCGTAGAGTTCGCCCGTGTTTGGCTCAACGATGTCGCAAAAGACTGCGAGAGTCGTCTGCGAATAGAAGGGGTCAATAACGGCGGTATCGCAATCAGGCATCAGGATCATGTCTGACTCGTTGATTGCTTTCCAACCGGCGATTGAAGAGCCATCGAACATCTGACCATCTGTGAAGAAGTCTTCGTCGACCATTGAGACGTCAAACGTCACGTGCTGCATTTTTCCGCGCGGGTCGGTGAACCGGAGGTCCACATATTTCACGTCTTTGTCTTTGATTGTCTGTAGGACAGCGGCGGCATCGGCCATAGTGTTCTCTTTCCCTGCTGTGTCTCGTAAGTGATGGCAGGCTTTTGCCTACCGGTTAGGTTTGCACAAGCCCCACCCGGGGCATGTGGTCTTAAATCGCTTCGTCGCCGGTCTCCCCGGTACGGATACGAATTGCCTCTTCAACGGTGGAGATGAAGATCTTTCCGTCGCCAATGCGACCCGTGCGGGCTGCATTCTGAATAGCCTCAACCGCTTTTTCCACGGTTTCATTGTCGAGGACCACCTCGATTTTCACTTTCGGCAGAAAATCGACAACATATTCAGCGCCTCTGTAGAGCTCTGTATGTCCTTTTTGACGGCCAAAGCCTTTGGCTTCGGTCACCGTGATCCCCTGGAGCCCAACTTCCTGAAGTGCTTCCTTCACCTCGTCGAGCTTGAACGGTTTAATGATCGCCTCGATTTTTTTCATCGTTTTTGTTTCCTGACGCACCTGCGAAGCGAAATTTTGCCTCCTCCCCAGGTGCAGCCTGTGCAGCTTTCTATCTGACGCGTCACCGCCGCGCCCGCGGTTAAGAATTGGTTAGCACAAGCTATGCCATTGCTTTGGGCGGCGAAAAGATCAATAAAAACAGATAGATAGGTGCTCAGCTGGTATCTTTAGCTTATTTGCTGGGCAGATATTGAGCATAAAAAATAAGCAAATGATCGAAAAATAGGCGGATTCAGAGTTTGGACACTCCCGTTGCCCCAGCGCCCAACCTCTGAAATGCTCCGGCCTCAAGGAATTTCACCAGTTTTGGGGGCGTAATGCGGCCAGGCAACACAGTCTTTTCGGGGCTGGGCACAACCATCTTCAGCACCATGTCGGCAATGGCGGCGACCCATGGCGCCATCAATCTGGGGCAGGGCTTCCCTGACGACGAAGGCCCGGAAGAGCTGCGCGAGCGAGCCGCCCAGGCCGTCATGGAAGGGCCGAACCAATACCCACCATCCATGGGGCTACCTGATCTACGCAAGGCGATCGCCCACCATGACACGCGGTTTTATGACCTGAATGTCGATTGGGAAACGGAGACACTGGTGACCTCCGGCGCAACGGAAGCCCTGGCCGATACCTTCCTGGCGCTGCTCAACCCGGGCGATGAGGCGATCCTGATCGAGCCCTTTTATGACTCCTATCTGCCGATGGTTGAGGCAACAGGTGCCCGAGCGGTGACAGTCGCGTTGGACGCTCCCCATTGGGACCTTGATCTTGGTGTTCTGGCTGACGCTTTTTCCGACCAAACGAAGCTGATCGTCGTGAACACGCCGATGAACCCGACCGGCAAAGTGTTCAACAAAGAAGAGCTGCAGGGGATTGCAGATCTGGCATTAAAGCACGATGCCTATGTCGTGCTCGACGAAGTGTATGAGCACCTTGTTTATTCGGGCGCCACGCATGAGACGATGATGGCGCTGCCGGGCATGCGGGAGCGATGTGTGCGGATTGCCTCTGCAGGCAAGACTTTCTCTCTCACAGGATGGAAGATCGGCTATATCACGGCGGCACCAAACCTGCTGGCGCTGATCAACAAAGCCCACCAGTTTGTCACCTTCACCACGCCGCCGGCCTTTCAAAAAGCAGTGGCCTGGGGGTTGATGCAGGATGACGGCTATTTCCAGAACCTGGCGAGTGATCTGGAACAGAAGCGGGACCTTCTGTCCAAAGGTCTGGCAGCGGTTGGCTTTGACGTGGTCCGTGCCGACGGCACTTATTTCGTGACCACTGACATCTCAGGCCTTGGCTATAACGGGACGGACCTGGATTTTTGTGAAGAGATCACGGCGAAGGCTGGCGTGAGCGCCATCCCTGTGAGCCCGTTCTACAAGCCCAGGGAGGGAGGCGCGAGCATCCCGAGAAACATGGTGCGCTTCTGCTTCTCCAAACAGCCGGAGGTGTTGGAAGAAAGCACCGCCCGCTTGAACCGATATTTCGGATGACCGAACCCCTTCGACGAGAAGCGCTGAGCGGGGAGGCAAAGTGGCTCGTTGTCTTCTTGCACGGGCTCGGCTCGAACGGGGCGGACCTCATGACCTTCGCCGACTATTGGGCGAAATCCATGCCTGATGTCGCTTTCTCCGCACCGTCGGCGCCGACGCCCTGTCCTGACGCGCTAGGCGGTTTTCAATGGATACCCCGATTGCCGCCGGGCCATCCGCGCCTGTTTCCGGAAGTTGAGGTCGCCGCACAGAGCCTCCAACCGCTCATTGATCAGGAACTGAATGCTGCAGGCGTGGCACCGGATCGACTAGCCCTCGTCGGCTTTTCCCAAGGCACGGTCATGACGCTGCATGTGGGGCCGCGCCGGACGGTGCCGCCGGCAGCCTTATTGGGATATGCGGGTGGCCTGGTCGGTCGCGACAGGTTGGCCGATGAGATCGTTTCCAAACCGCCCGTCATGCTGATCAATGGCGATGCCGACCCGATGGTGCCAGCCTCGGCACAAGCACCCGCGCTGGAGGCTCTGCAGGCGGCGGGCATCGTTGCTGCAGGTCAGATAATGCACGGACTGGATCACAGCGTGAATGCGGACGCTCTTATCCTGGGCGCGCGATTTCTTCTAAGCGCTTTTGACTATCGCGAGAAGAACCCGATTTAAGCCGCCGCTTTCCGGCGTCGACCAAACCACTTGGTCGGAGAGAGCGAAGAGCGCGCCCTGTCCACCTGCGGCTCAACTTCCACGCCGAGCTTTTCGGACAGCTGATCGGCGCCACCAATATATTCACCGTCCAACCAAATCTGCGGAACAGTCACCGGTGTTTTCTCGCCGATATGCGCCTTCACGCGCGGGAACATTTCATACATGCGGCCCGGGTTCTTCACCACATCATGGTAGGTGTACTCGATGCCTGCATCCTCAAGATATTTTTTGGCACGTTTGCAGTGCGGGCAACTTTCTTTGCCGAACATCTGGTTGCCTTCAAGTGCGAAACGGTCGGTCGCAATGTTCATGACCTTTTCTGCGAGCACGCCGCGGTTCAAGGCTTCGCCTTCTGAAACAACTTCGCCCTCAACCAGAACGATGGGGGCATGCCATGCGCCCTTGCGCAGTGGTTTCCACCATTCTGACAGCCATTCGCGGACATCAAGTTCGACAGGGACACCGTTCAGCTCATTCGCCATCGTGTCTTCGATAATGTCGACGGTGAGCGCACATTCGCCACAAGGGATTTTCACCTTGAACGGGCCCCATTGTCCGGCCCAGCGGTAAAGCGTGACTTTGATTGGTGCAGCAGATGTATCTTTGTCGGTCATGGCGTACCCCTTCTGGTCAGGTTGACCTCTAGATACGCGTGCCCGCGGGAAATCCAATTGAACCTGACTGACATTTCTGTGATTGCGCGTGAGCGCCGCAATACCCGACGTCATATTGCAGTACTGGACAGCGCATTGCCTATGGTTATCTTCACCCGCAATTGGGCTTCAGAGTTAAACAAACGGGAGTTTTCGGATGGTAGATCCGCGTACGCCCATCCTGGTTGGATGTGGGCAGGTTGTTCAAAAAGAAAAAGACCTGGATAAGGTCAAAGACCCTGCCTCCCTGATGGCAGATGCGGCGAAGCTTGCGCTGGCGGACACCACCATCGCTGAGCTAACGGGCAAGCTCGACACCATCACCTGCACACGGTTTGTGATCGACAGCCCTGGAAGCCGGGAGTTGCCGATCAGTCAATATGCGAACCTGCCTCAGACACTGGCGAACAAGCTGGGCGCCACCCCGGCCAACACTTGCTATGGACCCACCGGCGGCAACACGCCGCAAATGCTGGTGAATTACACGGCAGAGCGCATTGCAGAGGGCGATCAGGAGATCGTACTACTCGCCGGCGTCGAGTGTTTCGGGTCCATGCAGAAACTCCTGATGGCGGGCAAGACACCAGAAACCTGGAATGATGATCCAGGCGGCAACCGCATCGACATCGGATATGAGAAAGAGGGTGTGACGGAGGTTGAAAACCTCCACAAGCTACAACACCCCGTGAATTGCTACCCGCTGTTTGAAAATGCCCTTCGAGGCGAGGCGGGCCGGTCGGTGACGGAGCACCAACTGTTCATCGGCGAATTGATGTCGCCCTTCACCAAGGTGGCCGCGTCTCACCCTCA
Organism: Parvibaculaceae bacterium; assembly: GCA_965276845.1. Classification (GTDB taxonomy): domain Bacteria; phylum Pseudomonadota; class Alphaproteobacteria; order Parvibaculales; family Parvibaculaceae; genus Mf105b01. The sequence continues at coordinate 1,180,795 of OZ255699.1, forward strand.
GGCCTGGTTCCCGGTAGAGCGGTCTCCTGAAGAGATTGCGACACCAACGGATGCAAACCGCTATGTCGGCTATCCGTACACCAAATACATGAACGCCATCATGGCCGTCGATCAGGCAGCTGCGGTGGTGATGATGTCCGTCGAAAAAGCCCGCGAGCTGGGCGTGCCGGAAGACAAGTGGGTCTATCTCCATGGCTCAGGCGATGCGAACGATCTCTGGTACCTGACGGAACGCCAGAATTTCCATTCAAGCCCGGCCATCCGCACGATGGGGCAGAAGGCCTTCGCCCAAGCCGGCTGGTCGATTGATGACATTGACATCATGGACCTCTATTCCTGCTTCCCAAGTGCTGTGCAGATCGGCATGAAGGAACTGGGCATCAAGGTGGGCGACCCCCGAGCACTGACGGTCACCGGCGGTCTGCCTTACTTCGGCGGTGCCGGAAACAACTACGTCATGCATTCGATTGCGACGATGGTTGAGAAGCTCCGCGCAAATCCCGGCAAGAAGGGCATGTGCACGTCGAACGGCTATTACGTTACCAAGCACGGCATTGGTCTCTATTCCACGACACCGACAGAAGGCCCGTGGAAGCGGGAGAACCCGGCCAGCTATCAGGCTGAGCTTGACGCGATGGATCATCCCCGCGTGGAAGAAAAACCGAACGGCGCGGCCAAGATTGAAACCTTCACCGTGATGCACGGTCGAGGCGGTCCGGAGTTCGGCATTGTGATGGGCCGGCTCGAGGCAGACGATGCGCGCTTCGTGTCACATGTCACAGCGGAAGCCGACATTCAGAGTCTGCTGACCCAGGAAAGCCTTGGCCGTCCTGGCACCGTCGAAAACACGGATACCGGTCTCAACGTGTTTACGCTTGCATAAACATCTGTGGAACTTCAGATGAAAAAGGCGGCTCTCGGAGCCGCCTTTTCTTATACGCCAACCGACGGATCATACAGGCCCAGGGACCCATGCATCTTGAAGCCGAGAAGATTGGTGACATCTTCCGGCAGCTTGGCGGCGATCTCCGGGGGCGTGTCGAGAAACATATTCTCTTCCTGGCGTAACCAGCCAAGCCCGTAGGACAGGATGATCCCGTAGCGCCAGTCCTGAGAGACGTTTGGCGCGGCGGCATGAAGCGTGCCGCCAGCCCATAAGAGCACCGAGCCCGCTGGCATCTCGGCATTCAAAATCTCATGCGGCTCAGCCGTGCGGCCCGCTTCCCACTTGTGGCTGCCCGGTACAATGAAGGTCGCGCCATTGTCTTTCCGGAAATCGGACAGAGCCCACATGGCCGACATGACGAGGTTCGGGCGGGGGACTTTGAAAAAGTCAAAGGGATCGTCTTCCCGGTGGAGAACCTGTCCGCGCGCACCCGGGCCAATCTCCAACGCAGCGGTGACATGCAGGTGGTAGCTTTCACAATTCCCACCCAGATAATCCGCCACGACACCATTCACTGCCGGGTGCAATGCCATTGCATGGGTGCCGGGCGCTCGGGCGATCAGGGCTGTAACGCGGCGCGTGTTTGCCGGGTAGAAATCTTCCGGGTCATCTACCCCCAATGGGGCGGCATCCATGTAGGGCTGCAGCTGTTCTTTGACCGCGTTGATCTGATCAGCCCCCTGGGCCTTGTGGATGACCACAGCGCCAGCGTCAGAAAAGGCTGAGGCTATGGATCTCGGGTCGTCGTTTGCTTCGAACTCGGGAATGCGCGTCATGGGTACTGGCACCTTTCATCGATGTCCGGCGCGCCGGAAGGCGGCCATGGCTGCCTTAGGGTGTTTGATTTCCAATGGTCACGTAGCATTTGCGTGTTTTCTCAACCACGTGCCACACGCCTTTCCACCCTTTGCGAATGCGTCCGCTTTCGCCCGGGTTCACGGTTACGACTGACCCGTCCTCATTGGTGATTTCGATCTTGCCGCTGATGACCGTGAACACCTCATCAGTTGGATAATAGGGAACGTTGATCTTTCCCGGTTCGCCTACCCAGATGCCGGTTTGCACAACACCTTCGGCGGGAAACTGGTCTGCTACCCATGTCTCGGCGGTGGGGCTTCCCTCCACGACAATTTCTGGTGGGAACTGGGTGACGCCGTCATGGCGGCTGCCGTTCTCCTGGATCAAATCGATATTCATGCTAGCCGTCACTTTCTGGTTGGATGTCTGAAGGTCGCTGCCTTCTGTTGAGAGATTTGTAAAAGAGCTCAAATTTGGACATTTGTCAAAAAAATTGTACCTTGGCATCTGGTGGTGGATTCGAAAGGAACAAATGCGTTGAGTGTCGGGGACCGAAAGAAGCAGATCATTCTGGATGCGGTGCTCCGGGTGATCGCGGCGGAGGGTGTTGATGGCGTGACCCATCGCAGCGTCGGGGCGGAAGCGGGGGTCTCTCACGGCGTGGTGAGCTATCACTTTCCGACGCGGGACGAACTGGTCCTCAGGTCGTTCGAACATCATCTGGGACAGGTCGAGGATTACAACGCGATCCTCAAATGGAGCCCTGCGGATCGCATGACCAAAAGCCGGATCGTCGATAATTTATGCGCGGCGGTGTCCCTGGATATGGCGGGCGCAGCCACGACACGCGTCGAGCAAGAACTCATCCTTTACGCCAGCCGACGCCCGGAGATCGCGGCAGTGTTTCGTGATTGGGAGCAGAAGGTTGTTGAGGCGTTGGCTGATAGCCTGCAGCGGGCACGATGTCGCAATCCGCAGCTGACCGCATCGATACTTGTCAGTCTCTCACGCGGGTTTCTGCTTGAAAGCCTGACCGACCCATCCCTTAAAGAAGCTGACTTTCGTCGCCGCGCGAATGCCGTATTGGGAATCGATTGAAGATCAGGCGCTTCCGTGCCTGGTCACCAGATCCAGGTTTCGGGGTCCGGCACTGGCTTCCCGTCATTCATCCAGAAGAAGCCTTTGACATTCCGCACAATGACCCATACCGCCGTCGCCAACAGCATGAACATCCCAATCACAAAAACGAATAGAAGCGCGCTGATCGTGAAGTAGAGCAAGCCGATCCAGAAGGTGCGGATCTGATAAGTGAAATGCGTCTCTGCCAGGTCATCCGCGTCCGAGCGCCTCAGATAAGCCATGACCAGGCCGATAATGGTTGTGAGACCGCCGGTCACAAACCCACCGAAATTCAAAAGGTAGATAAGTTTGACGATATCGCTATTGCTGGAACCAGTTTTTGGACCGTCTTGGTCTGACATGCTATTCCCTCCGCATTGACACACAAGAAGGTTATTCGTCGGTGCGACGTCTGTCGATAGCTTCGGCAGTTTCGCTGAAGACGAGGGAGAAGAACATGCCACGCATTTATATGATCAGACATGGTGAAGCTGCAGCCGGCTGGAGCGAAGACAAAGACCCCGGTCTTTCAGAATTGGGTCGCTCACAGTCTGAGGCGGCAGCGAAGGTGATCATGTCGCGCGAGGCCAACGCCTTGCCGGTCCTGTCGAGTCCCCTCCGGCGCTGTCAGGAAACAGCGGTGCCGCTTTCAACCGCGTGGAGCTTGAAAGCAACGATCGAACCGCGCGTCGCCGAGATTCCGTCACCTGATCTGAGCCTGGATGAACGCGGTGTTTGGCTTCGCCAGATCATGGGCGGCACCTGGGCCGAAACAGAGGCCCCCGTCGGACACAATCTGGACTTGGTTGGGTGGAAACAGTCCGTTGTTGATGCACTGCTGGAGCTTACATCCGACACCGTGATCTTTTCGCACTTTATCGCGATCAACGCCGCCGTCGGACACGCGCTGAACGATCCGCGCGTGATTTGTTTCCGGCCTGACAATTGTTCAGTGACCGTGTTTGAAACCGACGGCACCACCCTGTCCGTCGTCGAACAGGGTGGCGAGGCGGAGACCAAGGTCAACTAAGCCGCAGCGGCTGCCGGCGTCGCCGACGACAGCCGGATTGTGCTGATAACCAGGCCGGCAACGATCAGCGTCAGCGCTGTCATGGAGGTCCAGGTGAGCGCTGATGCGTCCTGCGCGCCTGACAGGTTCAGATAGACCAGCATCAGAAGACCGCCTGCATTGCTGACAAGGCCGGTCCAAATGGTAATCCAGGGGATCGATCCGCGACCAGCCAGGATGAAGCCGCCAGCATAATTCACAATGAGAGCGAGATAGGCGACGCCCAGCAATCGTGCGTAGCTGATGGGTTCTGGCGCTTGGCCCATAAGCGTTTCAAAAAGTGATATCGGAAACAAAAGGAGCGGCCCGGCCCATAGGACCACGGTCGCGGTGATCTTGAAGACGAGCACGCCGCGCAAAAAGCGGAGTGTCTGGGGAACGGAAGTGTTCTGCATTTTGGAACCTCATGAGGACGGATGATCCCAGGAACATCGCCGAGTGCCGCACCCTTGACTATTGGCGAAAAAGACAAATATATGGGTAAATACGACAAACGCGCTAGGAGCTCTTTTCGTGCCCAATCTCTATGTGCTGGCATTGCCTGGATGTGTTGGCTCTGCCGTCCTGGGCCTGATCGAGATTTTTCACATCGCCAATAGAATCGCGGCAGAACTGGGCGAGTCGGACCTCAATTTCGACCCGTTGATAGTCGGTCTGACATCAGACCCGGTGCCGACCGACGGAGGCATGTCCCTGCCAGTGGAACGAAAACTCCCCGCCGCTCAGCCGGGCGACATCCTCATCGTGCCGGGGTGCATGACTCAAAGTCTCGACCTGGCGTCGACCGCAAAGTCGCTGGAGGTGGAGCCTGCCGCCCTCCGGCGCTGGGCGTCGAAAGGCGGTGTCGTTGCTGCTCAATGCAGCGCGGTCTTTCTCCTGGCAGAGGCGGGGCTTCTTAACGGGCGAAAGGCAACGGCGACCTGGTGGGCGCAAAAGCAGCTGCAAGAGGCCTATCCCGAAGCTCAATTGAGTGAAGAAGAAACGCTGACAGACGATGGCGACATCATCTGCGCGGCCGGTCCTTATTCACACCTTGATTTGGGTCTTCACCTCATTGAGAAGCTCGCGTCTCGCTCGCTCGCCTCATTGGTCGCGAAGTTTGCCATGATCGAAAGGGCACCGCCGTCTCAGTCGGCTTTCCGCACCATGGACCTCATGAAGACAACACCGCCGCTCGCAAAGCGCATCGAAAAGATTGTCTTGGGCAATCTCCCTGATGTGCCCGCGTTGAACGAGATTGCTTCCGAACTTGGGCTGACGCCTCGAACACTCCAACGTCGCCTTGCAGAGAGTGCGCAGACCACGCCCAAAGCCTTGGTTAATCAGATCAGGATGGATGTCGCCAAGCAGATGATCGAAACCAATACGGCGAGCATACCGGACTTGATGATGGCGACGGGCTTTGCAGATGAAAGCGCCTTTCGGAAACAGTTCGCCAAGTCGAGCGGCATGACGCCGAAACAATATGCCGAAAGATATGGGCGGGACCGTTGAGGCACTTGACGCCTTTTTTCCGCCACCGCCACGCGCCTATACTCACACCATGAGTGAGATACTTACCGTTGAGCAAATGTATGCCGCTGACCGATGGGCGATGACGCGCGGCACAAGCGGGGTCAGCCTGATGGAAGCGGCGGGCAAAGCCTGCGCCGACGCCATCATGGAGCGCTATGAGAGATGTCAGGTGGCCGTGCTGTGTGGTCCCGGCAATAACGGTGGTGATGGCTTTGTCATTGCGCGCTTGCTGCGTGAAGCGGGGTGGGGCGTTTCCGTTTTTCTGATGGGAGAGCGCGACGCGCTTCAAGGCGACGCCGCCCATATGGCCCATCTTTGGAACGGACCGGTTTATGCGCTCACGCCCGATGCCGTCGACAACGCCGACCTGATCGTTGATGCGCTATTTGGGGCGGGGCTCTCCAAAGACCTTGAGGGAACGCCCAAAGCGCTGGTGGAAACTGCAACGGCCCGAGGCGCGCCCGTGATGGCGGTCGATGTGCCAAGCGGCATCGACGGTGACACAGGCGCTGTTCGGGGGACCGCATTTTGCGCTGCCCTCACAGTAACCTTCTTCAAAAAGAAACCGGCTCATCTCTTGCTGCCCGGCCGGACACATTGCGGCGAAACCATTGTGGCAAATATCGGGATTGAGGAAGCCGCTCTGGACGACCTCAGGATTGAAACCTACGAAAACGGTCCAGCTGTTTGGCGTACCGAGTTTCCTGACCTTCACGAGGACGGACACAAATATTCGAGGGGCCATGCCGTCTCTGTTTCAGGCGGACCAAGCACAACAGGCGCTGCGCGGCTGGGGGCGAGAGCCGCCTTGCGGATTGGCGCGGGCCTTGTCACCGTCGCGTCTCCGCCAAACGCTCTCCAGGTGAACGCCGCGCATCTGACCGCGATCATGTTGCAGCGATTTGAAGGAGCGCAAGGCCTGACGGACCTGCTTGAAGACAAGCGCAAGAACGCCGTGCTGATCGGTCCCGGGAACGGCGTCGGCGCGGACACGCGTGAGAATGTTCAAGCAGTGCTGACATCCGGCGCCGCGACGGTTCTCGATGCGGATGCACTAACCTCTTTCGAAGGAAATGCCCGCGATCTCTTCGTCGCCATAGAAAACTACTTTGCTGGCCCGGTTGTGTTGACGCCCCACGAGGGAGAGTTCAAGCGCCTCTTTCCCGAGCTCGAAGGATCCAAGATGGAACGAGCGCGAGCGGCGGCGCGGATGGCCCATGCCGTGATTGTATTGAAGGGCGCTGACACTGTCGTCGCTGCCCCGGATGGCAGGGCGGTGATCAATGCGAATGCGGGACCGGAGCTCGGGACGGCCGGATCCGGGGACGTGTTAAGCGGCATGATCGCTGGATTACTCGCGCAGAGCATGCCGGCATTTGATTCAGCAGCGGCTGCGGTTTGGCTGCATGGGGAGGCGGGTCGGCGGGTTGGTCGTGGGTTGATTGCGGAGGACCTGCCGGAACAATTGCCGGCTTTGTTAAAGGAGCTGTCTTCGTGAGCGACGTGGATATCCGTTTTGCTGTGGAGACCGATATTCCGCAGATCAATGCCATCTACAATCACTACATCCGCGAAACACCCATCACCTTCGACATTGAAGAAAAGGCGGAGGGGGACAGCCACTATTGGCGCCAGAAACTAGGGACCGCCGGGCGCCACCAATTCTTGATCGCTACGAGAGGAGATGCCGTTCTGGGCTGGGCCTGTTCCGGCGCATACCGGCCGAAGGCGGCTTATGAGACGTCGGTCGAGGTAAGCGTCTATCTCGACAAAGAGGCTGGGGGACAAGGGTTAGGTTCAGCGCTCTATGACAGGCTGTTCGAGGCACTCAAAGGCGAGGACGTCCATCGGGCATTGGCAGGGGTCACCCTGCCCAACGAAGCGTCGCTTGCGCTCCATAAGCGGTTCGGCTTCACCGAGGTGGGGACCTATTCCGAAGTCGGCCGAAAATTTGACCGCTATTGGGACGTGATGTGGCTTGAGAAGCGCCTGTGAAACTAAAAATAGTTAAAGCTAGCCTTTTGAGTGTCGCCGGTTGATGATGCCCTCGAACTGAGAGTAGAAGCCGGGGGCGTGCATAAAATGAAACATCTCATTGTCACTTTTCTGGGGGCGGCGTTCGTCTTTCTTTGGGCACCAGGCTCCCGCGCGGAAGCCGCCGAATATCTCATCGGGCGAGGCATGACGGACATTACCGGCCCTGCCTTCGGCATTCAGATGTGGGGTTTTGGTCGCGAAGACCAACTCACGGAGGGGGTGCATATCCGGCAGCGTGCCCGCGCCTTCATCATCGCTGAGCCTGTCGAGAACAAGCGCCTTGTGTTTGTCAGCGCGGATATTGGCAGCATTGAACACAACATCACGCTCGAAGTATTGGACCGTCTGCAGGCGCGATTTCCGGGCCTATACACTTTGGACAATGTGATCCTGAGCGCCACGCACACCCATGCGGGCGCCGGCGGGTATTGGCATACACGCGTTGAATTTGGACTCGCCGGGGCGTTTTACCCCGAGCGCTTTGAGCGGATCGTTGCCGGCATCGTTACAGCAATCAGTGCCGCTCACGATGACCTTCGGCCTGGCGGCATCATGATCAACAAAGGGGATGTCGAGGGCGCAGGGGCCAATCGCTCTATGACTGCTTACGAACAAAACCCGGCTGAAGAACGCGCGCGGTACGCCGAGCCCATGGACAAGGAGATGACGCTCCTGAAGTTTGTGGGCGAGGACGGTCCCATAGGGCTGGTGAATTGGTTCGCTGTGCACCCAACCTCCATGACCTACGATAACAGGCTCATCTCCGGCGACCATAAGGGCTATGCCTCTCTGGCTTTCGAAAAGGCGATGGGGGTTCAGTATCAATCCGCCGATGATTTTGTTGCGGCCTTTGCTCAGTCCACGCCCGGCGATATCACGCCCAACCTCAACTTGAACAATACGGGTCCGGGGAAAGATGACTTTGAAAGCACCGCTATCATCGGGACCCGACAACTGACTGTCGCGCGCGATCTCTATGATAGGGCGGAAGAACCCTTGTCGGGACCGATAGACTATCGACAACTCTATGTGGACCTCTCATCTTTGGAAGTTGCCGATGAGTTCACCGGTGCGGGCGTTCAGGCCACGTGTCCCTCAGCCTATGGCTACTCATTTGCGGGCGGATCGACGGAAGATGGCGGCGGGCATTTCCTGTTTTGGGAAGGCATGACGCAGTCGCGCTTCTATCTCGACTTCCTGATCGGCTTTCTGACCGGCGCGCCTGAACCCACAGCTGAAGTTATTGAGTGTCAGACGCCGAAGCCGATCCTGTTCGAAACCGGCACAGGCACGCCGCCCATGCAGTCCCAGATACGGTCTATCGGATTGGTGCGAATAGGGCAGCTTGCGATCTTAACGGTCCCGGCCGAGGTGACGACGATGGCGGCACGGCGGTTGAAGGATACCGTGCGAGCTGAATTGGGCGATTGGCTTTCGCATATCGTCATCGCCGGATATGTGAACGGCTACGCGGGTTATGTGACAACGCCTGAAGAATACCGGGTTCAGCAATATGAAGGCGGCCACACACTTCACGGTCAATGGACGCTTGCCGCCTATCGGCAGACCGCCGCACGGCTCGCGCGGGCCATCGAGAACAGCACGCCAGTCGAAAAGGCGATTGTCTACGATGATTGGCGGGGGAAATCAGCCGAGACCGCTCTCCATGACGGTACCGCCGACGCTGTCCCAGCAGGGAGCGACTTTGGCGATGCCCTCCCACTCGCTCAAAAGTCCTACGTGCCGGGTGACCTGGTGACGGTGGAGTTCTATTCCGGAAATCCGACGGCAGATCATGACGCCCTTTCGACATTTGCGGATATTGAACGGGAGACACCGGAAGGCTGGGCCAAGGTGGCCACCGACGGAGACTGGGAGACGAAAATTCGCTGGCGCACCGGCGATGATGACAGGGAGTTGGTCGCCCAGGTGATATGGGAATTGCCGGAATCCCTCGCGCCTGGAACCTATCGGGTCAGACACTTTGGCATGGCGAGCGGCGCGGATGGGGAACAGACCCCATTTGAAGGGGTCTCAGCTTCGTTTCGGGTGGGTGGATAGGCGACCCTGCCACTGCTGAATGCGGGCCTGACAGTCGCAAAACCGAGCCTCGGCAAGGACTCACGGCTGAGTGGCGGGCTGGTGGCGCCCAAAAGCCGATCCAACCCTTCAAATGCCTGCCTTTATTGGGCTTTCCAACTTTGGAGACCCTTGCTATAGAGGGCGCCAAATTCAGACGAGCCGTGTTCAGCCTTAAAGGCCAGGAACGCAGCGGCTCGCTTTTGCCCTTATGGCAGGTAGTCCGTGCGGGCGTGGTGGAATTGGTAGACACGCTAGATTTAGGTTCTAGTGCCGCAAGGCGTGGGGGTTCAAGTCCCTTCGCCCGCACCACGCCGGGGTTCGTGACGACCTGTTTCTGAGGGAAAAGCGGGAATAATCGAGCCGATACAGGCGACAAGCGAACGGAAGCGATATTAGTCATGCAGGTCAACGAGACGGTTTCTGAGGGTCTCAAGCGCGAGCTCACGATCACGATTGAAGCAGCAGCCCTTGAGGAAAAACTCTCCGGCAAGCTCGACGAGATGAAAAACCAGGTCCGCCTGAAAGGGTTCCGGCCCGGCAAGGTTCCCGTCAGCCACCTGCGCCGCACTTTTGGCAAGCAGGTCATGACCGAGGTCATTCAGGAGACGGTGAGCCAGTCGAGCGGCGATGTGCTTCAGGAACGTGAAATGAAGCCGGCGATGCAGCCTGAAATCAACCTGGAAGGCGAAGTCGAACAGGTTATCGATGGCAAGGCAGATCTTGTCTTCAAAGTCGCTTTTGAAATCGTCCCGGACTTCGAAATCACCGACCTTTCCAAAATTGAGCTGGAACGCCCTGTCGCGGAAGTCGAAGACGCGGAGATCGACGAAGCCGTTGAGCGTCTTGCGGAAGCGCAGAAGAACTTCGAGCCAAAAGATGGCAAAGCCGAAGAGGGCGATCTCGTCGTGATCGACTTTATCGGGCGTATCGACGGCGAAGCCTTCGATGGAGGGACGGCCGATGATGCCCGCCTGGAGCTCGGCTCAGGCCAGTTCATTCCGGGCTTTGAAGATCAGCTGGTTGGCGCAAAGAAAGACGACAAGCTGGATGTAACGGTCTCGTTCCCGGACGACTACCAGGCTGAGAATCTGGCAGGCAAGGAAGCCGTTTTCGAAACAACGGTCAAAGGTGTCGAGGCACCGGCGAAGGTGACCATTGACGACGCCTTTGCTGAGAAGTTCGGTATGGAGAATCTTGAAAAGCTGCGTGAGGCAATGACGCAGCAGATCAAGGCGGACTACGACAATGTGTCCATGGCGAAGCTGAAACGCGACATGCTCGACAAACTCGACGAGCTCCATTCTTTCGAACTGCCTCCAACCTTGGTCACACAAGAGTTTGATCAGATCTGGCATCAGTTCGAGCACGAGCTTGAAAATGAAGGCAAGAAGATCGAGGACGCTGACCAGCCCGAAGAAGAGCTTCGCGCCGAGTACCAGGCTATCGCCGAACGCCGGGTGAGACTCGGTCTGGTGATTGCTGAAATCGGTGCCAAGAACGACGTGAAGGTCGAAGATGCTGAGGTCAATCGGGCCGTGGCACAACGTGCGCAGCAATTCCCGGGTCAGGAACAGCAGGTCTATGAGTTCTATTCCAAGAACCCGCAGGCGATTGCCGAGATTCGGGCGCCTCTCTTTGAAGACAAAGTTGTTGCCTTCATTGCGGAGCTGGCAAAGGTCACCGATAAAGTCGTGACTAAGGAAGAGCTCACTTCTGACCCTGACGCGGAAGGCGACGACGAAAAGCCGGCGGCTAAGAAAAAGACCGCGAAAAAGAAGACAGCTGCCAAAAAGAAAACGGCGACAAAGAAAACTGCCGCAAAGAAGACGGCAGCTAAGAAGACAACGGCCAAGAAGAAAGCTGCGCCCAAGAAGGCTGCAAAGAAAGACGACTAAACTGGTCTGTTCTCAAGCAAAAAGGCCGAAGAGTTTTCTTCGGCCTTTTTTTGTTTGATGCTCAAATAGACTGCCAAGAGACGGTTAGTAGGTGTTGGCGTCGGGATTGCGTCTGAAGCCTTCGTCCGCATCTCTTCGCCGTAACCCGCCGCGTGTGCGTCTTTTCGAAGCATCATTTAGCTCAGCTGAGCTGATCACCGTATCGCCATTTGCATCCAGCGCTAAAAAGTCCGAATCCGGCAATGCCATCACTTCACCAAGGGTCAAGATGCCGTTGCCGTCGAAATCCAAGGCTATAAAAGCTGCACGCCGGATGCCGGTCTCGTTGTCGTCGCGAACGTCATCCCACTCATCTTCATCGACCACGCCGTTTCGATCCTCGTCAGCAGTGGTGAAAATGCCTTCGCGGTAGGACAGATATTCCTGTTTTGTGACCGCTCCGTTGTCGTTCAAGTCCCAATTGTAAGCCGGGTGCTTGATGATAGTGACGTCGCCCGCCCGTTCGGAACTGCAGGCAGCAATGACAGGCAATAGGAGGGCGAGGCCGAAAATCCGGCCGGAGTTGACGAAATTAGACGAAACGAAACGCATGAGGCTCCCCGCGACCACAAGTAAACTAGATGGTTGATTATACGCCGCTTTTGGAGATTTCGGGTGTCAGAATGGCTTTTTTGCGGCTGGGCCCCATATTATATGGTGAACGGTGAAGAATCTGGCGCTTGCGCTATAGTTCTCCACGGTCCATTTACCGAATCATCCTATGCCTAGTTGTGGGACGACCCGGCTGGCGGCGACGCTGTTTCCCAAATCAGTGTGCCAGCGAAGTGATGCGTGCAACCCTTGGAAAGCGAACCATGAAAGATCCTCTCGAGCTCACAATGAACCTGGTGCCAATGGTGGTCGAACAGACCAACCGTGGGGAGCGCGCCTACGATATTTTCTCCCGTCTTCTGAAGGAGCGGATCATCTTTGTGACCGGACCGGTCGAAGACGGCATGGCAACGCTGATCACAGCGCAGCTTCTGTTTCTTGAAGCAGACAATCCGAGCAAAGAGATCTCGATGTACATCAACTCGCCGGGCGGCGTGGTGACGTCCGGTCTCGCGATCTACGACACTATGAAGTACATCCAGCCTTCCATCACGACGGTATGCATCGGCCAGGCAGCTTCCATGGGCTCGCTGCTTCTCGCTGCCGGCGAAAAGGGACAACGCTTTGCGCTTCCGAATGCTCGGATCATGGTTCACCAGCCGTCAGGTGGCTTCCAGGGGCAGGCAACGGATATTGAGATCCACGCACGAGAAACGCTCGCGCTTCGTGAGCGGTTAAATCAGATCTATGTGGAACACACGGGGCAGGACATTGAGACCGTCCGTGATGCCCTGGAGCGGGATAATTTCATGTCGCCAGAGCAGGCGATGGATTTTGGTCTGATCGACAAAGTCGGTGCCACACGCGAGGATTTCGGCAAGGCTGAGGACTGATTTGGCCGATTCTGAACGGGTCTGTATCGGGCACGGCAAACCGATTTGATGTCTAACCTATTGAAATTGAACGTATTAATGAAATCTTGATGCCTCAGGCGCTAACATGCTCGTATGATAAAATAGTTCCAGCGAGCATGAATCGCAGAACAGCCGGTCATTTGTGTGAGTTTAATACAAGCCGCCAACTGTCCATGTAGAGTGTTGAGGCTCTTGGAACGAAATTTAGGTAATCGCGTCCTGACGGTTGCCGCCTAAGAGACGGTCCAAGGTGTTGGGCCACAAGGAGAGTGTATGAGCAAGGTAAGCGGCGGCGGAAACGGTGACTCCAAGAACACGCTTTACTGTTCCTTCTGCGGTAAGAGCCAGCATGAAGTCCGCAAGTTGATTGCTGGACCGACGGTGTTCATTTGCGATGAATGCGTTGAACTGTGCATGGACATTATCCGCGAGGAAAATAAAACCTCGCTCGTGAAATCCCGCGATGGGGTTCCAACACCGCAAGAAATCATGTCCGTGCTTGATGATTACGTTATCGGGCAGGGTGCTGCTAAGCGGGTTCTCTCGGTGGCGGTTCACAACCACTACAAACGCTTGAGCCATGCCGCCAAGAACAACGATGTGGAACTGGCAAAGTCCAACATCATGTTGATCGGTCCAACCGGCTGCGGGAAGACGCTTCTTGCACAGACCTTGGCGCGGATCATCGACGTGCCATTCACCATGGCCGATGCGACAACGCTCACCGAAGCAGGGTATGTCGGGGAAGATGTGGAGAACATCATCCTGAAACTGCTTCAGGCTGCTGACTACAATGTTGAGCGGGCGCAGCGCGGCATCGTTTATATCGACGAGGTCGACAAGATCAGCCGTAAGTCTGACAACCCTTCAATCACACGCGACGTGTCGGGTGAGGGCGTGCAGCAGGCGCTTCTGAAAATTATGGAAGGCACGGTTGCTTCTGTTCCGCCTCAGGGTGGGCGCAAGCATCCCCAGCAGGAATTCCTGCAGGTTGACACCACCAACATCCTCTTCATTTGCGGTGGCGCTTTTGCAGGCCTTGAGAAGATCATCTCCTCTCGCGGCCAGGGATCGGGCATTGGCTTCGGTGCCAAGGTGGAAGATCCAGATGAGCGCCGGACCGGTGAGGTTCTGACCGAGCTTGAGCCCGAGGACCTTTTGAAATTCGGTCTGATCCCGGAATTTGTCGGCCGTATGCCGGTGATTGCCACGCTTGGCGATCTGGACAATGACGCGCTTGTGCAAATCCTGACCCAGCCGAAAAACGCACTGGTAAAGCAGTATGAGCGTCTCTTCGACATGGAGGATGTGAAGCTCACCTTCTCCGAGGATGCCCAGGTTGCCATTGCCAATAAGGCGATCGAGCGCAAGACCGGTGCGCGTGGCCTCCGGTCCATCATGGAAGGTATTCTGCTCGACACCATGTTCGAACTGCCGGCTCTGGAAGGCGTCGAAGAGGTGGTGATCTCGGCAGAGGTCGTCGAAGGCGATGCCCAGCCTCTTTACATCTATTCAGAACGCTCGGGTGACGTAGAGACAAGCGCCTGATCTCGAATTTATTTTCCATAATATTGAATTGAGTGGCCTTGAAAGCTTTTGCCTTCAGGGCCATTTCTCTGTTAATCGACATCAAAAGCGCTGATTTGGGTGAAAATCGGTCCGATTTGCGCGAATCCGGCTAGTTTCATGGTCAGCATTCGTTCAGCAATCCCATGGCATACTGGTGAGCAAATCAGCCCATGGGCGCCGGTCGGACCGCCAAAGCGGCCTCCAGAAACAACAGGGTCTCCAATATGAGTGACAATCACGACGAACCTCAAAACGAAGCTGTAAGACAGGGATCAAGCGACGATGTGCCGGAGTTCACCGGTGGCGTGCTGCCCGTGCTGCCGCTTCGCGACATCGTCGTGTTTCCCCACATGATCGTCCCGCTCTTCGTTGGCCGTGCGAAATCCGTTCGCGCGCTGGAAGAAGTCATGCAGGACGACAAACAGATCCTGCTGGTCGCGCAAAAAGATCCGGGGGATGACGATCCCAATCCCGGCGATATCTATGATGTCGGGACAGTTGGCCAGGTTCTTCAGCTGCTGAAACTGCCCGACCAGACTGTGAAGGTTCTGGTTGAAGGCACGTCCCGCGCGCGCGTTGAGCGCTTCACCGGACGCGAAGATTTCTTTGAAGCGGATGTCACTCCTATCCCTGACACAGATGCCGATGACGAGCGTCTGGAAGCGCTGGCCCGCACCGTGACTGGGCATTTCGAAAACTACGTGAAACTCAACAAGAAGGTGCCGCCGGAAGTCCTCGGCTCGGTCACGCAGATTGAGGATTACGCGAAGCTTGCGGACACGATCGCCAGCCACCTCAACATCAAGCTTGAAGAGAAGCAGGAGCTGCTTGAGATCGCTAGCACCGCCGAGCGGTTGGAGCGTGTCTATTCCATGATGGAAGGTGAGATTTCGGTTCTCAATGTTGAGAAGAAAATCCGCAGCCGCGTGAAGCGCCAGATGGAGAAGACTCAGCGCGAGTACTATCTCAACGAGCAGATGAAAGCGATCCAGAAGGAGCTTGGCGGCTCCGATGGCGAAGACGGTCGCGACGAGCTGCATGAACTGGAAAGCCGAATCGAACAGACCAAGCTTTCAAAAGAAGCGCGGGAAAAAGTCGATGCAGAGATGCGGAAGCTCAAACAGATGAGCCCCATGTCTGCTGAAGCGACCGTGGTCCGTAACTATCTGGACTGGATCCTGTCTATTCCGTGGAACAAGAAGGGCCGGGTCAAGAAAGACCTGACCAAAGCGGAAGAGATCCTGGATGCGGATCACTATGGTCTTGAGAAGGTCAAGGAACGCATCGTTGAGTACCTCGCGGTGCAGCAGCGGGCTAACAAACTAAAAGGTCCGATCCTTTGTCTCGTAGGCCCTCCCGGCGTCGGTAAGACGTCTCTGGGCAAGTCCATCGCGAAAGCGACCGGGCGTGAGTTCGCGCGTCTGTCTCTTGGTGGCGTTCGTGATGAAGCTGAGATCAGAGGTCACCGCCGGACCTATATCGGGTCGATGCCGGGCAAAGTCATCCAGTCGATGAAGAAGGTGAAAAACTCCAATCCGCTCTTCCTGCTCGATGAGATCGACAAGATGGGCGCGGACTTCCGCGGCGATCCGTCCTCTGCATTGCTTGAAGTGCTGGACCCGGAACAGAACAATACCTTCATGGATCACTATCTGGAGGTTGAATATGACCTCTCGAACGTGATGTTTGTGACCACGGCCAACACGCTCAACATTCCAGGCCCCCTGATGGACCGGATGGAGATCATCCGCATCGCCGGCTACACGGAAGACGAGAAGGTGGAAATCACTCGCCGACACCTCATCCCGAAGGTCATGAAGAACCATGGCCTGAAGGCGGAAGAGTGGACCATCGATGATGAAGGTCTGCTTGAGCTGGTTCGGACATATACGCGGGAAGCCGGTGTCCGTAGCCTGGAGCGCGAGATTTCGAACCTCTGCCGGAAAGCGGTGAAGGAACTCATCACCTCCGACAAGACAGCCATCAATGTCACAAAAGACAATTTGGCTGACTTTGCCGGCGTGCCGAAATTCCGTCACGGCGAAATTGACGGCGAAGATCAGGTGGGTGTTGTCACCGGCCTGGCCTGGACCGAAGTCGGCGGCGAGCTCTTGACGATTGAGGGTGTTGAAATGCCAGGTAAAGGTCGGATGACCGTGACTGGTAACCTGAAAGACGTCATGAAGGAGTCGATCTCCGCAGCGAGTTCATACGTGAAGTCGCGTGCAACGACGTTTGGTGTCGAGCCACCGGTGTTCGACCGGAAAGACATCCACGTCCACGTGCCTGAAGGGGCAACCCCGAAAGATGGGCCGAGCGCAGGGGTCGCCATGGCGACAACCATTGTCTCGATCATGACCGGTATTCCAATCCGCAAGGACGTCGCAATGACCGGTGAGATCACGCTACGCGGTCGCGTGCTGCCAATCGGCGGTCTGAAGGAAAAACTGCTTGCGGCTCTGCGCGGTGGCATCAAGACGGTGCTTATTCCGAAGGATAATGCCAAGGATCTCGCTGATATTCCCGATAACGTAAAGAATCAGCTGGAAATTGTGCCGGTGGAAACGGTTGATGAAGTGCTCGTGCGCGCTTTGACCAAGATGCCGGAGGCGATTGAGTGGGATGAGGAAGCCTACGCAGCGCAACAAGCGCAGCAGGGCACAGAATCCACATCAGCTGAGGGGCTTACTGCCCACTAAATAAAGAGAAAAAGCGCTTTTTGATCCGGCCGGGCCGGGGAGATTAGCGCTTTTTTGTGTCCGTTGTTCGCAGGCGCAGCAAAGGCAGGATTGTCTAAAAACTCGCAGAAATCTGCGCTTTCTGCGCTTAATCCTTTGACCCCGCTCTTGCTCGGTGTTTACAATTTTCCCCGATCTCCTGGGGATTCGCTCCCCGCAGCCTAGAGGGGCCGAACGTGAACAAGAACGATCTCATTGCTGTCATCGCCGACCAAACCGGTCTGGCAAAGGGCGACGCCACAAAAGCCGTCGACTGCGTGTTTGATACAATCACCTCCACCCTTAAGGGGGGTGATGAAGTCCGCCTGGTAGGGTTTGGCACATTCAACGTCACCCGGCGGAACGCGTCTGAAGGCCGTAATCCGCGGACCGGCGAAAAAATCCAGATTCCTGCGTCAAACCAGCCGAAATTCAAAGCTGGTAAGGGTCTGAAGGACGCTGTGAACAGCTAAGGCTTTCCGGCTGGGTCCTGCCCAAGCCAGAGAACGCAAAAAGGTCGGTGAAAGCCGGCCTTTTTTGTTGCTCGGCCCTGAAAGAGCTCTAATTACGCCCGTTCGCTGCCACATCTAGATCCTCCTCGCCCTCGGCCCGCGGGTCCAGCTCGAGCGGCGCGGCCGTGGTTTGGCTGATGGGCACCGCGACAAAGTCCTCTTTCTCCTCTTCCGGCACCGCTTCCCGGGCGAGAATCCGTGCCAGAACGAAGAGGATGAACAGGCTTGAGGAGACCGCCGACAGGGCGAATACCGCGCCAATACCGATAAGCGCAATCAAGCCGGAGATCATGAGGGGGCCTGTCATGGCGCCCACCGCAAAGACCAGGGTCAGGCCGCTGGCGACGAGAACGAATTGGTGAGGGGCAGCATGGTCATTAGCCTGCGCAACACAGAGACCGTAGAGGGATAGTGCGAAAGCCCCGAAGCCGAAGGCTCCAAGATAAATGCCGGACGGTCCGACCTGTCCCGGCACAAGGGTGAGATAGGCGCCGCTGAGCGCCACCCCAGCCAGTACCGCGATAAGCACCCAGCGGCGGTCAACCCGGTCAGACAGGCGCCCTACGGGGACCTGCAGCAGCGCACCCCCGAGGATCGCAAGCGTCATGAAAAACGAGACCCCTTGAATGTCGAGCCCCACATCCCGGGCATAGACCGGTCCAAGCGCCCAAAACGGCCCGTTGACCAGTCCAACGATAAAGCAGCCCATGACGCCCACCGGCGAAATCGCCCAGAGCTCAGCAAGCTTCACTCGCGCGGTTTCGATGGGCGCTGGTTGTACCGCCGTCGTAAGCGACACGGGGACAAGAGCAAACGACGTCAGGATGGCGACGACGGCGAAGAGTTCGAAGCCGCTTGGGTCGAACAGATTGAGCGCCAACTGACCAAGTGTCAGGGCCGCGAGGCTCACCACCCGGTAGACCGCGAAAACTGTGCCCCGATTGGAATTGCTTGCCTGTTCGTTGAGCCAGCTCTCAATGATCATGTAAAGGCCGGCAATGCAAAAGCCTGTCGCCACCCGCAGCAGGACCCAGGCAATCGGCTCCGAGATGAGCATATGCGCGAGGGGCGCGGCGGAGGCAATCGACGCGAAGACCGCAAAGGACCGTATATGGCCCACCCGCATGATGCCCGCCGGCCCAAACAAGGCCCCCAGCATGTAGCCCGCAAAATAGGCTGAGCCCATGAGGCTAAGGCTGGTTGCGGAAAACCCGTTGAGGCTGCCCCTGATGGGCAGGAGCGTGCCAAAGAGCCCGTCACCCAGCAACAGGATGGCGGTGGAGAGAAACAAGGAAAAGAATGGAGCGAGGCTGCGTGTCATGGCGCGTCTCCACACGACGCGATGGTCAGCGCGTCATGCGAAAAGAGGGCAGGGTTTCTCAACCGCGTTTGATCTCAATTCACAGCTGTCGGCAAGCACTTTTTTAGTCCCTGCGCGCACTAAAGCGTCAGCGCCCCGCCACCTTTACCGGTCCGGCAGCAACCGGGGCTTGATGTCAGAGACCATCACCTGGAAGAAGTGGTCCGGCTCTTCCCAGGGAGGGGCGTGGGCTGAGTTCTCAAAGTAGAACAGCTCTTTGTCCGGTGCAGTCAATTCGTTGAAATAGGGTTCGGCCAGGACAGACGGCGTTTGATAGTCATGGCGTCCAAGGATGAAGAAGACAGGCACATCGAATATAAGAAGCTTCCGGTCCAGGTTGACGCTCGCGAGACCCTCCCAAAGGTGATCGAGTGCGAAGAACGCGCTCCTCACCAGGGCAATAAGGTCGAGCAGGTTGAACTCAGGCGTTGATAGCGCCTCCCAGGCAAGACTGGCCTCGGAGCGGCCGTCATGGGTGAGCCCACCGCCAAATTCAGTGAGCCACTGGCGCTGGATCAAAGTCGCCTCGACGCTGTACGGCGGCGGACCGATCCCGGTCAGTTCCTCGATCGCCTGCTCATGTTGTCTGCGGGTCGCCTCTGCGAGCGCGAACTCATAGGAAACACGTTCATTGTCGGTCATGTCGGCAATTTGCCCTATCCCGACATAGCCAGACACTTTCTCGGGATGGGCGGCGGTGTACATGGTGCCAATCAATGAACCCCACGAATGCCCAAGCAGGGCAATGCGCTCGCGCCCAAACTTTGTGCGCAGATGATCAACCACCACGTCAATGTCCGCGATGAACTGCGGCAGGTTCATGGACTCTGGTGGCGTTGCAGCCGGATCGAAGCTCTTGCCTGCGCCGCGTTGATCCCAATGAACGACAACAAATTCGGTTTCGAGGTTGCTGTTATAGGCGCGGAACCAGGCGGATTCTCCGGCGCCCGGACCGCCATGGAGCACCAGCAGGATCGGATTGTCGCGATCCTGACCGCGCATCAGGGTCCATTGCTGCAACCCGTTCACCTCGATCCATTCTTCCTCGGCGATGCTGCCGGCGATAGGCTCACCCGCATCGTCGACAAAGGGCGGGGTAGAGGTTGGCCATGACAGCCAGCCGAGGAAGGCTGCTAACAAAAGGAGAAGCGCGCCGAGCGCTCTGAGAAAGAGTTTCATGGGAGACCCTGCAGACTGAGTGGTCTTCAGCTTATAGCAAGGCTTTCAGCGGTGTATTGCGCCAAAATGGACATAATTCGCGCTTGACGTGAGACTTTCCATGACTAATGTCGGCGGCGCTTCAGACATTTTCTGAGCGGGCGGTTAGCTCAGCTGGGAGAGCATCTCGTTTACACCGAGAGGGTCGGCGGTTCGATCCCGTCACCGCCCACCATTTTTCCAATTATATCGCATTTAAGCCGAAAATCCCTTTGCCATCACATGCGCGTGTGGGCGGTGGGATTGCGCCTCGAGATCGGCTAGGTTTGCCCGCTATTGAATCTGGCGATCCGGATGGGCATTTGGCCTAGATCGCAATAAAACAAAACGGGAGTGCAGCGCATGAGCACCGAAGCATACGTACCGCCAAAAGTCTGGACTTGGGATGCCGAGAGCGGCGGGCGTTTCGCCAACATCAACCGTCCCATCGCTGGCCCAACCCACGAAAAAGAACTGCCTGTTGGCAAGCACCCGCTGCAGCTCTATTCGCTGGCGACCCCCAATGGTGTGAAGGTCACGGTGATGCTCGAAGAGCTGCTGGCGCTTGGGCATGAAGGGGCGGAATATGACGCGTGGCTCATAAATATCGGTGAGGGCGATCAGTTCGGTAGTGGCTTTGTAGACGTCAACCCGAATTCGAAGATTCCCGCCTTGATGGACCACAGCACGGAGACGCCGACGCGGGTTTTTGAGTCAGGCGCCATCCTCTGGTATCTGGCTGAAAAGTTTGACGCATTCCTGCCGAAAGACTTGAAGAAGCGCACCGAGTGTATGTCATGGCTCATGTGGCTGATGGGGAGTGCCCCCTACCTAGGCGGTGGCTTCGGTCACTTCTATGCGTATGCGCCGGAAAAGTGGGAATACCCGATCAACCGCTTCGCCATGGAGGTGAAGCGCCAGCTGGATGTATTGGACCGGCATCTGGCGGACAACCAGTTCCTGGCAGGGGATGAATACTCGATTGCCGATATGGCGACCTGTCCCTGGTATGGCGCACTCGCCAAAGGGCTGCTCTATGAATCCAAAGAGTTCCTGGATGTAGCGTCCTACAAACACGTGAACCGTTGGACCGAAGAAATCTTCACCCGTCCTGCTGTCCGGCGCGGCCAGAAAGTCAACCGCGTCTGGGGCGAAGAAAGCAGTCAGGTTCCTGAGCGCCACGACGCCAGTGATATTGATGCGGCGGACGCCAAAGCCTCCGCATAGACATCGTGAGGGGCTCTACTTCTTGAGGGTCATTGAGACCATCACAAGCAGAGCCCCTAACGCTGCAAGGCCCGTTGACGCAAGAAATGCATAGGCGCCAAAGAGGCCAGCAAGCCAGCCAAAAGACACCAGCGCAAAGATCGCGACACCGGATTGAACAATCCCAAAAAAGCTCTGAGCCTGAGCTGCGATTTCGTCATCGGTCACATCCGCAATGAAATGTGTGCAGGCAAGAAAGCCTAGCGCGTAGGTGAGTGCTTGGAGAAGCTGCAAGCCAAACAAAAACGGCGTGTCTGGCGCAAAAGCGAAGGCGGTCCAACGCACCACCGCGACGCCGCACGACACCAGGATAAGCACCCGCGGCGAGAAGCGCCCGACAATATGCTTGAAGCCCAGGAACATCGCGATCTCGGCGACGCTGCCGAAAACAATCAAAAGACCGATGGTGCTCTCCGGGATGCCCTGCGCATGCCAGAGCAGTCCCAGAAATCCGTTCAAAACAAAATGCGTGGAGTGGACCAAGGCCCAGCCAAGAAGCGGGAAGAGAAACCAGGGCCTGAGAATCTGGCGCAAGCGCGCTCCGCCAGGCGAAGGCAGAGCATCCACCGCCATGTCGCGAAATCGCGGCAGACCGAACGCCATGGCCGCCCGCAGAAGAGAAAGGCCCACGAACAGAGGAAGAAAGGCGCTGATGCCGAATTCAGCAATGATGAAACCTGCGACAAAGATCGCGAGCATGTAGCCAATGGTTTTCCAGGCATAAAGGCGGCTGAAATCAAAACCGATCCGTCGGCCAAGCCGGATTGATGCGGCATCGACGACGGGGAGGATGGCCATTTGTGACACAACACAGATGGTCCACCAGGCAAGGATGCCGACAAACCCATCGGCGAAGAAGAGCCCCAACGGAAGCATGCCTGATAGCAGTGCACCGGCAACGATCACATGCCGCCAGTCGGAAGCGTGATCGGCAATCCGCCCCACACGCACCCCAACAAGGAGCAGCACAAACAGGGGGAGAGAGGTGATGATGCCGATCTGCTCAGGGGTGATGCCTTTGGACGCGAACCAGATGCCGGCAAAGGCGTTGATCACGCCCACGCTCATGGCTTGGAAGAAATAGTAGGTGCTCACACGCCTGTGGGGCGTGATCCGCTGTGAGAGATTTTGGCGAAACATGTTTTGAGGACCAGAAAGAGCGCAGCATGCATATGCGCGCAATGTCTGCCGTGCCATTTGGCAGCAGACCGAACACCTACACGCTCAAGAAGGGTGAAAGGCGGGCTGAAGTCTTTTCTGGTCGCTTATTTTACCATGACGAAACCCTAAGCTAATTGGGTGTGCCCGGCAAGCGGCTCGCGTTCGGAAACAAGATTGCTCAAGATTTCCCTGTTGGCGGCCGCGAGCTTCGGGCCAGCCATGCAAGCCGCCTGGCGCAGCCTGTGTCTATTTCTAAGAAGCTTGGCCGTCTGACCATCCAGGGAAGGTGTGCGGCAATAAGACAAAGTATTGGTGCCGTTTGGGCGTGCAGCAGGCGTCCATTGGGTCAGTGCTTTCAGGCCATGATCTATCGATGCGCCCTCACCGCGCGCAGGGAGGTGGTCGAGATATTGTCCGAGAGCCAGCCGGTCATCATGTCCTACCTCTGGCAGAGCCAGGTCCAATATGAAATCGGCGTAAAGAACACCATTTAAAAGAGCACCGGCATAGGCTTCCCAGAAGAGCGGGGCAACTCTGTCGTCGGAAATATGGGAGATCTTGCGTTTGAACGTCCGATTGACGCGAAGGCGCTCAAACAGGGTGAGGTCTGCAAGTTCCGGAAAGAGGTGTCTCATCCGGTTCGGTTGTGCCTCGGAAAACAGGTACAGAAGTTTGGCAAAGAAATAGTTCCGGCGAGCCTTCTGTGATTCCCATGTTTTTTGAGGATCTCTCAGGGAAAACACATGGGCGCTCTGCGGAAACATGTCGCGAAAAACACCCATCCGTCCCCAACTCCTGTTGAGACAGAAGACCGGGACCTTATCCTCCGCATGCGCATAGTCCGATAGGAGCTTGAAATAGCGTTGCAATTCGTGTCGGCCGGACGCGCTGACCTCAAAGAATTCTCTATAGGACAGGTGGGACGGGAAGGCTGGCACACCCCTCCGCTGCCCCAGCAGGCCGCGATACTCCCAGAAATAGGGTTTTGTGAGGCCATGATGGCGCATGCGTCGCACATCGTCCGGATCAAACCGCTCACACTTCTGTTGGGTGAGTGTGCGCAACCCCTCGTGGAGGGGTTCATAAAAGCAAAGAAACCGGGCATCCGCTCGAAAAGCATTAAAGATCGAGGTGCTGCCGGTGCGCCATTGAGCATGGCAGAAAACTGAATCAGGCAGATGAGGCAGAGGGCGCGTCATAGGGCATTTCGTCCCAGTGGCCCAACCGCTGGCGCAAGCGAAGCAGCGATCGGTAAGGAACACACGGCCTGTGACCAGGTCTGTGCCTCACCCCTCTGACGTTGAACGCAAGGGCCGGTTCTTTCCGTCGCTTGGGCTCCGATATTTTTGCCACGGTGATTCATCCACTGACGGGCTGGTTTCCGGCAGCAAGCAACCTCAACTCACAGGCCTTAGCTTGATCCGGACGGTCGCAATCCGAGACTTCACAAGGAGAAGCGAATAAACGCAGAAATCAGCCATTCGCTGCTTGACAGCACCTAGGGGCTGCCGTAAATCACCGCATCCCCGAAGGCGTTTCGCTTTCGTTTCAGGGGGTGTAGCTCAGCTGGTTAGAGCGCTGGCCTGTCACGCCAGAGGCCGCGGGTTCGAGTCCCGTCACTCCCGCCATTTTCTCAAAAAATGTGCGGACCGATTTGTCTGGCCGCGGGCCGGATAGAGGGTCGAGCCTGGTTTTTGCCGGGCACCACCGGCCTCTACTGCGAGTGGTTCTTAAGCCCTGTTGCACGCATTGCAAAAACCCTCAAAACCAGTGCGTTTTGGCGCGTTTTTGACGCGGTCTGTCGTTTGACTTGGGGCAGCCGAGGGCTATACTCCGCGCGATTTTAGAGGGGCAACACGCGAGAATCGCTCGGTCTTCGCAAATGCGAGATCATCGAGGCGGTTTCCGCCGACAAGCCTGGCCAGACCACCACCCTGGGCCAGGTCATTCAGGTGCTGAAAATGGAACAGCTCTTAAGCGAGTATCTGCCGATCGTGATCTTTCTCGGTCTATCGGCCGTTATATCTATTGCATTGTTGATCGTGCCGTTTGTGATTGCCCCGTCGAACCCGGATCCGGAGAAACTTTCCGCCTATGAATGTGGCTTCGAAGCATTCGATGACAGCCGCATGCGCTTCGACGTGAAATTCTATCTCGTTGCGATCTTGTTCATTATTTTTGATCTGGAAGTTGCCTTCCTGTTCCCCTGGGCCGTGTCACTCGGAGATGTGGGCCTGTTTGGTTTTTGGTCCATGATGGTGTTTCTGGGCGTTCTGACCGTCGGCTTTATCTACGAATGGAAGAAAGGCGCACTCGAATGGGACTGAGCCTTTTTTGTCATCAGGTGTGTGGAGTGAGCGTATGAGCACCGGCCCCATAATCACAGACGCCCCAAGAGGCGTTATTGATCCGAAAACCGGCGCGCCTGTGGGCGAGGATGATCCGTTCTTTAAGCAGATGTCGGACGAGCTCGCCGACAAGAACTTCCTGGTGACCTCGCTCGACAATCTGGTCAATTGGTCGCGAACCGGTTCGTTGATGTGGATGACCTTCGGTCTGGCCTGCTGCGGCGTTGAGATGATGCAGACCAACATGCCGCGTTATGACCTCGAGCGGTTCGGCACTGCGCCCCGCGCGAGCCCGCGACAGTCTGATGTGATGATTGTCGCCGGAACGCTCACCAACAAGATGGCACCTGCGCTCCGCAAGGTTTACGACCAGATGCCTGACCCCCGCTATGTGATCTCCATGGGATCATGCGCGAATGGCGGTGGCTATTATCACTATTCCTATTCAGTGGTTCGCGGGTGTGACCGGATCGTTCCGGTGGACATTTATGTTCCTGGGTGCCCGCCCTCTGCTGAAGCTCTCCTATACGGCATCCTGGCTTTGCAGCGGAAAATCCGCCGCACCGGGACGATCGAACGCTAAGAGAATACCTGCACGGTGAGGGGATCTCCTTCATCGAGCCGACCACATTGTTAGAGATGCCAATTGTCTGAGAAAAACGACATGGACGAAAGTCTGCAAGACCTTGGGGATCACATCGCCGCCGGATTGGGTGATGCGGTCGCTTCTGCAGTCGTCGCGCGCAGCGAACTGACGCTGACGACCAGCGCTGACAAGATCGTCAAGGTTCTCAAATTCCTGAGAGACGATCCGGCGTGCCATTTTTCGGTGTTGGTCGATATTTGCGGAGCAGACCATCCAGAACGCGCCAAGCGATTTGATGTTGTCTATCACCTGCTGTCGATGCATCAGAACCAGCGCATCCGCGTTAAGCTGGAAACCGACGAAGAGATGCAGGTGCCGAGCGTGGTGGGTGTCTTCCCGGCGGCGAACTGGTTCGAGCGCGAAGCGTTTGATCTTTACGGCATTCTCTTCTCCGACCACCCCGACCTGCGCCGGATTTTGACGGACTACGGTTTCACCGGACATCCGCTCCGCAAGGATTTCCCGCTGACAGGCTTTGTCGAAGTCCGCTACGACGATGAGCTGAAGCGAGTTGCCTACGAGCCGGTGAAGCTCACCCAGGAGTTCCGGAATTTCGATTTCGAAAGCCCCTGGGAAGCGGCGGAATACCTGCTGCCGGGAGACGAAAAAGCATCTGAGGGTGAAGGATAATCCATGGCCGAGTCTCAGATTAAAAACATCAACATCAACTTTGGGCCTCAGCATCCGGCGGCACACGGCGTGCTGCGTCTGGTGCTGGAGTTGGAAGGCGAAGTTGTTGAGCGCGTCGATCCGCATATCGGACTGCTGCACCGCGGCACCGAAAAGCTGATCGAAAACAAAACCTATCTCCAGGCACTGCCTTATTTTGATCGCCTCGACTATGTGGCGCCGATGAACCAGGAGCACGCCTATGCCCTGGCCGTCGAAAAACTGCTCGGCATCGAAGTGCCAAAACGCGCTCAATATATTCGGGTGCTCTATTCAGAGATCGGACGCATCCTGAATCACCTCCTGAACATTACGACCCAGGCTCTGGACGTGGGCGCGTTCACCCCATCTCTCTGGGGCTTTGAGGTGCGTGAAGAACTGATGTCCTTCTATGAGCGGGCATCTGGCAGCCGCATGCATGCAGCCTATTTCCGGCCGGGTGGGGTGCATCAGGACCTGCCGCCAAAGCTCTTGCAGGACATTCACGACTATTGCGACTTTATTGAAAAGATCGTCGATGACGTCGACGCGCTCCTGACCGGCAACCGGATCTTCAAACAGCGCAATGTGGATATTGGCAATGTGTCTGCTGAAGACGCTCAAGCCTGGGGCTTCTCTGGCGTGATGGTGCGCGGCTCAGGCATGGCCTGGGACCTCCGCCGCTCTCAGCCTTATGAGTGCTACAGCGATCTTGATTTCGACATCCCGGTTGGCAAGAACGGTGACAATTTCGACCGCTATCTCATTCGCATTGAGGAGTGCCGTCAGTCCGTCCGCATTATGCGGCAGTGCATTGAGCAGATGCCGGAAGGACCGGTGGCGACGACCGACGGCAAGATTGCACCGCCAAAACGTGGCGACATGAAAAAGTCGATGGAAAGCCTGATCCATCACTTCAAGCTCTATACCGAGGGCTACCACGTGCCCGCCGGCGAGGTATATGCCGCGGTGGAAGCGCCGAAAGGTGAGTTTGGCGTTTATCTCGTGTCCGATGGATCGAACAAACCCAGCCGATGTAAGATCAAGGCGCCGGGCTATTCGCACCTGCAGGCAATGGATTTCTTATGTAAGGGCTACATGCTCGCCGACGTCTCGGCGATCCTGGGCTCGCTCGATATTGTGTTCGGGGAGGTTGACCGATGAGTGTGCGCAGACTGGACCCGAACCAGCCTGATGAGTTTGAGTTCACGGCCGAGAACAAGGCCTGGGCCGAAGGTCAGATCAAAAAGTACCCGGACGGCCGGCAGGCTTCCGCCATCATCTCGCTTTTGTGGCGCGCACAAAAACAAGCGGGCGGTTGGCTCCCGGAACCTGCAATCCGTTATGTTGCCGACTTTCTCGATATGCCGCATATGCGCGCCATGGAAGTCGCGACCTTCTACACGATGTTCAACCTGTCGCCGGTGGGCGAGCACTTCGTTCAGCTCTGCGGAACAACGCCCTGCTGGTTGCGCGGCTCTGACGATCTGAAAGCTGTCTGCAAGAAATTGATTGGTGATGAGCGCCAGGTCTCAAGCGACGGCAAGTTCTCCTGGATGGAGGTTGAGTGTCTTGGTGCCTGCGCAAATGCGCCCATGGTTCAGGTCAATGATGACTTCTATGAAGATCTGGACGCGGCGAATTTTGAAAAGCTCCTGACAGACCTGAAAGAAGGACGTCCAGTGAAAATTGGCCCTCAGAGTGATCGAAAAGGCTCAGAGCCCGCAGGCGAACTCACAAGCCTCACCGAAGTGGGGGGAGCTGACTGATGTTGCAGGACAAAGATCGCATCTTCACCAATCTTTACGGCCTGGATGACTATGGCCTTGAAGGCGCTCGTCGCCGCGGCGATTGGGACAACACAAAAGACATTATTGCCAAGGGACGCGATTGGATCATCGAAGAGATGAAGCAGTCCGGCTTGCGCGGCCGCGGCGGCGCGGGCTTCCCGACCGGACTCAAATGGTCCTTCATGCCGAAGGAGTCTGATGGGCGTCCGCATTACCTTGTCGTGAATGCCGACGAGTCGGAGCCCGGCACGTGTAAAGACCGCGAGATTATGCGGAATGATCCGCACAAACTCATCGAAGGCTGCCTCGTTGCAGGTTTCGCCATGGGTGCCAATGCCGGATACATCTATGTGCGCGGCGAGTTCATCTTTGAACGCGAACAGCTACAGCGCGCGGTCGATCAGGCATATGACGCAGGTCTCCTCGGAAAAAACGCAGCTGACAGTGGCTGGGACTTCGATCTCTACGTGGTGCACGGCGCCGGCGCTTACATCTGTGGGGAAGAGACAGCGCTGATTGAAAGCCTGGAAGGCAAGAAGGGCATGCCGCGCCTGAAGCCGCCATTCCCGGCCAATGTCGGGCTCTACGGCGCGCCGACCACGGTGAACAATGTTGAGAGTATTGCAGTGGCGCCGACCATTCTGCGCCGCGGTGCCTCCTGGTTCGGTGGGCTTGGTCGTCCGAACAATACGGGCACCAAGGTTTTCTCGATTTCAGGTCACGTGAACAATCCGTGCAATGTCGAAGAAGAGATGGGCATCCCCCTTCGCGAACTGATCGATAAACACTGCGGCGGTGTGCGCGGCGGTTGGGACAACCTTCTGGCGGTGATCCCGGGAGGCTCATCAGTTCCGCTCATTCCAAAGAGCATCTGCGACACGGTGCTGATGGACTTTGATTCATTGAAAGATGTGCAGTCCGGCCTTGGTACGGCAGCTGTGATCGTGATGGACAAGTCCACCGATGTGATCAAGGCGATTGCACGGCTCTCCGCGTTCTACAAACACGAAAGTTGCGGTCAGTGTACGCCGTGTCGCGAAGGGACCGGCTGGATGTGGCGTGTGATGGAGCGGCTTGTCACCGGCGAAGCGGAAGTCGAAGAAATTGAAATGCTGTTGGACGTGACGAAGCGTGTTGAAGGCCACACGATTTGCGCTCTTGGTGATGCGGCCGCGTGGCCTGTCCAGGGGCTCATCCGGCATTTCCGGCCAGTGATCGAAGAGCGTATTGCAGCCCGCAAGGCGGGCGGTGCGGCGCCGGTAGCGGCGGAGTAGACCCATGCCAAAACTCACAGTCGATGGTGTCGAAGTCGAAGTGGAAAACGGGGTCACCGTGCTGCAGGCCTGTGAAGAGGCGAACGCAGATGTGCCGCGCTTCTGCTATCACGAACGTCTTTCCATCGCCGGCAACTGCCGCATGTGTCTTGTGGAGATAGAGAAGTCCCCCAAACCGGTCGCGAGCTGTGCGATGCCGGCAGCAGACGGCATGGTGGTGCACACCAAGACCGAGACCGTGAAACGGGCGCGCGAAGGTGTGATGGAGTTTCTCCTGATCAACCACCCGCTGGATTGTCCGATTTGCGACCAGGGTGGGGAATGTGATCTGCAGGACCAGGCCATGGCCTTTGGTGTCGACACGTCCCGCTTTGATGAAAACAAGCGCGCTGTTGAAGACAAAGAGATGGGCCCGCTTGTCAAAACCATCATGACCCGCTGCATTCACTGCACGCGCTGTGTCCGGTTTGCACAGGAAGTAGCTGGCGTACCCGAGATTGGCGCGATTGGTCGTGGCGAGGACATGGAAATCACGACCTATCTTGAAAAGTCGCTGACGTCAGAATTGTCCGGCAACGTGATCGACCTTTGTCCGGTCGGCGCATTGACCTCCAAACCCTATGCCTTCACGGCGCGTCCTTGGGAGCTCCGCAAGACAGAGACCGTCGACGTGATGGACGCCGTCGGCTCCGCCATTAGGGTGGATGCCCGCGGCAAAGAGGTGATGCGGGTGATGCCGCGCCTCAATGAAGATGTGAATGAGGAGTGGATCTCCGACAAGACACGTTTTATCTGGGATGGACTGAAATCTCAGCGTCTTGATCGTCCTTACGTGCGTGAAAACGGAAAACTTCGCGCTGCGAGTTGGAATGAAGCCTTTGAGGCGATTGCCGCAAAGGTAGCCTCGACGACACCGGAAAAGATGGCCGCGATTGCCGGTGACCTCGCTTGTGTAGAGGGTATGAGCGCTCTTAAAGATCTTATGGGGTCGCTTGGCGTCACCAGCCTCGACTGCCGTCAGGACGGAACAAAACTGAATGCGGGGGACCGGGCGTCCTACCTGTTCAACTCCTCCATCGCTGGTATCGAGGATGCGGACGCACTGCTGATCATTGGCAGCAATCCGCGCACGGAGGCGCCGGTCTTAAACGCGCGTATCCGTAAGCGCTGGAGCGTCGGGGGCTTCCCGGTGGCAATTGTCGGTGAAGATCTCGACCTCACCTATGACACTGAACATCTGGGTGCGGGACCACAGACCCTGAAAGAAATTGCGGACGGCACCCATCCGTTTGCCCGTGTGCTCGAAGTTGCCGAGCGTCCGATGATCATTCTGGGGCAGGGCGCGCTGACCCGCGCAGATGGCGCAGCGGTCCATGCGACCGCGCTGCAGATTGCGGAAAAAGCAGGCGCAATCTCGGCGGATTGGAATGGGTTCAATGTGCTGCACACCGCCGCCGCCCGCGTGGGCGGCCTGGATCTCGGCTTTGTGCCCGGCGAGGGCGGGAAAGACGTGGCAGGCATTCTGGATGCCGCCGCAACCGGCGACATGGATATGGTCTTCCTGCTCGGTGCCGACGAGATTGACACCAAGAAGCTCGATAAGGCGTTTGTGGTTTATCAAGGAACCCATGGGGACGCCGGCGCACACGCTGCTGACGTGATCCTGCCGGCGGCGACTTACACTGAGAAGAGTGCGCTTTGGGTGAACACGGAAGGTCGTGTTCAGATGGGTCGTCGGGCGGCCTTCCCACCTGGTGATGCTCGTGAAGACTGGTCCATCCTGCGCGCTCTGTCTGACGTGTTGGGGCAGGCGCTGCCTTATGACAGTCTGCAGCAGCTCCGCGCGGCGCTCTTCGAGGCCCATCCGCATCTGGCCCAGCTGGATACTGTCTCAAGCGCAGCAAGCGTCACAAGCGGTCCCGGTGGCGCCATGGACGATGCGCCATTCAGCAATGCTGTAACCGATTTCTATTTTACGAACCCGATTGCCCGCGCAAGCAAGATCATGGCGGATTGCGCCGCGACCTATGGCAACAAAGAAGCAGGAGCGACCGGCACCAATGGCTGAGCTCTGGACCACATACGGCTTCCCGCTGTTTATCATCGTCGGCCAATCTCTGGGCGTGCTTGTGGGGCTGCTGCTCTTCACGGCCTACATTCTCTATGCGGACCGGAAGATCTTTGCGGCAGTGCAGATGCGGCGCGGACCGAACGTTGTGGGTCCTTGGGGGCTGCTGCAGTCTTTTGCTGACCTCACAAAGTTCCTGTTCAAGGAAGCCATCATTCCTTCAAGCGCCAATAAGGGGATTTATCTTCTGGCGCCGGTCATCACCGCGACTTTGGCTCTCAGCGCCTGGGCGGTAATCCCGTTTGACGACGGGTGGGTCGTGGCCGACATCAATGTGGGCATCCTCTATATCGTCGCGATTTCCTCTTTGGGTGTTTATGGGATCATCATGGGCGGCTGGGCGTCCAACTCGAAATATCCGTTCATGGGGGCCCTCCGCTCCGCAGCGCAGATGGTGTCTTATGAAGTCTCACTTGGCTTCGTCATTGTCTGCGTGTTGATGACCGCGGGTTCTTTGAACCTGTCCGAGATTGTGCGGGCGCAGGATTCTGGTGCGGGTATGTTCGGATGGTATTGGCTCATTCATTTCCCGGCCTTCGTGATCTTCTTCATCTCCGCGATTGCAGAAACCAACCGACCGCCCTTTGACCTGCCAGAAGCGGAGTCTGAATTGGTTGCGGGTTATGCTACCGAATATTCGTCGACACCGTTCCTGCTCTTCTTCCTCGGCGAGTTCGTGGCGATCAATCTGATGGCCGCCATGGTGACGATCCTCTTCCTGGGCGGATGGCTTCCCCCATTTGATTGGGGTCCGCTCCATGCGGTTCCGGGGATCATCTGGTTTATCCTTAAAGTCTGTTTTGTCTTTTTCCTCTTTGCGATGGTCCGCGCCTACGTGCCGCGCTACCGCTATGACCAACTGATGCGTCTGGGCTGGAAAGTGTTCCTGCCGCTGTCGCTTGGGTGGGTTGTGGTGACTGCCGGTGTGCTCGTCGCGTTCGATCTTGCGCCGTAACCTGAAGGAGAGCTGATCTATGTCCAGTCTGACACAATCTGTCCGCTCCCTGTTTCTTGCGGAGTTTGTTTCCAGTTTCTTCCTGGCCTTTAAATATTTTATCGGGCCAAAGGCAACGTTGAACTACCCGTATGAAAAGGGTCTTCTAAGCCCGCGCTTCAGAGGGGAGCATGCGCTCCGCCGTTATCCGAACGGCGAGGAACGCTGCATCGCGTGCAAGCTTTGTGAGGCGATCTGCCCAGCACAAGCCATCACGATTGAAGCGGGACCCCGTCGCAATGACGGGACACGGCGGACTGTGCGCTACGACATTGATATGACGAAATGCATCTATTGCGGCTTCTGTCAGGAAGCCTGTCCGGTGGATGCCATCGTCGAAGGACCAAACTTTGAGTTCGCAACGGAAACCCGTGAGGAGCTTTTCTATACAAAAGAAAAGCTTCTCGATAATGGCGACCGCTGGGAACGTGAAATCGCGAAGAACATCGAACTGGACGCACCCTACCGGTAAAGACCGAAGGGCGGGTTACGCAACACGAGAGAGGGCAAAGGGGCAATGATCCTCGCCACCATAGCTTTTTATATTTTTGCAGGCGTTGCCATTGCCGCGGGCTTCATGGTGATCGCTGCCCGCAATCCAGTGCATTCGGTGCTCTTTCTGATCCTGGCCTTCTTTAACTCCGCTGGTCTGTTTGTCCTTATGGGGGCGGAATTCCTGGCGATGATCCTGATCATCGTCTATGTGGGCGCGGTCGCGGTTCTGTTCCTCTTTGTTGTGATGATGCTCGACATCGACTTCACCGAACTGCGCGAAGGCTTCCTGCAATACATGCCGATTGGCGCGCTCATCGGGCTGATCGTGCTTCTTGAGCTGCTTCTGGTCGCCGGCACATGGACCTTGGCCCCGGAAGTCGCATCGATTGCGGCGGCGCCTATCCCGCCCATCGAAGAAGTGACCAATGCGGAAGCGATCGGTCAGGTCATGTACACGCAATATGTCTATTTCTTCCAGGCAGCGGGCATGGTGCTTCTGGTGGCCATGATTGGCGCCATTGTCCTCACGCTTAGGAAGAAGCCGGATGCTCAGAGACAGAGCATCCCGGATCAGGTCGCACGCACGGCTGAAACCGCAATCGAAATCAAGAAGGTGGAACCTGGTCAGGGTCTTTAAGGTCCGGCCACGAAAGAAACGCACATGGAAATCGGTCTTGCACATTATCTGACGGTGGCGGCGATCCTCTTCACGCTGGGGATCTTCGGCATTTTCCTGAACAGGAAAAACGTCATCATCATCCTCATGTCGATTGAGCTGATGCTGCTCGCGGTCAACATCAACCTTGTCGCTTTCTCCACGCATTTGGGAGACCTCACCGGCCAGATCTTTGCCATGCTGGTCCTGACCGTGGCGGCGGCAGAGGCGGCCATCGGCCTCGCCATCCTTGTTGTTTATTTCCGTAATCGCGGCTCCATCGCCGTCGAAGACATCAACCTGATGAAAGGCTGAGCGGCACATGTACGAAGCAATTGTCTTCCTTCCGCTCGTCGGATGTCTGATCGCCGGATTGTTTGGGCGCCAGATCGGTGTCACCGCATCTCAGTGGGTGACGTGCGGCGGTCTCGTCATCTCTGCGCTCTTGAGCTGGGTCGCTTTCTACAACGTCGCCCTGCAGGGGCAGGCGGAAACAGTTCAGGTCCTCACCTGGATCGATAGCGGGTCCTTCGAAGCTGATTGGCGCCTGCGTATCGATACGCTGACCGCCGTTATGCTGGTGGTCGTCACCAACGTGTCGGCGCTGGTGCATATCTATTCCGTTGGCTACATGAGCCACGACCCCCACCAGCAACGCTTCTTCGCCTATCTGTCGCTCTTTACCTTCGCCATGTTGATGCTGGTGACCGCCGACAATCTGGTGCAGCTCTTTTTTGGCTGGGAAGGCGTGGGCCTCGCCTCCTATCTGCTCATCGGCTTCTGGTACAAGAAACCAACGGCCAATGCGGCTGCGATCAAAGCCTTCGTGGTGAACCGGGTCGGCGACTTTGGTCTGATCCTGGGGCTGTCTGCGCTTTACCTAACCGTTGGGTCGGTGGAGTACGACACGATCTTTGCGGCTATTCCGGGCCTAGCCAATGAGAGCTTCATGTTCCTTGGCGCAGAGTTCCCCATCGTAACGACCATCTGCCTGTTGCTCTTCATGGGCGCGATGGGGAAATCAGCTCAGTTCCTGCTCCACACCTGGCTCCCGGACGCCATGGAAGGCCCAACGCCCGTTTCCGCGCTGATCCATGCCGCGACCATGGTGACCGCCGGCGTTTTCCTGGTCTGCCGCATGTCGCCGGTCTTTGAGTTCTCACAAGATGCGCTCAACGTGGTGATCTTTGTTGGCGCGACGACGGCCTTCTTTGCGGCCACCGTTGGCCTGGTGCAGAACGATATCAAGCGGGTGATTGCTTATTCCACCTGTTCACAGCTGGGCTACATGTTTGTGGCGGCAGGCGTCGGGGCTTACGAAGTGGCGATGTTCCATCTCTTTACCCACGCTTTCTTCAAAGCGCTCCTCTTCCTTGGCAGCGGCTCTGTGATCCACGCCATGTCGGACGAGCAGGACATGCGGAAGATGGGCGGCCTCTACAAGATGCTCCCCGCAACGGCCCTGATGATGGGCATTGGGACCATCGCGCTGACAGGGTTCCCCTTCACGGCGGGCTACTATTCGAAGGATGCTGTTATTGAGGCAGCGTTTGCCGCGTCCAGCCCGGTTCATATGTACGCGTTCTGGGCGACGGTTGTGGCGGCGCTCTTCACGAGTTTCTATTCCTGGCGTCTCATGTTCATGACCTTCTTCGGCAAGAGCCGGGCGTCGAACGAAGTGTTGAGCCATGTGCATGAAAGCCCGCCATCCATGATGGTCCCGCTGGTCCTCCTGGCCATCGGTGCGCTGGGTGCCGGCATGATGTTCGCCAACCTCTTCATTGGCAGTGCCGCCGATGGTTTCTGGGCGGCCTCGATCTTCACAGCTGAGGGCAACAATATCCTTGTGGAACTTAAGCAGGTTCCAGCATGGGTGGTGTTCTCACCTCTCGTCATGATGACCATCGGCTTTGTCACGGCCTGGTACTTCTACATCTTCCGTCCTGAGACCCCGAAGACTCTCGCGAGAGAACAGGAGCTTCTCTACAAGTTCCTCCTCAACAAGTGGTACGTGGATGAGCTCTATGACTTCTTGTTCGTGAAGCCGGCTTTCTGGGTCGGCCGACTGTTCTGGAAGCAGGGGGATGGGAAAACCATCGATGGGTTGGGGCCTGACGGGATTGCCGCCCGCGTGCTGGATGTGACACGGGGGATTGGTCGTCTTCAGACCGGTTACGTCTATCACTATGCGTTCGCCATGCTGCTCGGCATCGCCGCGCTGACGACTTACTTCATGTTCGGGGGATCCCAATAATGTCTGGTATTCCCTGGCTTTCCATCATCACCTTCCTGCCACTGGTCGGTGCGCTTTTTATCCTAACCATTCCGAACAGCGTTGAAGTCGCCGATAGGAATGCGCGTTGGGTGGCCTTCTGGACCACAATGATCACGTTCATTGTGTCCCTGGTCATCTGGGTCGGGTTCGATAACACCACCGCTGATTTCCAGTTCGTTGAACAAGGCGAATGGCTCGGCGGGTCTATCAACTACCATATGGGTGTTGACGGCATTTCCATGCTGTTTGTGATCCTGACCACCTTCCTGATGCCGTTTTGCATTCTGGCGAGTTGGGAAGCCATCCAGACGCGGGTGAAGGAATACATGATCGCGTTCCTAATCCTGGAAACGCTGATGATCGGTGTGTTCTGCTCGCTGGATTTGGTGCTCTTCTACCTCTTCTTTGAGGCGGGCCTTATTCCGATGTTCTTGATTATCGGTGTCTGGGGCGGCGCGCGACGCGTCTATGCGAGCTTCAAATTCTTCCTCTATACGCTGGCCGGGTCCGTACTCATGCTTCTGGCCATCATGGCCATGTACTGGCAGGTGGGGACAACAGATATCCCAACGCTTCTGGCCTATGACTTCCCTGCCGGCATGCAAACCTGGCTATGGCTCGCCTTCTTCGCGTCCTTTGCGGTGAAGATGCCCATGTGGCCGGTACACACCTGGCTGCCGGATGCCCACGTGGAAGCACCGACAGCGGGCTCCGTGATCCTGGCGGGCATCCTGTTGAAGATGGGTGGCTACGGCTTCCTGCGCTTCTCGCTGCCCATGTTCCCCATCGCGTCGGACCTGTTCGCACCGCTGGTTTTTGGCCTGTCCGTGATTGCCATCATCTACACCTCGCTGGTCGCCCTAGTGCAGGAAGACATGAAAAAGCTGATCGCTTATTCGTCTGTGGCCCACATGGGCTTTGTGACCATGGGCATCTTTGCGGCCACCACCCAAGGGGTGCAGGGCGGGATCTTCCAAATGCTCTCTCACGGTTGGGTATCAGGGGCGCTCTTCCTCTGCGTCGGCGTCGTTTATGACCGGATGCATACGCGCGAAATCGCAGCCTATGGTGGCCTTGTCAGTCGCATGCCGATATATGCGTTTGCTTTCATGGTGTTCACCATGGCCAATGTCGGCCTGCCGGGGACCAGTGGGTTTGTCGGCGAATTTCTCACCATCGTTGGCGTCTTCCAGGTGAGTTCCTGGGTCGCCTTCCTGGCCGCAACCGGCGTCATTCTGTCCGCCTGCTACGCGCTTTACCTCTATCGCCGCGTCGTGTTCGGAGAACTGGAAAAAGACACACTGAAGAACATCAAGGATGTAAGCCCCCGGGAGCTTGCGACATTGGCGCCGCTGATTGCAGCGACGATCTTCTTTGGTGTCTATCCGCTGCCAATCCTGGATGTAACCGCCGTGTCGGTCGACAATCTGATTGCCAACTATACAGCTGCTGTTGAGGCCCATGAGCTGGCCGGCGGTGGCACCTTTGACTTTGCTTGGGCTGGCTTCGGCCGCTAATGCGCAAGACGCCTGGAGAGACGTAAGACTATGGAAACCGCCCTTGCCATGCCGGACTTGAGCCCGGCCCTTGCGGAAATCATCCTCGCCGTCGGTGCCATGGCGCTGCTCATGCTCGGCGTGTTCAGAGGTGATCGATCCAGCCGGAGTGTAAGCATCGGTTCGATCGTTTTGCTGGTTGTGGCTGCCTTTGCGGTGATTAGCCAGCCGGAAGGCCGCGTGCTGACCTTTGGCGGTGCATTCGTCATGGATGGCTTTGCCATCGTGATGAAGTGCCTGGTCCTGTTGGGATCTGCAGTTGCTATTGTCATGGCCCAGGGCTTTATGGCACGCGAGAATATTGATCGGTTCGAATTTCCCATTTTGATCCTGCTGGCCACCCTCGGAATGTTGATGATGGTCTCGGCAAACGGCCTCATCGCGCTCTATATGGGTCTGGAACTGCAGAGCCTGGCGCTCTACGTCGTGGCTTCCTTCCATCGTGACAACACACGCTCGACAGAGGCAGGGCTCAAATATTTTGTCTTAGGCGCGCTGGCATCCGGCATGCTCCTCTACGGGGCGTCACTTATCTATGGCTTCTCTGGCACGACGAATTTCGATGTGCTGGCGGGTGTCATCGCCATGGAAGGCATGTCCACGGGTCTGATTTTCGGCCTGGTCTTCCTGCTGGCGGGTCTTGCATTCAAGATTTCCGCCGTGCCGTTCCATATGTGGACGCCCGATGTCTACGAAGGCGCTCCCACGCCGGTGACCGCGTTTTTCGCGGCAGCACCGAAGATTGCGGCCATGGCGCTCTTCCTGCGGGTGATGTATGGCGGGTTCGCAGACGCAGTCTTCCAATGGCAGCAGGTGGTGGTCTTCATTTCCATCGCGTCCATGGTGCTCGGGGCGTTTGCTGCGATCGGACAGACCAATATCAAACGTCTGATGGCCTATTCATCGATTGGTCATATGGGGTTTGCCCTGGTCGGTCTTGCTGCTGGCACGCCTGAGGGCGTAAAGGGTGTCGTGATCTATCTCACGATTTACCTGATCATGAATGCTGGCGTCTTCTGCTGCATCCTTGCCATGCGCCACAAGGAAGGACCTGTTGAAGAAATCTCTGACCTTGCAGGCCTGTCGCAGAACCAGCCCATGCTGGCAGCCGTCTTTGCCATGCTCATGTTCTCGCTGGCGGGCATTCCGCCGCTCGCCGGCTTTTTTGCGAAATTCTATGTGTTCCTCGCCGCCATCAATGCAGGCCTTTATGCCCTCGCGATCATTGGCGTTTTGGCAAGTGTTGTCGGCGCCTTCTACTATCTTCGTGTGGTGAAGATCATCTATTTCGATGATCCGGCACCTGCGTTCGCGGGACCGCTGGGATCAGAGATCAGAGCGGTTCTCACCGTGTCTGCGCTGTTTACACTGCTCTTCATCCTCTATCCGACGCCCGTGCTCGACATGGCGGAGAGTGCGGCGAACTCGCTGGTGCCGACGGTCGAAGCGGCTGAGGTGGAAGCGCCAGCGGCTCCAGACACGTCTGTGCAATAGGAATGGCGGAGAGCATCGTTCTCCCAGCGGGTTACACGCTTAGCCACCACGTCGAGATCGACTCCACGAACGAAGAGGCGAAACGTCTGGCGGCGGATGGGGCCAAAGGTCCGGTTTGGATCGTCGCTGATCGTCAAACCGCGGGCCGTGGCAGGCGAGGGCGGGCCTGGACCTCGCCGGTGGGCAATCTCATGTGCACGCTCCTGATGCGGCCAAACTGTGGTCCGGCGGAAGCAGGCGAATTGTCCTTTGTCGCCGGGTTGGCGCTGTACGAGGCGGCTACACTCCTTTTGCCTGACAATGTAGCGGCTAAAACAAGCCTCAAATGGCCTAATGACCTGTTGATCGCAGGCAAGAAGGCCAGCGGCATTCTGTTGGAGTCCGAAAGTGCTGGCGGTGCGGAGGTGTCTTGGCTCGCCATCGGGATTGGCCTTAACCTGGTTCACTTTCCCGACGACACGCCCTATCCGGCGACAAGCCTTCGGGCTGAAAGTGGCGAGAGCATCGGTGTGGACCGGGCCCTGACAGCCCTCGCAGCGTCCTTCGACAAGTGGCACGCGGTCTGGCAAAAACCGCAGGGGTTCGGGGCGGTGCGGGAAGCCTGGTTGCAGCGCGCCCAAGGGTTGGGGCAGGAGATCACCGTCCGGCTGGCCGATGAAACACTCGTCGGGACCTTTGAAGACCTGTCGGAAGACGGTGCACTTCAGCTTCGCTTGCCGACAGGCGCACTGCAGTCGATTGCGGCAGGCGACGTCTTCTTTGGCACCGGGGGCACTGACCGGTAAGGTAAGGCATGGACAGTAATCTGCTCACCGAAGCTGAGCTTCTATTCGTACCCCTCGGCGGCACAGGCGAGATCGGCATGAACCTGAACCTCTATGGGTTCGGAACCGAGGAAGACCGCAAGTGGATCATGGTCGATCTCGGCGTTACCTTTTCTGACGGGCGAACGCCGGGTGTTGACGTGATCATGCCCGATCCGACCTTCATCGAAGAAAACCGTCAGGATCTGATCGCTGTCATTCTGACCCATGCCCACGAAGATCATATTGGCGCCATCGCGCATCTCTGGCCAAAACTCCGGTGTCCGGTCTATGCCACGCCCTTTACGGCAGAACTCGTGAAAGGCAAACTAATTGAGGCTGGCATTGAGCAGGAGGTGCCGCTCAATATTGTCGATCTGGGCGCGCGGTTTGATCTGGGACCGTTTGATATCGAATTCGTGACGCTCACCCACTCGATACCGGAACCCAATGCCCTGGCGATACGTACCCCGCTAGGGACTGTCATGCATACCGGCGACTGGAAGATTGATCCAGGCCCCGTCATTGGAGAGACGCTCGACAGCAAACGTCTCGCCGAAATCGGAGAAGAAGGCGTCCGTGCCATTGTCTGCGACAGCACTAATGTCTTTACGCCGGGCGAGGCGGGTTCCGAAGCTGATGTGGCGACCAGTCTGACAGAGCTCATAGGCGGCCTGGACGGTCGGGTTGTGGTGACAACCTTTGCCTCAAACGTGGCCCGTCTTGAAAGCGTCATTCGCGCAGCAGCGGCAAATGGCCGACATGTCGTGCTTGCTGGCCGCTCGATGTTTCGAGTGATCGCGGCGGCGCGCGATACGGGGCATCTTAAAAACCTGCCACCTTTTGTCGAAGCAGAGGATGCGGGCTATCTGCCAAAAGACAAAGTGCTGTTCCTCTGTACCGGGTCGCAAGGAGAACCGCGGGCGGCGCTCGCCCGTATTGCGGCGGATGCTCATCGCGACATTGTTCTTGAGGAAGGAGACACAGTGATCTTCTCCTCGCGGATCATTCCCGGCAATGATGTCGCGATCTTCGAAATGCAAAACGATCTTGCTCGAGCGGGCGTTCGCGTGATTACGGAGAAAGATCATTTCGTTCACGTGTCGGGTCATCCCTGTCGGGACGAGCTGACTGCGATGTATCAGTGGATCAAACCGGAAGTGGCGATCCCGGTGCATGGCGAAGCCCGCCATTTGCTGGAACACGCAGCCTTGGCCAAAGAGCTGCAGGTGCCCGAAACACTCGTGATCCAGAACGGCGACATGGTGCGCCTCGCGCCCGGCGCCGCTGAGGTCATGGACGAAGTGCCGTCGGGCAGGGTGGTCATGGACGGTGATGTTCTTGTGCCCTCCTGGGATGCGGGGATTCAGGAGCGTCGACGTCTGGGATTTGCCGGCGCGGTGTTTGTGTCCGTGGCGCTAGATGAAAAGGGTGCCGTTCGAGGTGACCCGGAAATTCGCCTCATCGGGTTGCCCGAACGCGACAATTATGGTGTTCGCTTTGAAGAGCGCGCCTATGACGCTCTGGATGGGGCTCTTGATCAATTGCCGCAGCGGAAACGGAAGGATGAGGCCCAGGTCGGAGAATATCTTCGCCGGGCAATTCGCAGTGCCATCCGCAAAGAATGGGGTAAGAAGGCCGCCGTCGAAGTCATTGTCACACGGGTTTAGTTGTCCATGTCATCGCATTTCCGCACGGTGAACCGGGACCACTTCACCTGGAAACGCTCAGGCGCTTGCCGCGCCGCCCGCATCAGCCTAAATAAAGGCATAGGAATATCGAGGAGTTACAAATGCTGGGTCAGCTAAATCACGTCGCCATCGCAGTACCAGACATCGCCGAAGCGGCTGAAATGTACAAGGTCAAATTCGGTGCCAAAGTTTCCGGACAGGTGCCGCAGCCCGATCATGGGGTAACGACGGTCTTTGTTGATCTGGGCAACACCAAGCTCGAACTCCTGGAACCATTGGGTGACGACTCTCCGATCGCGGGCTTCTTGGCCAAAAACCCAAAGGGCGGCATTCATCACATCTGCGTCGAGGTCGATGATATTGACGCTGCCTGCGAGCAAGTGACCGATCATGGTGTCACAATCACTGGGACTGGCAAGCCACGCATTGGCGCGCACGGGAAGCCGGTTGTCTTCCTGCATCCAAAAGACCTTTTTGGAACGCTGGTTGAACTGGAACAGGCGTAAACGAGCATGACCCTTGTTAGCGGCATCGCCACCTACGCCATTATCTGGTGGCTGACGCTTTTTGTTGTGCTGCCTTTTGGCATTGTTACGCAAGAAGAGGTAGGCGACATCGAAGAGGGCTCTGCGCCGAGCGCACCGGTGCGTCCGCAGATCGTACGCAAACTCCTCATCACCACGGCTGCGTCGGCCGTGGTCTTCGCCGGCGTTTTCTGGCTTTTGGAACTGAGCGGTATCGGTCTCGACGATCTTCCGTTCGCCCCCACGTTCGACGACGAATATTAGTCCCGCGGTTGATATCCAAGATACCTGTCGGGCAGCTTACAAATCCGTTTCATGCGGGTGTCCCCTTCGATCGCCGGATAGGTCCAGACCAGCGAGTCGCCATCCATGCGCCGGGTAACGATGGTGACCGGTAGGCCAAAGGGGCTGAACTCCATCACGCCGTCATCGTTGAAGGCAATAGACACCAATGTGTTCACGCAACTGGGCGGCTCTATGTCCCGCGACCCGTTGGCGAGTGTGCCGTCTGTATGAAAATCATGAATAATGCCGGACGTCGTCACGACAGTTCTGTTGCCGCATTGCTCGATCCGTTCCACATGCCCAACAGCTCCCGTCTCAGCCAGCCAAAGGCCCCGCATGTCGACCACGCCGTCAGCAAGGGCCTCCGTGCACCCCGCGAGTACCGGCATGGGAAAGTCATCCCAGCCACAACCGGGTGTATAGGCCTTGGGGATCTGCGTAGCGGTAAGGCCCGACCCGTCGAGCTCAGGCAAATCGCAATAGTCGATGAGTGACGCATCGCCCTCGAAAATGCTGACATCCGTGGTGTCCGCCGGGCGGGGTGCCAGGAACAGAAAACTGGCCAGCCCCCCGACCACCAAGATAAGCAGCGCGGCAACGCAACCGACAAGCTTTTTCACGTGAATTCCCCCGCCCATTCAGACGTCCATCCTACTATTGGCATAAGCAGTGTCAATAGATGTTCGGGTGCGATGAATCGAAGGCAAAAAAAAGCAAGGCGCGTTTCCACGACCTTGCTGCAGTCATCTCATCTGGCGCTTCGATCAGGTTTGTCCCGGAAGCCGAGCGTGATGTGGTCCGCTCTTGGCCAGATGTGTCCTCCCTAGACTTGGGTTTGATGCCCAGCCCCTTTTTATGTGCGGGGGAATATATCGACGGTTTTCTTTTGAGTCACGTAATTTTCGAACCTTTTTCGCCTCTTCTCGGAACGATTCTAATCTGGTGGCCACTTGTCGTAGGGGCATCTGATCAATCGGCAGACTGATCATCTGCAATCAGCGTGACATCACAATTGGCGACGGACAGCGGGCTCCGATTTGGTACCGTCGATCAACAAAAAGACTGTATGGGAGAGGCGACATGGAAAAAGTCTGTTTGGTTCTGGGCGCAGGCGCGGGCATTGGAGGAAGCGTCGGCAAACGCTTTGCGGCGGACGGCTATTATTCTGTCCTCTGCCGGAGAACGGACAAAGAGGGCCTCGATCGAATGGTCGCCCAGATTCAGGCCGACGGCGGCAAGGCCCATGGTCATATCTTGGATGCGACAGAACCCGACGTGATCGAAAACCTGATCGTGGAGACGGAGCAACGTGTCGGGCCGATAGATACTGTCATCTTCAACCTTGGCGCCCAGATTGGAAACCGGTCTCTCGCCGATACCAGTTACAAAGCTTTTGAGCGGTGTTGGCGCATCGCCACTCTCTCGCTGTTCCGCCTCGCGCATACCCTCGCGCCCTTGATGGTGGAGCGGGGCGGTGGGAACATTCTGGTGACGTCGGCGACGGCTGCAGTGCGCGGCAATGCAGGACAACATGCCCACGCGGCGGCTATCGGCGGTCGGCGCATGCTGTGCCAATCGCTCAATGCCGAATTGTCGTCCCAGGGCATCCACATCGCACATATTCTTGTGGATGGTGCGGTTGATGCGCCGGACACGCTGGGGAAGTTGCTGGGTCCGGAAGCTTTCCAGAAGCTAAGAGAAGAACGCGGCCTCGACCATGATGGGCTCCTGCTGCCCGAGAAGATGGCGGAGACCTATCTTCATCTTGCGCAACAGCACCGCAGCGCCTGGACGTTTGAGCTGGATCTGAGAGCTTTCTCGGACAAGCCCTGGTGGAACGGATAAGTTGGCCGAGGCTCCGACTAACAAACGGCCTACCGACAAATGAAACTCTTCACACAGCGCCTGGCGCCGAACCCAACGAAGGTCGAGCTCTATCTCGAAGAAAAGAAAGCGGCCGGCTGCGACATTGATGTCGACAAGGTCATGGTCAATCTCGTCAAAGGCGAACAACGAAGCGACGCGATTACACAGAAAAACCCACTTCAACGTGTGCCCTTCCTCGAACTCGATGAGGGGACGGTAATTTTCGAGTCGCTGCCGATCATTGAGTATTTCGAAGAGCTGTTTCCCGACCCACCCATGCTAGGAGGTACGCCAGCGGAACGAGGTGTCGTTCGGTCAATCGAACGCATGATTGATGCCGATCTTCTGCGCAACATCGCGATCAATATCCACATGAC
Organism: Parvibaculaceae bacterium; assembly: GCA_965276845.1. GTDB lineage: Bacteria > Pseudomonadota > Alphaproteobacteria > Parvibaculales > Parvibaculaceae > Mf105b01. The sequence goes on from OZ255699.1 coordinate 1,225,392, forward strand.
CAGATCGCCAGCCGGCTATGGGGAAAACCCGGCGGTTGCGGAGTGGGCGTTAGCGGCGATCCCCAAACCACTCGGCTTTCTTGAGGATTTGTTGTCGGACCACCGGCCGTTTATTGCGGGTCCGCAGCTGACAGTCGCCGACTGCGCCCTGGCGGCCGCCCTTCAGTTTGCCAGATATGGCAAGCTGGATCTGCTGACTGACATGCCAAATCTGGCTTCATGGGATGAAGCATATCGCCGGCGGTCTGCAGCCCAATCCATCTTAGTCCTTTAGGTGTGGAGCGAGCCGATGATCTGGATTAATTGCCGCCCGTTAAGCTCGTTTTGATTTAGGCCAACGACCTGCGGGACGCCAAGAAGTAAGGTGTTGTTCCGTCCACGGATCGGGTGGTATGACTAGTTTTCAGCGTGTTATCCACACCTTGCCGCGGATTGTGAAACGGGCGCGTTCGATAAAGGCGCGCAGTTTTTCTGGGTATTTTCGGATTGGTGGCGATATCTCGCCAAATTTGTTGAAAGACGGTTAACGACCAATGAGGACTCCTTAAAGAGTTGGGTCGTAGGATGAGGGTATGAACGACCAGGCGCAAATGGCAGCAGTTCTCTTGGCGGGTTTCTTCGCGACCGGCGAGCCTGTGCCGCCGGAAGCTGGCCTTGCAGGCGCGGACATTCTGGCATCCCGCGCCAAACCTGAGATTGTCGAGATCAGCTCTGGAAGCTGTGCCATCGTGACCGCTTATCAGCCGCGTGAAGACGTTGCCTACAAGTCAGGCGTCACCATAAACGGGTCGAAGACAGTCCCTGCGGATGTGAACACTCCTTTTGTCCACGCGCCCAGACCGATTTACGAATTCGATGTTCGCATCAATCCTCTGCCAAACAGCAATGTCGCAGAGTCACCCAGACTGGAAGTCGCGACAGTCACGTATGAGCCCGAAAACGGCCGCATCATGCTGGATGGCCAGGAACTGGTCTGGATGCACGAAAATGCCCTCCGGGCGGCCTGTGAAAGTCACACCAGCGTCACACCCTGACCGGGTCTTCTGGGTCACAATCCCGCTATTTGCCTCAGTTTTTCCTGACTTTTCTTGACTCTTGGCCGCCTGTTTTGGAGGCTGAACCCTGCAATCGCGTAATTGGTCGGGTACGGATAAGGGGCATAGGGGATGATCTCCAATCTGGTTGAGTTTTTTGGTCCGTCCGTAAGGAAGGCCGGCCTGCTGGCGGGTTTGGCCGTCGGCATCCTTGGAGCAAGTCAGGTCGCAGCGATCGCGGCGCCGGCACAGCCCTGGAAGATCACCCAGGAAACCTGGACTGAGACGGACGAGCGCGGCTATTCCGAGTTTGTGGCCGCGATCGGTGCCGCCGACTGCTGGAACGTCGACGATTGTCTGGAAAGCGCGGCCAATCCTTACCGGCATCGCCACGGGCACACGCGTTTTCGTGCCGACTGCGCTGATTTTCCCTACCTATTGCGGGCTTATTACGCCTGGATGAATGGTCTGCCCTTCGCCTATCAGAATGGGGTTCTGCCGCAATCGGGGTGGACCAGAGACATCCGCTATACCCGCGGCGGAAATCGGGTCGTGTCCCGCAAGTCGGTACCCGCTACCCAAAATGGCATCAACGCCAACTCAATTCTGGTGGACCTCAGAAGCGCGATTTCCACCGGCAGCTACAGGCACCATGCGGCGGCGAACGATCAATCCTATTTCACGGACATGTATTCGCCGGTCATTGACCGCGAAAGCATCCGGCCTGGCACCATCGTTTATGATGTGAACGGGCATGTCGTTCTTGTTTGGCGTGTTGAAAATGATGGGCGGGTGTTGACTCTCTCCGCTCACCCGGACAATTCCGTATCCCGCTCCTTCTACGGGCGAAATTTCCTTCGCACCCACCCGCGTCTCGGCACGGGGTTCAAAGAGTGGCGGCCCATCCGCCTTGTGGGCGCAAGGCGACTTGCCAACGGAACGCTGGTCGGTGGCCGCATCGAAGCGACGCCCAACCAGGCCATCCAGAATTACTCCCTGATGCAGTATATCGGCACTGACACCACCGACACATCGACGCGAGCGCTGGGCCAGTGGCGGCAGGCCTCCTTTGCCAGGAATGGCGAGACCCTCGACTATTATCACTATGTCCGGGCGGTGATGGCGCGCGGCAATCTGGTGATGGAGCCGGTTCAGGAACTCCGGTCTTCCATGCGGTCTCTCTGCAACGATGTCCGCGCCAGAAAGCAGGCGGTGGATGCCGCCATTTTGAACGGCATCGATAAGGTCAATGCGCCCAACAGGTTGCCGCAGAACATCTACGGCACCTTTGGCTATTGGGAGTTCTACTCGACACCGTCTCGCGATGCGCGCCTGAAGACGGCGATGAAGGAACAACGCGATCATGTGGAAGCTTTGATTGAGATGCATAGCCAGGGCGCATCGACTGTGACCTATCAGGGCACTGATCTCATCGGAGATCTCCTCCGCGCTTATGACGAAGAAAGCGCCAGTTGCGTAACGACCTATGTGCGCTCAAATGGAGCGCCGGTGCGACTAACCTTGGACGAAGTCGTGAACCGCATTTACGATCTCTCGTTTGACCCCTATCAGTGTATTGAGCGCCGTTGGGGAGCAACAGATCCGGCAGAGCTCGCGTCCTGTGCCGATGGACCGGCCAAGGACCGCTGGTACCGGGCACAGCGGTTCCTTAGAAATCAGATCGACCGGACCTATGATGTCACCATGGCCTACACGCCAGCCCAGCTGGAAGCCGGTCCTCACGATCTCTTTTCCGGCAGAGGCGTGCCTGAGGGGCCGGATGTGGATGTCCGCGCGTTTTTGTCGTCCCTGCAGGTCCGGCAGCAGGCCGCAATAGATGGGTCAGCCATTCAATAGAAGGTCATTGTTCGGCGTTGCCAACGGACGGCTAAGTCCCTAATACTGAGGAATAATTTCGAAGCGGCGGCGTTCTGGAAGGAGCGGTGGTGCTCGTGTTCCCGCCGTTGCCAGAGACGTCAGATTCCCATGCGCCTATCCAATTTTCTGCTCCCCACATTGAAAGAAGATCCCGCCGAGGCGCAAATCGTGTCTCACCGCTTGATGCTGCGCGCGGGCCTGATCCGTCAGACCGCGGCTGGGATCTATGCTTGGCTGCCGTTGGGCATTCGCGTGCTCAAGAAAATCGAGCAGATTGTGCGTGAGGAAATGGATCGGGCAGGGGCGGTCGAACTGTTGATGCCGACGCTGCAGCCCGCTGAGCTTTGGCAACGCTCCGGTCGTTATGACGGTTATGGCAAGGAGATGCTCAGGATCACCGATCGACATGATCGCGAGATGCTGTACGGCCCCACCAACGAAGAAATGGTGACCGAGCTCTTCGCAAACGGGGTACGCAGCTACAAAGATCTGCCGATGAACCTCTATCACATCCAGTGGAAGTTTCGTGATGAGATCCGACCGCGGTTCGGCGTGATGCGGGGTCGCGAGTTTCTCATGAAAGACGCCTATTCGTTCGACTTGGATGAGGAGAAGGGCCGCGAAGCTTATTATCGGATGTTTGTTGCCTATCTGCGGACCTTCGGACGGATGGGGCTCAAAGCCGTGCCCATGGCGGCCGACACAGGACCGATCGGTGGTGATCTGAGCCATGAGTTCATCATCCTGGCGGAGACCGGTGAGTCGGAAGTCTTCTGCCACAAAGATCTGATCGAGATGGAAGTGCCTGGCGAGGATATCGACTACAGCGCCGACCTCTCATCCATCGTCGATGAGCGCCGCGCCCTCTATGCGGCGACCGATGAAATCCACGATCAGGCCAAGTTTGAAGAGGAGGTCGCAGAAGCGGACCGTCTTTCGGCGCGCGGCATCGAAGTAGGGCACATCTTCTTCTTTGGCACGAAATACTCGGAGCCTCTGAACGCCGTGGTGACGGGGCCGGATGGCAAGGACGTGCCCGTTCAGATGGGTTCCTACGGGATTGGTGTTTCGCGGCTCATGGGCGGCATTATTGAAGCAAGCCATGACGAGAACGGCATAATTTGGCCAGAATCTGTCGCTCCTTATAAGGCTGGTCTCATCAACCTCAAATCCGGGGATGCGGAGACCGACCGGACATGTGAGGAGCTTTACGCGAAATTGACCGATGCAGGTGTAGATGTGCTGTATGACGACACCGACGCGCGCGGCGGCACCAAGTTCTCGAACATGGACCTGATCGGCCTGCCATGGCAGGTCGTTGTCGGCCCGCGTGGGCTCAAATCTGGCGTTGTTGAGTTGAAGAACCGGGCAACCGGTGAGCGGCAAGAATTGACGCCGGATGCAGCACTTACCCATCTGATCGGCGCTTGAGGCCGAGCTTCTGAGAGCCCTAGTGGCTTGGAGTGACAGGACGTATGACGGACACCGCATTCAGCCCGACCGAGAGTGAGGCCCGGGGCGAGAGCGCGCCCAAGGAAAAGTCCGCGACCGGACCCTTCTCGCGGTACGAGTGGATGGTGTCCTTGCGTTATTTGCGGGCACGGCGCCGGGAAGGCTTTATCTCCGTAATCGCTGGCTTCTCTTTCGCGGGCATCATGCTGGGTGTGGCCACGCTGATCATCGTTATGGCGGTGATGAACGGATTTCGTACCGAACTGCTCGACAAGATCCTGGGCCTCAATGGTCACATGATGGTGCGTGCGCTTGGCACCAATGTCAGTGAGTTTGACGCTGTCGCCGATGCGATCCGGCAGGCCGAGGGAGTTGTGCGCGTGGCACCGCTTGTCGAAGGGCAGGTAATGGCATCCAGCAGCAGCAATGCATCTGGCGCCTTTGTGCGCGGGATGCGAGCCTCGGATATCGCAGGTCTCGGTTCCGTATCACAAAACCTGATTGCAGGGACGCTGGCGGATTTTGATACAAGCGGCGGCGTCGCGCTCGGCAGCCGGCTTGCAAGCTTGCTCAGGGTAAACATTGGTGATCAGGTGACCCTGCTGTCGCCCAGAGGTGCAGTGACGCCCTTTGGTACGGCCCCACGGGTGCGCGCCTATACCGTCCAGGCTGTCTTTGAGATTGGCATGTCTGAGTATGACAGTTCGGTCATGTTCATGGGGCTTGAAGAAGCCCAGCAATATTTCCGGACTGGCAATGGCGTGACGGCGCTTGAGGTCATGGTAGAAGAGCCGGATCAGGTCAACGACTTCGTCGTGCCGGTGGCCCAGGCTGCGGGCCCGCTGTTACGGGTCTGGACCTGGCAGCAGACAAATCAGAGTTTCTTCAGCGCGCTGCAAGTCGAGCGCAATGTGATGTTCCTCATCTTGACGCTGATCCTTCTGGTGGCGGCACTCAATATCATCTCCGGGCTCATTATGCTGGTGAAGGACAAGGGGCGCGATATCGCTGTACTGCGCACCATGGGGGCGTCCCGCGGTGCGGTCATGCGGATTTTCTTTATCGCCGGCGCGAGCATTGGGGTCTTGGGTACACTGGCGGGCTTCATTCTGGGAACGGCCTTTTGCGCCAATATTGAGACGTTGCGACAAGCTCTCTCAGCCCTTGTTGGCACAGAACTCTTCTCGCCCGAGGTCTATTTCCTCTCCCGCATGCCGGCGGAGATGGATCCGTCGGAAGTCGCCTCGGTCGTGATCATGTCCTTGGTCCTGTCTTTTGGAGCAACGCTCTATCCGGCCTGGCGGGCGGCATCTCTCGACCCGGTGGAGGCGCTTCGCTATGAGTGACGAACCAGCGCTCGTTCTGGACGAGGTTACGCGGACCTATCAGCAGGGCGAGACAGAGCTCCATATTTTCGATGACCTGTCTTTGACACTGTTGCCGGGAGAGATTGTGGCCCTTGTTGGACCGTCTGGTGCGGGCAAGTCCTCACTGCTCCATATTGCGGGCTTCCTAGAAGAGCCCAATAGCGGGCGGGTCCTGATCAATGGCGTGGACGGTACCGCTCTGGATGATGCTGGGCGGACAGCCATCCGCCGCGAAGAGATCGGCTTTGTTTACCAGGCTCACAACCTGCTTGCTGAATTCACCGCCCTTGAGAACGTCGTCCTGCCTCAGATGATCGCCGGCACGGCAAAAAAAGGCGCGGAAGAGGAGGCGGCGCGGCTCCTATCGAGCTTTGGTCTGGGAGATCGGCTAAACCACAGGCCGGCGGAGCTTTCCGGGGGGGAACAGCAGCGGGTAGCGATTGCGAGGTCCCTGGCAAATGAACCCAAGCTGCTTCTGGCAGATGAACCGACCGGCAATCTCGACCCCAAAACCTCCAAAGCGGTCTTTGGGGAGTTGGTGGATGTGACCAGAGGCGAGGGGGCGGCGGCGCTGATTGCTACCCATAATCTGGATTTGGCCGCGAAGATGGATCGCGTCGTGCTGCTGCATGACGGGAAGCTTCTTGAAGGGGCGTCGCTGGCGGAGCAATACGGGTCGCTCTAACCCCTGAGCCGCCCCGAGCACGCGCTTTCTAGCCGACGGCCGCGGCGCTGCTCCCAGTGGTAGAGAGTTTCTTGGTAAGGCCGTCCAACATGCCTTTTACGATCATCTTGTGGAACGGCAGAATGGCCGCCAAATAAGCGTACCCAAACAGATTGTGGCGCTGGCAGCAGGTAGCTGCATAGAGCTTCGACGGTGCCTCAACCTGCCTGTAAAGCGAGACCCGGAAATCCTGATGCACATCGTCTTCCCCAAGGATGATCTCGTGCTCACTGATGCGGTAGATCTTGAAGAACCCGATCCTGTCTCCGACGTCCAGCGCTCTATCGCGGGGAGCCGGTGCGTCTGGTTCAATCTCGTCGGACGTTTTGAGCCCCAGGGGTTTCACGATGAGGTTCCGGAGCTGCACAAGTTGTTCTGCACCAGGGACCTCGACGGACACCAGAAGGTCGGCGATCTCCACCATCGATGCTGTGTGGAGTGCCCAAGTGTCGATGAGGACCACGCTATAGCAATCCATGAAGTCCTGGGGCCTTGCATAGCTGTGGAGCCAGCTTTCCGGGGGCAGGGTATCGGAGCGGGACATGTCGGCCTTTCAAGTCAGCTGTTTGACGCTTTCCATACGCATCCGTATGGAATGTCGCTAATCTAGGTCAGCGGTTTCGTCGCGTCGAGACGCAGGAATGTCGCAACCACTATCGCATAGCTGGAACGAGGCATTTTTCCCAGAAACACTGGGGCCTTGACAAAAGAACAAAACAAGAACATAGTTAAGTCTGAGTTTGTTTGCGTATCTCTACAACCAACGTGATCCAAACGATAAGCACTATCGTAAAACGTGCATTACCGGGTGGGTGGCAACTGTCCGAGTTGCGTTGGCGTACCGGGCCAAATCGGCTCTTTATGAACAACAAACAGGAGCACCTATGCGGTATCTCAAGAAACAAACCCAGGGTCATGGACTGCGAGAGTGGATGCAGGACGTGGCTGCGCTGGCGAGCGTGGCAGTCATGGGCTGGACCGTCTTGCTTTGGAGCGAGATCGCAAAGATCACAATGATTGGCTAATCAGAGCCCGATCGCATCAGGGCGGATAATCGCTTTCTCTTTTGGAGCGATTATCCGTCTTTTCCACAACTTTCCTCGAGCGGGACAGGTGACACGGCGGGGGCCGCGTCCGACAATGGGTATCTGGAGGAATGGACGGGCACGCTGAGGCGACACCGTTCAACCTGAAAGAGTGAGAGCCCCACCCAGTGTCGAAAAACCCATCCGAAGTTCCATCCGACCTAAAGTTCATCCATCTGCGGATGCATTCTGCCTATTCGCTTCTTGAAGGCGCGATCCGCCTGAAAGAACTGCCATCCCTGGCGCGCCAGGCGGGCATGCCGGCGGTCGGCATTACAGACACGGGCAACCTGTTCGGCGCTCTGGAGGCCTCAGAGACGCTCTCAAAGGCCGGGATCCAGCCCATTACGGGGTGTACCCTGGCGCTAGACCTGAACCTCGACGGCGAGGGGCCTGGACTGGGCCGCAACGAGCGGAAGGAGCCGGATGGGTCCATAGCGCTCCTGGTCCAAAACGAGCTTGGATATGCCAACCTGATGCGGCTCACCTCCAAAGCCTATTTGGAGACAGAGGGCACAGACGATCCGCATATTTCCATCGAAGACCTGGCGAGTTTAAGCGAAGGGCTGATCTGCCTGACCGGTGGCCCAGCAGGGCCCGTCAACCGGCTCTTGGTGGACGGACAGGGCGATAAAGCGAAAGAGGTTCTGGCCCGCTTTCAGGCCATCTTCGCCGACCGGCTCTATGTGGAGCTGCAACGTCATGGGATGGCAGAGGAAGGTCAGGCGGAAGGCCCGCTTATCGACTTTGCCTATGAGATGGATCTGCCGCTGGTGGCTACCAATGAATGTTTCTTCACGACCAAGGATGAGTTCGAAGCCCATGACGCGCTGATCTGCATCTCGGCGGGGGCGTATGTCATCGAGACAGAGCGGCGGCGCCTCACGCCGGAGCACTATTTCAAGAGCCAGGCGGAGATGGCAGACTTGTTTAGCGATCTGCCAGAAGCCATTGAAAACACAATAGAAGTAGCACGCAGATGTGCCTATCGCCCCCATACCAGAGATCCCATCCTGCCGAGTTTCGGATCCGGCGATGGGGAGGTAAGCGAAGCGGACGAGCTCAGGCGCCAGGCGCATGAAGGGCTCACTCAACGGCTCGCGGTTACGGACACCGTCGCCGATGAGCAGGAATATCGGGACCGCCTGGATTTCGAGCTTGATGTGATCATCAAGATGGATTTCCCGGGCTATTTCCTGATCGTGGCGGACTTCATCAAATGGGCCAAAGAGCACGATATCCCGGTCGGACCGGGACGTGGCTCTGGTGCCGGCTCCGTGGTCGCCTGGGTGCTGACCATCACCGATCTGGATCCGTTGCGGTTCAATCTCCTGTTTGAGCGGTTTTTGAACCCCGAGCGGATATCGATGCCGGACTTCGACATCGACTTCTGTCAGGATCGCAGGGATGAAGTGATCCGCTATGTGCAGGATCGCTATGGCCACGACCAGGTGGCCCAGATCATCACCTTCGGAAAGCTTCAGGCTCGCGCCGTACTCAGGGACGTGGGCCGCGTCCTGCAGATGCCCTTTGGCCAGGTGGACCGTCTCTGCAAGATGATCCCCAACAATCCGGCAAATCCGGTGACGCTGGCCGAAGCCATCGAAGGCGAGCCGCGCCTCCGCGAAGAGCGGGATAATGAAGAAGCGGTCGCCAAGCTCCTGGAGATGGGCCTCCGCCTGGAAGGACTTTATCGACACGCCTCCACCCACGCCGCCGGTGTTGTGATCGGTGACCGGCCGTTGGATCAGCTGGTGCCGCTCTACCGTGACCCGCGGTCGGACATGCCTGTGACCCAGTTCAACATGAAGTGGGTCGAACCCGCGGGCCTTGTGAAGTTCGACTTTCTGGGTCTCAAAACCCTGACGGTCTTGCAAAAGGCCGTTGAACTGGTCGAGCGCCGGGGGATCAAGATTGACCTCTCCAACCTGCCGCTGGATGACGAGAAGACCTACAAGATGCTCCAGCGGGGCGAGACGGTCGGGGTCTTCCAGTTGGAAAGTGGCGGCATGCGGGACCTGATCCGGCAGGCCGTGCCGTCGACCATCGAGGACATTATCGCCCTGGTGGCCCTTTATCGCCCGGGGCCGATGGAGAACATCCCCAAATATCTCGCCTGTAAGCACGGCCGGGAAGAGCCAGAGGTGCTGCATGAGCTGATCGAGCCTGTGGTGGCCGACACCTATGGCGTGATCATCTATCAGGAACAGGTGATGCAGGTGGCCCAGGTCTTTGCGGGCTATTCGCTGGGAGATGCGGACCTGCTCCGGCGCGCTATGGGCAAGAAGATCAAATCCGAGATGGATGCCCAGCGCGCCCGCTTCGTGGATGGCGCGAAAGAGAAGGGGATTTCCGCCGACCGGGCCAACTATGTATTCGACATTGTCGACAAGTTTGCAGGCTACGGCTTCAATAAATCCCACTCGGCTTGCTATGCGCTTGTGGCCTATCAGACGGCGTACCTTAAGGCGAACTACCCGGTTGAGTTTCTGGCCGCCTCCATGAGCCTCGATTTGAACAACACGGAAAAACTCCATGTTTTCAAACAGGAAGCGGATCAACTTAAGATAAAGGTTTGTCCACCGAGCGTGCAGGAGTCCCAGGCTGTCTTCGATGTGAAGGACGGCCAGATCCTCTATGCGCTGGGCGCGATCAAGAATGTAGGCCGTCAGGCGATGGAGCAGCTGGCGGAAGAGCGGGAAGAAAACGGGCCCTTCAACGATCTGTTTGATTTCGCCCGCAGGCTCAACCCGAAGGGGATCAATAAGCGCCAGCTGGAGAATTTGGTGCGGGCGGGCGCGCTGGACTGCCTGAACCCCAACCGCGCCCAGGTGCTGGCCTCTGTGGACATGATCATGAGTCTCGCCAACCAGGCGGCGAGCGAACGGGACAGCCAGCAGGTGAGCCTCTTTGGCGACGCCATGGAAAGTGAGATGGACAATCCGGTTCTGCCCCAGGTGGAGCCCTGGTTGCCCATGGACCGACTGAACGAAGAGTTCAACGCGGTCGGTTTCTATATTTCCGGCCATCCGCTGGACGATTATGCCAAGGCGATGAAACAGACCGGCGTCGTGACCTATGCCGAATTGCTGCAGAAAACCTCAAGTGCGGAGCGGGTCGCCGGCACGGTGGCGGCCCGTCAGGACCGGCGCTCCAAGCAGGGCAATCCCTTTGCTTTTGTGACTCTGTCGGACCCCACAGGCCGGTTTGAGGTCGTGGTCTTCTCAGAAGCACTCAATTCCTTCCGGGACCTTCTGGAACCTGGGCGCTCGGTGGTGATCGGGGTGGAAATCGACCGGGACGGGGACGAAGTGCGCCTGCGCGCTCAATCCGTCCGTCCGGTGGACGAGGTCGCGGCAACGGCAGCGGATGGCCTCAAAATCTTCCTGGATACCCCTGCGCCGCTCTCCTCAATCAAATCGCGTCTGCCGGACCAGGGCCGGGGTGTCGTTTCCCTCGTTCTGCTGGCCGGTCAGGGCCGCGAGGTGGAGGTGGAGCTCAAGGAACGGTTCCACATCACCCCGCCGGTAAGGGCCGCCATCCAGGCAGTGCCGGGGGTCGTGGATGTCCAGGACATATGACCCTGCGACCATATTTCCGGTGATTTCGGCCTAACCCCAATTGACGCTTGCGTTTTTTGAGGCGCCGCCCTATACGTTCGCCCATTCCACATGCGGGGATACGGGCTTTTTCATGGGGCACGCGGCGAACAAGCCAAAGGCCCCCTCATAGAAAGAACTCGATCCGGTCCTTGGGAGGTCTCCCAGGGTTCCCCCCGCAGAGGTTCAACCGGAAAAGAAGGAGAAAGGGCGTCATGGCACTCCCTGAATATTCTATGCGTCAACTGCTGGAGGCCGGTGTTCACTTCGGTCACCAGACTCACCGTTGGAACCCGAAGATGGAGAACTATCTCTTCGGCGACCGCAACGGCATCCATATTGTCGATCTGACACAAACTGTCCCGCTTCTGCATCAGGCCCTCGTCGCGGTTCGTGACGTGGTTGCTGCAGGCGGCCGTGTCCTGTTTGTCGGCACGAAGCGCCAGGCATCTGAGCCGATCGCTCAGGCAGCCAAACAGTGCGCGCAGTACTACATCAATCACCGCTGGCTCGGTGGCACGCTCACTAACTGGAAAACCATTTCCAATTCCATCCGCCGTCTGCGTGATCTGGAAGAGCTGCTTGCGGGTGAAGGCAAAGGCCTCACCAAGAAAGAGCTCCTCAACCTGACCCGCGAGCGCGACAAGCTTGAGCTGTCCATCGGTGGGATCAAGGACATGGGCGGTGTCCCCGACATCATGTTCGTGATCGACACCAACAAAGAAGAGATCGCTATCAAGGAAGCCCGCAAGCTCGGCATCCCAGTCATCGCGATCCTCGACTCCAACTGTGACCCTGACAACATAACTCACCCGATCCCCGGGAACGATGATGCGGCACGGGCCATTGCGCTTTACACCGACCTGATTTCCCGGGCGGCCATCGATGGTATCTCCGCAAGTCAGGCCAATTCAGGCGTCGATATTGGCGAACAGGTAGACCCTGTTGCTGAGGTCCTGCCTGAGGAAGCCGCGGCTGAGCCAGCAGCAGAAGAAGCAGCTCCAGCTGAAGCACCGGCTGACGCGTCCTAATACCAGGACTGTCACTTAACAGCGTTATTTACTGACGGGTCCGCTTCGCCTCTGCGAACCGGACCCGCACTTTCAAATGAGGATTACCAATGGCTGAAATCACAGCAAGCCTGGTGAAAGAACTGCGTGAGAAATCCGGCGCAGGCATGATGGACTGCAAGGCAGCCCTGAAAGAAACAGACGGCGATATGGAAGCTGCCATCGACTGGCTGCGTACCAAAGGTCTCGCCAAAGCCGCTAAGAAGGCAGGCCGCGTGGCCGCTGAAGGCCTTGTTGGCGCGGTTGCTGAAGGCACATCTGGCGCCGTCGTCGAGGTGAACTCTGAAACCGACTTTGTGGCCCGGAACGAGAACTTCCAGACCATGGTGACGGGCGTCGCCAGCGTCGCCAAAGAGGCCGGCGGCGATTTGGACAAGCTGCTCTCCACCTCGTTCCCAGGCTCAGACAAATCGGTCGCCGACTATGTCACGGAAGCAGTTGGCACCATTGGCGAGAACATGAACGTTCGCCGCACCGAAGCGTTGAGTGTCAATGCAGGCGTCGTCGTATCCTACGTCCACAACCAGGCCGCGCCTGGTCTGGGCAAGATCGGCGTGCTGGTGGCGCTTGAGTCAGACGGAGATGCAGACAAGCTGGCGGCTCTGGGCAAACAGATCGCGATGCATGTGGCGGCAACGAGCCCGCTTGCCACCCGCGTCGAAGAGCTGGATCAGGCCGTGGTTGAGCGCGAGCGGAATGTTCTTGCTGCAGAAGCTCGCGAATCCGGTAAGCCGGAAAACATCATCGAAAAGATGATCGAAGGCCGGATCCGTAAGTTCTACGAAGAAGTTGTGCTTCTGTCGCAGACCTTTGTCATCGATGGCGAAAACACAGTGGAAAAAGCTGTGAAGAATGCTGAGGGCGACGTTGGCGCACCGATTAAGGTGGCTGGATTTGTCCGGATGGCACTCGGCGAAGGCATCGAAAAAGAAGAAGAAGACTTCGCAGCAGAAGTTGCGGCGGCCGCCAAGGGCTAAAACGGCCCGAACTCCGATGAAATGGCTGGTCGCAAGGTCGCCATGTTTCGCCGGTAACGCTATGTTTGAGGCGTGTGAGAAAAGGATTCGCGGGCGACCGCGATCTTCACTCGCACGCCTTAATTTTATGCGGTTGCTTTGCTATTCGGGGGGAAGGCAAGGGGACCGCCAACGGGGATGAGCAGACGTTAGATGGCAAGTGATCCAAAGGACGAGGGCGGCGCGAAGTACAAGCGGGTTCTTCTCAAGGTTTCCGGCGAAGCGCTGATGGGCGACCAGGCCTACGGGATTGACGTCGGCACCGTTGATCGCATCGCCGATGAAGTAAAACAAGCCGTCGAAGTCGGGGTTCAGGTCTGTTTGGTGATCGGCGGCGGGAATATTTTCCGTGGGCTCTCAGGAGCGGCGGAGGGCATGGAACGCGCGAGTGCGGACTATATGGGCATGCTTGCGACGGTCATGAATGCCATAGCGATGCAAAACGCTCTCGAGCGTATGGGCATTCCGACCCGGGTCCAGTCCGCGATCCCCATGATGAGCGTCTGCGAACCTTATGTGCGCCGGAAAGCCGAGCGTCACATGGAGAAAGGCCGCGTCGTCATCTTTGCCGCCGGCACCGGCAATCCGTTCTTCACGACGGATACGGCCGCGGCCTTGCGGGCGTCGGAAATGGGGTGTGACGCTCTGCTCAAAGGAACGCAGGTTGATGGTGTCTACACAGCAGACCCCAAAACCGATCCGCAGGCGGAGCGATACGACCGGCTTTCCTATACAGATGTTCTTGCGAAAGATCTGAAAGTAATGGATGCGTCGGCGGTGTCGCTGGCGCGGGAAAACGCTATTCCTATTCTGGTATTCTCAATCCACAATCCCGGGGGCTTCGTTGAAGTGCTGCGAGGAAAAGGGTTGTTCACGAAGGTAGATGGTGGGGCATAAACGCGACCGCGTTGTGTCGCCCAACAAGGCGCTACTGGCAAATAAGAAGGAACGGAACCATGGCTGAACAGGAACTTGATTTTGACGATCTGAACCGCCGAATGACGGGGGCCGTGTCAGCGCTGAAGAGCGAGTTTTCCGGATTGAGAACCGGCCGTGCCTCAGCGAGCTTGCTTGAACCCGTTCAGGTTGAAGCCTACGGCTCCATGATGCCGATTGACCAGGTCGGCACTGTGTCGGTTCCGGAGAGCCGGATGATCACCGTACAGGTCTGGGACAAAGGGCTTGTGGGGCCGACGGAAAAAGCAATTCGCACAGCGGGCCTGGGCCTTAATCCAGCCGTGGACGGACAGCTGCTGCGCATTCCCATTCCTGAATTGAATGAAGAACGCCGTCAGGAACTGACGAAAGTTGCCGCGAAATATGCTGAGGACGCACGGATTGCTGTCCGGAACATTCGGCGTGATGGCATGGATGAGCTCAAGCGTCTGGAGAAAGACGGCGATATGAGCAAAGATGAGCAAAAAGCGTCCGGCGACAAGGTCCAGCAGGCGACCGACAAATTCATCGCCGAAATCGACAAGACGCTCGAGGCGAAGCAAGCCGAGATTATGCAGGTTTAAAGAGCGATCTTCGCCCAGACAGCGAAACGGAACCGAGTTGTGACGCCGATCGAAAAAGAGCAAACAGCGGACGCCAAAGCCCCGCGGCATGTTGCGATTGTCATGGACGGCAACCGGCGCTGGGCGGCGAAGCGTCACCTGCCCAAGAAGTTGGGGCATAAAGCGGGTGTCGAGGCGGTGAGAAAAATCGTTCGGGCGGCCGGTGACCTGGGCGTTGAATATCTGACCCTGTTTGGCTTTTCGTCAGAAAATTGGAACCGGGGGCCTGAAGAGGTGTCGGACCTCATGGGTCTGCTCAGAATGTTCATCCGTGGTGATCTTGCGGAGCTGCATCAAAACGGCGTGCAGATCAAAATCATTGGGGAACGAACCCATCTTGATCCCGACATTATTTCTCTGATCGAAGAAGCCGAGACGCTGACGGCGGAGAACAGCAATCTTCATCTGGTGATTGCCTTCAATTATGGCGGTCATCTGGAGATTGCTGCGGCGGTGAGGCGGATTGCTCGCAAGGTGGCGAAGGGCGAAATCGATCCCGAGCAAATCTCCCCGGACACGATCGAGGCCCATTTGGACACCGCCGGTGTGCCGCATCCCGATCTTGTCATTCGCACCAGTGGCGAGAAGCGTCTGTCCAATTTTCTTCTATGGCAAAGCGCTTATTCAGAGTTCGTCTTTACCGATGTCTTGTGGCCAGACTTCACCAAAGAGACGTTGGAGAATGCTGTGTCTGAGTTTAATTCCCGCGATCGCCGGTTTGGAGAGGGATAGACACGTTGACCGCCGCCACGTCCGCTGAACCCAAATCATCGACTCTCGGTGTGCGTGTGGCATCGGCGGTCGTGTTGGCGCCGATTGTGTTGGTCGCGGTCTGGGTCGGCGGCACCCCATTTCTTGCCCTTCTGATGATCGCGGGTCCTTTGATGGCGCTGGAGTGGGCGCGATTGGCTGACCCAGAGGGCGGGGCCGTCACGGAACAGATTGCGCTAACGATTGGGTTGCTGGTCTTTCTCTTGTGCATGGGGATGGGCGACTCCGGCCTGGCACTCGCGCTTTTTCTGACCATCCTTGGTCTGACAATGGCTCTGTGTCTATGGCGGAATGCATCGCCCCTGCGCGCACTGACCGGTTTCGCCTATGTCGGAGGGGCCGTCGCATCCTTCGCGTGGTTGCGTGGCGAAAGCGATATGGGGCGCCTGACCATCATCTGGCTGTTGGGCGTTGTGTGGGCAACTGACATCGGTGCCTATTTTGTAGGGCGCACGGTTGGCGGTCCCAAAATGGCACCGAAGCTCTCCCCCAACAAAACCTGGTCCGGCCTGATTGGTGGCATGATCGCTGCCGCGACCGCTGGCGTTCTGGTGTTTGTGGTCGCAGGCGTTGGCAGCGCCGAATTGACAGCCTCGATCGTTTTGGCTCTGGCGGCTTTCTCCGCTCTCGTCGCGCTCCTTTCCCAAGCCGGCGATGTGTACGAATCGTCATTGAAGCGGCGCGCCAGTGTCAAAGATTCAGGCAACATCATTCCGGGACATGGCGGCATCCTCGACCGCGTCGACGGCCTCATGTTGGCAGCGACCTTTGTCGCACTGGTGGTTATCGCCGTGCATTACATGGTTGGATGGATGGCATGAGTATCAGTCCAGCTCCAAAACTCGACGCGGCACGCCGGCGCGTTTCCATTCTCGGATCTACAGGGTCTATCGGGTGCAACACCCTCGATCTTATTGGCCGTCATCGAGATGCCTATGATGTCGTTGCTTTAACGGCGCAGACCAATGTGAAAACGCTCGCGGACCAGGCCAAAGAATTCAACGCGGAGCTCGCCGTTATCGGGGACGAAACATGCTATGCCGACTTGCAGGACGCGCTCGATGGAACAGGCATTGAGTGCGCAGCGGGCCGCACGGCGTTAGAGGATGCAGGCGCACGTCCTGCTGATTGGGTCATGGCGGCGATCGTCGGGACCGCGGGGCTTGCGCCGACGCTCGCCGCGGTGAGGCAGGGGGCATACGTCGCGCTGGCCAACAAAGAATGCCTTGTGTCTGCCGGGAACATTTTCCTGGCAGAGGTTGCGGCGTCCGGCGCGACTCTGCTGCCGGCTGACTCAGAGCATAATGCGATCTTCCAGGTCTTGGACCCGACCAAACTTGATAGTGTCGACAAGATCATTCTGACCGCATCGGGCGGACCGTTTCTGGAAGCATCTTTAGAGGAAATGCGGCAAGCGACGCCTGCGCAGGCGGTTGCCCATCCCCAATGGTCCATGGGCGCCAAGATTTCAGTTGATTCGGCCACCCTGATGAATAAAGGCCTGGAATTGATTGAAGCTCACTATCTTTTCCCAGTAGGCAGGGAAAAACTCGACGTTGTCATCCACCCGCAATCCATCATTCACTCAATGGTGGCTTACAATGATGGATCTGTCCTGGCGCAGCTCGGATCACCTGATATGCGTACGCCGATCAGCTACACGCTGGCCTGGCCTGAGCGCATGGAGACGCCGGCGGAGCGCCTGAACCTGGCGGAAGTCGGTCAGTTAACCTTCAAAAAGCCTGATTTAGAGCGGTTTCCGGCCCTGGCATTGGCGGCAGAGGCCCTCAGATTGGACGATGGAACGGCGACGGTGATGAACGCCGCAAATGAAATTGCGGTGGCAGCATTTCTGGCCGGAAAAGTAGGGTTTTTAGACATATCGGCGTCGGTGGCCGATGTTATGGAAGAATTTGCGGCACGGCAGGGGGCGTCCGCGTTTACCACGCTTGATGATGTGCTGGATTTAGACGATTTGGGGCGTCAAAAAGCTCAGGAATGGGTGCAAAAGCGCGCTAGCTGAATTAGGGTATGGCATCGCTTCGCCAGACATTTCTCTGCTGAGCGGGACTGGACGCGCGGGCGTCTCCGGGGGAAACAAAAAGGGCGTCGCCCTTAAACGAGAGTTGCTGTCACCAGTATGGAATTCATTACCGGCATTGGGGGGGTAGGCGGATCTCTGATCAGCTATGTCATTCCCTTCCTCTTTGTTCTCACAATCGTCGTGTTTTTCCACGAGCTAGGCCACTTCCTGGTGGCGCGCTGGGCGGGGGTCACGGTTGAGACCTTCTCGATAGGGTTCGGTCGCGAAATCTATGGGTGGAACGATAGCAAAGGCACCCGTTGGAAGATCAGCTGGATCCCACTTGGTGGATACGTGAAGTTTCTGGGTGACGAGAACGCGGCGAGCACGCCGTCGAAGGACGCTCTTGCAAACATGACGCCGGAGCAAGCCGACGGCAATTTCCACACCAAGCCGCTGTCAAGCCGCGCAGCTGTCGTGGCAGCGGGACCGGCCGCGAACTTCATACTTGCAATCGTCATATTCGCGGGATTGATCCTTGCCTTTGGCGAACGGATTGTTGCGCCGATCGTAGCTGATGTGACGGCGGACAGTGCGGCCGAAGCTGCAGGCTTTGTGGTTGGGGACCGTGTGCTGGAAATCTCTGGCACCAAGATCGATAGCTTCCGCGAAATGCAGATGATTGTGTCTTTCAGCGCTGACGAACGCCTGGAAATTCTGGTTGATCGTCGCGGCGAGCAGGTCCTGCTTGAGGCAACACCCAAAGTTCATGAAATGACAGATCGCTTCGGTAATGTGCAGCGGATCGGTTTGCTCGGCATAGGTGCCGACCCGGACCCGGCGAATGCAATCCATGTCCGTCACAATCCTTTCACCGCGGTCTGGATGGGAGTTGAACAAACCTGGTTCATCGTAACCCGCACCTTTGAGTTTCTTGGCGACATGATTGTCGGCCGCGAGGACACGAGTCAGCTCAGAGGTCCATTGGGAATTGCGCAAACATCCGGCCAGGTGGCCACGCTTGGACTGGCGGCGTTGATCAATCTTGCTGCGGTTCTCTCCGTCAGCATCGGCCTCATCAATTTGTTCCCCATCCCTATGCTGGACGGTGGGCATTTGCTCTACTATGGCGTCGAAGCAGTGCGGGGTCGGCCTATGGGTGACGAGGCGCAGGAATATGGATTTCGCATCGGTCTGGCATTGGTGATGATGCTCATGGTCTTTGCGACATGGAATGATTTAACGCACCTGCGGGTGTTTGAGTTTCTTTCGAACCTCCTGAGTTAAGGCGAGGACGAACGTATGGGGCGTATGACGCAGATGATCGATAAGAGATACAGTCTCCTGACAACCGCAATTCTGTCATTTGCATGGGCGGGCGCACTGTTTGGCGTGGCAGTGACCGCACCAAGTGTAATGGCCGCGGAACCGTCGCTTTCTTCGTTTCAGTTGGCATCGAACAATGTCATCACCAACATCATTGTCGAAGGAAATCAGCGTATCGAACCGGAGACCGTGCGATCCTATATGGTCTTTAAGGAAGGTAACGAGTACGACGACGAAAAGGTCGACCAGTCCCTGAAAACACTTTTCGCAACAGGCCTCTTTGCTGACGTGACTATTCGACGTGAAGGAAGTCGCCTGATTGTCGCGATTGCGGAAAACCCGGTGATCAACCGCGTTGCTTTTGAAGGCAATAGCGCGGTGAACGACGACGCACTTGAAACAGAAGTCCAGCTGAAGCCCCGTACGATCTATACGAGGGCGAAGGTGCAGGGCGACGTTCAGCGTATCGTCGATGTGATGCGGCGGTCCGGACGCTTCTCAGCGACAGTGGAACCGAAGGTCATTCAGCTTCCTCAAAACCGAGTCGATCTGGTTTTTGAAATAGATGAGGGCCCCGTAACAAAAATTGGTGGCATCAACTTCATCGGCAATCAGGAATTCTCAGATGGCCGGCTGCGGGAGATTATTGCGACGTCTGAGTCCGCTTGGTGGAAATTCCTATCAAGCTCTGACAATTACGACCCGGATCGCCTCGCTTTCGATAGAGAGCTTCTCCGCCGGCACTACCTCTCTGAGGGCTTTGCAGACTTTCAAGTTGTATCCGCCGTTGCGGACCTGAGCCGCGACGGAGAAGAGTTCTTCATTACCTTCACGGTCGAGGAAGGCAACCAGTACACATTCGGACCATCGGAAGTGACAACTCAGCTGGATAAGCTGGATGTTGAAAAGCTCAACTCGCTTATTCTCACTGTTGAAGGCGAGACCTATGACGCGGGCCTGATCGACGAGACGGTTGATGCGCTCACGTTCGAGGCAGGCACGAAAGGGTATGCTTTCTCCGAGGTCCGCCCGCGAGTCAGCCGCGATAAAGAAACACTGATCGCCTCTGTAACCTACCGCATCACCGAGGGCCCCAGAGCCTATGTTGAGCGGATCAACATCGACGGGAACCTGCGAACACTTGACCGCGTCATTCGCCGCGAAATGAGAATGTCCGAAGGGGACGCTTTCAACCGTGTCTTGTTGGAACGTTCTGAAAAAAGCATTCGCGCACTCGGTTTCTTCGCAGCAGTCGAAGTTACTGAAGAGCCAGGATCGGCGCCTGACCAAACAATCATCAACGTTTCAGTCCAGGAACAGTCTACGGGCGAATTGTCGCTGGGCTTCGGGTTCTCTTCTACGGACAGCGCGCTGGCAGACATCAGCCTGACAGAGCGCAACTTCATGGGTAAGGGACAGCTCCTGCGCTTGAGGTTGGCACTTTCGGGTACCAGCCAGCAGATCGATATGCGCTTCACCGAACCATACTTCCTCGGCCGAGATTTGGTCGCTGGCGTTGACCTGTTTGGCGTAGAAAACGATTTCCAGGACGAATCCGGCTTTGACGAGCGGGTAACGGGTTTTGGATTTCGGTTCGGCTTTCCGCTGTCTGAGAACGGCCGGATCCTTACGCGTTACGCCCTGCGTCGAGAGGAAATCACCAACCTGACGACGTCTGCCCAAGCTTTCATCGCAGAGCGCGACGAGATTAAGTCGTCGGTCGGGTATACCTATTACCTCGACAGAAGAAATGATCCTGTGGAGCCGACAGGTGGATGGGATCTGGAGATCGATCAGGAATTTGCCGGTGTTGGTGGTTCCGTCCGGTACATCCGAAACGATTTGACGGCCCGGACATATTACGAAATCACCGATGAGTTTCTGGCAAGCTTGCGCATTAAGGGCGGCTACATAGAAGGCATCGGTCAGGACGTCAACATTTCGGACCGTTTCTTTATCGGCGGCTCCGATTTCCGCGGCTTTGAACGCTCAGGTGTCGGACCCAGAGACCTTGTCTCCGACAATGCTCTGGGCGCTCAAGCATTCGCTGTAGGGAGTGCTGAAGTTACCTTTCCCAATTTTCTGCCTGAGGCTCTGGATATCACGACCAGCCTGTTTTCAGATGTAGGTGTTGTCGGACTGGCGGATCAAAATGATGTCTTCTTTGGGGCTGTGCGGACAGTTGACGCTGAAGACGATCTGACGCCCCGAGTCACCGCAGGTGTTAGCGTCTATTGGCAGTCGCCATTTGGCCCGGTAAGGGTCGATCTCAGCCAGGCAATCAAAAAAGAAGATTACGACAAGACGGAGTCCTTTAGGTTCTCTGCGGGTACGCGCTTCTAAACCAACGGAAAAAAGTATGATGTATCTTAATAAGGCAGCAAAAAAACTTGCCGCAGTGTTCACCGTGGTAGCAGCGATGCTGGTCATCCAGGTGGGGATGAGCACATCCGCACAGGCGGAAAAAGCGCCAACAGTCATTCTGATCGTGGACATGGCGGGACTCTTTACTGACTCAGAGGTTGGGAGAGACGTGACGCGTCAGGTGCAGGAACTGGCCGCAGCACTGCAGCAAGAGGACCTCACAACCAGACAGGCGTTAGCGGCTGAGGCAGACAGTATTCGCGAGCAACGGGGAAATTTCACGCCGGAGGAACTGCAAGCGAAGGCAACCGATCTGGCGCAGAGGCAACAGACACACGTTCAGAAGATCGCTGTCCGTCAACAGGAAATCCAACTCGGGCGTGCTCAGGCAAACAATCAGATTGCCGAGGTAATCAAGCCTATTTTCAGCGAGCTTCTTCGGAAGCATAATGCCGGTCTTCTGATTGATCAGGCAAATGTGCTCGCCGGCGGTTTGGATCTCAATATCACCTCAGAAGCAATGGCTTTGCTGAATCAACGCCTGACCAAGCTCACGGTGACACCGGTGAGCGCCGAGGCGGTCGCTCAATAGTGAGCTCGAAGATAGGTACCCGGGGGGACCATGGCTGATCCACGCTTCTTTGAAAGAGAGGGTCCCTTTTCGCTTGCGGAACTAGCGTCGCGCATCGAAGCGAGCGTGCATGAAGGGTCTGATGAGTCCCTTTCAATCAAAGATGTTGCACCACTGGACTCAGCCGGACCGGAAGAGATCGCATTTCTAGATAACCCGAAATATGTCTCTGCCTTTGAGGCAACCAAGGCAAGCGCCTGCATCGTCGGGCAAAAATTTGTTGATCGGGCGCCCGCAGGTATTGCATTGCTGGTCAGCGCTCAGCCCTATCGGTCTTACGCTCTGGCGGCACAGTGTTTTTACCCAAAAAGCTGTCGTCCTTTAGACACATTCGGTGACGCGTCAACCGTGAGTTCTGGCGCGCATGTCCATCCATCGGCAAAAGTAGCGGATGGCGTGACGATTGAGCCTGGTGCTGTGGTGAGCGCTGAATGCGATATCGGAGCAGGCGCTGTGATCTCTTCCTGTGCCGTGGTCGCAAAAGGCACAACAATTGGGCGGGAGAGCTATATTGGCCCCGGCGCGTCCGTCTCGCATGCGCACATAGGCGACCGCGTGATCATTCACGCTGGCGTGCGCATCGGGCAGGATGGCTTTGGTTTCGCGATGGGGCTCCCGACCCATGAAAAGATCCCGCAGCTTGGCCGGGTGATTATTCAAGATGATGTTGAGATCGGCGCGAACACGACGATCGACCGAGGAGCCGGGCCCGACACGGTCATTGGTGCGGGCACGAAGATCGATAATCTGGTTCAGATCGGTCACAATGTGGTCATAGGTCAGGGATGTATTATCGTTGCACAATCGGGACTGTCAGGCAGCGGAGAGTTCGGCGATTATGTTGCTCTGGGAGCGCGGGTCGGCACGATAGGGCACATTAAGATCGGTGACGGCGTTCAAATTGCCTCGCGCTCAAGCGTCATTCACGATATTCCGGCGGGCCAGCGGTGGGGCGGCACGCCGGCAAGGCCAGTGAGAGAATGGCAGCGTGAGGTTATTGCGCTGCAAAAAATGGCTAAGGATTATGGCAAGAAAAAAGGCGCTGATTCCTGATGCGGAGGTGGCGTGGTCCGGGGTGCTTCTGGGGCGCTTAGGTTTGGAATAAGAGAGATGACTGAAACGACAGAGAAACAAGGCTTGGCAACCGCGGACATAAACAGGGTGATGCAGCTGCTACCGCACCGCTATCCCATGCTGCTGATCGACAAGATCCGCGATATGGATGGATGCGAGTCAGCCGTCGGCATCAAGAACGTCAGCATCAACGACCCTTACTTTCAGGGGCACTTTCCTGGACACCCAGTCTTCCCGGGGGTTTTGATTGTGGAGGCCATGGCTCAGACAGCCGGCGCTTTGGTCATACACGGCACCTCGGGAGACGCCGGCTCGAAGGTCGTTTACTTCATGGCAATCGACAAGGCGAAATTTCGGAAGCCAGTGGTTCCAGGTGATCAGCTAGAGCTTCACGTGTCAAAACTGCAGAACCGGGGACCTGTTTGGAAGTTCCGGGGTATTGCCAAGGTAGACGGTGCCGTCGTGGCAGAAGCAGACTACGCGGCAATGATCCGGGATTCGGAAGACGGCGAATGACTCAGGTTCACGAAACAGCCATCGTCGATCCATCTGCCGAACTTGCCTCAGACGTTGTGGTGGGCGCCTACTCTATCGTCGGGCCACGGGTAAGTCTGGCGGAGGGTGTGAAACTTCACTCACACGTTGTTGTCGATGGAAAGACAAGTGTCGGCGCGCGCACGGAAATATTTCCGTTTGCCTCAATTGGTCAGCCCCCCCAGGATCTGAAGTATCAGGGTGAAGACAGCGAGCTCATCGTTGGATCAGACAACATGATCCGCGAGCATGTAACGATGAATGCCGGTACAGAAGGTGGCGGCCTCGTCACGGAAGTTGGCAACAACTGTGCGTTCCTGACCGGCTCGCATGTCGGACATGACACTAAGGTAGGCAACGGTGTCGTACTCTCCAACAATGTCATGCTGGCGGGCCACTGTACCATCGAAGACTTTGTGATCGTGAGCGGCGGCGCTGGCGTTCATCAGTTTACCCGCATTGGGAAACACTCTTTCATTGGTGGTATGAGCGGTGTTGAAAACGATGTCATTCCCTATGGGATGGTTCTCGGCAACCGTGCCCGTTTGGCTGGGCTGAATGTTATTGGCATGAAACGCCGTGGTTTTGAGCGCGAGCAGATACATGCGCTCCGTGCGGCCTACCGCATGTTGTTTGCAGAAGAAGGAACGCTTCGCGAGCGTGTCGAGGATGTCGCAGCGCTCTTCAGCGAGCAGCAAGATGTGATGGACATTATCAGCTTCATTAAAGCGGAAACCAGCAGGTCCATTTGCATGCCACGCGCCGCCACGGATGAATAAGGCGTAGAGAACGCAGAACAGAAATGGGCGCTTCCAGTTCCGAACGAGCGACCCTCGGCATCGTCGCGGGGGGTGGTCCTCTTCCAGGTGTCGTTGCCGAAGCCGCTGCGGCCAAAGGCCGACCTGTATTTATTGTTGGAATTCGAGGGTGGAGCGCATCCTCGATTGAGCAGTTTCCGCACGCATGGGTGCGCTATGGCGCGTTGGGCGAAACGATTGACCTGCTGAAGAAAGCACATTGTGAAGAACTGGTGATGATCGGTCCGATGGAACGGCCAACCCTGTTCAATTTTCGTCCTGATTGGACAATTCTACGCTCTTTGTTTCATGTGCTTGGTCTTCTGCGGCGCGGTGACGACGGCCTGCTCAGCGGCACGGTGAAATATTTTGAGGAGGAGCACGGCTTTCTCGTGCGACCTGCTGAAGAATTTGCGGCAGAACTCGTTGCGCCAGCAGGTTTGCTGACTGAGACCAAACCAAGCTTGGCTGATGAAACAGACATCCAAATGGCCATCGACATTGTTAAGAAGCGTGGAAAAAAAGATCTGGGGCAGGGAGCCGTCGTCGCAGGAGGTCAGGTGCTGGATGTTGAGGACAAGGCCGGCACAGACGAGATGCTGAAGCGTGTTGCGAGATTGCCAGCCCGACCTGGGAGGTCGGGCGTATTGGTAAAGCTGCCGAAACCTGGCCAGGAGCGCCGGATCGACCTGCCCACACTGGGTCTTGTTACCGTTGAAAATGCGGCCAAAGCGGGCTTGGCCGGGATTGCCTATGAAGCAAAGGGCGCCCTCATCGCAAACATAGACGGTGTCGGGAAACGCGCCGAAGAATTGGGTCTGTTTGTCATCGGTCTGCCCGCGGGGACAGGCGAGGATGGTCTATGACCGAACCCGCTCGCCATGTAATGCTCGTTGCGGGCGAAACGTCGGGCGACACGCTAGGTGCCGCCTTGATGGCATCGTTGCGCACCACTCTGGGAGACCGAGTGCGCTTCAGTGGCGTCGGCGGCGCGCGCATGGAAAACGAGGGCTTGTCTTCGATCTTTCCGATGACCGATATCGCTGTTATGGGTCCGCGCGAAGTGATTCCAAGGCTTCCCCTGATCTTGAGAAGGATGTCTGAGACCACACGTCATGCGGTCGAGACACGCCCTGACTTGGTGGTGATTATCGACAGTCCAGACTTTACTCATACAGTGGCAAAACGGATCCACAAGAAAGCACCTGATATTCCGATTGCGAATTATGTGTCTCCCAGTGTTTGGGCGTGGCGCCGGGGCCGGGCAAAGGCCATGGCGACCTATCTCAGAAAGGTGCTCGCACTGTTGCCATTTGAGCCGGCATTTTTTCGCTCCGAGGCTGCGCTCGATTGTGAGTATGTTGGCCACCCCGCGATAGAAAAGATCGCCTCGCCGGATGAAGGAACCCTGTTTCGTGAAAACATGGGAATTGCGCCTGATGCGCCGGTATTGCTGGTCCTGCCAGGGAGCCGCATGAACGAGGTGAAGCGTCTTATCGGACTGATGGGTGAAACGGCAGCGCAGGTTAAAGAACGGTTTGAGGCACTCCGTGTGGTGATCCCGGTTGTGCCGCATGTCGAGGATGTCGTGACCGAGGCAGTGAAAGACTGGCCCGTCGCCCCCATACTGGCTATAGGCGAAGAGGAGAAGCGCGGCGCATTCGCGTCTGCGACCGCAGCTCTTGCTGCCTCCGGGACGGTTTCTCTCGAACTGGGGCTAGCAGGTGTGCCTATGGTGATTGCCTATAAGATTGATCCGATCGCGGCCTGGAGCGTTT
This sequence comes from Parvibaculaceae bacterium, assembly GCA_965276845.1. Lineage (GTDB taxonomy): Bacteria > Pseudomonadota > Alphaproteobacteria > Parvibaculales > Parvibaculaceae > Mf105b01. The sequence goes on from OZ255699.1 coordinate 1,251,474, forward strand.
CGAGATTTCTGAAAGTTCCGACAGTCGTTTTGGTCAATTTGATTTTGGACCGACCTGCTGTGAACGAATTTCTGCAGGACAATTGCAAACCCGACGACCTAAGCGCCGCTCTTGTCCCGCTCATTGGGGATACGGATGAGCGACGTCGCGCGCTTGCAGACCTTGCTGAAATGCGAAAGCTGATGGGTGTTGGCGGCCCCAGCCCAAGCGCGCGCGCAGCCAATGTCGTGCTTGATTTGCTCGGCGAAAAATCGGTCACGTAAAAAAGGCGCCTGCCGGTTCGGCAAGCGCCTTTCCTGGTTCATATCCGACGACAATTACCGATTGGCAACGTCGACATAGGGACGGCTTGGGGCGCCGTTATAGAGCTGACGTGGACGACCGATCCGCTGCTCCGGGTCGCGGACCATTTCGTTCCACTGAGCGACCCAACCTGTTGTTCGCGCAAGGGCGAAGAGAACAGTGAACATGGTTGTTGGGAAGCCGAGCGCTTTAAGCGTGATGCCGGAATAGAAGTCGATATTCGGATAGAGTTTCTTCTCGATGAAGTACTCGTCATTCAGCGCGATTTTCTCAAGTTCCATCGCGACGTCCAGAAGCGGATCGTCTTTGATGCCAAGTTCCTTCAGGACCTCGTGACAAGCCTGCTGCATGACAGTCGCCCGTGGGTCATAGTTTTTATAGACCCGGTGACCGAAGCCCATGAGGCGGAACGGATCGTCTTTGTCTTTTGCTTTCGCGACATATTCTGGAATGCGGTCAACAGAGCCAATCTCCTGCAACATGTTGAGCGCAGCTTCATTGGCACCACCATGGGCTGGACCCCAAAGGCAGGCAATGCCGGCGGCAATACAGGCGAAGGGATTGGCGCCTGAAGAACCTGCCAGCCGGACCGTCGACGTAGAGGCATTTTGCTCGTGGTCGGCATGGAGGATGAAGATCTTGTCCATCGCCTTCGCGATCACGGGATTGACGTGATACTCCTCAGCAGGCACCGCGAAGCACATATGCATGAAGTTCTCGGCATAACCCAGATCATTGCGTGGATAGACAACAGGCTGACCGATTGAATATTTGTAGGCCATGGCGGCAATCGTCGGGATCTTCGCGATCATCCGGCGGCTTGCGATCATCCGCTGGTGTGGGTCGTTGATATCTGTCGAGTCATGGTAGAAGGCAGAAAGGGCGCCAACCATGCCGACCATGATCGCCATGGGGTGAGCGTCCCGGCGGAACCCACGGACAAAATTCTGCATCTGTTCGTGGACCATCGTGTGATTGGTGATGGCTTTTTCAAAGTCGGCGAACTCAGTGGCCGTTGGCAGCTCGCCGTTCAACAAAAGATAGGCGGTCTCAAGGAAATTGCCGTTTTCAGCCAGCCCCTCAATAGGATAGCCGCGATACAGCAATTCGCCTTTATCGCCGTCAATATAGGTGATGTCACTGTCGCAGCTGGCGGTCGACGTAAAACCAGGGTCGAACGTGAAGTAGCCGGACTGGCCGTAAAGCTTGCTGACGTCGATGGCGCGCGGGCCGACCACGCCTTGGAAGATCGGCAGGTCATAGGTTTCGCCGCCAACTTCTAACTTGGCAGTTTCATTTGTTTGTCGTGCACTTCTATCTATGGTCATGGCGTAAACCTGTTCCTTCACTTGTCTTCGCGCTCCGGTACTTGATTGCTCCGTCAGGCGCGAATGGTTGCGGCATTATAGATACCTGATGCAGCTCCGGCCACCGCCGGACGCCCAGGCTTAAACTTGATCGCGGATCCTCTCAATGGCTTCGTTCCGGCCGAGCGAGGCGAGGACGTCGTAGATTCCAGGTGAGACACTGCCACCTGTCAGGGCGGCGCGAAGCGGTTGCGCCACCTTTCCGAGTTTGATGTCTTCTGAGGTCAGAAATTCAGAGATCGCATGCTCCAACCCGTCCGGCGTCCAGGAAGCTTCCTCCGGCAAAGCGTCAGCCAGACGGCCGAGAACAAGGCGGGCATCATCGCTAAGCGCCTTTTTGGCTTTGCCGGTCAACTCCAACGGACGGGAACGGCGCAGATAGTCCGCGCCTTCTGCGAGCTCTAGCAGCGTCTTAGCGCGTTCCTTTAAACCAGGCATGGCGGCTCGCAGACGTGTTTGGAAGGTGCTGTCCTCAGTCGGCCAGTTTTCCAGCGTCCGCATGGCTTCCAGTGTTAATTCGGTCAGCCGATCGTCATCAGCGAGCCGGATATAATGCGCATTGAGGTTTTCCAGCTTGGCAAAATCAAATCGGGCGGGGGATTTGCCAATGCTGTCAAGGTTGAACCACTCAATGGCCTGCTCCGTTGAGAAAATCTCGTCATCGCCATGGCTCCAGCCGAGGCGTACGAGATAGTTCCGCATGGCTTCAGGCAGGTACCCCATATCGCGATAGGCTTCTGCCCCTAGCGCACCATGTCGTTTCGAGAGCTTGGCCCCGTCGGGACCATGAATGAGCGGCACGTGCGCGAAAATCGGCGGTGTCCAGCCAAGGGCGGCATAGATCTGCGACTGGCGCGCCGCATTGGTCAGGTGATCATCGCCGCGGATGATATGGGTAACACCCATATCGTGATCATCGACCACGACCGACAGCATATAGGTGGGCGTTCCATCAGATCGCAGCAGAATAAGATCGTCCAGCTGATCATTGTCGAAGGTGACATCGCCCATCACCTGGTCATTGACCAGCGTTTTGCCCTCTTTGGGCGCTTTGAAACGGACCACGTGCGCGACGCCGTCCGGCGCGTCTGACGCGTCACGGTCGCGCCAGGTGCCGTCATACCTCATTGGTCGACCTTCAGACCGCGCTTTCTCGCGCATGGCGGTGAGTTCTTCCGGCGTGCAATAGCAATGATAGGCATTGCCGGACGCCAGAAGCTGTTGCACCACCTCTTTGTGCCAAGCCTGCTGAGCGAATTGATAGACCGGATCATCATCCCACTCGAGGCCCAGCCATTTGAGGCCCGCGAAAATCGCGTCGATCGCTTCGTCGGTCGAACGTTCCCGGTCGGTATCTTCGATCCGCATCAGGAACTTGCCCTCGTGATGCCGCGCAAACAGCCAATTGAACAGCGCCGTGCGGGCCCCTCCAATGTGCAGAAAACCCGTCGGAGAGGGGGCGAAACGCGTCACAACTGTTTCAGATCCGCTCAAAGGTTCGATCAAGCTCCAGGTACATCGCGAGGCTCTCCTCGCGGTGGGGGGTCAGTCACAATAGGGGCAAGCCGGGTCGGAAGACCGATGGAAGGCGCGCCGGGAAAGGCGTCCCACAGGCTAAGTCGCCGCGAGGGAAATACGACCCTTCGGCTCGGGTTCTTTAGCACATCAAAGGCTCACGCCAAAGGCCTGTTGCGCATGACTTTTTCCCACAATCCTGCGATTTTTGAGCCATACTCAATGATGAAATGGAGGTTTTTGGCAAAATTCCGTCTCATTGGCCGGGCAAATGGTCCTTTGAGGACATAAAAGCGTTGTTGGAGGGCGTGTGGCGCCGGCTTGCGCGACATTGGCAGACGCTCTGCATCCGCGAGCAAGACAATCTGAGCCTGTGGGTGCCGACAGGCCTCGCCGTTGGGATCGCGATCTATTTCTCTCTCCGCAGCGAACCCTACATTGGTTGGTCGGTCGTCTGGTTCTTGGCGGCAACGACCCTGACTTACATCCTGCGCAATCGTGGATGGTTGGCGATCACCGCGGCGTTTATGCTGTGTAGCTCGCTTGGATTGCTTGCGGCCCAGGTGCGCACGATCAGTGTGGCAGCACCCGTCCTACAAAACGAAATGCGAGGCGCACCGCTGACGGGCCAGGTCCTCCAGGCGAGTCTGAACCAGGAAGGAGGGACAACCCTCCTGGTAGAGCCGCGATTCATTGGCGGAATTGGCGAGGCGGCCCTTCCCGCGATTGTCAGGCTCCGCATCCGACAGGATCATGCGCCTATTTGGCCAGGCGACGAAATCGAAACCAGGGTCATGCTATGGCCGCCAGCTGAGCCGGTGGCACCCGGCGCGTTCGATTTTGCGCGCCAAGCCTGGTTTCGAAGTCTCGGGGGTACCGGGGTCACCCTTTCCCCCCCGAAGGTCATCAGGACCGAACCGCAGGCTGGCTTTGGCGTTGCTGTTGCAACGGTGAGGGAACAGGTTGCCCGTCACGTGATCGCGCAAATGTCAGAGAAGGAGGGGCCCGTTGCCGCAGCTCTTATGACGGGCCTTAGACATGCAATCGATAATGACGTCGAGCAAGACCTTCGCGATGCTGGGCTCGCCCATATCCTCGCCATTTCCGGTCTGCATATGGCCTTGTTTGCGGGAACACTCTTCTGGTTGGTGCGCGCGCTCCTGGCGCTTGTCCCGCCTTTGGCGCATCGATATCCCATCAAAAAATGGGCGGCGTCTGTCGCGCTCTTGGGCGCTCTTGCTTACCTCTTTCTTTCCGGCGGATCGGTGGCTACCCAGCGCGCGTTCATTATGGCGGCCCTCATGTTCATCGCTGTCCTGATCGACCGCCCGGCTTTTTCCCTGCGCAATGTCGCGCTGGCAGCTGTCGTCATCTTGCTGATCAGGCCCGAAAGTTTGTTGGAGCCGGGATTCCAAATGTCTTTCGCGGCGGTAACAGCATTGGTCGCGGTTTACCAGCACCGCGAACTGCAGCTTCTGCGCTTCAAAGAAAACGCCACTGGCCTATCGGGCGCGATGCGCCTTGCGATCGTCTACATCGTGACGCTCTGCATCACCAGCCTGGTTGCCGGCGCGGCCACGGCCCCTTTCGCGGCCTTCCATTTCAATCGCATGGCAGCCTATGGATTGATTGGCAATCTCGCTGCCATGCCTCTGGTTGGCATCTTGATTATGCCTGCAGCCCTGGTGGCTTACCTCCTTATGCCTCTCGGTTTGGAGGCCCCGGCGCTGTGGACGATGGAAGTTGGATTGGCCGGTGTTATCTGGGTCGCAAGCGAGGTCAGTCATTGGGCGGGGGCGGTGATTACCGTTGGGTCTTTCTCAACAGAGACACTCATACTCATTGCGCTTGGCGGTGCATGGCTGGCGCTTTGGCAGACCAGCCTCCGACGTCTCGGTATCCTTCCGCTCCTTCTGGGCCTCTATTTTGCCGCGCAGCCCAGCGCCCCAGACATCCTGGTGGATCGAGATGCCAAACTTGCCGCGGTCAAAGCGCCAGAGGGGCAATATCGATGGTCCGGCCGCACTCCTCGCTACGCGCGAGAAAGCTGGCTTAGAAGAAACGGAGAAGCGGCGGATGCCGATATATCTGATCGACGCTTGCCCTGTGACGATATTGGCTGCGTCGCTGAAGGCGCTCCTTTTGTGGCCATTTCCAAGTCATCAGCCGCCCTGATTGATGACTGCAGAGAGGCAGACATCATTATTGCATCTGTCCCGGTCCGCCGGGCGACCAGAGATACTTGCAATGCAATCCTGATTATCGATCGATTTGACGTCGCAAGAGAAGGCGCCCATGCCGTCTATCTTGATGAGGACGGCAATATTGAACGCGTCGAAACCGTTCGCGATTGGCGTGGAGAAAGACCCTGGTCGACCTACGGTGCTCAGTAGCGACGGAGAAGACCGACCAGCCGTCCTTGGACCTTGACGCGATCAGGACCGAAGATCCGCGTTTCATAGGCGGGGTTGGCAGCTTCCAGCGCCACCGAATTCCCTTTGCGGCGAAGACGCTTCAACGTCGCTTCCTGATCATCGACCAACGCCACAACAATCTCGCCATTATTGGCGGTGTCACATCGTTCAATGACGACTGTGTCTCCATCAAGAATCCCGGCATCGATCATCGAGTCGCCTTTGACCTCCAGCGCGTAATGTTCACCGCGCGCCAACATGTCGACGGGCACCGACACCTGATGACTTTCTTCCTGCAGCGCCTCAATTGGAGTACCGGCTGCGATCCGGCCCATAACGGAAACCGGCAAGGCGTCTTCGTTGGCAGGCAAGGTAGATGGCATTTGCGTCTTGCCTAGGCTGCCTTCAATAACGGCCGGCGAGAATCCGCTGTTTCGTCCGAAGCTCGGGGACGCCGACTCCGGCAGCTTCAAAATCTCAAGTGCCCTGGCACGATGGGGCAGCCGCCTCAAGAAACCGCGTTCTTCGAGCGCTGTGATCAAGCGATGAATGCCGGATTTCGACCGCAGGTCCAGCGCATCCTTCATCTCATCAAAAGAGGGAGAAACACCGGTTTCCTTGATCCTTTCATTGATGAACATAAGCAATTCATGTTGTTTGCGCGTCAGCATCTGCAGTCTCCGGGATGCCTGTACTTCAAAGCTTTCAGAAGAATGCCCCGAAGTGCAGTAACCAAATCATCAAGCGGTTTGAGATCTGTGGACAACTCTTCTGAATTGAGAACAAATCAAAAACATCTGATTCTGTTCTAGTTTGGTTCTACTGACCCGTCAACCCTAATCTGTGGATAAGTCCGGTGACCGCAGCAAAACGGCGGGGCACACGTCGCCTGGGTTAGCCGCCGGTGCGTGAGGCGGACGGACCAGCAGGCAGTGACTTCGCGACAAGGCGCTCAACATGGAACTGTCCTGCCGGTTGAGCGGCGTCGCCGTCCAGACCCCGTCTTTGACTGCAAGGGTTGCCCGCAGATAATCCTGTCGCTTGTCATTTTCGCGGAGCTCTGCGGTGAGGGTCACCGGCGTGAGAGTTGGGTGAGCTGGTTGCTGTCCCTGTCTTGCGGCGATGGCGGCCCGCAAAAACAGGTGTCCGCAGACCAGAGCTGAGACCGGATTGCCTGGGAGGCCCAGGAACGGTGTTCCATTAAAGTCGCCAAACATGAGGGGCTTGCCTGGACGCATGGCAATGCGCCAGAAGTCGACACTGAGGCCCATCGATGTGAGCACCGGTTGCACCAGATCATGATCACCGACAGAGGCACCGCCCACGGTCATCAGAATATCCGCGTCGCGGGCGCGTTCCGCGCACGCACGGATGCTCGCCTCATTGTCGCGAGCGATCCCAAGGTCGACAGGGATACCGCCGAGCTCTGAGATAAGCGCAGTGAGGCCAGGGCTGTTCGAGCTAACGATCTGATTGGGGCCCGGTACCTCTCCAGGTAGGACCAATTCGTCACCGGTTGCGAAAAAAGCGACGCGAGGCTTTCGGCTCACCGAAAGCGTCGGAATGTTCATCGCGGCCGCGAGGGCGACATCGCTGGCTGACAGTCTCCGGCCGGTGCCAAAGAAAGAGTCGCCTTCCTTGAAGTCGATCCCGGCGCATCGAATATGCTGTCCGGGTTTGGGAACTTCCTTGATAACAACCGTATCGCCGTCCCGGTCAGTGTCTTCCTGGATCACGATGGTATCGGTACCTTCCGGCAGCGGCGCCCCTGTGAAGATACGAACTGCCTCGCCTTCAAGAACGGGTTGGTCATAGGAACCACCGGCAGCACTCTCGCCAACGACCGTTAAGGTTGCCGGTACGGTAGACGTATCTGTCAGGCGCACCGCGTACCCGTCCATCGCCGAGCCGTCGAACGGGGGATGCGTTCTGCGTGCAGTGAGAGGTTCCGCCAGAACACGACCGCCCGCTTCGGCGACCGGGACCTCTTCCGCAGGCAGAGGGGATATGGCTGACCCAATGCGGGCAATTGCGTCGTCGACGGGAAGGAGAGGGGCCGGACTCATGACGCGTTGTAGGTTCCCGACTTGCCACCAGACTTGTGCGTCAGATGTATCTCACCGATGGCCATGCTGCGGTCGACGGCTTTGGCCATGTCGTAAATCGTGAGGCAGGCAATGCTCACTGCTGTGAGCGCTTCCATCTCGACGCCGGTCTTGCCGGAAACACGGACGGTTGCTTCCACATTAAGAGAGCTGGCTTTTTCGTCGGGCTCAATCTCTACCGCAACCTTGTTGATGAGAAGGGGATGGCAGAGCGGGATCAGGTCATGCGTGCGTTTGGCCCCCATGATGGCCGCCAGACGGGCGGCCTCAATCACATTGCCCTTCGCAATGCGGTTCTCGAGGATAAGACCGAGCGTCGCCGGTTCCATGGTGATCCGGCCGCGCGCCGTTGCGACGCGGTCGGTCACGTCTTTCTCAGTGACATCGACCATTGCGATCCGCCCATCAGCATCCACGTGGCTAAGCTTCTTTTCGCTCATGGGAGTTCCTTTCTCATGAAACAGCGCCGACTAATGTCGAGGCCGCCATCTTCTTCTCGTCCGCGCAACACTTGGAAAGCCGGGCTCCACTCCGCTTCGGGCAGCACCTCGAATCCAAGTGTTGCATAGAATGGGGCATTCCAGGGCACATCGCTAAACGTTGAGAGCGTGATAGCCTTGTATTGCTGGGAAACTGCCCAGGCACAGGCACCCTCAACGAGCTTCCGCCCGATGCCTTGTCCCTGAAACTCTCTCGCGACCGAAACTTCGTATAGATGCGCATGCTTGTCGTAGGCGGCAACAAGCGCAAACCCCGCGACCGCCCCATCGACATCGGCGACGAGCGCGCCGCCGAAACGGGTAAAGGAGATGATGAAGTTCGCAGGCATGTGCCCACCATCCGCGACATCGTCCATGCCCTGATCACGGAACAACTCCCCCGCCGATTTTTCAATCGGGCCTAGCAGCGCGATCTCGTCTGGTTCGACCGGCCGAATGCGGACCGTCATGCATCTTCCTTTTGCAGAAGCTCTCGTGTCGCCTGCGCCACGTCGCTTTTGCGCATCAGACTTTCACCAATCAGGAACGTATTGACGCCTGCGCCGGAAAGTGTGGCGAGATCAGCTGGCGTCGAAAGCGCACTTTCTCCCACAATCACTCTGTCGCTGGGTACTCGTGGTGCAAGGTCTAACGTGGTCTGAAGGCTTGTCTCGAAAGTCCGCAAATTCCGATTATTGATGCCGACCAGTGAGCTCTTCAGTTTAAGGGCCCGATCCAGTTCTTCGCCATCGTGCACCTCGATCAACACATCCATGCCCCAGTCAAAGGCTGTCTGTTCAAGTTCCGCTGCAAGAGTGTCGTCTACGCTCGAGAGAATGATCAGGATACAGTCTGCCTCCCAGGCGCGTGCCTCGATCACCTGATAGGGATCGTAGAGAAAGTCTTTTCGAAGGGCAGGCAACGACACGGCAGCCCGAGCCGCAGTCAGATATTCCGGTGCGCCCTGAAAGGATGGACCGTCCGTCAGAACAGACAGACAGGTTGCGCCACCGGCCTCATAGGCTTTTGCCAATGCGGGTGGATCAAAGTCTGCCCGAATAAGGCCTTTAGACGGGCTCGCTTTTTTGATTTCTGCGATCAACGCATAACGGCCCGCATCCACGGAGGTCCGCAGAGCGTCGGCGAAGCCTCTGGATGGCGAGGCAGCTTTCGCCCGATCCTCCAGATCCTTCAGCGGGAGAGCTGATTTTGCGGCGGCAATTTCTTCCCGTTTATACGCACCTATTTTCTCTAGGATATCTGTCATCTGTCAGCCCGCGTTGGAGACAGCGACCAGCTTTTCGAGTGCCGCTTTGGCAGCACCCGACGCAATCGCGTCGCCAGCCATCTGCACGCCGTCTTTGAGCGTTGGCGCTTTGCCAGCGACAACAAGAGACGCCGCCGCGTTGAGCGCAACTATGTCGCGATAGGGTCCCGTTTCGCCCTCGAGCAGGCGCCTCAGCGCCGCAGTATTTTCATCCGGATCACCACCCTTGAGATCGGCAGCGTATGCCCGCGGCAGCCCAACCTCTTCCGGCGTCACTTCAAAGGTCGAAACACTTCCGTCTTTGAGTTCTGCCACGTGGCTAGGTCCGGTGGTGGTAAGTTCATCCAGCCCGTCACTGCCATGCATTACCCAGACCCGTGTCGAGCCGAGGTTCTTCAGAACATGGGCGAGGGGCTCGACCCATTTGTAGTCAAAGACACCGACCACCTGAAATTTGGCGCCCGCAGGGTTAGACAGGGGCCCCAGCAGATTGAAAATGGTCCGTGTGCCAAGCTCTGCGCGGGTTGGCCCCACATGTTTCATGGCCGAATGGTGGGCGGGCGCAAACATGAACCCGATGCCCGCTTCGTCAATACACTGGCGGATCTGATCGGGGCCAATATCCAGCTTGACCCCCAGCTTCTCCAACACTTCAGCTGAACCGGATTTGGAGGAGAGGGCTTTATTGCCGTGCTTCGCAACAGGGACGCCGCAGGCGGCCACGGCGAAAGATGCTGCCGTTGAAATGTTATAGGTGCCCGATGCATCACCGCCTGTGCCGCAGGTGTCGATGGCGTTTGCCGGCGCGGATACCTGCACGGCCTTCGCCCGCATGACTTTGGCGCCTGCCGTGATTTCATCGATCGTCTCACCGCGCACGCGCAGTGCCATTAGGAAAGCGCCTATCTGCCCGGGTGTTGCCTCGCCGGACATCATCGCGTCAAAGGCGGCTTCCGCCTCGCTGCCGGAAAGGGCGTGTCCGTCGGCTACTTTGGCAATCAGGCTCTTAAAGTCGGTCATGGTACTCATTTCAGGTTCAGGCGGGGACCGTTCGCTTCACGCCCGCCAGGTCCAGGAAGTTGGCAAGGATGTCACGTCCGTGCTGAGACGCAATGCTTTCAGGGTGAAACTGAACCCCGTGAATGGGGAGCGTTGTGTGCTGCACACCCATGATCACGCCATCATCGCTGCGGGCTGTCACTTCAAGGCATTCGGGCATGCTGTCTGGGGCAATCGTGAGCGAGTGGTACCGCGTCGCCTCAAACGGGTTGGGGAGCCCCGCGAACACGCCTTTGCCCTCATGCGAGATCGGACTCATCTTGCCGTGCATCATTTCCGGCGCCCGGACGATTTTCCCGCCAAAGGCCTGGCCAATCGATTGATGACCGAGGCATACCCCAAATAGCGGCAGCGCGGCTTCCGCCGCAGCCTCAACGAGGTCAAGGCAGATACCGGCGCGATCAGGATCGCACGGACCCGGCGAGATAACCACTGCATCGGGCTTCAGCGCCAATGCGTCGCTCACACTGATCTGATCATTGCGGTGCACCACGCAGTCGGCGCCTACATCCCCCAGGAAATGAACCAGGTTGTAGGTGAAGCTGTCGTAATTATCGATCAAGAGCAGCATGGCTGCGTTCTCCGCGCGGGGTCAGGTGTAAGTATCTGCAATACAGGAACTTTCTTATAGGGACGCGGGCCAGCCGCAACAAGAGGGGCCAATTGGCGGTCGAAAGCTGTGGATAAGACCATTCCCCGGATTGCAGACTAGGTACTACATATGGTGAAATGGCGTCCAATATCTACTGCATATTGGGGCCGTCCGCATCTGTGGACAAATCTGCAGTGAGGAATACGCCACGTGCAACAGGACGAGCAAAAAGACGGTAACGCGTCTGACCCTGTCGGGTCGGGCGGCTATGTCATTGCCGTTTGTGCAGCACTCGCACTGGGCGCTTTGGTAGGCCTGTCTGCTGGCTATGCGCTGCCTGACAGAGACGCTGACTTGCTTACGGGTGTTGTCGCGAACCACTTGCACCAACGCGGGACCGAAACGTCAGCCACGCCCCAAAGGCCTATGCCCCGCATTATTGCTCCGAGCAACGCCCGACCGCTGACTGATGCTGGCGGAACTGTCGTAGCTGAGATTGGCGAGCCAGATCCGCTCACTGTCGCATCAGTGCCCACGCTGTCGCCAGACACTGAGACAAAACCAGAGCTGGATTTGCTCGATCTGCCGGCCGATCTCTCTGCAGCAAATGTCGATATTGTCTTGCAGCCCAGCCGACCCATCGTCGAACGGGTGAGCTTGCCGCCAAGCGAGCCGCAGCTGCCGCAGATTACCATCGTGATGGATGACCTGGGTCTTGATCCCGAGACAACCCGCAGGGCGATCGCTCTCCCTGCTGAGGTGACCCTTTCCTTTTTGCCATATGGTCGGGCATCTCAAGGATTGGCAGCAGAGGCGCTTGCGCGGGGGCATGAGGTGATGGTTCACATTCCCATGGAACCAGAGGGCGATGCTGATCCCGGCCCGAATGCGCTTTTGACAGGTCATTCAAGCGAGCAGATTGCTTTGTCACTGGCGCGGCAGTTGGATTTGTTCCCCGGCGCCATTGGCTTCAACAATCATATGGGCAGCCGCTTCACGGCGGACGTGAGATCACTCTTGCCGGTCATGCGGGAGGCGCGTGCGAGAGGACTGCTCTTCCTCGACAGCCGCACGACAGCGAACACGCTTGCTGCGAAGATCGGCGCCGCGGCTGGCGCGAAAACCGTGAGTCGCGATGTATTCCTGGATCATGCCGTTGGTGCAGATGGCTTGTTGGCACAGTTGGACGAGCTGGAGAACACGGCCCGCGCGACGGGCAGGGCGATCGCGATCGCACACCCACACGACCTGACACTCGATGTGCTTGAAGTTTGGACCAGAGGGTTGGAGACCAAAGGTCTTGAACTGGCGCCGATTACCCGGATGGCGGACCCTAAGACGGAAAGCAGTGCAGACTTATTGGCCGCGTCCAGCCTCTGACGCAAAACGGACGGCTTCCTCAGCCGCCCGGAAAAGAGCCTTCGCTTTGTTCACGGACTCTGCATATTCATATTCCGGCGTTGAGTCAGCAACGACACCGCCGCCCGCCTGCACATACATCTTGCCGTCTTTCACAACCGCGGTCCGCAGCACGATACAGGTGTCCATGTCGCCGCCCGCCGAAAAATAGCCGACAAGACCTGCATAGGCGCCGCGCTTCTCGAGCTCCAATTCATCGATGATCTCCATCGCGCGCACTTTGGGCGCACCGGAGACCGTGCCTGCCGGATGCCCGGCGATCAGGGCAGCAATGGCATCGAACCGCGGATCAAGGTCACCTTCCACGTTTGAGACGATATGGATCAGGTGAGACGTGTATTGAAGCGCAAACTGGTCCGTCACATTGACCGAGCCCAATTTCGAAACACGCCCCACGTCATTGCGGCCCAAGTCCAGAAGCATCAAGTGCTCTGCGCGCTCCTTGGGATCACCCAGCAGGTCCTCAGCAATTGCCGCATCCTCTGCCCGGGTGTTCCCTCGGTGTCGCGTCCCGGCAATCGGGCGGATGGTCACTTTGCCGTCCCGCACGCGGACGAGAATTTCGGGGCTGGAGCCAACCAAAGAAAACCCATCGAAATTCAGGAAGAAGAGATAGGGCGACGGATTAATGCGTCGCAGCGCCCGGTAGAGAGAAAAGGGTGGCAGCTCGAAGTCCGTTTCGAAGCGCTGACTGAGCACCGCCTGAAAAATGTCGCCCGCCGCAATATATTCCTTCGCGCGCGTGACCATGTCGAAATAGGTCTCTTTCGGCGTATTGGATGTGGGCTCAGGCAAGGAGGCGACGTCAATCTCGGGCTCCGCATGGGGCAAAGCCTGATCAAACCGGGTGATCGTCCGCTCAATCCGTTCCAGCGCTTTTTCATAGGCCATTTTCGCCGTGGTGCCGTCAGCCGGGCGTACTGGGGTGACCAGAATCACCTCATCTTTCACCGAGTCAAAAACGGCGATCATGGTCGGTCGCAGAAAGAGCCCGTCCGGCAGACCCAACGCATCCGGGTTCTCGTTCGGCAAATGCTCCATCAGCCGGACGGCGTCATAGCCCATATAGCCGAATACACCGGCAGACATGGGTGGCAGGTCCTCCGGCAGATCTATATGGGCGCTTTCGATAAAGTCCCGAAGAGCGTCCAGAGTCCCCTTATCGCATGGCTCAAATGCGGCTGGATCATGCTCCGCCTGCATATTGAGAGCGGCATTGTCGCCCTGCGCCTTCCAGATCGCATCGGGTGCCAGCCCGATAATGGAATAGCGCCCGCGCGTATCGCCGCCTTCGACGGACTCCAGGAGGAAACTGTTGGGCTGTTCGGATGCAATCTTCAGGTAGGCGGAGACAGGAGTCTCCAGATCGGCAACCAACCGCGTCCAGACAACCTGAGCCACTCCACTGGAGTAGACAGACTCGAAATCATCAAACGCGGGGTGAAACATAAAACAACCCAACCCGGGCCTCAGCCAGGGTCAGTCTCCTTTGGACAAATAGTCTGTGTTCAAGCGCCTGGATCAGCCACCGGTGCCAGGGGACAGCATTTGATCGAGAAGCCCATAATTCACTTCCACCTCATACTTCTCCTGCAGCGCGACCACAAGAGAGGCGATGAGATCATCTGAGGCGGTTGTCTTGAGTCCTTCCTCGATCTCAGACAGTTCGGCGGTTCCATCGCCCGGCTCCGGGGTTTCAATCGATGTCACCTGCATCAGCACCATGCTGTCTCCAAAACCGGCCAGGGCGTAGGTGAATTTGTTGAGCGGCGTTGCGAAGACATTCGTGACGCCAATCCGCGAGAAGGTCTCATTGTTGAAACGCCGGAGCATAAGCGGCGAAGGAAATGCCGCCCGACCATATTCTGACGCGATCTTGTCCATGCTTTCGCCCAGATTGCCGCGCTCGACAAGAGATTGGGCAAGCTCATCAAGCTGCACATTGCGCTGCTCGCGTCTCCACAGATCGATCACATCGTCGCGCACTTCGTCGAGCGGTTTGAGCTCGGCGGGTACCACATTGGTGACTTCAACCCAGAAATAGCCTTCATCATCCAGGTCGCCTGCGGGTATCTCAATGCCAATATCGTTGGCAAACACAAGCGACGTCAGGCCTTGAATATTGGGCATGTTTTCAGGTGGAGGCCCAGCGATGGTCAAACCCTGTTCCGTGACACCTTCTACGGTGATGATGTCCAGAGACTGGCTGCGGGCCACTTCAGCGAGCAGAGCACCGCCGGCGCGCTCGTCTTCGATGGTGTTGTAGATGTCAAAAACGGCATCGGACGCTTGTTGTGCGACCATTCCTTGCTGCAATTCATCCCGCACGTCCTCAAAGACGGCGGGAACCGCAGGATTGATGCCTGTGACGATCAAGACAACCGGACCAAGTGGACCGTCGATCGGGTCGCTGATCTCTCCATCATCAAGCGCAAAAGCGGCTTTGCCAATGTCAGGGCTGAGGAAACCAAGGATCGTTGCATCACTGATGGTGACATCGTCAATATTGAGGTCAATCTCGGCCAAGACCTCTTCGATTGCCGCGCCGGCGCGTAGCCGCTGGCTGATATCAAGCGCAGCATTGCTGTCCGTTGCGGGGATTTGAATGACCGTCCGCGTTTCTTGTTGGTCAAACTCGCCCCGGCGATCTTCAAACTCTGAGCGGAGTATTGCTTCATCGACCGCGAGGGTGGGCGCAATGTCACTCGGGCGAATGGTCAAGACGCTAAAAGAACGGGTCTCAGGTGTCGTGAACCGAATGGCTGCTTGCTGATGGTAGGCTTCAAGCACGTCTTCTGTTGGATCTTCGACCGCCTCGACAACATCAGGCGGCAACGTGATGTAGCGAACCTGGCGGCGTTCATATCTGTATTCGTAAAGCGCTTCGGCCAGACCGGCGGCCGGAGCCGCCCCGGCGGTGACGGTGGAAAGAAGTTGGTCGCGTGTCAGGAAGTCACGACGGTCTGCCACAAACACCTGTTCGGACAGTTGGTTTTGACGCAGCGCCAGTTCAAAGGTCTGCCGGTCAAACTGCCCAAACGCCCCAAAGAAAGTTTCATCCGTCCGTATATCTGTCGCTACCATCTCATCAGATGCGGCGAGCCCAAGCGAGCGGGCTTCTTCGGACAAAACGGCAGAACCTGCCAACTGCGACAGGACACGTCTGTCGATGCCATACCGGCGGCCGTCTTGTGGTGACACGTATTGGCCGATCCGATCACTTAAATCATCCAGTTGCTGGGCATATTCCGCATTAAAGCGCTGGGCGCTGATTTCTGTTTCGCCCGCCGTCAGAACTGTATCGTCACCGAAACCGGTGAGTATGTCGCCAATACCCCAAACCGCAAAAGCAACCACCAAGGGAACAATAATAAGGTAAGCGACCCAGCCGCTTGCTGTTTTTCGAAGTTGGTGGAGCATGTGCGTAGTGTCTTTCGCCGCCTGGCAGTATTAGAAAAAAAGAGACGCCAAATCAGCGCCTCCTAACGGAGCGCATGATAGGGGCGCGGTCCAGTTAAGGGCAAGTGGGATAAAAGAAATTTGCCATGGGCAACGGCTCTTTCTTGGCGCATGCTGGCAGTTCTGGTAAACGCAAATGTAAACCGCGCGAGAGAGCTTTCAGGGAGACGAAGAATGGCTGCAAGAAACCCCAAACCGTTGGTTGCCGGCAATTGGAAGATGAACGGCCTGAAAGCGTCAGCTCGTGAGATTAATTCCCTGAATTCGAAATTGAAAAAAGCGGGCCGTGTCCCCTGCGAGGTGTTGATCTGCCCGCCAATGCCGTCTGTGCAGGCATTTGCGGCGAAGGCTAAGGGCTCCAAGATCGCCATTGGGGCTCAGGATTGCCACGCCAATCAAAGCGGCGCGCACACTGGCGATGTAAGCGCTGAAATGCTGAAGGATGTAGGGGCCAAATACGTCATTGTTGGGCATTCAGAGCGGAGAGCGGATCACGGCGAGACCAGTGCTGAAGTGAAGGCCAAGGCCCTGGCCGCGCACCGGGCCGGCATTACAGCCATTGTGTGCATCGGTGAGACTGAAAAAGAGCGCGATGCGGGCGACACTCTGAAAGTTATCACCAGCCAGCTTAAAGGCTCCCTGGATGACGGGTTTACCGCCAGGAACACTGTCATTGCCTATGAGCCGGTTTGGGCAATCGGCACCGGCCGGACGCCGACGCCAGAGGATGTGGCGAAGGTCCATGCCCATATTCGAAAACGTCTCGGAGCCCGATTTGGCGACGACGGTGCGGGCTTCCGCATCCTCTATGGCGGGTCGGTGAAGCCGTCGAATGCCGACGAGCTGATGAGCGTGCCGAACGTCAACGGAGCACTTGTTGGCGGCGCAAGTCTCAAAGCCTCCGATTTCTTCGGGATCATCTCAGCCTACCTCTGATACGGCTAAGAGGTTGAATCCGAAAAACACCATAAGTTATTGAAATCAGGTCAATTTAGAAGTGTCGGAGCTACCATTGCGCCATAGAGCAGGAGCGCAATGACGCCAAAGCCGGCACCGAGACGGGGCGCCGCAGTGAGGTCTTTGCGCTGGACGAGTTGCCACGCGAGCCCGAAATGAAGGATGGCGAGCAAAGGCAGTCCGAAATCGGTCAGGATCGCCAAAACGCTCTCTGCATAGCCCATTTGTTCGGCTGCCAGCACGAAAAGGAGCGGGCTCAAAACAACCGCCATGGTGCCGATCCGCCGGTCCAGAACGCCTGATCGACGGATTCCCAGACCAGCGAAGAACAGCCAAAAGCCCCAGGCAATGTTGGATAGGTGCTCGCCAACGAGCATGCCCGCATAGCGATTAAAGCTGCCTTCGATGAGACCGATCATCTCTTTGGCGCTCTCGCTGATCGTTGGGTCGGCCATACGTTCTGCGAGGTAGGGTATCAGAATGGCCCATCGGCCGAATCCCATGGCCTGGCCGAGCCCCGTAATGGTGCCGAAAATGAGGGCCAGCGTTACCAAGCCGCCGGCGTAGGGCCGCAGCGCCAGGGCGAGAAACACCGCCGCAAAGATTTGGGTAAAGCCGGACATGGTGAGCGCCCAATAGGTCGCCACGATGATTGGCTGATTGTCTCGGAAGAGGGCGAGGCGTTCGTCAGTTGGGAGGCGCAGGACCTCCGGAAACTGAAAGGTGGCCGCCAGCGTCGTAAATCCGCCAAACAGAATGACGATATGCAGCACCAGAAAAACGGCAGCGGCGAGGTAAATGGACCGGGTTGCGGGTTGTTGCTGTGAGTCAGGCATGAATTCCATCTCCAAAGGCGGACTATCCTGACGTTGATCTAGCTCCCCTTGCAATTAAAGACTTGAATATCTGCGCCACCGATCGAAGATTCTACACATGGGAACCCTGACACAAAGCGCCCCCAAACAAGCGGTCGCGGCAGAAAAAGCCGATGGATGGACCAGTTCGGGCCTCACAGCCCTGGTCATACGCGGCTTGCGAGCCCGCAGACCCGATTTATTGCCGACAGAGGCAAATGTCCCGGAAACGACCCACACGGCGCGCGCGCCAGCTGGATATAAGCGCGATCTGCTCGTGACCGCCTATGGAGCCGGCGGTGCGGCCCTGATCCTGGATTTGGGGCAGGATCTGAAACATGTGGGCTTCGACCCGATCGTTCATGTCCTGCTGAACTCTCGGTCGCCGCAAATCATGGCCGAAAAATGGGAGCGGTTTGAACGCTACACCCATTCAACCAATCGATTGGACCTCGTTCCAAGCGGCAGTGGGGCTTTTTTGACGCGGCGGCACAAAGTGACCGGCGAGGCGACCCATCCAGCAGAAGATCTCTTGATGCTCGGCGTCATGACGACACTGTTGGAGCTGATCGGGGCGAGGGGAGTGTCAGTTACCTTGACCCCAGATGAGGCAGGGCCGCTCACCCTCCTCAAACATGGTCAGATCATGGTGGGGGCAGAAAAGCTGGCGGTCAGCACCGCTTTGGGCCGGATAGAATGGAAGGACTTCAAGGCGCACGCCTCCTATGCCGCCCAGCCCGACCGGCTGGTCGTTTATGGTGGCAATGAAGACGAACCTGTGACGGGCGCGATCACACGCCTTATTGGGAGCGATGTGGCGAGGGGGTGGACGTGGCCATTGATCGCAGAGGAACTGGGGCAGCCGGTCCGGAGCCTGCAGAGAGCGCTTTCAAAAGAAGACACAAGCCTATCTGAGCTTGTCCGGGCGATCCGCGTCCGGGAAGCCTGCCGCTTGCTTGAGGCGGGTGAGTTGTCGTTGACGCAGATCGGCTTTTGGTGCGGGTTTTCAGACAGTGCCCACTTCAGCAGAGACTTCAAAAAGTCCTTAGGCATGCCACCCAGCGTCTACCGGACCTCGAGCGCAGGCTGATCAAACATATTTAACGGTTCTGGGCTGGCAAAAAGGGATTTTGTGGGCTAGAAAACGCCCGGCCCGATATCGGGCCGCGATATTGTTGTCTGGGCAGATGCCCTGTCACCGAGGAGCCATCCTATGGCCACCATTCTGCTTGTGATCCACCTGTTGATTGCAGTCGCACTTGTTGCGACGATTTTGCTGCAGCGCTCGGAAGGCGGGGCATTGGGCATCGGCGGCGGCGGTGGAGGGGGTCTCGTTTCCAATCGGGGCGCGGGCAGTCTCCTGACCCGGGCATCGGCCATTTTGGCAGGAATGTTTTTCCTCACCAGCATCAGCCTGACGCTCCTGTACAAACAGGAAAGCGGGAACGCCTCGATCCTGGACACCGTGCCGGTTGATGAGTCATCGCCGC
The DNA here is from genome assembly GCA_965276845.1 of Parvibaculaceae bacterium. GTDB lineage: Bacteria > Pseudomonadota > Alphaproteobacteria > Parvibaculales > Parvibaculaceae > Mf105b01. The sequence continues at coordinate 1,270,754 of OZ255699.1, forward strand.
TGGTTCCCAACACGGACGGCGACGCTGTTCCTGTAACACCTGCGCCGGCGCCAATTGGTGCCGAGGAACCCGCATCGCAAGGACCGCTGGTTCCTCGCGCGGAGTAGAGGCCGGCAGATCCGAGCTCTCTGAGCCACGGATTGAAAGAATTTGTCCGCAGCGTGTTTATCCGCTTCGAATCGCTGTGCGTTCCATATAGTTTGAGGGTCCATGACGCGGTACATCTTTATAACCGGCGGCGTGGTCTCTTCTCTAGGTAAAGGACTGGCATCCGCAGCACTCGGTGCGCTTCTGCAGGCGCGCGGCTTTTCAGTACGCTTGCGAAAGCTTGATCCCTATTTGAACGTTGATCCGGGCACGATGAGCCCGATTCAGCATGGTGAGGTGTTCGTCACCGACGACGGCGCGGAAACCGACCTCGACCTTGGGCATTATGAGCGTTTCACCGGCGTTCCAGCGACCCAGGGCGACAATATTACGACCGGACGTATTTATCAGAACATCATCACCAAGGAGCGCCGCGGCGATTATCTGGGCGGCACGGTGCAGGTAATTCCGCACGTCACTGATGCGATCAAAGATTTCGTGCTGGACGGCAATGAGGGTGTTGACTTCGTACTTTGCGAGATTGGCGGCACCGTCGGCGATATTGAAGGCCTTCCGTTCTTCGAAGCCATCCGTCAGCTTGGCAACGATCTGCCGCGGGGCGCGACCTGCTTCATTCACCTGACCCTGATGCCGTTTATCCCGAGCGCGGGGGAGATGAAAACGAAGCCGACGCAGCACTCCGTGAAGGAACTGCGCTCAATCGGTATTCAGCCCGACATCCTCATGTGCCGGTGCGACCGCCCAATTCCGGCTGATGAAAAACGAAAAATCGGTCTCTTCTGTAATGTGCGTGAGAGCGCTGTGATCCAGGCGATGGATGTCGACACGATCTACGATGTGCCTCACGCCTATCATCTTGAAGGCTTGGACCGGGAGGTTCTTTCCGTATTCGGCATTGACAATGCTGAGACGCCTAAGCTGGAAAACTGGCTTGAGCTGGTGAAGACGCTGCGCGAACCCGAAGGCGAAGTCACCATCGCCATCGTCGGAAAATATACGGGCCTCAAAGACGCCTATAAATCGCTGACCGAAGCACTCACCCATGGCGGAATTGCCAATAAGGTTGGCGTCAAAGTGAAGTGGCTTGAGTCCGAGATTTTTGAAGAAGAAGACACAGTCCATCACCTTGAAAATGTGAATGGTATCCTTGTGCCCGGTGGCTTTGGCGAGCGTGGCGCAGAGGGGAAAATCGCTGCCGCAAGCTTTGCACGGGAGCGCGGCATTCCCTATCTCGGCATTTGTTTTGGCATGCAGATGGCCGTGATCGAAGCCTTGCGCAATCTGGCAGGGCTTAAAGATGCGACTTCCACAGAGTTTCGTCCCAACGCGCCCGAACCGGCTGTGGGCTTGATGACCGAGTGGATGCAGGAAAACGAGCTCGTTAAGCGGCGCGAAGGCGGCGATCTGGGTGGCACCATGAGGCTTGGTGCCTATGACGCGGTTTTGAGCGAAGGCAGCAAGGTCGCTGACATTTATGGCGGCCAAACAATTAGTGAGCGACACCGTCATCGCTATGAGGTCAATATGGCTTATCGGGAAAAGCTTGAGGCTGCGGGCATGATCGTATCAGGGACCTCGCCTGACGGGTTGTTGCCTGAAATTGTCGAGATACCCGATCATCCTTGGTATGTCGGCGTTCAATTCCATCCCGAACTCAAGTCCAAGCCACTCGACCCGCACCCGCTTTTCAGCTCATTCATTGAAGCGGCGCTGACCCAGAGCCGTCTTGTTTAAGAACAGGCCGCCGCGGACTGGACCCTGACGCTAATTCGCGGTTTAACGCGTTAACTGCCATTCCTGAGCAAAGGATGTGGCGCTCGGCATCTCATACGCGCGGCATGACTGTGGTAACAAGACGCGTGCGGTGGTCCCGTGACCCTTGTCGCTCTCCAGCTCAAACGTGCCGCCCAACAACCCGACCAGTTGCGTGGTGATCGCGAGCCCGAGCCCCGACCCCTCGACATCTCCAACCGACATGTCGGGGCCTGCTCGCCAGAACGGAGAGCTTGCCTTCTTCAACTCCTCGCGGGTCATGCCCACACCGTCATCAATCACCTCAAAGAGAAGCCGTCCGTCATCGCAGACCGAGGCTTTGAACAGAATGTTTCCGCCCTCGGCTGTGTATTTGATGGCGTTGGTCAGCAAATTCACAAAGATCTGGCGGAAGCGCTGTTTGTCTGACGACAGAAATTCAAGATCCGCTTGGCATTCGGCCTGTATCTGAATGTTTTTCGCCTCTGCACGATGGGCGACCAATGACAAACAGCTCTCCTGGATCGCGGGCACATCGAATGTCGCGAGTGTGACCTTGAGAAGCCCTTTTTCTACGAGGACCAGGTCATGCAGGTCCTCAAGTATTGATGTGAGATGATTGCCAGCGTCTGTGATGTCCTGAACATATTCGAGATATTTCGGGTTCCCGATTGGCCCCATGGTTTGCAGTTTCATGGCCTGGGAGAATCCGAGAACGGCATTCAGAGGTGTCCTCAGTTCATGACTTAGGTGCGCGATAAATGTGTCTTTGGCGTCGTTGCGTTCCTCGGCCGCGTCAGCTTCGAAACCACGAGCAATCGCCCGGCGCAGAGATTCCTGAACCTGCTGATCGTGCTTCCTGTAGGCAATGACGCGGTTATAGGTCGTGAACCGCGCGATAAACGTCGCTGTGCTGATCCCGGCCGCGCTGAACAACATGAACGTATAGTGGCTGATGATTTGTGCGTCGTAGGTCACCGCGTGTTGCAGCACCAACCAGGCAAAGGCGGTGCAGCAGAAGAACGTGACGAACCAGGGTGTCGACAAAACAAACAGACCCCAGCCGATTAGAATGAGCGCCAGGTTTGTGGTCTGCATCAGATCATCGGTCAGATAGATATGCAGCACAGCGTTGGATAGGGCGAGTAATCCTGCCCCAAACATGACCGGATTAGCAGCCTTTCGAGGAATCACCGATCGGTAACTGGCAAACGCCACAAGACCGATCAGCAATGAGCTTGAGACCGCGATCAGCGCTAGCGGGATATGGTGGGGCGCTGGGACAAAAAACAGGTGGGACACACCAAGACAGAAATAGATCGTGGCAACGGCAGCGGCAGTCACGGCGAGCGAGTCATGCGTGATCTCGTCGCGATCTGCCTGGGACACAACAATCTTAGGCGCCGCTGCATCCGCTGACTGCAGCGTGACCTTATCAGTCTCTGCGTTTGTTGATCTGTTCACGTCCGCATGTCCCATCCTAGGCGGCTGCCCCGAAGCAACCAGGAACGGACAATTCTGTCAGACAGGGTTTTCTAAAATGCCAACATTGTTCGTTAACGGCAGATCATTCTTTGTCCCGGATTGAGACATCATCCCCGTCCACGATAGGGCGGCACCCCTTGGTCGGGGAGCCACACATCTTCAGGCGGTTGACCTGTCTGCCAGAACACATCGATGGGTATGCCGCCGCGTGGATACCAGTAGCCACCGATGCGCAGCCAAACAGGGTCCAATTCTTGGGCTAGGCGTCGTCCAATGCCGACCGTACAATCTTCATGAAAGGCGCCGTGATTGCGGAAGGATTGGAGATAGAGCTTGAGCGATTTGGACTCGACCAACCAGTCGGCCGGAACATAGTCGATGACTAGATGCGCAAAATCCGGTTGGTCGGTGACGGGACAGAGCGACGTAAATTCCGGGCAGATGAAGCGCGCCACATAGTTGGTCCCGGCTTGCGGGTTTGGGACCCTCTCCAGTTCCGCGGCATCGGGAGAAGCTGGCGCTTCAGTCGTCCCGCCAAGCTGAGTGAGGTTTTCCGTGTAGTCGGGCATGTGTTTCAGCCTTTTGCTATGGCACCGGGGCCGTCATACACGCAGCCTTCGTGGCAACTGTCCCGGTGCACCTCAACGCGGGAAAGGCGTCTCAACTTGGGAGACAAACGCTCCCAAAGCCAAACGCAGATGTTTTCCAGAGTCGGGACGGAGAGCCCCTCAACCTCATTGAGGCAGCGGTGGTCAAGGTCGGCCTTCACTTCGTTGAGCACTTCGAGGAGGCTCCCAAATTCGCGTATCAGCCCGGTTTCAGGATCCGGTTCGCCCTCCATCCAGACAACGGCACGGAATGAGTGTCCATGCAGTCGCGAGTTAGGCTGCCCATCGGGGGCGGATGGCAGGAAATGCGCAGCTTCAAATCCAAACTCTTTGTAGATACGCATCAATCGATCCCAAGATACTTGTGTGTTTGCAAAGACAACTGCCATTGCGGGTGGGCCAGGCAATAACTGACGCTTGCGCGCACATTCGCCTGATAGTCGTCGCTCTCGAGGGGTTGTAGCAGGAAATTGTCAAAAGCGAGCCCCTCAAATCTCTCCGGCTGAGCAAGCTCCTGGGGATATACCAGTTTCAGCTCGGACCCGCTGGTCTGTACCAAGGGGGCGTCCGCCTTGGGACTGACGCAGATCCAGTCAATCCCGTCTGGCGCTTGGATGGTGCCATTCGTTTCTACGGCCACTTCAAATCCCTGCTCGTGGAAGGCATCGATGAGGGGGCGGTCCAACTGCAAGAGAGGTTCTCCACCAGTGCAGACCACATATTTCGCTGTTTCCCTATGGGCAGAGGACGGTTCTGTCGGCCAGTGAGAGGCGACTTCGTGAGCGAGCTCTCTCGCCGTACTAAATTTCCCTCCGCCTTGGCCATCTGTGCCGACAAAATCTGTGTCGCAGAACGTACAAACGGCCTGCGCCCGGTCTTGTTCGCGCCCGCTCCAAAGGTTGCAGCCCGCAAAACGACAGAAGACAGCAGGGCGCCCTGCCTGTTTTCCTTCGCCCTGAAGCGTGAAAAAAATCTCTTTCACCGAATACATGAGCTTAGTCCACTGTATTGACGAGGCGCTGAGACCATTTGTCGAAGCCTGCAGCCCGCAACTCGCAGGCCGGACATTCGCCACAGCCATACCCCCAGGCGTGTCGATGGTCCCGGTCGCCCTTGTAGCAGGTATGGGTGTCCTCGATGATCAGATCGATCAAAGCCTGTCCGCCCAGGCCTTCTGCCATGGCCCAGGTTTTTTCCTTATCGATCCACATAAGAGGCGTATGCAGCGAGAAGGAGCGATCCATGCCAAGGCTGATGGCTTGCGTCAGTGCCTTCAGGGTCTCGTCCCGACAATCCGGATATCCGGAAAAATCTGTTTCGCACATGCCCCCAACGAGGTGGGCAGCGCCGCGTCGATACCCGACGGCGGCTGCGTAGGTCAAAAACAGCAAATTGCGCCCCGGTACAAAGCTTGTGGGGAGACCGTTCTCGCCCATGACGATTTCCTGATCTCGGGTGAGCGCCGTCTCGCTGATTTCGCCAAGCGCATTCAGGTGCAGGAGATGATCTGGCCCAAGCCGCGCACCCCATTCAGGAAAAGTCTCAGATAGCTGCGTGCGAATTGCCTGCCGACAATCGAGTTCGACCTTGTGGGACTGGCCGTAATCGAAGCCGATGGTTTCAACCGATGCAAATCGCTCAAGGGCCCAGGCGAGGCAGACCGTCGAATCCTGCCCACCTGAAAACAAAACCAAAGCTACGTCAGATTTTTCCATGGCCGCTTTGATACTCCTTGGAGCCAGAGCGTCAATAGGGAGCCAGAACATTGATGCCGACCCTATCAATTCAGCCGTCAATTTGTCAGCTTTACTGACCTACCACTTTGGAGACGGGAGTCCTGTTGAGATTGGGGTGTCGAATACTCGAAAAAACCCAAGTTTTCGGTAAACAGGAATTAGTGTATTCAAGGTACTATCAAAAACGATGTACTTGGAACCTAACCGGCCTCAACGGCATCGTTCCGGCCACCTATCCAGGACATTGCGTTTTGCTCCTTATGGGAAGGGAGTTAAGGCCGTGATTTATAGCTACATCTACCTCAGTTCAGCGACCGAGGAAGTGACACCCCGAGAGCTAGAACGCATCTTGCAAAAGGCTCGGTCGCGGAACGAAGCGGACGGCATTACAGGCATCCTGCTCTACCATGACGGAAACTTTATGCAGTTTTTGGAGGGGCCCGAAGAGGCGGTCCTGCGCTGTGTCAATGAGCGAATAAAACCGGCGCGGCAGCATCGCGGGCTTATAACGCTGCAGTCGAAACCCATTAGGGAGCGCGACTTCGGTGATTGGCGTATGGCGTACGTTCCCGTCGAGAAAATGGGTGAACAAAGACAAAGGGCTTTCATGGATCTGCTTGACTTAAGGGCTGACGGGCAGTTTCAGCAGGCGCTCAAGAGTCAACAAAACCGCGTGTTTCTGGACTCCTTTCTCTCCAGCTTCAGAGACATTCGCGAAGCCGCCGATCACGCGCAATCATGACAGGAAGTGATTGGAAGTGAGAGGCGGGCCCAATCTATGCTGCGCGCGCGTTAGCAAGATTGAAACAGAAAGACTCTCACATCATGAAGCCTCTCTCTCTTCTTCTCCTTCGAACGGGCACAGGGCTCCTCCTGACCATTTGGGGGCTCATAAAAATTGCGGCACCCGATGCGTCCATCGGAGTCTCTGAAACCTATTACGGCGGCGCTTTGAGCATGGCTGCCCTCCAATTGCCGCTTGGTATCCTTCAGGTACTGCTTGGTCTGTCGATTGTGCTTGGTCTTTTCCGGCGTTTTACCTACCCCATCCAGTCGATTGTCTTGGGGCTTGGGCTGCTGGCGATTTGGCAATACATCCTGGATCCGCTTGGCCTCTATTTACTCACCGAAGAAACGATGGAAGTCCTCTTCTTTCCGTCGCTCACGGTGTTTGCGGCTACGTTGGTTTTGCTGGCGTTCCGGGAAGACGACACGTTCAGCCTGGATGCTAGGCTGGGGCGATAAGAGGGTCACCGCTGGGCTGAAATCGTCAAATTCCAGCGTGGGCCGGTCGCTGAGGCATCAGAATCCAGAGAAATAGGGAAAATTTCACCAAAACGCTTTCGAAGTCCGGCTGCCTTGGGTATGTATCCGCAAACATCGGATCACCGACCTATTGGGAGCCCCTTATGAGCGCCATTATCGACATTGTTGGCCGCGAAATTCTAGATAGCCGCGGAAACCCCACCGTCGAAGTCGACGTCGTCCTGGAAGACGGTGCCGTCGGGCGCGCAGCCGTGCCCTCGGGCGCCTCTACTGGCGCACACGAGGCTGTTGAGCTGCGCGATGGCGACAATAGTCGGTATGGCGGCAAGGGTGTCCTGAAGGCGATAGAAGCCGTGAATGGCGAGATCTTTGATGCCATCGGGGGAATGGACGCTGAAGAGCAGATCCACCTCGACCGCCTGATGTGTGAGCTGGACGGCACGCCGAACAAAGCGCGGATCGGAGCCAATGCGATTCTGGGTGTCTCCATGGCCATAGCAAAAGCTCAGGCTGAGTCTCTTGGACTACCCTTGTTTCGCTATGTGGGTGGTCCTGCCGCACGGACCCTCCCAGTCCCGATGATGAACATCGTGAATGGTGGCGAACATGCCGACAACCCGATCGATGTTCAGGAATTCATGATCATGCCGGTCGCGGCAGAAAACTGTCGCGAAGCGGTTCGCATGGGGGCTGAAGTTTTTCATCAGCTGAAATCCGAACTGCATGCAGATGGCCACAACACCGCTGTGGGGGACGAGGGTGGTTTCGCACCCAACCTGGCCTCCACCGATGCGGCGCTTGAATACATTATGAAGGCCATCGAAAAAGCGGGTTACAAGCCGGGCGAGGAAATTTATCTGGCCCTGGACGCGGCATCGACCGAGTTTCATGAAAACGGAGTCTATAACCTCAAAGGCGAAGGCAAGAAGCTCGACGCTGGCGGCATGGTTGATTATTGGGCGGATCTCGTCAGCCGTTACCCCATTATCTCCATCGAAGATGGCATGGATGAAGATGACTGGGATGGCTGGAAAGCGCTCACAGATCGTATCGGGGACAAAGTCCAGCTGGTTGGCGATGATCTGTTTGTTACCAACAAGGCCCGTCTTCATGATGGGATCAAGATGGGGGTTGCCAATTCCATTCTGGTGAAGGTGAACCAGATTGGGTCGCTCACCGAAACACTGGAGTCAGTGGAGATGGCGCACAAGGCGAGCTACACCGCCGTCATGTCTCACCGGTCGGGCGAAACCGAAGATGCGACCATCGCAGACCTTGCCGTGGCAACCAATTGCGGGCAGATCAAAACGGGGTCGCTCGCCCGGTCCGACCGTTTGGCAAAGTACAATCAGCTGATCCGCATTGAAGAATTGCTTGGGCCCGCAGCCGAATATGCCGGTCGGTCAGTCCTAAAGGGCTAACGCGATGACCAGCGATGCGCTGTTTGGGCGAGACAGCAACCTCGCGACGCGCATCGCTTTCCATGCTGGCGCCGTATATGCCAGCATGAACACTCCACGACGCATTCTTTTGGTCCCATCGCCAATCAGGCCGCACTTAGGTGTGTCCCTGTGCAGGTAAAGGTCGCGATCATCGGCGGCGGCCCGGCGGGGCTCATGGCTGCCGACGAATTGACGCGGCGGGACATCAGCGTCGACCTGTTTGACGCCATGCCATCGCTCGGTCGAAAGTTCCTGATGGCGGGAAAGAGCGGACTTAACCTCACCCATGCCGAGCCTGTCGAACAATTGCTTACGAATTTTGGGGCGGCGCGCTCAGATTTACAAAATGCGATCGAGCACTTCCCGCCCAATGCCGTTCGCGATTGGGCCGCAGGTTTGGGCACTGAGACTTTCGTTGGGTCCTCGGGTCACGTCTTTCCAAAAAGTATGAAAGCGGCACCGCTGCTCCGCGCCTGGATACGAGACCTAAAGGCCCGAGGCATGAGTGTCCATGTCCGACATAAATGGCATGGCTGGAACGAAGCGGGAGATTTGATCTTTGAGACGCCCGACGGAACAAAGACGATCGATCCGAAGGCGACCATTCTGGCGCTCGGCGGTGCAAGCTGGCCGCAGCTCGGGTCTGACGCCATCTGGGTTTCGCATCTGACAGAGCAGGGCATAGACGTCCTCCCCTTCGAACCGGCCAATTGCGGTTTCAATCATGCCTGGTCGGATTATTTCAAAGAGCGCTTCGCCGGGGAGCCCATCAAGTCTGTCGCGCTCACCGCAGGTGATGTGCGCCTAAACGGTGAATGTGTCGTGACAGAGTATGGCCTTGAGGGGAGCGGCATCTATCAGCACGCGCGCAGGCTCCGCGAAGAGATCAAGCGAAACGGCGAAGCAGAACTTTATCTGGATCTCATGCCCGATGTGTCGTTGGAAAAAGTCATGGCGAGATTATCCAGGCCTCGAGGCTCGAAGAGCTTCTCAACCCATCTGAAAAAGACCGTCTTCCTATCTGGCGTCAAAGCCAATCTTTTAAGGGAATGCGCAACAGACCAGCTCGGCGATATTGAAACCCTCGCAAAAGCAATAAAACGTCTCCCTATATTACTGTCGAGCACGCGCCCAATAGACGAAGCGATTTCGTCAGCAGGAGGCATTGCGTTTGAGGCGTTGGATGACAGGTTCATGCTGAAGTCGAGATCCGGGACCTTCGTGACCGGCGAGATGCTCAACTGGGAGGCTCCTACAGGCGGCTATTTGTTGAATGCGTGCTTTGCGCTTGGGCGTTCTTGCGGTATCGCCACCGCCGCCTATTTGAAGGCCCTCTAAGGAACCGCCATGGCGAAGATACGCATCACCGATCACATAGAAATTGATGCCACTGAGCTGGAAGAGAGCTTCATACAAGCAAGTGGTCCGGGCGGTCAGAACGTCAATAAAGTTGCGACAGCTGTACAGCTTCGCTTTGATGTCGCGGGAACACAGTCACTGTCACCTGCGGTGAAAAGCCGATTGAAGGTCCTTGCGGGGCGTCGCTTGTCCTCGAAAGGTGTGCTCACGATCACCGCTCAAGAACATCGATCGCAACAACTGAACAGAGAAGCTGCGCGGGCCCGCTTGTTCGACCTTATCTCCAGGGCGTCTCAGCCGGTAAAACACCGAGTGAAGACCAAGCCGACGCTAGCCTCGAAAAAGAGGCGTTTGGAGGGAAAGGGCAAGCGTGGCTCGCTCAAGAAACTCCGCGCCAAACCTCAAATGGACTAGCGGCGCGCCTTGTAGCCAGCCGCACACTCTGTCGCGGTGGCCTAGGCGGTTTCGAGTTTGCTTTTCTGGCGGGCGATCAAAGGAAGCTCCGCCGGCTCACCACAGCCAACGTCGGCATGCTCGACCCAGCGCCAATCGCTGACGAGCGCGGTGCCTTCGCGATTTTCGCTAAAGCTGCTGGTACTTTGATGGGAGTGAAAACTGATGAAGAGTTTCGGATCGTCGGAGTCGGTTTTTCGCATCGGGAGAGTAATTGTCTCCAATGTGGCACACGCACCACTCTCGAACTCGCTCTCATAGAGAAGATAACACCCGCATTGATGCGCCAGCATGATCTGGTGCCCTTCTACAGAGCCGGCGCGTTGATCCGGATGAAGAAGGTCGAGGAAGTTAGCCCCTGCCGGGTTGAAGCCCAGCCGTTCGACAATTGAGTCGCCCGCAAGCTTGAAAATGATCTCTTCCGGGGCCCGCCATTCCAGCAGGGTGATATGGGGCATCAATTTAGCAAGTTGCCGCATAGGAAGAGCGCTTTGGGCCGCTGGAGCAGCACCCGTTTGTGCTGCGCGGTAGCAGGAAAAGAACCGTTCGAACCCTTCACGATCAAGCGCAATTTCAGCAATTTCATCGAGAGTCATCGCACCACCCAGCTGCCAGATCTTCCGATCAGGATGAGGCTGATGCTCCCACTACGTGGTTTACAATTGCTTAAAGGCGGGGTGGCGTGCACATCACCCGGCGCGCCGTTCTTGCGACAGGGCGGTGCCGGGGACGCCGAAACCAATGTCGACATACTCAGCGATGACCCAGCGCACACCAAGCGCTGTCCGAGCGCCTAATTGACCCATATCCGTCGCCTGATGATGAACATGGTAGCCAAAGATGAGGGCGATCTCGCCCTCCCGCGTCTTGCGCATGGGGAGCATGAGACTTTCGCTCATCATTTTGCGGCCTGACTCATACTGATTTTCGTAAACCGCATAGTGGCCGCATCGCTTCTCAAGACCGAGCTTGTTTGTAAGTGCAGTTTCAGCGCGCGCAGACGGTTCAATCAGATCAAGAAAGTTGCTGCCGGTGGGGTTGAAGCCCAAACGGGAGACAACATTTTCGCCTGCGATGCGGTAGATGATCGTGTCGTTATCTACACGCTCCATCAGGGTAACGTTTGGGAGCATTGTCGCCATGGCGCGCATCGGCAAGCTGTCGCGCGAGGCGACATCATTCTCGCACTGAGCCTGTCGATAACAATCAATCAGGGCTCTGAGTGTCTCCGGCGCCAGCGACTGCGCGATTACCTCTTCAAACGTCATAAACCCACCCCAGACTTTGGTTCCAAACCAAAAGCTTGAGATGAGCGTGGCAGCATCTTTTTTACAAAACATGAAATTGAGGACGCCAGCCTCGCAAAACTCGCTGAAATGCTTGTTTTTTTTGCCATTTCGGTGCCCTGGCTTGCAGAATTTGGCAGGGGGAGGTAACCAGTCTGAAAATTCCGCAGGATCAATGAGATGAGTACTGAGCAGACCTACACCGTGGCGGCCATGTACAAGTTCACCGCGTTGCCAGACTTTGAGGCGCTTCAGGCGCCTCTTCAGGCTGTGTGCCGTGAGAATGGTGTGATGGGCACGATCCTGCTCGCTGAGGAAGGCTTGAATGGCACGATCGCGGGGCCGGATGCCGGCATTCAGGCCGCGATTGCCCATATTCAGTCAGATGATCGCTTTGAAGGCATGAGCCTCAAATTTTCCCACGCGCCGAGCATGCCCTTTCATCGGATGAAGGTGCGTCTGAAACGAGAAATTGTGACACTCGGTCAGCCGGCGGCGGATCCCAACAAGCAAGTGGGCACCTATGTGAAGCCCGAAGACTGGAATAAGCTCATCTCAGACCCCGACATCGTCCTGGTGGATACCCGCAATGAATATGAAGTTGCCATCGGCACCTTCACGGGCGCAGAGGATCCCAAAACCGCAAGCTTCCGGCAGTTCCCGGACTGGGTCGCGGCGCTGAAAGCACGGGCGACTGAGGGCAAGAAGCCGAAAGTCGCCATGTTCTGTACCGGAGGTATTCGCTGCGAGAAAGCCAGTTCCTATATGAAGTCTGAAGGGTTCGACGAAGTCTATCATCTGGAAGGCGGCATTCTGAAGTATCTGGAAAACGTGCCGGAAGAAGAGAGCCTTTGGCAGGGCGAATGTTTTGTGTTCGATCAGCGTGTATCCGTTGAGCACGGCCTCAAGCCAGGCAAGTACGACATGTGCCACGCCTGCAGACGACCCATATCGGAGGAAGAAAAGGCAGCGCCCGAATATGTGCGGGGCGTTAGCTGCCCGCACTGTTATGACGAGTCCAGTCCGGAACAAAAAGCGAGGTTTATGTCCCGTCAAAAACAGATTGATCTCGCGAAAGCGCGCAACGAACAGCACCTTGGTGCGACCTACGACAAAGCGCCCGAGTTGAACAAATGACGCAGGACCTGCCTATTCTGTACTCCTTCAGGCGTTGCCCCTATGCGATGCGGGCGCGCCTTGCGCTGTCTGTCAGCGGTCAGTCGGTCGCCTTGCGCGAAGTCGTGCTGCGGGACAAGCCGTCGGAGATGATCTCGGCATCTCCAAAAGCAACAGTTCCGGTTCTTGTGCTCGGCGACGGCACCGTTCTGGAAGAAAGCCTTGATGTTATGCACTGGGCGCTATCCCGGGCAGACCCGGAAGGGTGGCTGCATGTCGATCGCAGAGAGATGGACGAACTCGTGGCACGGATCGACGGGCCCTTTAAGCACCACCTGGACCGCTACAAATATGCCAATCGATATGACGGTGCGGTGGCCGAAGAGCATCGGGAAGCGGCCTCTGCGATCCTCACAGACTTGAACGCACGGCTGAGCGAGCATGAATGGCTCTTTGGGGCGCGAGCAAGCTTTGCCGACTATGCAATCCTGCCTTTTGTCCGCCAATTCGCCAACACGGATCGTGCCTGGTTTGATGCGCAGGATTGGCAGCACCTGCGCGCCTGGCTCGACCGGTTTTTGGCGTCTGACCGGTTCCAGTCGGTCATGAAAAAATACCCGCAATGGTGTACCGGCGACCCTGAGCCAACCTTCCCGGAGGCATGAGTGAGTCCCGCCGGACACACTTCCAACTATTTGGACTCATTGAGAGAATCGCGAATCATTTCCGCTTGACCGAGCGAATCACTCTGTGATTCCCTCATGGTCATGGAACGTTTTGGACTTGTCGCAACTCATGAACCGCTCAAGCTTCGGCTGCTTGTCTTGCCGATCTTGTGTGGCCTCTTGCTGACCTATTTTATCGTGAACGCAGTGAACGGCGATCAGGGGCTGCGGGCATGGTCGGCGCTCGCCGTCGAGATTGAAACCCTCCAGGGCAACCTGGAAGAAATCAGTTCCGACAGGGCACGTCTGGAACGCCAGGTCGCGCTTCTGCGGCCCGAGAGCCTGGATCCCGACCTCCTGGATGAAAGGGCACGGGCCTATCTGGGTGTCTCCCATCCGGATGAATTGACCATATATCGTGATCCAAAGTGATTTTGTCGGTCTAGTCGAAACTGACTTTCGGTAAAGAGCGCGGATTTTGGGCTGATTAACCGAAATTCAGTTTATCACGAATTATTTCATACAAATCAAACATTTGGACCGTATCTTAGTACGCGGATTAACGGCGTTTACGCCCGCACGAAAACCGCGAGGCCCCGATAGATGGCGACCAAGAAGGCAGCCCCCAAAAAGACCGCAACTCGGAGAAAGTCCCCCAAAAAACAGGCGGATATCCCGGCTTTCACTCATGACGAGGACCTGGAAGCCTATCGCATGATGCTCACGATCCGCCGGTTCGAAGAGAAGGCGGGTCAGATGTATGGCATGGGGCTGATCGGCGGGTTTTGTCATCTCTATATAGGGCAGGAAGCGGTGGTCGTGGGCGTTCAGATGGCATCTGTAGAAGGCGACCAGATGATCACCGGCTATCGCGATCACGGCCACATGCTCGCCATGGGGCTCGACCCCAACGGCGTAATGGCAGAGCTGACCGGTCGCGAAGGGGGGCTATCGCGCGGCAAGGGCGGGTCCATGCACATGTTCTCTGCCGAGAAGCACTTCTATGGCGGCCATGGCATTGTCGGCGCGCAGGTATCCCTCGGAACAGGCCTCGCCTTCGCAAACCGCTACCACGAAAATGGCAACGTCTCATTTGTCTATTTCGGCGATGGGGCCGCAAACCAGGGGCAGGTGTACGAAAGCTTCAACATGGCTGAGCTCTGGGAGCTTCCGGTTGTCTATGTGGTTGAAAACAATCAATACGCGATGGGGACGGCCATCAGCCGGGCGTCGGCTCAGACAGACCTCTCCAAACGTGGTGTTAGCTTTAACATTCCAGGCGAACAGGTGGACGGCATGGATGTGCGCGCTGTTAAAGACGCGGCTGCCCGCGCCGCCGAGTTTTGCCGCTCCGGCCAGGGCCCCTTCATCCTGGAGATGAACACCTATCGATATCGCGGTCACTCAATGTCGGACCCCGCTAAGTACCGCGCGCGCGAAGAGGTCAATCGCATGCGGGAAGAACATGACCCTATTGAACAGGTGAAAGCGCGATTGCTGCGATCGAAGAAAATCGACGAAGACGGACTGAAGGAAATCGATGCGGAAGTCCGCGCCATCGTCACGGAAGCCGCGAACTTTGCCCAGGAGAGTCCGGAACCCGATCCGTCTGAACTCTGGACCGACATCATTGAGGAGGTGCAGGCATGAGCATCGAAATTCTGATGCCCGCCCTCTCGCCAACCATGGAAGAGGGCACGCTCGCGAAATGGATGGTGAAGGAAGGCGATGAAGTCCGCTCCGGAGACGTGATCGCCGAGATCGAGACCGACAAGGCGACCATGGAGTTGGAAGCTGTTGACGAAGGTCGAATTGGCAAGCTCGTGGTCGCAGAAGGGACCGAGAATGTGCCCGTCAATGACTTGATCGCCGTTCTCTTGCTTGAAGGTGAAGACGCATCTGCGATCGGAAGTGCGCCTCAATCGTCAGCGGCGCCTGCGGTGCTTGAAGCATCAGCTGGCACGGCGCCCTCGGAAGCAGCGCCTGAGCCAGTGACGGCGATGGTCGCGTCTGACCCGGAAGTGCCCGAAGGCACTGAAATGCAAACAACCACGGTGCGCGAAGCTTTGCGCGATGCCATGGCCGAAGAGATGCGCCTCGATGGCGACGTGTTTGTCATGGGCGAAGAGGTTGCGGAATATCAGGGCGCCTACAAGGTGACGCAAGGCCTGCTCGAAGAGTTCGGCCCTAAACGGGTTGTGGACACACCGATAACCGAACACGGCTTTGCGGGGCTCGGCACGGGCGCGGCGATGGCCGGTCTTAAGCCTATCGTCGAATTCATGACCTTCAACTTTGCCATGCAGGCGATCGACCACATCATCAATTCTGCCGCCAAGACACGCTACATGTCGGGCGGTCAGATGACCTGTCCCATCGTTTTCCGCGGGCCCAATGGTCCGGCAGCCCGCGTCGGAGCGCAGCACAGCCAAGACTATTCGGCCTGGTATGCCCATGTACCCGGTTTGAAGGTTGTGGCGCCTTATTCTGCGGCGGATGCGAAAGGTCTGCTGAAAGCGGCTATCCGCGACCCAAACCCGGTCGTCTTTCTGGAAAACGAGATTCTTTACGGGCGTTCCTTTGATGTCCCGGATGTCGACGATTGGATCGTGCCCATTGGCAAAGCGAAGATCCTCCGGGAAGGCAGCGACGTCACCATCGTGTCTTTTAGCATGGGTCTCACCTATGCGTTGGACGCGGCGGACAAGCTGGCGCAAGAGGGCGTCAATGCCGAGGTGATTGACTTGCGGTCGCTCCGCCCCTTGGACACGGACACAATTGTAGCGTCGGTGCAGAAAACAAACCGTCTGGTCGTGGTGGAAGAGACATGGCCCATCTGCGGCATTGCATCGGAGATCGCGATGCAGGTGCAGGAGAAGGCATTCGACTATCTCGACGCGCCCATCCTGCGTGTCTCCGGCAAGGATGTGCCCATGCCCTACGCGGCCAACCTTGAGAAGCTCGCGCTGCCAAGCGCGGCCGAAGTGGTCACCGCCGTCAACTCAGTCATGTATCGATAGGGGGGACGTCATGCCAATACCCATACTCATGCCTGCTCTCTCTCCGACGATGGAGGAGGGCACTCTGGCCAAGTGGCTGGTGAAAGAAGGCGACTCAGTGCGCGCCGGCGATCTCATCGCTGAGATCGAAACCGATAAGGCAACCATGGAGGTGGAAGCCGTTGACGAAGGTACGGTGGGCAAGCTGCTGGTGGCAGAAGGTACCGAAGGTGTGCCCGTCAATGACACCATTGCTGTGATCCTGGAAGAAGGCGAAGACGCGAGTGCCGCTGACAGCATTGCAGCGTCAGCCCCCGCGCCCGCGCCAACCGAAGAAGTGCCGTCTGGTGCTGAAGCAGAGGCCAAAGCGCCGACGGCGGCGACCACAACTGCCGCAGCTCCAGCGCCAGAGCCGAAAGGCAGTCGACTTTTTGCGAGCCCGCTCGCCAAACGTATCGCCAAAGACAAAGGCATTGATCTGGCGTCTGTGACGGGTAGCGGACCGCGTGGACGGATCGTGAAGGCCGACGTGGAGGCCGCACCAAAGTCCACAGCGCTCCCTGCCAGTAAACCCGCGAGCCCCATGTCATCGGTCGATGCGCGGGCGTTCTATGAACCGGGGACGTATGACGAGATCCCGCTCAATTCCATGCGCAAGACCATTGCGCGACGGCTCACGCAATCGAAACAGGAAATCCCGCACTATTACCTCACCATCGATTGCGTGCTGGATGAGCTGTTGAAAGTTCGCAAACATCTGAATGAGGAAGGCGCGGATGCAGGCATCAAGCTCTCCGTCAACGACTTCGTCGTACGCGCGGCGGCTTTGGCACTTAAGAAAGTTCCAGAGGCCAATGTGAGCTTTGCGGACGATGCACTTCTACAGCACCATCATTCTGATGTCGGTATCGCCGTCGCCTTGGAAGGCGGCTTGATTACACCGATAATCCGCCGTGCAGATGAGAAGGGTCTTGCGGAAATCTCCGCCGAGGCGAAAGAACTGGCGGCGCGTGCCCGAGACAAGAAACTTTCACCGGCGGAATTTGAAGGCGGCAGCTTTTCAGTTTCCAATCTCGGCATGTATGGCATCAAGAACTTCACTGCCGTGATTAATCCGCCGCAGGCGGCCATCATGGCGGTGGGAGCCGGTGAAGCGCGTCCGATCATTGTTGATGGCGAAGTGAAAGCCGCTACGGTGATGACCGTGACTCTGTCCTGCGATCACCGGGCCATTGATGGAGCCTTGGGCGCACAGCTATTGGCCGCCTTTAAGTCCTACATCGAATATCCCCCCTCTATGTTGCTGTGAGGACAGACAATGGCCGAAAAATCATATGACGTTGTTGTCGTGGGGTCCGGACCCGGCGGCTATGTTGCGGCGATCCGCGCGTCCCAACTCGGGTTGAAATCCGCCGTCATCGAGCGCGCGGAGGTTGGGGGCATCTGCCTCAACTGGGGATGCATCCCGACAAAAGCGCTGCTGCGCTCCGCCGAGATCTATCACAATATGGAACGGGCGGAAGAGTTCGGCCTGAAGGTCGAGGGTCTCTCCTTTGACGGAACCAAAATCGTTGAACGCTCCCGCGCGGTTGCGGGCCAGCTGTCCCAGGGCGTTCAGTTCCTGCTCAAGAAAAACAAGGTCGACGTCATTGTTGGCACAGGAAGCCTCGCAGGTAAGGGCAAACTATCAGTCGAGACCGACGGAAAAACGACGGAAGTTTCTGCAAAGAACATCATCCTGGCGACCGGCGCCCGCGCACGGACCCTGCCCGGTCTGGAGCCGGACGGCGACGCAGTTTGGTCCTATCGCGAGGCCATGGTCCCGACATCCATTCCGAAGTCGGTTCTAGTCATTGGTTCCGGCGCCATCGGTATCGAGTTCGCGAGTTTCTACAAAACCTTCGGCGCTGACGTCACGGTGGTCGAACTCCTCGATCGTGTACTCCCGGTGGAGGACGAAGAGATTTCGGTCTTTGCCGCCAAGGCGTTCAAAAAGCAGGGCATGACCCTGCTGACCGGCGCGAAGGTGACGGACCTCAAAAAATCGAAATCAGGTGTTACAGCGACCATCGATACAGGCGGCAAGACCTCAACGGTGAAAGCGGAGAAAGTGATCTCCGCTGTGGGCATCACGGGCAACATCGAGAACATCGGCCTTGAGAAGGCAGGCGTGAAAACCGACCGCGGACACGTCACGGTCAACGAATGGTGCGAGACCGGCGTGCCGGGTGTCTATGCCATTGGCGATCTGGTGGGCCCGCCGTGGCTCGCCCACAAAGCAAGCCATGAAGGTGTCATGGTGGCCGAGAGAATTGCAGGCGTGAAGGGCGTGCATCCCATGGACACCAGCAAAATTCCAGGATGCACCTATTGTCATCCGCAGGTCGCCAGTGTCGGCCTGACCGAGGCAGCCGCCAAAGAGGCGGGGCTCGAGATCAAGGTGGGGCGCTTCCCCTTTATTGGCAACGGCAAGGCCATTGCCCTCGGCGAGGCGGAAGGGCTCATCAAAACGGTCTTTGATGCCAAGACCGGCGAACTGCTGGGCGCCCATATGGTGGGCGCTGAAGTCACGGAACTCATTCAGGGCTACACCATTGCCCGGCAGCTCGAAACCACCGAGGCGGATTTGATGGCAACAGTGTTCCCGCATCCGACATTGAGTGAGATGATGCATGAGTCTGTGCTGGATGCTTTTGGGCGTGCTTTGCACATCTGACCCGCGAGTATGCTGTGAGTGACATATGGCTTTCAGTGAGGTAGAGGCGCCGGATGACCAGTTTGAGCGCTGGGATACGGGTGATTTGACCGACCGATCTTAACTTTTTCGGTCTATACTCCCATATAGAGATCAAGAGACTCAGCAGACAGAAACACATGGTAACGGTCCTCAAAACAGTCGGCAGCGATCAGAAGCGGCCCAAAGAACGCGCCAGGCATCCGGAGAAAGCCCATCGTCCGGATACCCCCGTGCTGCGGAAGCCCGAGTGGATCCGAGTGAAGGCGCCGGGGTCCAAGGTCTTCTCCGAGACCAAGAAGATTGTACGGGACAATGGGCTCGTCACCGTTTGTGAAGAAGCTGGCTGCCCCAATATCGGCGAATGCTGGACCGAAAAACACGCCACCATGATGATTATGGGCGGCACATGCACCCGGGCCTGCGCCTTCTGCAACGTGAGCACGGGCCTGCCGGATCCACTTGACCCGCAAGAACCGGAGAATGTGGCCAATGCGGTCGAGAAGCTGGGTCTGCGGCACGTGGTAATCACCTCCGTTGACCGGGATGATCTGGACGATGGCGGTGCAGACCATTTTGCGCAGACCATTCGCGCCATCCGCGCCCGGATGCCGGACACCACCATCGAAATTCTGACGCCAGACTTTTTGCGGAAAGAAGGCGCGCTTGAGGTTGTTGTCGACGCAAAGCCTGACGTCTTCAATCACAATTTGGAAACGGTACCGCGGCTCTATCTTTCGATCAGACCCGGCGCGCGCTATTTCCATTCCATCCGTTTGCTTCAACGGGTGAAAGAACTCGACCCGACAATTTTCACAAAGTCGGGCGTTATGGTTGGGCTGGGTGAGACTCGCGAAGAACTCATGCAGGTCATGGACGATATGCGGTCTGCCGATATCGATTTCCTGACCGTGGGGCAATATCTGCAGCCAACCCGCAAACACGCGGCAGTTGACCGTTTCGTGACCCCGGAAGAATTTGAAGGGTATGAAACAACCGCCCGCTCCAAGGGCTTTTTGATGGTGTCAGCGACGCCGCTCACACGGTCCTCCTATCATGCGGACGCGGACTTCGCCGCATTGCGGGCCGCGCGAGAAGCGAAACTTTCCAAAAGCTGACTCCTTGCCTGCCCACAAAGAGCGCCGACTGGTCGCGCATCCACCTCAAAAACTCTATGACCTTGTCTCGGATATCGAAAGCTATCCGCAGTTTCTGCCGTGGGTGATGGGTGTCCGCGTTCGAAGCAGAGGAACTGCGGGTGAGAACCAGGTCATCGTTGCCGACGTGCTTATCTCCTACAAAATGTTCCGGGAAACATTTCGCAGCAGCGTGACGTTGAACCCGGAACACCGCACGATTGATGTGGCCTATGTCAACGGACCTTTCAAACATCTCGACAATCACTGGCGGTTTGAGCCGAAGCCAGAAGGAACCGAAGTCGACTTTGCCGTCGATTTTGAGTTTCGAAGCCGCGTGATGGAAAAGATGGTGACCGGCATGTTCGATAAAGCCGTCCACAAAATCGTCACGGCCTTTTTCGATCGCGCTGATGAGCTCTATGGGGATCAGCAGTCCCAGTGATCAACAATCCCTTTGATCAGCGATCGATCTGGCGGCGCATGAGCTCAAGCGCTGCTTGAACGGCCTGCATACGAACCTCGTCCCGACCGACATTCCCGAACCGATAGACTTCGTGAATGATGCTGTAGCGGAGACGCGCAGCAGCCATATGCACAAGACCGACCGGTTTGAGGGCGGTTCCGCCACCGGGTCCGGCTATACCCGTAATCGAAACGCTGACATGGCCACGGGACTCTTCTAAAGCGCCCTCTGCCATCGCCCTTGCAACAGGTTCGCTGACGGCGCCATGGTCGGCAATCATGTCGCCGGGTACACCGAGCATGTCTCGCTTGGCTTCATTGGAATAAGTGACGAACCCGCGTTCGACGACAGCCGAGGAGCCGGCGACTTCCGTAAGGCAGCTAGCGACGAGACCACCGGTACAGCTTTCTGCGGTGACGATCTTCAGCGACTTCTCGCTGGCATCCGCAAGGACCAATTCCGCCAGTTGGAGGATAGGGCGAGGAAACAGGGACATTCAAAATTCTCCAACCACGGACACAATTACCAGAATAGCAAGTGCCCCAAAAATGCCGGCAACAACATCGTCCAGCATGATACCCCAACCGCCAGTAACGCGCTTGTCGATCCAGTTGATCGGCCAGGGTTTTATGACATCAAAAATTCGAAAGAGCACAAAAGCCGCGGCCCAACCCAGGGGCGAGATAGGTGCGACGGCGAGCACAATCCACTGGCCGACAACCTCGTCCACCACAATCTCGCCGGCGTCGTGCGTGCCGAGTGTGTCGCTGTGCAGGGCCGAGGCCCAGACGCCGACGAAAAGCAGCAGGAAGCTTGCGGCAACCAGCGCCAAGGCACTGGGGGCAACAAAAAGTATGACCCAGGCAAAAGGCAGCGCAGCTAGCGATCCCCAGGTACCGGGTGCCTTGGGCAAAAGGCCGGACCCAAACCAGGTGGCAATGAGCGCGGCGAGTTTGGTCATTCAGACACCGCAGGGCGAGGTACGCTCACCGTCACCAGAGCCTGTGCGGCAATGCCCTCACCACGCCCTGTGAATCCAAGACCCTCGGTCGTCGTCGCTTTCACGCTGATACGGTCGATCGATATGCCCAGAATTTGGGATAGAGAGGTTCGCATGGCGTCTCGGTGCGGACCAATCTTCGGCGCCTCGCATATCAGTGTCACATCAACATTTGAGATGCTGCCGGACTTTGCCGCCAATAGTGCTGCGGCGTGTTCGAGAAACACATGTGACGCGGCGCCCTTCCATTGAGTATCTGATGGCGGAAAGTGATCGCCAATATCGCCGGACCCGATCGCACCCAGCAAAGCATCGGTAATGGCGTGAAGGCCGACATCCGCATCCGAATGACCAAGCAGACTTTGCGAATGGGGAATAGCGACGCCGCACAAGGTGACACGGTCGCCCTCGGTAAATCGGTGCACATCAAAGCCTGCGCCCGATCTTGTCTCTTGGGAAGCATTGAGAAAACGCTCGGCCCGAGCAAAATCGTCAGGTGTCGTCACTTTGAAATTATCCTCCGAGCCGTCCACAAGGTGCGTCTCAATACCTGACTTCACCGCAAGCGCAACGTCGTCGGTAAACTCTGTTGCGTGATGCGCGCGGTGAGCTTCCAGGATCGGACTGTACGCAAAGCCCTGCGGCGTTTGAGCCCGCACGAGCTGGGATCGATCGATTGTGTCGCCGGCTTTCCCATCTTCGCTGGTGCGCAGTGTATCCGTCACGGCCAGGCTCGGCAGAATTCCCTGATGATCGTGCAGGCCGGAGATCACACGGCTGATCATGTCAGATGGGGGAAAGGGTCGGGCGCCGTCATGGATCAGCACATGGGTAGGTTTTGAAGCCGCCAAGGCTTCCAGACCGGCACGAACCGATGTCTGGCGTGTCGAGCCGCCGTAAACGGGTGGCAGAAGCTTGGGCAGCCCTTCAGCGCACCTGTCATACTGCGCTCCATCGTCTGGATGGATGACGGCGGCAACGTCATCCACCTCCGGATGGTTGCAGAATGCGCCGAGCGTGCGCGTCAAAACAGGCACACCGCCAATCGGGCGATACTGTTTGGGCAAACCGGCGCCCGCTCTGGTCCCTCGGCCGGCTGCAACAATGAGAGCGACAACACGCATATTCCTCGTTTCGCACCTAATAAGAGCCTTGGCAAGCCCAGGAAACACCTGAGTTTTTAGGGTTTTTGCGACTTAAACATTGCGCTGCGGTACTGGAACCGGTACAAATTGCTCAAGATTTAAGCAGAACGAGATATGCCTAAATAATGACCAATCCAGGCGGGGCACCCATTTACCAAAGCCGTGTTTTTTTGGCGCCGATGTCCGGTGTCACGGATTTACCCTATCGCTCGGCCGTCGCGAAAGTGTCTCCCGCCATTCTTGTATCTGAAATGGTGGCGAGCGAGGAGTTGGCCCGCGAGCGTCCTGATGTTGTGAGGCGGGCAGCCGGGAGCGGCAAGCTGAAGCCTCTGGTTATTCAACTGGCGGGCCGCGAAGCCCATTGGATGGCAGAAGGTGCACGGCTCGCCGAGCAGGCCGGCGCAGACATTATCGACATCAATATGGGCTGCCCGGCACGGCAGGTGACATCTGGACTATCTGGATCGGCGCTGATGCGGGACCTCGATCATGCCTTGACGCTGATTGAGGCGACGGTCGAGGCGACGAAGCTGTCTGTAACACTGAAAATGCGCCTTGGCTGGGACCATGACTCTCTGAACGCACCGGAACTCGCGATGCGCGCTGAGGCAGCGGGCATTAAGCTTGTAACCGTCCATGGACGGACACGCTGCCAATTCTACAAGGGGCAGGCCGACTGGACGGCAATTCGTCCCGTGGTTGATGCGGTAGACATCCCCGTCGTGGCCAACGGCGACATTCTTTCAATTCAAGACGCGAAAGCTTGTCTGAAAGCGTCCGGAGCCTGGGGTGTCATGATCGGGCGGGGCGCTAATGGCCGACCCTGGCTTCTGCAACAGATCGATGATGCCCTGTCCGGGCGCAAGATCACAGAGGCGCCGGACGCTGAAGGCCGATGGGAGATAATTCAAGCCCACTATCAAGATGCCTTGGCGCTTTATGGAGACCGCCTCGGTAGTCGCATCGTTCGAAAGCATCTCGGCTGGTATCTCGATGCCGCCGCAGAAGATTGGCAATGCGATGTCGAGTTGATCAAGGCGCAGGTGTTGCCCAGTGACGATCCACACTTTGTTCTGAACAGGCTGGAACGGTTCTTTACCTCCGAGACCGAAAGGACGGCCGCATGAGTGTTCACGAACTGAATACCAATAATGACGGACTGACCCCGGACGCGGCTCAGCTGATGAACGCGATGCCGCACCCTGTGATCGCCGTCGGAGACAAACTGCAGGCGACCTTCGTCAATGATGCCGCACAAACCTTCTTCGACGCGAGTCGCGCTGTTCTCACGCGGCATCCCTTGTCGGAATTCGTGTCATTTGGGAGTCCGCTTCTCTCGTTGATTGAGCAAGTGATGGAGAACAGCGCATCCGTCAACGAGTACGGCGTTGAGCTTGCCTCTCCCAGGTTTGGCGAGCGGGAGGTCGATATTCAAGTTTCGCCCATTGTCGATTTGCCAGGGACGGTGCTGGTTATTCTCCAGGAACGCACCATGGCGCACAAAATGGACCGGCAGCTGACGCACCGGGGGGCGGCTCGATCGGTCGCGGGCATGGCCGGCGTGCTCGCCCACGAGATCAAAAATCCGCTGTCCGGGATTCGAGGCGCTGCGCAGCTGCTGGAACAAGTGGCGAGCGAGGATGATCGGGCACTGACGCGATTGATTTGTGACGAGACAGACCGAATCTGCGGGCTGGTTGATAGGATGGAAGTCTTTTCCGATGAAAGGCCGGTACCGCGCGTACCAACCAACATTCACGTCGTGTTGGGCCGCGTGAAACAACTGGCCGCGACGGGCTTTGCGAGTTCTCTGAAGATTACAGAAGAATATGATCCGTCCTTGCCACCTGTGCCCGGCGATCAGGATCAGCTCATCCAGGTCTTTCTGAACCTGATAAAAAATGCGGCTGAGGCCATCGACAAACCGGAAGGCGAGATCACGCTGACAACGGCATTTCGGCCGGGCGTGCGGCTCTCCGTGCCTGGCAGTCAGGAGCGTGTCGGCCTGCCGATTGAGATTTGCATCATCGACAACGGGCCAGGGGTGCCCGACGACCTGGTGCCCTATCTCTTTGATCCCTTTGTGACGACAAAAGCCTCCGGCACTGGCCTGGGTCTCGCCCTGGTCGCAAAGATCATTGGGGACCATGGCGGCATCATCGAATGCGACAGCCAGCCAAGACGTACCATTTTTCGAGTTTTGCTACCGATGCACTCGGTGGATGAAACGACCCAACCAAGGGAAACCTAAAGCATGCCGTCTGGAACCATTCTCATTGCAGATGACGACGCAGCTATTCGAACAGTATTGAGCCACGCGCTGGGGCGGGTGGGGTACGATGTGCGGACCACGTCGAACGCAGCCACACTATGGCGGTGGGCGAACCAGGGCGATGGAGATCTGGTGTTCACCGATGTGGTGATGCCCGACGAAAATGGCTTCGATTTGCTTCCGCGGATCAAGAAGGTACGCCCGGAACTGCCAGTGATCGTCATGAGCGCGCAGAACACGCTCATGACGGCGATTACGGCTGCTGAGCGCGGCGCTTATGAATACCTGCCGAAACCATTTGATCTAAACGAGGTTGTGGCTGTTGCGGAACGCGCATTGTCAACGCCCGGCGCCAGTGCTGTCCCAGCGTCGCAGCAGGACGACGACGACAAGATTCCGCTGATCGGCCGGTCGCCCGCGATGCAGGAGATCTACCGCGTTCTCGCGCGGTTGATGCAGACAGATCTGTCGGTCATGGTTTCCGGTGAAAGCGGGACGGGTAAGGAACTGGTCGCCAAGGCGCTTCACGACTACGGGAAACGGCGCCATGGTCCGTTTGTGGCCATCAATATGGCGGCAATCCCCCGTGAATTGATCGAAAGCGAGCTTTTCGGCCATGAGAAGGGCGCTTTTACCGGCGCTAGCCAGAGAAGCACTGGGCGTTTTCAACAGGCGGAAGGAGGCACACTCTTTCTGGACGAGATCGGCGATATGCCGATGGAAGCTCAAACTCGGCTGCTCCGCGTGCTGCAAGAGGGCGAATACACTACCGTGGGCGGTCGAACACCGATCAAGACCGATGTGCGTATCGTTGCGGCCACCAATCGTGATCTGCGCCAACTCATCAATCAGGGCCTGTTCCGTGAAGACCTGTTCTATCGACTGAATGTCGTTCCCATTCGCCTGCCACCTCTCAGAGAGCGCATTGAGGACATTCCGGACCTGGTGAGGCACTTCCTCACTTTGGCTCAGGAAGAGGGCCTGCCGCCAAAAACAGTCGACGCGGACGGCATGGACTTCCTGAAACGATATCGCTGGCCGGGCAATGTGCGGGAACTTGAGAACCTCGTGCGTCGCTTAGCGGCGCTCTACACAGAAGACACAATCGGCGTGTCCGTGCTGCAGACCGAGCTGACCGAGCCTGCCTTTGGACAGGTGTCAGAACCTGCGGCTGTTGACGAGGGGCTGGGCGAGATTGTGGAGCGCGCGCTGAGCCGTGAATTTGCCTCCCATGGGGACCAATTGCCGCCGGAAGGGCTCTATGAGCGCGTTCTCAAAGACATCGAAAAACCGCTTTTCACCATCAGTCTGGCGGCGACCCGTGGCAATCAGATCAAAGCGGCCCAGCTGCTCGGCATTAACCGCAACACATTGCGCAAAAAGATCCGAGAGCTTGACGTCCAGGTTGTGCGGATGCCCCGTTAACCACAGCGGCAACGAACAGATCAAACTGATGTAATCCTGCAACATTGTTGTTGAAAGGGCCCGTGACAAGCGCCAGAATGCGCCCGTCAGCGGCGGTCCGTGACCTTCCTGACACAGGTGATGCCCATCTGGTGGGCATGACAGCAACAGTGCAGGATGGTTTGAAGCCTCAATGGCGACAATCGACTACATGACAGCGTGGTCCGGCTGGGTACGGAAATCGGATTTGGGCCGACGTCTCCGTCTCGGCACAACGGTGCCGATTAGCCTGGTGGTTATTGCCGTTTTCCTGGGCACTTTTACCTATATGACGCTGACCGGGCTGACGCCATTTGCGCCGAGCAAAGGCGTTGTCACAGCGCTTTTACTGGCCAACTTCTTCGTCGCTCTCATTCTTGCCGGTCTCATTGGCTGGCGGATTATCCGGCTGGTGATGGAGCGCCATAGTGGAATCGCTGGTGCGAAGCTTCACGTCCGCCTGGTGACGATGTTCTCATTGATTGCAGTTCTTCCGGCAATCACGGTGGCGGTGTTTGCGGTTGTGACGCTGGACCGGGGCCTCGATACCTGGTTCAGCGAACGCACGCGCGCCATCATCGACAACGCCCTCCAGGTCGCTGAAGCCTATCTTGATGAGCACCATCAGGTGTTGCGTCTCGACGTTTTGGCCATGGCAAATGACCTCAACAGAGCCGCCCCATACCTCACCTCCAATTTTCAACGGGGCCAGCAGCTCCTTGCGACCCAAGCCGCTTTGAGGTCCTTGCCTGCGGCCTATTTGGTCGACCGCGAGGGGAAAACCGTACTGCGGGCAACCGCGGCTGTTGCTCCCTCCATGCAGGTACCCGGCGCCGATCAATTTGATAAAGCGGACGAGGGGCTGGTTGTTCTTTACACCGCCAACGATGGCGATCAGATCCGGGCATTGGTCAAACTGCCGGCATTCGACAACACCTATCTCTATGTTGCTCGATTTGTGGATGCGCGCGTACTCGATCACCTAACGCTGACGCAGGCTGCGGTGACGGAGTATGAAACCTTGGAAGGCGGTCTGAGTTCTGTCCAGGTGACGTTTGCGCTTATCTACGTGACGCTCGCACTCGTTGTGCTGTTGGCTGCAATCTGGCTTGGGCTTTGGGCCGCCAACCGTATCGTGTCACCCATCGGGAGCCTTGTGAGCGCGGCGGAACGCGTGAGTGATGGTGATCTGTCGACACGCGTAGCGATCGGGAGCAATGACGACGAGATTGAGACGCTTGGCCGGGCGTTCAATCGCATGACCAGCCAGATCGAAAATCAACAAAACGAATTGGTGACCGCCAACTATGAGCTCGACGATCGACGTCGGTTCACTGAAGCTGTGTTGGCCGGCGTGAGCGCCGGTGTGATCGGTCTCGACGCCAATATGCGCATCAATCACGCAAACCGGGCGGCCCAAGAGTTTTTGGGTCTCGACGAAGCGACAACCGATGGACAGCTTTTGTCAGACGTAGCGCCTGAGCTGTCGTCGGTTGTGCTTGCCGCAAAAACACAGGCGCGTCGGTCGGCAAGAGATCAGGTTGTTTTGCTCAGGTCAGGAAGAGAACGCACGCTGAATGTCCGTGTGACCGGCGAACGGTCAGGTGGCGACCTGCAGGGGTACGTGCTGACGTTTGACGACATAACAGAACTTGTGTCTGCGCAGCGGAACGCCGCTTGGTCAGATGTCGCGCGACGTATTGCGCATGAGATCAAAAATCCGCTGACGCCCATCCAGCTATCGGCCGAGCGCTTGCGCCGGAAATATGCTGGTGAGGTGGCAAACGACCCGGAAGTGTTTCAGCAATGCACGGACACGATCATTCGTCAGGTGGGTGATATCGGACGCATGGTCGACGAGTTCTCCTCTTTCGCACGGATGCCGGAAGCCGTTATGAAAGAAGCGGATTTGGGTGAAATTGTTCGGCAGGCTGTTTTCCTGCAACGGGTTGCGCATCCAGAAATCGAATATGATCTCTCGCTTCAAGAAGCGCCTATCAATTTTCAAGGCGACGCCCGTCTGATCAGTCAGGCGCTTACCAACATTCTTAAAAATGCAGCTGAAGCGATCGAAGGAAAAGAAGACGTATCAGAGACTGACACCAACCGGATTGAAACGGTTGCCAAATCCGATGGCAACACGATCGAAATATCCGTGACGGATACAGGCCGAGGTCTCCCTGACACGGGGCGAATGCGTTTGACAGAACCCTACATGACGACACGCACCAAAGGCACTGGCTTGGGTCTGGCGATCGTGAAGAAAATCATGGAAGACCACGGCGGTACTCTCGATTTATTGGACGCGCCTGCAAGCGAGGGATGGGAGGCTGGCGCAAAAGTTGTGCTGCGTTTCCCCTGTGTCGGACCCGGGGTGCAGGATGCAAATGACGATGAAACTGAAATGTCCGCAGAGATGGACAAATTGAGTCTAGTAGAAACAGGTAGTGGCTGATGGCTTCCGAGATACTCATAGTTGATGATGAGGCAGATATTCGCGAGTTGATCTCCGGCATATTGTCGGATGAGGGATATGACACGCGCGTGGCCGCGGATAGCGACGGTGTCCTGCAGGCATTGGAACAGCGCATGCCAAGCCTTGTCGTATTGGATATTTGGCTTCAGGGAAGCCGTCTGGACGGCCTGGAGGTGCTTGATGTGATCTCCGAGCGATATCCGGATCTGCCTGTGGTCATCATTAGTGGGCACGGGAATATTGAGACAGCGGTCTCGGCGATCAAAAAAGGGGCCTATGATTTCGTCGAGAAACCATTCAAGGCCGACCGGCTCATCTTGATCATCAGACGCGCGATTGAAGCCCACCGTCTTCGCAAAGAAAACGCTGAGCTGCGTGTAAAGGTGGGCCAAGAGACGACACTGATTGGCGCGTCGCCCAACATGAATATTGTGCGCCAGACGGTTGAGAAGGTGGCCCCGACAGGCAGTCGCGTCTTGATCTGTGGCCCCTCTGGATGCGGCAAAGAAGTGGTTGCACGCCTGCTTCACGCCTCGTCAAGGCGGGCAAACAGCGCATTTGTAGCCATCAATGCAGCGACAATGGCGCCAGAGCGAATGGAGATCGAGCTCTTCGGCACCGAAGAAGGGACGGACGGGCCAAGGAAGGTTGGGGTCTTCGAGCAAGCTCATGGCGGTACGCTCTTTTTGGACGAAGTCGCTGACATGCCGCTCGAAACCCAGAGCAAAATTCTGCGAGTGCTTGTCGAACAGACCTTCGTCCGCGTTGGCGGCAGCAACAAGGTGAAAGTCGATGTTCGCGTCGTGTCTTCGTCAAGCAAAGACCTTCGTGAAGAGATTTCGGCTGGACGGTTCCGAGAAGATCTTTTCCACCGCTTGAATGTTGTGCCAATCAACGTGCCGTCTCTGGAACAAAGACGGGATGATATTCCGCTTCTGGTGGATCATTTTGTCGCTCAGATTTCTCGATCGTCGGGTTTGCCGCCGCGCAGGGTCAGCGAAGACGCGATGGCCGCGCTGCAGTCTTACTCTTGGCCTGGCAACGTTCGGCAATTACGAAACAATATCGAACGGTTGATGATCCTGACATCCTCAGAGCCAAATGCGGTGATCACAGCCGACAAGCTTCCGACGGATGAAAGCACCACGCCTGCCAGCGGGGTGAACGGATCGGGCGGAGAGCACATCATGTCAATGCCGTTGCGCGAAGCAAGGGAGACCTTCGAGCGCGACTATCTCATCGCGCAAATTGGCCGCTTTGGCGGTAACATTTCGCGAACAGCTGCCTTTATTGGCATGGAGCGATCGGCGCTGCATCGGAAGCTGAAATCTCTAGGTGTCAATACATCTGACCGTGCCTCAATGCAGGTCTAGGATGATCAGGTTAAATGGATCGATATCTGACAAGTCGTTCAAGAAAGAACAGATGATATGAAAGTCATCGTATGCGGCGCCGGACAAGTGGGTTTTGGGATCGCCCGGCAGCTGGCGGCAGAGAACAACGATGTGACGGTTGTTGACCAGTCGGCAGAGCTGGTCCAGCGGGTCTCTGACATTCTGGATGTTCGGGCAATCGTCGGCCACGGCGCACACCCTGATGTGTTGGAGCGTGCCGGCGCTCCGGATGCGGATATGCTGATCGCAGTGACCTTCCATGACGAAGTGAACATGGTTGCCTGTCAGGTGGCGCACTCTGTTTTCAATGTGCCGACCAAAATTGCCCGGATCAGGGCACAGAGTTACCTTCAGGCAGGCTTCCAGGATCTCTTTGCCCGCGATCACATGCCGATCGACGTGATTATCTCGCCCGAGCTGGAGGTGGGCCGCACCGTGCTCCGTCGCCTGGCGGTGCCTGGCGCGTTCGATATTCTTGAGTTTGCCGATGGTGCAGTGAATGTAGTTGGTGTGGCTTTGGACGAAGACTGTCCGATCGTTAACACGCCATTACGGCAGCTCACGGAACTGTTTCCCGATCTCAAGGCCCGCGTGGTGGGGATTGTACGAAACGGAAATCTCTTCGTTCCGCATTCAGACGATCAGATGATCGTAGGCGACCAGGTCTACTTTGCCGCCGACAAGTCGGAGGTCCGCCGGACGCTTTCAATTTTCGGTCACGAAGAGCAAGAGGCCCGAAAGGTCCTTATTGTCGGTGCCGGGAACATTGGCCTCTATGTGGCGCAGGAACTGGAAAGACAACACAGCGCCGTTCGGGTAAAGGTCCTGGAACGGGACCGGGAACGCGCCATATTTGCAGCGGATCGGTTGCAGCGTGCCATTGTACTGAACGGTGATGGCTTGGATCCGGAACTGCTGCGAGAAGCCGGCGTCCAGGAAACCGAGACGATTGTGACGCTGACCAATGACGACCAGGTAAATCTTCTGACCTGTGTTCTTGCCAAGCGGGAAGGCAGCAGTCGGGCGCTGAGCCTCATCAACAACCAGACCTACTCGCCTTTGATGCAATCGCTGGGGATCGACGCGTTCTTGAATCCGCGCTCGACAACCGTGAGCCATGTATTGCGTCATGTCCGGCGCGGACGAATTCGGGGGCTACAGGCTGTGCAAGACGGCGCCGCCGAGGTCATCGAAGCAGAAGCGCTGGAAACCTCCCCATTGGTTGGGCAGCCGCTACGGGAGGTTGAGTTGCCGGACGGGTTGATCGTCGGCGCGATCGCACGGAATGGAGAGGTGGTGACACCCAATGGTGCGACCGAAATTCAAGCCGGCGACAAAGTCGTGATGTTCGCGCAGCGTGACCGGGTCGCGAATGTTGAACAGATGTTCCGTGTAAGTCTTGAGTTTTTCTGATCACAGCGGTGCGGGCTGAGCCATGAGTTACAGCACTGTATTGCACGCCCTGGGCTGGCTATTGCTCCTGCTGGCGGCGGCCGTTCTGTTGCCCTGGGCTACCGCCATTTTCAACAGCGAGAGCAACTCTATCGTTGCCTTTTCGCTGACGCTACTGCTCGCAGGGTTTAGCGGCGGTGCTCTCATCATGGCATTTCGTGATGTGAGGAAACGGCCCTCAAAGTACGATTTGCTCACTCTGGTTGTCGTTGGTTGGGTGGCGATCCCCTTGTTCGCCGCCGTGCCATTTTACGTATCCGGATTTTTCGGCAATGCGACAGATGCCTATTTTGAAGCGGTATCTGGTTTTACGACAACCGGTGCCTCTGTCATTCCGACTTTGGACATCGTCGACAGGTCCATCATCATTTGGCGAGCAGTTCTTCAATGGTTCGGCGGTTGGGCAAGCATCGTCATGGGGGCGGCAGTATTGGTACCTCTCGGCGTTGGTGGCATGGAGCTTCGTGTGTCTCCTCTGACGCGCGCCGACAAGACGCGCGCGTTGGATCGCTTTCGCGGGACCGCGGAAGCGGTCGGCGGTATCTATGCTACATTTACCGCCGCGGCTTTCTTGTTGATCTGGGCTGGCGGCATTCCACCTTTCGACGCGTTCTGCCTCGCATTGTCAGCTGTTTCGACCGGCGGTTTTCTCCCATCGGATACCGGTCTGGCGGACTATCGAGCGCCCTGGGCGATGGCCTTTCTGTTCATATTCATGGGGTTGGGTGCGATCAGTTTCGCGACCCACCGTGCCGGATTGCGCGGACGAGGAGCCGAATACAAAGAGGATCCGGAAGTTATCTATCTCGGGGTTGTGGTGCTGGCGGCGGGCGCTCTTTTTGCTGTGCTGGCCCTTGGCGAAACCGGCGACGTTATTGCGGCGCTAGGCAATGGTCTCTTTTTGGCGATGAGCCTTGTTACCGGCACGGCCTACATGTCGCCTGATCTATCATTAAACGCTGGCCTGTCGAGCGTATTTGTCATCGGATTGGTCCTGGTCGGCGGCGCCACTCTGTCCACCGCAGGGGGGATTAAGTTGATGCGCATGGCGCTCCTGGTGAAGCAGAGCTCCCGCGAGCTGAAGCGCCTGGTACATCCGCATGGGATCATCCGCACCCATTTTGGGCAACGCTCGGTTTCGATCCAGATTATGAAATCCGTCTGGAGTTTTTTCGTGCTTTTCCTCGTGGCATACGCAGTTCTGGCGGCTTCCCTGGCGGCGTCTGGCCTGGGGTTTGAGGCAGCCCTCGTTGCCTCGGCATCTGCGCTCGGCAACGCCGGTCCTGCCTATGATTTGGTGCATCCATTGATGCAGGGAGAAAGCCCGCTATACCCGGAGATGTCTCTGATCACCAAATGGATCCTGATGGTTGGCATGATCCTGGGGCGTTTGGAACTGCTCGCCCTTGTTGCACTATTCAGCCGCGAACAATGGCGCACCTGAGAGAGGAAGTGTTCTTTTGACCCGCATTGCCTACGTAAATGGCCGGTACGTGCCACATGCTTCCGCGGCTGTGCATATTGAGGATCGTGGCTTCCAGTTTGCTGACAGTGTGTATGAGGTCTGCGCCGTTGAAGACGGGCGGCTGATCGACGAGCAGTGGCACTTTGAAAGGCTTGAACGCTCGCTGGGGCAATTGGACATAAAGGTCCCGGTCACCTCAAATGTGTTGGCTGTAATTTACCGGGAAGTTCTCCGTAAGAATCGCCTCTGCAATGCCATTGTCTACTGCCAGGTGACCCGCGGGGTAGCGCCCCGAGACCATGCCTTTCCAGCAGAACCAGTGCCAGCAACGTTTGTGGTGACGGCAAAACCCATTGATGAGGAAGCGCTCGAGAAGCGACGGTCTGACGGGATTAGTGTGGTAACGCGACCGGATGAGCGCTGGGCGAGGTGTGACATCAAATCGACCGGCCTGCTCGCCAACGTACTGGCCAAGCAAAGTGCCCGAAGCGACGGGGCTTATGAAGCATGGCTGATTGATAACGACGGTTACATAACCGAGGGCACCTCAACCAATGCCTGGATCGTGACGCGGGAAGATGTGCTCGTGACGCGCCACCTGGACAATCACATCCTTGGGGGCATTACACGCCGGGCTCTTTTGGAATGTGCAAACAGATTAGGCATTGTCGTCGAAGAAAGAGCCTTTTCTCGAGCTGAAGCGCTCGAGGCAGCTGAAGCCTTTTCATCGGCTTCAACGGTCGGCGCCATGCCGGTTATCGCAATCGATCAAGTGAAGATTTCGGATGGAAGACCGGGCCCAATGACACAAAAACTAAATGGTCTTTACCGGGATAGAAGTAGAAACTTGTCCTTATCTTGAGAAGATTTGAACTTTAGGCTGGTCAGGTACTGAACAATTCTCAATTTGGTCTATATGATGAGTTTGGGCCTGGTCGGGGGGCCGAGTTATCAAAGCGGGGCGGTGGCCCATGACCCCGCTGAATTAGGAGGAAGGGTGCGTTGATGTGGAAATAACGCAGCCTTGCTGAAATTGGTGCGTGCATTAGCTTTCCCGTGTCAGTCAAGGGAAACTCGGCGGGTAGGGCTATCGGCGCGGACTGGAATGGAAAAAAATGTCGGATAAACCGCAAAATCTCCAAGATACTTTTCTCAACACCGTCCGAAAAAACAAAACGACGCTCACAATCTTCCTGGTGAACGGCGTAAAGCTGCAGGGTGTGATAACCTGGTTTGATAATTTCTGCGTATTGCTGCGCCGTGATGGGCACTCACAGCTCGTCTACAAGCATGCGATATCGACGATTATGCCGGGACAACCTGTATCCCTGTTTGAAGGGGACGAAGAGGAAAGCTGAGGTCGCTTGACGACTGACCATCCAAACTGGGGTGATCTGAACATGGACGGGAGCAAGAAACGCTCCCGGCCAGCTTTTCAGGTTGAGCAGCAACCAACAACAAACACATGGGTACTCTTGCCTTGGTTGAAACGCGGAGCAGACCAGCGACGGTCCGCCAACGAAAGGCTTGAAGAAGCCGTCGGGCTTGCGGCTGCTATTCACCTCAACATCGTCGCCGCCGACGTCATCCCGTTAGACGCGATCCGACCCGCTACGCTCCTGGGAAGCGGCAAGGTCGAAGAGCTTGGCGCACGGATCAAGAAAGAACATGTCGAACTGGTGATCGTTGATGGGCAATTGTCGCCGGTACAGCAACGCAATCTTGAGCGTGCCTGGCGGGTCAAGGTTCTCGATCGGACGGGATTGATTTTAGAGATTTTCGGAGAGAGGGCGCGGACCCGAGAGGGCCGACTTCAGGTTGAGCTTGCCCACCTGACCTATCAAAAGAGCCGCTTGGTCAGGTCCTGGACTCACCTGGAAAGGCAGCGAGGCGGCGTGGGGTTCCTGGGCGGTCCGGGCGAAACGCAAATCGAGGCCGACAGACGAGCCTTGCAGGAAAAGATCAACCGTCTTGAAAAAGACATTGGGAAAGTAAAGAAGACCCGGGAACTGCATCGCAAGACCCGGCGGGTCGCTCCCTATCCCGTGGTGGCGCTCGTTGGATATACGAATGCGGGAAAATCGACCCTCTTCAATCGGATCACAGAATCTGAGGTGTTCGCCAAAGATCTGCTCTTCGCCACACTGGATCCGACCATGCGAGCCATTGAGCTTCCAAGCGGCCGGAAGGTCATCCTGTCAGATACGGTAGGTTTCATCTCAGACCTGCCGACCCATCTGATTGCGTCTTTCCGCGCAACCCTGGAGGAAGTACTAGAAGCTGAAATCATCCTGCATGTCCGTGACATCGCGCATGGAGAAACCGAAGCTCAAAAAGCAGACGTTTCCGATGTTCTAAAGAGCCTGGGCGTTGATATCGACACGCGAGAGGAGGACAAGTTGATTGAGGTCCTCAACAAATCGGACCTTTTGGGCGAAGACGATGCTACTGCGCTTGCAGAATTGGCATCCCGGGAAAGCAATATCGTGGTGACCTCTGCGCTGACAGGCGAGGGCGTCGAACACCTCCTGGGACGTCTTGATGAACTGCTCGCAAATGACATGACGAGCCTTCACATGTCGATAGCCCCGGAAAATGGCGAGGCAATTGCCTGGTTGCATCGTCACGGGAATGTCCGCCAAAGCCAACCGGACGAGCAAGGCATCACTCATATCGATGTGGACCTCGCCACGCCCGAAATGGGGCGGTTTGAGAAGAAGTTCCCCGCCCTCGTTCGTGATGCCTTGGCGGAATTCGCGGAAGCGGCTGAATGACGGCCGATATGGATCAACTTGCGGCCATCGTCCGCGAAGCCGCCGCCGAAAAAATACTCCCGAGATTTAGGTCGCTTACCGATCAAGAAATCGAAGAAAAGAGCCGGGGAGACTTCGTCACTGTTGCGGACAGGGAGGCAGAGCTTCTTCTCGCGCCGCGCCTTGCTGAGCTCGTCCCGGGCTCAATTGTCGTCGGTGAAGAGGCAACGGCCGCAGACCCAGACCTATTGCAAAAAAGTGCGGGCATGGACCCGACCTGGTATGTCGACCCAATCGACGGCACAGCTCTCTTTGTGAATGGCGATACGGGCTTTGCGACGATGGTTGCCCTGGCCGTTCAGGGCAAGGTCGTTCAGTCGGTGATCTACTTTCCCGTTCTCGGAGAGATGTTTCTGGCGGAACGCGGCGCCGGCGTTAGACTCGAGGCTGAAGATGGGTCCTCAATGCTCAGGTCAAGGACTGCGCCGCTCCCACTCGAAAAGGCGAGGGCGGCATTCTATACGAAACACTTCCCAGAGCAGTGGGCGCAGGGTCTTACCCGTCTGAAAAGTCATATCAGCAGCACTCAGAATGAGATGTGCGCCGCCCGCGAATATACAGATATCGCAAGGGGCGCTAAGGACCTTGCTTCCTATCACCGCATGCTGCCCTGGGATCACGCGCCAGGCAGCCTGATCTTGGCGGAGGTGGGTGGCGTGTCGCGAAGCGTCGAAACCGGCGATGACTACCGACCCAGCGTCTTGCGGGGACCGCATATCTTGGCGGCCAATGAAGAGCTATGGCGCGCAGCGCGAGACGTGCTGACCTAAGGCATTTTCTCTTTGCGCTTTGCCTGGGTCCAAAGGTCTTCCAATTGTGGGAGAGACAAGTCGGCAAGTTCCGTCTGTATGGACGCCGCCGTTTCCTCCATCACCGCAAACCGGTTTCTGAACTTCTGGTTCGCCCGCCGCAGCGCTGCATCTGGGTCGACCTTCAAATGCCGCGCATAGTTCGCCAGCACAAACAAAAGGTCGCCGAATTCTTCCTCGATCTTATCATGATCATCTGCCGCGACTTCGGCCCGAAGTTCGGCAATTTCTTCTTCAATCTTGTCAAGGACCGGCGCGGCGCTGGGCCAGTCAAACCCGACCTTAGCCGCCCGCTTTTGAAGTTTCACGGCCTGAACCAGAGCTGGCAGGACAACAGGCACATCGTCAAGCAGTCCAGCTGATTGATGTCCCTTTGCCTTCTTTTCCGCCTGTTTGATCTCGTCCCATGTTTGGGCGACGCCTTCTGGCGTATTTGAAGAGCCATTGGCGAACACGTGGGGGTGGCGTCTTACCATTTTTGATGAAATGCCCTCGACGACGTCGTCAAAGGCAAATGCGCCTTCCTCGTGCGCCATCTGAGCGTGAAAAACGACCTGAAGAAGCAGATCGCCGAGTTCCTCTTTGAGGTCTCCCAGATTGTTCCGTTCGATAGCATCTGCGACCTCATAGGCTTCTTCGAGCGTATAGGGCGAAATTGTCCGAAAGTTCTGCTGAAGGTCCCACGGACAGCCACCGTCAGGGTCGCGGAGGGCGGACATGATCTTGAGCAGGGCATCGATGGAACGGAGGTCTTCAGGCGTGTCTTTCACGAAACGTCCTCAATTTTGGTGATGCGCCAAAAGCGCTCCTGCGCGCTGATTTGGAGACATGTGCCAGTTAACCGGAAGACAGTATTCATCCAGTTTTTGGCTGTTTCCGGTCCGCACGGGTTGCTTTTGACTATTGGCGAATTCTTAACACGGAAGACCATTCCCGGCGAAATGTCCACCCTGCGTTAAGCTTCTAATCCTATCCTACTGCATGACTGACCTTACCAATTAGGGGATGAGCGTGACGACGTTCGCCACAGAAAAGCGAAGCGCTGCGCCTTCGAGGGTCGCGGCGGATCTTGCGGCAGGCCCGCAAAAGGTCCTCTCAGCTCTCTCGCCGTCCAGGTTGGGTGCTCGGGCTCTCTGCGAGGGATACCCCGCGCCGCCGCTTGCGGAAGCGGCCTATCTGGAAATCTCCAATCGTGCAGGGGCGAACCTCCTGGCCTATGCCACTGCCGAGCCGCAGACGGATTTCACGCTTGCCACCTTGAAATCTGGTGCCGACAGTGCGGCCGCCATGCAAAACGCGGGCGTACAGAACATCTCCGTCGGCAATATGGATCTCAGTACTTTCGAAAGTGCAGGGCTTGCGGCGTATGACTTCGTGTCCGCGGCGGATGTTTTTTCGACGGCCGCGACAGCGGAAAGAATGGCCCTGCTGGTGCTTGTGAAGAAACATCTGAGCGAAAAGGGCGTCGCCTGCATCGGTCTTGATGTGAGTCCCGGATGGGATGTGATCGAAGAGGTAAAGGCGCGCCTACGGAGTGACTTGGACGATTCTGCTGCCTTGAACGAAAAAATCGCGCTCATACGGACGCGCGTGAGCAATCTCGCCAAGACTCTGACTCCGGCAACATCTGACGACCAACGCCTGCTGCGTCTGGAGTTAACTCGGCTGGCGCGCGCCTCGGACGCAGAGATCTATCGTGACTTGCTCGACCCGCAGCATCAGGCAATATCGATCGAAGCCTTTTTGGCCATGGCGGATGCGGCAAAACTGAAACCGATAGGGGACATTGATCCGGCAAAGTCCCATATCGGGTTGGTGCCGGCTGACGCGCGTCCTGCGGATGGGGCGATCCTTGCCGCGCCAGATCTATTTGGTCTGATTGACAAACATAGACATACCAAACGCCGCCATGTCCTTCTGGTGCACGATGACCGGACGAAAGACGAGTTTGACTTGGAAACGGCGTTCAACGGGCTTTGTTTCACCAGCGAGCTGGCGCGGGGCGACAAAACAGTGTCAGACAAAACCCTGTTGTCCGGGGAACCCGTGACTTTTGTAGGGCCGCTCAAATACCGGACCAGCAATCCGATTGAGATCGTGGCACTCGCGCTTATGGAACGGCACAAGTACTTCCCCGTTCAAGGCGGGCAATTGGTCGACCATGTCGTAGCCGCCCTGAAACCAACCGGGCTTCAATCCGTGGATAAAGCTGCGGTGTCGAAGGCCCTGCTTGCGGTCGCCAGGAAACTTCTGCCCATTGGCGCCATGACCGCACATCTCGCAGAAAATAGTGCCGTATCCTGGTTGTCCAAGCGGCCGGTTCTCTCGCCCTTGGCACTGAAGCAGGCGCGCCGTGGGGAGTCTCATCTATCCAGTCTGTTGCCGCATTCCATCGCCGTTGATGAGACGGCACGGTTTATTCTGAGCCGGCTCGACGGCATTCAGTCCTTAGAGCAGATTGTAGACGAACTGGCGGCATCGGTTGCCAAGGGCGAACTGACACTCGCCGCGACCGAGGGCACGCCGGAGGCACGGGCCAAGGCCACGACCATGCGGGTGCTGGGCCACGCAGCCCGCAGCGGTCTCCTGGTTTCTTAGAGCGTTTTCAGCAAAAGTGTGAGCGGTTTTGCGGTTCGAAAACGCGGCAAAAATCACGCGCCGACGGCCATGTCCGAGCAAAACGGATTGGTCTTCTTTTCAAACTCAAATGTCGACATGGGCCCGTGGCCGGGCACAAAGGCAATGTCACCCCCGAGCGGAAACAGCCTGTCACGAATGGACGAGATGAGCTGATCGTGATTGCCGCGCGGAAAGTCTGTGCGACCGATCGAACCCTGAAAAATCACGTCCCCCACGATGGCAAGCTTTGACGGCTCATGGATGAAAACCACATGGCCGGGGGTGTGGCCGGGACAGTGGCGGACGCGGAGCGTGAGGCCCGCGAGTTCCACCGTGTCCTCATCTTCCAGCCAGCGGTCCGGTAGGAAGCCCGGATAGACCTGCATGCCATATTTGGCCCCCTGGTCCGGGAGCTCATCAATCAGGAATTGGTCGTCCTTGTGCGGCCCCTCAATCGGCACGCCATGCTTCTGCGCCAATTCGCCAGCAGCTGAGGCATGGTCCAGATGCCCATGGGTGAGCAGCACCTTCTCCAGCGTCACGCCCATCTGTTTCAGCGCATCTTCGATCTTGTCGAGATCGCCGCCGGGATCCACAACGGCGCCCACCATGGTTTCATCGTTCCACAGCAATGAGCAGTTCTGCTGAAAGGCGGTGACCGGAATTATCGCGGCTTTGAGCGGCATGGATATGACCCTGAGATGTGAATATCGATAAGGACTTATACCGGGGCAGGTGGGCTTATGGGAACCCGCCCCAGAAAGTCAGTCCTAGCTCGCCCCTAATAGCTCTTATTGTCGGGAATCGAGCCGAAATAATGGTGCATATGCCGCCCATGCAGCTTGGCGAGATCGGCCATGGCATTCATGCAGATGAGCGCCGCGCTGTACTGAACCGACTGAATCCGATGGGTCATGGTGATTTTCACCAACTCCCCATAGGCCGGACGCATGGCCATAAGGCTGTCATGCCATTCGTCCGGGGTCATCCGGTCTCTTTTGCCCTTGTACCTGCCTGTTGCCATCGCCAGCCTCCTGCGCTTATTTGGGATTAGTGTGGGAATATAGTCCTAGTACAATCGACGGGGCAACGGCCAGAAACAGCAATTTTGCGGCCGGCCAGAGAGGACGGCCAGAAGAGCCGATGGGATCAGGTGGACATGGCTTTCTGGAAGGCGGGCCGGGTCTCAAGCCGTTCCACATAAGCTTTGAGATTGGTCATCTCGTCGGTCACGCAGCCAAGGCGGTTCGACATATAGATCGCGTGGCCGAGCATCGTATCGACGGCAGAGAAGTCGCCAAGGATATACTCACGACCTTCCATGGCTTCATTGACGGGGGCGAGGGCGCGGGTGAGGAGCCGCTGCGCCTGGCCGCGCACGGTTTCGTCCTGCCGCTCCGGCGGCAGCAGAAGCGTGTGCACGACGATCGTGTTGACTGGTGGCATCACCATGCCTTCGCAATAGTGAAACCATTGCAGATATTCCGGGTAGATCGGGTCATCGACTGCGGGCTTCAGACCGCCATTCTTGTGACGCTCCAGGATGTATTCGGCAATTGCGCCACTCTCGAAGATGGAGACATCGCCATCGTCCAAAACCGGAATACGACCAAGGGGATGACGCGCTTTATGCTCATCTGACTTCAGGTCCTTCGGGTTGAACTCCATGCGGTTGAGCTCATACGGGAGCCCCAACTCTTCCAACAGCCAGAGCGTGCGCTGGGCGCGGGAATTAGGTGCGAAATGAAGCTTGAGCATGGACGGTCCCCCCGAAGTTTTTTTTTGACTAGAAGTTCTTTTTTGAATGCGCTTCGTCAACACTGTCGGAGGAGAGGGGGCGGCGCAAGTGTTTCTCATATCTGGTGCAAGGTGAAACCTCCGGCCACCCATCTTGCGCTTCGACGATTAGTGCGACGGCGTGTCAAACTTCCCACGGGGCAGGATTCTGAACAGGGCACCGAACGACCCAGCATTTCGCATATAGTGACTTTCCAAGCCGCGCTCGTCGCGAAGACGTTCACAGAACTTTTGATACAAGCCAGGAACGTCTGAGTTGATGAAATACTCATCCATGTAGATGAAGCTCGTTTTTGCCATGAGGTCGAAAATGAACTCAAAGACCAACTCATAAGATGGGGTGATGTTACAGTCGATGAATGCAAAGGCAATCCAACGCTTCTCGTTACGGTGCTTTTGCTTTCGTTCCTGTGTGAGTGTGTCCTCAAAATACCCCGGCACGATATAGCAATTGTCGGCCATGATACCATGCGAGGCGATGTGATCGTGGGCTTCCTGAAGCTTGTCGTGTCCTTCGTCTTTCCACGCATCAAAATACGTTTTTGAAAACTCGGGAAGGTTCTTGCTTTCATCAACTTTCCCGAAAACATCGAACGCATAAAACCGGGTGTCGGGAAGGGTGGTCGGCAGGTCGAAAATATCGAACGCGGTCAGGAAGTTCCTGAATGTGCTCATGCCATCGCTTCCGAACTCAAAATAGTCACCCTGTGAGTACATGCTGCAAACATCCAGCGCACATTCAGCTCGAGCACGGTAGGGGTGATAAAGCGCAATATCCCGCCGGGCGTCATCAGAAAACTCGGCCGTGCTGACAAGCACTCCATGCCGATCATAAATCGCGTCCATCGCAGACAAGGATGCCAAGTCGCCGGGAGTGCTCAAATCCCTTGAGGCAATCCCTATTTTCTCAGTGATCAGAGTCTGGGTTTTGAGAATCTGCGACTGGTTTTCCAGAACTTGTCGAAGGGAGTCGCTGATCGCTTGGTCAGGTATCTGGTTGCTTGCCAGAACATGGTTGAGCTGGTCTGAAATGATCTGCTGGTTCCTCATCACCTGCTTTAGGGTCTCCGAAACCCGTCCATCAGACGTGCCACCGGCGGCAAGCAGGCGGTTGGTCGAGTCAATCATGTCACGGTGATTGTTGAGACCCTGTGATTGATTGCTGAGTATCTGAGCTTGTGTATCGAGCGTCTGGGATTGACTACTCATCAGCTGCGTTTGGTTGGCGAAAACCCGGGAGGCCAGGTCTTCATGGGCTTTGTTTAGAGCGTTGACGGATGCTGCAATCTGACGCTGGGTCTCCAGAATTTGCGCAATCGGGCCGGCGCTCCCATTGAGGTAGCTTCTTATTTTTTTGAGCATTTGGGAGGACTCCAATCACAACACCGCGCTTCATTGGCGCGGGCAGACCATATCTGAAAAACACCGCGCGCACCCAAACTTCGACCGGAAGGGGTAAACCCGAGTCAGATTAGGAACGGCATGTTGCGCCGAGGGCATATATAAAAGACGCATAATTTATATTATGGGAAATATTTTGTATCTTTCCAGTCGACCTCGTCCTAAGCATAGGCTTTGATGGAAACCTTAGGAATCTCGGGTAACTGCGACATTCCCTGTCTGGAGGAGACATTTATGGACAAGCCCACAATCGCGGCGAAAGAGCCCGCTCAGGTCGAGGTCAAAGCCGGTGAAAGCTACTGGTGGTGCCGCTGCGGGAAATCCGCCAATCAGCCCTTCTGCGACGGCTCTCACCAAGGCACGTCTTTTGAGCCCATGGAGTACAAAGCGGAAAAAGACCGCACGCTGTTCTTCTGCCAGTGCAAACACACGAAACGTGAACCGTTCTGCGACGGCGCCCATAACGATCTCTGATCTGAGAAACCCGCGCGTCAGTGCTTGGTGCGGCGCAGAACCATCACTTTGTCGGCCTCCTGGCCGACAATGCGTTCAAAGCCATATTGCTCGTAGAGCCCGTGGGCATCGTTGGTGCCGAGCATCCAGCGATTGACTTTGGCGAGTGCCGGATCGCCGGTGACGATTTCCATGAGCCATTTGCCGAGGCCCTGGCCTTGAAGCTTTGGATCAACCAGCACGTCTGAAAGCCAGGCAAAGCGCGCCATGTCGCTCACCAGACGGGCGAAGCCCACCTGCGCGCCTTCAGCGTCATAGAGCCCATAAACCCTTGAGTTTTCCTGGGATGTCCAGAGCGTCTCCGCTGTGTTGCCGCTGGCCCAATAGGTCTGGGCCAGCGTGTTCAGGAGCCAGTCCTTGTCAACGCGGCCAAGGTCCGTGGAAATCTCAAAACCATCGCGTTTCCAGGTGCTTATCGACATTTGTTAACCTTGTTTCGCCGCGGGCGTCAGTCGTCAATCGTGATTGTCAGCCCGTCATAAGCGGGCTC
This sequence comes from Parvibaculaceae bacterium, assembly GCA_965276845.1. Lineage (GTDB taxonomy): Bacteria > Pseudomonadota > Alphaproteobacteria > Parvibaculales > Parvibaculaceae > Mf105b01. The sequence goes on from OZ255699.1 coordinate 1,314,454, forward strand.
ATGGGCCCCCGGTAGCTCTCCCGCGAGCGTGGCGTAATCCAGGTCCACATGAAGGTTGGTCAGCACCCCGTGAGCCACCTTGAGCCGCTCCAGCCAGGAGAGCGTCATCTCCACATGGGCATGGCTCGGATGCGGCTTGTAGCGGAGCGCATCTACAACCCAATGCTCAACGCCTTCCAGCGCCGTGAAGCTTTCTTCCGGTAATCCCACCAGATCCGCCGAATAAGCAAAAGAGCCAATACGAAAGCCGAGCGAGCGGATGTCCCCATGGTCCTGATCAAAGGGCAGAGCGGTGATGGCGCCCCCTTCCCCGTCAATCGTCACAGGCTCGCCGGGACGGATCATGTGGCCGTTCAGGATCGGCGGATAGCTGGAACCTTGCGGCGTCTGGAAACAATAGCCGAACCGCGTCATCAGCGTTTCGGACGTATAGGCATCCATATAGACATTCACCCGCTGCATGCGGTTGATCGCCACCATGCGCAGATCGTCAATCCCGTGGCTCTGGTCCGCATGGTCATGGGTGAAAAGCACGCCATCGATCCACTGCGTGCCCGTGTCGATAAGCTGCTCGCGCATGTCCGGTGAGGTGTCGATCAGCACCGTCGTCTTCTTGGCCGGATCGTCTTGCCAGCGCTCAACCAGGAGCGAACAACGCCGGCGCCGGTTTTTGGGTTCATTGGGATCACAGGCCCCCCAATAGCCGCCAATCCGCGGCACCCCGCCGGAGGAGCCGGAGCCCAGGACCGTAAATCGTATGGTCATGCGAGCGCCTCGCGCGGCACCTTGTTGAAGAGCCGGAAGAAATTGTCGGTGGTCGCCGTCGCCAGCGCATCTGTCTCAATGCCCTGCAGCTCGGCGACCTTCGCCGCCGTGTGGGCGACAAAAGACGGTTCGTTCCGCTTTCCGCGCTTCGGCACAGGTGCCAGATAAGGCGCGTCCGTCTCCACCAGCAGGCGCTCCAAGGGCACGTCTTTCGCGGTGGCCTGCAGGTCCGTCGCGCTCTTGAAGGTGACGATGCCGGAGAGCGAGATATAGAGACCCAGATCGAGTGCTGTCATGGCCAACGGCCGCCCGGAACTGAAACAGTGGAGGAGTGCCGGAAACGCGCCCTTCCCCATTTCGTCTGTCAGGATCTCAGCCATGTCCTCATCCGCATCGCGGGTGTGAATGACGAGCGGCAATTGGGTTTCGCGAGACGCCTCAATATGGGCGCGGAAATTCGCTTTCTGCGCGTCGCGCGGACTGTGCTCATAAAAATAGTCGAGCCCGGTCTCACCGATGCCCACAACCTTCGGGTGCTGGGCGAGCTCAACCAGCCGCGCCGTGTCAACATCCGGCTCGGCCTCTGCTTCATGGGGGTGGATGCCGACGGTGCAGACAATATTGTCATAGGTCTCGGCGACCTTCAGCACGCCGTCAAAGCCCTTGAGCGTCGTGCCGATGGTGACCATGAGTCCGACACCTGCATCCCCGGCGCGTGCCACCACATCGTCCAACTCCCCGTTGAAGTCTTTGAAGTCCAGGTGGCAATGGCTATCAACCAGACGCGCACTCATGACGCACCCTCCGGCTCCATATACCGAGGAAAGACCGGCTCCGGCTTGGGTAACTCGGTACCCGGCTTTAGGCGATGCGCCGCCCCGCAATACTCGAAGCTCCGCTCGTGCTCAGGCACCGCCAACACGTCGAGCAGCTTGGCAGCACCCGCTGGCACGACCGGCTGCGCCAGGAGCGCGACGTTGCGCACCACTTCAGCCGTAACATAAAGCACTGTGCCCATGCGCGCCGGGTCCGTCTTCTTGAGCGCCCAGGGCTCTTCGCCCGCAAAATAGCGGTTGGCTTCTGCGACCACATCCCAGATTGCTCCAAGCGCTTTGTGAATGGCGCGGTCGTCCATGTGGCCGCGCGCGAGATCAAGGGCCGCATCGGCCTGGGCCAGAATGGCTTCATCCTGCGCCTGCAGATCGCCGGGCTCCGGAATAACGCCGCCCAGGTTCTTGTTCAGCATGGAGAGCGAACGCTGTGCGAGGTTGCCGAGATCATTGGCGAGGTCTGAATTGATCCGGTTGATAAGGGCCGTCTTGGAGAAATCCCCGTCATTGCCAAACGGCACTTCCCGCAGCAGGAAGTAGCGGACCGGGTCGAGCCCATAGGTGTCCACCAGTTCGAACGGATCGATCACATTGCCGAGCGACTTGGAAATTTTCTCGCCTTCGTTTGTCCACCAGCCATGGGCGAAAACCTGGGACGGCAACTCGATACCCGCTGACATCAGGAACGCCGGCCAGTAGACCGTGTGGAACCTCAGAATATCTTTGCCAATCACATGCACATCCGCCGGCCAGAACTTCTTGAACAGCTCGCTATCCGCATTCGGATAGCCTGCTGCGGCGATATAGTTGGTGAGCGCATCGAGCCATACATAGACGATGTGATCCGGATCACCGGGCACCGGTACGCCCCAATTGAAGGTGGTGCGGGAAATGGAGAGGTCCCGAAGTCCGCCTTTGACAAAACTCGCGACCTCATTGCGACGGGTTTCCGGGCGAATGAAGCCCGGCTGATCATAGAGTTCCAGAAGCTTGTCCTGATAGGCGGACAGCCGAAAGAAGTAGCTCGGCTCCTCAACCCACTCCACCGGCGCACCCGTCGGCGCGACCTTGTCGCCTGACGGAGAGTCTTGGAGCTCGTCTTCGCCATAAAAGGCTTCGTCGCGGACGGAGTACCAACCGGCATAAGAATCGAGATAGATGTCGCCCTTGTCGGCCATCCGTTGCCAGATGTCTTGAACTGCTTTGATATGCCGGTCTTCGGTCGTCCGGATGAAGTCATCAATCGAGAAATTCATCGTCTCCGCCAGAGACTGAAACCGTCCGGAGATCTGCGCGCAGAGTTCCTGGGGCGTAATGCCTTGTGCTTCAGCTGACTTCTCGACCTTTTGACCGTGCTCATCATTGCCGGTCAGAAAAAGCACATCATACCCATCGAGCCGCTTGAACCGCGCCAGTGCATCACATGCCAGCGTCGTATAGGCATGCCCGATATGAGGCACGTCATTGACGTAGTAGATCGGCGTGGTGATGTAGAAGGACTTTGCGGCGGACATTTTAAGAAGCACTCTTCAGGGCAAAAAACTGTTCGAATGGACTGGGTCGCGGCGATGGCGGTGTCGGCGGCTTAGGCAGACCGGGCCATGCCGGAAGCGGCGGCCTCAAGCATCGAGAATGCATTCAAAATCACCAGCTTACGATCCATGTTGAGCGCCTCTGCGCGGGTGGCCAAATCGCCGATCTTTTCCCATACCTCGACCCACCGATCAAGGTTTCCGCTGCCCACCAGGCGCGCCATAGCGGCAGCTTCTCCAGGGGCGATCTCCGGTGTGGGCGGGCCGCCTGCGCCCTGGCGTACGGCACGGGCAACCCAATCGCGCATCAGATCGATCAGGATTTCGAAGGTTTGCTCAGCGCCCCGTCGCGCCGCCTTGTCCGCCAGGGCATGCATCGCCGCAATATCCGGCCTGGGTAGCTGACAAATCAGGTCCACCATGGACCTATAAAGCTCCAGCCCGCCGCCGGACGCGATGGTGAGTGCCCGCCCCGCACTGCCCTCAGCCAGAATGTCGATGGCGGCAACATCGTCTCCGCTTAAATCGACACCGTTGGCGCCGAGCACCTGATCCATGGCGCTGCTGCTGAGCGCAGGCATTGGCAATTGCCGGCACCTGGATCGAATGGTCGGCAGCAACCGTCCCGGTTGATGACTGACAAGCAGGAATAAAGACTTTGCCGGCGGTTCTTCGAGAACCTTGAGCAGCGCATTTGCCGAATTCGCGTTCATTTCGTCCGCGCTGTCCACAATGCAGACACGCCAGCCGCCTGCCCCAGCACTCTTGCCGAAGAAGCCGGAAGTCTTTCGGACTTCATCTACGGGGATAACCGATTTTGCTTTTTTTGTTTTGTCGTCCACGGGACGGCGAATGACCAACAGGTCTGGATGGCCCTGCGCCAGGATCTGTCGCACAGCGGGCATGTCTTCGGAAACGGTGAGGCTCTCGGCACCCATCGCTCGCGCCTTGTCAGCGTCGCCATAGGTCAGCACGAACTTCGCCATGTGGTAGGCGAGTGTTGCTTTGCCGATGCCCTTCGGCCCCGTCAGCAGCCAGGCATGATGCATGCGCCCGCCCATGAAGGCGTCGAACAGGCTTTGCGCTGCGGGTGCTTGTCCGTAAAGGACGGCTGTCTCGCGCGGGTGTATGAAGTCGCCGAGACGGTCAGGTTCGGGAAGGTCGCTCATGTCACCAGCTTAGCATGGCCAGCGCCATTCTGTCAGAGGCCGAAACGCCTTGCGGTCTCGCGCCAGATGGCCTGATGCACCGTATCGATCTCGTTTGCCGCGTCGACCACCTTGCACCGATCCGGCGCACCCTGGGCTATGTCCAGAAAGGCTTGTCGCAGTGTTTGATGGAACGCCTGACCCATCTTCTCATACCGGTCTTCGCCGTCCCCACGGCTGTCCGCCCGCGCGAGCCCCTCTTCCACCGGCAGATCGAGGATCAGGGTCAGGTCCGGCATGGTGTCAGCCACCACGAGCTGCGTCAGGTCCTGCAGGACATCTTTCCCCAGTCCTTGTGCTACGCCCTGATAGGCGACTGACGAGTCGACAAAACGGTCACAAAGAACCCAGGTCCCGTTTTCAAGGGCGGGAAGAATGACGCGCTCCAGATGATCGGCGCGCGCGGCGAAGTGAAGCAAGACTTCGGTCATGCCCGTCCATCGATCGCCCTCGCCTGTGACAAGAAGCGACCGGATTTCCTCAGCCCCGGGTGATCCGCCGGGCTCGCGGGTCTGCAAGACTGTATGTCCAGCTTTCCCGATTGCCTCGCTGAGCAGGCGGATCTGGGTAGACTTGCCCGCCCCTTCGCCGCCTTCAAATGTAATGAAGCGGCCTTTTTGCGGGCGGTCGGCGCTCATGAGGCCCTATTCGCCCGTAACCATTTGAAGCAGAGAACTCATGGCGCGGCCAAACAGGCCGATCTGGTCAACATTGGCCCCGGCATAGATGGGAAATGTTCGCGTGGGGGCGTTCGGAGCTTCGATGGTCAATGTCCCGACCTCCTGACCTGCCTTGATCGGCGCCGCGATTGGCCCATCCCAGTTTGCAGACACCTTCATGTCCCGGCGGGCCGCGCGGGTGAGCGTCAGACTAACATCTTCCGCGACCACCAGGGGCACGAGGTCGTACACGCCCTGCCAGACTTCGGCATTTTCCACGACTTCGCCAGCCGCATAGAGATCGTAGGTTTTGAACTCCCGGAAGCCCCAGCGGAGAAGCTTTTCGCTCTCTTCAGATCGCTCGCGTTCGGACGTCAAGCCGTTGACCACCATGATAAGGCGCCGACCATTTTGTTCGCCAGACGCAACAAGACCATATCCGGATGCCTCCGTATGGCCTGTTTTCAATCCGTCGACATTGAGGTTCATATAGAGCAGCGGATTCCGGTTTGGCTGAGAGATGCCATTCCATGTGAAATCACGCTCCGAATAGTAGGGATAATAATCGCTCAACTCGTAAATGAGGTGGCGGGCAAGCTGCGCTAGCTCGCGGGAGGTCATCATGTGTTCGGGATGCGGCCAGCCGGTTGAATTACGAAACTCTGCCTGGGTAAGCCCAAGTTCCCTGCCCCTGCGGGTCATCTCTTCAGCAAATGCTTCCTCCGAACCGCTCATACCTTCGGCGATTGCAATACAGGCATCATTGCCGGACTGAACGATCACGCCCCGTATAAGGTCTTCGACAGGAATCCGCGAATTCACCTCAGCAAACATTGTCGACGAGCCAGATGCGGCGCCCCCCCGCCGCCAGGCATTTTCGCTGATGGTCATCGTGTCCGTAAGGCTCAGGCGACCTTCTTTCAGCGCTTCGAACAGCAGCGTCATGGTCATGAGTTTTGTCATGCTGGCTGGCGCCATCAGGACATCACCCCCTTTTTCGTAGAGGATGTCGCCGGTCTCGCCATCCATCAGAACCGCAAAGGTCGCTTTGGTTTCAAAGCCTGCCGCAGTGGCTGACGAAAACGAGCCCACCACTAACAGGAGGGCAAAGATACTGTGAGAAAGAGGACGAAAGATCATGAGACTCTTCAAATTTGGCTGTTAAAACGCGCGAACTGCCGCTGCGAGGAGCATTATTCGATGACAACTCTGGCGTTTGTGTGACCACGACCCGTAACTTGCTGCAGCAAACTGTTTGCGGCTTGTGGGTCTTGAACGGGGCCGACGCGGACCCGATAGAGGTCCGTTCCATTCACATTGACTGGATTCACCTCGACGGGCCCCAAATCGGATAGCTGAATTTTGAGAGCTTCCGCATTGGCCTGATTGGCGAAGGCCCCTGCTTGAACATAAGTGCCCGGAACCGGTGGCGGTGCGAGACTTGTTGATTGGGCCGCTGGAGATGGCGCCGCAGCTGGCGTGTCCGGGATGGGCGCCATATCGGAAGGCCGTAAGGTGCCGCTCGCGGCACTCACCGGATATGTGGGTGTGAGGGACGCGACCTGGACAGCCTGAGTTGGCGCGGCGATGGCATTGTCCCGGTCAGTTGGTTGCTGAGGGGGCGGCGCTGTAAACCGGTTTTCGGCAACGACGGATTGGACGTCAGGAACATCCCCATCCAGAGGCGCACGACGCAGATATTGCACGCGGACGCGGGCCGTTCCCTGTTTCAGGAATCCCAGAAGTTCCGCTGAGCGACGGGACAGATCGATCTCACGATCCGCCACAAAAGGACCTCGATCATTGATCCTTACGACAAGGGAGCGCCCGTTCTCAAGGTTGGTTACCCGAGCATAGATCGGCATCGGCAGAGTCGGGTGTGCTGCGGTGATCAGATTTTGATCGAACACCTCACCGTTAGCTGTTGGTTTTCCATGGAAATTCGGCCCGTACCAGGACGCCATACCCTTGCGGTCATAATTCTCGTCTTCAGCCGGGTAATACCATTGCCCATCGATTTTATAAGGATTGCCGACCTTATAGATCCCGCCGCCGGTTCCCTGTCCCAAAGACTTGGCCACATGCGCGCCAAGCTGGGCTTCCGCGCACCCCGCAGCGACCAGGGGACCCATCAACAGTCCAATCATCGCCGATAGCCGCCGGACCGACGGACGCCGGGGGGACCGAACGGCCTTTGCGCGTTCTGCACGAGGGCGTGAGGGGGAGGTTGCTATCTGCTTGTCCATCTTTTTTGCCGCCTGCGTTTCACCGAATCAGGTCAAATCCTCTGAATTCCCTTATAGCGTCGCTAATATGCCCGCGCCACGAAACTCAGTCGTTGCCAGACCGGACGTCATTGCGTCCCCGGGCCTGGAACGCCAGTATGGCGCCGCATCAAAGGCTGCCCTTAGGGGTTATGAATTTTGTCCCCATGAATGCGAACAAAACCTTTACGAAAGTTAAAGAATTGACCCCGACTGCCCCCTCAATGACCCGCTCCTTGGTGAGCCTCATCCGAGCCAAGCCGGTGAGCGAGGCTGATCTCTCGGCGGCGGCGCTTTTTGTGCTAGATGCGATCGCCAACACATGCGCTGGGCGAAACTCTGAACCCGGCCGGGCTCTGCTTGCTTGGCACTATGGCAGCGGCGAAACCAACCAAAAGCTCGACACTGGAAAGCAGGCCTTCTTGCTGGGCGCCCTCACCCACATTTTGGAGACAGACGATCTTCATCGGAAGTCCGTCGTGCATCCGGGATGCGTCGTGGTACCGCCGGCATGGGTATTGGCTTCGGAACACGGGCTGGACGGCCGCGCCTTCCTGACGTCGGTGCTGCATGGCTTTGAAGCGACAACCCGGATTGGCATGGCCGTGGGGGCCGAGCATTATCGAATCTGGCACAACACAGCGACCTGCGGGCCTTTCGGTTCAGCGATGGCTGGGGCCGCCCTCCTGAACTTGGACGATGAAGAGGCGACCCATGCGTTGGGCAACGCCGGGAGCCAGGCAGCAGGCTTGTGGGAGTTTCTTGAAACAGGGGCCATGACCAAACACCTGCATGCGGGTCATGCATCAGAAGCCGGCGTTCGCGCAGCCGAGCTCGCCAAATTTGGTTTCACCGGTCCACCGAAGATATTGGAAGGTGACAAGGGGTTTTTCAAAGCGACCTGCCCGGACGCCAATCCGGCAGCGGTCCTGGAAGACCCGGATGCGCTATGGCAGCTGACGACGACCTCTATTAAGCCGTGGCCCTCCTGCCGCCATACCCATCCGGCAATCGACGCCGCTGAGAACATTCGGACCCAACTCAAAAGTCAGGGCATACGGCTGACGGAGGATATGATCCGATCTGTTGATGTGGGCGTCTATCAGGCTGCGCTTGATGTCTGTGACCGGGTTAATCCGACAACGGAGTACGAGGCCAAGTTTTCACTGCATCACACGGTTGCTGCCGGTCTGCTCCGGGACATCGTGGATTTTGAGGCATTTGGCGAAGAAGCCCGTGCCGAATTGGAGACCGTGAGACCGAGGGTCAGGCCGACGCTTCAAGAACCCTATGCTTCTGCCTATCCACGCGCGTGGGGAAGTTCGGTTGCGGTCCAACTAACCTCAGGCGAGACCATCGTCGAGACGAGAGAACATGCGAAAGGCGACCCTGAAGCGCCCCTGACGCGAAACGAAATGATCGACAAGGCGCATATGCTCCTGACCCACGCAGGGGTCACAGAACCGACGAAATTCATAGAGGCGATATTGGCTCTGCCGGAAGGCGGTCCCCTGCCGGAGCTTCCTCTGGCAGATAGTCTCTAAGCTGTCGGTTTATTTTGGGCGGGAGGCTATGCCGCGACGAAGCTGAGATAGAGCTGCGCCGCAGCACCGATAAGCACCGAACCCCAGATCCAGCTTGTCCGGAATAGAAATCCGCGTCGCTGTTTTTCCGCGGGCGCGGCAGGTGCTTCTGCACTTGCCTCTTCTACTTCTTCGGGGGCTGGAGCGGCGGGCATTGGCATTCTGTATTCGCGCAGGCCTGCAATGAAAATCCCGGTCCCCAGCACAAGCATAATAATTGCGGGTACCCACCACTGCGTAAAATCGATCGCCATAAACTCCACCCAACTCGTTCTTTCTTACAGCGCCCCCTGACGCCGGTATATTGCGGCGCATTGTGGCAAACTGCGGGAAACTTGGCAAAGTCCATTTCTTACAGGTTTATTCACTTGATGCGCGCAAAATGAGCGGCGTTAACCTTGTTTCCTTGCAGTTTGATTAATCCATTCTGACCACAAGCGCTGATCGAGCAGATTCACCATGCCGCATGAAAAACGTGAAATCGTCTTTTCAATGAATGAATTTTTGGAAGCGTTGATGCGGTACAACGAAATGCGCGGCGGCGTTCGATACCGCGCGCACCAGATCCGCGCGGTTGGCGTCGACAAGACCGGCAGCGCATCGGCCGAACTCACATTCGATGATGAAGAGACGATCGGCTTCACAGAGAGCGATATCGTTGCCTCCCTGATCGCCTATTGCATTGAAAACAAGGTGCCGTTGCCGGCCCGCGCTGGCAAGCGCATCGTCGTCACCGAAACCGGGGTCGAGCTGGCGATTGAAAGCAAGACAGATTGGGTGCAGCCGGTCCCCCTTCCCATCACCGAGATGGTGCGCTGAGAATTTTGAAGCTTTCTTTTGTGCCCAGAAGCGTTATTTGCTAAACGAACAGCGCACCGGGAAGCTCCTCGGTGAGTCGGCTATATGCCCCTGCGGAGGGGTGCGAGAGTGGTTGAATCGACCGGTCTTGAAAACCGGCAGGCGTGCAAGCGTCTCGTGGGTTCGAATCCCACCCCCTCCGCCACTTTCCTTTTCGGATATTCGCTGGTCTTGCAGTCACACTGAGGAAATCGTGCCATTTGAGTTCCGCAAGCTGAACCACGAGTGGAACGCCGACCCAAATGTTCCCCATCCGTCGGTCGAGGTTACCGGCTCCGACGTCTCCGTTAGATTTCTCGTTAACGGATGCATGTTTCCAGTTTTTCAAGAAGGTGAGATGGGGTCAGTCACCTTCAAAAACTGCTCTAAATACCGATTAGGCGCAACTAACGACGAGGGATGGTATTTGGGGCAATGCAGGTTCAGCAAACTGCTGCCGGAATGGGGTGAATTCTATGAGATGTCTGGGGACCAAGATCTCTTGGATGGGCCGGACGATTGGCAGGAAATAGCCCATACCTCAGGACCGCAAAAACACTATTTGTTCTATTTTCGTGAGGAAACATTCGAGTGTGTCGCGGACAGTTGGGCATTTAGCGATCTACCGGACAACGTGCTGCTAAGACTCAAAACGTAAAGGCTGAATGACGTCAGGTTCTGAGACGGATGCAACCAAAGGTATGATGTCCGAGTAGTCATTGAGACCGCTTTCCCCCTCCGCTCCCACCTGCTACCTAAACCACCGGCAATTTGCCGAGATGATTCAGTTCTAAAGGGGGTTTTCATGTACGCAATTCTTGCAGTTTCAATTCATCTTCTGAGCGGCCCACACGTATGGGCGGTCACAGACGCCGGGACTTTCAATGACAAGGCTTCCTGCGAAGCAGAGATAGCAGCATCGGTGCCTGCCAAACTGAAAGAAGATGAAGTAAAAGCGCATGAGGCTGGCGAGCTTCAATATGTCTGCCTGAAAGTGATGGAACGCTGACCGGAACAGTTGTGAGACTCCCGGAGTGATTTTGGGAGTCTCTTTCTGCACGAAACGGAATGAGCCCCGCCTGGACAACGCTGGCGCGAGTGAGTGATCGCAGGTCATAGTGGGCTCTGCGTAAAGCAAAACACGCCAAAAACCTGCAAAATGCGCCAACCGCCTCACCGCAAGGTTGGCAGAGATACCGGGACACCCCATCATAAGGTGAAACCGCACCAGCTGATGGAGAGCCTTCATGTCCAATGCAGACACCACCGTCCTCGTAACCGGCGCTTCGGGATATATCGCCCAACAGGTGATCCTGGCCCTGTTGGAAAAGGGATACAAAGTCCGCGGAACCATCCGGTCTTTGGACAAGGGCCCTGCCCTAAAAGAGCTTCTCGCAAAAGAAAATCCAACGGCAAACGAGATCGAACTGTTCGCAGCCGATCTTACGTCGGACAATGGATGGGATGAGGCGACAGCGGGCTGCACCTATGTGCATCATGTGGCCTCGCCTATACCGGCCCAATTGCCGAAGGATCCAAATGACCTCATCGGACCGGCGCGTGACGGCGCCATCCGCGCCCTGAAGGCTGCGAAGAAAGCAGGCGTAAAAAGAGTCGTCCTCACCTCATCCGTCGCCGCGGTTGCCTATGGCTACAAGAAATTGCCGGAACTCCTGACGGAGGAGAACTGGTCAAACCCCGACTACCTGAAAGACAACACGGCCTACACACGCTCCAAGGTCATCGCCGAAAAGGCTGCCTGGGACTATGTGAACGGCGAAGGCAAAGGCCTGGAACTCGCGACCGTCAATCCATCAGCGGTGCTGGGTCCGGTGCTGAGCGGGGATTTCTCCGCGTCGCTGGAGCTTCTCACCCAGCTGTTGAGCGGCGCTCTCCCTGCGATGCCCAATCTGGGCTTCCAGATTGTCGATGTCCGCGACGTGGCCGCGACCCATGTGGCAGCTATGGAGACACCGGAGGCGGCTGGTGAGCGCTTTATTGCTGCCGGCGAATACCAGTGGTTCCGCGATATCGCAGATAAGCTTCGGGACGGGTATCCAGACTACCGCAAAAAGCTCCCGAAACGGTCGCTCCCTAGCTTCCTGGTTTCGTTCCTGGCAATGCTCAATCCCGTGATGAAGCAGATCTTGCCGGAACTGGACAAGCAGCGCATGGCGTCCAATGAAAAAGCCCAGCGCATGTTGGGGGTCAGCTTCCGCCCGGCGGCAGAATCCATCAAGGCTGGAGCAGACTCATTGATCGCCCACAAAGTTGTCTGACGCCGCCGTGACCGCAGCGCACCCATCCTCAAAGAGAAAGCGTTGGAATGGCAGATAGCTCACGGCTCATTGCGTCTCTGGTAGGGCCAACGCTTGTTGTGCTGGGCATCACCGAAGCAATGAACATGCACATCTTCGAGGAACAGGTGGCTCCTGTCGTCTATCTTAACGGGTTGATTGTGTTCGTTTCAGGGCTGGCCATCGTACGTTTCCACAATATCTGGCAGTTGAACTGGACGGTCTTGGTAACCCTGACAGGTTGGCTCTTGTTGGCGGTCGGCCTGTATCGTTTGATCAACCCTGGTGGCCAACAAGCCGAAGCAACAAGCCCTACATTCGTTATGCTAGGCATCGTCACGATTGTAGGGCTTGTCCTAACGATTGCTGCTTATAAGCGGTGATGTAAGCAACTCCCGTCGACGTCAACGTCAGGCGGCGACTGCGGCGACGGGTGTCTCCTTCTTCTCTTTCGTCTCCATCGGCTCCCAGGTCAGGTCGCCTATATACCGCTGGGCAAGTTTGCCCTCGCCGTCCATCGCGAAGAGATGCAGCCAGCGATTATCAAACAGCGCACGAACGCCGTCATGCCGACCGAGAATACCATTCATCGCTTCGATCGGGGCTTCGATACAAACCGACAGGCGCAGCGGATCGTGCACATAGTTTTCACCATCGTGTACAGATTGCCATGGCAGGCCGTTTCGCAGGTTACCGCCATTGCCCTCCAAGACACCGATACCACCAGCAACGTTGTGCAACAGTTTGTTGCCGGATCCGAACGTATCCGGTGCCACGGTTGAGCCGTAATATTGCAGACTGATCCAGCTCGCCACGACAACGGGCGCAGTCATAATGAGTTCCAATACGCTGAAACCGTTCAGACTGTCCTGCCACCAGTCATAGTCGTGCAGAAACGCCTGGCCTTCCAAACTCTTGCCGGCGCTTCGAGACCTTGGCGCGGCAACAAAGGCTTTGCAGCCGGCGAGTGCCCATTCGGGCCGCACCTCCGCCCAATCCCGTGAGCGTACCGCAACATCATTCTGACCACCTGCACGCGGCAGGCGCAGAGCCCTCTCTCCGCGCGTGACACTGCCTGCGGCCCGCAACCACTGCCTTATCTGTGCAAGGTCGTCAGCGTGACCCTGTGCAGCTACGTCGGAGGTATAGAGCGTCACCGCATCGGTGGTTGTGTCATGGAGCGCACCGACAAAGAGCGTGTCTTCCGGAATTTTGATGCCTTTTTCCACCAACCCTTTTCTGACAACCGGGTCGTTGAGGAGCGACGCAAGAAGTCGCGCATTGACTTCGCCGGAGTAACCGCCGCACGCGCCGCAATGCAGACCGCTCGCATGCGGGTTGTTGACGACATTTGCCCCATGTCCTGCGAGGACGACGACGCGGGCAAAGCCACTTGTCAGCGACATGGCGCGCAGCACAGTCTCGGCAGAGCTGATACGCGTTTCCTCATCAAGTTCCGAGTCGAAACTGGGTGCAGGATCATTGGGGACTGGTGCGCGGCTGAGCCCAAGGGCATCGCGCACCAGTTTTCCGGCATAAACAGGTCCCATTGCTTCAACGAAGGCGAATGAGGACACAGCAGCCAACTTAAAGCGACCCCAGGCGCGGTGGGCCCTGGCGGCATAGCGCGTGGTGAGATCGGCCGCGATGTTCGTTGTATCTCCTGACGAGGACTGCACGGTCGGGTTCAACAGGACCGGAAGCCGCAATTCTTCAACATCGGAGGCGAACCGACGGTGTTTGGCAAAAATGCCGAAGAAGCCGGCAAAGCCGAGTGTTTGGATGGAAGGATCAACAGCTTCAAGGGCGCGGCGGAAGACCTCAGAACGCACATCGATGCAAAAAGCCATCTGTAAGGCCGGCCGCAGATTTTCGGATTGCGCTACCGGAGCCTCGAACGTCGTTGCAAGCGCGCGCTGAGCGGCCCGCTCCGCGGCTTCCTGCAGAATTTCGTCCACGATCCCCTCCTCGCCTGCCTCAATGGGAGCTTCGTGAGCGGCGACGGCCTCCCGCCATTTTTGATCAATCAGGGCTTCATATTGGTTGAACAGAGCCTCCTCCCACAAAAGCCGGATGGCCAGAAAGTCGGTGACCGTCGTGTCCGCATCATCAGCAAGCTCGGCGCGCCAAAGCTCGTAGCGCGCATATTGCGCCCATCCGCCGAGGGAAAAGAGAAGCTGATGGAAATAGCTGTCGAGCGCGGTCTGGCTCAAGCCCAACCTCTGCGCCGACCGGGCGATCGCCGCTGCAGGATCTTCAGGCAGAGAGGCAACAAAAGCAGCGAAACCCTTAAGACCCATGATTTCCGGAGTCAGGTCATGGGAGGCATGTGCTGTGTAAGCGGCCCAGGCATGCTTATCCCTCGGCGCTGCCCAAAGCGCCTGACCTTTATCGAAATAGCCGCTCGCCCAGGCGCCAAAGCACTCAGCCATAAGACTCGGCCAGTCTGTGCCGCTCACTTCCACCGCCAGGTCGGCAATTGTTGGAAGCACGGTCGGGGCATCACGCTCCTCGAACGCCGCTGACTTCAGCGCAGCAATATCTTTTGGCTTTGCGACGTGAGGCGAGGCAGCAAGCGCGGCGGCGAGGTCTGTGTCGGTGATTTTCTCCGATGCAATGCGCTCCTGATACCACTCGCGACGCATCACGACAGGTGTTCCGCCGATCCGTTCAAGCCGGGCACCGACGCCGGCGAGCGTGTCATGTGTCTGACCCAGGAAAGGATTGACCGCGACATAGGAAGCAAGCGGCCACAAGGGCGGGATCTGACGGGCGGCTGAATCTGCCGCCTTGGCCACCGTTGAGGTGCTGAGGGGGATGGCGATCGTGGATTCGATATTCATGGTGGTTGTTTCCTCTCACGCGTTGGATGATTTGCGGATGGACAAATTGCCGACCAAGCGGTCGAACACCGCGTTGGCATAAAGTCCGTTTGATAGATGAACACGCAGGCCAGCCGCAGCCGGGTGATAGGCCCAGAGGGGGAATGTCGCCTGTGCGATGGCGACCAGACCAAAGCTGGTGACGGCGAGCGCAAGCAGCGCCCATTCAAGGGGGCCGGGTGCCGGTGTCGCCGGAAGCGTACCTGCGGTGAGCCACTCAGCCCCAATTTGCAGAGCGAAATAGCTGATTGATGTGGCGACAGCGTAAAACGCTGTGTGGCGCGTTAGGAACCACGGCGCAGCATCCGCAAGTCCTTGCGCAAGCAGATAAGCCACGCCGAAGATCAGAATAGCGCCAAGCGCAATAGCTTGCGGTGATTTTGCATCGAAACCAAAGGCGAACCCGATTAGGGCGTAAATGGCCAAGGCAACGCCGAAGGCGCGAGCAACCGCCTTGCCATTCGGGATCGCGATGGGTCCCGGCCGCCGGATCGCCGCCACGAGATCAACTGCGGTTCCCGATGCCAGGAATGCGTGCGCCTTGTAGAGCGAGTGGGCGACGATGTGCAAAAGGGCGAGCGGAAAAAGCGCCAGGCCGCATTGCATGATCATGAAGCCCATCTGAGCAATGGTTGACCATGCGAGAGAGGTTTTGACTGCCGGTTGCGCCAACATCGCAAGACCACCCAGAAGTGCGGTGAAGCCGCCGATCATCACCAGGACTGCGAGAACACCGGGCGCGAGCAACATGACATCGGCAAATCTGATGAGCAGGAAGCCGCCAGCGTTGATGACGCCGGCATGAAGCAATGCGGAGACCGGAGTGGGCGCTTCCATTACCTCGGTCAGCCAGCCATGCGCGGGAAACTGAGCAGATTTGAGGATTGCAGCAAGCGCAAGCAGGCCAGCGGCCCAGATGGTACCGCCCGGGACAATGCCGTTCCCCGCTGCGTTCAGGATCGTGGCGATGTCAAAGGTACCGTAGCCGATGGCAAGCAAAGCCGCTGCGGCTATCAGGGCGGCATCCCCTGCCCGCGCAACCACAAACTTCTTGCGTGCAGCTCGGATCGCGTTGACCCGGTCGCCGTAGAAAAGCAAGAGGCGGTGCAAACAGATGCCCGTCGCGATCCAAGCAGCCACCAGATGCACCAGATTACCGGCCTGCACCAGCAACATAACTGCAGCAAGTGTCGCGGCCATCCAACCGAGAAAGGCCCCCTGGCGCGCATCGCCGTCCAGATAGGTGATCGAATAGCGCAAGACAACCCACCCGACAAAAGAGACGAGAAGCAGCATGGTCGCGCTTACGACATCTAGTTGCGTTGCAATGCCTATTCCTCCGAAGCCCAGGAGCGGGCCGGTTCCTGCTCCTTGAGTCATCAGAAGTACAACGGACGCTGTTGAAGCTGCGAGTGCAGCGAGCGTGGCTCCTTCAACCAGCTTGGCCACCACCTTGGGACGCTGGCCAGGTTGAAGGAATGCTGCAAGGGCGGCCATCAAGAGGATGGCTGGCACAGCTAAGGGAACGAGATCGTAAAGCATGGATGGGGGCTCCGGCGCAGGTTCAAAACGCCCCCGTTTCTATGAGGTCTCGAAACATAAGAAAAATACATTGTTTTTAGGAAATCGTTCTGTATAAAAGAACATTATGGCTGAGCTGAATTATCACCACCTGCGCTACTTCCAGACCGTTGCCCATGAGGGAAACCTGACAAGAGCCGCCGAGCAGCTGAACGTGTCACAGTCGGCCGTATCAACGCAGATACGACAGTTGGAAGCCCGTTTAGGGCAGCCGCTTTTTGAACGGCGGGGTCGAAGTCTGTTGCTGACCGAAGCCGGTCGTATCGCGCTCGATCACGCAGATACCATCTTCGCCGCCGGGCACGAGTTGATTGCGACGCTGCAGCAGAGTGGCGGAACCAGACAACCACTGCGGGTGGGTTCTTTGGCGACGCTTTCGCGTAACTTTCAGCTCGGTTTCTTAAGGCCAATGTTGGGCCGATCCGATGTCGAGGTGATATTGCGCTCTGGCAGCGCCGCTGAACTGTTCAACGCACTTGCCGGTCATCATTTGGACCTGGTGTTGACCAATCAGCCGCCACCGGTTGATGCGCTGACATCATACGTCGTCCAACGCCTGGACGAACAGAATCTCAGCCTCATCGGCGTCCCTGACCTATGCCCCCCGAAGCAATCCCTCGCTAAGCGACTCGCCGGAGCAGCTCTGATTTTGCCGACAACAGAAAGCGGCTTGCGCATGGGCATTGATGCCCTCATTGATCGTCTGGATGTAACGCCGCAGATTGTTGCAGAGGTCGACGACATGGCGATGATGCGTCTGCTTGTGCGCGAAGGGATTGGTCTGGCAATGCTGCCGCCCATTGTGGTGCGCGATGAGTTGGATAGTGGTGCCCTGATCGAGAGTGCCAAGGTCCCGACCCTGACGGAGACCTTCTATGGCGTGACCTTGGACCGCCGATTTCCCAACCCACTTTTGGCTGAATTAATGGACGGAGTGCCTTAGCGGAGCTGCAAATCAGCCGAAAACCCAGCTTTCCCAAGGTGCTTGCGCTCTTTCTCAAGAAAATCGTGCCCCAGCACTTGTTAGAATAATTCTAAGTTGCTATATCTTTCTTTAGAGAGATTCTAATCAGGGATCTTAGGACCACAGGAGCGACTTGAAATGGATATGGACGTTGAAGGCAAATGCCCCTTCTCAGGCGGCACAGACAAATTCGCAGGCGGCAATGGCACATCAAACCGAGACTGGTGGCCCAACCAACTGAAGCTCAACATTCTTCGGCAGCACTCCGCCCTGTCCAATCCGCTTGGCGACGCGTTCGACTATGCGAGCGAATTCAAGAAGCTCGACCTGGATCAAGTAAAGCAAGATATTTTCGATTTGATGACAGATTCGCAGGACTGGTGGCCGGCGGATTATGGTCATTATGGCCCCCTCTTCATTCGCATGGCCTGGCACAGCGCGGGCACCTACCGAACGGCTGACGGACGTGGTGGCGCCGGCACCGGCACCCAGCGTTTTGCCCCGCTCAACAGCTGGCCCGACAACGGCAATCTCGACAAAGCACGCATGCTGCTGTGGCCAGTGAAGAAGAAATACGGCAACAAACTCTCCTGGGCCGACCTCATGATCCTCGCCGGCAATTGCGCCATTGAGTCCATGGGCCTGAAGCCCTTTGGCTTCGCCGGTGGTCGCGCAGATGTTTGGGAACCCGAGCAGGATATCTATTGGGGTGCGGAAGACAGCTGGCTCGGAGATGACCGCTATTCAGGCGATCGCGAATTGGAAAACCCGCTCGCTGCCGTTCAGATGGGTCTCATCTATGTGAACCCGGAAGGCCCTAATGGCAATCCTGACCCCGTAGCGTCTGGTCGTGACATTCGCGAAACCTTCGCCCGCATGGCCATGAACGATGAAGAGACCGTGGCGCTTGTCGCAGGCGGCCACACATTCGGTAAAGGCCATGGTGCCGGGGATGCGGCACAGGTGGGCCCCGAGCCGGAAGGCGCGCCGATTGAGGCGCAGGGCCAGGGCTGGCTCAGCACACACGCGTCCGGCAAGGGCGTGGATACGATCACCAGTGGCATTGAAGGCGCCTGGACGCCGACGCCCACCACTTGGGACAATTCCTACTTCGACGTCCTGTTTGGCTACGAATGGGAACTGAGCAAGAGCCCAGCAGGTGCGCATCAGTGGGCGCCGAAGGACCTCGCGGAAAAAGATCATGCCCCAGAGGTCGACGGCTCCGACAAGCGTGTGCCGATCATGATGACGACGGCAGACATGGCGCTCCGCATGGATCCGATCTATGAGCCCATCTCACGCCGGTTCCACGAAAACCCGGATGAGTTCGCAGATGCGTTTGCGCGGGCATGGTTCAAGCTGACTCACAGGGACATGGGTCCCCGCTCCCGCTACCTCGGATCAGACGTACCGACGGAGGAGCTGATCTGGCAGGACCCTATTCCGGAGGTCACACATGCGCTGATCGACGATCAGGATGTGGCAAGCCTAAAGGAAAAAATCCTGGCCTCCGGTCTCTCTGTGTCTGAGCTGGTTTCAACAGCCTGGGCGTCAGCATCGACCTTCCGGGGATCCGACATGCGCGGTGGTGCCAACGGGGCACGGATCGCCTTGGCGCCTCAGAAGGACTGGGAAGTCAATCAACCGACGCAGCTTGCCAAGGTGTTACAGGTTCTTGAAGGCATTCAAGCTGACTTCAACGCGTCCCAGTCGCGCGGCAAGATCATGAGCGCGCTGAAAGGATCTTCCGATGTGAAGCAGGTCTCTTTGGCTGATCTGATTGTTCTGGGCGGTGGTGCCGCCATTGAGCAGGCGGCCAAGGATGCCGGGCACAGCGTGACGGTACCCTTCTCGCCTGGTCGCGCGGATGCCACTCAGGAACAGACGGACGTTGAGTCTGTCGCGATGCTGGAACCGGCAGCCGATGGCTTCCGCAATTACCTGAAGGCCAAATATACGGTCTCTGCTGAGGAACTGATGGTTGATCGGGCACAGCTGCTGACACTGACTGCGCCGGAAATGACGGTGCTTGTCGGCGGATTGCGTGTCCTCGGTACAAACGCAGATGACAGCCAGCATGGTGTGTTCACGGATCAACCGGGCAAGCTCACGAACGACTTCTTCGTGAACCTGCTTGATATGAGCACCACATGGGAAGCGGCGTCAGAGGATGATGCAGTGTTCGAGGGACGGGACCGCGCAAGCGGTGCCGTCAAATGGACCGGCACACGCGCCGATCTCATCTTCGGATCCAACTCTGAGCTGCGGGCCCTGTCTGAAGTCTATGCCAGCGAAGACGCCAGCGAAAAATTCGCCACCGACTTCGTGGCCGCCTGGACAAAGGTGATGAACCTCGACCGGTTTGACCTTGCTTGAGTGAGGGAGGCTGGATCGGACGGAACACCCCGATCCGGCTTCATTGGGAAGGCCGCGGCATTGCCGCGGCCTTTTTTGTTGCGGCCTCTTGCCTGCACTTCAATGTGAACCCTAGGCTGCAGTCATGTCTGATTTCCAATCCATCATTCTCTGTGCGACCCCGCGAAGCGGCAGCACCATGCTGTGCGATTTGATGACCGCGACCGGCGTGTTGGGTCGACCGGCTTCCTACTATCGACCAGAGTCAATCTCGGACTGGGCGCGTCAATTGGGCGATGATACTGAGGTGGGTGGCGCAGAGTTTGAGCGTGCCTATCTGGCGGCAATCCGAGCGCATGGCACTGACGCGTCCGGCACGTTCGGTCTCCGCGTGATGTGGGACACCATGGATGGTCTCACAGATCGTCTCTCATCGATCTTTCCTGACGCCCAAAGCGATGCCGCCTTGTTCGACACTGCGTTTGGCCGCCCGCTTTACGTCCACCTCGTCCGCGAGGACAAGGTGGCACAGGCGGTCTCGCTGGTCAGAGCCGAACAAAGCGGTCTCTGGCACCTGGCATCAGACGGGTCAGTCCGCCAAGGCGCAAAGGAAACCAAACCGAACCAATACGATGCAAGGGCGATTGAAAAAGAGATCGCGGCCCTCACGCGCGATGACGCCGCCTGGCAGAGCTGGTTTGCAGCTCACAACCTGAAGCCTGTGTCAGTGGACTATGAGAACCTGGCATCCGATCAACGGTCCGAGGTGACGACCATCCTGAAGGCGGTTGGTGAAAACACCGCGCTCGCAGAAGAACTCGAACCCGCAACTGCGAAAATAGCCGACGCAGAAAGCCAAAGCTGGATAGAACGGTTCAGGCAAGAACGCAGCTAGGACAGCTTCTTTTTCGGTTTTCTTATCAACGCGTCCATCCCATCAGAACTGGGTCCGGACTTGCGCGCTTTCTTCTTGTCGCTGGATTTTGCCTGTTCGCGTTGTTTCTTCGCGGCGTTTTTCCGCGCCCGAGACCACTTTTCCTTTTTGCGGGATTTGGTCTTGCCCCGGTCGCCCTCTTTCTTTTTTGAGGGCGGTTTAAGCTCGTCGAGAGAAGTGACTTCCGGAACCCAACCCTCAGCAACACCATCTGCCTGGGTGATCCGGATGGATTTTTCTCCGCCACCTGAAGCCTTAACCGCGTCAATAAAGCGCCCGGCGTCTTTTGCGCGGATTTCAAACCGGGTTTCCGTTTCACCGATTTTGATCGCGCCGACCTCGCGTTTCGTCACATGACCAAGGCGACAGATGATGGGCAACAGCCAACTGGGTTCTGCCTGCTGCTTTCGGCCGGCGGTCATGGTGAACCAGACACTGTCTCCAAAGGGTTCCCGCTCGCGCTTCTGTTTTTCTCGCTTCGACCTGGATTCTTTGTGGGCTGGCGCATCGAGAAGCTCTTCCGCCGACGGCATCTTTGCGGACCGTTGCTGGAGAAAAGCCGCCGCGATCTGTTCCGTCCCATGGCGCTCCAAAAGCTCCCGCGCCGCCTTCAGGTCTTTCTCACTGTAGGCCTGTGTGAGCAGCGGATCGGCATGCAACCTCTCCTGGTCCCGCGCGTCGATCTCTTTGAGGCTCGGTGCTGCTGCCCACTCGGCCTCAAGCCGTGCCCCCTGCAGCAAACGCTGGGCCCGCTTGCGCATCGTGTGCGGTACGATGAGCGCGCAGATGCCTTTCTGCCCTGCCCGACCGGTGCGGCCGCTTCGGTGCTTAAGGACATCACTATTTGTGGGCAGGTCGGCGTGGATAACCAGTTCCAGACCTGGCAGATCAATCCCGCGGGCGGCCACGTCTGTTGCAATACAGACCCGTGCCCGCCCGTCGCGCAGGGCCTGGAGCGCGTGCGTGCGTTCGTTCTGGCTGAGCTCGCCGGAGAGCGCCACGACCGAAAAGCCGCGATTGCCAAACCGACTGGACAGCCGATTGACGTCCTGCCGTGTTTTGCAAAAAACGATAGCGCGATCGGCTTCGTAGTAGCGCAACACATTGATGATCGCGTTTTCCTTGTCGCTCGGCGCGACCGTCAGCGCCCGATATTCGATATCGCTGTGCTGCTCTCGTTCGCTCACAGTGCTGATGCGCTGCGCGTCTTTCTGATAGCGCTTCGCCATCTTGGAAATGGTGCGGGGGACGGTAGCAGAGAACATGAGTGTCCGTCGCTCCGCCGGTGCCGTGTCGAGGATGAACTCCAGGTCTTCGCGGAATCCGAAGTCGAGCATCTCGTCGGCTTCATCCAGCACGACAGCACGTAACCCCGACATATCAAGGCCGCCGCGCTCAATATGGTCCCTGAGGCGCCCGGGTGTGCCCACCACAATGTGGGCGCCGCGCGACAGGGCGCGTCGTTCCGCACGCGGGTCCATGCCGCCGACGCAGGAGGCAATCCGCCCTTTGGCTTCCCCGAACAGCCAAGTGAGCTCGCGCTGCACCTGGATCGCGAGCTCGCGGGTGGGCGCAACGATCAATGCCTGCGGGAGAACCGCCGGACCGAATTTCTCTTGGTCCCCCAGAATGGTCGGGGCAATGGCGAGACCAAACGCGACCGTCTTGCCGGAACCTGTCTGGGCAGAGACCAAAAGGTCTGCGCCCTCTGTTTCCGGCGCGAGCACAGCCTCCTGCACCTCGGTCAGTTGGGCATAGCCCTTTTTCTCAAGCGCACGCGCGAGCACAGGGTTGATGTTATCAGCGGCTGGCATAGTTTCTGGTGTTCCGGCTCTAAGCGCCTGCAAGGGAGGGAGCGGCGCTGGCAAACCCGGGTCATATACGGTTTTGGGGCAAACAGCCAATCGTTCTGTGACGACGCTGTTGAATAAAGTGAAATTTCCCCTACGGTAGCGGCCACAAAACTATTCGCCGAAATCACACAAGAAGAAAGATGAATTCATGGCAGGGACAAGAGAGTTCGACATCGTTGTCTATGGCGCGACCGGGTTTACCGGGCGCCTGGTGGCTGAATATCTGAGCAAACAATATGCGGATGGGTCCGTGAAATGGGCCATGGCGGGCCGAAGTGCCGAAAAGCTCGCCTCTGTCCGTGACCTGATCGGCGCGCCAGCGGACACGCCCCTCATTGCTGCGGATGCGGCGGACGCTGACGCACTCAAGAAAATGGTGGAGAGCACTAAAGTCGTGATCACGACCGTCGGTCCTTACCTGCATTATGGAGAACCCCTTGTCGCCGCCTGTGCGGCTGCCGGAACCGACTATGTCGACCTCTGCGGCGAAGTGCCGTTCATGCGGAAAATGATCGATGCGCATGGTGAGGCCGCAAAGGCTTCTGGTGCGCGGATTGTCTTTTCCTGCGGCTTTGACTCAATCCCCTTCGACATGGGCGTCTACTTCCTGCAGCAGGAAGCAAAGGCCAAGTTCGGCAAACCGGCACCGCGGGTGAAAGGCCGGGTGCGCGCCATGAACGGAACCCTCTCCGGCGGCACAGCCGCGAGCGGCCGCGCGACATTCGAACTCGCGCAGAAAGAGCCGGAGATGATGGGTCATCTCTTCAACCCCTACTCACTCGCACCTGGCTACGAAGGCATCGAACAGCCAGACGGCATGAAGCCCTATGAAGACCCGGCTGTCGATATGTGGGTGGCGCCCTTCTTCATGGCGGTGATCAACACCAAGAACATTCACCGTTCCAACTTCCTCCTCGACCACGCCTATGGCACCGACTTTCAGTATGACGAAATGATGCTGGCGGGCCCGGGGGACACGGGCAAGCAGACCGCAGAAGCAATCGCTGCGACCGATATCACGGGCGGTGATGATGCACCGAAGCCCGGCGAAGGTCCGTCCAAGGAAGAGCGCGAAGCCGGGAACTATGATGTTCTCTTCATCGGTGAGATGCCCGATGGTGCGTCCATCAAGGTTGGTGTCACCGGGGACAAAGACCCGGGCTACGGCTCAACCTCCAAGATGATCGCCGAAAGCGCGATTTGCCTGATCCAGAACGTGGCAGACCTGCCAGGCGGGATTTACACACCCGCTCCTGCCTTTGGCATGGAGATCATCGACCGGCTCCGCGCAAATGCCGGCCTGACCTTTGAGGTGGAAGGCTAAGCACCTGCTCTAAAGCAACAAAGAAGGCGGCACTCTCGCGAGCGCCGCCTTTTCCTTTTCGACTATGACCGGCGACTAATCGCGATAGGACGGATCAATCCGGTCAAGCTTCCGAAGCATTGCAGGCCACGCCAGGTGGTTGGTGACTTTCTGCGCGAGCTCAGGGTCGGTCCCCTGCGTCGCTGTTTTCTCAGGAATGCCCTGCATCGGGTTGTGAATCTGCTTGGCTGACGAGAGTGTCGCCACCTGCATCTCACATGCGCGCTCCAGATAGTACATCCGCATGAACGCTTCGGCGACGGTCTCGCCCAGAGTGAGCGTGCCGTGGTTCCACAAGAGCATCATGTTCTTGTCGCCAAGGTCTTCCTGGAGGCGCGGGCGTTCATCATGGTCGACGGCGACGCCTTCATACTCGTGATAGGCAAGCTCTTCCCGAATGAGCATGGCAGTCTGGTTGAGCGGTAGGAGCCCCTCTTCTGCCGTTGAAACGGCCGTGCCAGGAATCGTGTGCAGGTGAATGACACAGTTGGCGTCATGGCGGATTTCATGGACGGCGCTGTGGATGGTAAAGCCCGCCGGGTTCACAAAATAGGGCGAGTCGTCCAGCTTATTGCCTTCAAGGTCGATTTTGACAAGGCTGCTGGCGGTGATCTCGTCGAAGAAGAACCCGTACGGGTTGATCAAAAACGTCCCGTCAGAAAGCTTGGACGAGATATGGGTGAAGATCATGTCGTCCCATCCATAATGAGCTACAAGCCGGTAGCAGGCGGCGAGATTGACCCGGGCTTCCCATTCTTCCGGGGAGACACTTTCACGAACACTGGTTGGGGCGGCTTCTTGGACTGACATGGTTTTCCTCCATTTGCGTGCGGCCTCTGTCAGGCCATGCCGCCTTCTTAAAGAGAAGCTGGAAATCAGACTGCGATCTGGGTCACATTTGCAGTGATTGTCGTCAAAAACGAGGAAAACCATGGGAAAACCGGGCCAGAAATTCTCAGCCGATGATCTGGTCCTGAAGAGTCCCTTGTTTTCGGTTCTGTCGGACGCCTCAAGAACCGCCGTCCTGGAACGGGCGAAACCTCTGTCCTTCGACGCTGGTGAGACTGTTTACGCCCGTGGAGACCCGTCTGACCGATACTTTGGCATCCTCAAGGGTCGATTGCGTCTGTCCGTCGACTCCGCAGACGGCAAGACAGCGGCCCTCAATCAGGCGGATGCAGGGGAGTGGTTTGGAGAGCTGGGTTTGTTTGAGGGGGGCAACCGGCTGGTTGACGCCACTGCGACGGAGCCAACGGATCTTCTTTGTCTCACCCGAGAGGACATGGTGGCCTTTGCGACCAGTGAACCGTCCATGTTCATGCCGATTGTCGAACTGCTCGGTGCCCGCATTCAATTGGTGGGCGAGCTACTTCAAGAAACGGTTTTCCATGACGTAACGTTCCGTCTGGCAAAACGGCTCTTAGACCTCGCGGACAAACATGGGGCACCAGCGGATCAGGGCGTGCTTATTGACCTCCACCTGCCCCAGGAAGAATTAGGCCAGATGGTTGGGGCGACGCGCGAGGCTGTGGGACGTCAACTGAATGTCTGGAAGAAGAAATCCTGGATCGATGTGTCCTACGGCAAAATCACAATCCTGAACCGGGCGCCTTTGATGCAGATAATCGTCTCAGCCCAGGGCGGCGATCTTGGTGGGCCTGGTGAATTTTGATCCCCAGGCCCTCATTCTGGTAGCTTAGCCCCATCCAAATTCACAATAACCGCCTGCAGGCATACACCAGCCTGACTGGGGAGCGAACGGGGCACACATTCCATGGGGTTTCAGAAACTGTTGATCGCCAATCGTGGCGAGATATCAGTGCGCATTGCGCGCGCTGCAGCGGAATTGGACATTCGGTCTGTCGCGATTTTTTCGGAAGACGATGCCCACTCGCTTCATGTCGCAACCGCTGACGAGTCGGTGGCGCTGAAAGGCAGCGGTGTCCCGGCCTATCTCGACGCCCGGCAGATCATAGAGGTGGCAAAAGAATCCGGATGTGATGCGGTCCATCCGGGCTACGGTTTTTTGAGTGAGAATGTTCAGTTTGCCAGGGCCTGCAGGGATACGGGCTTGACCTTCATCGGGCCGAACCCCGACGCCCTCGCTTTATTTGGCGACAAAGCGCGGGCTCGGGATCTGGCGGAACAGGTCGGTGTGCCATTGCTGCCGGGCACCAACGGCGCAACCAGCCTTGAAGACGCTAAGGCGTTTTTCAAGAGCCTCGGTACGAATGCGTCAATGATGATCAAGGCCATTGCCGGCGGCGGCGGTCGTGGCATGCGTCCGGTCCACCACATCAACGATATCGATGATGCCTATGAGCGCTGTCAGTCGGAAGCAAAATCCGCCTTTGGCGACGACACGCTATATGTAGAGCGCCTCATCCCAAAAGCGCGCCATATCGAAATTCAGATCGTCGGGGATGGAAAAGACGTTATTCATCTGGGAGAGCGTGAATGCTCACTCCAGAGACGCAGACAGAAACTGGTCGAAATTGCCCCAAGCCCAACACTAAGCGACGCCTTGCGCGAGAAACTGACAGAGGCCGCAGTCAAACTCGCCAAAGCGGCATCTTACGACAATATTGGGACATTCGAGTTTCTGGTGGACGAGGCCGATCAGAGCTTTGCCTTCATGGAGACCAACCCCCGCCTGCAAGTGGAACATACCGTCACAGAAGAAGTGACCGGCGTGGATCTGGTAAAAACCCAGCTTCGGATTGCGGCTGGCAAGACACTGAGCGCCATCGGTCTGGCGGACACACCGCAGCCACGAGGATATGCGATCCAGTTGCGGATCAATATGGAGAGCATGAATGAGGCGGGTGAGGCCTTGCCCTCCGGAGGGACGCTGGCAGCGTACCAACCGCCAAGCGGTCCTGGCATTCGTGTCGATGGCTTTGGTTATGCGGGCTACACAACCAATCCGCATTATGACTCCCTTCTGGCGAAGTTGATTTCCTATTCACCGGGCTCTGACTATCAGGACGCGGTGAAAAGAACCCACCGCGCTCTGGAAGAGTTCAACATTGAAGGGGTGACGACAAACATCCCCTTACACCAGAACCTTCTCGAAATGCAGGCATTCGCTGAAAACGAGGTGCACACAACCTTTATCGCTGAGCATGCCTTGGAACTCTCCAAGGAACGCCAGCATCAAACTCGCTTTGCCAAAGGCGGCGCGACGGAACGCGCGGTGGAGCCGATGGTCGTTGCGGACGGGCCGGATGGAACGCAGGCGCTTCCTGCCCATCTGCAGGGGCGCGTCGTCAGCATTGATGTGGCGGAAGGCGACAGTATCGCCCCTGGACAACAGATCGCCGTCCTTGAAGCGATGAAGATGGAGCACATCGTATCCGCTGATAGGGGCGGCATCGTCCGCCAGCTGGCTGCAAAGCCGGACGATACTGTGATAGAAGGCGCGCCCCTTCTCTTCATCGAAGAACGAGACGTGGGCATGTCCGAAAGTGCCGCTGCCGCGGCTGTCGACCTGGATTACATCCGCCCCGATTTGCAGGAAGTGCGTGATCGGCACGCAGTTGGATTGGATGAGGGACGCCCGGACGCCGTAGCGCGCCGCCGAGGCCGTAATCAGCGCACCGCTCGAGAGAATATTGCCGACCTGTGTGATCCCGACAGTTTCATAGAGTATGGCGCCTTGGTCCTGGCCGCCCAGCGCCGCCGCCGCTCCATGGAAGACCTCATCAGGATGAGCCCGGCGGACGGCATGATCACCGGTGTTGGTTCCATCAACGGCGACAAATTTGGCGAAGAGGCGTCGCGGGCCATGGTGCTCGCCTATGACTTTACTGTGTTCGCCGGTACCCAAGGTCATATGAACCACAAAAAGACCGACCGGATGCTGAGCCTCGCGCACCAGTGGGACCTGCCCCTCGTTCTCTTTGGCGAAGGCGGCGGCGGACGGCCGGGCGATACAGATACTGCCGGCGTGGCCGGCCTTGATGTCCCCACCTTCAAGAGCTTTGCGGCATTGAGCGGCAATGTGCCCGTGGTCAGCATCGTTTCAGGTCGCTGCTTTGCGGGGAATGCGGCTCTGGTTGGGTGCAGCGATGTCATCATCGCAACAGCCGACTCAAACATTGGCATGGGCGGTCCTGCCATGATTGAAGGCGGTGGCCTGGGCGCTTACAGACCTGAAGACATTGGGCCGATTGATGTTCACCGGAAAAATGGCGTCGTTGATATCGCCGTTGCGGATGAAGCTGAAGGTGTCGCTGCCGCGAAGAAATATCTTTCGTATTTCCAGGGTCCGCTGAACTCTTGGGAGACGGCGGACCAGAGAGAACTGCGTCATCTCATCCCAGAAAACCGTCTGCGGGCCTACGACGTTCGAACCGTTATCGACACTGTTGCCGACAAAGACAGCGTGCTTGAACTCCGGAAGGATTTCGGGGTTGGCATTCTGACTTGTTTCATTCGTATTGAAGGTCGTCCGATGGGCCTGATCGCAAACAACCCGTTCCATCTGGGCGGCGCGATTGATGCGGACGCCGCTGACAAGGCCGCACGATTTATGCAGCTATGCGATGCATTCCGCCTGCCCATCCTATCCTTCTGTGACACGCCAGGGTTCATGGTGGGGCCGGAAGTAGAGGAAACTGCGCAGGTGCGCCACGTTTCACGCATGTTCGTGACAGCCGCCAACATGTCGGTGCCCGTCTTCACAATCGTGCTGCGCAAAGGCTATGGGCTGGGTGCACAGGCCATGACCGGCGGTACGTTCCATGCGCCTTTCTTCAATGTCGCGTGGCCCACCGGCGAGTTTGGCGGCATGGGTCTGGAAGGTGCGGTACGTCTCGGCTACCGCAGAGAAATGGAAGCCATTGAAGACGAAAAGGAACGTCAGGAATTCTTCGAGATGATGGTTGCAAGGTCCTATGCCAACGGCAAAGCCATCAACATGGCATCCTTCCTTGAGATTGATGGCGTTATCGATCCGTTTGAAACGCGACACTGGATCATGCGCGGTCTGCAGTCATTGCCGCCCAAATCACCGGACACAAAAACGACACGATCTTTCATCGATACTTGGTGAGTGATTCAATCGGGAGACGAATATGAACTGCCACAAGGTGGACTACAAAATCATTGGCGACGACATGCAGCTTGTGGAGGTCGAACTTGACCCGGGCGAAACTGTTGTCGCGGAGGCTGGCGCCATGAACTACATGGACGATGGCATCGAATTCGAGACCAGGTTGGGCGATGGCTCAAAACCCGATGAGGGTGTCATGGGCAAACTGTTCTCAGCCGCCAAACGCACCTTCACTGGCGAGTCCCTCTTCATGACTCATTTTACCAACCAGGGAAGCAAAAAAGCGTCAGCTGCCTTTGCCGCGCCCTTCCCCGGCAAAATCATCGCTCTCGATCAGGCAGTGACGGGTGAAGTGCTGTGTCAAAAAGACTCATTTCTAGCGGCCGCGCTTGGCACAAGCGTTGACATTGCCTTCCACAAAAAACTGGGCGCGGGTTTCTTTGGTGGTGAAGGTTTTATCCTTCAACGGCTTCAGGGGGACGGTATGGCATTCGTGCATGCGGGCGGCACTATCGTCGAAAAGAAGCTGAACGGAGAAAAGCTGCGCGTGGATACAGGCTGTATCGTCGCCTTCACCCCATCGCTGGACTACGACATTGAGCGCGCTGGTGGGCTTAAATCGATGATCTTCGGTGGCGAAGGTCTGTTTCTCGCTACGCTGCAAGGAACAGGGACCGTTTGGTTGCAGAGTCTGCCCTTCTCGCGCCTCGCCGACCGCATTCTTGAACACGCCCCATCAGCGGGTGGATCAGACCAGGGCGAAGGATCGCTCCTGGGCGGTGCATCGCGAATCTTCGAAAAATAGCGAGCTATTCCGCTGGCTGCGATGGGCGTCCGAGCTTAAACGTACCACTGGCTCGGGCGACCAATTCGCCGTCCTCCCGGCGGAGTTCCGCTTCGGCAAAAGCGATCGACTTGCCCCTGTGGCGCACCCACCCCTCTCCGATCAATGTGCCCATATCCGCGCGGCCAACAAAACTGGTCTTGAGCTCGAGTGTTACCTGAGGAGTCGGTGTGCTGGTTGTGGCACGCACGGCATGGCCACAAAGGCCGTCCAGCATCGCCGCAAGAAAGCCGCCATAGATACGCCCTCCCCGATTGACGAAATTTTCGCCGGCTACATAGGAGGCCTTCACATAGCCGCGGTCTGGATCAAGTTCTAAGACTTTTTTGCCGAGAGTCACCGCAGCAGGTGACTCCCAGTCTGCAGGAGGTTGGTCGTTCATCCGATGAGACTAGAACACCGGCGTGAAGTTCGCCACGAACTCTTCTGTGCAGGCCGCGCGTTCCTCGGTCAAAATCTCATATCCTTGTGCCGCGCAATGCCGGTCTGCCCGAAAGCGTGCGACACCCTTGTTAGTGCAGCCTTTAAGGTCCGGGTCGTACAAAAACACGCAAACCGCGACAATGTATTTCTCTTCGCAGGGCAGCTCGATCATATACCGCTGCTCCTGAGCGCTTCGTCTGCTCCACCAGCCATCGCCGGCTGCCCTGTCGCCTTGAGTGGGGCTGTCAAGGCAGTGTCGAAATTCTTCGAAGGTCGGTTGCGCGACCGCCGGTGCCGCTCCAATTTGAAAAAACACGACGGCTGCTCCCAGCAGCATGAAAACCTGAACAAAGTGACGCACCTAGAACCTCCCGATCAACGGCCCCCCGCCGTTTTCCGGATACTACAGCAGCGTCCGCAATAAAGTAAAGTTAGTTTACCAGTTCAAGTGTTTAGGTCAGGCGGCGCTTGTACATGTCGAACACCTTGTCCCAAACCTGCTCCGCAGCATCTTTCACATAGGCGTCACGCTCCGGAAAACAGAAGCCATGGCCCGTGCCCGGCCAGACATCCAGCGTGTAAGGAACATCATGAGTGTCCAACTCAGCTTGCAGGTCCGGGATGACATTGTCTGGGACCCACTCGTCGGTTTCGGCAAAGCCCAGATAGAGCTCGCCTTTCATGTTGGACGCCAGCTTGTGGGGCGTGTCCGGCGCGTCGGTCACAATCCCAACGCCATAAAGCGAAGCCGACGCAGCAAACTGTTCGGGGTAAGTCCCAGCGGCGGACACAACATATTGGCCGCTCATACAATATCCAATGCAGCCGATTGGTCCCTGTTTGATCCGCGCGTCAGATTGCATCCATGAAAGCATACCCGCTGTGTCCGACATAACGAGCGCATTGTTGAGCGAGCGCATGGCGGAGAACATTTGTTCCCGGACGGCGTCGTCGGCTTTCGAGAGATCGAAACGCAGTTTCCCGAGCCGGTAGTACATGTCAGGAAGCAGGACGGTATAGCCTTCCGCCGCAATGCGGCGGGCAAATCCGCAAAGCTCTTCCCGAATACCCGGAGCGTCCATGTAGAGAATTACGGGTGAGCGCGCCCCATCGTCATGGGAGACGACGAACGTTTCCATATCGCCATCAGCTGTCTTGATGGAAAGCGTTTCTTCCTGCATCGCCGACCTCTATTTCATCTATAAACACGGGTGTCAGGTGTTTGTTGCGACCGGAGCCGCCCTACGCGGCCGCCGCAATGCTTGGGCGTGCTTGCACACGATCGTACCAGGCCACGATATTCTTGTTGGCCGGGTCGATCGGTTGCCCAACCGACGCACCAAATTCGAGGAAACTGAAGAGAAGGATGTCTGCCAAGGTAAAGCGGTCGCCTGCAAGCCACTCTTTTCCTTCCAGCTGTTCATCCAACCACTTAACCTTGTCCTGAACGAGTGCCTTGAGGCCATCCGCAGCTTCGGGAAGGCAGCGAAAGCGGTCCTTAAACATCGGCAGCCCTTCTGCATAGCGGAAGCCGTTCGCCAGAGGCTCACAAACGCCCAGATCAACACGGCGGGTCCATTTTCGTGTTTCGGCGCGTTCTGCCGGCGTGGTACCGATCAGCGCAGGCGACGGCTGGTGTTCTTCCAGATACTCGCAGATCGCAGTAATTTCAGTGACAATATCGCCGTCATCGAGCTGAAGCGCCGGCAGCTGTCCCGCTGGGTTGACCTTGAGATAGTCCGCCTGGCGGTTGGCACCGCCCATGATGTCGATCTCTTCGAAAGGCAGCTCGATACCCTTTTCAGCCATAAAGATTTTGACGACCCGGGGGTTCGGGCCAATCGAGTTGTAGAGTTTCATGTGACGGCGCTCCCAATAGTCCTTATGAATTTTCATAGAGTTTTAGCCGATGAGACCCGGCATCGCCACTTTTTCGCAATCTAAGCTGCACGCAGCGACGGCGACTGAATGCGAATTGGCTCTCGCCATCAAGACTTCGTCTGCTATGTCTAGGGCATTGATTTTCGCTTTCCTTCAGCCTTCCTAGACGAATGACAGAAAACCCAACGTCAACAAAGCCCTCCGGCAGGGCTGCCATCTTTTATGGTTGGTACATTGTGCTTGCGGCCTTTGTTGTGATGACGGTCTCAGCGGGTTTTGGTTTTTACAACCTGTCGGTTTACCTGGAGGCTTTTGTCGACGAACGCGGATTTTCCGTTGGGTACACCTCAGGGGCGACGGCCGCATTCTTCGTATCATCCGGGATAGCGGGCCTTGCCGTCGGCTGGTTGATAGAGCGATATGATCCCCGTTGGACAATCGCTGTGGGCGCGGTGCTTTCGGGGCTGGTCTTATCAGGCGCAGGCTTGGTCAATGAGCTTTGGCAGCTCTACCTCTTCTACATCCTCTTTGGCGTCGGATATTCCGCCTGCGCACTGCTTCCGTGCACAACGCTCGTCGCGCGTTGGTTTGAGAAGAAGCGCTCTGTCGCCTTATCGGTCGCTTCAACGGGTCTCTCGCTCGGTGGAATCTTGCTGACACCGATCTCAGCCCAATTGATTGAGCAGCTTGGACTGGGCGGAGCGGCTCCCTGGCTTGGAGCTGGCATGTTTTTCGGGATCGCACCGGTCGCAGTCTTTTTGTTCCGCCCTAGTCCCGCGGCGATGGGCTTGGCGCCTGATGGCGAAGCCACTCTGACATCCGAAATCGAGGGCGGCACGGCGGCCAGCGGCATGCCATACGAAACCGCCGTTCGCAGTCGCTTCTTCATTTTTGCAACTATCGCCTTTATGGCGTCGATGATGGCCCAGGTGGGATCTATCGCTCATCAATTCTCTCTGGTCGCCGGACGCGCCGACGACAGGGATCTGGCGGCATTGGCAGTGTCAGTCATGGCGGGGCTGAGCATTGCAGGACGCTTGGCCGGCGGATGGGTCCTTCCGCACATCTCATCGCGCGCCTTTATGGCTGCCCTCCTGATAGTGCAAGCAATAGCATTGAGTCTTTATGCGGTGGCTGCAACACCCACGACTTTGCTGCTGGTCGCCGCCCTGTTCGGCATCACTGTCGGGAACTTGTTGATGATGCAGCCGCTTCTGATTGCAGAGGCCTTTGGTACCGTCGCCTATGCGCGCATCTACTCGACATCCCAACTGTTCACGACCTTTGGTGTCGCCAGCGGCCCGGCCGTTTACGGCCTGATCTATGAAGCCGCGAACGGGTACGCAGCATCCTATCTCTATGGTGCCGCAGCCTCCATTCTGGGTCTCGCGGCGATCGTGGCCGCCGGGCCCGTGTCACAACAAAAACAACAATCCTGAGGAACGACCATGTCTGAATTCGGTCCAGGCGTAGAGCTGAACAAACCTGCCTTCATTCATCCAACAGCACTGATCTATGGCAAGGTCTTCATCGATGAAGGCGCATCCCTCTGGCCCTACACGGTGATCAGAAGCGAGATGTATGAAGTGCGCATTGGGAAACGAACAAACATTCAGGATTTTGTGATGATCCACGTTGGCAATACCACGCCGACAATCATCGGAGACAATTGTTCGATAACGCATCACTGCACAATCCACGGCGCAGAGATCGGTGACAATTGTCTGATTGGTATCAATTCGACGATCATGGATGGCGCCAAGATCGGGCAGAATTGCATCATAGGCGGGCACACCATCGTCACCGAGAACAGTGTCATTCCGGACAACTCGATCGTTGTCGGGTCGCCTGGAAAGGTCATCAAGGAACGCGACAGCTCCGTCGCCAACATCATGAATGCTGCTTTCTACTACGAGAATGCCAAGGCCTATTCAAACGGCGAACATCGTGTTTCCGAGACTGAGGAGTTCAAACGCGCGATGTTGCGTGAGAAGGAAGCACTAACTGTCTGAATTTGTGAGCAAAATTCCGACTGGCGAAATCTATGCCCCGTGACTATGCTGCGGCGCACCTGAACACCAACAATGTGGATGATCATGAAGCTTCCTGCGTCCTTTTATAAGCCCCTCTCCATCGGCGCCCCCGCTCCCTTCCAGGAACTGCCGCTCGCGCTGGAGCGAATGATCCACTTTTTCCCGGCGCATAACGAGAAAGTGCATGCAAAAATTCCGGATCTGATCCCGCAGGTCGACGTCATCCTGGGAAATCTGGAAGACGCCATTCCTGCCGACGCAAAGGAAGCCGCCCGCGCCGGGTTCATCAAAGTGGCGCGAGAGAATGAGTTTGGGAACACTGGATTGTGGACACGCGTGAACGCGCTCAACAGTCCCTGGGCCTTGGACGACATTGTAGAGATTGTGAGTTCGGTTGGAGACAAGCTTGATGTACTCATGTTGCCCAAGGTGGAAGGCGCCTGGGACATTCACTACGCGGATCAGCTGCTGGCGCAGCTCGAGGCAAAAAACGGTGTCAAAAAACCGATCCTAATTCATGCGATCCTGGAGACCGCACAGGGCGTGAAGAATGTGAACGAGATTGCTGCGGCGAGCCCTCGTATGCACGGTATGAGCTTGGGGCCCGCTGACCTGGCCGCCTCACGAGGAATGAAAACCACCCGCGTGGGTGGCGGCCATCCTTCCTATGGTGTGATTGAAGACCCAAAGGAAGATGGAAGTCATCGCGTCTTCGCGCAGCAGGATTTGTGGCATTACACCGTTGCCCGCATGGTGGATGCGTGTCTCTCCAACGGTATTCGGCCTTTCTATGGCCCATTCGGCGACATTCAGGATGTCGACGCCTGCGAGGTACAGTTCCGGAATTCATTCCTGCTGGGATGTGTGGGCGCCTGGTCGCTTCATCCGGTGCAGATTGACATCGCGAAGAAAGTGTTCAGCCCTGACGTAGACGAAGTGAAGTTCGCCTTGCGCATTCTGGAAGCAATGCCCGATGGGACCGGTGCCGTGATGCTGGACGGCAAGATGCAGGATGATGCGACCTGGAAACAGGCAAAGGTCATTGTCGACTTGGCGAAACGCGTGGCCGAGCGGGACCCAGAGCTTGGAAAAGCTTACGGCGTTTGACGGCCTCTCCTATCGGATCAGGGGCTCTTCGTATTTGACGAATGTATCAATCGCGTCGAGGGCTGCGGACAGCGGGATGCGTGACGCATCGTCGACACCGTAATCTCTGAGCGCGTGAAGAATCTTAAGGCTCCGCGCCTGGGCCGCATACTTCGCAGGATCGTGTCGGGTAAAAATGGAGACCAATGGAGATCCACCAACCGCTAACATATGACCGGTGCCTGAATTATTGGCGATGGCTGCAGACATATGTGCGGCGAGTGCCATAACCAACATCGGTCCCTTTATGTGCGGAAAGTCGTCTGATCTGTCCCACTCTGGGAGCAGTGCTTCAGGAACTTCACGGCGCACAAGCTCCACCAATTCGGCCTCGTCTGGTCCCAAAAGAAACACCGGGACACGGCCAACAGCGACCTGCCGCCGCGCAAGCTCAAAGTATCGTTCTACCGGCCATAGTTTGCGTCGATCACCCGCGCCAGGCGCAATCCCAATATAGGTGGCTCCCGCAGGCAGAAGCAGCGCTGCGACTTTGCGGTGTTCCTCGGAAAGCTCAAATGCAGTAGCGCCACCGTCGGTGGGTCTGGGCGATACCAGGTCCAACATATCGATCAGCCCCCCAACAAAAGAGGGGTCTGATTCAAAATCCTCAGGGGGCTGTACATCGGAAAAGAAGAAGTTTGCTGTCCCCGAGACGAACGTATCATGAGGAATGCGTTTGAGGATCATCGTCCGCGCGACCAAGCGCTGTGTGTCGATGATCAGATCAAACCTCCGTCCCCGGAGCGGAGCCCACATTGTGAACAGCTGATGGGTCTTGTCGCCAATGCCTGCATCTTCCATGACCTCGTCAATGAACTTTTCAGCGATGGGCTTGAGGATGCTGGCGTAAACAGTCTTACCTGTCCCTGCGACCCAGGTAATTTTCGCTTCCGGAAAACGTTTGCGAAGCTGCTGAGCAAAACTCAGCTTCAAAATGCCGTCGCCAATAACCTCCTCGCAGGAATAGACGAGGATTGATTGAGGCGTGATTTCCCGCACAGGTAGATTTGACGGAGGTAAGTCTGACAATGTGTCCCCGAATGCCAGGTTAACAGAAGCATGGCGCCTGTGGTCTTTCTATAGACCGGTGCCGGGGCACAAACAATAGGATCAGCTGACCCTAATGAGGGACCGCCTGAGAGCAGGCGATCCCCTTCTTGGTCTTAGGCAAGTTCTGCCATGGCTTCGCGGGTGAACTTCTTGAGCTCATCTGCGCGGCCATCGCGGATCTTGTTCGCCCATTCAGGGTCGACCAGCAGAGCCCGACCGACGGCAACCATGTCGAACTCGTCAGCGTCCAGGCGCTCCAGGAGCTTGTCGATGCTGCTTGGTTCTGAACCTTCGCCAGCGAAAGCGGCAATAAACTCTCCAGAGAGGCCGACGCTGCCGACCGTAATGGTTGGCTTTCCGGTGAGCTTCTTCGTCCATCCCGCAAGGTTGAGATCAGAACCTTCGAACTCCGGCTCCCAGAACCGACGCGTGGAACAATGGAACACGTCGACGCCGGCGTCGGACAAAGGTTTCAGGAATGCAGCAAGTTCTTCTGACGTCGGGGCAATCTTGTGATCGAAATCCTGCTGCTTCCACTGGGAGAATCTGAGGATGAGCGGATAATCATCCCCGACTTCGGACCGAACAGCGTTGATGATATCGACCGCAAACTTTGTTCGCGCGACCGCATCCTTGCCACCATATTCATCATCACGCTGGTTTGTTCCTTCCCAGAAGAACTGATCGATCAGGTAGCCATGGGCGCCATGCAGCTCAATGCCATCAAAGCCTGCCTCGCGCGCGGCACCGGCCGACCGGCGGAAGGCATCAATACAGGCCTGAATGTCTTCAGGCGTCATGGGGTCAGCGACCTGCTTGCCCGGTACAAACAGGCCGGACGGACCGGCACTCGGTTCCTCGGGGTTGGGCGCTTCTTTCTGGTTACGCATCGTGCCCACATGCCACAGCTGCGGCATGATCTTGCCACCTGCCTCGTGCACCTCTGAGACGACATTTTTCCAACCGTCCAACGCCGCCTTGCCGTGAAAGGCCGGGATATTATCCGCCATTGTGGAGACGCGATGGCCGACTGTCGTGCCTTCTGTGATGATGAGGCCGGTGCCGCCTTCAGCGCGCCGGCGGTAGTAGGCAGCGACGTCTGCGCCTGGCACCTCACCGGGCGAGAAATTCCGCGTCATGGGCGCCATGACAATTCGGTTGGGGACGGTGAGACCATTGAATGTAAACGGCGAAAACAGCTTCTCGGTTGAGGTGCTCATGAAATTTTCCTTTTGAAACGACCAGAGAGCCTGACCGCAGATTTCGATTTCGCGTATATTGCGTGACATCCAGGCAGGATCAAGGGCCCCCGACCCGTTTCTGTGTCCTGGGAGAAAACGGCGAGAATCTGTGCAGATAAGGAGACACAATGGGACCTAATCCGCTGCTGAAAAAACTGGGGTTTTCCGACACGGACCGCGTTGTCTTGGTGCATACGGACGATATCGGCATGTGTCAGGCGTCAGTGAGCGCTTTTGCCGATCTTTGGCAGGCAGGTGCCATTTCCTGCGGCTCGACGATGGTCCCCTGCGCCTGGTTCAATGCCGCAGCAGATTATTGTCGCCAGCACCCGGACGTAGATATGGGTGTGCATGCAACACTCACCAGTGAATGGCATCCCTACCGCTGGGGTCCCCTGACCCCCAATGCCGCGTCGGGAGGCCTGACCGATGAGGAAGCGAAGTTCCATAAAACCTCGGAAGCCGTGGCGCGCGACGCAGACCCGTCAGCTGTTAAGACTGAACTCCGTGCTCAGATCGACAGGGCCGTTGCGGCCGGCATCACGCCGACCCACATCGATACCCATATGGGATCGGTCATGCATGGTCCCATCTACGATGTATTTGTCGATCTCGCCTTGGAGTATGGAATACCGCCCTTTGCCCTGCGCCTCTCGGCAGATCAATGGTCGAAAGGTGGCTACGACAACGCATCCTGCCAAACCTTCGAAAGGAGGGTGAAGGAGCTCGAAGAAGCGGGCATTCCGGTTCTGGACCGGATATTGAACGTACCGCTATCTGACGAGGATGATCGCGCTGGAAAAACCAAACAGGTGCTAAGTTCAATCCGGCCTGGACAGGTGAGCTACTTCATTCTGCATCCCAGCCACGATACGCCGGAGCTCCGCGGGATTTGTCCGGATTGGCGCTCACGCGTACAGGATCTGGAGATATTCTTGAGCGGCGAAATGGCCGAACACTTGGCCAAAGAGAACATTCACATGGTTGGGTACCGAGCGTTAAAAGACCATATGCCACAAGGGGTTGCCGCCTGAACTTCAGGTCGCTATCAAATACATCCGATTCCACGTAAAATGCAGGTCATACTGCGGATCTTGGGGCCCAATTGACAGGTAAACGCGTAATGATCGACAGACAGGCAAAGTTCCACATCGGCCAGATTGTGCAACACCGTTACTTCTCGTTTCGGGGGGTGATTTTTGATGTCGATCCAACCTTCAACAACACCGAAGAATGGTGGCTGTCGATCCCAGAGGAAATCCGGCCACATAAAGATCAGCCCTATTATCACCTTCTGGCGGAGAACTCTGAGTCCGAGTACGTGGCTTACGTGTCTGAGCAAAACCTGTTGGAAGACGAGACCGGCGATCCTGTGGGCCATTCTGACGTGAGCAAAATGTTCGGACCAATGGAAGGCGGCATTTACACCCTAAAGGGTGAAACAGCGCACTAACACAGCCGATCAAAGTGCCCGCTAGAAGGCATTAAAGAGGACCTGTCCGATGCGGCGCGATACCCGCCCCTATCTCATTCGCCGAATTCGAGACGCCTACACAAGATGGCGCGTTCGTCATTTTCTAGAGCCGCAATTTGACAGTGTTGGAACAGGTCTGAATGTTGCCTACCCGGAAGGCGTCGAGCTTTGGGGTGCGAATATCCACGCTGGTGCCCATCTGCATCTCCGGGCCGCCAAAGGAAACATGATCCGGCTGGCAACCTGGGATAGTGGCAGCCGCGTTGGCGAAATCCGCATTGGTGATTATGTGCTGATAAGTCCCGGCAATCAGATTATCGCTTCCGAACGCATCACCATTGGCAGCAACACAATGATTGCGAGCGGATGCTACATCTCTGACTCGGACTGGCACGATACCTATGACCGAACGGCAGAGCTGGATAAGCACGCCCCGATCACTTTCGGGGAGAATGTCTGGATAGGCAGCCGCGTGATTGTGGGAAAAGGTGTGACGATTGGGGAAAATTCCATCATTGGCGCCGGGTCGATTGTCACCCGTGATATCCCCGCAAACGTTATTGCTGCTGGCAATCCCGCCAAAGTTCTTAAAGAGCTGGACCCGACGAGGGCGTTTCGCAGACGCTCCGACATGTTAGGTGACATTGATGCCGTCAATCATGAATTTGACCAGCTCAACCGGTATTTGCTCCGCCACAACACAATATTCACCTGGCTCAGAAGCATGGTGAAGCCTAGTCGGCGCGACTGACCTAACCGGCAATCGTCAAATACTTGATCTGAATCAATGAGGAATCGGCCTCTTCACGGTTTTGTCTTCTAAACAACTGGAAGGACGAAACAATGACTGACGCCGATTTTGCATACCTCATGATGGTCGCAGGTGGATTTGGGATCTTCATGATAACGCTGGGCTATTACATGATCAGCGTTCCCTCTCGGGACTAACGATTGAGGCGTTAACTCGGACTCTGCTGATCTAGCCAGTTCACCGCTGCCGTCATGCCTGTCAGGCTGACATTAAGCGATACTGGGCCGTTGCGGATGTCGACAAAGTCCACGACCATATTGTTGCCAGCTTTAAGCCGCTGAAGGCTGTCAGCGTTGACGGGTGAAATCGACTGGCAGCCGATTGGAATGCACACCTGCAACGGAATCGCGGCAATCTCAGTTCCATCGACTGTGAATTTCACACCGTTGGGAAGGTGCGTCCCGAGCGGCACGATTGTGATCGCGTAATATTCGTTGTTGGGATTACGTCCGACTGCGAAAAACAGCGCAACCGTCTCGCTTTGCTGTGACCGGATTTCAAAAGATACGGTGCAGATGTTGTTCGTCCCATCAGGGGATGCACATTTGCCGCGCCAATTGCCAAATTTCTCAATAGTGGAGCCGTCAGGACCGGTGACAGTCTCAGCCTCCGCGGCGACCGAATGGCCCACG
The DNA here is from genome assembly GCA_965276845.1 of Parvibaculaceae bacterium. GTDB lineage: Bacteria > Pseudomonadota > Alphaproteobacteria > Parvibaculales > Parvibaculaceae > Mf105b01. The sequence goes on from OZ255699.1 coordinate 1,354,952, forward strand.
AAAAACACAGCAACCAAAAGCACAGCTGCGACGCGCCTTAATTCAAACATAAAGAGTTCCTCTGGTTAGGGGCGTCTGCCCCAACGACCCCCGCTTTGTTTCACTTAGTATAGGACGTGGGAAGCGAAGATGCACACCCGCCTTGCGTCCTTTCAAAAAAAGCGCGACAAGCGTTAACGGGTACTGCGTAGGTCGAGTAATCGGAGGAATCTGCCATGCGTTTCGGTCAGAAAATGGTTTCAGCTCTGTCGGGCGCCTTCTTGGGGCTCGCGAGTACCGCGGTGCTGGCTGAACCCCGTCACGGGATTGCAATGCACGGGGAGCCATTCCATGGGCCGGATTTTGAACATTTCTCCTACGCGAACCCGGACGCGCCGAAAGGCGGCGATCTGAAACTCGCGGCAATCGGCAGCTTTGACAGCCTGAATCCCCTGATCATCAAGGGCGTGTCCGCTGGCGGCATAAGAGACTATGTCTTCGAAAGTCTGATGGCCCGCGCCTATGATGAGCCGTTCTCGCTCTATGGTCTCCTTGCCGAGACCGTGGAGACACCGGATGACCGTTCATGGGTGGAGTTTCGGGTGCGCGAAGAGGCGCGGTTCTCCGATGGCGTACCGGTTACAGTAGACGACGTGATCTTTTCTCTTGAGACGCTGCGAGACCAGGGCCGTCCAAACCACAAATACTATTATTCGAAGGTCGCCGAGATCATCCGGCCTGATGCTCAAACGGTGAGGTTTGTCTTCGGACCAGACGGTGACCGGGAAATGCCCCTGATTATGGGATTGATGCCCATCATCCCTAAACACATCTATGAAACACGAGCCTTCGATGAAACCACTCTCGTGCCGCCCGTGGGCAGCGGCCCCTATGTGATCAGTGAGGTCGATCCCGGTGCCCGGGTTGTCTACTCTCGCTCGCCCGATTATTGGGGCAAAGGCTTGGCGGTGAACCGGGGCCACTACAATTTTGACCGCCTGATCTACGACTATTTCCGCGATGCCAACGCCTCTTTTGAAGCCTTCAAGGCGGGTCTCTATGACGTCCGTCCAGAAGACGATCCCACAAGGTGGGCAACCGGGTTCGATATTCCCGCCGTCCGCGACGGGCGTATCACGTTGCAGAGTTTTACCAAGGCGACCCCGTCAGGTATGCGCGCACTGGTTTACAACACAAGGCGGCCTGTATTCAGCGATCCTGCGGTCAGAGCGGCACTCGGACTGGTTTTCGACTTTGAGTGGGTCAACACCAATTTCTACTACAGCGCCTATCAGCGCACACAGAGCTTCTATGACGGCTCTGAACTCGCGAGTACAGGTCGTGAGGCAAGTGACGCAGAACGAGGCCTACTCGCCCCATATGCTGGTGTGGTGAGCGACGACATTATGGCCAACGGGTATGTTGCGCCCGTCAGTGATGGCACGGCTCGCAATCGTCAAAACCGTCGCGCAGCGATTAAATCCCTCGAGACAGCGGGCTGGGTTATCAAAGACGGCGTCATGGTCAACGCGGAATCCGGGAAGCCGCTTTCATTTGAGATCACTGTGGCCTCACCTGAAGACCAGCGGTTAGCCCTCAACTACTCAGACGCTTTGAAGAGCATCGGCGTCGAAGGCAATGTGAGATACGTCGACTCGAGCCAGTATCAGCAGCTTCGCCAAACCTATGACTTCGATATGATCTTCAACTTTTGGTACGCGTCCCTGTCGCCCGGCAACGAACAGAGTTTTTACTGGGGCATGGACGCGGCGGACCAAGACGGCACGCGCAACTATATGGGCGTCAAAGAACCGGCGGTCGATGGCATGATCGACGCGATGCTTGCTGCGCGCGAGCGCGACGAATTCGTGGCCGCCGTCAGGGCGCTCGATCGTGTTCTGTTGTCCGGGGATTATGTCATCCCGCTCTTCTACCAGCCTGAGCAGTGGGTCGCGCATTGGTCGCGTTTAAAACACCCAGAAGAAATATCTCTTTACGGCTACAAGATAAATACCTGGTGGGCCGAGGACTAAAATGCCGCTCCCCGACTGCCTTCAAGGCAGACTCCAGCTGCCCCTGATTGCGGCGCCCATGTTTCTGGTGTCCGGGCCGGACCTCGTGGTCGCGGCCTGCCGCGAAGGCATAGTCGGGAGTTTCCCAACACCCAATGCAAGGACGCCTGAAATACTAGATGAGTGGTTGGACGACATTACAGGTCGGCTAGCGGGCGATCCGAACGCTGGTCCCCTCGCCGCCAATCTGGTGGTGCATCCGTCCAATGACCGACTGCAGGATGATCTGGCGCTCGTAGAAAAATACAAAGTACCGCTTGTCATCACGGCGCTCGGCAGTCCGCGCAAGATCGTGGATCGCGTCCATGCCTATGGTGGCGTCGTGTTCGCCGATGTGAATTCAGTGACATTTGCCCGGAAGGCGGCCGCCGCGGGTGTGGACGGCCTTGTTCTTGTGGCAGCCGGCGCCGGTGGCCATACAGGCAATATGACAGGATTTTCTTTCGTGCCCGCCGTCCGCGAGTTTTTTGATGGTACGATTGTGCTTGCCGGCGGTATGGGCGATGGCCGCGCAATCAGGGCAGCGGAAGTTCTGGGTGCTGACCTCGCCTACATAGGAACGTGGTTTATCGCAACGCATGAAAGTCTCGCGCATAGCGACTATCGACAGATGCTGGTGGACAGCACGATCGAGGATCTTGTTCTCACCAATGCTGTAACGGGTGTCCATGCAAACTGGCTTCGGCAATCCCTCATCAGCGCAGGCATGGACCCGGATGCACTGGAAACCGATCCGGACGTGGACTTCACTGATCCCCAATCCGGGGTGAAGCGATGGGCGAACACCTGGTCCGCAGGGCATGGCGTGGGGGCGATTAACCAGGTCGAGAGCGTCAAAGACCTCGTCGATAGGTTGAAACAGGAATACCTGTCAGCCTGAAACCATCAAAGACAATTTCTATCCTGAGAACTTCCTGGTGGTCCACGCGGAGGCCCGAGTGAGCTAGTCCGCCGCGAAGAGTTGAAGCCGCGCCTGCTTGATTGCGCGGGTCTTCTCTTCCCACTCCCGGATGTGTTTCTCCATGTCTGCCGCTTCCTTGTCGAGATAGGCGTCGTGACTCTCGTCGCGCACGGTGATCTCGCAGGCTAGCCCGCTTGGGTCAAAGAAATAGATGGAATGGCAGAATTCATGGTCGATCGGCCCGAAGCACGGCACTTTGGCTTCTGCCAGCCGGTCCATAAACTTTTTCTGTTCCTCCATAGATTCAACCTCGAACGCGAAGTGATAGTCTTCAATCCCGTCTTTGATGTTGAATTGGTCCTCCTCCGCACTGGCAGGCGCATCAAAGAAGGCGATGTAATTCCCGTCTCCCATCTCAAAAAAGAGATGCATGTAAGGCCGGTCAGCGCCGCTTGGGTCTTTGTCAAAGGCAAGCGCGGCCGCTGGCTTCAGACCGAGAATATCCGCATAAAACTTCTTGGTTTCTTCCGCGTCGCGCACGCGATAGGCCATGTGATGCATGCCCTTGATCGTCGGCGCGGGCGTTTTCATCTCGTCCAGATGTTCGACCGTTCCGTGGAATTCCCGTCCCATGATCTTCCTCCTCCGAAGTCCAGCGCTCGAATGCTATCACGAAGGCGCACGATGTCACGTGACCATCAAAACACGCCGCGTCAGGCTGGATCCCGGGCGAAAATGCTTTCCAGACTGTTCATATTCATGCCGTGTTTGACATAGTTGTAGGGCGTGAGATTGACCGCCTTGATCATCGTGCGCTCGATCTGGGTGCCCCCATTGTCGCTCGGCACCATATCGAAATCGAGCACATTGATGCAGGCGGTATCCTGCTCGAAGGCGCGCACAGCTGAGAGCCCACCGCCGCTGGCCCAACCCAGGATCAGGCGATTGATGCCCTCATGAGCGGCGATCAACAGCGTATGCCAGCCGGGTTCAGCGAGCAGACGCTCAACAGACGCGACCGCGCGCGCCATCGCATCCGCAAAGACCTCGCCACCCGGCAACATGGACGCGCCGGGCTCTCCTGCAATGTCGAAGTGGAAGGCCATTTTGGCGGCCATCTCAGCCCGGCTTTTGACGTGCCCGTAATCGCCGCCATGAACCTCAACCAGACCAGCGTCTACCTCCAGCACAGGGGCGGTTCCAATGGGCTGTGCCGCGAGCACATATTCTGCTGTTTGCTGGGTTCTGGGATAGCCAGAGCACACCGCCCGATCAAAAGCGACATGTGATAAAGCAATCCCGGCCGCTTTTGCCTGCTCTTGCCCGAGAGGTGTCAGCGGCACCACCGAGAAGTCACCTCCCGCCTCTCGGATCTCTTTTCCGAAATAGTCGACATGGCCGTGGCGCATCAGATAGATGCGTCGACGGCCCGTGGTGCCAGGCAATGCAGACATAACCGTTCCTGCCTAGAGCGCTTCAGCTGATTTCAGCGCTGCGATTTCATCTGACGAGAACCCCCAGTCTGAAAGGGCTTCGTCATTATGTGCCCCCACGACAGGAGGCGGTCCCTGAATTTCGGAAGGTGTGCCGGAGAAGCGCGGCGCTACATTGGGTTGCTTGACCCCATCAATCTCGACAATCGTCTGCCGCTCTTTGTTGTGCGGATGGTCCATTGCCTCATCGATCCCAAGCACAGGCGCGAAACAGATGTCTGTTCCCTCCATGAGGTCACACCATTCATCGCGTGTCTTGGTCTTGAACACGGCTTCGATCTTCTCTTTCATCTCGGGCCATTTAGCGCGGTCCATCTGGGCATCCCACAGCTCGTCGCTAAGGCCCGCTTTCTCTCGAAGCAGCGCATAAAATTGTGGTTCGATAGACCCGATGGAAATCCACTTCCCATCCGACGTCTCATAGGTGTCGTAGAAGTGCGCGCCGCCATCAAGCATGTTCGTGCCATGCTCAGACTGCCACATGCCAGACGCTGTGAAGCCGAAGAACATGGACATGAGAGAGGCAGAGCCATCCGTCATCGCGCAATCGACCACCTGGCCTTCACCGGTTGTCCGCGCGCTGATCAGCGCGGACACCATGCCGAGCGCCAGATAGAGAGCACCACCACCGAAGTCTCCAACGAGGTTCAATGGAGGCACAGGCTTTTCGCCAGGGCGGCCAATGGCGTGAAGCGCGCCGGTGAGGGAAATATAGTTGATGTCGTGACCGGCGGCGTGTGCCAGCGATCCATACTGTCCCCAGCCGGTCATGCGACCATAGACAAGCTTCGGGTTGCGCTTAAGGCAAACATCTGGACCGAGACCCAGCCGTTCCATGACGCCCGGACGAAAGCCTTCCTGAAGCATGTCCGCCGCTTCGATCAGCTTGAGGCACGCCTCAACCGCTTCCGGCTTTTTGAGGTCCATGGCGATGGACCGACGACCCCGAGCACCGACTTCAAATTTGGAGCCACCGCCGCCACCTTTGCGGTCAATGCGCACCACATCCGCGCCCATGTCGGACAGCAGCATGCCGCAAAATGGTCCAGGACCAATCCCTGCGAATTCGACGATTTTCACTCCTGAGAGCGGTCCCTTGCCCATGGCTTTCTCCCTGATAACGTGTTTGTTGCTACGTTTTTACCCTCGTGAGTGGGGGCACGTAAACCACGCCGCCTACCCCAGCTGCATGACGCAGGGGCGTGCTACCTATTCTTGTCGGGTTCGCGTCATGAGAAAGGGCGTCGCTGAGCTCTTGAACCCAAATCGCTCGTAAAACGCTTCAGTGCCGGGCGTCGCATGAAGCGTTACTGTTGCGTCCGCACGAACTTCCCGGTCTACAAGTTTAAGGAGGTGCTCAAGGATGGCACTTCCATACCCTTGTGCCTGTAGGTCGGGCAGAACGGCGATGTCTGAGAGATGCGCATATTGAGCGCCCGTTCCGGTCGCTCGCCCCATGCCGGCAAGCTTGTCTCCGTCCCACGCGGTCACAACATGACGGGCGTTGATAATGAGATCGCGGGCTTGTTTTATGGTGCGCTCTTCCCACCCGACGCCTGAAGCAATCAACTGATAGCCCTCGGGTGTCAGGCCTCCCGCTTTCACCCTGAAGCCGGTTTCTTCACCAACAGATGTGACCACCTTACCCTCATGTTCTCGCAACGCTTGGCATGACGTCGCAGCCCCTGTAGACCAAGCTTATGAAACCAACGATTGGACCCCAAGCCTTTTCAGGGCCGCGTCCGCCTGATGAGTTCAATATGGCGCGCTACTGCCTGGCGACCAGTGCCGCTGAGCACCCTGACAAAGCCGCGCTGATCGTCGTGCAGGACGCCGATGCGTCGGAAGACGCTGCGGAACAGTGGACTTATGCCGAACTGGATGATGGTGTTCGCCGAATTGCGGCGGCACTTCTGGCATCGGGTCTATCGCCGGGCGACCGGCTGATGATTCGGCTGCCGAACACCAGCGCCTATGCGCTTTTGTTCTTTGGCGCCCTGGCGGCCGGAATTGTTCCACTGCCCGCATCATCACAACTGACGCCTGACGAAGCTGGGTTCCTTCTTCACGACTCCGGCTCCAGCGCCATCGCGATTGCAGATGCGTTCGATATGCCAACCGGTTCGGCGCGGCGTTTCGCGCCCTCGGATGTGGCGGCCATGATTGAATTTCCGCAGACAGTAGACTACGCGGCGACACGGAGCGATGACCCGGGCTACCTTGTCTACACATCAGGTACGAGCGGAACTCCTAAAGGTGTGTTGCACGCCCACCGTGCTGCGTGGGGCCGTCGCCCGATGTATGACGGCTGGTATGGGATCGGGAGCGGTGATGTTGTGCTCCACGCCGGCGCCTTCAATTGGACCTATACGCTGGGCGTGGGCTTGACGGACCCCTGGGCGAACGGCGCCACTACGGTCCTGTTCACAGGTGAAAAAGACGTGCAGGTCTGGCCACGGCTGCTTGAACGATACAACGCGACCCTGTTTGCAGCTGTTCCCTCGCTCTACCGGCAGATTTTGAAGTACTGCGATCTATCAGACGTGGATTTGAGCAAGCTGCGCCATGGCCTCACCGCCGGTGAAGCCTTGTCACCAACACTATTGGAGAACTGGCGACGCGTGACCGGCAAGGACCTATATGAGGCGCTCGGCATGAGCGAATGTTCGACCTATATTTCAACGGGGCCGACCATGCCTATTCGGGAAGGCAGCCCAGGTAAGCCTCAGCCGGGCCGCGCGATTACCGTTCTTGATGTCGATGACCCAAACAATGAGCAGCCCTTGCCGACCGGCGAGATCGGGCTACTCGCAATCCACAGGTCAGACCCCGGTCTGATGTTGGGTTATTGGAACCGGCCAGACGAGGATGAGACTGTCTATCGTGGCGATTGGTTCATTGGTGGGGATCTCGCGCGCTTCGACGATGACGGCTATCTTTGGTATGAAGGACGGGCAGACGACGTCATGAATGCCATGGGCTACCGGGTCTCACCTATGGAGGTGGAAACAGTTCTTGCATCCCATCCAAATGTTGCTGAGGTGGGCGTTTGCGAAGTTCAGGTGAGATCAGATGTGTCGGTTATTGCGGCTTTTGTGGTGCCGGTCGACCCTGACGAAGCGGATGCGGTAGCAATCCTCAGCCACACGGCACGCCACCTTGCCACCTATAAGCAGCCCCGCGAATTGGTCTTCGTTGAAACGCTACCCCGCTCGACCAACGGGAAGCTGCTGCGTCGTGAATTGGGAGAGATGCTGCCAACGGCGCGGCAGCAGGGCTAGGCACTTCTTCGCTCTGTGTTTTAGCCTGAGCTAGATAAGACGCCACTGCTCTTTCCCAAAGGTCGATCGGCGCGCTCGGATTGTCACTGATATCCCGAGCGCTCATGACCGTTTCCAGACCGATAAAGTGCAGTCTGTTTCCAGCATGCACTTTGGTGCCCGCATAAGCATTGAAAAATCGCCGGAGATGCAGCTCGAACTTTTCGTGCAACCATGGCAGCCCGGCACTATCTGAGGTCAAGTCTTCTGGAAGTTCCCAGCGCAAGTGTGGACGGACAATAAGGTGCGTCGCTTTGTTCTTCGCACAGGGTACATATGCTCCCCGAAGGGTTTTACGGGCATAGATGGTTGCCACGCAGAAGGTAGTTCGAGGGAACGGTGTCTCACCTTCATAATGGTGAAGCTTTTCGTAAGGTCCGATGACCTCAGATGAAGTGAGCACATATTGTCCTCGCTCAATCTGAGCCAGCACACGCCACTTCAGGTCACTGACCTTCGCCTTAAACACTGTACGCCTCCCCTCGCGACCTGCTTTGGGTACTCTCAGATCCCTCTGCCCAAGCAGACAAATCGCAATGAAAGGAAAATTAGAGGCGAGTCATTGACAATGTATGAGCCCCTTGTTGTTTTTCAGATTTTTCTATTCAACCTTAAAACCAAGTACTACAAGGGAATTCGTTGAATAGACAGAAGTGTCTAAAAAAGATCATCGATTGCGACGCGCCGGCAAATCGGCCGTGTTCGGACTAAATGGTGAAACGGTATTTTGCCATAGGGTGTAGGCCTGATCGGGTGCTATCTCAATGTCAGCGGCACTCAATACGAGCTCAATGCCCACCCATTGAACCTGCCGGTGGCTGTCTTCGGTCTCGCCCAAATAGCGAGTTGCATTGTCGTTTAGATGTTCTTGAAACCGATGCATCTCTCGACGTTCACTGAGCGCGGTATTGGATAAGGGACGATGCCACTCTTTGCGTAGGTGCGGCCGAACAATGAGGTGTGTTGCTTTGGCCTTTGCATAAGGCCTGGCATCTCCCTGCCAGGAAGTTCGTGCATAGGCTATGGAAACACAAAAGGGTAAGCCGTAAAGCTCGTCTACGGGTCCAAACTGATATCGCTTTTCATGCGGCCCGGTGATCTCGGCGTATTTCACGCCACCCATATGTTTTTCGAAGGGTGCTAGGACAAGCCATTTGTATCGCGCAACACGTCGATGGAACATTTGGCCGCTCAAAAGCTGTGGGTATAGGCAAACCGGCCTGGGCGAGCAGCGATGTTAAAGCTGGCATGCGGCACTTCCGTGACAGCGCGAGACTCAAAGTGCGCGGCTGCTGCTTACAGCGACTGTCCATCATCAATGGTAAGCACAGACCCAGTCATGAGACGACCCTGCTGTGACGCCAGCATGAGGAGCGCACCATCCAGATCTGCTTCTTCTCCCAGTCTGCGACGCGGCCAGGTCTTGATCTGTTTTTGGCCGCCAGGGCTCGCAAACCATTCGCTGTTGAGTTCCGTTTCGATAAAGCCAGGGCAAAGGGCATTCACATTGATATTGTGACGTGCCCATTCGTGTGCCAGGGACCGGGTCATCATCGCGACCGCGGCCTTTGACATGCAGTAGGTGGCGAGTCCAGGGAGGACTGTATGGGCGCCTATAGAGGCAATATTGATAATACAGCCTCCTTCGCCCCGCTCGATCATGCGTTTCCCTGCCCGAGTGGCCATGAAAAAAGCGCCGCGCATATTCGTCGACATCATTGTGTCGAAGTCTTCCGGCGAAATATCGACAGCCGCCGCCTGCACATTCATCCCCGCATTGTTGACGAGGATATCAATGTGCCCGAGCTCGGTCTCAACTTCTCGGACGCATGTTTCGATGGACGCGACATCTGTGACATCAAGCTGAACCGGCAGGACACGAGCCCCCATTGCTTCTATCTCTGCGCTCAGACCCTCCAGTCGATCCACCCGTCGTCCGGCGACAGCGACGGCGGCGCCGGCGTTCGCCAGAACCTGTGCAAAACGCCGCCCAAGGCCGCTTGTCGTGCCTGTAACGATCGCGACTTTGCCTGAAAGGTCTTGCGGGGACGGCGGCACAAATGTCATGGAAACGCTCCTGAAGTAAGATATCGGCGCATCCTAGGTTCCGAACCCACTGCGTCAAGTCATTGTGACTATTCAGCTTTTGCACCGGTTCGGCACAGGCTGCATACTGGACAAATCAAAACAACCGCCCCGAGGAAATCCCATGCAACTCGACGTCATTTCCGACACAGTCTGTCCCTGGTGCTATATCGGCAAAAAACGCCTGGACAAAGCCGTAGCTGCCTGGGACCGGACGGATGTCGATATTGCCATCGCGTGGCGACCCTATCAGCTGGATGCCACCATTCCGGCTGAGGGCGTCGACCGACAGAAATATTACGAACGCAAGTTCGGGTCCGAACGGGCGAAAGATGCAGGCAAGATGATTGCTGAGCTGGGCGAAAAGGAAGGCATCAACTTCGCCTTCGACAAAATCAAGCGCTCCCCCAATACACTTGACAGTCATCGCCTGGTCCGTTGGGCAGGAACAGCAGGCCTGCAAATGGAAGCTGTGGAACTACTCTTCAAACGCTATTTTGAGGAAGGGGAAGACGTCGGCAAGGCAGAGGTGCTGATTGAGGTCGCGTCCGACATCGGAATGGACGCGGGACTCGTCAAAGAACTGCTGGCCACTGACTCAGATCGCAAACAGGTCGAGTATGAAGATCATCTGGCGCGCGAGATGGGGGTCACGGGCGTGCCATGCTTCCTGTTTGAGAACAAATTCTCCGTCGTCGGGGCGCAGGAGGTCGATACGCTGACCAAAGTCTTCAGCCGTGTTCAGGAACGGCTGGTCGAGCGACCTGCCGAAGCGGGCTAAGCCGCTACACCTTCAGAAGCGAGTTCTGAAAGCTTTCGGGCCAGTTTGAAAGTCCCGTCCAGACGGTCCTCAGACAGGTCCCAGGCGCGTTTGAAAACCAGTTTATGGTCCGGACGCAGTTTCGCCCTGTCGCGCTCATCATTGATGAATTCGACCAGCCCGACCGGGTTGGCAAATGCATTGTCTCGGAAGGAAAGCACAGCACCTTTGGGGCCAGCATCGATTTTTTCGATGCCAGCCGCACGGCAAAGACCTTTGATTTCAACAATCTTGAGCAACGAGTCGACCTCCTCTGGCAGAGGACCGAAGCGATCTATGAGCTCCGCTGCAAAAGCGTCGATATCGGCTCGACTCTCCACCTGCGACAGACGTCGATAGAGCGCCATCCGAGCATCCAGATCAGCGACATAACTGTCGGGGATCAAGACAGGCGCCCCGATATTGATCTGCGGCGACCACTGGTCTGAGCCTTCGCCTTCTTCGCCTCTGAGTTGCGCAACCGCCTCTTCCAGCATTTCCTGATAGAGCTCGTATCCCACTTCGCGAATATGTCCTGACTGCTCGTCACCGAGCAAGTTGCCGGCACCGCGAATGTCGAGGTCATGACTCGCAAGAGTGAAACCCGCACCGAGGCTGTCGAGCGATTGCAGAACCCTGAGGCGCTTCTCCGCATTGGCTGTGAGCTTGCGCGTTGATGGCGTTGTGAAATAGGCATAGGCCCGGGATTTGGACCGTCCGACGCGCCCGCGAAGCTGATAGAGCTGTGCGAGGCCGAACATGTCCGCCCGGTGGATGACCAGCGTATTGGCGGACGGAATGTCGATGCCCGACTCCACGATGGTGGTGGAGAGCAGCACGTCATATTGCCCGTCATAGAAGGCTGTCATCTTGTCTTCGAGTTCGCTTGGCGTCATTTGCCCGTGCGCGGTGATGAATTTTACCTCCGGCACCTGTTCGCGCAGGAATTCTTCGATCTCGCCAAGGTCTGCAATCCGAGGACAGACATAGAAACTCTGTCCGCCCCGATAGTGTTCGCGCAGAATGGCTTCGCGGATCACGACCGGATCAAACGGCGTTACATAAGTGCGCACTGCCAGGCGGTCGACCGGCGGCGTAGCGATAATTGAGAGTTCCCGCACGCCGGAAAGCGCCAGCTGGAGCGTTCGCGGAATAGGTGTCGCCGTCAGCGTCAAGACATGCACGTCTGCTTTGAGCTGTTTCAGGCGTTCTTTGTGCGAGACGCCAAAATGCTGCTCTTCGTCGACAATCAGCAGACCCAAATCCTTGAACTTGATGCTCTTGGCGAGCAGCGCATGGGTCCCGATAATGACGTCGATCTGACCACTGGCGAGTTCTTCGCGGGTCTGATTGGCTTCTTTGGTGCCAACCAGGCGTGACAAGCGTCCCAGCCGGATGGGCAAACCTTTGAAGCGCTCCAGGAAGGTTCTGTAATGTTGCCGCGCGAGCAGCGTTGTCGGTACCACGACGGCAACTTGACGACCTTCCATCGCAGCTACAAAGGCGGCGCGGAGTGCGACCTCTGTCTTCCCAAAGCCGACATCGCCACAAACCAGACGGTCCATCGGACGGCCCCGAGACAGATCTTCTACAACAGCCTCAATCGATTGAAGCTGGTCATCGGTTTCGTCGAAGGGGAAGCGCGCACAAAACTCGTCAAAGGCCCCTTCCTGCGGCACGAACTTGGGCGCGTCTTTGAGTTCGCGCGCGGCAGCGATTTTGATCAGCTCGCCCGCCATTTCGGTGATGCGTTCTTTGAGCTTCGCTTTCCGTGCCTGCCATCCGGTACCCCCCAGCCGATCAAGCTGAACAACCGTGTCATCCGACCCGTACCGCGACAGAAGTTCAATGTTTTCCACCGGCAGAAAGAGTTTGTCGCCCCCGTGGTAGTGCAACAGCACGCAATCATGGGGCGCGCCGGTAACATCAATTGTTTGCAGACCGTCAAAGCGCCCGATGCCATGGTCCACATGCACGACAATATCGCCTGGCGTGAGGCTGGACACTTCTTTCAGGAAATTGTCTGCCCGCTTCTTACGGTGCCGACGCACCAGGCGGTCGCCCAGCACGTCCTGCTCGCTGATGACAGCAATTTCCTCCGTTTCGAAGCCGGTCTCCAGGCCCAAAACGAGCAGGTGCACCATGGCGGGGTTGCTCGACAGAACGCTAGCCCAATCATCGGTCGCTGCGGTGTTTTCAACACCGTGATCATTCAGAACACCCTGAAGGCGCTCCCGGGCACCCGCACTCCAGCTCGCCAGCGCAATGCGCTTTTTCGACGCCCGAAGTGCTTGGATATGGGCTGCAAGCGCGTCGAATACATTCACGCCATCCTGTTGACGCTCGGGCGCGAAGTTCCGCCCCTCTTTGGCGCCAAGGCTGAGGGACGAGTCGCTGTCGGGTTGAGCAAAAGGCGTGAAGACCCTAACCTGTCGCTCCGCGAGATGCGTCTGCCACTCTTCTTCGTCGAGATACAACTCAGACGGCGGCAGCGGCTTGAAACTGCCGCCTTCAAGGTTCTTCATGTTGAGCGCAGTTTCCCGCGCCTCGAAGTAGTCCTTGATCAGGTCCAACCGCGACTGCCGCGCATCATCGACGAGCTGATCAAGCGTGATCGGCGAACCAGCCAGATATCCAAACAGCGTGTCGAGGTTCTCGTGAAAGAGAGGGAGCCAGTGCTCCATCCCATGATGCTTGCGGCCCTCACTGACCGCCTCATAGAGAGGGTCGGCGTCTGAGACCGCGCCAAACGCCGCAACATATCCCGCGCGAAAACGTCGGATGGCGTCGTCATCCAGATGTATCTCACTGACCGGCACCAGATCCATCCGCTGGCGTTTGCCTTTGGTCAGCTGATCTTCGGGATCGAACGTCCGAATGGCCTCTAACGTGTCGCCGAACATGTCGAGGCGCAGCGGTGTGTCCCCATCAGGCGGATAGAGATCGACGATCCCGCCGCGCACCGCATATTCGCCGGGCTCCCGGACGGTGCCGGTGCGGTTATACCCGTTCAGCGTCAGGTACTCGATCAGGCCGTCGAGGTTGATCCGGTCACCGGCAGCCGCTCCCCACGCGCCCTCCTCCAACATTTGACCCGGCGGGACGCGTTGCAGAGCGGCGTTGACGGTTGCCAGAACAACGAGGGGTTTCGTCTGGTCTCCCTGGCGGACCAGCCGCGCCAGCGTTGCCATGCGCTGCGCCACAACTTCGGCCTGGGGCGACACGCGGTCATATGGCAGGCAATCCCATGCGGGGAATCTGAGGACCTCAAGGTCCGGCGCAAAAAAGGCCAATGCCTCCGCCAGCGCATTGAGACGCGCATCGTCTCTCGCAATATGGAGAACAGGCGCTGTTGCCGCGCGGGCGATATCTGCCAGCACGAGCGCGTCATAGCCCTCTGGGGCCTCGCCCAGCGTGAGCGTGCCCGGCGCCGTCAGAATGCGGTCACGGAGGGTCACAACGCCTAATCAGTTCCCTTCTGAACCGGGGTGCCCATAAAGTCGAGCTGACAGATCCGCTTGAAAATCGCTGTATTGAAAGCGTCTGGCACTGGTTCGCGATTCGCAATCCAGCCGTAGACTTGGTCGTCTGGTTGTTCGAGCAGGGCTTCAAACAAGTCCAAGTCCGCCATATCCAGCTCCTGGATGTGAGCATCGGCAAACCGCCCCATAATGAGGTCCATTTCCTTAATCCCTCGGTGCCAGGCCCGGAACTGCAGTCTTTTGCGGCGGACGTCTACCGTCTCGTCGGTCATGAAAAGCCTCAATATCGGTGGTAGTGCTTTGGCCGCAGGATATATACGGTTCCGCTCTGTCTGTCAGCCCGCTCCGGCTGGGATTGGGTAATATAACGAACTGTTCAACCGGTTGACGGAACCTCATGCGGCCCGAAATCCTCTTTCCTCTTTTTGCGCCAATTTCTCGGCTGCCTGGCATAGGCCCGCGCCTTGAAAAGCTGCTTGAGAAGCCAGTCGGGAAGCATGTGATCGATCTGGTCTGGCACCTGCCCGCAAGCCTGATTGACCGGCAGAATCGTCCGAAGATTGCTGAAACGGTGGACGGGGAGATTGCCACGCTGGAAGTGGACGTGGGGGTCCATATTCCCTCTAGAAACAAGCGCTTGCCCTACCGTATTCATGTGTCGGACGAAACCGGTGAGATGCCCCTCATCTTCTTTCGGGCCCGGCCGGACTATCTGACCAAAGTGCTCCCGGAAGGGTCGCGCCGGATCATCTCCGGTCGGGTGGACTATTATCAGGGTGACCCGCAGATGCCCCATCCGGACCACATCGTGGCCCCCGAGAATGCGTCAGAAATGCCGCTGATTGAGCCGGTCTACCCGCTCGCAGCCGGGGTGACATTGAAGGTCATGTCAAAAGCGGTCCGTGGGGCGCTCGAACTGGTCCCTCACCTGGATGAATGGCAGGAACCCAATTGGCTGGCCAGGCAGAATTACCCGTCATGGAAAGACGCTTTGACGACGGTCCATGCGCCGCAGAGTGCTGCGGACCTGGAGCCTGGCACGCCCGCCCGCTCGAGGTTGGCTTATGACGAGCTGCTCGCCAATCAACTGGCCCTCGGTCTTGTCAGGACGCGCATGCGGGCGCGCGCCGGTCGGCAGACTCAGGGCGACGGTAAGCTAAGGTCTCAGGTCCTCAGCGCCCTTCCGTTCAAACTCACAAATGCTCAGATGATGGCATTAGCCGAGATTGACGGGGATATGGCCGCGAACAAGCGCATGCTGCGCCTGCTGCAGGGGGATGTCGGAAGCGGCAAAACCGCAGTCGCGCTGATGGCGATGCTCAATGCCGTCGAAACGGGCGCTCAGGGCGCCATGATGGCCCCAACTGAAATTCTGGCTCGGCAGCACGCCGCGAGTCTGGGACCTCTATGCGAGGCTGCTGGCGTACGTCTCGAAGTCCTGACGGGAAGAGACAAGGGAAAGAAGCGCGACGCGCTCCTTGCCGACCTCGAGAGTGGCGCGATCCAGATCCTGATCGGCACTCACGCGATTTTTGAGGGCGATGTCGCCTTTAAGGACTTGGGCCTCGCCGTTGTCGACGAACAGCATCGATTTGGCGTGCACCAAAGGCTTCAGCTTTCCGCCAAGGGCGGTGTCCCGGCAGATGTTTTGGTGATGACGGCGACCCCCATCCCACGGACACTGTCCTTGACCGTGTATGGCGACATGGATGTGAGCCGGCTAAATGAAAAGCCCGCCGGGCGTCAACCTATTGATACGCGGGCGCTCCCAAACTCCCGGCTGGATGAAGTCGTGAGCGGCATCGGGCGCGCAATTGCCTCTGGCGCTCGCGCCTACTGGGTGTGTCCCCTGGTGGAGGAGTCTGAAAAGCTGGATGTCGCCGCGGCGGAAGATCGAGCCGCGGCCTTGAAAGCAGAGTTTGGCGACAAGGTGGGCCTCATTCATGGGCGCATGAAGTCGGCTGAAAAAGATGCCGTCATGGCGCGGTTTCAATCGGGCGAGATTTCCGTGCTGGTCGCGACAACGGTCATCGAGGTCGGTGTGGATGTGCCCGAAGCCACCATCATGGTGATAGAACATGCGGAACGATTTGGTCTGTCGCAGCTTCATCAGTTGCGCGGTCGGGTCGGACGCGGGAGCGGTAAATCCAGCTGCCTGCTCCTCTACCAGACGCCGCTCGGTGAAACTGCCAAAGCCAGGATCAACATTCTTCGTGATACCGAGGATGGCTTTCTGATCGCGGAGGGAGACCTGAGGCTCCGTGGCGCCGGAGAAGTCTTGGGCACCCGTCAAAGTGGTCTGCCCGAGTTCAGGCTTGCGGACCCCGTCGCTCATTCGGAACTCTTGGCCGCAGCGCACGATGATACGCGTTTGATACTTCAGACGGATCCAACCCTGCAGACAGAACGCGGCAAGGCGCTGCGGACACTGCTGTACCTGTTTGAGCGCGACGAGGCGATCCGCTATCTGGAGTCAGGATAGTCCATCAGGGGATGAGAAGGATCTTTCCAGACACCTCAGCATTCTCCAGCATGGCATGAGCCTTGGCGGCATCGGAGAGCGGCAGACGGGCGCCGATCTTGGGCTTTAACCGCCCCTCTCCCATCAGCTTGAGGATCTCGGCCAGATCTCGAGAAATATGGTCCTCAAAAGAAAAAGGCTTGCTCAGGATCGCGTAGAAGGCGGCACTGGGACCCGGGAGCGATTGGATCAAACCAATCAGACCAATGGTTTTCACGCCCGCCAACCTGTCGTTGCTGGAAACAGAATCGGCAAATCCGTAGCAGATGAGTTTGCCCATTGCCTTAAGCGCCTTTCGCGATCGCCAAAGATGGCTACCGCCGAGGTGATCGAACACGATGTCCGCGCCAGAGGTCTGACGCTTAATCACGTCGACAAAACCTTCCTGCTTGTAGTCGATTGGCGTGGCGCCCAGAGCTTCCACCACAGAATGCTTGCCGCGAGACGCGGTAGCAAACACCTGAACATCCTTATCTTTCAACAAATCCAATAGGGCTGTACCCACGCCGCCGGCTCCGCCGTGGACCAACACGACCTGCCCAGCCTCGACTTGAGCGTTCCGATGCAACATCTGGTAGGCGGTCAAATAGTTGAGAACGCACGCAGCCGCATCGTCGAAACTGACATTCTCAGGCATCAATGAAACGCGTTTTGCGGAGAGCGTGATGTATTCCGCATTGGCGCCCACAAAACTCAAACCGGCAACCCTGTCGCCCATCCGGAAACCGTCGACACCTGGCCCTACCTGCGCAACGATACCGGCGAAATCATAACCGGGTACAAAGGGAAATTTGGGCGTGCCTGGATAGATGCCGTGGCGCATCTTCACATCGGCGAAGCCCACGCCGCTGGCCATCACTTTGACGCGCAGCTCACCGCGGCCTGGTTTTGTGAGAGGCCTTTCCGACACTAGAAGAACCTCAGGCCCGCCGGTGTTGGTCATTTCAACGCACATGCCGGCAGATTTCGGCAAACTCATCCTACACCTCTTGCTCTAATGCTTTGTGGATTTCGGCTGCGACTAAATCTGGATCTTCCAACATCGGGAAATGCCCAAGCTCTGGGAGGGCTGCGGTCCGCGCCGATGGAATTCTTGATCGAATATGGTCCAATTGATGGAGACCGGACACCGGATCGGCATCGCCATAGATAAACGTCAGCCTCTTGGCGCCGAAACTCTCCATTGCGGTTTCGAGCTCCTTGGCCGCCTTCGCCCGTTCGCTCATATAGACAAGATGCTTGGGCGCCAGATGTTTGCCGCCATCGGACGAGAAATCGCGCCACATGCGCCGGGTCTCGGCGTGCAACCGGTCTCGGTTCTTACCCCCCGTCGCCTGAACACCCTTTTGGAAGGTGCTTTCTTTCATGGAATTGGCCAACACCGGACCAATGACCGGCGTCGTGAGCAGCCGTTGGCTCAGTGTTGGTCGATAGAGCGCCGCATAGACGCTGGAATTCATAAATATGGCTTTGTGGACCAAGGTGTCAGGTGCGCCGAATTGCCCTGTGAGCAATATTTGCAGGATGATACCGCCGAGGTCATGGCCGACAAGGATGGCTGGTCCACTACATCGCTCGCGAATAATGCTGCCGGCGAGGTCGGCTTGGCGATAGGCCGAATAGGATGCTTGCGGCGGTTTGTCCGAATCGCCGTAGCCCAGGAAATCGAACTGGAGAATGCGATACTCCTCCGCAAGCTTCTCACCAACAACGTCCCAGTCACGCGACGAGGACGGAAAGCCATGTAGCAGAACCAGGTCTTGGCCAGTACCATATTGCCGGAAGGCGATTTTGTTGCCCTGCCAGTCAAACCACTGGCGGTCAATGGTCTCAGAGTTTGAAAGAGACGACATCTAATTATTCAGCAGTTCTTCGGACGCTGTGACCAGCGACATGAGCTTGCGTCGGCCTTTGGGCGTTGCATCTGACAGCAACGTGAGAAGAAACGAATATTTGGCGCGCGCGAGGGCGACCTCGTCGCTCAACGATCCTACGGACCACATGCGTATGGCGCCCAATGACGAGTGCACGACGTCATGGGCCATTGGCAGTTGCTTGAGATCACCGCGTAAATCGCCTTCCGCCGAAGCCTGTTCGACAACGGTCTCAAAACGACTACCAGCGCTGCGAAACAGATTGGCCATAGCCTGGCTGACGGCGTTGGACTCCAATTCAAACAAAGTCCTGAAGACGGCTTTGTAGGAGCGTTTATTGGAGGTCAAGAGATCAAACAGCGAGTCCAGGAGCGCGATACCCCGCTCAACCCCGGTAAGGTGCTTTTCCGACACGAGCGCTTCATCGACCTTGCTGAGTGCGAGTTCAATCGATGTAAGGATGACGTCCTCTCGTCCACCGAGCAGGTTATAGATGGTCGGTATTGTAACGCCCGACTCCTCCGCCAATTGCTTCAGCGTAAAGGCACGCTCGCCCTTCGCCGCGATCAAGCGCATCGCGTTCGCTAGAATTCTGTCCCGCCGCGCGAGTTTGTTCTTTTCTCTCAAGCTTTGACTTGTCATGCCTAAAATTTGCATATACATAAAAATTTATCAATAGTAAAAATATATCGCAAGGAGAGTGAGATGCCCCTATCTGTGAGTGAAGCCGTCGCAAGCCGGAAAAGTACGCGTGCCTTCTTGCCCGAGGCGGTCCCGGACGAGATTGTTCACGACGTGTTGGAGAGAGCCCTACGCGCACCTTCAGGTGGCAACGTTCAACCCTGGCACCTGTATGTTGTTTCCGGTGAGTCCATGACGCGTTTCCGTACAGACCTGGACGCGAAGATGGATGAAAACCCGCTCGGCGAAAAACCGGAATATGCAGTCTATCCAAAAGGTCTGGTGGACCCCTACCGGACCTACCGATTCAACGTTGGCGAGGAGATGTATGCCTTGCTGGGCATTAGTCGGGAAGACAAGCTGAAGCGCCTTGAATGGCTACAGAACAATTACCGCTTCTTCGGAGCACCCGTTGGCATCTTCTGCTTCATTGATCGAGCAATGGGATTGCCTCAATGGTCCGATCTCGGCATGTATCTTCAGACGGCCATGTTGCTGTTTGAAGAAGCTGGTTACGCAACCTGCGCCCAGGAAGCCTGGAGCATTTGGCCGCAATTCGTATCTAACTTTGTCGGCGCACCCTCTGAACAGATGCTGTTTTGCGGTCTTGCGGTGGGCAAAGAAGATAGGAATGCGCCAGTCAATCAACTGAGAACCAGTCGAGCGCACATCGAAGACGCTGTCACATTTGTGTCTTAAATCTGCGGATTTGACAGTGGCTTCGGTTCACCTTCGTCGACCGCCGTATCCCCGTTGTTGCGCGGCGGCTCGACGAGACCGGCTGAGATGATCAGCTTGGCCGCTTCTTCCACTGACATGTCCATGATGGTGATGTCTTCTTTCGGAACGAAAAGCAGAAAGCCGGATGTGGGGTTCGGTGTGGTGGGAAGGAAGACACTCACCAGATCACCGTCATTCGGTGACTTTTCGAGCACCTCGCCCTTTGTCTGAGTTGTTACAAAAACAAGGGCAAACAGACCTCGACGCGGATATTCGATCAAACCCACTTCTCTGAATGAGGACCCGCTCTGGGAAATGACCGTCTCGAATATCTGCTTCACTGCATTGTAGATGTTTCGGACGATCGGCATCCGGTCGACCAGACGTTCCCCAAACGCCAGAATCCGACGTCCCAAGAAATTGGCGGTCAGGGCGCCCAGTACCGTCAGGCCGATAAGGCCTATGACGACGCCAATACCCGGCACCGTAAACGGGAGGAATTGGTCCGGGTTATATTGTTCAGGGAAAAAGCCAACCACGTAGGTGTCGATAAACTCGACAAACCATCTCAGCAAATAGACCGTAATCCAGATAGGAGCCGCGACAGCGAGGCCGGTCAGGAAATAGGTCCGCAGACGCGAAGTAAACCCGACTTTTTTGGCCGGTTGCAAGATCGTGTGATGGTCCCGCTCTTCTGGGTTTTTCATTTTTGGCCTCTACCTAACCCTAGGTCACCCTTACCATTTCCCGTGTTTCATGTCAGAAATATATGATGATTTTCGGGCGACAAGACCCGACCGGAAAAAGCCGATAGAGGTGAGCGCGACTCTCGGCGCCGCTCCCTTCCCGGCAACGGGCATGACAACACATGGGAGGAACACATGGCAGACTTGGCAAAAGGCCTCAAACTGCGCCTTGATCCACAGGACGAGTATACGCACACGCCTGACAAGGCCGCGAATTACAATGAGAGCATGTATTTCAACATGTTCGACCCGGACCAGAAGGTCGGTGGATGGTTTCGTATCGGCAATCGTCCGAACGAGCATTATGCGGAGACATCCGTCTGTCTGTATCTCCCCGATGGCCGCGTGGGGTTTATGTTCGGACGGCCCAAGATTGAAAACAATGACGCCATGGATGCAGGCGGTCTCAAGATCGACGTCGTCGAACCGTTCAAGAGACTCACGGTGACCTACGAAGGAAAGGTCTTGCTCCTCGATAAACCCTTCGATATGGCGAACCCATCGCAGGCCTTCAAAGATCACCCAACAGTTCCGTGCTCAGTCTCCCTCGATTATGAGGGCGTGTCGCCCATGTTCGGTGGCGAAACAGTAAAGGAAGATGGAACATCGTTGGAAATCGATCCGGAAAAGTCCTTTGCCAAGGCCCATTATGAGCAGCACATGGCCGCCAGCGGGACCATCACGATTGGTGACGAGAGCTGGACCGTGTCCGGATTTGGCTTGCGAGACAAGAGTTGGGGTCCACGACACTGGCAGGCCATCAACTGGTACAGGTGGCTGCCGATGAATTTTGGTCGTGACTTCGGGATGATGATCTCAATCGTCACCAACGAGGAAGGCGTGGAGCGCCACGGCGGCATGGTGCTGAAAGATGGCGCGTATGATCTCATCGAAGAAGTGCAGATCGAGAGCGAATGGGACGACAATTTCTACCAGACGGCGCTTCGGGCAGACGTAAAGACGAAATCGGGTGCGAGCTATCGGGTCGATGGAAAAATTCTCTCGCTGATCCCACTCCGCAATCGCCGCCAGACGCCAGACGGCCGACAGCTCAATACGCGCATAACCGAAGGCATGACCGAGTATCGCTGCGACGGCCATGTCGGGTACGGCCTGTCCGAATATCTTGATCAGATCGTCGACGGCAAGCCTTCGGGAATTCTCTGAAATGGGCACGCCTGCAGAACAATTGACAGAGGCGCTCACCAAGGTGGCATCGCAGCACTTCGGTGGCGCGCGTATCACTGACGTAAAACGTCTCTCCGGGGGGGCGAGCCAGGAAACCTGGTCGTTCAAAACCCACAAAGACGGTGAGGCAGAAGCGCTGATCCTGCGGCGGGCACCGGGCGGCGGTGATGGCAACGCAAGCGGCACTGCCGTTGGACTGGAAACCGAAGCAGAACTCATCCAATTGGCCGCCAAGGCAGGCGTCGTCGTGCCGACGGTCCGATACGTGGCAGTGCCGGAAGACGGATTGGGCAGCGGGTTCATCATGAACCATGTGCACGGTGAGACATTGGGATCAAAAATCGTACGAAGCGACGATTTTGCATCGGTTCGCCCTAAGCTCGCGCGGCAATGTGGAGAAGCGCTCGCGAAGCTTCATACGGTCCCGGTTTCATCGTTGCCTGCGCTGCGGGTATCGCCCGCTATTGAGGAAATCGCGAGATACAAAGAGGTCTACAAGACCCATGGGCACCCTCACCCGGTCTTTGACCTCGCCTTTAAATGGCTGACAGACAATGTGCCAGCCGATGATCGGGAGACGCTTGTCCACGGTGATTTCAGAAATGGGAACATCATGTTTGACCCTACGAACGGCGTGTCCGCGATCCTTGATTGGGAGCTCGCGCATATAGGCGACCCCATGGAGGATCTCGGCTGGATCTGTGTCAACTCGTGGCGCTTTGGGGGCATCGATAAGCCCGTTGGGGGCTTCGGTACACGCGAAGACATGTTTGCGGGGTACGAGGCGGCAGGCGGACTCAAGGTCGATGCAGATCGGGTGAAATTCTGGGAAGTTCTGGGGACCCTCAAATGGGGCGTCATGTGCACCACCATGTATGAAGCCTTCAAGTCGGGCATGGATCGCTCTGTCGAACGGGCTGCGATTGGGCGACGGTCGTCAGAAACCGAGATTGACTTGTTGTATTTGTTGGCGGCGGACTGAGAGGAAAGCATGCAAGATCTCCCAACTTCCTTAGAAATTGTCGGTGTCGTAAGCGATTTTATGCGCGAACAAGTCCTGCCCGAATTGGACGGCCGAACGCGGTTCCACGCCTTGGTCGCTGCGAATGCCCTCGACATTGTCCGCCGTGAACTTGAAACGGCCCCTTCGGCGAACACGCTCGAAATTGCACGGCTCCAGGCCCTCCTCTCCACCAAGGAAACAGACCTTGAAGGCCTGAACCAAAAGCTCAGCGATCACATTGAAACAGGCGCCATCACACTCGATACGCCGGGTCTGAAAAAACATCTGTGGACCAGCACGCTGACGAAACTGTCGATCGATCAGCCAAAATACTCCGCCTACAAAAAGGCCTTGGAGGAAAACCGCTCATGAGTGATCCGCTTGTTGATATGGAAAAAAGGGACGGTCTTGCAATCATCACGTTCAACAATCCGCCGAGGGGATATCTCAATCAGGCCCAGGTGGCAGAGCTGTCGGTGCACCTCGATGAGGTTGAGGCAGATGATGCCATCCGCGCAGTGATCTTCACCGGAGGCGTTCCCGGCGTCTTCATCCGCCATTATGACGTGGGTGAAATTCAGGGCGCAACCGAGGCGGTGCGCGGAAGTGGGCTCGACAAAGCCGGTCTGATGGAGGCCGGAAAGCGAGGCAATCCGATCTCGAACTTATTTGATCGTGTCGATCAGCTCCCCAAACCCACTATTGCCGCGATCAACGGCTTTTGCCAGGGAGGCGGCTTCGAGTTTGCCCTTTGCTGCGATATCCGGATTGCGGAACAGGGCGACTATCGAATTGGTCTGCCGGAGACCAATATTGGCATCTTCCCTGGGGCCGGCGGAACGCAACGCTTGCCCCGTGTGGTGGGGGAAGCGCGAGCGCTGGAACTCATCCTCCGTGGCCGTACCGTTGGACCGGCAGAAGCGGCCGAGCTTGGCATGGTCCATTATCTGACAGACGGGACAGCGCTCGACCTTGCTTTCCAGATCGCAAAAGACTTCACCAGTAAGACGGCCCGTGCGCTGGCGGATGCCAAACTGCTGGTCAAGTCTGCCACGGTGACACCTCTGGCAGACGGATGTGCTAAAGAGCGGGGGCTATTTTCAACGCTTCTTCTTGAAGACGAAGAAGCCTCCCAGCTGATGGCCGAGTTTATGGCTGGCGGCGAAGACATCAATACGTAAGACAGAGACGGACCTTATGCTGAAGAAGATCTTTTATGGATTAGGTGGGCTCGCCACGATCGCTGCGGTTGCGGCTCTCACGCTTTACCTCAACCCCAACCTGGGCCAGCGGCTCTTTCTGAAACCCTCCGCTGCGTTTGATGTCGCAAACGTTCCCCCTGCCCCCGACTACACGCAATCGGATGCCTGGGCTGCGCTGCCGACGAAAGCGGATAATGCAGACGTTGTACCGCCGGAAAGCGGCGTCTTGGATAGCCAGGACGCGGCAGTGGTGGATGTCTTCTTCGTTCATCCCACAACCTACTATCAAAATGATATGTGGAATGCGCGCTATGACGAGCCGGATGAGACGAAGCAATTCCTGGAAGATGGCGTGCTTCGTCATCAGGCCGCTGTGTTCAACAGCAGCGCCCGCGTGTATGCGCCCCGTTACCGACAGGCCACTCTCTATTCCTTTATGGGCGAGGAGCCTGACACCTATGCGGCCCTGGAATTCGCCTATGGTGATGTTGCGGCAGCCTTCGACCATTTCATTGAAAACCTGAATGACGGTCGTCCGTTTATTCTGGCCTCCCATAGTCAGGGGTCCCTTCACAGTATGAAGCTCCTGCAGGAACAGATCGCTGGCACAGATTTGGCGGACCGTATGGTCGCCGCTTACCTGGTCGGTTTTTCCATTCCAGAGGAATTGGGGGCTCAAGGTGTCGAACCCTGTCGGGAAGCAAAGGCAACCGGGTGCTATCTCAATTGGAACTCCGTAACAGCAGATGCGGACACCACCGGGTGGAAAGAAACGTCAAAAATCTGGATCGACGACAAGCTGCAGCACGTAAACGGACGCAAAATTGCGTGTGTGAATCCGATTACGGGCAGCCTGGGCGGGGTAGCCGATGCTACTGCGAACTTAGGCGCACAGCCTTTTGCTGATAGTCATGAAAAAGTCCGCAGCCTTCGCGAAGAGGCGACGGGTGCCGCCTGCAACGATGGGATGCTGGTCGTGACACCACCTACCGATGATGAAGGATTCACCTTCGGCACTTTTGGTGGGGATTATCACATATACGACTACAATCTCTTCCATATGAATATTCGAGCGGATATCTCTCGTCGAATTGATGCTTTTTTGAGCAGATAACGAGTATTTTATCTTGAGCCATTGACCATCCCCAGAACCAGACTAAATCTTTAGAATTAGATTGGTCGGTCGAGGACGCATTGCGCATGCGTCCATTTGGGGATGCTTATGTCGTATCAAACGATTCCGGCAGCCGAAATACCCGAAACCCATCCGGTTCGGGCCTATCTGCGCCATTTCGAAGAGCATAAAACGAATAAAGGCGTTCTGTCCGGTCTGGAGTTCGATCCCTTGCAGGTCACATCGCTCCTTCCCTGGGTCCTGATTTTGGACATTGTGCCGGGACACAAACCGCCCGCCTATCGATACCGATTTGCTGGCCCAAAATGTTGTGACCTCTTTGGCATCGACTATACGGGCAAGATGCTTGGAGATGACCTACCGCTCGACGCTGCAGAACAGCGTCGGGAGGAGTTTCATGAGGTTGTCGCAGGACGTGTTCCTGTTTTTGCGGAGGCTAATGTTCCACTGCCTGGAAGAGAACACAAACAGGTCTATCGGGGAGTCTTTCCACTTGCCAAACGGGCCTCCGAGGTGATCGACCAACTCCATGTGGTAATCGCACCCACGCATGCACTGACCTAATTGATCGACAACGCGACTATCGCTTTAGGGCATCCGCAAGGATATCGAATACGAGCCGAACCCGCGGGTTGGTGTGCACTTCACTGTGAGCAATAATCCAGACGGGGACATGAATGGGCGGTAATTCAGGCAGGACCTGCTCAAGCTGGAGCAGCTCGACCATATTGGTAGTTGGCATGAAATTCTTAGGCATAAAGCCGATGCCGAGCCCCTGACTGATCAGTTCATACATCGCAACACCATTGTTCGTCGTAATTTTGAATTGCTCAAGCTTAAGGGGGAGTCCTATTTCGACGAGTGCTGGCAACATGCGTTCAGGGTCTTCAGGGCCAATAAACACCGCGTCGGCGAGGTCAGCTGGACCGTTTGGTCGACCGTAAGAATCCAAATACTTCGGAGATGAAAACAGATGGGCCGAAGTTTCATTCACAAGTTTTGCGACGAGGTTAGGCTCTTCGGGACGTGCGTGGCGAATTGCTATATCTGCCTCACGACGACGAAGATCCTGAACGCTATTTGATACGACGACATCTAGTTCAATGCCAGGTGCAGCCTCTCTAATGGTTTTTAGTATTTGAGGGAGATGGTAGGCGGACATGGAGTCCGTCGCAGTGATGCTGACCTTTCCCTCTAACATCTGAGATTGCCCATATGCGCTGAGTGACAAACGAGCGGCGGCTTCGCCCATAGTTCGGACATGCGCCAACAATTCGCGGCCAGCCTCCGTCAACGCGAGGGATTTCCCGACGCGTTCAAAGAGCACGACGCCCAGGCTATCTTCCAGCGCCGCCACCTGCCGACCGAGCGTGGGTTGCGTCAGGCCCAAGGCCCGCGCCGCGCCGGAGAGCGTGCCTTCATCAGCAGTCGCAAGAAAAGCGCGGGCCTGGTTCCAGTCGAATGTCACTTTTTCCCAATTCATGCATTTTTGTATATCAAAGGTGCCGATTTCGGCAATTCCAGATTGTGCGGTGCAACGCTAATAAGACGGGGCACGCACCAAATCGAGCTCTGATTGGCAAAACTCCACCCTTTGGGGGACCTGTTCTCCCTCTCTGTGGGGACGACCAAAGATGCGATTAGGAGCAGATTGCAGGTCTTATCGCAGCGCCAGCGACCAGACACCGTTTAATTCGGTCGCAAAGCCTAGCCGTTGTTAGAAGGAACGAGACATGACCACGAACGCAGATTTCTGGGACGGCATTGCAGAGAAATATGCAGCCTCGCCGGTAAAAGACCAGGCCGCCTATGAGCGGACCCTTGCTGAGACACGGAAGCATCTCAGGCCGACAGACAAGGTGCTGGAAATTGGCTGTGGTACAGGAACAACAGCGCTCCTGCTCGCAGACGCAGTCGGGCACATTACCGCCACCGACATCGCAGCCAGCATGATCAAGATTGCGGCGAAAAAGGCGGCCGCGCAGGGCGCGACCAACGTCGACTTTCTGACAGCCGTGCCCGCCGATCCTCAGTTTTCTTCTGGGCAGTTTGACGCCG
The DNA here is from genome assembly GCA_965276845.1 of Parvibaculaceae bacterium. Lineage (GTDB taxonomy): Bacteria > Pseudomonadota > Alphaproteobacteria > Parvibaculales > Parvibaculaceae > Mf105b01. Next base: position 1,382,211 of record OZ255699.1, read on the forward strand.
TGTTGGGGTTCAACATTCTGCATCTGCTGCCCGACCTGCCCTCGGATCTGGCGGCACTCCGGGACCGGTTGAAACCTGGAGGGCTCCTCATCTCCAAAACTCCCTGCCTAGGCGATTGGAAGTGGCGCGCTATCGGACGGATCGCCATCCCCATTATGCAACTGGTTGGCAAAGCGCCCTATGTGACTTTTATGAAGGGCAGCGACGTGGAGGAGCAACTCGTCGCCGCAGGTTTCGAGATTGTCGAAAGCGAAAACCACAACGCCTTCAGCCGCTTCATCGTCGCGCGGACACCGAAATAAAAAAACCGGGCTCTGGCGAGCCCGGTTTCATCACCCTCAGTTGGTGCAAATTACGCGTCGTAGGCCCCAATAATCGCAACGGAACAAACGTTCTGCGACGGGGCGCCACCCAGATTATGGGTAAGGCCTATCTTTGGATTGGGCAGCTGGCGCTCCCCTGCTCTGCCCTGAAGCTGCAAATACATCTCATAGGCCATACGCAGTCCGGACGCGCCTATCGGGTGGCCGAAGCATTTGAGACCGCCGTCGATCTGACAGGGTACGTCACCATCGCTGTCATAGAATCCATCCATCACGTCTTTAACGGCGCCGCCTTCTGGAGAGATAAACAGGTCTTCCATAGTGACCAGCTCGGTGATTGAGAAGCAGTCATGCACTTCCATCATGGAAACTTCTTCGCGAGGTTTTTCAATGCCCGCTTCTGCATAGGCTTTTTTAGCTGCGATGCGCGCGGTGTGGAAATAGCTTCCGTCCCAGCTATTGTGTTGGCTCTCCAAGCCGTTGGAGACAGAAAGCTGCAGTGCTTTGACCGTCACAATGTCGCTTTTGCCGAGTGACTTCGCGATCTCTGGTGTGGTCACAATCGCCGCGGCCGCCCCATCCGACACACCACAGCAATCGAAAAGCCCTAGTGGCTCAGCAATCATCGGCGCGTTGATGACCTGCTCTTCGCTCACCTCATTGCGAAGATGCGCTTTTGGGTTCTTTGCCCCGTTTGCGTGGCTCTTGACCGAGACATGGGCGATCGCGCGCTTCAGGTCGTCTTTGTCGACGCCGTGCTTCGCGCGATAGGCGGAGGCGAGCTGAGCAAAGTTGCCTGGTGCAGACCCGTTTGGCGTCAGCTGCGGGTTGAGCGTACCTGGATTGGCGACCGGAAGGCCGCCATAGCCTGTGTCTTTGAGTTTCTCAACACCGAGTGCCAAGGCAATGTCGGCCGCCCCGGACGCCACGGCGTAGACAGCGCCGCGCAGCGCTTCAGATCCGGAGGCGCAGAAATTCTCAACCCGCGTCACAGCAATGTTGGGCAGGCGCAATGCGACGGAAAGCGGTGTCCCGCCCTTGCCCGTACCGATCTCATCAATGTGGGTGGAGAACCAGGCAGCATCCAGCTGCGTGGGCTCAATACCCGCATCTTCGATCGCTTCGAGATAGGCTTCGACCATCAGTTCTTCCGGGCCGCTGTCCCAGCGCTCGCCGAACTTGGAGCAACCCATGCCTAAGATTGCGACTTTGTCTTTGATTCCTCGTGCCATTGGCTTTTCCTTCCCTGGGGCCGCGCGGATCAGGGCGGGCGGCCGGTGTCAGTTTCGTATTAAAGCTTAGAATAGCCTTAGGCGGCCGTGACGAAAAGACCGCGCTTAAGTGCATTATGTTCGAAGGTCCTCCGATAATCCGGCCCTCATAGTGTCTTCGGGTACAGTGCATACATAGTGGACGATTACAGCGATCTTTAGACTGCAGGGTCGTGCAGGAAGGCACGCTTGAAGAGAGTCTGGGTTTCCTTTTGAACGGTACGGCGCCATTTCGGCGTTGGGTTGGCCATCCAAGCGCGAAACGCGCCCTCTAACATCGCATGGCCGACTATCGCTTGAAAACTGGGCGGGAACGCCCGCGCGGTGCCGGCGTCAACAGCTTGGGCATAAAGCGTTTCGATCTCCCGGATCATCCGCGCGCCGGGCTGATGATTGGACGCGCCGACCAAGTCCTTGGTCATCGCGTAAAGCGGCATGATATCGCGGATGCGCACGAGTTCGGAAAATACCGCGTCGATCATGCAGTCGAAACTGTCTTCGAAATCCGTGCCACGGCGCCAACCGTCCTTCATCGCAGCGATAAAGCCATCTTCCACTGACTTGTGCAGCGCTGCTAGCAGCGACGCTTTGTCCGGGAACAGACGGTATACGGTGCCCACAGCCACCCCAGCTTCTTCGGCAATTTGGCCCATTTTTGTTGGTCCGAACCCCTGGCGGGAAAACAGCGCCTCGCCAGCGGTCATTACGGCGGCACGCTTGGCGTCGGGGTCTCTCACTCGTGCAGATGTCTGTCGCGATTTCATTACTGAACTTTATTCATTTTCCTTGACGCAGTCACCCGCCCGTGGCATTCAGTTAATGAACGAAATTCAGTAACTGCATTTGGGAAGGCCCCAAACGTGGCGCGACCCCTCCGTGCAATCAACGATGAGGATACGGCGATGAGCCTGACCGAGACCAAACTCGACAGAATCGTGGAACAGGCGGTTGAATGCACGGACACCAAAACACAGCTTGCGGTTGCGCTACACGATTATGTCCGAGACACCATCGCCTTTGGTTTCACGCCCTTTTTCGATGCCGCCTCTCCGACGAAGACACTGGCTCTTGGTGTCGGTCACTGCAATCCGCAGGCGCGGTTAATGGTTGAACTATTCCGCCGCGCCGGCTTCTCGGCCCGTTTTCAACCAGTCACGATACGCGATGATGTCCTCCGCGGTGCTGTTAGAGCTGTCCCGCAGCTCTCGCATGTGTTTACGGAGGTCAAATTGGGCGGACGTTGGGTGCGGCTAGACAGTTACATTGTCGATCCTCCACTGCGACGCACGGCAGTAGCAAAGCTCAAGGCGCAATCCCGCGATCTTGGGTATGGATGCCATGTGACAGCGACCGGCGACTGGGATGGCGCGAGTGACTGCTTTTCTCAAGTCGCCGATCCGGAGATGATCGTCGAGGTGCACGATCCCGTGGACGACATTAGGACGTTCTATGCCTCGACCGCCTACCTGCACCGCGCCGGACCATTGAGTTTCAATATGATGATGGCGCCTTGGCGCATTGCCGCGCCTGTGATAATGCCCATTCTGAATGCCCGGATTGAAAAACTGCGGCGGCAAGGCGGTTGACCCCTGAATCTCAGCCGGCGCTCCTTGGCAATCGCTGAAGCTCTGCAACTATCAGCGGCGAGGGAAGGAAGGCGTCAGGAACCTATTCTGCAGCCTGGGCAGCGTGCACCGTGGTGCGAACGGGCACAGCCTTCCAGAAATAGCGCTTAAACCCGCGCTGATCGTCGAAATCCTTGATGCGGAAAACCATCCGTACATCCATGCCGCTTTCGACCTCGCCTTGGGCGACATCGCCAATATCCATCATGATGCGACCGCCGCCTTCGAAGACGATCATGCCGTAATGGTTCGGCGGGTTCATGGAAAAGCTCAGGAAATCAGCGGACCAGGACAGAATGGTCGCTTTGCGATCGGCAAATTTATAAGGCTCCTGCGTGTCCACGGTGGGATTGTTCGGCGCCACGGAAATCCGGGATCGTGGAAACTGAACCACGCCCGTCTCCGTGCATCGCCCACCGACGAGCCCCATAACCGTGTCTTCGTTCCGGTAGAGCGTGGTGAGCGCCGTTTTCTTGTCCTGCTCGCCCCGCATGCCGCGTTCCCACTCCACAAGGCCGTGGAAAGTGAGAAACTTCATATAGTTGGTTTCTTCCTGCCGGTCCGCGAGCGACCCGACAATGCCCCGCTTGCTCGCCATGGACGCAAGCAGCTCTGTGGTCTCGAAAATCAGCACATCGCATCCACCGCCGAAGTGCGCGAGCAATACTTTTTCACCCGGTTTGGCGTTCTGAAGCGTGTGCACGAGCATGACAAGCGCATGGGCGGCGCCAGTTTCCCCACAGACCGCACCCAGCGGATCAGCCACGGCGTCAGGGTTGATGCCGCACATCTTTGCAAGCTTCTGCGGTAGGCGTGCAAAAGTGCATGGCATGACAAAATGATCGATATCTGAGGCGTTTAGCCCGGTTTTCTCAAGTGCACCGGCGACTGCTTTGGGGACGATTTTGCTGAAGCCCTCGTCGCGGATCCAGCGTTCTTCCCATCCATAATCAAATTCTTCTCCGCTGCCACGGAAATGGTCGACAAAGTCGACGGTCAGCGTATGGGAACCTAGGTAAGTCGCAATGAGGTCGTCCGACCCGACAGAGACCGCGGCTGCACCATCGCCGAATTCAAGCTCCTGAGCGCTCGCAGCGCGCGCTTTACGATGATCCGCAGCACAAACAAGCGCCTCTTTGTTGGAGCCCCCTGCAACGCTGTTCAGCGCCTGAATAAGAGCCGTCGTGCCCGCCCTTTGCGTGGATGAGACGTCTATCGCCTGAATGCCTTCATCCAGTGTTAGAGCCGCCGAAATAATCCCTGAATTCAGCCGATCGCTGAAGGGAAGCGTGGTCGACCCAAAATAAACGGCGTCAATATGAGATCGGTCTTCATCGGTGCCCAGGAGATCGCGGGCCGCTTCCACCGCCATGGTGAGGCTGTCTTCATCCCAGTTCCCCATGGAGCGCTCACCTTTGCCTTTGCCCACCAGATTGGGGGCAATCCAGGCATTTGCGCTTGTAATGGATTTCCGCTGAAGCCGCAGACGGGGAATATATCCGCCATAGGCCTTGAGACCGATTGTGTTCTGCGCCATGTGTCTCTTCCCTGAATGCAATTAGGCACTATATGTCCCAGATAGTTTTGGCTCGAAAATGTCCGATTTCTGGGTGTTGGGCGCCAGTTTACCGATTGTTTTTGGGTTTCGACAAGAATAAGGAGATCGCGGACGTGAAGCTGTCAAAAGACCAGCAAGACCTTGCGTCAGTCCGCCTGATATTGAACTGGGGGCTGCCTTGGGCAATCTCGCAGAAGCCAGCAACAAGATTCTCCGGACCTTGATCAAAATGAGTTTGGAGACGGAAAAAGCCTATCGGCGGCATCTCCTTCAAGGCCTTGGATGGTTCTGTGTTGGGCTTGGGGCGATCGGCATCGTGCTGCCAGTGATGCCAACAACGGTCTTCTTGTTGGTCGCCTTATGGGCCTTCGCGCGCTCTTCCCCACGTCTGCATACCTGGCTCATCGAGAATCCCTATTTCGGTCCCTACATTGAGGACTGGGAGCGCGACCGCATCATCCCGGTTCGGGCAAAGGTTCTTGCAGTCATGATGATGACTGCCAGCGCTCTGTGGCTGGCGCTGGGGAGCGACGCACCTCTCATCGTTGTCTTTGGCGTAATCTCTATTCTCATCGGCGTCGCGAGCTATGTGGTGACGCGCCCCAGCCAGCCCGCAAATTGAGACTGCCCAATAAAATCATGCTGTCGCAGACCGGCTTTTCAGAGGTTTCCGGGCTAAGCCGGTGAGCGGCAGTTAACGGGCCGCGAGGATGCAGTCCTGCCCCCGCGCTTTGAGAGCGTTGCAGAGCGTTCTGGCTTCATTGCTGGAATGCAGGGGGCCGATTTGCAGCCGATAGAAAATCCCGCGCTCGCCCAGATTTGCTTCAACAATATACGGCTGTCTCTGTCCGATCAGTTCCCGGTGCGCAGCGACGGTTTGGTCCCAAGCTTTGGTCGCATCTGCGGCCGACCGGAAGGACCCTATCTGAACACGCAGACCGGACGACGTCGCGCTGGCATCGCTTACGGTCGTGGACGTGCCTTGCGCGATACGCACAGGCTGCCGGGATGCTGAGGAGCGCACCGGTGCCAGGAGGCTACTGTCCCGGGCAGCAGGGGTCGGGCTGGTGCTGTCGATGGAGGCTGTAATTGTTGGATCACCCGTTGGCACAGCAGCAACCCGCGTTGGTGTCTGGGTGGATGCCACAGGCGGCTGAGCAAATCGCGTGACGGTCGCCTCCCAGCCGCCATTACTTGTTGCTCGGGGTGGCGGCAGCACTTCAGACAAGGGGCGCACTGTGACACTGCCACTCTGAGGCTCGATCGCCGGGACATTGGGCGGAGTCAAGGTGACCGTCTGCCCGGCACTCGATGCCGCAGTGGGGATCCGGATACCGTCCAGATCCGGTGTTTGTGGCCTTTCCACGGGTTGGTAGTTCGCTGCGGCAGGAACGGCGGTGGCTGGAGCGGGATCCATGGCTGCCTCGACCGGCGCTTTGGATGCGGGCTGAACCGGGTCAGGAATGGAGGCTGTGACAATAGGGTCTGCCGCTGCGGGCGCGGTTGCGACCTGCGTGGGCCGTGGGCCGCCCCACTCGGCCAAAGCAGTCTGTGCCGGCTCGAAGTCAGCGTTTGCTTCAAGTGCCCTTGCTGCGTCCTCAAGGGCCGACGATTTATCGCCCTTTTCCGTATGAGACAGGGCACGCGCGAAATAAGTGAGATGTGCCCGTGACCCCATACCGAGCATCAGTGCGCGGTCGTAATCGGCTATCGCATCCTCATGTCGCCCCTGATGTCGTCGAAGGTTCCCTCGATTGTGATAGGCAGAGGCATAATTGGGATCGAGTTCTATCGCTTTGTCATAGTCACGCAGGGCGCGGTCCTGTTGGCCCATGCCCGCATAGGCAACCGCCCGGTTGTAGTAGCTCCGCGGCAATATGCTGGCCGGAAGACCTCCCTGCCAGATTGCGCTTGTATAGTCAGCGACGGCATGGCCGCTGAGCCCAAGCTTCTGGTTTGCGATGCCGCGGTGGTGATAGGCCAGCGCCATGCGCTCCGCATCCAGCGCGTTTCCTTCAATCGCGGCATTCAGGTAGTCGATTGCCTCAAGGGCACGCCCGGACTGAATGGCCGCTGTGCCTGCGTTGAGGGAGGCGATCGCCGCCGCAGTGTCTTGGCTGGTGACGGCATGGGCTCGACCGGGCGCTAACAGAAAAACCAGGGTGATGAGCACAAGCAGGGAAACTGGCAGCGACGCCGATACTGTTTCCTGTGGGTGCGCCGCAGCGCGGATCTTTCCCATCGTCCCAATGCCCTTCTTCATCTCAACGGCGTGCCGCTGCGAATCGCGGATTCTTGTCCTGAAAGGGTAAACGAAGATGGTCGGCTTGTCGCCGTCAGCACAGAAGCCAGAACTGACGGCCTATTCGACGGTCACCGATTTGGCCAGGTTTCTCGGTTGGTCGACGTCGGTTCCTTTGGCGACCGCCGTGTAGTAGGCCAAAAGCTGAACGGGGATCGTTGCCACGATGGCCTGAATGAACGGATCACAGGTCGGAAGCTCCACGCTCTGCCAGGGCGCATCTGCCGCTCTGGATATTCCTTCGGCGTCGGAGATCAAGAGGACCTTGCCGCCCCGCGCAATGACTTCCTGCATGTTCGAGACGGTCTTGTCGAACAATCGGTCGCTCGGCGCGATGATGATGACCGGCACATCGTCATCAATGAGCGCGATGGGCCCGTGTTTGAGCTCGCCCGCGGCATAGCCTTCTGCGTGAATGTAAGAGATTTCTTTCAGTTTAAGGGCGCCTTCTAGCGCGACCGGATAATTGGTTCCGCGACCCAGGTACAGCACATCACGCGCGCGCGACAGCGCGTGTGACAGCTCTTCTAGTTTGGCGGTATGCCCCAGCGCTGAGGACACGTGTCGAGGGATTTCCAAGAGCGACCGTACCAACTGGTGTTCGTCGGTTTCTGAGAGCGTGCCCCTCGCCCGACCGGTCGCAATGGCGAGGATCGCGAGCACAGTCAGCTGGCAGGTAAATGCTTTTGTAGAGGCGACCCCGATTTCAGGCCCGGCGAACGTCGGCATGATTGCATCCGACGCACGTGCAATTGTCGACTCCGTTACATTCACGATCGACAGAATGTGCTGGCCCTGCTCACGGCAATAAGTCAGCGCAGCATGAGTATCCGCAGTTTCACCGGATTGAGAGATGAAGATCGCCAGCCCGCCTTTCGGAAGAGCCGCTTCGCGATAGCGGAACTCAGAGGCGATATCGATCTCTACAGATACACGTGCTTTGTCTTCGAACCAATACTTCGCGACATGGGCGGCGTAGGACGCAGTTCCGCAGGCGATGATCGTAATCTTGGGTACCGTTGCGAGATCAAAAGGCATCTGCGGCAGACGGACGGTTTCGCTCATCGGATCGATGTAATCCCCAAGCGTATGACCGATAACTTCGGGCTGCTCGAAAATCTCCTTCGCCATGAAATGCCGATGGTTGCCTTTGTCGACGAGTTGCGACGACGCATCTGTGATTTTGACAGGGCGTTCCACCACATCCCCACCAGCATTACGAATGGTTACACTGTTTTGGCGGATTTCGGCCCAATCACCGTCGTCAAGAAACGTTACGCGGTTGGTCATCGGCGCGAGTGCGAATGCATCTGATCCAAGATACATGGCACCATCACCGTACCCCACAGCAAGGGGACTACCGCGTCGCGCACCGACGATTAGGTCTTCTTCACCCTGAAACAGCACCCCGAGCGCAAACGCGCCTTCAAGCATGTCGAACGCGGCCTTGGCGGCGTCTACGGGACCAAGACCCTCCTTGAGTTGTGCCGAAATCAGATGAGCGACGACTTCAGAGTCTGTATCGGTCTCGAAAGCAGCACCCGACGCAACAAGGCCTTCTTTCAGTTCGCGAAAGTTCTCAATGATCCCGTTGTGAACGATAGCGACATCATCCGACACGTGGGGATGGGCGTTTCTCTCATTGGGCGCACCATGGGTGGCCCAGCGCGTATGGCCGATGCCAATGACGCCATCCAGCGGAGCGGCCCGCAGCGCAGCTTCAAGGTTGGTGATTTTCCCCTCAGCTCTACGTCGGTCAATTTCGCCATCAACGAGAGTTGCGATACCGGTTGAATCATAGCCGCGGTACTCGAGGCGCTTAAGCGCTTCAAGGATAAGGGGAGATGCCGTTTCGTCGCCGACGATGCCAATGATCCCGCACATGGTTCAGTCTTTCTTGCCTTTGGAGTTTTGGTGCCGCGCCCGGAACGAGGCACCCCACCCTGCTTTTCCCATCTGTTTGGCACGTGTCACTGCCAGCGCGTCCTGTTCAACATCTTTTGTAACGACGCTGCCAGAGCCGATATAGGCCCCGTCGCCAATCTTAACCGGCGCTACAAGAGAGCTATTTGAGCCAACAAAGGCACCCGCGCCAATATCGGTGAAGTGTTTGTTGAAGCCGTCATAATTACAGGTGATGGTTCCGGCACCGATATTCGCGTCCGCGCCCACGCGCGCGTCACCGATATAGGTCAGGTGACTGATTTTGGCGCCGGCCTCGATCTGGGCTTTTTTGGTTTCGACAAAATTACCGATCTTCGCCGCCGCGCCAACCTCGGTTCCAGGGCGCAAGCGAGCAAAGGGGCCGACGCTCGCCCCATCTTCTATCCGCACACCTTCTAAATGGGAAAAGGCCTTCACGGTGACCCCATCACCAATCTGGACGTCTGGGCGAAACACAACATTGGGTTCAATCGTGACGTCCTCGCCAATCACGGTGTCGACACAGAAATACACGCTGTCGGGGTCGTGAAGCGTCACCCCATTCGCCAAAAAGTCAGTACGAAGACGGCTCTGAAAGATGGCTTCAGCAGTTGCCAGGTCAGCCCGGCTATCGACACCTATTACGGTATCCCCCATGTCTCGTTTTGTCGTTGAGCAGGTTAAGCCCCGGTCCTGCGCGATCTGAGGAAGGTCGGTAAGGTAGATTTCTCCGCTGGCGGCATTCGGCGCGAGATCCGCAATCATCTCGTGGAGCAATTTTCGAGAGATGGCCATGACGCCGCTGTTACAAAGCGTGATCTTTTTCTCGGCTTCAGATGCCGCTTTTTCTTCGACGATCCGGAGAAGTACGCCGTCGTCTGCACATACCAACCGCCCATAATTGGTTGGGTTGTCTGTCTCGAAACCGAGGACAACGACCGCAGATCCGGCCGCGCAGGTGTTGCGCATCTCCACCAGCGTCTCTGCTTCCAAAAACGCCGCATCACCAAAGACCACGAGCACGACGCCGGGCTCAGATGGGACCAGATCAAGTGCGCTCTGAGTTGCGTCCCCCGTCCCTTTGGGAGTCTGTTGAATGCAGGTCTGAACCTCATCGCCCCAGGACTGCGCATAGGCAGCGACACCGTCCATGTCGGGCGCGACAACGGTCACGATCTGATCTGCTGCAAATTCTTTCACAGCGTTCAGCACATGTCCCAACAATGGACGGCCGGCAACTTCATGCATGACCTTCGGCATTGCCGATTTCATGCGCGTTCCCTTACCCGCAGCTAGCACTATGACGGTGGTGTCGCGTCCGCTCATCTATCCATTGGTCTCAAAATATCTGGTTCTGGTCTGCCAGGAATTGCGCCAGAAAATGGCATATCCCCATTTTCGCCCAAAATAACTTAATGTTTCATTCTGTTGCGCTGGGGCTCTTGGAAGAAGGCTGTTGTTGGCTTTCGGATTGGCTCGCACCGGTGAAGTCTGGGATGAGCCTGCCCATGAGCTCGCGGACAGTCGCATCATCCCCTTTGCCCGACGCCGCAACCATTGCCGAAATCCCTTTCTCAACAAAAGCTCGGTCGGCGACCCTCGGTCGGGCCGCCATCATGGAGGCATGACTTGTGGGCAAAAGCTCTTCGGCATCATCAAACAAATCTTCATAAAGACGTTCACCGGGGCGGAGCCCCGTGATCTTGACGTCGATATCAACGCCTGGCGTTAACCCGGCGAGTTTGATCATTTCATTTGCCATATCGAGGATCTTGACGGGCGCCCCCATATCCAGAACGAGAATGGCGCCACCCTGATCGACTGTTTCATCTTGAAGCGTTGCGGCTTGAAGAACAAGCTCTACGGCTTCCCTGATTGTCATGAAGTAGCGCGTCATATCCTCATGGGTGACTGTGAGCGGTCCTCCCTGGCGCAACTGCTTCTCGAAGAGCGGAATGACCGAGCCCGCGGACCCCAGCACGTTGCCAAATCGCACTGTGACAAACCGCGTCTGCTTGTTCTTGCGCGCATCAATATCCAGTGCCTGACAATAGGTCTCAGCAATACGTTTGGACGCACCCATCGCATTAACCGGATGAGTCGCTTTGTCCGTTGAGATCATCACCATCGTGTCGATACCGTGGCGAACGGTGGCATCGGCGATGTTTTTTGTGCCCAAGACATTGGTAAGAACAGCCTGCGAAGGCTGAGGCTCCAACATAGGCACATGTTTCAGGGCTGCCGCGTGAAATACGATCTCAGGTTTCTCGCGCGAAAAAACCCTTTCTATATGTTCAGCATCCCGAACATTGCCAATAATCGTCGACCGCGGAATTTCCGAGTATTTTTCACCGAGCTCATGATCGATGGCATAGAGGTTGAACTCTGAATTGTCGATCAAGGTGAGATGGGTAGGACCAAAGCTTGCAACTTGCCGCACCAGTTCTGAGCCAATGCTTCCACCCGCTCCTGTGATTAGCACGCGTCTGTTGCCGATCAGCTCAGCCATTGCGCCACGGTCTAGTTTCGCCTGCGGTCGGCTGAGAAGATCTTCCACATCCACCGGCCGGATATCCATCTCCTGCGCAGAAGCTTTGGTGAGCAAGGAAATTTGCGGCAAACGATCAAGCTTGAGGTTGTGAGCACGCGCTATGTCCAAGAGGTCGCGGACGGGTTCGCCACGCAGATCTGGATCAGCGAGCACCAGGCTCGAGAGAATGTTTCGATAGGTCAGGATGACACTGGGCAGATCATCGACGGTCCCGACGATCTTTACGCCGCGGATGTGGCTGCCGATCGGGCGCAAACCCGTCTCCACAATTCCGAGTACCTGATACCGAGCATTCGGATCTCGAGCCATCTTTCTGATAAACGCTTCTGCTTCATCCGTGGCGCCGATCAACAAGACGGGTTGGATGTTGGACCGATCACCGGAAACTCTCAGCAAACCGATCTGTTTTTCATACCAAAGTCGAACGGCCAGACGAGCGCCAACAAACAAAGCCGTCAGAACCATCGCATCAATCAAAACCGCAGAGCGGGGAATGCCATCAAGCCTGACGGTGAAGAACATGACGGCCAAGAAGATCATATTGATGATCAACGCCGTCCGCCCCAAAAGGATGGCGTCATCGACCGACACATAACGCCACGGGATGCGGTGCAGCTTTGACTGATAAATCACCGCGGCTGCGACGAGCGTGAATACACCGGTAGAGGTGCCAACCAGGTTCCAGCCATACTCGAAAAGCCCAGAACCTAGGCGCAGGTACAAGGCTATCGGAAAAGAAAGCGCTGCCATTGCCACGTCAGCAAGGAAAATGACGGACGTACGCCGCCATGCACCTGAAGATGGGAAGTCATTGCCTGCCACGCGAAACAGCTCCGCCGAGTTAACCGATGACGCCTCTCACGGCGCTAGCTCCAGACGGTGATAGCATGGCTAAGATGGCTCTGTCACCGAATGAACATGGTAAAAAAGCCAGCGTTTCCGCGAAGTTAGCGCTTGCCCATACCTACTTGGCAGTCTCGATGAGCTTGCTTTCCCAGCGATAGGCATGTGTGACGATTTCGTCCAGATCGTCATGTTTCGGTGACCAGCCAAGTACCTCCCGCGCAAGACTTGCATCTGCGACAATTTCAGCCGGATCGCCGGCTCGGCGGGCGCTCATCCGGGCATCAATCGATTTGCCCGCGACACGTTCTACCGCCTCGATCACCTGTTTCACGCTCGAGCCATGGCCATAACCGCAGTTGGCGGAGAGACTCCTGCCTCCGGCGCGAAGATATTGCAGAGCAGCTTCGTGGGCTGAAATCAAATCGCTGACGTGAATGTAATCGCGGATACAGGTGCCGTCAGGCGTCGCGTAATCATCGCCGAAGATATTCATATGCTCGCGAATGCCAAGAGCAGTCTGCACTGCGACTTTAATGAGATGCGTCGCATCTCTTGTAGATTGCCCTGAGCGTCCCGAAGGGTCTGCGCCCGCTACATTGAAGTACCGCAGAGCAACAAAATTGAGGTCGTGGGCAGCCGCTGTGTCCTGCAGCATCCATTCACTCATAAGCTTTGAACGTCCATAGGGAGACACGGGGGCAAGCTGCACATCTTCGGTCACAGGGACCCGTTCAGGCGACCCATAAACAGCGGCGGTCGACGAGAAGACGAAGCGCGGAACATCCTCGAGCACGCAACATTCAATCAGATTGCGCGTCTTGGCCGTGTTGTTCTTGTAGTACTTAAGCGGGTCAGAGACTGACTCCGGCACGACGATCGAACCGGCAAAATGAACGACCTCCGAGATGTTGTTCTCCCTGACGATCTGTTGAACGAGCTCGGTGTCTCCTATGTCGCCTTCAATGAACTCCGCGCGCGTATCGACAGCCGAGCGAAGTCCGGTCGTCAGGTTGTCCAGCACAGTGACTTGTTCGCCACCGTCCGCGAGCGCCAATACCATATGGCTACCGATATAGCCGGCTCCGCCTGTGACAAGAACGCCCATCTGCTTCTCCCGCTTGAACAACTCTGTGGAGCTTATACCCGGAAGTTCCTATCCACGTAATTAACGAGTTGGTCGACGCAAGCGTCAATGGACGCGGCTTCCGTATCTATTGTCAAATCAGGTGATGCCGGGGCCTCATAGGGCGCAGATATGCCGGTGAAGTCAGGGATTTCTCCCTTGAGTGCCCGCTCATAAAGCCCTTTTGGGTCGCGGCCGATACAAGTCTCAATATCGGCCTTGATGTAAATCTCGTGAAAAGACGAATAGGCAGCATGGCGCGCACGGTCGCGGTCTGATCGGTAGGGCGAAATGAAAGAAGAAATAACGATAACCCCGGCTTGCCGAAACAGCGCCGCAACCTCCCCGACCCGCCGAATGTTCTCTGAGCGGTCATCTGGAGAGAAACCGAGATTGGATGTCAGGCCTTGTCGGACATTATCGCCGTCGAGAACAAACACCTGGTAGCCTCTTTCAAAAAGCTTGGCTTCCAACGCCACCGCAAGGGTCGACTTTCCCGATCCGGAAAGGCCGGTGAACCACAGCACGCCGCCTTCATGGCCGTTTCGCGCCGCTCGCGCTTGCTCCCCAACCGCGAATTGAACAGGTGTTGTGTTGAGTGCTTTGGATGTCAGCAAATGCCGCTGATCTGCGTAGCCCTCCATCGAAATCAGGCCGACAGCAAGATGGTCGGATACCTCACCCGCATCGAAGAGCGTCACGCCTGCACAATCGGAATGATCGTCAATATGGTCTATGGCAACCACTCGATCGGTTCGAATGACAACATCTACAAGGCTGCCAGCTTCGACGCTCTGGTTTGGCCCTGCTGTATAAGCGTCATCTGCAAAGCTCTGTTCGACGGACTGAAGCACACCCTCGGCTTCGCCATAATCAGTTTTGATCTTTATGCGATCGCCAGCTTTCCGCGTTTTGCCTGACCAGTAGGCTTTTGCTCGGAAGACATCGGTTTCGACAGGCGGCCTATCAACATGCGAAATAACCTCGCCGGGCTCAACATAATAAGGTCTGTCGAAGGTAAGCTTCCAGCTCCCAGTCTGGCTGCGCGAAATAGTCTCGACCCGTCCGCGCAGGTTTGAGGGCGAGCTAAGGACTTCATCGCCAGCGGCGGCAGACCCCGAAAGCAGATGTCCCTCCACTGTCCAAATGTGCCCGTCATTTTCTGACAGGGTTACAGCAAGTCTTAACGGTGACGGGTCTTGTACTGGCTCGACCGCAGCGAAACGACCGGTAATGTCTGAAGGCGGCTCGCTGCGCCACCATGGGATCAGGTCGGGTCGCCCTATCGGAAGCGGAATGACAGCTTCAGGCTCGAGCTGCAGCTTCGCCAAAACTTCGCGATATTCTTCTTCGACGAGGTCGAATTGCTCTTTGTCGAAGCCGATCAGAGACAGCTTGCCCACAAGCACGATCGGCGCCGGTAGGCCAAGAAAGGCCACCAACCGCGCGAAGTATCGATCAACATCTCCAATCCCCTTGGACGCGTCCAACACGATGATCGGCACCATCGAGCTTGTGCCGCTCGCGGACTGTCTGAACCAATGCGCGCCATCAAAATCGACGACAGTTTCGGCGCCTAACATTTCCGCCGCCGCAGAGATCTCGTCGCAGTCGCGAGTGGGCCTGCCAAACACGAGCGCATTTGGCGGAGCCGCCGAAGTTCTTGATTTGAGGCTGGATAAAGTCAACGCAAACCCTAATTACACAAACTATTTGGGAATTAATATAAATGCCCAATATTTTATGTGGAGTTATACGTAACTCAGCGGAAATTCAAGGTCGTGAAGTGTCTATTTCGAGCTGACAGAACGTCTACGCTTAACGGGCTTGGGGGGCGGCGCAAGACCGTTTGATGACAGGGCCACCGCCTGACCATCGGAAAGACGCGCAAGCGACTTCATATCTTGGCGAATGCTGTCTAACGCGGCGGACCGAGATCTGTTGCGAAGCGACGCAGCCATAAACAATTGAGCAATCACCAACAGGACAAGAGCCACACCAAAACCGATGATCCCAATCTGGGCGGCCGGCGGTAGCGAATAAAATCCTTCAAAACCCATTTCTTTTGTCCCATCCCTAAAATGCGCAGTAGGTCTAATAATTGTGATTGAAGCATCAGCAAAAGTCGGGCCGCAAGCGATGTTTAGGGTGACTGCGCGTTTCTTAATCGCCTAACCCAAATGGTTGACGAAAAATTAACCAAGTTGCTCAAAAAGTGAGCGGTAAAGGTGTGAAATAGGCGGCATTTGACGGCATACGCGACTCACTCTACGCAGAAAGTCAGGTTTTTCCCGTTTTTTTGCTTCTAAGGCTTGATCGATGTCCCAAAGGGGAAAAGTTACAAAACGCTCTTCATACCAGGCCCTGATTTGCAGCGTGCTGCTGACTGCGTTAGCGGCATGTGCCGGCGCTGGCACCCAGGGAGTGTCATCGACAACGCCCAATCAGATCCCCAGCGCCACCGAGACACTCGAACAGCGGGTCGACAGGCTTGAGCGCGACCTGGCAAACCTTCGCATTGATTATTCAGTCGTGCGCCCGTCCATGGAACGTATCGTGTCGGCGGAAAACGGCATTGAAGCCCGACTGCAGGCCATTGAGGGTGCATTTGGCCCCATCACCGCGTCTATTTCACCACAAGCCGAGACAGCGCCTGCTTACAGACCGCCCACCGCGACGGCGTTCCCCTCCGTCGGCATCCATCTCGCCTCCTATCGTGACGAGGAAAACGTCAAACGCGGGTGGAATGAGCTGGTCACCGGACATGCGGACCTGCTGGCTGATCTGTCGCTCCAAATTGTGGACTATAGGAGCGCGCATGACGGGCTCTATCGCCGCCTAGTGGCAGGCCCCGTCGAACCAGCCGCTGCAGAAAGTCGATGCGCGAGCCTGAAAGATCGGGGCATCTGGTGTCAGGTGGTCCCCCTCAAGGGGCTTTGACCCTCCTGCCTAGCTCGCAATGCGCTCCGCCACAGGGCCGCGATACGGCGCGCGTTCCTCACAGGTTGCGCTCACCTGAACGTCCGATGCCTTGTGAGCGATGCGGTAGGCGTATTTGGGACCCTTAAACACCAGCTCAGTGCCAAGCTGCCGATCTGTCGGACCATCTCTGCGCTCGATTGTCGGATAGTACCGGTCGAAAAGCAGGTTGAGCGCAATGCCCATTCCATGGTCTGCGGATTTGATGAACTTCCCATCCACCTGATCCTCACCAACCATGTCCAGGACCACATCGAACCCCAAAGCGCCGAGGGTTTCTGCCTGGCGTTGTTTCAGAGCAGGTGAAGAAACAGCGTCGTTGGTCGAATGGGTCATTCGGAACTGACACTTGCGGCGGGCATTAGCGCACACAGACTCTATGTGCACGTCGTAAGCCGTGTCCCGGATTAACGAACGGTCGGCACCAAAGAAATTGAGGAGCCCGGGGTTGGAAAACTGCCACTCCTGCCGGGTGGAGCACCGGTAAATGATGTTTCCGTCGGTGATGTTCGCTTCTTTCCAACCTCGATCTATGAACGCGGTGGCTGTTTCGGTGTAAGCCGACGCATCGATGATTCCATTGAAGCTGTTGGGAGCAAACTTGTGCATCATATGCGCAATGTAACCTCCGTGGGAGGAACCGACGCACAGTACGTTCGACGTATCAAAGGAGATATCAGAGTCGACCAGGGCGTTGAGCGCACATAGATGGTCCAGCGCAGCAAGAACACCAAAGTTTTGATATTGCCCGTCAGGCGGGTTGAGAATGGTTTTGACGGCAAACTGTTTTGGGGCAGCAGACTTCAACATGTCCAATATGTCGGCATGCGTTTCAAGTTTACGGTTGATCTGCTCTCCTGAAATCACATAACGGCTGACGGCATCGAGGAGAGAGTCTCCATCCAATTCTAGGCCGACCTCACCGAACTCTGTGGAACGCGCAGGCCGGCACGTATTGCAATGTGCATCAACGGAGACCGTGACCAGATTGTATTTCGCTGAGATGTAGCGCCGAAGCATGGCTGAATAGTCCGCATCTTTTTCGCCACCCATGCCAGGGATGACAAAGACCAGACCGTCTGCAACATCAGCGTCAGGAACCTCTGCGATTACCGTGACCGGGCGTCTTCTTTCGAGACCGAGCTCAAGGTCAGGCTGTCCATCAATCTCGAACCTATGCGACGCCATGGAGGTTCTCTTTCTGTAGCTGCAAAGCTTCACCGGCTAGCGTCACGAGGTCCCCAACACAATCGAGATCGAACAGTTTGTCGCTCGGAAAACGGATACCCAGTTCGTTCTCCAGCGCCATGATCAAACGTGCATGGGCAAGGGAGTCCCATCCATCAATGTCCTCTGCCGTCGTGCTGGAAGTGAGATCAGATACAGCGCATCCTAGTTCAGAGGAGATGACTGAACATACCTGCGCAAAGGCTTCATCATGCGTCGTCATATGAGCTCTTCTTCCATGGCATCGGAATTGAATTTTTCTGCCGTCGCGTCTCGACTGATCTTGCCGCTCGTGCTTTTGATCAGCCACAAAGGGGGCAACAGATGGATGGCATATGGGACGAGCCCAGTTTCATCCAGCATTCTGTCGCGAATATTCTTTTTGATGATCTTCAACGCTGCCTCGTCGGTTTCGCGCGTTTCTGCAAGGACGATCAGAGCGTCGCTGCCCAATTCCTGGCGATATTCTGAGAGAGCGATGACGCGTCCTGGAATGATGCCCGATGTATCACGCAGGGCAAATTCCAGGTCGTGCGCGTAGTGATTGCGTCCATTCAAAATCAGAAGGTCATCCACTCGTCCCGTAACGAAGAGCTCCCCGTTTGAGAGATAGCCCAGGTCTCGCGTGTGATACCAACCCCCGCGAAACACCGCCGAAGACTTTTCCGGCTGTCGGTCATACCCGCGCGCAAGACAGGGACCGCTGACACAAACTTCACCGATGCGGCGATCAGGCAGACGATTGCCATCGCTGTCCATGATGAGGACGGCGAGACCGTCGACGGGCTTGCCACAAGAAAGTACAGCAGTGGTTGCAGAATGGGTGTCGAGGGTGAGACGCGCCTCACCTTCTTCGACGAGCGCGTTTGTATCGATTGTCTCTATTCGCGGAGCAGTATTGAGGTCGCTCTGTGTGACGGCGAACACGGTTTCGGCCATTGCGTAGCAGGTGTGGAGCGCGGTTTTTTTGACGCCCATAGGTCCAAACTTTGATGCGAACTGGTCCAGAGTCTCCGGGCGACACCTTTCCGAGCAATCGATGAAGGCTCTGACTGATGAGAGATCCCAACTCTCATCCGGTCTCACACAATTGATGAGATGCTGGAAGGCGAAATTTGGCTGCCACACGAGTGTGGCATTAGTCTGTTCGATGAGATCGAACAACATGGCCGGACGCATGGTCCATTCAAAAGGGCTGATCATAGAGACAGGTACGCCTGTCAACACCGGCAGCAGGCAACAAGCGATGAGCCCCATGTCATGGTAGAGCGGCAGCCAGCTGACGATGTGATCATTTTCATTGAGGGACAGGCGGCGCCCATATGCATCGACCTGATGCAAAAGCGCCTCGTGAGAAATCATGACCCCCTTCTTCGTGCCCGTGGTGCCGGAGCTGTGTTGAAGAAATGCAGTGTCTTGCGCATGAGCGCTCGACGCTGTGAGGTGTTTCCCAGTCGGAAGGTCTTCCGAGGTGATCGCCAAGATGGCATGGTCTGTAGGAAAGCTGCGCAACTCCGTCTGGAGTTTTGACGTAGTGAACAACAGCCGCGCACGAATGCGTTCCATCACTTCCCGATGGCCCTGCCAAAAATGGGCAGCATCCTGTCTTGGGCTTGGAGGGGCCAAAATGGTGGGGACGGCCCCTGCGAACATCGCGCCGAAAAAGGCAAAGAGGAGATCAGGACCCTGCTCTTTCAGAACAACGACCCGGTCACCCGCAGAGAGATTTGCGTCAACACAGGCGGCTGCATAAGGGGCAGCACCTTCTGCGAGGCGACGGTAGCTGATGGAATGGACGGTATCGCCGACATGCACGCGGGCATAAAGGCGGTCTGGTGTTTCCTCCAATCGGTCAAGAATGCGCTGCGCGACCGTGTCTCGGTCGGACTTCTTCCAAAATGATAGCAGCGTCATCGCTCTTCCTATGGAACGCGGAAAACTCCCGGTCATTCCATAGAAACAGGGTAAATTTCAGGTAAACGGGCGCCCTTAAGCCACGCCTACCAGGGGCGTCTTCCCGGCGGCGGCCCGAAGCTGTTCTCCCGCCTGTGGCCCTCTGGACGGGCACGGCCCGGCATAGCCGATAGACCACTCACTGATACGGCGGAGCCTTTGAAACAAGAAACCGTATACGGGTAATCGTAGGTGGCATGATAATGATAGACCGTCTGGGTCTCTCCATCGACCATCACCGGGCCCACATGGCCGTGACATGCATCCAGGTCGCTGCTTGTAAGCAACACGCCACCCTCGTCCCGGTTCCCGTAGATCCCAAAGCCGTCGAATGCATATCCGATGAGAGCGGAATGCTCCGCCTCGGCGGCGGGATCGTCCTGACAAGGGCTCTTACCGTGATAATGATACAGCCCGCTTTGCTGCGGGTGCCCCTGACATTTGTCGAGGATCTCGTGGGCGAGCGCGTTTTCACCTCGGGCATCGAGCGCATTAAACAGCACCGCGCCCGTCAGCATGATGCCTATGGGACCCATGGGCAGGCAGGTCGGGACATCTGCAACGGCTGGGTTGACCGGCACAGCAACAGAGAAAACATGACCGCGGATCGAGTTGGGATTCCGGTCGTAATAGTAAGCGTCGTCAGATCGAGATACGGGGAAGCGGCCCGTTGGATGATCCGGCAAGGCATTGCCGGTGATGATGCGTTGTGCGCCTGAGATGGCAATCTGTAGCTCAGAAAGATGCACAACATTCCCGTCAACGACCGGTTTTCGGGTGAGATCGAATGTATTGGCAGCCTCGTTGATCCAGTCCCCGGTTCTTTGAGCGCCCGGGGCATTGGGATTGAAACGCGACTGGCAGGCAAAGACGGACCCGACTTTCGGCTCTCGGGAAACCTGCCCGTCGTTCAGGGGCAAAGCTGTCAGATCAACGGTGTGGGCATTAGCTCCGGACACCAGCAGGAGCAGGATTGCCGAAATCGAGAAAAGAGAGCGCATATTCAGGTCTCAGTTTGACGGAGGTGCAAGATTATACGCATACGAGCGGCCATTCCGTCGCGCGGCCGAGATGCACTGCTTCGCAAAGGTCTGAGAAAATGGTGGTGAGCCCTGAAGGATTCGAACCTTCGACCTACTGATTAAAAGTCAGTTGCTCTACCAACTGAGCTAAGGGCCCGCCTGAATCGGGAACCCCGACTTGGACGGGCGGAACCTAGTCACACAGGCCCACCCGGTCAACCGATTTGGCATCAGAATCCTGCTTTTTGAGCGATTTTTGGGGGCTTTACGGCGTGCTTGAGCCCTTATGTCGCGGGGATATCGCCGCCCGCCTGCTCCGCCTTGAATTGGGTCACAAAGGAGCTGAGCCGACCATCGGCAATCGCCGCGCGAAGGTCGGCCATCAGTGACTGGTAATAGGCGATGTTGTTCCAGGAAAGCAGCATCATCCCGAGGATTTCACCGTTTTTCAGAAGATGATGCAGGTAGGCGCGGGAATAGTCCCGGGCGGCCGGGCATGAACTCGTTTCATCAAGGGGACGGGGGTCGTTGGCGTGGCGAGCGTTCTTGAGGTTCACCTTGCCGAAGCGGGTGAAGGCTTGCCCGTGACGGCCGGACCTGGTGGGCATAACACAATCGAACATGTCGATCCCGCGGGAGACAGCTTCAACAAGGTCGTCAGGGGTCCCGACACCCATGAGGTAGCGAGGCCGGTCTTTCGGCAGCAGTGGGGCCGTAAAGTCCAAGACGCGGAGCATTTCGTCCTGACCTTCCCCTACAGCGAGGCCACCAATGGCATAGCCGTCAAAACCGACGTCCTGAAGGGCGGTGGCGCTCGCCCGCCGCAGGTCCTCATAGACACTCCCTTGCACGATCCCAAACAGGGCCTGCCCCTCTTTTCTGTGTGGTTGGGACAGGAATGCCTCTTTCGACCTTTTCGCCCATCGCGTTGAGAGCTGCATAGACTGATCGGCTTCCGCGTGCGTCGCTGGGAAAGGCGTGCACTCGTCGAGCACCATCTGAATGTCGGCGCCCAGAAGACATTGAATCTCAATACTGCGTTCCGGCGAGAGCTCATTGGACGATCCGTCAATATGGCTTTGGAAGGTGACCCCGGCCTCGCTCATCTTCCGGAGCTTAGAAAGCGACATGACTTGAAATCCGCCACTATCGGTGAGGATAGGACCCTGCCAGTTCATGAACGAATGAAGCCCACCGAGGCTTGCCACTTCCTCCGCGCCCGGGCGCAGCATCAGGTGATAGGTATTTCCAAGCACGATATCCGCACCGGTCTCTTTCACCTGGTCCGTATAAAGTGCCTTCACCGTCCCGGCGGTGCCCACGGGCATGAACGCTGGTGTCTGAATATCGCCACGCGGGGTGTGGATGACCCCGCGCCGCGCCGGCCCATCTTCGGCCAGGAGTTCGTAGGTGAAGGAACTCATCAGACTCAGGTCTCCGGGAAAATCAGGCAGGCATCGCCGTAGGAATAGAAACGGTATTCCTGCTCGATAGCATGGGCATAAGCCCCTTGCATCTCTTCAAGAGACCTAAAGGCGGAGACAAGCATGAAGAGCGTGGATTTGGGTAGGTGAAAATTGGTCATGAGCGCGTCGATCGCCTTGAACCGGTATCCGGGCGTGATGAAAATATCTGTCGCGCCCGACCAGGGCTCTATCCGCCCATCGTCACGCGCAGCAGATTCAAGCAGCCTCAAGCTGGTTGTGCCCACCGAGACAATACGCCCGCCGCGTGCCCGCACTGAATTGAGCTGAGCAGCGGTTTTTTCGGTGACGATGCCTACCTCGGAATGCATTTTGTGCGCATCTGTATCGTCGACGCTGACAGGTAGGAACGTCCCCGCCCCTACATGAAGCGTGACCTTTGCCGTCTCAATGCCTTTCTCGGCCAGAGCGCTCATCAGGCGCGGCGTGAAGTGAAGGCCCGCGGTCGGTGCCGCAACCGCGCCCGGCTCATCTGCAAAAAGGGTCTGGTAGTCCTCCAGATCCTCCTTGTCAGTCGGACGCTTGCTCGCAATGTAAGGCGGCAGAGGCATAACACCCGCCTCAGCAATTGCTATGTCGAGGTCAGGCCCTGAACAGGAGAACTTGAAGTGGACCTCACCGCCTGATCTGGAGAGCACCTGGGCGTCCAGCCCACCCCCGAACCGAACAACCTCGCCTTCAGCCAAACGCTTGGCGGGCTTGGCGAACGCCAACCACGCGTCCGGTTCAAGTCTCTGGTGAAGTGTGACTTCAATAGTGGCGACGGCGTCACCACGTGTCCGGGTGCCGGTAAGTCGCGCGGGGATAACTTTTGTGTCGTTGAAAACAAGGACGTCACCCGCCTGAAGTAGGTCCGGCAGGTCCGACACGCCGGCATCCTTTAGCTGACAAAGGTCGGGCCCGACTACAAGCAGACGTGCGGAATCACGCGGACGCGCGGGCCGTAAGGCTATCCGCGCGTCCGGAAGGTCGAAATCAAAGGCATCAACCCGCATGTGTGGCCTCTTCGCGTTAAGGCAGCACCTTAAGCGGCGTCGGCAGCAACCTGCATTTTCACGATTTTGTCGGGATCCTGAACAGGTTCGCCGCGTTTGATTTTGTCGACATGTTCCATGCCCTCAATGACCTTTCCCCACACCGTGTACTGATTGTCGAGGAACCGGGCATCATCAAACACAATAAAGAATTGGCTGTCTGCACTGTTCGGATCTTGCGCCCGCGCCATGGAGCAGACGCCGCGCACATGAGGCTCTGCGGAAAACTCAGCATCCAGATTTTTGCCAGACCCGCTCATGCCCGTACCGGTCGGATCGCCGCCTTGTGCCATGAAGCCTTCGATGACGCGGTGAAAGACGATACCGTCGTAGAAACCTTCTCGAGCCAGCTCTTTGATGCGAGCGACATGGTTCGGTGCAAGGTCGGGGCGAAGTTCGATGGTTACCCGGCCGTACTCGAGGTCGAGCAGCAGCGCATTTTCCGGGTCTTTGATATCAGCCATTAAGTTGAATTCCCTATTTGGTGGTTTTGAACCTGGTTTATTCGGCAGCGTCCGCTGCTACCTGAAGTCGAACAATCTTGTCTGGGTTCACCGGCGGCTCGCCGCGCTTGATATTGTCGACAAATTCCATGCCTTCCGTCACGCGGCCCCAAACCGTGTAGTTGCCATCAAGGAAGGTTGCATCGTCAAAGACGATAAAGAATTGACTGTTGGCGCTGTCTGGGTGTTGAGACCGCGCTGCACCAACCGCACCCCGAATGAACGGTTCGCTGGAGAACTCGGCGCGAACGTCAGGATAGTCGGATCCGCCTCGGCCTGTACCGGTTGGGTCGCCCGTCTGGGCCATGAAACCCTCAATAACTCGATGGAACACAATCCCGTCGTAAAACCCCTCCCTGGTGAGGGTCTTAATGCGTTTCACGTGCATAGGCGCCACGTCTGGCAGCAGTTCAATCACCACCCGACCGTCTTTCAGATCCAGATAGAGGGTGTTTTCCGGATCTTGGGCCGACGCAGGAATTGAGAGCCCGACCATGAGGGCAATTGCCGCAAGGGCGCTAAAAACTCGAGACATGAGAACTCCTTTGATCACGCCGCTATTTTCTTCTGACGGCACTAAGCACTTTTTCCGCCACGGCGGGCGGCACGAACCGCGAAATATCTCCGTCCATTGTGGCAATTTGACGGACAAGCGTGGAGGAGATGAACCCGACATCGGGAGACGCAGTCAGGAAGACTGTCTCGACGCGCGGGTTCAAAATCCCGTTCATCCCGACCATCTGGTCTTCATATTCGTAATCAACCGACCCTCGTAAGCCCCTGATAATAATACCAGCGCCCACATCGTCGGCCGCGTCCACCACGAGACCCTTAAAGGATGTCACCTCCAGCGTGGAACCAACCTCTTCGCCGAAGGACCTGGTCTCTTCCTCAATGAGCGAAGCCCGCTCCTCAAAGCTTAGCAGAGGCTGTTTAGAGGAGTTGATCCCAACGCCGACCACAAGATGATCGACCAGACGAAAGGCCCGACGAATGATGTCGATATGACCGAAGGTGACGGGATCAAAAGTCCCGGAATAAAGGCCAACACGTTTCATGGGAAATTCCTGAGGTTCTGGCGCGAGGCCTATTCTTCGTCCGAACTATCGCCAAGATGTTCAACAGAAACAACCTGTTCTTCCTTGTCCGTCCGGAAGATGGTGACACCCTGGGTTGATCGACCGGCAACGCGGATATCGTTGACCGGACACCGGATCAGCTGCCCGCCATCGGTCACCAGCATGATTTCGTCCTGCTCCTCCACCGGGAACGAAGCGATGAGCTCTCCGTTACGCTGAGAGACGGCCATGGCGATGATTCCCTTCCCGCCGCGTCCTGACGTCCTGTATTCAAAGGACGAACTGCGTTTGCCATAGCCCTTGACGCTGACGGTCAGAACAAACTGCTCATGCGCCCCGAGCTCTGCATAGCGCTCCGGTGACAAGGTTGTTTCTTCACCATCATCCTCTTCCTCAAGAGCATCGCTGGTTTCCTCGATCTCTTCACCGGTTGCCGCCCGACGTGCCAATGCTGCCTGTTTGAGATAGGCACGGGCTTCGGCGGGTGTCACGTCCAGGTGATTGAGAATGGTCATCGAGATCGTCTGATCATCGCCATCCAGTTTCACGCCTCGTACGCCGGTGGAATTCCGGCTGGAGAACACCCGAACATCGGTGACCGGGAAGCGGATGCATCGCCCACCTGCATTGGTGAGCAGCACATCGTCATTCTCGGTGCAGATCTGAACGCCCACAATACCGTCGCCCTCATCGAGCTTCATGGCGATCTTGCCATTGCGGTTGATCTGCACGAAATCGGACAACTTGTTGCGGCGGACATTGCCGGAGCGCGTCGCAAACATGATGTCCAACGCATCCCAGCTTTTTTCATCTTCAGGCAGGGGCATGACGGACGTGATGCGCTCACCGGACTTCAGCGGCAACAGGTTCACCATCGCCTTGCCCTTCGACTGCGGGGTGGCCTGCGGTAAGCGCCAGACCTTCATTTTGTAGACCATGCCGGTTGACGAGAAGAAGAGGACCGGCGTGTGTGTACTCGCAACGAAAATCCGCGCAACGAAATCTTCGTCCTTCGTCGCCATACCCGAGCGTCCCTTCCCGCCTCGTCGCTGGGCGCGGTAGGTCGAAAGCGGTACCCGCTTGATGTAGCCCTGATGGCTGACGGTAACGACCATATCCTCTCGTTGGATCAGGTCTTCATCTTCAACATCGTCGGCCGCCTCCATAATCTCGGTGCGGCGCGGCGTGGCGAACTCCTCTTTGATAGCACCCAGCTCTTCGCGAATAATCGTCAGAATACGTTCGCGCGACCGGAGGATTTCGAGATAGTCCGCAATCTTCTCGCCAAGCTCGCGAACCTCGTCTCCAATTTCATCCCGACCAAGTGCCGTGAGTCTTTGCAGTCTAAGATCCAAAATGGCGCGAGCTTGTGTTTCAGACAGGCGATACGTGCCGTCCTCCGCAATCCGATGACGCGGATCATCGATGAGCTCAATGATCGGCGCGATGTCACGGGCGGGCCAGTGGCGCTCCATCAACTGCGCGCGAGCGGTTGAAGGATCAGGCGCTGATCGAATAAGCGCAATCACCTCATCAATGTTCGCAACGGCAATGGCCAGGCCGACCAAAACATGCGCGCGATCGCGCGCCTTGTTGAGCTCGAACTTGGTCCGCCGGGCAACAACCGTCTCCCGGAACGCAATGAATGCCTCGAGCATCTGCTTGAGGTTCATCTGGGCGGGACGACCATAGTCCAGCGCCACCATGTTCGCGCCAAAAGAGGTTTGCAACGGCGAGAAGCGGTACAGCTGGTTCAGAATAATTTCTGGTACGACGTCGCGTTTAAGCTCGATCACGACCCGCATGCCCTGTCGCGAACTCTCGTCGCGAATATCGGAAATGCCCTCGATTTTCTTGTCACGAACCAACTCGGCGATCTTCTCAATCATCGCCGCCTTGTTCACCTGGTAAGGAATCTCGGTGACGATAATCGCGTGGCGATCTTTCTTGAACTCCTCCACCTCCGTCCGGCCCCGCATGAGCACGGAACCGCGACCGAGGTGATAGGCCGACCGAATGCCTTGTCTGCCGAGGATCAGGCCACCGGTTGGAAAGTCAGGCCCCGGAATAATCTCGATCAGACGATCAATCCCCATCTCAGGATCGTCCATAAGAGCAAGGCAGGCGTCTATGGTTTCGCCAAGATTGTGGGGCGGAATGTTCGTAGCCATGCCGACGGCAATGCCGCCCGCACCGTTGACCAGAAGGTTCGGGAACTCAGCCGGGAGGACTTCCGGTTCCTGCTCGGAATTATCGTAATTGTCCTGGAAGTTGACCGTGTCTTTGTCGATGTCGTTCAGAAGTGCATGAGCTGGCTTGCCCATCCGCACTTCCGTGTAGCGCATCGCCGCGGGCGGATCGCCGTCCACAGAGCCGAAATTGCCTTGCCCATCCAACAAAGGCAGTCGCAGGGAGAAATCCTGCGCCATACGGACCAGTGCGTCGTAGATCGCCTGGTCGCCGTGGGGGTGATATTTCCCCATCACGTCGCCCACGATACGCGCAGACTTTTTATACGGCTTATTCCAGTCGTACCCGCTCTCGTTCATCGCATAGAGGATGCGCCGGTGCACGGGCTTCAGTCCGTCACGAACGTCCGGCAATGCACGGCTCACGATTACGCTCATCGCATAATCGAGATATGAGGTCCTCATCTCCTCTTCGATGGCAATTGGCGATACATCGCGTTCTGGAGGAACCCCTCCAGCACCCCCGGTGTTTCCACCGGAGCCGCCGCCGTTCAAATCCCCATTACCACCGGGAACAGGCTCTTCACCTGGCGCTTCCGTGTCGTGTGTATCGGACAAATTCAGACCTTTTTCGGAGCATTGATCGCCACCCGCAATCGCTCCCAATTCTCTTGAAAAAAGGGGCTTCGGACGGGCGCCGAATCCCCTGAATATTTGCCTGAAATTCTATCATTCGCCACGTGAGCAGGCAACAAATTGGGCGTCAAAAACAGCCCATTAAGCCATTGAAATAAAAGCAAAAAAAGGAGCCCCGGAACTCGAAGAGTCCGAGGCTCTTTTTGCATCAAATCAGCAGCTTGTTAAAACGGGATTTCATCATCAATGGGCGCTCCGCCACCGCTTCCGCCACCAAAGTCGCCGCCGCCCTGATCATAACCGCCGCTGGACGATCCGCCGTAGTCACCGCCGCCGCCAGAATTCCGACTATCGAGCATGGTGAGGGTCGAGTTGAAGCCCTGAAGCACCACCTCGGTCGAATAGCGGTCCTGGCCCTGCTGGTCCTGCCATTTGCGGGTTTGCAGCTGGCCTTCAATGTAAACCTTGGCACCCTTCTTCAGGTATTGCTCCGCAATCCGGCAGAGACCCTCGTTGAAGATCACCACCCGATGCCATTCGGTACGTTCCCGCCGCTCACCGGAGCTCTTGTCACGCCAGCTTTCGCTGGTCGCAATCCGCAGGTTACACACCGGGTTGCCGTTCTGCATGCTGCGGATTTCCGGATCTGCACCCAGATTTCCCACAAGAATGACTTTGTTGACACTTCCGGCCATGTTGAGACGCCCCTTCTTTTTTCCGCTTAAAGCTGGTTAATTGTCGCCGAACCTAAAGCAACAGCCGAACAACTGCCACGCCAAAAACAGCTAGAAAGCCTTTATTTTGTGCCGAATAGCGCTTGCGAGAATCGAGCAATGGTGGCATTTGTTCTTACTATGTTCCTGTCGGTCAACAAAGGTCAAGGGCCTGAGAAAGTTTTCTAGATGACAACACTGCTGACAGAACGGCTTCTGCTGCGTCCGTATAAACCAGATGAGGCACATTTAATTCATTCGATCACCAGCGATCTGCGCGTGATGTTCTGGCGTAAAGAACCGGGAACGCTGGAGGAAGCGGAGCTCATCCTCGCGGAGAAGCTGCGCTTCTACGACGAGATGAGGATGGGCTTTTGGCCCGTTTTTCTGAGAGAGACAGGTGAGTTTTTGGGACAGGTTGCGCTTCAGCCGCTGCCGGAAACCGGTGAGCCGGAGATCGGATATCATTTCCATGTGGCAGCACAAGGAAAAGGCTACGCGACCGAGGCGGCATCTTGCTTGCTCCATCATGGGTTCATGGATCTCGAGCTGGACAGAATCGTAGCCGTGATCCTGCCGGGCAACCATCCGTCTCATGCGGTGATGAAAAAGCTGGGCTTGCCGTATGTCGGAGACCTGATGAAGAGCGACCAGCTACATAACTACTTCGCCCTTGATCGTCCTGACT
Organism: Parvibaculaceae bacterium; assembly: GCA_965276845.1. Classification (GTDB taxonomy): domain Bacteria; phylum Pseudomonadota; class Alphaproteobacteria; order Parvibaculales; family Parvibaculaceae; genus Mf105b01. The sequence continues at coordinate 1,411,240 of OZ255699.1, forward strand.
ATCTGGCGCAACACGACCTGTCTTCGTAAATCCCGCCCCGAGGTAAGAACGAGTACCACTTGATGCAAAAGAACATCTCCATCGCTGGAGCCCGCGAGCACAATCTCAAAAACGTGACGATTGATCTGCCGCGTGACGAGCTGATCGTCATCACCGGGCTTTCGGGGTCCGGGAAATCGTCACTCGCGTTCGACACGATTTACGCAGAAGGCCAGCGACGGTATGTGGAGAGCCTCTCGGCTTATGCGCGCCAGTTCCTGGAGATGATGCAAAAGCCGGATGTTGACCAGATTGATGGTCTCTCGCCGGCAATTTCCATTGAGCAGAAAACCACCTCACGGAACCCACGCTCAACCGTGGGCACCGTGACGGAGATCTATGACTATATGCGCCTCCTCTGGGCGCGGGTGGGCATCCCCTATTCACCGGCGACCGGCCTGCCGATCGAGAGTCAGACGGTGACGCAGATGGTCGACCGCGTGAAGGCGCTGCCCGAAGGCACCCGGCTCTATCTACTCGCGCCGATTGTGCGGGGCCGCAAAGGTGAATACCGCAAAGAGTTTGCTGAGCTTCTGAAAAAAGGCTTCCAGCGCGTAAAGGTAGACGGTGCCTTCTATGAGCTGGACGACCTCCCGACCCTCGACAAGAAATACAAGCACGATATCGACGTTGTCGTGGACCGCATTGTGGTGCGGGATGATCTGGGCAACCGTTTGGCAGATTCCTTTGAGATTGCATTGCAGCTCACCGACGGCATCGCCGTGGCGGAGTTCGCTGATCTGAAAGACGGCGAGAAGGAACCGGAGCGGATTGTGTTTTCGTCCCGCTTCGCCTGCCCGGTGTCCGGCTTTACGATTGATGAGATTGAGCCGCGGCTCTTTTCCTTCAACAACCCGTTTGGCGCCTGTCCGTCCTGCGACGGCTTGGGCACGCAATACTTCATTGATCCCGATCTGGTGATCCCGGACCCCGGCCTCTCGATCCGCAAAGGCGCTGTCGCGCCCTGGTCGAAATCCACATCCCCCTACTACACCCAGACGCTCGACAGCATCGCCAAGCACTACAAATTCTCGGTCACCGTGCCTTGGAGCGAACTGCCCAAACAGGCTCAGGATGCCGTGCTCTACGGGTCAGGAGATGACGTCATCACCTTCGCTTATGATGACGGCCTCCGCTCCTACAAAACCAAGAAGCCCTTCGAGGGTGTTATCCCGAACCTCAACCGCCGCTGGCGGGAGACGGACAGTGCCTGGGCGCGCGAAGAGATCGAAAAGTTTCAGGACGTCACAGATTGCGAAGCCTGCTCTGGCTTTCGCTTGAAGCCAGAAGCGCTCGCCGTGCGTGTCGGCGATGGGCATATCAGCCAGGTGGCCCAACTGTCGATCAAGGAAGCCGATGCCTGGTTTGCCAATATCGACAAGAAGCTCACGAAGAAACAAAACGAAATCGCCGGTCGCGTTCTCAAGGAAATTCGCGAACGGTTGCACTTTCTCAACAATGTAGGCCTGGACTATCTAAGTCTGTCCCGCAATTCGGGGACTCTGTCTGGCGGTGAGAGTCAGCGCATTCGGCTGGCGTCGCAGATTGGCTCAGGCCTGACGGGTGTTCTCTATGTCTTGGATGAGCCCTCCATCGGTCTCCACCAACGAGACAATGATCGCCTTCTGGCGACGTTGCGCCGCTTGCGGGACCTCGGCAACACAGTGATCGTTGTTGAGCATGACGAAGACGCGATCCGCACCGCTGACTATGTCGTCGATATCGGCCCCGGGGCCGGCATTCACGGTGGTGAAGTCGTCGCCAAAGGCACGCCCAAAGACATTATGGCAAGTCCAGACAGTCTGACCGGAAAATACCTGACAGGCCTGGAGCAAATCGACATTCCAGCGGAGCGCCGCCCCGTGTCTGAGACGAAGAAGGTCAGCGTCGTCGGAGCGAGCGGCAATAACCTCAAAGACGTGACTGCGGAAATTCCCCTCGGCACCTTTACCTGCGTGACAGGCGTGTCAGGCGGCGGGAAATCGACCTTGCTGATCGAGACCATCTATAAGGCGATCGCACGGCGGCTGAACAACGCACGCACCCACCCCGCGCCCTTCGATCAGATAGAGGGACTCGAGCATCTCGACAAGATCATCGACATTGATCAATCGCCCATCGGCAGAACGCCGAGGTCAAACCCCGCCACCTATACGGGCGCGTTCACCCATATCCGGGATTGGTTTGCCGGGCTGCCGGAATCCAAGGCCCGCGGCTACAAGCCAGGCCGCTTCTCTTTCAACGTCAAAGGCGGCCGCTGCGAAGCCTGCCAGGGGGACGGCGTCATCAAGATCGAGATGCACTTCCTGCCGGATGTCTATGTGGAGTGTGATGCCTGTCACGGGCACCGCTACAACCGCGAGACTCTGGAAGTCAAATTCAAGGATAAGTCCATCGCTGATGTCCTGGAGATGACGGTGGATGAAGCGCAGAGCTTCTTCAAGGCCGTGCCGTCAGTGCGCGAGAAGATGGACGTGCTTCAACGGGTGGGCCTCGGCTACATCAAGGTGGGCCAGCAGGCGACCACCCTGTCCGGCGGCGAAGCGCAAAGGGTGAAGCTCGCAAAGGAACTCTCCAAACGCGCGACCGGCCGGACCATCTATATTCTGGATGAACCGACAACGGGTCTCCACTTCCATGATGTGAAGAAGCTCCTCGATGTGCTCCACGAGCTGGTCGACACCGGCAACACGGTTGTGGTGATTGAGCACAATCTGGAAGTGATCAAGACCGCAGACTGGATCATTGATCTTGGGCCCGAAGGCGGTGATGGCGGAGGCGAGGTTGTCGCCGAAGGTCGCCCGGAAGAAGTCGCGGAAGAACCGCGTTCTTACACCGGACAATATCTCCGCGCCCTTCTGAAACGGTCCGGCCGGGCACCAGCGAGGAAGAAAGTCACGGCGAAGAAGACAGCCGCGTCAAAATCCAAGGCAAAGCCTAAAGCCCCGGCGAAGAAGAGTGCTCCGAAGAAAGCCGCTTCAAAGAAGGCGGCCAAGAAAAAGGCGGCACCGAAAAACAAGGCGTCCAGGCGCACACCCCGTCAGGCAGCGGAGTGAATGGCATGGGACCAGGTAGAACTGGTTCCTCGTACAATCGCAACAGGTACGTCAACTGTCGTGCGTTTATGAACGAAAGAGGGTCCTGCGCCGGCCTTTCTTGCCTGATTTCACAAAAGAGCTATGTGTCCTCTCGTTTCGCTTTCGTTAGACTGATGTAAGTGACACAACATGGGACCTGCAGGTGATAATGCTGGTCGCAAATCGGGGGACAGTATGGACAATCTCAATCGTCGCGACTTTCTGAGGGGGTTCGCAGGCACCGTCGGCTGTTTTGTGGCGACAGCAGGGCTGGCGGTACGACCGGCGTTCGCCGATGACACGCGTGCAAACGCAGCCCGCTTCCCTCAAGGCCTTGCCTCCGGCGACCCTCAACCTGATGCAGTGATGCTCTGGACCCGCGCGGTGCCGGACATGCCGTCGGGAGCGGTTGAGCTCCTTTGTCAGATCTCGACAGAACAAGACTTTGCATCTGTGGTGCTGGAGCAGCGGATCTCAGTAACCGCGGAAAGTGATTTCACAGCGCGCTTGTTTGCTCAAGGTCTTGCACCCGACACGCGATACTTCTATCGCTTTGTCACGAACGATGGCGAGGTGAGTGCGCATACCGGCCGCACCCGAACGGCGCCATCGGCTGACTCGGAGCGGCCTGTCCGGTTTGCCTTTGCCTCCTGCCAGAAGTATGAGTCTGGCTTCTACGGTGCCTGGGCCCGTCTCGTCGCGGACGACGAAGCTGCGCCGGAAAACGGACAGCTCGACTTTGTGCTGCACCTGGGCGACTTCATCTATGAAGTGATCGGCGATGTGCCGGAGGGCGTTGATGCTTCCCGCAAGGTGCCGCCTTTCCCCGACGGATCGACACCCTGGGTGCCCGATGGAACAAAGCCCTATTGGACCGCTGGGGCAACCTGGGCCGTGACCGTTGACGATTACCGTCATCTTTACAAAACCTATTTGAAGGACCCGCACCTGCAGGCGGCCCGCGCGCGCTTTCCCTTCATCTGCACCTGGGACGATCATGAATTCTCGAATGACAGCTGGCAGAGCCATGACACCTACTTCCGTCCGGGCATCCCAGCACAGAAGCGCAAAGTCGCGGCAAACCAGGCCTGGTTCGAGTTCATTCCGGCGGTTCTGAGCAACTCAAAGCCCTTGGCAGACATTCCGAATGAAGCCAGCGACTTCAAGACCACAGAGGTTCAAGACGCTGCTTTCGAAGGTTTTGACGACGCCTTCTTGAACACCAGCGATGAAAATCGTCGGGCACTGCAATCCATGACCATCTACCGCTCGCTCTCCTGGGGCAAGATGTTGGACCTGGTCGTGACGGACCTAAGGTCTTATCGAAGCCCGCCGGTCCTGACCGAGGAAGTGCGCGAACTTTTGAGCGGGAGTGCCCGTCTTGCCCCTGTACGTCTGATCAGGGAGCTAGATGCTGGCAAAACAGCAAACAATGGGCAGCCCCTGGAGAAGCTCACTTACGAAGACAAAGAGATCGACAATCCCAGAAAAGACGCTCCCCACGGAACCTGCATGGGGACGAAGCAAAAGGCCTGGTTCAAGGGCGCCATGCAGAGCTCAGTAGCAACCTGGCGGGTCTGGGCGAATTCCATTCCCGCCGTATCGATGCGCCTGGACCTCAACAATGTACCGGCGGCAGATCTGGAAGACAGCTATTTGGGTGTCGATGCGTGGCAGGGTTTCCCTGGCGAACTGAACGAATTGATGGGCTTCCTCCGTGACAATCAGATCACCAACACCCTCTCCTGTTCCGGGGATTATCACACCCACGCAGCGGGCCGACTTGCGCCAAATCTGGATGACGACGAACCCGATTTCGTCGCGGTTGATTTCGCAACCACCAGCATCAGCTCGGGGAACCTTTTCAATGGAGCAGAAAGCGGCACACCGGAAGGCGATACTTTTCGACCATTCGTGGCTTATGAAAGCGGCGGGACATTGGTAGAAAATTTCAACAACACGGTCGTCAACGGCATGCTAAGCGGCCTCGCAGCTTCCTATACAGGGAGCACCTTCCTGGCAGGTCTGCTATCATCAGGCAGGGCGAGCCCTGGCCTTGCTTACATGGACAGCAACGCCCACGGCTTTGGCCTTGTGAAGCTCACATCAGCAGGCGCAACGGTGTCGCTCGTCAATGTCGGACCGGTATTGGAAGAGCCTGGCCCTGAAGGGCAGCCTCTGCTGCGACGGGCGACCTTCGAGGTACCCTCATGGGCGGACGGCAGGCAGCCACAGCTTGAAGAACCGACTTTTGAAGGTACACCGCCCTTTCCCTTTTCGTGACACATCCTTCATTTCCTGCCTATCATGATCCCAACAAAAAATAGGTACATGGGAGAAGCGTCATGGCGGTGAAGGAATATGCGGAGCTTGATGGGCTCGCGCTCGGCGACCTGGTCAAAAAAGGCGAGGTCAGCGCGACGGAGCTTGCGGAAGAAGCAATCTCCCGCATCGAAAAGCACAATCCCACGCTCAACGCTGTTGTTACCAAACTATATGACGTCGGCCGCAAGGCAGCCGAGAAGCCTGTTGAAGGGCCATTTCAGGGCGTTCCCTTTCTCCTGAAGGATCTCTTGGGAGATTTGGCCGGTGTCGAAACACGGTCAGGCTCGCGCTTCATGTCAGGGGTGCCTGCTGGCCAGGACTCGACCCTGACTGCGCGCTACAAAGCCGCTGGCGTATCCATTCTGGGCAAGACGAACGTGCCGGAGTTCGGTCTCCTGCCGACGACCGAGTCGGCGCTCTATGGCCCCGCGCGCAACCCCTGGAACACAGACCATTCAACCGGTGGCTCGTCCGGCGGGTCGGCAGCGGCTGTTGCGGCCGGCATCGTCCCCCTCGCCCATGCGAACGATGGCGGCGGCTCCATCCGCATTCCAGCGGCGTGTTGCGGTCTTGTGGGTCTCAAGCCGACCCGGGCACGCAACCCGCTTGGACCGGTTCTTGGAGATGTGATGGGTGGCCTTGTCCATGAACATGTAGTGAGCCGTTCAGTCCGCGATAGCGCGGCCATGCTGGATTGCACCGAAGGACCAGAGCCGGGCGATCCGTACGCTGCACCACCAAAAGAACGCCCCTACCTTGAAGAGGTCGGTCGCGACCCGGGCAAGCTGCGCATCGCTTTCAGCACCAAAGACCTCGCAGGCAAGGGTCTCGATCCGGAATGTGTCAAAGCCATCGAGAACACTGCGAAGCTTCTCAGCGATTTGGGGCACACTGTAGAGGAAGCCACACCCGCGGTGCCAATGGAACTCCTTTCGGAGGCATTTATGGCGGTCTGGGCCGCGGGGCTCGCGGCGAACATCGATGCTTTCGCTGGTGCGACCGGACAAACGCCGGGAGACAATGAGCTTGAAGGGCTTACCTGGGGGCTCTATCAGGTCGGAAAAGAAATCACTGCATCGCAATATCAGCACGCCCTCGGCGGCTTTCAGATGTTGGGCCGGGAAATGGCCCGCTTCCATTCAACCTATGATCTCTGGATGACGACAACACTCGGGGCGCCCCCCATCGCGCTTGGCACGATCGATATCGGCAACCGGAACCCAGTCGACGCGTTTGAACCGATCATTGATTATGTCCCCTTCACTGCCATCGAAAACGCGACTGGCCAGCCGGCCATTTCCTTGCCGCTTCATTGGAGCGACGCAGGACTGCCGGTCGGCGTGATGTTCGCCGCCGCCGTTGGCGAGGAGGGTTTGCTCTATCGTCTGGCGGGACAGCTGGAGCAGGCAAAACCATGGGTCGATAAGCACCCGACTGTCTGGAATTAACCGCATAAGAGTCGAACGATCCTCGGGAGGACCAAATGAGCTTCAAAGAATATGCAGATTTTGACGGTCTCGGCCTGGCAGAGCTTGTCTCAAAAGGTGATGTGACGCCATCCGAGCTGACGGAAGCCGCCATCGAGCGCATCGAAGCCCATAACGACACGCTCAACGCTATTGTGCACAAGGGCTATGACGACGCCCGCGCAACCGCAAAATCCGATCTGCCAAACGGGCCCTTCAAGGGCGTTCCCTTTCTCATAAAAGACTTGGGGCTCAAGGTCGCTGGCTGGCCGCGCACCAATGGGAGCGCGTTCACCAAGGACACAGTGGATACAATCGACAGCGAACTCACCAAACGGTTCCGCGCGTCCGGCGTGGTGTTTGTCGGTAAAACGAACACGCCAGAGTTCGGCATCACGGGGACAACGGAGTCAGGCTTGCTCGGGCCATGCCGCAATCCCTGGAACCCTGATCATATTTCCGGCGGATCATCGGGCGGTGCTGCCGCTGCTGTAGGGGCCGGAATTGTCCCATTGGCCCACGCGAGCGACGGCTTGGGCTCAATTCGTATTCCAGCAGCCTGTTGTGGCCTGGTCGGTATGAAGATCACGCGGGACCGAAACCCAAACGGCCCAGAGGATTTCGATCGTGCGATTGGATTCAGTGTGGACCACGTTGTCTCGCGCACTGTGCGCGATAGCGCCGCGATGTTGGATGCAACAGGATATCCGGAGCCCGCATCGCCCTACGCACCCGCGCCGAAAGACCGACCCTACATGGAGGAAATCCAACAGAGCCCCGGCAAACTGAAGATCGCTTATTCGAGCGAAACGCCCAGCAAAAAACCAATCGACCCGGAAGTCCAAAAAGGGTTCGAGGACACGGTGGATATGCTGAAAAATCTCGGTCACGAGATGATTGACCGCAGCCTTGATGTGGATTTCAAAGCCTACTACCGCGCGCAAGGCGCCGTGAGCGCCGGCAATTTTGCAGCCGGCATGCGGCGACGCATTGAACAGATTGGCCGCGAGCCGCGCGAGGATGAACTCGAACCCCTTACCTGGGCCGCCTTCAAGAATGGCTCCAGGGTTACGGCCGAGCAGGCCATGCATGGCTGGCAGACACTCCGGTTGATTAACCGGCAGGTGCTGGAACATTTCGAGGAGTTTGATGTTTTTCTATCACCTGTTCTGGGAACGCCACCCCCAGAAGTTGGTGTCATCGATCCCGTGCGTTTGGAGCCCCGAGAAGTAAACAAGCGTCAGGGCAAAGCGTTTCCCTATACACCACCTTTCAACTTCACAGGGCAGCCGTCCCTATCCCTGCCGCTTTGCTGGAGCGAAAAAGGTTTGCCATTCGGGATGATGTTCACAGGGCGTTATGGCGACGAAGCGACACTTTTCCGTCTGGCAGCGCAGCTGGAGAAGGAAAAACCCTGGATCCAGAAGCGGCCGCCCGTGTGGTCATAATCCGGAGTATTGCCCCGACAGGTGAAGCCTGATAACTCAGCTCTCATGACAAAACCAGTTCACATTGTCGGTGGCGGCATGGCTGGGTCGGAAGCGGCCTGGCAGGTCAGCCGAACCGGCACCCCGGTGATCCTTCATGAGATGCGCCCGATGCGTGGCACGGACGCCCACCAGACGGACGGGTTGGCAGAACTTGTCTGCTCCAATTCCTTTCGTTCCGATGATTGGGAAAATAATGCGGTCGGGCTGCTTCACGAGGAAATGCGCCGTTGCGGCTCTCTCATCATGTCAGCCGCGGCCGACGCGAAAGTCCCAGCCGGGAGCGCATTGGCCGTCGACCGGGAGCACTTTTCTGAAGTTGTCACGAAGACACTTGAGGCGGAACCACTTGTGACCATCGAACGTGGCGAGGTCGTCGGCCTGCCCCCACAAGACTGGGGACCCACAATCATCGCAACAGGACCGTTGACCTCAGAAGCGCTCAGCAGCGCAGTTGGCGACGTCACCGGCAAGGATGAGTTGGCTTTCTTCGACGCCATCGCTCCGATCATCTATACCGACACAATCGACTTCGATGTTTGCTGGTACCAATCCAGATACGACAAAATAGGTCCTGACGGTGATGGTAAGGATTACATCAACTGCCCGATGACCGAGGCGCAGTACAATGCGTTCATCACAGCACTTCTTGAAGGCGACAAAACCGACTTCAAAGAGTGGGAGGAAAACACGCCCTATTTTGAAGGCTGCCTGCCGATTGAAGTCATGTCAGAGCGCGGTCGAGAGACCCTCCGTCACGGGCCAATGAAACCGGTCGGGCTGACAGACCCCCACAATCCGGATGTTAAACCCTACGCAGTGGTTCAGCTCCGTCAGGACAACAAGCTGGCGACGCTCTACAACATGGTCGGTTTCCAGACCAAGCTGCGTCATGGCGAACAGAAACGCATTTTCCGAATGATCCCGGGTCTGGAAAAGGCGGAGTTCGCGCGGCTGGGCGGATTGCACCGGAACACCTTCCTGAATTCGCCCCGTCTTCTCGACGAGACCATGCGACTCAAATCGCACCCGCACATTCGCTTTGCCGGACAAATCACCGGTGTTGAGGGGTATGTTGAGAGTGCTGCCATGGGGTTGATGGCTGGCCGGTTTGCCGCCTTGGAGGCGGCCGGTGAAGTGGCAACCCCGCCGCCCGCGACAACAGCCTTTGGCGCCCTAATCAGTCACATAACAGGCGGCGCGGATGCCAAAACCTTCCAGCCGATGAATGTGAACTACGGCCTGTTCCCGCCAATTGAGCTGCCCAAACCGGCAGACGGCAAGCGGCTGCGTGGCAAAGAAAAAGGTCGGGCGCGCAAAACAGCGATGAGCCACAGAGCTTTGCGAGACCTGGACACCTGGCTAACCCCCGCATCGATCGCCGCCGAATAAATCTAGATCTTCTTCGTCCAGTTAATTCGAAGATATCTGAGTTGTCGGCGGAAAGCCGGAATCTCACTCGAGTGCCTGAAGAGATCGAAATCAGAAGCGCCAAGCTTTTTGATGTATAGCGGTGTCAAAGCAGAAGGCAGCATGGGGGCGATCAATCCTTTAATGTCCCGCAGATAAATGTCACCTGCCTCCATCAGCAGCGTCTCTGCATGCTCAAGTACCTGATCGACGGCGAGCTTAAGCGCGACCGTGTGCGTCCCTTGAAACAGATCGTGGGGGTCCAAGTCATGGTACCCCAATACATCAAGCGGAAGACAAAGTTGAGACGACGCGATGTCATGAGGTAATCGACGGAGCTGATTGACAATTTCATACGCCGTAAGGTGTCGTTCGAGTTGAGCTTTTGTCTGATCGCCCAGAGATTGGTCAGAAATCTCTGCAAAGAGAGATACCTGTTGTTGTGAAATCTCTTTGTGATAACTGTCCAACTCTTCCATCGTCCGAAAGGGTTCTTCAGCCAGATCTCGTGCGCGCAAGTCGATGAGGGACACCAGGTCGGCTGGTGACAAGTTTCGATCAAAGAAGGTACTCGACAGAGCAGCAGCGATTTCGTGTCCGGGATCCTGCGTCGGTGTCATCGCCTCTAGCGTTTCACGCCACCACTGAAAACGAATGTCGGCCAGCATCGGCTCACTGACCGTCGTCGGAATACGCATCATCTCAGCGTCGAACGCAAAGTATGCCGCGAGCATTTCCCGATCCGCTTCCGGAGCAAGCAAAATCGCCAGGTAGCGGTCGTGATCGAACCGCCTAAGCTGATTGAGACAATATTGGAACCGATCCTGGTTCATGTGGCCCACTTCAAAAAGAAAGGGACTGCCTTCAACCGAAAGCAGTCCCGCATTTCCAGAGACACGCCGGGGTGACCCCGGACCGCATCAATAGATGTTTTGTGCAGATACCATTGCAAACAGCATTGGAATCGAAAGCAGCGTATTGGTCCGCGAGAACGCTTTTGCCGTTCCCGCCGCTTTTGCCTTTGCGTCCGCGTCTGCATCGACGATACCGAGAGCGATTTTCTGGTTCGGCCAGATCACAAACCAAACGTTGAACCACATGATCGTGCCGAGCCACATGCCGATACCAATGGCGATGTTCTTCTCAACAGCGAAACCGTTGATCGCGCCGAGTGTGTAAGCATCGAGCAAATAGCCATTCATGGCTGCCAGCAGAATACCAGTCACGATGGTTGCCATTGCGCCCCAACGGAACCACCAAAGCGCTTCCGGCGCGATAACCTTGGAGATGGCTGGCTTCTGTTCGTCCGGGATGTTGCCCATATTCGGGATCTGAACGAAGTTGAAATACCACAACAGGCCGATCCACATGACACCGCTCAACACATGCAGCCAGCGCATGAGGAAGGCGCCAAATGCGTGATCAAACGTACCACCCCAATTGAGGTACATAAGAAGAAGAACTGCTGCGACGACAAAACCGGCAATGACGGTGTTCCGCAGCGAATCTAGAATTGCAGACATGGGATGCGTCCCCCTATTTTGCGTGCGCGCTGGATGGTCTACGCACGAACCACATTTTCGCCCTGGCTCTTTGACATCAGAAACGACTCACCGGGCGTGCCAAAAACTCAATGCCAGAGATTAGGAGCTTCAGGCCAAAAAGCCAAGCAATCCCGGCACATAAAAGTAAAGAAATTTCTTTATTCAACGGCGATGAGGGCCGCTGCGACGCGGCGTTGTTCCCCGATGAGGACATTATACGTGCGGCACGCAGCACCGGTATCCATAACCTCAAAATGCAAGGGGATGTCTGATAGGTGCGCTCTGACTTCCGCAGATGGAAATTGAAGCGACGGACCGGCCCCGATCAGCAGCAGATCGAAACTATCATGAACCTCGGTAATCGCATCAAAATGCGCCGCTGTTAGCTCGCCGATCGCAGTCACATTCCACGGGAACATTCCAGAATCCGGCAGCAGATACATGGACCCTTCGACGCGTTTCTTGTCGATCCTAAAGCCCATGTCCCCATAGGCTTCAATAGGAGGCTGAGCACCAAAATCCGTGTTGGACAGTTCCATCCAATTACACGGACGGCGTCGAGCTTGGTGCTGCGACACTCCAATCGCGTTTGACGCCCAGGATCATCAAGAGAGGTGCCGCGATAAAGATCGAGGAGTAGGTTCCGATAAAGACGCCCCACATCATGGCGAACGTGAAACCGCGAATGACTTCACCCCCAAAGATGTACAAAGCCAGCAGAGCAAGAAGCGTGGTCACTGATGTCATTGCTGTACGTGACAGAGTTTCGTTAATCGAACGGTCGAGCAACTCACCCAGGTCAAGCTTCTTGTACTTTCGGAGATTCTCTCGCACACGGTCATAGACAACCACGGTGTCATTCATCGAATAGCCGACAATGGTCAGGATGGCAGCGATGATGGAAAGGTTGAACTCCAGCTGAATGAGAGAAAAAATGCCGATGGTCAGGAGCACGTCATGCAGAAGCGCCAACACCGCGCCGACGGAGAACTGCCACTCAAAGCGGAACCAGATATAGACAAGCATTAGGATCACAGCCAATACGACGGCGAGTGTCCCGGCTTCCACCAGTTCCGAACTGACTTTAGGCCCAACCACCTCGACACGGCGATATTCAACTCCGTCGCCCAGCTCAGCTCGAATAATATCGACGACGTTCTGGTCGCTGCCTTCAGTTTCAGCCTGTTGCTCCACGCGGATGAGCACGTCGTCTGGCGCACCAAACTCTTGGACTTGCACGTCTCCGAGATTGAGTGATGACAGCCGACTTCTCAGATCGCCAATATCAGCCGGGCCTTCGGTCCCGATCTCGATCATTGTGCCACCGCGGAAATCAATCCCGAAATTGAGGCCGGTCGTGAAAAACAGGGCCATGGAGGCCACGACGAGCAGTGCGGACAAAGCATAGGCTGCGTGTCGTAATCCGATGAACTTGAAAGCAGTGTTCGCAGGAACGAGCTTGAGTCTAATCATTGGCAGCTCTCCTAAAGAACCAGCTCATTGGGCCGCCGTGCGCGGTACCAAAGAGCCACCATCAGTCGGGTCACGACAAAGGCGGTGAAAACAGATGTGATGATCCCGACACCCAGTGTCACGGAGAAGCCGCGAACCGGACCGGATCCAAGCTGGAAAAGGATCGCCGCGGCAATGAAGGTCGTGATGTTGGCATCAAGAATGGTCGTCAGCGCCTTGTCATATCCGATCTGAATGGCATTGATTGGCGTTTTTCCATTTCGGACCTCTTCTCGAATGCGCTCAAAAATCAGTACATTCGCGTCCACAGCCATGCCGATCGTGAGCACAATCCCCGCAATCCCCGGAAGCGTGAGCGTGGCCCCAAGAACGGACAGCGTCGCCGCGATCAGGAACACGTTGACGATCAGGGCAACATTCGCAAAAACCCCAAACAGCCCATAGGAAACCGCGATGTAGAGAATGACCGCGGAGAAGGCAATGATCGCAGCAATCCGTCCGGCCGCCACGCTGTCCGCCCCAAGGCCAGGACCCACGGTCCGTTCTTCGAGAATATTGAGCGGAGCTGGCAACGCGCCCGCGCGAAGCAGGATGGCGAGGTCATTCGCGGTCTGAACTGTATAGCCGCCTGAGATCTGACCACGGCCACCGAGGATGGGCTCTCGAATGTTCGGCGCGCTAATCACCTCATCATCAAGGACGATCGCAAAGGGACGCCCAACATTTTCAGCCGTAACTTCGCCGAACTTGCGCGCACCTGATGTATCGAACTGGAAGGTAATGATGGGCTCATTGGTCTGCTGGTCGAAGCCCGGCTGGGCGTCGGTGAGGTTCTCACCACTCACCATGACCCGCTTGCGCACAAGGATCGGCTGAGGCGGGTCGAACTCGGTCATGTAGAGCACTTCCGCGCCCTGCGGCACCCGGGTCGCGAGCGCTTGCTGCGCCGTCATGGTCTGATCGACCAACCTGAAAGAAAGCTTCGCCGTCTTACCGAGAAGGTCTTTCAACCGTTCTGGATCATCAAGACCTGGTACTTCGATGATGATCCGGTTTTCACCCTGACGTTGAATGCTGGGCTCTGTCGTGCCCAGCTCGTCCACACGCCGCCGAATGATTTCGATGGATTGCGAAACCGCTGAGCGCGCTCTGGCAGTGCGCGACGCATCCGTCGGCGACAAGGTAACCTTGCCCCCGTCTCCCAGGGTCACATTCAGATCCAGCTCGGCCGCCCCTGTAAAAAGATTGGTGCTGATCTGTGTGGCAAGGCCCTGTAGGGCTTCAAGACCGCGTGTCTGGTCTTCCGGTTTACGGATGCGGACCACAACGTCACCTTGAGAGATGCCGAGGCCGGTATATCCGATGGGACCACCTGCAAGGTCACGATCCCGGAGTGTCGCACGCACATCCGCTCGCAAATTCTCAAGTCGCTCTGTTTCGACGGCCTGAGTATCGACTTCAAGCAGCAGATAAGATCCCCCCTGCAAATCAAGTCCCAGAACAATTTGTCGCTGCGGGACCCAGTCGGGCAAATCCGTCAATTGTTCTTCGGCGAAAAAGTTAGGGGTCGTGTAGATGAAGCCGGCAAGGCTCACCAGAACGATAAGCGTGATTTTCCAGGGTTCGAAACGAAGCATGAGTACGCCTTTAAGCGAAGCGAAACGAATGTAACGTCAGGCGTCTTTGTTGGAATTGGCCGCGTCGGGTGCTGGCTGAGACTTGGAACGAACATTCGCCAAAGTGCTCTTCACAACTTTGACTCGAACACCCTCGGCTATTTCGACCTGGATATCGTCGCCTTCGCTTACCTTGGTGACTTTGCCCAAGATACCACCGGCTGTTACGACGTCGTCCCCACGGCGCACGGCATTCACCATTTCCGCATGCTCTTTCGCACGCTTCTGCTGCGGACGAATGACCAGGAAATACATGATTGCGAAGATGGCAACCAACGGAAAAACGAAAGACAGAAGGTCTCCCCCACCCCCAGCGGCGGTATTGGCATAGGCGGGTGTAATAAACATGGGGCGGCTCTCCGTAGCGGCCGGAAATCAGAATCCGGTAATGGGTCAAGTTTGGCGCGGACTATACCGGGACGGACAAGCTTTGCAAAGCCAGTATCCCTTTGCAAACCGGGGCTTAGGGCGTTTTTTGATCAGGCAGGAGGCCCGCCGGATAACATTGACGACAGAGGTTCAAATGATACGGTCCGGCCCCATGACTGAGAAGAAAACACCCAGCGACCGCGCCCTGTTGGAACGTATTGCTAACGCCCTGGAGCGCCTGGCTCCGCCGGCTACGGAAGTGCCTGACCTGAGCGGCGCCGACGCCTTCCTTTGGCACTCAGATACCGGGACCCTGAGGCCTGTCGCCAATGTCGCGCGGGTGGATATCGCGCTCCTGAAAGGTGTGGATCGGCTCAAAGATCAGTTGTTGGAAAACACTGAGCGGTTCGCGAGAGGGTTCCCGGCGAACAATGCTTTGCTCTGGGGTGCGAGAGGCATGGGGAAAAGCTCTCTGGTGAAGGCGGTTCATGGCAGGATCAATCGGGATGCGCCGGGATCACTCGTCCTTGTCGAAATCCATCGGGAAGATGTAGAGAGCCTGCCAGTCCTTATGGCGCAACTGAAGCAGGCCGGTCGACAGACCATCGTCTTTTGCGACGACCTGTCTTTCGACAGGGATGAGACCAGCTACAAGTCTCTCAAAGCCGTGCTGGAAGGCGGGATTGAGGGCCGCCCCGACAATGTCATCTTCTACGCGACCTCTAACCGGCGTCATTTGATGCCGCGCGACATGATGGAGAATGAACGATCGACCGCCATCAATCCATCTGAGGCTGTCGAAGAGCGGGTGTCTCTATCAGATCGGTTCGGACTCTGGCTGGGTTTCCACAAATGCAGTCAGGATGAATACCTGGACATGATCCAGTCTTATGCGAACCACTTTGACCTACAAATTTCCGAGGAAGAACTTCGTGCGGGCGCGATTGAGTGGACCGCAACACGCGGCGCGCGCTCAGGACGCGTTGCCTGGCAATATGTTCAGGACGTGGCGGGACGGCTTGGGCAGAAGCTCACCTGAGCAAAGCGTCAGCCGCTCATCGCCTTGATCGGATCAAGAGCCTGCGCGCCGCGCCGAATTTCAAAATGAATCTGTGCCGTTTGCACACTGCCGGTGCGGCCCGCGAGCGCAATCGTCTGCCCTTTGGTGACGGTGGCACCCCGCTGCACAAGAAGCTCACCATTGTGGGCATAGGCGGTCATCCACCCGTTGGCATGGCGCACCAGCAGAAGATTTCCATAGCCTCTGAGCTCGTTACCCGCATAGGCGACAACGCCACTCTGTGCAGCACGGACAGGCGTTCCTTCGGGCACCGCGATATTGATGCCGTCATTGTGGAGCCCATCGGCCTTAGGCCCAAAGCGGGAGATGATCCGGCCTTCCGCAGGCCAGATGAAATCACCGGTGACAGGTGGCGGTGTCGGGAGCGGCGGCTTGCTGCGAGGTGTGGGAGCGCCAGTGGATGGGCGGGCTGGTGCACGCGCAACCTGTGTTGTCTGAGGTGTGTTCCCTGGGATCGACAGCCGTTGGCCAACCCGAAGGGAGTTATCCGCGCCGATGCCGTTGGCGGATTTAAGGTCCGACTGATCGACCTTGTACATGTTTGAGATGCGATAAACCGTTTCGCCGGGCTTCACCACATGGGTGCGCGCCGTAATTGTGGTGCGTGACCTCGGGCCAGACGTGGAAGGCCGCGATACCGGCGTGGCACGGTTCCGAACATAGTCAGATGAGGTTTGGGGACGCGGACGCGGCCGGGCTGTCGGACCAGATGAACTGTTGGAAGCAGAGGCACTGGGATAGCTGCGATAGTCATATTGGCTGTCCCACCAGGGGGCAGACGAGCTCGAGCAAGACGCCAAAGCCAATGCGAAAAGCATGATCCCTGCCCGGCTTACCTGCCGACCAAGGCTTTTTCCGATTTTTGCCGCATCTAGGGACATTTTTCCCTCTCAGCCTTCGCGTGCGACCCCCTCGACCAGGGGAACGAACCGCACGGGAAGAAGTTCTTCCACGTTTGCACCGTCTTCTTCACGCGTCAGCCGGACAAGTTTTTGGCCCCCTTGTCCGCCGTCGACGTCGACCGGCACCACCATAATACCGCCTACTTTCAATTGGTTAGCCAATTCCAGCGGTATTTCAGGCGCCGCCGCAGTGACGATAATCCGGTCAAAAGGAGCCTGTTCAGGCCACCCTTTCGCACCGTCGCCAACCTGCGCGGTAATATTGTGGAAACCAAGAATTTCGAAACGCTTAACAGCGTCGTCTAAAAGTGTCCGATATCGCTCAATTGTGTAAACACGGCGACACAATTGGGCCAAAACCGCCGCCTGATAGCCAGATCCAGTGCCCACTTCGAGCACTTTCATGCGGTCGCCGACCTCAAGCTTTTCGGTCATATAGGCGACGACATAGGGCTGAGAGATGGTTTGGCCGCATTCGATGGGCAGCGCGTGGTCGTCATAGGCCTGATCGACAAAGGACCCGGTAACAAACGCCTCCCGCGGCACCCGCTCAATGGCGGAAATCACCCGTGCATCACGTATTCCCTGCCGGCGCAGGGCCATGACCAGCCTGATCTTGCTAGCTTCCAACTCCTCGGCCGCGTCACCGCCGTTCGAATATTCCCTCGGCTCCATACGCTCACGGGTCCGAGAAGGCCTGAACCAGCTTCTTCTGGGCTGATCCATGGCTGAGATTGAGATGAAGGGGCGTAATGGAGATGCGTCCATCATAGATGGACCGCAAATCCGTTCCTTTGGGCGGATTTGAGGGAATGCGCTGAAAACCGGTCCAATAGTAGGGTTTCCCCATCCCGTCGATCCGTTCCTCGATTTTGACGAGCGATTGATCCCTTTTTCCCTGCCGGGTGATATCGATGCCACCTACATTGCCGGCGGGCACATCCGGAAAATTCACGTTCATCAGGACATCATCCTGCCAGCCGACAGCGACGAGTTCCTCGATAATGGCCGGACCATGGGTTTCAGCGGTAGCCCAATGCAGGTTCTGGGTCCCGTCAAAGCCGAAGGCCTGGCTGAGCGCGATTGATGGGACGCCTAGAACGGTGCCCTCCATTGCCGCAGCTATTGTGCCTGAGTAGGTAACATCGTCTGCAACGTTCTGTCCCCTGTTTACACCTGACAAAACAAGCGTCGGCGGATTGTCGATCAGCACATGGCGAATGGCCATCAGCACACAATCCGTCGGCGTCCCCTCGACGGCATATTTTCGCGGAGAAACTTTCCGAAGGCGCAGCGGTTGAGAGAGTGTCAGCGAATGCGACGCCCCGCTCTGTTCACTCTCTGGGGCCACGATCCAAATGTCGGACGATAATTGCTTCGCGATCTTCTCCAAGACTTTCAGCCCCGGCGCATGAATACCATCGTCATTGGTCAGCAAAATACGCATGCCGTCGAGCGGCAGCTTTTTTTTCGCTCTCGCGCGTTTAGCCATCAGCTGTAATGACCTCAAGTCCACCGAGATAGGGTTGCAGTGCCGCAGGAACGGCAACGCTGCCGTCAGCTTGCTGGTAATTCTCCAGGATGGCGACAAGTGTACGTCCGACCGCAAGCCCGGAACCATTCAGAGTGTGCACAAAGCGCGTCCCTTTCTCGCCCTCTGGCCTGTACCTCGCATTCATGCGCCGCGCCTGAAAGTCCCCGCAAACAGAACAGCTTGAGATTTCCCGATAGGTGTTCTGTCCCGGCAACCAGACTTCAATGTCATACGTTTTCCGTGCACCGAAGCCCATATCTCCCGTCGAGAGGGTCATCGTCCGGAATGGCAGGTCCAGGCGTTTCAAGACTTCCTCCGCACAGGAAAGCATGCGTTCATGCTCGTCCCCAGACTGGTCCGGCGTTGTGATACTGACCAACTCAACTTTCGAAAACTGGTGCTGTCGAATCATGCCCCGTGTGTCTCGGCCCGCCGACCCGGCTTCTGACCGAAAACACGCAGTGAACGCCGTCAGACGCAGGGGCAGTTCTTCTTCCGAGAGAATGCTCTCCCGAACCGTGTTGGTGAGTGGCACTTCAGCCGTCGGGATCAGCCAGAAACCGTCCTCCGTATGGAAGGCGTCTTCGGCGAACTTCGGCAGCTGGTTGGTCCCAAACATCGCGTCGTCTTTGACCAGCAAAGGAGGCGCGACTTCCTGATACCCGAACTCGGTTGTATGCAGGTCAAGCATGAAATTGCCTAAGGCACGTTCCATGCGGGCGAGCTGTTTCTTCAAGATAACAAACCGGGAACCGGAGAGCTTTGCCGCTGTTTCAAAATCCATCAGCCCCAAGCCTTCGCCAATATCGAAATGCTCTTTGGGCTCAAAATTAAACTGCCGGGGTTCGCCTACCTTGTGACGCTCGACATTGGCTTCTTCGTCTTCGCCAAGCGGCACATCTTCATGCGGCAGATTGGGGAGACCAGAGAGTATGTCCTTGAGCGCAGCGTCTACGCGGCGTTCTTCTTCTTCGCCTTCCTGAATTTTGGTCTTGAGATCAGCAACCTCTGCCATTAGCGCATTTGCCGTCTCGTCATCCCCTTTGCCTTTCGCGGCCCCGATTTGTTTGGACGCGGCATTCCGGCGCGACTGCGCTTCTTGCATTGCGGCCACCACCTCACGGCGCTTGGCGTCGAGCTCTAGAATTTGTGCAGCGTGCGGCTCTTTGTAGCGTCGGGCCAGCGCGGCATCGAAAGCGGCCGGATCATCGCGGATGAGTTTTATATCGAACATCGGGAACCTTGAAACAGTCGATTCTCCGGAGCCCGAATCACCAGCGCCCCAGAAACAGTGATTTGATTAAGGTGTATACGCGGCTCATGGAATCGCGTCTAGCGCAACGGGGCGACGGTCATTGCCCTTTATGCACTAGGTGCGGCTTCCCCGTCTGCCGCCTCATCCTTCTCAGCGGCGTCCTCTTTGCGCCGCCGCTCAATCAACGCCACCGACAGAATGGAAATCTCGTAGAGCACAAGCGTCGGCAGGCCGAGGCCCAATTGGCTGATAATGTCGGGCGGCGTAAGGATCGCGGCAACGGCGAAGACGCCAACAACCGCATATTTGCGGCCTTTGCGCAGCTGAGTCGAGCTAATCAAACCCGCGCGTCCCAGAAGCGTCATCAGGACCGGCAATTGAAAGCAGAGCCCAAACGCGAAGATGAGTGTCATGGTGAGCCCAAGATACTCGCTCACCCGCGGGAGCAACTCGATGGCCGCCTGGCCCTCTGCGGCGGATTGCTCCATACCGAGAAAGAAGCCAAGGGCCAATGGCATGATGAGGAAAAAGACCAGGGATGCGCCCATCAAAAACAGGACCGGTGTGGCGATCAGAAACGGCAGGAAAGCGCCCCGCTCGTTTTTGTAGAGACCGGGCGCTACGAACATGTAGATCTGCGTTGCGAGAACCGGAAACGCGATAAAGAGCGCACCAAAGAGCGCCAGTTTCAATTGCGTGAAGAAGTATTCCTGTGGCGCTGTGAAGATGAGCTTCACTTCGCTCGCGTCTCCGACCGCGCGTTCAAATGGGATCAGAAGGATGTTGAACACAACATCAGCGAAGTAAAAGCAGACGCCGAATGCGATGGCGATCGCGACAATCGAATAGAGAAGCCGCTGACGAAGCTCGATCAGGTGCTCAAGCAGCGGAGCACGCGAGGCATCAATATCCTCTTCGCTCATTGGGCAGCATCCCGAGCGACGGGCGCCTTAGGTGTTTCCGTATCTGGCGTAGCGGCTTTTTCTTCCGGAAGAGGTTCCTTGGCGACAGCCGCAGCCTCTGCAGCGTCACCGACCATTTCATCCGGCAGACCGGGAAGTGGCTTGCCTGCATCGTCGAGAGCCTTCCCCACTGAATCCAAGGGATGCTTGATGGCCTCTTTCACCTGGGTGACGGGATTGTTGGCCTTTACTTCAGCGATCTGCCTGCGCAATTCATCGAGCTCACTCTCTCGGGCCATTTCATCGAAGCTGCGCTGAAACTCCCGCGCGGCACCCCGGATCTTCGCCGTGTATTGTCCGATGGTCCTCATCATCCGCGGCAGATCTTTCGGGCCAACCACCAAAATGGCCAGCACGGCAAGGAATAGAAGTTCAGTCCAACCAATGTCGAACATGGCGTCCCAACTGTTCCGCTAAAGTCGTTCTACGAAGACCGCTGCTAGTTTGCGGCGGTTTTATCTTTAGCTGTTGTCTCAGACGATTGTGCATTGATCGTCTTGGGATCTGATTGCTGAGCGGCAGCTTGCTGCTCATCGTCGCTGAGCCCTGAGCGGAAGCTCTTAATGCCTTTGGCGACGTCGCCCATCAGCTCGGAGATTTTGCCGCGACCAAACAGCAAAACAACAAGCACCAATACAATAATGATTTGCCACGGACCTATCTGTCCCATCGTCTCTCTCCAAATCCGCCACCTCTAGCCGAGGGCGGGATCAATTGATTTAGAGCCAAGCATCTCAGATTTACTGCGATACTTCAATGATTTAGGCCCACTTCTTCAGAGATGGGCACTTCCCGCGGAACTACAAGAGGAAGCAGCGTTAACCGGCCTTCTCAGACTGGTCACCGTCTGCGGCGCTCTCCAGGTGTGCATCCAGCGCCTCGCCATATTCTTCTTCTGGCTCGTCTTCGCTGAAGTCTCCATCTCCATCGCCACCTTCGGCAGAGGGTGTGGGAACGACGAAATCCGGCGGCAGATTGGCTTCCAGGAGTCCGGCGGCGCGCAATTCGTCGTGGCCGGGCAGATCGCCAATATTTTCGAGCCCAAAATGGATCATGAACTCTTCGGTGGTGCCATAAGTCACAGGCCGTCCAGGGACCCGGCGTCTGCCCCTCAGGCGGACCCAGCCGGTTTCCATCAGAACATCAAGCGTGCCCTTGGACACACTGACACCGCGCACTTCCTCGATCTCTGCCCGAGTGACGGGCTGATGGTAGGAAATGATCGCCAGAGTCTCCATGGCTGCGCGCGACAGGCGACGTTGTTGGACGGCCTCGCGTTCCATCAAGAAGGTCAGATCGTCCGCCGTTCGGAACATCCACTTGTTGGCCAAGCGGACCAGGTTAACGCCCCGCAAAGCGTACATCTTCTGCAGGTCTTCGATGAGCGCGCCCACGTCCGCGCCTTCCGGCAGCCGAGCGGCAATGCTGTCAATATCGAGCGGCTCAGCAGCGGCGAAGAGAAGCGCTTCGATCATGCGCAATTGAGCCGCATGATCTTCCCCAGCCGGAAAGGGCGTCACATTGTCCGCCGGTTCAACATCTTCCGCGGATTCGGTTTCAGTCTCTTCCACAATTTCGCTGATCTGCTCGTCTGTCATGGTTTACTCGGCTTCTTGAGTGTCAGGTGTTGCAGGGCCTGTGTCCTGGTCATCATTGCGAGGAACCTCACGTTTTCGAACAAAAATGGGCTCAAAGGCTTTGCCCTGCTGCACTTCGATGTACCCGTCCCGCACCAATTCGAGGGAGGCACTCAGCGTGCTCGCCAATGCTGTACGGCGCTCTTTGCCGGTCGTGAAGTCTTCCGGCAAAAGCGCATCTATGCGGTCCCAATCGATCAAGATCCCAAGCATCTTCTCGAGACGGTGGCGGGCAGCTTCGATCGCAAAGACAGGCTGCTTCTTGATTGTGATCTTGGTCGGCTTGAGCGCCCGAATACGCTCTTCGGAATAGGCCTTCAGAAGATCGTAGAGCGTGCCTGTGTAAACGCTTGTTCGCGTTACCCGAATGCCTTCTGGCGCGCCGCGCTGAAACACGTGCTGCCCCATGCGCTTCCGCTTCATCAGCTCGGCGGCCGCGTTCCGCATCGCTTCCAACCGCCGGAGCTGGAATGCAAGGCGCGCAGCCATTTCCTCGCCCGTGGGTCCCTCTTCTTCCTCGGGCGGCGGCAGCAACAGCTTGGACTTCAGAAACGCGAGCCACGAAGCCATGACCAGATAATCCGCCGCAAGATCGAGCTCTAGGCGTTTGGCTTCATTGATAAATTCCAGATACTGCTCAGCCAGCGGTAGGATCGCGATCTTCGCCAGGTCGACCTTCTGGGTGCGCGCCAAAGCGAGCAAGACATCAAGGGGTCCCTCAAACCCATCAATGTCGACGACAAGACCACCGGAGTCAGAAGCAACCTCAACCCGCGCGCCGCCCTCTTGGAATTCATCGCCAGAGGGCGCCGCAGGATCATTGTCCTGGGCAGCTGGGTTGTCGGACGAGCCTGCGACAGCCATAGGCTGATCAATGGACTCTATCTGGGCGTCTTGGTCGGTCATAAATGCTCAAGCGTCACAATTCAGGGCGGTATCTGGAAGGCCGCCGGCACCCCCAATATGCCACCGACATTCCGGCAAGAATAAGCCGATTCTCAAGTGAGCCCGCGTGCTTAAAGCGAGACCAGGGATGAAAAACGGTGGATAAGATCCTCTAAATCCACACGTTCTGGGTCTGTTCGCATCGACAGAGCATTCTCGGTCCGCGTTAGCGATGGGCCGCTAAGCGCAACCGCTTCCTTGGCGACGGCTTGCATTTCATCCATGTCCCCATTGCAGTGAAGAATCAGATCACACCCTGCGGCGAGGCATGCGTTCGTCCGTTCTTCAAAACTGCCCCCGAGAGCTTTCATGGAAAGATCGTCGGACATGAGGGCGCCGGAAAATCCAATCTCATCCCGGATAATCTCGGAAATAACAGTTTGGCTGGTGGTGGCCGGGTTGGCCCCATCAATCGAGCTGTAGATCACATGGGCTGTCATCGCTAAAGGTGCGTCGGATAGAGCCGCAAAAGGTGCGAAATCCGTTGAGGATAGCGTTTGGCGGTCGGTATCGACGACCGGCAGCTTTTCATGGCTGTCGACGCCTGCCCGTCCATGCCCCGGAATATGCTTGATAATCGGCAGAACCCCGCCGGCAATTGCGCCGTCCATTGCCGCCCGCCCGAGCGCTGAGACAGTTTCAGGAGTCTCGCCATAAGCACGATCGCCGATGACATCATGCGCCCCAGGGACCGGCACATCGAGCACCGGTATGCAATCAACATCCACGCCGACATCCCTTAGCTCCAAAGCGATTAGCTGAGCGCCCAATCGGGCTGCTGTGAGCCCGTCTAAGGGGGATTTTGCATAGAGTTCTCCGTAGTGCCGGCCAGGAGGATAGGAGCGCCAATGTGGTGGTCTTAGGCGCGCAACACGCCCGCCTTCCTGGTCTATGAGGATCGGCGCATTCCATCCGACAGTGCTCCGAAGTTCATTAGTAAGCGCTCTCACTTGGTCCGGCGTGTCCACATTGCGGGCAAAAAGAATGAAGCCCCAAGGGTCGCTTTCGGCAAAAAACCGTTTCTCGGTCTCTGTAAGCGCGAGGCCGGCGCATCCATAGATTGCTGATGACGTCATAAGGGCCGTATTCCAAGTTTTCCTTAGCGCTCTTTCACGAGGCAGTCTTGGCCGCGCCCTTTAAGGCGAGTGCAGAGCGCCGCAGCCGCGTCTTTGGTGTCAAATCCACCGACACGAAGTCGATAGTAAATCCCGCGGTCTCCCAGATCCGCTCTCTCCACGTCCGGCGTAAGGCCCGCCATAAGATCTGGGTAGGCTGTTCGCAGGCGGGCAAATCCGGCGGCGGCCTGCACCTGATCTCGGAAAGCCGCAATCTGGATAACAAAGCGACCGTCCGCGCTTGGCTGCACAGCGGGGGGCGTCTCAGGCACGGCGACAGGGGGCAGAACAACCGGTGGCGGAACCACAGCTTCTCCCCGAGTAACGGGCGCCACCGGCACCGGGACGACTTCCGATGCCTCTTCGGTTGCCACCTCGCCTTCAGATGCAACGGCCTCAGGGTCCGGCACAATATCGAGTGCCGGCGGCTGAACTGGCAAGGGGTCTGCCGCTTCCGGCTTGGGCGCAGGGGTGCGGTCTTCAACGGACATGGGCTCTTCAGCGCGCGGCAGAAGCTGCTCGACGCCGGGTTCTGCCGGGTCTTCCCCATTCATACGGTCATAAATCAGCTTGTCCGTATTGGGGATTTCCATACCACCTGGGTCATCAGGCGCCACTTTCACAGGAGATTGGTCCGCTTCGATTATCGGCGGTGCATTGCGGGCCCCCTCGCGCATACCCTGCTGATAAGCGAGATAGAGCACCCCACCAAATAGGAGGATGGCCACAACAAGTCCCAGCAATACGAACAGCGTTCGGCCTCCGCCGCCGCCATCAGTGGCGTCATAGGTATGAAACTCGTCCGTCGCGTCGAGCTCGTAATGCTCATCGCTGCCGCGGCCCATATTCGCCATTCAGCGCATTTCCTCGATAGGCTCCACGCCCAATACCCCAAGGCCTGAAGCGATCACGTACCCCGTCGCCCGAATCAAAGCGAGCCGGCTAAGCGTAACATCTCTTTGTTCTGGAAGGATAAATCGCAGCTCGGGGTGATCTTTGCCTTTGTTCCAGAGAGCATGGAAGCTGGAGGCAAGATCATAGAGATAAAACGCGACCCGATGCGGTTCGTGTGCTTCGGCAGCCGCTTCGATCATCCGCGGATATTGCAGCATATGCTTTATGAGGGCGAGTTCCGCCTCATCGTTCAAGGCACCCAGGTCTGCCGCTGCCAGCGCACCATCGCTCAGATCAATGCCCACAAGGTCTTCATCGGCTGCTGCATTGCGGAGGACGGAGTGGATGCGGGCATGAGCGTATTGAACATAGAAGACGGGATTGTCCTTTGACTGCTCCGTCACCTTGGCGAAGTCAAAATCCAGCGGCGCATCATTTTTCCGGTAGAGCATCATGAAACGCACCGCATCGCGCCCAACCTCTTCCACCACGTCCCGGAGCGTGACAAACGTACCTGCCCGCTTGGACATCTTGATGGGTTCACCGTTCCGCATAAGACGCACGAGCTGACAGATTTTGACGTCGAGATCTGCGCCGCCTTCGGTTACCGCCTCAACGGCAGACTTCATCCGTTTGACATACCCACCATGGTCCGCGCCCCAAACATCAATCAAATGCGTGTAACCCCGCTCAAATTTGTCGAGGTGATAGGCGATATCCGGGGCGAAATAGGTCCAGCTGCCGTCGGACTTTTTGAGCGCGCGGTCCACATCGTCGCCAAAATTGGTTGAGCGGAAGAGCGTCTGAGGTTTTGGCTCCCAATCTTCTGGAGTCTTGCCTTTAGGCGGCTCAAGAACACCAACATAAATGAGCTCTTTGTTTTCCAACTGCTGGAGGGTCGTATCGATTTTGCCCGATTGATGAAGCGCGCGCTCGGAGAAGAAAATCTCGTGGCTGATGCCGAGCGCATCCAGATCTCCCCGGATCAGATCCATCATCGAGTCGACGGCTGCAGCCCGCACAATTTCATGGCGTTCCGATTCATCCATGGAGAGGAGCGTGTCGCCGTGATCGGCTGCCAACGCCCGACCGACGGGAACCAGATAGTCACCCGGATAAAGCCCTTCCGGGATCTCGCCAATATCCTCGCCAAGCGCTTCCCGGTACCGGAGGAAAGCACTATCAGCGAGAACACCAATCTGGCCGCCGGCATCGTTGATGTAATATTCCCGGCAGACCTCATAGCTCGCTTTTTCAAGCAGGTTGGCCAGCGCATCGCCGAACACCGCTCCACGGGTATGTCCCACATGCATCGGCCCAGTGGGGTTTGCGGAAACATATTCGACGTTGACCCTCTGACCTTTGCCCATCTCGCTCACGCCATAGGCGGTGCGGGCGGCAAGAACATCTGCTAGCCGGGACTGCCAAAATGTGTCCCTGACAGTCATGTTGATGAAGCCCGGACCTGCCACATCGACTTTGGTGAAGTGCCCGCTGTTTTCCAGCGCCGTGGCGACCTCGCCCGCCAGATCGCGGGGTTTCATGCCTGCGGGTTTCGCCAGCACCATTGCTGCGTTCGTGGAGATATCTCCATGAGAGGCATCCCGCGGCGGTTCTACGGCCACTCGGGCAAGATCCAGATCGGCGCTGAGGGTGCCGGCACTCTGAAGACTGTTGAGCGCTTCAGAGACGATCTCTTCAAAATGGCTGAAAATGTTCATTGTGCGTGTCGGTTCTTCAATTCTAAGCAAGGGCTGGAAAGCGGCGCACTCTAGAGCGTTTTCAGGATAAGTGGAAACGGTTATCCACCAAGAAACTGAGGCGAAAACGCGACCAAATGCGACAGGCAAAACCCGCCTTTCCAGCAGATGAGGGGCGCCTCGTCACTGCTCTGAGTTCAGGTCAAACAGCCGTCGGTGTTCCATGATCGCAAACCTGTCGGTCATCCCGGCAATGAAGTCACACACCCGTCGCGCGGTTTTAAAGCCTTTTGAGCCGTCACATCCCTCCTGCCACTCTGGCGGCAAAAGCTCCGGTTCATCGTGAAGGATCTCAAACAGGTTTTCGACGATCCGGCGCGCCTTGCTGGACATGCGATTGACGCGGTAGTGGCGGTACATCCTGTCAAAAAGAAATGCCTTGAGCGCCGCATCATTCTCCCGCATTCCCTCTGAGAAAGCGGCGACGGGATGATCAAGCGCGCGCACTTCCGCCGACGAAGACACGTCCGCGGCTTTGATACGACTTTGCGTTTCGGCGATCAGATCATTCACCATCCGGCCAATAAGCGCGCGCACCGCCTCCGAGATGATCCGGCTCTCTTCAATCATTGGATTGGCTTCAATCGCTTCGCGAAACACATCGCCAACGAGGGGCACGGCCAAAACATCGTCTACGGTGAAAAGCCCCGCTCTGAGCCCGTCATCAATGTCATGATTGTTATAGGCAATATCGTCCGCGAGTGCCGCAACCTGAGCCTCGGCCGATGCATAAGTATGAAGCTCAAGGTCCTGCGTTTCCGCATATTCGGCAATCGCCCGCGGTAAATCGTCAGTCGTCCGTGCCGCGGTCACGACCGGACCATTGTGTTTGACGATCCCTTCTAGCGTCTCCCAGGTGAGGTTGAGGCCATCAAACGCCGCATACCGCTCCTCGAGTTTGGTGACAATCCGCAAGGTCTGGGCGTTGTGATCGAAGCCGCCATACTCGGTCATACAACGATCTAAGGCCCGCTCGCCGGCATGGCCGAAGGGCGTGTGCCCTAAATCATGCGCCAGAGCGAGAGCCTCCGCGAGGTCTTCATCCAGACCCAATACACGAGCCACGGACCGGGCGATTTGGGCAACTTCCAAGGAATGGGTCAGGCGCGTTCGGAAATAATCGCCCTCGTGATAGACGAAGACCTGTGTCTTGTATTTCAGGCGGCGAAACGCATTGCAGTGAATGATCCGGTCCCGGTCCCGCTGGAACGCCGTTCGGGTCGCACTTTCATGTTCTAGATGAACGCGCCCGCGGCTTGTTTCGGCTTTTGCAGCAAAAGGGGCTGTCGCCGCTGGGTTGATAATTGCCAAAATTCGCCTCGAAATCGGTTTGGAGCCTCGGTTTTAGGGGCTGAATCGCTCTACCAGTCCTTTTACCTCTTTGACAATCTGTTTGCTGTACTTACATGGAACTCTGGAAGAGTTATAATACTTCCAAACTATCCCCTACCCAGCGAAGGGATTTAAGGAATGAGCGAAACACCGACCTTGGAACTGCCTGGACTTGGCGAGCCCATTACTGTGTCTGACAGTGCTGCGAAACGCATTGCTGAGATCATGGCCAGCGAAGGTGGCGATACGGTACTGCGCGTTTCCGTGAATGGCGGCGGATGCTCAGGGTTCCAATATGCGTTCACTCTAGACGACACCCGTCAGGACGACGACCTTGTGCTGGAAAAAGCAGGGGCCACCGTGCTGATCGACAGCGTAAGTCAAATGTACATGGGTGGTTCCGAAATCGACTTTGCTGACGACCTGATCGGTCAGGCGTTCAAAATCAACAACCCAAACGCAACCGCAAACTGCGGCTGCGGCACATCTTTCTCAGTCTGAAATTTTCGGCGGCCTAGGTCGCATGGCATGGTAGGTTCGGCATCAAATCCAATTGAGGCCGAAAGAGAACCTGTTCCATGAAAATTGCGACTTTCAACGTCAATTCCATCAAAGCGCGATTGAAAAACCTTCTCCAATGGCTGGAAGAAGCGCAGCCCGATGTTGTCTGCCTGCAGGAGTTGAAATGCGTGGATGAGTCCTTCCCGCGCGAAGACATTGAAGCGCTCGGCTACAACGTCGCGGTCCATGGTCAGAAGACCTATAACGGCGTCGCTATTCTCTCGAAATTTCCATTGGAAGATATTCAGACGGGCTTGCCCGGAGATGAAAGTGATGAACAGGCGCGCTATGTCGAAGCGCTCGTTGCTGCAGGCGAGAATGTAGTCCGTGTCGCCGCGATTTATTTGCCCAATGGTAACCCGGTCGACACCGACAAATATCCCTACAAGCTCGGATGGATGGACCGACTGACAGCGCATGCAAAAGACTTACTGCAGAATGAAGAGATGCTTGTGCTGGCCGGCGACTACAATGTCATTCCCCACGAAGATGATTGTTATGATCCCAAAGGCTGGGCGAATGACGCACTCTTCAAACCGGAAACGCGTGCCAAATTCTATGAGCTTCTGAATCTAGGATTCACAGACTCCTTCCGCGCTTGCCACACCGAAGCCAATCGATACTCGTTTTGGGACTATCAGCGCGGAGCCTGGCAGAAAGATAACGGCATTCGCATTGATCACCTGCTCTTGTCACCTCAGGCCGCAGACCACCTGACGGCGTGCGACATTGATAGAACGCCTCGTGGTCGCGAAAAACCGTCTGATCACACGCCGGTTTGGATCGAATTGGATATTTGACTATCCGAGCGCGGAGTCGACCAGTCGCTCAACCAGCGCACCCCCTCCCCATGACCCCAAGGGAATGAGCAGGAACAGCGTGAAGCGCGCGATGCCCCCCGGCGCCACCGGCCAGGCGTGCACTTCGTTTACTTCCTTGGAATACATCAACAAGCCGGCAAGGTCCTGCCCCGCTCCGGGTTTGCTCTCTCTGAGGGCAGCCCGTGCCTCCGGGATCCGTTCATGGCACCAAGCCGCTTCCTTGGCCTTCTCCAACTGAATGCGTTCTCGCAGCGCCCAGACCGGAAGGAACAATCCGGCAAATGCTGCCACGACGCCATAGAGCGTGATCGACGCCACCAACAGCAGATATCGATCCACGATCGCGACAAAGGCAAATGGTGCGACGAAACCAATGACGATGGCGGCATTTGAGAGGCCCTGGTTTGTAAATGGCATGTACCGACCAAGGTCGGTCAACTCGATCGATGTGATTTCGCGTGACAGTTCCCAGAACCGAACGGAGTCAGAGATGATCACGTGAACAAGTAGAGCGACGCCCATGCCCAGAAAGGGCCCGACAATTCGGTGGACGTAAACTTCCGGCGACCAGTAAGCGGGGTTGAAAGCGTCATAGTTGCCGACAATGGGAAACTCGAGGATCGGCGCCATGAACGCGAAGGTAAACCCGCCCAGCGCGACAATCGAAAGCCGTATCAAACCATAATCGCTGAGCGCCGCTTCAATACGATCGATGGCTTCGTCCGGTACTTCAGGCAAAAGCCTCAGTTCTTCGATTGTCTTGTCGGTTCGGTTCTCATGCGCTGCCATGGCAGCGACAACAAAGACCAATAGCTCACCAAGGATAAGGACCAGACCAAGCTCCACGAGGAATGTTTCTAACTCTTCGCCAGACCGCTCGACAAAAAGACGACCACTGATGGCTTCCACAGAGAGCACCGCGACCCCCCACAAGGTTGCGAAGAGGATCCCGCCAAATAGCGGCTTCATGCCCAGGCGATCAAACAATGCCTGCGCCGTGGTGGTTCGCACCATCATGTCGAGACGTTGAACGAGAGGGTTCATGATGTCTCCTTTGATCCAGGCATGAGACGGACACCCTTCCGGAGGTTTTTGTAGCTAAGGTCTCGATGGTCGGCCGGGTTGGGCCCCGGGCTCGACACAATCAGAACCTCCGATGCGATTGGTTCGAAATCAGCTCTAAAGTGGACAGAGCTTTTCACCACCACAATCTCCTGTGCCGATGGATCAAGACCAAAATGAGCGAACATGGCTTGATCCGCGCATTGAACCTTTTTCGACCCGACAACGATCCTTACGCCCCCAATCTCCAGGAGCACTGACCGGCCGAGTGAGAGTCGAACGCCTTTATAATAGGGTCCCGTCGCATCAAATTCACCGTCTGACAGGCGAAGGACCCTGAAGGTGGCTTCGAGAGGTGTTTCGTCCGGTGCACCGCCTGTGTGTGCACCTAGGCTGAGGGACACGTCCGCCCCCTCACCGGCTACGTGCGCATCCTCAGCGGCAAATGGATCGTAAAGCACACCAACAACAGCTCCTTTGGCCTTTGCCGCAATCAAGGCTTTCAGAATTCCGACCGTGTCGCCGTTGCCGCCCGCGCCGGGATTGTCCTGCGTATCTGCCATGACAACCGGCCTATCGCTATCGTTTTTCGCAGCCTGCTCTATCGCTTCATGCGGCGTTAAAATTGGCGCAGAAAACAGAGCTTCCAAACCGACGATTTGCTGTTTCAATTGATCAAGCGCTTGGTCGACGATGGCTGCGTCGGTGCCATAAACCAAAATGCCGGGCCCGCACTCGTGTATATCGGCGGGTGAAAAGCCTGTCGCAAAAGAAGCACCAAGAACGCCGGTCTCCTGATCCAGCTTTTCGATGTTCGCGTAGACCGATGCCGCTGGATCCACCAGAGAACAGCTACCGGTCAGAGGGATCAAAAAGTCGGGTTTGAAAAATCGTTTGGTAGGTTTGGTGTTGTGGGCAACCATTCTGTGGAGCACCCGTGCAGCGCGGCGTCCGGTCTCTGCCATATCCACATGTGGATAGGTTCGATAAGCCGTGAGGAAATCAGCTGTATCGACCATGAGCTGGGTCACGTTAGCGTGCAGATCGAGGCTTGCCACAAGCAACACATCAGAACCAATGAGTTCCCGAACTGATTGAAGGAGCGTGCCCTCCCCATCCTCCAAGTGTTCGGCCACCATGGCGCCGTGAAGGTCCAGATAGACCGCATCTATCTCACCTGCGATCGATTGAAGGCGATCCAGAATCAAGCCGGTCACGCGCTCATAGGCATCGCGGGTGACATAGCCGGACGGCGTTGCGGAACACCAGGCAAGCGGCTCGAAGGAATGACCAAGTCCCGCGGCCTCGTCAATAAAGCCACCTAGCGGAATATTCATGCCGTGACAGCTCGTGAGCACAGGCGCGCCCACTTGGAGACTTGGCCAACTGTCGGCCTGCTCGAAAGCGCGCCAATCAGCTTTCATTGGCGCAAACGTGTTCGTCTCGTGCTGGAATCCGCCAACCGCAATCTTCATGCAAACGACCCCTCTTGACGCTACGATAGCGACAACGGCAAATGAAATCGAGGGAGGAACCGGCCATGATCCGGATCACATTCTGTTTGACGCGGCGTGACGAATTAAGCCTGGAAGAGTTTCAGGATTATTGGCTGAACAAACATGCGCCGTTGGTCAAATCTGTGGCGTCCACCCTCCGGATCAAAAAGTATGTACAACTCCACACCCGCGAGTGGCCGGAGAACGATGCCGCGCGGGCGTCACGTGCAGGGTCTCTGGAAGCAGCACCCGCAATCTATGACGGCGTCGCCGAATTGTGGTGGGACAGTCTGGAGGACTTGCGCGCCGCCACCGCGACGGACGAAGGTCGAGCAGCCGGCCGTTTATTGCTCGAAGACGAGGCCAAATTCATCGACTTCGCGCGCTCTCCACTCTGGTACGGCGAAGAACATCAGATCATTTGAACGAGCGCCTAGCGCTTGTCGTTGGCATTGACCCATAACTGTGCTTGGAGCCGGCCTTCAGCCCGCTCTTCTGCATTAATGAAGCGCTCGGTCGCATCGTAGACCTCGGAAACAGCATCTCTGTTGGTCGTATCGGAATAGCGGCGTGCAAGGTCGAGATACATGGCCGCCTTAACAGGGTCCTCAACGACGCCATCCCCTTGGGCATATATTTCCCCAAGCAGGAGATAGGTCGGCACGTAAAACTTGTTTGCGGACAGGGAAAGCCAGCGAAGCCCCTCGATACGATCTCTTGCGACGCCTTTGCCCTCACGATGCATCACACCCAGGTAATATTGCGCAATTCCACTGAACTGCAGCGCTGCTTGTTCAAACCACTTCACCGCCTCCAGATAGTTCTGATCGATGTCCGCTTCTTCATCGCCATAGTAGTAGTAGAGAGCCGTTTCGACCTGAGCGTCGGAGTGACCTCTCTGCGCCGCCTGGAGAAAATAGGGGAAGGCCAGCGCGTTTGATTGGGTGAGGCCATTACCGGATTTATACATATGTCCCACAAGGAAGGCGGCGATCACATGCCCGTTTTCCGCGTCCAGTTTCCATTCTTCGGCCGCCCCGGCGGCATCCCCGCGCTGATAGAGCGCAAGGCCGCGGTCAAAATCCGCAAATGCGCCCGTTACCGACATGGGCAAAAGGAGAAGTGAGGTGAGAAGGACAGGTTTAAGACTGTGAAGCATGACTGGCTCTCGACTGAAATGACGGCGGCATAATACTCAATTCTGCCTGGGCGCGCTGACCCAATAGTCTACGTGGTAAACGAAAGACCCTGCGTCAATCTCGATGAACTCAGCCTGAACCCCTCTCTTTGGGTCACTCTCCGCGTGCACATCCGCAGCAAACCCGCCACGTTTCCGTCATTGACGCCAGCCCCCGACCACGCCACCATCTCCACAACAATGAAAACCAAATCGGTAGGGAGGAAGTCATGAAAGCAGCAGTATTGCGCGAAGTGGGCAAACCACTCGAGGTCGAGGATGTGCAAATCAACAAGCCCGGTCCTCACGAGGTCCTGATCCGCACAGCCGCCGCAGGCGTCTGTCACTCAGATCTTCATTTTGTGAACGGAACCTACCCTTACCCACTCCCCGCGGTTCTGGGACACGAATCCTCCGGAGTGGTCGAACAGATCGGCTCTGAAGTTCGGACCGTTGAAGTTGGCGATCACGTCATCACCTGCCTCTCGGCCTTTTGCGGCCATTGCGAGCATTGCCTGACCGGACATATGTCCCGCTGCCCGGGCACGGAAACACAGCGCGGGCCTGATGAAGAACCCCGTCTCGCCAATGCCGCAGACCCCATGTACCAGTTTTTGAACCTGTCCTCCTTTGCAGAGCAAATGCTCATCCATGAGCATGCCTGCACAAAAATCCGCAAAGACATGCCACTGGATGTCGCCGCCCTGATTGGATGCTCCGTAACAACGGGAATCGGAGCCATCACCAACACAGCCAAGGTGGAACCCGGCGAAACGGTCGCCGTTATCGGCTGCGGCGGCGTCGGGCTCGCAGCAATCAATGGGGCATCCATCGCCGGTGCTGGCCGGATCATCGCCGTCGATATGCAGGGCTCAAAGCTCAATCTTGCAAAGGAATTCGGTGCAACCGATGTGGTTGATGCGTCGGCCGGCGACCCGGTCGCACAGGTTATGGAGTTGACCGGCGGCGGTGTGCATCACGCCCTCGAAGCCATCGGCCTGAAGGCGACAACTGAACAGGCGTTCAAGATGCTGGCCCGCGGCGGCACCGCGACTGTGATTGGCATGATCCCAATTGGGACCAACATTGAGCTCCATGGCGCGGACTTCCTCGCCGAGAAGAAAATCCAGGGCTCGCTAATGGGATCTAACAGGTTCCCTGTTGATATGCCGCGTTATGTCGATTTCTACATGGCAGGCAAGCTGAAGCTCGACAATATGATCTCTCAGCGCATCAAGCTCGCCGATGTGAACAGCGCTTTTGACGAGCTTGAGCGCGGCGAACTCGCCCGCTCTGTCATCATGTTCGACTAAGCCAAACGAGCCACGCTTAAGACAGGCGGCCTTAGGGCCGCCTTTTTATTTGAGATGATGCAGAAGGCCGGCATAGAGCATCGCAAACGCCGTCTCATCCAATGGTTCGGAGTTATTCCAGGTCGCGCTGACGCAATAGGTGTCGCCACTTTTGTTGGTTACCGATGTGGTGTAATTCAGCGCCCCATAATCACTTCCGCCCTTATAGGCGACCTCGTCCCAATCTGATTTGAGGGCGATACCGGGGTTTATCTGGGCAACATCCAGATGGCGCACCTCATCCATCAACTGACAAAGCTCGCTCGCGGAGAAAAACCATTCAATTTGAAGCAGCGGATCGGTGTTCAACTCGCCCACATCAGGAAGCGCCTTTCCCGACAGGCTAGACAGAATCCGCATGCGCTGGTCAAAGTTCCCCGCGACGAAGTTGGCGCGCATTTCTTCGGCATCTCTGCGCTTAAGTTGAAAGAACTCTCGGGTGGTGAGGAACGGCCTATTTCTGGGGCTGACCGTTTCAAGACTGCCTCTGGTGACCAGGTCCATCAATCCATCAGTCGCTGTATTGTCGCTGACAGACATCATCAAACTCGCAAGCGAATGAATTGTGAGCGGTGCCCCGTCTGGCCAATCCTGAAGCTGACCTGATGGCAGGCTCCGCCAGCCTTCGTCGATCTCGACGATCTGATCCCACTCAAGTTTGCCCGCCCCAATAAGCTTATCGAGCGCCTTAAGAACCGCGAGCTTGAACGACGAACCCACGGCCATCGGTGCATCGCTTTCCAGATCTCCCACTACTTCGTCACCAGCCGTCACGACGACCGAAACCTGTCCCGACAAGTCGTCAAACCGTGCGATCGCCTCTTCCAGTGAGTCCGTGTAGATGATCGGCGGATCGATCCATAGTGAGGAAATCAATCCCGCGGAGTCGACGGCTATGTCAAAGCTGAACTCGCCTAGTTCAAATCGAGCAAGACACTTTGGCGTGCAAGCTTCAATCGCTTGGAGGGTGCCCAAGTCCTCCTGAAGCTCTGCAACAACCCGCGGGACCGCCGACGACAAGCCCTGATTTGCGAACCAGGCAATGTCCACATCGTCCGCAGAAAACAGTCTTTCAGCCGCTTCCTCAGCGGTCAAAACGTCCGCCCGGGCGAGGTTTCCCCCACCCCAAATCACCAACGCGCTCAGCGCAAGCGTCAAAACCCGCATAAAACCTCAGCTTTCCTGCCATTTTCCGCTCTCAGGAGAAGTGTAACAGTGTGTTTCAAACGCTTGAAGCAGGATCGCCGCAATCCTAGGTCTTTAGGGTCACGGGTTTTCGTGACGTTCAAGAAAGGAGAACCACATGTCTTACGCCTCGGATGCTTCCGACTCCCAGAACGGGTTCGGTTTGGAGAGGCTCGACGAACTGTCGAAAGGTGCCTGGATTGCGATCATGGTGGTCGCTTTCATTTTGGCCTGGCCAATCGGCCTGCTGATTCTGGGTTACCTACTTTGGAGTGGAAAGATGCAGTCTTGGAGAAGTGAATATCGCTGCGGCAAACGCAGCCGTCGTCGCCACGGGCGCCGTTCGCGGCCGACCGGCAACACGGCTTTTGACGGCTACCGCCGCGAAACCTTGAAACGGCTTGAAGAAGAGCAGGAAGCCTTCGAAGAATTCCTTGCCCAACTTCGCCAGGCAAAGGATCAAAAAGAGTTCGATGAATTCATGGCGCAGCGCGCGCGGAACGATGAAGGGCCAAGCCCCTCACCAACCGCTGGCTGACCACGCCTGATTTAATCGACATGCAAGGACTGGCGTCGCTCTCTTCAGCGGCGCCCGTTAGCTTGCGGCCTCGAGCTTGCTGAACGCATCAGCAAGCTTTGACTTTTCCGCTTCCGCGGTAGCTTTGCGCTCACGCTGCTCATCGATGACCGCCTGCGGAGCCTTGGAAATAAATTTCTCATTTCCGAGCTTGCCGTCGATCTTTTTGATCTCACCGTCGAGCTTCGCTATTGCCTTTTGGAGACGGTCTTTCTCCGCAGAAAGGTCGATCACATCAGCAATCGGCAGTCCACCCGTCGCCTCGTCAATCACAAACTGCAAGGATCCTTCCGGCAGGTCATCACTCACACGCGCTTCTGACAAACGTGCCATGCGGCATAGCAGGTCGTTGTGGCGGGCAAGTCGCTCTTCTGTCGACGCGTCAGCCCCTTTTAGAATAAGCGGGATCTTGGCGCCTGCCGGCACATTCATTTCGGCGCGCACGGACCGCACTTCTGAGATCAGTCGGATCACCCAATCCATTTCGGCATCCGCTTCCGCATCGACCAATCCTGTGTGACGCGGCCATTCGCCCAACATCAGCATCGTCGCCCGCGGCGTGCCCGTCTCGCCTGTCTTTTGCCAGAGCTCTTCCGTGAGGAACGGCATAAACGGATGCAGCAATGTTGTGGCTTGATCCAGAACCCAGGCTGCAGTCGCACGGGTTTCAGCCTTGGCCGCCGCATCATCGCCCTGCAGCAATGGCTTCGCGAGCTCCACATACCAGTCACAGAAGATGTTCCAGATGAACCGGTAGGCGGCATTTGCCGCTTCGTTGAAGCGGTAGGCTTCAATCTCCTCGGTGATCTTGTCAGCCGACTTCTGAACCTCACCCACAATCCATCGGTTAAGTGTTTCGCTGACATCCGATGGATCAAACCCATCGTCCCGAACACACTCGTTCATCTCGCAGAAGCGCGCTGCGTTCCAAAGCTTGGTGCCGAAATTCCGATACCCTTCAACCCGGGACGTTGAGAGCTTCACGTCGCGGCCTTGGGCCGCCATCGCAGCGAGCGTGAACCGCAAGGCATCGGCACCATATTCGTCAATCAGGCCCAGTGGATCGACCACATTCCCCTTTGACTTGGACATTTTGGCGCCATGTTCATCACGCACGAGCGCATGCACGTACACCGTATGAAACGGCACATCCTTCATGAAATGAAGACCCATCATCATCATTCGGGCGACCCAGAAGAAGATGATGTCAAAAGCGGTAACGAGCACATCGGTCTTATAGTGACGCTTCAACTCAAGTGTTTCGTCGGGCCATCCCAGCGTTGAAAACGGCCAAAGCCCGGATGAAAACCAGGTATCGAGCACATCTTCGTCTCGTGTGAGCTCAATGTCAGGACCGTGTTTCGCACGCGCAAGCTCGTAGGCCTCGTCTTCATCATGGGCGACAAAAACTTCACCGTCCGGCGTGTACCAGGCAGGAATTTGGTGCCCCCACCAAAGCTGCCGGGAGATACACCAGGGCTGGATATTGCGCATCCATTCGAAATAGGTCTTGTCCCAGGTCTTGGGCACAAACTGCGTCTGACCCCGCTCGACCGCTTCAATCGCCGGTTTGGCGAGCGTTGGCGCATCGACATACCACTGATCCGTAAGCCAGGGCTCAATCACATCGTTTGATCGATCGCCATAAGGCACCATCAAGGTGTGATCATCAATCTTCTCAACAAGACCCAAAGCATCCAGATCGGCAACCACCTGTTTACGTGCGATATAGCGATCCATCCCACGGTACTCTTCAGGGACTTCGTCGTTGAGACAGGCCTTTGCGTCGAGAATGTTGATCATCGGAAGGTCGTGACGGCGTCCGACTTCAAAGTCATTAAAATCATGCGCTGGCGTGATCTTCACCGCCCCCGACCCTTGTTCAGGATCCGCGTGTTCGTCCGCCACTATCGGGATCAGGCGACCGACCAGCGGCAAGACAACATTCTTGCCGACCAGGTCTTTGTAACGCTCATCGTCGGGATTAACAGCGACAGCCGTATCACCCAGCATTGTTTCAGGACGCGTCGTGGCCACAACGATGTAGCGTCCCTCTTCTCCCTCGATCGGATAGCGGAAATGCCAGAGATTGCCCTGCACTTCCTTCTGCTCGACTTCAAGGTCAGAGATGGCCGTGCCCAATGTCGGGTCCCAATTCACCAGGCGCTTGTCTTTGTAGATCAGACCTTCTTTGTGAAGCTGAACAAAGACTTTGAGCACAGCCTTGGACAGCCCCTCATCCATCGTGAAGCGTTCTCGGCTCCAGTCACAGGAAGCGCCAAGTCGTCGAAGCTGGTTGGTAATCGTACCGCCACTCTCGCCTTTCCACTTCCAGACCCGGTCGAGGAAGGCTTCGCGTCCCATATCCCGGCGGCCAATATTTCCTTCTTCGGCAAGCTGGCGCTCGACCACCATCTGTGTGGCGATGCCGGCATGGTCGGTCCCTGGCTGCCACAGCACATCTTTGCCGCGCATGCGCTCAAACCGCACAAGAATATCCTGCAAAGTGTTGTTAAGCGCGTGGCCCATGTGCAGGGAGCCGGTCACATTGGGTGGCGGAATGACGATAGTGTATGGCGTCGCGCCCTCTTCGACCCGTTTCGGATCGCCAGCCTTGAAGGCCCCAGAGGATTCCCAGGATTTGTAGAGTCGTTCTTCGACGTCCTGCGGACGGAATGTCTTTTCCAGCATGGAAAGTCTCGTAATTTCTAAGAAAAGCGGGCCTGAGAGCCACGGACGCGCAAGGCAAACCGCTTTGGACAGCCGTTTACAGCACAAGGATTGCCAGCCCGCAAGGGGCGCGCATCCAAGGATATCTCAGACAGGAGATGTGGGTCAGGCGCAAATTGAGCGGATGAAGCCCAAGGCCGAAAGGCGGTGAAACCTAGCGGCCGCGCCGGGCGACTCGCTCGATCTCCTCACGAACCATCCGCTCCACAAGTTCCGGCAGATTCTGGTCCATCCACTCTTTGAGCATCGGACGCAGCATATCTGCCACGAGGTCTTCGAGGGTCCGGGAGTCGCCTGTTGACGTGAGGATCGAACTTGCGAGCGCCCCGAAAGCTGCAGCTGTCGCCGTCTCTGTGGTTCCAGATATGAGAGAGGAATCCGCGGCTACGGGCGCAGGCGCCGGTTCAGGCGCAGCTTCTTCTTCCGGCTCTTCGAAGGGCTCACCGAAATCAATATCGTCTTCAATCTCGTCAGCGGGCGCGGCAGCCTCCACCTCGGGTTCCGGCTCAGGCTCTGGCTCAGGAGCGGGCTCAGGTTCTGGCTCTGGGGCGACCTCAAGCTCGGCTGGTTCTTCCTCAGGTTCGGGTTCTGGCTCAGGTTCTGGCGTGGGCTCAGGTTCCGGTTCTGGTTCCTCGACAACCATCTCCGTGAGGTCCATCACGTCTTCTTCCTCAGCTTCAGGCTCAGGCTCAGGAGCGGGTTCCGCGGCGACCTCTTCAGCAGCAGCAGCTTCTGTCTCGCCACCCTCTTCGTCATCCTCAGAAATAATCCGGCGGATAGACGCCAGGATTTCTTCCATTGTTGGTTCTGGGCTTTCGGCTTCGTCGCTCATATCGACCGCATCCTACTTGTACTTTGGATACCCAGACGCTCTGGGCAATAACATGAAAAATCTTACGGCAGCGGCGCGGTTATGCCAACTCACGCAGCAGCATTAAACGCCTATTCGTCGTTCGTACCCCATCCGACCCATTGATGCTTAACATCTTCATAATTCTCGACGGGATCATAGTAGTCGACGGCAAGGCCCAGATCGCGCGCGTTGAGTTGCCCCACGGCCGATAACAGGCCGTAGCCCGCAACATATTCGTCTCTTTCAGCCGTCACGAGGGACACCTGGCTGTCCAGCAATTCCTGTTCCGCGTCCAAAACATCCAGAGTTGTCCGGGACCCTACCTGCGCTTCCTGCCGGACACCATCAAGGGCAATCTCGTTGGCCCGCACCTGCTGCCGGTTGGAAACGATTGCAGACCGCGTTGCGCGAAGCTGCTCCCAGGCATTTCGCACAGCCTCTTCAACCTGACGCAGAGTGTCGGCAACTTGCAGCCGGCTCTGACTCTCAAGGTGTTTTGCTTCCCGAATGGCGGAATATTCAGAGCCGGATTGATAGAGCGGAATCGTAATTGTCCCCAAGACCCGCGTCGTTTTTGACCGGGCGGTGGTGCTGGACGGCTCTTCGGAATGCTCATAAGTGGCATCCAGAGAAACGGTCGGCAACAAACCGCCCTTGGCGACGGTTACCGCGTGCCCTGCCGCACGTTCCGAGTGTCTGGCAGCTTCCAGCGCGGGATTGGCGGCCACCGCCAATTGCATTGCTTCAGCTTCGCTTTGAGGCAAAGCGGGCAAAGGAGGCGCCGGCTCCAGCGTTCCGGGCGTATTCCCTACAACACGCTCGTAAGCTGCACGGCTGGCAATCAGAGCAGCCTCAGCGGCGATCAGATTGGTGTCTGAGAGGCTGAGACGGGCTTCAGATTGCGCGACGTCCGTTCGTGTGATCTCACCGACACGAAACCTATCCTGCGATGCCTC
The DNA here is from genome assembly GCA_965276845.1 of Parvibaculaceae bacterium. GTDB lineage: Bacteria > Pseudomonadota > Alphaproteobacteria > Parvibaculales > Parvibaculaceae > Mf105b01. The sequence continues at coordinate 1,452,293 of OZ255699.1, forward strand.
GAGTTGACGCTTCAAAACCTCCACGTTCTTCCGGCGTAGGTCGACAACGGCGATATCGCGGACCACATCCATATAGGCGGTCACGGCATTGAGGAGCGTGTTCTGCTCAACGTTCCGCAAATTCTCACGACCGGCTTCTACTGATGCCTCAGCTTGCCGGGCGCCATACAGAGTTCTACCCCCGGTAAAAAGATTCTGAGACAGAGCAATTGTGCCGGTCATCGGGTCAAATGTCTGCTTACCGCCAAACCCGGCAAGCGGAATCGATGATGAGGAGTCCGTTTCAACCGTACCAAACGACCCAGTGGCGCTCAGTGAGGGACGCCACCCAGACAGCGCCTGGGGAACCTGCTCGTCTGTTGCCCGAAGGCCTGCGCGTTGAGCGAGAAGAGCCGGATTGGACTGGTAGGCAGCCGCAAGAGCATCAAACAGGTTTTCGGCCTGCGCGGGCGCGCCAAATGCGACAGCACAGAAGGCTACTCCCCCCAGCAAACGCGTGAGGTTCGACCGAAGCATCAATACGGCGGGTTTTCTACTCAAACCTGATCGTGTCATTTAGCCCTCTCCCAGACAGATTTTTGCTTGCGCAAGTCCGCTGTTCCTTATGCTGTCACCGGCACCATTGCGTCGCATAGTGCGTCGGAAATGGTAACCGGGCTATTAACCTTAGCGGATCATAAACACAGAGGATATGTGGGAAATACCATCAGAATGTAAAGGTTTCTGCGACCTCAAAGCCCGGAAGTGCATGAATTCCGGCCTCAAAGCCGTTCCGGTGCGTCGCATGTGCACCACTTTTGATATAGACCCGCGCTTTCCCCACATTGCCGTCAATGACAACGCCCACGAGGCGGCCCCCTTCTTTCAGCTGATCCAGCAAGCCTTCCGGGACAAAAGGCACAGAGCCGTTCAGGAAAATCACGTCAAAGGGCCCCTGTTTGGTATTTCCCTCCGCGTGGGCCCCTTCTATGACAGCCGCATTATCGACGCTGAGCTCTAGCAGCGTGGCGCTCGCTTTCTCGGCCAGCTCCGAATCGGCTTCAATGGCGACCACGGTATCTACCAACTCTGCCAAGACAGCAGTCGAATAGCCGGTAGCGGGACCGATATCCAGTACGAGATCAGATGATGAGAGGGAGGCGAGCTCCATGAGTTTCGCGAGCACCCTGGGGTCCATCAGAAAACGATTGGGTGTTTCGAGGGTCGCCTCTTTGACACACAGATCGTCGCCCAAATAGGCGATGGCCCGCTTTGTTTCGGGGACAAATCGCTCTCGAGGCACCTTGCCGAGCGCGCCAAGTATGCGATCGTCCGTCACCCCGGAGGTCATAATATGACTCTCCACCATATTCTTTTTGGCAGCGTCCAACTCGCTCATCGTCCCTCTAACGTAAGACTGAAAAATCCCGATGCGCCGATATTGCTGGCTCCAGCAAAACCGGCATATGTCCCTGCTGGTTTATACTGACCGAAGGCGCCAAAAACAATTGGATTCAGGGGCGCTGAACCATGCCAATACAAAGGAACTGCGACGATTTCTTCGTTGTAGCGCTTGGCCGAACTTGGTATATCCCCGCTGCTCGGCTGTAATTTGCTGGGCAGAGAGGCCACGTGGCGGAGTGGTTACGCAGCGGATTGCAAATCCGTGTACCCCAGTTCGATTCTGGGCGTGGCCTCCAAATTTCAAACATTCGGGAATTTAAGGCATTGGCTGATCAGGCTGCGAAGCCATCGATCCGCCTTGCTGCTCGCCCGATATGGACATGTGCACTGTTTGTCTGGCCAGACTTGACCCGGACGTAGGCGATACCACCCCAAACCAGACCCATCAGCAGATAGACGTGCCGCCAATTGTCGATGTCGATGATGAATGCTTCGGCGGCATGGGCCACGAAGGTAGAGACAGCCACAATCTGCAGACCCTGGAAGGACGTCGGCACAAAGCAGGATCTGAACCCCAGAATGATCGTGGCGAGAACCAGGCCAAGATAGGCAAAACCCGATAGCCATCCGCCTGCCAGAAACACATTCAGGTACACATTGTGAGGATCAAAACCGACGATCTTCGCCCACTGCGAGGGCCCGATTCCGAACGGTTTTTCGATAACCGTCTGAATGGCTTGTTCCTGCACAACAAAACGTCCGCCCTCTTCTGACACATCATAGGACTGCGTGAGCGAAAAACGTTCGGCAAAGAGGCCGGAAACAAGGTCCGACGACAGCGCCCAGGCAATGACACAGGCAGCCAGCAAGCCGATGAGCGAGACCGCGAGTGTCAGCCGCGCAATCTGCCGAGCCGACGTCGCCGTCATCCAAGTAAGCACGAGAAAGATACCACCTGCAAAGACCAGATTGCCCCAAGCACCGCGAGAGAAACTGAGAAGCATGGCAAGAAACAAAAGCCCGACGACCGGAATCAATAACAGATCGCGCCGCTCTGATGACATAGACAGTCGATAAACAAGAAAGAGGATTGGCCCAACGAGGAAGGGGCCGAAAACATTTGGATCGTTAAACGTACTTCTTACCCGCCCGTATTTCAGAAAACTCTCTGCGTCCGGCAGCAACCCGAAATAGGCCGCGCATCCGATTGCGGCTGCAACGGTGGCAGCAAGCGTGTAGGCCCACCAGATGATAGCGAGATTGCGCGTCGGATTGGCAACCACGAGCGCGGCAAAGAAAAACATGCTGACCACAAGATAGACCGACACCAAGAGAAAGTCCGTCACCCGCTCAATATAGAGCGCTCCAATCCCGGAGAACGCATATCCGAGCAACAGCAGACCCCAGAGGATAGCCGGCAAGCGAAGATCCTTTGGGAAACGAAGCCCGACAGCGAAGGTGAAGGCAATCGTCACCACCAGCAGCAGATCATAGGGCGCCGGTGTTGAAGAGGAACCGCTCGACTCCGTTGTGACATAAAAGCCGGTCGCGAGCGTCACGAAGAGCATCACGCTGCATACGAGGGTCCAGAACGTGTGGCGGTCAGGCCTCGTGGTGCTGGCCACCTCCCCAATATCTTTCTGCCATCCATCCATTGCGTTGCCTCAGTAAGCGTTCTCGCCTTTGAGCAGTGCCCATGGGGTTCGTAGAATGATGTAGAGATCAAAGAAAAGAGACCAGTTGTCGATATAAAACAGATCATACTCAGTGCGCCGGCGGATCTTCTCATCCGTATCGGTTTCACCGCGCCATCCATTGATCTGGGCCCAACCGGTAATGCCCGGCTTAACCCGGTGTCTGGCAAAATACCCATCGACAACATCGCCATAAAGCTGGTCGGCAGCTTTTGCCAAAACCGCATGCGGCCTCGGCCCCACCATCGACATGTCACCCTTGAGGACCGTAATCAATTGCGGCAGCTCATCGATACTGGATCGGCGCAGGAAACGACCAACCCTGGTTACCCGGTCGTCATCTGCAGTGACAAGCTTCTCTGCATTGGCGTCCTGATTGGCATGCGCCAGGGTCCTGAATTTGTAGACCTCAACAAGCTCATTATTGAACCCATACCGCCGTTGCTTGAAGAAGACCGGGCCTCTGCTGTCCAGCTTGATCGCAATCGCAGCTGCAACAAAAATAGGAAGCGATGCGACCAACATCGCCCCGGCGATCACCCGGTCGGACACAGTCTTCACGACATAGTCCCAGTCTGTCAGCGGTTTTTTGTAGATATCCAGGAAAGGAACATTCCCGATATAGCTGTAAGTCCCAGACTTGAACCGTAGGCGGGAGTCCAGCGCGCTGAGCCGAATATCAACCGGCAGCACCCACAGTTTTTTCAGCAGGTCGAGCATTCGTGCTTCCGCCGTCATCGGCAGCGCGACCAGCAACATATCGATGCGGTTTGACCGAGCGAACCGAACCAATTCGTCGAAGCTGCCCAGCTTTTTCACGCCCTGAACCACATCGGGCGCACGGTCAGAGGACCGGTCATCGAATACGCCGCAAATGTTGACGTAGTGCACATCTGAGTCCTGAAGGGCGTCGATCAGGCGTTGGCCGGTTTGACCGCCACCAACCAAAACAACGTTCTGCTGGAGTCGCCCCTGCTCGGCCCATTTGCCAATGATCGAATGAGCAACAGTCCGCACCATTGCAATGCTGATGAGACCGCTCAGGAACCAGGTGGCGAGCCAAACGCGAGACAGGCTTTCGCTCTCTTTGATCAGAACGGTGGAGATCAGGCCACAGATGAAAACGCCAGTCCAAGTCGCACATGCGGAACGAATAGTTCCCCACTGCATTTGCAAAACGGCGACCCTGTAGAGCCGCGAAAAGTCACTCACGAGAACATAGACGACCGGCAAGCCGATAATCAGCGCAGCATAAAAGACCAACGCATCACGCACATGCGGTCCGACATAGAGCCAGGCAATCGCCACTCCAAGCAAGAAAAGCACGGTTGCTTCAATCAGGCGCAATGTTCCCCGCACAACTTTGGGGGAGATAGAGGTTTGTACCTTCGACCGGCGGTCGACCTCAGGCACCGGGCCGGTTGGACGCCCTTCTCGCGAAAAGCGAACTCCATTCCCGTTTGATCCAACCGAGGCGTCGGCAGGCGCACCATGCTGTGTTGCTTTGGGATCACTCATTCCGCAGCACCCATTTTTGAAATTGGTATGCCTTCTCGCGCCTTGTCCCTTTCTGGCGGACAGCCCATCAATGCAGTGGCGTAGACGCCGCTGATTTCCTCCGCCATGCGATTAAGAGAGAATCTCTCTCTCACTAGTTGGCGCAAGCGATCAGCATCTCGGAGGTACTGCGCTTCATCGTCCAAAAACCTTTCCATGGCGGACTGAAGAGCGTTCGCGTTAGCAGGTTCAACCAATCGCCCCGCGAAAGGACCAAAAATTTCTGGAATACCACCAGTTGACGTCGCAATGAGAGGCTTACCCGCTGCTGCCGCCTCCAAGGCGACGTAGGGAAATGAATCATGGTGCGAGGGCATTACTATTGATCTGGCACGCGTAAAAGCCTCACGAGCGGGAAGCGCCCCCAGAGTATTCACCACCCCTGTGAGTGACCGAGCTTCCACTGCGGAACGGAAGGCGTCCATGTCGGGTCCGTCACCCGCTATATCCACTCTGAATTTTCGATCCGCGGCTATTCCGGCGACCGCATCAAGGAGCGTAAAAACACCCTTGAGAGCTCTAATTTCGCCAAGAAACAAAAAGTCAGCCGGATTGTCTGCGAGCGTCAGAGGGTCAAATTCGCTGGGTGCCAGTCCATTGTGAACCACCTGTGTGTTCGTCGGCAAAGCACCATAGCGATCAGCAAATACAGATCGGGCAAACTCGGACTCGAAGATCAAGCCGTCTGTCCGCGCCAGCATCCTCCGCTCTGCAAATCCAAACAGCTGTCCAAGAACGCTATTCGCTGCGTAGTGAACACTTCCGCCATGCGGCGTGTATATACGTGCGATCGGCGTACTACTTAACGCGAACCTGGAGAGAACCCCGCCTTTCGCACCATGCCCGTGAAGCACAGTGGGGGCGAGCTCGCGAACCATAGCAGATGTGGCCCATAGCGCCTTTACATCGCTCATCCCCGGAAACCGCCCCAAGCTGATCCGAGTGACGCCCAATGCGCATGTCTCCTTGAGCTCCGCAATACGCGCTTGGGTGCGCACATCATTGGGTTCGTCAGCACAAAGCACGCCGACCGCATGGCCGGCATCGGTCTGCGCTTGCGCCAGATCGCAGACATGCCTGAAGAGTCCGCCAACCGGCGCACGCAGGCAATGAAGAATCCTAAACGGTTTTGCTGGAACGCGGGTACTCATCACTAGCCTCAAAAATACCGCTCTCTAATGAGGATTGTGTCGCCGGGGCGAACTGCAGCTGTCGTCTCAACGCCCAATTCGACAATGCGGTCTCCGAGGTTTCGCGTCACCCTTGCCACGTTGGTGTTCGCGCGGTGGGTGTACCCACCAGCAATGGCGACGGCAGTGTTGACCGTCATGCCCGCGACAAACGGATATTGGCCTGCGCTGCTCACCTCGCCCAAGATGAAAAAGGGCCGAAAATTCACCACTTCAACACTCACACTGGGATCCCGCAAAAGCGTTTGCGAAAGGATACTGACGAGCGCAATTTCCAGCTCGTCTGGCGTCAGTCCCCTCGCCTGCACCGCCTGAATGAGCGGCATTGAAATCTCGCCCGCCCCATCGACGGCATACTCCCCGGTCAGGTCTTCCTGACCAAAAACGATTACGCGGAGCCTATCTCCACTGTCCAACCTGTACGGGGCGTTCTGACCAGATACGGGCATCTCGGAGAGGACACCCGTATTCGTGCAGGCTCCGAGCGCCAAGGCTGTCGCTACAATGATAAAAAAGCGGCTCATGACGGGCCTTTTTCTGTTCCAAACAGTGCCTCTCAACGCTAGACGCAATTCGTTAAGACTTTCCGACCAGCCACTCCTGGTCACAGGGTGCGTAAACCATCAAAAGGCAGGTTTTCACTGGCACTTAGCGGCTTCGTTAAGCATTCCGTTACCTAAACGCCGTCTACTCGGGCTTCGTGACCAAGTCCGGCATTCCGGGCCTGGCAATATCTGTGTGTGCGGGAAACAGAAACAGGTTATGAGCGACACGTCAGCCACACCTCACACAGCCGGTTATACGGCGCCTCAGGCGGCTCCTCGCTCTGATGCCAGCTTCGGCGACCGTCGCCGTGCGCCCACCAGCAGCGATATTGATCCCTGGGATCTCTTGAGGGCCATCTGGGCCCGCAAGGAGAGGCTTCTCGCCCTTTTTGTGATTTTTCTGACGATTGGCTCCTTCTGGGTGCTGACCATGCGTCCGACCTATGTTGCCGAGTCTCAGGTGTCCATCAAACCGCGCTCAGGCGAAATCTCGCGCTTTGACACGCCAGAAAGACCGCAGCAGGCCGATCCTATATCCGTGGAAAGTGAGGTGCAGATCCTCACCTCAGGGGCTCTGGTGCCAGCTCTGGTGCGTCAGCTTGATTTGCACCAGTTGCCGGAGTTCAACCCGGCCCTGAGAGGCGACGGGACCCTCTCGCAAATCCTGCAGATTTTTGGCGTCACATCGAAGCCTGAGCGCGCCTCAATCGCTGCAATCACGGAAAACGTCCTGGATCGTCTCACCGTATACCGCCGCGGGGACAGTCGGGTGATTGCGATCCGCTTTACTTCCAGTGACGCGAAACGCGCAGCCGCACTCGCCAATGCCTATGCTGAAATCTACATCGCTCAACAGGTCGCAGACGGTAACGCTTTGAACGCTGAAGCAACGGCTTGGCTTGAGGAACAGATCGACAATCTGCGGGACGAGGTCGCGCTCTCCGAGGCAGCCGTCGAGCAGTTCCGCGGCAGAACCGGCTTGTTCCCGGCGAATAACACAACACTGCCCCGCGAAGAACTTTCTCAATTGAGTGCGCAACTTGTCCAGGCGCAGGCAGACCGGTCCGCTGTGATGGCGCGCCTTTCCCTTGCAAAGGAATTGGTCGATACAGAAGGTGCGATTGATACGACGGCAGAAGTCCTGGCGTCGCCGCTCATTCAGAATCTTCGCCAACAGGAAGTGCAGCTGCGAGCACAGATCGCCGAACTGTCGGCAACGCTTTTGCCGTCCCATCCGCGCATGCGCACGTCACAGGCTAACCTTCAGGATCTGCGGCTTCAGATTGGACGCGAGGTCGCCAAGCTCATCCGCAGCATGGAGAACGAAGCGCATATCGCCAATGAGCGGGTCCGCACGCTCAGCGATCGTGTGGGGCGCCTTAAAGGTCGTGTCGCCCGCCTAGGCCAGCAGGAAGTCGAACTGCGCGCTCTTGAGCGCGAAGCTGCCGCGAACCGGACATTACTTGAACAATTCCTGGGCCGCTATGAGGCGGCCAGCGCCAGGGCCTCCGCGGACGGCGCTGTTGCGAACGCAACCATTGTTTCGCGAGCGCCTGTACCAACCAGTCCCGCAGCACCCAATCGCAAGTCGGCGATGATCCTGGCTATCATCGGCTCTGCCTTCGGGGCAATTGCCCTTGTCTTCCTTATTGAAGCCATGGCACCGGGCTTCCGCACAGCCGAGCAGATCGAACGCCAAACCGGCATGCCGTTTCTGGGAACCATGCCAGCCATCGCCGGATCAAAATCATCTGCCGGGATCGCCGCCAATACGATCCGCAACCCATATGGGTATATCGCAGAAGCATTGCGCCGCCTTCAATCCAACCTCTTACTGGCGCGAGTAAACGGGAAACCCGCCAGAACCCTATTGGTGACCTCCGCCGTAGATGGCGAAGCAAAGAGCGGTGTGGCAGGCGGGCTCGCGCGCCTCATGGCCCAAAGCGGTTATCGTGTTCTCTTGATCGATGCAGATCTTCGCCGACCAGGGATTAATCAAACGCTTGGCCTTCACCCCACCTGGGGTCTCTCGGAAGTCCTGAGTGGTCGCGTTGAGTTTGAGCGCGTGGTTGTTCGTGACCATGCCACGCCCCTCCATGTTCTGCAGGCGGGAAGTCAGGTGTCGAACCCAACATCCCTTCTAGGTTCATCAAGGATGACCTGGATGATGTACGCACTCGTGCAGAATTACGACTATGTCGTGATTGATGGGCCGCCCGTGCACTCGGCCTCCGAGGCACCGGTGCTTTCTCAAATGACCGACGTCACCGTCATGTGTGTGAAATGGGGTGCGACTAATCGCCGATCCGTTATGCGGGGCCTCAAATCTCTGGCCGCCGCATCTACTCGCCGGGTGGGTGTATTCCTGACCGGCGTAGACCGCCGCCAATATCGTCGGCTGACCGACGATGCAGCAGAGATCTAGATCCGTCTCTATTTCGCCGCGAGTCTCTCCCGCATACGCGTGAAGGTCTCCCAAAGAATGGGTGTCTGTTTGATCTTGCGTTTCGCCGCCAACATGACCTGCGACTTAACGAGGAACACCTTCCCTTTAAGACTTTCTGACGACAGGTGATCGTGAAGATCAATCTTGGTTTCGCACCATTCGTGTTTGTAGCGTTCATCGCCAATGGTGAAGTCGAAAGTGTCAATGCCTTTCCCGACGGCCCACCGCATGGTTTCCACCAAAGCCTGAACGCCCGGCGCAAAGCGCCCGAATTTTGGACCGTCATAGCTTGCCAGCAGGTAGTAGAAGCGTCCTTTATGGACCAGACCCCAGTTACCGGCGACATAGTCTCCAGCCACTTCCATGTGAGACACGTGAGCTCCACCGTCCGCCCCGGTTTTCACCGATAGTGCTTTGTAGAAATCGACATAGCCAGGCTTGGACAGGAAATCATTCGCCCCCATGGCCTTGAGCGCCGCGGACTTCAGCTCGACAAGCTTCGCGACAGAGGCCTCAATCGCTTTGGGTGACTCAGGATGCACATAGCGAGTCTCGCCCATTGCTTCCAGCTTCTTGCGGCGGCTGCGAAAATGACGCTTTGCTTTTGAATTCCGCTTCTTGTCGTAATAGGCATCAAAATCTTGGCCGAGCGTGGTCATGTGTGCACCACTGGCATTCAACTGCCTCCCAAGCTCCAACAGCGGGTTCGGCTGGCCATCCACCATAGCCGGCAGACGCATCAATTCGGCAACGTCATAGTCAGGAAGCACGGACTGAATATCAGACCAGAGGCTGGCGAACTCGCCAGGTGCGACATGGTCCAGAAAGTTCGGCGCCAAAAGCGGTGCGTTATAGTCGTTCAGGTCACCGCCCAGAAAGGAGAGCTTCCGAAGGCCGCCGGTCTTTTCAATCCCTAAGGGCAGGATCATCAGCGGTTTCGCTTTGGAGCCCCAGGCAACAACGATCTGCAGGTCAATCTCTGCACGCGATCCGATATGCTCATACCAGGTCTCCAGAAAATTGAACGTCTGGAACGCAAACCCGTCGGCAACCTTCTCAAAGCGGCGCCATACAGTCTCAACTGAGGAAAACTCATTGTGGACAGACAGAAGGACCGAGAGGCGGCCGTCTTTTGGTTCGTCGATCGCCGGTCCTGTGACCAGCGGAGCTGAGGCATATTTTTGTGCAGAAAGGGACATGGGGGTGTCTTCCTGAAATATTTTGTTTCGTTCTGGCACACTTATGTGGCCCAGGACCGCCGATCAGCCGTCTTTTCTCAATTGAAGACAGTCAATCCCGCGGTCATTCCAGGATTTGCAATATCCGTGCACGCTTAGTGCACTTTCCGATTGGTCCAGCTAACTCCCCAAGAACTGCGCGCGCAGTCTGGTAAACGAGCGCCACAAGAACGGCGTTTGCTTGATCTTGCGCTTAAGGACCAAAAACAGCTTGGTCTTTAAAACCGCCAGTGACCCACGAGCATTTTGCGCAGCCAAATGATCATGAAGATCAATGTGGGTTTCGCACCATTTGTCTTTGTAGCTTTCGTCGCCGACCGTGAAATCAAAAGTGTGAATGCCTTGGCCCGCGGCCCATCGCATGGTTTCGACCAGGGTCTGGACCCCCGGCTTAAACCGACCGTAGGTAGCACCATCATAACTAGCCAGCAGGTAGTAAAAGCGCTTCTTGTGAACGAGCCCCCAAACACCGGCCGTGTAGTCGTCGCCGACCTGCAGGTGTGAAACATGAACCCTCGGTTGATCCGTCTGTTTGAGCGAGAGAGCTCTATAAAACTGGCGGTATCCAGGCCGGTCGAAAAAATTAGGCGCGCCCATGGCTTTCAACGAGATCGTTTTGAGTTCAACAAGCTTATCAAGCGAGGCGGCAATCTCTCCCTCGGTCCGAGGGTATACGAAGGTCGTTTCGCCCAAAGCCTCAAGCTTTTTGCGGCGGTTTCGAAGATGACTGCGCGCCTTGGAGTTCCTCTTAGCCGCATAATAGGCGTCAAAATCGTTTCCCAGCGCAGTCATATGGGCGCCACTGGCATTTGGTTGAGTAGGAAGCTCCATAAACGGGTTGGGTTGCCCGCCAATTACCGCAGGTTGCCTGAGCAGCTCAACGAAATCGTGTGATGGCAGGGACGAAAGAACCTGCCTCCAAATGGCTGGAAACAGCCCAGATGGGACCCACTCAGAGAAGCCCGAAGACAAAAGCGGCCCGCTATAATCGCTGACACCATTTCCGAGCCATGTCAGCTTCCGAGTAAAGGCGCCGGTCTCTATGCCAAGCGGCAATATCATGAGTGGGACAGCGTCCAGTCTCCAAACGACCACGATCTGCGGATCAATGTCGGTCCGGTATCCTATCTCCTCGTACCAGGTCTCCAAAAAGTCGAATGTTTGAAACGCGAAGCAATCAGCCGTCTGTTCGAATTGCCGCCAGATTGCCTCAACTGAGGCGAACTCTGTATGCACAGAGAGCAGAACAGAGGGCTGATCACCTGTCTTCAAACCTTCATCTTGTGTTTCCACAAGCTGGTTCGGATCTGCCTCTGGATGGGTAATCGACATACGGGTCCTTCCGGGAGCGCCTGTTTCATTTTGGAACGCGCGAACGAACCACAGTTCGGCGTACTGCAATCATTTCTCAATTAAAGACAGTCAAACTGCCGTCATGAGCACCTGTTGCAAGACGCATGCGCTTCCCGCGCATCCGTGAATTACTGACGAGACCTGAAGACACCCGTCATGAGCATGAAATCAAAACTGTTTCGCTCGGCACTGCTGACGCTTTACAAAACGGGCCTTTATGGCCTCAGTCCGCGCAGCCTTTCCGGTGTCGGCATTGTCTTCATGTTGCATCGCGTCCGGCCTGCGCCCGAAACAGATGGTTTCGCGCCAAACGCGCTTCTTGAGATCACGCCGGATTATCTGAACGCGGTTCTCACGACAGTGTCCGCGCTGGATTATGACCTCGTCAGCATGGACGAGGCCCATAGACGCCTACAGCACCAAATGTTCGACCGGAAGTTCGCCGTCTTCACCCTTGATGACGGCTACAAAGATAATCTGGAGCATGCCGCGCCGATCTTCGCCAAGCACCAAGCGCCCTTCACCGTATATCTGAGTTCGGGTATGCCGGACGGCACCGTCGATCTTTGGTGGATCGGCCTGGAAGCCGCAATCCGCGCCCAGGACGCAATAGACTGGAGTCTGGCAGACGTTCGCTACCAGATGAAAACCACCACGGCTGAGGAGAAGCAACAGGCCTTCGATGCTCTCTATTGGCCGCTGCGAAACCTTCCGGAACTCGATCAACGCGTCGCAATTCGGGAGTTAGCGCGGCAATGCGGTATTGATTTGCGGCAATTGACCCGTGAGTGCGCACTTTCATGGGACGAAACCAGAGAACTAGCAAACCATGCATTTTGCACCCTCGGGGCGCACACCATCGACCATTTCGCTTTGTCCAAGCTCACCGAAACTGAGGCCCGCCGAGAGATCATTGAAGGCGCAGAGAGGATCAAGCAGGAAACAGGAGAATGGCCGCGCCATTTGGCCTTCCCTTACGGCGATAGTGAGTCAGCCGGTGCGCGTGAATATGAACTCGCTCAGTTCCTCGGTTTTGACACAGCCGTGACGACACAGAAGGGATTTCTGACTGAAGCACATGGGGTCAACCCTTACGCGATACCTAGACTCTCTTTGAACGGTGATTATCAGGACCTGCGAATGCTTGAGGTTCTCATGAGCGGCCTGCCCTTTGCGCTGGCGAGCCTCTTACCCTCCGTCGAGACCGCCTGAGCGCTGTTCGGCCTGTTTCCGCTGCCTGCGGCGTCCCAGCCGGATTTCGATCTTACGCCGCCACCGTCGGACCGCATGAAGGTCTACCGACAGGAACAGGATACCCAGCGGGATCATCCAAAATCCCAAAATAGGCAGAAATCCCAGTATCCCGCCGATGACCAACAGGACGCCAAGACCCACCCGAATCGGTGCTGAGCCGGGTAGCGGGTACTTCCGCCCATTTAACCTGATAAACGCCAAAAGCCTCTCCGAAACACCTATGCGCAGGCCACGCATCCTCTCTTGAACCATCAGTTAGGCACGAAACACCAAAACCACAAGAATTTTAGAGTTTTGGCGACAAATTCGGGCTAGTAAGGCAGGGAACGGTTTGCTATATGCACCGCTCATTGACGGGATTTCCGCCAATCTGATCCCCGGTAGCTCAGTTGGTAGAGCAGTCGGCTGTTAACCGACTTGTCGCTGGTTCGAGTCCGGCCCGGGGAGCCAGTTTGAAACGGCCAGAACTATTGTTCTGGCCGTTTCCTTTTGCGCCGCGCTTATTGAGCTGGCTTATTGCCGAGCAGGGATGCCTGAGGCGCGCGCATCAGATTGCCAGGCCGGAAGGCCTTACCGCCACCGACAGCGACCAAAATTCCTGTCGCCGTGAGATAAGCCAATTCGCGCTTGATGGCGTTGAGATTGTTCCAGAATGTCGTATCCACGCTGACCTTGCCAAGACAGTACCAAGCAACGACCAGAAACGCCGAAACCGCCGCGACGCGGACCAAGTGCCCGCTGGCAAGCAACACGCCAATGAGGATCAGCAATGCCGGCAAAGGCACAAACGTTTTGATGTGCCCATAACCAGCAAAAAAACCGCCCACGAGGAACACCACAGCCACCGACAGGCGCAGCAGCAATCCATACTGGTTCCAATCGACGACTGAAACAGACGCGCCACGATTGAACAATCGTCGGTCGAGGGACGCCGACCCGGACCCCAGGTGGAAAAGCACAAAGAACATTCCTGACATACCCACATCTCTCACTTGCACCAGCAGCGCCGGTGAAAAGTGAGAGGAGGTATCCGCCGGATAGCCTGTCGCCGTGACAACAGGCAAAGCCAGAACAAAGGACCACAAAAGGAACGCATAGAAGAAGCTAAGGACTCTAACGAAAAGGCCCGCCAGCAACGCCAGGCCCGAAATAAGCTCGAACGCTGACAAGAGGATCAAAAAGCCAAGCGGCGTCAGAAAGTCGCCCGGCATGTCAACAAAGAGATATTGCTGGAAGAAGGTGTTGATGTATCCATCAGCCGCCATGTAGCGGCTCACGAGTGCGTCCGCATGGTCTGCGCTTAAGGCCCGTGAGAGTTTCCACCAACCACCAATAACAAATACTGCGCCAAGTCCCACACGAAGGAAGAACGCGATCATGTCCGCGCGCGCGGAATCGACGTCAGAGGGGACGTCTTCCCATAATTTTGAAAACAAGAGTTCTCTCCACAAACAGTTTTAAAGTTGAAGGGCCTTCGCGAAGAAGGCGATCTCAACCAGCTGCTCGCGGTGGATCCGGATCAGGCGCAAAAATCGCTGAATCCCAGGCGTCAAGGATGAGCACCTCGTGAGACAAAGGAGTGGCTGAAGCAATTACTCGCTTTGCAGCACCGAGGGTGGCGCTGCACAGACCTTCATCACAATCTGCTTTTTCGATTTCTGTCGGACAGGGACATTTGGGTCCCCCATTGTTCGACGCAGGCGCCTCTACTTCTTCGGTTGCATAGGCTGTCTCGACGTTGTCATCCGCAAAACCGACTGGCGCTGGCCTGGCAAAATTCACGACAACGGCAATGGCAACGAGAAGCGTCGCAGCTGCAAGGGCGTTTGTACGCAGAATGATCATAGCTGGATCATAGGGAGCGCAGACGAAATGAAACAAAACACAATCGCGTGTACGAGAGCAATACATCATGGTGAACTGTGCAAGAAAATTACAGGAGAATTGGGTCCTTTTGCATACTTCTCTTGCCTAGAAAAACCATCGCGCTATCATTTTCGCAAGCGGCGTCGAGCCAGCTTGTTTGGCACTGCCGCATTACAGATTTGCACAAGATTATTTGTGCCGAGCGACCTCGGAGTAATGCTATGGCAGAAAGTATGCCCGCCCCCCTTCATCGAAATGTTGATGCAACATCCACTGAGCAGCATCACCAACATGCACAGATTTCTCTTGCGGGCGTGCCCTGGCCAGCGCGCAGCGTTCTGAAAGCGGCAAGTGCGCTCGAGGTCGGTCAATTGACGGTGAACCTTCCGGATGGTCGGCAACTAGTCTTTCAAGGAGACAAAGAGGGGCCGGTTGCGGACCTTTCAATCAACTCCTACAGGTTCGCATGGCCCATTGCACTGAACGGCAGCCTGGGCGCGGCAGAAGCTTTTCTATCAGGCCACTGGGAGAGCGACGACATCGTCGCCGTGCTGGAGCTTTTCGCCGAGAACCGAAGTGTTTTTACTGGTGCAATGAATGGATTGTCATTTGCACTCCTGGTGGAGCGCGCAGGCCATCTGCTCCGGCGCAATAGCAAATCCGGGTCCAAAAAGAACATTCACTACCACTACGACCTGGGCAATAACTTCTACAAACGCTGGTTGGACCCATCCATGACCTATTCATCGGCGCGCTTTGAGCAACCTGATGAAGATCTCAGTGCAGCCCAACATAACAAGTATCGCTCCCTGGCAGAAAACATGGAACTGGGGTCCAATCATTCCGTCCTGGAAATTGGCTGTGGATGGGGCGGCTTCGCGGAATATGCCGCAAGCGAGATCGGGTGCAATGTGACAGCGCTTACTATCTCCAAAGAACAGCTCGACTTTGCCCGAAAACGTATTTTTGAAAAGGGCCTCAGTGAGAAGGTGGAAGTCCGCTATCAGGACTACCGCGATGTGGATGAAAAGTTCGACCGCATCGCCTCAATTGAAATGTTTGAAGCGGTCGGCGAAGAATACTGGCCCGCCTATTTCGGGAAAGTGCGTGACGTTCTGAATCCGGGTGGTCAAGCCGGTCTGCAGATCATCACGATTGATGACACCTCATTCGAGACCTATCGGCGCAGCGTTGATTTTATTCAGCGCTATATCTTCCCTGGCGGGATGCTTCCGTCGCCCTCTGCGCTCAAAAGCCAGGTAACGCAGGCAGGTCTCGCGTGGAAAGCAAGCACCGAGTTTGGTCTCGATTATGCCGAGACGCTGGCGCGATGGCGCGACCGTTTCCTCGCTGCCTGGCCAGAAATTAGAGAACTCGGATTTGACGAACGCTTCCGCCGTATGTGGGAATACTACCTTGCCTATTGCGAAGCAGGTTTCCGAAGCGGGAATATTGACGTCACCCAGCTGACCCTGTCCCGCACTTAGTTTCTCTTGGTTCGAGCCTAGATGCGAGTAAACTGCCCGCTCCTAGTTCCAAGGAGAGGCCATGAGCTCGCGACTAACGCTCACACCGCGCACATCAGATGACATTCAAATCCTTAAAAGGGAAACCATCGGCAAGGGATGGGGAACGCTTGAGAGATATCACCTCAAGCACCGACGCTTCGACGACAGCTGGTCGGACTCTATTGACCGGGACCTCTATACTATCGGCGAGGTAGCGGCTGTGCTGCTTTACGACCCCCGCGCCGATACCGTTTTGCTGACAGAGCAGTTCAGAACATGTGGCCTGCGGTATAACGAACCAACCTGGCTGATTGAGATCGTCGCTGGGCTCATTGATGGCTGTGACGCCCCTGAGGAAACCGCGCGCAGAGAAGCAAAAGAAGAAGCGAACTGCGAGATAGATGACCTTGTTCACATAAGCACGACTTACTCCTCGCCCGGCGGTTACGGCGAGAGAATACACCTGTATGCCGCCGCCGCTGACCTCACCTCCGCTGGTGGCTATTTTGGCCTGGCACATGAACACGAAGACATCAGAGCAATCGTTGTGGCTTTCGACGATGCCCTCGCCGCCTGTGATGACGGGAGGATTGTCGACGGCAAGACTCTCATCAGCCTGAATTGGCTGGCGCGTCACAAATCTCGTTTCAAATGACCCCAGATCAGTATTGATCCCGCCGGCGAACCCACGCCATGGGATAGGCCAGACCATCTTCATCCCGCCCCTTCGGTGTCGCATCCAGAAGTCGGTAGGTACTGTTAAAGTCCTCCAGACCTCGGGCATAGGCTGAATAGGTGTGACAGACAGCACCATCATCATCTTTCACAAAGACACTGATGCCCGGTGCCTCGGAGGACGGAAATTCGGTCTCCCGATAGTTGTAGGTCACCGGCGCGCCGGACGGACGCTCAGGATCGAATGACACATCGAAATCAAAATTAAAGTCGCTCCCCAAAGAGGAGACCCAGGGGAAAGCCCAACCCAGACGGTCACGATATCCCAGTAGCATTGACAGAGGCGCTCTGGACGCGGCCACGAAGGTGACATCTCTTGCATGGAGATGTGGAACGGTCTGATCAAAATTATCGCCCCAGAACGAGCAGGAAGGACACCCTTCCTCCCAATCCGGACCGAACATGAAATGTTGAACGATCAACTGACTTCGTCCGTCAAAGAGCTCCCCAAGTGACTGGGTGCCCGTCTCCGTGTCAAACGCATAGGGTTTGGTGACTTTGGTCCACGGCAATGAGCGGCGTTTTGCCGCCAGCGCATCTCGCGCCTTAGAGAATGCTTTTTCCTCTTCCATCAATTCTTTGCGTGCCCGAACCCACTCATCGCGGCTAACCACTGCATGGCGTGTCATGATCTCCTCCTTTGTCTGCTCCCGCGCGGCGGATGAACGTGCATATCACCTGTTTTTTATTTAATGGTCTTATTAAATAATAGCCTGATCGGCCGACACAAGGGAAGTCCAAAAAATTATTTGCCGAATGCATTGGTGAAGGCAGCCCAATGCCCATCTTTGCTATAAGCAGAGACCGCTCGATTCCGGGTACGCAGCCCCAAGAAACGACTTCAAGACAAGAAACCAGGATCCCTTTCATGGACATCAAAAACGGCCTAGTGGACGCGATTGGCAACACGCCGATGATCCGTCTCAAAAAAGCATCGGAAGAAACGGGATGCGACATCTTGGGGAAATGCGAATTCCTGAACCCGGGGCAATCCGTAAAAGACCGCGCTGCGCTCTACATCATCCAGGATGCGATGGCCAAAGGGGACCTCAAGCCGGGTGGCGTGATTGTCGAAGGTACCGCGGGCAATACAGGAATCGGCCTTGCCCTTGTCGGCAATGCTCTTGGCTTTCGATCAGTCATCGTGATCCCGGAGACTCAGTCCCAGGAAAAGAAAGACATGCTCCGGCTATGCGGCGCCGAACTCATCGAAGTGCCCGCAGTGCCCTACAAGGACCCCAACAATTACGTGAAATACTCAGGACGGCTCGCCGAAGAACTGGCCGCCAAGGAGCCCAATGGCGCGATATGGGCGAACCAGTTCGACAATATAGCTAACCGTCAGGCCCATATTGAAATGACCGGCCCGGAAATTTGGAACCAGACAGACGGCAAAGTTGACGGCTTCATCTGTGCCGTCGGTACAGGCGGAACGCTGGCCGGCACAGGCATGGCGCTCAAAGAGAAAAACAAGGACATTCAGATCGGCCTGGCCGATCCCATGGGCGCGGCCCTCTTCAACTATTACAAACATGGCGAGTTGAAAGCGGAAGGTTCCTCGATCACGGAAGGCATTGGGCAAGGGCGCATAACAGCGAACCTGGAAAATGCGCCGATCGACCACCCCTTTCAGATCACAGATGCCGAAGCGCTGCCAATCTGCTTCGACCTTCTCAGCGATGAAGGCCTGTGTCTCGGAGGATCAAGCGGGATCAACATTGCCGGCGCGATGAGGCTCGCAAAAGAAATGGGGCCCGGGCACACGATTGTGACAATCCTCTGCGACTATGGCACCAGGTACCAAAGCAAGATGTTCAATCCTGCGTTTCTGAAGGAACAGGGGCTTCCCGTTCCGTCCTGGCTCTGACGGAGAAATACTGTGTCGTCCCCCGCGCCGCCGCTCGTGACAACTGATTGGTTGGCAGAAAACCTCACAAGTCCCGATATGCGGATTGTTGATGGGACCTGGTACCTCCCGCAAATGAAGCGCGATCCGAGGAAGGAATATGAGGATCAACACATTCCCGGCGCCGTGTTCCTTGATCTCGACCAGATCAGTGATCAGGGGAGCCCATTTCCCCACATGCTGCCCTCACCGGGACATTTCGCCGCCTACGTCGAGCAGTTGGGGGTCGGGAACAACCACCATGTGATCGTCTACGATGGCGCAGGTCTCTTCAGCGCCGCGCGGTTCTGGTGGATGTTCAAGGCGATGGGCCACGAGAATATTTCCGTTCTTGATGGTGGGCTCCCCAAGTGGCTTGCTGACGGACACAGAACAGAGACAGGCACCCAGAGGGCGACTGCCTGCCAATTCGTCGCGCAGGCCAACAGCACCATTCGCCGCGAAATCAATGACATTGAGAGCAATCTTAAAACCGGGCTTGAACAGCTTGTAGATGCGCGCAGTCGCGGACGGTTCGCAGGAACTGACCCGGAGCCCCGGCCCGAACTCTCATCAGGCCATATGCCAGATAGCCTGTCGCTGCCCTTTGGGGAACTTCTGAACGACGATGGAACACTAAAGCCGCCCGCAGAATTGACGCAGGCATTTGAGCTGGCAGGGGTCGACCTCGGGCGGCCGATTGTCACCTCCTGCGGCTCGGGCGTGACGGCCGCAATTCCCTATCTGGCGCTGACGGTCCTAGAACATCCCAACATCAGCCTTTATGATGGCTCCTGGTCGGAATGGGCCGCCACGGATGGGATGCCCATTGAGAAGAGTTGATTAGGATCGTCGCGGGAGCCTTTTATGGGCCTCAAAAAAGCAACAACGGTCACGCATCTGGAGATGTTGCGGGAGCCCAGCTTGAGTTGCCCTTCCCCGCGCGGGAAATTCGCCCTCATGAGGGCAGAGAAACCTCCCATCCACTTTTACCGCTATCTGTATGACACGGTCGGCAAGGACTATTTCTGGGTGAACCGGAAAGCGCTCAACGATGAAGAACTGGCCGCCATCATCCATGATGACCGAGTCCATGTCTTTGTCCTCTACTTGAACGGGTGTCCCGCAGGATTTGCCGAACTCGACTTCCGGCAAATGCCGACGGCGGAGCTTTCCTTCCTTGGCATACTTCCGGAGTTTGTCGGACAGGGTCTCGGGCGGTTTTTGCTGTGTGAGAGCATTGAAATCGCCTGGATGCACCGTCCAAAAAAGCTGATCGTCCAAACCTGCACACTTGATCACCCGAGTGCGCTACCGCTCTATCAGAGAAACGGATTCACGCCCTGCGGTCAGCAAGAAGTTATCCTTGAAGCGCCGGAAGACTAGATCACGACCGTTTTAGGTCGCTTGAACCTAAAACGGTGAACGTGATCGATCTAAAAAACTTAGAGCGGGATCGGACGGAAAACCGCGGACACTTTTCCCGATCCCGCTCTAGTCCTCCAGTATCTGCGACAGGAACAGCTTCGTTCGCTCGTGCTCAGGGTTCTCAAAGAAGTCCTCAGGCGATTTGATTTCGATAATCTCGCCCTCATCCATAAAGATGACCCGATCAGCGACCCGCCGCGCGAAACCCATTTCATGAGTGACGCAGATCATCGTCATACCGCCCTCGGCCAGATCGACCATAACATCGAGCACCTCTTTGATCATCTCTGGATCAAGGGCAGAAGTGGGCTCATCAAACAGCATGATCTTGGGATTCATACAAAGCGCACGCGCTATCGCCACCCGCTGCTGCTGACCGCCACTTAGCTGCCCCGGATACTTCATAGCCTGTTCCGGAATCCGCACCCGCTCCAGGTAGGACATGGCAAGCTCTTCCGCTTCCTTCTGAGGCAGCTTACGGACCCACATGGGTGCAAGGGTACAGTTCTCCAGAACGGTCATGTGCGGAAACAGATTGAATTGCTGAAACACCATGCCAACTTCACGGCGAACTTCATCAATACGTTTCAGATCTTCGGTGAGCTCAATGCCATCAACAACAATGCGTCCCAGATTATGCGCCTCTAATCGATTGATGCACCGAATGAGAGTCGATTTGCCCGACCCCGAGGGACCGACCACGACAATCCGCTCGCCTTCACGCACCGTGAGCGATACGTCTTTCAGGACATGAAAGTCGCCAAACCATTTATCGATTTTTTCGATCTCGATGATGGCCTTGGATGGGACGGTCATGAAATATCCTATCGTTGCTCACCGGCATCGAGACGGCGTTCCATGTAGATGGAATATCTCGACATGCCGAAGCAGAAAATCCAGAAAACAATGGCGGCAAACACATAGCCCGTCGTCGCCGTTTGCGGTGACGACCAGGTGGGATCGGTGAAGTTCGATTGCACAATCCCCAACAGGTCGAACAGTCCAATAATCAAAACCAGAGTGGTGTCTTTAAAGAGACCTATGAAATTGTTCACGATCCCGGGAATGACCGTCTTGAGCGCCTGCGGCAACACGATACGCGCCATCGACTGCCAGTATGTCAGGCCGAGCGCCTTAGCCGCCTCATATTGTCCGGCAGGCACGGCGGCAAGACCGCCCCGAACGACTTCTGCCATATAGGCCGATGAGAACAACGCCACCCCGATCAACGCCCGCAACAATTTGTCGAAGCTCATGCCTTCGGGCAGGAAGAGCGGCAGCATGACGCTGGACATGAAAAGCACTGTAATCAGCGGTACGCCGCGCCAGAACTCGATAAAGAGCACACAAAGGATCCGGACCACAGGCATATCAGACTGCCTGCCCAGGGCCAGAAGGACGCCAAGCGGCAGCGACGCGGCAATCCCCGTCAGCGCTACGACAAGGGTGACCATCAGCCCACCCCAGTCGCTGGTTTCAACCCTCTCAAGGCCAAAAAGGCCACCCGACAGGAAAACAAAGGCCAGAAACGGAAAAGGCAGCAACAGATAGGCGACAAACCACTTTTTGGGCAACTCGCTAGGGACAAGCAGTGGAAGCAAACCGCCTGCACCTAGAAGCAGCGTCAAGATCACCCGCCATCTCTCTTCCGCCGGGTACCGTCCAAACAGGAATTGTCCGAATTTAGCCTCGACAAAGGCCCAGCACGCCCCCGCCCCGTCGACACGACAGGCAGCCCCATCTTTGGCCGAGAACACAGCACTGAAAAGCGCCCAATCAAGGAAAGGCGGCACAGAGATCAACAGCAGCAAAAGCGCCAGGATCGTCAGGGTTGAATTGAACCAGGAGGAGAACAGGTTGTCGCGCAACCATCGGACGGGACCGATTTGGGTTACCGGGGGCTTTTTGTCCGGGGCATGCGATGTGCGAACGAATGTCTCACTCATGATCTATCGCTCCACCAGGGCCATATGGCGGTTGTACCAATTCATCACGAGAGAGGTAAAAAGACTGAGACTGAGATAGATCGTCATTGTGATCGCAATGACTTCGACCGCCTGCCCTGTCTGATTGAGCACAGTGCCTGAAAACACTGAGACAAGATCTGGATAGGCAATCGCGACGGCGAGTGACGAGTTCTTCGTCAGATTAAGGTACTGGCTGGTGAGCGGCGGAATGATGACGCGCAACGCCTGCGGAATGATCACAAGCCGGAGGATGGGTGCCGGTTTCAGCCCTAAAGCGCGCGCGGCTTCCGTTTGTCCTTTCGACACGGCCAAAATACCGGACCTGACATTCTCCGCAATAAAGGCTGCCGTGTAAGTCGATAGCGCAAGCAGCAGCGAGACGAATTCCGGGATGAGCGACCATCCGCCTCTAAAACCAAATCCCTGAAGCGTGGGGATCTCCGCTTTCAATCCCATGCCAAGCAACAGAAAAACCAAGACGGGCAGGACAAAAACAAGCAGCGGCGCAAAGACGGCACCTTTAACCACCTTACCGGTCTCCAAGCGCTGGCGCTTGGCATGTCGGCCGATAAACCATGCCGCAGCCGCCCCGACAATCGCCGACAGCAGTAGCAGGAGGCCACTCCCCTCTAGGATGAGCGCGGGCACGTAAATCCCGCGATTGTTCAGAAAAGCGACTTCCAGCAGAGAAAGGCTCTCCCGAGGAAGAGGAAGCGCGCGCAATACCGCAAAGTACCAGAAGAACAGTTGCAGCAGGAGGGGCACATTTCTGACGACTTCGATATAGACCGTCGCAATTTTTGCAATCAGCCAGTTCGACGACAGCCGCGCGACGCCAAGGGCAAAGCCAAGAAAGGTCGCGATAAAAATGCCGATCACGGCCACCAGAAGCGTGTTCAGAAATCCGACAAGGAGCGCCCGGCCATAGCTCGATTGCTCGGTATAGTCCACGAGCGTCAGCGCGATCCCGAAGCCCGCCGGGTTGTCCAGAAATCCAAACCCGGACGCGATGTTTTGGCGCTGAAGGTTCGTGATCGTGTTATCGACAACAATCCAGACAAACGAGCCAACGACAAACAGCACCGCAAGCTGGATCCCGATCGCGCGCAGCTTCGGATTGTTCCAAGGTTGCGGGCTTTCAGGCCCCATATCAGTTTTATCAGTCACTGTTGAAGGATCAGCGGATCGGCGGTGAATATTGCAGGCCACCGTCTGTCCAGAGCGCATTCAAGCCCCGCGGGATGCCCAAAGGTGTGTTCACCCCGACACCCCGTTCAAACGATTCTCCATAGTTCCCTACCTGGGTAATGATTTTGTACGCCCAGTCATTGGCAATGCCGAGATTCTGCCCGAAAGCCCCTTCGACTCCCAAGAGTCGGCGAATGGCGGGGTTTTCGCTGTTGCGCATCTCTCCGGCATTATCAGATGTCACGCCAAGCTCTTCTGCACTGATCATGGCAAAGAGGGACCAGCGAACAATATCCGCCCATTGATCATCGCCTTGGCGTACAGCCGGCCCCAGCGGCTCCTTCGATATGATCTCGGGCAAAACCACATGATCGTCCAGATTGGCGAGCTTCAGCCTTTCTGAATAGAGACCGGATGCATCCGTTGTGAACGCGTCGCACCGCCCGGCATCGTAGGCAGCCACCACTTCATCCGATTTCTCAAAAGCGACAATTGAGTAGGCCAAGCCGTTGGACCTGAAAAAATCTGCAACATTGAGCTCCGTCGTCGTGCCCGTATTTGTACAAACGACCGCGCCGTCCAGCTCCATGACGCTCTTCACGCCAAGCTCTTTGCGGACCATAAAGCCCTGGCCGTCATAATAATTGATGCCAACGAAATCGAGACCAAGCGCCGTGTCCCGGGTCAATGACCAGGTCGTATTCCGCGTCAACACATCGATTTCACCGGACTGCAGCGCAGTAAAGCGTTCCTTGGCAGATAAGGGCGTGTACCGTGATTTGTCGGCGTCGCCGAAAACAGCAGCCGCCACCGCCCGGCAGACGTCGACATCAATGCCGCTCCAGTCACCTGAGTCATTGGGGTTTGAGAAACCGGGAAGCCCCTGACTAACGCCGCAGCGCACATGGCCGCGTTCACGAACCAGGTCGAGGGTCGATCTGCTTTCGACAACTGGCAGTGGTTCGGGGTCCGGTTGGGGAGCCGTCTCATCCGCCGCCGCGACAACCGGCGCAGGCTGATCAGAACCTGCACCAAACATGGGGTACAGCAGAAACCCAACGACAAGCCCAGCCACCAACGCCAAAATAACTGGCAAAAGCCGATTGTTCATGAAATCTCCCCTCAAACACGCTCAACTCAATATTGAACTTTGACTTTGGCTCCATAGCTCTTTTGCTATCGGTCGCCACCCCCTATTCTTACAACGAAGTCGGCTGCGAAACTAGAAGCGGTGATCACAAGTCCATGAGTGGCGGAATATGACCAAAAAGAAGCATCAAGACACAACCATCGTCACCACCGGTCGAGACCCCCACAATAATCACGGGGTCATCAATCCCCCCGTCTACCATGCGTCAACGATCCTCTATCCCACCGTCGATGCACTCCATGCGCGCGACGTAGCTGTCACCTATGGGCGACGCGGCACACCGACCACCTTTGCCTTTCAGGACGCGGTGGCGGAACTTGAAGGCGGCTATCGCTCGCTTGTCACGCCGTCGGGCCTTTCTGCCTGCTCTATAGCCCTCCTGGCGCATCTGAAGGCAGGCGATCATCTTCTTGTTACCGACAGCGTGTACGGGCCCACCCGAACGTTCTGCGATATCGTGCTCAAACGCTATGGTGTCGATGTCGAATACTACCCGCCGACAATAGGGGCCGGGATCGCTAAACTGCTCAAGCCAGAAACGTCCACCGTCTTCACGGAAGCGCCCGGCTCGCAGACATTCGAAATGCAGGACATTCCGGCAATCGCTGCGGCAGCACACGATGCTGGCGCGCTTGTCATGATGGACAATACCTGGGCGTCACCGCTCTATTGCAAACCATTCACCCTCGGCGTCGACGTGTCGATACAAGCAGCGACCAAGTACATCGTGGGACATTCGGATGTGATGATGGGCACCATCACAACAAATGAAAGCGCCTGGCGCGCGACCATTAAAAACCATGGGGCTGTCGGCATCACCGCTGGTCCTGACGACATTTATCTCGCGCTCCGTGGCCTCAGAACTCTGTCCGTTCGCCTCGAAAGGCATATGGCGACTGGCTTGCTCCTTGCCAAATGGCTCCAGGATCGACCGGAAGTATCCCGCGTCCTTCATCCAGCTTTGCCAACCGACCCGGGCCACGAAATCTGGAAGCGTGACTTCAGTGGCGCCTCCGGTCTTTTCGGTGTGGTTCTGAAATCGACAAGCGACGAAGCCGTCGCGGCCATGCTCAACGATATGGAGCTCTTTGGCATGGGCTATTCCTGGGGCGGGTATGAAAGCCTCATCATCCCCGCTGATCCAACCAAAAACCGAACAGCGACGACTTGGGCACCCGAAGGTCCCCTTATACGGATCCATGCTGGACTTGAAGACCCAGAGGACCTGATTGCTGATTTGGAGGCCGGTCTCACCAGGCTGGCAAACAGCGCATGAAATCGCTCATTCTGTTCATCAGCGCATCTCTTATCAGTTTTGCGGGTCCTGCTTTTAGCGCGGGTGCAGCCTGTGAACCCATTTCGATTTTCTCTGCGGCCAGCACCACAGATGTCCTAGAACAGATTGCCTCAGACTACGAGAAAGACACAGCATGCTCAGTCAGCACGATATTCGCTGGCTCAGGAACCCTGGCCAGACAAATTGAAGCTGGCGCACCAGCCGACATCTATTTGTCAGCAAGCACCGAATGGATGGATTGGATCGAAAGAGCTGGCCTTATTCGTCAAGGAAACCGAGTGCCTCTTCTAGCCAACCAGCTTGTGATCATTGTCCCGTCGGAGAACAAAGACGCGCTGATCAATATTCAACAAAGAGGCAGCGTCGCTGCTTATCTGGGAACCGATAAATTGGCAATAGGCGATCCGGCGACGGTCCCTGCTGGACGCTATGCAACAACCGCTCTCCGCCATTTCGGGATGGGTGGCCTTGAGGCTGGCCAGATCGTTCGTGCGTCCTCAGTTAGAGCAGCAGTCGCGTGGGTCCGGCGACGCGAAGCGAAGGCCGGAATTGTGTATCGAACAGACGCGGGTATTGATGATCGGGTGCGCATTGCCGGAACCATCCCTGCGATCGAAGGCAATGAAATCACCTATCCGGTGGCGCTCATCGGCAGAACGCCCAACGATGCTGCCCGGTCTTTTTTTGACTACCTGCAATCCTACAAAGCCGCTCAAGTGTTCGCCGCGCACGGCTTCAGCAGAGTCTCCAGCCAGTGAGTCTTGAACTGACAGACGCAGAGTGGATCGCCCTCGTTCTCTCGCTCAAAGTCGCCTTCACCGGCGTCTTGGTCTCACTCCCCTTGGGATTCGGCGTCGCATGGATCCTTGCGAAAACCAACTTCCCCGGCAAAATTGTTCTGGATGGTCTGGTGCACCTGCCACTCGTCGTGCCTCCAGTAGCCACAGGGTACCTGTTGCTCGTTTTACTGGGCGTCAATGGACCCGTTGGCGGATGGCTCAATGATCAATTGGGGGTCCGCGTGGTTTTCACCTGGCAGGGCGCAGCAATAGTCGCGGCGGTCATGGGCTTTCCGCTTTTGGTTCGAGCAATTCGTCTTTCACTGGAAGCCATCGACACGGGCCTCATTCAAGCAGGACGTACCCTGGGAGCGACACCGACACGGGTCTTCCTCACCATCATTCTCCCTTTGGTCTCACCTGGATTGATCGCGGGCTCTCTCCTCGCCTTCTCTAGAGCCTTGGGAGAGTTTGGCGCCACAATCGCTTTTGTAGGGAACATTCCGGGGGAAACGCAGACCCTGCCTCTCGCCTTATACAGCGCCCTGCAGTCCCCAGGCGGGGAGGAAATGGGCTACCGGCTTGTCGCAATATCAGTCTTGCTGGCCATCGTCACCCTCGCGGCTTCTGAACTTCTTGGACGCGTAGTCCGCCGGCGTCTCACAGGAGATGTTGTGTGAGCAGCCTGCTGGAAATAAACGTGAAAAAGCAGGTCGGCCCATTTGTTCTCGATGTGGCGATCGAAGCATCTGCTGGGGTCACAGGTATCATCGGTCCCTCAGGCGCTGGCAAGAGCATGCTCCTGTCGACAATTGCGGGCTTGGCTAACCCAGATCGCGGGTCCGTCTATCTCGATGGACAACCGCTGTATGACTCTGAGACCAATCTCAACCTGAGCCCAGAGCACCGTGAGCTCGGCATGGTGTTCCAGGATGCCCGTCTGTTTCCGCATATGACGGTCAGATCCAACCTCACATTCTCAAGGCGGGATAATCGGCCCGCGCTCAGCACCTTGGAAGAGATTGTTGACCTCTTGGACATTGAAGACCTTCTGACTCGCAGGCCTCATCACCTGTCAGGCGGTGAGAAGCAGCGCGTTGCCATCGGCCGTGCACTTCTCTCAGCACCCGCCGCGCTCTTGATGGATGAACCACTTGCGAGCCTAGACCTGGCGCGACGGCGTGAAATTATGCCCTTCCTGGAACGGCTCCGGCACCGGTTCGATCTGCCAATCCTCTATGTCAGTCATAACCTGGATGAAACCCTGCGACTGGCGGACAGTGTCATCGTGCTGGATCAGGGCAAAGTGCTTGCGCGCGGCGGCGTCGAAGAAACATTGAGCCGCATTGATGTTCAATCGCTTGTTCTCGGCGGCGCAACGACAACCGACCACCCGGAACCCGTGACCATAATGGCCGCGACAATCGGCGCGAAGGCCATCGATGGCCTCATTCCCATTGAGACGCCTTGGGGGGTCTTGACGGCACCCAACGTCGCCGGCGACTTGGGAGATGAAGTGCGTCTTCGCATTCAAGCCCGCGACATTGTGCTGTCAAAAGACGAACCGTCAGGTCTTTCAATCCGAAACGTCCTCGCCGGTGAGGTCGGTGTCATGACCGAAGCAGGACCTGCGCAAGTCGATGTCCTTATTCGTCCTGTAGGAAACCGTGAAGCCCCACCGGTCTGGGCGCGGATCACGCAACGTGCTGCAAAAGAGATGGGTCTGCAGCCCGGTCTCCCAATCTGGGCGCTGCTCAAGGCCGTCGTTTTAGCTTCTGACATCGAATTGGAAGCGCTTCGATAAGGGTGTGGTGTCATGGTAGGGTGCGCCAAACATATCGAAACTTGTGGGAGGCCGCAGTGGCACAGGTAGAAGTCAAGAGCGAGATCACAGGAAAAGTCTGGAAGATCGAAGCAAAAGCGGGCGATCAACTCGAAGAAGATGATCCCATCCTCATTCTGGAATCAATGAAGATGGAAATCCCGATCATGGCGCCCGCGGACGGTACACTCGTTGAGATTTTGGTGGCGGAAGAAGACCCCATCGAAGAGGGCCAAGCCGTCGCACTGTTTGATGAGGCTTAGGCCGACACCCCAAACAGTTTCCGAAGGAATGGGTTCAGCATTTTGGCATCAGGGTCCAGGCGGTTTCTGACGTCGCAAAAGTCCTGCCAGCGGGGATAGAGTCGCTGTAGATCATTGGCCTCCAGCGTGTGCAATTTCCCCCAATGCGGTCGCCCGCCATACTTTCTGAAAATCTGCTCAACACCTGCAAACAGCTTGGCATAAGGCTGTTTGTGATACTGGTGGATCGAGATCGTCACCGAGTCTCGCTCATAAAAAGGACTGAGCCACGCGTCGTCCGCAGCAACATATCGGTACTCAATAGGAAACAGAAAGTTGACGCCACAGGTGCGCATCTGCTGCGCAACTTCGCGAACACAGTCAGGCCCGCTCTCCGCAGGTACCGCATATTCCATCTCATTGAAGCGCACGTTCCGGTCACTCGGAAACGCGTCGTGCGACCAACGGGACCGACCTGGCTCGTCGCCTGAGTAACGCGCGCCGCCCTGCTCGGTCATCTGTTTCTGGAGCCGACCGCGCAGAAACGGAGCAAATCTGCTGATCTCGCACAATCTGCGAAACGCAATATCTGCGGGCCCATCTTGCCCATCGGGCGCTCTCTTACGCGCCTTGGGCTGCGTATCTGAGATGTTCAATGTCTTGATCAAGACATCATCGGCAAACGGAAACCAGAAGAACTCAAAGTGGCGGTTGCCATCTCTAAGCGCATCCAGCGTTTCAAACATCTCTCCAGCGGAGAGGCGCCCGCCCCGCTCCTCCAACGCATAGGCAGGCGCACATTGCAGCTCAATCTCGGACATGATGCCCAGACTACCCATGGAAACGCGACCCGCATGAAAAACATCCGCATTCGCATCTGCCGAACAGTCAAGGATCTCTCCACTCGGCAAGACCAGCCGGAAACCTGTGACGGCGGCCGAAATGCTCTGGAGGTCTTTGCCGGTTCCGTGCGTGCCGGTGCCGACCGCTCCCGCAATGGCTTGCCGATCAATATCACCCTGATTGAGAAGTCCCAGTCCAGCCTCATGCAACAACGGTCCAAGGTCTCTGATCGTCGAACCAGCCTGCACGCGCGCCCTTGCGGCGTTTGAGTCAACGGAAACAACACCACTCATGTTTTCCAGCGAAAAGAGCGTCCCGTCACTTTCACAAATGGGCGTGAAGGAATGGCCGGATCCCGCTACGCGAACAGGTCCCGCGCAATCGGACATGAGTGTCGCCAGCTCGGTCTCATTTTGCGGACGGTGAAACTTGAGCGGTCGCGACGTCACCCAGCCCGACCAATTGTGCCATTCAGTTTGAGACATGCCCTTCCCCTAACGCCTAGGAGTCGAGCATACAAAAGGCGGGCGCATTCACAATGCGCCCGCCCTCAATTTAGACAAAAACTTGGATCAGCGGCTGGCTGAAGCCCGTACGCCCGACGGCGTAAACTGATCCTCGTCCAACTCATCCGCAAAGAAGTTGATCATCGGTTCCTGGTTTTTCAGGCCCTGGACCACGTACCGTCCAACGATCAGGTCATAAACGATTTCTGATCCGTTGAAGCAGGTCGGCACATCATAATACTGAATGATGTGGGCTTCTTGCGTCCGCCACAACTCGCCACGCCCGTCATAGAGTTCTGCCGCAGCCATCGTCCAGCTATCTTCATCCATATACTTCACGCGACGCGTGTAGATGTGACGCTGGCCTTCATTCAGCTTGCCTTCAACGGCCCACACACGATGCAGCTCATAGCGCAGAAGGTCCTGATCGACATGACGTTCTTGAGCAATATCTTCATAGGTCAGCTGATCTGAACCGATCTTATAGCTGTTGTAAGCGATATACTTTTCCTGCTTACCGAGCATTTCCCACGTGTACCGATCAGGCGACCCATTGAACAGGTCGAAATTGTCGGCGGTCTGCAGACCATCCGAATAGGACTGAGGGTTGTCGTAGGCAATTGTCGGTGCACGGCGTACACGCCGCGTACCCGGGCTGTAAGACCAAGCGTTCCGAGGTCCCGCAACCTGGTTGATCGTGTCATGCACAAGGATAATTTCGCCGGCGCGGCGCGCAGGTGAAACAACGGTCTGCATATATTTCAGAGAAATATTGTTGAGGTCCGCGAAATTCTCTGTCGTTGGGTCAGCATAGGTAAAGATAACCTGGTCCCGCACAACGATAGGCGTAAACCCGCCACCAAAGGATGGCGAGAAAGCCGAGAACTGACGGGTGAGCTTATGACCGCGGTATCGCAGATTGTGGTTCCAAACAACCTCAACAGCTTCTTCCGGGATCGGGAACGGCGTGCCAAGAAGTGCGCCGTCCACACCATTACCACCGGCAACGAGCGACGCGTTTACTGCATTCGCGCGGTTTGCAGCATAGACAGCCTCAGGGAAGGCACATGACCGCCGTGAGGGGTACACGTTCATTTTGTAGGTGTCATAGGTGTTCAAGAGAGCCAGGTGTCCCGGCGTCAGATTGTCCGAATACTCGGCAGCATTCTCTTGTGTAATCGTAAAGAGGATTTCATCATCCGCGAAGGGATCCGCGTGATGATCGCCGATTGTATAGTCGATCCCTGCCGGAGGGCTTGAGATCCCGCCGGTCCAAGCCGGAATCGTACCGGCTGCATTCCCGGCACGCTCAGCGCCCATCGGGGTGAGGTCCCCGTCCAGGCGAGCTGCCTCGCTTTCACTCACACCAGCCAGCGCCGGTAGAGTCATAAGGCTCATTCCGGCAGCCAGCGATGCCGCCAACAGCCTGTTAGAGCTCTTCGTAAATACAGATTTCATGAGACACCCCTCTCCTGAGAGTCAAACATTTCCAACCAGCGCTAGGATATCAGTCGGCAATTGTTGTTCTTGTTAGTCGCCCTGCGTCAAACTGCGCGCGATACACCTTAAGATTAACAGAAAAGCCCTCCTTTACCAATGCGTCATTATCGTCCGACGCTCCCAATTTGGAAGGCGTTTTAACTATCGCTTTCGTTGTCCAAGGGCTTGAATTCACGCGCCATCAAGGTCGCCTGTTTAATCTGCTCAGCGGTCATTGTCCGCGACACATTTTCAAGCTCAGTCGTGGCAAAATGCGGAAAGCCGCCCTGCACCGCCAGCAGGTAGTACATGTACGCTTTCTCGATATCCTGTTCGACACCGGTACCAGTCTCATACATGGTCGCAATATTGTACTGCGCGACAGCACTGCCCCGCTTGGCTGCTTCCAAATACCAGTAGGCTGCCTTATCGACATCAGCGGTCACACCCCAGCCATTGTCGTACATGGTCCCAAGGTCTTGCTGAGCCCGATCATCACCGCCTTCGGCGCCAAGCGTCAGATATTTGACTGCTTTCTCGACGTCCCTCTTTACGACCTTTGCGTCGAAATACTCTTCGCCGAGACGAAAGGCAGCGCCTGCGTCGCCATTCTCATCCGCAGCTTCTGTCCACTCCGCAATCGCTTCTTCGTAGTAGCCGCGGCGATAAAGGTCATGCCCCGTGGCTTCGCTCGCCGCAGCGGGTGCTTCGCCATCAGTCTCTGCCGCGCCGCTTTGTGAAATCATGGCACCGACCGCTGCCACCGCCAACATCAGCGCTACCAACATGCTCAAAGCAAGACGCTGAACATGTCCCTTCTCATCAGAAAGCACGGCCGCTTTAGCCCTATTCCGAGGTGCGCGATGGTTCGTCATGGTCGTTTACCCAATTATCTAGATTCAGCGGTAAGCTTACATCCAACTATAGTGTCACTTGAAGAGAATTGGCGAGGAATCGCTCTCTTGCCAAGTTAACGATTGGTCACAAAGCCGTGTCGCTGATAGCTGAAAAACTGACCGAAATTGGTCTGCTGCAGCCCAATTGGGAAGGCCTTCTGCTGCTCGCCTCGGTCATGCTCGTCTTTGTCCTGCTCGCTGCCTTTGTGGCCAGCCATGTTAAAGGCCGCAGCCTTCTTGTTTGGGCGGGAATCTCCGCCCTCGCGCAAACTCTGGCGATTATCGTTCCCCTCACCATCGCCGCACTGACAGGCCTGGTAGAACCGAGCGAGCTTAGCCCATCTGGCTCGATCATCGACTTTGCGACTTTCCGCCTATTCGCTGAGATGTCCGTCGTGGTCGGAGTAACCACACTCATTGTGCTGAGTTTTCTGACCCAGACCAAATGGAAGACATGTCCCGCATGTAGCGCCCGCGTGCCATGGCGCGCGAAATCCTGTCCTGCCTGCGCCAGCGCGCTGCCCCGAGACCAGGAAACAACACATCGACTGGAACCTGGCGAGCAGCCGCGATTGCGGGCACGAACAATCCACATCCCGCCCGAGCTGGACGCCAAGCTTGTCCGCCTTGCCGCACCAAAAGGCGCGCGCGGACAAACCAATGTGGACGCAGCCGTTTCGAAATACATTCGGCATTTGCTCGAACAATTCGACTCAGAAGCCAAGCGCACGGATCAAGACGCCGCAGAATAGTCTTTGACGGAACGCCCGACCGCATCTCCTGCCAGAGGGGTGTCAGGAACCTGTTGCTAAGCAGCGACGCCTAACGCCGGAGGGAATATTCATGAAACACTATTACAACCCTATGAGCAGAGCGATGACGACGCTCTGGATGTTTGCAGAGCTGGAGGTTGAACCTGAGCAGACAATTGTGGACCTTCAGTCTGGCGCCACAGCAACTTCGGAATTCCGGTCAATTAACCCGATGGGCAAGATACCAGTCCTGATCGACCAGGGCATCGTCGTCACGGAGGTTGCCGCCATCTGTGCTTACCTCGCAGACAAATTTTCCGAAAAGGGCTTCGCCCCGCCGCCAGGCTCGCCGGACCGCGGCAAGTATTACCGCTACATGTTCGTGCCGGGGACCACGCTGGAACCCATGTTCACTGTCAAATCGATGAACGTCGGTGACTACCCGAGCAGTTCCGTGGGCTTCGGCGATTTGGATCGGTGCCTGGCCACCATAGAAGAAATGACCCCTGAAAGCGGTTGGGCCCTCGGCGAAAAATTCACTGCAGCAGATATCGTCTTTGGCGGGACGTTGGATTTTTTCATACAGACGGGCCAAATAGAGGCGCCCACCGACAAGCAGCGGGCTTATGTAAGACGTCTCAAAGACAGGCCAGCCTACCAAGCGACCCATGACCCGAGCTGGTACTGAATGTCTTCGCCTCAGAGGCTAAGACATCCTACTCCAGACTTCCAACGATCGACGCCCGCTGAGAGAGCTCAATCCAATTGCCATCCGGGTCGCGTACCATGGAGATCCGCGCCGTGGTGCCGAGGGTCACCGGCGCCAATGCTTCTGCGCCACCTGCATCAAGAACCCGCTTGTGTTCGTTATCGACCTTAAAGACCTGGAAGGTGATGTAACGCCACCCCTTTCCCTGGAATTCCGCATCGCTGGGTGCATTGGTGTCCTGCTCGAGCAGTATCAGTCCTTCGCCCACCTGAAAGGCCACGCCCTTGCTGTAAGGCCGCTCGGGGAAGCCAAATGCTTCGGCGTAAAAGCGCCTGTGCGCATCCAGATCTCGCACACCCATCCGGACAGCAATTTGAGAGACACCTTCAGTTCCAGGTGCAACCAGCGATACGGCATTGCCATCCGGATCTGTATGACTCGCCGGGTTCTTATCGCTGGCTACGAGCAGCTCCAGGTAGCCGGCAGGCGGCGTGTCTGGGATGGTTTCTTCTAAGTGATTTATCTTGAGAACCGACCCCATCAAATCATGCCGGTGCTGCGTCTGCCCGCGCTTGACCTTCAGCGCATGATCAAAAGGCACACCGACATCACCCTGCCAGAACCTAAGCATGTCCTGAAGATTATTGGTGGCCAACCCAATATCGAACTGCGGCTTTGCCAGCTTCATCTCATTCATGTGCGATTGGTCCTCGGTTTTGATGGGCAATGAGCAAGATGAGATTGCAAATGGCGATCCCGCGAGGACTCGAACCTCGAACCTGCTGCTTAGAAGGCAGCTGCTCTATCCAGTTGAGCTACGGGACCTAACCGGGCCTTGACCACACCTGTCGTTTGCTTAGTGCGTCCATTGGCCAATGCGGCCGAACTTGAAATTGTCCGAATAGGCTTTGATGGCGCGCTTGCCCTTTTTGGGCTCCATCACCTGGTAGGCAATCCCATGCTTCTCCGCATAAGCGATGGCCTGCTCCTTACTCTCGAACTCCATTTTGACCTGCGAGTTCATGTCTGCAGAGCTTGTATAGCCCATCAACGGGTCGATGGACCGTGCTTGTTCAGCTTCGAACTCCAGAACCCACTTGCGCGTTCTGGCGGTGCCGGACTGCATCGCAGTTTTCGCAGGCTTATAGATGCGTGCAAGCATGGACTGTTCCTCACGGCCAAATCAGTGTCTTGTCCCCTGTATCGCCTGATTTTTGTCCAAAAACAAGAGCTTGGCGTCCCTGAACGGGCTCAATACCGTCACCAAACTATCGCACCCGAGACAAATTGTGGTCATGGCCGATCCTTAGACAAAGCCTCGTCACAGAGCGGCAAACAGCCGCTATCCGAAATCGTCCATCAGTGCGTTATGGAGAGGCCAATCATGACCAACACTTCCCAGAAGACGATCACCGCCGCAGAGGCCGCCCGGAAGCTCAATCACCTTGGATTCAACTGGCTGGATGTGGAGTTCATCCTCGAGTTTGCCCCACACCACCTCGCTGGCGGACACATGCGCTATCCCACAGATGACCTCCAGCATTTCGTGAAGCGTGCCTTCTGGCTCAACGAAATCCCGATCGATTTTACACCAGCCGCGGCAGCTTAATGGCCGATCGGGTGATGGAGGTTGAGATAGGCCAGGACGGCTTCAGCGACCTTTTCCGGTTGTTCGGGAAGCAGGGCGTGCCCCGCATCTTCGATCTCCGCGACCGTCACCCGATCCCCAAACTCTTCCTTCAAGAGGACGGCTGTGTGCTCCGGCGGCGCAATCGTGTCATCCATCGCCTGAACCACCAGCATGGGCGCAGTGCCACCGCCCCAAAACTCTGCTGATGGCGTGGTGCGGGTGGTGTGTCCTTGAAGCTGCGCTGTGCCCCTCGACCATCCGCCCATCCAATATTCCGGGATTTCATTGTCTCCGCTGAAAAATGCGTAGCGCACTTTCGGGCGCCGCCACCAATCCGGCATGAACGTCAAGAAGCTGCTTCTGAGCGCCTCGGCAGCTTTTGGATCAATGGCGACCTTGCCCCCGGCGGCCACCAACACAGTTGCCGCTACCCGCTCGGGATAGTCGGCGGCATAGGTCCGCGCGATACGATTACCGAACGCGTGGCCCAGAATGACAATCCTTTCTCCGGCCGCCACTTCTTTTTCGACGATCTCATGCACCCCATCCGCAAGATCGTGACCTGTCATACCCTCCGCATCCATCAGCGTGCTTTCGCCGATACCCGGCGGATCGATGGCAATGGTTCGGTAACCTGCCTGGTTAAGACTGCCTACTAACTCATTGAAATCGCTGGCGGCGCGCCCAAGACTGGCCAGGAGAACGACAGAAGGACCAGTGCCTGAAACATAATAGCCGCGAGTCTCATCACCGCTAACGAGAGTTGCCGCAACGCCCACGGAGGCCCTAGGGGGGACATGTGAACGCCACATATAGAGCCCGCCAAGAGCAATAGTCACTACCAGGCCGAGGAGCCCCGTCATCCACCAACTCATTGCTTTCCCCCACTTGTTTTGGGGCTCAGCTTATGGATTGGCTTCGATGAAATCCATAATGACGGTTGTCAGCGCCTCTGGCTGGTCATGCTGAAGGAAATGGCCACCCATCTCTATCGTCGTGTGAGGCTGGCCCTTGGCGCCAGGCACTTCCTCCTGAAACCGCTTCTCGCCGCCAGCAGTCACAGGGTCCATGTCGCTGAATGCCGTCAGAAACGGCTTTTCCCATTTCCGAAAGACGTCCCACGCCGCCCGATTGGCCGGGATCGCGGGATTGTCCGGGATGACGGGCACCAGCGAGGGGAACTTCCGCGCGCCAGCCATATACTCATCGCTCGGAAACGGGGCGTCGAAGGCCGCGGCTTCCTCGTCAGATATACCGACCGGCGAACTGTTCTGAACCATGTTTGAGACAACAAAATCAGTCGCTTCGGCCGCAAACTTCACCCAATGCAGGAATCCCATGCCATTCGTATTCTCCACAAAATGGGTCGCCAGGTTCTCCGCGGTCGGCACCTCAATGCTCTCATAATAGGCGTGCATCTTCGGCGCCATCTCCATTGGAACATCCTTGGCGTCGGGAAGGCCGGTATTCCCGATACAGACCCGCGCAAAGCGCTCCTCATTCTCGGCAACGACCCGAAGGCCGATCAGCCCTCCCCAGTCCTGGCCAAAAAAGGTGACATTCCGCAGGTCGAGCTGTTTCACCAGCGACGTCACCCACCCAACGTGGCGCGCGTAGGTATAGTCATCGGTGCTGGTTGGCTTATCGGATCGCCCAAACCCAATCAGATCCGGGCAAATCACCCGATATCCCTTCGCCGTGAAAAGCGGAATCATCTTCCGGTACAGGTAGGACCAGACCGGCTGCCCATGCATAGCGAGGATCAGAGGGCCATCCTTCGGGCCCTCGTCTACATAATGCATGCGAACGACATGGCCCTCACCATCATCGACATCGCAATAATTAGGGGCAAACGGGTACAGAGGCAGGTTGTCGAACCGCTCATCGGGGGTGCGCAGAACTTCCATGGACGTCTCCTGTTTTGGTTGTGTCCATAGAAACTAATGACATTATTCATGTCAATTTATTTCGGTGCGAATGCTTTGAGTGATCGTCGATCTGTTGAATTTTGGGAAAGCTGGTCGGGGCAGCAAGATTCGAACTTGCGACCCCCTGGTCCCAAACCAGGTGCGCTACCAGACTGCGCCATGCCCCGACGGCGCCTTGTTAGCGCCCCTTTGCTTTTGGTGCAATGCCCAAATCAAAGAAAATCGGCCAAAATTGAGGTCGGCCGGACCGCCTATTCGCGGTGCCGCTGCATAAGCTTGAAAACGCCGGTCGCACGCAGAACAGACCGGCTGCCCACATGGAGCTCTGCCTCGCAAAACGCCACAGACGAGGTCGCGCGGGTGACCCGCGCTGTCCCCTCCAGCCATTCGCCCGGTCTTGCCGATGACAGAAAATCTGAATTCATACGGGCCGTAAGTGCCACGGTTCTGGTTTCGAGATAGACCGCAGTCCCCAAAAGCCCATCGGCAAACGCCATAAGCATGCCGCCATGGGTGATACCTTTGGAGTTGCAGTGGCGCTTTTGCACCCGCACGCCATGACAAAACCCGTCTTCAGTCGTTTTGTGAAAGAACGGACCATTGTGAGACGTATAGGGCCCGCGCGTGGTCGATTCCTGAAACCCAGCTGGTGGATCGTAAGGAATCTCATCGTCTTGAGAATGTTCAGGAGAATTAGACATGGCCCTGCTTAGCCCAAGCCAAACCGGAATGCACCTGCTGGCGCTAAATCAGTGTGCGTCGTCTGGCGGATCGCCGCCGCCATCTCCTGCCGATATTTCGGCCACCATCAGCCCCTTCGGCCCTTCGCCGAAACGGACACTGACTTCCTGACCGGGGACAAGCTCGCGAATGCCAAACCGCCGCAGAGTCTCCATATGGACAAAAATATCCGGCGTTCCATCGCCGCGGGTGACGAACCCATAGCCCCGGGCCCGGTTGAACCATTTCACAACGGCAACCTCGAAATCGCCGACAGGCACAACCGCTGTCTCAGGATTTTTGTCAGCCGGTCGTATCGGTGCGCTCTGCACCGCCGTACTATCGTCTATCTCAAGAATCTTTGAAGCCTGCATACCTTTTGGGCGTTTTACAGCCTCGCAGGTGATCGTAGCGCCTTCTTCCAGCGTATCGCGCCCAAACTGACGCAGACACGACGAATGCACCAAAACGTCCGCAGCACCATCGTCTGGCACCAAGAACCCGTACCCCTTTACCGAATCAAACCGCTTAACAACGCCGTGTATTTCAACAGTCGTTTCGGGTGATTCACCGGTGGATTCGAATTGTTCTTCCATCCCCACCCCGAAATCAGACCGGATATGGTACCGCTACCCACGCAACTCACACATGCGGCAGACCGGCCGTCTTTGATCTTCAGCGTGCCCCCCCCAAAGAGGCAATGGTTAATTATACAGATTTTTCCCACGCGGCCAAACTGGTTACGCAGCTTTTCTGGCGCGCGCATCACAATACCCGCACGTCTTGCAGCCTTAACGATGAGCGATTAAGAAAAGAGAGGAACCGTTGAAGGTCTGCACAAAAAATGAGCGGAGCCTCTTCGGATCGTTTCGAGGATTAGCGCAGCAAGAGCAAAAACGAGATTGCGCTCTCAGTCCGAAAGCAGGGGTATGATTCACGCTGTCACTATGGGCCTGGGCCTTTTTGGTCTCTGGCTTCTCCTATCCGGGTATCTGGACAACACGCTCTTGCTGGGGCTCGGTGTCGCCTCCTGCGTTGCCTGCGTCTATATCGCAGCCCGGATGGAGGTGGTCGACCATGAGTCAATTCCACTGCAATTGAAGTTTGGTGTATTTGGATACCTTTTCTGGCTTTCTGCCGAGATCGGCAAAGCAAACTGGGCTGTCTCAAAAGTCATTCTGTCGCCACGTATGCGTCTCAAGCAGCGGATGCTTACCGTACCTGCTGAACAGGTGACCGACGTGGGCCGAGTAACCTTCGCGAATTCGATTACGCTGACCCCTGGGACAATCACGGTGGAAACAGAGCATCACTCTTTTCTGGTGCATGCGTTGACGGATGACGCGGCTGATGTAGAGGCTCTCAACGATATGGGTGCTCGTGTGAGTGCCGTGGAGAGCCGGGCATGATGTACATCGCCGCCACTGCTGCTGTCTCCGTTTCGATGGCGCTTATTTTGGTGAGAGCCTTTCTCGGGCCAACGGTCTACGACCGCGTTCTTGCGGTCAATGCCTTCGGAACAGTGACGGTCCTGATATTGGGCCTCATTGGCTTTCTCACAGATCGTCCAGAGTTTCTGGACATTGCCCTCCTCTATGCGCTCATCAATTTTGTCGGCACGATCGCGATATTGAAGTTTTTCCGATACCGAGCACTGGGGCGAAACCCAGTCCGCCCATCCGGCAGCTCAGAAGGGAGCGCGGCTGAATGATCGATCTAGCACTCGACATAGCCAGTTGGATTTCCTTCGCACTCGGCGGCTTTTTTCTGATTGTTGGCGCCTTCGGCATGATCCGCCTGCCGGACTTCTGGTCACGCCTGCATGGCGCTGGCGTCATTGATACAGCCGGGGCGGAACTTATTCTGCTGGGCATGATCTTTCAGGCGGGCCTGACCCAGGTCACCATCAAACTCATCCTGATTGCGCTGTTTGTCTTCCTGACAAGCCCCACCGCGACCCATGCGGTGGCGAACGCGGCTTTCGTTGCTGGCATTCGCCCCCTCGGCGAGGTCAAGAACGAAAAAGATGAAGATAAGGAAGGGGCAGTGTCATAGAAGCCTATATCGACATCATCCTCTTCGGGTTCCTGATCATAACGGCCTTCGCCATTATGAAGCTGCGCAATTTGTTCGCTGTTGTCATGCTATCGGGGGTCTTCAGCCTTCTGTCGGCCGGCCTCTTTGTCGCGATGGACGCGGTCGACGTTGCCTTTACAGAAGCCGCTGTTGGCGCGGGCATTTCAACCGTGCTCATGCTCGGGACACTGGCCCTCACCCGCCAGGTCGAAAAGCCAGCGCAACATTCTAGAGCACTGCCGTTTCTCGTCGTCTTAGTTACCGGCGCGGCCCTGCTCTACGGCACCGCCGATCTGCCGCCATTCGGCGCTGCGGACACGCCCGTCCAGCAGCATGTAGCACCGGAATATATTGAGCGGACGCCGGTGGAAATCGACATTCCGAATATCGTCACCGCTGTCCTCGCCTCCTACCGGGGCTATGACACGCTTGGCGAAGTTGTCGTCATCTTCACGGCCGGTATAGCCGTCATCGTACTGCTCCACAGCTCAACAAGACGTCGACGCGAAGATGACAGTGAGGGGGCTGATACCTGATGGACCATCATTTCATTCTGCGCGTCATTTCAAAGATGCTCATCCCACCCATTCTACTCTATGCCCTCTACGTTCAGTTCCATGGTGATTTTGGACCGGGCGGTGGCTTTCAGGCGGGTGTGATTTTTGCAGTGGGCTTCGTCCTCTATGGACTGGTTTATGGCCTGGACAAGCTGCGCCAGGTCGCCCCACCAGCTGTAGTTCGCGCAGGCATTGCGTTGGGGGTACTCCTTTACGCAGGAACCGGGGCCGTCAGTTTCGTGAGTGGCAAAAACTATCTCGACTATTCAGCTCTTGCTGAGGCTGAAAACCCCGTCGGCGGTCAGCATTTGGGCATCATCCTCGTTGAAGCAGGTGTGGGCCTGACTGTTGCCACTGTGATGATCGCCGTCTTCATCGCGTTTGCCTCCCGAGCACCCGAAATCAAGGACACAGACTGGTGATGTGGGACGAGATGACAGCCGAATTCTTCGTCGGCCATTACAATTATTGGATGACGGTCATCCTGATGATGATCGGTCTTTATGTTGTTGTGAGCCGCGGCAACCTGGTGAAGAAAATTGTTGGTCTGAACCTGTTTCAGACGTCGGTCTTCATGCTCTACATCTCAATGGCAAAGATCCTGGGCGGCACCGCGCCGATCCTGACGGGCAACCCCGATGAGGTTTATTCCAATCCTCTTCCCCATGTCCTTATCCTCACCGCCATTGTCGTCGGCGTTGCAACGACCGCGCTTGGGCTGGCGCTCATCATCCGCATTCGAGAGAGCTTTGAGACAATCGAAGAAGACGAAATCTTCGATATCGAACAACAGATGGCGAAAGACGCCGCAGCGACCGGCGGAGAACGCTAAACAATGTTGAGCAGTCTCACGCCTCACCTTCCTGCTTTGCAGGTGGTTATCCCGCTGATGGCCGCGCCCCTATGCGCTCTTTTCATGAACCGGCACCTCGCCTGGGGCATCGCATTTGTGGCGTCCCTTGC
This sequence comes from Parvibaculaceae bacterium, assembly GCA_965276845.1. Taxonomy (GTDB): domain Bacteria; phylum Pseudomonadota; class Alphaproteobacteria; order Parvibaculales; family Parvibaculaceae; genus Mf105b01. The sequence continues at coordinate 1,493,879 of OZ255699.1, forward strand.
CGCTTTTGCCGTGTCGACGCTTCTCCTGGGGTCGGTTCTGGACGGGTCGGTCATTTCCTACCATATGGGCGGCTGGGCACCGCCCTGGGGCATTGAGTACAGGATCGATGCTGCCAATGCGTTTGTTTTGTTTATCGTGTCACTGGTCGGGGCCCTCGTCCTCCCTTATGCCCGTAAGAGCATTGAACGCGAGTTCGACGGCTCCACTCATGCCTATTTCTATACCTGTTATCTGCTTTGCCTAACCGGACTGCTGGGTGTCACAGCAACAGGCGACGCCTTCAACGTCTTTGTATTCCTGGAAATCTCGTCGCTGGCTACTTATGCGCTCGTCGCATTTGGTGCGAAGCGCGACCGGCGTGCGCTCACCGCTGCCTACAACTACCTCATCATGGGCACGATCGGCGCCACCTTCTTTGTGATCGGTATCGGCTTCCTCTATATGGTCACCGGCACCCTCAACATGGCGGATCTCGCCGCGCGCCTCCCGGAAGTTGGAGACACACGTGTGACCCGCGTCGCGTTTGTCTTCATTCTTGTAGGCATGGGCCTCAAGCTCGCCATGTTCCCGCTGCATCTGTGGCTGCCCAATGCCTACACCTATGCACCCTCGCCGGTGACTGCCTTCCTGGCCGCGACGGCCACCAAAGTGGCGCTCTATGTCATGCTCCGGTTCATGTTCACGGTGTTCCAGTTTGACCATCCGGTTCAGGGGCTGACCTTCGAACTTGTCGTCATGCCGCTCGCTCTTGTGGCAATGTTTGCAGCCTCAATCGCGGCCGTGTTCCAGGAAGATATTAAACGCCTGCTCGCCTACTCGAGTATTGCCCAGGTTGGTTACATGCTGCTTGGGGTCGCTCTGCTCACAGAAGCTGGCGTTACGGCAGGCATCATTCACCTGTTCAATCACGCGGTCACCAAAGGGGCACTCTTCCTGGCGGTAGGCTGTTTTGTCTACCAAGTGGGATCAAGTCATCTGGCGGACCTGAAGGGCATCGGAAAGACCATGCCATGGACAACCGCTGCGCTGGCAGCCGGAGGCCTGAGCCTCATCGGTGTCCCGCTCACCGTTGGGTTCATCTCGAAATGGTACCTGATACAGGCCTCACTCGAGTCCGGATCCCTGCTCATTGCCGGATTGATCGTCGCGTCCTCACTGATCGCCGTCGTCTATGTCTGGCGCATTGTTGAAGTCGCCTACCTCGAGCCCGTGCCGGAAGGGCGCGCCGCCAAGGAGGCCCCGATCTCGATGATCCTGCCGACCTATGCCCTGGTGGCCGCAAGCATCTATTTTGGGGTCAATAGCGAGCTCACAAGCGACGCCGCAACGGTAGCCGCGAATGCGCTCTTCTCGGTCACAGATCTGGCGAGCGAGGGAGGCAGTCAATGAGCGCGGAACTCGCAATCACGCTGACAATTCTGCTGCCCGCATCCGCCACGCTCCTGCTTGCGGTGTTGGACAAACAACCCAACCTGCGCGAAGCGGTGAGTCTCCTGACCGCCGGTGGCCTCTTTATCATTGTGCTGGGATTGCTGGAGAACGTGCTGGATGGTGCCCAACCCACGGCCCATTGGTTCGACGTGCTCCCGGGTCTGACCCTTGCTTTTGAGATTGACCCGCTGGGCATGCTGTTCGGTCTCGTGGCCTCCGGACTTTGGATCGTCACCGCGCTCTATTCGATCGGCTATATGCGCGGTAACAATGAAACCCATCAGACGCGCTTCTATATCTGCTTCGCGATCGCAATATCCGCGGCCATGGGCATCGCCTTCGCTGCCAACATGTTCACGCTCTTCATCTTCTATGAGGTGTTGACGCTCTCCACCTACCCCTTGGTCGCCCACAAGGAAACGGACGTCGCGCGCAAAGGGGCACGTTCCTATCTGGCGATCCTGATCAGTACCTCCATCGGGTTTCAGCTCGTCGCCATCATCTGGACCTGGGTCGTTGCCGGAACCTTGGACTTCCAGCAGGGCGGCATCCTTGCCGGGAAAATCGACCCGACACTGCTACCTTTCTTGCTTGCGCTATATGCATTCGGCATTGGCAAGGCGGCGCTTATGCCTTTCCACAGATGGCTGCCAGCGGCGATGGTCGCGCCGACACCTGTCAGCGCACTTCTCCATGCTGTTGCTGTTGTGAAGGCCGGTGTCTTCACCATGCTAAAGGTGGGCGTCTATATCTTCGGGATAGACCTGCTGGCCACAACCGGTGCGGCCGAGTGGCTCATGTGGCTTGCGGCCTTCTCCATCCTGGCGGCCTCAATCGTCGCCATGACAAAAGACAACCTGAAAGCCCGACTTGCCTATTCCACCGTCAGTCAACTGTCCTACATCACGCTCGGCATGGCCCTGGCCACCTCCCTTGGCGTTATGGGGGGCGCCATGCACATCGCCATGCATGCCATGGGTAAGATCACGCTGTTCATGTGCGCCGGCGCAATTTATGTCGCCACGCATAAGACCGAGATCAGCGAGATGGATGGGCTGGGGCGTGTGATGCCCTTCACCTATGCCGCCTTCTTTATTGGCGCGCTTTCAATAATTGGCCTGCCGCCTTTGGGGGGCGCCTGGTCAAAATGGTATCTCATGCTGGGCGCTGCAGACACCGGACAGATCATCATGATGGTGGTGTTTATGCTGAGCTCTCTTCTCAACATCGCCTACCTATTACCCGTTGTGGCGCGCGGCTTTTTCGCGGGCTATCAAACCACTGCTGCGTATTCTTTAGGCGCAGCGGCAGTTCCTTCTAAGGGTATTCAAGAAGCACCGCTCTGGTGCGTCGTCCCCCCCTGCCTCACGGCCCTTGGGTGCGTACTGCTCTTCTTCTACGCAGGTGACATTTACACATTGATCGAGCCGGTCGCCTTCCCGGATGGGACACCCCAGCCATGAGTGACGAGATGAAGACATACGAAACAGATCCATCGAAGCTTCCATGGCTCGGACGCAAACTACTCTGGCTCGACAACAAGAAAAACGTCGACCGCATCGTCTACGCGCTCGGTCTTCTGTGCGTTGGTCTGTTTGCCGCCGAATTCATGTATCACAAGCACAGCTACCTCGACATTGAAGATATCCCCGGTTTCTACGCCGCGTATGGCTTCTTCATGGGCGCGGTGGCGGTGATCGTTGCACGCGTCATACGTCTCATTCTCAAGCGCGATGAAGCTTATTACGAACCTAAGGATATTGCGTCTGAGCCTTTCCCGGAAGCTCAGCTGAGCCGGGAGACGATCAATGACTGATCTTTTCCCGCCGTTTCTCCTATTCGTTGCCGGCGCGGCACTCCTGCCGCTGATTCCAAACGGCCATCCACGAGCCCTTGTCGCCATCATCGTTCCAGTTATCAGCGCCTATCTGATTTGGATGATGCCGGAAGGTGTGCACGGACAATTCATGCTGATGGGTCAGGAACTGACACTGCTGAGGGTGGATAAGCTCTCGACCATCTTTGGTCTTGTCTTCTGCCTCGCTGCTTTCCTGGCGCTCATCTATGCCTGGCATGTGCGTGACACCATTCAGCAGACCATGTCGCTGCTCTATGCCGGGGCTGCCATCGGCGCCGTGTTTGCAGGTGATCTCATCTCCCTGTTCATCTTCTGGGAAGGCACAGCCATCGCGTCCGTCTTCCTGATCTGGGCCAGACGGACAGAAGGCGCCTACTGGACGGGTATGCGCTACTTGATCATTCAGGTCGGGTCCGGCGTTCTCCTGCTTGCGGGCGTTGTCCTCCAATATCTCGACACCGGGTCCCTTGCCTTCGAGGCCATGCCCCTTGGCAGTCCAGCGACCTGGTGCATCTTCCTGGCCTTCGGCATCAAGTGCGCCTTCCCGCTTCTGCATAACTGGCTGGGAGACGCTTACCCCGCCGCAACTGTCACGGGCACGGTCATACTCTCTGCATTCACGACGAAGCTTGCCGTTTATGCCTTGGCACGCGGCTTCGCCGGCACCGAAATCCTAGTCTATATCGGTGCCACCATGACGCTGTTCCCGGTCTTCTATGCGGTGATCGAAAATGACCTGCGACGAGTTCTTGCCTACAGCCTCAACATCCAATTGGGCTTTATGGTCGTGGGCGTCGGCGTTGGGACGGAGCTGGCCCTCAATGGCACGGCGGCCCATGCCGTGGTGCATATCCTCTATAAAGCATTACTGTTCATGAGCGTCGGCGCGGTGCTTTACCGAACGGGCACGGCCAAAGCGTCCGAGTTGGGCGGACTCTACAAGACCATGCCACTCACCATGATCTTCTGCGTCATTGGTGGGGCATCGATCTCCGCCTTCCCCCTCTTCTCGGGCTTCGTCACCAAGTCGCTGATCCTGTCCTCCTCTGTCAAAGAGGGCCATTACATCGTCTGGGGCATCCTGCTGTTCGCCTCAGCAACGGTGCTTCACTATTCCGCGCTCAAGATCCCCTATTTTGCGTTTTTTGGCCGTGACAGCGGGCACCGTCCAAAGGAAGCCCCCTTGAACATGTTGATCGCTATGGGACTGACGGCCTTCCTGTGTGTTGCAGTAGGTGTGTACCCAGATCCGCTCTATGCGCTGTTGCCCTATAACGTGACGTATGAGAGCTACACAACCTCCCATGTGGTGACGCAACTCCAGCTGCTCTTCTTCTCAGCGCTTGCCTTCGCCATCCTCCTGCGCACCGGCATCTATCCGGTGCAGCTGAAATCGGTGAACCTCGACTTTGATTGGACTTATCGCAAGCTGGGACCAGCTCTCCTTAGAGGGATGCGGGCGCTTATCGGGGCAATTTGGGGCGCGTTTATCGGCGTCGGCCTGCGCAGCATCAACTTCGGAATCACAGCCCTTGGGCGGGCCCATGGCACGGAAGGTCTGCTTGCGCGCGCCTGGCCCACAGGATCTATGGTACTTTGGATTGCGGTGCTCCTTGGCGCAACGCTTCTGCTAAACTATATGTGACGGATCACGCTTTCCGCACCGAAGAAGAAGGTCACCCGTTATGGAAATGACTGGCGAATTCCGCATTCCCGCCCCCCAGGCGGATGTTTGGGCTGCTCTTAACGACCCTGAGGTCTTGCAGCAGTCCATTCCCGGCGCTGAAAGCGTCGAGAAGACAAGCGACACAGAGTTCGCCGCCGTTGCGAAGGCCAAAGTGGGACCGGTCAGCGCGAAATTTAAAGGTAATGTCACACTCTCAGACATCGACGCCCCCAACGGATACAAGATCAGCGGAGAAGGTTCCGGTGGCGCCGCTGGTTTTGCAAAAGGGTCCGCCATTGTGAAGCTGGCGCCAGACGGCGACGGCACCCTCCTAAGCTATGAAGTTCATGCGACAGTCGGCGGCAAACTTGCGCAAGTGGGCCAGCGTTTCATCGACTCAACCGCCAAGAAAATGGCCGATGAGTTTTTCACGTCATTTGCAGCGATTACAGGCGGCACAACTGAAGATGAGGTCGATGCGATTGCGCCTACCGACATCCCTCTCGTACCAGACGAAGAAGCAGGCCTCGGCCTGTCACCCTGGATGTGGGGCACACTTGTGATTGCCGGTGCATTGATTGGCATCTACCTCATCACTATGTAGAGCTTGCCCTCTTCGCCGCCGCACGGCTTGACGTCGACGGACCAAGGGCAGACACTTAAATCAACCAAACTCAAAGGGCGCCTGCGAACGCCCTCTCGGCTGCTTGAAGCCGAACCTAACTTCGGGAGGATCCATGACCCTCGTTTCAATGACGGTCAACGGCAAACCGGTATCAGGTGATGTCGAAGGCCGCACGTTGCTTGTGCAGTTCATCCGCGAAAACCTTGGCCTGACCGGCACCCATGTTGGCTGCGATACCAGCCAGTGTGGTGCGTGTGTGATCCATATGGACGGCAAAGCAGTGAAGGCGTGCACCACCCTCGCGCTGCAAGCGGAAGGCAGCAACATCACGACCATTGAAGGTCTTGCCAAGGGCGACGAGCTACACCCGGTGCAAAAAGCGTTCAAAGAAAATCACGGTCTGCAGTGCGGTTTCTGTACGCCCGGCATGATCATGACCGCAGTCGACATGATTGAGCGGATTCCAAATCTTGACGAAGAAACAGTCCGCGCTGAACTTGAAGGCAATATCTGCCGCTGCACCGGCTACCAGAACATTGTGAAATCCATTCTGGACGCCGCTGAAACCACACCCGCCTGATCAAGCACGGGATTCCAGGAGGAGGAATTCATGAGCACAACAGGGATAGGACAAGCCGTCCGCCGCAAAGAAGACAAGCGCTTCATCACGGGCGCTGGCCGCTATACCGATGACCTGAACAGGCCCGGTCAGACCTATGCCTATTTCCTAAGAAGTCCTCACGCCCACGCCCGGATCAATGCGATTGATTTGACGGACGCCGTCGCAGCACCCGGCGTAGTGAGTATTTTTACCGGGTCCGACGTCGCGGCTGATGGCCTTGGCGGATTGATATGCGGCTGGACTGTCCATTCCAAAGACGGCACGGAAATGAAGGCAGGCGCACATCCCATCCTCGCCGAAGACACCGTGCGCTATGTGGGCGATCACGTCGCAATGGTCGTGGCCGAAACCTACAACGAGGCCAAGTCAGCTGCAGAACTGATCAGCGTCGACTATGAGGTGCTTGAAGCTTCTGCCGATGTCGCTAACGCTCAAGATGGATCGGCACCGCAGGTCCACGGGGAAGCACCCAACAATACGAGCTTCGATTGGGAACTCGGAAACAAGCCTGAAACCGAGGCGGCCTTCAAGAAGGCGGCCCATATCGTCAAGTTGGATGTAACAAACAATCGCCTGATCCCGAACGCCATGGAGCCCCGCGCAGCCATTGCGGACTATGACAGCGGTACAGATGAATACACGCTGTGGACCACCAGCCAGAACCCGCATGTCGCCCGTCTTGTGCTGTCCGCTTTTGTTGGCGTTGCCCCTGAACACAAGCTCAGGGTCATCGCGCCGGACGTGGGCGGAGGGTTCGGCTCAAAGATTTTCATCTACGCCGAAGAGACCGCCTGTGCCTGGGCGTCTGCGAAAATCAAACGGCCGATCAAATGGACGGCCGAGCGCAGCGAGTCCTTCCTGTCAGACGCGCATGGCCGCGACCACGTCACCCACGCGGAATTAGCAGTCGCCGAAGACGGAACCTTTCTGGGGCTCCATGTGCAGACCAAAGCAAACCTGGGCGCTTACCTCTCGACCTTCGCGTCCTCTGTGCCGACCTATCTCTATGGCACCCTCCTCTCGGGGCAATATGCCTTTCCTGCGATCTATGTTGAGGTAGACGGGGTTTTCACCCACACGGCGCCGGTCGACGCCTATCGCGGGGCGGGACGGCCTGAAGCGACCTATCTGATTGAACGCATCGTCGAGACGGCGGCCCGCGAACTCGGGTTTGATCCAGCAGAGCTTCGACGCAAGAACTTCATTCGCAGCTTCCCGCACCAAACACCCGTCATTATGAACTATGACATTGGCGATTATGACGCCTCCCTCGATAAAGCCCTGGTGCTAATTGACTATGACGGCTTTCCCGCTCGTAAGGCTGAAAGCGCAGGCCGCGGCAAATTGCGGGGCATCGGATTTTCGACTTACATCGAAGCTTGCGGACTGGCGCCGTCGGCCGCCGTCGGGTCGCTTGGTGCTGGCGTCGGACTTTGGGAAAGCGCAGAGGTCCAGGTCGCCCCCACGGGCAAAATCGAAGTCTTTACCGGCGCCCATAGCCACGGTCAGGGCCACGAAACCACCTTTGCACAGCTCGTCTGCGAACGCATCGGCGTGCCTATTGAAGACGTAGAGATTGTTCATGGGGATACAGGCCGCGTCCAGTTCGGCATGGGTACCTATGGCTCCAGATCCGGCTCGGTGGGCATGAGCGCACTGGCAAACGCACTCGACAAAATCGAGGCCAAGGCCAAGAAGATCGCAGCCCATTTGATGGAGGCGGATGCCGGAGACATTGAGCTCAAAGACGGTGTCTTTACAGTCGCGGGCACGGACAAGGAGCTAGCCTGGGTCGAACTGGCGCTGGGCGCCTATACCGCGCATGGCTTCCCGACTGCAGAGATCGAGCCGGGTCTCAAAGAGAGTGCGTTCTATGATCCGCTGAACTTCACCTTCCCGTCCGGCTGCCACATATGTGAGGTTGAGATAGACCCAGATACCGGCGTCACGCAGATCGCGAACTTCGTCGCTGTTGATGATTTCGGGGTCATCGTGAACCCGATGATCGTTGAGGGTCAGGTCCAAGGAGGCATCGCTCAAGGGATCGGCCAGGCGCTCTTCGAAGCGGCCCACTATGACGAAACCGGGCAGCTCATCACAGGCTCCTATATGGACTATTGCATGCCCCGTGCTGATGACCTGCCGGACTTTAATCTGGGCTTCACGCAGACCGACTGCCCGTCCAATCCCATGGGGATGAAGGGATGCGGTGAGGCTGGCGCGATCGCCTCGCCTCCCGCCGTCATCAACGCCGTTACCGACGCCCTCGGCGTCCGAGAAATTGAAATGCCCGCAACCCCCGCACGCGTGTGGGCGGCACTTGCCGCACCATCACTTGCCGCTGATTGAGGAAAACATATGTACCAGTTCGACTATCATCGCGCACAGACCGTTGCCGAGGCCGCAGAGCTGCTCGCTGCCAACGACGAAAATAAGCTGCTCGCAGGAGGGCAGACACTCATCCCCACACTGAAGCAGCGCCTCGCCATGCCGGCGACCCTGGTCGATATTGGTAATATCGCCGATCTCAATTTCATCAAAGCGGAAGGCGATGCCATTACGATTGGCGCAGCAACAAAACATGCGGACGTGGCGTCATCTGCTGATGTGGCCAAACACTTGCCTGCGCTCGCAGAGCTTGCGGCCCATATCGGCGATCCGGCTGTGCGCAATCGAGGCACCATTGGGGGATCACTCGCAAACAACGATCCAGCGGCAGACTACCCTGCAGCGGTTCTAGGCCTCGACGCCAAGATTCACACCAATAAGCGCCTCATTGACGCCGACCCCTATTTCACGGGCATGTTTGAAACGGCGCTCGAGGAAGATGAAATCATCACGGAAGTCACCTTCCCCCATCCGGAGAAAGCGGCTTACGTCAAATTCCCCAACCCGGCATCCCGCTATGCGATGGTAGGCGTTTTCGTGGCGAAGACTCCCATCGACATTCGCGTGGCCGTCACCGGCGCCGGTGCTGATGGCGTTTTCCGCGTGAAGGAAATGGAAGACGCGCTGGCCGCCAACTGGGCTCCAGATGCCGTAACGGCGATTAAGGTTCCGGAGGACGATCTCCTTTCTGATCTCCATGGTGCCGCGGACTATCGCAGTCATCTGATTTCGGTCATGGCTGGCCGTGCGGTCGCGGCAACTATGTGACCTAGATCCCATTTCGCAGTACCCTGCTTCCATGACCAAGTCCCTACCCGCCTCTATCGAAGAGACGGCATCGCTTCTGTCGAGCGGTGCCTACGTCGCTGATCGTTCGCTTGCGACGGTTCTCTTTCTAGCTTTGAAAATGGGCCGTCCCCTCTTTCTGGAGGGCGAAGCCGGTGTCGGCAAGACGGAAATCGCAAAGGTCCTCGCAACTGCCCTGGGCCGAAAACTCATTCGATTGCAATGCTATGAAGGCCTCGACACGGCGGCAGCGGTCTATGAATGGAACTATCAAGCGCAGATGATCGAAATCCGTCTGGCTGAAGCTCAGGGCGTTGAGGACCGGGATAATCTTGCCAAAGACGTATTTGATGATCGATTTCTGATCCGCCGTCCACTTCTGCAGGCGCTGGAGCCGGACGTGAATGGTCCGCCGGTCCTTCTTATTGACGAGCTCGACCGAACCGATGAACCGTTTGAAGCCTATCTGCTGGAAGTGCTCTCTGATTTTCAGATCACCATCCCGGAGATTGGCACCGTCAAGGCCGCTGAACCGCCAATCGTGATCGTCACCTCAAACCGGACGCGGGAGATTCACGACGCGCTGAAGCGCCGCTGCCTCTATCACTGGGTGGATTATCCGGACGCGGAACGCGAACTCGAAATCGTTCGCTTGAAAGCGCCCGACGCCGCCGAAACGCTGTCCCAACAGATCGTGGCTTTCGTTCAGGCATTGCGGGACCGCGATCTCTACAAACAACCGGGCATTGCGGAGACCCTCGATTGGGCAAATGCCCTGACCCAGTTGAACGCGGTTTCGCTCAACGAAAGCAATATCAACGACACGCTTGGAACACTGCTCAAATACCAGGATGATATCGCACAGGTGCGCGGCTCAGACGCCGCCCAGATATTGGATGAACTGAAGACCGCCGCGGAATGACGGATCAGCCAGGATACATCGCGGAGAACATTGCGCACTTCGCCCGTGTCTTGCGCCGAGCCGGCGTGCCTGTCGGGCCTCGCCAGGTCTTAGACGCAATCGAAGCCGTCAAAACCGCAGGCATCAGGTCTGAGAGCGATCTCTATTGGGCGCTCCACACCACGCTCATCCACTCGCAGGATATGAGGGAGATTTTCAATCAGGCGTTTCACGTTTTCTGGCGCGATCCACGCATGCTGGAGCGGATGATGGCCATGATGCTCCCGGACATAAACACACCTCCTGAAGAACCCGAAGAACAGACAAGCCGGCGGCTTGCAGAAGCACTGCTCGGCCAGGACAACGCCGCGGCAAACGAGGCGGAGCCGGACATCGAAATTGATGCCCGCGAAACCATGTCGGCTGCGGAAATCCTCCGTACCAAAGACTTCGAGCAGATGAGTGCGGCCGAAATCGCCGAGGCCCGGCAAGCCCTTTCAAAACTGCATCTCCATCATGACAAAGTCCTGACCCGCCGAACACGGGCCTCCGACCGAGGCAATCTCATCGACATGCGCGCGTCCCTTCAGGCATCGCTGCGCGGCGGGGACATCATTCCACTGAAACGTCGGGAGCGACGGCACCGACCGCCACCATTGGTCGTGCTGTGTGATATCTCCGGGTCCATGAGCATCTATGCCAGAACCTTCTTGCATTTTCTTCACGCGCTCACCAATGACAGAGACAGGGTTCATACGTTCCTGTTTGGCACCCGCCTCACCCATGTATCGCGTCAGCTGCGTCACAAAGACATTGATGACGCGCTGTCGGCTGTGTCCTCCGCAGTTGAGGACTGGGACGGCGGCACACGAATTGGCGAGACGCTGAGGCGGTTCAACGTGGATTGGGCGCGGAGGGTTCTTGGCCAAGGCGCAACCGTCCTCCTGGTAACCGATGGCTTGGACAGAGACGGCGCGGAAGGCCTGGAGCCTGAGATTGCCCGTCTGCACCGCGCCAGCAGGCGGTTGATTTGGCTTAATCCCCTGCTCCGCTATGATGGATTTGAGCCCAAAGCTCTTGGCATCAGAACCATGCTTCCCCATGTGGATGAGTTCCGGCCGGTTCACAACATGGCCTCTCTTGAACACCTGGTAGCAGCGCTAAGCGCACCGGAACGAAAATGGCCGACAGCAGCATGACCACATCAGTAGCCTCACTTGACGATAATGTCCTGGCTCAGGCCGCAGCCTGGTCGAATGCCGGGCAGAAAGTGGCAATCGCCACCGTCATCGCAACTTGGGGCTCTGCGCCGCGGCCGGTCGGAAGCCAACTTGCTATATGTGAGGACGCTACTTTTGTGGGCTCTGTCTCAGGCGGATGTATCGAAGGAGATGTCGTCACCCGCGCCCTCGATGCCATTCAGACAGGCACCGCTGAAGTCCTTGAATATGGCGTGGCCGATGCGATGGCTTGGGAAGTGGGCCTTGCCTGCGGCGGAAAGATCAAAATCTATCTCGAACCCCTGTCTACGGCTTGATCGCATGAAGCAGGATATCCTCAAAACAATCTTGGACGCCCAAGCTGCGAAGCAGCCGCTGGTTCATGTGACGAACCTCGAGACCCACGAGCAATTAACGCTGACGCCCGACAGCGCCAACTGCCCGGCTTGGATGGCCAGCGAAGTCGCGGATGCCATTCGGTCCGACAATAGCGGTGTTACCACCTCACCAGAGGGTGAGCCCTGGTTCTTCAATGTCTTCAATCCACCGCTCCGCCTCATGATTGTCGGCGCGGTCCATATCGCGCAGCCGCTTGCCCGCATGGGCGTGGACGCAGGTTATGACGTGACAGTGATTGACCCACGTGAGGCCTTCGCCTCCGTTGAACGTTTCCCAAACGTCGGCTTGAAGACTGAGTGGCCCGATGAGGCCCTTCTAAATCTCGATTTAGATGCCCGCACCGCCATCGTCACCCTAACCCATGACCCAAAGCTCGATGACCCGGCCCTTCATGTCGCACTGAAGTCGGAGGCTTTCTATATCGGCGCGCTAGGCAGCAAGAAAACACAAGCCGCTCGAAAACAACGTCTTACCGATGCCGGCTTTAGCGACGCGGAGATCGCGCGCATCTGCGGACCGGTCGGCCTCAATATTGGTGCGAAAAGCCCGGCCGAGATCGCCATCTCAATCCTTGCAGAAGCCACTCAAACGCTACGCCAGGAGCTTGCATGAGGTTCGGCTCTTTCCCTGTTTCAGAGGCGGCAGGCATGATGCTCGCCCATTCTGTCCGCGCCGGGGACAGCACGTTCAAGAAGGGGAGTGTCCTTAGCCAAGATGATATAGCCGCGCTTTCGGCGGCAGGGGTAGCGACTGTCTACGCTGCTGAGCTCGGACCTGATGATGTTTCGGAAAACGAGGCCGCCTCAACCATCGCCGCAGCGCTCGGCGGTCCCAATATACGGGTCGAGAAAGCATTCACCGGGCGCGCCAACCTCTATGCAACCGCAGACGGTGTCCTCCAACTGAACGACACCGCCATCAACGGGGTCAATGCCCTGAATGAAGCCATCACACTGGCCACACTTCCAAAATATGAGGCTGTCTCAAACGGTCAAATGGTGGCAACCGTGAAAATCATTCCCTATGGCGTAGCCGGGAATTTGGTTGAGCAAGCGGCGACACTCGCGCGCGATGCATCCCCGGTTCTAGCCCTACATCCGTTTCAGCCAAAGGCTGCGGCTCTTATCCTCACAAGCGTTGACGGCACGAAGCAGTCTGTTCTTGCAAAGTCGGAAACGGTTGTCCGAAACCGACTGGAAGATATCGGCGCCAGGCTCGCAAAAGTGGAGATATGTCGACACGACGAGAGCTCGCTCACGCAGGCCATAGAGTCGCTTCCCGATGCGATTGAAATGATCCTCATTCTCGGGGCGTCCGCCACTGGCGACCGACAGGATGTGGTTCCCGCTGCGATCGAGGCGGCAAACGGCTCCATCCGCCACTTCGGCATGCCTGTTGATCCCGGAAACCTCTTGCTCCTGGCAGAGCTCAACGGCCTGCCTGTCATTGGATTACCCGGCTGTGCACGTTCCCCGAAACTGAATGGCGCCGATTGGGTCATGCAGCGCCTGGCCGCGGGGCTTGAAGTAACACCCAAGGATATCCAGTCCATGGGTGTGGGCGGACTGCTGAAGGAAATTCCCTCCCGGCCTCAACCACGGGATACGAAGCGCGCCGACGACCATCCCCCGCGCGTGGCGGCGATCATTCTGGGCGGTGGCCGCTCCACACGCATGGGGCCCACCAACAAGCTCACAAGCGATTTTCAGGGCAAGCCTATGATCGCGCATGTCGCCGACGCCGCCCTCGCGTCAGATGCCGATGGCATCATTCTTGTCACCGGGCATGAACGTGACGATGTCCTGAAAGCCCTCGCTGGACGCCCAATGGAGTATGCTCACAACCCTGATTTCGCGGAGGGCCTGAGCACGTCCATTAGAGCAGGCATTCAGGCGGCAACAGAACTGGGTCCGCCGGTCGATGCAGCAGTGATCCTCTTAGGCGACATGCCGCTGGTGACAGCGGACCTCATCAATGATCTGATCGCGGCGCGGAACCCGGATGAAGACAAGTACATTTGCGTCCCCGTAGTTGGCAACAAAAGGGGCAACCCGGTCTTGTGGGATGCAACCTTCTTCAACGATCTCCAGAACTTGTCAGGCGATGTCGGCGCCAAGGCATTGATGGCTGAAAACGCCGACCTCGTTTCCGAGGTGCCAGTATCAGGTGACGCCGCGCTGCGGGATTTCGACACACCAGACGCGCTCCGCGACCATCAGACTGACTAAGGACCGTCAAAAAAAGCCGCGCTGCGCGGCCCGCAAATGATCTCCGTGCCAAGGATCGAGACTTCACCCGTCCCGAAATCAAGCTGTTGCGCGCCTTTCATAACGATGTCCGCCGCCGCCTCGCCGTGCCATACCACTGGTTCCTCACTAGAATTGAAGACACAGGTCACCGTCTCGTCACCGAGGGTCCGCTTGAATGCCAAGACCGGCCCGTCACTTGCCAGAAACGTGATCTCGCCCAGGCGCAGGCTGACATGGTCCTGCCGTAGCTGAATTGCCTGCCGCGCAAACTTCAGAACTGTCCCGCTCATCGCTTCCTGTCGGTCAACCGCCCGTTCTGTGTGCGCCTCTGGAATAGGCAGCCAGGGCACCGCGGTTGAAAACGCCGCATGAGGAGCCGCCCCGATCCAGGGCATCGGTGTCCGGCATCCATCCCGTCCCTTGCCGAAAGGGAAATAGAGATCGCCAACCGGGTCCCGCAGCTCCTCACGCGTTATGTCGACATCCGGCAGTCCAAGTTCTTCGCCCTGATACATCAGAACTGTCCCTTTGAGGGCCAGCAGAAGCGCGAGCCCAAACTTGGCCAGCGCATCATCGCCCTCCCGCCCGCCGCCCCACCTGGTAACAGGACGCGTCAGGTCATGATTGGAGAAGGTCACACAGGGCCAGGGATCGCCATTGGCCTGCAGTGTGTTCTGGTAATAGTTCTGGAAGACCTTGGGTGCGAGCGATCGGTCCTCAAGAAAGTCGAACGTATAGGCCGTATGCAAGCGATCCGGCTCACCCACATAGGTCCCGATCATCTCAGGCGTCTCTGCGAATTCGCCGAAGGCAAGCCGGTCGTCATATTCGTCGAGAACCGAACGAACCGCCTTCATGGCAATCTGGTTCTCCGGCAGACCGCTATCATGCACGTGCTGTTGAAGCCGGGGCGCATGGGACCAATTGAGACCCGTCCGCTCTTCCATCGGCACCGGGGGATTATCTGTAAGCGCCGCATCATGGAAATAGGCGTGGGCCACATCCAGGCGGAACCCATCCACCCCGCGATCCAGCCAGAACCTCAAAACATCCATGAGCGCTTTGACGGCTTCCGGCTCGTGAAAGTTCAGCTTTGGCTGTTGTCGCAAGAATTTGTGGTGGTAGTACTGCCGGCGCACCGGATGCCAGGACCAGGCCGGTCCGCCAAACGCCGACATCCAATTGTTCGGTGGATTGCCGTCTTCTTTGGCATCCGCCCAGACATACCAATTAGCTTTTTCATTGTCTCGGGACAGAAGGCTTTCCTGAAACCAGGCATGCTGATCTGAACTGTGCGCCAGCACCTGGTCCAGGATGAGTTTCATGCCGCGTTCATGGGTGGCCTCTAGAAGAGCGTCGAACCCGTCGAGCGTCCCCATCTCAGGGGCAATGTCGCAATAATCCGACACGTCATATCCGAAGTCTTTATTGGGGCTTGGGTAAATGGGGGACAGCCAGATCGCATCAACGCCCAGCGACGCCACATAGTCGAGCTTGCGCTTGATACCCTCAAGGTCGCCAAAACCGGAGCCAGTCGTATCCGCATAGCTCCTGGGATATATCTGGTACACCACTGCACCCTTCCACCAGGGTGCCCCCGCCAAATCACTCATTCCGCTCCCCTAAACCGTCGCGCACGTCGTGTGATAATGCTACACGGAGAATGCGCACAAGAATATGTTGGAGGACACATGACCGACCTAACAGGCAAGACTGTTTTAATCACGGATCTCGAACATTTCATCGGACGCCCAGCAGCAAAGGCACTTATAGAAGCCGGCGCCACGGTCTACGGAACCGATCTTGCTTTTTCCGACAAAACGGCTCGCGACGCTGCGGAGCAAGCTCTGCCCGGATTGAAAACTGTCGGCGGTGCAGATCCGGTCGTCGCCGCAGGCCGGGTGTTGGAGGAAACAGGTCACATCGATGTTCTCGTCAATAATGATGCCTTCCCTGCCTTGAGGGCGTCATTGGATACGGCGAAAGACGAAGACCTTGAAGCAACCTACGAGGCACTTGTCTTCAAACCCTTCCGCGTCAGCCGCGCCGTGGTCCCGTCCATGAAGTCTGCGGGCGGCGGCAAGGTTTTGTTCCTCACCTCAGCCGCGCCCCTCAACGGCCTCGCAAACTACTCCATGTACGCCTCTGCCCGCGGTGCGGCCAACTCCCTCGTATTGTCTCTTGCGCGAGAGCTTGCCTCAAAGAACATTCAGGTCAACGCATTGGCCCCAAACTATGTCGAGAGTGAAGACTATTTTCCGCAATCACTGATGGAGAATGAAGAAACCAAAGCCAAGATCTTGAAAAACATTCCGCTTGGTCGCCTGGGCAAGCCTGAAGAAGCGGCAGCGCTCATCACGTTCCTGGCCGGTCCCCTATCCGGCTTCATCACAGGCCAGGTGATCCCCTTCGCGGGGGGATGGGCAAACGCGCGCTAGGGTTCTATCTGCCGGTAAAGTCTGCCAGCCCCCGAAACGCCTTGGAGCCGTGTTGCACCATCACATCAACGCCATGAACAAAATCATGGGAATCAAAAAGCCCGGGCCCGACCTCTAAGAGGAGCCGGTCCGCACTCTCAACACCTTCATCCAGGAACGTCCGGATCGTCTGTTTGGTAATCGCATGCGCTTTGGTCGGCCCTTTTGCAACGCGCTTTGCATAGTCCAGAGAAACCGCATTGAGCTCGTTGTCAGCGACGACCTGGTTGATGATCCCCCAGCGTTCAAAGTCGGCTGAGCTAAAAAAATCTCCTGAAAAACAAATGTGCCGCGCCCGAGCCGGGCCGCACCGTTCAGCCAGCAGATAGGCGCCGCCAAGATAGGTCGCCGCGCCAATATGCTGTTCTACCTGGGCAAACTGAGCGGTCTCCGAAGCGATAATGATGTCGCAGCGCAAGGCGATCTCGAGGCCGGCCGCAAGGCAAAGCCCCTGCACCGCACAAATGATCGGAATAGGCATCCGCTCCAACCTCTGCAGATCGGCAATGCCCCGCTCAAGCATCGGCCGCGCATCTTGGGAATTTCGGTCAACAAACGTCGTATTCACGTTGACACCGCAGCCGAAATGCTCCCCTTCCGCGCACAACAGCGCCGCCCGCGCGTCAGATTTCTCCAGCCGATCGATCGCCTCATGCAAATCCGCAAATAGAGCATCATCAGCGAGATTAATGGGAGGATTGTTGACGGTGAGGATGGCGAGGCCGCCATCCATCTTGAACTCGACGATTGCCATGATTTTGCCTTCCTGGGTGCGAATTTCCTTCAGATAAAGTAGTTTCAAATTAAAACCTATTGGTTTCTTTTCGCAACCATTCGTTTCCACTATTGTGAGGCAGCGATGCATAATCAATCTGCACAAATGAACAGTCGGAATTGGGCGCCCCAGTGAGATCGAAAAAAAACGAAGACCACCCTATTCCGGTCCGGATGCGTCAGGACTGCTCGATCAAGAAGTCCATGGACATCTTTGGAGACCGCTGGTCGGTCCTGATCCTGCGCGAAATGTTTCTGGGCACAAAACGGTTCGCCGATTTCCAACGAAACCTTGGTATTGCGAAAAACATACTCTCCGCTCGCCTCCAGAAGTTGGAGGATCACGGCATCATCGAGAAGCAACCACTCAATGCTGGGACAAGCTGGCATGAGTACCTGCTAACGGAGGCCGGCAAGGATCTCATGATCGTCCTATGCGCAATGGTCCAGTGGGGAGATCGCTGGCTCCAGGGGCCTGAGGGCCCGCCCATGGAGATCATCGACCGGGAAAGCAACAAGCCGATCGACGCCCTCGCACTGGTACGAAGGGGAAAAACAGTTGAGCGAGAGAGAATAAAGTTCCGGCCTGGCGCACGCTACAATAGTGCGCCCCGCTAGAGTCAGCCGATGGACCTAGTTCAACTGAACGATTGGTGCCAATGTCGGGCCAATCTCTTCATGCACCACAAGATCTGCAATCGGGTCGAGCTCGGTTTCTTCCCGGTTCAGGATAACGAGATGGGCACCGTTCTTTTTTGCCATGATGGGAAAGCCCGCCGCCGGATAGACCTGAAGGGATGAGCCAATCGCGATAAAGAGGTCACAGTCCAAAGTCGCCTCAGTCGCCCGCTCCATCTCAGCCTCCGGCATCGCCTGACCGAATGAAATCGTGGCTGATTTGATAATGCCGCCGCAGAACTGACAATCCTGCGGTTTGCCATGTTCGTCATAGTGCGCGCGTATCTCTGCCAGCTCATACCGTGCCCCACAGCTGAGGCAGCTGGCATATGTGCTGTTGCCATGAAGCTCAATGACCTTGTCCCTGGGTACCCCAGAGTCCTGGTGCAAATTGTCGACATTCTGCGTGATCACATGACTGACCTTGCCCATATCCACCAGCTTCGCGACGGCCATATGGCCTTTGTTGGGCTCAGCAGCGGAAAAGCTGCCGTCCATGGCGAATTTGCGCCGCCAGGCCTCAATCCGCATGTCCTCAGACGCCATAAAGTCGCGAAAGTCGATCGGTGCCATTTTAGTCCACAGACCGCCGGGGCTCCGAAAATCGGGAATGCCGGATTCTGTGCTGATCCCTGCGCCCGTGAAGACAACCGCTCGCTGGCTTTCTTCAATGAGTGCCTTCAATTCCGCCGACATGGGCTCTCCTCTATACTTATCTTTGACCTTCGGGTCCGATCTGGAAATGATACGCAAAACAAACCTCTGAAGGATAGGCAAAGCCCGCATGCGCTACTTGCACACCATGGTCCGTGTGACCGACCTCGATGCATCACTGGAATTCTACTGCACCCATCTCGGCCTGAAAAATGTGGGTCGCTTCGACGTGGAAGAAGGTCGCTTCACCCTTGTCTTTCTGGCCCCCGAAGGCCAGGAGGAGGCTCAAATCGAGCTGACCTACAATTGGGATCCGGAAGACCTGGATGAAGGGCGGAATTTTGGCCATCTGGCCTATCGAGTGGATGACATTTATGCGACCTGTCAAAAGCTTGCGGATGCGGGAATCACCATCAACCGCCCTCCGCGCGACGGACGTATGGCATTCGTGCGGTCGCCAGACAACATTTCCATCGAGCTGCTTCAGGAAGGTCAGGCACTACCACCGCAAGAGCCCTGGGCATCGATGGAAAATACCGGCCACTGGTAGGGCCAACCTGAACAGACTGTTCATCTGGCGTTCAACCCCAGAAGACCACCTTCTCCCCTGAGGATGTGACACCGGTCTCTTGCCGACCGGACCAAGGATTGGGAGAAGGAAATGTTACTCGCACGATTGGCACTCAGTGCCTGTCTGGTTGTCGGGTCTATGGCCACCCTGACCGCTCCTGCAGCGGCAGCAGGACCGGTGGGCGCAGGCAACCTCACACCAAACAGCAATTTGCATCTTGTAAATGGCAGACGTGGGCACCACGGCCGAGGTCATGGACGTCATTACCGCGGCGGACGTCACCATGGAGGGCATCATGGCGGCCACAGACGCCACCATCGTGACCGTGCAGGCGCCTTTATTGCCGGTGCGATTGTCGGCGGCCTGATCGGCTGGAGTAGCGGGTATGGCTACCCGCGCGCCCACCATCAACGCTACCGCCATCACCATCGGCCCTATTACGCACCCCGGCGCCATCACAGGCCCCACTACTACGGTGGCCATTCCCGTCGGCACTACAGCTACTCCGATGGCGCCTACAATCATCGTCACAGCTATCGCCACACCAACAATCGGGCCTGTCACCCTGTCTATAAGCGGGGATATTGGCATGGGCGCCCGGCAAAGGTCGGCGGCACCATGTGCTACAACCGATACGGCGAAGGATATGTTGTCTCCGGCAGTCGGTATTTGATCCATTACCGCTGAATTTCAGCCATCTGGGACAATTGAAACAAACCCGCGGTCGGGATACGGTTTTCCTTATGACAACTCGTATCCTGATCGCGTTTTGCGTTGCCCTTTGTGTCCCCCTATTTGCACCCGTGCTACCCGCGCAAAACGCATGGGCAAACGATCAGGAAGACCCGCGCGCATCGCCTCATTACGGTGTTCGAGAGCGCTATAATTACGAAGACCCTCAAGCCGCCTATTGGGAAGGCTTTGAGCTCAAGAATGACGGCAATTGCGAAGCCGCCGTTGAACGCTTACGGCCCCTCGCGCGTAACGGACGTGGGTATGAGTCCGCGCAACATGCCTATGGTCTCTGCCTTATGTCGCTTGGGGGCCTGCCCGCTGAAGGCGGAACGTCTTTCGACGTCGGTCAGGTCGAGGCAAACGAGCAGTTCCAACAGGGGCGGACCTGGGTCATGCGCGCGGCGAACGCCGGACACTTCCAGGCGCAGCGGACGCTGCTCGCGCTGTATGCCGCCAATATCGGTCCAGACAAAAATCCGGTTGAGATTGGCAAGTGGCTGCGCCTCTATGACGTCAATCCGATGCGTCTGACCCTGGGCGTGGCAGCTCAAAATGACGGGCTGCGCACCCATTTAAGGAACACCATCAATCGGACAGACTATCTGGATGGCAAAGAGCTCGCGCGCAATTGGACGCCCACCTATTGGGCGCCGCCTGGAGTCCGGAACTAGCGACAATGTGGAGGAATAGCGACACACGCTACGGCCTTATCGCTGCGAGCTTCCACTGGATCGTCGTTTTGTTTTTTCTCGGCAATCTGGGCCTGGGCGCCTATATGAGCTCCCTTGAACTTTCCGACCCAAACCTGTTTTCACTTTACCAACTGCACAAGTCTTTTGGCGTCTGCATCTTTGTGATTGTCCTATTCAGGCTGGTCTGGCGTTTGGTCGATAAGCCGCCTGCATTGCCCGACGATATGGCGTGGTGGGAGAGGACGGCGGCGGCGCTCACTCATTTGGGCCTTTACATCATTCTGGTGGCGATGCCCCTGACCGGCTGGATCATCGTATCTGCGTCCCCAATCAACATCCCCACATTGGTCTTCGACACCATTCCGGTGCCGCATATCGGCTTCATCGCAACCGATCCGAACAAGGACCAATGGTTGGCCGTGGGCGAATGGGGTCATTGGATGCTTGCCTGGGCGGCCGGTGCGGCAGTCGTGCTCCATGCCGCCGCCGCATTACGACATCACTTCATTTTGAAAGACGACATCTTGCGTAGAATGCTGCCATGGGCATCCTGAATAGAGGCCCTCGCCTGGGCAGTTGTTTTTCTCAGACCAGAGGTTCCCGCATGGTTTTACGCAGCCTCGCCATCCTGCTCCTTTTTACGTCAAACGCTTTCGCCGCTGGATGGAACGTTCTCACCGACAACAGCACGCTGACCTTTGAAGGCACTCAGGCTGGTACGCCCTTCCAAGGGTCTTTTGCCGCCTTTACTGCCGCCATTACCCTCGACCCTGACGACCTCGCCGGTGCATCGATAAATGTCGACATCATCACCGCGAGCGCGGCGACTGGATCATCCGATAGAGATGAGGCCCTGCCCACCGCCGACTGGTTTGATGTCGCAAATCATCCGATCGCGACCTTTACATCAACGAATATCAGTCAGACGGCAGAGGGGTATGTCGCAGACGGCACGCTCACCCTGAAGGGCACAACCCAGCCTGTTGCCCTTCCCTTCAGCCTGACTATTGAAGGCGACACCGCCCAAGCTGCGGGTGGCCTCACCATCAACCGGAACGATTATAACGTGGGAACCGGACCGCTAAGCCCGATGGCGGGCAACGACGTGACAATTAGGTTTGAGATCACCGCCACCCGCGTCGGCCAAATGGCTCCCTGAACCTTTAGCCAGGGAGTTTGTCAAACGAGGGGACCCCTTCGGGGATCATATGAAAATCCTGCGCATCACATGTGTAGATCGCGACTTGTGGACCCTCAAACTGCTTCGGGTCATCCATCGTTCCGACTTTGAGAAGCACAAGCCCCGGAGCGCCTGGTGCTCGCGACAACATACTGGTGCCGCAATTGCCGCAGAACTCGCGCGTTACGGCAGGATCGATATCGGTCCGTTTGAAGATTTTGGGCTCACCCTTGGTGTATTTAAATGTGCCTTCCGGCATGCCCATGGTCACGTTGGGCGACCCGCCTGAAATATACTGGCACTCCCGGCAATGGCACTGAGCCTTGAAGAGTGCATCGCCTTCGACTTCATACCGCAGCGCGCCGCAATAACATCCACCTTCAACCTTCATGAGACATCTCCCCCCGTTTCCTTGGGCAAGTGTCGCAGATCAGGTCTGAAGAGACCAGTTTCTGCATAGGGAGATAAGGGAAGGAAACTGGTACGCCCTAGGGGAATCGAACCCCTCTTTCCAGGTTGAAAACCTGGCGTCCTAACCGATAGACGAAGGGCGCACAGTGCGGCTTTAATAATGGGTCACCTTCGGGAATGCAAGTGCCGAATCCGCTGATTTTTGTGGATTTTCTGGGGTTTTTTGAGATCAGAGCGGCGCTGCGTCGTCAATTTGTAGCTGCACACCCCTGCGCCCCTGCCAATCGTCGGCCCGAAGCCGTCCTGCCACATGGAAAACCGCGCCACCACTATTCAAAAGGCTTTCGCCAAGGGGCGTGTCAGCCGCGCGGAAGGCGATTCCCTTCAAGCGCCCCCCCTCATCCCCGGCCAAAATGCAGCGCACGTGATTCTGGCCAACCCGGTCCGCACGGACAATACGGACGCGGGGCACCGCAAATCGAGGCTCCGGGTTGCCCGCCCCGTAGGGCCCCGCCTTCTCAAGCATGTCAAACATGTCGCGAGAGGCCGCATCGGTCGTGAGCGCACCATCAAGCTTCAACTGCCGCTCCGCACCGGCGGCCATCACATCATCCGCAATACGGCTGTTCAGAAATGCGTGCAGTTCATCCAGCTTGGACTCACGCACCGTGAGGCCTGCAGCCATGGCGTGGCCGCCCCCGTTTACCAGTAGGCCTGCTTCAAGCGCAGCGGTCACTGCACGCCCCAAATCGACGCCTGGAATGGATCGGCCTGATCCTTTCCCCTCGCCTTTGTTATCGATCGCAACGACAAAAGTCGGCCGGTCATATTTATCCTTCAAACGGCTGGCGACGATTCCAATGACACCCGGGTGCCACCCGGCGCCTGACGCAATGATGAGAGGTGGGGGCTGGTTCGCCCGCGTATGAGCCAGCGCGGCGTCCACCTGGTCGATGGCTTGCTCCAAAACCTGTGCCTCGATCGCCTGCCGCTCTCGATTGTAGGTATCGAGCGCTATCGCGATCTCATGCGCCTCCGCCCCGTCATGAGTCGTAAGCAACCGAGCCCCCAAATCGGCGCGCCCGACACGTCCACCGGCATTCACGCGTGGCCCCAGTAGAAAGCCTGCATGGTATGTCCCGGGAGCCCCCTGCATCTTCGCAACATCGCCAAGAGCCGCCAGGCCTTTGTTCTTGCGCGACCCCATGACCTTAAGGCCCTGAGTTACGATTGCCCGATTAAGCCCTGTCAACGGAACCACGTCGCACACGGTGCCCAGTGCAGCTATGTCGAGCATGTCGAGCAGGTTTGGTTCTTCCCGATCGCCCTCAAACCACCCAGCTGTTCGTAGTGTTCGGTTGAGCGCGATGAGAAGCAGGAAGGTCACCCCGACAGCAGCAAGCTGTCCCAAACCACTCGTGTCGTCCAGCCGGTTGGGGTTCACCACGGCCACAGCCGGCGGCAAGAGGGGCTCCGCCTGATGGTGATCGACAACAACCACATCCAAGCCGCGCTCCCTGGCAACGCCCAACGGTTTATGCGCCATTGTCCCGCAATCAACGGTAATGATGAGGGAGACGCCAAGGTCTTTGAGCTTCAGGAACGCGGGCGCGTTAGGCCCATAACCTTCCTTGATCCGATCGGGGATATAGATCCGTAGCGGCGCCCCTATGGCCTCGAAGTAGAGTTTCAGCAGCGCCGACGAGGTCGCGCCGTCGACGTCATAATCGCCAAATACAGCAACCTGCTCGCCATCGACGATTGCTTTGGTGATGCGTTCAGCCGCCTTGTCCATGTCTTCCACAACGGACGGGTTCGGCAGGCATGCGCGCAGTGTAGGGTTGAGATGCTGTTCGCAATCATCCGCTGTGACGTTGCGTGCTGCCAGGACCCGCGCCAGGAGTTCGGGTATATTCGCCTGTTGAGCGAGTTGCAGCGCCAGCCGATCATTTTCAAGCCGAGGGACCCAGCGACGACTGGTCAGAGACCGTCCGACGCCCAAAAATCCGCTATCCGGCTCGTACTCCAATCAGCCTCCTGATCGATCACAATGAGGGCAAATGGGCCCGTCTTATTCCGCTTCGAACTTCGAATCCGCTCTATGGAATGCGCGAATCCGGCGCACCGTGCCGGTCGATGACCGCATGACGATGGTGTGCGTGGACACGCCCTCTTTCGTCACCTTGATCCCGTCGAGCATAGACCCGTCGGTCACGCCTGTGGCTGCGAAGATCACATCACCGCTGGCCATTTCCATCATGGAGTATTTTGCGTCAAAGTCTTTGACACCCATTTTGGCGGCCCGCGCCTTTTGCTCTTCGTTGCTTGTGACCAGGCGCCCCTGCATCTGACCACCAATACAGCGAAGCGCAGCAGCGGCCAGCACACCTTCCGGTGCCCCGCCCACGCCCATGTAGATATCAATTCCGGTCGTCGCGTCGGTCGTCGCAATCACACCCGCGATGTCGCCGTCGGAAATAAGCGATACGCGAGCTCCCACGCCGCGGATTTCTGAAATGAGCTTAGCGTGCCGAGGACGGTCGAGAACACAGGCCGTGATCTCGCTGACATCAACACCTTTGGCCTGCGCCAGGGCCTTGATGTTGTCGCCGGCCGGCGCGTCCAGATCGACGATCCCATCAGGATAGCCGCCGCCAATCGCAATCTTGTCCATGTAAACGTCAGGCGCATGGAGAAGCGTGCCGCCCTCGGCCATCGCCACCACCGCCAGGGCATTTTCCATATTCTTGGCTGTTAATGTGGTGCCTTCGAGAGGATCAAGGGCAATGTCGACCTTAGGCCCGCCCGTCCCGACTTCCTCTCCGATATAGAGCATCGGCGCTTCGTCGCGCTCGCCCTCTCCAATCACAATCGTGCCGTCGATTGGCAGCGCGTTCAGCTCCTGCCGCATCGCGTCTACAGCCGCCTGATCTGCTTCCTTTTCGTCCCCCCGGCCTGACAGCCTGGACGCAGCCACCGCTGCACGCTCGGTCACACGCGCAAGTTCCAGTGCCAAAGTACGGCTCAACCCCTGATTGGCGGCTTTTTTGGAAGTCATTCTTATCCCCGTTGGTTCCCGTGTTTTTCTTTGTGCCGACTTTTAGCCGCCTTGAATGCGGATCACAACCGGCGTGCTTACGACATCGGCATGTTCTGATAGCAGGCCAAGCGCCCGGTTCATGGTGGCCTCGCGGGTCTCATGCGTGATCAGGACAACAGGAAGCCATTCCCCGTCCTGGCCCTCATCAGGGCGCTGTACGATACGCTCTATGGAGACATCCGCGTCCGCAAGGGCTTTGGTCACCTCAGCCATGCTCCCCGCGCGGTCAGCAGCCTCCAGCCTCAGGTAATAGGCCCCGGAATAGTCAGCCATATCGACCGGCTCTGCCTTCGAAAGCTGGGATTGGGGCAGGATAAAGGGCGCAAAAGCGATACCGCGCGCAATATCCACGATATCAGCGACAACTGCAGACGCCGTAGGGCCTTCTCCGGCGCCGGGGCCGGTAAGCACAACATTCCCGACATACCCGCCGTGGACGGAAACAGCGTTCGTCACCCCGGAGACGCTGGCGAGCGGTGTACTGTGCGCCACAAGGGCCGGGTGTACCCGCTGTTCAATAGCGCCCTGCTCATTTCGCACGGCAGTGCCCAGAAGCTTGATCCGGTACCCAAATTCAGCGGCATATTTGATGTCAGCTGCCGTGATCGCCTCAATGCCTTCAACATAGACCGACCCAAAATCGACCGAGGTGCCGAAGGCCAGGCTGGCCAGAATCGCAAGCTTATGCGCGGCGTCAGTTCCCCCTACGTCAAAGCTTGGGTCAGCCTCCGCATACCCGAGCTTCTGGGCGTCCGCGAGCACATCCGCAAAGTCCGCCCCGGTGTCTTCCATTTCCGTGAGGATGTAGTTGCAGGTGCCATTCAAAATGCCGGAAACCTGAGACACCTGGTTTGCCAGCAACCCTTCCCGCATGGCCTTGATGATCGGAATACCGCCAGCAACCGCCGCTTCAAAATTGAGCGCGGCATTGCCTTTCTCGGCCAATGCAGCCAGGTCGGCCCCATGATGAGCGACCAGCGCTTTGTTGGCCGTCACCACATGCTTGCCCGACGCCAAAGCGGCTTCAACCGCGCTCTTCGCCGACCCGTCGGATCCGCCGATCAGCTCAACAAAGACGTCGATATCCGCGTTTTTGGCCATTTCGACCGGATCGTCAAACCAGGCGGCGCTGGAGACATCAAAACCGCGGTCTTTCGACCTGTCCCGAGCGCAAATCGCCGTGACGGTAATCTCGCGACCGCAAATCGCCGCCAGCCGCGCTGCTTCAGCTTCCAGCTGTTTGCCGACGCCACCGCCGACCGTGCCCAGACCTGCCAGGCCAATTCGCAGCGGTGTTGCCATGGTTTACGCTTTCTGGCCGGGATATTGGACGATAGTGCCCCCGGACGGGTCGTAATCCGCCAGGATCTTGTCCGCGTTTTCCATGAATTTCTTCACATTGCGCGCCGCCTGACGAATGCGTTGTTCATTCTCAACGAAGCCGATCCGCACATGCCCGTCGCCATACTCTCCGAAGCCGATGCCGGCCGCGACAGCGATGTCAGCATGCTCCAGGAGAAGCATGGAGAAAGCCAGGGAGCCCAAATGGGCGAATTTCTCAGGAATGGGCGCCCAGGCGAACATGCCGGCCTTGGGCGATGGGATTTCCCATCCGGCGCGGCCCATGCTGTCGATGAGAATATCTCTGCGGGTTTTATAAGTCTGGCGGATTTCCTCAATGCAATCCGTCGGCCCGTTGAGGGCGGCAGCAGCGGCCACCTGGATGGGCGTGAAGGCGCCATAGTCCAGATAGGACTTCACCCGGGCAAGCGCGCCGATGAGCCGCTCATTGCCGACCGCAAAGCCCATCCGCCAGCCAGGCATCGCGAATGTCTTGGAAAGAGACGTGAATTCGACCGCAAGATCCATGGCACCCGGCACCTGCAGGAGCGATGGCGGCGGATTGTCGTCGAAATAGATTTCCGCGTAGGCAAGGTCTGAGATCAGGAACAGCTCATGCTGTTTTGCGATCTTGACGACCTCCTTGTAAAACTCGAGGTCTGCGACATAACCCGTTGGATTTGCAGGATAATTGAGCACCAGCGCTGAGGGTGCGGGGACCGAATGTTTGAGCGCTCGGTGAAGCGTGCGCAGATATTCCTCGCCGGGCTCTACGCCGCCCAGCAGGTGCCGAACCACTCCACCGGAAATGATGAAGCCGAAGGCGTGGATTGGATAGGTCGGGTTGGGCACAAGAATCACGTCGCCGGGGGCCGAAATCGCCTGCGCGAGGTTCGCCAGGCCTTCCTTGGAGCCGAGCGTCGCGATGACCTGCGTTTCGGGGTCCAACGTCACCCCGAAGCGGCGCTCGTAGTAGCCTGCCTGCGCCTTCCTGAGGCCCGGAATGCCGCGGGACGCAGAATAGCGATGCGTCCTAGGGTCCTGGACCGTCTCGATCAACTTGTCGACGATGTGCTGAGGCGTCGGCATATCGGGGTTTCCCATGCCGAAGTCGATGATATCGCGCCCTTCCGCTCGCGCCTTGGCTTTAAGGCGGTTCACCACCTCCAACACGTAAGGTGGCAAGCGTTTGATGCGATGAAATTCCTCAGTCATCTCGAAAGACTCCGGCTGAAACAGCCTCAAATTGCAGGCGAAAGCGCCATCGGGCGCTCTTATACCGTCAAAAGCCGGGCCGGACTACGGGTTTCCGTCTCCTGCCAAGGTGTCAGGCTGATAAAATAGAAGATACGAAGTAATCGGCTGAAAAAGGCCAAAAAGAGGCCAATTTCAAGCTTGGATGCGCCTATTCGATAAATATTTCGGCGCGACGGTTTCCGGCTTCACCGGCAGGCATGGATTCGTAATAAACCGGAACGGTGTCCCCTTTGGCCTCTACGATCACCCGCGCCGGATCGACCCCCGCTCGGATCAGCTCATTGGCGACAGCGGTCGCTCGCTTCATCGACACATTGAAATTAGCAAGCAGGTGCTGGCCGACATCGAGGTCCCCCGTGCGGCTGGACGCATGCCCGACGACCCGGACCATACCGCTATAGGCAGCCGCACTGGCCGCCGCAGCCGCAATTTTCCGCCGATCTTCAGCGTTGAGCCCCGTCGAACCGTGAGCAAAGCTCACAACATAGGGCGGAATGTTGCCAGGTCCGCCCTGGTTCGCATACGCAATGCCATTAGGGGCAGTCTGTGCAGGCTCTAGGGACGCGCCCGGCCCAAGCGGCCCAAGACCCTTCAAAGCGTCCAAATTGACTTCAACCGGATCTTCGGGGTCTGCGGAGCCCGTGGATGCCCCCACGGCGCCATACCGGGACGAGACAATAGGTCCGGCAGCCTCAAGAGCCTCCTGAGTAAGCGCCGGCGCTGAAGACGCCTCAAAAGCGCTGTTTGAGCGCGGCACGCTGGTCGACACCGGCGCTACGCGCGGTGTAGGCGCGACAGCAGCCTGAACGGCTGGCTCAGCCATAGGGGCTGGCGCAGGCGGGCGCTCTCGGTAATTGGGCGTTGCAGCAGGTGCGGAACTAGCCTGAGAGGTCGTGGTCACACGGCTGGTCTGGGGCACCGCAGGAACGGCCGGACGCCGAACCGTTTCCGAAGAGGCCGCAGCGGTCGTTGCAACGCTCGCAGCAGCCGTCGGCTGTGCTGGCGCGACAGGTGCAGGCTGCGGCGCCGGAGCAGCGGCCTGAGGTGCTGGTGCGGGAGTGGCCTCTACCACGACCGGGGCGGTCTCAACCGCCTGGGTAACCGGCTCAACAATCGGCTCTGGGGCCTCGGCGGATGTCAATGCGGCCCGTCCACCGCGTGGCGGCACGGGAATCACACCATCGTCAGGAACAGCGCTCGCAGCCGCTGCGGGAGAAGCAGGCGCGGTCAGCGTTGCAGCCGGAAGCGCCGGAATGGCTGTCGGGGCCGCACTTCTTGGCGCCGGCGCTGGTGTGCCGGTGCCGCCGCGCAGAACCTCATCGCTATAGCGCGCCCGCTCTCTGTCAGCCGCAAGGCCATCAGCAGCCTCGCGCAATTCAGCGTCTGAACTCCGCGCCGGCACATCACCGGGCACGTCAGCCAGCTCAGGGAAGTCTCTTTCTGTATTGGGGGCAGCTGCAGCAGCTTCGGCATCATCGCCATAAATCAGTCCGGGGCGCGCCCAATCTGGAGCAGTCGAGCAGGCAGCCAGACCGGCGACCAGCAGAACAGCCCCAAGCCGTTTTGTCGCTCGTGCCACAAGGCCCGACGTAACAGATATGTCAGACATAGCTGATGAACGCACATCGTCCAATTCGCATTCGCGTGTCATGTCGACCCCACTCAAATGACCATTCATTGGCCAAACCCCTTTAAGAGCATCTCGGCGATTCTCGCTGAGCATTACGGATGTTCTAGTGCCCACCCTATAGGATAAATTTGGCGATGGGTACCAGATGAAGTGGGAACAGACCGAAGTTTCTATGTAAGCCCGGCGCGGTCTTTCGTGTGCGATCAGCTGCGCAAGCCTCTTTGCTGTTTCTGTGAATAGGCATGGGCGAGTGTTGGCTTCTATGGTCCGGCCATGGAAAACGACATCAGCCTCGCCCTGATCGGTTTGGTGCTGCTTACGGCGCTTATGCACGCAAGCTGGAACGCGATGGTGCGCGCAGGCGAGGATCGCCTGAACTCCCTTGCCCTTATGACTGGGGCGTGTGGGCTTCTGGCACTTCCGGTGCTGCCTTTCCTGCCCTTTCCCAACGCGGAAGCCTGGACGATCCTGGGGATCACCTTGGTCCTACATACGGGCTACAAACTTTTTCTTGTTCGTGCCTATACCTTTGGCGATCTGGGTCATGTCTACCCAATTGCGCGCGGCACCGCGCCGCTCCTCGTCGCCATCGCCGCGTTCCTCGTCATCGGCGAAACGCTGACGCCCTACGCGGTTCTCGGATTGGTCCTCGTCACTGGCGGCATCATGAGCCTTGCCTGGCAGAGACGCGACGGATCGTCCGACGAACGCAAAGCGACGCTCTACGCTTTAGGGACAGCAGCCTTCATCGCCGCCTATACAATGATGGATGGGATCGGCGGCCGGGT
This sequence comes from Parvibaculaceae bacterium, assembly GCA_965276845.1. Classification (GTDB taxonomy): domain Bacteria; phylum Pseudomonadota; class Alphaproteobacteria; order Parvibaculales; family Parvibaculaceae; genus Mf105b01. The sequence continues at coordinate 1,524,313 of OZ255699.1, forward strand.
CGCCCAGACGCCCATGACCTACGTCTTCTGGTTGTTCCTGTTGGACGGATTGATCTTCTTCTCGATCGGTCTTTATCGCCGCGGCTGGCGGTCAATCCGGGCGACCCAGTCGGTAGGTCTGGTCGCCTTCGGCGGAGCCGCGTTACAGATGATCGCCTATGCCCTGGTGATCTGGGCCATGAGCATAGCCCCCCTCGGCCTTGTCTCGGCCCTTCGGGAGACCAGCGTGATCTTTGCGGCCTTCCTGTCCGCTTACATCCTGAAGGAGCCTGTTGGGCGCATTGGGTTCATGGCAGCCATCGTCGTCACCGCCGGGATCGTCCTTATTCGGTTCTAAATGTTGGACACAGTTACAGAAGCTTCGCTAGGCATGACGCTCTCCTCAAGCATGCAATTGGAAAAACTCCTTGAGGTGTGGGAACATCATCAACCTTAAGGCGAAGCGTATCTGTGCAAAGGGAGGAAGCTGTGAGACGCCAGATCGACGGTTTGATGCCCTATTTGCTCCTGCTCATCTCCGCGGTCTTGGCCATCTGGGGTGTTTTGGGCCTTCTGGAGTATTTTGTCCCCGGTATCGCCTTGGGCCTACAGAACCGGAACTTCCCGGCCGGGCTGCAGTTTCTGCATTTCTTTTCGATTTTGGTAACCGGCACGGTCTTTCTGGTCGGCTATTTCAAACGCTGGTTCTATACGCCCGTCGCCACGATTGGCATGTATGCCGTCCTGGCGACTCTCTGCTTCGTCGAGACAGTAGACTTCGAAGCCTTTGGCGGCGGACCTACGCGGTTCATCCCCATGACCATCGAGTACGTCGTGTATCTCGGACTCGCCGTCTATTTGCTCCGCTCATCCACCATGCGCGATCGGTTTGGCGCGACCGCTTAGAGAGATATTGAGATCAAACCGACGTTCAGCCGCCCTGGAACTCGAAGACAAACAGAGCCATCAGCCCGTCAATAGGTTCGTTCGATCCCCAACGCTTTAAGAGAGGCTTTAATATCGTCGATCCGCGGCTGCATGTCGTCCCACAGGTGCGCCTGTGTGGGGATGTAGAAGAGACCCAGGTCCATGCCCTTCAGCGCAACTTCAGCGCACCGTTCAGATGAGATCAGCTCCAGCTCTGGGGGCGCCATAGAGGGGTCTGGCAGAGATCGGGCCACCAGCGGCGTATAGACAGCGCCAGGCATCAAGACGTGAAGGTCGAGCAAGCCGACTTCTTCCTGTTCGATCCTTAACCACTCCATCGCAACGAGGAGCGCATGCTTTGTCGCACCGTAATAAACCATCTTCTGGCCGCGCACGACGCTGGGCACGCTCAACGAATTCTCTGATGCCGTGACCATCAGACGACCCCGCTTGCCATCCGCAGCCAAGTGGCGCGCATAGGCCTGCGCAATCTTGGGCCCGGCAAAGAAATTGATCTCAAAGAGCTTGGTCATGGCGTCCGTCGCATCAAACGGCTCTTCGGCGAGCGTGCTGCGGTGACCAATCCCGGCGTTTGAGAAAATCAGATCCAGATGTCCGGCTGTCTCATACGCCTGGTCAACCAGTTTTGCGGCGGCGGAAGGATCGCCCAGATCTGTCACGATTGAAGAGGCACCATTGCCAATGGTCGAGACGGTTTGCGCAACCCCCTCTGCATCTATGTCGGCGCAGACAACGTTTGCGCCCCGTTGCGAAAGAGCGGTTGCCGTCGCTTCGCCAATACCGGATGCAGCACCAGTGACCAGGACCGTTTTACCTGAATAGTCGATCATTTAGCCCTCCCCGAATGAATGAACGTTCAGCTATCGGGCACGAGTCCCGTCGCTTCGTCAAGTCCGAGCATCAGGTTCATGCTCTGGACGGCAGCACCGGAAGCGCCCTTTCCGAGGTTATCCAGGAGCGCGAGCAACCGAACCTGTTCCGTGTCATCGTTCCCAAACACGAATAACTTCATCTCATTGGTGCCGTTAAGACCCTCAGGATCGATATTGGCTATTGATGCCGTCTCTTCTGCCGACGCGACGGACACAAACCGTTCACCCGCATAATGGTCGCGCAACACCTCCCGGATTTGATCCGGCGTGGCACCTGACGCAAGCGACCATAGTTGGACTGGGACTTCAACCAGCATGCCCTGCCGGTATTTGCCAACCGCCGGCGAGAAGAGAGGTTTGTGATCGAGCCCCGTATAGGCCTGCATTTCCGGAACATGTTTGTGCGCGAGCGTGAGCCCATACATCCGAAACGGCTGATCGGAGGTCACCGGCGCCTGAGGATCCTCAAACTCCGCAATCATGCCCTTGCCGCCACCGCTATAGCCGGACACTGCGTTGATGGTGAGCGGAAAGTCCTTCGGCAAGATGCCCGCGTCTACCAACGGCCGGACCAAGGCAATTGTGCCGGTCGGATAGCAACCGGGATTGCTGATCCGCTTTGAACTGGCAACCGCCGCGCGATGTTGCTTGGTCATCTCCGGAAAGCCATAGGTCCAGCCATCGGCCACCCGAAAGGCCGTGGAGCCATCAATCACCACCGTGTCAGGATTGTCGATCAATGACACAGCCTCAATCGCGGCAGCATCAGGCAAACACAGGAAGACAATGTCGGCCGCATTCAACAAGCGCTTGCGTTCGCCCGCATCTTTCCGCTTCGCCGGATCAATCTGCAAGAGCTCGATGTCCCGCCGATGCGCGATCCGGTCCCGAATGAGGAGCCCGGTGGTCCCTGCTTCGCCGTCAATAAAAACTCGTTTCATCCCTGCCACCATTCAAATTTCACTACACCATAACAAAAAAGGGGCGCCTCGCTGGCGCCCCTTTGAACTCTGAACCCAAACAAACTCAACGTTTGGAGAACTGGAAGCTCCGGCGCGCTTTCGCAAGGCCATATTTTTTACGTTCCACAACGCGGCTGTCGCGTGTGAGGAAGCCACCGCTTTTCAGAACACCGCGCAGCGCAGGTTCGTAATAGGTGAGCGCCTTGGAGATACCGTGGCGTACTGCACCGGCCTGGCCGGACAGACCACCACCGGAAACCTTACACACAATATCGAACTGGTTTTCACGGCCAGCTGCAACCAGCGGCTGACGCAGAACCATGCGGAGCACAGGACGAGCGAAATAGACTTCGATGTCCCGGTCATTGACGGTAATGCGGCCAGCACCCGGTTTGATCCAGACGCGGGCGACAGCGTCTTTCCGCTTACCCGTCGCATAGGACCGACCATACTCGTCAATCTTTGGCTCACGAGGAGCAGGCGCTTCTTCGGCTGGAGCAACCACGTCTTTCAGGTCTTCCAGCGTGCGTGCTTCTTCTGACATTACGCACTCCTCACATTCTTGGAATTCATGGCACCGACATCCAGCTTCTCAGGCTGCTGCGCTTCATGCGGATGATCCGTGCCCGCATAGACATGCAGGTTGGAAAGCTGCTTGCGCGACAAAGGCCCGCCTGGCAGCATGCGCTGAACCGCAAGCTCAATCACGCGAGCTGGGAATTTGCCGCCCAGAATCTTCTCAGGCGTCGTTTCCTTGATCCCGCCAGGATAGCCGGTGTGACGGTAGTATTTCTTGTCCGTCATTTTCTTGCCGGTCATAGCGACCTTGTCGGCATTCACGACGATGACATTGTCTCCGCAGTCCATATGAGGCGTGAAAGTCGGCAGATGCTTGCCCCGAAGGCGCATCGCAATGAGAGATGCCAGGCGGCCAACGACCAGACCTTCGGCATCAATCACGATCCATTTCTTCTCAATATCTGCGGGTTTTGCAGAATAGGTTTTCATGTGACCCATATCTCGACCCTCGACGTGCGCGGGGTCTCGACCCTGTTAAATACGAGAAGGCCCCCATCGTGGGAGCCCGTTGGCGCGAGTTTTAGGGGAGCCGACTACCCAAGTCAAACGGATATGTGGCGAAAAAGCGGAATAAAACCAGCTGCTTATCTATGCGGTATATATTTACCACAAATTATCGGTTTGGCGGGATCGAATAGGTCGACGTCACATGCGCCACCGGGTCATCTTCTTGGCCTTCGTTGAACAGCGTCACCTCCCCCACGGCCAGCCTTTTGCCCAATTTGAGCAGGCGTCCCTCGGCGAGCAGGTCCTGAAGCCCCGGTTTCCGCAGAAAATTGATGTTTAGGTTGGTGGTCACCGCGAGCGCCACGGGCCCGATATGGCCCAGAATGACGGCATACATGGCATGATCCGCCAGCGCCATCATTGTAGGGCCCGACACGGTGCCACCGGGACGCAGATTGGCGTCAGAAACCTTTCGGCGGATCAGCACCCGCCCCGACGTGATCTCCTCGACTTGAGTCTCGTCGCCAGAGGGCCCCAGAGCCTGAGGAAAGGCCTCGACAAAGAAAGCTCTGAGCTCCGCCACGCTCATCACCGGTGTCAGTCCGCTGGCCATGTTTTTACTCCTGCAATTCGGGCGGACAATAAGGGCTGATGGGGGGGACAGCAATCCATGCCGAATGCATGAACGTGCGTCATTCAGCCTTCGAACTATTCGTTTGTCTGGGCGGACAGTTGAATGCGATGACGCCGCCAAATTGAAGCCTGACGGCTCCCATTCCACGCAGTATCATCTACAAAACCGGGGAGAGACACATGGCCGACGCAGTAACAGCAGCGAGAGATACCGCACTTTTGCGCAAGGACAACGATGGCGTCACAACGCTGACGCTAAACCGTCCCCGTCAGCGCAACTCGCTGTCAGAAGCTCTGATGGCGGCGCTCACCGCCGAAATGAAGACGCTGGCGGACGACCCGTCCGTGCGCCTAGTCATTTTGGCGGCGGAGGGTCCGGTGTTCAGCGCCGGCCATGATTTGAAGGAACTGACGGCAGCACGGCAACAGGAAGATCAAGGCCGCGCTTACTATCACGACATCATGAAGCGCTGCTCAACCATGATGCTCTCCATTCTGCACAACCCCAAGCCGGTCATCGCGAAGGTTCATGGCACTGCCACGGCAGCGGGATGTCAGTTGGTCGCCACCTGCGATTTGGCAATCGCGGCCGACGACGCCCATTTTGCAACACCGGGGGTCAATATCGGACTCTTCTGCTCGACCCCCATGGTCGCCCTCTCCCGCAATGTGCACCGCAAGCATGCGATGGAAATGCTCCTGACCGGCGACATGGTCGACGCGACCCACGCCGCAGAGATTGGCCTTATCAACCGGGCTGTCCCTGCCGACGCTTTGGATGACGAAGTAGGCGACCTGGCACGCAAGATTGCGTCTAAGTCTTCCATGACCGTCTCCATTGGCAAACGCGCGTTCTATGAGCAGCTCGAACGCGGCATCTCTGACGCCTATGCCTACACAAGTGAGGTGATGGTGAGAAACATGCTGACCCGTGACGCAGAAGAAGGCGTCAATGCCTTCATCGAAAAGCGCGCGCCCACATGGGAAGACCGGTAAGCCTTCATGACTCGTCTGGACTACAGCCCGGCTTTGCTTGCGCGCGTGCTGAGGGAAACAAAGACAATTGCGTTGGTGGGCGCCAGCCCCGACTGGCGAAAGGCCAGCCACATCGTCATGAAATACATGCTCTCTAAAGGATATGACGTAACGCCGGTAAACCCGCGTGCCGCAGGCGAAGAAATTCTCGGCAAACGGGCCGTCGCAAGCCTTTCAGATATTGAGCACCCAATTGATATGGTCGACATCTTTCGAAATTCAGAAGCGGCTGGTTCCATCACAGACGAAGCGATTGCCATAAAGGCGAAAACCGTCTGGATGCAACTGGGCGTCATCAACGAAGAAGCAGCCGGACGAGCTGAAGCCGCAGGATTGACAGTGATCATGGATCGCTGTCCAAAAGTGGAATATAGCCGTCTCTCCGGCGAAGGCGGCTGGATGGGCTTGCCCTCAAACATCATCACAAGCAAACGAAGCAAGCGTCTCTAAAACGCAGGACCCCAAGCAACAGGAAACATCATGAGCGATTACGGTTTTGACACTCTGGCTATTCATGCAGGCGCCGCCCCCGACCCGACAACGGGTGCCCGCGCAACACCGATCTACCAAACAACGTCGTTCGTTTTTGATGATACGGATCACGCGGCCAGCCTTTTTGATCTTCAGGCCTTTGGCAATATCTACACCCGCATCACCAACCCAACCACGGCTGTCCTGGAGGAACGGGTAGCGACCCTCGAAGGCGGCGTGGCGGCTCTCGCGACGGCGTCCGGGCATGCCGCTCAGCTTATTGCGTTCCATACGCTGATGCAGCCTGGCGATCACTTTGTTGCGGCACGTCAACTCTATGGTGGGTCCATCACGCAGTTCGGCGTCTCATTCCAGAAATTCGACTGGCATGTCGACTGGGCAGATGTCACCGACCCGGCGTCGATCAAAGCCGCCATTGGCCCGAAGACAAAAGCGGTCTTCATCGAAAGCATCGCAAACCCGGGGGGGCTGGTGACAGATATCGCCGCCATCGCAGAGATCGCTCATGACGCCGGCATTCCCTTGATCGTCGACAATACCTTGGCGTCCCCGTATCTCTGCCAGCCCTTGTCTCACGGCGCTGACATCGTGGTTCACTCAGCGACCAAATTCCTGGGCGGTCATGGCAACTCCATGGGGGGCATCATTGTCGACGGCGGCAAGTTCGACTGGTCGGCTTCCGACAAATATCCGTCCCTCTCCCAACCGAATGACGGCTATCACGGCATGAAGCTCCACGAGACGTTTGGCGAAATTGCTTTTGCCATCGCCTGTCGGGTGATCGGCCTCAGAGATCTGGGTCCGGCCATCTCGCCGATGAACGCATTCATGATTATCACTGGTATAGAAACCCTGCCGCTCCGCATGGCACGCCATTGCGACAATGCCTTGAAGGTGGCCAAACATCTGAACGACCATGACGCCGTGAGCTGGGTCTCCTACGCTGGCTTGGAGAGCGATCCAAGCCATGCCCTGATGGGCAAATATGCGCCCAAGGGTGCAGGCAGCGTCTTTACGTTCGGTGTGAAAGGCGGTTACGACGCAGGCGTCAAGCTGGTGAACAATGTGAACCTGTTGAGCTTGCTTGCCAATGTCGGCGATACACGCAGCCTTATCATTCACCCCTCCTCCACGACCCACCGGCAGCTGACCGAAGACCAACAAACTGCGGCTGGCGCTGGGCCCGATGTGGTGCGGCTTTCGATAGGTTTAGAAGATGCCGCCGACATCATCGCGGATTTGGATCAGGCCTTGTCCGCTTGAAGCTTCTTCATTGAGACGTCGTCGGAGCGCCCCAGCGGCGCTCCGGCGTCACCGCTCGCGTCATAAGCGGGACGTCCCAAGCGCTTACGACCGCGAATTCCCGATCGTTTGCAGATGGAAGAGCGCGACACTCAACAAGAGCACCGCTCCTGCCTGATGAAGCAGGGCGACGTCAATGCGAGCCACCGTCAGGATGGTGGCGATGCCGAGGAAGACCTGGAACACGAGGGCGCCAAGCAGCCAATTACCGGTCCGCTGAATCTCGCTGTTTGCATTGAGCAGCTTCCAATAGTGCCAACCCACAAGGATCAATAGCGCATAGGCAAACATGCGATGGTTGAACTGGACCGTGCGCACATCCTCAAACGCACTCACCCAGAGTGAGTCGAGCGGATAGAGGTGACGCGGAATGAACGCTCCATCCATCAGTGGCCACGTGTTGAAGATGAAACCGGCATTGAGCCCCGCCACAAACGCCCCGAGAAGAATTTGGGCGAATATCGCAAGAACGACAATTGCAGCCCCGAGCTCCAGACCTTTGAAGCGGACGCTCTGAGGCAACTCGCCCCGCCAAAGAGCGGTCACAAACCAGAACATGTAGCCATAGACGAAAAACGCGAGGCCCAAGTGCGCGGCCAACCTGTACTGGCTGACGTCAACCCGCTCGGTCAGCCCGCTCATCACCATGTACCAACCAAGCGCCCCTTGCAGCCCACCGATCACAAACATCGCGACTAGGTGGGGCAGCAGCGGCCGCTCAATGCGCTTGGTGAAGAAGAAAAAGACAAACGGCACAAAAAAGGCGAGTCCGACCAAACGGCCAAGAAACCTGTGTCCCCATTCCCACCAGTAAATTACCTTGAACTCGTCCAGGCTCATCCCGCGGTTGATGCGGATATATTCCGGAATTTGCTTATACTTCGCGAACTCCTCCTCCCAGACTTCCTGACTGAGCGGAGGAATGGCCCCAGTGATCGGCTTCCATTCGGTGATGGATAGTCCGCTGTCGGTCAGGCGTGTCGCCCCACCGACGACGACCATAGCTGCCACGAGGCCGCACATGACCATCAGCCAAACGGCTATGGCGCGCCGCGCGCTCACCTGGCGTGGAGTGGCTTCTGAAGTGATCTGGAAATCGGTCGCTGTCATAATGGAATGACATAGCGCGGTCCCCTGCCCTCAACAAGCCTATCTGAGACGCGCGACCACTCGCCGCATCTTGGCGCTAAGGGCCTAATGTCCTAGGTATGTGTTGGAATGGAGAGAACCGGATGGAACCCAAGGAATTCAAGGCCCCGCTGCTGCCGATAGGCGTTCGCAAGCTTTTAGGGACCGCGATCATTTTGGTTGGCTTGACCGTCTACACGCTTGCAGCGGTATGGCTGGCGGTCGACATTTTGCCAGACCATTGGGCCGTACAACTGATCTTTTACCCGATCGCGGGCATTGCCTGGGCGTTTCCGGCGCGGCCACTGCTCAACTGGATGCAGCGACCCGACGCGCCGCCGGCTTAGGCCTGATCTCAGTCGAAGCGACCAAAAGTCATTTTGTTGAGGATCGCCATAACAGCGATGAAGGCGACAATGGCGTAAATTGCGGTCATTGGATATTCCATCTCTAAATGTCTGCGGCCCGGCTTGGGCGTGGCCGGACAATGCCTGAGCCACAGGGGCCTGTCCAGACGCCCGGAAACGAAAAAGCCGCCTTCCATCAAACATCAGAATGAGGAAGACGGCTCTCTATTGGTCGGAGCGGCGGGATTTGAACCCACGACCCCTTGTCCCCCAGACAAGTGCGCTACCGGGCTGCGCTACGCTCCGTCAATTCTTCCAAGGCAAAGAGGGGGTACCCCCTAGAAGGAGCGGCACTATAGAGGCGCGCTTGCTCCCAATCAACGGGCGTCTGACAGGAAAAATGGGATGGAAATCCAGCCGTTAATTGCCTGGCTCTTCGCTTTCGGCGTCCGCATCCAGATCCGCCTTGAGCGCTTCCAAGCGCCGAGCAATACCTTTCAGGATCGATTTGGCAGTGCGATCAAGGCCATGATCGTCATCGCCTGAATCGCTAACGTCTTCTCCACCCCGTTCAACGACGGTTCTCGCAATCCCCGCAACAGAATCATCGTTTGCGGCGCGGCCCGTCTCCATGACAAACCGCACGCCCTGATCTCGGAAGACCTTCTGAACGCCTTTGATCGTATATCCGTCTTTGTAGAGGAGTGCTCGCACACCTCTTAAGAGGTCGACATCCTCAGGGCGATAATACCGTCGGCCACCACCCCGCTTAAGCGGCTTGATCTGGGCAAATTTGCTCTCCCAGAACCGCAGAACATGCTGGGGCACGTCAAGGTCAGCCGCTACCTCACTGATCGTCCGAAAGGCATCGGGCGATTTGCGTGGGCTTGTTGTCTCAATCACCGTCATTTTAAACGAATGCGCTTTTCCCTGAAGACACGTTCAGTCAGCACGACTAGTCGGCCGCTTGATCGGCAGACCCTGTGGAACTCACCCCTGACAGATTGGCTCCCGTTGCTTTCGCAACCGTGAGTGCTTTGTTGATCTGTTCCTTCAACACATGGCTTGGACGGAAAACAAGAACCCGACGCGGTTTGATAGGAACCTCTTCCCCCGTCTTCGGATTTCTTCCCATGCGCCCGCCCTTCTGCCGCACAGAAAAGGAACCAAAGGAGGAAAGCTTCACAGTCTCGCCTTCAGACAGACTGTCGCCAATCGCGGACAGGACAGATTCAACTAGATCCGCCGATTCATTCCGTGACAACCCGACTTCCTGATAAACCGCTTCGCTCAAATGAGCGCGCGTAACTGTTTGCCCCATGATCAACCTCTCGCGTTGTCACAAAAGGTAGGCCAGCGGAATTATCCCGTCAATATCAATGAGATGGCGGGAACTTCTTACTTAGAATGTTGTGTCGAATTTGACGCGTTTGTGCGCAGGCCTTACCAGCGCACGAGTGCGGAGCCCCAGGTGAAACCGCCACCCATGGCCTCGAGCAACACCAAGTCGCCGCGTTTGATACGGCCATCTGCGACCGCGACACTCAGCGCAAGCGGCACGGAGGCCGCTGATGTATTGCCATGCTCACCAACCGTCATCACGACTTTCTCGGGCGGCAAACCGATTCGCTTTGCGGTGCTATCGAGAATGCGCTTGTTGGCCTGGTGGGGCACAAACCAGTCAATGTCATCAATGCTCAAACCGGTCGCTTCAAGCGCCTCGTTGATCACATCCGCGATATTTACAACGGCATGCCTGAACACATCGCGTCCAAGCATGCGCACATGCCCGACGGTCTGCGTTGAAGAGGGGCCACCATCTACATACAGCTTCTCTTTGTAGCGTCCATCGCTGTGAAGATGGGCGGTGTGGACACCCCTATCTTCGATCGTGCCTTCGCCCTCCTGTGCCTGGAGGACAACCGCCCCCGCCCCATCGCCGAAGAGGACGCAGGTCGTACGGTCTTCAAAATCCAGGAGCCTCGAGAACGTTTCGGCGCCAATCACCAGCGCGTTGTTGAATTGTCCGGCTTTCAGGAAATTGTCCGCTGTCGAAAGACCAAAGACGAAGCCTGAGCAGACGGCCTGCAAATCGAACGCAGCACCATGTTCAATACCGAGCGCCGCCTGCACCGTCGTCGCAGTGGCCGGGAAAGTATTGTCCGGCGTCGTCGTCGCCATCACAATGAGATCGATGTCCTGAGCGTCCACGCCGGCATCGGCTAACGCCGCTTTTGCAGCAGCAAGTGCCAGATCGGATGTCGTTTCGCCCTCTTCAACCATGTGACGCTGACGAATGCCCGAACGTTCGACGATCCACTCGTCGCTGGTGTCTACGATTTTGGCCAGATCGTCATTGGTGACGACTTTTTTGGGAAGATAAGACCCGACGCCGGTAATGACGCTCCTTCTGATACTCACGATGCAACCACCTGACCCTGCTCCAACTCAGCCTGATCGCTCCATTCCGTGATGACATCAAGATCGGCAGCGATTTTGTCTACCAGGTTCGCCGATGAGACGTCGACGGCCAAATCAATCGCCGAGGCGATCCCGGCTGCGTTGGCACCACCATGGCTTTTGACCACAAGGCCATTGAGCCCCATGAACAAGCCGCCATTGTGAACATTGGGGTCGAGTCGGTCGCGAAGCATGTTGAAAGCGGTCTGAGCGAGCAGATAGCCCAGCTTGCTGAAGATCGACTTGGACATGGCTTCGCGCAGATAAGTGCTGATGAGCCGCGCAGTGCCCTCCGCCGTTTTCAAGGCGACATTGCCGGTAAACCCGTCAGTGACAACCACATCGACGGTCCCCTTAGCGATATCGTCCCCTTCGATAAACCCATGAAAATGAATAGGCAGATTGGCTTCGCGAAGCATTTGAGCCGCCGCTTTGACGGATTCGGTGCCCTTCATTTCCTCTTCGCCAATATTCAACAAGCCGACACTTGGTTTTTCCTGACCGAAGAGCACGCGGGCATAGGCCTCCCCCATGACAGCGAACTGAACCATCTGCTTCTCATCGGGTCCGATTGTAGCGCCACAATCAAGCATCACACTCTCACCGCGCAGCGTCGGAATAAGCGCCGCGAGGGCCGGTCGGTCGATGTTCGGCATGGTCTTCAGAAGAACCTTCGACATCGCCATCAGCGCGCCGGTATTCCCTGCTGACATGGCGGCCTGCGCCTCACCTTTTTTCACCGCGTCAATGGCAAGCCACATGCTGCTCGTCTTGCGGCCCCGCCGAAGCGCCTGGCTTGGTTTGTCGTCCATCGAAATCGCCACATCGGTATGAACGATCGTGCTCACATCCGCCAGACGAGGCTCTTTGTCGAGCTCGGGTTGGAGCTTGGCTTCGTCACCAAAAATCAAGAAACGAACTTCCGGATGCCTCACACGGGCGATCTCAGCCCCGGGGATCACAACGGAGGGGCCGATATCTCCACCCATTCCGTCCAGTGCAATTGTTAGATCACGCGCCAAATCTTGGTTTTCCCAATTCTTGGTTTCAATTGCCCAGCCACTAAGTCCATCAACCCCGGGCGGTCAGACAATACCCAGTCTCCCCACTGAAACAACAGTTAATAGGTAGGGGTCCAAAGGCCGTAGCGCTAGTCTTGTGTGTTGAGATTTTTTAGTATTTCGAAAGGGTTAGGCTTCTTTTCTGATCCATCATCTGACGACTCAGCATTTGCCAACGCCGCCCCCTCTGCACGAGGGTACGGATCGATCACTAAAGCCAGCTGTTCTGCAACAGCTTCCCCAAGGTCAACACCATCGGACGGCAGAGGGTCCGGTGGCTCCTCCGCCAGCGGGTCGACAGCCACCTCTGAGGCGCCGCGCGCCGCGCCATCCTCAGGCAGATAAAGCAACGTGAAGTCGGCATCCAACTCAGCGGGCACTGGGTCCAAGGTGACAATGCAGGATTGTTCAAGTTTCGCGTGAAGCGACCCTGCGACTTTGATCCCCTTTTTGCGCCAAGGCTCAATCACCAGCTGGGCGTTCAGGACACCAAGGTCCAATAAATCATACCGTTCTGCGAGAAGCTCGCGGGCCGTCTGTCCGGCCTCCAGCGTCACCTCCAGCCCGTCATCCGACACGTCTTCTCTGGCGACCACATACCGAAAGCCGGGAATACCTTCATCCTCAATCAAGGACGGACCTCAGCGGTCAACACACCCTCGGGAGGCGCTGGAAACTCGACCCTGCCAGCAGAGAGCGTTTCGAACTCCATGGCTTTGAGCTTTTCCCGGGCACTCTGCAGATAGGCGGCAAGCGCTTCCAACCGTTCTGGGGCGACGTCCACTTCGGGAAAGACATTTCTTTTCAGCGCGGCGATCAGGGCTTCATCACTGCCGTCCTGAAATGCTTCATCATAGGCTCCGAGTCGTCCGTAGAACGCACGGGCCATCGTTTTGACCTTTTTGCCGACAGAAAGGTCACCCACGCCGATCTCACGCAATGCCTGATCCATATCGTCGAACATCACATCAAAGAGCTTCTGGCTGAGCGCCTTCGCTGGCGCCCCAATGGCGCTCAACCGCTCAATCACCACGACCATATGCAGAACGATCATGTCGAAGCGGCCATCCAACGTGTCCGGAACGCCCACGTTCAGGTAAAACTGCGGCGAACGTGCCTGATCAACCAGATTTCGGTAGAGAAGATAAGCGCTATCGTCTGCAGATGAGCCCTTAAACCAGCTTTTCCAAAACATGTGATTTCTTTCTCTCTTTCCGCCAAACTGGCAGGAAAGCTTGAATTTAGACGCCGATGCGGGTACGTCAACAGAGGACTTGCGCAACCACCGAACGCACTTCGGGAGCAACAAAGGTATTTCGATGAGACAGCGTTTAGCCGCTCTGCTGGCCCCCTTCAAGTCAGCAATCTTCGCATCGCTAATTGGCGCCACCGCCCTCGCAGGCTGCAGCGTCGAAATCGAAGAAAGAGGCTATGTCTACGATCAGCGGGATTTTGACCAGATCAAACCCGGAATTTCGAGCGAAGCGGACATTACCGCGCTTCTGGGATCTCCTTCTACGGTCGCAACCGTCGACGGAGAGACCTGGTATTACATCTCGTCAACGTTCGAAAAGCTGATGTTCTACACGCCGGAAGAAGTGGATCGCAAAGTTGTCGCGATCTACTTCGACGAGACCAAAACCGTCGAGGAAGTAGGGTATTTCGGCCTTGAAGACGGGCGCATCATCGATTTCCGAACGCGCAAGACACCGACACGTGGGAAAGAACTGACAGTTCTTGGCCAAATCTTTGGTAATTTGGGTCGTTTCAACCAAAACGCGCCAGCTCAACCCGGGCGTTAAGTTTCGCCGCTTTGCCCAGTCCTGTGCACGGGCTTGGCAGGAACATTTTCAATCCTGATGTTGCGACGAACTTCGTCCAACCAGGCCAACTAACCGAGAACTGAAATTCATGTCTACAAAACTCAAACCTGGCGTCCAAACCGGTGCCGACTACATTGCTCTCGTCGAGGCTTGCAAAGCAGGTGGGTATGCCCTGCCCGCCGTGAATGTGGTCAACACCCAGTCGGTCAATGCCGTACTGGAAGCCGCAGCCAAGGCAAACTCTGACATCATCATCCAATTGTCCGGTGGCGGCGCACAGTTCTATGCAGGCAAAGGCATCAAAGACAGCGAAAAGGCCAAAGTCTTGGGCGCCATCTCAGCTGCAGAGCACGTCCACCGTGTTGCGGAAGCCTATGGTGTCTGCGCGGTCCTCCATACCGATCATGCCAACAGAGCGCTCATTCCCTGGGTAGACGCATTGATCGATGCCGGCGAAGAACGTTTCAAGGCGACGGGAAAGCCACTCTTCAGTTCCCACATGCTGGATCTTTCCGAAGAAAGCCTTGAGGACAACCTCGCCGAGTGCGAACGCCTGCTGAAGCGCCTCGCCCCCATCGGCATGAGCCTGGAAATCGAGCTTGGTGTGACCGGCGGCGAAGAGGACGGCGTCGGCAAAGATCTGGATGAAGTGGACAATGACAAGCTCTACACACAGCCGGATGAAGTGCTAACCGCCTATCGCCGACTGGCGCCGCTCGGTCACTTCTCCGTCGCTGCCGCATTCGGCAACGTCCACGGCGTTTACAAGCCTGGCAATGTGAAGCTACGGCCGGAGATTCTGAAAGCGTCACAGGAAGCTGTCTCTAAAGCGGAGAACACTGGAAGCGATCACCCGCTTCACTTCGTTTTCCACGGCGGCTCTGGCTCAGAGAAAACCAAGATCACCGAGGCAGTGAGCTACGGCGTCTTCAAAATGAACATCGACACCGACACCCAGTTCGCCTTTGCGGAACGCGTCGGCCAGTATGTGGATGAAAACCACAACGCCTTCAAATATCAGATCGATCCCAAGACCGACGAACCGTACAAGAAGAAGTACGATCCCCGTGCGTGGCTGCGTAAGGGTGAAGAAGGCATCGTCGACCGTCTACTAATCGCCTGCGATGACCTGGGATCAACAGGTAAGAGCCTTGCTGGATAACGAGCTCTAGGGCCCATAGCATTTTCAACAAAAGTTGCAGACTTTTGTGGTTCGAAAATGCGGTACGAAAAGAAAAAACCCCGCGAGGATCGCTCCTCGCGGGGTTTCTTTTTGTCTTGAATGACCTGATTAGTGAGCCAGGATCGCGAGCAGCAGCAGGGCCACAATGTTCGTGATCTTGATCATCGGGTTCACAGCTGGACCCGCCGTGTCCTTGTAAGGGTCACCAACGGTGTCACCAGTCACGGCCGCTTTGTGAGCTTCTGAGCCCTTGCCACCGTGATTGCCGTCTTCAATGTACTTCTTGGCATTGTCCCAAGCACCACCACCGGCTGTCATGGACAGAGCCACGAACAGACCCGTGATGATCACGCCCAGCAGCATCGCTCCAAGCGCCGAGAAGGCAGCTGACTTGTCTGCAATCTGAAGCACGATGAAGTAGAGCACCACTGGTGAGAGCACCGGCAGGAGAGATGGAACCACCATCTCCTTAATCGCCGACCGGGTCAGCAGGTCAACTGCTGCACCATAATCTGGCTTTTCTGTGCCTTCCATGATACCGGGCTTCTCTTTGAACTGGCGACGCACTTCTTCAACGATCGCACCACCTGCACGGCCCACGGCCATCATGCCCATGGCGCCGAAGAGGTAAGGCAGAAGACCGCCGACAAACAGGCCAACCACGACATATGGATTGGATAGGGAGAAGTCCGCGGCGACACCAACAAAGTACGGATACTTGTCCGGATCGGCCGCAAAGACCGCGAGGTCCTGCGTGTATGCGGCAAAGAGCACAAGGGCTCCAAGACCGGCAGACCCAATCGCATAGCCTTTGGTCACCGCTTTGGTGGTGTTCCCAACAGCATCAAGCGCGTCCGTCGTGTTCCGAACATCCTCTGGAAGATCGGCCATCTCAGCGATGCCGCCAGCATTATCTGTCACAGGGCCGAAGGCATCCAAAGCCACAACCATGCCAGCAAGGGCCAACATCGTTGTAACAGCGATCGCAATGCCGAAGAGACCGGCTAGTGAGTATGTTGCGATAATCCCGACGACGATAACCAGAGCCGGAAGAGCTGTGGCTTCCATAGACACAGCCAGACCCTGGATCACGTTCGTGCCATGGCCGGTTTCAGACGCCTTCGCCACCGACTTCACCGGACGGTAGTTGACGCCTGTGTAGTACTCGGTGATCCAGATGATGAGACCCGTAATAACAAGCCCGAGGATACCACAGACGTAAAGGTCCTGGCCTGTGAAGGTCTGTCCCGACACCGTGAACTCGGTTGCGAAACCGACGAGACGGTTGGTCACGTACCACAGCCCACCCAAGGACAGCACTGCGGAAGCGATAAAGCCCTTGTAGAGCGCACCCATGATGGACTGGCTCGAGCCCAGGCGGACAAAGAACGTCCCGATGATCGACGTGATGATGCAAACACCGCCAATTGCAAGCGGGTAGACCATCATGTTGAGGGCACTTTCACCAACGAAGAAAATTGACGCCAACACCATCGTGGCCACAATCGTCACCGCATAGGTTTCGAACAAGTCGGCCGCCATGCCGGCACAGTCACCAACATTGTCGCCCACATTGTCAGCGATCGTTGCTGGGTTCCGCGGATCGTCCTCTGGGATTCCGGCTTCAACCTTACCAACCAGGTCACCGCCCACGTCGGCACCTTTGGTGAAGATACCGCCACCCAGACGCGCAAAGATCGAAATCAGCGACGCACCAAATCCGAGAGCAACAAGAGCGTCAATCACGACGCGCGAGTCCGCAGCGTAACCAAGCTGATTCGTCAGAACGCCGAAATAGACAGCCACCGCCAACAGTGCGAGACCGGCCACCAACATGCCCGTGACGGCCCCTGACTTGAAAGCAATCGTGAGACCGCCGGCGAGGCTCTCGCTAGCTGCCTGGGTCGTTCGCACGTTGGCCCGCACCGACACCAGCATGCCGATATAGCCAGCCGCACCTGACAAGATCGCGCCGATAGCGAAGCCGATGGCCACAGTCATGCCGAGCAGCCACCAGACCACGGCAAAAATAACAACACCCACATATCCAATGGTGCGGTATTGACGATTTAGATAGGCGCTAGCCCCCTCTTGGATCGCTGAAGCGATCTCCTGCATCCGCGCGTTACCCGCGTCGGCTGCCATCACGGAGCGAGATGCCCAGATACCGTACAAAACGGCCAAGGCTCCACACCCAATGATTGCCCACAAAGACGTGCTCATAGTTTTTCCTTATCCCTATATAGGATTGAACTTCTGATATGAGACAAGGGTGCGCCAGCGACCTCCTGGCCGGCTGCCCCCTCCCCTAAGATGGGCAGAAGAGTGCCAAACCTTCCCCATGGGCGCAACAGGGCAACGCGGGAAAGCTTTCACCCGAAATCAGTCATCGCGGGACGTCGGAAATTGGGTTTCAAAGAGAAAAAATAGCTTGCTTATCGCTCAATCGGACGCACTTACGCAGCGCCACCCTAGAGGCTTGAAGGACCGTTTTTCGCCAGATCAAGGCTGCGCTGAAGCTGCTTTTCGCCTTCCAGCTGGACTTTCGGGTTGAGCTGGCCGGATTTTTTCGCCGCTTGGCGGTCTTTCCGGCTTCGCCCCATCCAGTGCACATAGCCCCGACGGCAATCAAAGCTGCGGCAAATGCTGGGGCGATTCTCGTAGTTCGTGCAGCCCTGCTCCGAATCAAGATAGATGCAGTCGCCATTTCTTTGACGTTTCAAGAGCAGCTGACCCTGGATCACTTCGGTGTATCCCTCATAGAGATCCGGATCGTCTCCGAACTCCGGCAATATCTGTATACCCGGATTGTTCTGACAGCATTTCTGGCAGGCCCCGCATTCAATCGGATGCGCACTGATGATCGCTTCTAGATTATTCAAAGGAGCTCTCCTCACACATGCCTAGTCTGCCGCGACCGAAGTGGGCCTGCGCGCCAGAATCGCTTTGAGCCGTTGGCGTCCCTCTTTTTGAACACCCTGGTTGAGGAGGCCCGATTTCATCATCGCGCGCCGCTCCGTCCGAGGTTTGTCCATCCAGTACACATAGTCCGACCGGCAATCGTAGGTTCGGCAAACCCGCGGACGATTTTCGTAATTGGTGCACCCCTTCTCTAGGTCGAGATAGACGCAATCACCATTAGGTTTTGTCTTGAGGATTTGCCGTCCATCGACAACATCAAGATTGCCCTCATAGAGGCTGGGGTCGTCGCCATACTCCGGAATGAGAAAAATGCCTGGATTTTTGCGGCAGCACTTGTTGCAGGCGCCACATTCAAGCGGCTCATCCTTTAGAATTTCGTCGACCGGTCCCATAGAACCTTCCCAAGATAGCGGCGGTATCTTTGGCCAGTATCGGGAGAAGGTCTTGTCATTTCGTTAACCATACAAAGCCTTCAAGAAGGCGACGTTCGGGCCTGAAAACCAAACCAGAGCGTGAGCAGGATTGCCATTGCGACAAAGGGGAAGAGCGCGACATTGACCGCCTCCCACCCATAGCCGTTGAGCAGCCCGCCCGATGCAAAGGACGCAATCGCGACGACCGCGAACACCAACAGGTCGTTGACCGCCTGCACCTTGCTTCGTTCAGAGTCGGTGTAACACTCGGTCAGCAGTGTTGTGGCGCCAACAAAAGTGAAGTTCCAGCCAAGGCCGAGCAGAACCAGAGCCACCAGAAACCGCTCGATCTCCAAGCCGGTAAGGGCGACCAAACCGCAACCGGCCAGCAGGATAAGTCCCCCGCCGATAACGCGCATAACACCGAAGCGCGCAATCAAATTACCGGTAAAGAAGCTGGGCGCGAACATCGCAAAGATGTGCCATTGAATGACGAAAGCCGCGTCCGTCACACTCAGTCCACAAGCCACCATGGCGATGGGCGTCGCGGTCATCACAAGGGTCATGATCCCGTAACCCACCATGCCACACGCAACGGCGACAACGGCTTTCTGCTGAGTGAATATCTCGGGAAGCGGGCGCCCGGTGTTTTCCTGATCTGCAACACTCAGTCTGGGGATCGTGAGAAATGACATGACGACAAAGGCGATAAGACTGAGACCAACGCAGGTCGCATAACCACCGACGAAGGGAACCGGCCCCAGCCAGTCACTTGAGATCGCGACAAGCTGCGCGCCAACAAATGCCGCCGCGACGCCACCAGCCATAACCCAGGATATGGCGCGCGGACGAAACTCTTCGCTCGCCACATCCGCTGCCGCAAAACGGTAATAGCCGGCGAAAGCCTGATAGATACCGCTGATAAAGAGCGCCGCGCAGAAAAGCGCAAATGAAGTGCCGATCAGCGCGACCATGGCCAATGCAGCCCCAAAGACCCCTGCCGCCGTCCCCAACATGAAGCCTCTCCGCCGGCTGGTCCGCTGCATGAAGAGCGACGCCGGTACGGTGGAAAGCGCGGTGCCCACGACCATCGCGCTCACCGGCAGCGTGGCATAAGCCGGGTCGGGTGCCAGATAAACACCTGCAAGCCCGCTCAACGTGATGAGCACCGCCATATTGGAGCCATAGAGCGCCTGTCCGCCGGAAAGCAGCAAGGTGTTGCGTTTTGCCAGCGCGTCATTCTGAGGTGAATATGCGTCAACCATGGGGACAGACGCTAAAACATGCCCCCACTGCCACCAAGGTCAAAACGCCTGCAAACTCGGTCAAAGTACCGGCTGTGCGTACACGCAAAAGGATGCAACCACACAACCCTATCTACCTTTAAAGATGTGTCCTGAAACGCAGCTTTATAGGGCGAGAGATTGGCGCTGGGCCTACCGACTGAATGACGGCCCCATGCAAACTCCCGAATTTATCCTTGCATTATAAAAGCGAACATCTACTTTATTGAATTGTTAAGGGGTGTGGCGTGCGTGATGTGTGTCACCGAGACTTGGGGGACATACAGATGACAGCCATCAAACGCGGGGCCGTTCTGGTCCTGGCGCTTGCGATCGCAGCTTGCGTACAGCAACCAAAATCCATTCCTTTTGCTCAGCCAGCCGGCTCCGAGATCCAGACCATCGGGCTTCTGGAACCTGAAATGCCAGATCAGGCGTCTGCCATCCTTGCGACCTCGCCTGGCAAAAACGCAGCTAATGCTGCAGCGGGAGCGGGATTGATTGGCCTCGCCGTTGGCCTGGTGATCGCCGGTGTTGATGCTGGCATCGAAGCCAATCGAGCTGACTCTCTCCAGGAGTTGCTAGATGCCCAATCTTTCGACGCGCCAACGACCTTTAAGTCGGCCCTCCAGGCCAGCCTAGAAGAGAAAGGCTATCAGGTCGTAAGCATTCCGCGGTCCGGCGAAAGACAAACCGGCGCCGAAAAATTTCAGCGGACTTATGAGGCGCCAGCCAACTCAGATATTGATGCCTATCTTGACGTGATCGTTGAGGGATATGGCTACGCGGCGGCGAACGTGGGTTCCAGCGCACCCTTCCGGCCTGTCGTATTGGTTGAAACACGCCTTGTCAGCGCAGGTAGCAAGTCTGTCCTGATGCGCGACGAAGTCGCTTACAATCCAATTGGTAGCGGGGGCTTGCAGAACCGCGTCACCATCCCGCCGGCATCCCAATATTCCTTTGTTGATTTCGACACCCTCGAAGCAGCGCCTGAACAGGCAACCCAGGGACTTGATGAAGCGCTGACCAAAACGGCAACCACAATCGGAACACTGCTACGATGAAGTCAACAACCACCTTCTTCGTTGCGGTAGGTGCGTTGGGGCTTACCGCCTGCGCGAACACACCCCCGCCCACGCAGGACGTTACGGTATCCCTTGCGACGGTTTCCTGCGGCGAGGACTTCACGCGGTCACGCGCCAAGCCGTTGGGTTTTGATCCAGAGAAACCGACGACGCTCGATTTTGAGGTCCAACGGACCAGCCCTTGCAAACTCGACAGTGACGGGAACAAGCAGCTCTATGAAGTGGTCGTATTGCCGGCAACAGATGGTCCCTATCTAGTGACGGTGGCGTCACCGAAGATCGGTGGCAGCGCATTTGCGCCCACGGCCGTAACGTTGGACCAAGATGAACAGGTCCGGCAGGTATATGACCACGATGACTTCCTCAATCGCGGCAGCAGGTTGATGGCCAGTTTTGAGGCGCTCCCGGAAGACAGGTATCTCGTGATTTCCTCAAGCGCGGGTATCGCCGGTGATGTCAGGTCGGAAATCCAAACCATGATAAACGCTCAAACGCACTACAACGCAGCCTACGCCACAAGTTCCACGCTCTATTTCGGAAGCGAGCAGCAAAGTGGCTACACCTTCTCTCATACGGGCAAAGTGTCCATCACAACACAAGCGGCACCTGATCGCTCAATAAGCAGCGCGACCAACCAGACGTCAAACAGCACATTGCGCCGCCCTCGGTAATCTAGAAATGCTGAAACCCAGTCGCGTCGAACTGGAGTTGGGTTCCGTCTGGCCTAACAAGCACCGGTTCAATCGGGCCTTCCGTTACCTCGCCGATGCGATGAAGCCCCACACCAGACTTTTCCGCGGCCCTTTTGAGGTCAGACCGCGCCGATTGACCAGCAGTGAACAACAGCTGGTAGTCATCGCCGCCGGTCACAATCAGACCTAGCGCGTTGGTGTCCAACGCGACGCACGCTTGCACAGCTCTAGAGAGTGGAACTGACTCGAGCCGTATTTCGACGCCGACGTTCGACTCGCCGCAAAGATGACCCGCATCCGCCAACAAGCCATCTGACACATCAAGAGCCGCCGAAGCTACACCGCGAAACGCTTGCCCGAACGCGACTGGCGGTTCAGGAACCTGGTAGCGTTCAATCAACGCTTTGCGATCATCCGCCGGCAGCATGTCGAATTCCCCCTGCGCCACTTTCAGTCCGAGCGCGGCATCCCCAATTGTGCCCGTCACCCAGAGATCATCGCCGACCTGCGCCCCGGATCGGGTCACCATTTGACCTGTTGGCACTTCTCCAACGGCGGTGAGCGAGAACACTGAAGGGCCTGTTGTTTTGATCGTATCGCCGCCCCATAAATGGAGCCCAAACTCAGTCTGGTCCTGCCTGAGCCCCTCCACGAAGCTCTCGATCCACTCAAAGGACGTGTCCGACGACCACGCACAAGAAAGCAGGTAGCCAATCGGCTCGGCACCTTTAGCGGCCAGATCAGACAGGTTTACGCGAAGCAGTTTCCTGGCCACCGTATCCGGCGGGTCGTCGGGAAGATAATGTCGGCCTTCCGCGATTGCATCTTTTGTGAAGACAAGATCCTGCCCCGTTCGCGGTGACAGGACAGCGGCATCATCCTTCAGGCCCAGCCCTTCCGGACCGGCCAGCGGAGCCAACAATTCGTCGATCAGCGTAAACTCGTCGGGCAGCGCTCTTGAGCCATCGCCCCGCCCCATATCAGGCGCTCGCTTGCCCAAATTCCTGCGACCTGATCTCGCGCGCGATGCGGTCGAGAACAGCGTTCACAACCTTGGGCTCGTCATTTTCAAAGAAGGCGTTCGCAATATCGAGATATTCGTTGATCACAACCTTCGCAGGGATCTCTTTGTTTCGTTGAAGCTCATAGCCGCCGGCTCTAAGCGTCGCCCTTAGCGTGCTATCAAGCCGCGCCAAAACCCATCCCTCAGCCAACGCGCCATTGATGCGAACATCGATCGCTTTCTGTTCGCGCACAACGCCGCGAACAATGTCATCGAAGTGGGCTTCTTCCGCCTCGTGATAAAGCTCACCTTCGACTTCGCGTCCAAAGCGGTGCTGCACAAACTCCTCGATGACATCTTCGAGGTCTGTCTGCGCGACATCCATCTGATAAAGCGCCTGCACAGCTGCCAGGCGCGCGGCGCTGCGGCCTGCGCGGTGAGAGGCTTTACCCGGACTTGAGGGGGCCATGCTGGGATTACGCTCCTGAGCCGTATCTCTGTTTCAACGACGCCATTGCTAACGCCGCTGCCGCCGCGCCGCCACCTTTATTTTTATCGGACACATTCGCCCGAGCCCACGCCTGGTCACTATTTTCGACCGTCTGTATGCCATTTCCCAACGCGATTTTGTCGGTGATCGTTAGATCCATGAGAGCCCGCGCCGACTCGTTTGACACGATATCGTAGTGGGTAGTCTCGCCGCGGATCACCACACCGAGCGTGACATAGCCGTCATACGGCTCCTCTAGCCCCCCCGCCCGACTTGCATCTGATGCCACTTTCACGGCTGCCGGGATCTCCAGCACACCAGGGACCGAGACACGTTCATAGGTGCCACCCTGAGCCTCAATTTCAGCGACGGCACCGCGGGCCAGCTCATCCGCCAGGTCTTCGTAGAAACGCGCTTCAACGATCAGAATATGCTTACCCGACATTAGACAGTTTCCGCGTCTTTGGCGGCGATGGTCGCGCCATTTACCGACCGTTGCTCAACCACCCGAAGACCATAGCCCTCCAACCCGACGATCTGTCGCGGTGTATCCGACATCAAGATCATGTCATGCACGCCAAGGTCGAGGAGGATTTGCGCCCCCACCCCATATTCGCGCAATCGACGCGGCCCCTGCTCTTCTGACTCACCTTTGTGCAAAAGCATGTCCGAAACGACGGTCGCCGTCGTATCGCGGATCAGGACGATGACACCGCGCCCCTCCTTCGCGATGGTGCGCATGGAGTCCTCAATAATGTTGTTTCGCCCGCCTTTGGCACCGAGCATATCGTCAAACACGTTGATGGCATGCATACGCACCAGCACTGGGTCCGGCGTTGAGAGGTCACCCATTGTCAGCGCAATGTGTTCTGCATACTCGGCCGTGTTGAGATACACATTGAGATTGAAGGTGCCGCCAAACTCACTTTCGATCTCAGTCTCAATAGCCCGATGGATCAGGTTGTCGTGACGACGACGGTAGGCAATCAGGTCTGCGATGGTCGCGATCTTTAGGCCATGAAGTTGAGCGAACTGCACGAGATCCGGCAGGCGCGCCATCGTGCCGTCATCATTCATGATCTCGCAAATCACGCCGGCAGGATAAAGACCGGCAAGGCGCGAAATATCGACCGCTGCTTCAGTATGTCCCGCACGCACCAACACGCCACCATCACGGGCGACCAGCGGAAAGACGTGGCCTGGCGAGACGATGTCCGTCGCACCCTTGGTCGGGTCAATGGCGACCGCAATCGTATGCGCCCGGTCATGGGCGGAGATGCCCGTTGTGATCCCTTCGCGTGCCTCAATCGAGACGGTGAAGGCTGTTTGATGGCGGGACTGATTGTTCGACGACATGAGCTCAAGATTGAGCTGTTTTGCCCGATCCGAGTTCATCGACAGGCAGATCAACCCTCGACCATATTTCGCCATGAAGTTGACGGTTTCTGGCGTTGCCATCTGAGCCGGGATCACCAGGTCCCCCTCATTTTCCCGATCCTCAGCATCAACAAGCACAAACATCTTTCCGTTGCGCGCGTCTTCGATCACTTCTTCAATAGGCGATAGAAATTCTTTGTACACGGGTCTCAATCCTCTTGTGTCAGGCGCGCGACATAGCGGGCCAGCACGTCTATTTCAAGGTTGATCTTATCGCCAACCTTTGCATGCCCCCAGGTCGTGACTTCCTGGGTATGCGGAATAATATTAACGCCGAACGTATCTCCTTCGACCTCGTTCACGGTTAGCGAGGTTCCAGACAAGGTTACGGAGCCTTTCGGCGCGATGAATTTCTTCAAGTTTTCGGGCACCCGGAACGTAAAGCGCTTTGAGTCCCCTTCGTCCCGAATATCCGTGATTTCGCCGACACCATCCACGTGGCCGCTGACAATGTGCCCGCCAAGCTCGTCCCCTACCTTAAGCGCACGCTCCAGATTGATCACCCGTCCGACGCTCCAATCGCCGAGCGATGTGCAATCAAGCGTTTCTTTGGAGGCATCAACGGCAAACCAATTGCTGCCGTTCATACTGCCTTTTTCAACTACGGTAAGGCAGCATCCATCACACGCGATAGACGCGCCAAGCGCAATCGTACCAGGGTCGTAAGCCGTCTCAATCACATAGCGCGTGTCGCCTTGCTGCTCGATCGCTCCAATCTTGCCGACGTCCGTGATGATTCCTGTGAACATGAATGCTTACCTCTTCACACAAAAGCTCTGCAGTGTGTCTTCACCCAGCGACAACACCTCAAGAAGCTCAAACCCCGGAGCTTCATCGACCGTGTCGATCCCCAAACCGGCAAGCGCTGGGTATCCATCGCCGCCGATGATTTTTGGTGCCTGGAACCAATCGAGTCGATCGACGAGCCCCGCCCTCATCAGGGAGGACACCAGACGCGAACCGCCCTCAACCATCAGCCGAGTGATGCCACGTTCGCCTAGCAGTGACAGGGCTTTCGACATATCCATTGTGCCATCAGGCCCTGCGGGCACATCGATCAACACGACGCCACAATCCTCAAATGCCTGGCGACGGGCTGTATCCCCGTCAGGCAGTGTTAGAATCCAGACAGCGACATCCTTCGCTGACCGAACCAGTTTTGATGTGAGCGGCAGCCTCAGCCGACCATCTGCAACAATACGCCGCGGCGAACGATCCCCCAAACCGGGCAGTCGACAGGTGAGATCAGGGTCGTCAACAATGGCGGTTGCGCTGCCAACCATGATAGCGTCGCTTCGGGCCCGCATCAGATGAGCGCGGTTCCGCGCCCGCTCGCCGGTGATCCACTGACTATGACCGCTGTGCGTCGCTGAGCGACCGTCAAGCGAACTTGCAAGCTTGACGCTGACCATCGGGCGCTCCGAGCTCACCCGGGTCAAAAAACCCTCGTTGAGCCGTGCGGCTTCCATTTCAAGCACACCGTCGACCACCTCGATCCCAGCATCTTCAAGCATCGCATACCCGGCGCCAGCGACCTCAGGATAAGGGTCCTTCAATGCACTGACCACGCGCGCGATACCGGCATCAATCAGCGCCTGTGCACAGGGCGGTGTTTTGCCTGTATGCGCACAAGGCTCCAAACTGACATAGGCTGTGGCCCCTTTGGCAGCGGCGCCGGCGCGCGCCAGGGCTTCTGTCTCCGCATGGGGTCGTCCGAAAGGCTGCGTCCAGCCACGCCCCACAATGCGTCCACCATCAGCGGACGGCTGCACGATTACACATCCGACCGCAGGGTTGGGCGCCACCCTTCCCAGGCCGCGCTCAGCGAGGCCCAGCGCGATCCGCATCATGCGCTCGTCAAACGCCGCCGTCACCGCAGGCTCTCCTGTGGTGACAAATGCATAGGTGTTTTGGAAGTTAGCGTGCGGTCAGTCGCCGTCGCCCGGGCCTGAAAGCTCTCCCAGAACTTCTTCAAAGTCCTTGGCTTCCCGGAAGTTTTTGTAAACTGAGGCAAAGCGCACATAGGCAATATCATCCAACGAGCGGAGCCCTTCCATAATCAGCTCGCCCACTACTTGAGACGGAATCTCAGGTTCGCCCATGCTCTCTAGGCGCCTGACAATGCCGCTTACCATACGCTCGACACGCTCAGCCTCAACCGGGCGTTTGCGCATAGCAACTTGCACGGAGCGCATGAGTTTATCGCGATCAAACGGGACCCGACGGCCGCTGGATTTGACGATCGTGAGCTCTCTAAGCTGAATGCGCTCAAACGTGGTAAAGCGGCCCCCGCAGCCAGGACAAAAACGCCGACGCCGGATGGCGGTATTGTCCTCGGTCGGCCGGGAATCCTTCACCTGCGTATCTTCGTTTCCGCAATATGGGCACCGCATGCTGCCTCAAACTCCCCTATTTGGCCGCAGCCAGGTCAAACGTCACGAACCAATGCTTGGCCCGATTATGCGTCACCGTAAATTGGAAAACGACTGCAGAGTGAGGCAACTTCTGCACGAACGGCAGCCTCAATCTCCGCATTGCCATCGGCCCCGTTGGCGGCCAACCCGTCCAGCACCTGGGCGATCAGCTCGCCCACCAGCCGAAACTCTGCAGCGCCAAACCCACGCGTGGTGCCGGCAGGTGTCCCTAAGCGAACGCCGGAGGTTATGGCTGGCTTCTCAGGATCAAAGGGAATGCCGTTCTTGTTGCAGGTGATGTTGGCCCGCTCAAGGCTTGCTTCCGCCACATTCCCGGTCTGCCCCTTAGGACGCAGGTCCACCAGCATGAGATGCGTGTCGGTTCCGCCGGACACAATATCAAGGCCATTTTCGACCAGCGTCCCGGCAAGCGCGCGCGCGTTCTCCACGATCTGACCGGCATAGGACTTAAAGGCAGGCCGTAGCGCTTCGCCAAATGCAACTGCTTTACCGGCAATCACATGCATCAAAGGCCCACCTTGGATGCCGGGGAAGATTGCTGAATTGAATTTCTTGCCGAGCTCTTCATTGTTCGAGAGGATCAAGCCGCCGCGGGGACCGCGCAAGGTCTTATGCGTCGTGGTGGTAACAACATCTGCGTACGGCAAAGGACTTGGGTGCACACCACCGGCAACCAGCCCTGCAAAGTGCGCCATATCAACCATTAGGTAAGCGCCGACACTGTCCGCAATCTGGCGGAACGCGGCAAAGTCAATGACCCGCGGATAGGCTGAGCCACCTGCGATGATGAGTTGCGGCTTGTGCTCCTTTGCAAGGCTTTCAACTTCATCCATATCAAGCAGATGATCTTGGCTCCGCACACCGTACTGCACAGCGTTGAACCATTTGCCGGACTGATTTGGCTTTGCTCCGTGCGTCAGGTGACCACCCGCGGCAAGGCTCATCCCCAGGATCGTGTCGCCCGGCTTGATCATCGCCATAAGCGCCCCCTGATTGGCCTGACTGCCTGAGTTGGGCTGCACATTCACATACGCGCAGTTGAACAACTGTTTAGCGCGCTCAATTGCCAACTCCTCGGCAACGTCGACAAACTCACAGCCGCCATAATACCGTCGACCGGGATACCCCTCGGCATACTTGTTGGTCAGCACCGACCCTTGCGCTTCAAGCACCGCTTTGGAAACAATATTTTCCGATGCAATCAGTTCGATCTGGTTTCTCTGACGTCCAAGCTCACGCTCAATCGCACCAAAAATCTCTGGATCACTGTCTTCGAGAGAACGACTGAAAAAATGAGACGACGGAGTGTCCACGCTTGCTGGGCTGGAGACGGCCATATCAAAAACCTCTACTAAACCTGTCACTGGAAGGCGAACCCAGAGCGCAATCGGGGGGATCGGTGCCAGAGGCAGAATGCGTTAACGTAAGGCGCGCTAGTTACCACATATAGTCACCCAGCGCCAACGTCCCACTACGACGCACCCTGCAAAATTCTCGGCCCTCGGGTTGTGGCCACAGACAAGAATCACCCGGTCTGCGGGCCCTGTACAAAACCAAGGGTTTTCCTTGATTAAAACCAAAAGTGATCAAACATATGGCCGTTTTACGAAAAGCATCCCGCACGCTTTTTAAATAGTTCGAAGAAATACTTGATTAATCTAGCTCTCTTTGCGATACACCAAACAAGTATTGGTTCATAGATACCTGGTTCAGATTCTTGTCGGATTCCAAGATGCCGAGTGATCATGACGATCCCCCCTCACCTGCAACGCTTCAGTTTGCGTCAGAGATTGTCGCCGCCTATGTCAGCAACAATGAGCTAGCGGTAGAGGAGCTGCCGGACATGATCCGGACCGTGCACGGTGTCCTGGCAGCCTTAGGCGATGACATAGGTTCAGCTTTACCGCAGCAAGGTCCTGCCGTGTCTGTCGATGAATCGGTGACGGACGAATATTTGATCTGTCTGGAAGACGGCAAGAAGCTCAAAATGCTGAAACGCTATCTCCGATCAAGATACGGTCTGTCACCAGAAGAATACCGCGCCAAATGGGGACTCCCCGCAGACTACCCTATGGTAGCCCCCAACTATGCAGCGCAACGGTCGAAGCTGGCGAAGAAAATTGGTCTTGGCCAAAACAGCGCGCCACGCAAACGCGACTAGATCGCTTTAAACAACCCATCCCTTGCCATCAGTCGAAGCCTTAGATGCGCCGGATTCTTTGGGTCCCATCTTACCCTTCTGCTTCATCACATAGAACAACTTGTTCAGAGCCACCTGTTCCAGTTCTGACTTTGGAAGATTAGCGGGCCCGACAATCGATACCTCAATGCCGGTCGCCGCATCGACAGCAGAGACTTTCATGCTGTCGCCCACTGGATAGAGTTCGAAATAAACTTCGCGCGGCTGCCCAGCACCAGTCGCAGGCCCTACCCCACTTTGTCCTTCATTTCGTGGCTTACGCCGCACGCTTGATCTTGCGCCGGGTCCACACTTCATCAAGTGCGTGAACCAGGCTCTCCATCATTTCATCCGTATGGAGAGGACAAGGCGTAAACCGAAGACGCTCTGTTCCACGCGGGACTGTTGGATAGTTGATCGGCTGAACGTAAATATTGTGATCGCTCAACAAATCATCGGCCACCTGCTTGCACAACACCGGGTCTTTGACCATGACGGGCACAATGTGGCTTTCACAGATCATCACAGGCAACCCGGCATCAAGGAGCATTTTGCGCAGCGTCTGCGCCCGTTCCTGGTGAACCTCACGTTCGACATTGCTTGATTTAAGGTGACGAACACTGGCCAGAATGCCCGCAACAAGCACAGGCGAAAGAGAAGTCGAGAAGATAAATCCTGGCGCATACGAGCGCACGACGTCGACAACCGCTTCACTTGCCGCAATATAGCCGCCCATAACGCCAAAGCCTTTGGCGAGCGTTCCCTCGATAATGTCGACTTTATCGAGCACACCGTCACGTTCGGCAATCCCGCCGCCACGTGGACCATAGAGCCCCACCGCGTGAACCTCATCAAGGTAGGTCAGAGCCCCATATTGGTGCGCGAGATCACAGATCTCTCCAATGGGTGCGATATCACCATCCATCGAATAAACAGATTCAAATGCCACAATCTTTGGCTGGTCAAGCGGCACGGACTGCAGAAGCTCTTCGAGATGCTCTAGGTCATTGTGACGCCAGACCCGCTTTGGGCCACCGCTCCGGCGAATACCTTCGATCATGGAGGCGTGGTTCAACTCGTCCGAGATCGTCAAACAATCACCAAAGACGCGCGCAAGCGTGCTCAGCGTCGCGTCATTCGCGATATAGCCTGAAGTGAAAAGCAGCGCTGCTTCCTTTTGATGGAGATCCGCGATCTCCTTCTCAAGCTCCACATGATAGTGGGTCGTTCCGGAAATGTTGCGCGTGCCGCCAGACCCAGCGCCAACCCGGTCGACAGCTTCATGCATTGCGGCTGTGACCAGTTCGTTCTGCCCCATGCCCAAATAGTCATTCGAGCACCAGACAACGATTTCTTTCTCACCTTCAGGCGAATGGAATGTCGCGCGCGGAAAACTTCCACGATGGCGCACGATATCGGCGAATACGCGATACCGCCCCTCATTCCGCAGCGAGGTCAATGCATCAGACAGCTTGCCTTCATAGTCCATCGTCAATTCCACTCTTAGTTGACTGTGCACCACCCTACTACCATGAGAAGAGTCGCGTTTTATGCTTTACAGACAGTTAATCCGCACCTGCATGTACCGAAATCTGCAGCTTTCCGCACCTCACTCAACCTGCGAATTGTCGCAGAAAACAGGGTCGGAGACTAGAACCACTGATTTAGCGCCAAACGCCGCGCGCTTCTAAGACTGATTTAAGCACTTCCGGCCTGTCTGTCATCAGCCCATCAACCCCTAAATCAAGCAATCTGGCCATTTCTGGCGCCTCGTCGATCGTCCATACGTGCACCTGCAGACCACGCTCATGCGCATGGGTGACCAGGCGTCGATCAACAAGCCGAATCCCAAACTGATGGGTCGGTATCTGGAGGCATCCCTGCGCGAAGTTGCCCCAAATGCCTGAAAACGGACCTGACAGGCTCGAAAACCGCATCCTGGCGGTGCCAAAGGGCCCAAACCCCGTGCAGAGCCGCGGCCCTAGCTGTTCGCGGATCCCCGCCGTTCGTTTGTCAGAGAAAGATGTCACACACACGCGGTCTAGGGCGTTGGCATCCTTCAGAGTCTTAATGAGGGGCTCCGCCGCATTGTCGAGCTTCGGATCGATATTGATACGGGCCTCCGGCCAACTGGCCAACAGTTCCGCCAAAAGCGGTATGGGCTCCTGCCCGTCAATTCGAGCCTTGGCGACGTCTGTATAGTCCATCTCACAAATGCGCCCGGTCATATTGGTAACGCGGTCGAGTTCCTCGTCATGGAAAGCGAGCAGCACGCCATCCCGGGTCGCGTGAACATCGGTTTCCAGGTACCGGAACCCAAGGTCGATCGCATGCTGGAAAGCCGGCAGCGTGTTTTCCGGGTGGACACTTGTCCCCCCCCGGTGGGCAAAAGCCAGTACACCGTCAAACTCCAAAAAGGGAAACTTTGCTGGTCGCGCCATATCTCTCACCCTGCTACCAGGCAATCTAGTCCATCTAGAGCGGAATGAAAGGCCCCTGTCCGACAGGGATTATTGGGTCAGAGACGACGTCCGGACGCGCCGGTCAATGTCATAGACATCATCGCGGAAGTTCACGACCCCGCTATCATCAACCCAGGCCGTGAGATACATCAGATAGACCGGCACCGGCGCAGCCAGGGAAACATCACGACGACTACGTCCATTGACGACACTGTCGATCCGTTCGCGATCCCAGCCTGCTGTTTCGCTGAGCAGCCATTCGGTCAGGTCATGCACATCTTCAACCCGCACACAGCCCGAACTATAGGTTCGCGCCGTGCGGCCAAACAGGCTCTTGGACGGTGTATCGTGGAGATAAACCGCATAGGGATTGTTGAAGTGGATTTTCACCGTCCCCAGCGAGTTTCTTGGGCTCGGATCCTGACGCAAGCGCACATCGTTCGCCGTGGTGCTGCTCCAGTTGACAGAACGCGGACTGACCTCACGACCGCCGCGATACACGCGAATGCCCAGGCGCTCAAAATAGGCGGGGTTCCGACGTGCTTTCGGGATCAGGTCCTTCTCCGCAATGCTGCGGGGCACGTGCCAATAGGGATTAAAGGCAAGATAAGTAATCGCACTGGTGATTTCTGGCGTCTGCCGATCTTCCTTGCCGACAATTACGCGCCGACGCAGGTCGACGCGACCATCGGTCACCGCTTCCACTTCCTGGCCCGCAATATTCACAAATACGTATCGACGCCCCAACGACTCCGACGCCTCATTCAGACGCTGAAGATTGATCGCCAATTGTTTGATCCGCTTCGACACCGGCACATTCATCGTATCGATAGTTCTTGGTCCAATGATGCCGTCCGGCGTCAGGCCATGGCGGCTTTGGAAGCGCCGAGTGCCCTCATACACGTGTTCGTCATAGATCGCGGGGTCGCCGCTTGAGATGGCAAGGTCACCCGTGGCCACCAGACGCTCACGAATGAGCGGCACCCGATCATCGCGGTCCCCAAGCTCAATTTTCTCGCCGCGCGGAATGGTTTTCCAGCCGCCCCACTCCTCGATCTGCTCGTACATGGACATCGCGCGAAGCACCGGCCAGAAACCAGCATCGCCGAGTGTCGGAACGCTTGAAAGCGAGGTTGGCGTTTCTGGAATGAGGGCTTCAGAGCTCGGATTCCACGGATCAACCCACTGCTGCTCCCAGGGGTTAAAGGCGTCGTCCGCCAAAACCGGCGTTGCCAAAAACAGGACCGCGCCGACAAATACCGCGCTTGCAGCCAAAACCAGATAGTCGAAAGATGTCTTCGCGACTTTTGTCACAGTGCTGCCCCCGCGCCCCCTACGAATTTCATATCTGTTAGCGTTCATTTTCGGCACACCAGAGTCAAAGCACAAATAGGGTAAATTGCCTCTTTGAGACAGTTTTTGGTCCTTCGGCAACAGTTTGACATGATGAACGCAAGTCCGGGGCCAAATTTGGGCACTCAAAAGCCCCCAAAACATAAAGGGTAAACTCAGCCTATGTCCCATATCCTGCTGACGAATTTAGCGGTCATATCAGCCTGCCTCTTCACGTTATGGCTGATCAGCATCCGGATTCGCGACGCCAGCATTATCGACATTTTCTGGGGTCCCGGTTTTGGCATTGTCGCCCTCACAACCTTTGCCCTCACCGACGAACCTGGACCCTCCGGCCTTCTGCTGACCGCGTTCGCTTGTCTCTGGTCCATTCGGCTGGGTACCCACCTGGCAGGACGATGGCTGTCCCACGGCCGCCGAGAAGATGCCCGCTATATCGCGATGCGCAGGAATGCGGGGCCCACTTTCGGCAGGCGATCCCTCGTCACCGTGTATGGCTTACAGGGCGCGCTCATGTGGCTCGTATCCCTGCCGCTTCAAATCGGCATCTCGCAGAGTCCGGGAGCTACGTTCGGCCTTTTGACCGCGCTGGGGTGCCTGGTATTCACTGCCGGGTTTGTGCTCGAAGCACTGGCTGATGCCCAACTCAGAGACTTCAAAGCCGACGCGGCCAACGAAGGAAAAATCATGTCGGGAGGCCTTTGGGCATGGAGCCGCCATCCAAACTATTTCGGCAATGCCTGCCTGTGGTGGGGCCTGTTTCTCATCGCCGCTGACACGCCCTTTGGGCCTTACACGATTTTCAGCCCTATAATCATGACCTTCCTCTTGCTGCGTGTTTCAGGTGTCGCCCTGTTGGAACGAAGCATGGCGCGCTCAAAGCCTGACTATGTCGACTATCAACAGTCCGTAAACGCGTTTGTGCCGCTCCCACCCTCATGGAAACGGCACAATAACAGCAACAGTGATCCAACTTAGAGGCGGAACCGGATCTGGTCGGTCCAGAAACGCTCAAGCTTGTTCAGCGTCTTGTTGATGACCTGCAGTTCTTCCTGGCTTACATCGCCCACTTCGGAAATCGTATCGATGTGGCGATTGTAGAGCGCATCAATCGTGTCACAGATTTCACGGCCTTTCTGTGTCAGGCGGACGCGGACAGAACGACGATCCATCTCGGAACGCTGATGATTGATGTAACCGGCTTCAACAAGCTTCTTCAGGTTGTACGAGACATTTGAGCCTAGATAGTGACCCCGCGACCGCAGCTCGCCTGCCGTCATCTCCTGGTCGCCGATGTTGAAAAGAAGCAGTGCCTGCACGCTGTTGATCTCAACATTCCCACTGCGGTCCAGCTCATCCTTGATCACATCCAGCAAACGACGATGAAGCCGCTCAACAAATGTCAGCGCCGTGAGATAAGCTTCACGCGCTTCCGGCGAAGCACTCCTTGGCTCAACTGTTTCTGCGTCTTCAATCATCGCACTCATGGAACAAACCTCTACAAATCCGCTCTCGCGGCACACTCATACTCAATCCGCCGCAATCTCATGAAAGACACACTACAGAGGGCGTCCTAATGGTGACTTAACCAGAACGTCAAATTTGGTCTTAATTTGCGGATGTATTGCCTACACATCAATCATTCGGCAGCTTGACATAGGCAGCGCCTATCATTGTGTCGGAAAGAATTTAGTAAGCATGTTTCCAAGCAGCACCGACTTCTGACATGCAAACATCGCCAAGGCCCTGTTCTTCCCTGTCATTGCAACGGCAGAGCTGCACATGGTCAAAGGAGACTTGGACGCGTGGTATTTCTACCCGAGGCATGTTCATTTCCGCGCGTCATGGGCGCGTCATGGGCGCGTAATAGCACACGACACACCCTAAGGCGTAGCCTGCCATAGACCACACTACTTAGCTGGAACGTGCCTAAAGGTCGCCCCGAAGCATCTTGATGATGCCGGAAAAGTCGACCTGCTCGTGGCCGCTTGATTCCATAAGGCTATAAAGAGCGGCTGCTTGCGCGCCGAGCGGCGTGGCGGCCTTCGCAGTTTGGGCAGCCTCCTGCGCGAGCCGCAAATCTTTCAACATCATACCAGCGGTAAATCCAGCCTGATAATCACGATTGGCGGGCGAGCTCGGCACGGGTCCGGGCACCGGACAATAGGAGGTCATGGACCAACATTGCCCAGACGCCGTGGAGGAAATGTCGAACAGGGTCTGTCCATCGAGACCCAGTTTTTCGGCAAGCACAAAGGCTTCTGAAACGCCGATCATCGATATTCCCAAGAGCATGTTGTTGCAGACTTTGGCGACCTGCCCATTGCCAGCCGCGCCTGCGTGAAAAATATTCTGGCCCATCACGTCGAGGTAGGGCTTCGCCGCTTCGAACGCCTCTTCAGCGCCGCCCACCATGAAGGTTAGCGTGCCCGCTTCTGCGCCCCCGACCCCACCAGAGACCGGCGCATCGATCATCTGCATGCCAGCGCTGTGAGCGTCAGCAATCACCGCGCGCGCCGTCTCAACATCGATGGTAGAGGAGTCGATGAAAAGTGTCCCTTTGTCTGCTGAGGCAAGCAAACCGTCGTCACCGAGATAGACCGCGGATACATGTGCACCGGCGGGAAGCATGGTCACCACCGCGTCAACACCACGCGCCGCATCAGACGCAGATGCAGCAGCAATAGCACCTGCATCGGTCGCTTTCTTGACCGCCTCAGACGACAGATCGAAGACCTTCAGCTCGTGGCCAGCCTTGATCAGATTCTGCGCCATGGGCCCGCCCATATTGCCAAGACCGATAAATCCTATCTTTGCCATGCCTGCCTCCCGCAGAGTTTTTCAATCGAATGTCAGTTCGTGCTCGCCGAGCGACGCAAAATAGCCTGCGACTTGTTCGTCCGTGACCTGGTCGAGCGAACGTGGCTGCCACTTGGGTGCCTGATCCTTGTCGATCACAACGGCCCTCACACCCTCATAGAAATCCGGCGCCGCCATAAATCGGTTGGTCAATCGAAACTCCAGCGACATGCACTCTTCGAAATCAAGCTTCGCTCCCGCGCGAATTTGATCGTAGGTGACGCGCGTTGAAAGAGGTGATTTGGATCTGATCGTCTCAGCCGTTTTCGCCGCCCAGTCGCCACCATCTGCATCAAGACGCTCGAGAATTTCATCAACACTATCCGCACTGAAGAAAGCATCAATCTGCTCGTGCAGGTCAGCAAGCGGCGCTGCGTCTGGCGACACCGTTTCAGCAGCGATGGCGGCATCAACCTGCTCACCCTCGACCAATCGGGCCAGCAATGCGCCGTGGCGCTCCGCAGGCACAAATGCATCCGCAATCCCGGCATAGACGGCATCGGCGACTTTGAGACGTGCGCCTGTCAGGCCCAGATACATTCCCACCTCACCCGGACAACGCGGCAGAAAGTAGGTGCCGCCAACATCCGGGAAGAGGCCGATCCCCGTTTCCGGCATGGCGAAAGTCAGACGTTCAGAGGCAATACGGTAACTGCCATTGACCGACACCCCGACACCGCCGCCCATATTGATCCCGCTCATGAGCGCGACATAGGGCTTGGGATAACGTTTGATGTAGCGATTGAGACGGTATTCGTCGCGGTAGAAATTGATCACTTCCGGCGAGCCGGCTTTGCCCCAATCGTGCAGAGCCCGAATGTCCCCGCCCGCGCAGAAAGCTTTCTCTCCGGCCGCCTGAATAACAACAGCAGTAACGCTGTTGTCAGCTGCCCAGTCCTGAAGCTGCGGGTGAAGCTGCTTCACCATGTTGTAGGTCAGCGCATTCAACACCTTGGGGCGGTTGAGCGTGACGAGGCCAATGGGCCCGCGCTGCTCAAACAGAATTTCCGGCTCGTCGCTCATTTGGGTCTTCAGTCTTTCAGCATTTCGCGCGCGATGATGACGCGCATAATCTCGTTGGTGCCCTCAAGGATTTGGTGGACCCGCACATCGCGTAAATGGCGCTCCAGCGGATAGTCCTTCAGATAGCCATACCCGCCATGGATCTGGAGGGCTTCGTTCACGACACGGAACCCTGTATCGGTCGCAAACCGTTTCGCCATGGCCGCCTGCATGGTCGCATCCGGCGCTTTGGCGTCCACCTTCACAGCCGCCTGATAGAGCAGCAGACGGGCTGCTTCCAATTCCGTCGCCATATCCGCAAGCTTGAATTGGAGTGCCTGGAAGTCTGCCAGCGGCCGACCGAATTGTTTGCGCTCCTGCATGTAGGCTTTGGCGGTGTCGAGGGCTGTTTGGGCTGTCCCCAGCGAACAGGCGCCGATATTGAGGCGCCCGCCATCAAGGCCCATCATCGCAATTTTAAAGCCCTGACCCTCTTCTCCGATCAGGTTCTCAACCGGGACGCGCGCATCCTCGAAGATCACCGCTGCTGTGGGCTGACTGTTCCAGCCCATCTTCTTCTCAACCGCCCCAAACGAAAGACCGGGCGTCCCCTTCTCAATCACAAGACACGAAACACCTTTTGGGCCCTCGCCGCCCGTGCGGACCATGCACACATAAATGTCGGAGGTGCCGCTTCCGGAGATGAAAGCCTTCGAGCCGTTCAACACATAATGGTCGCCATCTCGCACAGCCTTGGTGCGGAGCGACGCGGCGTCCGATCCGGAACCGGGCTCCGTCAAACAATAGCTGGCAATCTTGGCCATCGACGTCAGGTCAGGCAGCCACTTGGTGCGCTGGTCCTCCGACCCGAACCGGTCGATCATCCAGGACGCCATATTGTGGATCGACATATAGGCGGCGGTGGAGGTGCACCCGGCTGAGAGAGCCTCAAAGATCAGGGCCGCATCAAGTCGGGTCAGCGCCGATCCGCCCACATCTTCGCGTACATAAATACCCGCAAACCCAAGCGCAGCAGCTTTCCGCATGGTCTCAACGGGGAAGACGGCATCCCGATCCCACTCGGCGGCGAAAGGCGCCAGTTCATCCGCGGCAAACCCGCGCGCAACGTCCTGAAACGCCTGCTGTTCCTCTGACAAATCAAATTGCAAAGCAGCACCTCCCTCTGGGATGCGCGATCAGAGCACGCATCTCGTTCTGCGGGTGATAAAAGCCCGGTAATCCCCTGTCAAACAACCCTTTTTTCGTGAACGGAACCCTACGGAATGTTGCCACACTGTCATCCAGTCGATAAGACAGGGGCACCAGAAAAGAACCGAGAGCGACCGTTCGTGCCCACAAACCCGACCTTTCCCAGCACCCGCATGCGCCGCAACCGCCACAGCGATTGGTCGAGGCGGCTTGTGTCGGAAAACAAGCTGAGCATCGACGATCTCATCTGGCCGCTGTTCGTGTTTGAGGGGTCTGGGCGCGAGTCCATAACAACTATGCCACGCGTTGACCGCCTCTCCATCGATGAAGCCGTTAAATCGGCTGAGGCCGCTGCAGAGATCGGCATCCCTGTGATCGCCCTCTTCCCTTATACCGATGCTGAGGGCCGTACGCCCGGCGGCGATCTTGCCACAGACCCGGACAATCTCGTCTGCCGCACCGTGCGCGCCATCAAACAGGCTGTGCCAAACATCGGCATCTTGTGCGATGTCGCCCTCGATCCCTATACCAGCCATGGCCATGACGGTGTGATGGACGGCGACGTGATCCTCAACGACGAAACCGTCGAGATCTTGGTCAAACAATCACTGGTCCAGGTCGAAGCCGGCTGCGACATCATCGCGCCTTCGGACATGATGGATGGCCGTGTCGCCGCAATCCGCGAGGGACTGGAAGCCGCCGGTCACACCAACACCCAGATCATGGCCTACGCCGCGAAATATGCCTCGGCGTTCTATGGCCCGTTCCGCGATGCCATCGGCTCCACCGGCGCCCTCAAAGGTGACAAGCGCACCTATCAGATGGACCCGGCCAATTCAGATGAGGCGCTTCGCGAAGTCGCCCTTGACATTGCGGAAGGCGCCGACTTTGTCATGGTCAAGCCGGGCATGCCCTATCTCGATATCGTGACCCGCGTGAAGCAGGAATTCGGCGTGCCGACCTTCGCCTACCAGGTGTCGGGAGAATATTCGATGCTCGCGGGCAGTATCGAGCGCGGCTGGCTCGACCGGGATCGGGTAATCCTTGAGGCCTTGACCGGCTTCAAGCGCGCGGGCGCCGATGGCGTGCTGACCTATTTCGCGATGGATGCAGCGGAGCTTTTAACGGAAAGCTAACGGCGCAAGTCTCACCGCTTCAACCGGGCAATGAGACTGGACGTGTCCCACCTGTTGCCGCCCATGTCCTGCACATCTGCATAAAACTGATCGACAAGCGCCGCGACCGGCAATTGTGAGCCGTTGCGCCGAGCTTCTTCCAGACAGATCGCAAGATCCTTCCGCATCCAATCTACGGCGAACCCGTGATCGAACTCGCCCGCAATCATGGTCTCAAAGCGGTTCTCCATCTGCCAGGACTGGGCGGCTCCTTTTGAAATCACATCAATGACCGCCGCCGCATCAAGCCCGGCGTTTTGGGCAAACTGAATGCCTTCGGAGAGGCTTTGCACCAGGCCGGCAATACAGATCTGATTGACCATCTTGGTGAGCTGCCCGGCGCCTGCCGGACCCATCAGTCGGACGGATTTGGCAAAACAGTCGATCAGCGGTTCCGCTTTCTGATAGGTCGCTTCATCCCCGCCAACCATGACAGTGAGTGCGCCATTTTCCGCGCCTGCCTGACCGCCGGAGACGGGGGCATCCAGCACACCAATACCCCGCTCCGCCCCGATTGCCGCGAGCTCCCGCGCGACGCCTGCCGAGGCGGTGGTGTGGTCCACAAAAACAGCGCCCGCGTCCATGCCCGCAAATGCCCCATCATCGGCAATCGTGACACTCCGCAGATCGTCATCATTGCCCACACAGGCGAATACAAAATCTGCGCTTTTCGCCGCCTCCGCGGGTGTTGCGGCCATCGCGCCGCCGTGCTCAGAGACCCATTTTTCGGCAACGGCGCCCGTCCGGTTGAAGACCGACACTGAGTGACCCATTTGGCTTAAATGACCCGCCATCGGGTAGCCCATTACACCAAGTCCAATAAATGCAACTGATTTGCCCACGCCCACAGCTTTTGCCCTTATTCTAGAGTTAGGCGCCTCTTGTAACCGACGACGCCCCCAATAGGCAAAGACACGAGAAACGACGCAGGAAACACCGAGACTCATGAACGCAGCACGCAAAGTCGGAAAATGGACCGGGATCATCTTTCTCGCCCTGGTCACGCTCATCGGCCTCGTTCTAACGGATCGCTATGGCGCCGCCCGGCAGTCAGTGGATGCTCATGACGGGCGTTTCCAGCTTGCGGGCCTCATCGCCCCAGTCGACATCATCCGCGACGAAAACAGCGTGCCTCATATCTTTGGAACGACGGAAGAAGACGTCGCCTTTGGCCTCGGCGTGACCCACGCCCAGGATCGGTTGTGGCAAATGGAATTGTTTCGACGCGTCGGCCAGGGCCGCCTTGCGGAGCTTCTCGGCAGTTTCGCCCTCCCCGCTGATCGCTATCTCCGGACACTTGATCTCTATGGACAGGCCCAAAAGACAGTTCCGGCATTGGCGCCAGAGAGCCAATCGCTGTTGGAAGCGTACGCGGCAGGCGTCAATTCTTACCTGGCTCAGCGGGACATCCCGCTGCCGCCTGAGTTCCTGTTTATGGCGCATACGCCTGAACCCTGGGTCCCCGCCGACTCGGTTGTCATGATCAAGCTCTTGGCGCTTGGTCTCTCCGGCAACGCCACAAGGGAACTGTCACGGGCGCGTCTGGCAGAGGTGCTCACTACAGATCAGCTCGCTGCTTTCTTCCCGCCTTATCCGGGTGACGGCCCCGTCGCCCTGCCCGATCTCGCGAGCCTCTATGCCGACACGCCCATCCGTGAAGCGGCAGCCGCCATTCCGGATATCGGCCCCAAAGGAGCCTCGAACAATTGGGTCGTGGACGGCAGTCACACGGCGAGCGGCAAACCGCTGCTTGCCAACGACCCGCACCTTGGCATGTTGGCGCCGTCCATTTGGTATCTCGCTCACCTCGCCTATCCCGACCGGAACGTGGTCGGCGGAACAATTGCGGGCGTCCCGAGTGTTGTTCTCGGGCGCAACGATCACATCGCCTGGGGCTACACGAATACCGGGCCGGACACCCAGGACCTATTCGTTGAGAAGCTCAACCCGGACAACGCAAATGAATATTTGACGCCGGACGGCTATCAGACATTCGAGGAACGAACCGAAATCATTAAAGTGCGCTTCGGTGCCGACGAAACCTTTGTGGTTCGCTCCACCAGAAACGGCCCGGTTCTCCCAGCCGACTTCTTCGGCGCTGATGAACTCATCGAGGAAGGTCATGTACTCGCACTGTCATGGACCGCCTTTGCCAGCCCTGATCTGACGATTGAGGCGGGCCACAACATCACAAAAGCCAGGAACTTCGAAGAGTTCCGGAACGCCCTGCGCTCCTATGTGGCCCCGATGCAGAACATGGTGTTTGCAAATGTCGACGGCGAAATCGGTTTCATTGCGCCCGCGCAAATTCCCTTACGCAATGACGCACATGAAACGCTTGGTCTGATACCAACGCCGGGCTGGAAGGAAGAGAACGCGTGGGTCGGCGTTATTCCATTTGAAGGACTCCCGCAGACGTTCAACCCACCAAGCGGCAAGATCGTCACCGCGAATAACAAGATCGTCTCTGATAGCTATCCCTATTTGATCACCAAACAATGGGACCTTCCTTACCGTGCCGAGCGGATTGAAGAACTACTAGCCGCCTCCACTGAACACACTGTCGACAGCTTCAACACCATGCTGATGGACAATGGATCCAGCTTCGCCGCGAAATTCGCACCCATGTTGCTCAGCAAAGCTACAGCGTCTGAAGAGACGGCAGATGTCCGCGCGCGTCTAGCCGACTGGGATCATCGAATGGATGGGGACCAAGCAGAACCCATCCTGTTTCTGAGCTGGATGCGGGAACTCACCCGTCTTGTCTATGCCGATGAGCTTCGGGAAGAATTCGCATCCCGCTGGCGTTTCCACCCTGTCTTCATGGAACAGGTCCTAACGGCCATCGATGGCAAAGAGGCCTGGTGCGACAATGTCACGACCATTGAAGTCGAAGAGACCTGTGCCGACCTTGTGGATGAAGCGCTGATCAAAGCGGTCGCGGACGCGAAGGAAAGATTTGGCGACGATATGGCTACCTGGCGCTGGGATGCAGCACACCCGGTCGTCAACCGCCATATTCCGGGCTCCTTCTTGCCCCTGCTCGGCGAAGCGCTGACAATCGCGCGGCCGTCATCAGGCGGCAACCACACGATCAACCGTGGTCAGCACTCGATAGGCTCCAGCAATCCCTTTGATAACATTCATGCAGCGGGATATCGCGCGGTCTATGACCTCGCCGACCTCGATGCATCCCGCTACATGATTTCCACAGGCCAGTCCGGCAACCCCTTCTCTCCGGACTTCGATCACCTAGCGACCGAATGGGCAGAGGGGGGCAGCATTGCCATTCAAACGGACCGTGCGTCTATCGAGGCCGTCTCGCGCATGGAACTGGTGCCGGCTCAATGAGCCCGCTTATCGAATAGAGCCTTCGCCTGCGAGGCGATACGACTTGCAGTGTGGAGAAGAGTTCCGCAGACACTCGGCGTAGTAGAGACGCAAGACCGACCCATCCAGGTTCATGTCATAACAGTCTTTCGTGCCGTAAGAGATAATTTCGGACTGGTGACACCACCGATTTCCTTCGATCCACCAGCGACCACTTCCGCGTTTCGAACGGGTCGACGAACGTTCCTGATGAAACGTTTTGTAGTGATAGTAGATCAGGGTTACGCGGCTCGTGCCGTCCGAGTTCAGCTGGATCTCGACATTGGTAAGCCGATTGCCGCCTTGAATATCAAGACGTCCCATCTCCAGAAAGAGTGTCTGACCGGTCAAGCGCGCGCTGATCGCGTTGCCAGTAAGTGAGTTGCCAGGGCGGTTCCGGATGGTCTCTTCCAGGTTCCCGCCGCCGCCATAACGGTCATATCCGACAATACCTGAAGAGCTTCCGGGTGTTGCCACCTCTTCTTCGCCGCGTTGCTGCGTGGTGGACGCTTGCTGGGGCTGCACATCCTCATTGCGCCGCGTCGGAAGTTGATCCGTCACCTGGGGCTTCGGCTCCGGCTTCACTTCGGGCTTTGGTTCCGGCTTGGGTTCTGGTTCCGGCGTCGGCTCGGGGACGGGGTCAATATCAGCATCGGCAAAAGATGGTGTCTGCTGCGTCGACCCGTCAATCTGGGCAGACGCATCATCATTATTGTCCAACCCAGCGGCCAACTGGAACGTCAGCGCATCCCCATCCCCTGGGCCTTCTGATCCAAAAATGCCGCCGCCCAATAGGTAATAAACTAGGACAAGAAGATGCAGGCCAAGCGACACCAGCAGGACCGTTCGAAGACGGGGTGCTTCGACGCCGTCTAACTGGTCTGGATCAGCGACGCTCATTCGTCTTGCTCCGTCACCAGATTCACTTCGCGCACGCCGACATTTCTCAGACCTTCCATAAGTTTGATCAGCTCATGGGCGGGCGCATCCTGGTCCGCTTTGATCGACACATCATAGATGCCTTGTTCATCCAGAAAATCCCGCAAAGCATAGGCTGCCAGATCGGCCCCCATTACCCGGTCGCCCAGATACACAAACCCATCGGCTTCCACATAGAGCACCAGGTCTTCAGACGCCCGCTTATCATCCACCTGCCCCGATGGCAGATCGACCTCCACATCGTCTGTTGGCTGCAAAGTGCCCGCGAGCAGGAAAAAGATCAGCAGCAAAAACACGATATTGATAAGCGGGACAACGGACTCATAGGGACGGCGCTGGGGTGGTTCTTCAAACTCGATCATTATCTCAAGCTCTCCACCCGCGAGGTGCCAATTGACTGAGCCCCGCCATTT
Organism: Parvibaculaceae bacterium; assembly: GCA_965276845.1. Classification (GTDB taxonomy): domain Bacteria; phylum Pseudomonadota; class Alphaproteobacteria; order Parvibaculales; family Parvibaculaceae; genus Mf105b01. Next base: position 1,568,284 of record OZ255699.1, read on the forward strand.
CGCGCGGCCTCAATCGCCGCGATCAAAGGCTGCACGGCAGACCCATTCTCAGCCAGGATCGACACCACAGCCTCCGGGTCGCCGCCCAGATTGTTCCGAATCCCGTCACTCAGTCCGTCTGCGGCAACCGGCTCACCGTCCAGACGCAGCGTTCCATCGGCCAGAACCCAGACCTCCACCACGTGCCGATCCGTCTCTACTTCTTCCGGATTGGGCGCAGGCGTTAAAACCGCGATCGACTGTGTCTGTAGAAAGGAACTCGCCAGCATAAAAAAGATCAGCAGCAGGAACACCACATCGATGAGCGGTGTCAGGCTGACGATCCTTTTCTTGTGAATTGCTTCATCGAACATGGCCAATCCGCCTTACGCAGATTTCAGAGCAGCAATCAACCGAGACGATGCATCACGCAGAGTGAGACGCGCAGCATCCACACGACTTTCGAGCAGATTGAGGGAGGCAATCGCCGGAATGGCGACAGCAAGACCAACTGCGGTCGTCAGCAGCGCGACCCAGATCCCGCCTGACAGGATTGCCGGGTCAACCTTGTTACCAGCCAATTGCAGCTGCTGAAAGGCGTTGATCATCCCGATGACCGTGCCGAGCAGACCCAGGAGCGGCGAGATGTTACCGATGACCTCAAGCCAACGGAAGTAGCTCTGCAGACCGCCCAATTCGTTACCACCAACTCGCGCGATCTCTTCTTCGGCGCTGCCGCCATTCTGCGCGCCTTCAATACCAGCCAGCAGCGTGCGGGCGACAGGCGACCGCGTTTTACGCAGCAAGGAGGCGGCGCCGTCCCGATCACCGGCTTTGATTTTATCGATAGCGGTGTCGATAAATCCGCGTCGCGTAAGACCGGCGCGCCAAAACTGAAATACTTTGAGCAAGATGATGGCGAGCGAAAGCACCGAAAGACAAAGCAGAATGACAACAATAGGCCCGCCCCGATCGACAAGCGGGATCAATTCCCAAATGCTGCCATCACTCCCCGCAGCCGCGGCGGCATCAAGCGCTGACAACCCTTCTTCACCTTCTGCGACGGTCTCTCCCACACTTTCAGCGGCCGCTTCTCCTTCAGCAGCGGTTTCCTCACTCACAACACTTTCCTCATCGGCCACCGGTATCACTCCCCCAAAAAGCCCGATTGCTATCGAACCCGACAATTAGTAACATGACTTTACTAGAACACTGGAATGGCAATTAGGTCAACCCGGATTTGCGATAATGCCTTTGTCAAATAAAGGCGTGCAAAGATCGCGGCAAAAGGTGAGACTCTATAGGCCTTGAGCATAAAGATCAGCGCACCTGTATTTTGATGCCTGAACCAAGACAAACACGAGCCTAAAGAGCTAGGTGGTTAATCAAGAAGCAGACCGCGACGAACTCGACCCCTTCTATTTCATAGACCTGTTTTCAGAAGTGGGCGCGTTGCTGCAACACAATTATGACAGCCGCAGCGGTCTTAGCCGAAACCAAACGCGGGTCATCGTAACGCTCTTGAGCACAGACGGCTTAACCCAGACTGAGCTCGCCGATGCTCTGGGTATCCATAAAGTATCCGCAGGGATCTACATCTCAGAGCTTGAGGAACTTGGGCTCGTGGAACGTCGGCCCCATCCCCAGGACGGCCGCGCAAAGTGCATCTTTCTCACGCCTATCCTGCACGAACTGCGTGCCGGCGGCGAAGATATCGTCAAAGACATGCACAAAGGCATCATCGAAGGCATAGAGCGCGAAGAATATCTCCAGCTCCTGGGCTATATGCGCCTCATGCGTGACAACCTGAAAAAGATGAATCCGACACCACCGCCGAACAGGACACCAGATTAAGTCGCGAGTGCGCGGTACCCACCCCGGTGATAAATCAGCGGCGCAGAGCCGCTGGGCTGCTGGAATGACTTAACCCGACCGACCATTATGATGTGGTCGCCTGCGTCATGACGGGCATGCACCTCACACTCGAAAGTAGCCAACGCGTCTGACAGGTAGGGACATCCATTCACGCCATCATTGAGCGGAATGCCATCAAGTTGCGGCTGTCCAGAGCGGGAAAGCTGGTTAGACAGGTCCTGCTGCGTCTCAGCCAGAATATTGATCGTAAAGCCGTCACACCGCTCAAAGGCATCGAGACGATCAGAGCCTTTGTCCAAACACCACAAGACAAGCGGCGGATCGAGGGACACGGAGGAAAAGGAATTGACCGTAATTCCAATAGGGTCTTCATCTCCAACCTGAGTAGTCACAATGGCAACGCCTGTGGCGAACTCTCCAAGCGCATTGCGAAAAGCGCGACTATCGAGGGTGTTCATCTGGTTTTCCGATGCAGTATTGATTTCTTAACAGACATTTCCGATTGGTGAACAGAGTCACCTGTGCCCTTTTAGGGAAGGCACAAAACGGGTGCAAGCTGCATTCCCGAAACCCGTTTTGCGCGCGCGCCAGATGTTTACGCCAAAAGGTCAATAAACGGGCCAGCAAGCCCCGTTGCTTCAACACCATATTAACAATGCCTGAGCACAATGAGCCTCGAAAAGTGTTGGCCAGGATGGCTGCTACGTAATGGGCTTGTAGTGGCGTGACTGGATCACAGGTAAGGGCGGTCTCGCGATGCAGCTTATTGTTGGCGTTATTGTAGTTATTCTATGCGTCTTTGGCGGTTATGCAGCCATGGGCGGCAAGCTCGGCGTGCTCTGGCAACCGTTCGAATTCGTCATCATCCTTGGTGCCGCCATTGGCGCCTTCATCATCGGCAACCCAAGCAGCGTTCTAAAAAGCGTTGGCAGCATCTTCGGAACGATATTCAAGGGGTCAAAGTACTCCAAAGAAGCGTTCCTGGAATTGCTTGGCCTGCAATTCACTCTCTTCAAGCTAGCCAAAGCAAAAGGCTCGTTGGCGCTTGAGGCCCACATCGAAGATCCGCATGGTTCAGACATCTTCAATCAGTTCCCCATCTTCGCCTCGGACCATCACGCGGTTGAATTCATGTGCGACTACCTGCGCATGATCACATTGGGTACCGAGAACGCACATGAGTTGGAAGCCCTGATGGACGAGGAGCTTGATACCCACCACCAGGAACAGGAACTCGCTGTGGGCGCTATGCAGGCGCTGGGTGATGGCACACCGGCGCTCGGCATCGTTGCCGCTGTGTTGGGTGTGATTAAGACCATGGGCTCCATCGACCAACCACCCGAAGTTCTTGGTCACCTGATCGGCGGTGCCCTTGTGGGTACGTTCTTCGGCGTGTTCGTGGCTTACGGTTTCTTCTCTCCAATGGCGAGCTTCCTGAAAGCGGCCTATGAAGCGGAAAGCAAATATTTCCTCTCGATGAAGGCAGGTTTGCTTGCGCATATGAATGGCTATGCACCCGCTGTCTCTGTTGAGTTCGCGCGCAAGGCTGTCATGACGCCTTACCGTCCGACATTTGCAGAAGTAGAAGAGTCGACCAACAACCTGTCCGTACCTTCGAGCTAGGCACCCTGCCCCATGTCGATGAATGAACAACCCATCATCATCAAGAAGGTGAAAAAGGGCGGCCATGGCCACCATGGTGGCGCATGGAAAATCGCCTATGCTGACTTCGTGACCGCGATGATGGCGTTCTTTCTGTTGATGTGGCTGATCTCCATGACCACGCCTGAACAAAAGCAGGGCTTGGCTGACTATTTTGCGCCGGCGAGTGTGAGCCGGTCCACGTCAGGTGCCGGTGGCGTCATGGGCGGGACCGCCTTTGATGTGGATGGATCACGTATGGCTGGGTCCGCGCCAAAGGTCATGATGTCGATCTCAACCCCGGCGGCACCCAAAAGCCCTGAAACGGAAAATCAAAGAACTGCGACAACCTCAGACGGCAAAGACTCGGCAAACGGCGAAGCGCCCGGCACGGCTGACTTTGAATCAGCTGCATTGGAGAAAGACCAAAACGCGGCAAATGATCAAAGCCAGTTCGCAAGCGCTGCTGCAAGCCTGCGGCAATCCATGCGGGACTTACCAGAACTCGCGGAGCTCTCACGCAATATCATAATCGAGGAAACGCCCGAGGGGCTCCATATCCAACTGACCGATCAGGACGGCCGCTCCATGTTCCCACCAGGGCATGCGGAACCCTATGAACGGACCCGTTTGGTTCTGGAACAGGTGGCAAAGGTCATCCAACAATTGCCCAACCGCCTGGTGATCACGGGCCATACGGATGCCACGCCATTGGAGGGCATCCCGGGCTATTCCAACTGGGAGCTCACGGCGGATCGGGCGAACGCGACACGGCGTATCCTGCAGATGAATGGCGTTAAAACAGATCAGATATCGGAGGTTGCGGGCAAAGCGGACTCAGACCCACTCTTCCCGGAAGACGTGTACCTCCCGGCGAACCGGCGAGTCGGCATCTTGTTGCTGCATGAAGCACCCGTAATTCCGCCAGGCTTTGGGCGCTGATCTGCCTCTTGCGAAACACCCTCTAATACACCACCTTTTCTGATAGGCCATGTTGGCATCAGGAGAGATGGAATGGATGACGCGCAGCGGACGCCCCAGAGCAGCTTCCCATCGAGCGACTATTTGCGCGACAGCTTTTATGCAGAAGGCGCCCCTAATCCGACGGACAATCCCGAGGCTTTTGAAGGACTGCTGCGCTCTCGGATCCTCGCTTTCATTGCCGATCTAGCAGCTATCACTGTTCTGTTCTTGGCCGCCTCCATCCTTTTCGGAATCCTCGGTGTGCTAAGCCTCGGCGTCCTATGGCCAGGGTTTGGTCTGATTATGCCTGTTCTCTTTTTCGCCTATTTTACGCTGACATTGGGCGGGCCTCGTTCTGCGACCCCCGGCATGCAATGGCAAGGCATCGAAATGCGCACCTGGGACGGCTACCGCCCCGGCTATGTACAGGCATTCGTTCAAACGTTGCTTTTCTACATAACAGCAACACCGCTGTTCGGATTGTCCCTTGCCGTTGCACTCTTCAACAGAAGAAAACGGTGTTTGCACGACTATTTTTCAGGGTCCGTTTTTGTCCGGACACGCTCTGTAGAATAGATAAATTCCGCGGAAATCCATCATTCGATGAGACGATGTCCGATTTTGCGATATGATGCCCATTTATAAAACGCGGTTACAACGGTCAAACACTCATCAATGCAAGCACTTGCCCCCGAAACGTGGCAGATGTGGGTCACCTTTGGCGCCATTATCACCGCGATCGTGCTTTACAGCACCGAGCGTCTGACCCTTGAGCTGACGTCGCTGCTTGTCATTGGGTTTTTCCTCGTATTTTTTACCTTTTTCCCCGTCGTCGCTGCTGACGGAACGAACCTGCTGTCCAGCGCGCAACTCTTAGCGGGCTTTGCAAATCCTGCCCTTGTCGCCGTGCTCTCTCTCTTGGTTGTGGGACAAGGCCTGTTCCACTCAGGGGCAATGGAAGCCCCCACTCAATGGATAGCTTCCATCGGTGGCAGCAGACCCAAGACGACACTCATTGGCACGCTCTTCTTCGTCGCCGCCATCAGCGCCTTCCTCAACAACACGCCTGTCGCTGTGATGTTCATTCCGGTTCTTGTCACCCTTGCAGCACAGATGCGCAAGCAGGCGAGCCAGGTCATGATGCTGCTAAGTTTCGTGTGCATTCTCGGCGGCATGACGACCCTCATCGGGTCATCAACAAACCTTCTGGCCGCTGGCATCACCGCGAGTCTCGGCCTGGGTCAAATCGGTTTCTTCGACTTCACGATCCCCGGCCTCGTGATGGCTGCGGTCGGCATGGTCTATGTGCTCTTTGTGGCACCCCGAATTTTGCCGAAACGCGAAGGCCTGACGGACGAACTGGGCCATGGCTCCGGCAAACAATATATTGCGCAGATACACCTCACCTATAACCACCCTCTGGTTGGAGAGAGCGCCGTCGCGGGCATGTTTCCGTCTCTCAAGGAAATGACGGTACGGATGGTGATGCGCGGCGAACACCCCATTCTGCCACCCTTCGACGAGGTGACCCTTCAACCTGGCGACACACTCATCCTGGCGGCCACGCGCCAAAGCCTGACGGACGCGCTGAAATCGAGCTCCAACATCTTTCGAGGCATGCTGGAAGAAACCCTGCACGCCGACGACGGGGAAGAAGCACCCGCCGGCTCCGGCAAGATCACCCTCGTGGAAGCGGTTGTCGCCCCTGGCTCACGCATGATCGGCCGTAATATCGAGCAGATCGGGTTCCGCCATGAAACCGGCTGCATCGTGCTCGGCATTCAGCGCCGCAGCCGCATGATCCGCGCGCGCATGAGCGACATCCGCCTGGAGGACGGCGATGTTCTGCTCATCCTCGGCGAAGCAGACGATGTTCAGGGGCTCCGCCTCAACCGGGACGTGATTCCCCTCGAATGGTCTGCCACGGAAATCCCGGACATCCGGCGCGCCTGGCGCGCCCGCATCATCTTTGGCGCCGCCATCCTAGCAGCAGTGACAGGGGTGGTACCGATTGAAGTGGCAGCGCTCGCGGGCGCCGCAGGCATGATTGCGTTTGACGTTCTGAACATTCGCCAGGCGTCGCGTGCCGTGGATCGCCGCATCTTCTTGCTTGTGGGTGCCGCCCTCGCCATGGGCTCTGCACTACAGTTTACCGGTGGCGCGGGGTATCTTGCCGAGACCGTGGTGAGCATCTTTCAGGGCGCCGGCCCTGCGGTTCTGCTGTCGGCTTTCTTCCTGCTTATTGCCGTCATGACCAACATGCTGAGCAACAATGCCACCGCTGTACTGTTCGTGCCCATCGCAGCAAGCACTGCACAGCAGCTTGGCATCGACCCTATGATCTTCATTTATGCGGTTATCTTCGCGGCGAACTGTTCGTTTGCGACACCGATGGGCTATCAGACAAATCTTCTCGTGATGGGGCCTGGGCATTACCAGTTCCGCGACTTTTTGAATGTTGGCGGCCCACTGATTATAGTCCTATGGGTAACGTTTTCTCTGTTTGCTCCGTGGTACTATGGCCTCTGATGCAAGCGACTCGATAGGCGGCAGGGTTTTTCAGGACGGACATTGATCAGGTGACGACACAGTTCGGGTCAAAATTTCCGCAGTTCTATATTACGGCACCCTCCAAGTGCCCCTATCTTGACGGCTTCTACGAAAAGAAAGTGTTCACCCATCTCATGGGCGAGAACGCGGATCTCTTAAACAATGCTCTCACCCATGGCGGCTTTCGGCGGAGCCAGAACATTGCCTACCGCCCCGCCTGCGATGACTGTTCAGCGTGTGTTTCGGTCAGAGTCCTGGTCGATCAGTTTGTCGAAACGAAGTCGTTCAGGCGGATCAGAAAGCTCAACCAGGACCTGGTCAGAACGGTCAAAGACCCGATCGCAAGCGAAGAACAGTTCAGCCTGCTCCGCGCCTATCTTGACGGGCGTCATTCGGAGGGCGGTATGTCGGATATGACGGCCCTCGACTATGCCTCCATGGTCGAAGACACCACGGTCAACACAGGCATCTTCGAATATCGCGAACGCCGCGGATTGGGGGACGACGACCCGGGCCGCCTCACCGCCGTCGCCCTGACGGATCGTCTCGAAGATGGCCTGTCCATGGTGTACTCCTACTTCGACGCAACCCAACCCGGCCGAAGCCTCGGCACATTCATGATCCTGGATCACATCACGCGGGCGAGGCAGCTAGGGCTCCCTTACGTCTATCTGGGCTACTGGGTCGCTGGATCCCAGAAGATGGCCTACAAATCCCGCTTCAAGCCTCTGGAAGGTTTGCGCCCGGAAGGATGGGAAATCCTGACCGACGAGTGAAACAGGGCTCTCAAATGAAGCGGCTAAGCCCCTCGAAACACAGCAAAATCTAAGCCCTCTCCCATTGCGTGTGGGGCAGCGCTCCCTATACTGAGCCCCATCAAACGCGCCAGTGGCCCTAAGGGACGCTGGCAGGGGAATTAGCGGGTACCGGGAGTTACGAACCATGAAGCGGCGTTCATTTTTGGCTGGCGCAGGCGTAGCAGCGACGGCAGCAACCACCATTGCCGCGCCAGCGATTGCGAACAGTCCTCGCACCTTGAAAATGGTCACGACCTGGCCGAAGAACTTTCCGGGTCTCGGTGTCTCCGCAGAGCGTGTCGCCCAGCGCATTGGCGCCCTCACCAACGGTGAACTTGAGGTGAAGGTCTTCGCAGCGGACGAACTGGTTCCGGCCCTGGAAGCCTTTGATACGGTCTCCAGCGGTGCCGCCGACATCTATAACGGCGCGGAATATTACTGGCAGGGAAAGTCTGTCGCCTACAATTTCTTCACTGCCGTGCCCTTTGGCATGACCGCGAATGAAATCAATGCCTGGATTTATTGGGGCGGTGGCCAGGAGCTCTGGGACGAACTCGCCGCAGGCTTCAACATCAAACCCTTCATGAGCGCAAACACCGGCGTTCAGATGGGTGGCTGGTTCCGGAAAGAAATCAACACGCTGGAAGACTTCAAGGGTCTCAAGATCCGTATGCCGGGTCTCGGCGGCGAGGTTATGCGCCGATTGGGCGCGGCAGCCCTGACACTGCCGGGAAAAGAGATTTATCAGGCCCTGCAAGCCGGCACGATTGATGCGACCGAATGGGTCGGTCCCTGGAACGATGTCGCCTTCGGCTTCCACCAGGTTGCCGAATATTACTATTGGCCGGGTTTCCACGAACCGGGTTCCAGCCTTGCGACCGGGTTCAATCTGGATGTGTGGAACTCGCTCACGCCATTCCAGCAGCAGGCGATCCAGACCGCCTGCGCAGCTGAGAACGATTACACCCTCGCCGAGTTCAACCATTTCAATGCGATTTCCCTGCAGACCCTTGCAAGCGAACACGACGTGAAGCTGCGCCGGTTCACACCCGAAATCATGGCGGGCATCAAGGAACAGTCCGACATCGTGCTTGAGGAAGCGGTCGCCACAGACGAAATGACCAAGCGCGTTTATGAGAGTTTCAAAGCCTCGCTCGATGCCTCCCGCGAATGGACCCGAATCGCCGAACAGGCCTTTACGGAAGCACGTGGCTGACCTTGACGGCGCTCGCCAAAATCGCTGATCGCATTGACGCCTTCTCGGAGCGCACCGGGCGGATCATCGCCTGGGCGGCCCTGCTGATGGTGCTGGTTCAGTTCACCGTCGTGATGATGCGCTATGTGTTCGGACTCTCCAGCGTCTGGATGCAGGAAAGCATCATCTACCTGCATGGCGTCCTTTTCATGCTGGCCGCCGGCTACACGCTTTTCAATGATGGGCATGTGCGGGTCGACATTTTCTACCGCGAAGCCTCCGCCAAATACAAAGCGACCATCGACCTGATCGGGACCCTTCTGTTTCTTTGGCCGGTCTGCTTCCTCATCATCTACGTGTCCTGGCCCTATGTGGCGAGCTCCTGGAGCGTGCTTGAAGGCTCGCGGGAAACAAGCGGCATTCCAGGCGTCTTCCTGTTAAAGACCGTGATCCCCATCTTTGCGGTGATCGTCATCTTGCAGGGCGTCTCAACAGTCATCCGGTCGGTCATCACCCTTGGGTCGAATGACCAGGCAAACCCCGCGACATCTTCGGAGACAGCCTGACAATGACGGCTGATATCCTCGATGTTCTGATGTTTGCGATCGCCTGCATTGTTCTTCTGTCAGGCTTTCCCGTTGCGTTCACCCTGGCCGGTGTCGCCCTGCTCTTCGCCTTGATCGGCATTGCGCTCGGTGTCTTCGACTTCGGGTTCCTGGCGGCGCTTCCGTCCCGCATTTTCGGGACCATGACCAATGAAACGCTGATCGCAGTGCCCCTCTTTGTCTTCATGGGCACCATGCTGGAACGCTCCAAGGTCGCAGAAGAACTGCTCGAAAGCATGGGACAACTATTTGGTTCCATTCGAGGCGGCTTGGGCTATTCCGTGTCCATCGTGGGCGCCCTTCTGGCAGCGTCCACCGGCATTGTTGGCGCCACCGTTGTGACCATGGGGCTCTTGTCCCTCCCAACCATGCTGCGGCGCGGCTACGACATCCCGCTCGCCACAGGCAGCATCGCCGCTGCCGGGACGCTGGGGCAGATCATCCCGCCCTCCATTGTCCTGGTGCTTCTGGGCGACGTACTCTCAAACGCCTATCAGCAGGCGCAGACGGCCCAGGGCCTCTTTATCCTGGAAACCATGTCTGTGGGCGACCTGTTTGCGGGCGCTCTGATCCCGGGTTTTATGCTGGTCGGCCTCTACATCGCCTATCAGATTTTCCGCGCAGCGATCCATCCCGCATCGAGCCCGCCCATTCCGGCGGATGAGGCACTCAACCGGAGTGAACTCTACAAGAAGACGCTAAGAGCACTCATTCCCCCAGTCCTGCTGATCCTCTCGGTTCTGGGCTCTATTCTGGGCGGCATCGCGACCCCTACGGAAGCAGCCGGTGTGGGCGCGGTCGGTTCACTACTCCTCGCAGGCTACCGCCAAGAGGGCGCGAAGCTTGCCATCATCATTGCGGCCGCCAGCCTGATCTCAATCCTCATCCTCACCAGCATTGTCGACCTCCGCGTGTCGCGTACAGATATCAGCGGTGGGGAGTATCTGGCGATCGGCATCGCCTTTCTCCTCTCAGTCGGCATTGCCTGGGGTGTGGCAGTGAGCTGCCTGCGCCTTTTTGGCGGCGGCATTCTTGCGGACGTGGTTCAGTCCACGGCGCGCACCAGCTCCATGGTCTTCGTCATCCTCATTGGCGCGGCCCTCTTCAGTCTTGTTTTCCGGGGGCTCGGCGGCGACGAGACCGTTCAGGAGTTCTTGCTCCATGACCCCGACAGCTGGACCGCGCAGCTCTTTGGTCCGTTGGCGCCGGTCGTCATTGTCATGGCGGTCATGTTTATCCTTGGCTTCTTCCTCGACTTTATCGAGATCACCTTTGTGGTCGTGCCGATTGTCGCGCCCATCTTGCTGATGATGGGCTTTGACCCGATCTGGCTAGGTGTCATGATGGCCATCAATCTGCAGACCTCTTTCCTCACGCCCCCCTTTGGCTTTGCGCTGTTTTACCTGCGCGGTGTGGCGCCGGACGAAGTGCGCACGAGCCAGATTTACCGCGGTGTCATTCCTTTCGTGTTCATCCAGATCCTGGCGCTCATCATCATTGCGCGCTATCCGCCGATCGCCACCTGGCTGCCGGAAGTGATATTTGGATGATCCGTTCTAGACTGTTAGGCTCCCCTCATGCGCATACCTGATTTTCTCAAACCCGGCCGGGGGCTCGGCGCGTTTTCGCCCATGACCCTCGTGCTCGTCTTCGGCATTCTCACCATTGGTCTGGCGAGCGAATACGGGCTTGTGAGCTTTGAGGATGATCTGGAGCTCAAAGTGTCCGGCGAGCCGGGTCGGCAGTCTGGAGACGTCATTCCTCTCCAAGTACAAGTCCAACTCATCAACAATACAGATGAAAAACTGCCCCTGACGGCGCCCACGCCTTGCAAGGTTTTCAAATGGGTGCTTGTCGACAGCCGCCGCGATTTCGTGCAGGCGAAACTCGATGAGGTTTGTCCGCAAGTCATGATGCAGGCCTCCCTACCGGCCAACAGCAACACGACGGAAGCCTTTGTGCTCGACATTGATGCGAAACGGCTGCGCCCGGACACAAGCTACGAACTCAGGGTCAGCTATTGGGGCACCATGGGGACGCTCCCCGTCGACTTCGTCTTCGATCTGCCGGGCTGATACCTACTCGAACTTGTTCCCGAATTTTTCGGTCCGGGGGAAACCCCTGGGCGGTAAACGCCCGGCCTGAGCCCGTGCACCCATCCAGTCTTTAAGTTCCGTTTTGGTGAAACTCCGTGCCCGCCCGGAGCGATCAAAGATGGTGAGGCCCTCTTTCAGCGTGAAGGTCTTCACGTCCGACAGGCCACCGTCCTTGTATTTCTGAAGCCGCACGCCCTTGCCGCGGCCCATTTCCGGCACATCGTCCATTGGGAACAGAATGAGCTTCCGGTTCTCTCCGATCGCGGCCACATGATCCCCGTCAACCACGGCGCAGGCACAGGCCTCATTGTCACCGGACACATTGAGTGTCTGCTTGCCGGGACGCCGCAGCGCCACCACATCATCTTCCGGCACGATGAAGCCATGCCCCGTGCGGGACGCCACCAACAGCTTCCGACCGGGTTTGTGGACAAAGAGCGCCACAATATCGTGCCCCTCTTCCAGATCGATAAAGAACCGGATGGGCTGCCCATTGCCGCGTCCGCCGGGCAATCGGTCCGCCGGGATCGTGTAAAAGCGCCCATCTGTCGCGAACAAGAGCACCTTGTCGGTGGTCTCCGCGTGGAAGACAAAGCGTTCCCGATCGCCCTCTTTATATTTGAGGTCGCTGGTCTTCTCCATATGACCCTTCATGGAGCGGATCCAGCCCTTGTCCGAACAGACAACGGTGATGGGCTCTTTCTCGATCATTGCCTCAAGAGGCACATCTTCCAGAACCGGCGCGTCACCGAGCGTGGAGCGCCGGCGGCCAAGCTCTGTCTTCGGCCCATATTCCTTTTTGAGCTCAGTGATCTCCGCCGAAATTGCCTTCCACTGGTCCGCATCAGATTTCAGGAGGGCCTTGATCTTGCGCCGCTCCGCGGTGAGATCTTTGTGCTCTTTCTTGATCTCAATCTCTTCGAGCTTCCGCAAAGCCCTGAGACGCATATTGAGAATGGCCTCTGCCTGATTGTCGGTCAGGTCAAACACCTTCATCATGACCTGCTTGGGCTCGTCCTCTTCGCGAATGATCCGGATCACCTCATCCAGATTGAGATAGGCGATGAGATAGCCCGCCAGGATTTCCAGGCGTCTCTCTATCTTCTCCAGACGGAATTTGCTGCGCCGAACCAGAACTTCTTTGCGATGGTCGAGCCAGGCCTGGAGCGCCTCGCGCAGGCTCATCACCCCCGGCACCTGCCCAGCAGAAAGCACATTGAGGTTGAGCGGAATGCGCACTTCCAGATCGCTTGCCTTGAAAAGCGACTCCATCAGGTGCTCCGGATCGACATTCTTGCTCTTCGGCACCAGAACCAGCCGCACGTCTTCCGCCGACTCGTCGCGCACATCGTCCAGCAAGGGCAGTTTCTTCGCGAGCAGCAGATCGGCAATACGCTCGATCAGCTTCGCCTTCTGCACCTGATACGGGATTTCGGTGACGACGATCTGCCAGCTGCCCCTTGATCCGCTTTCCTTTTCCCAGCGCGCCCGCAACCGGAAGCCGCCCCGCCCTGTCGCGTAAGCCTCCTGGATGGCCTCTTTGCTTTCGACAATGATCCCGCCGGTTGGAAAGTCGGGGCCCGGGATCATCTCCACCATCTTGGCGGCGGTGGTTTTGGGGTGCTTGATCAGATGCAGCGCCGCCGTGCAGAGCTCACCCACATTGTGGGGCGGGATGCTGGTCGCCATGCCCACGGCAATGCCGTTCGCGCCGTTCGCCAGCAAATTAGGAAAATTGCCGGGAAGGACCGCAGGTTCTCGCTCTTCGCCGTCATAGGTCTCCCGGAAGTCGACCGTGTCTTCGTCGATCCCATCCAGAAGCCGCTGGGCAACCTCTGTCAGCCGCGTTTCCGTGTAGCGCATAGCGGCGGCATTATCGCCATCAATATTGCCGAAATTGCCCTGCCCCTCGGCCAGCGGATAGCGCTGGGCGAACTCCTGAGAGAGCCGAACGAGCGCATCATAGATCGCCTGGTCCCCGTGTGGGTGGAAGCGACCCATCACATCACCCACAATACGCGCCGACTTTTTGAACCCGGAATTGGGGTCCAGCCGCAATTGCCGCATGGCGTAGAGAAGCCGCCGGTGCACCGGCTTCAGCCCGTCCCGGACATCCGGCAGGGCCCGGTGCATGATGGTCGACAGCGCATAAGCGAGATAACGCTCTTCCAGCGCTTCGCGCAGATTTACTTCCTGATCGGGGAGTTCGGGGGGCGGAGTGGCCTTTGTCATGATTGATTTATAGCGAGATTCGGGAGGAGACCTATGCGAAATCCGCCCAAATCTGCCAAAGAACGTCCATCACGGAGAGTTCACGCGGTGTGACGCTATGAGATGAGGCGGCTCGCTATGCTCCCTCTCCTAATGGAGAGAGATATGCCTCATTGTTTGCGAAGAAGACTTAGCCCCATGGCTCTTGGTCTATGCTTGGGCCTTGCCGCAATGTCCCCATGGACTTCGAGCCAAGCACGTGAGTCGGACAACCTAGAAACTGCCAGAATGGCGGCTCAATTGCTGTCGCAGTCGCCCGTGTTGAGAAAGGTCTCGATTGAATGGTTACGCGATGTCGGCGGCAAACCTGCGATCCCGGCTTTGATCAGAGGCCTCCGCTTCAATCCCAACGAGCGGGACCTCATCCGCGATGCCCTTGAAACTCTGACCGGAGAGCAAGCCGGCGACCGATGGCACGACTGGGTTCTCTGGCAACAGGCGCATCCGGAGATAGAGCCGTTCGACGGCCATGACAGTTTCGTCTCGACCATGTTCGCCTCCATTGATCCGAATTTCGTCGGGTTCGTTTATCCGGGCGTAGATCACACCATTCGCCTTGAGGAGATCGTCTGGGGCGGCGTCTACAAGGATGGCATTCCCGCACTTACCAATCCCGAACTCATCGAAGCCGCGAACGCGGACTATTTGACCGACGATGAACTGGTGTTCGGCGTCTCCATTAATGGTGATGTGCGCGCCTATCCCCTGCGCATCATGGACTGGCACGAGATGTTCAACGATGTGATCGGCGGCGTGCCGGTTTCCCTCGCCTATTGCACGCTCTGCGCCTCCGGTATTCTGTTCGACACAAGACGCCCCGACGGGTCTCACTTTACTTTTGGCAGTTCCGGCTTTCTCTACCGCTCGAACAAGCTGATGTATGACCATCAGACACAATCCCTGTGGAACCAGTTCACGGGCAAGCCGGTGGTCGGCCGCCTTGTCGGCGCGGATGTCGAACTCAAGACCTTTCCCGTCGCGATCACCAGCTGGAAAGACTGGCGCACCGCCAATCCGGAGACCAAGGTGCTTGCCCTCGAAACAGGCTACGTGCGGGACTACCGGCCTGGCAAACCCTATGGCGACTATTTCGAGAGCGCCGATCTGCTGTTTCCTGCCCTCGTCGAAAACAAAGACCTCAACCCGAAAGACTATGTCTTCGCTCTGAGGTCCTCCGGCGCGGACAAGGCGTGGTCACTGGCGAGTTTCGAGGACACACCCGTCATCAATGACGTCGCCGGCGCACTCAACGTCACCTTGGTCGGCGATGCTGCGACGCGCACCGTGCGCGCCTATCGCACTGATGGAACCCAATTTCGGGCGACAGAGGATCCGCGACGACTGGTCGCAAACGGCGATATCTGGGAAGCGACCGAGGAAGCCCTGACAAACGCCGCCGGAAAATCCTTCCCCAGACTGCCTGGGCATATCGCCTATTGGTTTGCCTGGTCGGGATATCTCGGCGATAGTGGCGAACTGGCAGACACGTCCGCAAATTAGAGTCATCCGCCGCGTGCCAGCCTGAATGATGAAAGCCTGGCCGGAGAGCGTCCCATGAGTGTTGTTGATGTGCCCCCTTCCCGAATTGAAGACTGTCTGGAGCGCATCGCTGAAGTCCACGGCGACCCGACCGATCGCGTCTATGAAAGGCTGTTTTCCAAGCACCCGGAAATGCGCGATCTGTTTGTCCTCGACAAAGACAACAGCGTGAAAGGGAACATGCTCGCCCAGGTCATTGAATGCTTCATCGACTTCACTGGAGAGAAACACTACGCGACCAGCCTGATTGCCACTGAGAAGATCAATCATGATCATTTGGGTGTCCCCCCGGAAACCTTTGAGACCTTTTTTTCAACGGTCGTCGACACGTTTCGTGACATTCTTGGTGACAATTGGAGCGACGAAGACGAAGAAGCATGGTCGAAGCTATTGGCCGAACTCTCCGCCGCCGTCTCCCTACAATAGATTCAAAAAACCTAGCCCTAGGGTTTATATGGCTCAAATAATGGTCCGTTCCAAGACGAGCCTAATGTCAGTAAACTATTGACAATGCTGATTCTCCTGACTGCGTGGTCGGCAGTCAGATCAAATTTTAACTAAAAGTTTCTGCGTTCGTTTAGCCGCTGTAAAAAGTTTTCCGTTAACAATCGCTGATTAATTTAAGCGACTTATTGGGAAATGACATGTCATCGACCGATTATGACCTCAGTGTACTGACGGCAATGTTTGTGGACGACAGTCCCTACATGCGCAAGCTCATCCACGACCTGCTAATCCTCATGGGCATAGGCAAGGTGATCACCGCCTCCGACGGCGAGTCCGGCCTGCGAATGTATAAGGAACAAGTCCCCGACCTGCTGATCACCGACGCCAATATGGCCCCGATGAACGGCTTCGAGTTCGTGCGCAAAATTCGGAATGACCCGGAGAATCCAAACAGCTTTGTGCCGATCATTATGCTCTCCGGATTCGTCGAGATGTCGAACATAGAAAAGGCACGCGACTATGGTGTAACCGAGTACCTGGCCAAACCCGTGTCCGCGCAAAGCCTCATGACCCGGGTCATCAGCGTGATCGAGCGCCCCCGCCAATTCGTGAAAGTGGGCGCCTATTTCGGCCCTGACCGGCGACGCCATACGGACGATGTCTATTTCGGCGAAGACAAGCGAGCCGACGCAGAATCGACGGATACCGACAACCCTAATGACGAAGAAACCTGGGCAATCTGACGCGACCTCGGCCATCAACCCACAACAACGAAGACCTTACAAACGAGCAAAGACGAATGACTACGAAACCCGACCAGAAAGATAAGGGACAAAAGCCCGTCGGAAAGCGTGGCGGCAACAAAAAGGGAGATCCGTGCGAATTCATCAACCCGCCGAATCTCCTGCTCGCAAAGGTCACCCACAATCCGAAATTGAAGGATGTCCGCAACCTAACCGAGAGCAATTACAAGCCCGACAAAGCCCGCTTGCGGAAGATGACAACGCTTATCGCCGAGAACGAGCAAAAGTGCGTTGAGACATTGAACAAGAAGATCCAACAGATCGAGCCGGTGTATCGTGATCTTCAGGCGGGCAAACTCCCAAATCCAAAGCCCTTCATTGAAGAATGCAAGGACATACACGGTGCCGCCAAGGCACTTGATCACATGCCGGTGATCCGCATTACATCGTCACTCTTGCGCTACCTTCAATCGAGCAGCGCTGGCGACAAACAGGATCCGGCCGTATTTAGCGCGCACCTCGACGCGCTCTTCAATAGAAATGCGTTGGACGTGAAACTGGACGCGCCCACCAAACTTGTATTGACCGCACTCGAGACCTTGGTGGATCACGCAATTGCTGCGAAGAGCTGACCTCCGCTAGTCCTCACGACCTGCTGCGGCTCCAGCGGCGTTCGAAAGGCGCTCGACCAGGCGATAGCGCGCGTCAGGCAATCGCCCATGAAACGGTCCGAACAAATGGCGTTCCAGGAAATGCCCCGTCAGGCGCAATCCATCGGCGACGTCCTCCGGTGCGGCGGCACTCACACGCCCCCCGACGAGAAACGCCGGCAGGCGGTAAAGCCGTTTCTCGTAAGGCGCTCCCGCCTCCCTGCTGACGGCACGACCCGTTTTGGGCGATACATAGATGAGGTCTTCCGTCCCTCCCGTCGCAGCGCATTTTGTGAGATCCAGACCAAAGCCGAGCTCCTGCAGCAAGCCCAGTTCAAAGCGAACAAACACTGCGGGCCAAACGTCCACCTCTTCAAGCGTATCCAGCAGCACAATAAAGGCATCATAAAGCGCCCGATGCTGTTCTCGCTCCGGCAAAGCCGACACAACAGCGCAAGCGCCGCTTAAGCCCGCAAGAGACAAGGGATCGTTCATGAGAATGCCGGCGCGGGCACGGTCAAGATCGAGGGTGAAATTCCCCAAATGCTCGGGGAGGCGTGCGCGCCAGGTGACAGTCACACTGTTGCCCGGCTGCAGGACAGGTTTCATGCGCCGCGAGGCGCCACCCCTCACCAGACCCGCATGTCGGCCATGCTCAGCGGTGAACAGTTCAACGATCGCGCTGGACTCGCCATGTGACTTGACGGACAGAACAACGCCCTGGTCACGCCACTCCAAATCCGCCTCCTCCTATCCAACAAGGCCCGACAGCTAGGGACAAGTAAGGCCTTTCAGTCCTTGGGAAACTCAAGTCCCATCTCTTGAAACCGTTCTCGTTCCTCGCCCCACTTCTCACGCACTTTGACATGAAGAAACAGGTGGACCTTGTGCCCAAACAGTTCGGCCATCTCCTCGCGCGCCATCTTTCCGATGGCTTTGAGAGATTGCCCGCCCTTGCCAATCACGATCTTTTTCTGGCTGTCGCGTTCAACATAGATGGTCTGCTCAACCTTCGCGCTACCGTCTTTCTGGCCGGTCCATTGCTCGGTCTCGACCGTCAAGGCATAGGGAACTTCCTGATGCAGCCTGAGGTAAAGCTTCTCCCGCGTGATCTCCGCCGCCATGGAACGAAGAGGCACATCCGCGATTTGGTCCTCCGGATAATGCCAAGGCCCCAGCGGCATCATCGCCGCGAGATGTTTCCGCAAATCGTCGACACCGTGCCCTTTTTCAGCTGAAATCATGAAGACATCGGTGAAGTCAGCGGCCTCGGTGAGCCGCGCAGTCAACGCAAGAAGCGCCTCATGTTTCACAAGATCAATCTTGTTGAGAGCGAGCATGGCTGAGCGGCCGGACTTTTTTAGACCGTCGAGAATCCGCTCGACGTCCTGGTCCACGCCCCGTTGTGCATCAACAAGCAGCACCACCGCGTCGGCATCGGCAGCCCCGCCCCAGGCCGCCTCGACCATCGCCCGGTCGAGCCGCCGCCGAGGCTGGAAGATGCCCGGCGTGTCGACGAAGACAATTTGCGTCTGACCCTCAAGCGCTATGCCGCGAATGCGCGCCCGCGTGGTTTGCACCTTGTGGGTTACGATTGAGACTTTCGAGCCGACCATCTGGTTGAGCAAAGTCGACTTGCCGGCGTTTGGCGCGCCAATAAGCGCCACAAAACCGCATCTGGTCTGCTTGTCTGTTTCTTCGTCCCGACCGCTCGTCATTGCTCAATTCCTTCACGGCTCAACATGGCTTCAGCCGCTGCTTGTTCCGCCGCCCGTTTGGAACGCCCTTTGGCCACAATGGGAGACAAACCAGCTACCTTCAACTCGATTTCAAACTCCGGCGCATGATCCGGGCCGCTCCGGCCCACGGCCTGGTAGTGCGGCAGACCCTTTTTTTGCGCCTGCGCCCATTCTTGCAGGACAGTTTTGGGATCACGAGGCGGTGCTTTCATCTCCTCCAATCTTGGGCCCCATTGTCGCTCAACAAAGGACCGCGCAGCCCCCAGGCCACCATCGAGATAGAGTGCCGCAATCACCGCCTCACAGGCATCTGCAAGAATACTGCCCCGGTCGCGCGCGCCTGCTTTTTCTTCCCCCTGGGTCATGCGAAGCGCAGTACCGATCTCGATCTCGCGGGCCACATCTGCACATGTTTCCGCACGCACAAGAGCATTGAGACGGACGGCAAGGTCCCCCTCCTCTTCTGCCGGAAATCGATGATAGAGCATGTCGGATATCACGAGTCCCAGGACTCGATCGCCCAGGAATTCCAGCCTCTCATATCCGATCTCACCTTGCGCCAGGGCTTGACTGCCATGGGTCAGGGCCCGTCGAAGCAGAGACTCATCTTTGAATTGATGCTCGATCCGGTCTGCTAGCGCTCCAACTTCGTCCGTCATGGATGCGTCAATCAAGGCCGTCGAAAATCCGATCCCACCGGATCGCGCTGGGCCAGCCCCAAAACTCCCAGATACGCGCGGAGCTATCCGTTGAGAAGAAGATCACCTGAGCTTTGCCAACAAAGTTCTCTAGGGGCACATAGCCAACCGAACTTGGCGCCCGGCTGTCGGCCGAATTGTCGCGGTTATCGCCCATCATGAAATAGTGGCCCGCCGGAACTTTGAAGACCGCTGTATTGTCGCCGACACCGTTCGGGCGATCGTCCAAGGTTGTGTAGGTGACTCCGTTCGGAAGTGTTTCCTGGTACTGCGCGACTTCTCTCACATTCCCAAAACGATCACGCGCAATAAAGTTCTCGATGCGGTCGCGCGGCACCGCCACTCCGTTGATGTAAAGAACTGAATTTCTGAGCTGGATCTCGTCCCCCGGAAGGCCGATTACGCGCTTGATGAAATCAGTCCTGTTGTCTCTCGGGGTTTTGAAAACTGCGATGTCGCCCCGCTCAGGCTCCCCGGACAATATGCGCCCATTGAACAAGCCAGGGCTGAACGGAAAGGAATGCTTCGAATAGCCGTAGGAATATTTCGAAACAAAGAGATAATCCCCGATCAGCAGATTCGGGATCATGGACCCGCTAGGAATGTTGAACGGCTGAAAGAGAAAGGTCCGGATGAGGAGCGCAATCAGAAGCGCATAGACGATTGTCTTGATGTTCTCTGCCCACGCGACTTCCCGAAGGCTCTTCATTTTTTCGGTCATTACTACCGGCACTCATTCGCGAAATATGTCAAAAGTGGCCGGACCATACCACAAACTAAGGCCTGTCACGCACCGAACCCGGCTAAAGGTTACCGCCTCACGGCCCGCCACCGGGAACAGCCGAAATAATGACAATTGCCTGGGCCAAAGGCCCGTCATCCGTAATGGTAAGGTGAATTTGAGGCTCCATATCTTTTGGAACCATACCGGCCAGCCGTTCCGCCGCCCCGCCGGTTAACGCCATGGTCGGTTGCCCGGATCGGAGGTTCACAACCCCCATGTCCCGCCAAAAAACACCCTGGCGAATGCCTGTCCCCAGAGCCTTGGAGCAAGCCTCTTTAGCGGCAAACCGCTTCGCGTAGGATGCCGCACGGTTTCGGCGGCGTTCGGACTTCTGTCGCTCAATGTCGGTGTAAAGACGGTCGATAAACCGCTCGCCAAAACGCTCCAGCGTCCGCTCGATCCGTTGAATATCAATAATATCGTTGCCGATACCGAGAATCATATGAAGCCCTCAAGATGATGCAGCGCTCAGTGTCTCCGCTCGCGCCGCGTCCATCAAGGCCCGCATTTTCTTTATCGACGCCTCAAGGCCAATAAAGATGGCCTCACCGATGAGGAAATGTCCGATATTGAGCTCCCGGACCTCTGGCATGGCGGCGACAGGCCCAACCGTATCGAAGGTCAATCCATGTCCCACATGGACCTCAAGTCCCATCGCGGCTCCAGCCGTCGCGGCCGCCTGCAAACGCTCAAGCTCACGGCCCGCAAGAGCACCGTCGCCGTCAAAACAGGCTTCGCAATAGGCACCAGCATGCAGCTCAACGACGGGCGCCTTCAGGTCGACCGCAGCTTCCAACTGACGCTGCTCCGCTTCGATAAAGAGTGACACGCGGGCTGAGGCAGCCGACAGCTCTGCAATCATTGGCGCCAGTCGGTTGTGCTGACAGGCAACGTCAAGCCCACCTTCCGTGGTCCGCTCTTCGCGTTTTTCGGGCACAAGGCAAACCGCATGAGGGCGATGCCGCAGAGCAATCTCCATCATCTCGTCGGTTGCCGCCATCTCCAGATTGAGCGGCAAGGTCAGATCGTCCATGAGACGATCAATATCGTCGTCCGAGATGTGACGTCTGTCTTCACGAAGGTGCGCCGTAATACCGTCGGCACCCGCAGCCGCCGCAATACGCGCCGCGCGCAACGGATCAGGATGTCCGCCACCCCGAGCATTCCGAATTGTCGCCACATGGTCGATATTTACGCCCAGGCGCAGTTCATGTTGGTCAGTCATCAATCCCTCTCGCGCGTCAGGCCCGAACCCTAAAGCTCAGCGATGACACCCCGATCATCTGCATCATCTCCGCGCAGCGCAGCCATCTTCGCCAAACGGGCTCGGCGTTTGGCCTGGTAAGCTTCCACCGTGCTGCGTGTGAGGTAATAGGTAATTCCAGCCGTCACAAGACCCAATGGGATACCGCCGACCATCATTGGCACCAGAACCGGGAGGACGCCGTCCCATGCTTGGCCCGATAACATATCGACCTGCAGCTCTGGCTCCGTTGGGGCTTCGGACCCTTGCAGAAGCCAATAGCCCAGATCATAGGTCGCGAGCCAGATAAACGGGAACGTCAATGGATTTCCGACGAAAGTACCAAAAGCTGACGCGATGAGGTTACCGCGGAGCACCCAGGCGATGGCAAAGCCAATGGCAAAATGAAAACCGATAAACGGCGTAAATGAAGCGAAGGCCCCCGCCGCCACACCGAGGGCTACGGCGTGCGGTGTCCCGCCAAGCCGCCAGACGCGCCGCCATCCATACTGAAAGGCGCGCTTCCAACCCAGCCGAGGCCAGACCAGCTCACGCAACCGCTCAATGGGATGGAGTTCAACACGACGGCGAAACATACGTTCCTACTTAAGCCCCCTGCTGCCCGGTTTCACTGCAGGGATAGCCGCCAATTCTGGCGGCAATTTGTCAGCCTCATAGGCCGGCACCGACAGCTGCGTCAGCGACGCCAGCTTCACCCCAATCTTGGCCTTGCCGCTGGATCGATCAATCAGACAGGCGGCGCCAACCACGCTGCCACCGGCCGCGCGAATAGCTGCGATCGCTTCCCGAGACGACAACCCTGTTGTGACAATATCTTCCACCATCAGAACGCGGGTGCCCTTGGGAATGTCAAAACCCCGGCGCAGTGTGAACTCACCTTCAACGCGTTCTAGGAAAATCGCTGGCACGCCAAGCTGACGCCCCATTTCATAGCCGACAATCACGCCCCCCATTGCAGGTGACACCACAAGGTCGATCGGCTTCGTAATGAGCTCGCGGACATTCTTGGCCAACGCCTTGCACAACCGTGCCGCGCGCTTGGCGTCCATCAATGCACGTGCGCACTGCAGATACCGGCTGGAATGAAGCCCGGACGACAGCACAAAATGCCCGTCTAACAAGGCACCTGCGTCAGAGAATTCCTTTAAAACCCGTTTTTCGTCCATACCATCCCATACCAGATTTTTGTTGTTGGGCCCTTAATGGCCTGTCGTCTACACGCGGCTGATCGCATTCACAACCGACAAGCCCTTGAGCGCATTGATGATCCGCGTCGCGTGTTTAAGGTCCCGCACATCCACGTCAACAACCATGTCGTAAAAGTCCACGTCCCGCTGGGCAAGGCTCATATTGTTAATATTTCCGTCATAATCGGCGATCAGGGTCGAAATGGCGCCAAGCGCACCGACCTGGTTGGAGGCCCGAATGTTAAATCGGCTCACAAAGGTGCTCGCCTCAGTCTCTGGCGTCTCCCAGGCCACATCCACCCAGCGCTCCGCCTCACCTTCCAGTGCTTCCAGGAACGGGGAGGAAATCGGGTAGACCACAATGCCTTCCCCTGACGTCAGAATACCGACGATACGGTCACCTGGCAGAGGAAAGGTGTCTTCGGCGAAACGAATGGCATGTCCCCGTTCGCCGCCGCGAAGCCGAACCAACGGCTTTGCATTGAGCGGATCGGATTTGTCGGAAGATCGAGACTTCGCCTTTTTCCCAGCCTTGGCCTTTTTGCCGGCGGGGTAGACCTGGTCAAACACGGCATGCGCCGACAGCGATCCGTCTCCAACCGCCGCAAAGAGGTCGTCCAGCGTTTCATGTCCGAGCGGACCCAACGCCCGTTCGACAACACCATCCGCAGCATCCTTTTCAGACGCTTCAAAGATGGACCGCACCATCTGCCGACCGAGCAGCACAAACTCTTCCAGTTGCTCTTGTCGGAGCGCACGGCGGATAGCGGAACGTGCTTTCCCTGTGACAACATAGGCCTCCCAAACCGGCACCGGGCGCTGCGCCTTTGAGCGCACGATCTCGACTTCGTCCCCATTGGCAAGCTGGGTACGGAGCGGCAGGTGTCGCCCATTAATCTTGCAGCCAACACAGGTGTCACCGACCTCAGTATGCACCGCATAGGCAAAATCAAGCGCGGTTGCGCCACGCGGCAGATTGATCAACATGCCTTTGGGCGTGAAGCAGAAAACCTGATCGGAAAACAACTGCAGTTTTGAATGCTCAAGAAATTCTTCCGCCGAACTGCCGTGCTCCAGCATTTCAACCAACTGCCTCAGCCATCCAAACGTATCGGCATAAGCATTATCTGCTTTTTGCTTCTCGGGGTTTTTGTAAATCCAATGAGCGGCGATGCCATATTCGGCAACATCGTGCATATCCTGCGTGCGGATTTGGATCTCCACCCGCTTCTGCGACGGGCCGACAATGGTTGTATGGATGGACCGATATCCATTGTTTTTTGGCGTCGAGATATAGTCCTTGAAGCGCCCGGGCACACTTGGCCACCGACGATGCAGCACGCCAAGCGCGCGATAGCAGTCCGCTTCATCCGCAACCAGCACGCGGAAGGCAAAAATATCAGACAATTGTTCGAGCGAGGCAGAGCGGCTCTGCATCTTCCGCCAGATTGAATAGGGTCGCTTCTGACGACCCCTTACCTCCACGTCCAGGTCCGTATCATCGAAGAGAGAGGATATCTGCGCTCGAATGCTCTCGATAACATCGCCACTTTCAGACCGAAAATTATCCAGCCGCGCTTCGATCGCTTGCCGCGCCTCACTGTTGATAACCTGAAAGGAAAGGTCCTCTAGCTCTTCGCGAAACTCGTGCATCCCCATGCGACCGGCCAGCGGGGCATAGATGTCCAACGTTTCCTGAGCAATGCGGCGGCGTTTCTCCTCTTTTGGAATGTGGTGAAGCGTCCGCATATTGTGGAGCCGGTCGGCAAGCTTGACGAGCAAGACCCGGATGTCATTGGACATAGCGAGGAGAAACTTGCGGAAGTTTTCCGCCTGTTTCGCATCCTCACTGTCCCATTCAAGCTGGGAAAGCTTGGTCACGCCGTCCACGAGACCCGCGATCTCACCGCCAAAGAGCGACGCGATGTCCTCGGGCGTGGCTTCTGTGTCTTCAACGGTGTCGTGCAGAAGGCCCGTGATGATCGTCGCCGCATCCAGCCGGAGATCGGTCAGAATGCCGGCAACTTCGATGGGATGCGAAAAATAGGGGTCGCCGGAATGGCGAAGCTGATTGCCATGCATCTTTGTCGCATAGACATAGGCACGGTTGATCAATGCCTCGTCCGCCACCGGATCATAGGCCAGCACCTTATCCACCAGTTCATACTGGCGCAGCATCACCACCCGTCTCTTTCCTGCCGCCTTGTTTGCGGCCTGTCATCAAATCTAGCGCAAAAACGAAAAACGCCGCCCTCAAAGCTAATGCCGGGCGGCGCTTTATCGGACGGGGTTTCGAGAAATCAGCCCCTATGTGCAAGGCGCCGCTCAATCATATTCCTCGGTTTCAGGGGTCCGCGGCGGGGCTGGTGCATCAAGCTGTGCCTGCAGGGCACGAAGAAGCTCATCCTCGCTCATGCGGTCGCCCTCGCCCAGCTGAACCTCAGGAGCCGGAGCGCCTTCTTCTTCCTCTGCAGCCTCGGCGCCGAGAACGCCTTCCGGCTCATCATCATCCACACGCTTTTGCATGTTTTCGATGATATCTTCGCGAATCTCCGCAGGAACAATGGTCTGTTCGGCAATTTCACGGAGCGCGACAACAGGGTTTTTGTCATTGTCGCGATCAATAGTGAGTTCCGACCCTGCAGACATGGCACGGGCCCGATGAGCGGCCATCAGGACGAGATCGAAACGATTGGGGACCTTGTCTACGCAGTCTTCTACTGTCACGCGAGCCATGCAGTCACACTCCGGGCGCTTGGGGAAAAGGGATTCGGGCTCTGTTTAGGCGGGAAATCGGACAAACGCAAGGAAAAACAGCCCCTTAGCCCATTGTTTTCAGCCGGTTCAAGCAGAACCGAGAGGCACCAGCCCCTCTCGCTCTCCTGCTGGGAGCGCACTCAGCAGTTGGGTTACCTCTCTTCCCAGGATCGGATGTCGCCATTGAGGCACAACATCTGCCAGCGGACCCAGCACAAAGGCCCGCTCAGCCGCTCTCGGATGGGGCAAAACCGGCCCATTTCCAGCGCTTTCTGGATTAATGAGCCCCTCATAATCGATCAGATCAAGGTCGAGCGTGCGTTCCGCCCAGCGCTGACCGCGGACCCGCCCAAAATCTGCTTCAATCCGATGGAGCTGCTTGAGGAGCTCTGTAGGGTTAAGCGCGGTCGAAATCGCCGCTACCGCATTCACAAAATCAGGCTGAGCATATGGCGTGATAGCTGGGGTCCGGTATAAGCGCGAGACCGCGTCGACACGAAGCCCATAGGTTGGAAATTGACGCAGCGCAGCCTCAATCCCCTGCTTCGGACTGCCCCAGGCACCTGGCAAATTGGCACCCAATGCCACCAAAATCATATGTCTCTCCAAATACTCAAAGCCGCCCAGCGCTTGCTGGAAATGCCTGCTCGGTCTATCAGATCAAGCATTGCTGATGCCAGCTTGAACGCCACCAAGAAGCCCAACAAGACAAATGGACCCCACTTACACGCCCGAAGCGCCGCTCGATTGCCCGCTCTGCCCACGACTGGTGAATTTCAGAACCGACAACCAG
Organism: Parvibaculaceae bacterium; assembly: GCA_965276845.1. Lineage (GTDB taxonomy): Bacteria > Pseudomonadota > Alphaproteobacteria > Parvibaculales > Parvibaculaceae > Mf105b01. Next base: position 1,594,857 of record OZ255699.1, read on the forward strand.
GAAGCCCATCCTGACTGGTTCAATGCGCCGGTTCCCTCATTTGGCGAATCCACCGCGCGGCTCCTTGTGATGGGGCTGGCGCCTGGTCTCCAGGGTGCCAATCGAACGGGACGGCCTTTCACCGGCGACTGGGCCGGCGACCTTCTCTATCCGACGCTCCTCGAGTTCGGCTTCGCCAAAGGTACCTATGACGCCCGTCCCGATGATGGCCTGGAGCTTGTAGACTGCATGATCTCCAACGTCGTGCGCTGTGTGCCGCCGCAAAACAAGCCCACGGGGCCAGAAGCAAAACTTTGCCGGGGCTTCCTTGAGGCCCGTCTGGCAGCCCTCCCCAATCTCTCGGTCATCATCTCGCTCGGGCGCGTGTCCCATGAAAATGTCATCAGCGCCTATGGTCTGAAACGCGCGGCGTTCACCTTCGCCCACGGCGCCGAACATGATTTGGGCAACGGCATCACCCTTTTCGACAGCTACCATTGCTCCCGCTACAACACCAATACCGGTCGTCTCACAGAGGCCATGTTCCATGATGTCTTCCGGGCGGCAAAAGAACATCTGTCCCGATAGACGGAATTCTTCGCCTCAAGCATGGGCGCGCTGGGCATTTCCTGTCTAAACTACCACCAATCAAAGAAGGCCACTCGCCAGGGGGAAACATGTCCGCACAAAAAGACGCCACAGAGGCCACGAAGAAGGCCCAGGCAGCCACTCAGAAAATCCTGCCGGAAGACACCAGCGAAGACTTCGATCTCGCCTCGAAAGGCTTCATCGGAACCATTCCGGACGCCAAGGTGGTGAATGAAGCCGGAAACACCGTTTGGGACATGTCCCGGTTCGACTTCATCAAGGATGATGCCCCCGACACCGTGAACCCGAGCCTCTGGCGCCAGGCAAAACTAAATGCGATTCACGGCCTCTTCAAGGTGACCGACGGCATCTATCAGGTGCGGAACTTCGATCTCTCCAACATCACCTTCATCGAGGGCGACACCGGCTACATCATCATCGACCCTCTCATCTCTGCGGAGCCTGCAGCAGCAGCCCTCGCACTTATGCGCGAACACCGCGGCGACAAGCCGGTTACCGCCGTCATTTATACCCACAGTCATGTCGACCATTATGGCGGCGTCCGCGGCGTACTGAGCGACGAAGACATAGCGAATGGCCTACAAATCATCGCACCGGAAGGGTTTCTCGAAGCTGCGGTGAGCGAGAATGTTCTGGCCGGTAACGCCATGGGCCGCCGTGCGACCTACATGTACGGCTCCATGCTTCCCCCTGGCCCGAAGGGCCATGTGGATGCGGGCCTAGGCAAGACGGTCTCTGTGGGGAAGGTGAGCCTCGTCCCACCAACCGTGAGCATTTGCGAAACCGGCGAAACGCTCACCGTGGACGGCGTGGAAATCGTGTTTCAGGTGACCCCTGACACTGAAGCCCCAGCGGAGATGAATTTCTTCTTCCCGCAATACAAGGCGCTCTGCATGGCGGAGAACTGCTCCTGTCATCTCCACAACATAATCACGCCACGCGGTGCTGTGGTGCGCGATGCGAAGTCCTGGAGCTATTACATTAACGAGGCGATCGACCTCTATGCATCAAAGACAGAAGTGCTGTTTGCGAGCCACCACTGGCCACGCTGGGGCCAGGAAGCCAGCGTCACCTTCCTGCAAAAACAGCGAGATCTCTACAAGTATGTCCATGACCAGACACTGCGTCTTGCAAACCACGGACAGACACCCCTTGAGATCGCCGAAGACTTCAAACTTCCGCCAAGCCTGGAGCGGGAATGGTATACGCGCGGCTATTACGGGACGCTGAGCCACAACACCAAGGCGATCTATCAACGCTACCTGGGCTGGTTCGACGGCAACCCCGCCAATCTGCACAAATGGCCTCCGGTCGAAGCAGGAAAACGCTATGTCGCCGCCATCGGCGGCGCAGATGCGGTACTCGAAAAAGCCAAAGCCTCATTTGATGAAGGAGACTATCGCTGGGTCGCCGAACTGGTGAACCATCTGGTCTTTGCGGAACCAGGCAATGACGGCGCTCGGCAACTACAGGCTGATGCCTTTGAACAATTGGGCTATCAGGCAGAGTCAGGGCCCTGGCGGGCTTTCTATCTGACTGCCGCGCAGGAACTCAGGAACCCGATGCCCGCGTCTGAGTTTCCGCGGCCCGCCGGCTCTGACACGGTGCGTGGTCTGCCCACCAATGAGTTGCTTGACTCCATGTCCGTCCGCCTGAACGGACCAAAGGCTGGCGAGACCGAATTCACCTTCAACCTCAAGGTGACCGACACCAACGAAACCTATCTGGTCACCGTCACCAATGCCGTCTTGCATCACGAGCCAAACAAAACGGCGGGCAAGGCCGACGCCGACATAGAGATCGAACGCCTGGCCCTGGCGCAACTGGCTCTGGGCGAAAAGACGGTTGAGGACGCAATCAACGAGGGCGCGAAAATTTCTGGGAAGCCGGAAGCCCTAACAGAGATGCTCGGCCTTCTCGATGTATTCGACTTCTGGTTCAACATCGTCGAACCCTAAGAACGGGAAAGAGCTCAGGCTTCGCCGCGAAGCTTGAGCTTTTCGCCCACTTCCACGATCGCCAGGATCGCTGGAATGAGCTCCTGACCTAATTCAGTCAGTGAGTACTCGACTGTTGGCGGCGAGGTCGGCATGACTTCGCGATGAACCACCCCTTTGCTCTCGAGTTCCCGCAAGCGTTGGGTCAGCACCTTGGCTGATATGGGTGGAATGTCGATTTGAAGCTCACTAAAGCGCCGCGGACCATCACCCAAGTGCCAAATCACATTGGATGTCCAGGCGCCTCCAATGATCGACATGCATTCGGTCAGAACGCACTTTTCCGGCGGGACCGCCACTTTGCTTTTTCGAATCTTTACGGCCATGGATGAAACCTGGTTACCAATTGGAAACTCGAAAGTGAGGTTACCAAAAGTTATCTAATTTACATTGGTAAGTCGAACCCCTATCTGAGCCTCTCCTTCACATCGAATTCGGAGCCCAGACATGGTCATCGACGATCGACTTTTGAGCCTGATGCAACTCAAGATACCTGTGGTGCAGGGACCCTTTGGCGGCGGCATTTCCACCGTCGAACTGACAAGCGCGGTGTCCAACGCGGGCGGTCTTGGATCTTACGGGGCCCATATCCTCCCACCCGACGAGATCATTCGGACCGCAAAAGACATTCGCGGCAAGACCGACCAGGTCTTCGCCATGAACCTCTGGTTTGAGGATCACGACCCCGAAGCGCTGTCACTGTCGGATGATGCCTACGAGACCTACGCCGAGCAGTTCAAACCCTATTATGACGAGCTGGGGCTTGAACTTCCCCCACGACCGGACAGATTTCACGAATCCTTCGAAGAACAGATGGAAGGCATCTTCCAGGCGCGGCCGCCGGTCTTGAGTTTCGTTTTCGGCATTCCCTCGACTGATATCCTGCGCGAATGCAGCGAGCGCGGAATCCTGACGGTCGGCGCCGCGACAACCGTCGCCGAAGCGAGAGCTCTGGATACTGCCGGCGTGAGCGCCATCGTCGCCACAGGCTTTGAGGCCGGTGGGCACCGCCCGTCCTTCCTCAAGCGGGCCGAAGACAGTCTCATGAGCACCAGCGCCCTTGTTCAGACGGCCGCAGCGAGGATTGAAACACCCATCATCGCCGCCGGCGGTGTTGTCGACGCAAATGGCGTGACGGCCGCCCGTCAGCTGGGTGCATCGGCCGCTCAGCTTGGCACCGCGTTCCTGGCTTGCAAGGAATCCGGCACCACAGATGCGCATCGCGCACTCCTCTTCGACAAAGAGGCGGTAGCCAACACGACCCTGACGCGCACTTATACAGGCCGCCTCGCCCGCGGCGTCAGAAACAGATTGATTGAAGAATTGGAGCGACCGGACAAGCAGATCGCGCCCTTTCCCGTCCAGGCCTGGTTCGTCGGACCTCTCAAAAAGGCGTCAATGGAGACGAACCAAACCGATCTCACGTCCCTCTATGCGGGCCAGTCCGCCCCCAACCTTAAGCATCGCAATGTGGCGTCCCTCATGGACGCTTTGACGACCTCCCTCGACAACACAGCTGCAGCAGCATGAAAGGAAATCCCATGAAACTCTATTACTTCCCCGCCGCCTGCTCCCTCGCGACGCACATTGTTCTGCGCGAAACCGGCATGTCGTTCGACCTTGAACGGGTCGACCCCTCCAAAGGGGAGACAGAGACAGGCACAAGCTATGCCGTGATCAACGCCAAAGCACGCGTGCCTGCGCTCGAACTGGATAGCGGCGATGTCCTGACCGAAGGATCCGCTTTGGTTCAGTACATTGTTGCACAAACACCCGAACATGAACTCGCGCTGCCAGTCGAGTTGGTGGCTCGCACACGAGTGCTGGAAGGATTGAGCTTTGTGACTGCAGAGCTTCACAAAGCCTTCAATCCCTTCTTCAACGCGGAAGCAGATAACGCCGCAAAAGAGCGTGCCCATGATTTGGTGGTGAAGCATCTGGACTATCTGGAGGAAAGCTTCAGCGACGGTCGGAAATTCTTCGTCGACGATACGCTCTCCATTGCCGACATCTATCTGTTTGTCGTGTTGCGCTGGACAGGCGTCACAGGCGAGGACATCAGCAAGTGGAAAAATCTGTCAGCCTTCCAGGGGCGTATGAACGCCCGCCCACACGTCCAAGCGGCCCTGGCTGCAGAAGGCCTCCTGGAAGCCGCATGAAGCAGTGAGGTCGCGCCGGGTTGGCGCGGCCTCAACAGGCCACTCAGGACAGAACGCGCCGTACCAGAGCACGCCCACCTCGCCATAGGCCGTAGAGCACCGCAATAAAGCTGGCGAGAATGAAGAACGCCACGACCAGGATATTGATGATCAGCCCACCATATCCGGCACGGTCCGCGCCGGTACCGACCATGACAAGCAGGCGCCCATCGGCAACGATCTGATCGCCCTCAGCCAGATGGGCGCGCAATCTTTCGGCGATGTCCGGATGATCTTTGATGACGTTATCCGTCTCGCCTGGGTCGACCTTCAGATTGAAGAGCAGTTCCCCATGGGAAAACTCCCCAAGACGGAGAATTGTCGACATGATCAGGTCGGGAACCCAGAAGCTTCGCTCGCGTTTGAGTTTCCAATCGCCAAGCCGCACACCATCGACCTGACTATTCCACGCTTCAAAGTAAAAATAGGGAACCGGCTCCCCCATCTCTTCACCTGTAAAAACAGGCGTGACATCTCGCCCATCAATCACGCGATCTGTCGGGAGCGTTGAACCCGTCAGGGTCGCGATGGTCGGAAGCAGATCCAGCATGGAAATAGGTTCGCTAACGGTCACGCCAGACACGCCACCGCCCAGATAGGCGACTGTTGGCACCTTGTGCCCGCCGTCAAAGCTGGTGCCTTTGCCATCGCGCAGCCCCCCGGCCTCTCCACCGTGGCTTCCCATGGAGAGCCACGGCCCATTATCGCTCGTGAAAATCACCAGGCTGTTCTCGAGGATCCCGGCTTCTTCAAGCGCAGAGACAACCTCTCCGACACTCCAATCGAGCTCTTGTACAACATCGCCATAGAGCCCCCGCTCACTCGTTCCCAGAAATTCGGGCGACGCATAAATCGGCACGTGGGGCATGCTGTGAGAAATGTAGAGGAAGAACGGCTCTTCCTTATGAGCCCCGATAAACTCGACCGCTTTCTCCGTATAGCGCTGCGTCAGAAAGGCCTGGTCGATCGGCTCATAGATAACCTCCCGCTCGTCGTACCAGAAGAAGTTCCCCATATCATTGCTGAAGGGAACGCCCTGAAAGCTGTCAAAGCCCTGGTTCCAAGGCATGTATCGGTCCTGGGAGCCCAAATGCCATTTGCCGACAAGGCCGGTTGCATACCCATTATCCTTCAGCATCTCGGCGATCGTGATCTCCTCCAGAGGCATGCCGTCCGGCGAGTCCATCTGGAACACATGAGAGATTCCCATCCGTTTGGAATGGCGGCCGGTCAAGAGCGACGCACGTGATGGGCTGCACACATTGTGGGCGGCATAAAAATCCGTGAACCGGATACCCCTCTGGGCGAGGCCGTCTAGATAGGGTGTCGCGATATCGGTGGCGCCGAAAGCGCCGACATCTCCATACCCAAGATCATCGGCCAGTATGATGATGATGTTCGGCTTGTCTGATCGCGCCTGCGCAGGACCAGCGATAAGCACCGCAAGGGCGCACATCAGCGCGGCCCAATATCGAAAATTCATGTTCCCCCCAAACAAGAATCTCAGGATATCCTACATCGAGTAGCGATCCTCTTTCCATGGATCGCCATCATTATTGTATCCGCGCACTTCCCAGAAGCCTGGCTGATCAACTTCAGAAAACTCAATCCGCTTGATCCATTTCGCACTCTTCCAGAAGTACCATTTTGGAATGATCACCCGCACAGGCGCACCATGTTCCCGCGTCAGGGGCGACCCTTCCCAAGAATGGGCCAGCAGCACGTCTTCATCCTGAAACATCTCAAGGCGGACATTGGTCGTATAGCCGTCATAAGAATGGAAGATCAGGTGCTTGGCAGCAGCTGTCGGCTTTACGACATCAAGAATATGAGCAGCGGACACGCCGTCCCATCTGTTGTCATAGCGGCTCCAGGTCGTCACGCAGTGAATGTCAGAGACATGACTGATCTGCGGCTGTGCCATGAAATTGTCCCAGTCCCAGACCACGGGATTTTCGACAGCGCCATCAATCGTGAGCTGCCAGCTCTCTTTTGGGACATCCGGCTGAATACCGAGATCCAACACCGGCCATTTGTCGACGCGATGCTGACCCGGTGGCAGGCGATCGGCGCGCCCAGCATCAGGCATGCCGGTCAGATGGCGTCCCTGCTCTGCCGTCTTCTGTTTCGATGAGATGAGTTTCTCTTTGATCTGGCCAAACAAGCCTTGGCTCTCACCCGACTTCTGATCGTCGTCACTCATAAGGTCCTCAACTCCAGTTCTCTCAGCCGCGTTCCCGCATCAAACGGGCCTTATCCCGCTGCCAGCTGCGATCCTTTTCGGTCTGCCGCTTGTCAGCTTGCCTCTTGCCCTGCGCGAGGCCAAGCTCAATTTTCACGCGCCCCTTTTCATTGAAATAGATTTTAAGCGGGACCAAGGTCATACCCTTGCGTTGGACGGCAGACCCCATTTTCTCGATTTCCCGAGAATGCAGCAGCAGTTTGCGCACGCGCCGGGGCTCATGATTGAAGCGGTTTGCCTGCAAATATTCCGGGATAAAGGCGTTCACGAGGAAAGCCTCGCCGTCTTTCACCTCGGCATAGGCCTCGCCCAGGCTCGCTTTGCCCTCGCGGAGCGCCTTTACTTCCGTACCGCGCAGCACAATGCCCGCTTCGAAAACATCACCAATGGAATAGTCGTAGCGTGCCTTCCGGTTGTCCGCGACAATCTTCTTGCCGTCTTCACCGCGTCTCTTCTTGGCACCACCGCTTTTCGAAGACATGGGTCCTAACTGCTAGAGCAGCCCTGCATGTTCGAGCGCCGCATCCATGGCATCGCGTGTGGATTGCTCGATGGGCACCAAGGGAAGGCGAATTTCGCCGCCGCAAATGCCGAGCTTCTCCAGCGCATATTTTGCCGGTGCCGGACTGGCTTCCAGGAACAGTGCCGTATGAAGCGGCATCAGCTTGTCCTGAAGCTCCAGCGCTGCATCAAAATTACCCTGGAGACAGGCGCTCTGAAACTGGGAACAGAGCTTCGGCGCAACATTCGCCGCCACCGAAATGCACCCGTGACCACCGTGCGCCATATAGCCGAGCGCTGTCGCATCTTCGCCAGACAGCTGATTGAAGTCAGGTCCCATCGCCAGACGCTGGGCGCTCACACGAGACAGGTCGGCGGTCGCATCTTTGACGCCGATAATGTTCTTGAGCTTTGAAAGCTCCGTCATCGTCGCCACACTCATGTCGATCACGCTGCGACCGGGGATATTGTAGATGAGGATCGGTAAATCGACGGCGTCATTGAGCGCCTTGTAATGCGCATAGAGCCCAGCCTGAGTTGGCTTGTTATAATAAGGCGTGACGACCAGGGCCCCGTCCGCACCCACATCCTTCGCATGGCGGGTGAATTCCAGCGCTTCAGACGTGTTGTTTGAACCGGTCCCGGCAATCACCGGAATGCGCCCAGCCGTTACCTCGACGCAATGCGCCACCACACTCATATGCTCGTCGGCGCTGAGCGTTGGAGATTCGCCGGTGGTCCCGCATGGCACCAATCCGTGGGTACCTTCAGCGATGTGCCACTCAACCAGGCGCGCAAAGGCGTCTTTGTCGACCGCACCGTCTTTGAACGGTGTGACCAGCGCGACAATTGACCCCTTAAACATCTCTCTTGCTCCTGAATGAACATTATTGGCTGCGTGCGGCATGGCCGCGTGCAGCACTCCCGTCATGAGGCGCGGACCATACAGCCAAAACTCGTCAAATCGCAACAAAATGAAGCGGTTAGCGGCCGGAATTAACCAGACCAAATGACGCATAAACCTGTTACTGGCATGTGATCGCCGACAATTGTACGCTTTTTCATAGAAAGCCCCGTTTTCTGATTCCGGTGAGGCATTCCGTCACAAAAAAGACGGCTTCGGGCCTGAAAAACGAGCGTGTTTTCATCGAATTGAGGCGGGCATCGGACAGGCTGTCCTAACTGCCATGAATCAGGAGAGGTCGGGGCCCAAGTGGGGTATCGCGAGTTGAGTCCACCTTTTGCCGTTCTGCGAGCCACTGCGCTGGGCTTGGCGGTCTCTGTTGCACTCACCGCAACCGCGATAGCTGCAGTCCCCATTCCTTTGGCCAAACCGGCACCACCACCTCCGTCTGAATTATTGAACGAAGCTGATGGGCACGCCCTCTGGGATGGTCTCGATGCCCGCGAAAAGGGCCGATGGATGCAGGTCCGCACCCTCGCCCGGCAGATCACCGACCCGACGGCAAAGGCGATCCTTAACTGGCTTAGGTTCCAAAAAGAAGGCGCAGGCTCGACGGTCGCGGAGGTGGTTGCCTTTCAGGAGCAATATCCAAACTGGCCGCGCCAGGATCGGCTTTCCAGGCGGGCTGAAGAAGCGCTCACCGATTATCCCATGAATGATGCCGATGTCATTGCGTGGTTCGCCACCCGCGATCCATTGACCGGTGAGGGAAAGGTTCGGCTGGGCGAGGCCCTGCTCAACAGCGGCCAGCAGGTCGAGGGCGCCACCTGGATCCAGCGCGCATGGGTTGATCACCAGTTCTCCAGGTCTAGGGAAGCCCAGATCCTAAAAAAATATGGGAGCTATCTCCCGCCACAAGCCCATGAAGATCGGCTCAACCGCCTCATCTGGGAGCAGAGATTCACGGACGGCCGCCGTATGCTGCAGCTGGTCGACGCGGAGGCGCGCGCCCTCGCTGATGCGCGGCTAAAACTCGCCTCCCGCTCCCGCGGTGCCGAGAGCGCGGTGACCCGAGTTCCGGTCAACCTTCGGTCCGATGCCGGCCTGCTGTTTGATCATGCGCGCTACCTCAGACGTCGCGGTCAGGAAGAAACAGCCATTCCGCTCCTGCTGACAGCTCCCACGGCGACCCACACGATCGCCCGCCCCGATCGGGCGTGGACAGAACGAAAAATCCTTGCACGCAAAGCACTTGCGGAGGGTCATTACCAGGAAGCTTATGGTCTGGCGACCGGCCACGGCCATGAGCGAGGGGTCGCATTCGCCGAGGGCGAATTCCTCGCAGGGTGGATCGCCCTACAGTATCTGAACGACGCAGACCGAGCTTTCGTGCACTTCCAGACCCTGGCCGCCGGCGTCACAACGCCGATCAGCAAAGCACGCGGGGCCTATTGGCTGGGCCGCGCTGCCGAAGCACGTGGTCGCGCCGACGAAGCCCGCGGCTACTACCAGCAGGCCAGTAGCCACCCAACGACTTTTTATGGTCAGCTGGCGACCTCTCGCCTATCCAGCGGCACGGCAACGCTGCAGCTCCCCGCAGCACCCTCGCCAACCGCCGCCCATAGCGGTGCGCTCGCCGCGTCTGACATGGTTCGTGCATTTGAACTCCTCAATGAAGCGGGCGAAGACAGTCTCGCAAGAAGCTTCGTCATCGAACTGGCAAAGACCCTTCCCGACGCGACAGCGCTCGCCGCACTAGCTGACCTTATGGTTGAGCGCGATCTGCCAAACCTGTCGGTCAGGGTGGCGAAAATTGCCGCAGGGCGGGGCATCTCCCTGCCCGCACGCAGCTACCCAACAGCTGTGCTCCCCGCCTTTACTCAGGTGGGCAAACCTGTCGAGCCAGCGCTTGTCTATGGGCTGTCGCGCCAGGAAAGCGAGTTTAACCCGCGCGCCATCAGCCATGCCGGTGCCCGCGGTCTGATGCAACTGATGCCGAGAACGGCCCGTGCGGTGGCCCGTCAGATAGGGGTGCCCTACCGCCGAGCGCGGCTCACCGACGATCCGAGCTACAATGCGACCTTGGGGTCCGCGCACCTGAGCGATCTATTGGATGACTTCGCGGGCTCCTATATCATGACCATCGCCGCCTACAACGCAGGCGCTCATCGCGTATCGCAATGGATTGAACGATACGGCGACCCGCGGGACCCGGCTGTCGACCCGATTGACTGGATGGAGAACATCCCCTTCACCGAAACCCGGAACTATGTTCAGCGGGTCATCGAAAACGTCCAGGTCTATCGCGCGCGCTTTAACGGACAAGCAGCCGACCTGCGCATTGAGCAGGATATCGCGCGCTATGACGGCTCAGCCCCCATTATCCAGCCGACGCCGAAGCCACAAACCCAGCTGACGCCGATCTCCATTCCGACGGCACCACCACCTGCCATAGCGGTTCCTGCAACCCCGGCTCTGGCCGCTGTAGCCCCAGCGAGACGCGACATTCCCGTCCCCAACCCGACACGTCAGGTGAGCCTGCCGCCAGTACCAGCGCCCACGCCTCAGATCACAGCGCCGGCGCCCGTGGCTGCAACGCCACCTCCCTCGGCAAGCCCAACGGCCTTGGAGCCTGCCGCGTCCGGCGCGGCACAACAACCCACTTTGGATGCGCCCGCTGATGCGACTCTATCTGACGGTGTCATGATGCCCGTCGTGGAGGAGGACGATCCAAACTACAGCCCACCGGTCGCAGCGCCCTCCGCTCCCCCGTTACAGCCAGAAACAGAGCCTGCTGCCGCAGCTACGCCAGCAACGGCGCCTGTGCTAATCGACCCCGATCAGGAACCAGCACCTGTTTTGACAGCTCCACAACCGCAGCCGATAGCGCGGAGCACCGCCCCGATCGTTTTGCGGCCACCGCCAGGCATCGATGCGCCGCGCGCGCCAGCAGGGTTCTCACGACCACCCCAAATTGGGGGGCAGCCCTCCACGTTGGAGCCAGGCACCATGTTGCCCATCGCTGACGAGGCCGACGGAGGCTAAAAGCCCCTTGCGACATCAGTTCGGACTGTCGATGATCGCGTGAGCCATTGAGGAGACGCCCGCGCATGACATTCCAGCATATTCACTACCACTCCCAAGAGGGCTTGAAGCTTTATGCGCGGGACTATGGATCACGGGCATCTGCGAAAACGCCTGTACTCTGCCTCCCCGGACTGACCAGGAATTCAAAGGACTTTGCCGACCTTGCCGAACGCCTCTCGGTTGACCGGCGGGTCATTTGCCCGGACTTCCGTGGCCGGGGACGATCGGAATATGCGAGCGGCTGGACGGCCTACACGCCCCTCAATGAAATGCGGGACACGCTTGATCTCATGGCGGCGACCGGCGTGAACCATGCGATTATTGTTGGCACATCCCGCGGTGGCCTGGTTGCCATGAACATGGCGCTCCATCGACCCACAGCCATCAAAGGCGTGGTGATGAACGATATCGGTCCCGAAGTCGACAAGGCTGGGATTGAGCGCATCATGGGCTATGCGGGCAAGATGGACGCCCCCGCAAGCTGGGAAGATGCCGCCATCGCCATCCGGCAGATGAACGAACGTTTCTTTCCCAATATGCCCGGTGAAAAGTGGCACGCATTTGCGCGCATGACCTTCCGTGACGATAATGGCAGCCCCGCAATGGATTACGACGCGGCCATTGGCACCGGCCTCCGCCGCGCCGCGAAACTCATGCGCGGCAATATCCCGACCATGTGGAACGAGTTCCGGGCTCTCTCCCACGTGCCTATCCTGTTGGTCAGAGGCGAAAACTCAGACCTTCTGTCAACGGCGACTGCTGAGAAGATGGGAGTGGAACACCCGAACCTCACGCTTGCGACGGCGAAGGATAGAGGTCACGCCCCATTTCTAGACGAACCGGAAATCACCGCGGCCATCGATGCGTTCCTGGCCAAATTGCATTAGCGATCGCCTTATTGGGGAAACAGGACAATCTCTTCCCACATCGGTAAGAGCGCCGCATCGATGCCATCGTTCCGCGCATTGTCCAGAGCGTAATTGATTCCTGCTTCAGCCTGAAAATCCAGGACCCGTGACCAAAGCAGGTTCGGCATAACCGGTTCATCCTGAAGCGGGTCGGTCAGACTGTCCCAATGAACCGGAAACACGCGGTCAGCGCGCACCACGCGAACGATCTGTTCCCAATAGTCTTGCTGGTACGACGGGGTTTGCGCCGCCACGCCGCCGACGCCGAGCACCACGACATCGGCTCGATATTCATCGAGCGCGCCGGTGACATAACCCGCACTACCTTGCAAAAGCAGCGTGCCTAACGGGTGCGCAATATGAATTGAGTAGGCGCCCCCCATTTTGTAATCCAGCGCGCTGACTGGCGGGACCAAGGGCTCCGTGATCAGCGGGTCTTCAAGGGCAGCAGCGGCCATGTCAGGGTCAGGAAACTGAAAGTGCTGGGACTTGATGAGCCTGACGGTAAAGTCACCGAACTGCAGCGGCTCTTCTGAATCGACCACCTGGATCTGTTCCTCTGCCAGCCCCCAACCGCGCCCAATGTTGGCCGTTGATTCAGAGCCCACAAGCAAGGCGCCGGTTCGACGCGCTACTTCCGGTGAGTCCATCGCATGATCGTAGTGACTATGAACCGGAATAACCGCTGCGAGGTCGCCGATATTGCCTTTGGTCATAGCGACCGTGATCGCCTCCATATCAGGCTCAATGGCGCCGAACAAAAGCTGGGTCGTGGAGGGGCGGCTGAACCAGCCGTCGGTCAGAAGCGACGTGGTGCCGTCGGATATAAGCAGGTTTGTATTGCCCATATACCGAATAGTGACCGCAGCCGCAGGCGGGCTGGTCGATGCAACGAAATGGTCGCCAAAGGAGGTCAAATCGTCACGCAGAAGCAGCACGACGGCCAGGGCGCCGCCGACAACGAGGACCAAACCGCCAAGTACCATCACTCCAATCCGCAAAGGTTTCATGCTGCCCTCCTGATCTTGATGATCCCGCTACAGAACCGCTTCAACTCAGACCTCTAGCCGAAACGCGTCGCCGTCAGTTTTTATGCGTCCCGCCGTTGGCGTCGCGAAATGGGTGCCGATCACCAGCATCGGCGTGTCCGCGTAGCGCGCAAAAACATCGCGCCTGGTCGCCTCGCTCTGCGTCGGGTCATAATCGACGACCGCACACCAGTCCGGCCGCGCCAGCTGACACGGATGATGGATGAAGTCACCGGTGATGATGGCGTCTTCGCCCTTGGAACTGAGGCGCACACTCACATGGCCCGGCGTGTGACCAACCGTCGGCTCAAGCCAGATTCCCTCACAGATCTCATGGTCCAGAGGAATGAGATCGACCAGGCCTGCATCAAAAACAGGTTTCACCGAGTCGGCAAACACCGCTTTTTGTCCCACGTCGCTCTCCTGGCCCTGCCAATAGGTGAACTCTGTTTCCGCCATCAGATAGCGAGCATTTGGGAATGTCGGCACCCATTCACCGTCAACGAGCATCGTGTTCCACCCCACATGGTCGACATGCAGGTGGGTGCACATGACGGTATCGATATCGTGCCGGTCATAACCCGCCGTTTTCAGGTCGTCGAGAAACGGAAGATCCAGGTGGCTCCAGGTCGGGATCTCCCGCTCCTTGTCATTGCCGATGCAGGTATCAACGACAATCTTGCGCTCGCCCGTATCGATCACCAAGGCATGCACGCTCATGATCAAATGACCATCGGGCGTCATGAAATGCGGCGCCATCCATTTGAAGTCCCGAACAGCTTCAGGCGTCGCCTGCGGCAGCAGGAATTTGGTACCCCCGGCGACCTCGATCTCGATCACCCGGGTGACGGTAAAATCACCCACCTTCCACTTATTCATGCTCCCCCCTTTGATCGGACCCGAGAGCCCTCTATCGTTGGCAAAACCGTAAACAGATTGGCAGGCGCCGTCCATGCCGACGAAGGAGACCCCTGTGACCTACGAAGACATCCTCTATGAGGAAGCCAATGCGACCGCCTACATCACCATCAACCGGCCGGAAAAATACAACGCCTTTCGTGCCGAGACAGTCGAAGAGCTCATCCATGCCGTCAACCGAGCAGGTTGGAACAAACAGATCGGCGCAATTGTCCTCGCCGGCGCTGGCGAAAAAGCATTCTGCACGGGCGGCGACCAGTCGTCTCATGATGGTGGCTATGGCGGCCGTGGGACCATCGGTCTGCCTGTGGACGAACTTCACGCCGCCATGCGCGATGTGCCCAAACCGGTGATCGCGAAGGTTCAAGGTTTTGCCATTGGGGGCGGCAACGTGCTGTGCACATTGTGTGACTTCACCATCGCCGCAGACACCGCCATCTTCGGCCAGGTTGGGCCCAAAGTCGGGTCCGTCGATCCGGGCTTCGGTACAGCGTACCTTTCAAGGCTGGTAGGCGAAAAGAAGGCGCGTGAGATGTGGTACCTCTGCCGCCGTTACAGCGCCGCAGAAGCGCTCGAAATGGGATTGATCAACACGGTCGTCCCGCGCGACCAGCTGGATGTCGAGGTCGACAAATGGTGCGCGGAGATCAACGAGAAGAGTCCGACGGCTATCGCGATTGCAAAGCGCTCCTTCAACGCCGACACAGACCATATCAAGGGAATTGGATCCCTCGGTTTTCAGGCTTTGTCGCTCTATTACGATACAGACGAAGCCCATGAGGGCGTTGCAGCGTTTAATGAAAAGCGCGCGCCAGACTTCAAGGCGCATCTCAAGTAAGAAGCAAGACCGGACGCTATCGGCTTTCCGCCAAACTTTCTACGGGGCGTTGGACTGAGAAGAACGTAGCCACAACGGACACTCCCGTCTTTTGGATTACGGCGTGGGCCTGAAGCAGCGTGCCCAGCACCATGGAGGCTGCGAGGACGGCTGCGGCGCCTTCAATCCCCATAATCGGGACCAGGAGTGTATTGCCCAAGACGAGCGCGACAGAGGCCACACCGTAGCTGGCGAGGCTTCGCATCTGTGCACCGGCAACCGTCAAGACCTGCGTTACCGGCCCGAACATCGCACGCACTGCCTGCCCGAGCACCAACAGAATGAGCGTCTGGTAACCTGCTGTGAACCGCTCCCCAAAGAGCCAAAGGACAGCCTCTCCCAATACGACCACTCCCAAGAAAGCGGCGAGCGCAAAGCAAGCCGTGACATGCTGGGCGCGGCGGATCGCAGCCTCCATAGACGCCCTGTCTTCGCGAGCCTGGGCTTCCGCAAGGTCTGGCGTCATCATCTGAAAGACGGTCTGCAGCCCGAATTCGACAAGTAGCATGACTCGCAAACAGACGCTGAAGAGGCCCACGTCTTCCGGCGACAAGAGGAGGCTGAGAAGCAGCACATCAATGTCCGCGAGGAACGAGGTGAGCAGCGTCACAAAGATCATGGGCACGGCTGCGCGCCGCCAGATCCTGGGTTCCGCGGCAGACTCGATGCCCTTTAGATCAAACTGCCGAACGGGTTGCAAAACCGCCCACAGCGCACAACACGAGATGAACGCAGCGCCAAGATGAACAATTAGGACGTTTGCAGTCGTCAGAGGCTGCGCGACAAAAAACACCGCCAACAATCCACCAACCAGAAACAATGGCCTCAACGTCACGTCTGGTAGATAGGTCAGGTAGAATCGTCGGGCTGTATTAGACAGGGCGCCGCCCAGACGCATTACCGCGAGCACAGGCGCTATAAAGCAGGCCAGCAGGAGCGGCAGCCGGTGTTCCGCCGCCACAATATCAAAGCCCCACAAAAGCCCGACCGCGCCGCCACCAATGACAGCGGCACTTACGAAAAGGTGCAAAAGTGCCGAACGTAGAAAGCCCCGTGTTTTAGCTCTCTCACCCGATGTTTGATAGGCGGCGACAAAACGGGCAGCTACAGAGGGAAACCCAAACGCACAGAAGATTGAGAGAACAGCCGCCAAAGACAGAGCAATGACCAAAATGCCGTAGTCCGTCGGCGTCATAAGCCTGACGAGCGCAAGTTGAATTAGGAACCCAATGCCGGTTCCCCCAACCCGGGCCAACATCAGGAGACCCGATGTCGTCAAAAGACCGGAGGCCATTGCAGGCGACGTCATATGCCCCTCGCGGACCGGTCATCCGGCGCGATTGAGCCCGCTTCCTGTGGCTCTGTAGCGGCCTTAACAGACGTTCCCGACAGGTGTTCCAAAGACGGGAACATTTGACGGGCGAACAGCATCAGCGTCGGCATCGGATCGTGCCACACCCACGTCATGTGGTGATCAGCCCAGAGGGCCGTCCAGAAGGTCTTCACGAGCCAACCGGCAGCGCCAGCGAAACCTATCTCACCCCGTGCAAGCGCGGCCCGCAACCCACGAATGTCACCATAGACCCAGGCATATCTGAAGCCTGACCGGATGGTGCGTAAGCGCTTGGGAGGTGCGGGATCGATCCCGAGCGCAAGATCAATGGCGATGCGGCTCATTTCAAAACCCATCTGCTCCGTGATCGCCTGGCTCCCAGCGACACGAGGATTGAGTTCCAGGAAGCACCTCTCACCGGTTTTCGGATTAACGATAAACTGCGCGAGACCGATCCCGGTATAGTCGAGTGCCTTCGCAAGCCGCTCGCAATCCTGCAGAAGCGCGGGCGATGTGGCCATCGTCACACCGTCGACTGCATAGCCAGTGCCATCTACGAAATCAGTCCGCCGAATATAGGTCTGAAGCGTGTCAACAAGCTCGCCATGCTGCGCTGTAAAAAACACATTGACCCGCCGCCCGACGGCGCGCCGTTGAATGAGAATAGGATTGTCAGGTTTGCACCATTCCGACACGAACTGCTGATAGTCCGGCCAGTTCTCAATGATGAGCGCCTTCTTATCTCCAAACTTTGCGCCCGGAGACAAGGGTCGCGCGACCATGGGCAACCCCACCTCCCGGCCGAGCGCATCATTATCACTATCGGCGACCAGCACGGCACATGGGAGAACGGGCACATCTTCATCGACGGCCGTATAGAGCATCACCACCTTGTCAGAACAGGTTTTCACGAGATCCGCCCGCGGCGAAACCAGCGTCACCCCGCCAGGGAGCGTTGGCATCCTCTCCGCGAAGAACATGACGAAGGCTTCCGAAATCGGCATCACAAGCTGGATATCGGATCGTTCAGCAAGAAACTTTGTCAGAGCGACCTGAAGCCCAAGCGCGTCGCTCTCCACCGGCGGGTGATCCCACGCCTCCTCAACAAAGCGGGAATATTCACAGAACCCTTCCCCGCCGCGCTTGCCCATGATCACCCGGTATCCGGCATCTCTTAGTGCGCGCGCGACACCCAACGCCGGACGATAATTCCCTAACAGAAGTATCGAGGGACGACGGTCTTCAACATCCGCAAACAAGTATTGAGTGAGTGACGTCATGGATGTGACTGCCGCCCAAACTGCGCGCTACCAAGCTGGGGCAGCCGTTGAAGCGTGCAAGCCGCGGCCTCCATATGGAAGCTGAGCCAGCCCGCAATGCCTAACAGCTTGGCGCCATCCTCAATCAATAAACGAAAGTCATTGTCGAGGGAGTAAAAGACATCAATCTGCACGCTCAGTGCGAGACAGGCGACGCTAAATAGAAACATTATCCACCGCGCGCCCAAAATGTCGGACCGCGCGTACCACACATAGACGGCTGCAAAACCGGCATAGACAACATAGGCGAGCGTTTCCGAAAAGCCGAGCTTGGGAAGAACGATGTCGTGCACAAGATAAAAGTCGTCGATGCACAAGAGCGTCGTGAGGACACCGGCGAGCGTGAACCGCACGATTTGATGCTGTTGCGCACGTCCCGCAACGAGCGCCACCACCAGAGCTGCAAAGAACAGGATCGCCGCAGCTGCGGCCCATAGGAGAACGCCCAGGTTTGAGATCGCACCGTAATAGATGTGACAGCAGTCCTCGGACACCTCGGCGACGAGGAGACTGTCCCGCATCAGCTCGCCAAGGGGGATGTAAGGCTGATACCAGGCGACCGCCAGCAACAGGACCGGGGGCAGGAACGTGCCCGCGTATATGCATAGCGCCCAGGACCGCCCAGGCAGGCAGACGCGTTCCCCTGGCACCCCAACGAGTTGTGCCAACCGATCAAACCGCCTTTGTCCGAGAGCCAAGGGAACGTCCATGGCCTGTCGCCTTCCATACAATTACGGCGCACAGGCTAAGCAAATGGACTCAATATTTTATTAAGGTTCGGCAGCCAACCCACTGAAAAAGCTAGATTTTTAGTTTTAGCCGTCCGTATAAGGCTCCATTTTGGTCAGGTTCAGCGTATAGGCTGCACTGCCCAGCCGGTTCATATGCCTTTTGGTCTCCAAGATGCCTTCCAACCAGACAGGCTCCCAGCCAAACGGAACCGCGTTCTCGGCGGTGACATAAACGATCTGATTGGGTGGCGGCGGTGGCACATGGATGCAGGCACCGAAATACGGCACCAGCAAGAACTCCGTCACCTCGTTCATCTGATCGATGTCGAAGGGCACCATGAAACCGGGTATGCGGATCGACTTACCGTCGAGTTCGTCAACCACATCGAAGGTTCCAATTTGTGTCGCTGGAGGTCGCGTCCCATAGGGGTCATCGGGGTCCGCACCGGGAACTATGTCGCCATCCTCCGGCAGACCGGAGATATCAGACTGGTTTTGGTCCGCACCACTGAGTGGTTCCGCGGCCGCCGCAGCGGCGGCATAAGCTTCCTCAAGGGCATCCCACCCTTCTGGCGGCATGAGGTCCTCCCAATAGATCACCTCAGGCTCGGCCGCAAATGCAACAGACCCGACTGAACCGAAGCTCAACGCGGCGATGATAGCCAATACCAACTTCATACCTTCGCTCCTTAGACGCGGATGGTCAGTCCGTCTGACAGGGACTGACGATAGGCCCGCCAGGCCGGAAATGCAGCCAGCACCGCCGCAAATCCTATCACAGCTGCGATAGTTATAAGATCAAATGAGGTAACACTAGGGCCACCAACAAAAACGCCCGTGGCATCGACGATAAGGGGGCCAGCCACGGCCAGCAGGACCTGGACAAGACAGAGCCCCAAAACCGCCCCCGCGCTTGCCAAAAAAGCAGATTCACTGACGAGCAAGACGGCAACATGCCCCGCCCCAGCCCCCACCGACCGCAGAATAGCCATCTCACGCCGACGTTCATTGAGGCTTGTCAGGACATTCGTCATCAGCCCCAGAAGACCCGTCAAAATCACGAAAGTCGCAATCGCACTGAGCGCCAGTTCAGCCACACCCACCACATCCCAAAGCTGGGTTAAGGCGACCCCCGGAATGATCGCCATCAGTGCTTCCTGCCGGTAGGTATTGATGTCTCTTTGCAGCGTCAGGATCGCAATCCGGCTCTTAAGCCCCAAGAACACTGCCGTCACGGATGAGGGCTCCAGGTCGGCCGCGCGCACGTCCTCTTCGGTGGGTGCGCGCGCACCGATGGGTGCCGCCCCACCAGACCACCCGAGATGAATCGCTTCAATTCCCTCAAGCTTTACATGCAGCGTCCGATCAACAGGCGTGCCCGTCCGCTCCAGGATACCAACAACGCGAAATGGTAGATTGTCATGCTTGGCGAAGCTCACGGAGCCAATGCCGTGAGCAATCACAATCTCTTCATCGAGCCCATAGGCAAGTTCGGACGCCACGTCCGACCCCAGCACCACATCAAAGATGTCTTCGAACCGCCGACCGTCTGCAAATCCTAGCTGTTGTTTGTCGCCTGTCCGGTAGTGATCGAAATACCCTTCCGTCGTGCCCATCACACGAAAGCCGCGATGACTGTCGCCGAGCGAAATGGGAACCGCCCAAGCCACTTCTCGCCGCGAGGCGATATCTTCGTAGCTTTCCCAAGTGACATTGTTGGTGGCATCTCCAATTCTGAACACCGAATAAAGCAGGAGATTGAGGGCCCCACTGCGGGCGCCGACGATCAGGTCGGTCCCGGACACCGTGTTTGAAAAGCCCGTCTGCGCGCCAGAGCGTATCTTTTCGACCCCAAGAAAGAGCGTGACACTTATTGCGATCGAAAAAACGGTGAGGAGCGCAGTAACACGTCGGTTCACCACGCTGCGAAACGCGATCAGAAGAAGAGCTGACAGCGGCATCAGACCAACTCTTCCTGCGCGGCCCGATTGATCTCTGTGAGATCAACCGTCCGATCAAAGCTATCTGCCAGGGAGAGGTCATGACTCACAAATACCAAAGTCGCATTGCTCGCAGCGCACTCAGCCGACAGCAATTGGATAAAACTGTTTCGATGGTCGGTATCCAAGGCAGAGGTGGGTTCATCTGCGATGATGAGCTCCGGCTGCCCGATAAGGGCCCGAGCAACCGCGACCCGTTGTTGTTGTCCCACACTCAGGTCTGTGACAGGCCGGGCCATCGCCTCTTCCGGAAGACCAAGCTTCTGGAGGAGCCTGTCTGTTTCTGAATCAACGCCGCCTGCGTCCGCAGCTTTCTCGGCGCGCGTCCTGGAAAACCGACAGGACAAGGCAACATTGTCTCTGACGGACAGATAGGGGAGAAGATTGAACATCTGAAAGATGATGCCGAGATGATCTGCCCGAAACCGGTCACGCGCCCGACCGCCAAGGCTCGCAAGATCCTGTCCCAAGACGGTCAGACAGCCTGAGTTAGGCAACAGCACGCCGCCGAGCAGTCCAAGCAAAGTACTTTTCCCGCTGCCGCTTGGACCGTGGAGAAAGACCCGCTCTCCGTGGCCGATTTGCAGGTCTTTGATGTCGAGCAAAGGCACCGCCCCGTCCCACGAAAACACGAGATCCTTTATGCTGACCGCTGCTTCCATGAGATCGGCGGCGCCATTTGCCTGACCGCTCGCCATTTATTTGACCTCAAACCCCGTTTGTCCAGCCGTGAGCTCAACCGATATCTGATGGTCGTCGCTCAGAAAGACCGTTTCGATTTCTTCGATACCTGGCCAGGTGTCAAAGAGTGATGTCGATACGCCGGCGAGCGCGTCGGGCGTTGCGCAGTTGAAAGTGTAGGTCACGTCAAATTCCGCGTGCGCTTCACCATCTTCATGCTCATGTTCGTCATGGTGATCATCATGTCCATGTTCACCGTCGTGATGGTCTTTGGCGAGTAGCCCATCAGCCGATACATCCGCTTCTCCTAATGCGCAGCCACCTCCGTCGAACGAGAATAGGTCATCGCCTAAACCGAGTTGTTCAATTGCCGCCTCAACCGCCGCTTTCTCGTCGGCGTTTTTGGCCTCATGCTCAAACCCGACAATATTGACGCCTGGTGACGTAAACTCCACGACGAGCGCTTCACCATCCAGAGCCATCGCTAGCTTTGCGGCACCATGTTCATGCGCCTCAGCGTGGCGTTTCTCTTCATCATGTTCATGGCCATGGTCGTGACCATGATCACCGTGAGACGCGGCCATGCTTGGTGCCGCCAGACAGATTCCCAGTGCGGTGGCGACAGCACCAGGAAATAAACTTGGACGCTTGTTTGCGCGCCCCTTCTTCAACAGGTTTGGCATTCTCTTCTCCATTGCACGCCGCAGGGGCGCTGATCAAAACTCAGGACAGGAGAAGCAATGGCGGTCCTCTTGCGACTGCCTTCTGCCATTCACGCCCAAAAAACGTGGACGCTTTGCGAGCGCTTGTCCCCGCCTCAAAAGGCAGATAGTCACTTGCGGTCAGCGCTGAGCCAGCGAGCTTGTCCAACTTGTCGCAATAGAAGTCGAGATCACAGAAGCGATCGGGCGAATGTTCTTTTTCATCACCGGGGACATCGTACCCCAAAATGTCAAACACAGGCGTGTCGAAAGCGACAATGGTTTTTGAGGCGTGGCTGTGAGGTGCAAAACCATATGTTGCGCCATGGTAAAGCGACGCGATCTGAAGCCCTACGAAAAGAAGGGCCAATCCAATGGAAAAGGGCTTCGACACAAGAGACCTGTTGGCAACAAACAACCCGCACATTGAACGCGAAAAAGGGTGCAAACGCCAGCCTTAACCGTCCGCCCAGGCCGTTCTACGAGCGCTTTCGCGGCTCCCCAAAAAGGACATCCACCTGCTCACGTTCGCAGAATGGTGCAACATAACTTTGCCTTCCTTCGTATGAGCCACAGCCATCCAGGTACAGAACAGGTAAATGTCCGCCAAAGTGAGTCGATCAGAGGCGATGAACGTGCGTCCCTCCAACGCGGCCTCCACCAACCCCAGCTGATAGGCGATCGTCGGGAGGGATTTCTGAACACGCGACTCATCAACCGGACGACCCATCATGGGCGCCACGAGACGCGGCATCACCAAACCAAATTCCGTGGTCGGGAACATGTAGGCCTGAACGAAACTCATCCACTTCGTCATCTCTGCATGTTCAAGGGGATCTTCTGGGATCAGCGCCGGACCCTCGAATGCCGCGTCCAGATATCGACAAATCGCGTCACTTTCGATGAGAAGGTGACTACCAATTTCGACCGCTGGCGTTTTCCCAAATGGATGACGCGCAAGATGTTCGGCAGAGCTCGAGTCTGTGGGAACCAGTGTCCAGTCGATCCCCTTCTCGATCGCCACCATCGCGACAATGCGCCCGAAGGTCGATATCTCGGCCGCGTAAATTGTGATCTCAGACACGCTTAGCCCCTTCATTTCTGCCGTTTTTGGATGATGCCGCAAAACCCGCTTATCCTGAAGGTCCAAAGCGGGAGGAACAACATGACCACAATTGGCGGACTGCCACTTATTACCCTGTCAGGCGGACCGTCAGAGCGCGGCGAGCAACATGGCAGTGCGCTCAAAGACCGCATCCACCGGATGACCGAGGTCTATGGCACTTTTTTTGCCCGCAGCGAGAGCGACATCTTCGATATCGCGCGGCACTTCAAAACGGTCATTACCGATTTCAATCCCGATTACGGCACCGAAATCGAAGCCGTCGCATCGGCGGCGGACGTCGATCCGCTTTGGATCTATGCCCTGAATGCCAGAAGCGAATTCCTATCTTTCGTGCCCGCCACCGAGTGTACGGTCATGCATTTTGCAGGCACGCCCCTCCTCGGCCAGAACTGGGACTGGGAAGAACGGCTGGAGCCTCTCATCGCTCTGGCGAGAATTGAACGCACAGACGGTCCCTCGATATTGATGATGACCGAACCCGGCATCCTCGGAAAAATTGGCTTGAACGATGCGGGCATTGGAGTCTGCTTCAACTTCCTGCACATCAACCGTCCTACCAACGGTGTTCCGATCCACATTTTGCTCCGCGCGATCTTGGAGTCATCCTCGATTGAGGCCGTGCGGGAAACAATCAACCGCGCCGGACCAGGCCGCTCTGCCAATATTCTCGTGGCCGATGAGAGCGGAACGCGCTTCGACATGGAGTTCGCCGCAACAGAGCAAATCGAAGTGGCCGACCCGGGCGATGTGATCGTCCATACAAACCACTACCTTGACCCCGAGATGTTTTCGGTGCCGCATGTACTGGAGAACTCCACCTTCCGGCTCAATCGCGCCTACGAATTAGCGCAGGAAATAGAAACGCGGGACAGGAACACGATGGTTCGCATGCTGTCGGACACGGCCAACCCAGGCAATGCGATTTGCCAATTCTATCGGCATCGAGAACCGTTGGGCAACATGGGGACCGTCTGCACCCTCACCATAGACCTCGCCGCCCGTAACATGGACATAAGGCTTGGCAATGATGCGACAGCGCCTCTTGAGCGTGTCGAGCTTCATCCGCAACGCGCCGCTGCCGAGTAATAGTCAAAGCCCGCCTGGTAAAGACTACCTGCTTTCAAGCGCCCTCTGACCTAGCCACGGCAAACACTTTCTATTCTGCAAGAGTGTACTCCATCTGTTTTGCCAGCCCCCAAACCGCGATCGGCGGCAGTGTCCAGAATGCAAGACAAGTCAGCAAAAATAGCAGATTGTCACTGAGTTGCTTCGCATCAACTTTGAACGCATCGGTAGCAAACGTACCCGCATGCAGGATATCAATAATGGCCAGCGCAACTATTATTTCAAGAAACAGAATAAAGAACGAGTTTCCATGCTCGCCAAGGTGCCGGTAGGACTCAATAAACTCCTCGCCCTCTTTCCTCTCTTTACCTTCCGCGCTTGACGACTCCGCCCGATAACGAGCCAATCTTCGGTAACGACAAGTGATCAGTCTCACATTGCAAAGACAACAGAATCCGATACACGCCTGTGCAATAAAGATTATGCAAGCCGATACAAACCAACTGTAGGTACATCCACAGTACATAAGCACGGCGCCGACAACGAGTGCGACTAGCATCACAATAATTGTGATCCAAGTAATACTTCGCCAGAGGAAACGACCGGCGTGAAACACAAGGATTGGCCCGCTGGAAAGGTAACAAAATGTAAGGCCGGCAGAGAGCAGGGCAGCGGCTTCATAGAAGCTCATTTCGTTTTGATCAACACCGAACAGCTGCAGCTCACGTGCAAGGAAGTACGCAACCGCTGCTCCTACCAGAGTCCCCATTGCGTACCTGACAAAGTAAAACTCCCACCAACGGTTGCTGTTCATCAACCCGCTCTCCCATCTTCCCAATCATGAATTTATTGGTTTATGGTAGAAGATTATTGTGCAATTGAAAATCGTTTGGATAAGGCGATAGCAGCTCAATCGAAGCTCTGTTACCTCAACTCGACTGCCTGGCGTTCATGCCGGACTCCGTGTAGGCAACGACGCTATGCACCAAGTTCAAACGTGCCAACTGATCGGTCAGACGGAAACTGGCGCAGGCTCTTTCATTTTATCTTCAGAGGAAGTGATGTCTCCCCACTTCAAGAGCCGCTCCATAACATCTCGGAGCACCGTTTCTGGCTCTGGCCCAACGCCCATTGAACGCCAGGCGACAATGCGGTCTGGCCGAACAAGCACGCAACCTTGATCGCTAACCTCGCGTCGCGCAGTCCAATCGCCATAGACGTCGTTGATTTGCATGCCCAAGGACACCTGGACGGGCTTGATCTCAATACCCACTTCCGCAGACACTTTGTGAGCAGCGTCAATCCACTGCTCACCCTCAGCACCGACGATCAGCGTGAATTGGTCATACCCGCAGACATCAAGCGTAGAAATCTCTTCGGCATCGACACCAAGCCAGGCATGCGGAACCGGCCGACCGGGGAACGTCGTCGGCTCGTGAAAAAGGTCTCCATCTTGATCTGACGGCGCAGGTTCCGATCCGTCGCTCACAATCGCTTCTGATTGGTACTGCTGGCCGAGCTCAACACCATGGGCGTTGAACTGACCGTTGAGCAACTTCAGGATGTCGAAGATCTTTTGTCGCTCCGGGCCACCGGACGCGCCGAATATGGCGTCAATTTTCTGGTTTGCCTCAGCCCAACTTGTATCGGGTCCGATCCCGAAAATCTGAAACCATCCGGCCATCTCCATCACGCTCTGCATCGCTCTATCGATAATCCGCCGCCCAACCGGCTGCCGCTCCTCATTGTAGGATCTGAGCAGAGACTCCCCTGCTTTGCCGTTGAGAACCAACGCAAGTTTCCAAGCCAAATTGTAGGCATCCTGAATTGATGTATTGCTGCCCAATCCGTTGGCAGGCGGGTGGCGGTGTGCGGCGTCGCCGGCGATGAAGAGGCGACCGCGCTGATAGTTTGAGGCAACAACATGATTGAATTGCCACGAGCTGATTTTCCGGATCGAAAACTCAACGCTATCATCGCCGATGGCCGCCCGCACGCTCTCAGATATCGCCTCTTCGTTAAGGTCGGCGGGTTGAAGGTTGTTTCTCAGGAAAATGGTGCTCCACTCGGTCCAAGGTTTGACGCAGGTCCACACGCCGACCGTGTCCTTGCTCTCCGGCGTGAGCGTGACGAACAGGGCGCCGGACCGGTGGGCCGTATACTTAGACAGGTCCGCGTCGATCCAAACGGTGACCGCATCTCCCAGTCCCGCTTCTCCTTCAAACTCAAAGCCGCCATCTCTGCCCACAATTGTGCGTGCGCCATCGCACCCGATCGCATATTGAGCGCGAACCCGGAATTCCGCGGACCCGTCCCTCGGAACCACGTGCGCCTCGACACAATCTCCATTGTCCTCAATAGAGAGAACTTCATGGTGTTGACGAATGTCTGCGCCAAGATTGAGGGCGCGCTCAAGCAGGATCGGTTCAAGAACATTTTGCGGAATGTTGCACATTTCCGAGGGACTGGCGGCCCGGTAGTCGCCGATCCGATCGTCTCCGGTACCCCAGGTCATCATCCGTGACAGCTCGCGGCCAGCGAACGTCGTCGAAAACACTTGCTTGCCCATGAGATGGTGCGGCAGCGCTTCCTGCTGGACCTCATTCTCAATGCCGAGGTCTCTGAAAACCTCTACGGCGCGCTGATTGGTAATGTGTGCGCGGGGTGCATTGGCGAGCCCATATTTGGTGAGCGTGAGCGCATCAATTCCAGCGCGAGCCAGCAGGCTCGCTGCCGTGAGCCCAGCCGGACCGGCCCCGACAATCAACACATCTGTCTTAACAGTCTTCATGAGTCATTCCTCGTTTTGCTGAAAGCGTTTGGCAGTCATGCGTCACGGAACGATGAGCCGTGCGACGAACTCCGCGTGCCGCTCAACGGCGGCCTTCTTCATCGGATCGATGCCAGTGAGTTGCCGACATTCCGGCGCAACCGCAAAGATCAAGGAGGCTGCGCCCGCAAGGGCATAAAAAGCGTGTGGCAGGTCTTTTGCCGAGTACCCGATCTCGCGGAGGAGATAGTCAGTGATCACGTCAAACCTCGGTCGGAGATGGGTTTCTACCAACCAGTCAAGTCTCGCGTCTGCGTTCTTGCCTTCATCAACCATGAGCCAAAAGAATTCGGGATATTCCGCGGAAAACCGCACGAATTCCCGGATGGATTCGCGTGCGTTCTCTGACGCGTCAGACGACTGATGCACATTAACGCGCTCCGCCAGTCGTCCGCCAAACTCCTCAAACAGACTGTCGGCCGCTGCTCGCCACAGTGCTTCCTTTGTGCCGAAGTGATAGGTGATGAGGCCCTGATTGGTACCAGCTTCGGCGGCGATGTCTCTGGTGCTGGTGCCATGAAACCCTCTCTTGGCAAATGCTTGTCGAGCAGCCCCCACGATGCGCGCGGATGTTTCTTCGCGCTTCTTGGACCGGCTGGTTTCCTTGGCACCCTTCGCTTGCGGGATCTTCGACTTTGAAGGATCGTGAGTCATCAGCTGTCCACCTCCTCTTTGTTTGCAATCTCGTCGACAAGCCTCTGGATGGTGTCCTGTTCTTTGAGACCTTCCTGCTTCAACACCTCGATAGTGCTCTCAGGCACCCACCGCCCAATGCTGTCTTCAAAACTCGGTCGTTGCATCATCCGCGAAAACCATACCGAAACCGACGGATAGGCATTCATCATCTCGTAAATGCCGAGATGTTGAAGGCGCAGCACATATGGCAGGACGGCACCGTCGGCGAGACTGAGCTCGGGTCCAGCAAGCCAGTCAGCTTCTTGGAGTGACGTTTCCATATCATCCAGCATCTTCATGAACCGAGTCAGGGCCGCGCGGAACTCCGGCGCCTTCACACCATGATCAAGAACGCTTCGTCTTTGCGCGCGCGCAGTAGGGTCAACAATCTTGGAGATCGAAGCCTCACGCACTTCAGCAGTTTGTGCATTGATAAAACCGCGTGGTCCCAGAGCAAACGTGATAACCGCCGCCTCTGAATGTATCTTGTGATCAATGAGATGCATCCAGCTCCGCATTTGGTGCGCGCCTAGTGGATCATCCGGAACCAGCCGGCCCCCCTCACCTATCTGATCCAGATACATCATGATCAACGAGGATTCTCGGATTGTGATCTCATCGTGAACAAGCGCAGGCACGACGTGATCGGGATGGATCTTGGTGTACCAGGGCGCGTGCTGTTCCCCGGCCAGGAGATCAATCTCCCGAGACTCATAGGTCAGGCCCTTTTCGGATAATGCCCAACGGACCTTTTGTGAGCAGGTCGATATGGCATTGTGAAACAGCGTCAGCATCCGCTTCTCCAGATTTATTCAATCGAATAATTTTTGTTGGTCACTTGAACAGCAAAATATTTCACTTGTCAATCGAATAAATTGGAAAATGGCCACGGCCCCGAAATCCCGCAGCCCTGTGCGAACGCCCCCTACGTCTGAGCGAGCAGTTGCGTCATTTCAAACAGTCTGAAGCAGGTCGGAACCGCCACAGGCATCGCTGTTTGAATTGGGTTGCAGCGATCCACCGGCGCGGTAGAGTTTTCTGACGAAAGCGACGAGAGCCACAAAACCGCGGAGCCCCTCATGTGTGATGAAGAGACAGAGAAAGACAGCGAAGCCTTTCTCTCCCGGCGGCAGGTCGGCCTGGCAGGCGGCGCTGCCGCTTTGATGGCGATACTGCCTAAAGTGGCTAACGCCATGGATGTGACCGAGACAGACGTAACGATCACAACCCCAGATGGTGACGCCGATGCCTATTTCGTGCATCCCGCCACAGGCACCCATCCCGGCGTTCTCATCTGGCCCGATATACTGGGCCTGCGCCCTGCCTTCCGCCAGATGGGCAAACGCCTCGCAGAGGCAGGCTATTCGGTTCTGGTCATCAACCCCTATTACCGCCAAGCAAGGTCGCCGGTCGTCGGCGAGGGGGCCAGCTTTCAGGATGAAGAAACCCGCAACCTGGTGCTCCCCATGGCGCGTGCACTGTCGGCGGAAACCGTCATCACCGATGCGAACGCGTTCGTGGGCTTTCTGGACGCACAGACAAGCGTCGACACGTCAAAGAAAATCGGCACGACCGGATATTGCATGGGCGGTCCCTTCACCATGCTGACCGCCGCGACCCTGCCCGATCGGATCGGCGCCGGCGCGTCCTTTCATGGTGGGCGGCTGGTTACAGATAGTCCTGATAGTCCCCACCTGATGGTGCCGCAGATGAAAGCGGACTTCCTTTTTGCCATTGCCGAGAATGATGACGAGAAACAGCCGGAAGCGAAAACGGCGCTTCGTGAAGCTTTCGACAATGCAGGTTTGAAAGCCGAGATTGAGGTGTATGAAGGTGCGCTCCATGGCTGGTGTCCGCCGGACAGCCGCGTCTATAACGAAGCACAAGCTGAACGGGCCTGGTCCCGCATGCTGGTGCTGTTTGAAGGTGCCCTCACCTAACCTCAGAGACTGGGACACCCTTTGACACCCGTCAATGCGCCTCCGCAAACCTGCGCTAGGATTTACGCGCTTACATGCCTTTTCGCCCAGATCGGCAGAGGCATCGCGCAATTGCGTTTACGCAGGTGATGAGATGGATGCCACCCCTAGGACGGAAAAGCCCGAGAACGATCGCGACAACGGCCCACCGATCAAGTCCATTCATGTACTAAGTTCCGGCACCGCGGAACAACATGAAGAACACCGGTTTGGCACCTGGATGCCGCGTACCATGTGGGCGCTGCTCTCCCGCAGCTGGGCCAAGCTGCCGATCAACTATTTTCTGATCGACCATCGTGACGGACCCATTCTCTTCGACACCGGCCTCGACCCCAGAATCCTGACCGATGCCAGCTACATCGATAGCCCCATCGGACGCTTCCTACTTCGGAGAATCTTCCGCTTTGAAACAACCAGTGGTGATCCACTTGACCGGCTTGTGGCCGCTGCTGGTTTCGATACTCAAGACATCAAACACGCAGTCATTTCACACCTTCACTTCGACCATGTGGGTGGCATAGAGCACATTCCGCAGGCTGACCTGATCGTGAGTGAGAACGAGTGGGCGCAGCTCTCAGAGCCCCACCCGGAGCGGGAATGGATATTGCGCGAACATATCGAGATTGAAGGAGCCAAGTGGCGCCCTATTCAATTTCAAGCTACCGCCGACCCACTCCTGCAGGACTTTGGCGGCGCGTACGATGTTGCCGGAGACGGATCAATGATCCTGCTGCCCACACCAGGGCACACACCCGGGTCTCTCTCCATGCTCATCCGCCAGGAAGGCTGGAGCCCGATCCTGCTGGTCGGTGACTTGACCTATGAAGCACGCCTCTTGGAACAGGACGTCATACCCGGCACCGGCGATACTGTCACACTGCGAAAGACCTACGACAAAGTGAGGCGCCTCAAAGAGCAATTGCCAAACCTCGTGATCTCCCCGGCACACGATTTTGCAGCGTCAGAGAGCATCGCACGGGCCACGGGATAGCCCGACTAGGACACGAATATGTGCTTGGCTATTGCAGCGTTGCAAGCAGTTCCGGCGACGCTTTAAGGAATATTCCCGGGTCCATATCGCTCAATGGTTCAAGGCTCATGATCCCCTCAGCAAGCGAGAGGTCAAGCCACTGCAGGGGCATGTCCCTGAGCGGCTCAAGGCTCGTGATCCCGTCAGCATCCTGAAGATTTAGCACCGTCAGAGGCATGCCCTTGAGCGGTTCAAGGCTTGTGATCCCGTCAGCATTCTGAAGATAAAGCGAGGTCAGAGGCATGCCCTTGAGCGGTTCAAGGCTCGTGATCCCGACAGCACCCGAGAGATCAAGCGAGGTCAGAGGCATGCCCCTGAGCGGCTCAAGGCTCGTGATCCCGTCAGCATTCTGAAGATTAAGCGAGGTCAGAGGCATGCCCTTTAGCGGCTCAAGGCTCGTGATTCCGTCAGCATTCCGAAGATCAAGCGCCGTCAGAGGCATGCCCTTGAGCGGTTCAAGGCTCGTGATCCCGTCAGCATTCTGAAGATCAAGCGAGGTCAGAGGCAGGCCCATGAGCGGCTCAAAACTCGCGATCCCGTTTGTAAATGAGAGATCAAGCGAGGTCAGAGGCATACCCTTGAGCGGCTCAAGGCTCCTGATCTGGCGAGAACCAGAGAGATTAAGCAACTTCAGAGGCATGCCCTTAAGCGGCTCAAGGCTCGTGATCCTGTTTGCATGCGAGAGGTCTAGCGACGTCAGAGGCATGCCCTTGAGCGGCTCAAGGCTCGTGATCCTGTTTGCATGCGAGAGGTCTAGCGACGTCAGAGGCATGCCCTTGAGCGGCTCAAGGCTCGTGATGCCATAAGCAAGCGAGAGGTCTAGCGACGTCAGAGGCAGGCCCTTAAGCGGCTCAAGGCTCGTGATCCGGCGAGAACCAGCGAGATTAAGCGACGTTAGAGGCAGGCCTTTGAGCGGCTCAAGGCTCGTGATTCCGTCAGCATTCCGAAGATCAAGCGACGTCAGAGGCATACCCTCGAGCGGCTCAAGGCTCGTGATCCGGTCAGAACTCGAGAGGTCAAGCGACGTCAGAGGCAGGCCCTTAAGCGGCTCAAGGCTCCTGATCCCAAAAGCTCTCGAGAGGTTAAGCGACGTCAGAGGCATGCCCTTGAGCGGCTCAAGGCTAGTGATGCCATAAGCAAGCGAGAGGTCTAGCGACGTCAGAGGCAGGCCCTTGATCGGCTCAAGGCTCGTAATCCTATAAGCTCCTGAAAGGTTGAGTGACGAATTCGGATCGCGAATTCTTTGATAAAGGCGCGGAAATTCCCGGAGTGCTATATCGTCCATGCTGGAAGGAGAAGTGGCAACCAGTTCCTCGCCGGTCACACTCACCTGCAGAGTGAAGCCAATTTGCCGGAGTTCAGCTAGAGCTTGTTGATCTTGAAGATTGGGCCAATAATCAAGCGCAAGGAAAAGCAATGCAGCCCATCCGACGACGGCAACTGGAAGCGCAACAGGCGCTGCTCGACCGATCCAGGGCGGACGAAGCCGCCCCAAAAGGACACCAAGCGAGCGTGCCAAAAAGTCATGGCTGACTTCCCACCGGGTCCGGTCACGGTCCAGCGTACGGACCAGACCGTCAGCTTCAAGATCGGTCAAAGTACTTGTGACTTGCCAGGGCTCAAATCCGGTGTGCTCAACAAGCTCAATGACGCACCGTGGCTCCTTGGTTCCCGAGCGTGTAATCATTTGCCCAAGTATCTGCCTGGAAAAATCAAGCGACCGCCCTCTAACCAGACAGGTTCGCAGGTAGCTCTCAATAAGACGAGCCGGATCACCCGCAATGCGCCCGCCCATACGCTGAAGCACCAAACCGACCATATTGAGCGTAATCGGCCGATAAAGTCCCCGTGCATCCTCAATGCGATCGAGGCCTTCGAACAATGCATCGTACCCTTCGACCGAAAGTATCTTGCCGCCGCGGCGCAAAAAATCTTCCGCTTCCTCTCTGAGGAATGGCGCCAATTCAAATGCATTGCCGCCGGGCACATATCCGGGCAGACCGAGTTTAAAAAGCAGCTCCCGATAGTCGGACCGAAACACGCAAAGCAGCCGAAGCCCAGGCAACGGTTCCTTCTCAAGGGTCTGCAACAGGTCCAAAAGTGGCTTTTGGGCCGAGGAGTCATTGAGAATCAGGCTTTCTTCAAACTGGTCAATCACCAATAGCAGCGGAGATAGCTCTGCTTTCACGCGCGCCTCTGCCGCGCGTTCCAATAGAGCCCGAAGAGGAAGATCCGGTGGCGGCACATCCAAAAAAAGATGCGACGGCGCCATGAGCGCGTCGCGGAGGCGCCCGGCGGGGTCCCGATCAACCCGCAGAGTAAGACATTCCCATCCGGCACTCTGCAGACGCGGCAAGACGCTCGCTGCAAGAAGTGATGATTTACCTGCGCCAGATGGACCGAGCAGATAAAGCAATGAATGCTCTGTATGTTCCAGCCAGCGTACCGCCTGATCATCCGCACCATCGGCCCGAAAATATTGGTCTTGATCTTGCGGGCCATAGGGCCGGAGACGGAACTCGACCTGACCGGACACGCCCTTTTCGCTGATGATTGTTATGCGCCGGAGCTGCCGCTCCCGCCATCCCCGCAAAGCTGTTGGCAGTGCTGAGAACACCAGAATAAAGGCAAGTGGCGCCAAAATGATAACCGCGAAAACCAAGTCACCGGTTGCGCTGCGCAGTCCCTCCAAGTCATCGCTAAAGAATCGATAGAGAGTCGCGATCGCCGCAACATACGCGATGAGCAGTCCAAGCAACGCAATCGCCTGGCCAAGCAGCGTCCCAAAGAAGGTCTGCCCGAAACGCTCACGATGTTCCGCCGATGTCGAGCTAGAAATGACATCGGTAATGTTTTCGAGGCTCAATTATGGCTCCGTGCACCGACCAAAACGCTAGTTTTCGGAATGAGCCTAGACCTTCGTGCAAATACTAACAATGGCGTTCCACCATGAAGGACCTTTTCCAACCTCAATAGGAAACGACAGGGCCAAGCCCAAAAGAACAAGTGCCTCTCAAGCACAACCCATCCAGAAAACCGAACCAAAAACTTAGGTGACGTAAAGAAGGAATTGGGAGAAAGGAAGGGCTGTGCTCGACTTGCTTCGCAAGCCTGCGCTGCCGTTGCTAGGCTCGCCCCGCTCGCCAAGCGTCCGGTCGAACAAGGCTCCATTCACCGCTCCCACCCAGCACATTAAAAAGCCGCCCAAATGGGCGGCCTTTTAATGTGGCGGAGAGGAAGGGATTCGAACCCTCGATACGCGATTAACGTATACTCCCTTAGCAGGGGAGCGCCTTCAGCCACTCGGCCACCTCTCCACCGCCGTGTATGCCGCACAAACCCTTATGATTCAAGAGCATATTTCGATGCTTTCATGCCTGAGACGCGGGCCGTCACCCCAGGCATCAGACATGTGCGTGACGCCGCCGTGGGAATCGGGCCAGACTGCCTAGACCAATAAAAACGGGGGAAACTTTATGTTGGCACGTATTCTCGCAGCCCTTCCCGGGCTGGCGATGGGCTTCAACGCATTCATGTGGATCACCAACCCCGCGGCGGCCGCCGAGAGCCTCGGCATGCCGCTGCTCGATGGGTTGGCCCGCAGCACTCAGGCCGGTGATTTCGCATCCTTCTTCTTTGCCTGCTCGGTGATGGCCCTGCTGGCCGCCTGGAAGCAGAACCCAACCTGGGCCTATGGGGCGGCGCTCCTTCTCGGCGGCGCGGCGGTGTTCCGGACGCTCGCCTGGGCGGTCCACGGGGCAGAATTCGCTACGGTCTTCATAGCGGTCGAAGCGATCATGACGGTGATGCTGATTGCCGCCGCGCAGATGATGAAAAGCAACGCTTAAAGCCCAAGATCACGCAACAAAAAACCCGGCCTCGCAGCTAAGCGGAGCCGGGTTTCTTTTTGCGTCAAATGCCGTTAGCGCGCGATGTTGATGATCTTGAGTTGCGTGAACTCCTCAAGCCCTTCTTCACCCAATTCACTGCCGAGGCCTGACATGCCGGCCCCGCCAAACGGAATGGCGGGATCAAGCTCAGCATGCTTGTTCACCCACACAGTGCCGGATTCCATCTTGTCGGCAAGCGCATAAGCCTTGTCTGCGTCTGATGACCAGATGGAGCCACCAAGGCCATACTCAGAGGCGTTGGCGCGGTCGATGGCATCATCGACATCTGCATATTTGATAACCGGCAGGACAGGCCCAAACTGCTCTTCGTCGACAATGCGAGAGCCTTCGGCGACGTCTCGCACGATGGTGGGACGGATGAAATAACCAGGCTTGTCGGGCACCTCACCACCGGCAATGATCTTGCCGTCTTCGTCGGCTGCCTTGATCAGCTCCTGAACTTTTTCGAATTGCATCTTGTTCTGAAGTGGACCGAGTTGTGTGCCCTGCTCTAATCCGTCGCCGATGATCGCATTATCGGCAATGGTTGCGAGCTCATCGCACATTTCGTCGTAAATCGATTCATGCACGTAGAGGCGCTTCATCGCGATACACACCTGCCCGCTGTTCTGGAAGGCGCTGTTGAAGAGCTTCGGCGCCGCTTCTTTCGGGTCGACGTCATCAAGCACAATGCCCGCATCATTGCCACCCAGTTCAAGCGTAATCCGCTTCAGGAGACCAGCCGCACCTGCCATCACTTTGGCACCCGTGGCTGTTGAGCCGGTGAAGGAGATCTTCCGCACATCCGGGTGGGCCGTCAGCGGAGCACCAAGATCATTTGCATCGGATATGATGTTCACCACACCGGCGGGCAGAATGTCTTTGATCAGCTCGCCTAGTTTCAAACTTGTCAGTGGCGTCGTTGGGGCCGGCTTCAACACGACGGTGTTCCCAGCAAGCAGCGCAGGCGGCAATTTGAACGCCATCAGGATCATCGGGAAGTTCCAGGGCACGATCGCGCCGATGACGCCCAGCGGCTTCCTGTGAGCTTCTACGCGTCGTCCTTCGCTATCGTCCAGCACCTTCACCGGCAGATCGAGCGAGGTGAAGTAGCGGAAGAACGCAGCTGTCCCGAAAACCTCGCCTGTAGCGTCCGCCAGCGGCTTGCCCTGCTCCTGCGTCAAAAGACGTGCAAGCTCTTCTCCATTGGCCTCAATGGCATCTGCAATCGCATTGATTGCTTTCTTGCGTTCATCAATGCTGGTCGCCGCCCACCCAGGAAACGCTGCCTTCGCAGCTGCAACAGCGCTTTCAAGCTGTGCTTCCGACGCTCGGGCGCAGGTAGCCACCGTTTCTTCTGTGGCCGGGTTGACGACATCCATCTCCATGTCGCCGTCGACCAGATCGCCATTGATCAAAAGTTTATAGTCACTCATCTCGCCTCTCCTTCAGCCGGACATGTTTGGTCTCGTTCAAAACCGAGCTCCGTCCTTTGGGCGTGAGCTTTTCATCTCGGGCGCACTATTTCAATGACATTCGCTGTCCGGGGATCAGGTTGACGTAGCGTGTTCATGGATGAACACGAAAACACCCAAAACCCTCGAACCAGAATGGCTGTTCTCTTGGCCGAAGATGGATAGACTTCTTCAAAACGCATTTCTGTTTGGGAGGACAAGATGGCGACAAAGATACGCGTAGCGGTGGTGGGAGCAGGATTGGGTGGTGTGGCTGCTGCGGTCAAACTCAAAGAAGCCGGCATAGACGACTTCCTGGTGTTTGATCGGAACAAGAAGGTTGGCGGTGTCTGGCATGAAAACAAATACCCCGGCTGCTGCTGCGACACGCCCGTTGCACTCTACGAGTTTTCATTCGCCCCCAACCCAGGGTGGACACACCTGTTCCCCAGAGCCGCTGAAGTTCAGGCCTATGCCGAGAACATTGTCGAGAACCATCAACTCAGCAGTCATATGAAGCTCGGTGACGGCATGGCGAGCGCGGTGTGGAACGAAGACACTAAAACATGGGCGCTCACAACTGAAAGCGGCGCAGAATTTGAAGCCGACGCCATCATTGCCGGCATGGGTCAGTTAAACCGCCCTGCCTATCCGGACATTGAGGGGCGCGACACGTTCAAAGGCCCATCCATGCATTCTGCAAGGTGGGACGACAGCGTCTCAATGAAAGGCAAAAGGGTCGGCGTCATTGGCTCAGCCGCCAGCGCCGTACAGCTCATTCCGGAAGTCGCGAAAGAAGCCGCGCACATGACCGTCTTCCAGCGCACGCCAAACTGGGTGATCCCGCGCAACGACCGCGAGATCACCGACGAAGAAAAAGCCTTGATGATGACCGACATTGAGCTTGCGATGGATTTGGGCAAACGCAATCGCGACCTGCTCTATGACAATGCGGACCATTTCTTCTGGAAAGCGTTTGAATGGACGCCGGAAGGCCGCGCATCTTTCACCCGCCAGGCGATCAATCAGCTTGAAGCGCAGATACCGGACCTAGAGCTGCGGAAGAAGCTACTGCCGGACTACCCGATTGGCTGCAAACGCATTCTGATCTGTGACGATTTCTATCCGACTCTAATGATGGATCATGTCGACCTGGAGACGAATGGCATCGCCAACATCAACGAAAACGGCGTGGAGACAGTGGATGGCGTCCAACATGATTTTGACGTTCTGATCTACGCGACCGGTTTTGAAACCACAGGCTGGCGCTGGTCGATGGAAGTTACAGGTCAGAACGGCCAAAACCTGAATGAGCTTTGGGAAGAGAGTCCGGAAGCCTATTTGGGTGTAACCGCAACCGGCTTTCCGAACCTGTTTGTGCTTTATGGGCCCAATACGAACCTTGGCCACAATACCATCACCTTCATGCTCGAGCACCAGGTCGCCTATACGATCAAAGCTCTAAAAGCGCTCGAAGAAGCGGGCGCAAAAGCACTTATGCCGAGCAAAGCGGCTCAGGATCGCTTCAACGATGAGATTCAAAAGGACCTTGCCGGCACGGTCTGGGCGGATCCGCACTGCGCCTCCTGGTATAAGAATGCCGATGGACGCATCACGCAGAACTGGTCGAGCCACACGCGCGCCTATGCAGCCGCGACAGCGACCGTCGATATGGCTGACTATGAGTTGATCAATTAGCGGACGGTGGGACTATCCGCGGTAGCGGATAAGTCCCTCCTGCGCCACGGATGCGACCAGCAGTCCTTCGCGGGTATAGATGCCTCCGCGATTAAATCCCCGCGCCCCAACAGCGTTGGGGCTGTCCTGATCGTAAAGCAGCCAGTCATTGATCTGGAAAGGATGATGGAACCACATGGCGTGATCGAGGCTGGCAGACTGCAGCTTTCCAGACATCCAGGTGACACCATGCGGCCGTATGCAGGTGTCGAGCAAAGTCATGTCGGACGCATAAGCAAGGACGCATTGCTGCATAGCGATGTCGTCAGGCATCTCACTTGTCGCCCGGAACCAGACTTTAAACTCGGGATCCGCGGGTTCTGGGTCAATATACTCCTGAGGGTTCACCGCGCGCATCTCGATCGGCCGCGGGCGTGTGAAATGCGTCCGCACTGCCTCCGGCAGCTGGTCAATGATCGCCTCGCGACGTTCCCGCTCCGTTGGGAGATCTTCAGGCGCCGGAACGTCCGGCATATTCAACTGGTGCTCAAACCCCTCTTCCACCACCTGAAAAGAGGCCGCCAGATTGAATATCTGCTTGCCATGCTGAATGGCGACCACGCGACGGGTTGTGAAACTGCGCCCGTCTCTGGCACGGTCGACTTCATAGAGGATGGGAACCTTCGGATCGCCTGGGCGAATAAAATAGGCGTGGAGCGAGTGACAGATACGCCCCTCATCGACTGTCCGATAGGCCGCCATCAGCGCCTGCCCGATAACCTGCCCACCAAACACACGTTGCCAACTGGTGGCCGGACTATGCCCCCGATAGAGATTGAGTTCGATCTGTTCGAGGTCCAAAAGCGCGATCAGGTCTTCAACGGCGTCGGTCATGGGGCGGCAGAGTCCTTTTGTCTCTTGTTTGCGCCGCAACATAAGCGCTTAGACCGAAGCTGTCACGCAGGCTTTCTACTTACGCCATAGAGGATTGACCAAAACAAAACCCGCAGGCGAACGGCAGTTCGCGCGGGTTTCACGCTGCTTGTGCAACAATTTCCAATGAAACCGGAAATTACCGGCTTGAGAGCCACTCGCGAGCCAACCGTTGAGCTTCTGCAATCTGCGACGCATTCATCTCAAGGGCAACATCTGCACGACTATCGCGTGCTGCGTGGCTTCCGCGCATCGCCGCCAGGTTGAACCACTTATGGGCATTGACGAAGTCAACATCGACTCCCTTGCCGGTCGCATAAATGAGACCAAGGCTATAGAGCGCTTCCGGCGCCCCCGCTTCCGCTGCTAGCTCGCATTTTTCCAGCTGATCGATATCCCGACGGGCCATCTCGCTGTCCTCCAGTGTGACGCACGTAAACTCCAACTCACCGTGTGCGTATTCTCAGACCACAAGGCTCTTCCTTGCTGATGACAGGAAATCACCACGCCATTGAAAATTTGGTTAACGGCAAACACAAAAAAACGGCGGGTTTCTGCGCCCGCCGCTTTCAAAACTGCTTCAAATTGGATTTTTTTGAGGCCTAGGCCGGTACTTCCGGAATTGCCATGCCTTTGATGACAGCGGGACGCTCGCCCATGGCTTTGATCCAGCGGGCGACGTTTTCACCCTCGCCGATCACATCCGGCTTTGCTGACTTGATGAGCTCAAATCCAAGGACCACCCAGGGATACGTCGCCATATCTGCGATGGAATAATCGCCGGCCATGAATTCTGTTTTGCCCAATTGTGTATCGAGCACTTTGATCAACCGCGCGGACTCCGAAATGAAACGATCAATGGCGTAGGGTATTTGCTCCGGCGCTTGCGTTGTGAAGTGCCCCGCCTGCCCCATGATCGGACCGATGCCGCCCATCTGCCAGAACAACCATTCGAGTGTCTTCGCACGACCAGCGCCGCTGGAGGCGAGGAACTTTCCAGACTTTTCTGCCAGGTGAACAAGGATAGCTCCGGACTCAAAGACCGATACCGGCCCCCCCGGCACATCGTGATCAACAATCGCGGGGATCTTGTTGTTGGGCGCGATAGCCAGAAACTCGGGCTTG
The DNA here is from genome assembly GCA_965276845.1 of Parvibaculaceae bacterium. Classification (GTDB taxonomy): domain Bacteria; phylum Pseudomonadota; class Alphaproteobacteria; order Parvibaculales; family Parvibaculaceae; genus Mf105b01. Next base: position 1,634,654 of record OZ255699.1, read on the forward strand.
AATTGCTCTTCATTTTGAAGATTGATGGGGTGCACGGTGTACTCAAGACCGCACTCTTCCAGCATCACCGAAATCTTGCGACCGTTCGGTGTCGTCCATGTATAAAAATCGATCAAACCCAGCCTCCTCGTGGCATTTGGCACGTGTCACCGTGCTGAAAACCAGCCCAGCATACAGGAAGTGATGGGAAAGACTGCCAGCAGACCTAATACTCGACCGTCACTTCGACGTGATGGTGAAGGTGTGTGCGGCATGTCAGCGGAAAAATCTTGTAGTCACCGGCCGCAAGGCTGAAACCGACCGCATCATCGGGAAACAGGAAATCGCCGACCACATTGTCGTTCATGTCACGTATCTGGAATCCGTAGGTCCCCCCCATTACCCGGATAATGGTGCCTTGATCACGAACAGCAAGGGAGCGCCCCCAGTGTTTCACGGAGCCGAATGTCTGGTTTTCGATAATTGTCCCGGTACCGGTAATACGCTCGGCGGCCAAAGCTGAGTTTGTCGCCATAGCGGCAAATGCCACCGCACCCGCAAGAGTCACAAAACGCATCGATATTCCCCACAACGCACAAAACCACCCTTCGGATAAGGCTATCACGGCCAACCGATTGCCCAAAACAGACAATTCTGATGATTTCCAGGCTTGGTTTATGCGGATGGGTCGCTGGAATTCAGGGAGCCCAAACAAAAACGGCCGCACCCCGACCGCGGAAAGGCATATAGCTGGCCAAAATGCCATGTTCTATATGCCTCTGGGCTCTCCTCACGTCCCCCCGGAAGCAAGAAGTACCCTCAACGCGATCAGTGTGCGCACCGTCAGATGCCAATTGGCGGACGAGAGCCCGCCAATTCAGGTTGTTACCGTCTCTTGCGAGCTGGTGCTTTCCGCTTAGCGGCTTTCTTCTTAGCGGTTTTCTTCTTAGCAACTTTCTTCTTAGCTGCTTTCCGCTTAGGAGCTGCCTTCTTCTTGGCTGTCTTCTTCTTAGCGGTTTTCTTTTTGGCAGTTTTCTTCTTAGCTGCCTTCCGCTTAGGAGCTGCCTTCTTCTTGGCTGTCTTCTTCTTAGCGGTTTTCTTTTTGGCAACTTTCTTCTTAGCTGTTTTCTTCTTCGCGGCTTTCCGCTTAGGAGCTGCCTTCTTCTTAGCTGTTTTCTTCTTCGCGGCTTTCCGCTTAGGAGCTGCTTTCTTCTTAGCAGTTTTCTTCTTTGCGGCTTTGCGTTTCGGCGCAGCCTTTTTCTTCGCTTTAGGTCTCGTAGCCATATTCGTCCTCGTTCCTGATGTGCCGTTTTCTACAACGACGAAACTTGAGTCTTAAAACGCACACTAACGCGCCCCCTCGAATGCAGGACGCAAAACACAATTACTATGAGCACTTGAACTCAAGCAGGCAACACTTTGCTTTATTCAAACAAAGCGTGCATTGCACAACATGTACGAGAAAGTGTTGATAAAAGGTTGATCGCAGAAAGCAGAGTCAGTCGTCCGTGAGCAAACTATAAGCCTAGTTTTTTTGACAATAGTTCGTTCACGGATTTTGGATTCGCCTTACCACCAGTGGCTTTCATGACTTGTCCGACAAACCAACCTGCCATCTTTGGCTTCTCTTTTGCCTGCTCCACCTTATCAGGATTAGCTGCGATTATCTCATCAATCGCTGCTTCAATCGCACCTAAATCAGTTACCTGACGCAATCCCTTTTCTTCGACGATTTTTGCCGGATCATCGCCCGTTTCGAACATTATCTCGAAAACTTCCTTAGCGATTCGCCCCGAGATTGTGTCGTCAGAGATGAGATTAATCAGATCACCAAGTTGTTTTGCACTCACAGGAGAGCTATCAATTTGCAAACCTGCTTTGTTCAACGCGCCGAATAATTCTCCCGTTACCCAGTTAGCGGCGAGCTTTGCATCACGACCATCTGCAACCTCTTCAAAGAAGTCACACGACGCTTTTTCCGACACAAGAACGCCTGCGTCATAGGGCGACAAGCCATACTCACGAACAAATCGCGATTTCTTTTCATCTGGAAGCTCTGGCAACTCGTCACGCAGGCGATCAACCAGTTCCTGTTTGATAACAAGCGGCAAAAGGTCGGGATCCGGGAAGTAGCGGTAGTCATGCGCCTCTTCTTTTGAGCGCATAGACCGCGTTTTGCCGGCCCGCGGGTCGAACAGACGCGTTTCCTGATCAATTGAGCCACCATCTTCGAGAATATCGATCTGTCTGCGGGCCTCAAACTCAATCGCCTGGCCAATAAAACGGATGGAATTGACGTTTTTGATCTCACAACGGGTTCCGAGATCCTCACCGGGGCGGCGCACTGACACGTTCACGTCAGCGCGCATGGAACCCTGCTCCATATTGCCGTCACAAGTGCCCAAATAGCGCAGGATTGAGCGCAGTTTCTTGACGTAAGCCTGCGCTTCCTCAGCACACCGCATGTCAGGCTTGGACACGATCTCCATGAGCGCAACACCAGAGCGATTGAGGTCAACAAAGCTCATGGACGGATGTTGGTCGTGAACACTCTTGCCCGCATCCTGCTCCAGATGAAGCCGTTCAATGCCGACACGCTTCACAGACCCGTCTTTCAGGTCGATTTCAATCTCCCCTTCGCCAACAATCGGGTCTTTGAACTGAGAAATCTGATAGCCCTGCGGCAGATCCGGATAAAAATAGTTTTTGCGGTCAAACACGGAGCGCAGATGAATTTCTGCCCCCAGACCAAGACCGGTTCGCACCGCCTGCTGGACGCACTCTTCGTTGATGACGGGCAGCATGCCCGGCATGGCTGCGTCAACCAGGCTTACCTGGCTGTTTTGCTCCGCACCAAACTCCGTTGGCGCGCCTGAAAACAGTTTTGCACTCGAAGCAACCTGCGCATGAACTTCCAGTCCCAGAACAACTTCCCAGGACCCTGTTGCCCCTTCAATCAGGTTTTTGTTCTCACTCATGCTTTAAGTCCACCATGTCGAAGGTTCAGCATTAAATCCGGCGGCGTCTTCAAGAACGCCGGCTGCGCGCAACAGTGTTTCTTCATCAAACGTACGGCCAATGAGCTGCAGGCCAAGTGGCAAACCGTTTGAGCTAAGGCCCGCCGGCAATGAAATCCCTGGCAGTCCGGCAAGATTGACTGGCACCGTGAATACATCGTTCAAATACATCGAGAGAGGATCATTGACCTTTTCGCCTATGGCGAATGCAGGTGACGGCGCCGTCGGCGTCAAGAGAAGGTCCACCTTCTCATAAGCTTCCCGGAAATCCTGCGCGATCAAGGTGCGGATCTTCTGAGCCTTGATGTAATAAGCATCGTAGTACCCGGCCGAGAGTACATAGGTGCCAATCAGTACGCGGCGACGCACTTCATCGCCAAACCCTTCAGCCCGGGTCTTTTCATACATGTCCGTGATGTCTTCACCAGAAACACGAAGGCCGTATCGGACACCATCATACCTGGCCAGGTTCGATGACGCTTCAGCAGGCGCGACAATGTAATAAGCAGGCAGCGCATATTTGGTGTGCGGCAGGCTGACATCCACAATTTCAGCGCCGGCACTCTTCAGCCACTCGATCCCTTGCGTCCATAGCTTCTCGATTTCATCTGACATGCCGTCAACGCGATATTCTTTCGGAATACCCACTTTCAGGCCACGAATGTCGCCGGTGAGCGCCGCTTCATAATCCGGAACGTCGATGTCGACACTGGTCGTGTCTTTGTCATCATGACCCGCCATGCTTTTCAGCATGATCGCGGCGTCCCGCACGGAGCGTGTGATAGGTCCTGCTTGATCAAGAGAGGACGCGAACGCAACCACGCCCCAACGAGAGCAGCGTCCATAGGTCGGCTTCAACCCCACGGTGCCGGTGAAGGATGCCGGCTGGCGAATAGACCCACCCGTGTCTGTCGCCGTCGCACCAAGCGCCAAATGCGCTGCAACGGCTGCGGAAGATCCACCTGAAGAACCACCTGGAACAAGCGATGCATCGCTGTCGGAAGCCTTCCAGGGATTGACGCAGGGGCCAAAGCGACTGGTTTCATTGGACGAGCCCATCGCAAACTCATCATTGTTGAGCTTACCCAGCATCACCGCGCCGTCCGACCAGAGGTTTCGCGTGACGGTCGACTCATAGGTCGGCGTGAACTCATCCAGAATGTTGCTGCAGGCCGTTGTTCTGACACCATCGGTGCAAAACAGGTCCTTCACACCAAGGGGAAGTCCCTCAAGAGGACCCGCTTCGCCTTTGGCGATCCGCGCATCAGACGCTGCAGCCATCTCTAACGCCACCTCTGGCGTCAGGGTCACATAGGCATTGAGCATCTCTGACGCTTTTGCAGCCTCAAGATGAGCTTCCGTTAGCTCCACAGAGGTGATCTCTTTAGATGCAAGCTTCTCACGCGCGTCGGCGAGCGTGAGTTTGGTCAAATCGGTCATGTCGTCGCCCTACTCGATGACTTTTGGCACGGTGAAGAAGCCGTCTTCAGATTGCGGCGCGTTTTGCGTGACCTGCTTCTGAATATTGTCATGACGCACAATGTCTTCGCGCATCTTGATTTCCATCTCAACAACACTGGTCAGCGGCGGCACATGGTCTGTGTTGACCTCGCCTAACTGTTCCACCCAATCAAGAATGGTGGACAGATCTTTGGCGAGCGGTGCCACTTCTTCTTCGGTCACCGCAATACGAGCAAGCTTTGCGATGCGCCGGACTGTATTTTCGTCGACCGACATGGGCCTCTCTTTTCTGAAATTGGGGGGTCAAAAGGCAGAAAACCGCCGCAGGAAACCTTTGAAATCCTGTTTCGACACCCTGATTTGGCGCGGAAAATATCAGACCACCCCCACCCCCGCAACAAGGGCTCCACAACAATAAAGCCCTCAATCTCGGTGCAAACTGAGCCTCAATTGCCGATCAGCAGATATTCCACTAGAAACCTCATCCCATGGCCGCCGACATCATAGAAATAGACGCTCTCAAAGAGCGCGCCGCCGGAAAAGCGCTTGTCGGGCTCGATCTGGGGTCGAAAACCATCGGCGTGGCGACGTCTGATCCTCTCTGGACCGTCGCAACACCCCGCGAGACAATAAAAAGGTCCAAATTCAAGGCGGATGCCGAGCGGCTGGTCGAAATCATCAAAGAGGTCGATGCCGGTGCCCTGATCTTGGGCTTGCCGCTCAATATGGACGGGTCGGAAGGCCCCCGGGTACAATCGACGAGAACCTTCGCGAGGAACCTTGCTCAGAAAATAGACATCCCGATTTTCTTCTGGGATGAGCGCCTGTCAACGGTAGCTGTCACCCGGACGCTTCTGGACGCAGACACCAGTCGCAAAAAGCGGGCTGAAGTGGTCGACAAGATGGCCGCCTCGTTCATCCTGCAAGGCGTCCTTGAGCGTCTGCGGTCGATGACATGATCGCCATTCTCAATTCTCTGATCCCTGTCTTTCTGGTGATTGCACTCGGTGCCGCAATCAAACGGTTCGACTTTCCAGGTGAAGGCCTTTGGCAGCCGCTCGACCGGCTCACCTATTACATCTTCTTTCCGGCTCTCCTCCTGCACACCCTCGCCACGGCCGACCTGACAGCCTTCGATGTCTGGCCGATGGCCTACGCCATGTGGGGCGGTTTGTTCTCCATGGTCGGCCTCTTGATGATCTTACGCGCCACATCGAACCTCACAGGTCCGCAATTCTCCAGTGTGTTTCAGGGCGCCGCGCGCTGGAACGGTTTCGTTGCTCTTGCCGCGATTGCGCAACTCTTTGGGCCTGAGGGCGTTACCCTCGCGGCTGTCGCATTCGCGACCCTTGTGCCAACCGTGAATGTTCTCTCGGTCACAATCCTGACACGCTATGCAGGCGATGAGCCGGCCGGCTTTGGCACGGTTCTACGTTTGCTTTCCAAGAACCCGCTTATCCTCGCCTGCGCCGCAGGTATCTTTCTGAACGTCACCGGCTTCCGTCTTCCGGGACCACTGGCCCCCACTGCAGATATTCTGGGCCAGGCGGCGCTCACTCTCGGTCTGCTGGCCATCGGGGCAGGTCTCAGGTTGGACCATGCCTATGAAACGAAGGGGATCGTGCTGCTCACCAGCGCCCTCAAGCTTATCGTCATGCCACTTCTCATGCTCGGCTGGTGCTGGGTCTTCGAGATCGAGGGTCTGGCGCGGCTGGTTGTACTTTTGTGTGGCTCTGTCCCTGGTGCAACATCGTCTTACATCCTCGCAAGACAGCTTGGCGGCGACGCCACATTGATGGCCAGCCTCATTACCGGGTCCACGATCCTCGCCATCTTCACCATGCCGGTCATGCTCTATCTCTTTGGGTAAGAGAATGTACGCCCTTAGGTTTGGGTCAAAAAAGCATTCAATACTTGCGTGAGATCGGTCCCCCTCCTATAAGATGCGGCTTTAATGACCAGCTCGGACGTAAACCAGACAGCGCTCTTCCCACACCGACATTTGATCGGTATCGAAGGCCTTTCCCAAGCTGACATCACTTCCCTTCTTGATCTTGCTGATGGATATGTCGAGCAAAACCGGCAGATCGACAAAAAGGGTGACGTGCTGCGCGGGCGCACGCAGATCAACCTCTTCTTTGAAGCCTCCACGCGGACCCAAAGCTCCTTTGAGCTTGCCGGAAAACGCCTGGGCGCCGACGTGATGAACATGTCGGTAAGTTCGTCATCCATTAAAAAGGGCGAGACACTTATCGACACCGCGACCACCCTGAACGCCATGCACCCGGATCTGATTGTGGTGCGCCACGGCGACAGCGGCGCGGTCGAGCTTCTCTCACAAAAGGTCAGTTGTTCTGTTTTGAATGCAGGCGATGGCAGTCACGAACATCCAACACAGGCCCTCTTGGACGCTTTGACGATCCGCCGTCGCAAAGGTCGGCTGGAAGGCTTAACGGTCGCCATCTGTGGCGACATTCTTCATAGCCGCGTTGCCCGCTCCAACATCCTCTTGCTCAACACCATGGGGGCACGTGTGCGGGTGATCGCGCCAAAGACACTCCTGCCAATCGGGATTGAACGCCTCGGTGTCGAAGTCTTCAATGACATGACCGAGGGATTAAAGGACGTCGACATTGTGATGATGTTGCGCCTCCAACTGGAGCGCATGCACGGATCATTTGTGCCATCGGTTCGTGAGTATTTCCGCTATTTCGGGCTCGATTATGAAAAGCTCAAAGTCGCCAAGCCAGATGCACTCATCATGCACCCCGGCCCTATGAACCGTGGCGTCGAAATCGACAGCGCGGTCGCCGACGATATCAATCGCTCTGTTATCCGCGAACAGGTGGAGATGGGCGTCGCGGTCAGAATGGCAGCCCTTGATGCCCTCGCCCGCAACCTGCCCAACGAAACACCAGCAGGAAGCGACGCATGAACCGGACCGCTTACATAAACGCGCGGCTCTTCGATCCCGCGGCAGGCTTGGACGAGGTTGGAGCATTGCTCGTCGAAGACGGGGTGATCGCAGATCGCGGCGCATCACTGTTTGCCGGGGGCGTCCCTCAGGATATGGACACGGTCGATTGCGGGGGCAAATTACTCACGCCCGGCCTGATCGACATGCGCGTCTTCACCGGTGAGCCCGGCACCGAATATCGCGAGACACTCGGGAGTGCCAGCCAGTCCGCTGCCGCAGGTGGGGTCACCACCATCATCGTGATGCCAAACACCGATCCCGTTATTGATGACGTCGCCCTGGTGGATTTCGTGGAGCGCCGCGCCCGCGACACAGCAATTGTCAATGTGCATCCCATGGGCGCACTCACACGCGGTTGCGCCGGCGAGCAGATGACCGAGATCGGTCTTCTGAAAGATGCCGGCGCCGTGGCCTTCACCGACGGTGATCGGCCACTCGCGGACCCTCTGGTGATGCGCCGCGCCCTTTCCTACGCACATTTCTTCGATGCGCTGATCGTCCAGCATGCTGAAGACCGGGCACTGGCAGCCGGCGGTGTAATGAATGAAGGCGAGCTTGCGAGCCGTCTTGGCCTGTCAGGCAGACCATCGGCAGCCGAAACCATCATGATTGAGCGCGATCTGCGTCTGGTCGAACTCACCGGCGCGCGCTACCACGTTGCACAGGTCACCTGCAAAGCCTCCGTGGATGTCATCCGTCGTGCAAAGCAAAACGGACTGCCGGTCACCTGCGGCGTTTCTGCCCCCCATCTCACCCTCAACGAAAATGACGTCGCGAGCTACAGGAGCTTCATGAAGCTCTCGCCACCACTCCGCCATGAAGACGATCGCCTGGCCGTTGTCGAAGGCGTCGCGGACGGCACCATAGACGTCATTGTCTCGGGACATGACCCGCAGGACCCGGAGACCAAACGACTTCCATTCGCGCAGGCAGCTTTTGGGGCGGTGGGTCTGGAAACGCTGCTCCCGGCGACCCTGTCACTGGTTCACTCTGGCGCCTTAAGCCTCGAACGAGCCATTGAGGTCCTAACAACAGGACCAGCCGGACTGCTCGGACTGGATGCGGGCTCTCTTGATAAGGGTTGCCCAGCCGACTTCACAGTCATCGATATGAACGTGCCCTGGGTCCTGGACCCTGAAAAGCTCAAGTCAAAATCAAAAAACACCCCCTACGATGAGCGCCGCTTGCAAGGCCGCGCCATTCGAACCATCGTGGGGGGAAAAGAAGTGCACGTTTCCGGAGGGAACTGAAATGCCTGATCCCATTAGTTGGGCAGAAGCAATGCCCTACTATGCCATCGCGTTGGCCGTCGGATATCTGCTTGGGTCAATCCCCTTTGGCTTGATCATCACGCGTTTGGCGGGCCTCGGCGATATACGTGACATCGGCTCGGGCAATATTGGGGCGACCAATGCGCTGCGCACCGGCAACAAATGGGTCGCTGGCGGGACTTTTCTCGGAGACATGGCCAAAGGTGCCGCCGCAGTCCTTCTCGCGGGCCAGTTCGGGCCCGATCTCGCGATTATTGCCGCTTTTGGGGCTTTTGTGGGTCACCTCTTCCCCGTCTGGCTGAGGTTCAAGGGCGGCAAAGGCATTTCAACCTATATCGGCATTCTTCTGGCCTTAGCCTGGCCCGTCGGACTGCTCTTTTGCGCGACCTGGCTGGTGACAGCGCTCATCTTCCGCATGTCATCCTTGGCCGCACTGGTTGCCTCACTGCTATCACCAGTTTACTTTGCATGGGTCGACCAGTGGCAAATGGTCGAACTCAGTGTTTTGCTGGTGATCCTCGTCTTTTATGCCCATCGAGAGAACATCCAGCGCCTGCTGAGCGGCACAGAGCCGCGCATTGGACAAAAAGACGACGCCTAAACCCATCTGGGTTCCTGGGCGCGCAGCCCGGGAGGCGACATGCCGACACCACTGTCTGATCAGGAGCGGTTGGATCGTCTGAGGCTCATCCGAAGCGAAAATGTCGGGCCCGTCACCTTCCGAGACCTTCTCGACCAGTTTGGCAGCGCCGGAGAGGCATTAGCCGCCCTCCCGGAGCTTGCAAAGCGCGGCGGTCGCAGCCGCACAATCAAGATCGCCACGGCATCGCAGGCAAAGCAGGAATGGAGTGAGGCGCTAAAACTTGGGGCGCAATTGCTGTTTGCCGGGGAGCCGGGCTTTCCCACTCTGCTGTCTCAATCCGATCCCCCGCCGCCCGTCATGTACGCCATAGGGGCTCTCCACCTTCTCGACCAACCGAGCCTCGCAATGGTCGGGTCTAGGAGCGCGTCGGCGGCCGGACTGCGCATGGCGTCCGATCTCGCCCGCGATTTGGGAGAAGCAGGCTTCACAATTGTATCGGGGCTCGCACGGGGGATCGACGCAGCAGCACACAAAGCAAGTCTGACAACGGGCACTTGCGCGGTCATCGCCGGGGGCATCGATATTGTGTATCCGGAAGAAAACCGCGACTTGTACGATCAGATCAGTAAGCAAGGCGTCCTGGTAAGTGAGATGCCGCCGGGGACCCGACCTCAGGGCCGTCATTTTCCCAGGCGCAACCGCATCATCGCCGGCCTGTCGCAGGGTGTCATCGTTGTAGAGGCGGCGCTGAGATCAGGCTCCCTCATCACCGCCCGCTTTGCGCTAGAGCAAAACCGGGAAGTCATGGTCGTGCCTGGCTCTCCACTGGACCCACGCGCAAAAGGCGGCAACCGGCTCATAAAACAAGGGGCAGCACTCGTTGAGTCTGCAGAAGATGTTCTGAACTGGATGGACCAGGCGCCGCCGCCGCTCTTTTCAGAAGGAGATGAGATGCCCTATGCCAACCCGCCATCCCCGCCCGCAGAGCCAACACAGTCGGAACGTGCCACCCTCCTGTCACTGCTGGGTCCCACACCGGTCGAACAAGATGAGCTTATTCGACTGTCAGGCCTCCCCACCAGAACCGTCATCGCGCTGCTTTTAGAGATAGATCTAGCCGGTCGCCTGGTCCGCGATAACGGGCAGCGGGTATCGCTTCTGGAAGATGCGACCGAAGCAATCGATTGACGTTGTTCTAGCGGCAGTTTTGCTTTGCGTTCACTGTCGGCGTTTCAGGCTGGCCACAGGCGCTCGGGAGCCCCTCGGACAGACGCTGGGCCTCCTCAGCCGCCATGCCAATAAGGTACGAGAGGAAGCGGTGATTTTCATCCGAGCAAGTACCGCGAAGCGATTGAAGCATATCGAACGCATAGGCCGCGACTTGATCGCGCTGCGCCATAGGTTCGGAAGTCAGCCCTTTCTTCGCTGCGTTTGCGCCACGGCCACTCATGGGCGATTCCCTGTTTCCACTCATCAGATGAATCGGACTATGGGTAAAATCCAAATTCTCCCCACATTAACCTATAGTTGCACACTTAACGCAATACCCGTTTTACGATTAATTTTTGCATGGGTGATGGCGCACGATTGAGCCGCAGAAACCAACGTCATATTGGAGACATGATTACGCGCCATTTGACAGGCTGGAACGTTTTCACCATGTTCCAGCCGATATTGGATCAGCCTCAAACCTGTCATTCAGGAAGAAAATGGCAGAATACGGGCGCTTTCTACACCTTCAACCCGCGGAAACTTGGGACCATCAATGGACGTTGTCATTGTTGAATCGCCCTCCAAGGCAAAAACAATCAACAAGTATCTAGGCAAAGACTTCACAGTTCTTGCCTCCTATGGCCATGTGCGCGATCTGCCGTCGAAAGATGGATCGGTCAAGCCAGACGAAGACTTCGCCATGGCCTGGGATGCGGATGCCAAGTCCCAGAAACGGCTGAACGACATCGCGAAAGCCGTCAAAGGCGCCGACAAACTGATCCTGGCGACTGACCCCGACCGCGAAGGTGAAGCAATTTCTTGGCACGTGCTCGAGGTTCTGAAGAAGAAGAAAGCCCTGGGTGATAAGCCCGTGGAGCGCGTGGTGTTCAACGCGATTACCAAGCGCGCGGTGCTTGCCGCGATGGACAACCCACGTGAGCTCGACAAACAGCTGATCGACGCCTATCTGGCCCGCCGCGCTCTGGACTATCTCGTCGGCTTCACCCTGTCGCCTGTCCTTTGGCGGAAGCTTCCCGGTAGCCGGTCCGCTGGCCGTGTGCAGTCGGTCGCGCTGCGTCTCATCTGTGATCGCGAGTTGGAGATCGAGGCTTTCACCCCGCGCGAATATTGGACGGTCGAAGCGGATATGACGACCGGCAAGGGAGACGAATTTGTCGCCCGGCTGGTATCTCACAATGGCGAACGGCTGGATAAATTCGACCTGGCCGACGAAAAGGGAGCTGAAGCGGTGCGCGCCCGGGTCGAAGTGGAGCCTTTCTCTGTTCAATCTGTCGAGAGCAAACCCGCGAGACGCAATCCACCGGCACCCTTTACAACCTCAACACTGCAGCAGGAAGCCTCTCGCAAACTTGGGTTCTCCGCCAGCCGGACCATGATGGTGGCCCAGCGCCTCTATGAAGGCATAGAGATTGACGGCGAGACCACCGGTCTTATCACTTATATGCGGACAGACGGGGTGCAGATAGCGGAAGAAGCCATCGCCCAATCCCGCACGGTGATCACCAACGAATTCGGCGAAGCCTACCTGCCCGACAAAGCACGCGAATACAAAACCAAGGCAAAAAATGCGCAAGAAGCGCACGAAGCGATCCGCCCGACCGATCTTTCGAGACTTCCGAAACAGGTAAAGAGCCTTCTCGATAATGATCAGGCGAAGCTCTATGAGCTCGTCTGGAACCGAACCCTCGCCAGCCAGATGGAAAGCGTGCGTCTTGAACGCACAACCATCGAGATGTCATCCGAGGACAAGACCCTGGGACTACGGGCCAGCGGGTCGGTCATCGTGTTTGACGGCTTCCTGAAGCTCTATCAGGAAGGCACCGACGATAAAGACGACAGTGAAGAAGGCGGCCGCCTGCCGAAAGTCGCAAACGGCGACCGGCTCGGCACCAAGGAAGCGCGCGCCGATCAGCACTTCACCGAGCCGCCTCCCCGCTTCTCCGAAGCGTCCCTGGTGAAACGCATGGAAGAATTGGGCATTGGCCGTCCATCGACCTATGCCAGTATTCTTGGTGTGCTGCAGGATCGCGGCTATGTCCAGCTCGACAAGAAACGCTTCATCCCGGACGACAAAGGCCGGCTTGTGACGGCCTTCCTCGAAAGCTTTTTCACCCAATATGTCGAGTTCGGCTTCACGGCCGATCTGGAAGAGAAGCTCGACAAAATATCCGCCGGCGAGTTGGATTGGAAAGACGTGCTCCGAGAGTTCTGGGACGGCTTTACGGCCCATGTCGACGGCACGGCTGACCTCCGCATCACGCAAGTGCTCGACCGTCTCAACGAAGTTCTGGAGCCCCATGTCTTCCCAGAGAAAGAAGACGGAAGTCCGAGAAGAGGCTGCCCGGCTTGTGAAGGCGGCGAACTCTCTTTGAAAGTCGGTCGCTTTGGCGCCTTTGTCGGGTGCTCGAACTATCCTGAGTGCAAATTCACCCGCCAGCTTACCAAAGGTATGGACGGTGATCCTGCAGCCGCTGACCGAATTCTGGGGACCCACCCCGAAACCGGCAAAGATGTGGAACTGAAGAACGGCCGCTTTGGTCCCTACATTCATATGGATCCGGTTGAGGAAGACGAGAAACCCAAGCGCGCAGGCATTCCAAAGACTTGGGCGCTGGAAGATGTGGACCTGGAGAAAGCGCTTCAACTTCTCTCCCTGCCGCGTGAAGTGGGCCTTCACCCGGAAGACGGCCAGCCCATTACGGCCGGTCTGGGTCGATACGGCCCCTTTGTGCTGCATAACAAGGTCTACGCCAATCTGGACAGTCCGGATGAGGTCTTCACGGTTGGGTTGAACCGCGCCGTAGCCGCGATCGCTGAGAAAAAAGCGAACCCGGGCCGCAGACAGGTTGCAAAACCACTGAAGGAACTCGGCGAACACCCGGAGCTTGGCGGACCTGTTAATGTCATGAATGGCCGCTACGGGCCTTACGTGAAGCATGACAAGATCAACGCCACCCTTCCGCGCGGCAAAAAGCCTGAAGAAGTGACCATGGAAGAGGCCGTTCAGCTGATCGCAGAGCGTGCCGCCAAGGGACCAGCCAAGAAAAAAGCGGCCAAAAAGAAGACGGCTAAGAAGAAGACCGCAAAAAAGAAAACCGCTAAGAAGAAGACGGCGAAGAAAAAGACCGCGAAAAAGAAAACGGCCGCAAAGAAAAAGGCAGCGCCGAAAAAAGCGTCCCAAAAAGACGCAGAGAGCGATGAGACGGCTGAGGCGACGGATTAAGCGCCTTGGCCTCACCCAAAAAGCCACCCGCCAAGAAAAAGCGCGCCCGAAAGCCCAAAAAGCCGGACGTGACCCTGCCGACCCGCGACCAGATCATGGCGTTTGTGTCGGAGTCGCCCGGCAAGGTCGGGAAACGCGAAATCGCAAAAGCCTTTGGCATCTCGGGCGCACAGCGCATTGGCCTGAAACGCATCTTGAAAGAGCTCACCCAGGAAGGCCTGCTCAAGAAGGAAGAAGGCAAATCGCTTTCCAAACCGGGGGAAATGCCGCCTGTTGCTGTTATCGACATCACCAAGCGAGATCAGGACGGCGAGCTGATTGCGACACCCAATAACTGGTCGGGTGACACACCCATCCCCGAAATCGTGATCGTGCCAGGCGACGAGAAGGAGCGGACACGCGGTGCACCCGCCGGTGTTGGCGACCGTGTACTGGCCCGCATCACCAAGACCAGCGAAGAAGGACCCGCTGACTACCCTTACGAAGCCCGCGTCATCCGGCGCATCGGCAAGGGCAGTGAGAATTTCCTCGGCATCTTCCGAAAGACACCAACAGGCGGCCGCATTGTACCCGTCGACAAAAAAGCCCGGAACGAATACGAAGTCACCCGCCCGCATATTGGCGAGGCGAAAGAAGGCGACCTCGTCCTCGTCGAAGTGATGCCAGGTCCGCGCTATGCACCGCGCCGCGCCAAAGTGAAAGAAACATACGGCCGGGGCGATGAACAGCGCTCCATCAGCCTGATCGCAATTCATGCCCACGGCATTCCCGACGCATTTCCAGAAACCGTGATGGCAGCCGCCGACGCGGCGAAGCCGGTACGACTGACCAAAGCCCGCGACGATCTCCGCGACGTGCCTTTGATCACCATCGACCCGCCGGACGCGCGCGACCATGACGATGCCGTCGCGGCCATGGCTGACGACGGTCCAAACAACAAAGGCGGCTGGATCGTTTATGTCGCCATTGCTGATGTCTCCCACTATGTGCCTAGCGGCGGCCTGCTCGACAAAGAAGCGCTGAAACGCGGCAATTCCACATACTTCCCCGATCGCGTGGTGCCGATGCTGCCGGAACGCATCTCAAACGATCTCTGTTCGCTTCGTGAAGGTGTTGACCGCCCCTGCCTCGCGGTGCGCATGGTGTTTGACAAGAACGGCCACAAGAAGAGCCACAAATTCCTGCGCGGCATCATGCGCTCAACGGCAAAACTCTCATACGCAGAAGCCCAGGCCGCGTTTGACGGTAATCCGGATCCACGTTTTGCTGACATCCAAAAGCAGGTCATCGAACCGCTTTGGCATGCCTACAAGGCGATGGCAAAAGCGCGAGATAAACGCGGGCCCTTGGCGCTCGACCTTCCAGAGCACAAAATCGTCATCGACCGGGACATCGGCCAAATCAGCGAGATCAAAATCGCGGACAAATTTGAATCCATGCGGGTCATCGAAGAATGCATGATCCAGGCTAATGTTTGCGCCGCAGAATCCCTCGAAGGCAAAAAGTCGCCGCTGATTTATCGCATTCACGACGCACCGAGCCGTGAAAAACTGATGGCGCTTTCCGAGTTTCTGGAAACGCTGGACATGAAGGTCGCCAAAGGCACCGTGATGAAGCCAGCGCAGTTCAACCAGATACTCCATAAAGTGAAAGACACCGAATATGCGCAGATGGTGAGCGACGTTGTCTTACGTAGTCAGGCACAAGCCATTTACGCGACAGACAATCTCGGACACTTTGGATTGAATCTCCGCCGCTACGCGCACTTCACCTCCCCCATCAGACGCTATGCAGACCTCATCGTTCACCGAAGCCTCATCAGTGCACTGAAGCTTGGGAAGGATGGCTTGAGCGATGAAGACGTGAAACTGATGTCGCAAACCGCTGAGCACATTTCTCAAACCGAACGGCGCTCCATGGTCGCCGAACGCGATTCCAACGACCGCTACATCGCGTCCTATCTGGAAAAACAGGTCGGCGCGGAATTTGCGGGTCGGATTTCAGGTGTAACTCGGTTTGGTCTGTTTATCCGGTTAAACGATACCGGCGCTGACGGCCTCGTCCCCATCGCCAGCCTCGACAATGATTTCTACCACCATGACGAAAGCGCCCACGCCCTTATCGGGGACCGAACCGGCATCCGATATCGAATTGGCGATCGGGTGCGTGTCCGTCTGGAAGAAGCGACCCCCGTGACCGGCGGCCTGCGCTTCACCCTGCTTGAGGGCGGCAGCGAGGGCAAAGGCAAACGGCGTGGAAATGGTGGCGGGCGTCCTGGCGGCAGCAGAAAGCCTTACAAACGCAGTGGCGGCCGAAAGTCTCGACCTCGAGGCCGAAAATAGAGAAAAAAGGGCGTCCGGGAGGGCTTTGCCGCGCGTCACCCTGCCGCATTGGCGAACATCGCTCCCAACATCATGTTACGCCCACCCAGGTCGGTCGGAGAGAGCTCATGACAAGTATCGCAGGTATGACAGACGAACAACGCTCGGTGTGGCAATCAATCCGTCGCGGTGCGGCCTTCAAATGCCCTTCATGCGGCGAAGGCCAGGTTTTCCGCAAATACCTGAAGGTCGCTGACACGTGTAATCATTGTGGTGAAGAATTGCATCATCACCGTGCCGACGACGCGCCCCCCTATTTCACCATTTTCATAGTGGGCCACATCGTGGTGCCGGCCATGCTCTGGATAGAACTGGCCTACCGGCCGGACGCGTGGATCCATGCCGCCGTCTGGGGCCCCCTGACCTTGGCGCTGACGCTCACCGTGCTGCCCATCACCAAGGGCGCCGTTGTTGGCATGCAATGGGCCGTCAGAATGCATGGGTTTGGCGGCCACGAGGACTAACAAACCCCGCGTCTTCCTTGGCTTGCGCGCCTCATCTGGACAGACTCAGACGCAAAAGGCACATTGAGCCTAAGGGCGTGACCGCCGGTCGCGCCTTTTTCTTGTGCGGAGAGCGACATGGCGACCAACAAAAAAAGCAATAAAGCGGCGACGGGAGCGTTTGACCCCAAGGAAGCGCGCAATCAGGAATACCGGCAGGACAAAACGCCCGCAGTGCGCCCGAAGGAAGCCGCGACCCTCATAATTGTGCGGCGTGACGCTGCAAAGCCACGCATCCTCATGGGCAAGCGCGCTGCAGGCCACAAGTTCATGCCGAACAAATTCGTTTTCCCGGGTGGGCGCATGGACGTCGCCGACAGCCGCGTGAAAGCCCATAAAGGCTTGCGCGCGCCCGTTGAGCGGCGCCTGCTGGACCGCATGCGCGGAACACCCAGCCCCAACAAAGCGCGGGGTCTCGCTATGGCCGCGATCAGAGAAACATTCGAGGAGACTGGCCTCGTCATCGGAAAAAAGGTGAGTGAACCCTTTCAGACCCGCAACGCCGAGTGGCAGGCCTTTTACAATGAGCATGTCGCGCCGGACCTATCGGCAGTGGACTTTATCGCGCGCGCGATCACACCGCCCTATCGTAATCGCCGCTTTGACACCCGCTTTTTCATGATCGATGCGGATCAGATTCAGGGTGATCTTCATGACACGGACCGCGCCTCTGGAGAGCTTCTGGAACTCCATTGGCTGGAGATCGGAGATGCCTTTGACCTCGACCTTCCCAACATCACCCGGATGATCTTAGGTGAAATGCAGGAACGGTTGGATTTGCCGAAGGCTGCCCAGGCCAAACGTCCCATACCCTTCGTCCATTTTCGCGGCGCCAATCCCGTGAGAGATACGTTATGAACGCACCGGCACCAAACCCTCGCAGGCCAGTAAAGCCGCGTGACGCGGCATCACTGGTGCTGGTCGATGAGACCGGTTCGGAGCCGCGCATCCTCATGGGTAAACGGCACGCCAAGATGAGTTTCATTCCGGACGCTTTCGTTTTTCCTGGTGGCAAGCTCGACCCCCATGATCATGAGGCGCTGCCGGCAACAGATCTGCCTGGCGACCCAAGCCTCGGTCATACGGGCGCCTCGAAAGCAATGACCCTCGCCCTTGCCATGGCAGCGGTCCGAGAAACATACGAAGAGACAGGTATGCTGCTCGCAGACACAGGGGACATTGGGCCGGCAACCGGTGAAACCTGGGGTCAGTTTCGGGATTTGGGGTTGGCGCCAGCGCTACACCACATCTCCTTCATGGCACGCGCCATCACCCCGACCGTGAGCCCTATACGGTTTCACGCCCGCTTTTTTAAAGCCGATGCGTCAGCGCTGACCGGCACCCTCAAAGGTAGCGGGGAGCTGAGCGATCTCGACTGGTATCCCCTGTCGGAAGCCCTGAAGCTGCCGATCATCGATGTCACCGAATTCGTCCTGACCGAACTGAAAAATTCTGCGGAGGGTAATCCCCGCCCTCGTCCGCCGCTTTATTGTTACTTGAACGAAAAACCAAGAGTCCTCGAGCCTAAAGCTCGTTAGCAGGAACTTGCATGGCTGACATTGCAGAAATGACGAAAGACCTGACTCCGCGCGAACGGACCATCAGTCTTGCTGCGGTGATCGCGTGCATATCCTCCGTCGGCATCGGCCTTGGTGTCTCGATCCCCTTGCTGGCCCTGCTCCTCAACGAACAGGGGGTCTCCAGCACGCTTATCGGCCTCAACACGGCCATGCCAGCGCTGGCCACATTGGTTGCAACGCCCTTCATCGCGCCGCTCCTCCGGCGTGTATCGACCGGCACATTTCTGCTTACCTGCATCATCGTGTCGGCCACCTGCATGCCGCTCTACTTTGTGTTCAATAATGTTTGGGCATGGTTCCCGCTGCGCTTCATAAATGGTTTGGCGATCACGGGCCTTTTTGTGGTGAGCGAGTTTTGGGTCAATCAGCTGGCCGATGATCGCAGACGCGGCATGTTGATGGGCATCTACTCGACCGTGCTGTCCGGCGGGTTTCTTCTTGGGCCCATAACGCTCTGGCTGATTGGAAAAGACGGCGTCGCGCCGTTTCTGACCATCAGCGCGCTCACACTCGCCGCCGGACTTCCGATCCTCTACGCACGGGCCCTCGCCCCCCAGGTAAATGAAAAGCCCAGTCGCGGTTTGCTGGCGTTCCTCGCCGTCGCGCCAGCCGCAACTCTGGCGGGTCTCGTCTACGGCGCCACCGAAACCAACATGATGAACATGTTACCGCTCTACGCGATCCGCGTCGGCATGACCGAAGATATTGCGATCGCCGTCTTGGGCGTCTTCGTCGCGGGGAATATGCTGTTCAACATCCCGATCGGCATGGCCTCAGACCGGATCGACCGACGAACGGTGCTCCTGATTTGTGCCGGTTTCGGGTTTGCCGGTACCGCGCTGCTCCCGCTTATCTCGCAGTCTGTGTACATCTTCTTCCCTGCCCTCTTTGTCTTTGGGGGCGTTGTTGTCGGCATGTACACGGTTGGACTGGCGCTCTTAGGCGAGCGATTTAAGGGCGCCGACCTGGCCACGGCAAATGCCGCCTTCGTCCTCATGTATTCGACCGGGGCGCTCTTCGGGCCTCCGATCGCAGGCGCTGCCATGGATGTTTGGGACCCCCATGGGCTCGCCATCGCCATGGCGGGCATCTGCGGCGCCTATCTGCTCATTGTCGGCTGGCGCTGGTCTAGCTCAAAAACCGCAGAAAAGCTGGAATAAGCTGCCGAAAAGCTCTCAATCTCGGCCTCTTGACTTATGCGCCCCGCTGGGTAGTCTGCGGCAACTTTTTCAAGGGCGCGGGAATCTGGTCAAGCGCCTGTTTTATTTGAGGATTTGGTGATGGCGAAGCCAACCACGATCAAAATCAAGCTGGAAAGCACAGCTGGCACAGGCTTCTACTATGTGGCCAAAAAGAACGCGCGCACAATGACGGAAAAGATGGTCGTCAAAAAGTATGACCCTGTTGTCCGCAAGCACGTCGAATTCAAGGAAACCAAAATCAAATGATTTTGGCCGGCCCTACAAGGCCGAACAAGAAGAACAAGGCAGGCCCTCGCGCCTGCCTTTTCTTTTGCCCCGGTCTCAACCGTCCAGGAGCGGTTGGGTTATGACCGTCATATCGTTCGATGCCGTTCTTTTCGACATGGACGGCACGCTCATCGACACAGAAAGCCTCTACATGGCCGAATGGGTCCGCGCGGCAGATCTGCAGGGCTTTACGCTCACGCAAGAGCTTTGGCATCAAATGCTTGGGCGGCCAACGGTCGATTGCCTGTCATTGATGCAGGAGGCGTTTGGCACCCAATTCGATGTCAACGCCCATATCGCCGAATGGCGACCTCGACTCGACCAAAAGCTGCAAGACCATGTCCCCGTAATGCCGGGCGTCGCCGCCCTGCTGAATGCCCTTCAGCGAAGCGGCAAACACCTTGCCGTCGCTACCTCCGCAACCCGGAAAAGCGCGGAGGCCTATCTCACAACAGCGGGGCTCCGAGACTATTTCAGCCACGTGGTGACCCGGGACGACGTCACGCAGGGCAAACCTCACCCGGAACCGTTCCAGAAGGCAGCAGCAGCCCTTTCCGTTGCGCCTGAGCGCTGTATCGCATTGGAAGACACTGAGGCGGGCATTCGTTCAGCACACCATGCTGGCGCGATCCCCATCATGATTCCCTCCCTCAAGCAGCCGGCAACAGATGTTGCTGAGCTCTGCCACCTCATCTGCAGCAATATGCACGAGGTTCACGCTCAACTGCACCCGGCGCTCAATGTCTGAAATGTCGGAAAAAGGGGTGGCCGATCGAACACGTGACGTAACAGAGGAGGCCACTCCTACCACGCCCCGATCGGCCGGTCCCGCGGACCCAGGAGATGCGGCGGACCCAGGCACACGCGAGATCAAACTCTCTTCTTCAGTGGAAAGCCCCAGCTTGCCCTACGCAAAGCATGCCAGATTTGGCGGCCCCCAACCGTCACACTATGGTGAAAAATAACTATAGCACAGCCCCATCCGAACATGAAGAATCGGTGGAGGGTGCTGCCCTAAGGCCTTGGATTATAATAAAAAATTAAGGTTAACAGCGCTCGTTTTTGGCTGAAAACCTGACCTAAAGCAGCATTTTGGTCACGCCCAACGTCAAGATTGGCCTCATGCAGCTTCGGTATTCACCCGGTTTCGGCCGTCTCTTTTCGCTTTGTAGAGAGCCTGATCAGCCCGCTCCAGAAGCGCTTCAGCGCTGTCATAGGGCCAAATCGCCCCCGCGAGACCAATGCTCACGGTGACCTCAATGGCCTCCTCAACTTCCGTCTTGAAAGCTCGCTCCGCTACCCGTGTGCGCAAACGCTCAGCAATCGCAATCGCTGTCTCAGCGTCTGTGTCTGGCATCACGACCACGAATTCTTCACCACCAAGTCTGCAGGCGAGATCGATGCCGCGTACATTGGCCGAGATACGGCGTCCAAATTCCTGCAAGACCTCATCGCCGGCAGCATGACCATAGGTGTCATTGACGGCTTTGAAATAGTCGATATCAAGCAGCATCAGTGAGAGCGGTTTGCCGCTGTGAGCGCCCTCTTCCACCAATGTCGTCAGGTGGTTGGTCATGTAGCGGCGGTTATAGAGACCGGTCAGCGCATCCGTGAACGCCATCTCAAGACTGCGCTGGAAGTTATCTTTCAACTGATCCTGGTAGCGCTTGCGGCGAAGCTGTGTGCGGCACCGCGCCATGAGCTCGTTCCGCTCAACGGGACGCATAAGGTAGTCATTGACGCCCATATCCAGAGCGCGGACCAGGCGTCCCATATCGCCTTCTTCCACCATCGCAAGAATGGGCGTTTGCCGTGTCGCGTCGAGAGACCGCATCTGTGAACAGAGCCGAAGTCCATCCTCTTCCTTGAGCGACAGGGAAATCAGAACGAGATCAAACTCATCGCTTGCCGCCAATTGCACCAGATCTGATGGGTTTTCAGCCACGGTCACATGATGCTGCTCGCTCAACATCTCACAGAGACGCGCCCTTTGCCGCTCGCGGTCATCGACCACAAGACATCGGCCGCCCTGGTCGCTGGGCAGATCACTTGCCGCTGAATCAATGCCGCCAATCCGTTGACCGGTGGACTCCCGCATACGCAGTTCGTCGGTCAGGGTCTTCAGCCGCACCAGGCTCTTAACCCGCGCGAACAACGCAATATCGTTGATCGGTTTGGTCAGAAAATCGTCCGCGCCGCTCTCTAGACCTTTGACTCGGTCGGATTGCTGATCCAGTGCGGTCACCATAACGATGGGAATGTGATGGGTCTCAGGAAGCTGCTTCAGGCGTTCGCACACCTCATAGCCGTCCATGCCCGGCATCATGACATCAAGCAGTACGATATCCGGCTGTTCGCTCTGCGCCAATTCGATAGCGGTCGGCCCATCCGGCGCCTGGATGACGTCGAAATACTCGGCCGTCAGCTTTGCTTCCAGAAGCTTCAGATTGGCTGGAATGTCGTCTACAATGAGAACTCGGGCGGTCACAACTTACCCCAAAAAACGCTGAACCGTTTCCAGGAACTGCGTCACCGAGATCGGTTTCGCAATGTAAGCTTCGCATCCGCCTTCACGGATCTTTTCCTCGTCACCCTTCATCGCAAACGCGGTAACGGCGACCACTGGGATTTCCCGCAGATTGTCGTCTTCCTTGATCCACTTGGTGACCTCAAGGCCGGAGACTTCCGGCAGCTGAATGTCCATGAGGATCAGGTCAGGATGGTTGGACCGAGCGATTTCCAGCGCTTCAATACCGTCCTTCGTTTGAAGGGTCTGGTACCCATGCGCATCAAGAAGATCGTGAAAGAGCTTCATATTGAGCTCATTGTCTTCAACGATAAGAACCGTTTTGGACATCGCTTTCATAACTCCAACACCCCATACTCTACCTGCTAAGATCAGCAGCGCTGCCGGGCGGAGGCAGCTGGTGACACAAAATGACCGACTTTTCAGTCTTCCATCAGACCTCAATATCCTTAACCAATCCTTTAAGATTTGGGGGATATCCGCCAATATCCGTACTTCACCAGCACTTGATAAATATTTGGTTTCAAAAAGAAAATGCAGACACCCCTATCCACAGAAGCCGCCGAAGCTGTTGCCCTCCAGGCCCTAACCCATATCGCCGCCGATGATGATCTTTTGGGCGCCTTCCTCGCTCAGACAGGCCTCGCCGCTGATGAGCTCAAGACCCAGGCGAGCGACCCAGCGCTGTTGGGGGGCGTCCTCGACTTTCTCCTCAGCGATGAAGCGGGTCTCTTGGCATTTTGTGAGGCCGTGAGCATGGAACCGGAACTACCGGGCCGGGCCCGACAATCCTTACCTGGCGGCGAACAGGTGCATTGGACATGAATTCGCCAACAGAATTGGATACGGACGTCCGCAACGCCCTCAATCAGCTCCACCTGGACCCGACCCAGCCACTGATCATTTCAGACGCTGATGAAGTCCTCCTCCAGTTTGTGGCGGGCTTAGAACGCTATCTTGAAAGACAGGGGCTCTGGCTGGACCTTCAGACTTTCGCTTTGTCCGGCAACATCAAGCGCAAGGACACCAATGAACCTGTTCCGATGGACCAAACACCGGACATTCTGGCTGGTTTTTTCAAGGCTGAAGCAGGAAACCTGACCGCCGTCGACCATGCAGCCGACGCGCTCAGCGCATTGTCCGAGCGAGCACAGGTTATCGTTTTGACAAACGTCCCCTTCGAGCAGCGCGACGCCAGAGCGGAAAGCCTTGCCCGCCAGGGCATGGACTATCCGGTGATCGCGAACAAGGGTCTCAAAGGCCCAGCAGTAAGCCATATCGCCGATGCCTTTAGCGCGCCTGTATTCTTTCTGGATGACATTCCGCACAACCTGAAGTCTGTAGCTGAATCTCACGAAGACAGCCGCAGACTTCACTTCATCGCCGACAAGCGGCTCGCCAAGCTTCTGCCACCGTCCGAGCACAGCCATTTTCATTCAAGCCACTGGCCGGATGCGCAGTCCTTCATGGAAGATGAATTGGCAGCCCGCGGATTCTAAATCCACGTTCTAAAGGAGTCTGTGATGCGCCTCGGCGTGGACCTTGGGGGAACGAAGATCGAAGCCATCCTGATGGACGAGAATGGCGAAATCTCTGCGCGCAAACGGGTCGCGACCCCCCGCGGCGACTATGCCCAGACGGTCATCGCGATCCGTGATTTGATCGAAGATGTTGGCCGCACCGCTTCTCACGTGCTGCCTGTCGGGATCGGCATTCCAGGAACAGTTTCACCTGCCACTGGGCTCATCAAAAACGCAAACTCCACTTGGCTGATTGGCAAAGCCTTCGACACGGATCTGGAGGCTGCCCTGAAACGTCCTGTGCGCCTCGCAAATGATGCAGACTGCTTTGCCCTGTCAGAAGCTGCCGACGGTGCAGGTGCCGGCCACGCATCGGTATTTGGTGTCATTCTTGGCACAGGTGTAGGCGGCGGTCTCGTCATCAATGGTAGCCTGGTAGCCGGCCCGAACGCGATAGCGGGCGAATGGGGACACAACGCCCTGCCCTGGCCATCGCCTCAAGAACTCCCCGGTCCCGCCTGCTACTGCGGAAAGGCAGGCTGCATTGAAACCTGGCTGTCCGGGCCAGCCTTGGAACAACAAGCGACATCAACTGGGCTTGAGGATGTGAGCGCATTGGAGGTCGCAGACCTGGCCGCAGCTGGAAACGCCAAAGCCCACGCGCTTATTGATCAATATGCAGATCGTCTGGCCCGTGCGCTCGCTGGCGTGATCAATATACTTGATCCGAATGTCATCGTGCTGGGCGGGGGTCTCTCTGCCATCACGCAGCTTTACGCCCTCGTACCGCAAAAATGGGAGACCCATGTCTTTTCTGACACCGTGGTGACGCAGATCACGCCGAACGCTCACGGCGACTCCAGCGGTGTCCGGGGCGCCGCATGGCTCTGGCCCGAAACCGAGCACACCTGAGATGGAGCTCCCCACGCACGGATATTGTCGGGATTGCCTCACGGAGGTGCCGAAGGGCAAAACGAGATGCCCCGCCTGCCGCCGCCCAAGGGTTTTGCACCACCCGGAGCTTCACAAGCTCAGCATTGCCCACCTCGATTGTGATGCTTTCTATGCCGCGGTTGAGAAACGCGACAACCCGGAGCTGAAGGACAAACCTGTCATTATCGGCGGCGGCAAACGCGGCGTGGTCAGCACCGCTTGCTACATCGCACGCATCCGCGGCGTGGGCTCCGCCATGCCTATGTTCAAGGCGCTCAAAGCCTGTCCGGAAGCGGTCGTGATAAAGCCCAACATGGAAAAATATGCCAAGGCAGGCGGCGAGGTGCGCGCCCTGATGCGCGAACTGACACCTCTGGTCGAGCCGCTTTCTATTGATGAAGCCTTCATGGATTTAAGCGGGACAGAACGTCTCCATCACGCGCCGCCTGCCCTCACCATGCTCCGTTTGGTCAACCGGATCGAAGAGGAAATCGGCATCACCGTGTCGGTCGGTCTAAGCTTCAACAAATTCCTGGCGAAGGTGGCATCCGACCTCAACAAGCCCCGCGGTTTTTCCGTCATCGGTGAGGCCGAGGCCATGGAGTTTCTAGGTGACAAGCCGGTTTCCATTATTTGGGGGGTCGGCAAAGCGTTCAATGCAAAGCTCAAGAAAGATGGCATCACGCTGGTGCGTCACATCCGGCAATATGACGAGAGCACCCTCATGGCGCGCTACGGGTCGATGGGACGCCGTCTGTGGCAGCTTTCAAACTGCCAGGACAGTCGCCGCATCAAACCGCATGGAGCGGCGAAGAGCATCTCTGCGGAAACCACTTTCTTCGACGACATATCAGACATGGCGGAATTGAAACGCAAGCTCTGGCCCCTTTGTGAAAGGGTCGCGAAACGCGCCAAAAAAGCCGAGATAGCGGGCAAGACCGTTATCTTAAAATTGAAGACCGCGAGCTTTAAATCCCGGACCCGCAGCCAGACACTCCCTAATCCCACCCTCCTCGCCGATGTTCTCTACCAAACGGCTCTGCCGCTCCTGGAGCCTGAAGCAGATGGCACGCCCTTTCGCTTGATGGGCATCGGCCTCTCGTCTTTGACGGACGCAGACCTTGCCGACCCGGCGGACCTTCTGGATCCGGGGGCGACCCGTCGCGCGGAAGCTGAGCGCGCCATGGACACGGTCCGCGAAAAATTCGGCGAAGACGCCATCAAGAAAGGGCGAGGCTTGAAGCGCTAGTCTCTAGCAGGGATCGGGGACAAGATAAGTAAGGTCCGTCAGTGTCCCATTGATGACAATGTCGCCATAGTCCAACCGCATGTTGGATGACACACCGTTGGCGAAGAGCCGGTAGGAAACCTGATAGTCCGGAATACCCTCCTGCTCATGGGGAAGGAAATAGCTCACCTGGACGGGCCAAGATGGAGCCGCGGAAATATCGAGCCCATCGCCGTCAACAGATGCTGTATCAACATCCACGCGGCCTTGTTTTCCCACAAAGGAACTCACCAGAAAAAAATAGTCGGTCTCCGTTCCTTCAAATACAGAGGCGCTCATGAGGGACTTGCCTGCTTCCGCCGTCTCCACAAGATCCCTCACAAATTCGCTTGGAAAGATAATGTCATCCGGTAAGTCCAACTCGACGTCGCGCGGTCTGGAGAAGGTGGCTTTGGACGCGGACGCTGATCGCTCCGCAAAACCTGACACCGTTTCTTCCAACTGGGAACCAGCATACCGCTGCACCTCAAAGCGAAACGTATCGCCTTCGCCACTCTCCCAGGACGATAGACGAAGGTCCCGGACCATAGCGCCGCCATCCGTGTCCGCGATTTGCGTCACCAGCCTCTGGGTCAGCGTGAATCCATCGCAACTATTGCCGGTCCATTCCAACACCATGCGGCCGGACAGACCCGCAATGTCAGCACTTGTTTCCGCCACCGAGAGCTGAAGGTCATACACCGCTCGGTGGTTCGCCAGTTCCGCGGCAGCGGCATTGTTCACCCCCGCACTCAGAACCCAAATCGACAAGGCGCTTGCGAGCGCCGAAAATAGCGGCGATTGTACGGCGCACCGACCCTGTTGGTGATGTTCTTCAGATCGAAAAAATCTCATGTCCAAACCGAGAATCCTTGTTACGCGAAAGCTCCCACCAGCCGTCGAAGAAAGACTGCAAAAAGACTATCAGCCTGACCTTAACCGATCAGATGAAATTTACGGACAAGAAGAGCTGCTTGCCCGCACAAAAAACGTAGACGCCCTTCTGGTGACGGTCACGGACAAGGTCGACAGGAGTTTCATCGCGCAGCTCCCGGAAACGGTGAAAATGATCGCTACTTTTTCCGTTGGGTACGACCAGATTGATGTTCGGGCTGCTTACGAGCGTGGCATCACGGTGAGCAACACGCCTGGCGTCCTGACCAACGCGACGGCAGATATTGCCATCCTTCTTTTGTTGGGCGCGGCCCGCGGCGCCGGGAATGGGGAAGCGGCCATCCGCCAAAACACCTGGAAAAACTGGGCGCCTACCGGGTTCCTGGGTCGCGATTTCAGTGGCAAGCGCCTCGGCATCCTTGGCATGGGCCGTATTGGTCAGGCCGTTGCCAAACGCGCCCGGGCGTTTGATATGGAAATCCATTATCACAATCGAAACCGACTGCCCGATCATGACGAGGGAGGCGCCCGTTATCATGACAGTCTGGAGAGCCTACTTCCCCATTGCGATTTCCTGTCGGTCCATGCCACATCGACGCCCGAAACCCGCGGGATAATCAACCGAGCGACCCTGAGCCTCCTGCCTCAAGGCGCTATCGTCGTGAATACAGCGCGCGGCGATCTGATAGACGACGACGCCCTGATTGAGGCATTGCACTCTGGTCACGTGGGCGCGGCCGGTCTTGACGTCTTCAACAATGAGCCTGATCTCGATCCCCGCTACCGAAGCCTACCGAACACGTTTCTACTCCCCCACCTTGGCAGCGCCACCCTCGAGACGAGAACCGCCATGGGCTTCTGCGCCCTCGACAATTTGGATGCGTTCTTTGCAGGAAGAACCGTCCCCAACAGCATATTGCCCTAGGCAAACTTCAGCTCTTGAAACGCTAACACCCGGCAAAATCTGCCGCTGGCTCTCTGCCAATCTCCGTTTTTCCTTGTATCCTGCCGTTTTTTGGCTGGCACAGCCCTTGCGACATCTCCTGCGGAAACATGCGCGAAAACCGTTTCACAGCGCATTAAGGAGACCACACAATGGGCCAGCGCCTGCCAAACGACCCGACAACGGGCATTCTCGGAGACAGCATTCATCCCGTCATCGATACGATGGAGATGCGCCTCCGGTGCGAACTCTTGCGCGAAGCACAAGAGTCAGTCGATCCCAACACGGTAGTGGTCAAAGCACTCGAATATGCTGCGGAAGCGGAACAACGCATTGCGGAACTGAATGCCCGCGTGCGTACCCTGGAGTCTCTTGCAAAGACCGACGAACTCACAGGTCTGCTCAATCGTCGCGGCTTTTACGATGTGGTCCGCCGCGAACTTCAGACGTCTTCCCGCCACAATGAAACCGGTATCCTCGCCTACATTGATCTGGACGAATTTAAACCGATCAACGACAAATTCGGCCATGCCGCAGGCGACGAAGTTCTTCGCGCTGTAGGGCGCCAGCTGGGCACAAACATCCGCGCAACCGACTTCGCAGCGCGCCTCGGCGGCGACGAATTTGCCGTACTCTTTGTTCGTGCAGAACATATTCCGGCCCGCGAACGCGCCAGGGCAATGCTCGAAGAGCTGAACGATCTGACCGTGACCTGGAAGCGGAAAAAGATCCAGGTTCATGCCAGTATGGGACTTGCCAACTACACGGGTGAAACAGCGTTCGAAGAATTGTTGGCGCAATCTGATCGCGCCATGTATCGCGAAAAGCGGAAAGCGACCGAAAAACGCTCAGCCGCCGACGCTCGGTAAGGCAGGCTCCGGCTGAGTCAACCGACGGATAGCGCCGCCCCCTCTCGCGAGAACCGGTGTGGGCACCTGAATCACTTTCCGGTCTGAAAACACTGAACCGATAATTGATGCCGCGACATTGTCCTTTGGATCGCCAAACGCCGGCACAATGACGGCTCCATTTGCGACATAATAGTCCAGATAGTTGGAGGCCAGCGGCTTCCCGTCCAGGTCAGTCTGACGGTTTTGAGGCAATGGGACCGCAGTCACCGTGAGCTTCTCTCCTTTGGCCGTTACAGCCGCCTCCAAATGCGCTCGATTGTCCTCCAAGGTCGCCCGGTCAAAATCATCCGGGTCTGAAATCTCCGACACCAGAACACGGCCGCGGCCGGCAAAAACAGCAACCCGGCTCACCTGACCTTGGGTCGGATCCGCAGCAAGTCCGCCTCCTAACCAAACGACTTTCCGCGCGCCAAAAAAAAGTGCGAGCCTTTCTTCAATTTCGGGTCGTGTCAGCTCGGGATTTCGATCTTCATTCAGCAGACATTCCTCTGTCGCAAGGACGGTTCCATACCCATCAGCGCTTATGGCGCCGCCCTCCAGAACCATATCGGCCTTGAAGGCGCGTACATTGGTCTTCTCAAGAACCTTAGCAGCCAGCGCGGCATCCCGCGAATATCCATGAACGGAATTGCCCCAGCCATTAAACTGCCAGGCTATGCCCGCGATCTCATCCTCCAAATTGCTGAGATACATAGGCGCAGTATCTCGGGTCCAGCAATCATCGATCGGAAGCTCAAGAAATTCGATTTGGTCGTTGCGCCCGCAGGCGAAGCGCGCCTGGGCAGCATCTTCCTCGCTCACGATGACAGTGACGGGTTCGTATTGGGCGATGGTCCGAATAACTTCCGCCGCTTCGGCATAGGCCTGTGGCATCAGATCGCGCCACCGATCGGTCCGCGTCGGCCATTGCACCCAGCACCGCGCATGCGGTTCCCACTCTCCCGGCAGAAAAAAACCTTCCCCCACGGGAGAGTGCAAATAATCGTCCATAAGGTCCCCTAATCAGACTCAAAATGCTGCGCAACGCCCCTATTGTGACGTAAACTGGCAAGAAAGAAACAGCGCTGACAGCGTTTGGCAGACAGGGTTTTGAAATGAGTAGCGAGACGGCAGATCGGCTTGGCAAGTTGGGAATCACCCTTCCCAAACCAACACCCGCAGCAGGGACATATTCACCATTCGTCATATCGGGCAATCTTGTTTTTATCTCCGGCCAGGTCCCAGTGGGCCCCAAGGGCCTGGAGTTTCAGGGCAAGGTTGGGGATGCCTTCAACGTGGACGAGGCGAAAGCAGCCGCCCGCCTCTGCGGGATCAATATTCTCGCACAGCTCTCCGCCGCTCTTGAGGGCAACCTCGACCGGGTAACCCGGTGCGTGAAGCTTGGCGGGTTTGTGAATTCGGTGCCGGAGTTCGGTGACCACCCGGCCGTGATGAATGGCGCCTCAGATCTGATGGTCGAGGTCTTTGGAGATAAAGGCAAACATGCCCGTTTCGCTGTTGGCGCGCCATCCCTGCCCTTTGATGTCGCCGTCGAAGTCGAAGCCATATTCGAGATCGGCTAGGCTGCATGTTAGGAACCGCGTAAATGGGTGACGCTGAACAGGTGTTGATGAAGGTTGTCCCCAGCATGGGAGAAATTCCTGCGGCCGCCTGGGACGCCTGTGCCAACCCCGGCGGTGATATCGCTGATGTCCCTTTCCTGTCCCACGCTTTTCTGAAGGCGCTTGAGGACAGCGGGTCGGCAACCGCCAGAACGGGCTGGGCGCCGCATCATCTTATTCTCGAGGAGACTGACGGAAGCCTCGCCGGCGTAGTGCCGATGTATATGAAGAACCACAGCCAGGGTGAATACGTCTTTGACTATGGTTGGGCAGATGCCTTTGAGCGCGCGGGCGGCAATTATTATCCAAAACTTCAGGTCTCGGTGCCGTTCACCCCGGCCACCAGTCGGCGCATCCTCGCACGGCCGGGCCTGTTTCAAGAGCGAACCGAAGACCAACTGACAGCCGGCATGATCGAGCTGGCGCGCCAGCTCGAGGTCTCATCCGTGCACCTGACCTTCCTACCCGAGAACCAATGGACCAGGCTGGGTGAACTTGGCTTTCTTCAACGTACGGATCAGCAGTTTCATTGGCTGAACAAAGGCTATGAAAGTTTCGGTGATTTCTTAAACGACCTGGCGTCCCGCAAGCGCAAGAACCTTCGCAAGGAAAGAGAAAGAGCGGTTGAGAACGGCATCGAAATCGAATGGGTCACAGGCAGCGACCTGACAGAGGCCCATTGGGATGCATTCTTTGAGTTCTATACAGATACCGGCATGCGCAAGTGGGGCTCGCCCTACCTCACAAGAGAGTTCTTCTCCATGGTTGGCGAGACCATGCCGGACGAAACCCTGCTTGTGATGGCGAAGCGCGACGGCCGTTACATCGCAGGTGCCCTGAACTTTGTGGGCTCAGAAACGCTATTTGGTCGGAACTGGGGGTGCATAGAGCACCATCCATTTTTGCATTTCGAGGTTTGCTACTACCAGGCCATCGACTTCGCGATCTCGCGCGGACTGAAAAAGGTCGAAGCCGGCGCGCAAGGCGCCCATAAGCTCGCGCGAGGCTATTTGCCAACCCACACCTATTCCGCCCACTATATTGCCAATCCGAGCTTTAGGGAGGCTGTTGAGCGCTATCTTGAACAGGAACGGCGTCACATAGATCACGACATTGCTGCGCTCAGCAAACACGCCCCCTTTCGACAATCGAGTGACGAAAACTAGGAAACATCCATGGCGTATGACGAGAACAACATCTTCGCAAAAATCCTGAGAGGCGAAGCACCTTGCATCAAGGTCTATGAGGACGATAAGACATTTTCGTTCATGGATGTCATGCCGCAAACAGACGGCCACACCCTGGTCATTCCGAAAGCCCCGGCAGAAGACCTGTTCGACCTCGCGCCGGAGCACTACGCATCTCTGGCGATGGTCACCCAGAAAATTGCCGCTGCGGTGAAGCAGGCCATCGGCTCACCCGGTGTCATGATCGCGCAATTGAACGGCGCAGATGCGGGACAAACCGTCTTTCACTTTCACAACCACATCATCCCACGCTGGAGCGGCCTGGAGATGAAACTTCATGCCCGTGAGCTGGCTGACATGAACAAGCTAGAAGAACAGGCGCAAAAAATACGCGCCGCGCTCTGAGAAAGCGCCGCAAACATATCTATTGGGGGATAGACATATGTTGACCAGAAAACTCACCGCGACACTCATGATGTCCGCCTCAATGATCCTACCGCTCAAAGCAGCCGAAGGCCTGTCTGGCTACACGCTCGAAGAGGTGGTTCCGGGCTCCGCCTTTCATGGCATTCACGGTGTGACCTTCACGTCGGACAATCGGATTTTGGCAGGGAGCGTTCTTGGCCGCGCAATTTATGAGATCGATGGGGAAACCGGCGAAAGTTCCATCTTCATCGGTGCGCCGGAAGGCATGGCGGATGATCTCGAAGAGGGTCCGAATGGAGAACTCGGCTGGACCGCCTTTCTCGATGGCAAATACTATCTGCGGACAAGCGAGGGGGACATCCTCACATTGGCAGAGGGTCTCCCAGGCTTGAACTCGACCGCCTGGTCTCCTGATGGCCGCCTGTTCACCACTCAGGTATTCCTGGGCGATGCGCTCTATGAGCTTGATCCAGCCGGAAACGCCCCGCCCCGCAAAATCATGGAAGACATGGGCGGCCTGAATGGTTTTGACTTCGGACCAGACGGCAAACTTTATGGCCCCCTCTGGTTCAAAGGCCAGGTGGTGCGCGTAGACGTAGACACACCGGAGCTGGACGTCATCGCAGACGGGTTTGAGATCCCCGCCGCAGTGAATTTCGACTCCCAAGGTAATTTATGGGTTGTAGACACTGCGCGCGGCGAAGTCGTCCGGGTTGACGTTGAGACCGGCGAAAAGACCGTCGTCGCCAATGTGGCCGCCTCAATCGACAATTTAGCCATTAGCGCAGCCGACGAGCTCGTAATCACAAACATGGCCGACAACGCGGTCATCAAAATCAATACCGAGACCGGCGAAAGCACACCCCTGACAAGCGGTGCTCTGGCCGTCGCAGCAGATCTTGCCATGGCAACGGATGAAAACGGCAAAGAGACGCTCTACATCGCCGACCTCTTTTCCTTTAGGAAACTCGACGTTGAGACCGGCAGTGTGTCGGAGGTCGGACGGGTGTTTGGCGCCAATATCGACTACCCCATCAGCGCTGCGGTGAATGGCGGCGAGATTGCGCTTGCGGGTTGGTCTGCCGGGATGGTGCAGCGTTACGATACAACAACCGGCGAGCTTGGCGAAATCCACCACAATTTCACCACCCCACTTGATGCGCTGCCGCTCCCAGGAGGCGATACGCTCGTCGCCGAATATGCCCGCGGTGCTTTGGTGCGGGTGGACGGCAGCGACTGGTCCAAACGCACCGACGTGGTTACAGACTTGGCTGGCCCGTCCACGCTACTGGCATTGGCGAATGGCAATGTGCTCGTCTCCGAGAACCTCTCCGGCACAATTTCCGAGATCGACCTGGCCACCGGCGAAAAGACAGTAATTGTCGATGGCCTTTCGGGACCCGAAGGGTTTGATCGAAGCGCCGACGGCACACTCTATGTCGCCGAAGTGGGATCGAAGCAGATGTCGATGGTCTCTGCGGCCGGCGAAAAATCCGTCATCGGCAAAGATCTGCCGATTGGTTTTGCCGGACCGGCCGAAGGTCTGCCGATTTATGTGCCGACAGGGGTTGCCGTGTCTGCCACTGGCGATGTTTACTTTGCTTCTGATATGGAAGCTGCAATTTACAAGTTGGCCCCTAAATGATCGATGTCTTTCCGGAAGCAGAGGCGCTTCCTCTCTTCCCCAGCCGTGACTTCAAGAAAACCATCGCCTTCTACGACAAACTGGGATTTGGCGTCCGCCTTAACAATCCGGGTGAGTACCTTATTCTGGTCAATGGACCCATGGAGATCCATTTCTTCCCTTACCCGGAGGTCGACCCAAAGACCAGCATTGTTGGCGCCTACTTCCGGTCAGACGATGTCGATACGCTGTTTGATATTCTGTCGCCTGAAGAACTACCCACAGCTGGCATTCCGAGACACGAACCGCCCAGAGATCGGTCTTGGGGCATGAGGGAATTCTATATCGTCGATGAAGATGGAACGCTTCTCAAATTCGGGCAGGAAATACCTGTAAAGAGATCCGAAGCTTAAGGAGCGTAGCTCGACCGGCATTTGATGCCCCAGTGGCCATCCTCAAGCGTCACCACATAAATAGAGTCGAAGTGGCCGATGACGCTGCCATCTTCCCGGTACCGCGTGAAGCGTGTATCGAGATGGACTTTATCTTCACCTGAATGGATCACCTCACGCCGGTCCCAGCCTGAATGATGCCATCCATCCCCGAGATTGTTGTCGAACATTTCCGGCTTGTGCCATCCCGGCCCATCAATGATCGCCATGGTATTGGACGCCAGTCGAATGCTTGGGAAGTTGAAAGTCTTCTCCCAGGCCTGCAAATCCCGCGCATTGAACGCCGCCATAAAGTCATCGAGACAGGCCTGCGCCCCGGCAATCGCTGCGTCGTTTCCCAATTCTGCCTCCCATAGAAAAACAGCCGACCCTGCGAGGATCGGCTGTCATCTGTTCATTGATTTGTTTAATCGACCAAAAGCGGGACTTTTGGCACTGAGCCGCCATCGCCGCCGGAACCATCATCGTCCGGTTTGTCCGGCCCTTTGCCGTCGCCTTTGTCAGCCCGGGGCTTACCTGCTCTAGGCGGATGCGCTTCGAACTCAAACGCAAGCTCATCCTTGTCGGCATCCACCTTCACGCGAACGATGCCGCCTTTCGTGAGCTGACCGAACAGAACCTCGTCCGCAAGCGGCTTCTTGATGTTCTCCTGGATAACGCGTGCCAGTGGCCGTGCACCCAGCTGCTCATCATAACCACGGTTGGCAATCCACCGGTTGGCCTCTTGGGTCAACTCAATCGTGACATTACGATCGGCGAGCTGAGCTTCAAGCTGAAGCACAAACTTCTCGACCACGCGGGCAATAACCTCTTCCGGCAGGTTCTGGAACGGAATGGTCGCATCCAGTCTGTTCCGGAATTCAGGCGTGAAGAGCTTCTTGATCGCGTCTTCATCTTCGCCTTCGCGTTTGGTTCGGCCAAACCCGATCGGCGCCCGCGCCATGTCAGAGGCACCCGCATTGGTTGTCATGATGAGCACAACATTGCGGAAGTCGATCTTCTTGCCGTTATGGTCCGTAAGCTTCCCGTGATCCATGATCTGCAACAGAATATTGAAGAGATCCGGATGCGCTTTCTCGATCTCGTCGAGGAGCAGCACACAATGCGGATGCTGATCCACGCCGTCCGTGAGCAGACCACCCTGATCGAAGCCGACATAACCTGGAGGCGCCCCGATAAGACGGGACACCGTATGGCGCTCCATATATTCCGACATGTCGAATCGCAGCATCTCCACGCCCATAATATCGGCGAGTTGACGTGCGACCTCTGTCTTCCCGACGCCGGTCGGGCCGGAGAACAGGTACGAGCCAATGGGTTTCTCAGGCTCGCGGAGCCCGGCCCGCGCAAGCTTGATGGACGACGCAAGCGCTTCAATCGCCTGGTCTTGTCCATAAACAACCCGCTTCAACTCGACATCCAGGTCTTTGAGCTTCTCGGTGTCTGTCTTGGAGACAGATTTCGGCGGAATGCGCGCCATCGTCGCAACGACTTCCTCAATCTCCTTTACACCAACCGTTTTCTTGCGGCGTGTTTCCGGTTTCAGCATCTGACGCGCGCCGGCCTCGTCGATCACGTCGATGGCTTTGTCCGGCAGCTTACGGTCATGCATGTATTTCGCCGACAGGTCGACGGCCGACTTGATGGCATCGTTCGTGTAACGCAGCGAGTGAAACTCCTCGAAATAAGGTTTCAGGCCTTTGAGAATTTTCACCGCATCCGGAATGGATGGCTCTGTAACGTCGATCTTTTGGAAACGCCGAACCAGAGCCCGGTCTTTCTCAAAGTGCTGACGATACTCCTTGTAGGTTGTCGAT
The DNA here is from genome assembly GCA_965276845.1 of Parvibaculaceae bacterium. GTDB lineage: Bacteria > Pseudomonadota > Alphaproteobacteria > Parvibaculales > Parvibaculaceae > Mf105b01. The sequence continues at coordinate 1,670,433 of OZ255699.1, forward strand.
CCCATGCAGCGCAGCGTGCCACTGGCAAGCGCAGGCTTGAGCAGGTTAGACGCATCCATCGCCCCACCACTCGTCGCGCCTGCGCCAATCACGGTATGGATTTCATCGATGAACATGATCGCGCCTGGATAGTCTTCCAGCTCTTTGATCACCTGCTTGATGCGCTCTTCGAAATCGCCACGATAGCGCGTACCGGCAAGCAACGTGCCCATGTCCAGAGCGAAGATTGTCGCGTCTTCGAGTACCTTGGGAACTTCACCCTGGACGATTTTCCGAGCAAGGCCTTCAGCGATAGCCGTCTTGCCGACGCCTGGGTCGCCGACAAACAGGGGGTTGTTCTTTGATCGGCGGCACAGGATCTGAATGGTGCGCTCAACCTCTTTGTCGCGCCCGATCAGCGGATCAATTTTCCCGCCTTTCGCCTTTTCGTTCAGATTGACGCAATAGGCATCCAGCGCCTCTGTCGTGCTCTTCGGCGATCCGCCATCTTCTGACGAAGACTGCGTGTCATCCTCTTCCGACGCGCCGCGCGGCGTGCGCGTCTCGCTCATATCGCCGCGTTTCGCAATCCCGTGGGAAATGTAGTTGACCGCATCATAGCGTGTCATTTCCTGCTCCTGCAGGAAGTAGGCGGCGTGGCTCTCGCGTTCCGCAAACATCGCGACGAGCACATTGGCGCCCGTCACCTCTTCACGGCCCGATGATTGAACATGGATCACCGCACGCTGGATCACCCGCTGGAACCCGGCAGTTGGCTTGGCTTCTTCTTCCCCATCGACAATCAAGCTAGAGAGTTCGTTGTCGATGTAATGCAGTAACTGTTGGCGAAGGGCGTCCAGATCCACATTGCACGCCCGCATAACGGCGGCTGAGTCCTGGTCATCAAGCAGCGAGAGCAACAAATGCTCAAGCGTCGCATATTCGTGATTGCGCTCATTTGCGAGCGCCAGCGCGCGATGAAGGCCTTCTTCCAAACTTCGAGACAGTGATGGCACGACGTCCCTTTCTGTTGGCTGTGATTGAGACGGTCGTCTCAATCAAACTCATACCCCGCCCTCTTCAGAATCTCCGCTCCGTTAAGAATCTGGGAACTATTAGAGTCTGGAGATTAGCTTAGCCGCATTCAAGCCCCTGTCCACGTAGATTTTGGGCGTGAGGCGGGGCCAATTGACCCAGTGGACGCGGGTCAGTCCCGCTCCATGGTGCACTGAAGCGGATGCTGGTTTTGCCGGGCGAAATCAACGACCTGGGTCACCTTGGTCTCGGCAACCTCATAGGTATAAACGCCGCAGATACCCACACCGTTCTGGTGGACATGCAGCATGATGGTGGTGGCTTCTTCCATGCCTTTGTTGAAGAACTTCTGAATCACATGCACCACAAATTCCATCGGGGTGTAGTCATCATTCAGGATCAAAACCTTGTAGAGCGAAGGTTTTTTGGTCTTCGGCTTGCTGCGGGTAATGACGCCGGTATCGGAGCCATTTCCCCCATCAAAGTCATCATCGCGGTCGTTATCAGCCATGCAGGGCTCAAAACTCTCTTGAGGGGCAGAAGGCGCACGAAATCACCCGTTCCGCCGCCGGTGATCTTTGGATCTTAAGATAATCCATGTCGGCTGATTTGTAAGGGACCGGAAACCACAAAAAGCACCCGTTTGCCGCCGCATAGCCGCCTTTCCGCAATCCAACAGCCCCGAAACAGCTCGCGTCACCGCCCAGCCCTCGTTTACCCACAGGTTCCGGTGAGCGTTAACCTTACAGTAACCGGTGAGGCGTAATTTGGACCCTTGTAAAAATGCCTGAGTTTCTGCGCTTTTTTGTGCATTAAGGCGAGTAAGGGACACGCTTCGGGAGCAATGCTCACGACGCGTGGAGTTTGACCATGTTGATGTTGATCCTGCCGGAAGCGATTGAAACAGCAAAAGTCTACGCGGAATTGGCCTTTTTGGGAGACCCGGTTGAGTTTGCGCTGGGTGTCGCATTGTCCGCTTTGGCGCTTCTATCGCTTCAGTAACGCCTAAAGGGGCTGGTGACGTTGGAAATGACTCAAGAAGTAACGCGGGCAACGCAGGTTGATTCGCGCCGACTGACCGCGAAGCTCACGGGCCTGTTTGCACTCTTGGCGCTTGGCATCATTGGCCTCTCTTTCCAGCTTTCCACGCCCGCCCATGCCAACAATAAGTACGCCGCAGTGGTCATCGACGGCCATACCGGCCGGATCGTCTACTCCCGGAGCGCAGATCGTCCGCGGTATCCGGCGTCACTCACAAAGGTCATGACCCTCTACGTTCTGTTTGAGGAGCTCGAAGCAGGCCGCGTCAACCTGAACACCCGCATGGCTGTGTCCGCTCGGGCCGCAGGCCAGCCACCCTCAAAATTGGGGGTTCGCGCCGGGACGACCATCACCGTTGATGATGCGATCCGCGCCCTGGTGACGAAATCAGCTAACGACGTCGCGGTTGTGGTCGCAGAGCATATTTCCGGCAGTGAATATCGCTTCGCTCAGCGCATGACGACCCGCGCCAGGTCCTTGGGCATGCGCCGCACCCGCTTCATGAATGCATCGGGCCTTCCCAATAACCGGCAGCTCACGACCGCCCGCGACATGGCCACTCTCGCCCAACGCGTACAGCGTGATTTTCCTGACTATTACAGCTTTTTCTCCGTCACTGAGTTCCGCTTCAATGGCCGCCGCTATACCAACCACAACAGGCTGGTGGGTCGCTACGCAGGTACGACAGGACTGAAAACCGGCTATACGCGCGCGTCCGGATTCAATCTGACGGCAACCGTGGAACGCCAGGGCAAATACCTCATCGGTGTGGTCCTTGGCGGACGCACTGCCCGGTCCCGCGACGACCATATGGTATCCATTCTCGACCGGGCGTGGGGCAGCGCCGTCGTTATGAACACGCCTCGGACCCGGCTTGCTGCGGTTCCGATGCCACGCACCCGCCCAGGCTCACGACCAGCCACCCGATATGTATTGGCATCGGCGGTTACCACACCCGTTCCTGCCCCGCCGCCGCAGGGCGATGCCAGCCTCGACATTGCATTTTCAGGGCCTGAGGATATAGCGCTGATCGACACAACGACGCTCAAGTCGACGGCCCTCGAAGCGGAGAGCGATGCGTTCAATCCATCAAGCTGGGTCATCCAGGTTGGTGCTTATGCCACCCCCACAGAAGCCGTCGCCCGCATCCGCCAGGCCGTAAACGCGGCTCCGGTTCTGTTGGCGAACGCCGTTCCCATCACCATGCCGGTATCGTCATCATCGCAGACGCTATACCGGTCCAGGTTCGGCGGGCTGGATGAAAGCAATGCCCGTAAGGCCTGCCGGGAGCTTTCCCGCGCCGCCATCACTTGCATTGCGATCCCACCTCATGGATGGGGCCGCTCAGCCAGCATTGGCGGCTAGCGCCTAATCCCCCAACAAAAGATCTTTCGCTGCATTGACCCGCGCGGCGAGCACCGTGGAGCCCCCGTGGTCCGGATGCAGTTTGAGCATGAGTTCCTTATGGGCCTTCCTTATCGCCTCAGCCGTCGCGCCGGGCCGAAGTCCGAGCACATCATAGGCCTCTTCGCGCGTCATGGCGCCAAATGAACCAGCCCTCTCATTACCGCCGCGCCCCGCATCTTCCCGCCAGTCAGGACCGACATGGCGGTCAAGATATGCCTCCAACAAGCGCGCGCTATCCGCATCGACGGAAACTTCCTGAAGCAAGGCGTATAGATCAGTCAGCGTGAGATCGCTCAAGCGAGTTCCCACAAACTGTCCCTGCAAGACCTTGCCGTCCATCTCCCCACTGTCATGGTCAAGTGACATGGAGAGAAATGCGGTCTCTATGTCCGACGCCTGACCTGGTGTCTTTGGCCCACCCCCAAAACCACCAGGAAACCGACCGCCGAAGCCACCCCCCATACCTGGAATGGGCACGCGCCGCCCCATAAGCCAAAAGCAGAACATCAAGACAGGAATGGCAAACCCGAACCGGCCCGTCAGCAACAAGACAAGACCGAGAAGCCCCGAGAGACCAATCCCGACATATCGGATGATCTTTGCGAGAGATTTAGGGTCTGCCCGCGCCGCCAATTGCAGAGCCACAACCAACCCCAGAAGCAGGGCGACGATGAGAAGAAAGGTACTCATCGCTTCACCTGCGTAATCAGCTGTTGCACGTCACGGCTTTGACGCGAGCCAATGCGCTCGAGTGCCTTGCGCCCGCCGGATGCATAGACGGCGACCGCGCGCAGCAAGTCTTTCAGTCGTGCGGCAGAGCCCGCATCCAGATGGCAATAGGCGCCGCCTGTCAGACGGGCAATTTCCTGAAACGCGCGCGCCGATGCCGGATCGCCACCGTCCTGAAACATGAACGCGGGAACGCCCTGCAATCCTAACTGCCCCGCAATGGCTGCAAGATCGTCCACATTCTCTTCAACGCAATCACCCACATAGACGAGGGCATTGACCTTCGATCCCTGAGTCTCGCGGAGTGCGTGTTGAAGCACCCGGCCGATCTGCGTGTGTCCACCTCTACACCCAACACGGGTCATGGCCTGACCGAGCGCCTTGGCATCGGACGCCCATTTACTGGCGGAGAACTCTCCAAACCCGCGAAACCAAACAAGCTGCACATCAAGACCGCCGAGACCGGCGGCGGCTTCAAACATTTCACTTTGGATAGCAATCGCCCGATCCCAGCTCGGTTCGCGGCTCATCGTGGCGTCCATGGCAAACATCAACCGCCCGCGCGCGCCACTAACTGACGGCAATGGCGCGGCCTTCACCTTGTCGAGGAAACTGTCGACGCTCGAAGCCGTTTCCTTGGAAGGGACATTATGTCGGTCTTTAGCCATCATCACCTATTTTGAGCAGAAACCGGGTGCAACTCTACTCTAAATGGGGCGAAAAGTGCCGCGGGCCAACCCCGCGACCACGACAGATGCGTGGCTTCAAGCCTGAGCCTGCTGCCGCTGGTCTGGGTGCAGATCCGGCAGGTCGAGCGTTGCTATCAACTGACGAACCTCCGCCCGGGCGGCAACATGGGACATAGAAAGTCCCCCGCCGGCGCCCTTCTCACGAAGGTCCAAAAGGGTGAGGCCAGACGGAAACATTTCCCGGAAGATCACACGCTCACCAAAACCCGGCGCGATCCGAAATCCGATGCGCTCGCTCAAGGCTTCAAGGCCGGCCTCCACGCGTCGTTTGTTCTTGGCATCGAGCGAAGACAAGCGGTTCCGCATCACTACCCAGTCAATCGTGCCGCCATCGGCGATGGCGCGGCGCTTACGCGCATCCCAGACCATCTCCGCATAGAGACTAGGACGCTTCACCTCATACGTGTCCGGGTTCACCTGCGCCAGCAGATCAAAGTCGACGAAACTGTCATTCATAGGCGTGATAATCGTGTCAGCGACCGCGTGGCCGAGACGAGATAAAAAAGTGTCGCTGCCCGGACTGTCGATCACGATGACATCATTGGCTGCCGTCAGCGCTGCGTAGATACCTTCAAACGCTTCGCGCTCCTCACGGTTCTGCTCGGTCAGTGTATCAGCATCGGAACGATCAACTACATGATGATCGGGTATCGCCAAGGGAACATCGTTCGCCTCGCTCCAGTTGCGTCTATTTTCCACATACCGCGACAGAGATCGCTGTCGGCTGTCCAGGTCGATGGATCCAACACGCAGGCCTTCCGCAAGCAGCGATGCGATCACATGCATCGCCGTCGTGGTTTTGCCGGAGCCGCCCTTCTCGTTACCGAGGACAATTGTATGTTTTTTGGCGAGCATATGGAGCGCCGTCAAAGTTGGCCGTTCCTTGAAAGGGGAACGACTCATAAGTCCAATTTGGCGGAGTGTCCGCTTGCCGTAACTGCAAGTCAACCAACCTACGAGAGCCTATTTCACCAATTGTGCCTGTTCGCTTGGAGACATCCTCGCTAAACTCAACGCAACGCCAAAACACCGGACAAGAGGCCCGTATCATCACGCTCACGCTCCACTTTGATCGACCGCTCTCCTTTTTGCTTTTTCTCCTCTGCGCCGCAGGCATACTTTTACTCAGCGCAATAGAAACGCATGCGCAAGAGACCTACGACGTCACAAATGTCGCCTCAGACGATCACCTGAATATCCGGGCGGAACCCTCTGCCACCGCCGAGAAAATCGGAAGCCTGCGTTTCGATGCGAAGGACATCAGTGTAATTGGCGCGGAGCGTCAGGTGGGACGCGCCACCTGGCGTGAAATCCTTGTCGACGGACAGGCAGGTTGGGTGAATGCTGCCTACCTAACGCCGACCCGGGCGAAAGAGTCGCTGTTCAGGGAACCTCTTGCTTGCAGCGGAACCGAACCTTTCTGGGCACTCCAACTAAACGAGACGCGTGGAGAGTTCGACTCTTTAGCGGAGGGCAAATCCATCATCGAATTTCAGACGTCAAGATCTGCCCACGGCATGCCCGTTATCTGGTCTTTCAGAGGAACGACCGAGCCAGATCAGTCGCCGGTCTTTGCCCTCCTGGAAGAAACCAATCAATGCTCAGATGGCATGTCCGACCTCGCCTACAAGTACGCGATCCGTATCGATATCACGGACGGTCCGTTCTATGCTGGCTGCTGCAACCCACTCCCCGGGCAGCCTGCGCCCTAATGTCCACTGCTGGTACCCGCCAAGGAACAAGAAAGAGATCTCATGAACGGCAAGCTCGACCTTGATCAATTGACCACCCTTGTGACCGCGGGAGAGATCGACACCATCATTGTCTGTATGCCGGACATGCAGGGGCGCCTGGTAGGCAAACGCGTGACGGGGTCCTTCTTCCTCGACAGCGTGGTGGAGGAGACCCATGCCTGCAATTATCTGCTCACCGTCGACATGGATATGGAGCCAGTGCCCGGGTACAAATCGGCGAGTTGGGAAAAAGGCTATGGCGACTTCACTCTAAAGCCGGACCTCTCGACATTGCGGCGTATTCCTTGGCTTCCTGCGACAGCTCTGGTCATCTGCGACACGCTGGATCATCACGGGGAGGAAATTCCTGTGTCGCCCCGCGCCATTCTCAAGCGACAGCTGAAGCGCCTCGCCGAAAAGGACATGATGGCCTATATGGCCTCCGAGCTCGAGTTCTTCCTGTTCGACGAACCGTTTGAGTCCGCCCACGAGAAACACTATCGGGACCTGAAGACGGCCAGTTGGTACATTGAGGACTACCACATCTTCCAGACGTCCAAAGAAGAAGGGATCATGCGCGCCATCCGCAACGGATTGGACGCCGCAGGCATCCCCGTGGAGAACTCAAAAGGCGAATGGGGACCAGGGCAGGAAGAGATCAATGTGCGCTACGCCGAAGCGCTCGACATGGCAGACCGTCATGTCATCCTCAAAAACGGCATCAAGGAGATTGCGCACCTGCATGGCAAGTCAGTCACCTTCATGGCGAAGTGGAATCAGGAGCTTGCCGGCAACTCCTGCCACATCCATTGCTCGCTATGGGACAAGGCAGGCAATGAGTCTGCTTTTCACAACAATGCCGACGCCCAGGGCATGTCAGCTTTGTTTAAGAAATTCATCGCTGGGCAGATATCCGCCAGCCGGGAGATGAGCTATTTCCTGGCACCCAGCATAAACTCCTACAAGCGGTTTGCGGATCAGTCTTTCGCGCCGACCACAGCGGTTTGGAGTATGGATAACAGAACAGCGGGATACAGAGTTGTGGGCCATGGTAATGCCATGCGGGTTGAATGCCGCATCGGTGGCGCGGACCTCAATCCCTATCTGGCCTTCGCTGGCATTATCGGTGCTGGGCTCCACGGCATAGAAAATGACATGCAACTGGAGCCGGAATTCAAAGGCGATGCCTATGCCACTGAAGACATCCGCTCGCTGCCAAAATCCCTGCGCGAAGCGCTGGAGCTTTTGGACAAGTCCGAAACCATGCGCGCGGCTTTTGGAGATGAGGTTATTGACCATTATCTCCACACCGGACGCTGGGAGCAGGCAGAGTATGACCGCGCCGTAACGGACTGGGAACTGACAAGAGGTTTTGAACGCGGATGAGCGACACCCTGAAACTGATAACGCCCATCGACGGGTCTGTGTATGTAGAGCGCCCCTATGCGACAAAGGCAGAGGTGTCGGCCGCCTTCGAGCGCGCAAGTGAAGCCCAGGCAGCCTGGAAGCGCGTGCCCATTTCGGAACGCGCCGCTCTCATGACAAAGTTCGTTGACGCCTTTGTCGCCATGAAAGACGAGATCGTGCCCGAACTCGCCTGGCAGATGGGACGACCCATCGCCTATGGCGGCAATGAAGTCGGCGGTTTCGCCGACCGGGCACGCCACATGATCAAGATCGCACCGGAATGCCTGGAGCATGTCCGGCCCGACCCCATTGATGGGTTTGAGCGCTATATCAAACGCGAACCGCTGGGCGTCGTCTTCGCCATCGCCGCCTGGAACTTCCCCTACATGATCGCGGTGAATTCCGTCGTACCGGCGCTCATGGCCGGCAACACGGTTATCCTGAAACATTCCGGGCAAACGCCGCTCTGTGCAGAACGTATGGCAGAAGCCATGGATAAGGCCGGCGCGCCGGACGGCCTGTTCCAGGTGCTTCATATGGGCCATGACCTTACAGAGAAGGCCATCCAGCACCCGGCTTGCGCGTATGTGAATTTCACGGGCTCGGTGGCAGGCGGACACGCCATCCAGCGTGCGGCGGTCAAACGCTTTATCAACTTGGGGCTCGAATTGGGGGGCAAAGACCCGGCTTATGTGCGGGCCGACGCGGATGTGGCCTTTGCGGTCGAGAACATCGTGGACGGAGCCTTTTTCAATTCCGGCCAGTCCTGCTGTGGCAAAGAACGCATATATGTAGACGCCAGCATCTACGACACATTCGTTGAGCAGTTCGTCGAAACCGCCAAGGGATACAAGCTCGGCAGCTCGCTGGACGCCGACACAACCATCGGCCCGATGGTCCGCACAAGCGCCGCGACATTCGTGCGGGGTCAGGTGGCAGACGCGGTGCGCGATGGCGCCAAATCACTCATCCCGGAAAGTCATTTTCCGGAGTCCAAAGACGGCACGCCCTATCTGGGACCACAAGTCGTGATCGATGTCGATCATTCCATGAGCCTCATGAAAGACGAGACATTCGGTCCCGCCGTGGGCATCATGAAAGTTTCGAGCGATGAAGAAGCGATCGGGTTCATGAATGACAGCCCTTATGGGCTTACTGCCTCCATCTGGACATCGGATGCTGACGCCGCCGTTCATATTGGCGACCAGGTGGAAACAGGTACCTGGTTCATGAACCGCTGCGATTATCTGGACCCAGCGCTCGCCTGGACCGCCGTTAAAGACAGTGGCCGCGGCGCGACCCTGTCGGCCGTGGGCTATGAGTTCCTCACCCGCCCGAAGAGCTACCATCTGCGACTAAAGACCTGAACATATGCCCAAGTCAAAAATCGATACCTATCAAAGCCTGATCGCCAACTGGAGCTATCCGACCTCTGTCCGCTTTGGCCCCGGGCGCATTTCCGAGCTCGCCAACGCCTGTCGCGGCGCGGGTATTCACGCGCCCCTTCTGGTGACCGACCCGGGCTTGGCCGCGCTCCCGATCGTCACCGACGCATTGAATGCGCTTGAGGAGAATGGGCTTTCAACGGTTCTCTTCTCCAACCTGCAGGCCAACCCGGTCGCAGCAAATGTCGAAGAAGGCGTCGCGATCTACAAGCGCGGCCATCATGACGGCGTCATCGCTTTCGGCGGCGGCTCTGCGCTGGACACGGCGAAGGCCATCGCCTTCATGTCCGGCCAGTCACGGCCCATGTGGGACTTTGAGGATCGGGAAGACTGGTGGACACGCGCGGACCCGACGGGCATCGCGCCCATCATCGCCGTGCCGACCACGGCGGGAACCGGCTCAGAGGTCGGCCGCGCCGCGGTCATCACCGACGAAAGCGATCATACAAAGAAGGTGATCTTTCACCCGAAAATGCTGCCCGTCGAAGTGATTGCCGACCCGGCACTCACGGTTGGTCTGCCAGCGCCCATCACTGCAGCAACCGGCATGGACGCCCTATCCCACGCCCTGGAGGCCTATTGCAGCCCCTTCTGGCACCCCATGGGCCAGGGGATCGCATTGGAAGCTATGCGGCTTGTGAAAGAATGGCTGCCGGAAGCCACCGCAAATGGCGAGAACGTAGACGCCCGCGCCTACATGATGGCTGCCTCCTCCATGGGCGCGGTCGCCTTCCAGAAGGGCCTGGGTGCGATGCATGCCATGAGCCACCCCTGTTCCAGCCTCAAAGGCACGCACCACGGGCTCACCAATGCTGTCGTCATGCCCTATGTGCTGCATCACAACCTAAGCGTGATCGACGAAAAACTTGCCGCCGCCGCGCGGTATATGAACCTCGGTGACAGTGCCGCGAGCTTTATCGACTGGGTGCTCCGCCTGCGTGAAGAACTGCAGATCCCGAACACGCTGCATGAACTCGGCATCACCCCGGACCTCATCAGCCAGATGGCCCCCATGGCGCTGGAAGACCCCTGCACCGGCGGCAATCCCGTGTCCATGACGACGGGCGCCTATGAAGCCCTGTATGACAAAGCCATCAACGGCATACTCGGGTAGCGCCATGGCCATCGATAATGAGACCTATGCGGTGCCGCTCGCCCGCACCATCAAAGACATGCGCGACCAGGTGGCGTCCTGGCGCAAGGCGGGCGAGAATATCGGCTTCGTGCCCACCATGGGCGCGCTCCATGAAGGCCATCTCTCCCTCATCGACGTCGCCAACCAAAATGGCGCCACAAAAGTCATCGTCTCGATTTTCGTGAACCCCACCCAGTTTGGCCCAGGCGAGGATTTCGATGCCTATCCCCGCACGGAAGCCACCGACGCAGAGAAACTGGTGAACCGGGCGGACCTCATCTTTGCCCCGAACGGCGCGGAAATGTATCCGGACGGCTATGGCACCACGGTCTCTGTCCAGGGTGTCACCAACACGCTGGAGGGCGAAGCCCGCCCCACCCACTTTGATGGTGTCGCAACGGTCGTCAGCAAACTTCTGCTCGCGGCCCTGCCCGACTGTGCGGTCTTCGGTGAAAAGGACTATCAGCAGCTGCTCACCATCCGCCGCATGGTGGAAGACCTACGCATTCCCGTCGAGATATTGGGCGGACCCATCCTGCGGGAGCCCGACGGCCTTGCCATGTCATCCCGCAATGTCTATCTGACGGAACCAGAGCGGAAGGCCGCAGGGCAGCTCAATGTGATCTTGCGCGAAACCGCCGACGCCATCAGCACCGGTGGTGACATCGAAAAGCTCACCGCCGAAGCGGAGGCGAAGCTCTTGGAACTGGGCTTCGACAAGGTTGACTATCTCACTGTCCGTGACACCAAAACACTCCAGCCCGTCGAGAAGCTCACCGAAGACGCCCGCATCCTAGTCGCTGCCAAAATCGGCCAACCGCGTTTGCTGGACAATATGCCGGTTGAGTTTAGCAGCTAAAGCAACCCAAGCTCACGCAGCTCTTCGCGCATTTCGGCGGGCATCTCGTCTTCACCCTCAACCGCGCGGGCGTCTTTCGGTGCGGCCTCGGGTTCCAGATAGCGCCAGCCCTGGAAGGGTCGCTTGGCAAGCCGTTCCGTCATAATGAGTTCCGGGTCAAGCACCAGCCCGCAATGCTTCTTGCCTTCATCATCCACCAGAGCTCTGAGCTCAAGCACTTTCTGGCGGCAGCGCACCACTCCCTTCATGACCCAATAAATCGACCCACCATCGGTGAGCTCGTCCGCCCGCTTTGGCGTCATGCGGGTAACATGCATCACTTCAGCTGGCTTTCCGGCTTTGGTCTTTTGCGCCAGGCGCAGGGCCTGATAGTCCCGGAGCGTCTCCGGGTCTTCGACACCTACACAGAGCTTAATGAGATGAACGGTCACGAGAGGCTCTACTCTGCCGCCTCTTCAAAAGAAACAAGCAACGCGCCTGCTTCGACCTGATCGCCCTGGCCGACCGCGACAGTCTCAACCGTGCCCGCACTCTGCGCTTGAATGGTTTGCTCCATCTTCATCGCTTCCAGCACGATGAGCGGCGCGCCGGGACGGACCTTGTCCCCCGCCTTAACGAGCACCTGCACAATCTTGCCCGGCAAGGGTGCCACAAACCGGTTGCCACCCGCCTGCTCCTGGAGGTCCACATCCAGCGGATCGGGCCGCGTGAACTCATAAGACGCGCCCTTGTGCATCAGCACAAAACCGCCGCTCAGTTCAATCACACCGACGGCGAGCCGCTGGCCATTCACCTGGGCCGTCAGAGTGCCATCCTGCAGGTGCCCCTGAGCCTTAAACGACGCTCCATCCATATTGATCTGCCAGGCAACCTCGACGGACCGAGCGGACAGCGCAATCACCTCGCCACCGAACTCCAAGGGCACCGGTTCCGTACGACCGCCGCCCAGGGTCCAGCTGTCTGTCGCGCCCCACGGCGACTGTTCTTCATCGTCCCCACCGCGCCGCAAAAGCTCATGCAGAGCGGCGACGGCAATGAGTTCTGGTGCCGGAAGCCCCGCCGAGGGGACCAGCTCGTCCAGATGCTGGTCAATAAAGTCCGTATCAATGTCGCCGGCGATAAAGTCCTTGTTCTGCACAATCTCAGCAAGAAAGGCCGTGTTGGCCCGCAGCCCTGCGATCTCAGTCGTTTCCAGCGCCCGCGCCATTTGGCGGAGCGCGCCCTCCCGCGTTTCATCCCAGGTGATGAGCTTCGCGATCATCGGGTCATAGAACATGGAGACCGTGTCCCCTTCCCGCACGCCGGTATCCACACGGACGCCCTCGTCGCCTGAGGGCAGCCGCAGCCGGTGCAGCGTGCCCGTGGAGGGGAAAAACTTCTTCGCCGGGTCTTCTGCGTAGAGCCGCACTTCCACCGCATGCCCATCAATGAAGAGGTCATCCTGGGTGGCAGGCAATGGCTCACCGGCGGCGACCCGGAGCTGCCACTCAACCAGGTCCTGCCCCGTAATCATCTCGGTGACCGGATGTTCCACCTGCAGCCGCGTGTTCATTTCCATGAAATAGAAACCGTCCGCCTTGAGACCGTCGGACGCATCTGCAATGAACTCGATGGTACCGGCACCCCGATAGTCGATAGCTTTCGAGGCCGCGACGGCTGCTGCCCCCATCGCTTCGCGCATATCGGGTGGCATATCGGGCGCCGGTGCCTCTTCCACCACCTTCTGATGCCGTCGCTGCAGGGAGCAATCCCGCTCAAAGAGATAGACCGCGTTACTATGGGTGTCCGCGAAGACCTGGATCTCAATATGCCGCGGTCGCGCGACAAATTTTTCGACCAGCACCCTGTCATCCCCAAACGCGCTGGCGGCTTCCCGCTGAGCCGACGCGAGCGCCTTCTCAAATTCCTCCGGCGCATCAACCCGGCGCATGCCCTTGCCGCCGCCGCCCGCGACCGCCTTGATCAGCACCGGATAGCCAATCTCGCTCGCCTGTTCAGCAAGGAAGGCCGGATCCTGGTTTTCGCCGTGATAGCCGGGCACGACGGGAACGTTCGCCTTTTCCATCAACGCCTTGGCCGCGTCTTTCAAACCCATCGCGCGGATCGCCGACGCCGTCGGACCGATGAAGATCACACCCGCTTTTTCACAGGCTTCCGCAAACTCCGCATTCTCCGACAGGAAGCCGTAGCCCGGATGAATGGCCTCCGCGCCACTCCGCTTCGCGACCTCCAGAATGACATCCGCTTTCAGATAGCTCTCATTGGCAGGCGACGGGCCGATATGGTGCGCCTCATCCGCTTCAGCGACATGGGCAGCATTGGCATCCGCGTCGGAATAGACAGCGATGGTCCGCAGCCCCATGGCTTTGGCGGTGCGGATAACACGACAGGCGATTTCGCCGCGATTGGCGATCAGGACAGAAGAAAACATGTGGCTCACATCCTGAAAACGCCGAACTTCATGTCCGGTATGCGCGCGTTGAGGGTCGCGGAAAGAGAGAGGGCCAGCACCCGCCGGGTTTCCTGAGGCGTGATGATCCCATCGTCCCACACACGGGCCGTCGCGAAATAGGGATGCCCCTCATCTTCATATTGCGCACGAATGGGCGCTTTGAAGGCTTCTTCCTCCTCGGCGCTCCATGTCTCCCCACGTGCTTCCATCCCATCGCGCTTCACCGTGGCCAGCACGCTGGAGGCCTGCTCACCCCCCATCACCGAAATCCGGGAATTGGGCCACATGAAGAGGAACCGCGGTGAATAGGCCCGGCCGCACATGCCATAATTGCCGGCACCATATGACCCGCCGATCACCACCGTGATCTTGGGCACCTGGGCCGTGGCAACTGCGGTCACCAGCTTCGCGCCATCCTTGGCAATGCCACCGGCTTCATATTCCCGACCCACCATGAAGCCCGCTATGTTCTGCAGGAACAGAAGCGGCACTTTGCGCTGGCAGCAGAGCTCAATAAAATGCGCGCCCTTCAAGGCAGACTCTGAGAAAAGTATGCCGTTATTTGCGATGATCCCCACCGGCATGCCGTGGATATGGGCAAAGCCGGTGACAAGGGTGTCGCCATAAAGCGGTTTGAACTCATCAAAGTCGGAGCCATCCACTAGCCGCGCAATGACTTCCCTCACATCATACTGGACCGCGAGCGATGACGGGACCACGCCGTCCAGCTCCGCCGGGTCATAAAGGGGCTCTTGAGGGTTCTGTAGTTTGATCTGCGGTGCCTTGCGACGATTAAGGGTGCCGGCAATCTGGCGCATCAGCGCCAGCGCATGATCATCGTCGAGGGCATAATGGTCCGTGACTCCACTGGTACGGGAATGGACATCAGCGCCGCCCAAATCCTCAGCGCTCACCACCTCGCCGGTCGCGGCCTTTACGAGCGGCGGACCGCCGAGGAAGATGGTGCCCTGCTCTTTCACGATGATGTTTTCATCGGACATCGCCGGCACATAAGCACCGCCCGCCGTGCACGACCCCATCACGATGGAGAGCTGCGGGATGCCCTTCGCGGACATGTTCGCCTGATTGTAGAAAATCCGCCCGAAATGGGTTTTATCCGGAAAGATATCCGCCTGGTTCGGCAGGTTGGCACCACCGGAGTCGACCATGTAAATGCAGGGAAGCTCATTCTCCAGCGCCACTTCCTGGGCCCGCAAATGCTTCTTCACCGTTTCTGGATAATAGGTGCCGCCTTTGATCGTCGCATCATTGCAGACGATGACGCACTCCTGGTCCGCGACCCGGCCAATACCGGTGATGATCCCTGCTCCGTGGATCTCGCCCCCATGCATGCCATGGGCGGCCATGGGCGACAGTTCCAGAAACGGACTGCCGGGGTCCAAGAGCCCATATACCCGCTCGCGCGGCAGCTTTTTGCCCCGGGACACATGTCGCGTGCGAGACCTCTCATCCCCGCCGATGGCGTGTTTCGCACGCTGGGCGTCAAGGTCAGCGACGAGCTCAGCCATCGCCGCCTGGTTGGTTTTGAACCGCTCGTCCCGCGTTGAAACCTTGGTCTTGAGTACGGCCATGCGCCGCGCACTCCCTGTCTTCTTATTTTATGTGCTCCGGAGGATAAGCAGCCTGCCCCCAAAGCCAAGCGCTTTTTCCGTACCCCAGAAAGCGCCAAAAACGTATTGGTTTCAGCCCTTTATCGCACCCATCTCAGAGATTGATTCAAGCCGCGGGCCGTTCTAGGGCGACGGCCGTCGCCTCGCCACCGCCGATACAGAGCGACGCCACCCCTTTTGTGACGCCCTTCTGCGCCATCGCGTTCAGAAGCGTCACAATGATCCGCGCTCCAGACGCGCCAATCGGATGTCCAAGCGCACAAGCGCCCCCATAAATGTTGACCTTCTCATGATCGAGATCGAGCTCCTGCATCGCCGCCATGGCAACGACGGCGAAGGCTTCGTTGATCTCGAACAGGTCTACATCCCCGGCGGACCAACCCACCTGCTCCAGCAATTTGCCCATGGCGCCCACAGGTGCTGTCGTGAACCAAGCGGGCGCGTGCGCGTGCATGGCTTGCCCGCGAATGATGGCCAAAGGCGCAAGGCCGCGCCGGTCAGCTTCCGAGCGGCGCATCATCACAAGTGCCGCGGCACCATCAGAGATAGATGACGAGTTTGCCGCGGTCACCGATCCGTCCGGCGCAAAGGCGGGCTTCAAGGTGGGGATCTTGTCAGGCCGCGCTGTCAGAGGCTGCTCATCCTGGGCGACCTCTGTCTCCCCTTTCCGGTTTTTGATCGTGACCGGCACAATTTCAGGGGCAAACGTACCGTCCTCCGTTGCCGCCTTCGCGCGCGCGAGCGACGTCAGCGCATAGGCGTCCTGGGCTTCGCGGGAGAACTGGTAATGCTGCGCCGTGTCCTCAGCATAGGTGCCCATCAAACGTCCTTCATAGGCATCCTCCAAACCGTCCAGAAACATGTGGTCCTTGGCTTCACCGTGACCAAGACGCATGCCACCACGGGCGTTCGGAAGGAGGTAAGGCGCATTGCTCATGCTTTCCATGCCACCGGC
This sequence comes from Parvibaculaceae bacterium, assembly GCA_965276845.1. Lineage (GTDB taxonomy): Bacteria > Pseudomonadota > Alphaproteobacteria > Parvibaculales > Parvibaculaceae > Mf105b01. The sequence continues at coordinate 1,686,990 of OZ255699.1, forward strand.
CACGGCCACTGTGGCACGCCCCATTGCCAGCGCGTCTGCGGCAAGCATCACGGTCTTCATGCCCGATCCGCACACCTTGTTGATTGTTGTCGCCGGCACGCTTTGGTCCAGACCGCCCCGAAGCGCCGCCTGTCGGGCGGGCGCCTGGCCCACGCCTGCGGGCAGAACACAGCCCATAAAGACTTCGTCCACCTCGTCAGACCCGAGTGACGCCCGCTCAACAGCGCCGGCAAGCGCCTGTGCACCGAGCTCCGGACCTGAGACAGCCGCCAAGGCGCCCTGAAACCCACCGAGCGCCGTGCGAGCCGCACTGACGATCACAATCGGATCTTTCTCCAAATCACTCATTACACTCTCCCTGCAATATTCTATCGCCTGTCGAAATCAGGCTGTTTCGTTGAACAGTTCCCGGCCAATCAGCATGCGTCTGATTTCGCTGGTGCCTGCCCCGATTTCATAGAGCTTCGCATCCCGCAAGAGCCGGCCTGTCTCGTATTCATTGATGTACCCATTACCGCCGAGCGCCTGGATCGCTTCCAGCGCCATCCAGGTTGCTTTCTCTGCGGAGTAGAGAATGGCCCCGGCCGCATCTTTCCGCGCTGTCTCATCCCGGTCGCAGGCTTTGGCGACGGCATATACGTAGGCCTTACAGGCATTCATGGTTGTGTACATATCGGCGATCTTACCCTGCATCAGCTGGAACATGCCGATCGGCGTATCGAACTGCTTCCGCTCGTGCACGTAAGGCAGCACGATATCCATCGCCGCCTGCATGATGCCGAGCGGCCCGCCGGACAGGACGGTGCGCTCATAATCAAGGCCGCTCATGAGGACCCGCACACCATTATTGACGCCGCCCATGACGTTTTCTTCCGGAACTTCGCAGTCTTCAAACACAAGCTCGCAGGTGCTGGAACCGCGCATGCCCAGTTTGTCGAGCTTTTGAGCGGTCGAGAACCCCTTAAAGCCGCGCTCGATGAGAAAAGCAGTGATCCCCTTCGGGCCTGCATCCGCATCTGTCTTCGCATAGACCACCAGCGTATCCGCGTCAGGGCCGTTGGTGATCCACATCTTGTTGCCATTGAGGACGTAACGGTCACCCTTCATGTCGGCTCTGAGTTTCATGGACACAACGTCCGATCCTGCGCCCGGCTCACTCATGGCGAGCGACCCGACATGCTCCCCGCTGATGAGCTTGGGCAGATACTTCGCGCGCTGTTCAGGCGTTGCCCATCTACGTATCTGATTCACGCACAGGTTCGAATGCGCGCCATAGGAAAGGCCCACCGACGCCGACCCTCGGGAGATTTCCTCCATCGCAACGGTGTGGGCAAGATAGCCAAGTCCCGATCCGCCCTCTTCTTCTTCCACGGTCAGCCCCAACAATCCGAGCTCACCCAGTTGTGGCCATAGGTCCCGCGGAAACTCATTGGTGGCATCAATCTCAACAGCCCGCGGCGCGATCTTGTCGGCCGTGAACGACCGAACGGTGTCACGGATCATGTCGACGGTTTCGCCGAGGTCAAAATTAAGTGTGGGGTAATCGTTCGGGATCATGAAACTTCCTTACGGCCTGTAGATGCTGACCAAATCAGACACGGTGAAGACTGTATAGACGCCTGGTCCTGTCGCTCCACCAATCGCAAACAGAACGCCGTCAGCGACAGCAACTGCAGCACCGTGCCTTGGTGTCGCCAGAGGCTCGGCACGCTCCCAACCAGTCCCGGCGCTGTTCAGAACACTGTGCTCGCTGAAGGTCCGCGGCGGCGACACCTGTTCCCCACCAACCACATGAATACGCCCGTTAAGCACCGCCGCGCCGATCCCGGCGCGTGCCTCGGGCAGTGCGGGCCCCGTGCGCCACCTGCCCGCTGCCGGATCGAAGATATCAACCCGCGCGGAGGGAGCGCCGTTCGATCGGCGACCGCCAATTGCATATATCTCGCCCGCAAGCACGGTTAGCCCGAGAGCAGACCGTTCAACAGGTAGCTTGGCGGAGAGCTCACCCCACTCTTCAGTCATGGGATCAAACACAAACACACGATTGGCACGCGGTCCGACGCCACCGATGACATAGAGCTTCCCATTAACCCCAACCATCTCGTGCCACGCACGAGGACCGGGCATGTCAGGTCCTCTTACCCACACACCAACGGACGGATCGAATTGATAGAGCGCGGCATTATCGGGCCCGGGGCTCTCTTCCGTGTAGCCGCCACTAATATAGAGACGACCATTGACCGAGGCCATCGCCGCTTGCTGAAGACCGAGAGGCAGCGCGGGAAGTGCCCGCCAGATGTCGCCGATCGTATCGTAGGCGTCGACCGACGATACCGGTTTGCTGATACCGGCACCCCCGGCAATGTAAATCTCTTCACCCAACATCGCCGACGCGGCGAATGCGCGACCCGATGCGCTGGGCGCCCCTTCGCTCCACTCCCCTGCGATTGCCGATCCGGCAAAAAGCGACGCCAAAATCGCCAAACACCAACTGCGAAACACACTACGCATGAGTTACCTTTCTTAAGAAACTCACCCCTACAACAACACCAAAGCGGCCAGACCCAAAAAAGCCAAAAAACCGACCACATCTGTCACCGTTGTCACGAACACACTGGACGCAACAGCCGGGTCGATCCCAAACCGATCAAGACCGAGAGGCACAAGAATACCCGCGAGACCGGCCACGATCATATTGATGACCATGGCGGCCGCAAGCACGCCGCCTAGAAGCGCATCCTGAAACCAGAGGGCACCCACGAACCCCATCAGGATGGCAAACAAGACGCCGTTCAAAAACCCGACAAGGACCTCGCGTGTAATGATCCGGCTTGTATTGATCGGCACCAAATCCCTAGTCGCGAGCGCACGGACGGCCACCGTCATGGTCTGCGTACCCGCGTTGCCGCCCATCGACGCCACAATGGGCATCAAGACTGCCAGCGCCACCATGGACTGAATGGTGCCTTCAAAGAAAGCAATCACGACCGATGCCAAAATCGCTGTGAGGAGGTTCACAAACAGCCATGAAAAACGATTGCGAGTGGTCTCCACAACCGTATCCGAGACGCTTTCTTCGGAGACGATACCACCCAAGCGACGGATGTCTTCGCTTGCTTCGTCCGCGATAACAGCGACCACGTCATCCACGGTGACCACACCGACCAGGCGCTCATTCTCATCCACGACAGCCGCAGAGATCAGGTCGTATTTTTCAAACTGCAGCGCCACGTCTTCCTGGTCGGTTTCAACCGGGATGAGTGTCTGCTCAACGTCCATAATATCTTCGATGGGGACAGGTCGTTTCGTCCGCATCATTCGCGACAATGGCACGGCACCGATTGGTCGATAGGACGGGTCGACCACGAAGATTTCATAGAACTCATCCGGCAGGTCCTGCGCCTCACGGAGATAATCGATCGTTTGACCCACATCCCAGAACGGCGGCACCGCAACGAGATCGCGCTGCATAATGCGTCCAGCGCTGTCCTCCGGATATTCCAGAGACCGCTCAATGGCGGCGCGCTCTTGCGCCGGAACCTGACTGAGCACCTCTCGCTGCTCATCCGCTGGCATGTCCTCAAGAATATAAACGGCGTCATCGGAGTCGAGTTCCTGGACAGCAGCCGCAATATCCTCCGGCGCCATCAGCTCAATCACATCGTCTCGGACGGCTTCCTCAAGCTCACTCAGCACATCCGGTTCAAGATCAGCGCCTAGAGCGTGCACCAGCGCTCGCAGCTCATCGGACCGCACAAGCTCCAAGAGTTCGGCCTGGTCAGCCGCTCGAAGCGGCATCACCAGCGACCGAACGGTCTCTTCGTCGCCGCGATCCAACGCGCGAACGATCTCGCCCACAAAGGCGGGGGTCAGCGGTGTGTCCCACTCCTCTGTCTGGCTGGAAGTTTGCGTTGAATCAGTCACTTAGGCCATGTCCCTGAAAGAGCGCCGATCGGAAGTCGTTTCGGCATACGAGTGAAGCCCCGGAACTCAACGCCCCGATTCACTCGCCGGCGAAGTGTGCGCGAAACGATGTCTATTTGCTACCGCAGGCCCGCCGGAAGCAGCGAAATTCCACAAAAAAAGCCGAGGCAGGCCCCGGCTTTTTGTCTGTCATGGTGCGGACGAGAAGACTCGAACTTCCACGGGTTTTACCCCACAGCGACCTCAACGCTGCGCGTCTACCAATTCCGCCACGTCCGCAAATCACATGACAGATAGGAAGGCGCTCATGTAACAAATCGATGGCCGGTCGGCAAGCCTTCTCTTCGGCAGCGGTGCGCTTTTAATCGCCTGAAATTGCTCGGCTTTTCCGATGGTCAGATGCCGTCGCCATCCATATTAATCGGCAGATGGATACCGCACTCGTCCTTATCACTGCCTTTCCAGCGGCCATCCCGATAATCGCCGCCTTCGGGCACCTTGTCGGTGCACGGCATGCACCCAATAGACCGATAGCCATCTTTCACCAGGGGATGTTTTGGCAGTCGATTGTCGACAAGATATTGGTTCAGCTCATCCTCTCCCCAAAACGCCAAGGGGTTGACCTTGAACCGGGTAGGCCCCTGTGAATGCACACCATCAACCGCCTTCACGACTTCTTCCTCGATAGGGTCCATGGTCGTCCGCGTTGACGTCTGAAAGCGCTTGCGCCCAGTGATAGAGGCCCGGAAAGGAGCCAAAGCACGCTCGAGGGGCAAGACCTTGCGCACGAAACAACAGGCGTCCTGGTCCTGGTTCCATAAACCACCGTGAGGGTCTTTCGCCTCAAGGTCAGCTGGAAGCGGACCGATGGCGCGCAGGTCAGTAAGCCCGAGCTTCTCCTGTAACCGATCTCGGTATCGCAGGGTCTCGCCGAACAGTTTACCCGTGTTCAGAAAAATCACCGGCACGGTCGGGTCAATCTCTGCGACCATATGAAGGAGCACAGCGGACTCAGCGCCAAAGGAAGAGACGACGGCGATGTCGCCTGGAAACTCTTGCTTGATCATCGCTTCCAGCAACGGACCGCCCACGAGACCCGCATATTTCTCGCGCAGATTGGCTAACTGATCTGACGACACCGTTTCCGTGTCCATCATTGCCGGACGTTCTTGAACTTCCTTCAATTCGGCAACACTCATGACAGCCATCCTTGTTGATCAATGAATGAATCAGTTTTCCGAGAAACTTCGTCCAATGGCAGACCTTCTGATCGCCACGACTGACGCTTCTCTCCAATTTGGTCCAAATACCCTGCCCACTCGGGACCAAAGAGCGCCTCAAGATGACGCCGCAGCCGCCGCGCCAAGCCTGGCGATTTACCGCCAGTGGAAATCGTGAGGGTGAGATCGCCCCGTCGCACCATGGAGGGCACATGGAAGTCACAGAGCGGCTTCACATCTTCAATATTGACCAGCGCGCCCAATGCCCGGCCGCGGCGAGCGAGATCCTCGCCCTCCGCGTCCGTGAGACCAGCTCCGAACACGAGCTGCGTCGCTTCGAGATCCGCATCTTGCGGGCGGTCGCCGGCGAGGCGGTCACCAGCAAGGCTCTGCAGCTCGTCAGAGGGCGCAGCAGAAAAAACGCGGACGGACGCACCGGCAGCGTCAAGCAGCTCCAGGCGGCGCACAACAAGCTCGCCCTCGCCCACGAGCACGATCGCACCAGCACTGACATCAAATACGATGGGCAGCATTGCGCCTACCTCCGAACCACTGCATGACACGCAGCCTTTATTGTCCACAGAGATAGGCTGGAAATTGATAAATTTCAACTACAGAACGTGAAATACAAAAAATAACACTAATTTGCCGTATTAATAAGTCGGGCGAACGAAATAACGCCCTGACCTTCAAAAAAGACCAAAAACAGGAGCTTTTAGCGGATCGAACTCGCCTGATTGATCTTTTCTGTGATGGAAACCGCGATCCGGTCTTCCTGCACGACGATCTCGCCACGTGCAATCGGGATGTTATTCGCCATAATCCACACTTCATCGTCCTGGTGGGCGTCCAACTCAATGACAGCCCCGCGGCCCATCTTCAAAAGCTGGTTGATGGGCATTTTCGAGCGTCCAATGACGACAGACAACTCAACATAAACTTTGTCGACAGCGTTCACTGATAAGGTCCCTACGACGAACAGAATGCGTAGGACGTGTGTCCCACACTTGGATCGAAACGAAGTTTTTCATGCTAGAGTTAGCGCATGGTTAATCCCCTGAATACTGCCGAAAAAACAGCTCTCCACCCGCTGGACTGGATCGTCTCGGACTCTTTGGTCCCCTACGCAGACGCCCTGTCCTTCATGGAAAAGAGAGCGGCGGAAATCGCCGCGGGAACGGCAAATGAATGCGTATGGCTGCTGGAACATCCACCGACCTATACGGCTGGAACCAGCGCAAAGACAGAAGATCTGCTGACGCCTGAGCGGTTTCCAGTGTTCGAAACCGGTCGCGGCGGCCAATACACCTATCACGGCCCCGGCCAGCGGGTCGGCTATGTCATGCTCAACCTCAAAGAACGGGGCCCCGATGTAAGAGGTTTCGTCCGTGACCTGGAAGAATGGCTGATCCAGACATTGGCGGCCTTCAACATCAAGGGGGAACGGCGCGATGATCGCGTCGGCGTTTGGGTGCGGCGACCAGAGCTTGGCCCCTCGAAAGAAGACAAAATCGCAGCGATCGGGGTCCGCGTCCGCAAATGGGTGACCTTTCATGGTGTCAGCCTGAATATCGCCCCCGATCTCGAGCATTTCTCGGGCATTGTCCCGTGCGGCGTGTCTGAGCACGGCGTCACAAGTCTCGAAGACCTTGGTCAGATCGTCTCGACCGCCGAAGTCGACATGGTCATGAAGCAGAAGTTCGAAGAGATTTTTCAGAGCGCTTCATAGCGAACCCGGCCGGCAATCAAGATGCCACCAATGCCGAGCGCAATGGACACAAACCAGAAAAATCCGCCCAGCACCGGCACGCCAGCGCCCGCCCAAAGGACAAACGCCCCGACAATCACCAGCGCAAGGCGCCTGCCCGATCCATCGCCGAACTCCAGACCCGCAAGGTCCACCAGATAGCCGCCAATGATGATGGCCGCCGTCACCATGCCTGCACAGAAGACGACGCCGTAGAGCACGATCAAAAGGAACGCAAACGGAAGGCCGATAATCGTGAAGGCAGCGAACACGGCAACAACAGGCAGTCCGAGCATCCAGACCAGCCCATAAAAAATTGCAAGCGCCGGGCTGTCTGTTGCGGCCACCTGAAGCTTGTCTGACCAACGCGGCGCTACAAAGACCAAAGCACCGGCAAAGATAGCCAGGACAAGGGCACCCGGGAGCGTGAGTTCCAGAGAAACATCGTCAGATCCCTGTTCTTCCCAATTGCCGCGCCAGTCCTCTGGGACCTGCGAGGCTGCGTCCTCCTCCCCTGAGAAGAAGTGGCTCTGCACCTCGCCGTCAACGCGGGCGTCCTCGGCAATTTCGGCAGGCGCGCTCGTATAGTAAGAGAGGTTCCCATCAATCTCAGCATCGGGACCCAAAACCAGATCGACGGCCCAGACAGAGACGTTTCCGTCCACTGGTCCATTGAGCAATACAGACTGACCCCGGATGTCGAGGTCCCCATCGACCACGCCGTCGACAACAATCCGGCGACCCGCCAGCCAAGCGTCGCCTTCAATCGTGACATCATCGCCAATCACAATCGAGTCGCCCGACGCCCTCAGGTCACCGTCGACATCCTCAGAAACGACGACGTCTGCGCCCGCAAGAAAGAGCGCGTCCTCGCTCTGCCACCGGACGGCGGACTCCTCAGCGACCGCAAATGTGGGCGACAACACAAACGCAAGAAGCAGAGAAACCAGGGCTTTCCGTATCATGTGTTCAGGGTCCCGCTTGATCTGAAAGACACTCTATATTTAATCGCTCGGCTAGAAAGAACAACGCCCGCCGGGCACAACCAGGCGGGCGTCAAAACATCCTTGGCAGAGAAATCACTCAAACTCGATGATGACCTCATCGACCTGGAGGCTGTCGCCGGCCGCAGCCGAAATCTCCGCCACCACGCCGTCACGTTCCGCACGCAAGATGTTCTCCATCTTCATCGCTTCCACAACTGCGAGGGTCTGGCCGACCTTCACCTCTTGGCCGACTTCCACATTGATCGAGACCACCAGACCCGGCATCGGGCACAAGAGATACTTGGACGTATCGGCGGCGACCTTCTCTGGCATGAACTGCGACAGGTCATGCGCATTTTTGGTGCGCACGGCTGCATTTACTGTCGATCCACGGTAGGTGAGATTGTACCCCTGCAGGCCACGTGCCCGCTCCGCCTGCAAGACGATGGGCTCGCCATCGATCACGCCCTCGAACACAACCTTTCCTGGCCGCCATTCGCTTGCAACCGTGTGACGACTGCGTTCGCTGCCATCCTCATTCTTGAGCACAACATTGAGCCAGTCTTCTTCCGGTTCTGTACGCAAGTGAATTGTGTGCTCTTTGTCGAGCGAAACGACCCAGTCCTCAGGAAGGAAGCGGGGTCGGTTTGGCAACTGTCCGGTGATCTCCGTCGCCCTCAATGCATGGATTTCATTCATGAAGGCTGCCGCAAGAACGAGCTTGTCGGCGCGCTCTTCCGTCACGGGCACACCAGCGAACCCGTCTGGGTACTCATCCGCAATAAAGCCGGTCGTCAGATCTCCTTTGCGGAAACGCTCATGTTCCATAATGGCGCCCAGAAAAGGAATATTGTGCTGGATACCTTCAATGTAGAAAGCATCAAGCGCATCCGACATGGCGTCGACAGCCTCCTCGCGGGTGGCCGCATGCGTACAGAGCTTCGCGATCATGGGATCGTAATAGAGCGAAATTTCACCGCCCTCATAAACACCCGTGTCATTCCGCACAGTGACGCCATCATCTGATGTGCGTTCTGCTGGCGGTTGATATCGGCTCAGGCGGCCGATCGACGGCAGGAAGTTCCGATATGGATCCTCTGCATAGATGCGGCTTTCAATCGCCCATCCATTGAGCTTGATATCTTCCTGCTTGATCGAGAGTTTCTCGCCCGCCGCAACCCGGATCATTTGCTCAACCAGGTCAATGCCGGTGATGAGCTCGGTCACGGGATGTTCCACCTGAAGCCGTGTATTCATTTCCAGGAAGTAGAAATTCTTGTCCTTATCGACGATGAACTCAACCGTGCCGGCACTGCGATAATCGACAGCCTTGGCGAGCGCCACTGCTTGCTCACCCATCTTCTTCCGCGTCGCTTCATCCAGGAACGGGCTCGGCGCTTCCTCGATTACCTTCTGGTTACGGCGCTGGATCGAGCATTCCCGCTCACCCACATAAACGGCATCGGTCCCGTCCGCCATCACCTGAATTTCAATATGGCGCGGCTCCGTTACGAACTTTTCGATAAAGACACGGTCGTCGCCGAAGCTCGACTTCGCTTCGTTGATCGCAGACTGAAACCCTTCTGCGACCTCACTCTCGTTCCAGGCAATCCGCATGCCCTTCCCGCCGCCACCGGCAGAGGCCTTCATCATCACCGGATAGCCGACGTCGCCGGCAATCTTGATAGCTTCTTCGGTGTCTTTGATCACGCCGAGATATCCCGGAACGGTGCTCACCTTCGCGTCGTTCGCGAATTTCTTGGACTCAATCTTGTCGCCCATCACCTGGATGGCTTTCACATTGGGTCCGATAAAGGCAATGCCCTCTTTCTCAAGCGCTTCCGCAAAGGCCGCGTTCTCCGACAAGAAGCCATACCCTGGATGCACGGCTTCGGCGCCGGTGTCTTTGATCGCTTGGATGATCTTGTCGATCACAAGATAGGATTCAGCGGAAGGCGCAGGGCCGATATTCACTGCCTCGTCGGCCATCTCCACATGGAGCGCATCTTTGTCGGCGTCCGAATAAACGGCCACCGTTGCGATGCCCATCTTCTTTGCCGTCTTCATAACCCGGCACGCGATTTCGCCTCGGTTGGCGATCAGGATCTTCTTAAACATTTGATCGCCTCCTTAAAGCGGAATGTTGTCGTGTTTTTTCCAGGGGTTCTCGAGCTGCTTGTCACGCAACACCGCGAGCGCTCGGGCGATCCGAGGCCGTGTATTGTGAGGCATGATCACCTCATCAATGTACCCCCGCTCGGCAGCCTTAAATGGATTGAGGAACCTGTCCTCATATTCCGCCGTATGGGCCGCGATCTTGTCCTCATCATCAATGTCTTTGCGATGAATAATCTCCACCGCACCCTTCGCACCCATCACAGCGACTTCCGCCGTCGGCCAGGCATAGTTGATGTCGCCGCGCAGATGAGTGGACGCCATCACAACATAGGCACCACCATAGGCCTTGCGGGTGATGACCGTAATCTTCGGCACCGTCGCTTCCGCATAGGCGTAAAGCAATTTGGCTCCGTGCTTGATAAGACCGCCATATTCCTGCGAGGTACCCGGCAGGAACCCGGGCACATCCACCAGTGTGATGATCGGAATATCGAAGCAGTCGCAGAAACGCACAAAGCGCGCCGCTTTCCGGCTTGCATCGCTGTCTAGAACGCCGGCCAGTGTCATTGGCTGGTTTGCGACAACACCGACGGTCCGCCCCTCAATACGACCAAAGCCGGTGATGATGTTCTTGGCGAAGTTTTCCTGGATTTCGAAGAAATCGCCCTCATCAATCAGCTTGAGCACAAGCTCCTTCATGTCATACGGCATGTTGGGGTTGCTGGGGATCAACGTGTCGAGGGAATCTTCAACCCGATCCTGGTCATCGAAGAAGGGACGCTCCGGCACGTCAGACCGATTAGACGACGGCAGATAGTCGATCAGACGACGGACCTGGCTCATGGCCACAACGTCGTTTTCGAAGGCACCGTCGGCAACAGACGACTTGGTGGAGTGAACAGTCGCCCCGCCCAGCTCTTCGGACGTTACTTCCTCGTTCGTAACCGTCTTCACAACATCCGGACCTGTCACGAACATGTAGGAGGTGTCTTTGACCATGAAGATGAAATCGGTCATGGCTGGCGAATAGACATCACCGCCAGCGCAGGGGCCCATGATCACGGATATCTGAGGGATAACCCCAGAGGCCAGCACGTTTCGGTTGAACACTTCGCCATATCCGCCAAGCGCATCAACGCCTTCCTGAATGCGCGCACCGCCCGCATCAAAAAGACCGATAATCGGCGCGCCCATCTTAAGCGCCATGTCCTGCACTTTGTTGATCTTCTTCGCGTGGTTGCGCGACAGTGATCCGCCCATGACGGTGAAGTCCTTGGCGAAGAGATAGACCGGGCGTCCATTCACCGTGCCCCAGCCGGTAACAACGCCGTCGCCGGGAACCTTCTGCCCTTCCATGCCGAAATCGTAGCAATCATGTTCAACAAACATGTCGAACTCTTCGAAGCTGCCTTCGTCCAACAAGAGGCTGATCCGCTCCCGTGCGGTGAGCTTGCCCTTGCTGTGTTGTGAGTCGATCCGACGTTCGCCGCCACCCAATCTGGCAACTGCACGTCGTTCTTCTAGCTGACGGATAATCTCTTTCATGAAGCCCCCTCTGTGCTGCTTGAGACACATCCCCAAGAGCCGGCTTTTTTGTTTTGGAAGACCACCTTAGACGAATGCTACCCAGGCTTCCAAAGCCGCCCGGTCAGGGTCCATATGGCGCTTTGAATAGCACCGAAAACGCCCATTTGCCAATGGGTTATCGCTGCTTCAAAGACACCGGCAAAGCGCCATGAGGTGACGTAGCGGCTTAGAGGAGTTCCAGATAGGTCGCCGTCGCCGCGAGCATCTTTCGCCGTTCCTCAAGGCGCGCGCGGGCCTCCTCGTCCCAGCCCCAGCGCTCAGCCTGCCAGCTCTCGTCCAGATGGGCCAGATCGTGGGCTAGATCAGCGTCGATATGGGCTTCGCTTAAGGCGAGACCCAACACCAACGACCCGCACAAAGAAACCGCCTGATGCAGACCAGCCAGCTCAAACTCTGACCGTGCCGCCACCAGCTCGCGCAGCCGCGCCAGCGACTCCGGCGCCTGGTCCTTGAAAATGACGCCCGTCGCCAGCTCGAGCCGCACCTGATGGGTCGTGTTCAGCCAGGTAAGCAGCGGGTCCCAGTCTTTAGCCTGCCGGGCAACAAGGCTCTCGGGGTCTTCTGCCCGATAGCAAAGAAGGTCTGATCCCCCAAAAGCCGCAATTTCGTCCACAACTTCCTCGCGCCGTGGGCCTACCCGGTCGAGCGCCGTGTTCGCAAGCTTTGTCACCAACATCGTTTCCGGAACAATGTGCGTTTCCTGAGCGTTCCATTCCTCTGCAATTGCAGTCGCCAGGTTCTCATTCGGCACACAGAGAGTCGCCCTGGCGGGGGTTTTGATCGCCCGTCCATCGAGTTCGATGGCAAATCCATCATCAAGAGGGCGCGCGGTCGCCTGCTCGTAAAACCGTTTGCGAAGATCAGCCTTTGCGCCGTCACCCGGATGCGACACAAATCGATCTGCATTCAATATCTTGTCATTCTCGTCCATGAGGCCCTATCTCACTTGAAAGGCGAGGTAAGAATATCGCCCACGCCTTCGATGAGGGATTCAGCACCTTCACCCGCTTTATCGAGAACGCTTTCACTGGTCCCCGCACCGGCACCGCCGCGCTTCTCGGCCGCGATCATGTCCAAACAGGCGCTCGCCTCATCTGCATCGAAGTTTTCCGCACTAACGAGCGGCAGCAATGCACCAATACCGCCCGTTAATGCGCCCGCCCCAACGGCTACAGCCAGATCGCCGAGCAACGCGCCGGTGTCAGGCCGAACCCTCGGTGAGGTAAGTGGGCCAGTAATATTGATCGGGGTCGCCAGACTCAATAGCCCAGGATCATTTGGCCGTGGCTTGAGCTGCATATCGACCGTCTTGTTACGCAGATTGAGGGTACCAGAGCCTGACGTGCGTATTTCGCTTGTCACAAGCGCAAGAGAGGAGACGTTGCCAATGCCGCCTGTGAAATCAACATGTCCAATAAAGCAGGTAAGGTCAGCTTTGCCAGTTTCCCCACCCTTGGGAATGAGTGCCCAAATCAGGTCCTTGGCAATCAATTCAAAAGCACTGGAATGAATGGTTCCGCGTCCGGTCGCAACATCGATCTTTCCATTGAGGTTGGATGCCAACTCCGCCGGCGATTGTCCCTTTGACGACAGGTCGAGACCAATATGTCCGTCGACATCCACGAGATCAGTAGCGTCCATTTCTTCAAGGAACCTCCCAATGCCAAAGCCAGGCGCTGAGAGCACGATGCCGGCGGTTGGCGTTGTTGAATTCCGAGCACGAATCTCAGCCTCCAAACGACGGGACTCATAGGTTGCAAACATTGGCGCCGAGAGCGCGCCGTCCTTCAGCGTCACCGCCGTTTGCATGTCGGTGAATTCAGCATCCCGATAGGTAAGACTGTCTACTTTAATGCCAATCTCCCCATTGATGACGCTCAACGCATTAAAGGGAAGCGGCGACCTACTAAACAGCTCCTGCTGTCCGTTAGCGCCCGAGCTTCTGGTACCGAGTTCATTGAGGTCAATCGCCGACGCCGACAACTCTCCGTCGATGGTGATAGGTGCGGTCGCAGAGGCGCGGCTCCCTGTCAGATGACCTGTGAGGCCGATCTCTCCGTATGCCAGGCTTAAATCATCAACTCGGAAGGAGCTTTCATCGCCGACAATAAGAGCCGACGCAGACGCCGTTACAGCATTCACATCGCCAACAACACCCACGGCAATCCCGTTTGTTCTAGGCTCAATGTCTGCGCGGGTGAGGACCACTTCCGTGGTGTCGCCACGCCGACCACTCCTATAAGTAACCTCGACATCCTCAAGTACGACGCGTGGGAGGCCGGCAACCGTTACCTGCCCTTCAGACTGAGACGATAACGTCTCGCTATCATCCGCAGTCACCACCCAGTTCCCGACACCGCCCGGACCGGTTTCCAGCATGACCGTCGCGCCCCGGACATCAAGGCGCGTCACATCAACACTCCCTGTGAAGAGTCTGATGAGCGAAAAACGCACGGCGACGCGATCTGCCGCGAACATCGTAGGGTCAGACCCCCAGGACGCGTTGCCGAAGCGCACTTCTCTTGCGACAACAGTTGGGGTCAGCGAAAAGCCCACATTCAAGGGACCAGCAAGCTCAAGCGTGCGACCTGTCTGTTCCTCTGCCAGCGACTCGATATCAGCCCGGTAAGCATTGATGTCCAGAAAAGTGAGCCCATAAAGTGCGCCGACCAAAGAGGCCACAACGACGACAAAGGCAACCAGAAGCTTTCTCATGGCGTGTCTTCCTCAATCTCCAAGGAGCGTCTGGCAGCACCATCCGCCCAATGCGCATCCAGGTAAGGAACAAGATCATTAAAATGATCCAGCACGTGTGAGGCACCATGGGACATGAGATCCTGAGCGTCATGATATCCCCAGGAAACCCCTACCGAATGAGCGCCAGCATCGCACCCCATCACTATATCGTAGCTCGTATCGCCAAAAATAACCGTCTGCGACGGCATGACACCTGCGTCCTTCATCGCCTGATGCATCATCGAGGGATGCGGCTTAGACGGGTGCTCATCAGCCGTCTGAAGAGTCACGAAATGGCCGCGAATATCGTGCAATTCCAAGATGTTTCGCAAGCCCCGCTGAGACTTGCCCGTTGCCACACCAAGCAACACATCATCTCTCGCCGCGAGTTCATCCAGCGCTTCCCGCGCGCCGGGAAAGAGCGGTTCATGAAGCGCCGGGTCCTCGCGCAGGTGAAAGAAAGCCTGCCGATAACTCTCCTTTACCAACGACACGGTCGCAGCGTCCTCCTCCGGCAGCAATTTGCTTATGGCCTCTTCAAGAGACAGCCCGACAATCGAGAGCACCTGTTCGCGCGGCAGCAGCGCCAATGAATGGGCAGAAAACGCCCGGTTCATCGCCGCAACAATCATGTGCTGACTGTCGACAAGAGTTCCATCGCAATCGAACACGACGAGCTTCAACTCAGTCACAGCTCCAACTCCGCGAAGGGGTCACCATCATCCACAGGGTCTAGTGCCAGCAGTTGCCAGCTTGCAGCCATGTGGTCAGACAAAGGCGCTGAGACAGAAAACCGCCCGCCATCCGGATGGGCTATTTCTATGGAGCGCGCGTGGAGATGTAAGGAAGACGAAATCTCCCCACCGGGATGCGCCTCTGCACCGCCATATTTCCCGTCGCCAACAATAGGGCATCCGAGCGCCTCAACCGCGTGCACCCGAAGCTGGTGGGTACGACCGGTCACCGGCATGAACGAGACCCAGGCCAATTTCTGTCCGGCCCGCGCAACAGTTGCGAAATGGGTCTCAGACGCTTGCCCGCCGGGTGTCCGATCAGGCACAGGGACCATGCGCTCGCCCGATCTACTCGCCTGTTTGGCAAGGGTCATACGGATCGTACCCCGCTCCGGTCTCGGCACACCGACAGTAAGCGCCCAATAGATCTTTTTCGTATCGCGTTCCTTGAAAGCCTTCGCGAGCTTCGATGCAGCCCGCGCGGTGCGGGCAAGAAGCAAGACACCGCTGGTATCCCGATCAAGCCGATGAACAAGCCGCGGCCGTTCCGGATAATCAAACTTGAGGCCTTCCAGCATCCCGTCTAAATGCCGCTCGGTTCCACTTCCCCCCTGAACCGCCAAACCACTCGGTTTGTTGAGGGCGATAATCGAGTCATCCTTGTGAAGAACCAGACTTTGGATAAAGGCAGCATCTTTCTCATTGTAAACGGGCCGCTTAGGCTTTTTGTCAGGGACATAACCGTCCTTGTCGCCGAACGGCGGAACGCGAACCGTTTGTCCCGCTTCCAACCGAACATTGGCTTTGACACGCCCACCATCTACGCGCACCTGGCCTTTTCTGAGAAGTTTCTCCAATCGAGAATGCGCAAGCTGCGGGTAGTGGCGTTTGAACCAACGGTCCACGCGCAACCCATCATCGTCCTCTGTGACATCAACATGGGCGACACCACTCATGAGAGCACCGTCCGCGTCAGCCATATTCCAAAGAAGAGCGCCAAAACCGCTCCACCTAGAGAACTGAAAGCATAGAGCGCCGCAACGCCCACATCCTTCCGCTCCAGTAACACAGAAATGTCCAAGGAAAACGCCGAAAAGGTCGTGAAGCCGCCAAGCACACCCGTCACCAAGAATGCCCGAACCTCGGGCGACACCTGAAACCGCAAGGCCAAGGCTTCTACAATGACGCCCATGATGAAGGAGCCGATGATATTGACGCCAAGCGTGCCCCAGGGAAAGCCAGGTCCGAACAAGCGAAGCGCCTGTGCCGCAAACAGGTAGCGACCGGTTGCGCCCACCGCGCCGCCGAGGGCGACGGCAATCAACATCTTCACGATCCCCTCTCCTCTCTCAGCTTCTGCCAATACGCCAGACGTTTGGCTATGTCCCGTTCAAACCCGCGCTCAACAGGTTTGTAGAAACTGTGTCGGGGCATTTCCTCGGGGAAATAGTCCTGGCCGGAAAACGCATCCGGCGCGTCATGGTCATACTCATATCCGGCCCCATACCCAAGCTCTTTCATGAGCTTGGTCGGGGCGTTGAGAATATGAGCCGGCGGCGCCACGGACCCAGTGTCCTTCGCCGTCTTCATAGCCTCCTTGAACGCCACATATTGCGCATTCGATTTGGGCGCACTGGCGACATAAAGCACAGCCTGGGCGAGCGCCAATTCGCCCTCGGGGCTGCCCAGAAACTCGTACGTGTCTTTCGCAGCCAGGGCTTGGACGAGAGCCTGCGGATCCGCCAGACCGATATCCTCAATCGCCATTCGGACGATACGGCGTGCAATAAAGAGAGGGTCCTCTCCGCCATCCAGCATGCGTGCCAACCAGTAAAGCGAGGCGTCGACGTCGGACCCTCGAACCGACTTGTGCAGGGCGCTGATTAGATTGTAGTGCCCTTCCCGCGACTTGTCGTAGACCGGCGCACGGCGCTGCATCAGTTTTGTCAGCGTCTGGGTATCGAGCGGATCAGACGGTGCCAACGCCAGGATTTCTTCTGCGAGGTTAAGCACAAAGCGCCCGTCGCCATCCGCCATGGCTCTCAGCGCAATCCGCGCATCCTCCGTGAGGGCCAGTTTTGCGCCGACAAATCTCTCCGCGCGCCTGAGCAGCTCCTCCAAAGCCTCATCATCCAGCCTGTTGAGAACCAACACCTGCGCCCGCGACAGCAGCGCCGCATTGAGTTCAAAGGAAGGGTTTTCTGTTGTTGCCCCTACAAGAATGACCGTGCCGTCTTCCATCACGGGCAGGAAACTATCCTGCTGCGCGCGATTGAACCGATGGATCTCGTCGACAAAAAGGAGTGTGCTTCGCCCCTGCGATCGACGCAGGCGAGCCGCCTCAAAGACCTTCTTCAGATCTGCAACACCGGAGAACACGGCTGAGACCTGCTCAAAGGCGAGCCCCACGGCGTCGGCCAAAAGCCGCGCGGTCGTGGTTTTGCCCGTGCCCGGGGGTCCCCAAAATATGATCGAGGAGAGATGGCCGGACGCAACCATGCGTCCAATAGGACCGTCCGGACCGATCAGATGGTTCTGTCCAACCACCTCCGAGAGCGCGGCAGGGCGCAGCCGGTCAGCCAATGGTCGCGTCGCATCATCGGCAGCATTGGGTGGTGTTTGAAACAAGTCAGCCATGCCCAAAATCTAGCATGTTTTGGGCGACGTCTTCACGCCAACGCCATGACAATGGGAGCCTTATCCGCGGACTCGCGCTGAAAAACGCTCACCGCCGCGCTCGATGGTGAATTCCCACTCTCGACGGCGCTCATCTGTCAGACGTTGCAGTTCATCAACGCTCTCGACTTCATCTGAGCCAACAGCACGGATCATATCGCCAGGCTGAATCCGCAATCTGTGGGCAGCGCTGCCCCGCTGCACGCGCAAGACAACTACCCCGCGCATGAACGGATCAAGCTGCAATTCCTCCGCAAAGGCCGGCGACAGGTTCCCCACCGTTGCCCCAGAGAAAGGATGACGCCCGCTAAGGTCGGCAATTTGCCGTGGCGGATCTTCCGGTGCCGCTTCCAGCGAAATACGCGCCTGATTGGCACCGCCATTGCGCCGATACTTGATATCAATGCGCCCGCCGACGCCCTTTGTCGCAAGACGATAACGCACGGATTGCGGATCAATAACCTCTCGGCCGTCCACCTCATAGATGACGTCGCCGGTCTCAAGCCCGGCACGGTCTGCAGGGCCATCTGGATAGGTTCGCTGCACCATGGCACCGCCCGGACGGTCAAGGCCTAGGGATTCTGCGAGGTCCGAGGTCACCACTTGGAGCGATGCGCCGAGCCAGGGACGTTCTACCCCAGCACTTCCGCCAACGGCGGAGTCGACCACGGCGCGCACCATATTGGAGGGAATGGCGAACCCAATGCCGACGGAGCCCCCGGAGCGGGAGAAAATGGCGGTGTTGATGCCGACCAATTGACCGTCCGTCGTAACCAGCGCACCACCCGAATTCCCAGGGTTGATCGCGGCATCTGTCTGGATGAAGAACTGATAATCCGTGGCGCCCACCTGCGTGCGCGCAAGCGCTGACACAATCCCGCTGGTCACCGTCTGACCGACGCCAAACGGGTTGCCGATGGCCAGCACCAAATCGCCGACCTCCAGAGTGTCGCTGTCTCGGAAGGTAAGCGCCGGCAGGGACGCTCCCTTTGTATCAATCTTGAGGACTGCGAGGTCTGTGCGTTCGTCGGCCAGAATGAGCTCCGCCTCGAACTCTCGGCGGTCCGCCATGGCGATTGTAAATACATCGCCATTCGCCACCACGTGATTGTTGGTCACAATGATGCCGTCGCCCCCCACGATCACGCCGGACCCGAGCGATTGCTGCACCCGTTCCTGAGGCATGCCAAAGCTGAACCGGTCCCCAAAAAACTGCTTGAAGAAGGGATCATTGAAAAGCGGGCCCTGCGGACGTTCCTGCACCACCCGCTTGGAATAGACGTTCACCACCGCGGGCGCGACACCACGGACCACAGGCGCAAAGGACATTTGCATCTGTGCCTGAGACCCGGGAACAACCCGCCCCTCAGCCCGGGCCGTTCCGCCAATCAGCAGCACCAGGCCACCGAACAGAACCAGGGCGGCCATAGACCACACAATTGAGAACCAAGACTCTGAAATCATTTCCAACACCATGACGCCCGTACCCGCCGGCTCGTCCAACTCCATCCAAATATTGGAAGGCAAATCAAGCGCTTGCAAGGCAAACCTCGATGAAGCTCTGATCAAAGTAAACAGCGGCGGGTCGGCCTGAAGGCAACAAAAAACGGGGCGGACGCGACGCGTCTCACCCCGTTGAACTCTGCGAGATTTGGGCGGTTAGGCCGTTGTCTCCAGCGCGTCCTCATCAACCATGACAGGCCCTGAATCCTGGCCGCGGGCAGATGGGTCACGATCGACAAATTCGATCACTGCCATCGGCGCATTGTCGCCATAGCGGAAACCGGCTTTGAGAACGCGGGTATAGCCACCATTGCGCTCTTTGTAGCGCGGACCGAGCTCGTCAAAAAGCTTCGCTGCCCACTTCTGCTCAGGGAGCTTCGAATAGGCCTGCCGACGCGCGTGCAGATCGTCGCGGCGCGCAAGCGTTACAAGCTTCTCAACATAAGGGCGCAGCTCTTTCGCCTTTGGCAGCGTCGTGATGATCTGCTCATGCTTGATCAGCGCAACTGCCATGTTTGCCAGCATCGCTTTGCGGTGACTTGCGGTCCGATTGAGCTTGCGGCCGGATTTCCCGTGGCGCATGACCCTCTCCTCATTGAATAGACGGCGCCTCGCGGCGCGGTCGGGGAAACTCAGTAATGATCTTCGAAACGTTTCGCGAGATCTTCAATATTCTCTGGCGGCCAGCTTGCCACTTCCATGCCCAGGTGCAGACCCATCTGAGCGAGAACCTCTTTGATCTCGTTCAGAGACTTCCGCCCAAAGTTCGGGGTGCGAAGCATCTCGGACTCTGTTTTCTGGATCAGGTCGCCAATGTAAACGATATTGTCGTTCTTCAGGCAGTTCGCTGAACGGACGGAAAGTTCAAGCTCATCAACCTTCTTGAGAAGGGCTGGATTGAACTCAAGCTCCGGATGCTGCTCTTCAACAACCACTTCTTTAGGCTCGTCAAAGTTGACGAAGACCTGCAACTGGTCCTGAAGAATACGCGCCGCGAATGCGACTGCATCTTCCGGCGTGACAGAGCCATCGGTTTCAAGCTGAACGGTCAGCTTGTCATAGTCGAGGATCTGACCTTCGCGGGTGTTTTCCACTTTGTAGGAAACACGGCGAACCGGGCTGTACAGACTGTCGACCGGGATAAGGCCGATCGGCGCGTCCTCTGGACGGTTCCGGTCAGCCGCGACATAGCCCTTACCATTGCTGACAACGAATTCCATGCGAATGTCCGCGCCCTCATCGAGCGTACACAGCACGAGATCCGGATTGAGGATTTCGATGTCAGAACCAGCTTCAATATCACCGGCTTTGACCTCACCAGGCCCCTGCTTCACGAGCATCATCCGTTTTGGACCTTCGCTGTGAAGATTGAGCGCCAGCTGCTTGATATTCAGGATGATGTCCGTGACGTCTTCCCGCACGCCCGCGATCGACGAAAACTCGTGCAGCACGCCGTCGATTTGAACCGCTGTTACCGCAGCACCCTGCAGCGAGGACAGCAGGACGCGGCGAAGCGCGTTGCCGAGCGTCAGGCCAAAGCCCCGCTCAAGCGGCTCTGCAACAACCGTTGCCGTGCGCTGTGCATCGTGACCGCCCTGAATTTCCAGTTTGGTCGGTTTGATAAGCTCTTCCCAGTTCTTCTGGATCACCTGTAGAACCTCGTGCCGTTAAGTGCAGTTTGCTTCGAACAAAATGTTCTTATGAAGCGATTGCAGGACGGAATAACCGTCAATGAGTGAGAGCGGCGCCCCTACGACAGAGCACCGATAAATCCTGTTAAACGCGGCGGCGCTTGGGCGGGCGGCAGCCATTGTGCGGGATCGGCGTCACGTCGCGAATGCTGGTGATCGTGAAACCAGCAGCCTGAAGCGCACGTAGCGCGGACTCACGTCCCGATCCTGGACCGCAGACTTCAACCTCAAGGGTCTTCATCCCGTGATCCTGTGCCTTCTTGCCCGCATCTTCCGCAGCCATCTGGGCCGCGAATGGTGTCGACTTGCGGCTGCCCTTGAACCCCATCATGCCAGCGGAAGACCAGGAAATCGCATTTCCCTGTGCATCCGTGATCGTGATCATGGTGTTGTTAAAGGTCGAATTCACATGCGCGACACCGGACGTAATGTTCTTACGTTCTTTGCGTCTAACGCGGGTCTTTTCCTTCGCCATCCTAAAACCTTCTCTGTCGAACGGGCTGCCCCGTCAAATCCCGTTCTTACTTCTTCTTACCTGCGATTGCCTTCGCTGGGCCTTTTCGTGTCCGCGCATTCGTGTGTGTACGCTGGCCGCGGACCGGCAGGCCACGACGATGACGCAGACCGCGATAGCAGCCCAGGTCCATCAGACGTTTGATGTTCATTGCGACTTCGCGGCGCAGATCACCCTCAACCAGGTAATCCCGGTCAATCGTTTCACGGATCTGGATAACCTCAGCGTCGGAAAGCTCGTTTACACGGCGTTCTGGCGCAATACCTACAGCTTCGCAGATATCCTTCGCATTCTTGTCTCCAATCCCATGAATATAGGTGAGCGCAATAAGCACACGCTTATGGGTTGGAATGTTCACACCAGCGATACGAGCCACGTTCTTCTCCTGCGATTAGGATTCGCGAGACCGGCAATATCCATACAAAAAAGCGGGATGAGTCGCTGAAATACCGCAGATTTCTGCCGTTTTTCAGTGATATCCGATGGTTTGCTTTGGAGCTGCCGTCGCGCTGGCCGGGATTATAGGAATTTCCCCTTCCCGGTCAACTGCTTAGCCTGCGTTATCCGTCTCCTTAAGTTCGAGCGCTGCCTCAATTTCGGCAGTCACTGCATCCATTTCCTTCATGCCATCAACGGTCCGAAGAATGCCTGCATTCTTGTAGTATCCCGCCAATGGCGCCGTTTGTTCGTGATAGACGGCGAGCCGCTTTTTCAGCGCCTCAGCATTGTCATCGGCGCGCGCTCCGCCTTCTGTCTCAGCGGCCCGCCCCTCGATCCGCGCCAGAAGCACTGAATCGTCCACTTTCAGCTCAATAACGGCATCCAGCTTGTCAGACCGCTCACTAAGCATCTTGTCGAGCGCCTCAGCCTGGGCAACATTCCGCGGAAAACCGTCCAGAATGTACCCATTCTTGCAATCAGCTTCCTGTGTCCGATCCGCAATGATCCCGACAACGATCTCATCCGGGACCAAGTCGCCGCGGGCCATGATCTCTTTCGCCTTTTGGCCGGTCTCTGTTCCGGCGGCAACGGCGGCCCGAAGCATGTCGCCAGTGGAGAGCTGCACCAAGCCATGAGCAGTTTGAATGCGCTCAGCCTGCGTGCCCTTACCGGCACCCGGCGGTCCAAGGAAGATCAGTTTCATCGACGCGCCCCTCTTAGTTTTGATTTCTTGATGAGGCCTTCATACTGGTGCGCCAGCAAATGGCTCTGCACCTGCGCGACGGTATCCATGGTCACGTTCACCACAATCAGCAGCGAGGTACCGCCGAAATAAAACGGGATGCCGTATTGGTAGATCAAAAACTCTGGCAGCAAACAGACAAAGGTCAGATAAAGAGCACCAACGACAGTAAGGCGCGTCAGAACGTGATCGATATATTCCGCCGTCCGCTTACCCGGACGGATACCCGGAATAAAGCCGCCATACTTCTTCAGATTGTCCGCCGTATCATCCGGATTGAAGACGATCGCGGTATAGAAGAAACAGAAGAAAATGATCATCGCCGCATAAAGCGTCATGTAGAGCGGCTGCCCAGGACTCATCCAGGAAGTTATGACCGCCAGCCACCCAGCGGTGTCTCCGCCACTGAAACTTGCTGCTGTTGACGGCAGCAAAAGCAGAGACGACGCAAAAATCGGCGGAATAACGCCCGCTGTATTGAGCTTAAGCGGCAGATGGGATGAATCGCCCCCATACATCTTTTGGCCGACCTGGCGCTTGGGATACTGAACCAACAGCCGGCGCTGCGCCCGCTCGACAAACACGATAAAGGCGATGATGCCGACCACCATGATCATCAGGCCCAGGATGATCGCAGGAGAAAGCGCGCCTTCGCGACCAAGCTCCAGAGTCCCAACCAACGCGGCTGGAAGCTCAGCGACAATACCGGCAAAGATGATCAGCGAGATACCGTTGCCCACGCCACGAGCTGTAATCTGCTCGCCAAGCCACATCAGGAAGATGGTACCGCCGACCAGGGTGATGACCGTCGTTGCCCGGAAGAACAATCCAGGATCAATCGCGAAATTCTCCAAGCCGACGGCAATGCCGTACCCTTGAAGCGTCGCCAGAAGAACCGTGCCGTAGCGTGTGTATTGGTTGATCTGTTTGCGGCCCTGTTCACCCTCCTTCTTGAGTTGCTCAAGATGGGGGCTCACCGTCGTCATCAGCTGAATAATGATGGACGCGGAAATGTACGGCATGATGGTGAGCGCGAAGATCGCCATGCGGCCGACTGCACCACCCGTAAACAAGTCAAGCATACCGCCGATGCCGCCCTGCTGCTGTTCAAAGAACTGCGCAAACGCGACAGGGTCGATACCCGGAACCGGAATATAGGTACCAAGCCGGTACACCAGCAAAGCGCCCAGCGTGAACCAAATCCGCTTCTTGAGTTCCTCTGCTTTCGCAAAGGCACTAAAGTTAAGATTGGCAGCTAACTGTTCCGCGGCTGAGGCCATTCAGATGACTCCGGAAGCTCGGCACAACACAAAGGGCCCAAAGGACCCCGCTAAAACTTAATCCTCAGCTTTCGCCTTGGTTTCCTTCACGGTGACGGACCCACCAGCCTTTTCGACAGCTTCAATGGCACCCTTGGATGCACCGGCAACCTCAATCTTCACCGAAGCAGTGATCTCACCTTTGCCCAGAAGACGGACGCCATCTTTGGCCAGACGCGTAATCACACCGGCGCCAACCAGCGCATCAGCTGTAACCGCATTGCCCGCGTCGAGCTTGCCAGCGTCAACCGCCGCCTGAATGCGGCCGATATTGACCTCGTTGTATTTCTTCGGGTTCGGTACGTTGAAGCCGCGCTTGGGCAAGCGCTGGTAGAGCGGCATCTGGCCGCCTTCGAAACCCTTGATCGCCACACCGGAGCGCGACTTCTGACCTTTAACACCGCGGCCACCCGTCTTGCCCTTGCCCGAACCAATGCCCCGGCCAACGCGAATACGCGCTTTGCGAGCACCCGCATTATCGGAAATCTGATTGAGTTTCATGTCTTCTACCTCTATGCGCAAATCCGGCACCCGGATCTACTCGGCTTTTACCTGAGTAATGAGTTAAGCGTCGTCAACGACTTCAACAAGGTGAGACACCTTGTTGATCATACCGCGAACGGACGGCGTATCTTCCAGCGTCCGTACCTTATGCATCTTGTTCAAGCCCAGCCCGACCAATGTCTGGCGTTGATCTGGCTTACGGCGGATTGGGCTACCAATCTGCTTCACCGTCACCGTCTTTTTTGCTGCCATGATCTAAATCCCTTTACTGCTATCTGAGGACTTACTCAGACGCCAAAGCTTCACCAGCACCGTCCGCGCGGCGACCGACAATATCCGTCACCTTCTTGCCGCGGCGAGCGGCGACCATGCGAGGGCTCTGTTCACGCTTCAAGGCATCAAAAGTTGCGCGCACCATGTTGTAAGGGTTCGCGGACCCCATGGACTTAGCAACGACGTCCTGCACGCCAAGCGTTTCGAACACAGCACGCATCGGACCACCGGCAATGATGCCCGTACCTGGAGGCGCTGCGCGCAAGATCACCCGGCCAGCACCATGGCGCCCGTGGATGTCGTGATGCAGCGTGCGGCCTTCACGAAGCGGCACACGGATCAGGTTCCGCTTGGCAGACTCTGTTGCCTTACGGATCGCTTCCGGCACTTCACGAGCCTTACCATGACCAAAGCCCACACGGCCTTTCTGGTCGCCAATCACCACAAGCGCAGCGAAGCCGAAGCGACGACCACCCTTAACAACCTTGGCGACGCGATTAATGTGGACCAGCTTGTCCACAAATTCGCTGTCTCGTTCTTCCCGATCCCGAGATTCTCTGCGTGCCACGATAAACGTCCTTTAGAAGTTAAGGCCGCCCTCGCGGGCACCCTCTGCCAGGGCTTTCACCCGGCCATGATAAACATACCCACCACGATCAAACACAACGTCGGTCACGCCGGCATCTGATGCGCGTTTCGCCACCAGCTTGCCAACTTCCGTTGCTGCGGTAACGTTGGTTCCCTTGTCACCCTTGAACTCTTTGTCCATTGATGACGCCGACGCGATGGTCTTGCCTTCGGTGTCATCGATCACCTGCGCATAAATATGCTGCGAAGAACGATGAACGGAGAGCCGCGGACGGCCACCAGCCAGCTTGCGAAGCTTCGCGCGGTTGCGCTGCTTGCGTCGATCTTGAAGTGTCAGTTTCTTGCCCATGGCTCGATTACTTCTTCTTGCCTTCCTTGCGGAAGATGTATTCATCTTCGTACTTCACACCTTTGCCCTTGTAAGGCTCCGGCGGACGGTACGCCCGAATTTCTGCGGCCACCTGGCCGACGGTCTGCTTGTCCATGCCCGTAATCTCAATCGCGGTAGGGCTCGGCGTCTTAATCTGAATGCCTTCCGGGATCTTGTGGACAATGTCATGGCTGAAGCCCAGAGCAAGCTGCAGGTCCTTGCCCTGCATCTGCGCCCTATAGCCAACGCCGTTGATTTCCAGCTTCTTCGTAAAGCCCTCAGTAACGCCCGTTACGAGGTTCTGAACCAAGGTGCGCTGCATGCCCCACATAGCGCGAGCGCGTGGCGTCTCATCCCGCGGCGATACAGTGAGACCATCGTCTCCTTGCGCAAGGGTGACCTCATCAACGAGTGTCATAGACATCTCGCCCTTTGGTCCCTTGACCGCCAGATTCTGACCGTCGAGATTGACGGTAACGCCGCCTGGCACAGCGATGGGTTTTTTGCCAATTCGTGACATGGTTGCTTCCTAACCCGTCCGTTTACCGCGCGTCTTTAGAAGACGCGGCAGAGTACTTCGCCACCGACATTTTCGTCTCGGGCGACTGAGTCCGACATGACACCCTTCGGTGTCGACAGGATCGAGATGCCCAGGCCGTTATGCACAGCTGGAATATCCTTCACCGATGAATACACGCGCCGACCAGGGGTCGACACACGGGAGATTTCCCGAATGACCGGCCGGCCTTCGTGATACTTGAGCTCGATTTCGAATTCGGCTTTGCCGCCGTCGAAATCAGTGCGCGAATATCCACGGATGTATCCTTCATCCTGGAGCACATCGAGCACCCGGCCCCGCAGCTTAGACGCCGGAGTTTTCACGTTGCCCTTGCCCCGCATCGCAGCATTGCGAATACGTGTGAGCATATCTCCGAGGGGATCTGTCATAGACATGCGATCTCTCTCCTCACCAACTTGACTTAACTAGGCCGGGGATCAGGCCTTTAGAGCCCAGCTCCCGAAGCGCGATACGCGACATTTTGAGCTTGCGGTAATAAGCCCGCGGACGACCGCTGACTTCACACCGATTACGCACACGCGTCTTGGACGAATTGCGCGGCAATTCAGCGAGTTTCAAACGAGCCTTAAACCGCTCTTCAACAGTCAAAGACTTGTCGTCTGCGATCGCCTTGAGTGCCGCACGCTTGTTGGCATACTTAGCGACCAGCTTCCGCTTCTTCTGGTCCTTTAGAACGCTGCTTTTCTTAGCCATTCTTACCTCCGGTGAACCCGCGCATCATGCGCAGGCCAACGATTAATCCTGCGCCGCAAACGGGAAGTTGATGCCTCTCAGCAGTTCCCGCGCTTCGTCATCCGTCTTTGCCGTCGTACAGACCACGACGTCCATACCCCAAACTTCGTCGACCTTGTCATAGTCAATTTCCGGGAACACGATGTGCTCTTTCAAGCCCATGGCATAGTTGCCGTTCCCGTCAAAGCTCTTGTCATTGAGGCCGCGAAAGTCTCGTACCCGCGGCAGAGCCACATTCACCAGGCGATCAAGAAACTCGAACATGCGGTCTTTGCGAAGGGTCACTTTGCAGCCGATGTTCATATCTTCACGAAGCTTGAAACCCGCGATCGACGTCTTAGCCTTCGTCGCAACGGCTTTCTGACCTGCGATCAGACCAAGATCTTCAAGCGCCGACTTGATCTTTTTGGAGTCACCAACAGCTTCGCCGACACCCATGTTCAGGACCACTTTGTCCAGCTTGGGCACCATCATGTCGTTGGCGTAGTTGAACTTCTCCTGAAGCGCAGGCCGCACCTTATCGTTGTAAACGCCTTTGAGGCGGGGTTGATATGCCTCAGCCATCGATCACTTCTCCTGATGCTTTGGCGACGCGTACTTTCTTGCCGTCTTCCAAAACCTTGAAACCTACCCGGGTTGCTTCACCCGATTTAGGGTCGACATAGGCGACGTTCGACAGGTCAAGCTTTGCTTCGCGTGTCGCAATACCGCCTGCGCTTGTCTGCGTCTGCCGTTCGTGGCGCTTCACAAGGTTCACACCTTGAACCAGGACACGGCCTTCCTGTGGGAATACACCGAGCACTTCGCCCTGCTTCCCCTTGTCCTTGCCAGCAAGGACGATGACCTTGTCACCCTTTTTAATCTTCGCAGCCATCAGATCACC
The DNA here is from genome assembly GCA_965276845.1 of Parvibaculaceae bacterium. Lineage (GTDB taxonomy): Bacteria > Pseudomonadota > Alphaproteobacteria > Parvibaculales > Parvibaculaceae > Mf105b01. The sequence goes on from OZ255699.1 coordinate 1,714,858, forward strand.
TCCGGTGCGAGGGAAACGATTTTCATGTGGTTCTTCGCCCGCAGCTCACGCGTTACAGGACCGAAGATACGTGTGCCCACTGGCTCACCTTGCGCGTTGATCAGAACAGCTGCGTTTCCGTCAAACCGGATTGTGCTGCCGTCAGCGCGGTGAATGTCTTTCGCAGTGCGCACGACGACCGCCTTCATCACGTCGCCCTTCTTCACGCGACCCCGGGGGATCGCTTCTTTTACGCTGACCACGATGATGTCGCCTACGGAAGCGTATTTACGCTTCGAGCCGCCCAACACCTTGATGCACTGAACGCGTTTTGCGCCTGAATTGTCAGCGACGCCCAGATTTGTTTGCATCTGAATCATGGCTAAATGCCCGTTCTCACTGGGTAGAAACCAAGTCTTGCGACTTAAGCTTCGGTCCCGATTACTTCCCAAGTCTTATTCTTTGATACCGGCCGGCATTCCCGGATCGATACCACCTCACCCACTTTGTGAGAGTTGCTCTCATCATGGGCGTGGTATTTCTTCGACCGACGAACGGTCTTTTTCAGCAGTGGGTCTGTGAAGCGGCGCTCGACCTTGACCACGATGGTCTTGTCATTCTTGTCGCTTACAACGACGCCCTGCAAAATTCGCTTTGGCATGATCGAACCCTTACTTAGCAGCCTGGTCTACCTGCGACTGCTGGATCGTCTTGATCCGAGCAATATCGCGGCGTACCTGCCGAATGCGCGCCGTATTTTCCAACTGACCACTTGCAGCCTGGAAACGCAGATTGAACTGCTCTTTCTTCAGCTTCACAATCTCGTCGTCGAGTTGATCCGGCGTCATATCTCTAATTTCACTGGCCTTCATGGCCTCATCCTCTTCTCAACCGTAGGGCCGGTTGTTCTTAAGCCTGGTCACCAGGCCGTGTCACAAACCGTGTCTTGATCGGCAGCTTTGCTGCACCAAGCCGAAGGGCTTCTTCTGCGATGTCGTGCGGCACGCCATCAATCTCGAACATGATCCGACCAGGCTTAACCTTGGCGGCCCAATATTCCGGCGTACCTTTACCTTTACCCATCCGAACTTCCGTCGGCTTCTTTGAGACCGGCACATCAGGGAAGATCCGGATCCACACACGGCCGGCACGCTTCATATGACGCGTGATGGCACGACGGGCGGCCTCGATCTGCCGGGCGGTTACCCGCTCTGGCTCAAGAGCCTTCAGGCCATAGGCGCCAAAGTTGAGCGCAGTACCACCTTTTGCCGTTCCCTTGATCCGGCCCTTATGAGCCTTACGGAACTTTGTACGTTTCGGTTGCAGCATCGTTTAACTCTCTTCGCTTGAGCGCTGGCTTAGTTGGCGTCCCGACGACGGCTATCCCCACCACCTTCGAGGGCGCGTCGTTCGTGAGCCATTGGGTCATGCTCAAGGATTTCACCTTTGAAAATCCAAACCTTGATGCCGCACACGCCATACGCTGTATGGGCGGATGCAACGCCATAGTCGATGTCCGCGCGGAGCGTGTGCAGCGGCACACGACCTTCGCGATACCACTCCGTCCGCGCGATCTCAGCACCACCAAGACGGCCAGCACAGTTGATCCGGATACCGCCAGCGCCCAGCCGCATAGCGGATTGAACTGCCCGCTTCATTGCCCGTCGGAACGCCACGCGACGTTCAAGCTGCTGAGCAATGTTTTCTGCAACCAGCGTCGCGTCGATCTCAGGCTTCCGAACTTCCACAATGTTCAGATGAACTTCCGAGTCCGTCATCTTGCCGATTTCGCGGCGCAGCTTCTCGATGTCTGCACCCTTCTTACCAATCACAACGCCTGGACGGGCGGAGTGAATGGCAACCCGGCACTTCTTGTGCGGACGCTCGATAACAATCTTGCTGACACCAGCCTGCTTCAGAGCCTTTTCAAGATACTTGCGGATCTTGAGGTCTTCATGCAGCAGATCACCATATTCGTGACGTCCGGCAAACCAGCGGGAGTCCCATGTGCGGTTGATCCCAAGGCGCAGGCCAATTGGATTAACTTTCTGACCCATTAGGCTTTTTCCTCAACTTGGCGCACCACAATCGTGATCTCGCTGAAAGGCTTCATGATTTTGCCGACACGACCACGTGCCCGCGGGCGCCAGCGTTTCATCATCAGGTTTTTGCCGACATACGCTTCCGCCACGATGAGCTCATCCACGTCGAGGTCGTGGTTGTTCTCGGCATTCGCAACAGCGCTTTCCAGCACCTTCTTGACGTCTTTGGCGATCCGTTTCGGCGAGAAAGAAAGGTCCGCGATCGCGCGTTCCACTTTCTGACCCCGAATGGTCTGAGCAACGAGGTTGAGCTTCTGACCGCTGGTACGGATCATACGGCCCTTTGCCATTGCCTCATTATCAGCCAGGCGCCGTGATTGTGACGACTTCCCCATGGCTTACTTCCTCTTTGCTTTCTTGTCCGCCGCGTGACCGTAATAGGTGCGCGATGGAGCAAACTCGCCGAACTTGTGACCGACCATGTCCTCGGAAACGTTCACGGGAACATGCTTTTGGCCGTTATGAACCCCAAAGGTCAGACCAACGAACTGCGGCAGGATCGTAGAGCGGCGGCTCCAGATCTTGATCACTTCCTTACGACCCGACTCGCGAGACGCTTCGGCTTTCTTCAGGATATATCCGTCGACAAACGGACCTTTCCAGACGGAACGTGTCATAAGCTCTTATCCTACTTCCGACGCTGGTGACGGCTGCGTACGATGTACTTATCCGTCGACTTGTTTTTACGAGTCCGCTTGCCCTTGGTTGGCTTACCCCACGGCGTCACCGGATGACGGCCACCTGAGGTCCGGCCTTCACCACCACCATGCGGGTGATCGACCGGGTTCATTGCCACACCGCGAACGGAGGGACGCTTGCCGAGCCAGCGGTTACGGCCCGCTTTGGCCAGCGTGATGTTTGATTGGTCCGGATTGGACACAGCACCAATGCTGGCCATGCACTCACCACGGATGAGGCGCTGCTCACCGGACGACAGACGAACGATCGAGAAGCCACCGTCGCGCCCAACAAGCTGAACATAGGTGCCTGCAGAACGGGCGATCTGAGCGCCCTTGCCTGGCTTCAGCTCCACATTGTGGATGATGGTGCCGACCGGGATATTCTTCATCGGCATCGCATTACCTGGCTTCACATCTGCACGTTCTGCAGAGATCACCGTGTCTCCTTCAGCCAAACGCTGCGGGGCAATGATGTATGCCTGCTCGCCATCTTCATATTTGATGAGGGCGATGAAAGCTGTCCGGTTTGGATCATATTCCAGGCGCTCGACAACAGCCGGGATATCCCGCTTCGTCCGCTTGAAGTCGATGATCCGGTAGGTCCGCTTGTGACCGCCACCACGACGCCGTGCCGTGATACGACCATGATTGTTCCGGCCGCCGGACTTTGTAAGGCCTTCGGTCAGTTTCTTGACCGGCTTGCCGCTCCAAAGCGCCGACTTGTCGACGAGAACGAGGCCACGCTGTCCCGGGCTCGAAGGTTTATACTGTTTTAGTGCCATAACGTCTCAGCTTTCGCTTTTGCTGCCGTCCTTAAAGACCGGTGCTCACATCGATGGAGTGACCGTCTTCAAGTGTCACAATTGCTTTCTTATAGTCGCCCTGCTTTCCGCTCACGCCACGGAACCGCTTCAGCTTGCCCTGCTGGCGAAGCGTATTGACCGCCTTCACCTTTACGCTGAACAGCTTTTCAACGGCGGCTTTCACCTGAGGTTTGGTCGCATCCAGAGGCACACGAAATACAATCTGGTTGTGCTCAGATGCCAAAGTCGACTTCTCGGTAATCACCGGGGAGAGGATGGCGTCGTAGTGACGAGCTTCACTCATTTGAACCGAGCCTCCAGGCCTTCGAGCGCCGCTTTGGTCAGAACCAAAGTGTCACGCCGCAGAATGTCATAGACGTTGATGCCCTGAACCGGCAGCACGTCAACTGCAGGAATGTTCCGGGAAGCCAAAGCGAACTTGTCGTCCACTTCCTTGCCGTCGACGATCAGTGCCGACGTCAGACCCAGCTTCGACAGAGCGCCGCGGAGGGCTGCCGTCTTGCCGTCTTTCGACTTGGCGTCTTCCAGAACGATCAGCTTTTCAGCTTTAGCCTTGCTCGACAGAGCGTGCTTCAGCGCAAGAGCGCGAACCTTCTTCGGCATATCGATCGCATGGCTGCGAACGACAGGTCCAAACGCCTTACCACCGCCACGGAACTGAGGAACCTTCTTGTCGCCGTGCCGTGCACCACCGGTGCCCTTCTGGCGATACATTTTCTTTGTAGTCCCAGCGATCTCAGAGCGGCCCTTGGTCTTGTGCGTACCAGCCTGACGCTTTGCCAGCTGATAGTTCACCATCCGGTGCAGCAGATCGGCACGAGGCTCCAGCGCGAACACGTCGTCCGGCAGGTCCACCGATCCGGCCTTCTTGGCCTCAAGTGTGGTCACATCCGCCTTCATCACGCGTCATCCTTCTGTTCGTCAGCTGCTGGCGCTTCCGCCGGAGCATCTTCAGCCGGTGCTTCTTCAGCAGGAGCAGGCGCTTCCGTAGCCGCACGAAGTGCAGCAGGCATTGGAACACCCTCAGGAAGAGGCTTCTTCACAGCGTCCCGCAGGAACACCCAACCACCCTTGGATCCTGGTACTGCGCCCTTGACCATGATCAGACCGCGATCAACGTCAGTCTTCACAATCTCAAGGTTCTGCGTCGTCACACGAACGGAGCCCATCTGACCGGCCATCTTCTTACCTTTGAAGACCTTACCTGGGTCCTGACACTGGCCCGTCGACCCGTGACTACGGTGAGAAATGGACACACCGTGCGACGCGCGAAGGCCACCGAAATTGTGCCGCTTCATCGCACCAGCAAAGCCCTTACCGATGGAGATGCCCGACGCATCCACCCGCTGACCGGAAATGAAGTGGTCGGCAGTGATCTCAGCGCCCACGTCCAGCATATTGTCTTCGCTCACACGGAACTCAGCGAGCTTCCGCTTCGGCTCAACATGAGCCACCGCAAAGTGGCCACGAGCTGCGCGTGTCGTGTTTTTCACCTTGGCTTTGCCAGCACCCAGTTGGACTGCTGAATAGCCATTTTTTTCTTCGGTCCGCTGGGCAACAACCTGACAATTGTCGAGGCGCAATACCGTTACAGGCACGTGCCGTCCCTCTTCTGTGAAGAGGCGGGTCATTCCCAGCTTTTGAACAATCACACCGGAACGCATGGGTCCCAATTCCTTTTATCGTTTGGAGACGAAGGTCCCCTTAGAGCTTGATCTCAACGTCGACGCCGGCTGCCAGGTCGAGCTTCATAAGAGCATCCACCGTCTGCGGCGTTGGGTCGACAATGTCCAGAAGACGCTTGTGAGTCCGAATTTCGAACTGCTCGCGGCTCTTCTTGTCGATATGCGGTCCACGGAGCACGGTGAACTTTTCAAGCCGTGTCGGAAGTGGAATAGGCCCGCGCACATTTGCGCCAGTCCGTTTCGCGGTATTCACGATCTCCTTGGTCGAATTGTCTAAGACGCGATGGTCAAAGGCTTTCAACCGGATCCGAATATTTTGACTTTGCATGTTCAGTCCTTATGCCCTCGGGCTCGAAAAAAGCGCGGTGTCAAAGCGGGCACCGCGCCCTCTATTCCTTACTCAATGATTGAGGATACGACGCCTGAACCGACGGTCCGGCCACCCTCACGGATAGCGAAGCGAAGCTTCTCTTCCATGGCGATCGGTGCGATCAGCTCAACCTCAATGGCAACATTGTCGCCCGGCATCACCATCTCGGTGCCTTCGGGCAGGTTCACAACACCCGTCACGTCCGTCGTCCGGAAGTAGAACTGTGGACGATAGTTCGTGAAGAATGGTGTGTGGCGGCCACCTTCATCCTTCGTCAGGATGTAAGCTTCAGCCGTAAACTTCGTGTGCGGTGTGATCGACCCAGGCGCACAAAGAACCTGGCCGCGCTCAACCTGCTCGCGGTCAACACCACGAAGCAGCGCACCGATATTGTCACCCGCCTCACCGCTATCAAGCAGCTTGCGGAACATTTCAACACCCGTACACGTGGTCTTCTGTGTGTCCTTGATGCCGACGATCTCAATCTCGTCGCCAACATTGATCACACCACGCTCAACACGGCCCGTTACCACGGTGCCACGACCGGAGATCGAGAACACGTCCTCAATCGGCATCAGGAACGGCTGGTCCTTCGGACGCTCTGGCTGTGGAATGGCTTCGTCAACCGCTTCCATCAGCTTCATGATGCTTTCTTTGCCGATATTGTCGTCACGGCCTTCAAGAGCTGCCAAAGCAGAACCCGGGATGATCGGAATATCGTCGCCTGGGAAGCCATACTCGGAAAGAAGCTCACGCACTTCCATTTCAACGAGCTCAAGCAGCTCCTCATCGTCAACCTGGTCAACCTTGTTGAGGTACACAACAAGCGCTGGAACACCCACCTGACGGGCAAGAAGAATGTGCTCACGGGTCTGAGGCATCGGGCCGTCAGCTGCGTTCACAACCAGGATGCCACCATCCATCTGCGCCGCACCGGTGATCATGTTCTTCACATAGTCAGCATGGCCTGGGCAGTCCACGTGGGCGTAGTGACGGTTTGCCGTCTCATATTCAACGTGGGCCGTAGAAATCGTAATACCGCGCGCCTTCTCTTCAGGCGCCTTGTCGATATCTGCATAATCAGAAAAATCTGCCCCACCCGCTTCCGCAAGCACTTTCGTAATCGCCGCCGTCAGCGTCGTCTTACCGTGGTCAACGTGACCAATCGTGCCAATGTTACAGTGTGGCTTTGTACGCTCAAATTTCTCTTTGGCCATCTTAAGGCTCCCTCAGAACTTTTTCTGTTCTTCGCTGATTAAGCGAGTTTCGCTTGGATCTCATCAGAGACCGCCTGCGGTACTTGCTCGTAGTGATCGAATTGCATGGTGTACTGTGCACGTCCCTGCGACATGGACCGCAGATTGTTCACATACCCAAACATGTTTGCGAGTGGCACCATGGCGTTGATCGCAGTCGCGACACCACGGTTTTCGCTACCGGCAATCTGGCCACGTCGGCTGCTCAGGTCACCGATGACATCACCCATATAGTCTTCAGGTGTCACCACCTCGACCTTCATAATGGGCTCAAGCAGTTTAGCGCCAGCCTTCGGTGCAATCTCGCGCATGGCCGCGCGCGCCGCGATCTCAAACGCGAGAACGCTGGAGTCCACGTCGTGGAAAGCACCGTCGGTCAGGGTGACCTTGAAGTCGATGACCGGGAAGCCTGCGAGAACACCGTTCTCTGCCACGCTCTTGATGCCCTTCTCAACACCTGGGATGTATTCCTTCGGAACCGCACCACCAACGATCTTGCTTTCGAAGACGACGCCCGTACCGATTTCGCCGGGCTCGATAACCATTTTGACGCGAGCGAACTGACCAGAACCACCAGACTGTTTCTTGTGGGTGTAATCGATATCCGCTTCTTTGGTGAAGGTCTCGCGGTAAGCCACCTGCGGCGCACCCACATTCGCTTCAACCTTGAACTCACGCTTCATGCGGTCAACCAGGATGTCGAGATGAAGCTCGCCCATACCAGCGATGATAGTCTGACCACTCTCTTCGTCTGAAGAGACCCGGAAGGAAGGATCTTCCTGAGCGAGACGCGCCAGCGCCATGCCCATTTTCTCCTGGTCGGCTTTGGTCTTCGGCTCAACCGCGACCTCGATAACCGGATCAGGGAATTCCATCCGCTCCAGAATAACCGGGCTGTTTGGATCACACAGAGTGTCACCTGTGGTCGTATCTTTAAGGCCCGCAAGCGCAACAATGTCGCCGGCATATGCCTCTTTCACTTCTTCACGGCTATTCGCATGCATGAGCAGCATACGACCGATGCGCTCACGCTTGTCCTTAACGGTGTTGAGCACCCCGGAACCGGCAGTGAAGACACCGGAGTAAACGCGGGCAAAGGTCAGCGATCCAACGAACGGGTCGTTCATGATCTTGAACGCCAGCGCGGATGCCGGTGCATCGTCAGATGCTTCGCGAACAGTCGCTTCTTCGGTCTTACCGTCAATCCCGTCGATGGCTTTAACGTCAAGCGGCGACGGCATGAAATCGACAACCGCATCGAGCAGCGGCTGCACGCCTTTGTTCTTGAACGCCGTACCGTTGAGCACAGGAACGAAGTTCTGGTCGATCGTGCCCTGGCGGATGCAGCGCTTCAGCGTCTCTTCGTCTGGCTCGTTGCCTTCGAGATACGCTTCCATGACATCGTCATCGACTTCGACAGCGGCTTCCACGAGTTTCGCACGGTACTCTTCTGCCTGATCTTTGAGGGAGTCGCGAATATCGACATATTCGAATTCAGCGCCGAGGTTTTCATCCTTCCAGATGATTTCCTTCATCTTGAGGAGATCAACGAGGCCTTCATACTCAGACTCTGCGCCGATCGGCAGCTGGAGGACCAGCGGCGTCGCCCCAAGACGGTCGACAATCATATCCACACAGCGGAAGAAGTCGGCGCCCATGCGGTCCATCTTGTTAATGAAGCACATGCGCGGAACTTCGTAGCGGTCAGCCTGGCGCCAAACCGTTTCTGACTGAGGCTCCACACCCGCCACAGAGTCGAAAACCGCAACCGCGCCGTCGAGCACACGAAGCGAACGCTCAACTTCAATCGTGAAGTCAACGTGTCCAGGCGTGTCGATGATGTTGATGCGCTTGCCGTTCCAGAAGCAGGTCGTCGCAGCGGAGGTGATTGTAATCCCGCGCTCTTGCTCTTGCTCCATCCAGTCCATCGTCGCAGCACCGTCGTGCACTTCGCCGATTTTGTGGCTCTTACCTGTGTAGTAGAGGATACGTTCCGTCGTCGTGGTCTTACCCGCGTCAATATGGGCCATGATGCCGATATTGCGGTAGTCCTCGAGAGTTGTCTGGCGTGCCATGATCTTAAACCTCTAAAGCGCCTGTCTATTACCAGCGATAATGTGAGAAGGCGCGGTTCGCTTCTGCCATGCGGTGCGTGTCTTCACGCTTCTTCACTGCAGAGCCGCGATTATTTGATGCATCAAGGATTTCCGCTGACAGGCGGTCAACCATCGTGTTTTCGTTCCGGCTACGTGCCGCAGCAATCAACCAGCGAATGGCGAGCGCGCGCTTACGATCCGGACGAACTTCAACCGGAACCTGATAGGTCGCACCACCAACACGGCGAGAGCGAACCTCAAGAGCCGGCATCACGTTTTCCAGCGCTTCATGGAAGGTGCGGAGAGGATCAGCAGTCCCCTTCTCAGCCATCTTGTCGAAAGCACCGTAGACGATCCGCTCAGCGGTCGACTTTTTGCCGTCTTTCATCAGGCTGTTCATGAATTTGGTCAGCACCAAGTCGCCAAATTTGGCGTCAGGGATGACTTCTCGCTTCTCTGCGCGGTGACGTCGCGACATCTATCGTATTCCTTACTTAGGACGCTTGGCGCCGTATTTCGAACGGCGTTGCTTACGGTCTTTGACACCCTGCGTATCAAGCACACCACGAATGATGTGGTAGCGAACACCAGGCAAGTCCTTCACACGACCACCGCGGATCATCACCACGGAGTGCTCTTGAAGGTTGTGACCTTCACCAGGGATATAGCTGGTGACTTCAAAACCATTGGTCAGACGAACACGGGCAACTTTACGAAGAGCCGAGTTCGGCTTCTTCGGTGTCGTCGTATAAACACGTGTACAAACGCCGCGCTTTTGAGGACAGGCCTCCATCGCTGGCACTTTGTTCCGCTTTACCGGCACTTTGCGCGGCTTGCGGATCAGTTGTTGGATAGTTGGCATATGTCTCTGCCGTTCCTCTAGTTCATCCAAACACAAAACCGCGTGCTACCGGGGAATCCCTTGAGTTGCACACGGCCGATAGACACATGAGGCATTCAATCAATGCCAGCGTCTAAACTTGCAGAGGACCCTGAGAAAACCCAGGGTCATGCCCCAGTCCTTATCGTCGATTTCGGGCGTCAGCGTTTAGGTTGATCGGTTATCAGTACCGGTAACCGCCTACAGCCTGGCGCGAAAGTTGGCGGAACCTACCGTTGCCCCCTGGGGTCGTCAACCCGGAATGTTAAGAAAATGGAAGATTTTTGGGGGTTTTTTGCCCATTAGACCGCCCTATTGGCGCTTGGAACCCATCAATGACATCTAGGACCCGATTTTTGGCCCAAATGGACACGTCAGCCCCTCCCGGAGGCGTTTTGACTCTGGGGAATCGGCCGATTGATTCCCAAGCCTGAATCACACTTCCCCCTTGTAAATTCATATTCTACACTTATATTCGTATATTTGAATATAGGAGGTTCGGATATGTGCGCAGTCAGGTCAGATACGCTGAAATTCAGTCCAGAGGACCAGGTCATGCCCGAAGTAACCAGTTTCTTCGACGAGCCGACCAATACCGTCACCCATATCGTGGCGGATCCGGCAACGGGCTGTGCGGTGATCATCGACCCTGTACTGGACTTTGACCAGGCGGATGCACGGACCGGCACCGCGTCCGCTGACAAACTAATCGCAGAGATAAGAACAAAGGGCCTCAAGGTCGAATGGATATTGGAGACCCACATCCACGCAGATCACCTGACCGCTGCGCACTACTTAAAAGAACACCTGAATGCCCCCATTGGCGTCGGCAGAAACATCTCGGACGTGCAAAAGACCTTCAATCCGGTGTTTCACCAACCCTACTTGGTCCCGGATGACGGCCGCCCGTTCGATCATCTATTCTCAGACGGTGAAGAGTTCTCAATTGGAAATCTCACAGTCACCATCATCGCAACGCCCGGGCACACGCCCGCCTGCGTATCCTACCTGATCGGGGATGCGCTCTTCGTCGGCGACACGCTGTTTATGCCGGACTACGGAACCGCGCGGTGCGATTTCCCAGGGGGCGACGCCGGCATGCTCTATGACTCAATCGACCGTCTTCTATCCCTGCCCGGCGAGACCAGAATGTTCCTCTGCCATGACTATCCGCCAGCCTCCCGCGCACCCGCATGGGAGACAACCGTGGCCGATCAACGCGCGCACAATATTCACATTGCGAACCGCACCCGCGAGGAGTTTGTGAAACTCCGCACCGCCCGCGACCAAGACCTGAAAATGCCGCAGCTCATCTTTCCGTCTCTCCAGGTCAATATTCAGGCGGGCGAGTTGCCTGAAGCGGAGGACAATGGGGTCCAATACCTCAAAATACCGCTTAATCAGTTCTGATGAGACGCTAAGAGATCACGGATGAGTTTCGAGCCGACACCCTAGTCGCTCGCCAAACAGGCGACGCAATCCGGCATTGAGGCAAAGGGTCTGAAGGTCGCTCATCATGGTGCGCTCGCCGCGTTCGAGAAACAGCGCGACGAGCTCGTAGCAGATGACGATCTCATGGACATTGCGGTTGTAATAAGCCTCTGGGCTTCCTGGGCAGTTGGCAAATAAAAGCTTTGTCTGGTGTGGCCAAGGAAGGAATTCCGTGGCGCGGGAAACGATGTCTTGTACCATGCCCGACTCCACGGCCCATTGCCGAACCTTCTCGTGACGGGGATCTCTGGTCTCATCATAGGCGACGACAAATCCGACATAGGGAATGGAGTCCTTCGCCTCTCGCCCTGCATAGTGCAGAAGCCACAAGTAGGAGCGATAGGCGAGTTCATAGGCCTGATCGCAATCGAACCCTCTCTCCGCAGGCAACAACTCTGAGTCCAACAGAAAGCTCAGCTCATCCGGGTTCGCGCCAAACAGAAGACAGTTGATATTGTAGAAGCGCTGAATAGACAGCGAATGGCTGTCCCAGAACGCATGCGCATCATCATGCTCGGAGACCTCCTCCCGCCACTCTGTGAGCCACTCAGCCGAGACCGCCAACAGACTGTGGGTCGCCGCTGGGTCTACATCTACGCCATATTTTAAGATCATGCTGGTCGTCGCGATTTGATCGGCGGCATCTTCCTCCAACCCAAACACCGGGATGGGAAACTGATGAATGATCGCATGACCGATTTCGTGGAGGATCGTGAACTCCAGATTGGACAGAACAAAGTGCCGGAGTACGAGTTCCCGCTGTTCAGCCGTGAGCTCAATCTGCGGAACCTCATCTGATGCGGGTGATGGCAGCGCTAAACAGGTCCAGAGGATGACGGAAAGCAAAAAGCCGCCACGTCGAAACGTAGCGGCTTTTCTGTTTATGCGGACTGACATAGCCCTATCCGTTAAGCGCCGTCAGCTGGCGCTTCCGGGGCTGGCGCCACCTCGATGACCTCATCAGCCGCAGCTTCCGCCGGTGCTTCTTCAGGTGGTGCAATCACGCCGGTCTCAATCTGCTCTTGCAGGATCTTCTCATCGCGGTCTGACGCTTCACCCCTGAGGAGTTCCACGACACGGCCCGTGCCCGCTGGGATCAGACGACCCACGATGATGTTTTCCTTCAGGCCGTGCAGTTCATCGACCTTGCCGTTTACCGCCGCATCGGTGAGGACACGTGTGGTTTCCTGGAACGACGCAGCCGAGAAGAACGACCGGGTCTGGAGCGAGGCTTTCGTAATTCCGAGAAGAACTGGTGTCCCCTCGCCTTCCTTCTTGCCCTCGGCCCGAAGACGATCATTGATCTCATCGAGTTCGATGCGGTCGACCTGCTCGCCGGAAAGGTAAGGCGCATCACCCGGATCGGTGATCTCGACCTTCTGCAGCATCTGGCGGACAATCACTTCAATATGCTTGTCGTTAATACCCACACCTTGCAGACGATACACATCCTGCACTTCATTCACGAGATAGGTGGCCAGTTCTTCGACGCCTGAAATCGCGAGAATGTCGTGCGGTGCTGGGTGACCATCAAGCAGGTATTCACCCTTCTCGATAATGTCGCCTTCCTGCACAGTGATGTGCTTGCCCTTCGGAATGAGATATTCCCAAGGATCGCCGCCATCTTCCGGGTGAACCATAATCCGGCGCTTGTTCTTATAGTCGCGGCCGAATTCAACCTTACCGGTACCCTCAGAGATAATGGCGTGGTCCTTCGGACGACGCGCTTCAAAGAGTTCCGCCACGCGCGGCAGACCACCGGTAATGTCGCGGGTTTTAGCGCCTTCTGTCGGAATACGTGCAAGAACGTCACCCGCATGAATTTCGGCACCTGCCTCAACCGACAGGATAGCGTCCACCGAAAGCAGGAACCGGGCATCATTGCCGTTAGAGAGCTTCAGCACTTCGCCATTGCTGTCTTGGACGACAATCGCTGGACGCAGGTCTGCGCCTTTCGGGCTAGCACGCCAGTCAATGACAACGCGCTGGGAGATACCCGTAGCTTCGTCAGTGACTTCACGGATGGACATACCTTCCACGAGATCTTCGAAAGCAACCGTCCCATTCACTTCGGTCAGGATCGGCACAGTGTACGGATCCCATTCAGCGATACGCTGTCCGCGCTCCACGGTGTCACCATCGTCGGCACGCAAGCGCGAACCGTAGGTAAGTTTGTTGGAGGACCGCTCATTGCCGTGCTCATCCAGAATCTGGATCTGAACATTCCGGCCCATGACGATCAGAGCGCCTGAGGAATCTTTCACAACATTCCGGTTGGCGATCCGCACAGTCCCTGAATGGTTCGATTCAAGGAAGGACGTATCAACAACCTGCGCCGTACCACCAATGTGGAAAGTCCGCATCGTCAGCTGAGTACCAGGCTCACCGATGGACTGCGCCGCAATAACGCCGACGGCTTCACCCATATTCACAGGTGTCCCACGAGCAAGATCACGACCGTAGCAGGTAGCACAGATCCCATTCCGCGTTTCGCACGTCAGACCGGAGCGAATACGAAGCTCTTCAATGTTGGCTTCTTCCAGAACATCAACATCTGCTTCGTCCAACAGGTGGCCGGCCTTGAACAACAGTTCGCCAGTTGCTGGATGATGAACATCGTCAACTGGTGTACGCCCAAGAACTCGGTCAGCCAGAGAAACAACAACCTCACCGGACTCGATCACCGCGCCGAGGGTAATCCCCTTCTTGGTGCCGCAGTCTTCCTCGATAACGATGCAGTCCTGTGCAACGTCCACGAGGCGACGCGTCAGGTACCCGGAGTTAGCGGTCTTAAGCGCGGTATCCGCAAGCCCCTTACGCGCACCGTGGGTTGAGTTGAAGTACTCGAGAACGGTCAGGCCTTCCTTAAAGTTTGAGATGATCGGCGTTTCGATAATCTCACCAGAAGGTTTCGCCATCAGGCCGCGCATCGCAGCGAGCTGACGCATCTGCGTGGGTGAACCACGCGCGCCAGAGTGCGCCATCATGTAGATCGAGTTGATCGGATGTTCGCGATTGGTCTCTTCGTCAATCTGAACAGATGAAATCTTGTCCATCATCGTGTCCGCAACTTTGTCGGTACACTTCGCCCAGGCATCAACAACTTTGTTGTACTTCTCACCCTGAGTAATCAGGCCGTCAATATATTGCTGCTCATACTCTTTCGCGAGTGTGCGGGTCTCTTCGACCAGGTTCACCTTCTCGGCTGGAATGATCATGTCATCCTTACCGAACGAGATGCCTGCGCGACAGGCCTGACGGAAGCCAAGGCCCATGATCTGGTCACAGAAGATCACCGTCTCCTTCTGACCACAGTGGCGGTAGACCACGTCAATCGTATTGGAGATTTCGCGCTTGGTCAGAAGGCGGTTGATCAGATCAAACGGCACCTTGTGGTTCTTGGGCAGAACTTCCGCGATCAACATACGACCCGGCGTGGAGTCGACGATCTGGGAAACAGGATTTCCGTTTTCGTCTTTTGTCGTCCAGCGCGCTTTGATTTTCGCATGCAGGGTCACAAGCCCATTGTCGAGCGCATGTTCGATCTCAGAAATGTCTGAGAAGAGCATGCCTTCGCCCGGCTCATTATCCTTCATCTGCGAGATGTAATAGAGGCCCAGCACGATGTCCTGCGACGGCACAATGATCGGCGACCCGTTAGCGGGGTGCAGAATATTGTTGGTCGACATCATCAGCACGCGGGCTTCTAGCTGCGCTTCCAGCGACAGCGGCACGTGAACGGCCATTTGGTCACCGTCAAAGTCCGCGTTAAACGCGGCGCAGACCAGCGGGTGCAACTGAATAGCTTTGCCTTCAATCAGCACAGGTTCAAACGCCTGGATGCCCAAACGGTGAAGCGTCGGCGCCCGGTTGAGAAGCACGGGATGCTCACGAATAACCTCTTCGAGAATATCCCAGACCTCGGGCCGCTCTTTCTCCACAAGCTTCTTCGCCTGCTTCACCGTCGCGCTGAGACCCTTTGCCTCAAGGCGCGAATAGATGAACGGCTTGAAGAGCTCAAGGGCCATTTTCTTCGGCAGACCGCACTGGTGCAGTTTCAGCTCAGGACCCACCACGATCACCGAACGACCGGAATAGTCCACGCGCTTGCCGAGCAGGTTCTGACGGAACCGGCCCTGCTTACCCTTCAGCATGTCGGCCAGCGATTTCAGAGGACGTTTGTTGGCACCTGTGATGACGCGGCCGCGACGACCATTGTCGAAGAGCGCATCAACAGATTCCTGCAGCATCCGTTTTTCGTTACGGATGATGATGTCAGGTGCGCGAAGCTCCATCAGGCGCTTCAGGCGGTTGTTCCGGTTGATCACGCGACGATAGAGATCGTTGAGATCGGACGTCGCAAAACGACCACCATCGAGCGGCACAAGAGGACGCAACTCAGGCGGGATGACCGGCACGACTTTCAGGATCATCCACTCGGGACGGTTGCCTGAATGGATAAACGCTTCGATAACCTTCAGACGCTTCGCCAGCTTCTTGGGCTTCAGTTCAGTCGTCGCTTCGGCAATTTCGACGCGCAGGTCAGCAGCGATCTTCTCAAGATCAAGGCCTTCCATCATGTCGCGAATGGCTTCCGCACCGATGCCAGCTGTGAAGCTGTCAGGACCATATTCGTCCTGCGCGTCGAGATACTCTTCTTCTGTCAGCAGCTGTTTCTCTTTCAGCGGCGTGAGGCCAGGCTCGACAACGATGTAGTTCTCGAAATAGAGAACCCGCTCAAGATCCTTGAGCGTCATGTCCATCAGCAGACCGATGCGGGACGGCAGTGACTTCAGGAACCAGATATGCGCAACCGGCGCAGCGAGTTCGATATGACCCATCCGTTCGCGACGAACTTTGGTCAGGGTCACTTCAACGCCGCACTTTTCGCAGATGATGCCTTTGTACTTCATCCGCTTATATTTGCCGCACAGGCATTCATAGTCTTTGATCGGCCCGAAAATCCGCGCACAGAAAAGACCATCCCTCTCCGGCTTGAACGTCCGGTAGTTGATGGTTTCTGGCTTTTTGATTTCGCCGTAAGACCAGGAAAGAATCCGCTCTGGGCTGGCGAGCGAAATCTGGATCTGCTCAAAAGTCTGAGCCGGCGCAGTTGGATTGAAAAGGTTCATGACCTCTTGGTTCATGGACTTCTCCTCGTTTCGGACCCTGATCCGGTCGGGTGACCTTTAGGGGTGTTGGAGATACCGACAGGGCCCGTCAGCATCGCCCCAATTCAAATTCACATCTGCTCCCCGCTGGGAGCAATTGACGGGCGCACCAAATGCGCTCGCCTCAGTCCTAGCTCGCAGGCCGGTCGATCAACTCGACATTGAGGCCGAGAGACCGCATTTCTTTCACAAGAACGTTGAAGCTTTCCGGGATACCCGCTTCGAACGTGTCATCGCCACGAACGATCGCTTCATAGACCTTGGTACGGCCGGCAACGTCATCCGATTTCACGGTCAACATTTCCTGCAGGGTGTATGCGGCACCGTAAGCTTCAAGTGCCCACACTTCCATCTCGCCAAAGCGCTGACCACCGAACTGGGCCTTGCCGCCCAATGGCTGCTGCGTGACAAGGCTGTACGGACCGATGGACCGCGCATGGATCTTGTCATCCACAAGGTGATGCAGCTTCAGCATGTAGATGTAGCCAACCGTCACGTCGCGGTCGAAGGTCTCCCCTGTCCGGCCATCGTAAAGAGTGACCTGACCGGAATGTCCAAGACCGGCATTCTCCAGCATGCCCACAACGTCCGGCTCGTGCGCACCATCGAAGACCGGCGTCGCGAACGGCACACCGTTGCGCAGGTTGCCAGCCATCTCAAGCATGGCGGGCTCATCAAGCGATGCGTAAGTTTCATCGCCCTCATAGACCTTGTCCAATGTCTCACGCAGCGCGGCAGTGTTGTTTTCACGCTGATAAAGCTCCAGCGCTTCCGTCACCTTCCGGCCGATGCCGTGGGAGGCCCACCCCAAGTGGGTCTCAAGGATCTGTCCGACATTCATTCGGCTCGGCACCCCGAGAGGGTTGAGTACCACGTCAACGGGCGTTCCATCTTCCAGGTGAGGCATATCTTCCATCGGCACGATGCGAGAGATCACACCTTTGTTGCCGTGACGACCAGCCATCTTGTCACCCGGCTGAAGCTTGCGCTTCACAGCCACGAAGACTTTGACCATTTTCATGACGCCTGGCGGCAGCTCGTCGCCACGCTGAAGCTTGTCGACCTTGTCCTCAAAGCGGGCTTCCAGGCGCGCTTTGGACTCATCGTACTGACGCTTCAGAGCCTCGATTTCGCTCATGGCTTTTTCATTGCCAACCGCGATCTGCCACCATTGCCCTTTGGACAGAGCATCAAGGTCTGCCTTGGACACTTTAGAACCAACTGCCATCTCGCCCGGACCGGAAACGACTTCCTTGCCAGACAGAATTTCCTGCAGACGGCCATAGACGTTCCGCTCAAGAATGGCGAGTTCGTCATCCCGGTCTTTTGCAAGACGTTCGATTTCGTCCCGCTCGATCGACATGGCCCGTTCGTCCTTGTCGACACCGTGGCGATTGAAGACACGAACTTCAACAACCGTCCCTGTGACACCAGGCGGCAGACGAAGCGACGTATCGCGAACGTCAGAGGCTTTCTCACCGAAGATGGCACGCAGAAGTTTCTCTTCCGGCGTCATCGGGCTCTCACCCTTTGGCGTGATCTTACCGACGAGAATGTCGGACGGACCGACCTCCGCACCGATATAAACGATGCCGGCCTCATCAAGATTGCGAAGCGCTTCCTCACCGACGTTCGGAATATCGCGGGTAATTTCTTCAGGCCCAAGCTTCGTATCACGGGCCATCACTTCGAACTCTTCGAGATGGATCGACGTGAAGACGTCATCGCGCACGATACGTTCGGAGATCAGAATCGAGTCCTCGAAGTTGTAGCCATTCCACGGCATGAACGCGACGAGCACGTTACGGCCAAGCGCCAGCTCACCAAGCTCCGTCGAAGGACCATCAGCGATAATGTCGCCACCGTTAATCCGGTCACCCACGCGCACCAGCGGACGCTGGTTGATGCAGGTGTTCTGGTTCGAGCGCTGGAACTTCCGCAGGTTGTAGATATCAACGCCCGGCTTGCCAGGGTCGGTCTCTTCCGTTGCTCGGATAACGATACGCGTCGCATCCACCTGGTCGACAACACCGGTCCGGCGGGCCGCGATGGCAGCCCCACTGTCGCGGGCCACAACTTCTTCCATACCGGTTCCAACGAACGGCGCCTCGGCTTTAACCAGCGGCACCGCCTGACGCTGCATGTTCGAGCCCATAAGAGCCCGGTTCGCGTCATCGTTTTCAAGGAACGGGATGAGAGCCGCGGCAACAGACACAATCTGCTTAGGCGATACGTCAATGAGATCCACCTGTTCAGGCGGCACCATCTCAAAGTCACCGTCAATACGACAGTTCAGGAGATCGTCCTGAAGCTTCCCGTCAGGGCCAATAGGCACATTCGCCTGCGCCACCCTGTAGCGGGCTTCTTCCATGGCGGAGAGATACACCGTGTCATCGGTCACCTTCCCATCGACGACGCGACGATATGGGCTCTCAATAAAGCCGTACTTGTTGACGCGCGCGAAGGTCGCCAGTGAGTTGATCAGGCCAATGTTTGGTCCTTCCGGCGTTTCAATCGGACAGATACGACCATAGTGGGTCGGATGCACGTCGCGGACTTCAAAGCCGGCACGCTCACGGGTCAGACCACCTGGCCCAAGCGCAGAAAGACGACGCTTATGCGTAATCTCCGAGAGTGGGTTCGTCTGGTCCATAAACTGGGACAGCTGTGACGAGCCAAAGAATTCCCGAACCGCAGCAGCCACCGGCTTCGCGTTGATCAGGTCGTGGGGCATCACGGTATCGATATCGACAGAGCTCATCCGCTCTTTGATCGCCCGCTCCATGCGAAGCAGACCAATGCGATACTGGTTTTCCATCAGCTCGCCCACAGACCGCACACGACGGTTACCGAGATTATCGATGTCATCAATCTCACCGCGACCGTCGCGCAGATCAACGATCGTCCGGATCACCTCGATAATGTCTTCCTTGCGCAGCACACGCACCGTATCCTCCGCATCGAGGTTGAGGCGCATGTTCATCTTCACGCGGCCAACCGCGGAAAGGTCGTAGCGCTCCGGATCAAAGAACAGGCTGTGGAACAGCGCGTCCGCCGTATCAAGGGTTGGCGGCTCACCAGGACGCATTACACGATAAATGTCGTAAAGCGCCTGCTCACGGTCCGTCGCCTTATCAACAGCCAGCGTGTTCCGGATGAAGGCACCCGTATTCACATGGTCGATATCCAGCGTGTTGATTTCGCTGGCACCCGCGTCAACAAGGGTCTCAAGAAGCTCTTCGGTAATCTCATCACCGGCTTCGGCGAAGATCTCACCCGTCTCCATGTTCACGAGCTCTTCGGCGATATACCGGCCTGTGACTTCAACGTCCTGAACCAGAAGTTCTGTCAAGCCATCTTCAGCAAGCTTGCGCGCGAGGCGCGGCGTGATCTTGCGGCCCGCTTCAACAACAACTTCGCCGTTCTTGGCGTTTACAAAGTCATGCTCAGGCTTGAAGCCGCGATAGCGCTCAGGATCAAACGGAAGCTTCCAGCCGTCTTTGGTCTTTGTGTATTTCACGTGACCGTAGAAGGTGTTGAGAATGTCTTCAGAGTCGAGACCCAGGGCATAGAGCAGCGTCGTCACCGGCAGCTTGCGGCGACGGTCGATACGAACATGCACAATGTCTTTTGCGTCGAACTCAAAATCGAGCCATGACCCACGGTAAGGAATAACGCGGGCAGCAAACAGTAGCTTGCCCGAAGAATGCGTCTTACCTTTGTCGTGGTCGAAGAACACGCCGGGGCTCCGGTGCATCTGCGACACGATCACGCGTTCTGTTCCGTTCACGACAAACGTCCCGTTTGTCGTCATGAAGGGCATGTCGCCCATATAGACATCTTGTTCTTTGATGTCCTTGACCGACTTGGCGCCTGTGTCCTCATCGACTTCGAATACAATCAACCGCAACGTGACTTTGAGCGGCGCTGCGAACGTCATGTCGCGCTGCTGGCACTCTTCTACGTCATATTTTGGATGCTCAAACTCGTAGTCGACGAACTCAAGCATCGCGGTTTCTGAAAAATCGCTAATCGGGAATACAGACCCGAATACAGATTGCAGACCCTGATCTAGGCGGGATCCATCTTCCTGCCGATCAACCTGCAAAAACTGGTCATAAGAATATTTTTGAACCTCGATCAGGTTTGGCATCTCTGCCACCTGGGGGATACGTCCAAATGATTTACGAACCCGCTTCCGACCAGTAAATGACTGCGTCATTTTTGTTCCTCGAAATCTTCCTCAGACAAGTGCCGGAACGGTGAGAGACCCACCCTGCTCTCCGACGGAGCAATTGGGAGCGACCATAAGGCCGCTCCCAACCGGTATTATTTGAGCTCGACAGATGCGCCGGCTTCTTCGAGCTTTTTCTTAAGCTCTTCTGCTTCGTCCTTAGGAACGTCAGCTTTGACTTCCTTCGGTGCGCCTTCAACAAGCTCTTTAGCTTCTTTGAGGCCAAGACCTGTGATCGCGCGGACTTCTTTGATGACGTTGATTTTCTTGTCACCAGCTGCAGTCAGAACAACTGAGAACTCAGTCTTCTCTTCGCCACCAGCAGCACCGCCGGCGTCACCACCAGCAGCGGCAGCAACAGCAACAGGTGCAGCAGCAGAAACGCCCCACTTCTCTTCGAGAAGCTTGGACAGCTCAGCCGCTTCAAGCACGGTCAGGTTCGACAGGTCGTCGGCAATTTTTTCAAGATCAGCCATTTTTACATTTCTCTCTATTCAATCAGTTCAAACTTGGGTTCGAGGACCGGCCCTATGCCGCTTCCTCGCCCTGTGCAGCTTTTGCGCCCATAACGCGAGCCAGCTGACCGGCAGGTGCTTGCAGCACTCCGGCAATACGTGTTGCAGGCGTAGAAATCATGCCCACCAGCTTTCCGCGCAGCTCGTCCAGCGACGGCAGTTCGGCCAAGGCCTTCACACCGTTCTGATCAAGCAGGGTTTCGCCCATCGCACCGCCAAGGATCACGAATTGCTCGTTCTCTTTAGCGAAGGCTGCAGCAATTTTCGGTGCTGCAACCGGGTCTTCCGAATAGGCGATTGCCGTTGGTCCCGTGAAATGGTCGGCAATGCCGGCCACCGCGGTTCCATCCAGAGCGAGTTTGGCGAGCCGGTTCTTCGTGACTTTCACGTTGCCGCCCGCTTCCGCCATCTTTGCCCGCAGAACTGTCATCTGCGCGACCGTCAGACCGGAATAATGGGCAACAACAACCACGCCAGCGTCCGTAAAGACGCCTTTGAGGTGTGCCACAAGATCCTCTTTTTCGGCTCTATTCACTTACTCTTCTCCAAAGCATCCAAATCCCTTGGATGCGTCGGGGGTGAAACAACAGCTTGCGCCCTCATTCCACCGTTGGCAGATGCCGCTCGTGTGAACCCCCGAGGAGGCGCGCCACACGACCAGCGCTCTCTTGCCTGTCCCGGGTTTGAACTGATGAGTGAAACCGAGCCAAAGCCCGATGCCACAAATCTGCTCTATCCCCCGTCTATTGCAGGCGGGCCAAGCGACCCATTAAGCCAACCAAACAACGCATGGCTGACACCCACCGTCTTGGACAGGATGAAGACGTGACCGACGCCTCTCCGTCTCCGGAAAACCGTTTGTCCCGTCTTCGCCCAACTCATCAAACAATGAGCCGGGAATTCTTCATTCGACGCTCCGAGATCAACCTGCCGTTTACGGCAGAAAGTTGATCGTCAAATCAAGCGTCCTGCACACTCGAAAGGTCGATCTTCACGCCAGGCCCCATGGTGGAGCTGAGTGCGACCTTCTTCATGAACGTTCCTTTTGCACCAGAGGGCTTCGCCTTCTGGACTGCGTTGATCAGCGCACGCACATTGCCTGCAATCTGGTCTTCGCTGAAACTTGCTTTGCCCACGCCAGCATGGACGATGCCAGCCTTTTCAACGCGGAATTCCACTGCGCCACCCTTAGCGGACTTAACAGCTTCACCGATGTCAGGCGTCACTGTTCCGACCTTCGGGTTCGGCATCATGCCCCGCGGACCAAGCACCTTACCCAGGCGCCCAACAAGCGGCATCATGTCCGGGGTTGCGATGCAGCGGTCAAACTCAATCTTGCCCGCCTGAACCTCGGCAGCGAGATCATCATCACCGACAATGTCTGCGCCTGCAGCTTTCGCCTCCTCGGCCTTGTCACCCTTTGCGAATACGGCGACCCGTACCGAGCGGCCGGAACCGTTCGGCAGTTCCACCACGCCGCGAACCATCTGGTCAGCGTGACGTGGGTCAACACCCAAGTTGATTGCAAGTTCAATGGTTTCATCGAACTTCGCTTTCGCGCGTTCTTTAACCATCTTCACAGCGTCATCCAGTGGATAAAGCGTCTTTGCATCAACGCCTTCACGGGCAGCGGTGGTTCTTTTTCCAAGCTTTGCCATCGTCTTACTCCACTACCTCAAGACCCATCGAGCGGGCAGATCCCATGATGATCTTCGCTGCCTGATCGAGATCGTTGGCATTGAGATCAACCATCTTCTTCTCAGCAATCTCACGGCACTGCGCAGCAGTAACAGAACCCGCAACGTCACGACCCGGAGTCGATCCGCCTTTTTTAAGCTTTGCAGCCTGCTTCAGATAGTAGGAAGCTGGCGGTGTCTTGATCTCAAACGTGAACGACTTGTCCTGGAAAATTGTAATGATGGTCGGGATCGGCATCCCGTTTTCCATCTGCTGCGTCTTTGCATTAAACGCCTTACAGAATTCCATAATGTTCAACCCGCGCTGACCCAATGCAGGGCCGATCGGAGGTGATGGGCTCGCAGAACCCGCTGGCACCTGAAGCTTCAGATAGCCTTCAATTTTCTTCGCCATTTCTCTTTCCCCTTCCGATTGGGACATCCCCGCCCGGAAACTTTAAAGGGTTAGTGGTACGGCAGCTTTGAGACTGCCTCCCACACACAACACGGAGAACCAACCAGCCCTAAAGCTTGTCGACCTGTCCGTACTCAAGTTCGACCGGGGTTGCCCGACCGAAAATAGACACAGCAACTTTGAGCCGTGTCCGTTCTTCATCGACTTCTTCGACGATGCCGTTGAACGAGGCAAACGGCCCATCGGCCACTCGCACTTGCTCACCAATTTCATATGTGATGCTCGGTTTCGGCCGTTCGACCCCTTCCTGCACCTGATGCAGGATCACATCAACTTCCTTCTGACTGATCGGCTGCGGCTTGTTATCCGCGCCCAGGAAACCAGTCACCTTCGGCGTGTCTTTAATGAGGTGGTATGCCTCATCCGTGAGCTGCATCTTCACCAGAACATAGCCTGGGAAAAACTTGCGCTCGGCATTGACCTTTCGCCCGCGGCGCAGCTCCACAACTTCTTCGGTCGGCACCAGAATCTCTTCAAACACCTCTTCGAGGCCAGCGCTGTTCGCGCGCTCTTGAATAGATTCAGCGACCTTCTTCTCGAAGTTCGAGTAAGCCTGAACGATGTACCACCGCGCCTTCATGATCGTCGTACCTTTATCGTCCGTGACCTTAGTCACCAAGTCCGAGCACAAGCGAAACGCCGTAACTCAGAACCTGGTCCGCAAGAAAGAAGAACACAGCTGCCAACACAACCATGATGAAGACCATGACAGTCGTCACAATCGTTTCGCGCCGAGTTGGCCACGTCACTTTCGACGTTTCAGACCGCACCTCTTGCACGAACTGAACTGGATTGCTTTTCGCCATCGTTCCTCTCGCGAGCTTGACCGAACACCCTTACGGTTGAGACGGTCCCTCAAGTTAATTCCTGCCCACCAACTCGGTGGCAGGAGTGGAGGGACTCGAACCCCCAACCCCCGGTTTTGGAGACCGGTGCTCTACCAGTTGAGCTACACTCCTAAACCGAATGCCCCACAGCAAAACTCACTGCGGGACAAACAACTGAGCGGCCCGGTGAGAGCCGCTCAGCAAACGCTTTACTCAATGATTGAGGATACGACGCCTGACCCGACGGTCCGGCCGCCCTCACGGATAGCGAAGCGCAGCTTCTCTTCCATGGCGATCGGTGCGATCAGCTCAACCTCAATGGCAACATTGTCGCCCGGCATCACCATCTCGGTGCCTTCGGGCAGGTTCACAACACCCGTCACGTCCGTCGTCCGGAAGTAGAACTGCGGACGATAGTT
This sequence comes from Parvibaculaceae bacterium, assembly GCA_965276845.1. Lineage (GTDB taxonomy): Bacteria > Pseudomonadota > Alphaproteobacteria > Parvibaculales > Parvibaculaceae > Mf105b01. The sequence goes on from OZ255699.1 coordinate 1,739,538, forward strand.
CGTGAAGAATGGTGTGTGGCGGCCACCTTCATCCTTCGTCAGGATGTAGGCCTCAGCCGTAAACTTCGTGTGCGGCGTGATCGACCCAGGCGCACAAAGAACCTGGCCGCGCTCAACCTGCTCGCGGTCAACACCACGAAGCAGCGCACCAATATTGTCACCCGCCTCACCGCTATCAAGCAGCTTGCGGAACATTTCAACACCCGTACACGTGGTCTTCTGTGTGTCCTTGATGCCGACGATCTCAATCTCGTCGCCAACATTGATCACACCACGCTCAACACGGCCCGTTACCACGGTGCCACGACCGGAGATCGAGAACACGTCCTCAATCGGCATCAGGAACGGCTGGTCCTTCGGACGCTCTGGCTGTGGAATGGCTTCGTCAACCGCTTCCATCAGCTTCATGATGCTTTCTTTGCCGATATTGTCGTCACGGCCTTCAAGAGCTGCCAAAGCAGAACCCGGGATGATCGGAATATCGTCGCCTGGGAAGCCATACTCGGAAAGAAGCTCACGCACTTCCATTTCAACGAGCTCAAGCAGCTCCTCATCGTCAACCTGGTCAACCTTGTTGAGGTACACAACAAGCGCTGGAACACCCACCTGACGGGCAAGAAGAATGTGCTCACGGGTCTGAGGCATCGGGCCGTCAGCTGCGTTCACAACCAGGATGCCACCATCCATCTGCGCCGCACCGGTGATCATGTTCTTCACATAGTCAGCATGGCCTGGGCAGTCCACGTGGGCGTAGTGACGGTTTGCCGTCTCATATTCAACGTGGGCCGTAGAAATCGTAATACCGCGCGCCTTCTCTTCAGGCGCCTTGTCGATATCTGCATAATCAGAAAAATCTGCCCCACCCGCTTCCGCAAGCACTTTCGTAATCGCCGCCGTCAGCGTCGTCTTACCGTGGTCAACGTGACCAATCGTGCCAATGTTACAGTGTGGCTTTGTACGCTCAAATTTCTCTTTGGCCATGGCCTCTTCTAACCTTCATCTGTATGGGGCCCTATTTCGTGTCGCCCCGGCCTAACTACCGAAAGCAGGTCGACCTTGCCGCCTGCTCTTTTCTTACTACCCTTGGCCGCCCCCAATCACCTGGGCAACCCTTGAGCCTTAATGCCCCAAGTGCTGGAGCGGGTGAAGGGAATCGAACCCTCATCTTCAGCTTGGAAGGCTATTGCTCTACCATTGAGCTACACCCGCCTGTTTCCGTCGAAATTCGTCTCTCTTGAATCGATGGTGGAGGGAGTTGGATTTGAACCAACGTAGGCATAGCCAACGGATTTACAGTCCGTCCCCTTTAACCGCTCGGGCATCCCTCCAAAACCGAATACAAATTCCTTATTAAACCCAACGGCTTCCTGAAGCCGTCTGCCTATCAAAAACATGGGGCTTCGCGGCACAGAGACCCGACCGAATATTGATCGGGTTTATGTGCGTCCGCCCTTAGCCTGTCAACTAAAAATCATCCGAAAAAACATGCAAGCCCCCGCAGCGTCACTGCAATTTCGCTTTGGAGATGCTGGCGACACTGTGGAGGCTGTTCATTGCGTAAGCCTGTACTTGCGGAATATAAGGTCGGACATGAGCAAACGCAAGCAACCACACGCCCAAAACCGTGAAAAACAGCCAAAAACCCGAGGGAAACAGCGGCTTCGCAAGCTAGGCGACGGAACGGCGGAAGCCGCCAATACTTTTCTCTATGGCCTCCACGCCGTTACTGCAGCGCTTTCGAACGACAAACGCCGCATCACCCAGATGATCTGCACATCTGCGGTCGCCAAAGACCTGGAGGCCTCGGGACACACAAACCGAATCAAACCTGCCCTTGCGGAAACCGCCGAAATCTCGGCTCTCCTACCGCCCGGCGCAGTGCATCAGGGGATCGCCCTCAAAACCAATCCCCTTCACGAGCCAGACCTTGACCAGGTGTTGGAGGGCGCAACCCGCCTGGCTCTTCTGGACCAGGTGACCGACCCCCACAATGTCGGCGCGATCATTCGGTCAGCCGCCGTCTTCGGCGTGTCAGGGCTAGTCATGACAGACCGGAACAGCCCCCCTCAATCCGGCGTCTTGGCAAAGTCAGCCTCCGGCGCACTGGAACACGTCTCCATCACCCGCGTGAGCAACCTCTCCCGCGCGATTGAAATGATTATAAAACAAGGGTTTACCGTCATTGGCTTAGACGGAGATTCAAGCCACGAACTGAGTGAAATCGACACCACCGGCAAGGTCGCTTTGGTGCTCGGCGCCGAGGGTGCAGGGCTGCGGCGCCTTACCCGCGACAAGTGCGACTGGCTGGCGAAGCTCCCCGCCTCCGGCCCCATGCGAAGCCTCAATGTCTCCAACGCCGCCGCCGTCGCCTTCTACGAACTGGCGCGGCGGGCGTAGTATCGGCCAATTGACATTATTAACCGTTCAATTAAATATCCCCGCTGCAATCGCCGGTTCAGGGAGGAACGGTCATGTCAATTTCGCTGGAAGCAATCAACTGGCTCGCCGTGCTCGGCGCAATAGTCGCCAACATGGCCGTCGGCGCCATCTGGTACCCCCCCCTCGCAGCAGGGAACGCATGGCTGGAGTCGACAGGGCGGAGTCAGGAGGAAATCGAGGGAGGTGGGAGCGCCATGGCATTGGCCATCGTGCCAGCTGCCCTCAATGCGACCATCATCGCGATCCTTGCATCGGGTCTCGGCATCGCCACCGCCGCCGGCGGGGCCCTGCTGGGTCTGCTTGTGTGGTTAGGTTTTGTCATGCCAACCAACTGGATTGAGGTGATTTTCGACCGCAAGAGCTACCGAACGGCCATCATCAACAATGGCAACTTCATCATTACGATGCCGCTCATGGGAGCGATCATCGGCGTGTGGGGATAATGCCACACGCCGACGCTCATTCGTCTTGAAAACCTAAGCGGCGCTGAGGCCTTCCAGGAACCGATCCACATGACCTTTGAGGACATCCGCTTCTTTGGCGAGGTGTTCGACGGCACCGTCAACCCGCACCGCTGAAGCGCCGGAGATCTCCGTGCTTTTCTGGACGCTCATCATCGACTCGGACAGTTCCTGTGTCCCCTTAGCGGCCTGCTGAACACTGCCACTAATCTCATGCGTGGCATTTTTTTGCTCATCGATCGCCGTTGAGGCAATGGTCGAGAAATTGTCGATATCGCTAATGGTTTTGGTGATTTCAGCGATTGCCGCGACTGACTGCTCCGTGACCGTTTGAATCTCCGAAATCTGTGTTGTGATTTCACCGGTCGCCTTCGCTGTCTGCGTGGCGAGCTCTTTCACCTCTGACGCAACAACCGCAAACCCTTTGCCAGCTTCGCCGGCGCGAGCTGCTTCAATGGTCGCATTCAGAGCCAAGAGGTTTGTCTGATCCGCGATGTCACTGATCAGATTGACCACATCGCCAATCCTTGTTGCGGCCTCAGCAAGACTTGTCACGGATTGGTTGGTCCGCTCCGCATCCGCCACAGCCTGCTGCGTTACCTCAGCTGTCTTGGCAATTGTGTTGGACACTTCGGATATGGACGCCGACATTTCTTCCGCCGCTGAGGCGACGACCTGAACATTCGTGCTGGTTTCCTCCGTGGCCGCAGACACGGTTGCGGTTTGAGCCTTGCTGTTGTTTGCGGCTTCGCTCATCTCTTTGGACGTCGCACCCAAGGTGGACACAGCCTCTCCAAAGGATTCGATGACAGAAGCGACTGACTCATCAAATTCTTTCGTCAGGCGAGCCACCTCTGCCTGACGCCGCTCTTCTACCTCAGCGAGCTCTTGTTTGTGTTGCGCGTCAGCCGCCTGCGCCTTCTCCGTTGCCTCTCGCAATAGGCCGTAGGCTTCAGCCGTCTGGCCAATTTCATCGGCGCCTTTAACGTCAACCCGCGCACTGGTGTCCCCTTTGGACAAGGTAATCAGGGCGTCAGCCACGTCTTTTAACGGCCCCACAATGCCTCGAACAACAAAGAAGCTGACCGCCCCACCAATCAGAACAGCAGCAGCCGTCATAGCCATGACAAGCCAGACAGCCATGATTTCGTGGTCTTTCACAACTTCCAGAGATTCGACTGTGAGATGTTCAATCTCGATAAGGATCTCTGCGATCTCCTTATCCAGCGCATTTTCTTCGGCTGAAACGGTGGCGACCAGGCTCTTCATATTCGCTGTATCGCCGCGGCGGATGTTCTCGATGAGCGCATCCGCATGCTCTTGGTAGACCAGGTGCGCTTTGTCGAAATGCTTTAGCGACGCCAGGATCGCGCGATAGCGTTGTTCCGTTGCGGGCAAATGGGTCGCATCGGCGGCGGCGGCAGCAATGTCTTCAGCGACAATGATCTTTTCGGCAACAATCTTGCCATCTTTGGAGAATGTTTCGACGAGTGGCTGCAACTCGGCACGCGCCGGGCGCTCATCGGATGCGTAAGCCAGCGCCACGATCCGTTCGAAGTAAACCGCCTGCTCCAATTGCGCGAGCGATACCTTCGTCACCACTTCTGTTAGCGGCATCTGCCGATCCGAGATTTCCTCTATCTCTGTTGTGATGGATGCCATTTGCCAAAGCGTAACGCCACTCGTTGCGACGAAACACAGGATTAGGAACCCCAGGACCCCATAGATTTTTTGCGAGACTAAAAGCGAGCCAAGGCTCGCGCGCCTGGCCGAAAGCAACCGGTTCATGTTTCCACCCCATGAATTTTTCTATCAACGTTTCTTGTCCCGGTGGAAGGAACCTAGCGGGTGTTTCCTAGAAAAACCCTAATTGCTCTATTGATTTGTTTTTGGTCCGCGATTTTCTGTGCTTCAGCTGCATAAGGTCAGCCGAAGCAGTCTAAAAGCACTGTCCTTTTGGTTGATGTGCCCAGCGACAAACCTTAGGTACGCCGCCGGGTTTATTCTAAAGGTCTAAGCGACGCTGCGCTCTTCTAGGCAGACCTCACATCAACCAGGAACCTGTCGACATGGCCTTTGAGTGCATCAGCCTGTTTCGAGAGATGTTCTACTGCGCCATCGACGCGCTGGGCTGATTCACCCGACACCTCGGCTGTTTTCTGAACGCCCATCATCGAACTGGAGAGTTCCTGCGTCCCCATGGCCGCTTGCTGCACGCTGCCGCTAATCTCCTGCGTTGCAGTCTGCTGCTCCCGGATGGCTGCCGACACAATGGAGGAGTACTTGTCGATCTCGCCGATCGTCTTCGTGATTTCTGAGATCGCCGTAACAGACTCGCCTGTGACGGTTTGGATATCGGAAATCTGTGCTGTGATTTCTCCAGTGGCTTTGGCGGTCTGCGTGGCGAGCTCTTTCACTTCAGACGCCACAACCGCAAATCCCTTCCCGGCCTCACCGGCACGGGCAGCCTCGATGGTGGCATTCAATGCCAACAGATTGGTTTGATCCGCGATGTCACTGATGAGGTCGACCACGTCGCCGATCCGCGATGCAGCCTCCGCAAGACCGGTGACAGATCGGTTGGTCCGATCCGCATCTGCGACCGCCTGCTGCGTTACTTCAGCTGTCTTCTGAATCGTGTTTGACACTTCGGTAATGGAGGCAGACATTTCTTCCGCGGCAGAGGCAACCACTTGCACATTGGTACTGGTTTCTTCTGTCGCCGCAGATACCGTTGCCGTTTGCGCTTTCCCATTCGCGGCGACGTCGGTCATTTCCCGCGAAGTGGTACCAAGTGTCGACATGGCTTCCCCCATCGCGTCCATGGTGCTTGCGATAGATACGTCGAAGTCTTTGGTCAACTGATCAACCTTCTCAGCGCGACGCTTCTCTGCTTCATCAAGTTCCTTCTGGCGGGCGGCCAACTGCTGCGCTTCCTCAGTTTTCTCTCGAAGAACACCGTAAGCTTGAGCGGTTTGAGCAATTTCATCTTGCCCGTTCGCATCTACATGTCTGTCCGTGTCGCCATCTGCGAGCGCGGTCAGCGCTCCAACGACTTTTTGAAGAGGACCGACAATGCCGCGCACGATCGAATATGCAATTAGGCCGCCGACAGAGACTGCCGCGAGCGTCATGAACACGACAAGCCAAACAGCAGACTGTTCATGCTCCTTGACGACGTTGAGTGAGTCCGCCGTCAAATGCTCGATCTCAAGAAGAATTTCCGTGATTTCGTGGTCGAGTTTTTCTTCCTCCTCAACCACGCCAGAGATCTTCTGATCCACCCGGGCCAAATCACCTTTGCGAACGGCTTCGATCAGCTCCCGTGCATGCTCTTCGTAGACGAGATGACCCGCTTCGAAGTGTTTCAGCGATGCAAGGATCGCTTCATATCTTTCCTTCGTTGCCGGGAGATACGCCACCGACATCGCATGTGCGACAATCTCTTCTGCGACCACGACCTTCTCATTGACGAACTTTCCGTCTTTCTCAAAAGTCTCTACAAGCGGGTCGAGTGTCGCTCGCGACGGAACACCATCTGCCGCGAAGCCCGAACGCAAGATGCGCTCAAAATAGATTGCCTGTTCTAGCTGTGTAAGCGAGACCTGCGTCACCACTTCGGTCAGCGGCATCTGTTCGTCCGCAATCTCTTCGATCTCGGCTGTGATTGAATTCATCTGCCAGAGCGTGACGGCAGTCGTCGCCAGGAAGCAGAGGATCAAGAACCCCAACACCCCATAAATCTTCTGCGAAACCATAAGAGCGCCCAGATTCAGGCGCCCGCCCGAATAAAGCTGTTTCATTATTTCCACCCGGATTTCTTATTCCCAAAGATGGATCATAGGTATTATGCTCTAGGAAACTCCTAATTGTAGTTTAGTCAGATTTTACTATCCAAAAGTGTAAGGAATCCGGCAACTACGCGCTTGCAGCTTTGAGGAACCCTCAGTATGTTGGCGCCGAATCCAAAGCGGCCGGCTTAGCTCAGTTGGTAGAGCACCTGATTTGTAATCAGGGGGTCGGGAGTTCGAGTCTCTCAGCCGGCACCACGGACACTCCCCACTTCGATAGATACTTCAGGTCCCGACTAAAGTGGTGCCGGACTTGCTGATCAGTCCCGAAAAAGCCATCATCATGACCAGGGGTACGCAGCGTCAGTCAGACGCCGATAGACAATCGTGCGTCATATGCGGAGTGGTTTCTGTGTTCTGGCGTCTCGGGGATTGATATCTGAGATCGTGGTATCTCTTCTCCGTTCTTGGGAGGGTCAGATCGATGAAACACCTCATATTTGGCATGGCCGCAGTGGCCTTCGCCACCTTGGCCTGGACGCCCGCAGCCATGGCCAACCCGGATGGGCTTGCCGCCTGGGACAAGGCGTTTGAAGTCTTTTCGCACCCGCGCTGCGTGAACTGCCATGTGCCTGACGACAATCGTCCACGATGGTCCGGACCAAACTACGGTCGCACCGCTCAGTTTCATGGAATGAATGTGCGCGCAAAGGACAATCGCATTGAAGCTGAGGGAATTCCTTGTGGCACCTGCCATCAAAAAGAGAATGCGAGCTTCCCGCATGGACCGCCCGGCGCACCGCATTGGGCCTTGGCTCCGGTCTCTATGGTTTGGTGGGAACAGAGTTCGGCAAGTATATGCGAGCAGATCAAAGACCCCGAACGAAATGGCGGACGCTCGATTGCAGACGTTGCAGAGCACATTGCCAAAGACCCCCTGGTGCAATGGGGGTGGGACCCAGGCCCCGGGCGGGAGCCTGCGCCATATAGCGCCGCTGAACTGGCCACCTTTCTGACGGATTGGGAAGCTGCCGGCGCGCCCTGTCCGGACGGCTCTTAGCCGACGAGATCGAAAAGGAATAAAGCTTTCGCGCGCTGAGCGCGTCAGGCCAGCTTAAGCCATTCGGTATCGGTATACGGTGGCTGGCGGCAGGTTAAACAGAACACGCCCTACCCTTGACGCTTCAAGGCCAAACTGACGCGCACGTTGAGGGCGAATGGGCGAACGCCACGAATATGTGAACTGATACATATAGGCCTCGGTATCAAGAACCGAGGTCAGGTTGGCTAAAAGTCCGTCGACAACACTTGAGGGCAAAGAGAGAAGCGGTAATCCGCTAACAACCGCCCCGACTTTTTCAACCTCAATATGATCGGCCAAACTGGGGTGCGACGCATCCATTTGAATGACGCGAGCTTCCGGAAACTTTTCCGAGAGAAGCTTCGCCATGTCGCCGCTTTCCTCGATCAGGATCAGGTCCTCTTCGCGGACCCCCTGCGCCAGCAATTTCCGGGTGAAGACGCCAGTCCCCGCGCCAAGTTCAACGATGGGCGCATGGGCCGATGTGATCTCGCGCGTTATCAGCCCGGCCAACGCAGGAGAAGATGGTGCAATCGCACCGACAGACCGCGGGTTTTTTGCCCACGCCCGTAGGAAAGTCAGCGTTTCCTTTGTTCTCTGACCGAGACTTGCCGGCGCTGCCGCCACATCGAAGTTTTCTTGTTTTCCCATTGAACTCAACGTTGCATTGCTGCGCCCAGACAAACCAGCGCGCAGTTTAGCATCACCCACTTTTTTTGCACTCTTTGCGTTGTCGATCACGAGAATTTCAGCCAATTCCTGCCTCGAACAGGCACTTTTTGGCATGTCACCGCCCCGAAATGAGGCCAGCGCATCGGAACAGTTCGCTTATTTGTTTAGCGCCTTACCGCCGGGCTCTCACCGATAAGGGTTGCCCCCCTCGACGCAAGAAAAAGCTCAACATCGACATAGGTCTGATCGCCAAAAGGCAGGGGCTCGGCCCGAACCCCGATGTCACAATCACGCAACCGGCGCTGAAGAGATCCAAGTTTCTGCCACTCCAGGCGATAGGCAGGAAATCCGTTACCATGCCCCTGGCTTATGGTGTCGCCACGAAGATGCTTGCCCCAGTTTTCCGTGTGGCACTGGTGGCAAGAGAAATTGAACTGCCCGCGTTTTGTCGAGAAATAGCGGCGCCCATTCTCAAAGTGAGACTGGGCAGCTCCAGTGACAGAAACAGAGATCGGATGACCACGGGACTGGTTCGCAATAAAAGCGGATAGAGATAGAAGCTCATCGCTTTCATAATCGAGCGGTGCAAGATTTTGATGCCGCGTTCGACACATATTGATCCGGCCCTCTAGATTGAGAAGGCGACCTGAACGTTCGTCAACTTTCGGGTAGGTCGCGGCTACGCCGGCCAGGCCCTCGCCATGACAGGACGCACAGGAGGCCGCCGCCCCTATCGCGTCATTGAAAAGCTTCTCACCTTGATCGACCCATAAGAAGCCAGGATTGGCAAAGTCATCATCCTGCAAAGCCTGGGTCTCTGCTGTCAGGAATGCATAGCCAGACACGAGTGTGTCAGGTGTCAGCTCCTGCTCCTCTGTCGTCCCTGTCGGCTGATCGCATGAGGCAATGCCGACAAAGACCGACATCAGAACAAGCAATCGGATCATAGGACCTCAATATCAGCAGTCTCTGACCAACTGGTTCCAATTTGATCGGTCCAACGAAATTCGAGCGTGCCGCTGTTAACGGCGCGAGTGTAAAACGTAAGCAGTGGATTGGCGGCGACTGCCGGAAAGAACTCCGCTTCAAAAACCAAGACGCCGTCATAGAGGCATTCGAAGCGTGTGATAATGTCTCGCTCGATCACCTCACCTCTGGACCCGCGCCGAAATCCACTTTCCATCGGGTGCTGAATGAGAGCTTTGAGCTCTACGAGCTCACCAGCTTGTGCCGTCTTTGGAACAGAAATGCGAATGCCTGCCATGCCCCCTCTCCTACAACACGACACAGGCGGCCAGCGTCACCACCGTTTCGACCGATCCGGACCAAAGTGTCCCGTCGCTCATCTCCGCAACGACCTGGACCTTCTGCGTTCCACCCAACCGAACGCGCGTCGACACCTCTGCTTTACCGCCCCGGGGTCCAAGCTTGAAACGCACGATGTTGGGCAACGGGTTTCGGGGTGAGAAGACAGCGATCTGTCGGACATGCTCCGCTTCAGTCATGGGACTATCCACGCTGATGCGGAGAGGCACCGAAAATCCATTCTCCGCAATCGGCGGCATCTTGAGGGTGACGCGGCCTTCACGGATAGGACGGTCCCCGAACAGTTCCTTTTGAGCAGCGAGGACATCCTCCGGAGCGGCATAAGCGATCAATGGCGTTGCAGAAATGAGAACGGCCGCACCCCCTGTCCGCAGCAGCGTTCTGCGATTGGGTTTGATGGGGTGATCACTGTTCATTCGAACGATCCCTTCAACGTCCCGAGATAGGCAACAAGGTCTTCAACTTCCTGCGCACCTAACGCCGGCTGGCCCTCATAGGCCGAGCTTACTCTATTCAGACCATGAATACGATAGTAGGAGGGCATCAACGTACCGGGCTGGATAATCTGATAGTCCACAATACGCAGACGTATCTGGCCCGGTGAAAGACGGTCCCCTATGCCAGAAAGCGCAGGCCCCACATTGCCTTGAAACGGCGCGTCGAGCCCCGCCACCTGATGACACAGAACACAGTGTCCACGTTCGCGATCAACAAACACATGAGCTCCGCGTTGGGGATCAGCCGCCGCAGCGGTGAGCACCTCTGGCAAGCTATCGCCGACAATGTCAGAGCTTTGAACAAGCGCGCCGCTTTCTTGATCGCACCCGGCGATCAGCGCGGCCAGAACCAGTAGCACCGCGTGAAAGCGCATCAGCCGAACGCTTCCCGCGTGATCGTGCGGAACCAATCTTCCGCCTGTTTCGCTTCCGTTTGCCGGACTGACATGTCTGCGCCTAAGGGACTCAGGCCCCCGGCGCCCGCGACACTCGAGATCTGACCCTCCTCATTTGAATAAACACCGGTGATCGATACGGCCTGATCCGGCGCGAGATAGGAGTAACAGGTGTTGGCAAGCACCGTGGGTTCCGGCGCCATATCTGACAGGGCACGCGCAACAGCGATGGCGCAGATTTTCCCCTGAAGGTTTGCGGAGAAGGCAGATTTAGGCATCGGGGCCGCGATCGTCGCATCGCCAATGACATGGATGTTGGGCTGAAGCATCGATTCAAAGCCAAGGGCGTTGATCGGACACCAACCTGTCCCGTCTGTAACCCCGGCACGCTCCGCAATCCACCCTGCTTTTTGCGGAGGGATCACGTTCGCGACATCGGCCTCGAATTCCTCGAAGTCGGTGAAAAGGCGGCGTCTCTCAGCATCAGCACGGCTTACCCCACCGTCATCACTATATCCGCGCCACTCAAGATGGTTTGGATAAAGCTTTGCCCACGCCTCCAGAAAAAGAGGCTTCTTGGAGAAACTGTCTTTCGCATCAAGAATCAGGAGTTTGGCGCGCGGCTTATGCGTTTTGAGATAGTGAGCAATCAGGCTCGCTCGTTCATACGGACCAGGCGGGCATCTATAAGGGGCCGCCGGAACTGACATCACGGCCAACCCATCCTCCGGCATGGCCCGCAGCTGATCGCGAAGCAGCAGAGTCTGCGGACCGGCTTTCCACGCATGCGGTAGTGCCTCAGCCGCAGCTTCATCATACCCCTCTATCGCGCCATATCGAAGGTCGATGCCCGGCGACAAGATCAAGCGATCATAGGAAAGACGGGACCCACTCTGAAGCATCACAATACGCGCGGTCGGATCAATGTCGACCGCTCTGTCATTCGCATGGGTGACACCCTCTGCCTGCAGCGCAGCATACCCGAAGGCCTGCTTGTCCATAGGACGATCAGCCCCAATGACGAGATTGCTGAACGGACAGGCCATATACGCAGGGCTCGGGTCGACCAGGGTAACTTCGGACGAAGGTAGCAGTTGAGCGAGCAGCCGAGCGGCGGTCGCCCCGCCGAACCCGCCACCAACAATCACCACACGTGCCTGGGTTCGACCGAATACCGGCAGGCCAGCGAGACTCGCAATAGAACCAAGCCCGAGACCCGCTACGGCTTGACGCCGACTGATCGACGCATTGCTCATGGGATATCACCCGTGTGCGCAAGATAGGCGCTGATCGACCTTATCTGCTCGTCACTGTACCCGCGGGCAAGACGGTGCATCACCGTCGTGCCATTCGCGTCGGACTTGTAGAACGAGAGCTTTTCTAGCAGTTCAGTCTCACTCAAATTTTCAAGACTGACGATCGCCGATCCCGTTGCAGCGTGACAGCCTGAACAGCTGGACGAGAGAGCGGCGACCGCTGATACCTGAACCGGATCAGGGAGCGCATCGACGGACTTGTCGGTGCCCGGGTCGTCACACGCCGACAGCATAAGGACAACCGACGCGGAGGCGACCAGTCGTCTCATGGCTCGTGTTACACCTCGCGCAGGTTCTGGTCTTTGATCGGTAGCTGACGCACGCGTTTACCAGTCGCCGCAAAGATCGCGTTCAACACGGCAGGAGCCGCCACCGCAATTGTGGGTTCTCCCACACCGCCCCAGAAGCCACCTGATGGCATCACGATCGTTTCTACCTCTGGCATGTCAGCCAGGCGCAGTGAATCGAACGTATGGAAGTTCTGCTGCTGGGCTTCACCGTTTTCAAAAGTGATTTCCCCATAAAGCAGCGCCGAGAGTCCATAGACGAACGAGCCTTCAACTTGCGCTTCAATCTGCTGGGTGTTCACAGCTGTGCCCGGGTCGGTCGCCGCGACAATCCGGTCGATCTTGAGCTCGCCCTCATCGCTGACGGTCACTTCCGCGCACGCCGCCGTGTAACTGCCGAATGAGTAGAAGGTCGACAAGCCGCGCGCCTTACCGTCGTCTGAACCCCACCCTGACTTCTCAGCCACGGCGTTAAGAACCGCCTGCGACTCCGGACTGTCCTTCAAATAGGCCAAGCGGAACTCAAGGGGATCGCGTCCAGCCGCATGGGCCAACTCATCCAGGAAGCAATCCAGATAAATGGCGTTCTGATTTGAATTCACACCGCGCCAGAAACCAGGCCGCACCGGCGGGTTTCTCATCGCATGATCAAATTTGAAGTTCTCAAACGTATATTTCAGCGTTTGGTCTTCCACCCTGGGATCAATGCCCGCGGGCAGCAGCCCTTGGAAAGTCGCAAAGTCGACGCCATCCCGCAGCGCCTGCGGGATCAACGCAGCCAAAATCGACTGCCCCGAAATGCGGCCGTGAAGCGCGACTAGGTTGCCGTCTGCATCCAGTCCGCCGCGCATTCTGCCCTTGGTGGTTGGGTGGAAGAAGCCGTGGCGCATGTCCTCTTCGCGAGACCAAAGCAATTTGATGGGTGTGCCCGGCATTTGCTTGGCAATCAGGACCGCCTGGATCACAAAGTCCGGCGCACCACGACGCCCAAAGCCGCCCCCAAGGTGAACCTTGTGAACGTCACACTGTTCAAGCGGCAATCCAGCCGCTTCCGACGCTGCTGCAAGCGAGGCTTCTCCATTCTGGGTTGGACACCACACTTCACAGCGCTCAGGCGTCCAAACAGCCGTCGCATTCATAGTCTCCATCGGGGCATGGTTTTGGTAAGGCATATTGTAAGTCGCTTCAACGACCTGCGCCGCGCCTGCCAACGCTGCCTCAACGTCCCCCCCCATATTGCCGACAAACGCTTCTGTGGCCGTCAGGCCATCATCGAGCTCGGACTCAAACTCCGCGGTGGAGAAAGGAACGCCCCCTTCCCATGTCACGTCGAGCGCTTCGACGGCCTTGTTGGCGCGCCACCATGTGTCTGCAACGACCGCAACCGCATTATCGCCCACCTGGACAACCTTTTTGACGCCAGGCATGCCCGATACCGAGGCCTCATCGAAGCTCGCAAGCTTGGCACCAATCATCGGGGCTTGCTTGATGGAGGCATTCAGCATGCCATCCAGTTGAAGATCGGCGCCATAGACCTGGCGGCCGGTCAGCTTGTCCGCCGTATCAAGGCGCAGTTTGGGCGCACCAATCACCTTCCACTCGGAAGGCTCCTTCAGCGCAACCTCGAGCGGCGGCGCAAGTTTCGACGCGGCCTCCGCGACCGCACCGAATGTGACGGTTCGTCCTGTTCCGGCATGCGTGATGATACTATCCTCGGCGGAGCATTCGGCAGCCGGCACGTCCCACCCATTCGCAGCCGCTTCAATCAACATCATGCGCGCTGCCGCAGCCCCTTCCCGCACATACTGGTGGGAATCGCGAATGCCGCGGCTGCCGCCGGTAGAGAAGTCGCCCCAGACGCGTTCGCGCGCCAGGTTTTGCCCCGGCGTCGGATACTCGGTGACGACTTTGTCCCAATCGCATTCGAGTTCCTCCGCAACGAGCTGCGCCAGACCGGTTAGTGTGCCCTGGCCCATTTCTGAACGGGCGATCCGAATGGTGACGGTGTCATCTGCGCCGATATGGACCCAGGCGTTGATCTCATCAATGGCGTCCGCGCCGGCCTGAGCATTCGCGGGTCGTGCCGACGAAAGGATCCCGATGGTCAAGCCGGTGGCTCCGGTTCCGATGATAAATCCGCGCCGCGAAAGGTCTAATGTAGGTGTCATGGTCCGCTCCCCTTAAGCCTTCGATACGGCGAGATGAATACCTTTGCGCACCCGCGCCAGCGTGCCGCACCTACAGATATTCGTGATCGCAGCGTCGATATCTTCTTCCGAAGGGTTGGGGTTTTCTTCCAAGAGGCCAGCAACCGCCATGATCATGCCGGGTTGGCAATAGCCGCACTGAGGAATGTCGAGTTCTGCCCAGGCTTCCTGAACAGGATGGCTCGCATCGTCCGACAGCCCTTCAATGGTGGTGATCTCTTCTTCGCCGCTCAAAGCAGCGGCAGGATAAACGCACGAGCGGACCGCCTGACCATCAATATGGACCGTACAAGCGCCACATTGGGCGATCCCGCAGCCATATTTGGTTCCGGTTAGACCGAGCTGTTCTCGAAGCACCCAAAGAAGCGGTGTGTCCTCCTCGACATCGGACGAAACGGTTTCCCCATTCACCTTCAGTGTTACCATGACCTTACATCCCTTGTGCGTTGCCCGCGATATTGAATAAACGTTTATTCAGTCTGGATAGTGTCGCATCAGACTTCGCCGATCAAATAGATGGTGGCGAACAGCATTTCTTCTTGTGCCTTAAAAATTAAGCGTGACGCTTTTTACCCAAGACGTCAACGCGAATGTCGGGACTTCGCGCGATCTTGAATGGAACGCATCAGATAGACTCGTTACCTGACGCTTGAATCGACCGCACCCAGACAAGCCCCTCTCCAGCGTTTGTATCGCGCAGTCTGTCAGATAATATCTGCAAACAGCATTACAACTCCGGGAAACGATATGACAGCAAGATCATCACACCCTGCCCTTCAATCCGGTTGCACCGCAGTCATCACCGGCGGCGCCAATGGCATTGGCCTCGCCAGCGCAATACGGTTCGCGTCCTTTGGCATGAACGTGCTGATAGCCGACAGAGATGAAGAACAGCTCAGGATTGCAGAAGAAGCCCTGCAGGAAGCAGCAGCCAACAGCGCGAAGACAATGGGTCAGGTCTGCGATGTCAGCGCTGCCTCAAATCTGGCTGCGCTCGCAAAGACAGCAAGAGACACCTTCGGGGATGTCTCTGTCCTTATGAACAACGCCGGCGCCGGCATGAACCCTGGCAAGCCCTGGGAAAACGGGGACGGCTGGAAAAAGCTGCTCAATGTCAATCTATGGGGTGTCATTCACGGCGTTCAGGCCTTTGTGCCCTCCATGCTTGAAGCAGGCAAACCAGGCCTCGTCATCAATACAGGCTCTAAACAGGGGATTACGCGCCCGCCCGGCAACTCTGCCTACAATCTCTCCAAGGCCGGCGTCATCGCCTTCACTGAATCCCTCGCTCACGAATTGCGACAGGTCGAAGATTGTCCTCTCTCAGCGCATCTGCTCGTGCCAGGCTTCACCTATACCGGCATGATTTCTCAGTTCCTGCCTAACAAGCCTGACGGTGCCTGGACCTCGGACCAGGTGGTAGACTTTATGCTCGACAGCCTCGCAACCGACGACTTCTACATCCTCTGCCCCGACAATGACGTGACCAGAGAGATGGATGAACGCCGCATACAGTGGAACGCGGACGACCTTATCAAAAACCGCCCCGCTCTGTCCCGTTGGCACCCGGAGTTCGCTGAAGAATTCGAGAGCTTCATGAAGAGGTAGCCGAGCGGCGGCGCTCCAAATTAGAAACGGGTTTCTAGCTTTTGGGTTTTCGATGAAATGCCGCAGCTTCTCCCTTGCCCAATCATAACGATGTTATATATACCGTGAACAACGACGGTATGCATTTAATGAAGCGCTGTAAGCTCGGCAGCAATTGAGGCTAGCCATGACCACGGACCTAAGTGCGGATTTTGTCATTGTCGGAAGCGGAGCCATCGGCATGGCCTTCGCCGACATCATCATGACCGAGTCCGATGCGACGATGATCATCATTGACCGCTACGCAAAACCGGGCGGCCATTGGAATGTGGCCTATCCGTTCGTGCAGCTGCACCAGCCCTCTTCATTCTACGGCGTGAGTTCGAAGGAATTGAGCGGCGGTCGCATCGAAAAGGGTGGATTGAATGATGGATTGGGCGAGCTGGCGACAGGCGCAGAGGTCAGCGCCTATTTCGACGATGTCATGCGTCACCAATTTCTGCCCTCAGGCCGCGTCCAGTATTTCCCTATGTGTGATTATCAGGGCGATGGAAGGTTTGTGTCGAAAGCCAGTGGAAAGGTTTTCCATGCGACCGCTCATCGCAAGATCGTAGATGCGACGTACCTGAAGACAAGTGTACCGTCCACACACACGCCCAATTTCGATATTGACGAAGGCGTTCGGTTCATGCCTCTCAACGACTTGCCGAAAGTGGAAGAGCGCCCGGACGCCTATGTTGTGATCGGCGGAGGGAAAACGGGGATCGACGCGTGCTTGTGGTTGCTCGAACATGGTGTTGATCCCGACCTGATCACATGGATTGTGTCCCGTGACGCGTGGCTGCTCGATCGTCGCAACACACAAACCGCCCAAGAGTTCTTTCATGACACGATCGGCTCTTATGCAGACCAAATGGAGAGCATTGCGAACGCCACTTCGATCGACGACATGTTCGATAGGCTGGAGCAATCAGGGTATTTTGTTCGGCTTGACCCTGAGACACGTCCAACCATGTTCCATGGTGCAACGATCTCCCAATTGGAGCTAGCGGCGTTGCGGCAGATCAAGAACGTGGTGCGTAAGGGACACGTCCAATCGATTGGTATCCATGAAATCAAAATGGACCGTGGCACTATCCCTACAACACCGAACACCCTTCATATTGATTGCTCAGCCACTGCCATCAAAAACGACGGTGTCATTCCGGTGTTCGACGGAAACACGATCATCCCACAAATGGTCCGCCCGTATCAGCCAGTCTTCAGCGCGGCAATGATTGCTCATGTTGAGTTGAACCATGACGATGAGGACCACAAAAACCGGCTCTGCGCACCGGTTCCTCTGCCCGATGGTGAAAAGGATTTCATCGACTTCACGCTTGGATCCCTCATCAACCAGGTGACCTGGTCGCAGGACCGGGAACTATCGCAATGGATCTCCAGCAACCGCCTTGACGCCGCCAGCAAACTTATCGCTGGCGTGGGCAAAGATGAGCAGGAGAAATGGGACGTCGTCGGCAGGATCCAGGCTAACGCGCCCCGCGCGGCGGAGAAACTCATGGGATTTCAGAAGTCCCTAAGTTAGGGCTCACGCGCCCGCTCCTGTCGGGTAAACAGATTGACGCAGGGGGTCCCTGCGTCCGATCGGTGGCCGCGACAAAACCAAACCCTGTCGAACAAATTCATTGCGTCCCAATGCCAGCGAATGCTGCACCCTCCCCACGTTTCCCGTTAGACTTTCGAGAAACGTGACTATTCTGAGGGAGGCAGAAACGTGGCGAACAATATCGAGGACAAGGTCATTATTGTGACCGGGGCCGGGGGCGGCTTCGGACGTCTGATCTCTGAGAAAGCAGCCGCACAAGGCGCAAAACTTGTTTGCGCGGACATTGACGAGGCGACGCTGAACGAGACAGTGGATCTGGTTACCGCCGCCGGCGGAGTTGCGTCTGGCGTCACAACGGATGTGACCGACCTCAATCAGATGAAGACATTGGCAGCGCATGCAATTGCGCACCACGACGCCATCGATGTGATGATCAACAATGCCGGAACGATGCCGCTCTCGTTTTTCTCTGACCACGAAGCGGCGGCGAGCGCGTGGTCGCGCTGCATTGATATCAATATCAAAGGCGTTCTCTATGGCATCACAGCGGTCTATGACCAGATGATGAAGCAGGGCCGCGGCCATGTGATCAATCTTTCATCGATCTATGGAAACTTCCCTGTGGTCGGCGCTGCCGTCTATGGCGCAACCAAAACCGCGGTGAACTTTCTCTCAGAGTCCCTGCGGGTTGAAGCACAGGGAAAAATAAAGGTCACCATTGTTAAGCCCACCGGCGTACCCGCCACAGGCCTCAGCTCGGCAGTGATCAACGATGAGGCGGTGGTCGGCATTCTTGGACAGAACGCGCCCTCCTATCTCGGCACACTGATGGGTCTCGCAGAAGGCAAGGTAGACGAGAACAAACTCAATCCGGATCGACCGGACTACGCTGTTCTCGATCCATCCTATATTGCCGATGCGATTATCACAGCGATAGATCAGCCTTGGGGCGTCTCCCTGGGCGACATTACCGTTCGCGCTACGGGCGACGAATACATCCTCTAAGACAACAAACACCAACCATAGGGAGAGATTATGCAATTTGATGAGACTACAGCTGCCGTCGTAACAGGAGGCGCCTCGGGCCTGGGTCAGGCCAGCGCGACCGCACTCAGAGCTGCCGGTATCAAAGTCGCGATCTTTGATGTGAACGAAGAAAAAGGAAAGGAAGTCGCTGCGGACATTGGCGCGATCTTCTGCAAGGTCGACATCACAGATGAAGAAAATGTCGTCGCCGGGTTTGAACAAGCCCGTGCCGCCCACGGTCAGGAGCGGATCTGCGTCCACTGTGCACAGATATCCCGTGGCCGCATGAAAACGGTCGGTCGGAACAGAGAGACCGGAGAGCTGACGCGCTATCCGACTGATCTCTACGAATTCTCGATCAAAGGCATCCTTGTCGCGAGTTACCGCATCGCGTCCCTGTCAGCGCTCGGCATGGCAGCACTCGATCCGCTGGAGGATGGCGAGAGAGGCGTCATCACGCTGACCTCTTCCGCCGCGGCGCAAGATGCACAGGTGGGCCAGATCGGATACGGATCCGGAAAGGCGGGTGTCAATGGCCTGGTGCTTCCCATGGCACGCGACTTGATGGACCTTGGCATCCGGGTGAACTCAATCATGCCAGGTATCTTCGCGACGCCGCCTATGCTGGGGGCACCGCCCAAAGTGTTGAACACCTTAGCGGCGTCCGTCCCCTTCCCCAAGCGGCTGGGCAAGCCGGAAGAGTTCGGCAGTCTTGTCATGGAACTCGTCCGCAACAGCTACTTCAACGGACAGGCCCTGCGGCTCGACGGCGCCATTCGGATGCCACCGCGCTAAACAAAAGACGGGAAGCCTCCAAGAGGCTTCCCGCCTAACCCACATATCTGTGACTGCACCTACTCGCCAGTGATTGACCGGTGCAGCTTGTTCATACCGCCGATCCACCGGTCATAATCGTCTGTCTGGTGTGACCCAAATCCTGGGTTGCGTGACGCCTGCACCTTTTGAGAGGTGCATCGGCTCAGGAAACTTTGTGCCCAAGTGAACCTGGCAGCTGTCCTCTACCCAACAGATCACAATTCAAACACATCTTTTTGCTCACAATATGGCTCCATTATGTAGAATTAATATTTTGGTAAGGATCGACTCATCGTTAAATGCATGAAATCATCACGTTGGTAGGAAAACTGGTTTCTTCCGGCCCGTGGGGTAATTGTCGGGCCACCATTTGGTCAACTGAGGTGAGCCGCTTGCCCGCCAAGGGGTCATGGTGCTGATTGCAAGACAGCGGATAGTCGCGGGTGACGTAGTGTGATTCAGAGATTGAGAACAGCCCTGACTGTTGCTGCCGTTCTGGGAATGGCTGTACCGACTCAACTATCCGCCGCCCAGATGTCCTTTCAGGCAATGCATAATGACGCAGTTGCCGCACTCTCGAGCCTGTACGGTCAGGCGAATAGCTTCCCAGTGACCGTCACCTGTGCATCTCACTATTTCGACTGGGAGCCAGCGGGGTTTCTTTTTCAGTGCGTATCAGAGGACCACACCGTCCAAGGCCATTATTGGTTGGCGACGGCGGTGAAAGGCGAAACGCTTGGCCTGACACCACTGTCTATCCCCACAATAGCCTTCGCCGCAGAAGTCGGAACCTCAATTTCGCAAAGCGCCTATCGGGCGCAGGAGTTCGTGAACATACCCGCCGACGACCAGCGCGCAGCGCTATCACAGGCACAGCAGGTGTTCGGACACAACACTCGAATCGAAATCCAGAACCAGTAAGAGCCGGAAACTAATTTATGGCAGCGACATCAAGTGTATCACAGGCGAATGAGGACTTCGACGGGATCCTGCACGACATCAAATGGGCCTCAACATCGATCTCCTATAGTTTCCCCACGAGTGCCTCCTTCTATGGCGTGGGTTATGGCCTGAGCAACGAGACGGATGCAGGTTTTGAGGTGATGAACGCGACGCAGATCGCTGTCATAGAAAATATCTTTGCAGAGCTGGAATCCTTCACCAATCTGGATTTCACCGAAATCACAGAAACCGCCCTAACCCACGCAACCCTGCGGTTTGCGATGACCGACGGGACGGAAACGGCGCACGCCTATACGCCGAACTCCCTCTTTGAAGAAGGGGGCGACGCCTGGTTCCGAAATGATGGGACATATGACAACCCGGATATCGGCAATTTTGCCTATGTGACCTTCGCCCACGAGATCGGCCACACGCTGGGACTCGGCCATGGGCATGAGGACGAGGGCTATGGCGCGCTAGCTTCTGCCTTGGACACCGAAGAGCTCTCGATCATGACCTATCGGGACTATGTTGGGGACACGCTGGACGGCAGCGAAAATGAGACCTGGGGCAACCCCCAATCATTCATGATGCTGGACATCGCAGCCTTGCAATACATGTATGGGGCAGACTATTCCGCAGCGGGCAATGTCTGGAGCGGCGACACGGTTTACACTTTCAGCTCGACAACAGGCGAAATGTTCATCAATGGTGTTGGACAAGGCACACCGGGCGGTAACCGGGTGTTCCGGACCATCTGGGATGGCCACGGCACAGACACTTATGATTTTAGTAATTACTCCTCCAGTGTGATCATCGACCTACGTCCAGGTGAATGGTCTAGAACTGACATATCGCAGCTAGCAGACTTGAATGCATTTGCATCCGGCTTTGATGCACGCGGCAATTTTGCAAATGCTCTTCTGGTCAATGGTGATACGCGATCATTGATCGAAAACGCGATCGGTGGATCGTCTGGCAATACCTTTTATGGAAATCAGGTCAGCAATATACTCACCGGCGGGGGGTTGATCGACGAGTTCTATTCATCGGCAGGCGGCGACACCTTCCACGGCGGCGGAGGTTTCGACACCGTCAACTACTCAAATGAAACAGGCGATGTAACGGTTGACTTGGTCAATGGAACAACAACTGGCGCAAGGAATGACTCCTTTACCAGCATCGAAAGGGCGACTGGCGGCTCCGGAAATGACACGCTGATCGGATCTTCTTCGCAAAACCGACTCTACGCAGGCTCCGGAAACGATACAATAGTCGGTGCGACTGGCTACGATATCTACAACGGTGGAGGAGGTGTAGACACAATCGATTACACCAACATCACGGACGATATGATCATTAGATTGAACGTTGGCGATATTGGAACCGACTATGGTAACTCCAGGGCAACAGCGGCCAACAATACAGTTATATTTGCAGACACACTTTGGGCTCTAGAAAATGTGACTGCTGGTACTGGGGATGACGTCATCTCAGGCAGCAGCGCCGACAACTTGCTGCAAGCAGGCCAAGGTGACGATAGCCTAGAGGGCCGCGCCGGAAATGACACGCTGGAGGGCGGAGCTGGCACTGATACTGCAGTTTTTTCAGTCGCACGTTCTGAATACACTCTGCATACAGAATATGTCGGCGGAGAGTTTGTCACCACGGTAACAGCTAATTCCGGTACGGATGGCACAGACACGCTCAAGGAAATCGAGACGCTTCAGTTTAGTTGGGACGTTTTCGTCGACAGAAAAGAGTTTGGCCTTACTGGCATACAGCAGAACAATAACAGCAATGTTGATGGCGATGCCTATAACGAGCTGATGTTCTACAATGTGAACACCAATTCCAGCTTCTTTGTCGACATGGGTGCGGGCGGCATGGGTGCCAACACCTACTTCAATTCAAGCGTCCTCGGATGGACCCCTGTTGGCATCGGCGACATGATGGGAACCGGCCAGGCCCAGGTGCTCTATCAGAACAGCACCACCGGTGGTCTGGTCGGCTATGGCGACAATGGTCTCGGCGGCACGGGATGGACCGGCTATTTCCCATCCCTGCCCGCCAACTGGACGTTTGAAGGTGTTGGCGACTTCACGGGTGATGGTTTCAATGACCTGATGATCAAGGGACCGGCCGGAAACCTCTTTTATTACGACAGGGACTCAGTCGGTGTGGATACAGGCTGGGTCTATATTGGCCCCACATCGAACATCTGGGACCCGGTCGATATTGGCGATTTCGACAAAGATGGTTTTTCTGACGTGCTTGCGCAAGATCGGTCCACCGGCACGACCTATTTCATGAACATGGATAGCGGCACATTTGCCGGTTGGGGTGTCGTCACACCGGGTGCCGGACCGGATTGGCAGGCCGTCGCTGCCGCTGATGTAAACGGCGACGGATATGACGACGTCATCTTCCACAACCAGACGACCAATCAAATCTGGGGCGTCGATATGGCGACCAAAAACTGGTTCGCAGCCACACACCTCTCAACCGACTGGACGGTTGCGGGCACATTGGATCACGACAATGACGGCTACGAGGACATTATCGTGCGCCAGACATCAACCGGTTACCACGTGGCTATTGACATGAACGAAGGCGCGTTCTCCGGCTTCGACCTTGTGTCAACGGCCCTCGGTGACGACTGGATGCTCGTCTAACGCTCCGCAAACAGAATTACCCTGACATGGCATTGCATTCGCACGTCAGGTGGAAAAATAGAGGGTTTAGGAAATGGCAAGCACAAGTTTTGTAGGACCAACCGGCACCGATATTGACGGAATTTTGTGGAATGCCAAATGGGCCTCGACCACCATCACCTACAGCTTCCCCACGAGCGCCTCCTTCTATGGCAACGGGTATGGCTCTCTAAACGAGACCGCATCAGGTTTCGAAGCTCTGGATAGCTCGCAGATCGCCGCCGTCGAGAAGCTCATGGGCGAAATTGAGAGCTTCACCGGGCTCAATTTCGTCCGGATGACGGAGACATCCTTCAACCACGCTACTCTGCGTTTTGGAATGACCAATAATACCGAGGGTGCCCATGCTTATGTCCCCGACACAACCAACGAAGCGGGGGATGCCTGGTTCCGAAATGATCCCCTATTCGATAATCCGACGCTAGGCGGTGACGCTTACAATGAAGGATTCATGCATGAACTTGGTCACACCTTAGGGCTCGGTCATGGCCATGAAAACAACGGGTATGGCGCCCTGCCCTACTTCAAAGACTCCAACGAATACTCCGTTATGACGTACCGGGATTACATCGGCGACTCGACAACTGACGGGAATGAAAACGAAACTTGGGGAAACGCTCAATCGTACATGATGCTCGACATCGCCGCTCTACAGCACTTGTACGGCGCAGACTATTCCGCCAGCGGAAATGTCTGGAGCGGTGACACTGTCTATACGTTCAGCTCGACAACCGGCGAAATGTTCATCAATGGCGTGGGTCAGGGAACACCGGGTGGCAACAGAGTTTTCCGCACCATCTGGGATGGCCACGGCACAGACACATACGACTTAAGTAACTACAGCACTGATTTCACCACAATTGATCTTCGTCCTGGCGAGTTTTCAACATTTAGTTTTGTACAAAGAGCAGCGCTTAACGGCAGCAAAGGTCTCCAAGCCGACGGTAACCTCGCCAACGCACTCCTACACCAAGGAGATACTAGATCGCTGATTGAAAACGCTATTGGAGGATCCGGTATTGACCGCATGACCGGCAACGAGGGAGCAAATACACTGGTGGGAAATGCCGGCGCCGATACAATTGACGGAGGGCTGGGCAATGACATCTTAAGCGGTGGCGCTGATGATGATCTGTTACTCGGCGACGGCGTACCAACAAGATATATTGGTACAGGAACTTTGGTCGACTCAGGTAACCTTGGCAATCATACACATGCGTCTGCCAAATCTCTAGATGGCCTTTTTTCGCAGTCGTTCGATAGGAATATTTCGGACTCCACGACAACACCTCATGTAACCGTCCAAGTAACAGGAAACGGCCTGGTCACCTACTACTCATTCTCCGTTTTAGGAAATCCAGCAATTGTTTACCTTGACGTCGATTTCGGCGTGGAATCCGGACAGCCGGATAGCGTCGATACGTCAATGCAGCTTTTTGACAGTAGCGGCACGTTACTTTCAACAGCTACAGGTGGTTTTGGTGGAGCAAGTGGCAGCTCAAGTACCGCAGACCCATTTCATTCGACGGAGCTTCAACCTGGCACTTACGTGGTTGCAATAAGCGGCGCGACTGTCGGATCAGGAATACCCGTCGGCGGTACATTCCAATTGCATGTCTCGGTCAGAGGCATCGTGGATGCACCAGCAGTTTTCCCCGGTTCGGGAGATGATGTACTCATCGGCGGATCAGGTAACGACGCTCTATTTGGCGGAGACGGCAATGACACAGCAAGTTATGTCGGAACAACAGGTGCATTGCTGATAGATCTCGCTGCTGGCACCACAACCGGCGCTGACAATGACACCTTGAACAGTATTGAATCCGCGATCGGCGGGTCTGGCCATGATGTGATCTTCGGAACCTCAGGCATCAATTCCCTCTCCGGCGGCGGTGGCAACGACACCTTCTATGGGCGAGGCGGGAATGACACCTTCAATGGTGGAGCGGGTTCTGACCTTGTCGGATACAACAACACTGTTGGTGCACTGACCATTGACCTCATTAACAATCGGACGACCGGCGCACTTACGGATACTCTGCTCAGCATTGAATCTGCGGTTGGTGGCTCAGGAAACGACACGCTCATAGGCAACGGTAACAATAACGTTCTCTTCGGTGACCTTGGTGACGACACCATACTCGGCTCAACCGGCAATGATTATCTTCACGGAAACGGCGGAACGGATTGGATTGACTACAGCAATGTCTCCAGCAACCTGACCATTAACCTTCTGGCAGGAACAACGACGGGCTCATTCTCCGATACATTGCTCGGATTTGAAAATGCAGCCGGCGGCGCAGGCAACGACGTCATTGTCGGAACACAAGATGGTAATCTCCTGTCAGGCGGAAACGGCGATGATCTGTTTTACGGTCTCAGCGGCAATGATACAATTGACGGCGAAGCAGGAGACGGCGATACGGCCATCTACGCTGGGAGTCGTGCGGGGGCATCCATCCACACAAAGTTTGTTGGTGGTGAGTTTGTCACTACCGTGAACGACCTCGTAGGTACCGGTGGCACAGACACACTCAACAGTGTCGAAAACGTGCAGTTTGGGACCGACACCCAGGGGATCACTGGCATCCAACAGAACGCCCACAGTAACTTTGATACCGATCCATTCAATGAGTTGATGTACTACAATGTGAATACGAGTGCCACGTTCTACGTCGATAGAGATTGGGGTGGCACGGGTTCAAATGTTTCGTTCCAGAGCTCAGTCGTCGGATGGACACCCGTGGGAGTTGCCGACATGTACGGCGATGGACAAGCTCAGGTCCTCTACCAGAACATGACAACTGGTGCTTTGGTGGGATATGGAGACGACGGCGCAGAGGGTATCGGCTGGACAGGTTATTTCCCCGCACTCCCTGCAGGCTGGACGTTTGGGGGTGTAGGCGACTTTACAGGCGATGGCTTCAATGATCTTTTGATCAAAGGACCATCGGGCAATCTTTTCTACTATGATCGCGACTCCCTCGGCGTCGACACCGGTTGGGTGTACATCGGTCCGACGTCCAATATCTGGGACCCTGTCGATATTGGTGATTTCGACAAAGACGGCTTTTCAGACATCCTTGTGCAGGATCGCACAACAGGCACAACCTACTTCATGAACATGGATGGCGGCAGCTTTGCAGGCTGGGGACTCGTTGCCTCAGCTCTCGGCACTGATATGCGGGCCGAGGGCGCCGCTGACGTCAATGGCGACGGCTACGACGACATCATCTACCGCAATCAGGTTACGGGAGAGATCACCGGCATCAACATGGCAGGCGGGGTTAACAGCGGCTCATTCTCGATAGGTCCTAACCTTGGACTCGGGTGGGAGATTGCAGGCTTTATGGACTATGACAATGACGGTTATGAGGACATCGTCATCCGAAACACTGCAATAGGTCAGCATGCGGGTATCAACATGAACAATGGCGGCTTCACAGGTTTCGACTCGCTGTCCACGTCACTCGGTGATGACTGGATGCTCGTCTAACACTCCGCAAACAGAATTACCCTGACGCAGTATTGCGTTTGCAGGTCTGACGAAAGAAGTACCGGGTTGAGAGAATAGCAAGCACCAGTTTCGTAGGAGTAACCTGAACCGACATTGACGGAATTCTGTGGAACGCTAAATACGGCCCGACCAACCTTAGATAAAGCTTCCCCACAAGCGCTTTCTACTATGGCAACGGGTAGGGCTCACTAAACAAGACCGCGTCGGGTTTTGAAGCTTTGGTTAACTCGCGGGTCCCTGCGGCCGCAAAACTCATGCGCGAAACTGAGAGATTCGCCAGGCTCAGTTTTGTGCGGGCGCCATTCGGATGCCGCCGCACTAAGCCATACAGGCAAATGCAAAACGGGAAACCTCAAAAGAGGCCTCCCGTTGGGACGATACCAAACCAACTACGCCTACTCGCCGGTGATTGACCGGTGCAGCTTGTTCATGCCACCAATCCACCGGTCATAATCGTCTGTCTTGCGCCGCATGTAGCCCAGCACTTCCTTGTGAGGCAGAATACAGAACGTATTGTTGGCCAGCCCCTCCATAACCGCTTCGGCAAGCTCGTCCGGCTCCATCATACCGTCCGTCGCAGCGGCCTGAGTGCTGGCGCTGGCATTAGCCGTCATGGCCGTCCGCACGGCCTGCGGACAAAGAACCGAAACACCAATGCCCTTGTGCTTGTAAGTCAACGCAAGCCATTCAGCAAAACCAACCGCCGCGTGTTTGGTGACGCCATAAGCGACAGACCCAATCTGATTAAGCAGACCTGCCGCGGAGGCTGTATTGAGGAAATACCCGCTGCCCCGCTCGACCATCTTGGGCGCCAAATGCCGTGCGGCATACACATGGGACATGACATTTACATCCCAGGAAAGCGTCCACTCATCATTGGACGACGCAAGATCGCGACCGGCGCCAATTCCTGCATTTGAGCAAAAGAGATCAATGGGCCCAATCTCAGATTCTGTTTTGTCGATGACCGCCTTGATGTCGTCTTCCTTGCTGACATCCGCCTGCATCGCGGTGCCACCAAACTCAGCCGCGGTCGCCTGGGCGCCCTCAAGATTGATATCCACCGACACAATGTGTTTCGCGCCCGCCGCATAAAACCGTTTCACCAGCGCTACACCGATGCCGCTCGCAGCCCCCGTCACCACGATGATCTTGTCTTTAACGTCCAAAGGGTTTCTCCCTGCATTTTCTGGTTATGAATATATTTTGGCGGGCGAAATGTAGCAGTCGCATTCAGGCGAAGCACCCTAAATCCGGCAAGGGAAAACCTGTTCCCTTGGGGAAAACACGCGGCCATTGGTCCGTCTCATCGAAACCGATAAGCTCTCAACAACTAAGAAATGAGGGAGAAAACCGTGAGCGACCTTGTAACCCGCCATGACAAAAACGGTGTGGCAACACTCACCCTGAACAGACCAGACAAGCTGAACGCGCTTAACGTCGCAGTATTTCAAGCGCTTGAGGCGCACATCGCAACGCTGGGGACCCAAACAGAAAGTGTCGGCTGCGTGGTTCTGCGCGGCGGCGGCAAATGCTTTTCTGCGGGCCATGACCTGAAAGATATTGAGGCGGGCGAAAAGCTCCCCAGTCCCAACTTTCAAGCGCACATCATTGAGCGCCTGGCCAACCTGCCCCAACCAGTCATTACAGCGGTTCATAGCCACTGTTATACCGGCGCCTTGGAACTGGCGCTTGCCGGTGACATCATCCTGGCCTCAGAAAATGCGAAATTCGCAGACACCCACGCCAAGTGGGCCCTCACACCGGTCTGGGGAATGAGCCAACGGCTGCCTCGGCGTGTCGGCAAAGTGAAAGCGGCAGAGATGATGTACACCGCGCGCACCTATTCCGGCCGCGAAGCTGAAACCATGGGTCTCTGCAACCTGTGTTTCGCTGACGCGGACTTCGACACATCTGTCACGAGCTTCTGCGAAGAGATGCTCGCAAACTCCTGGTTCTCGCTCCGCGCAAACAAGCAACTTCTGCGAGAAACAGATGGCCTGAACCTGGAGGCCGGCCTCGCACATGAAATCTATGCAGGTCAGGGCGTCGGGCCCGACATGGCCGAGCGTATCGGAGGTTTTGGCAAGAAGTGACAGACCAATCCCAATTCACAGACGAAGTCCGAGCTTTCATCAGTGACAACCTCACACCGGAGCTGAAGCGCGCCGGCGAACTCTGCGCCGGGATATACGCGGACCAGCCCGTCGCGCTTGAGTGGCACAAAATCCTCAACAAACAAGGCTGGGCTGTCCCGTCATGGCCGGCGGAATATGGGGGAACCGGGTGGAACCTGGAACAGCATGCGATTTTTCAACGCGAGCTTGTGCTCGCGTCGGCGCCGGTCGTGAGCCCCAATTCGACCCGCATGGTGGGACCCGTCGTTATCGCTTTCGGCACCGATGAGCAAAAAGCGCAATATCTGCCGCGCATCCGCACCGGCGAAGATTGGTGGGCTCAAGGATACTCTGAGCCCGGATCGGGATCCGATCTTGCCTCCCTGCAATGCAAAGCAGTTAGGGAAGGAGATCACTATGTGATCAATGGCACGAAGATCTGGACGACCCATGCCCAATGGTCGAACAAAATCTTCTGCCTGGTCCGCACCGACAATAGTGGCAAACACCAGCAGGGCATCACCTTCCTATTGTTTGATATCAACCTGCCCGGCATCGAAATCAGACCCCTTATCTCGATCTCAGGAGATCACGAGTTCAATCAGGTCTTCTTCGAGAATGTCCGTGTTCCTGTATCTGGGCTTCTAGGCGAAGAGAATGATGGCTGGACCGTCGCAAAATACCTTCTGCAACATGAACGCAGCGGCAGTTACGCCACAGGGTTGAAGACAAGGATTGACCTGCTCAAATCCTTCGCGGGCCAAGAAGGCAATGGCAACGCACTTCCCCTTATGGACGATGCCAGCTTCGCAAGAAAAGTGTCCGCGACAGAAATTGAGCTGTCTGTATTGGAGAGCTTTGAGCAGAAAATCTTCTCTGCCGTAAAGAGCGGAGAAACCGTCGGCGCCATTTCGTCGGCGATCAAAGTGCGGGGAACGGAGATGCGCCAGCGCGTCACCGAACTGGTGGTAGAAGCCGTGGGCTATTACGGCCTGCCCTACCAACCGGAAGCCCGTGCATTTGAAACCAACACACCCCCAATCGGATCAACGCTCGCCGCAACAGCGCTTCCGCAATATCTAAATGATCGTGCTGCGAGCATTTACGCCGGCTCAAACGAAATCCAGCGCAACATCATGACCAAAGCAGTATTGGGCCTCTAAAAAGGCTGGAGCGGCGCCTAAGCCGAACGAAAGTCGAGTTCAATCGTTACCCCATTCGGATCCCGAAAGAAAACCTGCCTGAGGCCAAGGTCTTCGATGTCATTCGTGAAATGCTCGATTGACAGGTCTTTGAGCCGGGCCACCATCTCATCATACCCGGTGCTCTCTAGAGCAAAATGATCCAGAGCTGCCTCTGGCGTATGCCCGCGAGCATCCTCTGTGCCCACGAGATGCACGAGCGCCTGCCCGTCCGCATAAAGCCAGTGTCCGGGAAACGGAAAATCGGGACGCTCCCCTTCTTCCAAACTGAGAACATCTAAAAAGAACTGCCGCGTTTCTGCGAGCTTGGTCGTGGTTATGTTGATATGGTCCAACCGCTTGACGCCCATGTCGCCCTCCCAATCAGTTTTGCTCACCAACCATACGCACAGTTTACCAAGGTGCGAGCAGTTTCACTGTACATCTCGAACTTGGAACGAAAAAAGCCGGTCTCGCGAACGAGACCGGCTCTCCGATGTCCGGGTCGGCGGACGCGCAAGCCCCCACTTAGCGCATCACAGCCACCGCGCAGACGTCAGCTCAGTTGCTCCAATACCAGTCCCATGACCAGCTATAGTCACCGCCACTACCACCGCCAGAACAGGCATAGGCAGGTTCTGCGGAGAGTGTCAGTGCCCCGGCTCCGGCGAGAGCGGCGAACAAAGCGCCAAAAACCATCATACGTGTTCGTTTCATTTGTAGACTCCGTTGCAAGCTCTGCCCCGTTTTGGGACGCATTGGTTCATTCAAGCCATTCCTCGCAGGAGACGTGCCAGTCTGGCGCTGCATCCAAAAATCCTCGTATTTTCCTTGAATACGATGCTTCAGACCTCGTTAAGGTGCGCGTTTCACTGTTGCAGACACACGAAAGCCAGAAGGAAAAAGGGGGACGCAGAATGAGGTGACGCCATGTCATGGAGCTCCCACCACACCGTAGACTTCAACGTACCATCGGACGCTACGGACCTAAGCAAATTGCCTAGGGAAGCCTGGAACGACATACAGGAAACTTCGCGCCTGCTATGGCAGACCTGGGTTCAACTCTTCCCAAACGAACCGATGTGGAACCCTGTCGGCGCTGGTCTGACGCTTACCTTTCTTGTTGCCCTGATTGCGTGGCTCATAAAAGTGCGGCCGGGATAAACAAGGCGCTTGGACGCTAGTCCACCTCACACCGAACATCGCATCGGTCATGTCCATCCACTTCCTCACAGATACCGACACTCAGATGCACCGTGGCGAAGGACACGCCGGGATCGAACGGACCGACAACTTCCTCAAAAGCTGGAGTCATGGCACCCGCCCCTTCTCCAGGCCGGCGACCCGGCACATATCCACTTTCACGGAAGACCTGTTCCAGATCCACCGCGCACTGGCCCACTAGAGTGAGCTGCTGTTCCTGGCAGGAGCCGGTGACGTTGATCTGCGCCCATTTCGGCCGAACACCGGGCCGAAGCTCGACATGTTTGGTTTGGTAAGGCGGAACCTGCACCTGGCACCCGCCATAGCCGAAGCATGAATCATTTCCTTCTGCTTCCAGGTGAATGGCGACACAGGAGTCATTCTTAAAGGCAATGACATTCCCTTCAGCCAATGCTGGGAACGCCAGAAAGCCAAGCCCCAAGGCAACAATTGATGAACGAAGTAACGCCTGCATTTGTCCGACCTCCAATGCTTTCGACCTGACAAATGATAAGGGCCGCGCATGGCGCAGCCCTTGATCCGGATCAAGGCCCGGAAGAATTGTGTGGGTCCTGGGGCCGTCTATTCCTGCCGACCGATCGCGGAAAGATCTTGAGGCGACGAATAGCCAGAGCCTTTCAGCGCTTCGCTTTGTTCGGCCTTGTCAAAGGCTTCCATGATGCCCGCAAATCGCATTTCGACACCGGGGCGCATGTCTGGATGCGTAAAGATGTAAAGTTCATTGCCCCGCACTGCTTCAAGCACCCGCTCGCCAACTCGGTCCGGGTCTAAGCCGTTCAGGACGAATTCCGCAGCCGCGCCCGCTACGGCCTCATTTTCCTCTACTGCCTCGCCATATTCAGCCTGCCGCGCACGTCCGGATTCGTGGATGCGGGTTTTGACAAAGCCTGGGCACAAGACAGAAACGCCAATATCAAGCGGCTCCAACTGTCCGCGCCAGCCTTCCGACATAGCCACCACGGCAAATTTCGTCGCGTTGTAAGGTTCCATACCCGGAGGTGAGACCATTCCGGCCATCGACGCTGTGTTCACAAAGTGACCACCTTCGCCCTGCTCCCGCATAATTGGCGTAAAGATCTCCGTTCCGATCACCACACCTTTGAGATTGACATCAATCACCCAATCCCAGTCGCTGGGGCGTACTTCCTCAATCGGACCTCCCGCGCCCACGCCTGCATTGTTGCAGACCACGTGCACCTTGCCGAATTCTTCAATGGCCTTTTCCGCAGCAGCTTGCATGGAGTCGCGCGACACGACATCACATTCCACACCAATCGCTTTAATCTGCCGACCGTGAAGGTCAGCTAACGCGGTCTCCAGCGCGCCTGGATCAATATCTGCCAACACGACATTCATGCCGGCGCGCCCAAATGACCGCGCCATGGAGAGACCGATGCCGCTGGCGCCACCGGTGATGAAGGCTGTACGCCCTTCTAATTCTTTCATTAAGCTGCTTTCTCGCTATAGGTATCGAGCGCATCAAAATCAGCGAGCAGTTTCTGCCCGTTTTCTTTTGAAAGAAGACGCTCTTTGATGGTCTCGTAACTCTGTTCTTTGGAGAGATCGAACTGGGTTTCCCCGTGCCAGATCACCATGTTTTCCCAAACCGGGTCGATCAGGTCTTTACCGGCAATCGTGCCACCATCGACGGTTTTAAACGTGAAGCTCCGCATCTCAGAAATGACCGTTTGCAGGTAACCTACATGGACGGCCTCATCAATCCGGATGCGTTCCACCATTGTGGCTGCCTGGTCCGCCTCAGCAACATTGCTGAATATTTCACGATCCCGCATCAACGCAACGGAATGCGCAAAGAATGCTTCCGCCCGCACCTCAATCATCAACACGTTCATGAGCAGAAGCAGTAGACCCTCATGCGCCTCTGGCAGCTGAGGCATCAACCGCCCTTGATCCGGACGCCCAATTGACTCCGGCGGCTCGACCAGCGGATAGGCGTCTTTGCCGAAAACAAGGTCACGGGCGGCAAACCACATGGCGTCGTGCGCGCCATATTCTGGCTTATCAGGATCACCGCCCTCATCAGCGCCATGGGCATACAAAAGACCCTTGTTCAAATGGCCGGTCGCCGTGTCTGAAATATCCTCAACGATAATATCCTGATAGTCAGGCGCCTCGACTGTGCACAGAATCTGGCCACGCGCTTCGATCACACCGGTGATCGTGAGTGAGTTCCAGAAAGACTCCCCAAAGCCATTGTTAATGAGCAGCTTTTGCTGCGCGAGATTTGGGTAGTTCCCCCGATGCAGCAGATCGCCTGTCGCCTCGACCAGATCCCATCCTTTATCTGTCAGCGCCTTTTGCCACGCTCGAATAGCCGGCCAACGATGCAGAGTTTTCGGCGAGTGATAGGTGCCATCTGCGTCAAATCCACCATGAAGCAGATACCCCACTTCCCTGTGTTCTTTGGCGTAAGGATGATCCGCCATCAACTCATCGCGTGTGTAAACCAGCTTGTCCATTGTTTCCTCCTGAAGCGACAAAGCGCTTCCCATTTTCGCTAGCGCGGCAATCAGCTCAGTCCGTGAGCGCGCGCACCATGGCCTTTGTCAATTGGTCCAGCACCTGCTCTCTGGTGACCTCCGCTCGCGCGGCGTAAGATCCAACCTGGCGGATCATGCCGAGCAAAATGTGGCCCGCAAACAAGGGGTCAATGTCACCGGCAATTTCGCCTTTCTGCTGCCATTCGCGAACATTGTCACCCCATTGCTCGGCCCAACGCTCATCTGGCATGGGCTTGTCCATCTCTTCCGTAGCAAGCACGTTGATGTCGGTCATGGCGGCCGCAAGAACACCGGGGTTCTCGTCAGAATAGTCAAAGATGACATTCAAAACATCGCGAATGCCCTCCTCCAACGTCTGCGCTTCCCGCGTATGTTGCTGTTCGCCGAACATCTCCAGCTCATTCGAAGCTTCCTCGGCGAACGCCAGAAAGCAATCCAGCTTGTCAGCAAAGTGCAGGTAAAAAGTGCCGTGACCAACACCCGCCGCCTTGGAAATATCCTGCGGCCGCGTGCCGTGATAACCGCGCTCAACAAACAGCTGCCGCGCAGCGGCTAATATCCGGCGGCGGCTTTCCAATCGCCGTTTGGATGGCGCGGGTGATGTCGCTTCTTCGGCAGGAAGGGTTGCGGTATCCCCGCTATCGGGTGCATGATTATTTGTCATGTCGGCAGTGTTTGCCGAATCTGACAATTTGTCAACTCACGAAATTGACTTTCTAGCTTTGCAGCCGTGTGAAGACATAAGTCGACGCATCCGACAGCTGCGGGCGGAAGACATAGCCCTCTTCACCAAACTCTTTCAGGCCTTCGGGCTGGTCTATCTGGTTGCGCACCATATACGCGGCCATCATGCCGCGCGCCTTTTTGGCGTGAAAAGAGATGATTTTGGCCACGCCAGCAACTTCTTCCTTGAAGACAGGTGTGATCACTTGCGGCGCGAGGACCGTCTCATCGACTGATTTGAAATATTCCACAGACGCACAATTGACGATGGCTGGCGCACCACCGGAAGCTTCACAATCTTCGTTCAGAAGGCTGGCGATCTGTTCCCCCCAGAAAGCATAAAGGTCGCCCCCACGAGGGTTCTTGAGCTTCGTGCCCATTTCCAGACGATGGGCCTTGATGAGATCCATCGGCCGCAACAAACCATAGAGACCCGACAGAATGCGCAAATGGTCCTGAGCATAAGCGAGGTCTGCGTCGCCAAAGCGCGCAACATCCAGCCCGCGATAGGTATCACCTGCATAAGCAAAGACCGCAGGTTTTGAGTCAATCCCGGGCTCCGACGCATCAAAGGCCTGAAACCGTTCATAGGTCAGATCGGCCAGCGCATCGGACAGTTTCATCAGTTTCTTGAAGTCGGCCCGGCTACGCTTCTTGGCAACATCACCAATCTGCCCTGCACTTTCCAGGAGACGCGGTTCACTCACCGGTACGGGCGGCTCGAGCGGATCAAAATTCAGGGCTTTAGCGGGTGAAACAACAGCAAGCATGGTAGGCGACAGACTCAAATCAAAGCGGGGTGGGTCGCACCCTCTCCTGACAGCGCGGCGCCGTCAACGATTCCATGGGCCGGGATACAACAAACCTTACCCATTAAATCATTGTGGAAATCACTTCCTAAGCCTCTGCCTATTCCGCTGCTTGGCGAGCACCAGCATGGATAAGACGCCAAAGCTTTTGAGGCGTCACCGGCATATCCACACTGGTCACACCCTGGGCTTTCAAGGCATCGATCACAGCCGAAATGAAGGCCGCTGGCGCGCCAACAGTTCCTGCTTCCCCCGCTCCTTTGACGCCCATAGCATTTGAAGCCGCTGGAATCTCATTATAGGAAAAGTCAAACATCGGCATATCGTCTGCGCGCGGCATCCAATAGTCCTGGAACGATCCCGTAAGAAGCTGCCCGCTATCTCCATCATAGACAGCGTGCTCGCCCATCGCCTGTCCCAGCCCCTGAACAATGCCGCCGTGGACCTGCCCGGCAACAATCAGGGGGTTGAGCACAGTTCCGAAGTCGTCGACCACTGTGTAGCGGGTGATATCAAATTCACCGGTGTCGGCGTCTATTTCGACCTCACAGATATGAGCACCGTTGGGATAGCTGTTGCCCGCTTCATCATACTCACCGTCAGCGCTGAATTCGCCGAGGTCTGCCTGACCTTCTGCAATCTTCGCCACCGCAAAAAGGTCGATCCGCTTGTCTGTCCCGACGACCGCAAAAACCGGTTCGCCATCGCTGCCGCGGAACTCAACGTCCACAACCGCCGCCTCCAGTTCGTTGGCAGCCAGTTCCCGACCTTTTTGGATCAGCGTGTCGGACGCCACGCCAAGTGCGCCAGTCGCCATATAGACAGCCTTGGAGCCGCCTGTACCGGCGCCCCCGGCG
Organism: Parvibaculaceae bacterium; assembly: GCA_965276845.1. Taxonomy (GTDB): domain Bacteria; phylum Pseudomonadota; class Alphaproteobacteria; order Parvibaculales; family Parvibaculaceae; genus Mf105b01. The sequence continues at coordinate 1,775,651 of OZ255699.1, forward strand.
AGGACTTCACTGTCGCCCGCATGGACTTTGATTTTTTCGACATCAATGCCCAAACGTCCGGACACATATTGCGTCCAGACGGTCTCATGTCCCTGGCCGTTCGACTGTTGCCCCGTATAGACATTGACCATGTCGTTCTCGGCGTCCACTTCCAGACGGGCAAACTCGGTCATGCCGGCGGCGGTGCGCTCAACATAGTAGGCGAGCCCGATGCCAGCGAGTTTGCCGCGAGAGGCCGCGGCGGCGCGTCGCTGCTCGAAGCTGTCGAAGTCAGACTTCGCCAACGCATCCGTCAGGTTCCGGTCAAAGTCGCCTGAGTCAAAGGGCAAAGACGGCTTGTTCTTGTAGGGCATTTCGGCTGCGGGAATGAAATTGCGGCGCCGAAGCTCGTCAGGTCCAATGCCAAGCTCTCGGGCTGCCGCGTCCATCAACCGCTCAATCACATAAGAAGCTTCAGGTCGTCCCGCACCGCGATAGGCATCCACCGGCACGGTGTTGGTCATCACAGCCTTCACACGGTTGTAAAGCGCCGGAACCTTGTAAACGCCCGAATGCATACCGCGAGGTGCAAGAGTGGGAATGAATGCCGCAAACTGGCTTTGGTAAGCACCGAGGTTTGCCGTGGTGCGCACATCCACACCGAGGATATGACCGTCCGCATCGAGCGCCAGCTCCGCCTCGGTGACGTGGTCGCGGCCTTGGGTGTCAGACAAGAAGGATTCGCTTCGATCCGCTGTCCATTTCACCGGGCGCCCCAACTGTTTCGCGGCATAAAGCACGATTGGGTACTCGTTGTAGACGAAAGTCTTCATGCCAAAGCCGCCGCCAACATCGTCAGAAACCACGCGGAGCTTCTCTTCAGGAAGGCCCGCACATTCCGCTACGCGTGCACGCAAGCCATGCACACCCTGACTGCCGGAATAGAGCGTGTACTTGTCCTCTGCCGCATCGTAAGCGGCAAGTGCCGCGCGAGGCTCCATCGCATTCACGACGATACGATTGTTGATGAGCTCAACCCGCGTAATGTGTGCCGCCTTGGCCTTTGCCTCGACAATCTCCTCTTCCTTGCCCCAATCCCAGTCATAGACCACATTGGAGCCATGCTCTTCCCAGATGACCGGCGCATCCGCTGCAGCGGCACCAACCGTGTCGACAACGATGGGCAGTTCGTCATAGTCCGCCATGACAAGCTCAGCCGCATCGCGCGCCAGCGCTTCGCTTGTCGCAACCACCACAGCGATCGGTTCGCCGGCATAGCGCACACGGTCGCGGGCAAGGATCGGACGGGTCGTTTTGTACATGGGCGACCCATCACGGTTCTTTACCATCGCATGCGCGGCATTCGTGACCTCGCCATAGCCTGCCGCATCCAGATCCGCGATTGTGTAAACCGCTAAGACCCCTTCGCCACCCTTCGCGTCCTCTATATCGATCTCGCCGAGCTTCGCGTGGGCGTAAGGAGACCGCACCAGAACCGCATAAGCCTGATCAGGCAATGACACGTCATCCGTGTAACGTCCCTGTCCGGTGATCAGGCGGTCGTCTTCGACCCGGGTCATTGGTTGTCCAACACCAAATTTCATCTAGAGGCACTCCTGGGGGAAATTCTTTGAGAACGGCAGTAAAAACACGAATGGGGCCGCGCCGGAAAACCGCCGCAGCCGCCATCGCTATCCTTACATGTTAATCCCGATAAGAAGGATCAACCCTATCGATGGTTCTGAGCAGCGCTGGCCAAGCCAAATCGCCAATACCGTTGGCGTCCTGGAACCGCGCCTGCCCTGCAACCTTCTCGATCACGTCGGCAGAAGGCGGTGCTACCTGGTCGCGGCCACCCGCAAGCGCCTTGATCTGCATGGTGCAGGCGCGCTCAAGGAAGAACAGCCGCAAAAACGCATCGGCGCATGTGGCACCACAGGTGAGCAGACCATGGTTGCGCAGGATCATTGAGTGTTTATCGCCCAAATCGGCAATGAGCCGTTCGCGCTCATCATGGTCTAGCGCGATACCCTCATAGTCGTGATAGGCAAGATCACCCATGACGACCATGGACGTCTGCGACAGCGGCAGAAGCCCCTCTTTCTGCGCAGACACCGCCACGCCGTCATCTGAGTGAGTGTGGATCACCGCATGGGCGTCTTTGCCTTCCGCGTGCACAGCGCTGTGGATCGTGAAGCCAGCCGGGTTGATCATATAAGGCGTGTCCATGACGATGTTGCCATCAAGGTCCACCTTCACGAGACTCGATGCGGTGATCTCGTCAAACGTCATGCCGTAGGGATTGATCAGAAAATGGTTCTCCGCATCCGGCACCCTCGCCGAGATATGCGTGTAGATGAGGTCGGACCAGCCATAATGGGCAACCAGTCGATAGGTCGCCGCCAGGTCGACCCGCGCCTGCCACTCAGCGTCAGAGACTTTGTCCCGGACAGATGTAATGGTCATGTCTTCAGCAACGGACATGGGATTCTCCTCCAAAAAAGACTGTTAGTCTTAGAGTGAGCCAGCACCTGGCCTAAGTCAAATTATCCACCAGCCACTTCCGGCTATTCGGCCGCAACGCGCAAGCCCGGGTCCAGCACTTTGCCGGGGTTCAATATTCCCTTGGGATCGAGCGTCGCTTTGAGGGTCTGCATCAAAGCGACTTCCTCTGGTGTTCGAGACCACCCAAGATAAGGCCGCTTTTCCAGGCCGATGCCATGCTCCGCGGAAACCGAGCCGCCGATATCACGAAGCGGCGAATAGACAATCTCCTCCACCCGTCGACGTGCTTCCGGCTCACCGTCGCCTACGCCGACAATCACGTGCAGGTTGCCGTCTCCGAGGTGACCGAAAATCATCGTTGTTGGGCTTTCCCACTCGGCCGCAAGGCGCTCTCTGACTGTCGCGACATACTCCTCCATGTGAGAAATCCCGAGACTGACATCGTAAGTGAAGATCGGCCAATTCTGAGCCACCTGCCCCACATCATCTCTGAGCGCCCACATGGCGTCACGTTCTGATTGGTTCTTGGCGATCACCGCATCCGCCACAATGCCCTCCTCCATCGCTGACATGAGGGCTGATTCAAATCGCGCGGAATCTTCTTCCTGATGGCCACCGAGAGACTCAACCAACACATAATAGGGATGCGTCGTCGCAAGCGGAGGCTTACCGAGTGCCGGCTCACGGGTCACCAGATTGTAAAAGTCTTCCCACATCACCTCGAAGGCGGAGAGTGTGCCACCAAGAGCCACGTCCATATGACGCAGAAGCCGCGGCATCGCGTCAAACTCGCTGACACCCACAAAGGCCACATCCTGGCTTGATGGCGAGGGACGCAAGCGAACGACCGCGCGGGTCACGACACCGAGTGTCCCCTCCGTGCCAATGAACAACTGTTTGAGGTCATAGCCCGCATTGTTTTTGAGCATATGGTTCATCGACGACAAGATGGTCCCGTCCGCCAGAACCACTTCGAGCCCCAAAACCATTTCCCGCATCATGCCATAGCGCAGCACCCGATTGCCGCCGGCATTTGTCGAGATATTGCCGCCAATCGTGGCCGACCCGCGCGCGCCCAGATCAAGCGGAAAGAAAAATCCTTTTGCCTCGACAGCATCACACGCAGCTTCCAGAACGGTGCCCGCCTGCACGGTCATCGTGCCGCCCACCGTGTCGATTTCTTCAACCTGGTGCATGCGCTCCATGGAGAGCGCAATCATGCGATCCGCATTGCCGCCCTCAACAAGACCGGTCTTCCCGCCCCAGGCAACAATGCCTTGGCCTGCCGCGTGACAGAGTTTAAGGACCGTTGCGGTTTCTGCGGTTGATGCAGGCCTGACAACCGCAAGCGGCGTCCCGAGATGGCTCCAACCACCCTGAGCCTTTTCTTCGGCGTCAGCGCCGGTAAGCACACCTACGTCACCCAGTTCAGACCGCAACTTCTCCACAAGATCGGACATGGCCGTTCCTCCCAATAAGCCGACACCGAGACTATACAGTCAAAACGCGTTTCACCGCATCCTTCCAGCGGCCATATCGGCTGTCGCGTGCCGCCTCGTCCATCTGCGCATCAAAACGGGCCTCCTGCTGCCACTGCGCCGAAACGCTCTCCTGACCTCCAAAAAACCCAACCTGCATACCGGCAAGATAGGCCGCGCCCAACGCCGTGGTTTCCTGAACAACCGGTCGGACCACGGGGCGCCCCAAAAGATCGGAAAGGTTCTGGGCAAACCAGTCATTGGCCACCATGCCGCCATCGACACGCAATTCATTGGGGGCGGACAGCCCCGCCCCTTCCATGTCTGCGCCCATCGCATCCATGAGATCGCGGGTTTGGTAGGACACGGATTCGAGCGCCGCGCGGACAATTTCAGCGGCACCTGTATCTCGGGTCATGCCGAGAACAGCACCGCGCGCATTGGGGTCCCAGTAGGGTGCCCCAAGCCCGGTAAAAGCCGGGACCACAATGGCCTGTGACTCTGGATTGGCTTCTTTGGCGAGCGCTTCACTCTCCGCAGCCGATGAGATGAACTTCATCTCGTCCCGCAGCCATTGGATCGTCGCCCCGGCCATAAAGATCGACCCCTCAAGGGCATAGGTCACTTCGCCCCCAAGGCGATAGGCGACCGTTGCCAGCAATCTGTTTTGGGAGTGCACATGCGCACTACCTGTGTTTACCAGCGCGAAACACCCCGTCCCATAGGTCGACTTCATCATGCCTGGCTGGAAACAGGCCTGACCGACCGTCGCCGCCTGTTGATCTCCGGCGATCCCTGTTATCGGCAAAGACACATCAAACAGTCCCGCTGCCGTGTCTCCAAACGCATCACAGCAATCCTTCACCTCTGGCAGGAGGGACCGAGGAATACCGAACCAGCCGAGGATCTCATCGTCCCAGTCCTGGGTATCTATGTTGAAGAGCAGCGTGCGGGACGCATTGGTTGCGTCTGTCACATGAGCCGCCCCACCTGTCAGATTATAGACAAGCCAGGTATCGATTGTGCCGAAGCAGAGCTCTCCCTTCTCCGCGCGCGCCCGCGCGCCCTCTACATTTTCCAATAGCCAGGCGAGCTTCGTGCCCGAAAAATAGGGGTCCAGCAGCAGGCCTGTCTTTGCCTGCACAATCGACTCCTTGTCTTCGGCCTTTAAACTGGCACAGAGATCCGCGGTCCGCCTGTCCTGCCACACAATGGCGTTGTGCAACGGCTCGCCAGTCGCCCGGTCCCAGATGAGGCTTGTTTCACGTTGATTGGTGATTCCGATCGCCGCGACTTCATCTGACTGAACTTTCGACAGAACCTCTCGGCACACTTCAAGCGTATCGGCCCAAATCTGCCGTCCGTCATGCTCCACCCAGCCGTCATGTGGGAAGATTTGCGGCAGCTCCTTCTGAGCGACCTGTACCGGCGTGCCTTTACCGTCGAACAGGAGCGCCCGTGTGCTTGTGGTCCCCTGATCAATGCTCAGCACATACGCTTTGCCGCCACTTTCCGCCATTCTGCCGTCCCCTGTTTCACTTTTTGGCCAGTGCTGACCATTTTTGAAAGCCTAACCTGTCAAAATACGCTGGCAAAGTGCCTGTTTGCCCCCATATTGTCGGAACAGCACGCGCCCACTCGGCTGCCAGAGGGATTTCATGAGCCAGGCTGACACCATCGCTGCGAGACCAAGCATGATCGACCCGTTTGGGCGGGCGGTGACCTATCTGCGCGTCTCCGTCACAGATCGATGCGATTTTCGCTGTGTCTACTGCATGTCTGAACACATGACCTTCCTCCCGAAGAAAGATGTCCTCTCGCTCGAGGAACTTGAGACGGTCTGTAAATCTTTCATTGAAAAAGGCGTCCGCAAGCTCCGCCTCACCGGCGGTGAGCCGCTCGTCCGCAAAGATATTATGGTCTTGATCAATCGCCTCGGTGCAAAGGTGAAGGCCGGCGAGCTGGACGAACTCACAATTACAACCAACGGGTCCCAACTCACCAAATTCGCCGATGATCTTTATGCCGCCGGCGTTCGCCGCATCAATGTATCGGTCGACACGCTGAACCCGGACAAGTTCGCCGAGATCACCCGGTGGGGACGCCTCCCGCAGGTGCTCGACGGCATTGAGGCCGCAAAAGCCGCCGGCCTGAAGGTGAAGATCAACGCGGTGGCGCTGAAAGGCGAAAACGAGGCTGAAATTCCCTCAATGATCGAGTGGGCACATGGGCACGGTCATGACCTCACGCTCATTGAGACCATGCCGATGGGTGACATTGATGGAGACAGAACGGATCAATATTTGCCACTGTCCAAGGTCCGTGCCGAGCTCGAAAAGACATGGACACTGACCGACCTGCCGGAACGTACCGGTGGCCCCGCCCGTTATGTGCGGATTGAAGAAACAGGCGGCAAGCTCGGCTTCATCACGCCTCTGACGCACAACTTCTGCGAAAGCTGCAATCGCGTGCGCCTGACCTGTACCGGCCAGCTCTATATGTGCCTGGGCCAAGACGACAATGCGGACCTGCGCGCGGCGCTGAGGGATGGCGGACCAGCCGCCCTCTCCGACGCAATTGATGAAGCCATTGGCCGCAAACCGAAGGGCCATGACTTCATCATCGATCGCGACCATAAAGGACCCGCCGTCGGCCGACATATGTCGATGACCGGCGGCTGATCCCGACCTGTCGGCGCCGCTTAGAACGATTTCTGCCAGCCGATGGTCACCATAAGGTCTGTTTCCATCTGCGGGCCGTTGAGGTTCTCATAAATCGGTGCCCCCACCTCAAGAGCCAAACGGTGACCTTTGAGGTAGCCTGACTGGCCTGCCAGGTTCAGCCCAAGAAATGCCTCGACGCGCTTGCCCCCGAAATTATCCGGATCTGCCGTCTGGACCGGCGCGGTAATGAGCGGGTCAGTGCCTTCAATCGTGCCTTCATGTTTGGCCGTCAGACGACCGGACAGGCTGATCCAGGGCTGGAACTGGTAGGACGCCCACCCAGTCAGCTCATGCTTGTTCCCCAGCGTGTAGCCTTCATCATTGGTACCTGTACGAAGGGTCGAGCTCCATTGCGCGCCCCAGCCCCAGTTTGCGTCAAAGCCCGAATAGGTGAGCCCGGGCTTAAGGTCGAACGTGCCCGATCCCAATTGCATGGCATAGGGAAGGCGCAAGGTTGGGCGCGTACCCATCGGCGTCAGAACATCATCCGACTCAGTGATGGAGCCGGTCGGAATGCTCAAACCGATGTTTGCATGCAGCTTATGACCAGGTTCATCGTGCAGGCGAACAAGAGCCGTTGCCGTCGTGTCACCGATCCCCGAACTTTTGGTCGTGAACGTCCCCAGACGAGTCGTGCCGGCTGCCCCCGCAAAGGTGACGTGGTCCATTTCCTTTTCGATATACATGCCCATCAGCATCAGCGTGACGATATCTGAGGGTGCATACATGGCGCCGAACATGTGCATGTCCATGGACATTTCTGTTGGAACGACGCGGAGTGTTGGCGGCCCCGCAAAGCGGTTGGGCACCGTCGTCACGATTTCTTCGGGACTTACGGAACGGGTACCGATCCGGTTCCCCTCCATGTCCATATGCATGAAGCGATAGGAGAACATGATCTCTCCCGCCTTGTGGAGATGATCGCCCATCACACCGATGGGGCCGTGCGAATAGGCATTCGTCGCATGCGGGTCATGATCGACACCATCATGGGCGAAAGCTTGAGCGGAAAGGGAAAGAGCGGCGGCGAATGACGCGCAAACCGCCGTTTTGCGGCCATGATGGCGCGCGGAACGGAGAAACATTTTTTTGGATTCCTGAGATAACTGATTAGAAGCCGCTCCAGTTTGCTGATCGAAACACCGACCCTGAGCAGCAAGAAAACTAAATCGTCATGCGACAGGCGGCGCTCTCGATTGAAAGCCAGGCACTGTATCAGAGTGGCTGTCGCTCCGCGCGGTCCAATGCCATGCGACCAGCACCCAACCATTGGCAGGTGCACTGACCAGACCCGTCCCATGGATGGCCCCACGGGCACAGCCGCAGCCAACGCAGACGTCACAGTCAAAGCCGCTCTTCGACTGAAGAGGCTGCTCCGGTGATCTCTCACCGCCATCCAAAGCAACCGTTTGAACACCAGCGGTGGTGCAGAGCTCAACGAGAAAAGCGTTGCCGCTTTCACTTGCGAGGGCCCCAGCAAAAGGAAGCAGAGATTGCAGAAGGAGCGCCCATACGGCAAACGCAGACGCGATCAGGGTACGCGTGCTCCCGCCACCTCTCGTCCGACCTTCTTCTGTTGAACGCGGAGTGCGCCCCATCTTTACCCCCACAAAATCAGTGGCCTCTATCTAGCATGAGCTGCCCTGATTACCAGCATGACGAAATGCCTCAGGCGATTGTGACGGACGAAAATTAAGGACCGCTTAGGAATCACTCACAATTCAGCCCGTTACCAAAAAGCCTTGAAGGGTTATAGTGCGCCCCACATTTAACGCCTTGACCTGAATCAGGCGAAGAACGGAGCCGGGAATGAAGTTCCGCAAGATTGCGTTTGTGGCTACAGATGTGCCGGAGGCACAAGCCGCCCTCAAAAGCCTGAGTGAGCGCTACGGCAATTCAGATATGGAAGAGGCCGACGTGATTGTGGCGTTGGGCGGCGATGGCCTGATGCTGCAAACGCTGCACACCTATATCGACAAACGTATTCCCATATACGGCATGAACCGGGGCTCGGTCGGGTTCCTGATGAACGAATATCAGGACAATGATCTGCCGGAACGTCTGAATGCGGCAGACATTACTACGCTCCACCCCTTAAAGATGGTGGCAAAGGTAGCGGACGGCGAAACCCATACCGCGCTCGCGATCAACGAGGTGTCGCTTTTGCGGGAGACCTATCAGGCCGCGAAAATACGCATCGCCATAGACGGCAAGGTCCGGATGGACGAGTTGATCTGTGATGGCGTTCTTGTGGCCACGCCTGCCGGCAGCACAGCATATAACTTCTCAGCCCAAGGCCCCATTGTTCCCATCGGCGCGGAACTGCTGGCACTTACACCCATCAGCGCATTTAGGCCGCGACGATGGCGCGGCGCCCTCCTGCCCCACACGGCAGAAGTCCGCTTTGAGATTCTGGAGGCCAATAAACGCCCTGTGAGTTGTGTCGCCGACCATACGGAAGTTCGCAATGTCACCGACGTCCATATCTCAGAAGAGAGATCGGTCGAACTGCTGATGATGTTCGATGAAGGCCACAGCCTGGACGAACGGATCTTGCGCGAACAGTTCCTTCCTTGAGTTCTGAAACCACCGACCCAAACCTTCCCCCGGACATCAGGCATTCGCCAAAAGCCGTCGCGATCGCGCTCTTGGCAGCGACTCTTGGTGGTGCCGTGTTCGCTTTCGTTGGCGCTCCGCTCGCATGGATGTTGGGCGCCATGGCGGCGGCTACGGCTCTTGCCGTTGCGGGCATAAAAACGGACATCTATCCGAGCGCTGTAAGCGCCATGATTGCCGTATTGGGCGTTCTCATGGGCTCTGCATTCACACCTGAAATCATCACCGGCGCGGCAAACTGGGTGCCGAGCATCCTGGTCATGCTCGCGGTAATGGCGTCCTTTGCCGCTGGAGGCTATCTCATCTTTCGACATGTTGGCGGACACGACCCGATCACGTCTTACTTCTCTGCGGTCCCTGGCGGGTTCACTGAGATGACCCTGATGGGTACCGATCTGGGCGGTGACGCAAAAACAATTGCCCTCGCCCATGCGACCAGAATTCTGATCGTGGTAAGTGTCATACCGTTCTATTTCCGCGGCATCCTCGGCCTCGAGGTGCCCACGCTGCCGTCCAATCTCGTGAGTGTCGTTTCTTTTCCCCTCATCGATGGGCTCATTCTTTTTGGGTGCGGACTGGTGGGGATGATCGCCGCGCAAAAGATAAACCTGCCGGCACCTGCCTTCCTTGGGCCCATGGCGCTGAGTGCCGCTACCCACGCAGTAGGTTGGACGACAACCGCGCCGCCCCTGGAACTCATCGCCATCGCTCAAATTATTGTTGGGACCTCTATTGGCAACCGGTTTGCCGGCCATACCTGGTCGAGTGCCCGCAGGACCATTCTGCTGGCGGGAGCCACAACAGGATTGATGATCCTCGGTGCCTCTATCGTGGGAGTCACCGCAGCGGCCCCTCTCGGACGCCCCCTGGAAGCGCTGATTCTTGCGCTGAGTCCCGGAGGATTGGCTGAAATGGCCCTTATTGCGCTGACTTTAGGGGTGAACACAGCCTTTGTGTCTACCCTGCACATCATGCGCATCCTGTTTGTTTTGGCCGCAGCACCCCTGGTTGCGAAGAGTTTAACCGCCCAAACACCCCCTCAGTAAATGGATTGTTAAACCGATAGTACTAGCCTCCTCCATGAAACAAAGGACTGGGGAGTCCAAGGGTGAGCGAAATGACATGGACCACGGAGAATCTCGACATGGTTGCGCAGAGCCGCAAAGTCACGCCTAAGAGACTTTTGCCCGCACGCATTTCCCGCGAAGACCTCATCGCTCGCGCCGAAAAGGCAATTGACAGCATGCGCGGTGAATTTGCTGGATGGATCCAGGAAGAGGCTGACGACCTTTCAACAGCGCTGACCGCCTGGCTTGAAGCACCTGCAGATGCAGAGCGCACCGATGACCTTTTCCGGCGTGCCCATGATCTGAAGGGCCAAGCACCCACACTTGGCTATCCAATCGTAGGTCGCATTGCCACATCCCTTTGCGAATTGCTCGGGTGCAAACAGGTGGAACCGACTGAGCTGGTGTCACTGACCAAAAGCCATGTAGGCGCAATTAAGGCCGCTGTGCGTGATGAGGTTCGTGACGAAACAAATGCCACAGCCGCTGCCCTTGCGACAGAGCTGGAAGCCGCGGTCAGCACGCATTTCACCCAGCCTAATTGATCCGATCCATCGCCTCTTCAACGACTGAATAGTCTGCCTCTGCGGGTATGCAGAGTTTGGACACACCATCAATTTCCCGGACCACGGGTTCGACAGTGACAATATCTGTGGCCTGCGCCGTTGACAGCGCGTCTGCGACATTTGCCGATCGCCCGAGCTTCTCAACATTCAACCGTGTCGGAAAGATAATGGTCCGACGTTTCTCTTCAGCATCCTTGAGTGCTGCAGCCGGTTCAATCCACACGGAGTCGACACTCTCGTGGCCATCGTGAACGGCTAGATGGTCACTCGGTGCCGCCGCAAGATAGAAATAGGTATCAAAGCGCTTTGGCATCATCTTCGGCGTAATCCAGTGCGCAAAGGGCACGAGCGCATCACACGCAAGATGAAGGTCTTCCTGTTCAAGAAAATCAAGAATCGGGACCTCCCCTTTGTGAAGCCGGTCACGCCAGGGCTCCATGCCTTCCAGGCGCTTCCCATCAACAAACGAAGTGGATCCTTTCGGGCGGGCCAACAACACACCGCACTCCTCAAATGCCTCACGGATCGCAGCAACCTGGATCGCCAGCTCGCCGTCAGAGACACCATCCGCGCCGTCGCATCGCATTCGAATTGAAGGTGACTTGTCTCCCTCATCCAGCTTGCCACCAGGAAAAACCAACGCCCCAGACGCAAAATCAATCTGGTGATGCCGCACCACCATAAACACCTCGAGCCCCGGCGCGCCGTCACGCAACAGCATAATGGTTGCCGCTGGAATCAGCGGCTTTGGTTCTTTTTCGCTCAAATCATCCCCCAATTTTTTCGATGACCTTAGCGTCTCGGCGCTCATAGAAACAAATTTAGTCAAATTTGCATGGCGAACGCGACGTCATCCTAACGCGTGTCACTTAGGCTGGTGACCGAGTTTAGACAGATACCGTACCCAGACTTCATCTTGGTGACCGCAGATTATGTATAGCAGTTCCTCTCCCCTAGCCACCTGTGATCTAGAGCAAGCATTTACGCAAGGCCACTTCGCGGCTGTGTTTCAACCCAAACTCTCGTTGATCGATGGCCGAACATTGGGTGTTGAAAGTTTCATTCGTTGGCACCACCCAGAACTCGGGACTTTGCTGCCAGGTGAATTTCTGAGCTTCGTCGGTACTGAAGGTCGCCTGCAGGAATTGACCGACCTGATGTTGCACGAAGCCGCGCGTGTCGTCTCGTTATGGCGTTCTCAACAAAGACACTGGACTGTATCTGTCAACTTGAGCGCAGAGGACATCGACAACCCCCATCTGCCAAACCATATGTGCGATCTCTTCACGGCCTACGCGATCCCATCTGACAGCATATCTCTCGACGTGCCCGAAGCCGCTTTGACAGCGGACCCCGACCGCAGATTGGAGGCACTCGGAGAGTTAAAGAAACGGGGTATATCGATAGCCCTCGACACCGCGGGCATGGATTTGTTGCCACATGAAAAGATCAGCTCGGAATACTTCTCCGAATTGAAAATCGGGGGTGCCGCGCTGATCAAGTTTGCCCGCAGTGTACTACGGTCGCGCAAAGGTCTAATCGCGGAGCGTCTGGAAACCGCAACTGCGAATGGTCTGTCCGTAACCGCCACCCGTGTGGAGGATATCGAGACCATCAGGCCTCTTGCGGAGATGGGCTTCAGCGCCGCTCAAGGCACCTTCTTCCGCCATCCCGATACCCAGGAAGGACTTGAGAATTGGTCGTCTGATTGGTTGATGCCTGTTCTTATGGGCGAGCGCCCTCCCCGCGCAGATACTCTTGCGCGGGCCCGTGCCGATCTGGCTGACCCGGATCTTCTGCGAATGCCAGGGAACGACGAAGCCTCTGACATGCCGGAACCCAACGCCAATGAAAACGAGACCGAGTCGCTCCAACTTGCCGTGAACTGATCGCGACAACGCGTTGGCTAAACCCGCTCAATGATGGTGGCAATGCCTTGCCCCACACCAATACACATGGTGCAAAGAGCATAGCGCCCACCCGTTTCCTGCAGCTCGTGGACCGCAGTCGTCACAAGGCGCGCGCCACTCATCCCCAACGGATGTCCAAGTGCGATTGCACCGCCATTGGGATTCACGTGAGGGGCATCATCCGCCAGACCGAGGTCACGCAAAACCGCAAGCGATTGAGACGCGAAAGCTTCATTGAGTTCAATCACGTCCATATCATCAATAGAAAGACCTGTCTGATCCAATACCTTACGAACGGCCGGTGCCGGACCGATGCCCATAACCCTCGGCGGCACACCAGCCGTGGCCATTCCCACGAACCGGGCAAGCGGTTTGAGCCCGTGCTGTTCAACCCCTTCCTGAGATGCCATCAGCAGTGCACAAGCCCCATCGTTCACCCCTGATGCATTGCCGGCAGTTACAGATCCACCGTCACGAAAAGGGGCTTTGAGCTTCGCCAGACCCTCGGCAGTCGTTTCAGGCCGCGGGTGTTCATCTTGCGCGACAACCGTTTCGCCCTTTCGGGTTGAAATCGTGACAGGCACGGTCTCCTTCTCAAACCGTCCGCGTTCCATGGCGGCGCCCGCCTTCTTTTGGCTCGAAAGCGCAAACCTGTCCTGGTCTTCCCGGGAAATCTGAAAGTCTTCCGCAACATTCTCCCCGGTCTCTGGCATCGAGTCGGTACCGTACTGGCTCTTCATCAGAGGGTTCTCGAACCGCCAGCCAATCGTCGTGTCATACATGGTGACGTCCCGGGCAAAGGCCGTGCCTCCCTTCGCCACCACAAAGGGCGCGCGCGACATGCTCTCAACACCACCGGCAATCATGAGATCCGCCTCTCCGGCGCGGATCGCCCGCGAAGCAGTGCCGACTGCATCCATACCGGAGCCGCAGAGGCGGTTAATTGTTGTACCCGGAACATTCACCGGCAACCCGGCAAGCAGCGATGACATCCGCGCGACATTTCGATTGTCTTCGCCCGCCTGATTGGCACACCCGAAGATCACGTCGTCCACTCGCTCCCAGTTGACACCGCTGTTCCGCTCCATGAGGGCCATCAGAGGGACGGCGCCTAGATCATCCGGCCGGACAGTAGACAAGCTTCCGCCATATCGGCCGATGGGCGTGCGAACAGCGTCGCAGATATAGGCGTCGGTTCGGGAATGGGACATGGCAAAAAACCTCGCGTCTCGGAGTAAGTCGAGCGCGCAGACTAGCCTATTTGCGGGTGATTACCAGTGGCGAAGCTCTAGATGAAACTTACCTGCTCTGCATCGGTTGCCACGTGCAACTTGTCAGAAATGCGTGCCATCCGGCTTAGCAGGAAGTCCAGGTCGTCACCTTCAAGACCATCATAGCTTGTGAGCAAGCGCTCTAACATGCGCAGACGGAAATTGTACCTATCGCTGTCGGCACCCGTGTACTCCATCTCCTGGTAGATATCCACGGCGGCTCGGAACGCTGGGTAGAGAACCTGTGGAAGCCGCGCGCGTGCATAAAGAGCCTTCAGACCCAGAGGCCCTTTATCATGCATAAGAGACCAGACTTTTGCTTCTGGCAGATCCGTAAGATGAACAAAGATCGCCTCGGCAAAGCGCATTTCTCCCAAACACATCGCCCTGAGCAGCAGAGAAGATGATATTCGACCCGAGGTCGCAAGCTGATCAACAAGCTTTGGTATGTCCTTGCTCTCAATGCCGTCAACAAGGTCAACAGTCGTGCGTTCCCGGCTGTCTTTGATCACCTGTGCTGCAACGTCCGCGCTGATGTCGTGGCGTTCAATCAGATAGCCACGCAATTCATCTGAAACAGCGGTGACCAAACGCTCAATAACAGTCACCGGCAGATCCGCACGCCTTACAAGCTGCTTGGCGATCGCATCATCGTCACCATATCGATCGGCAACGGTAACCAACGTACCTTCCCAGAAGCGCGCACCTTGGTTTCCAGTCAAACTCAGAACAACATCTCTATTGTCTGTAGAGACAAGCGCATCCGACAGCTCAGGCGACACCGAGGAACGACTGGCGATCGAAATCTGTTTGGCGCGAGAGCCACTATTCACGATCGAGATCAAGGCTTCGTCACTGAATGCCGGTGACGCTTCAAGGACCGGGCGGGCGACTTCGTCAATATCTGCCGCCAGGGCTTCAAGAATATCTTTCGGCGCACCTGGCATAGAACACAATGATTTTGCCAGGCTTTCACGCACCATTTCTGCAGTGTCCTGGACAAGCAGCTCCAAAATTTGGTGGGCCAATTCTCGTTCGCGGTGCGTAATCAGGGCATTGTCAAAACGCGCGGCGACTTTCGCTCCAACCTCCATTCGGGCTTCTGGCGATGGATCACGTGCCAACGTGGCGACATCGAAAGCGCTCAGAACTGGGGTGTCGGTCATCAATGTCTCGCTCCTATTGCCGGCCCTGCAGTGGCAGGCCCAGGCTCTTGCCACCGATGGTAGCGACCACGGGTTAACGAAGACTTCAAGCGCTGTGAGTAAATGCCGGGTCGGCGAAAGAATTTGGAAACCACAAAAAACGCTGTTTTCAGCATGTTTTGAGGCCGCGACCTCGGTTTCAAAATCAACAGGAGGCTATGGAGATCCATAAGGTAAACGTAAAAATTTACCTATTCAGCGGCTGAGCCCTATCCGTCGGAAGAGGGGTTCCGGAACGGATGCACCAACTGTTCAGCAAAACCCGACGGCATGGGCCCATGAATACCAATCACGGCCGGCGGGCGTCTGTCCGCGTCGAAATAGGTGCGGAACAGGATATCCCAGAGCATCAGGTTCTCACCGTAGTTCTTATTCCCCTCATTCAGGTCCAGCGAATGATGCCACCGGTGCAGACCCGGGGTGTTGAACACGAAGTTCAGCGGCCCAGTGCGGGTCTCAATGTTGCAATGTGTGAGAATGCCAACGAAGGCGGTAAAGGCACTCACCCAAAGAAATATCTCCATCGGCGCTCCCAAGAGGAACAGCAGAGGCTGGCTCAAAAGGATGCTGAAAAAGGAGTCCACGAAGTGAAAGCGCCCCGTATTGATGACCCATAGCCGCGTCACCGAATGATGCACCGCATGGAACCGCCAGATGTAAGGAACTTCGTGTGCGAGGCGATGCGCCCAGTAAAGGCCGAACTCCGCGATCACCAGACCCAGAATGACCTGTGCAAACATCGGCCAGTCCCCGGGCCACCATCCGTCTGTCGATCCCGCAGGCGGCTGCACCGCTCCTGCAATCCCGACCGTCGCTGTCACCAAAACGAGGATTTGAACCAGACCTTTGTTCAGAAGCGTGTGGGCGAGGTTCGCGAAGGTCTGCTTGTCGTCTTCGAGCCAGGCACGCTCATGTGGCATGACCCGCTCCAGAATACCCACGCTCAGTGCAAAACTCAGATAGACGATATTGAACACGAGAACAGGCGACTCGGTCGTCATGCCCCACCCGGTGAAGGTCACACCCGCAGCCAGCAGCCCAGGCCAAACAATGAACGACGCTAGAAACCGAACCTGCCCACTGTTTTCGTACCCACTCTTTACGGAATTCTCGTCCGTCACACTCACTCGACCACCCTCTATTCTCTACTTCGCATGCGCGACGCAGGTCGCTGCAGCGGGATCCAAATCCAGTCGGCCACGCTCGATCACCTCACCACAGACTGCACAATACCCGAACTCGCCCTCTTCGATACGGGTCAGCGCCGCGTCAATTTTGCGCAGATCGAGCGCACGGCGACGCTCTGTCTCCTGGGCCATCGCCTGAGCTTGTAACGCATCCATCCGACTCAATCGCCCCACACTTTGTTGATCGAGCTGAACCACAGCGCTCGCATCTTTTGAGACCGCCTGCACATCTTCCAGCTCCGCTTTCAAAGCGTGCAGACGATCTGCGAAGGCAGCCACTTCCTGGTCGGTCAAATCAGCCATGCCGCAACGTAACACGAGAAGCAAAATCGCCGAAAACCAGCCATTTTGACACCTTGGCGGAAGTGTGGATGATCCGCCGCAACAAACAATGACATATCCGGTCCTCAGAAGACCGACATTCGGGGGTTCTCATGCTCGACGGCATTCGCGTGATTGAAATGGCTACTTACATTGCCGCACCTGGTGCCGGCGGCATTTTGGCGGACTGGGGCGCAGATGTGGTGAAGGTCGAGCCACTTCAGGGCTGCCCCATGCGCCACTTTCTGTCCAACATCGGGTCTGAAGGTCTTCAGGGGAACCCGGTCTTCACCATCGACAATCGCGGAAAAAAGGGGGTAGCGCTGGACACCAGCAAGCCAGAAGGCGTCGCGGCGCTGAAGAAGCTGGTGGCCGATGCGGACGTGTTCCTGACAAATGTACGGCCAGGCGGCTTGGAGCGCTCGGGCCTCGACTATGAGAGTCTGAAAGCCGTCAATCCAAAACTCATCTACGCCAGCGTCACAGGCTATGGGCTGACGGGGCCTGATCGCGACAAGCCGGGCTTCGACGTTGCCGCTTTTTATGCGCGTTCCGGCATCGGGCGCATGGCGACACCCAAGGGACAGGAGCCTGCACCGCTTCGCATGGCAAATGGGGACCACACAACAGCCATGGCGACCGTCGCAGGTATCCTCGCGGCAATTATCGAGCGGGGGAAAACCGGCCAGGGAAAACTGGTTGAGTCCTCTCTCCTTCGCACAGGCATCTATACCGGTGGGTCCGACATGGCGATCCAGCTCATGTTTGGAAAATTGGCAACATCGAAATCACGTCATGAAGCGATCAGCCCGACGTCGAATTTCTTCCTGACCAAGGACGACTATTGGATCGCTCTTGTCCCCCGCCAGGGACAGAAAGACTGGGCTGGCGTGTGTCGCGCCATTGGACATCCCGACCTGATCGACGATGAGCGGTTTGCGACCCCCAAAGCACGGCGTGTGCACGCCGCAGCGCTTGTCGACATCATGGACGCCACCTTCCGCGAACATGATCTGGAATATTGGCGAGAGCGCCTGGATGCGGAGGATCAGATTTGGTCGCCAATGCAGCACCCCAAAGACGTCATTGAAGATGAACAGGCGCATGCGGCGGGAAGCTTTGTCGACATTGCCGGTCCGGACGGCAAACCGGCTTTCAAGTCTCCCGCAGGCCCCATTCGCTTTTCTGACGTTGATGACGGCATGAAGGCGCCCGCGCCAGACTTGGGCGAACACACGGAAGAAGTGTTGAAGGCCGCCGGCGTCACCGATGAAGAGTGGGCGACGCTCAAATCAACGGGAACAGTCGCAGCAGGCTAAGACGCGTAGGCGCTGAGCCGAAGATCATCATCGGCTTGAGTGTGCCGTCGGTCAGTCTCCGCATCGGCGCGTTCGGGCGCCTCCAATGACGCCAGAATATTGACCACCATCGGGCTGAGTTCCATAGCCGGCCGCGAATAGCCAGTCGCAACCTGCAGCGGCGGCACAGCGGGACCGCCGGGGCTGCGTTGTACAGGCGCCGGAAGTGAGTCACCCGGCAGCGCCGGTGCGGCATCCTGCGTCCCACTGTCATGACGCGAGATAAGATTGCGATAAACCTCGCGCATGGATTTCGCGCGGCCCGTCTCATCAAAGAAAATGGTTTTGTTGGCAGCGGCCGCGCGCGGAAAAAGGTCCGCTGCCGCACGTCCTGGTGCCACTTCGGTCGCCTGAATGAAGTCGATCGCGCCGCCCGTCCCGAGAAAATGGGACATGTAGAGCTCGCCGTCGCTGACCTCACGTTCAAGCTCGCGCTCCATTCGGGTTTCGGCTCCCCGCGTCATGGCCCCTGCCATCAGAGCAGCGCTTGTCGGATTGTAACGCTCGGCAAGAATTTCCTGCTTCATGACTGGATCGGCCACAAAATGCCGACCTCGACCGTCGACCTGGATGGCATCGGCATAGCTGCCAAGGCCATGGTCAGCGCCGCTCCGTTTGACGGTGGTGAGCCAGGTCTGCTCAATGAACTGGAAAAGACCTGCGGCACTGGAAGTCCTTGCTTTTGCAGTGCTTTCCAGACTGGACTCGCGCATCGCCGTCTGCATCAGATAGTCGAAATCGACCCCTGTCGCGTCGGCAGCGCGTGCGATCGCGCCGGTCACTTCCTGCTGGGTCGCCGCTATTTGTGTGTAAATCGAAGTCATGTCTCACCTTTTCCCAAGACTGACGTCGCAAGGCCCGTGCCAGCGGGACACACCCAGACCACAAACGAGAAAACCCCACTTTTCCTAGCCCTTTTCAGATAAGCGGGTAAGCTCTGTTTCGGGGACATCAGGAGGAGGAAAGAATGTCGGAGACCGAAGTCGCAGCGGAAGTATCTGAAACGCTGCACCACCCAGGCAGGTCAATCCCTGGCGAAAAGCCCTACCCCAATCCCATCTATGCCTGGTATGTCGTCGCCGTTCTCGTGGTCGCCTACACCTTCTCCTTCATCGATCGACAGATTTTGAGCCTGCTGGTGGGCCCGATGAAGCGGGACCTCAACATTTCAGACTTTGAGATGAGCCTTCTCCAGGGCTTCGCCTTCGCCATCTTCTATGCCCTCGTCGGCCTTCCGATTGGGCGCATGGTCGACAGCAAAAACAGGGTGACCATCATCTCAATCGGAATATTTTTCTGGAGCGTCATGACAGCGCTCTGCGGCACTGCTCGGGCCTATTGGCAACTGTTCCTTTTCCGCATGGGCGTCGGCGTCGGCGAAGCAGCACTATCGCCAGCCGCCTATTCCATGCTCGCAGACTACTTCCGGCCTGAGCGGATGGGCTTCGCCCTCGGTGTCTATGGCGTGGGGGTCTATATCGGAGCGGGCCTGGCGCTGATTATCGGCGCCCAGGTGATTGCCATTGTCGGCTCCGCAGGACCGACAACTTTGCCACTCATCGGCGAGGTCTTCCCCTGGCAAATCGTGTTCCTTGCCGTTGGACTGCCGGGCATTCTGGTCGCGCTGTGGATGTGGACCATCAAAGAACCCGAACGCCGCGGTCATATGCGCACCGAAACCAATTCCGACGGCGAAGAAACCCACGCCGCACTCCCCTTCGGCGAAGTGGTCGACTTTATGTGGCAGAACCGCGTTACGCTCGTCTGCCACCATCTTTGCTACGCGCTGGGAGCAATGATGGCCTATGGCGTCGCTGCCTGGATTCCGACATTTCTTGTCCGCACGCACGGCTGGGCGATCGTTGACGCCGGCACGTATTACGGCACCGTTGTCATGGTCTTTGGGACCGCCGGGGTCGTCGCAGGAGGCTGGATGGGCGACAAAGTGACCACAATGGGCCGCGCCAATGGACGCCTGCTTGTCATGGGCCTCGGGTGTCTGGCCGCGGCGCCCTTTGCTCTTGCCTACCCTCTGGTCGATAACATCGTACTGGTCTTCTTCCTGTTGAGCTTCGCAACCTTCTTTTCGACCTTTGCGATTGCGCCGGGAGCAGCGGCCATTCAGGAACTCATGCCGAACCAGATGCGTGGCTTCGCCTCCGCTTTCATGATTTTTGTGATCACGCTGATTGGGCTGGGACTGGGGCCGTCGGTCATCGCCGCGATGACGGATTTTGTCTATCAGGACGAAATGATGATCCGTTATTCGCTGGCCTATCCGCCCTCCCTTATTCTGCTGATGGGAGGATTGATCGGTCTGGCGGGCCTCAAACCCTACCTCGTCAGCCGCGAGCGTGTTGCCGCCTGGTCCAAACAGCACGAAGCCTAATCTGCGAGCAAAAACAGGTCGGTAGAGAACTTGCCGGACTCAATGTGAGAGCGTGCGCCGACCCTGTGGATGAATTGATAAAACGACTCTGCATCAACCACTTAGCACAATGCCTTACCGCCAGTCGGAAAGGCGGACAATGTTGCTTTGAGGATTGCTCTTGGCAGCTGAAGCGCCGGTCCGTCCCGCCAGGTCGGTTTGACCAACGGCGATCCGGTCGGCCGGGTGCGGCATTTGAATTTTGCGGGCCAATGCCGCGTCATCGATGGGCTTGCGAATGTGATCGTCAGCACCGGCAATACGGGCTTCGTCGATCATATCAAGGGTCAAGTCATGGCCCGTCAGCAAGATGACACCGTCACGCCCATTCAGATCGCGAAGGCCGCCTAGCCCGTACCTCAAGGAGACGATGAGTGCGCCGACGTCGGCACCACAGACGGACTGGTCGACAATCGTGAGATCGGGCTGAAACCGCCGAAAGGCCTTCTTGAGCCCCTCACCTGAAGAAACTTCCATGCTCCGAAAGCCGAGCCGCCCGCACACACGCGCGGCAACCCGGCGGGCAAGATGAGATGAATCAGCGATTAGACAAGTCCGCATAACGGCGCCCCCGAATTCACAGAACGCACAAAACGCGCCCCTGATCCAAAAACGCTAGCGCCGAGACCTGAAGTTTTTATTAACCATAATCACGAGGCGTCCCGGGGCTCGCCTGACTCAATTCCGAGCCTGTAGGTGCTCGGCGTCATCCCCTGCCGCTCCTTAAAGGCCCGATTAAAGGGGCCGATGGACCCATAGCCAAGATCCATCGCGATCGTGAGGATCGGCAATCGTGCAAGCTCAGGGTCCCGAAGTCGTTGTTTTGCCTCTTCAGTGCGGTATTGGTTCAGGAAATCATTGAAATTCCGGAATTTCAGCTCCTGATTGATGAGCCGCCGCAGACGATGCTCGGGAATTTTGAGCTGTTCCGCCAACGACCCGATCGTCAGTGCCGGCGTAAACAGACCCTCCCGCTTGCCAAGCCAGACCTCCAGCGCCTCAAGATCGCGCGCCGCGATTTGCCTTACTGCGTGAGGTTGCGGCTCATCAGCTTCGTCCTGCGTCGGAGCTGCAGCTGTTGGAAAGAACAAGGCATCAGGCGAAAGCGTTGCGGCCCGCACCAGCAGGGCCACCGCGACAAACCAGATCACGACCGCCTGCAAGAGCTGCAACTCGAATGCCGGTGGACCGTCGCCAATTTGAAGCTCATAGGCCCCCACCACCAACATCATCGTGGCAAG
Organism: Parvibaculaceae bacterium; assembly: GCA_965276845.1. GTDB lineage: Bacteria > Pseudomonadota > Alphaproteobacteria > Parvibaculales > Parvibaculaceae > Mf105b01. The sequence goes on from OZ255699.1 coordinate 1,797,506, forward strand.
GAACGCAATGAACAGCAGACGAAAACGACGGCGGTCTTCAATCAGGTCATCCGCCCGTCCCCGCCACGCGACCCAGGCCAGATGCACGCCCATGCCGACAAGAACTATCTGGTGGGTGCCGTTGAGATAGGTAGGAAGGTGAGGAACGCCCAACGGTCCCAACAGAATGTTCCAGTAGCCCCGGACAAGCAGGAAGATCAACACGCCCCAATGCCAGGGTTCTGCGCGAAACCGGTCTTCAAAGAGCGACAGACCAAACATCCACACCAACGCCGCATTGGCGATACACGCTGGCATCAGAATGAGTTCCACCCAGTAATTATCCGACACGGAGCAGATGAGGTAGGCGGCGGTGCAAAGTGCCGTAGCAATGCCCAATCGACCGGGCCAGGAGTCGCGATGCCCCCTCAACAGCAGGACGGCAAAAACCAGCAAGGCCGTTACCGCGCCATAGCGGAACACCAGATCAATTGTCTCAAACGCCATCAGCCACCGCCTTTGTGTCGACGATCCCCCATTCAGTCTGCGAAAATCAATGCTGCAGCGTGCCGAAATCCGGCAAAAACCTTGCCGATTTCCGAAAATACTGGCCGTTTTCAGAAATCAGACAGGCCCAGGCGAAATCGAAGAGCCGATCGACGCGTCCGAATGCCATCTGAGGGCATCAATTCACCAAATGGATGCTCGATCATGACAAATACACATCGCACCTACCCTCTTGCCCGCGCCTCCTGGGTCGCCTTTGCCCCGGGCATTGAGAGCGTCAATGTTCTCCTGCTCTACTTCATCTTTGCGCCCTATATGGTTCAGATAGTGCTCGGCGGCGGGTCTGATGCGCAGACCATCTGGGGAGTGGTGACGGCCATCGGCGGCATATCGGTCGCGCTTCTCGGACCCATCATGGGAACAATTGCCGACACGGTCGGCGGACAAAAGAAATTCCTTTCAGCCTTCGTGGGACTCGCCGCTCTCGCAAGCGCAGCACTTTGGTTTGCTGAGCCAGGTGTCCCCGTTGAGGGAATCGTCACCCTGAGTCTTGTCGCCATCTTGTTGATGATCGGCGTCGAATTGGCGGGCATTACCTACAGCTCTCTTTTGCCCAACCTCGGTACAGCATCGACCATGGGCCGCCTGAGTGGCAATGCCATCGGGTTTGGCATCATCTGGGGCCTGGTGCTTCTAGGGGGGTACATTGCCGCCTTCATGATTGGTGATACGCCTTTTTTCGGTCTCGACCGAGCGGCACACGAACATAATCGCATTGCCGGGCCGATCGTCGCGGCAGCGCTCCTCTTCTTTCTCTGGCCCCTTCTCACCTTCACACCCCCAACGCCCATCCGCCGCGTGTGCTTACCGGTCGGACGGATCGTGCGGGGCGTCATCCAGGACGCCTTCATCGCGCTTCGTCAGGAGCCGGCGATCGCACGTTTTGTTCTCGCCCGCGTGGTGTACCAGGACGGGACCGGCGTCGCGCTCACCTTTGGCTCAATCTACGCCGCCGGTCTCTTTGGGTGGAACACGCTGGAACTCGCGGTCTTCGGAATTTGCATTCTCGGGTCCGCAGCTATCGGTGCAACCATTGGCGGACAGATCGACGACCGGATTGGCGCAAAAAACACCATCCTGCTCGCTCTTGGCCTGTTGACCATCGGTCTGACGGCACTCCTGAGCTTCGAGGCGCCAGCGGAAGCAAGCGCCGGTTTCCTAGCAACGCCCAATGAGCGCATCTTTATCGGTGTTGCACTTCTGATGGGCTTGGGTATTGGGCCCGCAGGCGGCTCAGGCAGAACCATGATGGCGCGGATCGCACCGGAGGGTCAGTCTGGAAAATGGTTTGGGATCATGGCCCTGACCGGCAACGCCGTCGCCTTTACCGGCCCGGCCCTCGTGGCACTGGTGACCTACCTCACAGAGAGCGAGCGCAGCGGCATGATGGTGGCGCCTGTCATCATCTGCATCGGCGCGGTTCTGATGTTGTTCGTCAAATCAGACCGACCGCTGCTGACCAGTCGGGTGGCTACTGCTTAGCTGCTTCGCGCAAGGCAGTAATCAACGTGTCGACCTGGGATGTGGTGTAAGGGACCGCCTCCCCCACACCCCAGATCGGCGCGGGCCAGGCTGCATCGTCGGAGAACCGCGCGACAACATGCATATGAAGCTGCGGCACCATATTGCCCAAAGCCGCGACATTCATCTTCTCTGCCGAGGTTTCGGCACGCAGAGCGCAGCTCGCCCGATCAATCTCCGCAAGCAAAGCTGGCTTATCTTGGGCCGCCACTTCGTCGAAATCGCGAAGACCGTTTTTACGGGGGACGAGAATGAGCCACGGGAACCGCGCATCATTCATCAACAGCACGCGGCAGAGCGGCCAGTCATCAACGACAAATGTGTCGGCGGCGAGTTGGGGATGGAGCGAAAAGGTTTCAGACATGTCAGTCTGAAGATGCCATCGATCCTTGTGCGGCACCATCAGTAAGTGCGTCAGGGGCGCCATACCATCGCCGACCCAAAGCAACACCGGAAATACAGCCGAGAACGAACGCCCAAACCACCAGGAGAACGAACCAGACGACAATCATGGTCCAGTCTGCGGAGCCGAAGCGTGACGGAAGGTCAGCACCGTATCGACTGAGCTGCAGAACTGAGTTCAATAGGCCGAGGCAGGCGCCTACCGCCAAAAGGGAAACGACCCATCCGTTCCAAGGTCGATGTTTCATTTGCAACGTCATGAATGCACCCAGCCAAACGACGCACGGGCCAAGCCTCACTCAGCACCGATTCCGCTGAGCAAAATATAGAGTTCACCAGAAGTATTCAATCAGTAAGATTTTGGTAGTTCCAAGACTCTCTCGGCGATAAAACTCAAGACCAGCTCCCGACTTACTGGCGCAATTCTAGCAATCATCACTTCCCGTAAGTAACGTTCGACGTGAAACTCTTTGGCATAGCCCATTCCGCCATGGGTCATGACCGAGGTCTCACAGGCGCGAAAAGCTGCTTCCGCCGCCAAATACTTGGCCGCATTTGCTTCAGCACCACAGGCAGCGTCCGCGTCATAGAGAGCGGCCGCCTTGAAAACCATGAGGTTCGCGGCTTCCAGTTCCGCCCAGGATCGCGCGAGAGGATGTTGAATCGCCTGATTTTGCCCGATCGCCCGACCAAACACCTCCCGTTCGCGCGCATAGGCGGCCGCTTTCTCCAGTGCGATACGGCCAATGCCGACAGCCTCCGCAGCAATCAGGACGCGTTCCGGATTGAGGCCATGCAGGAGGTATCGAAAGCCCTTCCCTTCTTCACCAATCAGATCTTCCGCCGGCACCCGTAGCCCATCGAAAAACACCGCATTGGAGTCCACCGCCTTTCGACCCATTTTACCGATCTCTCGAACTTCGGTCGCACCGCCCCGATCGAGATCGGTGTAAAAGAGGCTCAAGCCGTCTGTCGCTGACGCGCAGTCTTCCTTTGGCGTCGTGCGGGCCAGCAGAAGAATCTTGTTTGCGGTCTGTGCCGTCGACGTCCACATCTTGCGTCCATGGACCACGTAATGATCGCCATCCCGTTCGGCCTTCGTCGTGATCGCCATCGTATTGAGACCGGCATCGGGCTCCGTGACCCCAAAACAGCAGCGGTCCGTGCCGGCAATTAATGGCGGCAGGTTTTTCGCCTTTTGCTCGTCTGTACCAAACACGACGATCGGCATCGGCCCAAAGAGATTGATATGGATGGCCGACGCACCAGACAGGCACGCGCCTGATTGGGCAATGGTCTGCGCGACGATGGCCGCCTCTGTGACGCCCAGGCCGGCGCCGCCATGGGCCTCGGGCATGGCAATGCCAAGCCATCCACCAGCCGCAATGTCATGAACAAAGTCTTCGGGAAACACCCCGTCAGTGTCCCTCTCAAGCCAATAGTCGTCGCCATACTTGGCGCAGATCTTGGCAATCGCGTCCCGAATTGCCAGCTGATCGGCGGAAAACTCAAAATCCACGGCCTGTCTCCCTCTTCACTTTGCGGTATAACTTACCGAAAGAGAGGCGAACGCAACAGATCGCCCGAAAACGCAAAGTGAAGCAGGGAAACGCATGCCAGGACTCTATTTCGAAGAATGCGAGGAAGGTCTCGTCATCAAGCACGCGATCCATCGGACCGTGACGGAAACAGACAATACCCTCTTCTCGGCCATGACGATGAACCCGGCCGCGCTCCATCTGGACCACCATTACGCGGAAACGGAAACGGAGTTTGGCCAGCCCCTCGTCAACAGCCTATTCACATTGGGTCTGGTGATCGGCATATCCGTGCACGAAACCACTCACGGGACCACAATTGCCAATCTCGGCATGACGGACGTGTCTTTTCCCAAGCCGGTCTTTCATGGCGATACCCTTCGGGTCGAAACCAGCATCATCTCAAAACGGCGATCCAAGTCGCGTCCGAAGGCGGGCATCGTGACCTTCGAGCATCGGGGCTACAATCAACGCGACGAGCTTGTCGCGCAATGCACCCGCCAAGCCTTCATGATCGCAACAACGGACGGCTGACACATGCGCTCTTTTCTCTTTGTGCCGGCCGACAGCGACCGGAAGCTCGCCAAGGGGGCCGGTTCTGGCGCTGATTCGCTGATCCTCGATCTTGAGGATGCCGTGGCCCTCGACAACAAGCCCGCCGCACGCCAAGGCGCTATCGACTATTTACAGAGCCGCGACAGAGACAGTGGACAAACCGTCCTGGTGCGCATGAACGCGCTCGACACCGATTTCTGGATAGATGATCTCGCAAGCGTGGTTCCGGCAAGACCCGACGCCATCATGGTTCCGAAAACCATCTCGGGAGAGTGCATTGCGAAGGTCTCGGCGCACCTGACAGATTTAGAGAAGGAGCATGGTCTGGAAGAAGGCGGTATCCGTCTCATGAATGTGGCGACGGAGACCGCGGCCTCCATGTTCAACTTAGGGACCTATGGAAATGTAACCGCCCGTTTCTTTGCTATGACCTGGGGCGCGGAAGACCTCTCGGCTGATCTGGGCGCCAGATCAAACCGGGACGATGCTGGAAACTACACAGGCCCCTATCAGCTCGCGCGAACGCTCTGCCTGTTGGGCGCTGTGGCCGCCGACGTCATGCCGATTGATGGCATATGCAAAGACTTCAGAGACGAAGCCGCACTGAAGGAAGAAGCAAAAGCTGCCATCCGGGACGGTTTCACCGGAAAAGTCGCCATTCATCCAGCTCAGGTCTCTGTGATCAACTCCGCCTTTACACCAACGGAAGACGACATCGCAGAAGCCCGCGCCGTGGTCAAAGCCTTCGCGGATGCCGGCAATCCGGGGGTCGTCGGCCTCGATGGGAAGATGCTGGACCGGCCGCACCTGCGCCAGGCCGAAAGGGTCATTGCACGGGCAAAGACGATCAAGGCCTAATAGCCAAAAGAAAACGACAGAGGGGAGCGGCACATTGACCGGGCCAACAAAGGCCGAGCATCTCGCGAACATTGCGGACAGAGGCTACACAATTGTCGAAGGCGTGTTTGGTACAGCTTTCGCTGATGAGCTTTGTGCGGCACTCACTGACCTCGAACGCCGCGACAACATCACCCCCTCGTCAAACCTTTTCGAAGGGACCAAAACCGTCCGCGTCTATAATCTACTTGCGCGGCATCCCGTTTTTCAACAGGTGCCGGTCCAACCTGAGGTGTTGGAGATTGTTGAAGGCGTGCTTGATGAGGGATGCCTGATTTCCTCTCTTTCATCAATTGCAATTTCGCCTGGAGAACGCGCGCAGCCAATACACTCTGACGATCAGGTGATTGCATTGCCACGGCCACACCCGCCGCTTGTGTGCAACTCCATGTGGGCGCTGACGGACTTCACCGAAGAAAACGGAGCGACGCGGATTATTCCGGGCTCGCACAAATCGCATAGCTACCCCGACTATGGTCCTGATATCCACTACGACTCGATCCCCGCGGAGATGAAACGCGGCAGCGTGCTCATTTGGCATGGGGCGCTGTGGCATGGCGGGGGCGCAAACCGGTCCGAAAGTACCAGAGTTGGGCTGGCAATGAATTATTGTGCCGGTTTCATTCGCCAGCAGGAAAACCAGCAATTAGGGATCCCTTTGGAGCTCGCAAAAGGGTTTTCGCCAAGACTCCAGGATCTCTGCGGCTTTGGCACCTATCGCGATCTCATTGGACATATCGACAAAAAGACCCCCGCGCAGCGTCTTTTGGACCGGAGCGAAGATTTCGCGTCAGTGTGGGACAAGGGCTGACGTCTCAACGAGACGCTGCTAGGCTTCCCCGGCGGTATCCCATGCGGCGATGCAAGGAAGATATTCATGTCGATCATCAAGAAAACACTAGCTGCCCTTATCCTGGCCTCAGGGCTTTATGTCGCCTACGTGATTTATCAGCAGAGCCAACTTGCCGGGATCCTCTTTGTGATCCTTTCGCTGACGGTGGCCGGGCCTCTGGCCGTCAGCACCGCACGCAAGAACAGTGCGATCAAAACCAATATCGGGGAGATGCCTGACAGCAAGATGGATGTGGGCGTACGTCAGGCGAGAGCGACGATCATGCGCGAGGACGGAGAAATTCGCGGCGCCCCGGCACGCAAACAGCAATCATGAAGCCGACCAGCGGGTGATCCGTTCCTGCAGGTCCGGACGTACGCGCTCTGTTGGTTGTGTTTCTTTGCCGCCCAAATAAATGAAACCCGCGATCCGCTCGCCATCGCCGAGACCCAATGCGTCCGCAACGGTTGCATCATAGGCATACCATTCCGTGAGCCATTGGCATGCAAACCCAAGAGCTGATGCTGCAACGAGCATATTTTGGCAGACAGCCCCTGCCGCCAGTTGCTGTTCCCAGTCCGGAATCTTCTTGTGATCTGTGACACAGGAAACAACCGCAACAACCGTATGTGCCCTGACAAAGCGAAGAGTTTCCAGATCGGCCCGTTCAGCACCTGCGTCAGGCTCCGCTTTGGCGAAGGCCTCCCGCAGAACGGTCCCGAAATCTGCCCGGGCGTCACCTTCGAAAACAATAAAGCGCCATGGCCCCAACTTGCCGTGATCGGGCACCCGATGGCCAGCGGCAAGAATGGTCTCCAATTCCTCGGCACTGGGGCCCTGCTGCGTCATGCTTGCTGCGACCACTGAGCGGCGTGTCAGCAACAGGTCGATCGTTTCATTCATCGTCGGTCTCTCATCAAGGCGCGTTTCTTCCCATGACATAAGGCACCGAGCGGAAATTGCAAATGGTTCTCAAATATTTTGTTGGACAGGGCCCCATAATAAAACTTCTATTTCTTCATGGGGGAGCTCGCGCAAAACTTGTTCTTAGGGTGTGTCAGCGCCGGTCTGATCGTCCCCTTGTCGACGCAGCCAGTACGCGCGGGCGCCTGGCCACAGCCCGAAGGTGACACACAGATCATTGTTTCCGTCACCCATACGCTAGCGCACAGGACATTTGATGAGACAGGCAACGCTGTCTCGCGTGGCCGGTTCAAAAAAATCGAGACACAAGTCTATCTGGAACATGGTCTGACGGATCGCGTGACGCTCATTGGTGAAGCCGCGCGGTCTACTGATAAATCAGAAGCCTTCGGGCGCGAATTTACCGACACCGAGTTTCGGCGGCTTGAGCTGGGCGCCCGCGCCTATCTCTTCACCTGGGATGAAACGCTCTATTCGGTTGATGCCATTGCCGTTCTCAACGCGGCATCCAGTGGCGACGACCCTGCAGACTCCCAGTCCGGGGACATAGACGTTGAGGTGGCCGTCAATACCGGGGTACCTATTACATTTATGGGATTGTCCGGGTTCAGTGCCCAGCGATATGCCTACCGCCACCGGCCAGGTGTCCGGCCAGCAGTGGCCACCGCCGATGTAACCCTTGGCCTCAATTGGAGGCCGGACTGGATAACAATGCTGAAGTCGGAGAATGAATATTCAATCGGCAGATCGCCTTCGCCTCGCGGCCACTATTGGTTCAGCAAAGCGGAATTAGCCGTCGTTCACCGCCTTGAACCGGGTTTTGCGATTGAAGCCGGCACCTTCAGAACTTTCGTCGGACGAAACGTCCTAAAGGAAACCGGCATCAAACTGGCCTTTTGGTATGAGTTCTAGGCGTTAGGCTGTCTTGGCCAGATCAGGCGGTGTCGCCTCTTCGACCAGAGAGACGATGGCTTCATCGACGGAAACAACCGTCTGATCTTTGGAGCCGAGGCGGCGGATAGAGACTTTGCCCTCTTCCGCTTCCTTCATGCCGACCACCATGATGACCGGAACCTTGCCCACCGAGTGTTCACGCACCTTGTAGTTGATCTTCTCGTTCCGCGTATCGCTTTCAACGCGAAGGCCGGCGGCCTTGAGTTTCTCAACCACTTCCAAACCATAGGCATCGGCTTCTGATGTGATCGTCGCCACAACCGCTTGGACCGGCGCCAGCCAGAGCGGTAACTTGCCCGCACAGCTCTCGATCATGATCCCGATAAAGCGCTCCAGCGTGCCGAGGATCGCTCGGTGTAACATGACTGCTGTTTTGCGAGACCCATCTTCCGCCACATAGGTCGCGTTCAGCCGTTCCGGCAGAACATAGTCGAGCTGCAGCGTGCCGACCTGCCAGGAGCGACCGATCGCATCCTTCAGATGGAACTCAAGCTTCGGCGCATAGAAGGCCCCCTCGCCTTCCGCAATCACGAAGTCATAGCCTGTCGCGCGCAGGGCATCGCCCAGCGCTTTTTCTGCGGCGTCCCAACGCTCGACCGTCCCGCCGAACTTCTCAGGCCGTGTGGCCAACCGGATGACCACATCGTCAAAGCCCATGTCTTCATAGACGGAATAGAGCAGATTGACGAAGTGCTCGGTTTCCGACTGGATCTGTTCTTCCGTACAGAAGATATGCGCATCGTCCTGCGTCATCTGACGCACACGCATCAGGCCATGCAGCGCACCATGGGCCTCATTCCTGTGACAGCAGCCAAACTCCGCCATCCGCATGGGCAGATCGCGGTAGGATTTGATGCCCTGGTTGAAAATCTGCACATGGGCCGGACAGTTCATCGGCTTGATCGCCATTAGATCGCCCTTGCCCGTGAAGATTTCGCCTTCGTCCTCGGTATTCGGCACTTCATCAGGCACAACGAACATGTTCTCGCGATACTTGCCCCAGTGGCCGGACTGTTCCCAGAACTTGGACGCCATAAGCTGCGGCGTCTTCACCTCTTCATAGCCCGCCTTGCTGATCTTGCGCCGGATATAGGCTTCCAGCTGGTTGTAGATGACGAACCCTTTTGGATGCCAGAAGACAGACCCCTGCGCTTCTTCCTGGAAATGGTAGAGATCCATTTCCCGGCCGATCTTGCGGTGATCGCGCTTCTCCGCCTCTTCGATCATATGCAGATAGGCTTTGAGCTCCTTGTCGCTTGACCAGCACGTACCGTAAATCCGCTGCAACATTTCATTGTTGCTGTCGCCACGCCAATAAGCGCCCGCAAGCTTTGTCAGCTTGAAGGATTTGCCGAGTTTTCCCGTAGACGGAAGATGCGGCCCGCGGCACAGATCAAGCCACTCGCCCTGGCGGTAGACACTCACATCCTCCCCGGCCGGAATGCTGGAGATGATATCGGCTTTGTAATCCTCTCCGATCTTCTTGAAATAGGCGATCGCCTCGTCCCGATCCCAGACTTCCCGCGTGATGGCCTCGTTCCGGTCGACGATTTCTTTCATCTTGGCTTCGATCTTTTCGAGATCTTCCAGATGGAAGGGCTCGGACCGCGCAAAGTCGTAATAGAAACCGTTTTCGATCACAGGCCCGATCGTGACCTGTGTTCCGGGAAAGAGCTCCTGCACGGCTTCCGCCATCACATGGGCCGCGTCGTGCCGTAGCAGTTCCAAACCGTCGGGCGTGTTGGGCGTCACGATTTCTACGGCTACGTCTTTATCGAGGACCGTGGCAAGGTCCTTGACCTCCCCATCAAGCTTGAGCGCCACTGCCTTCTTGGCGAGCGAGTTGGAGATGCTCTTGGCGAGCGCCAGCCCATCAAGCGGCTCAGTTTCTTCGCGGATGGAGCCATCTGGCATCGTCAACTTAATCATCACGTCTTCCTTTCAACTGCCCTGCCCATTCGCAGGTGGCAGTTCCTTCTTTTCTTCGCGGTCTTCGGCAAGCGTCCCTTGGCTAAGCTCACGAGACCAATGTCCATAGCGCCACGGCGCATAAAACGGTTGGTCAGCGAGCTCTGCCGGAACCGGATCAAATCCATGAGACCCCCAGGGGTGGCATCGCGCGATACGCGAGAGTGCCAGCCAGCCGCCGCGCCAACCACCATGCTGCCGGACAGCGTCGAGCGCATATTCCGAGCAGCTCGGCATATGCCGGCAGCGCGGACCCAGAAGCGGGGAGACGACCAGCCGATAAAACTGGACGAGCCCCAACATCAAAATGGCAAGCGGACTGCGCCGCATGGGAAGTCTCTCTGTTTCCGATCAGGATCGATTCGTTAAGACCACTGGCCTTAAGTAGAGCATTTCCAGGTGAAGTGCCAAAAACCGACTTGGCGGTTCACCGTCCGGAAATGCGCCAAAACAAACCGCCTATGGGGTTCCGCTCAACATACCGGCAGAGCCGGCTGGTGGCAGACCTGAAATTGGGTGAGTTTGGACCCGGTGCGCTGGTCGCTCAGGGCCTCAGGCTCATCGGAGCCGGGCTCGGTGTCAGACCGAGCCGGTGCTAGTGAGGGTGGTGCCGGTTGCGACCCCCAGCTTGAACACGCGCACGATCGAGGCGGCGCTCAGGCCACCCGTCCAGTGCGGATTTTGCGTGTTTGTCAGCATGACATCCTCGTTTTCGAGGCCCATTCTATAGCAGCATGGTAAGTGAGAGGTAAATAGGCCCTACGGAGCCGCCGCTTCCGCCGCAGCCATCGCCTCATCCACCGCATCGCAGGTGGCATTGAAGGTAAGCAGCGTGGAGGTGTGGCGCGCCTTATAGTCCCGCACCGGCGTCAGCACTTCGGCGTCGGCCCATTTGCCGGCGGGAGGCTCGCCCCCCTCCTTCAGCATGGCGGTCATTTGATCACGAAGCTCATGAAGCTCCTCCGCCGTGGAGCCGATGACATGCGCCGCCATAATGGAAGAAGATGCTTGGCCGAGCGCACAGGCTTTGACGTCGTGAGCAAAATCAGTGACGACATCGCCGTCCATCTTGACCTCGACGGAGACTTTGGAACCACAGAGCTTCGAGACAGCGGTTGCTGAACCATCCGGCGCATCCAAATGCCCGATCCGCGGAATATCCGCGGCGAGCTTCAAAATGCGCTTGTTATAGATGTCATTGAGCATCTGTTACTCCAAGCGGGTCAGCCCGCCAGTTTCCACTTTGTGCCTTCCGGCCCATCTTCAATCAGGATGCCGGCATCTGCCAAGGCGTCTCTGATCCGGTCCGCTTCCGCAAAGTCCTTGGCAGCCCGGGCCGCATTCCTGGCCTCTATTTGGGCCTCAATCGCATCCGCATCAAGGTCGGCAGAGCCACTCGCCCCTTCGAACCATTGATTGGCCTCCTGTTGCAGCAACCCGATCAGGAACCCCGACTGCAACAGAGCAGCTTTTGCCTCGGCTTGGGCCTTAGGCTCGGACGCCTGATTGGCGACCTTCGCCAGTTGAAACAGCTCCGCCAGCGCCTTCGGCGTGTTAAGATCATCCAGCAAAGCATCAAGGAATGCCGATGGCACGTGATCGCCTTCCGCTGGCTCCACTCCGTCTAACTGGCGCAGCGCGCCGTAAAGACGGTCCAATTGCGCTTTCGCCTGCGGCAACACATCGTCGTTCCAGTCCAAAGGTTGGCGATAATGGCCGTTGAGCAGAGCCAAACGAATGGCCTCGCCCGGCGCCTCTGAAATCAGGTCGTGCACAAGCAGAACATTGCCGAGCGACTTCGACATCTTCTCAGAGTTCATGTTGAGGAAGCCATTGTGGAGCCAATAGTTCGCAAACGGCGCACCGTCATGACTGCAGCAACTCTGCGCGATCTCATTCTCATGATGCGGGAACTGCAGATCGATCCCGCCGCCATGAATATCAATGGTCTCGCCCAAGTGTTTCTCAATCATGGCGGAGCATTCAATATGCCAGCCGGGACGCCCCCGGCCCCAGGGACTCTCCCACCCTGGCTGATCATCGGAACTGGGCTTCCATAACACGAAGTCAGCAGGGTCCTTCTTGTAGGGCGCAACCTCCACTCGGGCACCCGCCACCATCTCGTCCATGGGTCGCCGCGAAAGTTTTCCGTATTCCGGGAAGCTCGGCACATTGAACAGCACATGGCCTTCCGCTTCATAGGCATGGCCGGCTTCAATGAGCCGTTCCATCATGGCGATCATTTCGGGGATCGTCTCAGTCGCCTTGGGTTCAACATCTGGCAGAAGAACGCCCAACGCGCCCATATCAGCTCGGTAGATGTCGGCATAGCGCTCCGTGATCACGGAAATGTCGACGCCCTCTTCGGCCGCCATTTCAATGATCTTGTCCTCAATATCCGTAATGTTCCGTGCATAGACGACATTGGGATAGAGGCGGCGGAGGACCCGCGCCAACATGTCGAAAATCACCGCCGGGCGGGCATTGCCGATATGAGCGTGGTTATAGACCGTGGGTCCGCAGACATACATGGTCACCCGATCCGGATTGATCGGCGTAAACACGTCTTTTTGACGGGTGAGAGTGTTGTAGAGCGTCAGCGTCTTGGTCATCGGGGCGTCTCGTCGCGTATTGGGTCTCATCAAAGGCCGGAGCTTCTGGCCTCGCAACCCGCGATATGCCCTAAGCCGGTGATTCTAAGGTGTTTTTTCTACAACATCGACAGGTCATCATGTCTCTCCTGAGCCCGAACCTAACCACCTCAGAAGTTAATTTCCAGTTCTATTCATCCAATCGGCTTTGCGTGAGGTATAAGTTAGGCCCACTTGATAGGCTTTTTTGCAACGCTATATGCATGCTTTAGAAGGTGTCGCATCAGCAATGGCATGGCATAAGACCCGTGCTTGATGGGCAAAATGGATTGGATCCGAAGCAAGTCTTCGCCCTTTCCGTGACTTGACCCGATCGTTCATCAGCGTGTGAGAGCACGTTCGATCGGGAAACCCCAAAAGAGATTGGTCAAATGGATATGAATTCTGTAGTCGACGACGTGCTTGATAATATCGAAAAAAGCGACACTCAAGACCGCCCCAGCCGCAAAGAGGCGGAAGCAGCGGTTCGGACCCTGATTTCCTGGGCGGGCGACGATCCAACGCGCGAAGGTCTGATTGAGACGCCAAAGCGCGTGGTCAAAGCCTATGAAGAGTTTTTCGCGGGCTACGACGAAGATCCAGACGAAGTGCTGGGCAAAACCTTCGAAGAGGTCGAAGGCTATGACGATATGGTCATGCTCCGCGATATCGACCTGGAAAGTCATTGCGAACACCATATGGTTGCGATCCTCGGCAAAGCGCATATCGCCTATGTGCCAACGTCCAAGGTTGTGGGCATTTCCAAGCTGGCCCGCGTGCTTGAAATCTACGCCAAGCGCCTGCAGACCCAGGAAACCATGACCGCGCAGGTCGCTGACACGATCAACCGGGTGCTTGCGCCAAAAGGCGTTGCTATTCTGATCGAAGCAAAGCATCAATGCATGACAACCCGCGGCATCAAGAAGCCTGATGTTGCAACAATCACGACGCAGTTTACCGGTGTCTTCAAAGAAGACCCGAACATGGAACGGCGTTTCCTGTCGATGATCCGGGGTTACTGAAGCATTTCCAGCAAAAGTTGCAGACTTTTGCGTCCGGAAATGCGGCGAGATAAGTAACCCGCATCTCCACCGGGACACCGCTCCAAAGAAACAGGAGCGGTCCCGGTGAGTGATCTCCCAACTTTTTCCAAAGCTTCATCGAAAAGCGAGCTTGAAGACGGCACTCTGTTTGCGCCCAGTTTTGACGCAAATGGACTGATTCCGGCTGTGGCCACCGACGCCAATTCTGGCGAGCTCCTGATGCATGCCTGGATGAACGAAGAGGCTCTTGCCCGCACCATCGCGACCGGAGAAGCCTGGTACTGGAGCCGCAGCCGCAGGGAGCTTTGGCACAAGGGCGCGACAAGCGGCCAAATCCAGAAGGTCATCGAGATCCGCACCGACTGCGACCAGGACACCATCTGGATCAAGGTCGAGCCGCAGGGCAATGGTGGTTGCTGCCATGTTGGCTATCGTTCCTGTTTTTATCGCGTAAGCCCTGTTGGGCAATCCGGCGGACCGGCGGAGCTTGTGACCGACCAGGAAAAACTCTGAAGCCACGACGCGGGCCTGATGCAGATAGAGACCGATCGCCTCCTCATCCGGCCTTGGGCCGACCGTGACCTTGCACCGTTCGCGGCCATGAATGCCGACCCCGATGTCCGCCGCTACTACTACCCGGCTCTTTTGACGCGGAGAGAGTCCGACGAGGTGGTTGCCGCCTGCATGGATCATCTCAACCAGCATGGCTTCGCATTTCTGGCAACCGAACGGAAAGAAGACGGCGCCCTTATCGGCGGCACAGGTCTTTCCTGGACAGACATCGTACCTGGGGGACCGGCCATCGAAATCGGATGGATCCTGGGCAAGCCGTTCTGGCGGCAGGGCTATGCGCGTGAAGCCGGACGGGCCTGGTTCGCCCATGCCTGGTCGATCGGTCTAGACGACGTCATCGGGTACACGTCCGCCATTCACCTGCCCTCGCGTGCTCAGATGGAAGCCCTTGGCATGATTCGAGATCCGGCAGATGATTTCGATGACCCGACTGTCCCAGACGGGCATCCGCTGAAACCCCATGTGCTTTACCGGATGTCGTTGCAGTCCTATGAAAACGGAGGCGAGCCACATGACGCAGATCATCGAAGTAAGCGTGACCTATGACACCGAGGATATTGCCCAGGCAACGGCCGACTGGATCGTGAAAAACCGGATCGCTGCGTGTGTTCACGTAGAAGGGCCGTTCAAAAGCATCTATTGGTGGGACGGCAAAGTGCAGCATGAGCCGGAATGGCGACTTATCGCTAAAACAATCCCATCCTGCAAAGAAGCTCTGATCAAGGCGATAGAACAAGATCACCCCTATGATCTTCCGGGAATCCTTACCACCGAAGCAGCTGTCGACGAGACCTTTGCAGCCTGGGCAACGCAAGAGGTCAAACCTTAACAATCTCCCAACACCCCCTTCAGTTTTAGGTCAGCAGCCCCCACCTATCTTTTGCACTTTAGAAATCCCTGGCCGTCATACTATCGGCATAATGGGGGCCATAATGGCAGGTATGAAGATAGGTATTGCGTTTGGTTCGGGCGTCGCCCGCGGATGGGCCCATATTGGCGTCATCAAAGGCCTGATGAAGGCTGGTTACAATCCCGACATCATTTCAGGTACATCCATCGGCGCCCTTGTGGGCGGCAGCTTTGCCTCCGGCAAGCTCGAAGAACTGGAAGAGTTCGCCCTCTCCTTTCATGGACGCAAGCTCATCAATTTCATGGATTTGCGTTTGGGTGGCGCTGGGCTCATCGGTGGCAAGCGCTTCACCAAACTGATGAGCGATCATCTGGGTGATGCCAAGATTGAAGACTTGAACCATACCTTCGTTGCCGTGGCGACGGAACTTGCCACCGGCCATGAAGCCTGGCTTCGCAAAGGCTCCATAGTCGACGCGATCAGCGCGTCTTACGCATTGCCGGGGCTATTTGAACCGGTGCGCCACGAGGGTCGCTGGCTGATTGACGGAGCCCTGGTCAATCCAATCCCTGTTTCTGTTTGTCGGGCGCTCGGCGCCCGCCTAGTGATTGCGGTGAACCTCAACACAGATGCCGTCGGCAAAAGCAACCATCACGACGGGCATATGATTGAGACACTCTACTCTGAACATCATGAGTCAGGGTGGCGGAAGCGCCTGGTGGACACCGGACGCACAGAGCGCGCCATCGCGCGTCAGTTCTTTGGCAAGAAAAAGGAATCGCCGGGCATCGTCAATGTCATGATGGGGTCGCTCAATATCATGCAGGACCGGCTGTCTCGCTCACGGCTGGCGACAGACCCTGCGGACGTCCTGATCGCGCCCCATGTCGGTCATATCAGTCTGATTGATTTCGATAAGGCACCCGACCTGATCGCCCAAGGCGAAGCAGCGGCGGCGCACGCCCTCCCCTTCATTGAGGATGCGCTCAACCGCCTCAATGGCCATGAAGACGCCGTTGAAGAGACCGACGAGACTCAGCCGCTGGCGATATAAAGCCGCAGCTGTTCTGCTTCCATTTCGGTTTCTGCAATCCGGTGTTTCACAACGTCACCGATCGACACGATCCCAATGAGTTCATCTTCTTCGATCACCGGAATGTGGCGGAACCGGCCACCGGTCATGGCATCCATGAGCTGATCGATGGTGTCGGTACTTTTGCAGGTAATCACATTTGCGGTCATCACCTGAGCGACCGGCAAATCCAATGCTTCTGCGCCGGCAACATTGATGGACTTGATAATGTCACGCTCGGAAAGGATGCCGCGCACCCGCCCGTCATCGACAACAACAACCGCACCAATCTTATTATCGCAAAGAAGCTTCACCGCATTCGCGAGCGTGTCCGACGATCCAATCGTCGTGACATCGGAACCTTTGGTTTTCAGAATTACTTCAACATTCATGCGTCTTCTCCCAAATCGTGGGTGAGAAAACGACAAGGCCTCAAACAAATCGGTCAGCGCCTCTGCCCTTTATCTTGAGACGATGCCCGGCCTGAAAGCAAACAAGCTTATTTGAAAAACTTATTCGCGCCCTGCCGCCCTTGCGTAAAATCATGATCGACTGAACCCAAACACGCAAGGGCGAGAACACGATTTAGGTAAACAGGGCAGTGCTCCTGCCTCATTTCCGCCCCAGTCGGCGCCAAACTGAGTCATAACAAGACAAACCTGACGCTCGCGTCATGATTATCCGTTCCCGGAGAAAGCACATGTGGCCCACTTCCTACGCCAAACGAGTCGCCGCTGATCTTGAAGATTGGGTATCAAACGGATGGGTGTCTGAAGAGAACGCGCGGAACATTACCGCATCGCTCGAGAAGGAAGACGCTCCCAGCAGACTCCCTGTTGTGATCACCGTGTTGGGCGCAGTGCTGATTGGGTTCTCAGCCATGGCCTTTGTCGCGGCCAACTGGGCGGAAATGCCCAAGGGCCTGCGCCTCGGCATTCTGGGCGCCGCCATGTGGTCGGCCTATGGCGCCGCAGCGTTCCTCCACTTCAGGAATTTGTCGGCATTCGCAGAAGCCGCCTATGTCATCGGCGTCGCGCTCTTCGGCGCGAACATCATGCTCATCGGGCAGATGTACCACCTACCGCAGGATTTTCCGGCGGGTCTGTTGGCCTGGTCTTTGGGCGGACTTGTGACCGCCTGGGCTGTTCAATCCCGCGCAGCGTTGGCGACCACACAACTGCTTCTGATGGGATGGACAATCGCGGTCATCACCGAAGGCGACATCCATCTGACCTATCTGCTCCCCTGGGCCGCAGCTGCCCTATTGGCGTTCCGCCTGGATTGGGGACCGGCGAAACACCTGGCGCTCATCGGTCTGATCGTCTGGTTGCTCGGCAACGCGCCCAATCTTGCCGAGACCCTTGGATGGGGTCCCATTGAATTGCTCACGGTTCTTTCTTCACTCTTTGGCGTGGTTTGGGTCGCGGGAATATTGGGAGAGGAAAAACAGCAACCCTTCGCCCGCGCTCTCCAGGGTTATGCCGCACTTGTGCTTCTGGTGATGTTCTGGTTGGGCCATGTGATCGACGAGGGGTTTGAAGACGGTGCCGAATACCTGATACCCGTCCTGTCCATGCTCGTTCTATTGGCTGCATCAGTGGTCGCCCTTGCCCGTTCATCAATCTTCGCCACCCAAGACGTTATCGCCTTTGTCGCTTTCCCGGCGGGCATACTGCTTTCAGGTGCCCTCACAACCAGCGACGGCGATGTGCCCCTCATCCTCACAGCCCCGATCCTCCTGGCGCTTTGCGTTTGGCTGGTGACGCTTGGAACGCGGCTCCACAACCGGTTCCTGATCAATCTGGGCTTTGCAGCTTTCGGCGGCGAAGCGCTTTACCTCTATCTGGAGACCTTCGGCACACTGCTCGACACTGCCGCCTTCTTCGGCATTGGTGGCATACTGCTGATCGCAGGCGGCTTCGTCTGGGAGCGTCTGAGACGGCGAGCGACCGCCAGCCAAGTGGAGGTGCCATCATGAGCAAGACCCGCGTCCTGATCGGCATCCTCTTTGCCGTCCTGTTCCAAACCGCTGTGTTGGCCCAGATGGTGTGGGCCCAGATCACTCTGTTGAACTCCCCTACCGAGGTGGTGCTCAAGACAACCCCTGTGGACCCCCGCGACATTTTCCGCGGCGACTATGTGATCCTCAATTATGAAATTTCTGCCTTTGACGGGGACAGGATACCTGTCGCAGAGAGCCTGGAATCCGGCGACGACGCTTTCGTTCTATTGAACTCAGTCGGAACGATAGCGACCGCGCTGGAAGTCCTGGCGGATGCTCCAGATACACTGAACCAAAATCAGGCCGTCATTCGCGGCCGGGTCAATTACGTGCTGAGAGATGAACAAACTATCGAGGGCGATGCCTGTGAGGATTGTACGAGTATCTTCATATCCTACCCCATCGACAGCTACTTCGTGCCTGAGGGCACCGGGACCGAGTTGGAAGAGTATCGCGACGAACGAGCCCTCGGCGTCATTGTCGCGCTCAACGATGAGGGCGACGCCGCAATCAAGGGCCTCATGATAGAAGGCGAAAAGATCTACGACGAGCCGTTGTTCTGATCTCAGACTGTCATGCTTGGGCTTGACCCGAGCATCCATACAGAATCGAAAGGTTACTTGGACCCTCGGGTCTTGGCCCGAGGGTGACAAGAAAGTATGGGTTTCAAAAACGAACCAGCCTCGTCATGCATCTGCCCAGTTGCCGTGAAAGCCGAACGGCACGCGGGTCGGAAGTTCGGCGCGGGCGATAGGACCTTGGGAAATGTCATCCGTGTCCAGCACGACCAGGTCTGACAGGTTTTTCGATCCGTCATAGACAAGCGACACGAGATACCCGTCACCCTCTTCTGCCTTCTCGTCACGCGGGACAAAGACAGGTTCGTGAACGAAGCAGCCTTCACCCGGCTCATAGCTCTTGGTGTTGCCGGTCTTCAGGTCAGCATGAACAATGGTATCGAACGGTGCGCCTTCCGCTTCCGGACGGGTCATGGTCGCGTAATAGCCGTGACGATATTCGTGACCGGTGAACCGTTCGTCAAAGCGCGGAAACTCACCGCCAATGTCGTTGAGTTCTGTCTCGGTGTAATCGTTGGTGTTGCCATCAAGATCAAAGGTCCAACGCACCAGTTTTCCGAGCTCGGCCCCAAGATCGTTCACCCGGTTGCCGTCGACATCCGGGAAGAGCGGCACGCGCGAATATTTCATCATATCCGCCACAACTTTTGTCTTCCCGCCTTCATGGGTCGTGTAGGCATTCATCGGGTGGTAGACATAGCAGGGGTCGCCCTCGAACCAGCGAATGCTGTCGACGCTATCATTGCGCCCCATGATCCCAATCCAGGTTGACTGACTCGGGTCCCAGGCAATCATCGGCCCGCCTTTCATGATGCGCTCCACATCAATAGTCGCGGGGAAGATTGGGAAGATCACATGTTCGTCCGTGGTGATGAAGTCATGCACCATGCTGGCATAGGGTGCCTTGAACATCTCTGAACGCGTGAGGTTCCCCTCCGCATCCACCACCTGATAGGAAATGTCAGGCGAGGCAGGCCCGGCCGCCATATAGCCGAAGAACATCATCTCCCCTGTCTTGGGATCGAATTTCGGATGCGCGGTCATCGGGCCTTCATACTTACCGCCAAATGTGTTGGAGCCTTCCGTGTCCAGCGTCTTCATATCCATCATGACTGGGCTAGATCCTTCATCGAGCGCCCAGAGTTTTCCGGCATGCGCCACGATGTTGGTATTGGCGACATTGTTGACCAGGTTCTCGGCGCCCGGCTTGCGGGGTTCACCGAAGGCCGTTCCCACCAGGCGTTCGCCTGCTTCACGTTGCGCCTTATACTGTTCGGTCCGGACCCAGCGATTGCGATAGCTCGCTTTGCCGTCTTCCAGATTGATCGCATGCACCATGCCCTCACCCAGGAACCAGTGATGGTGATTGCCAAGCGGCGGAAACATGGGGTTGGGACCGTTGCGATATAGAGTGCCGTTCAGTTTGGTCGGCAATTCACCATGCACAATCAGGTCCGGCGCATCGCACTCGACCATGATGGGGGCGAAGTTGTTCTTCAGAATAGGCTTATTGGGAAACGGCTTGGACATGGGATTGCTCCATGAGGTTATAGACAATGGCCGAGGGTCTCGGCGTGATCAGGTCTTGCATCCATATATAACGCCGTTATATAAAACATCAAGCCGAGCGCTGCACAAGTTGAACAAACGCCAGACTCAAAAATGAACAGGCCGCAAAAACAGAAAACAACAAAGAAGCCCCGTCGGGTGTCCGCCGAAGTCCAGAGGACAGAACTCCTAGACGCCGCAAGCGATATGCTGGCCGAAGGCGGGCCGGAAGCGCTCTCGGTCCGCAAACTGGCGCAGGCCGTCGGCACATCCACCATGACCATCTACACGGCGTTTGACGGCAAGGATGGGGTGATTGCAGCGCTCTACGAAGAAGCCTTCTCGCGCATGGGAGACTTCCAGGAGGCGGTACCGAAGGGACAGAGCCCACTTGAGTGGCTTGCCGGCCTCGGGGTCGCCTACCGGCAGTTCGCCCTCAAAAATCCGTCTTACTATGCGTTGATCATGTCCGAGACTCTGCCCCTGTCGCAGTTCCAGGGGACAGAGGCTGAGCCGCTGGCAAGAGGCATTGCGCGCCAGCGATCCTATCGCTCGCTTTTTGATGCAGTGCGCGCCTGCCAGGATCAAGGGTTGCTGTCAGCAGATCATGCGACCGAGGAGATCACTGCAGTGCTTTGGGCAACAGTGCACGGTCACGTAAGCCTCGAACTCGCGGGCTTTCATGAAACCCGGGACGCCGCTGACAGCAGTTTCCTGTTGCTCACCCGGTCGGTTCTTGTCGGCCTGCTCACCTCCAAAGGCAAAAAGTCCTGGACAGCATTGCTTCAGGCCTAGGAGCTTCGTCGGGGATTAATCCTTGTCACCCTCACGGGATTCTGGAAAAGGTCCGAACGGGAACGGTTTGTCCTCACGATCAAACGTGATGAAGCTCAAGCATTCAAAGACATAAGAAATCAGCCGACGGCTGAAGCTCAACAATTCCTCGTTCTTGGTTCCGCTCAAGAAGACGACAATCAACTGTATGGCGCCAAGAAGAATCGACAGCGAAAACGCAATGTTCCCCAGGAACCAGAAACCGGCCATGTAGAGGAGTCGCTGCCAAAGCGGCTCGTCTGTCTCGTCGTCAAGATGGCTGGTGTCAGGGCGGGGGCTCTGAGGTTCGGAGGATGTCGACGCATCGCTCATGGGGGGATCTCCATTGGTTAGGACATCAAGGGCAGCATGTCTGCCGCCCTTTATATTTGGGTGTCCTTACCCTCTCCTTCAATGATCCAGCGCAACAGAGCGGACCCAAAAAAGGTCAGTCTCCCCGCCATTCTCCGTACCCGACATTTCCCGGCCCACCAGAGGGGGATTGTTTCATCGGATCAAACAAGCCGAAGAGAAGCAGACCGGCCACAAAGCCCCCCAAATGCGCTTCCCAAGCGATGGAGACCGTTTCACCTGACAGAGACAGGCCTGAAATGCCGAAGAGCAAGTTGATGCCCAGCCAGACACCGACAAATAAGAGCGTCCGGCGGTCACTCAACGCTTCTAAGATGGTGGCCTGTGCCCGAGGTGCGCCTGGTAAGGAGGGATCCCGGGCCGTCATGAGCCCCAGCGGCCCGCCGGCAAGAAAGACAAATCGAGCCGCGCCGCCCATAAGACCGCTGATGGCGCCTGAGGCTCCGACGACGAAAACCAGTTCGCCCGCGTGAAGCACGACATGGGTCATCCCGCCAATAATCCCGCAAACAAGAAAGAAGAGCAGAAACCGGATCGTCCCAAACCGACGGGCCACCGGCGTCCCAAACGCCAGTAACCAGATCGAATTAAAGATCAAGTGTCCCCAATCGGCGTGCAGGAACATATGGGTGACAAAGCCGGCCAAATCGACCACCAAGCCACCCGGCAGGGGAACCACCTCACCGGAGGGCAATGGCGCGTAGCGCGCTGGGCTTAGCGCAAAATAGGCGATGAGCCGGTTTGCCTCGGCCGGGTCCATAAAGGTAACGAGAAGATGCACGCCGAAAAGAGCACCGACGAGCCCCAAGATCACGGCAGGTGCGTTAAAAGCAGGAGGCTCGGTACTCTGGTTAAAATCAGCCACGGTTAAGTGCATCCTCTACAAGCGGCAAACGGTCATTGCCGAAATACATATCATCCCCATTAACAAACATGGTCGGCGACCCGAAGCCGCCGCGTTCGATGACTTCTTCCGTGTTTTGTCTGAGCCGCGCCTTCACATCATCTTCCTTAATGCGCGCCGCGACATGCGCCGGGTCGAGCCCCACCTTCTCACATATCTCCGCCAGAATGTCCGCTTGAGAGATGTCTTTGAGGTCTCCCCAATAGGCTTCAAACGTCGCCCAGGCGAACTCCGGCAGCTTGCCCTCATCCAGCGCCACAATGGCGGCCCGCATCGGATCAACGGCCCGCACCGGAAAAACCGGCGGTTGCCCGATCTTCACGCCGCAATAACGCGCCCAGTCCTGCAAATCCTTAACGTAGTAGCGGCCTTTAACAGGATGGGGGTTAGCCCGCTGTTCATAGACCGCTTCGTTAACTTTGTTGAAGATGCCGCCGACCAGGACCGGTTTCCATTGGATCTCAGCTTTGGTGCGCTCGACCATCGCTTCCACGCGGGAAAAACACAAATAGGTCCAAGGGCTTGAGCAATCAAAATAAAACTCGAGAACCGCCATCTTTATCTCCCTTTGACTTTCTAATTGGGCGCGAGTGTGACGGTCTGCCTCCGGATTCGCAAACCCGCGTTAACACTTGATGTCGTCCCGTTTCAAAACAGGACAGATGAGCACCCGGCGTTAACGAAAGACGTTTCTCCCCGGGCCAGCAAACCGCACTGGACCGATGGTCATGCGTCAAAACCGCTTGGAAAAAGGGCTGAGAACTGCCGTTTTTGGAGAGTGTTAACGGTCTATGAGCACTGGCACAGCCGTTGCAATCACTTTGGTGACTTTAACAGATGACCAAAGAAAAGATTATGAAAACCCGTTTTCCACAGCTCAGCCTCGCGATCGCCCTCGGCGCCGCATTGGCACTTCCGCTCCTCGCGGAAGATGTGCTCGTGGCGGACAAAGGGACGGCTTCTGTTACCGGCGCAACTGGCACCGAAAACAATGACCAGGAAAACTCTGGCACGCCAGCTGCACTGATCTTGCTCAACAACGAAAACAAGTAAACGGAGAGATCCCGTGTTCTCGACGACAAAGAAAGCTCTCAGCTCACAGAGTGGTATCAAGAAAGCAGCGCTTCTGCTTGGTCTTGGCGTTGCCCTCACCGGGTGCATCAGCCCAACAGCCGGCAGCGACGGTCGCTACACGACGCCGATCGGCAATGCGCCTGTGATCAATAATGAAACACCTTATTCCAGCGCGCTGCGCTGCATCGGCAGCCGCATGGCTGGCACTGCAGCTGCGCCGCGGATTGCAGTTGGGAATATTAAGGACTACACCGGCAAGGTAGAGCTCGAGGGTGGCGCGAAGCTGACCCAGGGTGCATCGCTGATGGCGATTTCCGGTCTTTCCAAAGCTGGCGTGATGCTGGTGGAGCGTTTTGACACATCAGTCGCCGAACTTGAGCTGAAATATGCCAATGATCGCCTGATCTCCGACGCAAACCCGGACGAGTATCGTCAGATCCACGCCGGTTCCATTCGTGGGTCCGACTATTACATGGTTGGCGGCATCACTGAACTGAACTTCGACATCCGCAATGGCGGTCTGGACAGCGCGTTTTCTGATCTCGACCCAACGGGTCTGTCAGCGACGCTCAGCGGCCGTCTCTTCGTCATGAACGTAGGCCTCGACCTTCGTCTGGTGGACAGCCGTTCGCTGGAAGTAGTGCATGTGGTGTCTTACCAGAAGCAGATCATCGGTCGCGAGATTGTCGCTGGTGTGTTCGACTTCCTGAACGGCAACACGTTTGAGATCGGCGCAGGTGAGCGCGCCAATGAGCCTCTGCAGCTTGGCGTTCGCTCAGTCATCGAACGGGCCATCCTGGAAATGATCGTGCCTCTGTACGGCAAAGACCCCGCCACCTGCACGAACTTTGGTGCTGCTGGTGATCCGCTGGGCGAAATCCACTACCGCTCTGCACCCCAAAACTACAATGTCCAGAACTACGGCGTCCAACAGGCTCGCGCCGCTGCACCTGCCCCCCAGGCTTATGCTCCGGCCGCACCTGCTGCACATACAGCTCCTGTAGCGCAGCCGCAGACGGTAGCAACCCGCAGGACGGTAGCCGCACCTGTCATGAACGACCCCTACGGCTACTACTCTGAGCCAATCTTCTCTGACCGGCTCCGCAGCAGCCAATACTAGGAACTTTGCCAGGAAAAATGGGTTTCCGGTTTTCCGTCCGGCAAAGTGAATGATCAAAGAGACACGAGAGACAAATTTCAAGAACCGGACCTAAGGCAGACTAAGCCCAAGGGCCGGTGGATGGGGCGGCTCGCCCGCCCTTCCAGCACCAAGTTCGTTGAGAGCAACTTAGGGAGAGCTTCGGCTCTCCCTCTTTTTTTGAGCGACGCTCCCACGCAGAGGGACAAATTAGCGTGCGAAGTCCGCTTGAGAAAGCGCCGGTATTTCGTAGCATGCGGCCCAACAATTAAGCTGACTACTCCAATCTATCCTGCCGCAATCTCCGTTCCCAAAGAGGTTTCTCAAGATGCGCATTTGTTTTTTCGGTGACAGCTTTACCCTGGGCACAGGTGATGATGAGTGCTTGGGCTGGGTTGGAAGGTTGTCGAAGCACGCAAGGTCAAAACACTCAGATCTGACAACTTACAACCTCGGTATTCGGCGGGACACGAGCCGGGAAGTTCGTGCCCGCTGGCAATCAGAAGCCGCCGTACGTCTCGCAAACACAGTAGACCCACGAGTGGTATTTGCTTTCGGCAACAATGATGCAGCTGACGGCGTGGAGAGTAATGCTCGCGTACCGCTGGAAGAGACGCTTGAAAATGCGGAAGACACATTGAGCAGAGCCGCAAATTGGCTCCCATCATTGATGATTAGTCCCATTCCCCAAACTGGCTCAATCATAACGGATAATCGGATTGACGGAATCTGCTCAAGCCTGGAAAAACTATGTCAAAGGCTGGAGGTCCCCTTCTTGGACCTTCGGGAAGCTCCCAGAGAAATATGGCAAATCTGGCGGACGGAAGCGGAAAAAGGGGATGGCGCTCATCCAAACACTGGCGGTTACCAAGCACTTGCCCAACACATTTGTCACTCGCCAGAGTGGAACGCGTTGGTGGAGAGTTAGGTCTAAGTCGCCAGGGTGTCGTGGATCATTGGCTATAATAATGCTTTCCGAAGTCCCGGCTGTCCTCTTACCCTCAGCCGGGTTCACCCAAGAGCTGCGGTTAAGCGAGGATTGAGAACAGCTCTTCATTTGTGGACGTGTCCCCACTCGCCCGGCCATAAAGCTGATCGACCAGGCTCGGCGTTTCGGCTGCGTCTTCATCCGCCTCTTCCAATGAGTCCAGAAGCGTCTGCAGCAGCTCACTCTCATCAATGCCACCAAGTTGCTGCAGACCAGACGGTGGACCGTCAGGACGGTTGGCCTCGAACAGGCTGGCGAGTTTTTGTGTATCAAGCGAACCGTCTTCTCTGACAATGCCGTCAGCATCCTCATCAAAACGCTCACTCAGGCGGGACTGAATTTCAGCCCCATCTACACGTCCGGATTCAAGAGCTTCGTTCACCTTGGCGGCGACATCATCGCCGGTCGGGGGAGCCTGCAGGCCTGAGCCGAAAGCTCCAAATGTTTGGAGGAGCGACTGCGCTCCGCCAAGTGCTTCAATAGTCATGGGCTTTTCTCCATTTCCATGAGGTTGGAAATGCAGGTTGGCCCTCACCCGTTTAGCCTTCAGTTACCACAATGATCCCAAAATTCGGCAGCTAGCGCCGAGCGTTGAATGCAGAGCATATTTTATTCATCCGAAGGGTGTTTCCGATGAATTGATCTTCAGAACGTCGGTCAGTCAGGCCAGATCAGTTATCACTCTCGGGCCGACAAAAAACCTGTGCCCCGATCACCCCTGATACTGCACCGTCTGACGCAAAAACCGGAAAGGCCACGCTTTGTGAAGACAGGTATTCGCGATCTTCAATAACCGATTGGCCATGAATGGACACCGGCTCGCGCGCATTTACAACCATCTCCAACAGGATGGCTATGCGCTCGTCTAGATCACTTCCAGAGTTCTCGTTCAGCAGCTTTTGACTGGCGTCATCACCGCGGACCGCCACGATTTCAGTCCCAAGAAAACGCCCAAGCCACCTTTCATCAGTCGAATATTCGTACCAAACGACGTGCGGAAGAAAGCGGACCGCGTCCAGCAGGTCGATGCGCGCTTCATCAGGACCTGGTCGCGAAGACATCCAACCTCCCACAACGTCTACAAATTCGAGCAATAGGGGGTCTGTCAGATGAAAGTCTGGGCCCCATCCAGCGCTGCCTTCACCATTGTCGAAACCAAGGTCTGACGAATGAACGACGCCCATAATTAGTCCAAAGTTTTAGTTCGATTGGATCTTAATACACCACTCAACACGTGATTCGCGCCAACTGCGATCAACTTGTCAGAGACACGAGCGCCGACGACCAAACAAGATCATCCTCCCTTTGTATCCAATTCCGTGTTAGGCTTTTCACGGAGGAGTGCTGATCGGCCCGTTGATTCAAGTGAATTTGGGGCATGCGATCATGAGTGAAGTATCAGCCAAACCGTATGAGGAAGCGTTCGGGACGCGGGCAGCAAAGCGACGTGGACGACCTCTTCGTAACGGGCCTGACAGACGCGAGGATATCATCCGCGCCTCCACGCACCTTTTCCTCAAAGATGGGTACACAAGCACAACACTTCGGCGTATCGCGCAAGCCGCTGACGTCAACGTGGCACTCGTCCACTATTACTTTACGAGCAAACAAGGCCTCTATCAGGAAGTCCTCAATGCTGCGCTCCAAGACACGCTGGCGACTTTGAAAGACTTTCAGCGCGCGCCCTCATCAGTCGACGCCATAGCTCGAACGCTCACAGCACCCCTTTATAAGCACCCAGACCTGTTTCAAACGCTTACCAGTACTGATGTACCCGACGAAGCCCGTGATGCAGCAGCCGCTGTTATGCGGCGCCTGTTGCTGTGCCTCACGGGATGCATCAGAACACTCCAACAGTTGGGAAGAGTTCGGCGCGATCTGGATCCAGAGCTCTTTGCCAGGACCTGCCTTGATCTCTGCTGGTCGCCCTTCAGACTGGAGCAGTCAGTCATGAACCAGGATGACGTGGTGACGTCAACGCCTCCATCGAATGGCCTGGTGGCCCGCCACGTAGAACAAAACACGCTCTTGCTGGCAAGCGCTGCGGCGTCAACTACTGAGGCGTATCACTTCGCAGAGAAAAGGGGGGCATAAGCCCCCCTTCCGCCACTTCCCCGAAAGGGTAACTCAGTAGCCGACGCCACCGTTGAAAGTTGTAGCGCCCCGGAAGGCAGTGGTTTCAGAAGCATAACCGCTTGATTTGCGGGTCAGGAACACCTCTGCATACCGAACATGGATACGGCGGTCAGAACCGGTGAAGTAAGCGTTGCTGCTGGGACCACAGGCCAATCGACCTTCGTTTCCATAATGCAGCGACTGCCCGTCCAAACACTCGATCACCTGACCGTGTGTGTAGTCAGGCTGCCCGCCATCATCTGGTACTTCGCCGATGGTCGCGACCAATGCATCGCCCATCTGGCAATACATTAACTCGCCGCTACCCGACGCAACATCAATATGGGACGAAGACACCGCTAGGTAGGCTGCTTCCTCCAGACCTTTGGCATCAAGACACACGCCACGCACCGCGCGGCTCTTCACACGCTCTTCTTTGACGACAACCCGAAGCGGGCCGATGGTGATCGGTGCTCTGGCTGCATTAACAATCGTCCCACCAGCACCGCGGCGTTCTTCACCAAAGACATTGTTGCGAACATTGCTGGTATTGAGGCGACCGCCTGCACGGGATGCAGCAGTAGCCGCACTGGTTGCTGCAGAGTTCGCAATAGCCTCAGCCGCAGCGGTGGCATTGGAAGAATTGTTGATGTTGATGTCACCGCCGCCATTGCCGCCGCCTTCAACAATGACTGTGACATTGTTGTTGTTGGTATTATTGTTGACGTTGTTATTGGTGTTGTTGTTCGTGTTGTTGTTTTCGTTGTTGTTCACTACGTCGACGTTGTTCTCAACGTCCACGTCCAGCTCAAGGTCAACATCCAGCTTGACCTTGTTTTCGACATCAACATAAACGTCGATATCATCGCCTCCGTCGTGACAACCACAATCATCGTCCCAACCGTCATCCCAATGATCATCGGGTTCGTCCCAACCGCCGCCGCAGTCGTCTTCCCAACCACAAGCCTGCACCTCGTCAGAGGATACGGTCATCACAATCGCACCTGCCGCGAACGCAAACAGGCCAAGAAAGAGAAATACATAGAGTCGTTTCATATTGGCACTCCGGAGAGCTGTTACTGCTCCATTTTTGGAGCTTTTGGGTTTCTTGACCCGATCAATGCAGATGCCATGCCGTTTAGAGGCTGTCATATTGTGTGCCTTAAACGACCGCGCGTCATGTCCCTCTCTGCAACTTCGTCGCCAATCTGACGGCGAATTGGTTAACAAAACCGCCGCTCACAAAAGCCCGACGGACACGATTGAACTCAGCAAAACCCCGGCATTCTGCTATTTAGGCCGCCCTCGCCGCCCCTGTCTCCGTCCTGTTGTTAAGTTTTGGCATGCTTTTCGCTGAGTGTCCGGGCAAGCAGGCCAGCGCCACCTCCCAGTGTTCTAAATCGGGATTGGCGTCGGTGGTACGAGACAGTTAGCAAGGGACCAATGGTCGAGGATTTCCTGACGAACAAGGGCGATATGCAGCCCAACACCTCGTGGGAAGCCAAGATCTGGAAGTGTAAATGACGCATCAGACGGTACAGGGGCTACTCGACTATTGGAACGATCTGCGTGGCGGCCGCCCGGCGCCCAAACGCAGCGAAATCGAACCGCGAGATTTGAAACGCATTCTCCCGCATGTATTCATCCTGGAACGGAACGATCGATGGACGTATCGGTTCCGTCTCGCTGGTACGGGCCTTTGCAGCGTATATGGCATGGAGTTCCGGCGCCACAATATGGCGGCTCTCTGGCAGGACGAAAGTCAGCAAGACATGCTCGCCTTGCTGAACGATGTGACCGGCTCTGGCACCATCGGTCTGGTGGAGTACACCGCAGAGACGCCAGACGACAGACAACTCTCTCTAGAAATGGTTCTGCTGCCACTTGCACAAGACAACGGCGCAATCACCCGTGTCCTGGGCGCGATCGTGGCTCTCGATGAATTTCCTTGGGTCGGGGAACACATGCTTATCCGTCAGTGGGTCGATCGTATCCAGCGGCTTGACCCAGAAGAGCTTCCTGCAGCACCGCCGATGATCACCAATGCGCGTAAGGTTGTCCAGGCAACACCACCACGGCCCTCCCCCATCGCCAGTCTTGGAACGCGCCGTCAAAGCCACACGGCAGAACGGCCCTACCTACGGCTGGTTCGTGATGCAAGTCTGGAAATTGACAAGGCGAAGTAAGGCGATCAAATCAACCAACAGCCGCTTTAGCAGCAGCGGCTTTCGGTTTTGCCTGCTTCTTGACCGCTGATAGGTCCAAACCTTTGACGTCGTCCAGCCGACAGCTGCTGAAGTCAACACCGTCGACATTCGCATCGGTCAGATCGGCGCCTTCAAAATTCGCGCCGGTGACATCGGCTGATGCGAGCTCCGCTCCCTGAAGGGTGGCCCCCGTAAAGTCACACTGACTGAGATCGGCATGTGTGAGATCAGCCTCAACCAGATTGGCGCCGCGCAAATTGGTCGGCCATGAACGTCCGCCGCCGCCCGCAATGGGCATTGCGGAAAGATCGGCAGAGATCAGCGAAGCCTTGGACAATTTCGCGCACTGAAACTTCGCGCCTCTTAGATCGGAATGGGCGAAGTTCACCTGAGCCAGCATCGCACCAGAGAAATTCACCATCGAGAAGAAGCTGTGCTCAAAATTCGCGCCGCTAAGAATGGAGTCGGCGAACTCCGCCGCTGACAAAGCGATACCTGGATGGGCAAAACCGGTGAGGTCAACACCCTTAAATACCGCCTGTTCGCCCTTGGCACCACCTGACATCATCCAGTCCTTGTGGTTTGCCATGAGAACGTCAACCGAGATGCCCAGGTCTTCGGCCGTACGGGGCATGATGGCACCCTCCACCGACTTGGCCGCCATCAACTCGACTTTGTTGAAGCGAGCAGCAGTTAGGTCCACCCCTTCAAGACAGGCACCATCCAATACGACACCGATAAGTTCTGCGCCGCGAAGGTTTGCGCGCGCAAGGTTTGCATCTGTGAGGTCCGCGCCGTCTAATACAGCGCCTGAGAGATCGGCGCCCGTGAAATCGCAGCCAGACAGCCGTGCGCCTTTGAGGTTTGCCTGGAAAAGGTCGGTCCCCGATCCCATAGCGCGCCCCATCCGGACCTTCTCAAGGTTCGAATGACGAAGGTTGGCATCGTCAAAGCGAGACTCGGCATCACCATTGTCGACATAGGACAGCTCGCCCTCTTCGGACTGCCGCATAATGGTGCCTTCACGCAAATCACTATCGGTCAGATCAGCGCCTTCCAAATTGGCGCGCGCAAAGCGGGCACCCCTAAGATCAGCGCGCGTCAGGTCAGCATTGCCAAAATCAACGCCCGTCAAGTCGGCACCAAACAGGTTGGCGCGGGTGAGCACCGCTTCCTTGAAGCTGGCATTTGCGGCATGAAGGCCGACAAGCTCGGCGTCTGTCAGGTCGATCTTGTCAAAACGAAGCGACTCGACGTTTTTATGGCTGAGATTGAGGCGATCACCACCGCGCTGACGCCTCACAAACTTCATGTGAAGTTGAAGCGCGGTCTTCAGCTCCTGGATGTCCATCCGAGCATAATCGACGGTCGAGTCCGACATCGTGGGTCTTCTCCCATTGCGAAACCCTACTATCGCTCTACGCCCATTTAATTTCCGTAAATCATGCCCGCAATACACAAAGGCCATGCCCGGCATTAACCCGGCATGGCCCAGATGCGTTAAGTTGTGGGTAAGGTTTTAGGCGGCGCTCGCCTCTTCATCTTCCGCAATGCGAACATGTTCGGCGGGGAGCGGCGCTTTCCCGAGAATATCGTCGGAGATTTTCTCGGCGATCATGATCGTTGGAGCATTAGTGTTGCCGCCAACCAGCGTCGGCATAACAGATGCATCGACGACACGAAGGCCCTCAACCCCACGTACACGGCAGCGATGATCGACGACAGCCATATCATCGTTGCCCATTTTTGCGGTGCCGACGGGGTGATAGATGGTCTCCGCTTTCTCGCGGATCCAGGCATCGATCTCCTCGTCTGTTTGAACATGCGCGCCTGGCTGAACCTCGTCACCTGAATACGGTGCCATCGCGGGCTGCCGGAGAATATTCCGAACCATCTTCACACCATCACGCATCACCACGCGGTCGTTCGGTGCTTCGAGATAGTTTGGCTGAATGAGCGCTGGCGCCTCTGGGTCCGTCGATTTCAGACCAATAAAGCCTTTACTCTCCGGCCGAAGCTGACACACGTGAACGGTATAGCCATGGCCATACGGCTCTGCACGCGCGTGGTCCTGCATGACCGCAGCGACAAAGTGGATCTGCACATCCGGCATCTCCAGCTCAGGGCGCGTTTTCAGGAATGCGCCCGCTTCCAATCCATTAGACGTGCCCAGACCAGACTTGAAGAACACGTACTGCATACCCGTCATCAGCATGCGCGCTGGGTTCGTCTGACTGTGCAGTGTGATGGGCTGCAGACACTCTTCGATGACCGTTGCATCAAGATGGTCCTGCATATTTTGCCCGACACCAGGCAGATCAGCGACCACATCAATACCGAATTTCCGCAGATATTCACCGTTACCAATGCCTGATAGCATAAGGGTTTGAGGCGAATTGATCGCGCCACCGCTCAGGATAACTTCCTTGCCGGCACGCGCCTGAACGGTCTGACCTTTTTGGGTGTACTCAACACCAACCGCTTTCTTGCCTTCAAAGAGAATGCGCGAGGTCAGCGCTTCGGTCTCGACAGATAAATTCGGACGATCCAGGACAGGCGTCAAATATCCCTTAGCCGCACTGCACCGCTGATTGTTCTTGATGGTGAGGTGGTACGGGCCGACGCCTTCCTGCTGCGGCCCATTGAAATCTTTAGTGGTCGGATGCCCCGCCTGCTCGCCGGCTTCCTTGAACGCATCAAACAGGACGTTTGTGTTTTGAACGTCAGACACACCGAGCGGACCCTCTCCGCCATGGAACTCGTCCGTGCCGCCATCATAGCCTTCAGACCGTTTGAAATAGGGAAGAACGTCCGCAAATCCCCAGCCTTCGAGGCCCAATTGACGCCAATGGTCATAGTCACGCGCATGGCCGCGAATATAAATCATGCCATTGATGGAAGATGAGCCGCCAAGTACCTTTCCGCGTGGCCAAAACAGCCGCCGGTTATTGAGGTAGGGCTGCCCCTCTGTGTCGTAGTTCCAATTGGTCTTTGTATTGTTGCCAATAAGCTGCCCGACACCTGCGGGCATGTGGATCATAATGCTTTTGTCTTTTGGACCTGCTTCCAGGAGCAGAACCTTATTTTTTGGATCGGCTGACAGACGGTTTGCAAGCACGCATCCAGCGCTGCCGGCGCCGATAATGATGTAATCAAATTCGTTCATTCTGGATCTTCTCCCGTTCCACCCCGTATCGTTCTCTAACAGCGGGATACGCTGTCGACCGCACCAGAGCTCACTTTTTCTTTGCGCCCATCATCGTCCGAGTTCAATCGTGACACAAGCGTCAACTTTTGTTCTGAGGCTGAAAATGTTGCCTTGGACCTTCCCTTGCGTCAGGGCACAAGGGTGACGACGGTGCGACGGTTTAAAGGTTCTCTAACGCCGTCACCGGTTTGCACAGCCAAACGGCTTTCGCCATAGCCAATGACCTCGACGGCATCCGGCAAAGCCCCCATTTCCACGAGGGTTAGCTTGACGACCT
The DNA here is from genome assembly GCA_965276845.1 of Parvibaculaceae bacterium. Classification (GTDB taxonomy): domain Bacteria; phylum Pseudomonadota; class Alphaproteobacteria; order Parvibaculales; family Parvibaculaceae; genus Mf105b01. Next base: position 1,831,035 of record OZ255699.1, read on the forward strand.
CTGCCCGACGAACAGAAAGCTCATCATTGTAGAACGACGGACCTGATGTGTCCGTGTGACCAGCAGAGATGATTTTGCTATGGCCACCCGCACGTGCGGCATCAATGGCGGTAGACAAAACTTCCAATGCTTCCGCTGACAAGAACCACTCGTCGAAACCAAAATAAACGATGAATTCGGCTACATCAGGAAGCGCAATGACGGGCTCGGGCTCCGGCGCCAATTCAACTTCGAGACGCCCCATGAGAGTCAGAAAACGCGCGCGGCATTGATAGATCTGTGTGGCAGGAGCGCCGAGCGACAATTCGTGCGTCCAGCAGTCATACGCAACCTGCGCCCGCGCGGCCATGTCGGGGACTATCTCTTTGGCGCCTCGAGAAAAAGCGCCCATCAGGCGATCACGTGCACTTTGCAGATTTGCCGCGTCCTCACCGTCGCCAATCGGCGCAAGCGGTGTCACATCTGCGCCATTACCGGCTTGTATTGCGCGTTCTGCATAGAAGTCGGCGCTGTCACCAGAAGCAAATCCGCCTCCGCGACTGACCGCGAGATCGAGGTAATGCTTGTACAATGCCTGTTGGAAAGCCGTGCCGCTTGGGCTCATATCCTGGGCATCGTCAACAAGAGAGGCACAACTGGCCAGGAACACCGCTGCAACGCCGAGGGCCACATGTCTCAGCATTGAAGGCACGGAGCTCTTTCTCGGTTTATGGTTAATTTTCCGTTGCCCCAACAATCCCGCATCTGACATGGAATTCGCCCTTTTTTGACCCAAATTCGCGGCACACGCCCCGGTATACCGATGATTTTGTTTATAGCGCGAGGAATGAGGCACTGACCAGCCATTCTCAGAACCTCCTCCTGAGGATGTAGCCAATCAAAATAAGACCTCTTTAACTCCCCCTCTCTAGCGTGCATCGGACAGATGTCCCTGAAAGTGACATTTTGGCCTCGGAGGTAAAACGCATGTCGCAATCCATGCCGTTGGAGACAAGTGAGACCCAGGCAAACAGACGACGGTACGAGCGAACAAGCCTTACCGTCGCCGGGCGGCTCATGCTGCCATCGGGTGGCGAATATCCCTGCCACGTTGCAGATATTTCAGAAGGTGGCATCGGCCTTCACTGCCCTGCAAACGGCGAAATAGGCGATCGGGTCATTGTGTATCTCGACAATCTGGGACGGTTCGAAGGCCAATTGGTTCGCCGGTTCGACGGCGGATTTGCCATTGAGACAAGCCTTCACACCAATCAGAGAGAGCGCCTGATAGAACGCATAGAGCTCCTCAAAGGCGTGGCAAAAAGCGGCGACGTTGCAGATCTTCCACTGCGAGCGGCTCGGCGCGCGCCGACCGATGCAGAAGCGACCGAAGGCGCACGGCTGACAATTGAGAATGGCGAGGAGGTTCCTTGCCGGGTTCTCGACATATCTTTGACTGGGGCTCATTTAAAGATCACCAGCCGCCCGAAGGTTGGCACGCATGTCACTGTCGGAAAGACGCTTGGTCGCGTCGTCCGTCACACGGATGAAGGCGTCGGCGTGGAATTTCTCAACACCGGCAAACTCGCAAGCTAAGCTGCGCAAAGCAGTGCTCCCCTTTTTGCGGGGAGCGCCTTACACTCCGCCGAAACACAACAAGTGAGGCGCGGGATGTCTGAATCAATTCTGAACTACGAGCTGAAAAACGGCGTAGCTGTCCTTCATATGGACGACGGTAAGGCGAACGCGTTGGGGCACGACATGATCGCCGCCATTTCCGCCGCCTTAGACCGCGCGGAAACGGAAGCCAACGCTGTTGTCCTGATGGGACGGGAAAAGCGCTTCTGCGCCGGCTTCGACTTGTCGGTTATGTCGTCTGGGGCTGAGGCAGTCACCACGCTGGTGACAAGCGGCGCCAATCTGATGACGAGGTTTTATACCTACAAGCTCCCAATCGTTGCGGCATGCACAGGCCACGCACTGGCCGCAGGCGGACTGTTGCTTCTGGCATCCGACTACCGCGTGGGCACCGAAGGCGAATTCAAGATTGGCTTGAATGAGGTTTCCATCGGCATGACGACGCCCCAGTTCCTGATCGATTTCGCAAGAGATCGAGTGCCGACCCGCCTTCTCGCGCAGGCAGTCATCCACGCGCGCCTCTTCTCGCCAGATGAGGCCACGGAAGCAGGTTTCCTCGACGAAGCCGTTAGCGCAGATGCATTGGAAGCCACCGCTCTAGCGGCGGCAGAACGCTTGGGCGCCCTGTCACAACCTGCCTTTGCAAACTCAAAACGGAAGGTCAATGCGGACACCGTCGCGCACATCAATGCAACGCTGAACGCCGATTCCTCGACATTCGACGGTGCGTCATAGGGCTGGCCCCGTCAGCCAACAAACGCTATGATTCTTTTGCTGGTAGTCGATGATGACCCATCGAGAGGAGCTGTCATGCGCCAATCAAATGCAGAAGTCTTTGCGGAAACGAGGAGCGGTCAAAGCACAGCTCAGCGAGCGACATGGGCAACCATAGCCGCAGCAACAGCTGTGGCGTTCATGATTGGCCTTACCTCGCCAGCAAAAGCAGCCTGTGATCCCACAAGTACCGAAGGGATCATCGGCGGGATCGCAGGAGCCGCACTTGGTGGTTTCTTAGGCTCTAAGGTCGGAAGCGGCAGCGGGCGCACTTTCGCAACCATTGGCGGTGTGTTGGCCGGCGGCCTGCTCGGCAATCAGGCGGCAACACGATTGACCTGCGAAGACCAGCAAGCAGTCTATTCGACGACCCAGTCGACCTTGGAAGAATACCCCAGCGGCCGGTCTGCGACGTGGAACAATCCCGACAGTGGTCATTGGGGCACGGTGACCCCGACCCGTACCTATGTCGATAACGGCGGGCAAAACTGCCGCGAGTTCGAGCAAACCATCTACATTGATGGTCGTCCGGAAAAAGGCGTCGGCGAAGCCTGTCGTCAGCCAGACGGGACCTGGCGCATCATCGACGGCTAGACACGCTCCAATCTGATCACCAGCCAAGGCGAATGGCATTTGAGGCCACGCGTCTGCGCGCATGTTTATCTACAATTTGAATCGAATGTAAGTAATTAAAAATATAGGAGAATTTTATTATTTATTTATTCAAGTATAAATAAATATAGATTACGCAAATAGACCTTATATCAAATCCTGGCATGCATGCTGACCAATACAAATCGACAGATTGGGATTGGTTACATGTTTTTATTGCGTATCACAGCAGGGTTTGCGGGAGCCCTTCTGCTCGCGGCTTGCGGGACACATACATCAAGCATACCTGGCTCAACGGCGACGATCGGTGGGCTGGGATCAAACGCCCTTTACATTGAGGCACCCACAGCGCCCCGCTTCATCGCCCGCGGCAACGCGATGCCCGTTGGCGCCGAAACGCCGCCACCCTTTGGCTTCGTCGGATTTTGCCAACGCCACCCGAGCGACTGCACTGGCAGCTCTGCTCGCCCAGCGTCGCTGCAACTGACGGATCAGCGGTGGAACCAACTCCAGGACATCAACCGCCGCGTCAATAATACCGTCACACCGGTCGAAGATGCCGACCTCTACAACACCGCAGAATGGTGGGCCTACCCCGCTGCGAGCGGCGGTGATTGCGAGGACTTTGTCTTACTCAAACGACGTCTGTTGATTGAGAATGGCTGGCCCGCGGACACCTTGTTGATCTCCGTTGTCAAAGAACGCAGCGGCGCCGGCCATGCAGTTCTGTTGGTCGTGACGAATGACGGCGAGTATGTCCTCGACAACAAAACGCGACACATCCGCTTGTGGCAGGAAACTCCATACACCTGGGTCAAGCGTCAGTCGCGTCACCATCCCTATGTCTGGGTGAGAGCAGGCAACGGGCGTGGTGGCAAAAGCGCCGCTCTAAACGACCCAAGCCTAATGGCCCCCATTGCAGAACCAACAGCCACGCTGCGTCCTGCTTTGTTTTCGTGATCCCCCCGATCAGACTGCCCCCCCCCATCAGTCTGATCCTGTCGAGACCGGCCCCGCTTTCCCAGGCGGGGCCGGAACTCGTTCATACATCGAATTCAGGGAATGTCAGCGGCCTTTCCACTGCGGTGCGCGTTTCTCGGCAAACGCTTTCGGTCCTTCAATCAGATCCTCGCTCTTGAAGAGAGCGCCCACGGCAGGATATTGGCCGGAAACGGCTTTCTCCAGATTGGCTTCATCAAGACCCTGATAGACGGACTCTTTTGAGGCGCGGATGGACATAGGCGAACAAGCCATGATCTCCCCGGCCCATTTCTTTGCTGTGTCCATCAGATCACCAGCCGGGACCACCTCATTCACAAAGCCGAGAGACTGTCCCTCAGCTGCGGGCACGGTGCGGCCCGTCAGGATCATGCCCATGGCCTGCTTAACCGGGATTTGACGCGGCAGACGATGCAGACCACCAGCAAGCGCCGCAAGACCCACTTTGGGTTCCGGCAAGGCAAAGGTCGCTTTGTCCGATGCAATGATCAGATCCGCCGCCAGCGCAATTTCAAACCCACCGCCCATGGCCACGCCATTGACAGCAGCAATGACAGGCTTGGCCATGTCGTAGCGCGCAGTCAGACCGGCGAAGCCCGTGTCCGGCACTTCGAGCTTGTTGCCTTCCGCCTGCCACTTGAGGTCATTGCCTGCGCTGAAAGCGCGGTCGCCAGCGCCCGTGATAATCGCGACCCACAAATCGGGATCAGCGGCAAAATCATCAAACGCTTTGGCCAGTTCAAAGTTGGCCGGCGGATGAAGCGCATTCATCCGATCCGGTCGGTTCATGGTCACGATGAGCAAGTGCCCATCCTTTTCAACCGTGCAGTGTTCATAATCAGCCATCGCGCACCTCCGAATATCGTTTTGAGCTCAATTTTGGCGAGACTGTGCCTTGCAACGGGCGGCATCGCAAGCAATCCGCCAAAAACGCAGGGGATTACGCCGTTCCGGAAACCCTTTTTAAACCACAAATTCATAAAGTGTGAACGGGTGGAACCTCATACTGGACCCGCGGATTACAATAGGGCGTCGCCACTTTGCGGGCGCGCCATGCGACTAGAGCAATTGAAGATGCAGAACAACGCCGAACAAATCGATGACATGGCTCCGGAAGCCGAGGCCGAGGAACAAGAGGACCGTGTGCTCGCCGACGGGCACTGGTCGCTGAAACACGGCGATGACATTTACGGTCCGTATACGTTTGAAGCGATGGAGACCTACATCTCCGAAGGGCGCGTCGCTGGACATTCCATCATTGCCCCGACCGGCACTGAGGATTGGACCGAAGCAAAAGATGTGGCCATGTTTGCTGGGTTCTTCGACGAGGAAAAAGCCAAGGTGACCGCCAGCACACCGTCTCACCCTCAGGATCGCCGGACTGTTTACGGCTCCAAAAAGGGCCAGGTCGACCGGCGGAAGCGGCCGGACACATCAAACTTCCTTATCATTACGGACATCAAGTCACGCCACGGCGCAACCCTTGAGCAATCAATCATGTCCCTGGGCGCCGCGCTCAAAGTCGCCAACAATGCCTGGGTGGTGAATTGCAACGGCACAGCGCCGGGACTCTTGAACCAGCTCTCGAAACTTCTCTCGAGCCAGGACGGTCTCTTCATTGCCGACGCAACACGAGATCGAACAGCCTGGTATAATTTCGGCCCGGAAACCGACGCAAAAATCCGCCGGGTCTGGCGCCGCCCGGTTTGACACCAATTTCCTAGTTTGATCCCGGCCGGGGCCGAGGCAGATACGCCTGCGAAGTCCGCGCATCATCATCACTGCGCCCTTCTGGACGTGTGGGAGCCGGAAGCACATCGGCTCCAACATCATCATTGGGCGTGGCGACCCCCTGCCCATCGGGTAATGACGAAGACGAGTTCCGAACACCACCAGCCGTCTGAGGCGGCGAGAAGGACTCATCGCCAACCAGGGCGCGCATGATGTTTTCAGCCCTGCGCCAGCGCATCATAAGAGGTCCGCTCATGGCGCTCACATCGGCGCATTTGGTCTCGGGCGACACCCCCCTGTCGCACTTCACCGTTTCTCGAATGAGTTCGAGCTGAAAGTTCGACTTCCGCAAAAACTCGTTCAGCAAGCCTGCATCCCGCACGGCCCCGACCGACGTCAGATAAGCCGCACAATCCGTCCGCTGCCGTTCCAGGATTTGATTGAGATCGCGTGCATCAAACACGTCATTCGGCGGCGAGGTTGTGCAGACACGCCAAAGGACCTCGGCAGCTGCATGATCAAACAGTTGAATGAGCTCTCGGTACCGATTGTCGAGCCCGACGTAAATCCGCGACATGTCATCGGGATCCCAATCCCGAAACGCATCGATAAACTGAATAATGTCGACATCTATTCCGCGCGCCGGTGCCGCTCGGAACGCGGACGGCTTCGGCAACTGGAGACCCCGTTGCACAAACGAGTAGTCCGTGGCTCCCGCAATGTCCGGCTCCTGGTCCGGGGTCTTGGGGATTAAGAGAAACTGAACACCAAGCGGCCGCTCTTCAATGTGAAAAAAGAAGCTTTGTCCGGATCGCTCGACCGACCCCTGCGCTGCATCTCCTGTCCGCCGACCGTTGAGAGAGAAGGCCTGCCCCCGACCGGAAGAGAATCGCCCGACCACGCGTTCTTCAGCTTCCTGCAATGTCAGTGTCATCCCGGCGGCTGTGCCAATCCCGTCAAACTGACCGGTGAACCCTGAGGCAAAGGCGGGCGATGCCGCGATCAAGGCAATCACATAGATAGACCACCTGAAAATTTTCAACACGGGACCCATGATCTCACAAATCAGAACAACTCAAACAAGCCGATCGAGGGCAAAGCTCTAGCGGCCCTTAAAGTCGGGATCTCGCTTCTCGACGAAAGCGGCCATGCCTTCTTTCATGTCCTCGGTGCGCATCAAAGGCAGAAGCTGCAGATAGACATGATGCACATGTTCCGTGAACGGCTCGTTCAACCCCATGCGCATCATCCGTTTGGCAGACTGTACCGCAAGGGGTGCATTGGCAGCGATTTCACGCGCAAGGGCACGCGCCCGCCCCATCAGCTCCTCAGCGGGCACCACTTCTGATGCAAGTCCCAATTCGACCGCTTCGTCGGCCGTCAGTGTCCGCCCGGTGAAAATCAACTCCGACGCTTTCTCCCAGCCCAGGAGTCTTGGCAGGAACCAAGTTCCGCCTGACTCCGGCACAAGCCCTCGTTTGGTGAAGGCCGCAGCCATCTTTGCCTTATCAGACATAATGCGGATGTCACATCCGAGCGCCGTATCAAGGCCATAGCCGGCGGCGCCCCCATTGATGGCGCAAATCGTCGGCGTATCCATCGCGTGCAGGACGGTTGGCGGTGTGTTGCGCAGATCCAGGTTCTTAAACCCGCCCGTGTCTTTCAACATGCCCGTACCGTCCGATTGCGCTTTGACATCAAGTCCGGCACAGAATGCGCGTCCATTGCCCGTCAAGACAACAACACGCACCTCAGGATCTTCTTCTGCTTGAACAAACCGTTCCGTAATCGCCGCCAGCATGGTGCGCGAAATTGTGTTCATGCGATCCGGGGCGTTCAGAGTGATCGTCGCAATGTGATCCGACACCTCATAAAGGACCTCATCTGTTCCTTGATCCAAATTGTGTGCTTCGCTCATTCTGTCCCTCGCTCAACTTCCCCAAATCTAGAGATAGATTCTTTTTTAGCCAATCGGCTTCAAGTCACGCGCATAACGCTGCCAATTCTCAACATAGTGTGCCGCCGAAAACTCCAGCCCCGCTGCTTGTTCATCGGTAAGTTGTCGTACAACCTTACCCGGCGCGCCAAGGACCATTGAATTGTCGGGAATTTCTTTCCCCTCCGCGATCAGCGTGTTTGCACCGATCAGACAGTTTTTGCCGATTTTGGTGTTGTTCAGAATGATGCTGCCTATCCCGATGAGTGAATTGTCGCCGACCGTGCACCCGTGCAACATCACCTTATGTCCTACGGTGACATTTTTGCCGAGCGTGAGCGGCGATCCTGGATCTGTGTGCAAAACGGATCCGTCCTGGACATTCGAGTTTTCACCGATGGTGATCATCTCATTGTCGCCGCGCAGCACGGCGCCAAACCAAACGCTGGCATTCTTGTGAAGTGTCACATTGCCCATCACTTGAGCGTCAGGTGCCACCCAATATTCCCCTTCATCCGGCAAAGTGGGCTGAACATCTCCGAGTGCATAAATTGGCATAAACGTCTCTTTTCTTATCCACTATTGATCCGACACTATCGCACGGACGCACGCCAATGTCTCGGAGGCGATGACCGGCCCTTGCCCTATGTCATAGCCCCTTCATCGGAAGCAATGTAGACTCATGCTGACCAACTGGAGCATCGGAGGGCCTCATGAGTGATAGATCCTATGAAGAGACAGAAGATATTCCAGTAGACCGCCCCATGGGCAAAACCCTGGATGCCATCTGGCAAAGCAGACTTAATCGCAGAGCCTTTCTGAAGAGTTCCACCAGTGCCGTGGCCCTAACGGCAACTGGCTTAGCGCTTCCGACTTCGCTGACCGCCTGCAGCCAGCACCCCGCCACCTTTGATTTCGTGGAGATCGAACACGGCGTGGATGAAACACATCATGTCGCCCCCGACCATGATGCGGACATCCTCATTAGGTGGGGCGATCCAGTCACGTCAGATGCGCCTGGCTTTGATCCGGAAAACCAGACGGCAGCGGCTCAGGCGAAGCAATTTGGCTACAATAACGACTTCATCGGTTTCATCCCGCTTCCCTTTGGGTCTGAGCTCAATGATCGCGCCCTGCTCTGCGTCAATCATGAATTCACCAATGACAATCTGATGCACAGTGTCTTCGATGGAGTTGAAAACCCGCTCACTGTTTACTCGCAGGAGATAGCAGAAATTTCCATGGCCGCGCACGGAGGGTCCGTCCTGGAAATCACCCGCGACAGCGATGGCAAATGGCAGGTCGTCGCCGACAGCCCGTTCAACCGCCGGATCACCGCCTCCACAACGGAGATGGAGATTTCTGGACCCGCCGCCGGTCATCCGCGCCTGCAAACCAGCCGCGACCCTTCCGGTCGCTCGGTGATCGGGACTCTCAACAATTGCGCGGGCGGGATCACGCCCTGGGGCACCTATCTGATGGCTGAGGAAAACATCCATGGCTATTTCATGGGCTCACTCGAAAATCACCCTGAGCGCCTCAACTACGCCCGCATGGGTGTTCCAGGCCAGTTTTATCCCTGGGGACTGTACGATGAGCGCTTCAACATCAACAAAGAACCCAATGAGGCAAATCGTTTTGGTTGGGTGGTGGAAGTTGACCCTTTTGATCCCACCTCCAAACCCATCAAGCGCACAGCCTTGGGCCGCTTTAAGCATGAAGGATGTGAAACAGCGTCCTGCCCGCTGGGCCGGGTCGTCGTTTATTCCGGCGACGACCAACGGTTTGAATACCTGTACCGGTTTGTCAGCGACAATGTCGTGAGCCCTGATAATCGCGCAGCAAATCTCAATCTGCTGGACAGCGGCACACTCTCGGTCGCACGTTTCAACGAAGACGGCACGGGTACCTGGGAGCCCCTCACTTTCGGTGAGGGACCACTGACGCCAGAAAATGGCTTTGAGAGCCAGGCCGACGTACTCATCGAAACCCGAAGGGCAGCCGACCTTTTGGATGCCACGCCGCTGGACCGCCCTGAGGATGTTCAGCCAAACGTAAAATCGGGCAAGGTCTATGTGACGCTGACCAACAATTCGAAGCGGAAAGACACGCAGACGGATGCGGTCAATCCGCGAGGCCACAATCTTTGGGGTCAGATTGTCGAACTTACGCCCGAAGCCGAAAATCATGCCGCCGCAAACTTCACATGGGACATGCTGGCGGTCTGCGGGGACCCAGCAGATGAAAGCGTCAACGCCGTCTGGAACTCGGAAACAAGCGAAAATGGCTGGTTCGCGTGCCCCGACAATCTGGCGGTCGACCCGGACGGCCGTCTCTGGGTCGCAACCGACCAGGGGTCGAACTGGGCGAAAGCATCAGGGACCGCAGATGGCATATGGGCCATTGATACGGAGGGCGACCTGCGCGGGCGCGGCAAAATGTTTTTCCGTGTGCCCGTAGGCGCCGAAATGTGTGGACCGCGGTTTTCAGACGACGGACAAACGCTCTTTGTCGCGGTCCAGCACCCGGCGACAGACGGAACAGAAGCTTTTCCGGGCTTTGAACGTAAATCGACATATAGCGACCCGGCCACGCGGTGGCCGGATTTCGACCCTGCAACACCACCCCGCCCCTCTGTTGTGGCGATACGGCGGAAATCAGGCGGCAGGGTGGGCTGAACAGACTGAATGATTAACCACGCGACTTGGCAAAACAGCGTTCCTATCGCACTCTAGACAGGCAGACCGGGGAGCTTAGGCAAGACGGCTGCCGCAGGGGTGCGTTGTGGGGTTTTGATATGCGTCTTTTCAACTTTCTCTTTATCGTGCTTGTCGCCTTTCCGGTCGCCTTTGCCCTGGCCTTCGAAGCCGGGCTTCTAGACGACTATGTCGACGAAAACCTCATCCCCGCCGAGCCCTTTATCCGTGCAGAGTTGAAGGCAACCGTGCCGTCTGAAGAACTTGATCTGGCGGTAAACGACGCACTCGACACGGGAGAATATGAAGATGCGCTGATGTATGCCGAGATTGCAGACTATGCAGGCATCCCGCTCGCCCCTGAAACGACAAAACGGTTGGACGATGCAGGAACCCTCCTCCTCAGAGTGACAAGGGATACAGGCAGCTTCTTCGAGGGTTTTCTCACCGGTGAGGGCAGCGACACGGCCGGCTTTGTCGGCGCCATCACGTCTGATTTGACCGTGGTCGGTGATGTCCGGGATATCGGACAGGAGGGCGCCAAACTCGTGGCTGGCGAAGAATATTCGCAGCTGATCTTGGGGCTATCGGTAGTGGGCGTCGCAGCCACCGGCGCAACCGTCGCGACCGGTGGCGGAGCGTTGCCGGTAAAAGTTGGTGTATCTCTCATGAAGGTCGCTAAGAAGACGGGAGCTCTGACCGCCGCCTTTACGCGCCAGCTGGGTGACCTGATGCGCAGAGCGATTGACTTCCCAGGTCTCCGCCGCACCCTCAACAATGTGAGCCTCACCGACAGCGCAGCAACACGGCGCGCCGTGACTGATTACGCGAGTGGCATAAACCTGAAACCGCTGACACCTGTCTTTGATGACATGGCCGCCCTTCAGCGCAACACAGGTCCGGCGGAAAGCGTGCGTCTGCTCGCCCGGGTTGAAGACACCAATGATCTGCGCCGGATCACCGAGATGAGCGGCACACTCGGCGTCAAAACCCGGGGCGTAATGGCGCTGACCGGCAAAACCAGCCTACGCGCCTTCAAGACATTCGCCAATATGGTCCGCTGGTTGCTGGAATGGGTCTGGGCGATTGCCGCAGGGATCGCAACCCTGCTGTTTGGCGCGGGCTCGCGCCGCGTCGTCCGCAGGGTTCGGCGCGCCTAAAAAAAAACCCGCCCTGCAAGTCATGCAGAGCGGGTTTCGTTGGTTTGGGACCTTCTTTCGTTTCCGAAAGCGCTCGACCGGGTCTACAGACCGCGGGAGCTGTCCCGATTTCCTTTTGCGCCTTAGCTAAACGTCAGCACCTGAGCAACAACGAGCGTGCTCAATCCAGCCACAACGAGGCCAGAAACGTAGCTGATTGACGATCCGTGGCTTGCAGGTTTGGTGAAAATGGACGCCAAAGCCTGTCCGAGCGGCTGGTTTTCCCGCGCGAGCAACTGATTGCCCGTGTAGATGGCCAGGACCGTAAAGGCGATGAAGAATGCGTCACGCGGTGCCACGTAACCGACCTCGTAAGCGACGGTCGACAAGACAACCACTGAGACAGCAATAAAATTCCAAATGAGAGAGCGCATTGGGGGTCACTCCTGTTTACTTTTGCGGTGCAACAAGGGGTTTTGCGTTGCACAGGTTAGTAAATAGGAACGAACTGACAAATAGTCAAGTATCGTGACTCAAAATTCCTGATGGAATTTTTCGCAGTGTTTACAGGGGGTTAATGCCTAGACGAGCAAAACGCTGAGAACAAATACGCCAACGAGGAAGCTCCACAGACCTGCCATAAGGGAGCTGACGACCAACCAGCCTGGAGGCCGGTTCTCAATCACCTGGGCCCTGAGCGCATTTCGCATGATCACGCTCGGGCCCGCCAGAACGAGCGTCAAAACGCCCCCAATGAGCCCGATGGTGGTCTCCTGCCACATCTGAAAACTGGGTGGTTTGTTGGTCACCAACCGGTAAAGGCTCGACACAAGGCCAGCCGTCACCACACCTGTCATTAAGGTCCAAAAGAACGCCGCCATTGCTAGTCAAACCCTATCCCTGAGCGCAGTCCTACCTCGATGATTGAAGGCGCGCTTTTTTGACCATCAGTATCAACCACCAGACCCTGGTCCTGCACAACCGCCGCCAAGGGCTTCGGAGATGTAAGGGGCGTCAGCTCATGCGCTGGCGCCATTTGTTCCACCAACATGTCCGGTGTTTCAGGCGTTTCTGCCCCCGTCGCAATCAACGTAACCGCGTCAATCGGACCTCCTGCATAAAGCACGACTCCGAAAAGAGTGAGCATTTTGGCTACAAATGCAGTCATGGACGTTGGATTCCCTAAATGACGGACCGACCTGTTCGACCTTGGAGATCGCAAGGGCCATACCAAGGGAGCTGGTCGGGGAAAGTCTTTGGAAACCTTAGAAAAATCAAAAGGTTGGCTGAAACGTCAGGAGCGGTATGCTGGACACAACAGCATCAACGTTTCAAACCGACCTTACAAATTGAGAAATACTGTCCCAAAGCAGGACATGAGGCTCGGCGACAAAATCAAGAATTGAGACCATGAGTGACGGATCAGACCAATATGTGAAAGAGCGGCCGGCCTGGTTGATTCCAGCTGCCGTCGCACTTGGCGTCATCATCTTCTCCGCCTTGTTCGGCTATTACTATTTTGGCCCAACACCGTCTGAGATCCTCGGCCTGGACCCACGGGCCAGCGACAGCAGCGAAAAGGTCGACATGATGATCGGGGACGAACGGTTCCTGATCCCCGCAAACTTCACGCGCTACCCACTGCAACGCGTGGGGGGAGCGCAGGATGAGATTGACCTGCACGCCCTGCTGCCGGAACTCGCCCCCTACACGGCCAGCCGTCAGAGTGCCTTTGAAGACAATTCAACGGAGGCCATCGTTGTTCATATCAAGATACATCTGGCCGAAGGTCTGATGCCTGCAGCGCGCCGGCTGGATGACATCTACGCACGGCATCTCCTCAGCAGAACACCCGAAAGCGGGGCCGCTGGTCTTGATCTTTATCGCTTTGCAGATGGGACCGGTTACAGAGACCAGGAACTCTATGTCTTCGATCGAGGGGACACGCAGCCTGTCCTACTTCTTTGCTTCAAGCATTCCGACGTTATCTTTAGCCCCAATTGCACGCGGACATTCTATCTGACTGATACAGTCGCCGTGACATACCGATATAAGCGGGCACAACTTGAGAACTGGCAATCGGCCGATCAGGCAATCATCGCGCTGGTCAACAGCTTCATCACCGAACCAGCGCCCGAGAGCGAGCCGACAACGGACTCTCTTCAATAGCCAGGACTCAACCCTCTGCCGTTTGCACGGCACTCTTCGGATATTTTGGAAACCGCCGGTGCAGCACGGCAGCCAGAGCCGGCAGTCCTGTCACGGCGCCGATCATGTTGGCGAAGAACATGAAACTCAGCAGAAGCCCCATATCCGCCTGAAACTTCAGCGCCGAAAAGACCCAGCTGGCAACGCCCAGAGAGAGCGTGAGGCCCGTGAAGATCACCGCCATTCCGGTTTCCTGCATAGCGAGCGTAAAGGCGCTCACAATCTCTTTTCCTGCCTCCAGGTGGAAGGTCAGCCTGGTGTAGATGTAGAACGCGTAGTCGACGCCAATCCCGACCGCCAGCACCAACACGGGCAAGGTTGAGACTTTGAGCCCGATTTCCAGCCAACTCATGAGCCAATAGCCCATGAAGGTTGCGACCAGCAGAGGCGCACAACAGCAAATAATGGCACGCCAATCCCGATAAGCCACCATCACCAAGACGATGATCACACCGAACACGTAAAACAGGATGGGAAGCTCAGAGCGCTCGATCACGTCGTTCGTGGCGGCGATGAGCCCGACATTGCCCGACGCCAGCCGGAAGGTGTGTTCTGGATACTTGGCGGCGTTCTCGCCGATCCATTCGTCCGCGGCACCAATAAGACGCTTGATCGTCTCCGCCTTGTGATCTTCCGTAAAGACAATCACGCTCAGGAAATTACAATTACGGTCAGTGAGACCTGAACTTGGCCCAAAACTGTTGGTCGTCAGGACAAGCGTGTACCGATTGCGCGGAAGTTCCCGGAACTTGGGATTTCCTTCCATCCAGACCGTATAGGCAATCTTCGCGGCTTCCGGCAAAGACACGACCGACTTCACACCATCCACCTGCATCAGGTGGTAGCCAAATTTCTCAACGGGCTTCATCAAATCCCAGCTGATACAGGAGTTTTCGGGCGTTTCTACGAGAGCGACAAAGGCATCCAGATTGACGTCGAAATTGTCGACAATGAAGCGTGAGTCCACATTGAAGCGAGCATCTTCGCGAAGCTCCGCCGCCCCTGCATGCACATCGCCGATGTTCCGGTCTCTGCTCTGGTACACCGCCACCACGAAGAGCGTGCCAATCACCACAAGCGTAATCGCCGCAGGTGCCGGGCGGGTAATCTGCGCAACGCGACCCATAAGACGAACGCGGCGCTCGCGGAGTCGCGCCGCTTTTTCAACATATCCCTTGGGCACGGAGAAGTATGCTGCCAGCAACGGCAACATGATTAGATTGGAGATGATCTTCAGCGCCACGCCGATGGAAGCGACAATGGCCATCTCCTGGATCATTGGGACCGGGATGAGGTAAAGCGTCGCAAACCCTGCGAGATCCGTTACGAGCGCCATAGAACCGGGAACAAGCAGGCGCGAAAAGGTCGCTCTGGCGGCCGTATCAGCATCGGCACCGGCGACGACCTGCGCGGAAATCAGATTGATCTGCTGGATGCCATGGCTCACGCCAATGGCGTAGACAAGGAACGGCACCAGGATCGCCAAGGGATCAAGCCCATAGCCCAGCAGATCCAGAATGCCGAATTGCCAAACCACAGAGATCAGTGACGAGCCGACCGCCAGCGATGTCAGTACCATGGAGCGGCAATAAACAAACACAGCCGCGGTCGTGAGGAAGAAAGAGATCACGAAGAAGAAAACAACACCGCCGGCGCCATCCGCTATATCGCCAATCATTTTGGCGAAGCCGATGATGCGGATATTGATGTCCTCACCCTCGTACTTGTCGCGGATATCGGTCTCTATCCGCTGCGCGAAGTCGATATAGTCGAGCTGTTCGCGCGTAATCGGATGGATTTCCTGAAGCTCAAAACGGATCAGCGCCGCTGAACTGTCATTTGAAAAGAGTGTTCCCTTGAAGCCCCAGCGATCGGCATCCTCACGAATTCTCTCAACCGCTTCTGCGTCGATATTCGTGCGGGTCACATCCGACGGGATCAGATTGTAGGCCAGGAACCCCTCTTCGGTGATCTGAAATACCCGTGTATTGGGCGTCCACATGGACGTCACCGATCCGCGGAACACGCCTGGCAGGAAGAAGATGTCGTCGGTGACGTCATAAAGCACCTGAAGAAATTCAGGCGTCCAGATGTCGCCGCTCTTTGCCTCAACAGCGACCATGAGCGCATTGCCGCCCGGCAGCTTCTCACGGTACTCCAGAAAGGTCTCAATATAAGGGTGGTCCGATGGCAGCTGCTTGAGGTACCCCGCGTCGGGCCGTAACTGAACCGCCTGATACCCCATCCAAATGGTGAAGATGCCCAAAGCGAGCAGCACGATCGCCTTCAGGCGAAACAGCACATTTTCAAGCAGATTGACCATCTTTACCCTCCCCCACGGTAAGCCCCACCTTACCGCGAACGATCTTACGACCGTCTAAACATGGCCTTAGCAGCTGAACGGGCCAGATCAGGCTTCCGGCAGGTCGATGTCCAGAATGGCCATGTTGAAGGCATAGGAAACTTCGCCTTCATCCTCATCCCTGAAGACGACCCCGATAAACTCATCTCCAATGCTGACTTCTGCCGAATCATCCTTATTCGGGCGGCCCTGAACGACAATCGTGTCGAGCCGGAAAAGCTTGCGAAAGTAGGTTTCCAACCGATTGATTTCCGATTTGTCCACGAGGAATGCTCCGCTGTCGAAGGGTGAGTATTGGAAGATATGGACCCGTTTTGTAGCCGGTAGGCCCCATTGGCGCAAATCACCATCCTTCGGCGCCGAGCCCTGCCCCAGCCGCGCTGCGACACCCCAACCTTCCCCTGCGGCGCTTCGTCCGATTGCTGCGCATCTGCACATCGTGAAATGATGAGACAAATCACAAGAAGGCCTTCGGCAACCTGCTGAAGCAGCCTGCTCCTGATATACCGGGCAATTGGGAGGGTCCGAATGGAAGGCAGATACGCAACGAAATGGCTCGCCGTGGCGGCAGCGTTGATCACGCTGGGCGCCGTTGCCGCGCTGGCACGCGCGGCAGAGCCAGAAATTGGTCTCTCAAACGCTTGGGTCCGGCCCACTTTGGGCGCTGGCAGAACCACGGCAGCCTATGTCACCATTGCGAATAATGGGACCGCTGCGGACCGGCTGACGGCCGCAGATACGCCTGGCGCGGGATCCGTCGAGATCCATACCGCTGGCATGAAGGACGGCGTCATGCGGATGCGCCGACTGGAAGGCCTGGACATCCCAGCCGGTGATACCGTCACGATGGCACCTGGCGGTTACCACATCATGATCATCGACGTTGAAGACCCGGTTCAAGCTGGATCCGTGGTGCCGCTGACGCTCACGTTTGAAGGGGCAGGCAGTGTCTCGGTCGACGCAGTGGTGACCATGACGCCCCCAGACACGGCAGAAGCTTCGCCAATGCCCATGACGGAAGAGGATATGGGTGACCACCAGGGCATGTCACATGATGGCCACTAGGGCGGCCCATCAGCGGGCTGTGTAGCCGCCGTCGACAACCATTTCTGATCCCGTCATGAACGAAGACTCGTCTGACGCCAAAAACAGGATGGCGTTGGCGATCTCTTTCGGGACCCCAAGACGGCCGATGGGATGCAACATGGTGAGAAGTTCTATCGCCTCATTCGCACTTCCCATTCGGCCGGCTGTAACACCTCCCTCGACCGCATTGCGCACAAGCGGCGTGTCGACAAACCCAGGATGAACGGAATTCACACGGATGCCATAGCCCGCCTCTGAACACTCAAGTGCGGCCACTTTGGTCAGCAGCCGAACGCCACCCTTAGCCGCATTATAGTCAGCTGCGTTGGGTGACCCAATCAGGCCCATGATCGAGGATATGTTGATGATCGATCCACCGCCGGATTGCTTCATCGCCCGAATACCGTGTTTACAGCCAAGAAAAACGCTGTCCAGATCGATGGCGATGGTCTTGCTCCACTCCGACAGTTCAAGCTCTTCAATCGGAGCGCCAGAGGGAGCAACACCTGCATTGTTCACGAGCACATGAAGGCCACCAAAGCTCTCCATAGCCAATTGGGTTACCCGCTGCCAGTCGGCTTCCTGGGTGACGTCGTGGGGCGCAAAGGTCGCCCGTCCGCCATTGTTCTGGATGGCATCGACAATTTCTTCACCGGCCACGGTATCGACATCCGTGCAAACGACAGCCGCCCCCTCTTTCGCCAAGAGCGCCGACGTTGCAGCGCCGATCCCCTTAGCGGACCCGGTGACAATCGCTACTTTCCCATCAAGACGTCCCATGTCTTGTCTCCCTGTTTTTGTTTGCCCGCATAGTGGAAGAAGGAGCGCGCAGATAACAAGGCCAAAAGCACTTTCGCCCCCTTGGCCACGCTGCTAAGACCAGAAGAATAGTCAATTTGGAGGTTTAGCAATGGCCATCGCGCATATGATCACTTACGAGACAAGCTCTGTTGACACGGTGATCGCCCAAACGGTCGCCTACAAGGAACGTGAGCTTGACCGGTCTCCTCCTGAAGGCTTCTTGAGTGTTCACATCTACGCCAATGAAGAAGAAGACCGCGTGGTGTTTCTCACCGAGTGGGAGAGCGTGGAACATCTGGCAGAAACAGCCGATCAGGCGCCGTGGGAGGCAGCCCAGGACCTGAATGAGACTTTCTCTGACAAGGTAATAGCGACCACGTTTAAAATCATAAGCTGACGCTCGCCTCAGCGGCTGGTGCAGGATGCCGCCACCGGCCTAAGATGCACCCATGACACGCGACGCATTTGCCGGAACAGACTACCCGCCCTCCTACTACGCGGCGACGACAACAGGCGCTCCCAGTCTACACGCGCTTGATGCTGACCTCACGTGCGACGTCTGTATTGTCGGCGCGGGCTATACAGGCCTCTCGGCCGCCATTCATCTCGCAGAACGCGGCTACGACGTTGTTGTTCTTGAAGCAGCGCAGGTTGGTTGGGGTGCCTCGGGGCGCAATGGTGGCCAGCTCGGCACAACGTTGAGAAAAAGCCAGCCGGAACTGGAAGAAATGTTGGGTCGCGAGCATGGACGCGCTCTGTGGAGCCTGGCTCAGGACTCCATCGCGACGGCCAAGTCTCTCATCAACAGGTTCGACATCAAATGCGACCTGACACCCGGTATCATGCATACCGCCTGGAAGAAAGGCGACATGTCCTGGCTGCGCGAAGAAGCCGACCACATGGTGGAGCACTACGGCTACGAAAAACTGCGTGTCTTAGACAAAGACGAAGTCTGCGAAAGGGTCGCGAGTGAGCGATACTGGGGCGGCGTCCTTGACGAAGGCGCGGCCCATCTTCATCCCCTGAACTATGCCCTGGGCCTTGCCCGCGGCGCGATCAGCCTGGGCGCCAAGATCTTCGAGCGCACCCGCGTGACGGACATCTCTGACAAGAGTCCGACGACCGTCACCACCGACAAAGGCACGGTCACAGCCAAACAGGTGATCCTCGCCTGCAACGGCTATTTGGGCGGGCTTGAGCGCAAGGTGAACGGCTACATCATGCCGATCAACAATTTCATCATCGCGACAGAACCTCTCGGAGATGAGGGGGCCAAAACGCTTATCCGCGACAATGTTGCCATCGCCGACACGAAATTCGTCATCGACTATTACCGGCTCTCCGCCGACGGGCGCTTGCTGTTTGGCGGCGGCGAGAACTATTCGAGCACTTTTCCGAAAGACATTGCGGCCTTCGTCAGCAAACCAATGTTGCGCGTCTTTCCTCAACTCAAAGATAAGCGTATCGACTATGCATGGGGAGGCACTCTCGCCATCACGCTGAAGCGCATGCCGCATTTTGGCCGTGTCGGGCCAAACCGCTTCTTTGGGCACGGCTATTCCGGCCAGGGCATCAATGTGGCGACACTTGGTGGCAAGCTCTTGGCAGAAGCGGTTGCTGCAGAAGCAGAAGGCAAAGGCACGCCGGAGCGGTTTAACCTGATGACCGACATCAAAGCGACCAAGTTCCCGGGCGGCACACTGCTGCGCTACCCAGGCCTTGTTGCAGGCATGCTATTTTATGCAATGAAAGACAGGCTGCCTTAAGCAGATGCCAGCGTCGGATCAGATGCCGTCGCCGTCTTTACCATTCTCTTCGATGATCTGATTCATCGCGCGCGATGGTTCATCACAACCCGCGCAACCTACGACTTTCGCCGGCACACCAGCGACAGTGCAGTTGGCTGGCACATCCGCCAGCACCACGCTTCCTGCACCAACGCGGGCGCAATCACCGATGGAGAGGTTTCCAAGGATTTTGCAATCGGCACCAAGCAGAACGCCGCGTCCGACTTTCGGGTGACGATTCCCAGTTTCCTTACCCGTGCCGCCCAGATTGACACCATGCAGCATGGACACATCGTCGCCCACGACGGCGGTCTCGCCAATCACCACACCCGTAGCGTGATCCATCATGATGGCCTTACCGAATTTCGCGGCAGGATGAATATCGACGGCAAAGAGTTCCGACACGCGGCTTTGGATGAAGAGCGCCATGGGCTTGCGGCCTTGCGTCCACAACCAATGCGCAATCCGATGTGCCTGAAGGCTGTTGAACCCCTTGAAGAAAAGAAGTGGCTGAAGATAGGAGTCGCATGCCGGGTCACGATCAAACACCGCGACCGTATCGGCGCGAAACGCTTCAATGATTGCCGGATCCGCTTCATACGCGTCTTCAAAGACTTCCCGAAGTACCATCGCGCTCACTTCCGCGTTCGCGAGTTTTCGAGCAAGGTGAAAGCTCAGCACCTCCGGCAGGGCATCGTGATTGAGAACCGTTGCGAAGATGAAACTCGCCAGTACCGGTTCAGCAGCAGCCATGTCGCGCGCTTCATCGCGCATCCGGTCCCACACAGGATCGACCAGTTGAACATTCTCGATGGGTTTGGACATGGCGCCCTCCTCCTCGGGGTTTTATGGACCCGGACCGCGTTTCCGACCAGCGTAGCACATATGCTTGTCAGCCGACGAGTTCAACACAAATCTTGGCGGCCCACCGTAATAATCCCGGCCATTGGGTGACGGCTGGAGAACCAATTGCTAGGTTTCGCCTATTGCAATTCAGAACTGTTTAAATTTGAGCCCCGGAATGCCCCATATTCAGACACCAAGGTTGAAGATTTATTATGAAATCAAGGGATCGGGCGACCCGCTCCTTTTCATAAGCGGCACGGGCTCCGACCTCCGAAACAAACCGAATTTCATGGACGGTCCTGCCCCCCAACAGTTCGAAACGCTGGCCTATGACCAACGGGGTCTGGGTCAGACCGACAAGCCCGACCAAGCCTACACTATGGCAGACTACGCAGATGACGCGGTCGCCCTTTTGGACGAACTGGGTTGGGACAAGCCAAATGTCATCGGCGTTTCCTTCGGCGGCATGGTGGCCCAGGAACTGGCGTTGAGGCATCCCTCCCGCATTAACCGTCTGGTGCTCGCATGTACATCGCCCGGCGGCGAAGGCGGTGCCTCCTACCCGCTCCATGAAGTGCAAGACATGGACCCGGTTGAGCGCGCAAAGTTCATGATCCCGATTTCAGACACGCGGCGCGATGCCGAGTGGGCCGCAGCCAATCCAAAAGAATATGAGTTCTTCGTAGAGTTTGCATCGACAGACGCCTATGCAGGCGAGCTAGGACGCGAGATGGGCGCCAAGCGGCAATTGGAAGCCCGACGCCATCACGATACCTGGGGCCGTCTTACTGAGATCCAACACCCCACCCTCATTTGCGGCGGGATCTATGATGGCATCGCACTCCCCGCCACCCAGGAGAAGCTTGCCGACCGCATTCCGAACGCGGAACTCCAAATGTTCGACGGTGGTCATCTCTTCATGATTCAGGACAAGACGGCAATCCCGGCCATGCTGGAATTTCTGAAAACCAATGAAGGCAAAGCCTAGTCATGGGACGAAAAATTCTCTTCATCACCACGGATCAGATGCGCTTCGATGCCCTGGGCTGCAATGGCGGCAAGGTCGCGCGGACACAGGCAATCGACGCGTTAGCCCGCGACGGCATCAACTACACGCGCGCCCATGCACAAAGCGTGGTTTGCATGCCCGCGCGTTCGACAATGCTGACCGGGCAATATGTGAGCACGCACGGCGTGTGGATGAACGGGGTTCCGCTTCCGGAAGATGCCCCCAGCGTTGCTGCTTATCTAAAGGAAAAAGCGGGGTACAAAACCGCCCTTATTGGTAAGGCACACTTTGAACCATTCCTCGACTTCGAGTTGAAGTTCTATGAAAACAGGATGGCGAGGATTGGAGAGTATGGGCCCCATCGCGGGTTCGATCATATGGAACTCTCCAGTCACACGCCGCTGATCCTGCACTACAACTCCTGGATGCGCGAAAACGCAAAGAACGAGATCAGCGGCTTTTATCCGAATATGACCGCTGACTTTGAGGTGAACGCCGCCGGTGGCGGCGACACGGGTGCCTGTCAGGTTCACAAAAACCCTGTCGCCCGAGAGCATTACCACACAGATTGGGTGGCAGACCGCACAATCGCCTGGCTGGAAAGTCTGGAGAAAGAGGCAGACTGGTTCTGCTGGATGAGCTTCCCTGATCCCCACCATCCATGGGATCCGCCTGAGAGTGAAACAGACCGCGTCAATTGGCGCGAAATCGACCTGCCGGATGGCTACCCAAGCAGCCCAGAAGCCAACCGAGAAATTCTGGAAGGAAAACCAAAGCACTGGATGTGGTACTGGAGCGGCGAGCGCAATATCAACATCGAAGCTCCGCCCGCGTTCGTACCGAAAGACATGACGCCCGATCAGGTCCGCGAAGTGAATGCGATGACCCACATAGAAAATGAACTGATCGACGAGGCCTGCGCCAAAGTTTTCGCGCGGATTAAAGAGCTTGGCTGGGAGCAAGACACTGACATTATCTTCACCACTGACCATGGCGAGTTTCAGGGCGACTATGGCCTTCTGTTCAAGGGGCCCTATCATGTCGAAAGTTTGATGAAACTGCCTTTCATTTGGCGCCCGGCGCCTAGCGCGAAGACAGACCCCGCCATTGTTTCCGCGCCGATCGGACAGGTGGACCTCGCCCCGACCTTTTGTGAAATTGCCAACCTTAAGGTTCCGGACTGGATGCAGGGCATACCTCTGCCGCAAGACGATAAGCACGCGGCGGAACAGAATCGCGAGCAGGTTTTTACGGAATGGGACTCTGTCTTTACCGATGGCACCGAGATCAGTCTGCGCACGCTCTACAAGGATGACTTCATCCTCACGGCCTACAACCCGTCGAACATCTATGATGGTTCAGAAGGCGAGCTTTACAATCTGAAAGAAGACCCAAATCAGTGGGTCAATCTTTGGGACGATCCAGGTTACAAAGCCATTAAGTCATCTCTACTCGAGGCACTCGCGGGCGCGCTCCCGCCTGCCAGAGAACCAAAGCTAGATTGGGTCGCCATCGTTTAAGGAATAACTGAATGCCATCACCAACGAATAAAATGATCGCCCGTAAAGAAGGCGCAATCGGATGGATGATTTTCAACAATCCGGAAAAGCACAACTCCGTCAGCCTCGATATGTGGGAAGCTGTGCCCACCATTCTGGATGAGTTTGAAGCCGACCCGGAAATCCTCTCGATCGTGCTGACGGGCGCTGGCGACAAAGCCTTTGTGGCAGGAGCCGACATTTCGCAGTTTGAACAAGCGCGCTCCAACCCAGAGAGCGTCCAGCATTATGAAGACACATCCACGGTGGCGTTCGATCGCATAGCGCGATCATCGCGGCCCACCATTGCAATGATCGATGGCTATTGCATTGGCGGCGGCCTCGGGATTGCGCTGGCCTGCGACCTGCGTTTTGCCGCCGAGGGATCCACCTTCGGCATCCCTGCTGGAAAACTCGGCCTTGCCTACCCGCTGATCTCCACCAAGAGACTTGTGGATGTCGTAGGCCCTTCGTCCGCGAAAGAAATCTTCTTCACGGCACGACGGTTCAGCCATGACGAAGCGCTCCAAATGGGCCTCATCAACCGCGTTCTGGGCAAAGCAGAGTTGGAGACCTTCACGCGCGCGACCTGCGAGCAGATCGACGACAATGCGCCACTCACCGTGCGCAATGAGAAGAAGATCATTGATGAGCTCGTGCGCGAAGCCGACAGTTTCGACAGGAAAGCGTGCCTGCGTCTCATTGCGGAGTGCTTCGGCAGCGAAGACTATGCAGAAGGCCGCGCCGCCTTCATGGAAAAAAGAAAACCCAATTTCAAAGGCAAATAAGAAAGAGACCCCATGGGAGACCGTCTAAAAGACAAAGTTGCGATCATTACCGGCGGCACGAGCGGCATTGGCCGTGGCACCGTCGATCTGTTCTTGAGCGAAGGTGCGAAGGTTGTTGTCGGCGATGTGCAGGAGCATCGTGGCGAGGAGATGACTCTGACACTCGGAGAAGATTTCTCCTATTGCCAGACGGATGTATCACAGGAGGCAGACGTCAAAGCGCTCGTCGACCACGCGGTCGAAAAATTTGGCCGCGTCGATTGCATGTTCAACAATGCAGGCTTTGGCGGGGTCGGCGGACAGCTGGACGAGATCGATATGGACGGTTTTGACACGTCCGTCGGCGTACTCCTGAAGGGCGTATTCCTCGGCTATAAGTACGCGGTACCCGTCATGAAGAAACAGGGATCGGGCTCCATCATCTCAACGGCCAGCGTCGCCGGTCTTCAAGCTGGCTTCGGCCCGCAAGTCTACTCTGCCTGCAAGGCTGCGGTGGCACATCTTGCAAAGACCGCCGCGCTGGAACTTGGCGAGTTCAACATCCGTTCCAACGCCATCTGCCCGGGCGGCATTGCGACACCGATTTTTGGGAACGCGCTTGACCTGGGTCCCAACGCGGCTGATGAGTTTGCCGAATTCATGAAACCGCGGCTGGCAAAACTTCAGCCCGTCGCAAGGTCCGGCGTGCCCAACGATATTGCCGAGATGGCCCTCTTCCTGGCGTCCGATGCCTCAACCTTCGTGACCGGTCAGATCATCGCTGTTGACGGCGGTCTCACCGCAGGGCGCATGCGGGGGCTTTCAGACGCGGTCGACTTCGAAGAAACCATCAACGAATTTCTGTCGACCCTCCAAAAAGCCATTTAGCGAAAGTCCCAAGCGCCACGACCAACCACGGGAACACGGCCCTCAGGGCATTCACCGCCGCTGGCATATTTGTCCGCCACCTCTCGGGCCATGACATTGGCATCCGCGTTTTCCTTAGCGTCGATATAGGCCACATGACAGCTGTCGCCATCGCGGAACCTGGAAACGACCAGAAGACTGCCCCTGGAGTAAGAGCCGTCCTCATCTGTCCGTTGGTAGGAATAGCGTACAATGGTCGCGAAGGGCTCAGCACCGGGGGTGTTGGGCGCCCGCCATTCAAGCTTAGGCCCCAGATTGTTGAAGGGGGCGAGCGTTTCTCCGATAGGACGGACGCCAACCGGCACAAAGACGTCAACAGGTTCTTCGTCGCTGACCTCGGCTCGATCCACAACCACCACAGACTCGACCGAAAGCCTTTCTGCATCCGAGATTTCCGTGTCGGACCCGTCTGAGACCTGATCGCTTCCCTCTGATTCGACTGGTTCCTCTTCAATGATCAACGGATCACCGGGCGTTCTGTAGGCGAGATAGAGACGCAAATCCCCTTCTGTGACATAGACATCATATCCGTGCTGCCCCTCGCATTTGACTTGGACGAACCCGATTTCGGACTCCTCTTCGACAATCGCGCACTTTCCAAGATCAAGGTCGGAATAGGTACTTGTGTAGGAGCTCGCAGCTGCACCACTTGCCCAGAGGATTGCCGATATACCGCTCGCAATACTGATCAAGCCCGATCTCATTCTATCCCTCCACAACTAATTGGTTTTTCACCCGCGCAACACGATGGCGCAGATCAAAATGCATCGCGTCTTTGCCGCCAACTTCCTCGAGCAATGTGTCCACACTTTGGCGCTCACTCCCCTGCAGAGGCTGGTAAAAATCAAGCACGCGCTGCAACATCCACTGCTCAAAGGTGAACATGCCCCGCTCGCCCGTCACCGGCGTGCCATCTGCTTCTTTCAACACAAAGCTTTGCTTGCCGATGGCGCGCGGAATATCTGCGCCCGGATTCTGATCGATCCAATCGGCAAAAGACTCGACCATGTGATGGAGCGGTGGAAACTGTTCTTCAAAGATGCGGCGTAGGACCGGATACAAGGTCTCCGGCACCTCATCATCCGGCAGAAACGTACCTGCTTTCGGCTCGGGGTCCATCATACGCTCAACCCATCTGGCGACATTGGGCGAAATGCGTTTCATGATTTCACCCGACGCAGGGTCGCGATACTGATGCGCATAGAGAGGGCCGATCATGCCGAAATCCCCGATGCTGGGGCGCGTCCCCAGAAGATAGGGATGAACGGCAAAATGAGCGTCCAGGTCTCTGAGCAGTTGTTCGTAGGAAGCTTCGACAGCTTTCTCCGTCGCCGGCGTCACACCCAGGATCGGCAAAGACCCTTTGAAGGGTTTGCAGGTCTCCTTGCCGACAGCAATCTGCTCCGCTTCGCTGAGATCAGGCTGCGAGACCTTGCCAAACTCCAGATACATCGCCTCCGTATTGTGGTTCCAGCGATAGTGCATCGCTGGGATTTTCATCCACTCGTCACCATAGAGCTCGAACAGTCTGGAAATCGTGCCCTGCCGCGGCGTGGACGGATAAATCGACGGCTCCGGAAAACGGTCTTCCAGAAAATCGATGATGTCACTTGTATCCTGCACGGCGATATCATCCGGTGAAATCAGAACCGGCATCATGGCGACGCCGGTTCGCGGCAGGATCACCTTCAGATAGACATCACGATCTGCGTTCACCTCTTCATACGGAATGTCCTTGTAGCGCAAATAGGATCTCACCTTGCCTGTGAAATAGGAAATCTCTGCGCCCAGCAGTTGATAGGTGTCTGTCATGTCCGCCCCGATGTCATAGTGTGTTTTGGCATGCACCATGCCGTTTTATGGCAACTTAGCCGTTGTTTGCAAACCAGCCAAGCCATTCAACCTATTTTCAACACTCCTAAGACTAGTTTGGTCCAACATCAGGGAAGTCGGCCAAAACGTGAATAATCCAGTCAAAATTGAACGCCGGCGGCGGAGTCGCGTCGCGACCGACATCTCAGGCCGCATTGTCTTTCCAGGCGTCGACGCAGAATGTTGGGTCAACCAGATGTCGGCGACCAGCGCGTTGGTTGAGGTGGTCCCCCTGCCTGCGCTCAACACGCCCGTGGCGCTCGACGTGCCCGGGATCGGCTTTTCCAGAGGCGTAACCGTCAGACACACCGGCCGTCAGGTCTGCATCCGGCTCGATCCATCTCTTCGTATGGAACAGACCATGGATGACCGGCTGGATGATCTTCTGCCCAACCGCGCAGGAAGCAATAGGAACGTGTAACGCCACCCGCGACACCGCTTGGCTGCACAGGTACACTCCTCGGCAAACATCAAAGCGGGGAAATCCATCATGAAACTAGAAGGCGCAGTCGCCATCGTCACAGGCTCAGCGGCCGGCTTAGGTGCCGCCACAGCCATCCGGCTCGCGAAGTCCGGGTCCAAGGTGGCAATCAATTACACAAAGTCGGAAGAGGAAGCCAAAGCTGTGATGGCCGAGATCAGATCGGCCGGCGGCGAAGCGATCCTTGCCCAAGGCGACGTTTCAGACGATGCGGCATGCAGACAGATCGTGCAGACCACTGTCGACACATGGGGACGAGTCGACATCCTCGTCAACAATGCCGGCACCACACAGTTCGCCGACCATGACGACCTTGACGCCTTGCAAGCCGAGGACTTTCATCGGATTTATGGCGTGAACGTTATCGGCGCTTATCAGATGATCCGTGCCTGCCAACCGCACATGAAGAACCAGGGAGAAGGCTCCGTGGTCAACGTATCCTCGATTGCGGGTGTCACCGGCGTCGGCTCGTCGGTCGCCTATGCCGCCTCAAAAGGTGCCATGAACACGATGACCCTCTCGCTGGCCCGAGCCCTTGCCCCAGAAATTCGCGTAAACGCTGTCTGTCCGGGTTTTATTGGGACACGTTGGTTCAGGGACAAGTTCGGCGAAGCAACATTCCAGAAAATCGTCGAAAACCAGGAAAACACCATGCCGCTAAAACGTGCGGGCACACCGGAAGACATCGCCGCCACCGTCTGTTTCTTCGCAGGCGAAGGGTCGGATCACATTACCGGCGAAACACTGATCACCGATGCTGGCATGCACCTAAACTTCGCTCCTCTGTCGGCACGCTGATGTAAGCGCGCAAAAGTAAGCTCGCTCAAAGGGTCTGTAAAAATTCAAGCACCGCACTTTTGTAGGCGGGGTCACCGACTGTCCGCATATGGTCGCGGCGTGGGATCGTGACAGCCTGTCCGCGTGGAAATGGGGCTGCGAGCCTTTCGGCCGATCCAGCAATCTCGTCGCGCTCTCCGGCGACCACAAGCACGGGCATTTCGACCTCTGCCAAATCATCGTCGGTCAACTTATCGCGGGGAACCTGATAACACGCGGCGAGTGCCTCGCGGTTCTGCCCGTTCTTGTCAGCAAACGCCCGAAAAGCACGCCCAACGGGCGTCTTGGCGTCATGCAGACTATCTGCAAGCAACGCTTCAACGACCGGTTCAATCTGCCCTGAAGGCGCAAAAAGTCGATCGCCAACGCCCGCCAACACGGCAGATCGGCATCGCTCCGGATAGTCCATTGCAAACCTCAGGCTAAGCATCGCGCCCAGGGAGTACCCCATAATGTCGGTTTGGATGCAGCCAATATGATCTAACAGAGCCACAATGTCGGACGCCATGAGCCCACGGTCATAGTCCGATACGCTGAACAGATCGTCACTCTGTCCATGGCCTCTGAGGTCAAACATCACCACTTGGCGCCCTGCGGTCACCAGCGCGTCAACCCATCCAGGCTCGATCCAATTGACCGTGTGTGTCGACGCAAATCCGTGAACGAGCACAATCGGATCGCCGGCCCCTTTGACCTGAAAAGCCAACCTCACATCGCCTGAATGAAAATAGTCCAAGACATCCTCCGCTATGCGGGACACCTAGAGCCCGCTAACGAAGAGTGTATAGTATGAGGATCACTCGGACGGGGACTAAAATGACTGACGCCGCTGCTTTAAAACGCCAGGCCTGCGATGCCATTGACGCCATGAGCGATGAGCTCATCTCTATTTCGCATGAAATCCATGCAAACCCGGAGCTGGCCTTCCACGAGCACAAAGCCGCCACACTTTTGTCCGACCGGGTGGAAAAGGAAGGCTTGCCGGTCACCAGAGAGGCATTTGGTCTTGAAACGGCCTATGCCACCGAATTTGGCGACCAGGGCCCGACGGTAGGCATCCTGTCGGAATATGACGCCCTCCCCGGCATCGGGCACGCCTGCGGCCACAACATCATCGCAACGACGGGTTTAGGCGCAAGCCTGGCCCTTGCCAAACTCAACGGTGCCCTTCCTGGCCGGGTCCGGTATCTTGGCACCCCCGCAGAAGAGCAAGGCGGTGGGAAAGAACTGATGGCACAGGAAGGCGCCTTTGACGGTCTGGATGCAGCCATGATGGTGCACCCAGCAGGCGTAGACTTGGCCACCATGCCTTGTATATGTGTCTCCGAAGTCGAGGTGATCTACACAGGCAAAAGCGCACATGCCTCTGCCATGCCGCATGCGGGGCTCAACGCCCTTGATGCCCTGGTGACAGCCTACCAATCCATTGCCCAGCTAAGACAGCACATAAGGCCGACAGAGCGCATTCACGGCATCATCAATGAAGGCGGCGTCGCGCCTAACATTGTGCCGGACCGCGCGAGCGGCGTCTTCTACGTCCGCGCCGCCGAGGCAATTTCTCTTGCCGCCCTGAAGGAGCGTGTCCAGGCTTGCTTTGAGGCCGGTGCGCTTGCAACCGGATGCACGGCAGACATCCGGTGGGCGAAGGCAGACTATCTAGATATGAAAACCAGCTGGCCCATCGCCGAGGCTTACGAAGCAAATGCAAGGTCGCTGGGGCGCGACTTCTTCCCGCTCGAGAAAATGCCGTCAGGATCAGCCGGCAGCACCGATATGGGCAATGTAAGCCACCGTGTGCCGTCCATTCATCCCATGATCTCTTCCGCGCCGCCTAGCGTGGTCATTCACAATCCGGAATTCGCCCGATGGGCGGGCGGCGAAATGGGAGACAAAGCCTGTATCGATGGCGCCAAGTCTCTTGCAATGACAGCCATTGATTTCATGACCGATGCCGCGCTGCAGGAAGCGGCAAAGGCCGGGTTTGCGGAAACGGCCGAGAACTCAGCCCGTTCAGTCGGCGCCGCTTACAATCCAGAAGGCACAATCGCACTGGGTGGCTGCGGGTGTTGTTAGTCTGACGCGGGAGATGCTTCCGCTGCTGCCCGCTCCGCAAGCTGTCGACGCACGTCTTCTTGCTTGTCTTTGTCGAGTGGAAACCCCCACATGATGGCGACGACGCCCAAATAGCAGATCACTGGTACAGTGACAAACACAATGGACAGGCCAAGAATGGCACCGTCCGTGTTCTCTTCGCCCGGCACAAAACCAATGAGACTCAGCGTCCAGAAGACAACACCGACCGCAATCGCACCTCCTGTTTTGGAGGTGAGCGTCGTCAAGGCATAAAACAGCCCGGTACGACGATGTCCTGTTTCCAATTCATCAATATCCGCCACATCTGCAATTATCGAGCGGAAAAGTAGAGTCGTGCTGCCGACATTGACGCCCAGAATCATAAACACGAACGCCGCCGCATAGAAATTCCCTGGCGGGATCAGGAAGATTGACGGGACCATGACCGCATTGAAAAGTGCAGCGGCAATCAATGCCTGATGCTTGCCCAATCGATAGCTGAGCCTCACCACCACAGGGACAAAACCAACCCCGGCAAAGAAATAGATCAACAGCAAGATACTCGGCACATCAATTTGCAGCACGTATGTCGTCTGGAACAAGAACATGGACCCAAGCGCCGCACCGGAGAAGCCGGTGAGAAAGTCCGACGCGATCACGCGCTGCAGCGGCCGATTGTAGAGCAGCGGACGCACGGCATCGCGAAACGGTAGCTCCTGCTTTTTTGAAAGGTTGCTGATTTCGGGGATCTTCCAGGCCGCCAGCGCAATTGTAATGGGCAGGAGAATGACGACGAACCATCCCATTGCAGCAACGCGTTCTGCGGCGACATCCCCGGTACCAAACTGCTCGATCAAGACAGGAATCAGCAGAACGACAGGCACGCCAAAAATCGCTGCTCCCTGAACAAACCCCATGATGCGGGAGCGCTCATCATAGTCCTCATGAAGTTCCGCCCCCCACGCCAGATGATTGAGTTGAGCCATCGTGAAGCCGATATAGAGGATAAACATCCAGCCAAATAGATAGAGCCCGCTGGACGGGGCGCTGGGCATGTAGACCATCACCGCAGACAACAAGATGATGGGGACCGATCCAACGATCCAATGGCGGCGCCTGCCCCATTGGGAGGGAAAGCGATCAGAAATCACCCCCATCATCGGGTCGGTGACCACGTCCCACAGGCGGGCAATCATGAACACCGTGCCGACGGTGGCCAGACCAAGGCCCATCTGTTCGGCATAGAATTGAGGCAGATAAACGGAAATTGGGAGACCCATGGCAGCCATGGGAACGGCGGGTCCGGCGAAGAGCGCAAGTTTCCACGTCGGTAACCTATCGTGTGCCATGAAAGAGCGTCCCTCCGCTTAACTCTGATTGATAGATAGGGGTTTATAGCGCGGTGACTAGAGCCAGCCCGTAAGAAAGTCGATCACGGTGCCCTTAAAAGCCCCATTGGTGAGCAGATACATATGATCCGCTCCGGGAATAAGCTCCCCTTTGGCTCCAGGTATCGCCTCTGCCAAGGCGACCGGGTCCCCGGCGAGCTCGTCCCGCTGCCCAGCTACGACTAAGGTCTTAGCCCGCACCGCGAACAAATCATCTGTCGACGGCGAGGCTCTTTCCGCACCTGCGCACGCAGCCAACGCTCTGAGATCCTGCCCGAGTTGATCGGCATAGAGGCGAAAGCCCCTCGCCGTAGGGTCAGATATCTCGTCAGCAGAACCGACATCAAAAATGTTCTCGCTAAACCTTGGCGAACGGTCGCGATCGAGCATTTTGCCGCCAATACCCGCGAGCACCAGATGATCGATCCGCTTGCCTTCTTGAAGGGCAAACTGAAGAGCGAGCCCCGCCCCCATCGAAAATCCGAACACATCAAGTTTGTCGATGCCTAGATGGTCCAAAAGCGCCCTAACATCGCCGAGCAAGAGATCCGTCGAATAGTCTTCGCTTGAATGAGAAGCTGTGCTCTCCCCATGCCCCCGCCAGTCCATCGCAATGACCCGACGTCCTGTTTTCTCCAGCGTGCCATACCAACCGGTTCGCGACCAATTGTCTGTCCGCGTCGAAGCAAAGCCATGCAGCAATAGAATTGGCGCACCTTCGCCCACGTCATCGTAAGCAACGTCAATTCCGCCGTTCGAAAAGACAGGCATTGCGCTTCCCTATTTGCCGCCAGCGCCGGAGGGCTGGGGACCCGAGGATTGTGGATCGTTTGGCTCACCTGTTGTGTCAATGATCGCTGCGGCGGCCGCGTCCAGGGCGCGTTTTTCAAGCGTGGCACGGTTTCGAAGTTGCGTTTCCTCATCCAGAGGAAAATACCAGATGATGTAGGCCCCGACGAAACTGACGAGTACAGCTGGGAGAACATAGATCAGGCGGAGTTGCCACAAGATTTCGTCGCTGTTTTCTCCTCCGGCCTCAAAACCGATATAATCAAGTGCCACATAGCCGATGAAAATCGCAAAGGCAGCACCGACCTTACTGGTCATGGTCAGGAGAGAATAAAAGAGGCCGGTTCGCTGCTGACCCGTTTCAATCGCATCATGATCTGCAACGTCAGCCATAATGGACCGATACAGGAAGGGCGCCGCCGCCATATTCAGACCAAAGATCACCCAGCAGACAAGTGCAATCACCACAGCATTTTCGGGAATGAACAGGATCAACGGAACCGTTGAACCGCTAAAGATAGCCGAGAATGCGGTCGCCTTGTGTTTGCCAAAGGTCTCAGAAATCTTGATCCAGATAGGAATGCAAACCACGCCGGCGGTGAAATAGCAAAGCAGCAGAATTCCGGAGTAGGCCGTCAGCTTCAGCGCGTCTTCCGCCAGGAAGAGAAACAGGCTGGCGACCAGGCCGCCGCCAATGCCAGCCAGCAGGTCGCAGAGCAAAACCACCCTGAGAGGATGGTTCGCGAAAAGGACCTTTACGGCCTCCTTAAACCCAACATGCTCCGGCCGCGGAGAGGGTTTTTCGCCCACGTGCCAGATGGCGAGGCCAACGGTCAGCGGCAAAAGGATAATCACGAAGAGGCCCATCGCGCCCACGCGGGCTCTATCCAGATCCTCGGTCACGGTCTGTTCGATGATCACCGGCAGCAAAAGCACCAGCACCATACCGGCGATCAGGGCAACTTCACGAGCGCCATGCACCCGCGAACGTTCATTGTAGGAAGGCGTCAGCTCTGCCCCCCACGACATGTGGGAGATAGTGAGCAGCGTCCACCCGACATAGAGAACCACCATCCAACCGAGCAGGTAAAGTTCGCTCACCGTGTCGAAGGGCACCAGGAAGACCATGTACACAGAGAGCATGATGATCGGCACAGAGACCGCAATCCAATGACGCCGACGCCCCCACTTGGTCTCAAAGCGGTCAGACAAAACGCCCAAAACGGGGTCCGTAAACACATCCCAAAATCGGATAATCAGAAACAAGCTGCCGACAACCGCAAGCTCAAGGCCGATCACTTTGGCGTAGAACGGCGGTATATGAACTGCCAACGGAAGTCCGAGGGCGGCAATGGGGGCAGCAGGCAGTGCAAATGCCCACAATGTCGATCGTTTAAGCGCGTCACCGCGCTGGTCGGCCTCCTCCGCCATCCAGTTTCCTTCCTGTCAGTTTCCGTCGGTTCTCGTGACCGTTTAATTCCTTTACCAAATTATAGGCGCAACCCGGTGCTCCACGCCAGTGATTGCGAACATCAATGACATTGATGGCAGAAGAGCGCGGACACTGGTTGTACCGGAACCGGCCCAAAACACTGGAATTTGACGCATGCTGCGGCTAGGGTGGCGCCAAATTCTCCTTAGGCGGCGAAAGGTCGTCCCAACAGAGTGGGTCAAATGGCGAGCGGCACGAATATCCCCAAATTTCGTAATGATTCAGGCGTCAGCGAAATCAGAATCGGCGCGAAAGAATTCAAATGCATGGGCGCGACACCGCCAAACGATCACCCCCATGTCTTTCTCGATATGGGCGAAGAATCGGAAATCATCTGCCCGTATTGCTCGACGCTCTACAAATACGATCCGTCTCTAAAGCCGGACGAAGCTTCGCCAGCTGAGGCAGCCTGGAAGGAAGCATCTTGACCAGCGGAGCTTTGCACCGCATGTCTAGGAAATCGATCTGAGGGGTATCAAGCATGCCTGTGAAGCTCTATGCATTCACATGCGGCTATCTCACGCTCCCCGCAACCTTCATTCTAAAAGGGGACAAAGGAAGACTCACCCTTCCAATCCCCTCCTATCTGATCGTTCACCCGAAAGGGAAAGTGCTGTTTGACAGCGGGCTGCATCTGCAGACCCAAACCGACCCGCTGGCTTACGCGGGCGAAGAAGCACTTAAGTTCACAGAGTTTCATTTTCAGCCAGGCGAGGAAATCTCCTCCCGGCTGATGGCCATGAACATCGACCCAGGCGACATCACCCACCTGGTCAATTCGCATCTTCACTACGACCATGCGGGCGGCAATGCTCAGATACCCAACGCGGATCTGGTCGTGCAGCGCCTCGAATGGGATCACGCCATGGCGTTGCCTGACACCGATCTCGCCTACCTCAAAAAGGATTTCGACATCGGTCAAAGGCATCACCTCATCTCCGGCGAACACGACCTGTTTGGCGATGGCACTGTCGTTTGCCTGCCGACCTACGGTCACACTCCAGGGCACCAATCATTGAGAGTGCGGACCGAAACCAAAGAGTATGTTCTCTGCGGTGACGCCTGCTACCTGAAGGAGTCGCTGGAAACGCTGCGGCTGCCCGGCATTGCCCACGACAAGGAAGCAATGCTTCGGGTCTTCCAGCGCCTGCGCGACATGCAGTCCCGGGGTGCAACCATCATGTATGGCCATGACGCGGAGTTCTGGAAGTCGATTCCTCAGGGTCCGATACCGGTGGCTTAGCAACGCGGCAACAATACTCTTTAGGTCAGGCCGAATACCCGTCGCGCGTTTCCACTCAAAAAGAGGTCCTCGCCTTCCTCCGTGAGCTCCAGCGCCTCCAGATGCTGAAGGCACCGGCTCGGCGACAGCATGGGCCAGTTAGTGCCAAACATCACGCGTGACTGTCCGGGACCCTTCATGAATTTCACGAAGTCTTCCGGCAGCCGGTGCACTGCATAGGCAGAGGTATCCACATAGAGGTTCGGATATTTGAGACTGAGAGACACAAGCTCATCGATCCATGGGAAACCAACGTGACCGCCGACAACTTTCAGTTCCGGAAAGTCGAGCAACACATCGTCGAGATAGGGGATCAGGCGCCCAGGTTCCGACCGGCAAAGTGGTCCGGTATGGCCAATCTGGGTACAAAACGGAACACCCGCTTCAACACAAGCGACGTACACAGGATAGTAGCGCCGATCATTGGGCGGGAGATCCAGCAACCAGGGAACAAGACGCACGCCGACAAAACGTTCGCCATCGACCCATCGCCGTATCTCGCGGACAGCCTCCATCGGATTATTGATATCAACGGTCGCCAAACCCCGAAACCGGTCAGGCGCCGCCTCAATGGAATCGGCAACCTCTTCGTTGCTGATCAAGGACCCATCCCGTCCCTGCCAGGCAGAGAGAAACATAATGTCCACGTCCGCCGCATCCATGGCCGCGAGGGTACTTGCTACGTCAGGTACCTGTCGGTCCCCAGGTCTGCCCGTCCACCGCAAGAGCGTCTCCATCCAAGGCTGATCTGCCATGCGTTGAGTCGTGATTTGCGACCAGACATCTATCGCGCCCATGAGCAATCTCCATTACTTCACTAGTGAAGCTTTATAGAAGAGTTGGGAGATCATGACAAGGCGTTTATGATGGGCCCATGTCAGCACACAAAGAACGCCTGTATTTCCTGCTGCAAGTGGCAGCCCACCGCCTGAAAACCGAAGCAGACAATGCCCTGATCGAAAGTGCTGGGCTCTCCACGACGCAAGTGGCCGTATTGAGCCTGATTAATTCAGCCAAGAACCTGAAACAGAGAGATCTTGCCCGGCAGTTGAAACAAAACGAGTCGGCCATCACGGCCATGGTCGCAAGACTGATGAAAGCAGAGCTGGTTATTCGCCGGCGCAGCGATACCGACGCACGCACTTGGCTTCTTCAACTCACCGACAAGGGAAAAAAGACACTCAAACGCGCGGAGAAGCCCTTCAACGAAATCAATGCACGGCTCGACTCGGCACTGGGAAAGAAGGGTGCTAAAGACCTGGCGAAACAGCTCGATCTGATTGCAGAGACCTTCTCCTAG
Source organism: Parvibaculaceae bacterium (assembly GCA_965276845.1). Taxonomy (GTDB): domain Bacteria; phylum Pseudomonadota; class Alphaproteobacteria; order Parvibaculales; family Parvibaculaceae; genus Mf105b01. Next base: position 1,867,384 of record OZ255699.1, read on the forward strand.
ATCAAACGCTACAGAGCAAAAGAAAAGTCCAACCAGGGCGAACCCATTCGCCCGAACATTCAGTTGTGAAAAGGTGAGCATGCCAGATACGGCGCCTGAACCGCGGGGTGAAAGCGAACACCAAGCTCAGTATCTTTCGAAGACCAAGCTTTACATCCTCGCGGTGGCAAGTGCTGTCGTCACAGCCAACGCCTATTACATCCACCCCATCATTGCCCGCGTCGCGGAAGACTTTGAAGTGAGCGCCTCCCTGATCGGTGCCGTCCCCGCCCTCAATCAGGTCGCTCTCGCCTTAGGCATCCTCCTGCTCCTCCCGCTTGGTGACCGTGTCAGCAATCGTCGCCTCACATCCGTCTTCGTCGCTGGGCAATTCTGCGGCATCTTGGGTATGGCCTTGGTTCAGGACTTCAGATTATTCATCGCCGGCTCGACGATCTTGGGTTTCTTCACCATCGCGCCCTATCTGCTGCCGGCCTATGTCTCGAAACGCGTTCGCACCTCAGAGCTCGGACATGCGACCGGCATTCTCACCGCCGGCATTATCGGCGGTATACTGCTGGCCCGCGCCGGGGCAGGCTTTCTCGGTGAAAACTTCGGGTGGCGGACGGTCTATTTCGTCGCTGCAACACTGATGCTGATCGTCTCCATCGCCCTACCCTTCATTATGGAAGAGCGCGAAAAACAGGCAGATGTGAAACAGTCCTATGGCGACTTGATCCTCTCCATTCTACCGATCATCAGAGATCATCCGGACATCATTCGCGCCGGCATCATTCAGGCACTGAGCTTCGGCATTTTTCTGGCGGTCTGGCTTGGCCTGGGACTACATCTGACAAGTCCGGCGATGGGCTATGGCGTCGATACGGTCGGCTATCTGGCGGCGATCTCCGCTCTGAACCTGGTCACAACGCCGCGAATGGGGGCCTGGGCCGACAAGGTTGGAGCCTATAAAGCACGAACCATTCTCGCCGCCATCCAATTGGTCGGCGTCGCTTCGCTTTTTGTCTTCGGCAACAACATTTGGCTGCTCATGATCCCGCTCATCACGATGAATCTGGTCGGGCCGGTCATCGACATTACGGGCCGGATGACTTTCTTGAGCCAGGACGCATCTGTCAGAACGCGCCTCATGACCGTTTACATCTTCCTGATGTTCTTGGGCGGCGGAATGGCAAGCTGGGCGGGTACGATCGCCTATGACTGGGCAGGCTGGAACGGCAACGTCACATTCGCTTTTGTCATGTCCCTGTTAGTGCTCACCGTTTCCTGGTGGAGCTACAAGCGAACAAATGAGGTCGCCCGTTAGCCAAGCTTGCCAACCACAACGCCAAACCTACGGCCGCCCGATCCAGATGGGCGAAGACCAAGCCATTTCGGTAATGGTGCTCGGCAAATTATCCGGGGGCGCTTCACCCAACCGCAATGCGTCGTAGGTTGACCAACGGCAAGTGGGATTCTCCACAACGCGGGCATAGTAGAATGCGCGTTGATCTGGCTCATAGTCCGGGTCGCGCCAAACCGACCTGAGAACCTGAGCGCCTTTTTCTGTCTCAAAGGCACAATTGGACAGGTCGACGGACACATCTGCGGACGGGCATCGACCAGTGTCAGGGTCCGCAGACCGGCCATCACTACACGCAACATCGATAACAGATTCCCTGATCTCGCCCTTGTCCAGCCAACCCTTGATAATCTGGACGCGATCAAGCGGAGCGCTCAATGGGTCTTGCAATGCCTCCACATAAAACGCAGGCACCTCACCGTCGCCTGGACGCAACATCCCCCCCATCGGAACACCTTGCGCATAGGCAAGTTCAACGGCGTTGTCTGCAGTCAACAGAGCTTCTTCATAGGTTGGCCCGCCGAAGAAGCGCAAACGAATGCGCGTGCCGCTGGTGGCATAGACCTCCTTACGTTCCATCGCATCGAAGAGCGCATCCCGCGTATTCTCCGGGGCCCACACCACAGCCAGACCGCCCGGGTTTTGAACAGACGAGGCGCCTCCACCACGCAATCCACGAAGGCGCAGGTTCGCATTCCCCGTAAACAGCGCAGCGGCCCCCACAAAATCATACTCCTCTGCGCTGCCGGGATTTGAGTTATGGGTATCGGTGCTGCCAATCATGCCGAAGTCAAGCGGATTGAAACCCAGCTCTTCTTCAAGCTTAAGCCCGAGCTTAAGGCCGTCTCTTGCCATGGAGGTCGGATGGATGCACTGCGTCACCTGACCTTCAGCGCAGGGAGACAAAAACTGCTCGAAACCACACTCCTCGTCGGTCGCACCAAACCCCAGGCTGCATTCGGAATTGCCCTTGATCTGAAACATTTCGACAAGCGGTTCGACCGCATCCCGCATCTTCCAATCTTCAGGCGTATACGCATCGCCATCAATGGTGTGGCTCGCAAATGCCAAACCCCAGGACTTGTTCGGGTTATGAGGAATGGTGATGAAGTCACAGGGATCTTCGCAATCCGCTGAGAGCATGTTCCAGAGATCAATCTCCGTCAGCGCGTCAAACGCGGACGTTGCACGCGCAGGCACCGTTTTGTTTCGGAAGATGACATTTCGGTGGATCTTGCCCCGATCCGGCAAGGGAGGCGAATACTCATAAGCCGCGAATGTTGTAAAAACACCGGGTTCGTTATGCCGCTCGGCAGCGGCAACAATTTGAGACCATGTCGACTGCGCCTGATCTGCGCCAATCGCCTCATCTGAACCGCCGAGGTTCTCCGGCGGTCGTTTTTCGCCAGCTTCACGAAGATCTAGGAAAAAGCTGGCATTGGGTGAATCAAAGCGTCGACACAGGTTCATGAAATCGTCCGATGCTTCCTCCCCTGCGCATGTTTCAAACAGACCAAACCCCTCGGCATGGTCAGTGACTGCGGCAAAATCGAGCGGCACCGAGAGCTGAATTCTTTCGCCGGAGGCGGTCTCGAAAGCATTGCCCTTGGCGACCCGGTATGCATCGTCCACTGAAAGCCGGTTGCCAAAAATGTACGAGTCAAACGACAAAGCAGAATGAGAATGCAGATCCCCGAAATAGGCATTGTTCAAGGGATTGGACGGCGGATATGTCGCTGGCTGCGGCGCGGGACGCTCAAACGCTTCTTCATTCTGGGCGGCCACCTCTGCCTCGATCTGCTGAAGCCTCTCCTCTGTGAAGAGTGGTGCATTGAGCTGATACTGTATGTAGGCGTAAACAGATACACCGACCACAAGTAGCACCCCAACCAACCCATAGATCCAGCGCATCCCCAATCCCCCCGTTCAGCGTCTTCACGGAGAGACTATACCAAGAACGAGGCAGGGGTTCGACAAAAGGTGGAGTGCGTTGCAGCAGTTGGATTGCCAACGTCAGTGGTCAGGCGCCTGACACTGCCTGTGCGTCCTGACGCGTACAGCCATCATCGGCCACCGGGTCTTGCCAAAAATCATGGCCGGTGATCCGGGTGATCTCTTCAAGCAGCAGCTCAAGATCGACGGGTTTGGACACATAACCGTTCATGCCCGCCTCGAGATAGGTTTCGCGATCGCCCTTCATAGCGTTTGCTGTAAGAGCAATGACTGGGGTTTGGGCCCAGCTTTCTCTGGAAGCACGTATCCTCTTGGTTGTTTCCACGCCGTCAAGAACCGGCATTTGTACATCCATGAGCACGACGCCAAATGCTTCTTTGTTCAGGGCGCTTAGAGCCTCCTCCCCGTTTTCAACACATACCAGATTGACGTCAAACGGAAGGAAACAGGCTTTGATCACCTGCTGGTTCACATGGCTGTCCTCTGCAAGAAGGATCGAGAAAGACTCCGTTGCGGAGTGCAGAGACCCACCAACTGGCGCATCAGGAGCTTCAGAGACAAGAACCTCTGTATCTTTCCTCGGCGCCGTCGCTCGTCGCCTTAGGGGAATCTCGAACCAGAAGAGACTGCCAGAAGTGCCGTCGCTGACCACGCCGATACGTCCTGCCATCAATTCGACCAACTGTTTGCAGATGGAAAGACCAAGACCCGTTCCGCCAAACTCACGCGTGGTGGTTGCCTCAGCCTGCGTGAACCTCTCAAAAATGTGGTCCTGAAGGTCTGGTGCCACCCCGATACCATCATCCTCGACTTCAAAGCGGAGAACTTCGTGGCCTGCCTTGGTACGTGATTTAACCGACACGTGGATTTGGCCGGTGCTGTCCACAAACTTCACTGCGTTGCCGATCAGGTTGATAAGGACCTGCTTCAAACGCGTTGGATCACCGACGATTTTTGGCGCTAAATCGTCCTCCAGATGGACCTTGATCTGCACACCTTTTTCGGTGGCCTTTCCTTTAAACGTTTCCGCGGAGTCGCGAACAAGTTCAGGCAGGTCGACCTCAATCGACTCCAAAGTGAGTTGGTCAGCTTCGAGCTTCGACATGTCCAGCGTGTCATTCAGCAAGACCATCAAGTGTTCCGCCGATGAGAGTGCAAGCTTCGCCTGGTTCTTTTGCTCATCATCCAGGGACGACCTCAGCAACAATTGCAGCATGCCGCTCACCCCGTTCATAGGCGTGCGAATTTCATGAGACATATTGGCTAGAAAGTCTGATTTAGCTCGCGCGGCCTCTTCCGCTTTCATAAGACTCTTCTGCGTCTCTAACGCATGCCTTGCTACCTGCCTCGCAAACACGACTGAGAGAAAGAGTGCAGCACCGATCAGAAAGGTCAGCATGATGGTGTGCGCTAAGCGGACATTTTCCGGATTGAGGGGATTGTCGGGTATATAGCCCGCCTCATCGAGCGCATAAAGCGCGAGAACGGAAACGACACTCACCGCACCAAAAAAGAGGGAGGAGCCTGTTCCGAGGAAATAGGCGGCTCCTAAAGGCGCAATAATAAAGAGCGCCGCGATGCTCCCGTCCACGCCGCCGGTGGCAAAAGACGCGAGACCACTCAGCACGATCAGTGTGCTCATAAGGATCCAGGCCAGTAGACGGATATCTTCTCGAAAGATCGACCAGACACCAAGGGCGACGAGGATACAGCCCGATATGGAGGCAGAAATGATGCCAAGGCGCACCTGCCCGTGGATCAGGTAGGCAATAATGGTTTGAGCAAAAACCAAAAATGCCAGGCCAAACGCGACGGCCCTGAACACACCTGACAAGGTGGTCTCGTCGAGCTTTGCCATCTCATCAACTCGCATCAGGCCCTCCCACTTGTGAGAGGCGCCAAAGCGCCCCTCGGCCTGGTTCAATCATGACCTGCCCGATCTAAATATTTAGTTTCATAAATGGTTTGTTTTATTGATTAAGCGCATGAACTGGCCGGCGACAGCCGTAAGGGACCGGCAACAGGCTCAAATGGGCCGAAATTGGACCGAAAGGATGCAGCGCAGACAAGAATGATCAAAGGGTCTCGAGCCTGGTGACCAACCTCTAGCGGACGACAGCTAACTGTAGAGAAGCGGGCTTGAATGAGAGGTACCAACACGGCTCGCTCTGCGGGAATGCCGGTTGTCGGCTTCCTCGGATGCGTTGAGCCATCGCAAAACTGTCGTGATTGAGCAACATGGTGGCCCCACCCGGACTTGAACCGGGAAGCCCTTACGGGCGACAGATTTTAAGTCTGCTGCGTATACCAATTTCGCCATGGGGCCCCAGGGAGGCCACCGTGCGACTGCACTGGCGACTCGGAGGCTGAGTGCGGCGTCACCATAAAGCTGCGGAGCCAGTTTGGGAACACCGCTGGTGGACGGTAACCAATCAGCCGCAGGAGTCATTATCGCGACCGACGCCAGCGGCCCAAAGGTTGACATAAACAACAATCAAGGAAATATGGATCGAAATACCCGCGCTTTTCTACCGGAGGCGCTGCCAACAATACTACGGAGCATTGGGCGACCCACGCCCGATCCATTAGATGACAAAGCGCTTGCCAATCAATGCGGAAAAGACCATCGGTGTTGCCCTCCATCAAGCAAGCTACCTCTTCAAAACGGCTATGCGCTCAGCGTTTCAGGCGGCAGGCCACGGCGCGACGCCTGAGGAATTCGTCGCATTGATGCTCCTACCAGAGGACGGCATCGACCATGGTGACCTCGTCCAGAAACTCAAAAAAGAGAAAACGAATGTCACCAGACTGCTTGCGCGTATGGAGCGTAAGGGATGGATTGAGCGCACTGTTCACGCGGAAAGTGCTCGGCAACTGACGATTTTTATAACGCCTTTGGGCGCGAAAACCCGGCTGCAACTGTTGCCTCTGGTGCAAAAGATGGCCGGGCGGGCGCTCAAGGACATAAAAGACGCAGACGTCGACACGACACAGCGCACCCTCTCAAAACTAGCTGAAAACCTGATGAACTAAGTCGTTCTACGAGCGATAAGGCTCAAATTCCACGCCCAAAAATTAATTGTTGATAAATGCAACAATCGTCCATATCTGTATTGTTGTATTTGTCAACATTCTCCTTTGCAGCAAAAAGGAACCTCTGAAATGCAAGAAGCCATCGTCTTTGCCTGCCTCGTCACGATCGTGATGTGGGTGCCCTATCTTGTGGCCGCTGCCGCCGTACAGGGTGTGGGAGCGGTCCTGGGCGGCAATCCCAAAGCCGACCCCACGCCGCTCCCCGCCTGGGCCCAGCGGCTCCGGCAGGCGCACGCCAACGCGGCCGAAAATTTGGCCGCGTTCGTCGGTGTTTGTTTTGCCGCGACGTTGGCCGGCACCATAGAGGTGACGGTAGTCACTGCCGCGTTCATCTACACCTTCGCGCGGATAGCCCACTACCTCTGCTACGGCCTCGGCATCCCCGTCCTCCGCACTGTCAGCTTCATGGTGAGCTGGTTCGCCACTTTCTACATCGGCCTCTCAAGCCTCGGATTGATCTGATCGAACAAGAGGCACAGAGCGGCAGACAGCCCGCGTGCCTGACCACAGGAGAAACCAATGATCGTTAAGTACGCAGAATTTCTGATCAAGTGGCGATGGCTTGTGATGATTGCAGCCATCATCGCGGTTGTGGCAGCAGCCAGCGGCGGAAGGTATTTGGGCTTTACGACCGACTATCGCGCATTCTTTTCGCCCGACAATCCGCAACTTCAGGCGTTCGAAGCGCTGCAGGCAAGCTACGACCGTGCCGATAACGTCGTCTTCCTGATCACCCCTAAAGATGGACAGGTTTTCACTAATCAAACGCTCGCGAACATCAAGTGGCTCACTGAAAAATCATGGCAAATTCCCTATTCCACGCGCGTTGACTCCCTCACCAACTATCAGCACTCCGAGGCTTCTGGAGACGATCTGGTGGTCGGCGATCTTGTGGCCGACCCGGACACAGCAAGCGCCAACGAACTTGCTCGGATAAAGGACATTGCGCTGAATGAGCCGCTCATAGTGAAAAGGATCGTCAACGAACGGGCTTCTGTCACCGGTATCAATGTAACGATAACCCTTCCGGGCAAGTCGATGACGGAAGTGCCGGAGGTCGCGGCTTATGTCAGAAAACTCGCCCACGAACTTGAGCAGAAAGACCCGAATCTGACCATAGGTCTCACAGGCATGGTCATGTTCAATAACGCGTTCGGCGAAAATGCCCGACAAGACATGACGAGGCTGGTCCCACTTATGTTCCTCGTTATTATCGTGCTGCTCGGATTTCTCTTTCGCAGTGTCAGCGCGACCATCGCAACGACCTTGATGCTGTTCATGTCCATCCTTGCGGGCATGGGCGCATTTGGCTGGAGCGGATACAAGCTTACGCCGCCATCCGCCTCAGCACCGAACATCATCCTCACCATCGCTGTTGCACATACGGTGCACTTTCTCGTCACCTTCCTCGCGACGATGCGCGCCGGACAAGACAAGGAAGCTGCGATTGTTGAAAGCCTTCGGGTCAACTTTCAGCCGATCCTTCTGACGTCTGTCACCACAGTCATCGGGTTCCTGGCATTGAACACGTCGGACGTGCCGCCGATCGTACATCTGGGCAATATCGTTGCTGCCGGTGTGACAGCTGCATTTGTATTGAGTGTAACTTTTCTGCCGGCCTTTATCGCTGTTGTGCCGGTGCGCGTTAAGGCCCGCCCCGACAGCAAACACACCGCCTTCGACTTCATCAGCCGCACCGTCCGCGAGAGGCATAGACCTATCCTGTTGGGCACCGCGGCGCTGACGCTCGCCTTTGTGGCTCTCATCCCAAGTAACGAAATCAACGATGACTTCGTGACCTATTTCGATGAGAGCACAGAGTTTCGCCAGGATACAGATTACGCAATCGAAAACCTCATAGGCCCCAACAATATTCAATATGCCTTGCAGGCTGGCGGGTCCGGTGACGTGAACGAACCGGCGTTTCTGGCGGATGTTCAGAAGTTTATTGACTACCTGCACGCGCAGGACGAAGTGCACCACGTTTATGCGATCACCCAGACCATGAAGCGCCTGAACCGCAACATGCACGGCGATGAACCGGAATGGCATCGCCTACCGGACGACAGAGAACTTGCCGCGCAATATCTGTTGCTCTACGAGATGTCGCTGCCTTACGGACTGAACCTGAACAACCAGGTCAATCTCGATAAATCGGCGACACGGGTCACCGTGGCATTTGATGCCATGAGCACCAGGCAGATGCTGGATGTCGAGCAGCGGTTCGATTCGTGGCTCAGAGAAAACCTGCCTCACATCCGCTTCGAAGCATCCAGTTCCAACCTGATGTTCTCGCACATCGGTCAACGGAGCACACGCAGCATGATCAGCGGGGCATTGATTGCGATCGTCCTGATCTCCGCCATTCTCGTGATCGTCCTACGATCGCTCAAAATCGGGGTCGTAAGCCTCATTCCCAATCTCATCCCGATTGGCATTGCCTTTGGGATCTGGGGCCTGATGGTCGGCGAAGTGGGCCTATCTCTTGCGCCGGTCGTCAGCATGACCCTTGGTATCGTCGTCGACGATACGATCCACTTTCTCAGTAAATACCTGAGGGCACGGCGGGAGCAGGGTCTGGATGCGGGCGACGCTATCCAATACGCCTTCCGGCAAGTGGGGTCGGCCCTGACCGTCACGACCTTCGTTCTGATCGCAGGCTTCATGGTACTTACCTTGTCGCCTTTCAGGCTGAACTCCGACATGGGACTGCTGACCGCCATAACGATTGCGGTGGCCCTTATCGTCGATTTCCTTCTGCTGCCGTCTTTGCTGATGGTCGTCGACAGAAAGCGACAATCCGGTCGGTCTTCTGCAGTGCCTGCAAGCTCGGCGGCGGACTAGAGCGATCAGCCACCTGCCATAATGGCGCCGCGTCATGCACACCGATGCTCTAGGGAGCATCGGTGTGCATCGGCTTGTCGGCCGTAAGGCTTCACCGCTTGGTCGCGACGATCACGTTTCGAATCATGCACAAAAGAAAACGGCGGCCCAAAGGACCGCCGTCTCTTAATTCAATGCCAACTGGCTTAGTTGACCATGCCCTGCCAGACAGGCCAGCAGGTGTTGCCAGCTGATGCGGCGATTTTGGACTGAGCGTCCTTCGCATCGGAACCATCAGCAGCTTCGACATAGTCGTCTTTACCGGTGCACCAGACATAGAACTGGTGCTTGCCAGCTTTCGACATGCTGTCGAAGTTTGAATCCAGCGCCATCGCACCAGTGCTCATCATCGACATGCCTGCAGCGATCCCCACAATGGCAGCAAACTTCTTCATTTTCGCGTTCTCCCTCAGGGTGTTAGTACCCGCAATTAGTTCGTCTTCGTTGCCCGAGCCTTCAGTCTACTCGAGAGCCCCTCCACTGGAACTCTTTTGCACGAAGCAGGATCAGATGATCCCCCTCCATGGCGCCTGATGGAAACACATCACGCGCCGGCTTCGTCCAAATGAACCTCCACTTACGAGCATTTCAGTGAGGCACAGTAACGAGTTATGTCAAAGAGTGTACCGAAAATAGCCCCACGTACAGCTGAAAACTTCGTAATGTTGAGGTTAATGTTGCAAAAAAACGACGTCAAATCGCCTGACCGTCCCGCTTTGTCTGGGAATCAAGGTTAAGACAGCTTCTCTCAGCCTGAGCGCTCGACCGGGTTACCCCCTGCCCTGGCCGCTAGGTCAAAGGTCGCCTTTAGAGCGGCGTCCAACTGATCCGATTCGACGGAGCGCAAAACCAACGACGTTCCATACTGTTTGTCCCGAAAGAACGGGTAGCTACCAATGCCGACGCTGGGAAATTGTTCCTGTATTGCGCCCAGTTCATCAGCGACAGCGCTTTCACCCACAAAGCAATCGATGGTCTTGGACAACATGCGGGCCCCGCCCTCCAAGCGGTCGGCCAACGCGTCCATCATCACCTGGACGATGATCGGGATACCGGCCATCACAAAAACATTCTCCAACTGAAAGCCTGGCGCCTTGCTGACGGAATTGGGAATCAGCGTTGCGCCGTCGGGGATGCGGGCCATGCGCTGCCGAGCTTCTGTAAACTCACCACCGGTCTCTTGATAGTGCCTAGTCAGAATCTCCATGGCTTCCGGGTGCTTGTCGATCGACACACCAAACGCATGAGCGACCGAGTCGGCCGTGATATCGTCATGCGTCGGGCCAATACCGCCCGTTGTGAAGACGTAATCGTAAGCTTGGCGGAGCGCATTCACCGCTTCCGCAATCCTGTCGCGATCATCAATAACGACCCGCGCCTCTTTCACCTGAATGCCAATATCACCCAGATAGGTCGCGATAAAATTCAGGTTGGCATCCTTCGTCCGCCCACTCAGGATCTCATCGCCGATCAGCAGAACGGCAGCTGTAACCTGGGTCGATGAGCCGGTTTCGGACATTGGGGAACTCCAAACGCATGAATGACACTCCAGCATATAGCCTGCGCGGCGCCGGGACCAAGAGCTTGTCGGATCGCGCCCGCAAACTCTATGGTGCGCCTCATGAAATTCGATCCTCCCCTCGCGCAGGCCACACTGATCAAACGCTACAAGCGCTTTCTCGCCGACATCCGGTTCGCGGACGGGTCGGAGGTGACGGCCCACTGCGCCAATCCGGGATCCATGATGGGGCTTGCGGAACCCGGCGCAACGGTTTGGGTTTCCAAGAGCGACAATCCGAAACGCAAGCTCGCCTGGTCCTGGGAACTGGTGGATACGACCACCTCTTTGGTGGGCGTCCACACAAGCAAAGCCAACGCGCTCGTCGAGGCGGCCATCACCGATGGACAAATCCCGGAACTCGCTGGCTATGAGACCCTGCGTCGAGAGGTCAAATATGGCGAAAACAGTCGCATTGACCTTCTCCTAGAGGATCCCGACCGCCCCTCGGCCTATGTCGAAGTGAAGAGTGTGACGCTATCACGCGAAGATGGCCTGGCAGAGTTCCCCGACTCCAAGACGGCGCGTGGCGCCAAACACATGGCGGAACTCGCCGATATGGCTAAATCGAGCCTCCGCGCCGTGGTTTTCTTCCTGGTTCAGAGGTCCGATTGCACCCATATGCGGCCTGCTACCGATATTGATCCAAAGTATGCCAAAGCCTTGCGCGACGCACTGGCGGCGGGCGTTGAGGTCCTGTGCTATTCCTGTAGACTCTCAACAGACGGAATTGAGCTTGATCGCCGTCTCAAAATTGATATCTAAATAGTGAAACAGACGTTCCAAGAAAGACCGACGGCCAATGATGACCGACCTTGCCGCACACGACATCCAGGAGATGGGCCAACTCAAGATCCACGGGCCGGAAGCATTTGAAAAAATGCGCATTGTCGGCCAACTGGCGGCCGGCGCTCTGGATATGCTGACCAGCAAAATCGTCCCCGGTATCACCACCGACGAGATCGACCAATGGGTCTTTGAATATGCGATGGATCACGAGTGCATCCCTGCCCCATTGCATTACCGTGGCTTCAGGAAGTCTTGCTGTACGTCTGTGAACCACGTTGTTTGTCATGGCATTCCAGGCGACCGAACCCTGCGCGACGGCGACGCGGTCAATGTCGATGTGACGCTCATCAAGGATGGATGGCACGGCGACACCAACCGCATGTACTATGTGGGCAAGGTCAACCGTAAAGTAGAACGGCTATGTGACATCACATACCAAGCCATGATGCGGGGCATCGCCGCCGCAAAGCCCGGCGCAACCCTTGGCGACATAGGCGCCGCGATCCAGACTTACGCAGAGGGCGAGCGCTGTTCAGTCGTGCGGGAATTCTGCGGCCACGGCATTGGGCGCGTCTTTCATGACATCCCGAACGTGCTCCACTACGGACGCCCCGGCGACGGCATGGCGCTCCATGAAGGCATGTTCTTCACGGTGGAACCGATGATCAATGCAGGCAAAGCCGCCGTCAAAATGCTCAACGACGGCTGGACTGCCGTAACCCGCGATCGGTCACTTTCAGCACAATTTGAGCACACCATCGGCATCACGGCAGACGGCGCAGAGATATTCACAACCTCACCTGCCGGCCTTGATCACCCGCCCTATGGCTGACCTGCCAAATCAGGAAGACACACAAGCCCCAAAACCGCACTATGCCGGTCATAGGCAGAGGTTGCGCGAGCGGTTCGCCAAAGCGGGTCCTGACGGCATTGCTGACTATGAGCTGCTTGAACTTCTCCTCTTCCGCGCTATCCCGCGCCGCGACGTCAAACCTCTCGCCAAAGCGCTTATTGAGACGTTTGGGAGCTTTGGTGCGACAGTAGCGGCCGATCCATCGCGCCTGCGCGACGTGCCTGGCGTGAGCGACGCAGTGATCGGTGAGTTTAAAGTTGTCCAGGCTGCCGCACTCAAGCTTTCTCAGGCCAAGATTATGGACCGCCCCGCCCTCTCTTCCTGGGCGGCACTCATCGACTATTGCAATGCCTCCATGGCCTATAACGACACGGAACAGTTCCGCATCCTGTTCCTGGACCGAAAAAATGTACTCATCGCCGACGAGATCCAACAAAAAGGAACCATAGATCACACACCGGTCTATCCGAGGGAGATCGTGAAGCGTGCATTGGAGCTGAGCGCGTCCTCCGTCATTCTGGTTCACAATCATCCATCAGGTGATCCCACGCCCAGCCAGGCGGATATCGACATGACCCGCCAGATTGTGGATAGCGCGCAACCTCTGGGCATCTCCGTGCACGACCATCTAGTGATTGGCAAAGGCGCCCATGTGAGCTTCAAATCTCTGGGTCTCATCTGACAGGTTTCTTGACGGCGCACCCCGCCACCATTATCTCTGAGACCAGCAACGGAGATTTGATGCTAATTGTGAGTGCCCTTCGGTAACCTAGGAACGTTTCAAACGGTCTTGAGAGGTTACCCCGAGTTACCGCGCCGCTGATTGCGGCGCGGGCGTGTTGCTTTGCGCAACAGCCAAATACTTCAAGGCGCATTTACAGTGGACATTTCAAGACCGGAGCAGAAAGTGCTCCATGTGATGGCTCAAGGGGGCCGGATCGTCCTCGAACGCAATGATCAGGGAAAAATTGTCGAAGCCATCTGCTTTACCAGAGATGGCTGGGCTTTGACCGGCTTCACCCTCGATCTTTTCAAAAAACTCAAACGGCGGCGCTATATCGCGTCGCGTAATTCAGGGCCCTATCGGATCACCCATCGCGGGATCACATCCGTGCGGGGCCAGATCGACAATCGATAAAGCGATCGCCGGGTACCCTTGTGGGTGCCTGGCGATCGACATCCCTTTGATTTTATTTGGAAAATGGGTACAGCGGAACACGCCCTTCTGGGACTTGCCGGATATGAGACTCAGTTGAGACGCCCACCGCGATCTGCTAAACCCTGCGCTCTTCTTACATCAGACTGAGAGCAACATGATCCCGCGCTACTCCCGGCAGGAAATGGCCGACATTTGGTCCCCGGAAACCAAGTTTCGCATCTGGTTCGAAATCGAAGCCCATGCCTGTACGGCGCTCGCTGAGCTCGGCGTGATACCGAAGGAAGCGGCGGAAACTATATGGGAACGCGGAGGTAAGGCAGAATTCGATGTCGCGCGGATCGACGAGATTGAGCGAGAAGTCAAACATGATGTCATCGCCTTTCTGACGCATCTCGCGGAATTCGTCGGTGAAGACAGCCGCTTCGTCCACCAGGGCATGACTTCATCTGACGTGCTGGACACCTGCCTCAATGTGCAACTTGTCCGCGCGGCCGACCTACTGCTCGAAGACATGGACGGACTGCTTGCCGCATTGAAGCGCCGGGCCTTTGAGCACAAAGACACGATCACCATCGGTCGCTCACATGGTATTCATGCAGAGCCCACGACCTTTGGCGTAAAACTCGCGCAGGCCTATGTCGAGTTTGAGCGCTGCCGCGAACGTCTCGTTCAGGCGCGCAAGGAAGTTGCGACCTGCGCGATCTCCGGTGCCGTCGGCACCTTCGCGAATATCGACCCCTACGTGGAAGAGCATGTCGCTAAGTCCCTCGGCCTCGTGCCGGAGCCGGTCTCGACACAGGTGATCCCGCGGGATCGCCATGCGATGTTCTTTGCCGTACTGGGAGTCGTCGCCAGCTCCATCGAGCGCCTTGCAACCGAAATCCGGCACCTGCAGCGAACAGAAGTTCTGGAAGCCGAAGAGTTTTTCTCCAAGGGCCAAAAAGGCTCATCGGCCATGCCACACAAGCGGAACCCTATCCTGACGGAAAACCTGACCGGCCTTGCACGGATCGTCCGCATGTCGGTAACCCCCGCCATGGAGAATGTGGCACTCTGGCATGAGCGGGATATCTCCCACTCCTCCGTTGAGCGTATGATCGGCCCGGACGCCACAGTGACGCTCGACTTTGCCCTCGTGCGCCTCACCAATGTGGTCGACAATCTGCTGGTCTATCCGGAACGGATGATGGGAAACATGGACCGCCTCGGCGGCCTTGTTCACTCGCAGCGCATTTTGCTCGCGCTGACCCAAGCAGGAAGCTCCCGCGAGGATGCCTACCGTCTCGTGCAGCGCAACGCCATGAAGGTCTGGGACAGCTATCAGGTTGCGGGCAGCGCGACAGTCGATTTCCTGGAAGAACTGCTGGGGGACGAGGATGTGCGCAAATATCTCTCCGAAGAAGAGATCCGCGAACGTTTCGATCTCGGCTATCACACCAAACACGCGGATACGATCTTCAAACGTGTTTTCGGCGCCGACGCCGTCGCAAAAGCGGCCGAATAAAGAAGCGTCACACGAGCTCAACACTGTCGCTATACTCCCGGGATAAGCATTCCGGGAGTTTTTTATGCGCCAAGCTTTTGACGGGTCCCACCGCCGCCGTATCCACCTCTTCCGCCATGGAGATGTCTCCTACGTAGATGACCAGGGCAACCGCGTAGCCGACAGTCGTGCCGTTCCGCTCACCGACTGGGGTCGTGAGCAGGCCGCCGGCATGCGGACTTTCATGGAAGGCGTGGACATCGACCGGATCGTCTGTTCCGGCCTGCCCCGCACTATCGAAACTGCAGAGGGTATTTTCGGTAACCGCAACATTGAGATCGAAGTTGACCCCGACTTTGAGGAAATCCGGTCGGACCAGAACCGGTACCAAACGCTGACAGATCTAAATGACGTGGCCTATGCCTTCGCCAAGGCACATGAGCCAGGTGCTGCCTATGGCGGCGGCGACGTCTTCGCTGATGTGGAAACGCGCCTCGTCAATGCAATGGGCAGATTGATCGCAGACCCCAGCTGGAAGTCTATCGCAGTCGTTGCCCATGGTGGCGTCAACAGAGCCTTGCTGGGATGGGCGACGGGCGCCGGCCTCAAAGGCTTCTCAACATTTGAGCAAAACACCTGCTGCGTGAACATCATCGATGTGGACACACATCCGGAGTCCGGCGACCATCACCGCACCCTTATCCGCGGTGTCAACATCACTGCCTATGACCCCGCCAAGCGGGATGTCCACCTGACGGCCCTCGAAACAATTGCCGACCGCATGTCAAAGAAGGAAGGCACCAAGCCCCATCTGTGAAGTCACTCAGGCAGAGCAAATGCGATGATCTGGTCGCTGAGCGAAAAATTGGTCCGTCCGAAGCCACCGGCGGCGATGACGACATATTGTCGACCGTCCCATTCAAAGGTCATAGGCGTTGCGGCACCAGTCGCCGGCAGGTCTGCCTTCCAAAGCTCTTCACCACTCAACGTGTCGAAGGCGCGCACCTTGTCATCAAGCGTCCCGGCAATGAACGCAAGCCCGCTCGCCGTATTGATCGATCCGCCCATGGACGGCGCGCCCCAATGAATGGGCAGCGGCACCGGAGCAATTTTCTCAATCGTCCCGAGAGGAACATTCCAGGCGATGGTGCCATCGCTCAGGTCAATCCCCACCAAAGAACTCCAGGGAGGCGGAGAACAAGGCACGCCGAGGGGCGACATCAAAATCCCCCGCGTCATCGCATATCTTGCCCCAACCTGAGGCGCGAGCTCGCCAGCATCATTGGTAATGTTGCCACCTTCATACTCTTCACGCTCAATCAAACGCACTTCCATCGCGGCACTCATGGTGTGAACAACCGCGATCTTGCGTTCCGGGTCGAAAGACATTCCGCCCCAATTGGCCCCGCCACCGGTGAAGGGAAAGAGCACGCTGCCGCCAAGCGTCGGGGGCGTGAACAAACCGTCTGAACGCAAGCCTGCGAGGCGGCTTTCGCACGCCCATTCGTCAAACAACAGCACCCCCCAACCGTCTTCCGCACTGATCGATTGCGGCGTGAAAGGCGGGGGCGCGACTGGGAAAGGCTGCGTGGGCGATAAATATTCACCGGGGGCGCCGTCCTGCGGCACAGGCCGCTCTTCCACGCCAAAATAGGGCTCGCCGGTGTCGCGATCGAGCACAAACATGAAACCCGTTTTGGTGACCTGGGCAACAACATCTACAGGTGCACCCTCGCGTTCCAGCGTAATGAGGCTCGGTTGCGCCGGCAGGTCATAGTCCCAGACATCATGATGGACGGTCTGGAAATGCCAGACAACCTCGCCGCTTGCGGCTTTGAGCGCGACCACAGAGTTTGCGTAGCGGTTGTCACCGGGCCGTGTGCCGCCATAGTGATCCGGACTGGGACTGGACGTGGGCAAAAAGACGAGGCCACGCACCTCATCGATCGACATAGGCGCCCAGACATTCGCGTGTCCGGTGATCGCACGCCCTTCCTCAGTCCACGTATCGGCGACCGGGCTGGATGCATCGCGCGGCACAGGATCAAAGGTCCACTCCAGAACACCCGTTCGCACATTGTAGGCACGCACAGTCCCGTGGGGTGCATCCGCCCGCGCATTGTCACTGATGGCTGACCCGATGATTACACGATCCGCGATCACGACCGGTGGTGACGTGATCTGAAATTCGCCAGGCCACCAAAGCTCCGTCTCTAGATCGATCTGGACCGTACCTGCTTCACCGAACTCCGAGCATGGCTGGCCGGTCGCCGCATCGAGTGCGATGACCCGAGAGTCCACGGTGCCGGAGAAAATCCGCCCGGCGCACAATGCTCCGTCTTCAGACTGAGCATCTTTCCAGTAGGTCACACCCCGACAGGTATATTGGTTGCCGGGCCGCCGGTCAGTTCCAACATCTGGATTGTACCGCCACAGCTCGGCACCGGTCCCCGGATGGAGCGCAATCACCTCATTGAACGCCGAACAGAGGTAGAGACGTCCGTCTCTCAGGATAGGTGTTGTCTCAAGAGCGCTTTTCAGCATTTCGTCTCGGCCGCGCGCCGCCATGTCCCCGGTCGAATAGACCCACGCACGTTCGAGCGTCGCGACGTTGTCAGGCGTGATCTGGGCGAGCGCTGAGTAGCGCGAACCGCCAGCGTCCCCGCCATAATGACCCCACCCGTCGGCCTTCGCTTGAACCGTCAAGAAAGCGATAGCAACAGACGCGAAACAGGCGAGTCCTCTAAAAACCATCACACGCTCCATTTAGATATATAAATGAATGGTTCATTTATATATAATATCTGCAGCAGACTTCAAGCACGCGACCGAACATTTGAGAAATGCCGAGAAAACAAGCAACGACTCTCATTGAAATCGCTGACGCAGCCGTGTCCTACATCACCCGGCTGGGCTACAAGCGCGCCCAAATGGCGGGGTTGGCCAGGCAAATCGGCGTGTCCGCAGGCACGCTCTACACCTATGTCGAAAACAAAGAGGCGTTGCTGGGGCTGGCTGCCCTTTACCTGGTGCATGACGAGACCTTGCCGGACATCGCATTGCCCGTCCGCCCTACGCCTCTGGACGCGATCGCTGCGCAGTTTTTGGAGTTTGCCGAAGAGAGAGGCCATTGGCCGGTTCTCAAGACGGCGATTGATCAAACGGACACCTCAACCGAGACCCTTACCGCGATTGGCCAAGAACTTTACGGGCTTGTACGCACCCATTGGCGGTCAATTCTGCTCCTGGATCGGCTGGCAAATGAGATACCCGAGTTCGCGCCGGTCCATGCAGACCGGGTCAGGGGGGGCTTTATCGGGGACCTGGTCACTCTGTTGAAAAAGGCCGGGTCGCCGCACAACGAATTTGCGCTCGGGATCATTGCCCGCGCGGCAAATGAGGGGATTTCCTGGAGTGCCATGCATCGGCGCATGGAGGGGTTGGCGACCCAACCGATCGGCGACCTAACCGAAGACCAGATATCTCATCTGGCGGCCCATGCCTTTGCGGGCGCCCTGCAAACGGCGCTGCCATAAAAAAAGCCCGCTGTGAAATTCATAGCGGGCTTTCTGGGTTGGTGCGGTAGATCTCAACCCTTGTTTTGGATCTCGTCGACCGCCTTGGCCAGCATTTCGTCCATGGTCCGGCGAATTTGGTGATCTGACTGGTCTACACCCTTGGCATCAAAGTCTGCCCGGATCTTGCGAAAAACATCGTCGTCGCCCGCTTCCTTCAGATCCTCTTTGACCAGCTCTTTGCCATAGGCCTCTGCCTCATCGGCTGACATACCCATAAGCTCTGCTGCCCAGGCGCCAACCAGCTTGTTGCGGCGCGCCTCCGCCTTGAACCGAAGGTCCGCGTCATGGGCAAATTTGCTTTCAAAACCTTCTTCACGCTTGTCGAAACCGGACATGGGCGAGCCGCTCCTAAATAACTGTGACACGGCGCCTAGGGCGCCTAGATGATGTGTTTCTTGCGCTAGGCATACCGGGCCCATTTTGCGAAATCAACACACACGTGGTCGCAGTGATGTCTGCTGACCTGATTTTATCCAGATATGCCTATTTTTCCAGCATTTCTGCCATATTCTGACGCTCTGAATCTCCGGAGATCGGATTGTATATGACAGCGCCATGGGATAGGTTCCGACCCAAAGCGAAGGGCGAATCCCCTTATCCATTGGGGCCCCAATTGCCGCTCCATGCCACACCCACCGCAAGCCGGTGAACAGGCAGACAGGCGGCCCAAATGATCGGACCTAATCAAAATGAGCCGCCGCAGACGGGTTTACGAAGGCAAAGCCAAAGTTCTCTATGAAGGCCCCGAACCCGGGACGCTGGTACAGCATTTCAAAGACGATGCCACTGCCTTTGACGGAACGAAGCATGAGCTGATTGATGGCAAAGGTGTGCTGAACAATCGGATTTCCGAATTCATCTTCACACGATTGAACGAGATTGGTGTTCCTACCCATTTCATCAAAGCGATGAACATGCGCGAACAGCTGATCCGCGAAGTAGAGATCGTGCCCATTGAAGTGATTGTCCGCAATGTCGCGGCAGGATCGATCTCAAAACGCTTGGGCATCGACGAAGGCACCGCCCTTCCCAGATCCATCATCGAATTCTGCTACAAGAATGATGCGCTCGGCGACCCGATGGTCTCGGAAGAGCACATCACGGCATTTGGCTGGGCCAGCCCGCAGGAGATTGATGACATGATGGCGCTGTCGCTCCGTATCAATGATTTCTTGAGCGGTCTCTTCCTCGGCATTGGCATCAAACTCGTCGACTTCAAAGTGGAGTTCGGCCGCCTGTTCGAAGGCGAGATGATGCGCATTGTCTTAGCCGATGAAATCAGCCCCGACAGCTGCCGCTTGTGGGACATCAACACAAACGAAAAGCTCGACAAAGACCGTTTTCGTAGAGACCTGGGTGGGCTTGTCGATGCCTACCAAGAAGTCGCACGCCGCCTCGGCATCCTCTTCGAAAACGACCCCGGAAAACCAACCGGTCCAACACTTGTAAAGTCCTGAGTTCCTCCTGCTGAAAGTCAAAAGGCAACATGAAGGCCCGCATTAAAATTACTCTCAAAAACGGTGTGCTGGACCCCCAGGGCAAGGCCATCTCCCACGCACTTGACCAATTGGGCTTCGACGGCATTGGCGATGTTCGCCAGGGCAAGTATATCGAGGTTGACCTGACCGAGACGGACCCGACCAAAGCCCGCGCCGCACTGGAAGATATGTGCGAAAGAGTGTTGGCGAACACGGTCATCGAAAATTACGCCATAGAGCTCGACGGAGCGTGATCGCATGAAATCGGCAGTCATCGTTTTTCCCGGGTCAAACCGAGAGCGCGACATGCTTTATGCGTTAGAGCAGGTTGGCGGGCAAAAACCCCTTACAGTATGGCATCAGGAGACCTCTCTCCCCGACGTTGATTTGATCGTCCTGCCTGGCGGCTTTTCTTATGGCGATTATCTCCGCACCGGCGCCATCGCAGGCCTCTCGCCCATCATGTCGGCGGTGAAGGAAAAAGCCGATAAAGGTGTCCGCGTTCTTGGCGTCTGCAACGGATTTCAGATCCTTACAGAGACCGGCATCCTGCCCGGCGCGCTCCTGCGGAATGCCCACCTCAAATTCGTCTGCAAAGAAGTTGAACTTGAAGTGGCAACCAACAAAAGCGTCTTCACCAGCAGCTACACACAAGGCCAAACCATTCGCTGCCCCGTGGCGCACCATGATGGCAATTACTTCGCGGATGAAGACACACTGAACCGCCTGGAAGCGGAAGACCGTATTGCCTTCCGCTATACACAAGCGACCAACCCCAATGGGTCGATCCGCAACATTGCGGGCATCATGAATGAACAGAAGAACGTGTTGGGCATGATGCCCCACCCCGAAAATCTGATCGAACCCGCTCAGGGCGGTACGGACGGTCGAGGGATTTTCGAAAGTGCGTTGGAGACGATCGCGTGATCAAAAACGATGTAGAGATTACCGCTGACCTGATCGCCGAACATGGGCTAAAACCAGACGAGTACCAGCGCATTCTGGACCTGATCGGCAGGGAACCGACGCTCACCGAGCTCGGTATCTTCTCCGCGATGTGGAACGAGCACTGCTCTTATAAGTCGTCCAAAAAATGGCTCCGCACGCTGCCGACCGAAGGTCCCCGAGTGATTGAGGGACCCGGTGAAAATGCGGGCGTCGTCGATATTGACGATGGCGATGTCGTGGTCTTCAAAATGGAGAGCCACAACCACCCCTCTTTTATCTCGCCCTATGAGGGCGCTGCGACCGGCGTCGGTGGCATTCTGCGCGACGTCTTCACCATGGGCGCACGCCCCGTGGCGGCGATGAACGCGCTGCGCTTCGGGGCTCCAGAGAACGAGCGGACCCGCCATATCGTTTCCGGTGTGGTGGAAGGCATTGGCGGCTATGGCAACTGTTTTGGCGTCCCCACAATTGGTGGCGAAGTGAACTTCGATGCGCGCTACAACGACAATTGCCTGGTGAACGCCTTCGCCGCCGGCCTCGCCAAAGCCGATGGCATCTTCCTGTCGGAAGCCAAGGGCGTTGGGCTCCCCATCGTCTATCTGGGATCAAAAACCGGCCGTGACGGCATCCATGGGGCGACCATGGCGTCGGCCGAGTTCGACGATGATTCAGAAGAAAAACGCCCGACCGTGCAAATCGGCGATCCCTTCTCAGAAAAGCTGCTTCTGGAAGCCTGCCTGGAACTCATGAAGACCGGCGCGGTCATCGCCATTCAGGACATGGGCGCCGCCGGCCTCACCTGCTCGGCCGTTGAGATGGGCGCCAAAGGCAATCTGGGTGTCCGGCTCGATCTCGATAAAGTCCCCTGCCGCGAAGAAGGCATGACCGCCTATGAGATGATGCTGTCTGAAAGCCAGGAGCGCATGCTCATGGTCCTCGATCCCGACAAAGAGGATGAAGCAGCGGCCATCTTCAAGAAGTGGGACCTCGACTTCGCCATTGTCGGTGAAACGACGGATGATCAACGCTTCAAAGTCTATCGCCACAATGACCTGATGGCAGACTTACCGATCAAGGAACTGGGGGACGAAGCCCCGGAATATGACCGGCCCTGGGTTGAAAGCCCGAAGCTCGAACCCATTGCAGCAGCGGATGTGCCCGCGCCAGATGATCTGGGCGACACCCTCATCAAATTGGTGGGCTTGCCGGACATGTGCTCGCGGCGCTGGGTTTGGGAACAGTATGACAATCTCATCCAGGGCAACACGATGGCGGGCCCTGGCGGCGACGCCGCCGTCATCCGCGTGGGCGAAAACGGCAAAGGCCTTGCATTTGCCGTCGACGTGACCCCCCGCTACTGCGAAGCCGACCCAATTGAAGGCGGCAAGCAGGCGGTCGCCGAATGCTGGCGGAACATCACAGCCGTTGGTGGCGAGCCTCTCGCCGCGACGGACAATCTGAACTTTGGCAATCCGGAAAAGCCGGAAATCATGGGCCAGTTTGTCGGCTGTATTCAGGGGATTGGCGAAGCCTGCTCCGCCCTCGACATGCCGATCGTCTCTGGCAACGTGTCGCTCTACAACGAGACGAATGGACAGGCCATTTTGCCAACACCCGCAATCGGTGGAGTCGGGCTGCTGCCGGATGTTTCCAAACGCGTGGGCAAAAGCTTTGCGGCCGAAGGAGAGATCATCCTGCTGATCGGCGCCCATGAAGGTCATCTGGGCCAGAGCATTTACCAGCGCGACATTGTTGGACAAGCGGCTGGCGCGCCGCCGCAGGTGGACCTTGCGGCTGAGAAAAAGCATGGTGCCTTTGTGCGCACCGCCATCCGAGATGGGCGGGTCACCGCCGTGCATGACATTTCCGATGGCGGTCTTTTGGTGGCCGTTGCTGAGATGGGAATGGGGAGCAAGATTGGTGCTACCCTTACACCGAATGGGGACATTCCCCTGCACGCCTGGGCCTTCGGGGAAGACCAGGCTTGCTACGTGGTGACGGTGCCGGCCGCAACCGCCGAAAGCTTCGTGAAAGACGCGCTTTCTGAGGGAATTCCGACACAAGCGATTGGAACCACCGGCGGCAATGAATTGACAGTTGAGGGGTCTGATCCCATATCATTGGCGGCCCTCGACGCGGCCTATGAAGGCTGGTTGCCCGGCTATATGAGCGCACCGGACACGCATTAAAGGTTGCAGATCGGCCCGAGATCGAGACTGGAGTACAAGAAATGGCGATGAATGCCAGCGACATAGAACGGCTGATTAAAGAAGGCCTGCCCGACGCCAAGGTTGAGATTAGAGACCTTGCAGGCGATGGGGATCACTATGCCGCGACGGTCATCTCCGCGTCTTTCGCAGGCAAGACCCGAGTGCAACAACATCAAATGGTATATAAGGCCCTCAAGGGCAGCATGGACGGAGATCTCCATGCCCTCGCACTGCAGACATCTGCGCCAGAGGCTTAAGGTTTTAGGAGAGCAAAATGAGCGAAGCAGTAGCAGACCGTATCCGTAGTGAAGTCGAAAATAACGACGTCGTGCTCTTCATGAAAGGGACGCCCGTGTTCCCGCAATGCGGCTTTTCGAACACCGTCGTGCAGGTCCTTACCTATCTCGGCGTGCAGTTCAAAGGCATCAACGTTCTCGAAGATGATGACATTCGCCACGGGATCAAAGAATTCTCTGACTGGCCGACCATTCCACAGCTCTATGTGAAGGGCGAATTTGTCGGCGGCTGCGACATCGTTCGCGAGATGTTTGAAAGCGGCGAGCTGCGCGACTATTTCGGCTCCAAAGATATCGCCCTCGAAACCGCTTAAAGCTCTCTTCGGAAGAACACGCGGTCAAAGCCGTCCTGGCTGCCGCGTCCAGTTTCGGTGAAACCGGCGCGTCTGTACCAGGCAATGTTCTCGGTCATATGCACATTCGTGTAGAGCGTGTAGGCACCGAAACCTTCTTCGCGCAGATAGGCCTCTACATGGGCGAGCAGTTTGGAGCCCAGCCTTTCGCCCTGAGCTCTTGGGTCGACAGCGATATTGTCGAGTAGCGGCTCGTTTTCGCCGGTGATGACCACCGCATAGGCCCGCACCCCTCCCTCGTCCCAAACAAACACTGTGTCCTTGGCGACGTGACCCGCGAAGTCGGGCCGCATGGGCGCAGGCTCCTGTCCCATCCTCGAGACATAAGGTTCGTAAGCCCGAAGAGCGATTTCCTGCATCGCGGGAATATCATCAGTCATAGCCAAACGAATAGTCATCTGACTCCCCAATAAAGAAAGGGGTCCGAAAGCGGACCCCTTTGAAACTCTGTGTTCGGCGCTGGCCCGGTGGGCGGTTAGCGCGAATAGAACTCAATCACGAGATTTGGTTCCATCTGGACCGGATAAGGAATATCCGCTAGCGCTGGAGTCCGAACAAAAGTCGTCTTGAACTTGTCGAGGTCGACTTCGAGGTAATCCGGTGTGTCCCGCTCTGGGCTCTGAGATGCTTCGAGGAACTTGGCGTTGGTCCGCATCTTCTCTTTCACCTCGATCACGTCACCCTCTTTCACCCGGTAGGATGGAATGGTAACGCGCTTGCCGTTGACCAGAATGTGGCCGTGGCTGACAGCCTGACGAGCTGAGTAGACAGTCGGCACGAACTTCGAGCGATACACCACCGCATCAAGACGGCGCTCCAGCAGACCCACCAGGTTTTCACCCGTGTCGCCTTTGATCCGTGAGGCTTCGTGGTAGGTGCGTTTGAACTGCTTCTCGGTGATGTTGCCGTAATGGCCTTTCAGCTTCTGTTTCGCGCGAAGCTGCAGACCGAAGTCCGAGAGTTTGCCGCGGCGGCGCTGACCGTGTTCACCTGGGCCATATTCCCGGCGGTTCACAGGGCTCTTTGGACGGCCCCAGATGTTCTCGCCAAGACGGCGGTCAATTTTGTATTTCGCTTGGATGCGCTTTGTCATCGCTGTTTCCTTGTCTCAAATGTAGGAAACGCGCCCTCCTCTGCGGACCCCGGAGTTCCAGGAGCCACCGACAGGGAGAACTCAATGCGCTTGAGCCCCCCACGGGTGCGTCAAAAAAGTAGCGGGCCCGAAAGGACCCGCGAACCGGGCGCACTATACTGACGCTCGTACCAAAGTCAAACGCTCAAAAGCCCACCCTAAGCCCTTGATTTCCATGAAATTTCGGAGCCCAACGAGCGTCACTCGCCATCTTTCATCTTTTCCAGCGCCCGGCGCTGCGCATGCTTCGTAAGCGCCGACACGATACCTCTAAGCGTGCGAATCTCCTGCTCTGTGAGCGCGGCACGCTGGAACATGTTGCGTAGGTTCCGCACCATAGCCGGGCGCTTATCCAGCGGCTGCAAAAAGCCCGTATCGTCGAGCTCACGCTCCAGATGGTCAAAGAAGCCCTGCAGCTCCTGCTTTGTCGCCGGACGCGTGCCATTCATGGGCATATCGACAGCTAATGACTCATCGCTGAGCTGACTCCACTCATAGGCCAGGAGCAAAACCGCCTGACCCAGGTTGAGGGACGAAAAGCCGGGGTTGAGCGCTGCCGTAATAACTGCGTCTGCCAAGGCTACGTCATCATTGTGCAGTCCCGCACGTTCAGCGCCAAACAAGATACCGGGCCGGCCGCCTTCTGCCATCGCTGCCTTGAGCCGCCCGGCCCCCTCTTCAGGCGTGTAGACCTCCTTGACCATGTCACGCGGGCGGGCCGTAGTCGCAAGCACATAGTCCAGATCTGCAATGGCCTCAGGCACCGTGTCGAACAATTGGGCATTTTCAATCAGCTCATCGGCACCCGCCGCTGCCTTGAGCGCGTGCTCATTGGGCCATCCGTCGCGCGGCGCGACCAGTCGCAATTCCGTAAGGCCAAAATTCAGCATGGCGCGCGCTGACGCGCCGATATTGGCACCCAATTGGGGCCGCACCAGAATGATTGCCGGCGCCGGGGGCAGCCCTGCCGTAGCGTTCGCCTTGGAACGGTCAGTTCCCGCCATCAGTTACCACCATGTCACATCACCTTCATCTCCCCCCAAGGACCAGAAAAATTGAGGGATATTGAGGGGTGATAAGAGATTGGCGCGCTTTTATCAACGTGGCTCAGATGTTATACGAAGGATCGAGGCGAGACGCCCTTCTGCCCCCGATTCTGCGAGCGCTGGCGTCTCCCATCCCGTTCATCAGGAACGGAAAGCGGCGCCCGTCCTGCCATTCGGGCATCTGCTGCGATCGCAATGGCATAAGAGGTCCGTACGCATGTCCAAAATTAAGGTGGAAAACCCCGTCGTTGAGCTCGACGGCGATGAAATGACCCGCATCATCTGGGCGTTCATCAAGGAAAAGCTGATCCACCCCTATCTGGACATCGACCTTAAATATTACGATCTGGGCATGGAATATCGCGATGAGACCGATGACCAGGTCACCATCGACTCCGCCGAAGCCATCAAGAAATATGGCGTCGGCGTGAAATGCGCGACCATCACCCCGGACGAAGCCCGCGTCGAGGAATTCGGCCTCAAAAAAATGTGGAAGTCGCCCAACGGGACGATCCGGAATATTCTGGGTGGCACAGTGTTCCGTGAGCCGATCATCTGCCGCAACATCCCCCGCCTTGTCCCTGGCTGGACAGAGCCGATTGTGATCGGTCGCCACGCGTTCGGCGACCAGTATCGCGCAACGGATTTCCGTGTGCCGGGCGCTGGCAAGCTCACCATCAAGTGGGAGGCGTCTGACGGGTCCGACACGATTGAACACGAAGTCTATGACTTCCCATCGTCCGGCGTCAGCATGGCCATGTACAACCTCGACGACAGCATTCGCGACTTTGCCCGCGCTTGTATGAAATACGGCTTTGATCGCGGCTATCCGGTCTACCTGTCGACCAAGAACACCATCATGAAAGCCTATGACGGCCAGTTCAAAGATCTGTTTCAGGAAGTCTTCGACAAGGAGTTCAAGAAAGAGTTCGACAAAAAGGGCCTCACCTACGAACACCGTCTGATCGACGATATGGTGGCGTCCGCCATGAAGTGGAACGGCGGCTATGTCTGGGCGTGTAAGAACTATGACGGTGACGTACAGTCTGACACGGTTGCCCAGGGCTTTGGCTCTCTTGGCCTGATGACCAGTGTGCTCATGACACCGGACGGCAAGACCATGGAAGCGGAAGCGGCGCACGGCACCGTGACCCGCCACTACAGAAACCATCAAAAGGGCGAAGAAACATCGACCAACTCGATAGCATCGATTTTCGCCTGGACCCGCGGTCTGAAGCACCGCGCTACTCTCGACGGCAATGACAAGCTCGGCAAGTTCGCCACCCTTCTTGAGGAGGTCTGCGTCTCGACTGTTGAAAGCGGCTACATGACCAAGGACCTGGCACTCCTGGTTGGCGCTGAGCAGAACTGGCTCTCCACAACCGGTTTTCTGGACAAGGTTTCTGAGAATCTCGACAAGGCTATGTCCAAAGGTCTCTGACGCACACAGAAGAGTCGACTAAACGTCCTTCTTCTCTTCTTCGATTTCGCGCTCAAGCTCATCAGTGACGCCGAACGACATGTTTCGGGCACGGATCGCGTCGAATATTTTGGTGCGCGCTTCGGGATGTCGGCCGATAAACTGCCGGAAGCTCCCGGCATCCAGCTTCAAGACATGACACTGCGTGAGGGCAACAATGTCGGCCGACCGGCGGCGATGATCGAGCAGCGACATCTCACCGAAAAAGTCGCCTTCGCCGAGCTGGATGGACGTTTCCTCAAAATCCAGACGCACATTGCCAATGACAATGAAATACATGGCATCGGCCGCATCGCCCTGGTGGGCAATGACCACGTCCGAGTCGATCACCTGCGCTTCGAGAAGTTCGACAAGGTCGACAATCAAAGCGGGTTTGAGCTCCTGAAAGAGCGGCACCCTAGCCACCATGCCCCAGGAAACGACAAAATCGCGCCGATGTATCTCTTGGGCAAAGCCGCTGGCGATAATGGCGACCGGCATCGCAAACATGCCCAATCCAAAGATCATGACCAGCGCCCCAAAGAACCGCCCAAGCGTGGTGACAGGGACAACATCGCCATACCCCACCGTGGTCAGCGTCGCCAGCGCCCACCACATGGACTTCATCACCGACCCAAAGGCCTCCGGTTGGACCTTGTGCTCCAGCAGATAAATGCCCGACGCCGAAAAGACCAAGAGGCCGAGCATGACGATCAGTGCCGCTACGATGGCACGGCGCTCTGCATACAGAACGCGACCGATCGTATAGAGCGCGGGGGAATAGCGCGCGAGCATGAGAAAGCGAAACAAGCGGAAGATTCGAAGGACGCGCAGATCAATCGCGATAAGAAAGCTCAGATAGAAAGGCAAGATGACGATCAGGTCGATCAACATCTGCGGACTGAACGCATAACCGAGCCTGACCCGCCAGCGGGGCAAACCTTTCAGCGCCGGATGATCAACCGCCACCCATAGCCGCAGCACATACTCCAGCGTGAATATCCCAATGGACACGGCGTTAAAGAGGCGCAGCTCTTCGCCCCATCGGGTGGCGACGCGCGCATCCGTTTCTGCCGCAAAGGCCACCACATTCGCGAGAATGAGCGTGACCATAAACGTATCGAAAATGGCGCTGGGCTTGTCACCAGTCTTGCCCGCTTCAAGCAAGATATAGAGCCAGCGCCGAACCTGAGAAACCGAGGTTCCGGAGGATTTGATGCCGGCTGTTACCGACTTATCAAGCGGCTCCGGCAAGACCACCTACGGTTTCTTTGATGGCCGCTAGAGCGGCATCGGCTTTGCTGCCATCGGGGCCACCTGCCTGAGCCATATCGGGCCGGCCACCACCGCCCTTGCCGCCCAGAGCCTCAGCACCGGTGCGCACCAGATCGACGGCTGAGAGCCGGTCTGTCAAATCTTCCGTTACGCCGACGGCAATACCGGCTTTGCCGTCCTCGCCAAGTGCAATCAGTGCCACAATGCCGGAACCCACACTCTTCTTCGCATCATCAATCATGCCGCGCAGGTCTTTAGGGCTGATCCCTTCCATCGCCCGCGCAATGACCTTGACGCCACCATGCTCTTCCACTTCGGATCCACTGCCGCCTGTTGAAGCGCCGCCGCCCATGGCGAGCTTCTTCTTGGCATCCGCCAAATCGCGCTCAAGCCGTTTACGCTCATCAACCAAAGCCGCGACACGCTCACTCAATTGCTCAGGCTTGGTTTTCAGAACCGCTGCAACGTCGAGGGCGATACGTTCCTGATCATTCAGATAGGTCCGCGCGCCCTCAGCCGTCAGCGCCTCGATGCGGCGAACCCCTGAGCCAACAGCACCCTCACTCACGATTTTGAACAAGCCGATGTCGCCGACGCGGCCAACATGCGTGCCGCCACAGAGTTCAACAGAAAAGCTGTTGCCATCGTCGCGGGGCGAGCCCATGGAAAGGACCCGCACTTCATCACCATACTTCTCACCAAAGAGCGCAAGCGCGCCAGCTTCAATGGCATCATCAGGCGTCATGACACGCGTCACCACCTCATTGTTGCGCTGGATCTCCGCATTGACGAGTCGTTCGACTTCGGCGATTTCGTCGGCGGTCATCGCTTTGGCGTGGGAGAAATCGAAGCGCAACCGATCCGGCCCTACCTGCGATCCTTTTTGGCTCACATGATCGCCCAACACCCGCCGAAGCGCCTCATGGGCCAAGTGGGTGGCGGAGTGGTTAGCTCGGGTAGAGGTCCTCAGGTGACCATCAACACGCAAGTCCACGACTTCCCCAACTGTGAGATCCCCTTTGGTGACCTTGCCAATATGAACGATGAGGTCACCGAGCTTCTTTTGGGTGTCCGTCACAGTGAACTCTGCTCCGTCACCCGTGAACAATCCACCTGTGTCTCCGACCTGACCGCCAGACTCGCCATAGAAAGGCGTCTGATTGGCGATCACCATGGCTTCGTCTCCGGCAGCCACACTGTCGACCAGAGCCCCATCTTTCACGAGCGCAACGATCTTCCCTTCGGCCGCTTCGCTTGTGTAGCCCAGAAACTCCGTGGCACCGACATCTTCCTTGAGATCGAACCAAAGCGTCTCGGTCGCCGCCTCACCTGACCCCGACCAATTGGCACGCGCGGCTTCCCGCTGCTTCTCCATAGCCGCATCAAAACCAGCCTGGTCGACACTCATATTGCGTTCGCGGAGCGCATCTTCGGTGAGGTCCAGCGGAAAGCCATAGGTGTCATAGAGTTTGAAGGCAACCTCACCTGGCAGCTCGCCTGTGCCGCCCTGCTCCCCTACGGCTTCATCCAGCAGCTTGAGGCCACGCGCCAGCGTTTCCCGAAAACGGGTTTCCTCGAGTTTGAACGTCTCGGTGATGAGCGCTTCAGCCCGACGCAGCTCAGGATAGGCGTCCCCCATCTGATGGATAAGCGCCGGCACCAGACGCCACATGAGCGGCTCGGTGACCCCTAGAAGCTGCGCATGACGCATGGCGCGTCGCATGATCCGGCGCAGCACATAACCGCGCCCCTCATTGGACGGCATGACACCGTCGGCCAGCAGGAAGGAGCAGGAACGTAGGTGATCAGAAATCACCCGGTGACTGACACTGTGCGCACCGTCCGCGTCTGTATTGGACGCATGCGCCGACGCTTCGATCAAGGCGCGGAACAGGTCTGTATCATAATTATCGTGACTGCCCTGCAAAAGGGCGGCTATTCGCTCCAGCCCCATACCCGTATCAATAGATGGCTTGGGCAGGCTCACCCGTTCTCCACCTGCCTGCTGGTCGAACTGCATGAAAACCAGGTTCCATATTTCAATGAAACGGTCTCCATCTTCATCCGCACTGCCGGGAGGGCCACCGGGGACCTTGTCGCCATGATCAAAGAAGATTTCGGAACAAGGACCGCACGGACCGGTATCGCCCATTGACCAGAAATTGTCGGCGGTCGCGATGCGAATGATCCTGTCGTCGCCAAAACCGGCCACTTTCTTCCAGATCGCGGCTGCATCATCGTCGTCGTGATAGACGGTCACCAGGAGCCGGTCCTTGGCGATATCGTATTCCTTGGTGATGAGATCCCACGCAAACGCAATTGCATCATCCTTGAAATAGTCACCGAAAGAGAAGTTCCCCAGCATCTCAAAGAAGGTGTGGTGGCGCGCCGTGTAGCCGACATTGTCGAGATCATTGTGCTTGCCGCCTGCGCGCACACATTTCTGCGACGATGCTGCGCGGGAATAGTCGCGGTGCTCCACGCCCGTAAAGACATTCTTGAACGGCACCATGCCTGCGTTGGTGAACAGCAATGTGGGATCGTTTTGGGGGACCAGCGACGCAGATGGCACGCGTGTGTGGCCCTGCTTCTCAAAGAAATCGAGAAAGGTCTCGCGGATCTGATTAACGCCGGTCATTGCGGTCTCACATTCGTCTGCTACGAGGAATCTGGCAGTGCAAAACAACGCCAAACCCTTGGAATCTGGTCTCTTTTTCTAAAGGTCGGTGGGGCATCTGTCTAGCAAAGCAAATGCCCTGCGGAGATCGAAAAACCAGCTCTGTCCCGGTTTGTTAAACGCCCAATAGCTTTAAACGGTTGGGAATTATCCACGAAAAAGCGGCGCCCACCGAAATGCGCGCCGCTTTCAGGTCGAATATGGCGTTTCAGACCTAACCTGCAACTTCCTCCGGCATGCCATCATCATCGTCGTCGGCATCAGGACCAACGTCGAGCGCATCGGCGAGCCCTGCATCCGCCCGGATCGCTGTTTCGATCGCGAGTGCCATGTCAGGGTTTTCTCTCAGGAACGTTTTGGCGTTCTCGCGCCCCTGCCCAATCCGCTGACTGTCATAGGAATACCAGGAGCCGGACTTCTCTACGATCCCGGCTTTCACGCCCAGATCAATGACCTCACCCATTTTGGAGACGCCCTCGCCATACATGATGTCGAACTCCACCTGCTTGAAGGGCGGCGCCACCTTGTTCTTCACGACCTTGACGCGGGTCTGGTTACCCACCACTTCGTCCCGGTCTTTGATCGCGCCGATCCGCCGAATATCAAGACGGACGGAGGAATAGAATTTCAGCGCATTCCCGCCCGTCGTGGTTTCCGGGCTGCCAAACATCACCCCGATCTTCATGCGGATCTGGTTGATGAAGATCACCATACAGTTGGACTTCGCGATAGAGCCCGTGAGCTTCCGAAGCGCCTGGCTCATCAATCGCGCCTGAAGGCCTGGCAGACTGTCGCCCATATCGCCGTCGAGTTCTGCCCGAGGAGTCAGCGCTGCCACGGAGTCCACCACAACCACATCAACAGCGCCGGAACGCACCAATGTGTCCACGATTTCCAGCGCCTGCTCACCCGTGTCGGGCTGCGAAATCAGCAAATCATCCAGATTAACACCGAGCTTGCGGGCATAGACCGGATCCAGCGCATGTTCCGCATCGACGAAGGCGCAGATGCCTTCCTTCTTCTGAGCTTCAGCAACGGTGTGAAGTGCAAGGGTGGTTTTACCACTCGATTCAGGTCCGTAGACCTCAATCACACGACCTTTCGGCAAGCCGCCAATGCCAAGCGCAATATCGAGGCTCAAAGACCCAGTGGGGACCGCTTCAATCTCGACCACCTGCTCGTTCTTACCGAGCCGCATGATCGATCCCTTACCGAAAGACCGCTCAATCTGGCTGAGCGCTGCGTCCAGAGCTTTCTGCTTGTCCATATTGTCCTTGCCACGGAGGCTCACTACGTTTTCTTTCTGTTCTCGCGCCATAAGCGTCATCCCCTTATTTCATACCGGCTCTGCGGAAGCAATTAGGGTAAATGTACCTTTTTTGTTCTCATCGGCAAGAAAAAGTTTAAGTTACTGATATTATTAGATTATTCATGACGTGTTCTAAACCTGTTCCACACATTTATGCACAGGCGGACAGTCTTTTCAGCAGAATCGCCAAAGAGGGCACCTCGGCTACTCCATCGCCTCTTTCACAGCTGCCGCCAACTGTTTCAGGCTGAAGGGCTTGGGCAGGAAGCGGAAGTCGACAGACGGGTCGAGGCTCTTGGCAAACGCATCCTCCGCATAGCCCGAAATAAAGATGATCTTGGTCCCCGGACGCTTCTCCTGAAGCTGTTTCACCATGGTGGGCCCGTCCATATTGGGCATCACCACGTCGCTCACGACGAGATCAATCGTCCCCTCGTGGCTGTCGACGATCTCCAGCGCTACATCCCCACTCTCGGCTTCCAGCACCGTGTAGCCCCGTGTGCCGAGCGCCCGGACAGCAAAGGTCCGCACGGCATCTTCGTCCTCCACCAGAAGGATCGTACCCTTGCCTGTGAGATCAGGTGCTGCGGTTTCCTCAGCTTCCGCCTTGCTCTTGGCCGCGGCTTCTTCTTCCGTCTCGAAATAGCGCGGCAGGTAGATGCGGAAGGTCGTGCCCTTGTCGACAGTGGAGAAAGCGAAGATATAGCCGCCGGTCTGTTTCACGATGCCATAGACCGTGGAGAGGCCGAGCCCGGTCCCCTTGCTCACATCCTTGGTGGTGAAGAAGGGCTCGAAGATTTTGCCGAGATGCTCTTTCGGAATACCGCAGCCCGTATCGGTCACCTCGATCAGCACATACTCTGCCGGCGGCATCAGCGCATGATCGAGCGCCTTGGCATCCTCCGCCGAAACATTGGCTGTGCGGATGGTAAGCCGTCCGCCATCTTCCATGGCATCGCGGGCATTCACGGCCAGATTGATCACAACCTGTTCCAGCTGGTTCTGATCCACCTTCACCAGCCCCAGATCCCGCTCATGGGTGATTTTGAGTTCCACCGTCTCGCCCAGCAGGCGACTGAGCAGATTTGACAGCTCTGCCAGCTCATCCGTGAGGTTCAAGACTTTCGGGCGCAAGGTCTGACGACGGGAGAAGGCAAGCAGCTGACGCACCAGGTTTGCCGCCCGGTTCGCATTCTGCTTGATCTGCATAACGTCGGCGAAGCTCGGGTCGCCGGCCTGGTGGCGCGCGAGCAGCAGATCGCAGAAGCCGATAATCGCGGTCAGCAGATTGTTGAAGTCGTGCGCCACACCGCCCGCAAGCTGTCCCACGGCCTGCATCTTCTGCGACTGGGCAAACTGCATCTCGAGCGACTTCTGTTCACTCGTATCAATCAGATAAGCGATGACAGACGGCTGACCACCGGTCTCATTCGAATAACTGGCAAAGAGCTGCGCCGTCTTTTCAATCTCTTCGCCCTGCTTTTGCTGGAACCTGAGGTCAATCGGTCCTCGCGATCCGCCCGACGAAATCGCCCCATCCAGAAACTCTTTAAGGCCCGCCCGATCTTCTTGCACAACGAGATCAGCAAACCGGCTGCCGGCATCCGGCGTGCCGCCAACCAGGGTCACGAACGCAGCGTTGGAGCTCCCGAGCACACCATCCTTGTCCAGCGTGGCGACCCCGATCGGCGCATTGTTAAAGAAGCGAGCAAACCGCATTTCCGCGTCACGGAGATGCGCCTCGGTATCATCCTCTTCTTCCCGGTACATAACCACTGAACGAGACGGCCCCGCTGCGCCCTCTTCGGTCGGCGCAAAGTTCTGCACGATGCGGACCTGGACCGGTCCGTCAGGACCTGCAAGATCGACATCGATGATCTGGGTGCCGTCTTCGCCGTCTTTTTCCTGAACAAACGCATTCACATCGCCCGCGACGAGATCGCTGAACAAAGTCTCGCCGGAGGTGAGCTCCTCGGCAGACCGCCCGACCATGGTCGCGAACATCTGGTTCACATAGTCAAGCTGGCCGGACTCCTGCGCGGAAAAGAAGCTAAACGGCGCGTCGTCAAGATAGGCAAGATACTTGTCGCGTCCCACCTGCGCCTGAGCCGCCGCAAGCCGCTCTGCGGTCATGTCGCGGAGCAACCAGATGCTGGCGCCTGAGTTAGCAGCTGCACCGGTGAGCGGTTGCACAGCTGCTTTAAAGACCCGCTCGCGGCCTTGGCCCGCCGGCGGTACGAAACGAAGCTCTTCT
This sequence comes from Parvibaculaceae bacterium, assembly GCA_965276845.1. Classification (GTDB taxonomy): domain Bacteria; phylum Pseudomonadota; class Alphaproteobacteria; order Parvibaculales; family Parvibaculaceae; genus Mf105b01. The sequence goes on from OZ255699.1 coordinate 1,902,512, forward strand.
TCGTCGGCCAACCCAAGGCGGGCTGCCTGCGCCAGCTGGTAAAGCTGTTCATCAACCCCCGATTGGCCGGCCAGCAACCGCTCCAGAGGCATCGGACGGTCCTGGGCATCAAGCCCCAGATGCCGATAAGCCTGGTTTGCGAACAGGACCGCGCCGCGCCGGTCCGTTACGAGACAGGGATCCGGCAGGCTTTCCAGCGCATGGCCCGCCACGCCTGTAACCTTCCCGCGCCCGACAATCGGGCTTGAAGGACGTCCGGCGATCAAGGCGACGGTAGAGAAAAACCCCACAGCGAGCAGACCGCCGATCAGGAGATAGCCCGAGGGGCCGGCCTCACTCAGATTGAGGAAGATAAAGCCACCCGCAGCGCCGGCCAGAAACAGGCCAACCAGGCCCGCCACGCCGAGCGAATTTCGCCACGGGCTCTGTTCTGAAAATCCGGCTTTGTCGGAAGGCGCAGGCCCGGCGTTATTGATAGATGCAGTTGTGTTGGCAGCTTGCTTGTCACTGCCTGGCCCTCCAGGCCCCTCCATCAGAGTGTCGCTCATTGGTCCAGATCTTACCTGCCGAGGTCACAATCCCCAGGGCCGGGCAATCTTATCCGCCCGGCCACAATTGACGCGCCAGCGCCTCCGAATCACCAGACACGCTAGTTTCGGGACATCTTACTCTTAAGACGCATCACGTAGCCAATAACCTCGGCAACCGCCTTGTAGTGTTCGGGTGGGATCGATTCTTCCAGCTCAACAGAGGCATAAAGGGCGCGGGCCAAAGGCGGACTCTCCACAATCGGCACATCATGCTCTGCACCGATTTCTCTGATTTTGAGCGCAATTGCGTCCATCCCCTTGGCCACACAAACCGGCGCCGTCATGCCCTGCTCATACTCCAAGGCCACCGCATAGTGGGTCGGGTTGGTAATAATGACCGCCGCATCAGGCACGCGGGACATCATCCGTTGACGCCCCCGCTCCATCCGAAGTGCCCTGAGCTTTGCCTTGACGGTGGGGTCGCCCTCCATCTGCTTATATTCGTCTTTGACCTCTTGCACGGTCATGCGTTGTTTCTTGTTCCACTGTGCGACCTCAAAAACATAATCCGCCGCCGCCAGCACCGTCATGATAGCCACCACCATGGCCAGGATCTTGATTGCGATCGACTGAACGAAGGGAAGCAGCATGGCTACATCCATGGTCATAAGGACCAGCAACTGATCCCGCATCGGCCAGACAATCAGAAAGGTTGCAATCGAAACCAGGCTCAGCTTCACCAATCCCTTGCTGAAATTCATCAAGCTCTTAGGTGAAAAAAGCCGCTTCAAACCTTCCTTTGGCGAAACCTTTGAAAGTTTCGGCTTCATGTTCTCAGCCGTGAACACCGGCATGTTTTGCACCAGATTACCGGCGACGCCTGCCGCGATCAGGAGCAACATCGGCACTGCAAGGATCTTGAGAACTGTCAGTCCGATCTGCTCATAGACAAACAAGAGGCCATTTTGATCGACAGCGATATCATGCGGGTCTGACAAAAACACCGTGAAAGCGCGCGCAAACTCACCCGACGCGCCGGTTGACGCGATACCGATCACCAGAGCCGTCGCAATCATGATGAACCAGGTGTTGACCTCCTGGCTTCGCGGCATGTCACCTTTTTTGCGGGCGTCCTCCAGTTTTTTGGAGGTCGCCTCTTCGGTTTTTTCTGAATCGTCGGCTTGATCCGCCATAGACCCTCTCGCACGATGCGCCTAACCCGTCAGGCCAGGAACATGCTCATGCTCTCTTCGAAATAGGTGAGAAACCACATCATCAAGGCGCCCATAAGCACCGCTAGCAGTGCAAAGCCGAGCAAAATATTGGCTGGCATGGCAACGAAAAATATCTGCACCTGAGGCATCAGCTTCGAGAGAATGCCCAGTGCCAGATAGAAGACCATACCGAAGACGACAAACGGGGCGGCTATCTGCAGAGCCAACGAAAAGGCCCCCGCGACCACACCGATCGCTGTTTGAACGAAGTCTTCAAGAGGCAGCGGCGCGCCGGGTTCAAATAAGACGTAACTGTCCCGCATAGCAGCGATCAGGAGAAAATGCAGGTCGGTTGCGAAGATCATCGCCACTGCGAGCATCGACAGAAAGGAGCCGACGAGGGCGCTCTGAATTCCCTGCGTGGGGTCAACGTTCTGCGCAAAGGCAAGGCCGGTCTGAAACGCGATGATGGTGCCCGCCACCTGCAAAGCGCTCATAATCAATCGGGCGACAGACCCAATGAGAAATCCGATGGCAATCTCGGATATCACGCCCCAGGCAATGCCTGAAACGCTCGACGGAACGGATCCATAGGCATCGGCCACCAGCGGCATCAAAACAAGGGATATAAGGACGGCAAGGGTCAAACGGATGCGCATCGAAACGCTGACTTCCCCGAGCGCCGGCATGAGCATGATCATCGTCCCGACACGGGAAAACACCAGCAGGAAGACATAGGCAGTTGTTGGGGCAAGCTCAAAACTCATGTGCTGGCACCACCCAAATTGACACTAAGAGGAGGACGCTCATCAGCCCGAGACAATGCGGTCGGCGATGTAGGTCATATAGGCCCCCAATGTGGTGCCCATGAACGGAAGCATGACAATCAGTCCGATGAAGATAGCGAGGATCTTCGGCACAAACACCAAGGTCATCTCTTGGATCTGTGTCAACGCCTGGAAGAGAGCGATCACCAGACCGACCCCAAGCCCGACAAGCATCAATGGAGCGGAGACTTTGAGCAGTACCACAATGCCCTCGCGCCCCACGTCCAAAATTTCCGGTCCAGTCATCCCCTACTCTCCTTTGCAAGCGCCGTTAAATCGGCATCTTCATAATTTCCTGATAGGCGGTAATCACATTGTCGCGGATCGCAACAACGGTCTGGAGGGTCGCTTCTGCTTCAGACACGGCGGTCACGACATCAACCACATCGGCCGTTCCGGCGACTGCCGATGCGGCTTGCTGTTCCGCATTGACGCCAGTTGCGGCCATGTTCTCGACAACACCTTTCAGCATATCGCCGAAGCCACCCTGCGCAGAACCTGCCGCGCCGGCAATGTCATTGGCTCCGCCCAGATCGTTCGCCTGTTTAACAGCGTTTGTATAGGCATTAAGGGCAACAGAAGCTGGAACTGTCATGACCTAACTCCTCAAATTTCCGGGATCAGCGACGCAGCAATTCAAGCGTCTGGGACATCATGCGCCTGGATGCCTGGATCATATTGAGGTTGGCTTCATAGGAACGCTGAGCCTCTTTCATGTCCATGGACTCCACAAGGCCGTTGACATTGGGCATTTGCACATAGCCGTTCTCGTCGGCCCCCGGGTGGCCCGGCATGTATTTCAGTTCAAAATCCGACTGATCGGCCACCGGTTTGCCAACTTTCACAACGCGGGCATTGAGCTCCCGGTCTAGCTCGCTTTCAAAAGTCACGATCTGACGACGATAAGGCTCCGCGCCGGGTGTCGTTGCAGCCGATTGCGAGTTGGCGATATTTTCAGCCAACACCCGCATGCGTCCACTCTGTGCCCGCATACCAGACGCGGCAATCATCATCGATTTCACAAGATCCATAGCCCTGCTCTCCTCAAATACGCTCAGCCCTTACCAAGGGCAATTTTCAGCATGCCGACACTCTTGGCGTAGAGCCCGGTCACGGTCTGGTAGTCCAACTGGTTTTCCGCTGCCTTGATCATCTGCTCTTCGAGCACCACAGCGTTGCCAGTCGGCGTGGTTTCAAAATCCGGACTTCTGACATAGGCAGAAGAACTCCCCCCCGTGCTGCCATTGGCACTCAGGTGGTCACCGTCAGTTCTCATCGCGGTCAGAACCGGCCGCGATGCCCGACTGCGCAGCATCGCGCCAAAATCGGGTTCGGAGAGGTCTTTGGCGACATAGTTGGGGGTATCTGCATTCGCGACATTCTCTGCGATCACACGCTGGCGGTCAGACAGCCAATGCATGCGTTCCTTCATCATCGAAAAGATGGGGGAGTCACCAAGAAACATGGAGGCGCGTGTCCTGATCTTGCACCGGCGTCGGTGCGGGTTGCCGCGTGCTGCAACCCTTTCTGGGATCACGCGAGAGAGAAGTCGCGAACAGATGCAATCCTTGCGTCGTTCGTTAAAGCGAGTTTCGCGCCACTAGGTAAATTTTGCCTTAATTGGTTTCCCGCAGGTCAAAGACCCGAAACCTGTCATTCGTTGGAGCAGCACGACATTCTTATCAGCTTAACCCGTTCTTAAGCATAAACCCGGCAACATCTGCCCAGTAACGGCACACAAACGGCGATCTTGTTAACCAGTTTCGCCAGGTGAACGTAGCCAGATTTGTTGGGGAAGCTTCATGGAAGTCAGCGAAATACTCCGCTTTGCATCAGCACTCATTTTTGTGGTCGGATTGATTGTCGCCTGTGCGTGGGCCGCCAAGCGCTTCGGTCTCGTTCCAACAGGTCGGCAATCATCGCTGAACAGACGTCTTGCCGTGACCGAAACTCTTGCTATCGATCCAAAGCGAAAACTTGTGATCGTGCGCCATGATGACCGCGAACATCTGCTCTTGCTCGGCGAACAAGACACAATTCTTGAAGCAGGGCTGCCTGCGAAAGACGAACCCGCAACTGAAACGCCCGAAGAGAACAAGCCGCTCAACACCTCAGCCCTTGCGGGTCCGGTGACGGATCATATGCAAAAGGTGGTCTCCCTCCTTAAGGAGCGCCGCGCGTGATTTACTCTCCGACCCAGAAGCACCTGGTGCTCGCGGCGCTTGCGGGCGTCGTCGTTTTCCTGCTCTCCGCCCTGCCCGCCTCTGCGGAAACCATCAACGTAGACTTCTCTGAGGGATTCGGCCTTACAGAGCGGATTGTGCAGATCGTAGCACTCATCACGGTGCTGAGTCTGGCACCGTCGATCCTGATTATGGTCACGTCCTTCGTACGCATTGTGGTGGTTCTATCGCTCTTAAGAACCGCGATGGGCGTGCAGCAATCGCCACCTAATTCCGTCATCATCAGTCTCGCTTTGTTTCTCACGGCCTTCATCATGGCGCCTGTATTCGAAACCGCCTATGAGACCGGTATTGAGCCACTCATCAATGAAGAAATCGAGATGGGCGAAGCCTTCAGCGTTTCAGCGAAGCCTTTCCAGGAATTTATGCTGACGCAGGTAAGGGATAAAGATCTGCAACTCTTTATGGACCTGTCCAACACGCCGGCCGTTGATGACCAGCAGGAGATTCCTCTTCAAGTCATCGTGCCGGCCTTCATGATCAGTGAGTTGAAACGGGCTTTCGAGATCGGGTTTTTGATCTTTGTGCCGTTTATCGTCATCGATATGATCGTGGCATCTGTTCTTATGTCGATGGGTATGATGATGCTGCCCCCAATCATCATTTCCCTGCCCTTCAAGCTTATCTTCTTCGTGCTTGTCGACGGCTGGCACTTGATAACGGGGTCTCTGGTTCAAAGCTTCGGGCCTTAACCGCAACCCGGCAGAGACGACACCAAACCGCAAGACTTTCACACGATTAGGAGATGGCGCGTCTAGTTGATGACAGCGGAAGAACCATCCAAGGGTTCTGAGAAGCTGCCTTCCATGCTCTTCACAAAGCTATCCAGCGTGTCGATGGACGCGACGCTGCGCGCGAGGTCGCGGAAGGCCACACCGTTGGTCTGGATAGGATCTGTGACCACAGCGAATGCAGCCGCGTCGGGACTCGCACTCATCAAATCACCAAACTTCGCCCGCATACGTTCAAGACCAACAGCATCGTCATCCAGGGAAAAGCTGATGGCCGCTCTGAGGACTTGAAAGCGTTCGTCTTCCGTCAGCGGAAGTGGATCGCGCCAACGGTCACCAAGCGCTTCTTCGAAATTGACTGCGGCGACAGACCATTGTTGCGACTCCCAGTGGATATTGGCCACCAGATCAGCAACGCCCTCTCCTTCTGTTTCGGACAGAAGGTCCAATGCATGATCGTACAGACCGAGATCCGTCAACGCCCGCGCTTCGAGCAATCGGCGTTTGTGGGCTAAGTCTTCCGGCAGCCTCACCTGTTTGGTCGAGCGGATAGCCCGCAGCGCCGCCGTTGGTTGCCGGTTCATAAGTTCAATCAGAGCAAGCTTGGCCGCAACCTGAGCCTGCGCCGTGCCGCGAAGACGATTGTCCACCTGGTGCCGCAACAAGGTCGCAGCTTTATCTAGCAGGTCGACATCGACCATCCGGTCGGCAAGGTTGCGAATAAGCGCATCGCCGCGACGACCGATAGGTGTCAACTCGCGAAACTCATAATAAATAGATAGCGCCTCGACGGGGTCCATTTGATCGGCCCCGCCATCCAGGAAAAGGCTGGTAAACGTCTCCGTCATGCTGGACGCAACACGCCGTGCACGCTCAGTCTCCGGAAAGGTTCCAACTGCCATGCGCCAGATTTCCAGGCCTTCGGCGACATTACCCTTTGCTACCAGCAGTTGGCCTAAACGTTCCAGGACCGCCAACTCCAGATCGTCACCACGCCAAACAAGCCGCAGGGCATGCAGCTCTTCGGTCAACTCCTCATCACTCATGGCACCCAGCTCATGACGAAGGTTGGCGTGAGCAAACCGTGCACGGGCATAACTGGCCCTGCGATCGGACGTCAAGAGCCGATCATAAATCTCCAATGCTTCGTCGGCCCGGCCCAGCTCTTCGAAGAGGCGTGCGCGTGTGAGCTCAGCTTGCTCAGTCCACCGGCCATTGTCAGCGCCCGGGGGGATGCGGTCCAAGTTGAATTCGACGCTGCCCAAATCGCCGGTAGCAAGCGCAGCATCTGCGGCTTTCATCCGGAACAAACCTTGAAGGTCCGGCCCATAAATCTCGAATGCTTTCTCGGCCTGTTCGAATGCGCGGCGGGCATCGGGCCACTGATTTAGCTCCGCATAGGCAACCCCACGCCACAGAGAGGAATGCGGATCATCTTCCAGCGCTGGAAACTCCAGATCGGCGATCGCCTCTTCCGGCCGCGCCATCATGATTTGCGCGACACCCCGAAGGGCGCGAAACCCGGGATCATTCTCCAAAAAGTCTGAAGCCTGGGCAGCACCTTGCAGCATGGTGAAGGCTTCCGTCCCCAAACGATAGGCCAACAGGAACTTCGCGTATTTGATGCGTGCCTCAGCGACCTCCGCATCTTCGGCAAAGGCGACGGTCCGCTGGTGGAATTGTTTCCGTTCGATAAAGTTCCGACCGGGTGAATAGCGCCACCGTTCGAAATCCATGCGGCCCGGTGCAGAGGGGTCCCCCACTCGCGAAGCCATCGTCGCAATGCCGGAATAGTCTGGGCCATCGGCCGCCGACAGGGTCAATCCAGATCCGCGCGACACAGTCACGCCGCGCGGCGTTTCGCTGACATAGAGATCATCCGCCCGCGACACGAAAGCAAGACCTTGTGCTGTCGACAAAGCTTCAAACTCTACAAAGTTACGAGGCGCAAGAAGGCCTTGAGGCGGCCCTTTTGCCGTCACAATAGCAATTGTGTCGTAGATCACAGGGTCACGCACCCAGTGAATGCTCCCAACACTTTCAACATCAAAAATGACTTGCGGTTCGCCGGTCACACTCCAGGCGCGCGTGATGCCAACAGGCCTGGTCGGTTCGACGATCATATCGCCAATCGTCACGATCCATCGATTGTCCCGTTCGCCAGCGGTAACCAGGACCCGTTCTTGAGGGGCAAATCGCAACGCGCTCCCAGCTTCTAGTTCAACAATCTCAGGGTCACCAAGGCGCTCTCGCACCACTGGCCCAAGGTCAGACAGGTTGAAGTCCGTTTTTCTGTCGAACACCATCCAAACCCGGTTGTCTCGCTGGAAGATCGCGGCCTTGGTCGGCTCTGCCCAAGGAAAGGTCAGGCGAATACTGCGCTCTGTCAGATCACTGGAAACAGGAAGCGCAGCCTGATCAACATCAGATGTAGCGTCATAAGCGACAACCGCTTCTTCGGTCGCCGCCTCGCTCTGAGACTCAGTCTCAGCCACATCTCCAGCGGCAGTGTTCGCCGCTATTGGGTCTTCTGTCCCTTCGTCAGCGGTGCGCGCGCCTGAAGCATCTGCATTATTGGCAGCAGACACACTCGTCGTCGTTTCCTGAGGTTCGGTTGCTAACGCTGGCGCTTCTTCGCCAGCGATCTCAGCTGCGGCGGCGTCTCGCGCGGCCGCAACCCGTTCAGCCTCAGGTTCTTCAACCGCCGCCGTTGTGGGTGTCGTTGGAACCGGCAGCAAAGGCGCAGGTGCCTGAGCCGCGACAGGGCGCACATCGTCCGCCCTCGCGGGTGCCACATCGAGGACCACACTCAGGTCTTCGCGAAAATCCCTGACTTTGACGCCGGGCTCTGTTTCAACAAAAACTGTGAGCCTGCCGCCCGACTTTTCTGCACGCGCAGACTTTACAAATGCTGGCGGATCTACACGTAAGTTTGCGAGAGGCAGATCCGCGACTTGATCAAACGTGATCGTGATCCGGTTGTCTCTGAATGCTGTCGAATAAAGAACGGGACGGTCCCACTCAAACGCCAAACGCGTAAAGCTGGGTTGCTCACCAATACGCAGAGAGACTTCGGGAAGGTCCTCGACAATCTCCAGCGCCTGAGGGCCGAGCTCGGCAAGCTGGGTTGCGCGCTCACGGCGTTCACGTTCCTCCGCCGCCAGACGTGCGACGGCGCTCGCAGGCAATGGGGGCGGATCACCCGTCCAACCGGGCGCCAGCAGATCAACATACAGTTCATGCCCTGCTTCGTGGGCGTGAATCTTGAAGTCTGCTTTCATCGCCATTCGCAAAGTGCGGTCATCAGCATCCATGCGCACAAGCGCCAGGTAACGCGGCATACGACGCAGCAGGTCATCCGTGTTGACGGCGAGCGGCCGCTCGAACGTGAGGACGAGCACACCTGCCGATACGAGGGTCTCATAGCCCGGCAATCTGGTGTCGGGCGCTGAAGGATCCTCTGGGAGGCCCGTGTCCGGCCAGGCAAAAACCAAACGCCCAAACCCGTTTTCCTCAGTGCCCGATAGCCGCACGCCTTCAGCCGCCTGCGCCGGCACAGCTAATCCAACGATGAGCAGGCCGAAAACAATCAGAGAGCGTTGAAAAAGACGGAGACGCATCAGACACCTCCTCCCCGCCGGTCGCTGATGACCAAGAGCAGCGCATCGTCTTTTAGGCCAGGTGTCACAAAGCGCTCGATGGGTTGGGTATATCCTGCTTGACGCAGCGAGGCAGCCACGCTGTCTGCGCGATCAAATGCGAGTGTCCAGTCGCTATTGGGGACCACCGACATCACACTGACCGGATTGGCAACGCCGGATAAAATCCGGGAGAGATCCACCACCACTTCGTCGGCGAGAGGTCGCAAATTGCGCCTGTCAGTGCCGAAAGCAAATTCAGAGGCAAAGCGCACAACCAGGCGTCCTCGCTCCACCTGCTGTGACAAAGGACCGGTCTCCCCCAGCGGAGCAAGCCCCCGGTCTGACAAAACAGCCGAGAGATAATCGACGGTCAACATCGGCCGTGGCGTGTCCTGAACCCGGCGCGTATCAGATTGGTAGGCTGCCTGGTCGATGGCAGCGATGCCGGGCCCACCGGCGACGGCTGCATCACCGCGCCCTGTCAGCGGCGACGACATTGCGTAAATCAGCACAAAAAAGGCGACCAGAATGGCGGTGAGATCGGCAAACGTAACCAGCCAAAGCGACCCTTCGCTCGGCACCTCAGACGATATCTGCGCGGGGGCGCTCACGATGAAGTCTCCGGCAGCGTGAAAAAACGAAAGCTCACATGGGCGATGGGCGCATCGCTAACCCCGACTGCGAGATGCCCCTCTGGCGTACCTGCGGCTGATAACAGACGCGCAACAGACGCTGCCCGCCTCACGTCCAGCCGGTTTTGAGAAGCGGCGGGCACAAGGATCGCAACATGACGTTCATTCGCTCCATCAGCGAGGGCAGCGCCAAGAGCGGCAAACAAAGCCTGCTTGTCGGCGCGAACGGCAGCGGCACCGTCGACAAAAAGAGTTGATACATCAAGGGCGAGTTCCAGCGACCCTCGGCGACGAAGGCTTTCCTCAATCCCGATTTCTGAAAATGCGGCGACGACCGCATCTGAGAAATCTCCAGAGGCTGGCTGTGAGCCGGTGCGCAAGACCGGCAAAGTACCGCCGGTTAGACGACCGGATTGATCAACGGCACCCGCACTCAAAGCACCAAAGGCATCCTGTATTCCACCGATCACCGTGCCGACGCGCTGGTCATCGAACGAAGTCCCGGATGTGAGCACAAAGAAAAACGTGAGCAACATCAGAAACAAAGAAAGCTGCAAGGTATGGGTGCCGTCAGCATGGGTAGACGCAGAAGCGCTATGTCCCTGCCTCTCCATCAGCGCGACGCTGGCTTTAGGATCTTGATCACTCGTTGCCACGTTTGCCTGCCCGGCTCTTAAGCGCCGTTTGTTCCGCGACCCGACACACGAATCACTCCCGCCCAAGCACTAAGAATGCCCGGAAACCGAGAGATTTGCGAAACAACACGGCGCACTCCACACATCAAGCCACCCTAGCCAAGCGCCAGTAAAGGTGCCGTTAAGACTGATGGGGTTTTCGGCAGAAACTAAAGGTTTTTCGCTGATCTAAGCTCGACAGGAGGGCCTTGCAGAATTCAGGGAATGGCCGGTGCTTCGTCTAATAGCGACGTCATATCCAGTTCCGACGGCATCGCCCCGCCCGTTGCCAGCTCCACCGTCAACTCCTGCGCCGCAATCGGGTCCATCGCGGCAAGAATGGGCGCCATTTTGCGCTCACTCATGCGTCGCACCACCTGGATCAGGACATCCATGTCCAACTGACCGAGAATACGCGCGGCATCTTTGGGTTTCATGTTGGAATACATGGTCACCAGTGACGCCAATTGCTGTTCCTGGGCCTCTTCCTGCACACCAAACAGTGCTTCAATACGACCTTCGATTTCTTTCAGCTCGTCAATCCGTGCCTGGACCCGTCGCTCGGAAGCTTCCAACAAACGGGCTTGCATCTGAAGGTCGCGCTCCCGCGCGTCCAGAGCCTTCCGCCTTTGGCTCAAGCTGCGCAGAATGTTCTGCTCCGCATTTGATAGCCGATCAAAATCCTCTGGCGCGAGCGCAACTGACGGGTCGACCTCTTCGGCGTCGGAGGATGTCATCTCCTCAGTATCAGGGGCACCGGTCTCGGCCATATCGGTCTCACCTGCTGAGTCTTCCTCAGCATAGGCTGGCTGAACACCGCTCAGGAGAGCTTCAACGCCCACGCTGATCGACATGAGCTTGAGACCCAACAAAGCGGCAGCGCAAACCATCAAGGATGGAAGCAGTCGGACCTGCGGAAGTTTGGATGCCTGATCTGTCATTAGTTGTTACCGGGCGCGTTTCAGCGCATCAAGAAGAGATTGATTGAGACCGTCTTCGAGCCTCCCCGCATCAGCCGGCGTCAGGCCAGGCTCACTGGAAGGCATCGGCACATGCCGCTCTTTCAACCGCGGCTTGAGCGCGGCGGGAATGGCCGTCGGTGTCGCGGAGGGCTCACGCCTCGTTCCAAGTTGCCCCGCCACTTTGTTTCCGGAAGCAACCATGACGGAAAGCTCGTCGGCGAGCGAGCGAGCGTCGCGCATTTGCTGCGTGAGACCTTCGTCCAGCGCGCCACTCACCTGTTTCATCTGCGTGATGCTGACCTCGGCACGGGCAGTCGCCGTGTTCAGCTGCTCGATTGTTTGCTTCAACCCATCCTGCCCGGAACGCAAGGCCTTCAGTTTGCGGTCCAGGACAGCGCAGTAGAATATGGTCGCCGCCAGCATTATGGCGACCAATCCGTCGAGCAGAAGATCCGTAGGCAAGTTTATCATTGTGCGGCCTCGTCGGGCTCAGGTTGAGCAAACACAGAATTCAGCACTTCGGGCACGCCTTGAGTCAGACGAATAGCCACATTGCCGCCGGTGCGCCCCATTTTACCCTTCATCAAGGGAATGTCGCCGCACCTCATATCAACCGTTGAGTCGGGAGAGGCGTTGAGCATGAGCGTTTGTCCGACCTCGAATCCCATAACGTCACCCAGTGTCATCTGCTGTTCGTCTAAAACCGCATCAATCTGAACTTTGGTCGACCAGAGCTCCGTCGCCAGGTGCCCCTCCCAAATGGAGTCACGACCGAACTTCTCCCCCATAAACATCTGCAAGAGAAGTTCACGAATGGGCTCAAGCGTCGCGTAAGGCAACAGCATTTCAATGCGTCCGCCTCGGTCTTCCATATCGATCCGAAGCTTGATCAGGATCGCCGCATTGGCAGGCCGGGCAATCGCGGCAAAACGAGGGTTGGTCTCCATACGGTCCAATTCAAACGTAACGGGAGACAGAGGTTCAAAGGCTGCTTTCGCATCTTCGAGCACCACCTCAATCATACGTTCGACAAGGTTCAGCTCAATCGTTGTATAGGGACGTCCTTCGATACGCATCGCGGCCGTCCCGCGGCGTCCGCCCAGCAACACATCAACGATCGAATAGATGAGATTGGAGTCGACGGTAAAGAGGCCGTAATTGTCCCATTCCTTCGCACGAAACACGGAAAGAATGGCCGGAAGCGGAATAGAGTTCAGATAGTCTCCAAAACGAATGGAAGAAATATTGTCCAGGCTGACTTCCACATTGTCAGACGTAAAATTCCGCAGGCTTGTCGTCATCAACCGCACCAGGCGGTCAAATACGATCTCAAGCATGGGAAGGCGCTCATAGGAGACCAGCGCGGAGTTAATGATCGCGCGAATACCTGTCCGCTCGCCGTCATCATGCTCGTCAACTTCAAAACCAAGCAGGCTATCGATTTCGTCCTGGTTCAGAACGCGTTCGGATGCACCGTCGGACTCAAGTTCCGATGTCCCGTCGTCGCCGTCGGCCATGGCAGCCCACTCTTCGGCCATGGCGTCGTCATCGCCGCCCCCGGCCTCATCATCGCCACCGGCTTCAGCTTCCCACGCAGCTGCCATTTCGTCCTGATCCAGATCTTCGTCTTCCGCCATGGCGGTCTCCAATATCTAGCGAAGCGCTATTGCACGACGACTTCTTTGAACAAGACGTCGCGTACTTCGTGAGGCTCTACTGCCAGGTTGAGGCGGCGAAGCAATTCTTCTTTCATGCGAACGATTGCTGCGGACCCATCCAAGTCTTCTGGGCGCAGCTCGCGAAGGTACACTTGAAACCCATCAACAATACGCGGCATCAGAAGTTCGATATCCGCAAGAATGTCTGAATTGGGCAATTCCAAAGACACGCGCATTTTGAGATAGCGTGTAGGCCCGCTATCGGTGCTGATGTTCACGAGAAACTCAGGCATCTCATAAAAGACCGGAGGCTCTGTTTCCTCTTCCACGACGGCCACATCTTGCTCGCCGCCACCACCTAAGACACCAAACGCAAACAGAGCGCCAACAAGTCCACCGATCACAACAAGCGCGGGAAGCGCGATGTAAAGAACGATGACCTTACCGCTCATCTTCTTCTTTCCGCCCTCCTCTTCGACTCCTTCTTCGAAGTCGATGTCAGCATCGGTGTCGCTCATAGCCTCATATCCCTCGTTCTCAATGCCGTTAACAAACGGTTGTGAGATCTAGCAATCGGAGACAAATAGTCGCCGATGGTGGTTAACGAAGCGTTGCGCCCACCGTCTACTCATCCACAGTCGGCAAGAATTACCGGGCAAGGGCTGCCTTTGGGCCGTGTCTGCCCTGCCCAATATCAACTAACCCACTGTTTTTGTTGAAGTTTATCACTGGCACGGGCGATGCAATGTGTTTGCCCGGGAAACGGGAGCGCAAGCTTCCAGCACCGGCAAGTTGTCGGCGCAAACAAGAGACGGACGAAACAGATGGAAAACGCTCTCCTGATCGGGATGACCCGGCAGATGGCGCTCCGGCGAGAAATGTCGATCATCGCGAACAACCTCGCGAACATCAACACGAACGGTTTCAAAGCCGAGAAGCCAATATTCGAACAATACCTGTCCAGAACCGCTTCTGAGGACAGCCCTAACGACACAGTCTCCTTTGTGCAGGACTTCGGTATGCACCGCGACCTCAGCGAAGGACGCATAGAGGTTACGGACAATCCTCTGGATGTCGCCATTTCCGGCGAAGGCTACTTCAAAATCGATGCACCGGAAGGCACACGTTATACACGCAATGGTGCATTCGAGCTGGACGCCCAGGGGCGCCTGGTCACCCGGGACGGTCACCCCGTCCTTTCAGCAGCCGGCACAGGTTTCACATTTGGACCCGAGGATGGCCAGATCGTGATCTCTGGCGATGGCACGATTTCCACAGACCAAGGAACACAAGGCCGTTTGAGCCTCGTCACCTTTGAGGAAGAACGGAAACTCCAGAAGGCAGGCGGAACGCTGCTGAAGACGGATGAGCCTGAAATTCCTGTCGAAAACGTCAATGTGCTTCAAGGCGCCATCGAAAGCTCAAATGTTCAGCCCATCCTGGAAATGACGCACATGATCTCGGTCATGCAAGCCTACCAAAGCGCCAACAAAATCGTTGAGAAGAGCGACGAGCTTCAGCGTCAAGCCATCTCGACTCTGGCACGCGTCAACTAGTCATCAACGCCTAACAGACAGGCAAGAGAAAGGATCAACCCCATGCAGTCGCTTAGCATCGCCGCCTCAGGCATGATGGCCCAGCAGCTCAATGTCGAGGTGATCTCGAACAACGTCGCTAACATGAGCACCGCCGGTTTTAAACGGCAGAAAGCCACCTTCCAGGACCTGATGTATCAGGATCTGAAACGTGTGGGCTCAACATCGTCGGACGCCGGAACGATTGTACCCGCCGGGATTCAGGTCGGTATGGGTGTGCGCACCGCTGCTGTGACACGCATCACCGCGCAGGGCAATCTCGACATCACTGAGAACAATTATGACCTTGCGATCCAGGGACGCGGTTACTTCCGAATTCAAATGCCAACCGGCGATGATGCCTATACGCGGGCGGGCAATTTCAGCACCAGCTCGACCGGTCAATTGGTCACAACGGACGGCTACACCGTTCAGCCGGGTATTACCATTCCGGCAAACACGATTGATGTGTCGATCAACTCCCAGGGCCTTGTACAGGTTACGCTCGCAGGACAAACAGACCCTCAGACGGTCGGACAGTTGGAGCTGGCATCTTTCCAGAACCCGGCCGGTCTCGATCCTCTTGGGGACAACCTGTTCATGGAATCGGCGGCAAGCGGTACACCAACGACCGGTACCCCTGGCGCCGACGGGTTTGGCTCGCTCTTGCAGGGATACTTGGAGACGTCAAACGTCGACTCGGTCGCCGAGATCACCAATCTGATCACGGCACAACGGGCCTATGAAATGAACGCGAAGATGATCACGGCAACTGATGAAATGCTGTCTGTGACTTCGAACCTCCGCTAACGAACCAGAGCTAAAAGCAGGCCCATCATGACACGGCTTTCCTTTTCTCAGACCTGGACATTGATCAATGTGGTTCTCGCATTGTGGGTCCTCTTCTCCCTTACCCAAGCCGAGGCGGCCGTTCTGCGGCCCCATGTCTCCGTCACTGGTGACACTGTGACCCTCGGCGACTTATTCGACGATGCGGGAACGGCGAGCGATGTTGTCATCGCCGCAGCTCCCCGACCCGGCGCACCTACCGCGATATCTGTCTCTCGCATTTCCCAAGTAGCGCGTCGGAACGGTATAGCGTGGCGCAATACGCAAGGCCTGACCCGCGTCGTCGTTTCGAGATCAGGCATCCCGCTGGCACCGGATATGATCCACACTGCCCTTGCGGATGCAATCGCAGAGGAGGCCCCAACGGTCGCAGCAAAAGGTCTGATTGAAGTGGTTTTCACGGGCGGCACAAATCGCTTGATGGTCACCAGTGACGAGACCCCTTCCCTTGCTGTGGAGCAGGTCGCATTCGACACCCGCACTGGACGCTTCCGCGCCATTGTCCGTGTCCCCGCAGAAGCCGAAAACTCGCAGCGCTTCCGGGTAACAGGCCGCGCGTTTGCCGCGCTCGATATTCCTGTCCTGACCCACCGCATGAGTCCAGGTGATAAAATCACTGAAGCTGATGTCGACTGGATGCGTGTACCCGCGACCCGCGTCTCTCAGAACATCATCGACGACAAGAGCGACCTGATCGGGTTTACGCCACGCAGAAGCCTGCGCCCTGGTGAGCCGGTGCGAAGCAGCGATATCGAAGCCCCGCGCCTGGTCGAAAAAGGATCAACCGTTGCCATCACTTACAGATTAGCGAACATGAGCCTCTCGACGCGCGGGCGTGCCCTCGAAGACGGAGCGTTGGGCGAATCCATTCGCGTCGTGAACCCGCGCTCTCATCGCACAATCGAAGTTGAAGTGACCGGCTTTAATCAGGCCCAGGTGGCACCCGTCGGACCTCTCCGCGTGAGCTCACTCAAGTGAGAAAACCCAAAGGAAAGCAGTCTCCAATGACCCTCTCATCACAAAAACTGGCGTCAAAAGCTGTCGCTTTGTGCTGTGTCGCCCTGGCCGTCTCAGGATGTGCCGTCGCCGATCGCCTGTCCGACGTCGGCGCAGCGCCGGCCTTATCGTCAATTGCCAATCCAACGGCGCAGCCAGGGTATCAGCCGGTTTCACTCCCGATGCCAACGCCTGAAAGAGCCTCATACCAGCCAAACTCACTGTGGCGGTCGGGCGCCCGCGCCTTCTTCAAAGACCAAAGGGCCTCACGCATCGGGGATATCCTGACAGTCCGCATCAATATTGCTGATGAAGCCTCAGTCGACAACGAGACCAGCCGCACCCGCACTAACAGCGAAGATGCAGGACTTGATAGTTTCCTTGGCTATGAAGCCGCGCTGAATTCGGTCCTGCCTGAAGCGGTGGTCGCAGGTTCGCTGGCCGATTTTGACAGCGCAAGCTCAAGTGTCGGGACAGGCACGGTTGATCGAAAAGAAGAAATTGACCTCACAGTCGCCGCTGTCGTGACGCAGCTCCTGCCCAACGGCAACATGGTGATTGAAGGACGTCAGGAAGTCCGCGTGAACTTCGAAGTCCGTGAACTCTTGGTCACCGGCGTCATTCGCCCAGAGGACATCACCGCGTCCAACACGATCGCGCACACGCAGATCGCCGAGGCGCGAATTTCCTACGGCGGGCGCGGCCATATCACCGATGTCCAACAGCCCCGCTATGGCCAACAGGTCTTCGACATTCTCATGCCGTTCTAGGCCAAGCAAAAGATCGAACAAAAAAAAGGCGGGCTTCAGAAAGCCCGCCTTTTCTTTGTCCGCCGCTAGACCACTAGTCGTCGCGATAAACTTTTTCGCGCCGCTCGTGGCGTTCCTGGGCTTCGATTGACAAAGTTGCGATTGGACGCGCATCCAGACGCTTCAAACTGATTGGCTCGCCGGTATCCTCGCAATAGCCATAGGTCCCATCTTCAATCCGATGCAAAGCTGAATCGATCTTGGATACGAGCTTCCGTTGACGGTCCCGCGTTCTCAACTCCAACGCACGTTCCGTTTCGTTAGAGGCCCTGTCGGCAATGTCTGGATGGTGCCCAGACTCGTCCTGCAGGTGCTGAAGCGTCTCCTTATTCTCTCGGAGAATGTCCTCTTTCCAACCTTCCAGCTTACGCCGGAAGTATTCCTTCTGCCTTTTGTTCATAAAAGGCTCGTCATCGCTTGGCGTGTAATCCTTAGGTAAGCGAACTGCCATTCTTACTCTCTCTCCCGTTGGCGCCGAACCAGTACCAGAACGAATACCAGACAATCCCAACCTCTCCAGAAGGTCAAAGTGCCTTGGTACGATGAGTCAATTGGGCGCCGAAAACCGCAATTCCCGGGCACCCTGATCAAGGCGCGGCGGGAGTATATGTAGGTGGGGTGCCCGAAACAACCAAGGCGCGGAGTCGGGTAAGTGAAATATCTGTGAAATCAACAGGTTGAGTCAAAAATCAGGCGTTCGCGCTACGGCGCAGCGACCGGATCTGCGCTCACCCCATCAAATAGAGGGAATCAGCGTGTCTGGTTGAATTTTGCGAGCTCCACCTGGGCTCGAAGGTCGATATGGTCCAGAACCTCCGCGAGCGCCGGATCATCGATGTCTGACCGTTCCGCACGCACGTGGGAGAGCAACTGCTGAAGCTTGTCTGCTGGGACTTCTCCAGCCAGCAGCCCAAGCTTGATTTCATCCAGTACATCAAGGGTTTCCGACGCATTTTCGATCGCACGCCGGCGCCCGGTTAAAGGATCGTCTGGTGCGTCGACGCCTTGAACAGCGAGCAAAGATTGAATGGAGGTAAGCGAAGACACGCCGCTGGCTGCCTGGCTTGTCTGCGCGCCATCGGATCCGAAATCAGGCGAAAACACAGCCCCTGACTTCCCAGCCCCGGCCGTCTTGGCCGGACCTTTGGGTGCTGCCGTCCGCTGGACGAAACGATCTTCATGCCACTCTCCATTTACAGCCCAACAGGCGCTCTATAGCGCGCGGCTGTACTTCACACGGAAGAATGCAGCCGCCACGCTTAACAGCACGTTAAGCATAAAACACGCGGCAAACTCTGCCGTGTGGGCGGCAATCCATGCCTGCAGCTGGTCCTGAAGAAAACGCCAGCCCGCGAAATAAGAAGATGAAAAATATATACATTTCAACACCTTAGGAGGAAATTGCGCGAGCATCATGGCTGGCACGATGTTCGCTAAGGTAGACCCAAGAACACGGGCACCCGTGCGCTCGAATATTGAGACAAAGGTCAAAACGCATGCGTTCGTTCGCGACATGGACTTCCAAGAACCGCCCCGCTCTCATGGGCCTGGTTGCCGCAATCCTGGTGACGTCAGGGTTGCTTCTGCCTTCCAGTGCCGAAGCGACATCGCGCATCAAAGACATTGCAGATGTCGAAGGCATTCGAGAAAACCAGCTCATTGGCTATGGCCTGGTTGTTGGCCTCGACGGCACGGGCGACTCGCTGAATAACGCGCCCTTTACGCTGCAAAGCCTGACATCAATGCTTGAACGTCTTGGCGTAAACACGCGAGACACGGACCTCAACACAGACAATGTGGCCGCTGTGATGGTCACCGCGAACCTGCCAGCTTTCGCCCCTCAGGGCACTCGCATAGACGTGACCGTAAGTGCCCTCGGGGATTCCGAAAGCCTTCAGGGAGGCACTTTGCTGGTGACACCACTCATGGGCGCCGATGGCGAAGTCTACGCCGTTTCTCAAGGCCCTGTGGCAGTCGGCGGCTTCAGTGCCGGCGGCGAGGCAGCCTCAGTCACGCGTGGCGTTCCAACCAATGGCCGAATTTCCAACGGAGCCATTGTAGAGCGGGAAATCAAGTTCGAAATGGCGGATCTAGGCCTTTTGCGCCTGGCGCTCCGGAATCCCGACCTCACTACGGCGCGCCGCATTGCCTCCGCCATCAATGCGTTCCTTGGACGATCAACGGCAACCGCTCAAAACCCGACAACCGTCGAGCTGACCATTCCTGCCAATTACCGCGGCACAGCGGTCGACCTGCTCACAGACATCGAACAGCTGAGGGTGGAACCAGACACGCCCGCCCGCGTGGTGATCGATGAATCATCCGGGGTCATCGTGATGGGCCGCGACGTGCGGGTCAGCCAGGTCGCCATCGCCCAAGGAAATCTCACAATTTCCGTGACGGAAACACCTCAGGTGAGCCAACCGAACCCGTTTGCCGAAACCGGCGACACCGTCGTCGTTCCGCGCACCGAGGTGGGTGTGACCGATGGTCAAGAGCGCCGTTTGGCAGTTCTTGACGGGTCTGTCTCCCTTCAGGTTCTGGTTGACGGTCTCAACGCCCTGGGCGTGAGCCCCCGCGATATGATCACGATCCTTCAATCCATTAAGGCCGCTGGCGCATTGCAGGCGGAAATTGAGGTGCTCTGATGGCTGCAGAAGCTGCTTTTGGCTCACCCTTCCGCCTCACAACTCAAATTGCTGAGGCAGATCGCGCCGCCGCAAACGCCCAAAAAACCACACAGAATGCCGCGGAAGCCCGTGAGGCTGCCGAGAGCTTCGAGGCGCACTTCCTGGCAAATTTTGTCGACTCCATGTTTTCCGGCTTGGAAACAGACGGACCATTTAGCGGTGGACATGGCGAAACCGTCTTCCGCTCACTTCTCAACCAGGAATATGCCGGGGCCATGAGCCGATCCGGTGGCGTGGGCATTGCCGATGCTGTGTTCAAAGAAATACTCAAAATCCAGGAGGCATCACAATGACCCCTCGTCGCCAGGCTAAGACAAGCGGCCAAACACCGCTGGAGACGGTCGACCGGATGGTTGTGCTCGCGACCAAATTAAAGGAAGTGATGGAAGCCGAAACCGCGGTCCTCAAAAACCAGGACTTGCGGAAAGTATCCGAGTTTCATGAAGAAAAGACTCGTCTTTCCAATGAGTTAGCGCTCCAGGTATCGGCATTGAAGAAAGCGCCCCATTTGGTCGATAAAGCGCCCGCCGAGCGTGTGTCTCATCTCAAGTCGGTGATGAAAGCCCTTCACGAGCAGTCGGAACAAAGCAGCAAGCTTCTTGCCGCAGCGAAGTCTGTCTCAGACGGGCTGATCAAAGCGGTCGCCGGGCTGACAGCACAAAAGCGCGCACCACAAACAGGCTATGGCAATAGTGGCGCGATGACACAACCTCAGCGGGGCGGCAATCCACTCTCGCTGGATGCCATGATCTGAGGATCAGGCAACGCGCATTTGGGTCTCCAAAACCAACGACGCCCCTTCTGTCCAATTGGTTCGCCTACGGGCCCCAAGCATCTCTTGTTAACGCTCCGCTAACCCTATTTTGAGATTTCTAAGGGCACGGAACTGGTCTTGGACCAGAGTACACTCACAGCAAGGATCGCAGGGCCATGAGTTCAACGCCTCAACCTGTTCAAGCGCACGGTCTGGACATTGACCGAACCATGAAACAGGCGATCCGGCTCCATCAAAAAGGCCGCCACGCACAGGCGCAAAAGCGCTACACAAAAGTGCTGGACGCCAACCCCTCTCACGCTGGCGCGCTGCATCTCATGGGCGTGTTGGCGCACCAGGCGGGCCACAATGATGAAGCGACGGATTGGATCCGCAAGTCGCTGGATGTCGACCCAAACTTTTCCGACGCTTATTTCAATCTCGCCCTGGTCCACGAAGCACAGGATCGGATAGGCGAAGCCGAGGCCTGCTATCGGCAGGCAATTACCGCTGACGCCAATAACGCCAAAGCCCACCTGAACCTCGGAAATCTGCTTTTTCAGCGCGACGATTTCAGCGAAGCGCTGGAGTGTTATGACGCCGTCCTGGCCTTATCGCCGGCTGACCCGCTCGCGCATAAAAACCGATCCAGGGCGCTGCGCTCGCTGAACAGCGGCGAAGAATCTCTTGCCGCGGTACAGCGCGCCGTTGAGCTCCGTCCAGACGACGCGCTGTTCCAGCTGGAATATGGCAATGCGCTTCGCGACGAAGGCCAGTTGGAAAAAGCTGTTGGCCACTTTGAGATCGCGTTGCGTCTCGAGCCAGAAAACTTGAGTGTTTTGTGCAACCTTGGTGGTGTCCTGAAGGATCTTGATCGCCGCGATGAAGCCCAGGAAATGCTGGAACGCGCAATAGAGATCGATCCGGAATGCCCTGAAGCTTACGTAAATCTGGCCAATCTCGCTTTCGACCGTCAAGACCACCAGGACGCGATCGATTACATCGAACAAGCGCTGAGTTTCCGCGCAGAATACGCCGAAGCGTATTGCACCTTGGGCAGGATCCTCGCCGCCCAGGCCATGAACGAAGAATCCTTTGCCGCATTTCAGAAAGCGATTGAGATCTCACCGACCTTTGCGGAAGCCTATGTCAATCTGGGGTCGGTTTTGCAGACAATTGGGCGTCCAGAAGAAGCGCTTCGCGCCTATGAAATTGCGCTCAACATTAAGCCAAAAATGGACATGGCTTACTGGAACCTGGCACTTGCTTTGTTGTCCGTCGGCCGTCTGGATGAAGGCTGGGCTCTCTTCGGCTATGGATTCACCAGCAAACAACGCCAGCCCCATCGTCCCTTCCCCGGACTCATCTGGGAAGGCGAGGATATCAGCGACAAAACGCTCTTTGTCTGGCGCGAACAGGGACTTGGGGACGATATCAGGTTCTCGACCGTCTACCATGATCTGGCCGAGCAGGCGCACAAGCTGATCATTGAAACTGACGAACGGCTGGTGCCCCTTTATCAGCGCACCTGGCCTGACGCCCTTGTCCGCCCGGAAACAAGGACAAGCACCGGCCTTGGCAACATGCGTGAAGAAGATGTGGATTTCGACCTCACGGCTCCGGCCGGCATGGCGGCCTCCTATCTGAGGCGCAGTCTTGAGAGTTTTCCGACCAATCCCAAACCTCTGTTGCCCGATCCAGACGTTCAACGTCGCTGCAGAGAATGGTTGGACGGGTTAGGCACCGGACCAAAGGTTGGCATCGCCTGGCGTTCCAGCCTTATGACGAAAACCCGAGCGCTATATCACACGAAAGTCACAGACTGGATTGACCTCCTTCGAACCAACGGCGCGGTTTTCGTGAACCTTCAATATGACGACGCCACCGAGGAACTGAACCACCTGCAGACGGAGCACGGCATCGAAGTTCACCAGATGCACGATCTCGATCTCTACAATGATCTCGACGGCGCCGCAGCCCTGACATCATGTATGGACGTGGTTGTAACGTCACCAACATCTGTAGCGGAGATGGCAGGCGCGCTGCACATCCCTACATTCTGTTACGTCATGACCAAGCACCCCATGCAGCTTGGAACAGATCACACGCCCTGGTTCCCCGCCACGAGGCTCTATTCAATGATCGACGCGAGAGACCATCAAAACGTGGTGGACAAAATCACCACTGATGTCCGCACTTACCTAGGCAATTTGAAGGACTGACAGATGCCCGCACATCGCGCAGAAGCCGCAGCAGCAACAAAATCGACGCAGTCCGACACCCAACAACTGATCCAAAAAGGCATGCTGGCGCACCGGCAAGGACGGTTCGCGGATGCGAGCAAGGCATACCAAAAGGTACTCAAAAAGGCGCCCAATGAGCTTGCTGCTCTCAACCTCCTGGCCGACGCACATCTGCATCTAGGGAAGAATAGCCGTGCAGTCGACGTCGCGACAAAAGCCATCGAACTCAAGCCAGACATGCCCAGCACGTGGATGGTGAAAGGCTCCGCACTTCGACAAATGGGGAAATTCGATGAAGCCATTGAATCTCTCGAAAAGGCGCTTGAACTTAAACCTGATTACGCAGACGCCTTGATGACGCTTGCAGGCATCCTGCGCGATAGCAATAAGCTGGATGCCGCCATTGACGCTTATGAAGACCTGGTCGAAATGGCGCCGGACATGGCCATGGCGCACTACAATCTTGGCAACGCGCTTGTCGCCGACGGACAATTTGACGAGGCAGCCATCGCTTTTGAGGATGCCATCAATCTAGACCCCACGCATGCACCCTCATTCATCAATCTTGCCGGTGCCCTGCACGCCACAGATCGCGCAGAAGAGGCTCTTGCGGCTTCTGATAAAGCCCTCCAGCTGGAAGCCCAATCCCGCAGCGCGATGATCAACCGTGGCAATGCGCTCAAGACGCTTGTACGGTTTGACGAAGCCGAGCAGCAATACCGCTCATTGATTGCGCTCGACCACAATGATGCAAACGCATACGACCTGCTTGGAACGGTGCTGCAGGGCCAAGGTCGATTGGACGAAGCAATTGACGTCTATCGGACCGCCATAAACCTGAATAACCGGGAAACTCTCTACAAAGGGGATCTTTCGGTGGCACTGTTGGCCAATGGGTGCCTTGAGGAAGGCTGGGAACTCTATGAAGCACGCTTTGGCAGCGGCGAAGGGTTGGTCCGCCGCCGCAAAATTGGTCTCAAGACCTGGCAAGGCGAGTCCCTGGCTGGCAAGACCCTTTATATCTGGCGCGAACAGGGCGTTGGCGACGACATTCGGTTTGCATCCTGCTTCAATGACGTGATTAAGCGCGCCGAGACCGAAGGAGGTCAGGTCATCATCGAAACGGACCCCCGCCTCATGACACTCTATAGCCGTTCTTTTCCCTTCGCCGATATTCGTGCCGAAGGTGATGTGGCAGCGGACGGAGACATTGATTTCGATATCGCCGCCGGCTCCCTGCCGGGCCTCTTTCGCAACAAGGTCGCTGACTTCCCCACAGCGGCCGGCTATCTGAAGCCTAATGAGGATCAGTTGCAAAAATTCCGCGCGGAAGTGGATGCATTGGGCAATGGCCTGAAGGTCGGGCTCGCCTGGAGAAGTCGCAATATGGCGGCAACACGGAGGCGCTTCTATACGGATCTCACCGACTGGCAGGGCCTTTTTGGAAGAAATGACATCCAGCTGGTGAACCTGCAATATGACAATGCAGATGCCGAGATTGAGCATGCAAATGAAACCTTCGGGGCTGACATTCATTGCGTCGAAGGGCTCGACCTGATGAACGATATGGACGGCGCAGCGGCGCTCACCGCCGCTCTCGACGTCGTCATCTCAGCGCCCGTGTCAGTTGCTGATATTGCAGGCGCGCTCGACCGCCCATGTTTTACATATGGACCGCAAAAACACCCTATGTGTCTTGGAACTAACCACCTGCCCTGGTACCCGCAAACCACCTGGGCGGGAGGAATGTGGAATGCCCCTCTCAAGCAATCGGTGGATAAGATCCTTCGCCAGGTCGATCAGCTTGCGGCAGCCAAATAGACCAGTGCACCATCGCCCGCCGGGCAATTGCCGACCAGTACCCGGCAAAAGCTTCCCACAACAGGCATATGTTGCCCGCCCCGCCAAACCCAAAAACGATATAAGTTATTGTTTTTATTGGGCTTTATAAACTGGCCCACCCCTTGCGATAGTCCTCCTGACGAAAGCCGGCCTTCTGCCGGTTTAGGAGGAAATCATGATCCGTAGACGGACGAAAAATTGGAATGCAGGCGGCCATGCCGCGGGCGTGTCAATTCGGAACACCGTTTACCGGGCATTAATGATTAACTCCGAGTATACGCATCGTGCCGGAACGGGACAGTTCGGCAAAAGCCCGGAGGGTAAAGACCATGTCTGATGTGGTTTTATCAGGAGCAATTCGTTCAAATCTGCTGAGTTTGCAGAATACGGCGAGTCTGCTCGAACAAACTAACGAACGCCTTGCGACCGGATTGAAGGTCAATAGCGCTATCGACGATCCGACTGCCTTTTTCACGGCTCGGAATCTCAACACACGTGCAGCCGATCTGACCAACTTGTTGGACTCGATGGATCAGGCCGTACAAACGCTCAGAACAGCTGATGAGGGCATTGAGGCACTCACCAAACTGATCGAGACAGCCAAAGCGACCGCGAACCAGGCACTTGATACACCTATCAACGCCTCCTACGCTGAAGGTCCGCGGGATGCTGTAACAGATCAGACGCTGAATCTGACAGCAGTATTCTCATCGATCGCTTCGACGGATCAAATCACCATCGCATTTGACGGTGGCACCGCAGTTGCGATCACCGTCGGCGGTCAAACCGTTTCGAAATTCATCAGCTCGATTAACGCGCTGACAGGTATTTCAGCGAGCATCACGTCGAACGGTTCATTCCGAATTGAAGCGGATGACGGGTCCGACCTGGTCATCGCCAGCGGCGTTGGCTCCATTGCAACAGATCTCGGTATCAACGGGACCTTCGACAATGGCCAGAACCGGACTCAGTTTGAGGGCGACTTCAACGGTCTGCGCACGCAGATTGACGAACTGGCACTGGACGCGTCCTATCAGGGCATCAACCTGCTGAGCGGCGACGATCTGACTGTGAACTTCAATGAGTCACAGACCAGCCAGCTGACCATCCAGGGCGTTACCCTGAGTGCGGCAGGCCTCGGCGTCACCGCCGTCAATACGGATGACTTTACCAATGACGCGACGATCAGATCTTTCATCGCCGAGTTGGATGGTGCAATCAGCACATTGCGCGCACAGGCTTCAACATTCGGTGCGAACCTGGGTGTTGTTGAAATCCGACAGGGCTTCACCGACAACATGGTGAACACGTTGGAGACCGGCGCAGCTCAGCTGACACTCGCAGATACAAACGAAGAAGGCGCAAACCTTCTTGCCCTGCAGACGCGGCAATCCCTGGGCACCACCGCCCTCTCCATCGCCGCGCAGGCTGAACAAAACGTGCTGCAGCTCTTCTAATAAAATGAGCTGCACACCACACTGTCCCATGAATGTGGTCTGGATGGACGAGGCTGCGGCCTCGTCCCCTCTCCCCAGCCAAAACATGTCGGGACACTAAGACCGTGGCTTCTGCTCGCCCGATAACAGCAGACAGTGTTCGCGCCCGCGAAGCTGAGTTCCTGATCGCTTCTGCGTCACGCCTGGACAGTATGAGCCTTGATCCGGCCGCCTCTCGCCAACTCTCGGACGCTTTGGCAGACAATCTTCACCTCTGGAATCTGATTGTTGATCAACTGCTGCCTGAACCAGGCTGCCAGTTGTCTCCGTCCCTGTGCCAGCAAATGACGGCGCTTGCTGTAACGGTCCTCCGCTACACCCAGGCTGCTTTGGAGAGCCCAACACCGTCAGCTGTACATGTTCTGGTCGGTTTGAACCGTGAACTCGCAGCAGAAATATGTGCCGAAAGCACTTTCGTAACCTAAACAAAGTGTCGCGCACTAGCGTGACAATTCGAATCTTCTCGCAAGATTTTGTTAGCGCTAATCCGCTCTCTTCTTCAGAAGTTAGGGACGGTTTCGGCGCAAAATAAAGCCCATAAAAGATAGCCAATCATCTCGGGCTCCTTAACCTCAACAAACCCTATCCAGACATCCAGAAAATTAGTTTCATCCGTTTACGGTAATTTTACCAACGGAGCCCATAGTGACGACAGCTCAGGATGAGCGTCGAAAGTTAGTTCCTAGGAAAGGAAAGTACCTATGGGTGATATTGTTATCTCACAAGCGGTTCGCGAGAACCTCTCTTCTCTGCAGAGCACTGCAGATCTTCTTTCACGTACCAACAACCGTCTGTCTACCGGTCTTAAAGTTTCAAGCCCGATCGACAACCCAACGTCGTTCTTTACGGCTCAGGGCCTGAACAACCGGGCAGCTGACCTTGGAACGCTGCAGGACAATATTGGCCTTGCGATTGAGACGCTCAGCGCAGCTGCATCAGGTATCGATTCACTGCAAACTCTTGTTGAGCAAGCTCGTTCGACTGCCAACTCTGCTCTGAACACCAAGATCAAAGCAAACGAATTCTCTGCTACGGCATCAATCGCAGACCCAACCACGGCTCTGACGGCTTTTGCCAACGCTGCTTCTACCGAAGCGATTACCATCACGGTAGACGGCGCTGCAACCACCATCACGGCTAACGCTCTGACGGTGTCGAAATTCGTATCAAGCCTGAACGCCATTTCCGGTCTGACAGCTAAGATCTCCGGCACGTCGCTGGCTCTTTCTGCTACGAACGGTCGTGAAGTGACGATCACCAGCTCTGGTTCTGGTGGGTCTCTTGCATCCGACATCGGTTTTGCAGGAACCTTCGACAACGGCACAAACCGTGACAGCTTCGTCACCGACTACAACAACCTTCTGGACCAGATTGACCAGTTGGCTGCTGACGCAAGCTTCAACGGTGTGAACCTGTTGGACGGCAACAGCCTGACCGCGAAATTCAACGAAGATGGTTCTTCTTCATTGACGATCGCAGGTGTCACCTTCGACGCCGCGGGCTTGAGCCTCTCGGACACCACAACATCTGCGTTTGGTACCGATTCCGGCATCAACTCAGTAATCACAAGCCTTGACTCCGCAACCAACACGCTGCGGACACAGTCTTCTACCTTCGGTAATAACCTTGCCGTGGTCGAAAACCGCCAGAACTTCACGGACTCCCTGATCGGTGTCCTGGAGCGGGGTGCTGGCGCACTGACACTCGCTGATACGAACGTTGAGGGTGCAAACCTTCTCGCTCTGCAGACACGTCAGTCTCTGGGTACAACTGCTCTGTCGCTGTCTTCGCAGTCCGACCAGGCAGTTCTGTCCTTCATTCGATAAGCTCTTATCGACGACATCCGGAAAGGCGGGGGCCCAGGCCTCCGCCTTTTTCGATTCTGGCACCGGCCTCTTCCCGACGCCGAAAATCCAATAAGACTCGTTCCTTCTTTTGCCAATCTCGCGTAGATTGGTGGCGCAAGGACTGCTTCAGATACAGGATATGTCATGGCCCTCAAAGTAGAGCTCAAACCCGGCGAACGCTTTATTCTAGGCGAGAGCGTAATCACGAACGACGACCAGCGAACCCGGCTTTTTATCGAGGGAAGCGCCCCGATCCTCCGCGAAAAGGATGTGATGCGGGTAGAGGAAGCGAACAGCCCCTGTCAGAAAATCTATTTGCTGGTTCAGATGATGTATCTCTCACCGGACCCCATCAAACATCACGACATGTATTTCAAAGTAGTGAGCGAAGTGCAGGAAGCGGCCCCAAGTACCCTGCCCTATATCGACGCCGTCAACCGCGAGATTTTGAACGGCGCCATGTACAAAGCGCTCAAAGCGGCAAAGAAACTCATCCAGTATGAAGCAGAGTTGATTGCCGGCACGCTCGCCAGCACAAGTGAAACAGCCGCTGCAGAAGAAGGCTGAATCGCTTGGCAACACTTCCTTAAGCAACTTGCTTAAACGACCAGTAACTCTAACCCAAAGTCTTATACGCCAAACACGGACTCAAACCTTCAGATTCAGATTCCCTTAATGCGCTAGGCGCGAGGATGGCTGCAGCTCAGAACGAGCTGGAAAGTAAATTCCTAGAAAGGGATATGAGTAATGGGTGATATTGTTATCTCACAAGCGGTTCGCGAGAACCTCTCTTCTCTGCAGAGCACTGCAGATCTTCTCTCACGTACCAACAACCGTCTGTCTACCGGTCTTAAAGTTTCAAGCCCGATCGACAACCCAACATCTTTCTTCACGGCACAGGGCCTGTCCAACCGGGCAGCTGACCTGTCGTCGCTTCAGGATGATGTAGGCTTGGCTGTTGAGACGCTGAATGCTGCAGCTGCTGGTATTGATTCGCTTTCAACTCTCGTTGAGCAAGCTAAATCAACTGCCAACTCTGCTCTGAACACCAAAATCGCCTCAAACGATTTCACTGCAACGGCAACTGTTTCAGATCCAACGACGGCTCTGACAGCATTTGCCAACGCTGCTTCTACCGAAGCGATTACCATCACGGTAGACGGCGCTGCAACCACCATCACAGCTAACGCTCTGACGGTGTCGAAATTCGTTTCAAGCCTGAACGCCATTTCCGGTCTGACAGCTAAGATCTCCGGCACATCG
Organism: Parvibaculaceae bacterium; assembly: GCA_965276845.1. GTDB lineage: Bacteria > Pseudomonadota > Alphaproteobacteria > Parvibaculales > Parvibaculaceae > Mf105b01. The sequence continues at coordinate 1,931,987 of OZ255699.1, forward strand.
CTGGCTCTTTCTGCTACGAACGGTCGTGAAGTGACGATCTCAAGCTCTGGTTCTGGTGGGTCTCTTGCATCCGACATCGGTTTTGCAGGTACCTTCGACAACGGTACAAACCGCGACAGCTTCGTCACAGACTACAACAACCTTCTGGACCAGATTGACCAGTTGGCGACTGACGCAAGCTTCAACGGTGTGAACCTGCTGAACGGTGACAACCTGACGGCTACGTTCAACGAAGATGGCACATCTTCATTGACCATTTCAGGTGTGACGTTCAACTCTTCTGGCCTTGGCCTGAGTGACACGACGACGAGCGCATTCGGCACAGATTCAGGGATCAATTCTGTTACGGCAGCTTTGGACTCTGCAACTGCAACACTGCGGTCACAGTCTTCTACCTTCGGTAACAACCTTGCCGTTGTGGAAAACCGTCAGAACTTCACGAACTCACTGATCAGCGTTCTGGAAAGTGGTGCTGGTGGGCTGACCCTCGCTGACACCAACGTTGAGGGTGCAAACCTTCTCGCTCTCCAGACACGTCAGTCTCTGGGCACGACTGCTCTGTCGCTGTCTTCGCAGCAGGACCAGGCAGTTCTGTCCTTCATCCGATAAATCTTTATCGGCGACAGTTAGAAGGCGGGGACTCCGGTCCCCGCCTTTTTTCGTTCTGAAATCCGGCGAAAACCGACAAATTTATCGGAAATCACCTATTCTTAACCCTGCGCCTCTAAGCTCAGTTCTGAAGAGTTAAGTTGGTTACTGAAGAGTAAAGGCGCTTTGCATGTCCAATCCGGCGCAAGCTTATGGGAACATGGCGAAACTTGGGAACGACCCAAGGGAGCTCGAAGCAAATCTGTTGCTTCGTGCGGCTTCGCAGCTCCAAAAGCTTCGAGACAATTGGGAACCCCGATCGAAGGACCTTCTTCCTGCGCTTCACTTCAATCGCCAGCTCTGGTCGATTTTTGCGACCTCAGTCACGGGCGGCGACAGCGAGCTTCCGGTTGAAATCCGGCAGAACCTCGCAAACCTGGCCCTTTTCGTCTTCAAGCAAACGCTCGAAGTCCAAACGAGCTCTGATCCGCAAAAGCTGGACTCGCTTATCAACATCAATCGGCAGATCGCTGCCGGCCTGTTCCAGAAACCCACAGTCGAGGCTTCAGAGCCGGCCGAACCTGCCCCCTAACCCACCCGGAAATTTGACAAGAAAAAGCCCGGCGCCCTATCAACGCCGGGTTTCTTTGATTGGAATAAATGAAATGCGAAGCGACCGTGGGTCGACCTAGCGAAGGAAATTCAACAGACTGAGTTCATTGATACGGGCTGTCACCTGAAAGGCCGCTTGTAATTGCGTTTGGACAACACCGAGCTTCGCCGCGACTTCATATGAGTCGGCATTTTCCACTTCATCAATGATGCCCTTCGACACTGAAATGGATCCCAGGGCTTGATCCTTCGTCCCGTCTATTTTCGCCTGAAGGAAGCCCATCTCCATCAACGCATCAAGCGGCGAACGGGTATTGCTATAGGCCACAGTATCCGCCACACGCTCAACCATCTCGCCGTAAGCGCGCTCCTCTAACGGATCAGTGCCCGTATAGGTCGTCACCGCGAGGACGGCTGTCGACTTCATAAGATCGATGATCGAACTATCGTCAGCTCGAACACCGTATGAAATGGTCTCATTCTCGCCGATCTTCGCAAGTGCTGGTGCGTTACTAGACGTGTCGCCTGTGTACCAGAACACGGTGTTTGTCTCTGTCCCGTCGACGAGGCTCGTCGCTGAGGTAAGCGGTGCACCATTCACTCTTTGGGGAGGGTTGCTCTCAAAAAAGTCGTTCGCTGCCTGAGCTGCCGACGCAGCTTTCACAGACGTCTGCGTCAACTCCTGAAGTGCCGTATCAAAAGCGGTCTGAAAGTTGGCAGCCGTCGCATTTTCGTCAGCGCCAATCAGGAATTCATTTTCGCCCAAAGGCGCGGAAGATCTGGCGGTCAGGGTGAAAGTCTCGCTGGTGCCATCAGGCATAGTGAATTCAAACGTGATCGTCTCGCCCTGCTGCGGCAGCGTGGCCGTGAAATCCACGTCAAGTGAGGGAGGTGAGCCAGCTGGCCCAGTAACCGTCGTTCCGTTGAGCGTAGAGATTGTGCCAACAAGTTTGGCACCAAAAACGCTCGGATCAGCGTCTTCAGCGACAGTAAAGGTAGCGCCCGCTGTCCCAATGGTCAGCCGTCCGCGATTATCCGCTCCCATGTCCGCCTGGGCACGCTCGGAGATCAGGTCTTCCAGGCCCGCCCTGGTCGTATCGCCACGCAACATCAAATCAGGCAGCGCAACCGGTGGTGCCGCGGTATCCGTACCGCCAAACATGTGACGTCCCTCAAGGTCTGTGTTGAGCAGTGAAGCGATTTCATCGAACTGAGAGGCAGCAGACAGCTGCAGCTGGGTCTGGCCCGCGCCGGTCAGGTCGAACGAGGTTGTCAACGAATCTGTTCGAAGCGTCGACGCGATCTCATCCATGCGCGTCATCGCCGCCGACTGGATACCGAGTCGCAGATCGACGAGCTCCATCGTTTTCACATAGCCTTCCAGGGCGCTGATCTGATCGCGAAGCGAGAGAACGACGGAGGCATCCGATCCAAGTCCTCCATAAGTCTCCGACTTCTTCCCACTGACCAGCTGCCGGCTCAGGTCATCCTGAGTGGCTTTCAACGTATTGATATCGTCCTGCATCCGGAGCGTTCTGGCGAGAGAGGAGATTTCCATCGTACTAGTCCACCTGTTCCTATCGGCCGATATTCAACATGACCTGCATCAGTTCCTGGACCGTCGTCATTACCCGCGCATTGGCGGAGTAAGCGGTTTCCAAAACCAGCAGATCTGAAAGTTCGGTATCTACATCCACGCCGGCGTCAGCGTCATATTGCGCCTGCAGCGTGTCACGAATGATCTTGTGCGAGGCGACCGCGTTTTCGGCATTCGCCGCCTGAGAGGATTGATAGTCCACCACCCTGCGCGCAAAGGCATCAATCGACCCCTCGAAGGGCGCCGACGGACTGCCAATGCCGACATCCGCTGCATAGGTGCGCACATTGTTCGTCAGACGTTCGATCAGATCGAGCGGACGAGTTGGGTCACCAACGTCTGTGGCAGGTGCCGTATTGTAAGCGACGAGCAGCGAACTATCGGAGATCACCGAGTCATTGACGCGAATTCGCTGAGCAATCCCTGTTTTCTGACCACCGTTATCGAGACTGTTCGAGTAGACCGTCTGTCCATTCCCATCGACGAACAGCGCCATGCCAGTTCCTGCATCGGTGAGCGCAGCCGGAGTCGTTGTCGTCGACAAGGAGTTAATATCGGATGTCGCCGCGGCGCCATCATCCACGAAGCGCAGTGTTGTGCCCGCAGGATTGGAAACCACGACTTCCGCCGGCAAAGCAGCATTCAAATCCGTAACGATGGTTCCAATCGGCTGAGTCCAGTCAATACCGATAACAGTGTCGTTTGGATTGTTTGTCGCCGTATTGGCAAGAGGCAGAACGGTCGGATCTTCAACCTTGACGATCGTGACATTTGTCGTCGTGCCACTGATCGTATAGCTCAGATTGATTGTATTGCCGGACAGCAGGCCTGCAGTATCAACTTCAAAACCTGACGCCGCGCCAGCGACGACCGCCGTGCCGTCCGTTGTTTCCTCTGAAAGAGAGAGCATGAGTTCTGAAGCCAGCTCATCAAGCTGAGCTTGAGCTTCGGTCAGCGTTGTATCCCGGAGCTCGATGAGCGCAGCAATCTCACCAGAACGGAAAGCGCCGGCTGCAATCAGATCGACTGAGGTAGAACCGGCGGTCAATGACACCGTTCCCACAGTTCTTTGAGTAGGGTCTGTGCTGTAAACCGACGTGGCATCCATCGCGGTTCGTTCATCAAACGAGAGTTCCGCGGCGGCTGAGTCCAGCAGCGCAAAACCACCGCCTGTAAACAGGCTGACCGCGCCATCTGACCGGGACACGACGTTGATATCCATCAACTCAGCCAGACGGTCGATCGCAATATCGCGCTGGTCCGCAAGGTCGGCGGTATCCCCCGACGTTGCCCCCGCCCGCACAATCTGGTCATTGATGGTGGCGATCCGCTGAAGCAATACATCCGCTTCTTGGATCGCAGCACTAATCCCTGCCTCTGCTTCAAGACGCAGACTTTGAACAAGGTCGGACATGCTGTTCAGAGAATCGGCAACATCATCCGCTTCGTTCAGAACGTTTGCCCGAATGGCGGCGTTCTCAGGCGTCGTTGCCATGGCCTGAAGTGCATCGGTCAATTCTGCCAGGCGTGAAGAAATAGCAATGCCAGAGTCCGATGCACCCATCGCAGTATCAATCCGCGACAGGTAGTCAGCAACTGTCTGAGCGGCGATGGTATCCGCTTTGGCTACCCGAAGTTGTTGCTGCTGCAGAAGGTCGATTTCCCGCTGGGCGGCTGAATAAGCAACACCGATGCTCCGACCATCAACCATCTGGCTGTGGGTGGTGAGCGTCTTGCGCGTGTAACCAGGCGTTCCGGCATTCGCGATGTTGCGCGACACCACATCAATGCCAGCCTGCGTGGCATTGAGGCCGCTTATGGAAGCATGGAGCGCATTCGTGAGTGTCATCGGAGTACCATTATTTTGAAGGAGAAGCTGCTATCGGCTCCTCAATAATCTACTTATCGCTTCATATTCAGCGTTTCGGTAATCATCTCATCCGCTGTCGTCACGATCCGTGTATTGGCGGAATAAGCCTGCTGCGTGATGATCAGCTTGGAGAATTCGTCGGCAATATCGACGTTAGACCCTTCAAGCGCAGCAGCGACGATGGACCCGCCACCGCCGGTCAGGGCTTCGCCTGATCCTTGTGTGGTCGCAAAGGCACCACCATCAAGCTTCTGAAGCTCGTTCGGGTCGTTGAAGCGAACCACTGTCACTTCAGCAAGATCGACAGATTTCCCGTTTGAATAGGTCCCGACGATGCGACCATCATTCGAGACGGCGACCTCAAGGAGCGACCCGGAAGCAAACCCATCCTGGTCCAGCGTGTTGACGGTGACATTGCCGTCGGTGTCTTCAAACTGGGTGATGTTCGATGTGCCGTGATCAAGCGTCACGTTGCCGATATTGTTGCCATCAATCGTAAGGTTTGTGATTGTGGCGGACGAAACGGCAGGTGCCAGCTGCCCATTAGCGAAAACGTAATCCTGACCAATATTGTTCCATTTGGCGGCGGTGCCTGTTGCAGCATCGTCGGTCTTGTAGAACAAATTCCAGGTATCGCTGTCCGCGAGCCCGGCTGGACCGTCACCGGCCGTATTCTCAATCTTCGCCCAGCGAACCTGAACCTGGAGTGGCGCTCCCAGGGAGTCATAAACCGTTATCGAGCCACCCGCGAGAGAACGGTCGAGGAACAGCGACTCTTCGTTTGCCTGAACATATCCGTTGCCGGCGCCGCCGGTCACTGTGGTAGGGTCGTTCGCGAAAGTCCCCGCAAGGAGCAACTCACTGCCCGCGATCGTTGTATTCGCGTTCACCGTCTCCGGATAGGCCGGCAGGTTCGCTTCATAGTCGATCACCGTGGTTTGGTTTGCATCCAGAAAGGCGCGGTTGATCTGAATGGCAGACGGCACATCACCCACCGGGTTGCCGGTCGCAATGTCGATATCAACGCCCTGGAGATAGTAGCCGGAGCTGTTCACGAGATAGCCATTCCGGTCCATCTCAAAGTCGCCCTGGCGGGTATAACGGTCCACATCGAGCAGAACAGGCTGATTATCGAGGGAGCCGACAGCCTCAGACACAACAAAGAAGCCTTCCCCGTTAATCGCCATATTCGTGGCGACGGAGCTCGCATTGATGGCGCCCTGCACATTGTTAGTATAGGCGGGCTGCGCATAGGTCGTGCCAGGCAGATGGAAGTTCTGGCCGCTAGACGTTACGGAATCATAAAAGCTGGTATCCGTCCGCTTAAAGCCCGTTGTCTGCGAATTCGCAATATTGTCCGAAATATGGGACAGCGACGTGGCTTGTGCCCGAATCCCTGAAATGGCGGTCGACATCGCACCGTTGAAGCTCATCTGTCCTATCTCCTTAAACCTGTCCCAAAGACGGGAAAACTCGTTGGCAGGGAGAACGCAAAGACCGGGCCAGATTTTTTCTCATATATTTCAATGAGTTATGTACATGAGGGCACGCCACAACCGGGCAAAATCATCGCTCTGCCCGGCAAAATCTGCCGCAACGTCGGCAAGCAATTTAGAGACCTGCTGTTCACCGTTGAGAAAGGGCTGACCGCCTGCTTTTCTGGGCTTTTGCTTGAACGAGAGCCGCACTAGCCCTAGGTTCTGTGGCAATTATGAACAGGGAACCAGACCAAAACGCGGTCGACCAAATCAAGCCGAGGAAGCATGAAGTTCGAAGGTACTAAAGACTATGTCGCAACAGACGATCTGCGGATCGCCGTCAATGCGGCAATCACGTTGGAGCGCCCCCTTTTGATCAAGGGTGAGCCAGGAACCGGTAAGACCGTTCTGGCTGAAGAAATGTCAAAAGCGCTCGACGCAGAGCTCATCACCTGGCACATCAAATCGACCACGAAGGCCCAGCAGGGCCTGTACGAGTACGACGCTGTGTCCCGACTCCGCGACAGCCAGCTCGGGGATGAGCGGGTCAACGACATTTCGAACTATATCGAACGCGGGAAACTCTGGGAGAGTTTCGAGCGCGAAAGTCGGCCGGTCCTCCTGATCGACGAAATCGATAAGGCCGATATCGAATTCCCGAACGACCTGCTGCTCGAGCTCGATCGCATGGAATTCTTCGTCTATGAAACCGGCGAAACGATTAAGGCCTCACAGCGCCCTATCGTCGTGATCACATCCAACAACGAAAAAGAGCTCCCGGACGCCTTCCTGCGCCGCTGCTTCTTCCACTACATCAACTTCCCAGACGAAGAGACGATGAAAAAGATCATCGGCGTTCACTTCCCCGACCTTAAGGGACGCCTCATTCAGGAAGCACTGAATGTCTTCTATGAAATCCGCGACGTGCCCGGCCTGAAGAAAAAGCCGTCCACATCCGAACTGCTGGATTGGCTGAAGCTCCTTCTCGTAGAGGACATTTCACCGGAAGATCTCAAAGAGCGCGATCCGTCGAAACTCATTCCACCGCTTCATGGCGCCCTGCTCAAGAACGAGCAGGATGTGCACCTGTTTGAGCGCCTGGCCTTCCTCGCCCGTCGTGAGCGCAACTAGAGTTTGGGCAGCAAAAGGAGACGAACATGTTCGTTAACTTCTTTCAGGAGCTGAAATCCGCCAATGTCCCGGTCTCTTTGCGTGAATATCTCACGCTGCTGGAGGCAATGGACCGAAAGGTGATCGAGGACAAGGTTGAGGACTTCTATTACCTTTCCCGCTCAGCCCTCGTGAAGGACGAGCGCAATCTCGACAAGTTCGACCGTGTCTTTTCTCACGTATTCAAGGGCCTCGACTCGTTGGAAGAAGGCGACATCGCTCAGATTCCGGAAGAATGGCTCAAGTCGCTTACTGAGAAGTTCCTCACCGAAGAAGAAAAGGCGCAAATTGAAGCGCTAGGCGGTTGGGAAAAGATCATGGAAGAGCTGCAAAAGCGGCTCGAGGAGCAGGAAAGACGCCACGAGGGCGGCAATAAATGGATCGGCACCGGGGGCACCTCGCCTTACGGGGCAGACGGCTACAATCCGGAAGGCGTACGCATCGGCCAGAAAGAAGGCCGCCACGGCAAAGCCGTTAAAGTCTGGGACAAGCGCGAATATAAAAACCTGGATGATGGCGTCGAGCTCGGCACCCGGAACATCAAGATGGCGCTCCGCCGTCTGCGCCGGTTTGCCCGCGACGGCCAGCCGACGGAGCTGGACCTGGACGACACGATCAAATCAACCGCGCATCAGGGCTATCTCGATATCAAGATGGTTCCTGAGCGCAAGAACAAGATCAACGTCCTAATCTTCTTCGATATTGGCGGGTCCATGGACAGCCACATCAAGCTCTGTGAGGAACTCTTCTCCGCGGCACGCACAGAGTTCAAGAACATGGAGTATTTCTACTTCCATAACTGTCTCTATGAATATGTCTGGAAAGACAATAGGCGCCGTCATCAGGAACGCATGGACACCTGGGACGTGCTCCACAAATATCCGTCCGACTACAAGGTGATCTTCGTGGGCGACGCCACCATGTCCCCTTACGAGATCACCTATGCCGGCGGGTCTGTGGAGCATTGGAACGAGGAGCCCGGTGCGATCTGGCTGGAGCGCATTCAGCAGATCTATGAAAGCGCCATCTGGCTGAACCCGGTTGCAGAGCGCCATTGGGAGTACACCCCTTCAATCCAGGTGATCGAACAGGTCTTCCAGGACCGCATGTTCCCCCTCACGCTAGAAGGGTTGGACAACGCCATGCGGGAGCTTTCAAGAGCGTCATAGGATAGATACATTTCACCTCTCAAAAATGTGAAATAAGGGCCGCTTCAATTTCTGAACGCGGCCCTTATCTCTTCAGGACGCAACGTCGATAGGAGAAAACCCATGCAGTTACATGCCGATCTGACCAAACGCGCTGTCGTCGACAGCACAGAGCTTGACTGGGTTGCCTCTCCCCTCGCCGGCGTTGAACGGCGCATGCTGGAGCGGGATGGCGACGAAGTCGCCCGCGCAACCACCATCGTGCGCTACGCCCCTGAGAGCTACTTTGACCCCCATGCACATGCCTTGGGCGAAGAATATATCGTCCTCGACGGGACGTTCTCCGATGAACATGGCGACTTCGGCAAAGGCTTCTATGTCCGCAATCCGCCTGGCTCAAGCCATCGCCCCCATTCCAAGGAAGGCTGCACGATCTTTGTGAAGCTGCGCCAGATGGACCCAAGCGACGACGTCCAGGTGAACATCGACACCACCAAAGGCGACTATGTGGAAACCGGTGTTCCGGGCCTGACCGTGCTGGAGGTCCACAAGGATGAGCGCGAACAGGTTGGCTTCTTCCGCTTCGCGCCCGGCACCAAGGTCCCCCACCACGAGCATATCGGCGGCGAAGAGTTCTTCGTGATCGAAGGGTCCCTCTCCGATGCAAATGGCACCTACACGGCCGGCACCTGGGTCCGCCAGGAACATGGCAGTTCCCACGAAGTCTTCAGCGAGGAAGGCTGTCTGCTCTACACCAAGTCGGGGCATCTGCCGCGCTAGAGCGTTTTCAGGACAGGTGGCGGCACTCATCCGTCCGAAAACGCGATCAGAATTGAGAGCACCTAAGGCCTCTGATAAGGCCCGTCGCGCGCGATCGCGCCGTCCACAAGATGGACGTTGCGGTCGGCCGCTTCTGCGAATTCCACATCGTGGGTGACGGCGATGATCGTGGTGCCCTGCTCTTTGGCGAGCCGCACGAATATATCGCACACAATGTCTGAGTTCTTGGTGTCGAGATTTCCTGTCGGTTCATCGGCGAGAATGAGCGTCGGGGCATTGCCGAGCGACCGCGCAATCGCGACCCGCTGGCGTTGCCCACCGGACAATTGATCCGGGAATTTGCCCGCCTGATCAGCGATATCCAGATCTTCCAGAAGCTGCATGCCTCTGTCTTTCGACTCTTGCTCGGTCAAATTTCCCAACCGTTTGATAGGGATGATCACATTGTCGAGGATCGTGAACTCCGGCAGCAGAAAGTGGAACTGAAAAACAAATCCCAGATGCGCCAGCCGGAATTGGGCGAGCTCGTCGCGAGTCATAGGGCTCGTATCCTCGCCCTCTACAATCACACGCCCCTCGGTCGGAGCATCGAGCAGGCCCAAAAGGTAAAGCAGCGACGACTTGCCGGAGCCAGACGGCCCCGTAATGCTGACAAATTCACCCGCAGTCACGGAAAAATTGATGTCATGAACAAGGGTCACCGGCACGGTCAGCGGCAAGACCCGGGTGACATTTTCGGTTTCCAGCACAATACGGGGCGACGCCTCACTCATGCTGCCCCCCGAATAATATCAACGGGCTTTACCTTGCTCGCCCGGTGGGCCGGTATCCAGGCAGCGACCACCGCAGAGATCAGGGCAAACGCTGCGCCGATGAGATATTGATAGAAACCACGGTCGAGCGGCAGGCGGGAATCATCGTAAAACCCTTCAAGCTCAAATTTGACGCTGCCTAGTGCTTCGACAAGCCCGTATCCCACAGCCCAGCCAATCAACATGCCGATAATGCCGAGCGCGAACCCTTGCAGCAGAAAAATCTGCCGGATGTCGTAGGCCCGGAACCCCATCGACATCAGGATCGCAATGTCACGGCGCTTCTCCATCACCACCGTGGAGATGATGTTGAAGATGCCGAACGAGGCAACGATCATGATCGCACTCACGATGGAATAAAGAATCGCATTCCGCACGACAAACAAGGAGAGAAAGTCCTCATTCACTTCCTGCCAGGACTCTGTGCGGTACGTCCACCTTTGCTCAATCTCCGAAGCAACCGCAATCGCGGTATTCGGATCCGGCAATCGAATACGGATCTGGTCGGCGATGTTCGGCTTGTTCATCAGAACTTGCGCATCCTTCAGAAGGACATACGCACGGCCCTCATCAAGCAGGACGTTGCCGGCCCGAAAAATCCCGACAATCTTCATGCGCACGACAAGGCCGGTGGGTGATACAACCGACGCCAGATCTCCAAGCTGAAGCTGCAACCGCTTGGACAGACCGGTGCCAATAACAATCCCGTCGGATGTCGTCTTGAGGGCCGCCATGTCACCCACAATCATGTCTTCTTCGATGGTGGTCAGCAGCACCTCTTTGTCCGGATCGACGCCCAGGATGGAGACGCTGCGATCCTTCCCGCCATATCGGACAATCACCTGGCCGGTCAGCACCGCAGACGCGATGGCGTTCTCCTCCCGCTCAATCTGCTCAACCTTGCCCTTATAGTCTTTGATACCCCGCAGGCGCTCACGGGGTTTCACACCTTTCAGCGACAGGGCTCCTTCCTCATAGGCATGGAACAGGGGTTGGACGGAAGGATTGCGAAATTCGTCCTTGATGGTGACATGCGGCTGACTGTTGATGAGCTTATCCGTCAGGTCTTGCTCGGACCCCTGCATCATCGCTGAGACGGCGATGAAAAACCCCACACCCAGAGAAACGCCCAAGACAGAGACAAGCGTCTGGCGCCGCCGATGGGTGAGATGGGCAAGCGCAATCTGAAAATTGACCCACCGAAACATGGGATCACTGCCCGTCTCTTGTCACACGTACGGCCTCGCCAGCGCTGAGGTCCGCACTGGCGTCGCGGATGACCCAGACGTCCTCATCAAGCCCCTCGAGGACCTCGACAAACGTCCCATCGATCGGACCGAGTTTTGGCGTGTTGTTCACAAGGACATTGTCGTCCGTTACCGTCCAAACATCACCGTTTCTGACTGCGCTGCGCGGCACAAGCAAGGCATCCTGCTTTTCTCGCAGGATGATATTGAGCTCCGTCGTCATGCCCGCCAGCAACGGTGTGTCTTCAGGCAAGCCGATATGCACCCTGTAGGTTCTGGCGATCGGGTCCCCAAACGGCGTGATCTCCTTGATATGTCCGAGGAGGGCCTGACCCTCGAACGCGTCGGCCCGAATGAGCGCTTTCTGACCCACGAGAACGCGAGGGATGTCCTCTTCGTCGACTTCCGCCTCGACCCAGAGCTGGGTCGGATTGCCCAGAACGAAAAGCACCTTGCCGGCAGTGACCAGGTCGCCAACATCAAGTTGCATCTCCGAGCGCATCACGTCACCGCTGATGGCGGCCCGAATGTAATGCTCCTGCAATCGAACGCGCGCGGCTTCAAGAGCAGCTTCGGCTGAGCGAAAGTTCGCCTCCGATTGATCCTTGGACGCGGCACTTGTATTGCCCGAGCGATAGAGACGCCGATAGCGTTCGACATCGGAGGTAGCATATTCAAGCCGCGCTTCCAGCTCCCGCACGGCGGCACTTGCTTCCCGATTGTCCAGAACAGCGAGGGTCTCGCCTTCAACGACAGTGTCGCCTTCCTGCACCAGGACCTGTTCGATGCGACCGGAGACATTGGCTCCGACACGCGCCACATGCACCGGCTCCACGGTGCCGGTGGCGTAGACGGCAACAACCGAGGGGCCGCGGGTTGGCTGAACGGCGGTCAAGGTGGCCTGAGCAATGAATGAAAAATAGAAAAAAGCGACTGTCGCTGCCGCAGCGAGCCCCGCTCCTATAATCCAACGGCTTCTAGTCACTGTGGCCTCTCTAGTTGCTCAAACAACCCTAGTCAGACTCGACCTGGTACACCAATGCATTTTCACACAACAAAGATGATGTTTAGGCGCGGCCGATACAAGGTTCCTTTGCGTAAATGCGACTACCAAAGCCACAGGTTTCGGTTATTCTCCGCGCCCCAAGGGTGGAACGACATGACACAGATCATCGCACGGTTGAAAAGCGGGTCCTGGAAGCGGCCGGACATCCTCCTGATGTTGATGGCAGCTGCCGTGCCCCTGTCCTTTGCGACGTGGAACTCTCTCCTCAACAACTTCGCGATCGAGCGCGCCGCCTTTGACGGTGCCGAGATGGGGATGCTGCAATCGCTGCGCGAAGTACCCGGCTTTCTGGCATTCACCTTTATCTTCGTTCTGCTCGTTCTGAAAGAACAGAGTTTCGCGCTTATCTCTCTCGCCCTTTTGGGGATCGGGACTGCCTTGACGGGTTTCTTCCCGACAGTCATCGGTCTCTATTGCACCACCGTGCTCATGTCGGTCGGCTACCATTATTATGAAACCGCGCAGCAGTCTCTAGCACTTCAATGGCTTCCCAAAGGCGAAGCGCCGGTTGTTCTCGGGAAACTACTGGCAGTGGGTGGCTTTGCAAGCCTGCTCGCCTATGGGCTCATCTTCCTCATCTGGGAATGGAGCCGCCTGGACTACCAGTGGGTCTATCTGGCGGGTGGCGCTGTGACCGTTCTCATCGCGCTCGCCGCCTGGGCGCTCTTTCCGACCTTCGAAGCGCCAACCGCGCAGCGCAAGACTCTCGTTCTGCGCCCTCGCTACTGGCTCTACTATGCGCTGACCTTTATGGGCGGCGCACGGCGGCAGATCTTTGTCGTGTTTGCGGGCTTCATGATGGTGGAGAAGTTCGGCTATTCGGTCACCGCCATCACACTCCTGTTCCTCATCAATCAGGCCTTCAACATGGTGTTGGCGCCAAAGATCGGCGGCCTGATTGCACGGTTTGGCGAACGCCGGGCGCTCACCTTTGAATATATCGGCTTGATCGGTGTGTTTGTGACCTATGCCTTTGTCGAAAACGCGACCCTCGCCGCCGCGCTTTATGTGATCGACCACGCCTTCTTCGCGCTCGCGATCGCCATGAAGACCTACTTCCAGAAAATTGCAGACCCGGCGGACATCGCGCCAACGGCTGGCGTTGCCTTTTCAATCAACCATATTGCTGCCGTCGTCATACCGGCGCTCTTCGGGTTGATCTGGCTGGTCAATCCGAGCCTCGTCTTCCTGCTAGGCGCGGGCATGGCAACTGTTTCTCTGGTTTTGTCTCGACTGATTCCAACGCGTCCGGAACCAGGTCGGGAGCTGAGATGGCATAAGCCGCTTTTCGGGGCTCATCCGGCGGACTGATTGGACCTTAGTGAAAATCCCGACTGCGCGGCATGAGGCGCGCCGCTCGGAGCTGTCGCTCATAAAGCTTCTGCAGAGAGCGTGTGCGCGGGTCTTCACCTGGACGTTTCACCTCATCCGCACGCGCAAGACCATTATCGCCGATTTCATATTGTCCGTCTGTGAGACCGGCCAGTTCATGGGTCCAGTCTTCCAGCCAATCGGAAACGACATGGATCACGCCTTCGGCCTTCTGCACCCGACCGCGCACGGCCAGGAATCGTGCCTGCAAAACCGTGCGCCGGTAGCGCTCAAAAATCTTCGGCCAGATGATGATATTCGCCACCCCTGTTTCATCCTCCAGCGTGGCAAAGATCACGCCGCTCGCCGTCCCCGGTCGCTGACGGACCAACACAAGGCCGGCAAGGTTAACCCGCGCGCCATCACGAATAGCCTCATCGTCCAACCGCGCATTTGTGATGACCCGCCTTGCATCCAATTGTGAGCGAAGAAAAGAGACCGGGTGCGCCTTCAAAGACAGGCGCATCGTCGCATAATCATGCACCACCTGTTCCCCGAGCGGCATGGTAGGCAGATGTACGTCCGGCTCTTCCTGGAAACCTGCTTGCTCCAGATGTTCAAAGAGCGGAAGCGCCGCAGGTGCCTTCCCATTCTGGCCCTTCTTATGCTGCCCCCACCCGCCAAGACCACGTACACCCCAAAGCGCGTCGCGGCGACCCAAACCAAGTGAGCGAAACGCATCCGCATTGGCCAGGATTTCAATCACCCGAGGTGTCAGACCTGTCCGGAGCCAAAGGTCACGAACGGAGTCATATCCACGCAACCTTTTATCTTCGATAAGTTCAGCGGCTTCCTCTCGAAACCCTTTGATATGACGGAGTCCCAGCCGCACCGCACATGTATGGCGCGGTTTTGTCTTCCAGCGTTTACGCGGTGACGCCTGTTCATTGCTCTGCGCCCGCACAAGAGGCTCCAAGGTCGAGTCCCAGTCAGAGGCATTCACATCCACCGGCAGCACGTGCACCCCATGTTCTTTTGCATCCCGTACCAATTGGGCCGGCGCATAAAAGCCCATGGGCTGAGAATTCAGGATCGCCGCACAAAACACATCCGGATAGTGGCACTTGAGCCAGGCAGACACATAAACCAGCAGCGCAAAGGACGCAGCATGGCTTTCCGGGAATCCATAATCTCCGAAACCTTCAATCTGCTTGAAACAGCGTTCCGCAAAACCCTGCTCATAGCCCCGTGCCACCATGCCGGAGATGAACTTGTGCTCAAAATCATAGATCGTGCCATTGCGGCGGAAGGTGGCCATCGCGCGGCGTAACCCATCAGCCTCCGGCGGCGTAAACCCGGCAGCCACGATCGCGATCTTCATGGCCTGCTCCTGAAAGAGCGGCACCCCCATCGTCTTGCCCAGCACTTCCCTCAATTCATCCGACGGAAAATCAACAGGCTCCTCTCCATTTCGCCTGCGGAGGTATGGGTGCACCATGTCCCCCTGAATGGGCCCGGGCCGCACAATCGCCACCTCAACCACCAGGTCGTAAAACGTCCTTGGCTTGAGCCGCGGCAACATGGACATCTGTGCCCGGCTTTCCACCTGGAAGACACCCACGGAATCCGCCTGACAGAGCATGTCATAAACCGCCGGATCATCCTCCGGTACGGTCCGAAGCCCATGGCGAATGCCGTAATGGGTCTCCAAAAGGTCAAAGGCTTTGCGGATGCAAGACAGCATGCCCAGCGCCAGTACATCGATCTTCAGGATACCCAACGTGTCGAGATCATCCTTGTCCCATTCCACGATGGTGCGGTCTTCCATCGCGGCGTTCTGGATCGGCACCACCTCTTCCAGGGCGCCCCGCGTGATCACAAACCCGCCCACATGTTGAGAGAGGTGCCGCGGAAACCCGATCAGCTCGCCAGCCAGAGAGAGCGCCATCGCGATCAGCGGATCTTCCGGGTCTAGTCCCGCTTGGCGCACTTCGTCGGCGGCCACACCTTTTGAGGACCACCCCCAAGTCATGCGCGCCATGGCACCCACCACATCTTCCGAGAGCCCCATGGCCTTACCCACCTCGCGTATGGCACTTCTGGCACGATAGGTAATCACCGTCGCCGCAAGCCCGGCCCGCTCCCGACCATATTTCTCATAGATGTACTGGATCACCTCTTCACGCCGCTCATGTTCAAAGTCGACGTCAATGTCCGGCGGTTCGTTGCGCTCTTCCGAGATGAACCGCTCAAACAGAAGATCCACCTTGACCGGATTAACAGCTGTGATACCGAGGCAATAGCAGACCGCTGAATTCGCTGCCGACCCCCGCCCCTGACAGAGGATGTGTTGAGACTCCGCAAAACGCACAATGTCGTAGACGGTCAGGAAGTAAGGGGCGAATTTGAGACGCTGAATGAGCTCAAGTTCCCGCGTCAGCGTATCCCGTAGTTTGTCCGTAATACCGTCCGGAAACTTTTCAGCCACACCCTCCCAGGTGAGCTTTTCCAGAAGCGCCTGGGGTGTCAGCGCTTCATCAAACACATCATCCGGATATTCATAGGCCAGCTCATCGAGTGAGAACGTGCACCGCTCAACAATCCGCGCCGTCTCGGAAATGGCCTCTTCATAGCCTTTAAAGATACGAACCATCTCTGTTACATCTTTGAGATGCCGCTCTGCATTTGCCTCCAGTCGAAATCCGGCCTCATGAATGGTGCAATGCTCACGAATGCAGGTCATCAGGTCCTGCAGTCGGCGGCGTTCCGGGGCGTGATAAAGCACATCATTCGTCGCGACCAAAGGCACACCCGCCGCCCCGGCAAGGCGGGCAAGAGCCTTCATTCGCCTCTGATCGTCGCCTGTATAAAGGCGGTTCAGCCCAAGCCACACTTGGCCAGGAAAGCGCATCGATAAATCACAAAGAGACGCTTCGAATGCTTTTCCCGGCGTGGCGGGCGGCATAGCGATGAAGCACTGGCCTTCGCCATAGGACATGACGTCATGGAGCGTGAGGTAACACTCTCCTTTTGGGGCACGGCGATTACCAAGCGTGAGCAGTCGGCAGAGCCGCGCATAGGCCGGACGGTCTTGCGGGTAAGCAATCACTTCAAACCCGTCCTGGGTGATCAACCGCACACCCGGCAGAAACCGTAAGTCCTGATCCTTTGCCGCTTTATGAGCACGCACAATGCCCGCGAACGTATTGCGGTCTGCAACGCCAATCGCGGAAAGGCCGAGCCCCACCGCCTGCATAGCAAGCTCATCTCCGTGGGACGCGCCGCGCAGAAAACTGAAATTGCTGGTAATGGCCAGCTCAGCGAAGAAGGTCACCCGAAAACCCCATGCACAAACCATTTCGGATTTGCCGTCTCACGACCAAACAAGCCGTCCCGATAGAGCCAGAAGCGACGGCCTTGCTCATCTTCCACACGGTAGTAATCCCTCACATGAGCCCGCCCTTGAGACGCACTACGATGGCGCCACCATTCCGGCGCAATCCGTTCCGGTCCTTCCGAGCGCGCCACATGATAGGTCACCCGGCGCCAACGGAACTGCCGCGGCGGACCGTCCGGGACTTCCGCAATGGTCTCCACAGGCTCAGCACAAGGCAACATGCGAAGAGGCCGCCCCACCCTTTGACGCTCTTCCACCCGCCAGTCGTGCGGTTCCCGGTCTTCCTCTAAGGGGCGAATACCCGCGACGGCCGGAATAAAGACAACAGCATTTTCCGGAATATGGCTTTCGCGCGGTTCAAAACGCCCCACCCGATCAAACCCCAAACGATTACCCAAGCGATCCACCAGAAACCCAAGATCTGCCGGGCGCCGCTTTAAGCGGCTCTTCTTCACCTCGGTAATGTCGGCTTGCGTATGGGTGATCGGGTCCGCTGCTGTTACATGCAGAACCATCGCTTCAATACCCAGACCGATTTCCAGTCCCTGGCTAAACCCGGTCAGTCGCTCTGAAAAAAGAGTCGCGATATGCGCGCCATCATCGCTGGGCACACTGGTCCCCACATCAATGTCGAACCGTATTCCGTCGGTCCGAAATAGATGAAGCTGCAGACGCCGCGCACCCTGATCGGCCTGTTGAAGCAAGGGCACCATCTCATCACTCAAGAGGCGGATTGCCTGCTCAATATCCGTGAGCGCCACCAATCCTTCTGCGAATTGCAGACGGGTGCGAAACGGCACAAGAGGCATATCCGGAGAAATCGGTTCGCTGGCCCGGCCAAGCGCCTGGTCCAAACGCTCCGCCAGAACCTTGCCGAACCGGGCCACCATCGGCGCCCGAGGGAGCCTATGAAGATCGCGTACCTGTTTCATGCCGAGTCGCGCCAGGTCATCCACCATGGACATATCCAGCCTCAGCGCGCTCAACGGCAAGGGATCAAGAGCCGCACGAACCTTATCCTTCGCGACAAGCGTCACCGCACGCGGGGCATAACGCGCCACCGCCCAGGCCGTACCGGGATTAGGCGCCACGCCAACGCGCGCCGGGAAACCAAAACCTGCCAGACGCCGCACCAGGTCTTCCACCAACCGCGCTTCCCCGCCAAAGAGATGCGCGCACCCGGTAATGTCGAGAAAGATACCGTCAGGCTCTTCATGAACCGGTATCGGGTCTGGCGCCGTCCAGGGCGTATAGCGCCCGCACCAGTCGCTTAAGCGCTTGAGTGCTTGGCGATCCCCATGCGGGTCTTCGCCATAGACCCCAAGCTCCGAGGCAACCGCCAGCGCATCCGCCAGAAGCTGTCCCCGGGACGCCCCAAGCGCTCGTGCAGACTTATTGAGCGCAACAACGCGCTCCCCCCCTTGCCTGGCACCCCGCAAGGCCAGAGGCGCCGCCGGATCAAGCTTATTTGCCCGCGCCAGCCGGTATATCGGCCAGTCCGGCAGCCAGAGCGACAGGATCCTCTTTTCTGTTGAATTTCCAGACGACACCGATCTAAACCACTGAAATCAATGGCAAAAAAAGGGATTTGCCAAATAGAACAAAATAGGAACATATGAGTGTGCCGGAAAGTGTGACTGATGGCGAGTCAGTTTTCGCGTATGCTTAATGGGTGTTCTGTTTGGAGGCCTCCATGACCTGTTTGAAACCCGTGTTCGTTCTCAGCATCTCTGCCTTACTGCTTGCCGCCTGCTCGACCGCAGAAGACCGGGCCCGGGAACAAGCCCTTCAGGACCGCGCAGACGATCAACACTGCCGGGAACTGGGCTTCGAGCCGGAAACCGAGCCGTATGGAAACTGCCGCCTCAAACTCAAAGAAATCCGCGCATCAGAAGAAGCCCCGAACCATCCAAACTTCGGTATAGGGGTCGGCATCGGGATTGGGCTTTAGGCCATGCGCCCGCTCACCATCGCTTTATGCCTAGCCGGGGGCCTTGCCTTGAGCGCCTGCACAACACCTGAGCAACGCGCCGCAGAAGCCGCTGCCCAGCGAAATGCAGATGAAGCCGAATGCACCTCTTTTGGATTTCAGCCTCAAACAGAGGCCTTCGCTGATTGCCTCTTACGCCTCCGGGAAATCCGCAGCGAGAATGCCAAGACCCGCGCACTCAACAATGCCCGTCGCGACCCGTTCTGGCCCTGGTATCGGTCCCGCTACAGATACCCGTATCGCTACTGGTAACTAGCTCGCCTCTCGCACATCAATAGCTTCCTCTAATGGCGAAAGCGGTTCAGAAACGTCGGCTTGATCATCTCCTCCAAGATATTTTTCGGGCACGCTGGAAACAAAACTGCTCGCACGCGCATCCCAGGCAAGGTCTGACAGGAAGGGGCGTCCGCCTTTGCACTTCTCCAGATCCACCTGCCAGCCGGGGAAGTTGATGGCATGAAGGCTTCCCTCATCCACTGTGGAGGCCGCTGACACGCACCAGCGCGTCAGCGCGGCACTGGGGCTTGCAAGCTCTCCAAACCCACGCATCAGAATAAGGGGGGTACTGGCATCTTCTGCTGCCAGGTGAAGCCGCCGGCTGGCGCGCAAATTAAAATGCCGCGATGTCGCTGGCACTTCCCCGACAACCGCTGCAAACACGCCGGCCCGAACACATTCCTCTAAAGCCCATAACATGTCGGGCTCCCGCGCCGGGTTCACCAGCAGAAGACGGCTCGGATCAATCCCAAACCCTGCGAGCCCCGGACCATAAAGTGCACCCATGTCATAGGCGCCCCAGCTTTGTTGGCACCAGGCAATCAGACGGTCCTTCCCGCTTGGGACACCAGACACATAAGTGGCCCGGGTGGCGAGAGCCGCTGCAAACCCGATAGCTGAGCCCATGTCGCCATAGGACGCCGCCCGCACTTCATGCACACCACGGCGGGCAAGGCCACCACCCGGAAGCTGGTTATCGACCTCAGCAAGGCCCAACTGAAACCGCCCCTCTTCCTCCTGGACAGGCGGGGTCTCCAGCGCCGCAATCTGCGCCCGCAGACCGGCCATCAGCTCTGTTTTCTTCAGGGACTGCATCAATCATAGCCAAATGTTCTCTATATGTTCTCATTTGACTATGAGAGAGTCAAGACGGCTAAAGCGACGCCTTGCGCGCCAACATCTTCACCTGCCCCTGCTCCACGGAAGAATGTACGATCTCAAAACCGGCGGCTTTCAGACGGGCCCGAACATCCGGTTCGCCGAGCCGCAGCTTGGGATAAGAGCTCTTGTGCAGCACCCAGCCTTCGGCCTCACGCCGGTGAATAAGATCGTGAACCTCGACCCTGTCTCCCCGGTCTTCCAGAAAACAGGTCATGATCCGGTCTTCCGTCTGCGCCACGGGGATAAACCGGTCCATCCCTTCCAACATATGGCTCAGGTCCCGAAACCCCAGAAGAAGCTGACCACGGGGGCGAAGCACGCCATGCACCTCGCTGAGAAAGCGGTCGACCTCTTCAAACGACGGCAAATGGGGGAGCGTATCGCCCAGACAAACAGCGAGCTCAAAGCCCGGCATCAAGGTCTCCTTGAGGTGCGTGATATCACCCTGTACCGCATGGACGGCCAAACCGCCTGTTCGCCGCTTCAACTCCTCCAGCAGCTGCTCTGACAGATCAACCGCGGTGACCTGATATCCAATCTTTGTGAGCGCAATACTGTGCTGGCCCAGCCCGCAGCCAAGGTCCAAGGCTCTCGCCCGCCCGGTTTCGCATTCAAGATCAAGACCGCAAAAGAGGCCCTTATCCGCCCGGACACGGGCATCAAAATCCCCGATCATGGTCAGATAGTCCGCCGCTAACAGGTCGCGGTAATGACGCGCTACTTCGCCCATTCGAAATCCATATAAAGCATTGTTTATGTCTTTATATGGATTCAATCGATGTCATGGCAAGGTCAGCCTTCGACGAACCCCGGCCATTGGCCCATATAGTCCACGAACTTGTCGCTGAGGCCTTGGCTGTTCAGATAGGCCGCGGTCACAGGGATGGTCACCGGCTCGAAAGACGCATCAGCGGCCAGCTTGTTCGGGAAGTCATGGGTCAAGATTGCGGCCCGCCCAAGCAGAACAAAATCGCAGCCCTGATCGAGGCAGGCCTGGGCATCTTCCGGGCGAGCGATCTTACCCGCCACCCCAAGGCGCACATTGCCCCGGTCCAGTTCCGTGAAATAGGCCATCAGCTTCTTGCCTTTGAACTCTTCATCGGTCGGTTCCTTGAAGACGTTCCACAAAGACATATCGAGATAATCGACCTTGTCTTCTCTCATCAGACGCTGCGCCACCTCGACAATCTCGTTGAGCTTCAAATCAAACCGTTCCGGCGACAGCCGAACACCAAGATGAAAGTCCGGCCGGCACCGCGCTCTGATCCCATCGATAATGTCGAACAAGGGACGCGCCCGATTCTCCAAAGACCCGCCATACTTGTCGTCGCGCAGGTTCACCCCGGGACTCAGGAACTGGCACAAAATGTAGCCATGGGCCCCGTGCAACTCGACACCGTCAAAGCCGGCTTTCTCCGCCCGTTCTGCGGCGGCGATGAAGTCTTCGATAAGCTGATCCACTTCAGCCGTCGACAGGGCCCGTGCACCGAATTCTTCATTATCTGAAGGGCAATGGGGTTTCTCCCCGATCAGCTCTTCAGGTGATCGCATGCCGGCATGATGGAGCTGCACAACAGCAATACTATCCTGCGCTTTGATGGCGCTGGCGAGGCGCGTCAGGCCTTCAAGATGATCGTCCGAGAAAATACCGAGCTGGCCGGGAAACCCCTGGCCCACCGCCTGGACATGCGCCGCACATGTCATGGTCAATCCGAAGCCACCTTCAGCGCGCATGGTGAGCCACCGAAATTCCTCATCAGACAAACGTCCGTCATCATGGCTTTGGGTATTGGTGAGCGGCGCCAGCATGAAGCGATTCTTCATGGTGGGCCCCCGCGTGAACGACAGAGGTTCAAACAGATCAGTCATTTAGCATCCAACTATTTTTTTAAAGAAGGTCGGGTCAGGCCTCTTGAGCCGTGCCCCAATAATTGAAACCGGCGAACCGCGGCGTGTCCGGCAGATACATGGTTTCAAGGTTTTTCACCTTAAAGCCGCCTTGCTCCAGAACGATTGGAATGTTGCGGTTGAGGTTGCACCCGCCCGCGATGCGCTTCCAGATCGGATTAATCCGCGACTGCCACCTCTGCACGTCTTCGTCGGGTGCCAGACCATGCTCACAAAAAATCAGGTTCCCACCAGGCCGCAGTACCCGTTTCATGCCTTCCAACGCCTTTTGCGGATTGGGAATCGTGCAGAGCGAATAGGTCACCATCACGGTGTCGACGGAGTTAGCATCAAGCGGAATTTCCTCGCCCGGCAGACCCACAAACTCAACGTCGAAACCCAAGCCTTTGGCGCGGTCGCCAGCAATCTTCCAACTCTCTTCTGACGGGTCGAGACCGATGACCCGTTCCACGCGCGACGGGTCATAATGCTCCAGATTGAGCCCGGTCCCGATGCCGATTTCGAGCACACGGCCCTCCGCCATCGGCACGACTTTTTTTCGCTGATAAGCAATCGGTTTTGCCCCACAGGCAAACCTGCTGTTGATGATCCGAGGGACGATGTGTTTTTCATAGAAGCCCATGAGCGTTCTCCCAGTGTTTATGACCGAGAGTATACGCCTAAAACAGGGTCTTAGCGCCAGTCCGACACGCCGAAGCGCAGCAAATGATCCTGCGAGATATGCCCCACGCAGCGCCCACGCCCGCGCTGAGCCAGCACGCCGGTGCGAACCAGATTGGCCTCCCGCAAAGGAGACAGCACACGAACCCCTTTGGACAGGGCGTCCCATATATCTTCAGTGGCAGGAATTACTTGGCTTTTGGCCCCATCTGATAGCTCCACGGAATCGGCGATCAGAATGGCGCTAAGGGCCGCTTCAGCACCAGAGCGCGCATAGATCGCAACAAGATCTGCGTCGCCGTCGGCGCTGTTCGGCACCCTCTTGCCCGCGATAGCAATGCCTCCCTTGATAACGGCAGGGCGAAGGCCGCGGACCATTTCCAGCCAGAGCGCCCCCTGAAGTTCGGAGGGAACATCCAGCATCGTACCGGCACCGATAGAGAACGCACCGCATTCACCACTGACCACATAGGCGCAGGTCAGGTCCGACACCTCTTTCATATGGTGCACTGTCTGATCGGCCAAGGCACCAGCGACCGCATACCGTGCCGCAGCGACTGAGTGCTCAGGGTGGCCGGCATGGATAGCGGTACGTGCCGCTTCAAGCGCGGTCCGTGCCGCTTCGCTGCGCGGCAAAACATCAAGATGCCCATGAGAGATCAAATCCATGTCACCGTCGGCATCCGCCGCCGCTTGGCGGAGAAAGGCGACGCCTTCTGAGACAGCGCGATCTGCGGCCGACTCATCCTTGGCGCTCGCCCCCAGATGATAGGTCGCCCCCATAATGTCAATGGATGCCGTACTCACATCACACCTACTTGGCTTCCCCGACGCAGCGACCCATCCCTATTTTGCCGCCAATCCAGGAGCGGTCCATACGCCATCACTGTTCGCATCGACATAAATCGGATTGGTAAACGCATAGGGTTTGAACTTTGGATAGACCACAGCATAGTCCTCTCCGACCTCGCCCGAGACTTCAACAGTAACGTAACTATCTTGTTCAAATCCGAGTTTAAAGGCGACCTGCTCCCCATTAGAAACAGGAAAGTTCCGAAGCGCTTTGCCGTTGACGCTGATCGTGAGTGTCGATGCATCGATCCACGGCGCCGAGGAGACCCGCACTTTCAGTTCCGCGCTCGCGCCGCTCACCATCTCTCCCAGTCCTTTATCATCAAGAGAGACATCGATCATGGGACCTGTCGTGCCAAACGCGCGCCCCTCTTGGGTGGCAGAGACAAATGCTGCCTCATCGAAGGCCTCAATCGTATCTTCTGGAACGGAAATCATATTGCGCGGCAGACCAACCTGCTGCGAGGCGTTATGGGAATCGCTATTCGCCGTCGCGACAACCTTCTCACCCTGCGAGACGAGGGAGAGCCAATCTCGGCGCAATGCGATCTCGGCCTCACGCGAATATCCGTTCATCACCTCCATCGCGTCAAAATCGATATCACGTGTGCCCGTTACCGGATCCCGCTCGATGAGACGACGATTGCCGTCACCGTCCAATGGCTCGCCGGCATTATAGGACCGACCAATGCCCATATGATCGAAGAAGGCACCGCGATCACCGGTCCATTCTTCGTCCCAGGCGGAGCCGCCAGGCGCAAAGCGGTCGTCACGCCGGGCGTGATTGAGTTGGATAAGCGAGTCGTTGCGGCGTGCTTTGAGATCGTCAATCACCTCACGCCACCGACGATTCTCGTTGGCGAAGGCGCCACGACGAAACGCAAGTGCCTGCACGTCTACGGGAAACGCATTTGCATGTCCCAGCGTATAGGGCGTGCGATCACTGCCCACCTCGCCGGTAATCTCGGTGCCGGCGACAGTTGCCACACGGTCCGTGACGCCAAGCCGTGCGATCGTGGACTGAAAATCGAAGACGGTTTCATGCTCAGTCGCCACAAGGACCTCTGCACCTTCGGCAAGATAGGTCGCCACCCGTTTCGCGCGCGGCATCACCGTGTCAAAACTTGGGCCTGAATGAATGTGAAAGTCTGCGGAGATAAAACCAGGCGTCTCGACGACCTTGCTTGGTGATGCCATATCGATGACGGAGTCATCCCCAGGTGCAACTATTACATCAACCTTCTCAAGGGAGTATTCTGGTCCACGGGTGCCATAGACCCGGTATTCACCAGGCGGCAACATGGCATAAGTAGGATCGCGGTCTGTCCCCATCAGGAATATCTGATTGACCCCGGTCAGACGGTAGGAACTCTCATCCTGCAACTCGACAGCGCCTAGCAGGTTTCCACCAAACAGCGGATCAGCCGTGCCATTGAGGCCCTTAAAGGTCAGACGCATGGGCGTGCCCTGAGGCAAAGCAACCCGCGACGGTGCATCAAGGTCCACGGTCTCCAGGGTCATATCCGTTTCCCCAACCTGGAACGGCACGCTGAGTTTCCGATCGCCCTGCGCCACAACACGCAGCACATAAGCGCCGGGCGGCAGCCGAACAGAAAAGCCGCCGCTTTCGTTCGTGCCTGTTTGGGTGAAGGGTGTGCCATCTTTCAGGTCGACATGGACCACGGCGCCGCCTTCTGAGATACGACCTTCAACCTTTGGGGCTTCAGCGTAAATCAGATCCGTTATCCCGGCGACGGCCGCACGTGGTGCCAGGTGGATCACCTCTTCAAACACGATCTCGTCGCCTGCAGCAAGCTCTGTGAACGGCACCTCAAGCAATTGCAAGAGCCCAATATCCGAACCGTCGCCGGTAAGAAAAGGTTCTGTAATCGACAGGAAAGACAATGCGGAAAAGTCGGCTAGCGCATAAAAAGGCAGGTCTGCGACGGACCCATCCCCATTCGACCTTTTGGCCGATACCATCTGCCACCCATAGGTGATGGGCACGTCTGCATCTTGCGGCGACAAGGCAATGATCAGATCAGCCGTCCGTGCAAAGGTCGCAATCTCAGATGGCCCCCGCGCCACAAAATTTTCCTGCACGAAACCGTTGGATCGAGAGGGATCAACTGTGGATGCAACGAACGGCACCAGGGAGTAATAGTTGAAGAAGATGCTGGTATAGAGAGCGACACTTGGCTCATCCGCCCGCTGTGTCAGGCGCTTGGTGATAAAGAGCTTATTGGGTTCCGCCGTGTCGAGACGGTAGCTGGTCTCGACGATAACGCCGCCCTGCCCGCCAAAGCTCCGGATGACAGCTGACGCCGCCCCAACCTTGGCGTCGACGCGCTCGATATTGACAGGTGTATCCCGGGAACTATCGATGAGGTCCTGCGCAGCCACATAATAATCGTCGGCTCGATCGCAATATCCCAGATCGATGAGCGTACCACCCCGAACGGACAGCTCGCTCTCATGAGCGATGCCGCTAATCACCGCACAGACGGATCCGTTGCTAAGAAACCAATCGCCGATACCGCCGGAGGCGTCGGGCCCCGCCTGAACAAATTGCGCTGCATTCTCTGCGGTGATGCGCGTTGCGATGAGCTCATCCGCCATAGCGGGCCAGCTCAGCGCCACTGTCATACCCAAAACTACGCTTGCAAAGCCTCGCATTGACTACCCCCGCAATCAAAAGCCACCAACTCGTTCGTGATCACCACGCTAACACAAGGGACTTTTGAGGGCATGCCAAAACAAGAAGGGGCGCCGAAATAGCGCCCCTCAAAGTAGAGATCAAAAGCATAGCTCAAGCAGCGTCGGGGAGGCTGAGCGTCAGGCCATTCAGCTCTTCTGAGAAGATCAATTGGCAAGAGAGCCGCTCATCGTCTCCGGCGAGATGTTCATCCAGTCGGTCGAGCTCATCATCACGCGGCTCATGTAACTTGCTTTGCCACTCGGGGGCCACCCGCACACGGCACTCTCCACACACACTCGAACCGCCGCATTCGGCGCCAAGAGCCACTCCATGGGCACGGACGATTTCCATCACCCGCCATCCTTCAACGGCGTCCAGCTCGTGCGCGACGCCGTCGCGATCTGCAACGACTATTTTCATGGGTCTCACCTTTAGGGGGGTTAAGCGAGAGAAGTTTTAGGCGACGCCAAGTTTCTTCTGAAGATTCGATGACGAAGTGGTGTACTGGAAGACAATCTTAGCTTCCGGATCGACGATCCGTTTCGCGGCCTGCGCCATCAAGGCGGCTTCATGGAAGCCGGAGAGGATTAGCTTCAGCTTACCGGGATAGTGATTGATGTCCCCAATCGCGAAGATCCCTTCAGCGTTGGTCGCAAACTTCTCAGTATCAACCGGAATCAGGTTCTCATTGAGGTTAAGACCCCAGTCGGCAATCGGTCCCAGCTTCATGGTGAGCCCGAAGAAAGGCAGCAGCGTGTCACACTCAATTTTCACCATGTCGCCGTCTTTCGACTTGTAAGTCACGCCTTCCAGCTGACCATTGTCGCCATGGAGTTCGGTGATCTGGCCCATGTGGAAGGTCATTTTTTCCTCTTCCACAAGCGCGTGCATCTTGTTCACTGAGTCAGGTGCTGCGCGGAACCCGTCGCGACGGTGAATAAGCTGCATGCTGTTCGCGATCGGCTGCAGATTGATGGTCCAGTCAAGCGCACTGTCGCCACCGCCCGACACAAGAATGTTCTTGCCCTTAAATGCATCCATCTTCTTCACGGAATAGAAGACCGATGTACCCTCATAGGCTTCAATGCCGGGAATGGGTGGCTTCTTCGGCTGGAAGCTTCCACCACCCGCAGCAATTACGACGACCGGCGCCTCAAAGGTTAGGCCGCCATCTGTTTTGACCTGCCAATTGCCATTGTCGAGCTTCTGAACCTGCTCGACCATTTCATTGTAATGATATTCAGGGCCGAACGGCTTTGCCTGTTCCAGCAGATTGTCTGTCAGTTCCTGTCCTGACACGACTGGCAACCCGGGAATGTCATAGATCGGTTTCTCAGGGTAAAGCTCGGCACACTGCCCACCAGGACGATCCAGAATGTCGATCACATGCGCCTTCAGGTCCAGAAGGCCCAACTCGAAAATGGCAAAAAGCCCGCAAGGGCCCGCGCCAATAATGACCACATCGGTTGTAATCGTGTCCTGGCTCATATCGGTCCAGTCCTTTCAAAAGGTCCGCAAAAACAAGTGGGCGAGCCAATAGCAAGCTCCCACGCCCACGTAAAGAACGTTGTGGGAATGTAATAATCATCCAAAAGACAATTTCAAGTGTGAAAATTATTAAATAACATTTTTATGATGTATTTTAGCCATCGATGCGACGCTCTGCCCTCGTGACAAACTGACCGGAATGCTTATGTTAAGCGCAGAAATCGGGTGGTCGATATCCCTGATCCGCTGCACCTCTTTTCGGAGTGTTTCATGACCAAGTGCGAGACGATGGCCGATGTCCGCCGGGAGGTCGACCGTCTCGACCGTGAACTCGTTGCTCTTTTGACAGAGCGGCAGGCGATGATGAACGAGGCTGGCCGTATAAAGGCGAGCCGCGATCTGGTGCGAGACGAAGACCGCATTGAACAGGTGGTGTCGAATGTGCTCCGTGAATCTGAGAAAACCGGCCTGTCGCCCGCCATTGCAGAGCCGGTCTGGCGTCTTCTGATCGAAAAGAGCATAGAGCACGAATTTGGCGTGTTCGACGAACTCAATAAAGCGTCTTAATCAGCTCCGGCACCGGCCGACCGTTCTGCCAAGAACTCAACAAACTGGAAATCTAGTTCCGTATCTATATCGGCTGAGCGTTCTTCGGGCATTTCATAGAGAAATGTCTTCGCTTGAAAAAGACCGGCGTTCTGCATTAACGCCGGGCGCCGCCATGCATAAATAGAACCATTCATATCAAAACAGGGAGGAGCGTCCTGGCGCCGAACAATGGGCGGATCAGTCGGCTTTGACAGGCCGACAGACCCATCTCGCCTCTCCTCAACCAGGTTGAAATAGGGAGAACATTTTGCCGGTGACCCTGTAATCACATTGTCTGCGCGCTGCGTCGCCAAAAGCTCGACAGCACCGGCTATATCCTCCGGAAGTCGCAACGGCGACGTTGGCTGCAGGTCTACGATCACATCAAATTCGCACCCTGTTGCCCCTTCTACGCTCTGAACGCAATGCAGGATGGCAGGAAACTTCGCCGCCGTATCCGTCGCAAGCTCCGGTGGGCGTTCAATCAGATGGTCCGCCCCATAGGACCTGCCAACATCCAATATCGCCGGATCGTCGCTTGAGACAGCAATGTGATCAAAAAGACCAGTTGCCTTTGCCTGCTCGATAGAATGGGCAATGAGAGGCTTGCCCAACAGGGGACGAATATTCTTGCCAGGCACCCCCTTGGATCCACCGCGCGCAAGAATGGTGCAAAGGCGTGTCACGCGCGTTCTTTCTCACCGAATACTTTTCCAAACTCTTCCTGCGCCTGTTGCAAGTCATCCAACTGACCAATGTCGATCCAGTATTCATGGATCGGGAACGCGCTTGCCAGCCCGCCCTCTTCGATCACCTGATCAAACAGGGTTGGCATGTCGTACATTTCGCCCTCAGGCACATGGTGGAGCACCGACGGCGACAGGGCGTAGACACCACCATTGACGAAATAGTTCTGCGTCGGCTTTTCGCTGATCTCGCTGATCCGGTTGCCGCTCATCTCAATGACGCCATAAGGCACCTGGAACCGATATTCCCTGACCCCCATGGTCGCGTCAGCCACCTGATCGACATGGAAATCGAGTAAACGGCGAAAGTTGATCGCTGTCACAAGGTCGGCATTCATGACCAGGAACGGTGCGCTCGGTGTCTCCGGTAGAAGTGTCAGGGCACCGGCCGTCCCAAGGCGTTTGCTTTCCTCCAGATAGGAAATGTCCACGCCCCACTCATGACCATCACCAAAATAGGCTTCCACCTTCTCAGCCTGATAGTTCACCGAAAGGAATATGCGCTTAAAGCCCTGCTCCGCGAGCCGCTCAATGATGCTTTCAAGTACAGGCTTGCCACCGACGGGAATAAGGGGCTTTGGCAGGTTCTCGGTAAGAGGTCTGAGCCGCGTGCCAAGACCGCCGGCCATAATCACCACCCAATTATCGCTCCGGTCATCCTGAACAATACGGCTCAGCGTTTCCAGGCCGGTGAGGACGCCGTCAGCATCAACGATTGGCACCTGGGCAATCTGATATTCGCGCATCCAGCGCATTACCGTCTTGCGGTCAATGTCTGGCCCGGCGGTGATGGGGTTTGCCTTCATCACATTACCAACGGGCGCTTCCAGAGGTTCACTGCGCAGAATAGCGCGCCGCACGTCACCGTCGGTGATGGTCCCGAGCAGTTTCGCATCTGAGTCGACAACCAGCGCAATTTGGAGCGCGCTGTCGTCAAGGTTCCTGATCGCCTCGCCGAGCGTGGCATTCGGATTCAGAACTGCTTTTTTCCAATGAGCCATGCGGCCTCCTATTGGGCAATCAAATCATCAGGCGCGTAAGCGCGCGCAGCATGGGTTCCAAGAAGCGACCAGTAGAGCTCTGGGCGCATGCCCGTGCCCGGTCGCTTAACGGTGAGATTCTCAGTTGTAAAAACGTCCCCAGCATTGATGGGGGCACAGGCCACCAGCGACTTCCGGCCAATCGCCAAATTGCTCATCTCTGCAGGGCGCGGCTCTTTGCAACCATCCCCAAGACCGGCAGACACACGCCGAACGCCTTCGACCAGGTCCTTCAACTCGTCAGGTGTCGCCGAGGCCTTGTGATCAGGACCCGGCAGGTCTTTGTCGAGCGTATAATGCTTTTCGATCACGCAAGCGCCCAGCGCCACGGATGCAATTGCGTGAACAATGCCTTCGCTATGATCGGAAAACCCAACCGGCAGATCAAATTTCGCGCGCAGCGTCTCAATGGCCTTGAGATTCACATCACTGTCGGGTGTCGGGTAAGAACTTGTGCAATGCAGGAGTGTCACGCGGGACTTGAGAACGGCTTGCCCCTGCGCACTCTCGAATGCCTGCATAAATGCCGTTTGGCTCGGTCTGCTCTCATTCAGATACCCATGCGCTACTACGCCCAGCATGGTCTGCACCTCATCCAGCGTCGCCATACCCGTCGACAGAATGAGATCGCGACCAGCTCTCGCGGCAGCATGCAATAGCGGCGCGTTGGTCAGTTCGCCCGAACCGATCTTTAAGATTGCGATGTCGAGGTCATTGGCCAGAAGGTCAAGGCTGCCCAAGTCAAAAGGCGTCGACAAGAACTGAACGCCCTTCTCATCACATCGTTGAATCAAGGTCCGATGCGCATGAACATCAAGCTCCAAAGCTCGCAACATATCCAGCTGCGATTCACTCTCTTCCGTGGTTTCTTTTTGATAGTCGGCTTTGGGCGCACTTCGCGTCGCAAGCGCGTCGGCGTTGAACGTCTGAAACTTCACAACATCCACGCCAATCTCGGCGGCAACATCGACCATCTCAATGGCACGGTCCAGCGATCCATTGTGGTTGACACCCGCTTCCGCGATCACCGTGACATGGTTCATGGGCGCACCTCTTTCAGGAGCATGAAGGCTTCTGCAGCCGCATAGCCGGCTTCGGCCCCACGGACCTTTTCTTTTGCGTCGACGATTTCCAGGCTGCGGGGAAATGGCGCCTCCCCCACCTCAGCACCGTAAAGCTCAATGATGGATTTTTTCTCGGACGACCAATCGGTGATGTTCTCATACACAGTCGGAGTAAAATCCAAACCGCCGGGTCGCCTCACAATGTCCGTCTCAGAGAGCGTCTCATAAGCCAGCACACGCCGGACGTAAGGGGCGCGAAACCATTTGGTGCATGACAGGGCCGCATCAAACGAGATTCGATGGTCGGTATGCGCATCACCGGGGAACGGCACATACACCTCTGAGGGCTGAACTTCGGCAAAGATGGTGGAAATCTGCTTCACAATCTCACCCATCGGCGCGACATCGAGCGCTGCCGTCTCATATCCAAGCCGGTGAACCGACTGAAAACCCATCGCCTCAGCCACTGCGTTGATTTCAAGCTCCCGCGCATTCATTCTGTCGCTCGAATAGCCAGCAGACGCCGTCATCTCTGTGAGGATCAGCCAATGCGTGCGCTGAGAACCATGACGGGCTTTCAATAGCGTGCCGCCGCACCCAAAAGTTTCATCGTCCGGATGAGGGGCAATGACCAGAATGTCAGACATGCTCCCTCCTCTCAAAAAGTATTGCGCTTCTGGACCAGCCGACGCTGGTCGGTTTCTTGGACGAGGATGTCGCAAATTCGCGCGCCAGCCGTTCCATCGCCATAAGGGTTTTTTGCAGTTCGTACCTGGGCTCGGTAGGGCTCATCGAACACAGCCTTTCTAAGAGCCGCCTCTATCTCAGCCGAGTTGTAGTCAACAAATTCAACATTCCCGGCATGTTCGCGCCCGACCTGGCGCGTGCCCACATTGACCACCGGCAGCTTCAAGAGCGGTGCTTCGATGATCCCACAGCTCGAATTGCCGACCAGCGCAGACGCATGCCGCATAAGGTTCACGAACACAGCCCGCGGCAGATTTTTGTACGCCAAAAGCTTCGGATGACGGTTTACGTAGCCCGACAGAAGCTGTGACATAGCTTGATTGCCGGGGTCGCTGTTGGGACTCGAAATGAAGGTGGGTAGGTCGCATGCAACCACCGCATCGAGCGTTGCTTTCATTTGCCGCTCTGACTCATCCATTTCCGGCAGAAGCGGATGCTGGATCATGATGAGAAAAGGACCATCGATCGGCTCAGCGTTCATCATCTTCCAGACACAGGCCAAATCGATCTCAGGCTCATCCACAAGACGATCAAGACCAGGAGCGCCCACATTGTGGACACGCCAGGGTTCCTCTCCCAGGCGCAGAACCCTCTCCGCACTTCCAGCAGACGCCGTCATATGGAGATGAGCGAGTTTTGTCACCGCGTGCCTTACCGAGTTATCGATATTGAAGTCATCCGCAGTATCGCCGCCGGCAATATGCACAACGGGAATATCAAGATAACCGCCAACCAGTGCCGTCGTGATGGCTTCTTCCCTGTCGCCGACAACGACCAGAAAGTCAGGGCGTCGGTAAGCGACAATATCGACCAACCCCTGCAACTGGATTGCAGCAGACTTGGCACGTGCAGCATCACTGTCAGAGGCGAGAAGACTGTCGATCTTCGCGACGACGGGAAATCCATCAGCCTCGACATCTTTGACTGTGAGACCAAAAGCGGACGCAAGGTGACTCCCTGTGACAATCACTTCTGGTCGGAGCGATGTCGACTTGGATACTGCCTCAATAACTGGATAGAGGATGTCATATTCGGCTCGGGAGCCGGTAATGAACATCGCACACCGGGTGTCAGAAGACATCGGACATCACCATTCGGACAGACCAGGAGCGGCTGTCCAGCAGATCACCGCCAGACCCAAAGACCCGGCCGCCCATATAGGTGACGGGGCCACCAGGCCGGAACCCGACTTTTTCTATTGCTGGGAACATGGGATCAAACACAGGGAGCCACGTGTTAAGGCGCTTTGCGCCATCCGCACGCGCAATCGCGGCGACGCTCCCAATGAGTGCGCCAACCGTTTCCGGTGTCGCTGCAAGCTCGACAATATCCACCGCGTCCTCATGACGTTTGAAGACAGCAAGGCCTAAGCCGCCCTCTCCCCCAGCAACGCCAATACGATAGTCGTTTTCAGGATCTTCAAGCATGCGCCAGTTGTAGTAAGCAATGTCCCGTGCCAGCGAGATCTTTGCAGGCGACGGCGCAATACTGGGCAGCCAATCACTAAACCGATCCACCTGAGCAAAACTGCGGCCCGGCGTATCGGGGAACTTCATATCCTCGATTAACGCAGACATTTGCGGAACAGGTGCCATGTCCTCCCATCCCAAGTTCTGCACAAAACCACGGTGACTGTTGGTATTCGGGAAACCGAAGACCATCCGGTACCCCTGCTTGGCAAGCCGGTCATACAAGCGTTCGGCTAACTGCGGGAATAAGCCCCTCCCCTGATAGTCTGGGTGGGTCATGGTTGTCATAGACAAAGCAGCTTTGCCTGTGTCTTTGCCGATCGCCAGCGGCAGCGGCGAAACCGCATAATGTGCCGCGAGTGTGTCGCCATCCCAGGCGAGCTCAATCATTGGCGCGTCAATTGGATTGTCGCGGTACCGCCAGTTCCAATATTCCTTCGACATCGGCTTGCCGAAGGCTGCTTGGAATAGGCCTAAGATGGCCTGCTCATCACCGGGACGGAAAGGACGGAAATCCAATTCGTGCGCAGGAGAATTGGTTGCTGCGTTTATCATGACGACTCTCCAAGCGAGACACTTGAGGGAACGTTGATCAGCCGGGCTTCAATATTGCGCGCGCCATCGAGCGGCATAGAAGGCGCACCGGCATATATGGCCAGATCACTCATCAGGGTCCAGGTGGGCCGTGTCATGAGGCCCGCATCATTGGTAGCCGCCAGCACCGCATCACGCGTCTCGAGCGAGGGCTCATCCAGCAGCAGGCAGTTCAGCCAATAATTGGCCTGCCCGAAGCACCGTTCATGAAACGCATTGATACCGGGAACAGAATGGAATGCATCTTGATAGCGCTCAGCAAGGGACCGCTTGCGCTTTACATAAGACGGAAGGCTTTCAAGCTGTGCACATCCCAGCGCCGCGTTGAGGTTCGGCAAGCGATAGTTGTAGCCAACTGCGTCATGATCAAAGGCCCAGCGGTGCGCGACTTTCGCAGTCGTCGTCAGATGTTTGGCCCGCGCCGCAAGCTCTGCATCGTCGGTAACAATCGCGCCGCCACCGCCCGTCGTGATGATCTTATTGCCATTAAAACTGATCGCAGCAACACGGCCGAGCGACCCGCACTTTTCACCTTTGTAGATACTGCCGAGAGACTCGGCCGCATCTTCAACAATGGGAATGCCATAGCGGGCAGCGACAGCGATGAGCGGTTCCATATCAACCGCGTGACCATAAGTATGCATCGGCACAATGGCGGCGAACCGGCGGCCTGTCCGGCGGTTACGCAAACCATCCAAAGATCGCTCCCCGATCTCGCCGAGATAAGCATCTAGCTTGGCCGGATCGAGACCCAGGGAGGTTGGATCACTGTCGACGAAATGAGGGACCGCGCCGAGATAAGAAGCGGCATTTGGCGTGGCGACAAACGTCAGCGCCGGCATCAACACTTCATCGCCAGCAGCGACACCCACGACCTGAAGCGCGATCTGCAGAGCGGCAGTGCCGTTTACAACGGCAACGCCATGCGCCACCCCGCACTCAGCGGCAACGTCCGACTCAAATCTCTCCACATAGGAGCCAACGGAAGAGACCCAGCCCGTGTCGAGACAGTCTTTGACATAGTCCCACTCAGCGCCTTCAAAATGTGGCACATGCAGGGGCTGGAACTCATGATCCTCCGACACGCCGATCGCAGAACGGATCGCCGCCACAACCTGTTGCGGTTCTACCTGTTCGGCCGGCTGATTGAGTGTCGCAAGTCCCATGAAACGCTCCTCAGGCGGCGGCTTCCTCGCGCACGTCGTAGTTCCCGTAATAGCCGGGAATCTCATCAGAGCGCAGGTAAAGACCGGACCGGACCGCCTCAATCAGTTCCGGAACAAACGCTTTCACGGAATAGCGCGGTTCGAACCCCAGAACGTTTTTGATCTTTGCAAAAGACACCCGATAGTTGCGCGGGTCACTTCCCTTTTCGACATAGGACACCTCACCGTCGATATGGGTGAGAATTTCGTCGATGATCATCGCCTTGGTGTAGTTGTTTTCATCCGCGCCGACATTGAAGACTTCGCCGCGAACTTTCTCCTCCGGTGCCTCAAGCACGCGGATCACGGCGCCTGCAATGTCCCGTACGTGGCAGTAAGGGCGCCATGTATCCTTGTCATAGACATCGAGTGCCTCCCCTTTGGCGAGCGCCGCGGTGAATTCATTGACGGTCAGATCGAAACGCATGCGATGGCTAAGACCAAAGGCGGTCGAGATGCGCAGCACCGTCGGGATCGTCTCGGAGGTTCGGCCCTGCTCAAGCAGGAACTTTTCGAAATCGACTTTGGTCTCGGCATAGATGGAGAGCGGTTTCAGCTCGGATGTTTCATCCGCAGGTTCGTCACTGTCCCGCAAACCATAATTGGAACAGGTCGAGGTAAAGACGAATTTGTGAATGCCCCTGCCCTCAAGCGCGCGAAACACGGTCTCAGAACCTGCCTGATTGACCGAGCGCGTGAGCTCAGGGAATTTCTTGGAGATCGGGTCGCCGACAAGCGACGCCAACAGCACAACGTCTGTGATACCGGCAAGAGCTCGGTCGAGCGTCGCCTCATCCCGCAGATCCCCCATGACAAGGCTGAAGCCCGGCTCGTCATAGAGCCCTTCAAGGGAGAGCGAATTGGAGTAAAGGAAATTGTCGAGCACACGCGTCTTGTAACCGCGCTTCAGAAGCTCACGCACCATGACGGAGCCCACATATCCGGCGCCACCAATGACCAGTATGTGGCGGGCATTGACCTCGCCTCGCTTCGAGGCCTTGTCGAGCCGGGAAAGCTCATCCTTCAAAGCCTCGGCGGCGAAGAGCGGGTTTTCCCCTTCCATGCGTGCCGCGCAATTGCGGATGGCTTGAGCGTAAACGTCGCTCGCCCCGCCTGGCTCTTGGTTGAAGCTTTCGCCAATGCCGTCGATCGTCAGTGCCATATTCTGAGGCTCCCATTCAGGGGTCGAGGCCTATGAGACCAAGCCCGGAGTCATTGATCCTCAGAATGTCGCTGAAATGGTTAATGCCTCCTTTAGAAACCAACGCTTAACCATAAAAAACGCCCCTTTCCTGCGGAAAGAGGCGTCTCAATAGGGTTACCCCTGAATTAATCTGAATCTTGGCTCAGAACTGCTTTTCAGGCAGGCGCACAACCAGGCCATCAAGCTCGTCCGAAACCTTGATCTGGCAGGAAAGGCGGCTGGTATCGCGCACATCAAAGGCGAAATCGAGCATATCTTCTTCCATCTGCTCGGCTGTGCCGGTCTTGTCTTTCCAGGCCTCGTCGACATAGACGTGACAGGTCGCGCAGGCGCAGGCCCCGCCGCAATCCGCATCAATGCCTGGAATGGAGTTCTTGATCGCGCCTTCCATCACCGTCATGCCGTTTTCGCAGTCGATGGTGTGGGACGTCCCGTCATGTTCGATATAGGTGATCTTCGCCATGGCTCCCGTCGAATCTTTCCCTGTTAAGCGTCGCCGGGCCTCATTCGCGTGCCCGCGCCAAGAAAATGACGCCTGTGTCATTATTTTTCAAGTGGCGATTTGCCTCAAAATCGGCTGAAAGCCCACCACCTGCCGCTCCGAATAAGCAGCAGGGCGGGAGATATCACGCGTGCTTACCTGTCGTCCAGCCGGATTCGGCCAAATGATCGCTCGCATGGGCCACCGGCACCTCCTCCAGAGGGGTCGCCAAGGTGTCATTCCAGCGGTTGAGAAAGCCAAAAGCCGAGATCACCGCGACGATATCCACGATCTGATCCTCACTGAAATGCGGCTTAAGAGCGTCAAAATCCTCGTCCGTCACGCCATTTGGCACTTGGGCTGCCAGTTGCGCCACCTTCAGCGCCGCACGCTCGCCCTCAGAAAAGAGATCGGATGTCTCATATTCCCAGATCTGGGCGAGCTTCTGAGCGTCCAGATCCTCTGCCTGCTCCGCCCCGTGATGGGTGTGCGCCTGACAATAGAGGCATCCGGCGGATCGGCTGGCCATGTAGGCGATCATCTGCCGAAGACCGGGTGAAATAGCGCCGCCTAGATTGATCTGGGCGATCATCCCCACAAAGGCTTTCACCAGCTCCGGACGCCGCGCCATGATGAGAAGCGAATTGGGCAGGAAACCCATTGCCCCTTCCGCCAGCGCCAGATGATCTTCCAGATCAGGCAGATCCGCCCGATCCAAGGGTGCCAATCGTGTCATAAAGCCCTCCCCGACTTTTCGCGGCCGCCCTCAAGGTGTAGAAGCAGGCCGTCTATTGGCCAAGAGGCTATGTGCTGGAACCGCTAAGAGCCAGCCGTCCGGCGATCACATTTGCTGGAGGAACCCATGGCGAGCGTGGGGCCTCTATCTGCAGCACGCCCAATTTGCAATTGCCCAAGGCGGCCCCGCATAATTGGGCAATTCCGAGACTGCCACTGGAGACGAAGCCCATGCTTCCCGAGCACAGAGCCCACAGCGACGCCATGGCGCAAAATGCCAACGCCATGGTCGAAGGCATCGTCTGGCAGACCATCGCACTGTCGCTGGGCTGTGCCGCGATCATCGTCGCCACCATGGTGCTGGGCGCCCTGGAGGCGCTCCCCCTCTGGGCGGTCGCACTCATTGTCTATGTGAGCGTCTACCTGAGTTACACCGCCCTCCATGAAGCAGTGCATCAGAACATCACCGGCACGCGCAAGGACCTCGCCTGGATCAACAAAGCGATCGGCACCCTGTCCTCGTTCTTCCTTGCGCACTCCTATGAGATGCACAAAACCATTCATCTCACCCATCACCGCAACACCAATGACCCCGAGCATGATCCGGATCACTGGGTGAAGGGGTCAAACTTCCTGATGACCGCGCTCCGCTCCATGACCATCTTCAATGGCTATTTCCTCTATTGCCAGAGGCATTGGGACAATCCGCAAATGCGCACCGCCTATTGGATCGGTCTGCGCGATACCGGCCTCACCTTCGCGGCGGTTCTTCTGATTGCGATCTTTGTCGATTGGCAGCTCGCGGTCTTCGGCTATCTGATCCCCGCAACGCTCGCCGCGATGACACTCGGCCTGCTCTTCGACTATGCGGTGCATGTGCCTTACATCGCCCGCGCCCGCTTTGAGAACACCCGCGTGTTTGTCTTCCCGCGCTGGCTCGACACCATCGTGACCTGGGCCTATGTGCAGCAGAACTATCACGGCGTCCATCACGCCTTTCCGCGCATCCCCTTTACCAAGTACCGCCAGTTCTTCCGCGAGTCGGAGAAGGACATTGTCGAGGCCGGACTGCCGGTTGTAAGACCCCTTGGCTAACTGAGACACTTGGCTAAGAGAAACAGAGCCCAATGACAAAGCCGCTCAACGTCCTCTTCATCACCGCTGATCAATGGCGCGGCGATTGTCTCTCGGCGCTGGGTCACCCCGTGGTGAAAACGCCAAACCTCGACGCGCTGGCCGCCGATGGCATGATGTTCACAAAGCACTATGCCAATGCCGTCCCCTGCGCGCCAAGCCGGGCATCGCTCCACACCGGGCTCTATCTGCAGAACCACCGCGCCTGCACCAACGGCACGCCGCTGGATGCCCGCCACACCAATTGGGCGCTGGAGGCCGAAAAGCTCGGCTATGACCGGGTGCTCATCGGCTACACCGACACGGCGAACGACCCGCGCGAATTGCAGGACGACAGCCCCTGGCTCAAAACCTATGAGGGCCCACTCCCCGGCATTCGTCCTATCGCCATGATGGGCACCTGGCCGGGTCCCTGGGCCGACTATCTGGAAGGCAAAGGCTATCCCCTGCCCGACGACTTGCGGAACACATTCGGCTTCCGTGAAGACGGACCTGACTATGAACATGGTCGCGCCACACCAAAGCCGCTTATCTATCCGGCAGAGGATAATGACACTGCCTATCAGGTGGACCGCTGTATCGAATATATGGACGCGGCCCGGGATCCCTTCATCATGCACCTGTCACTCTTGCGGCCTCACCCGCCCTGGGTCGCGAGCGAGCCTTATGCGTCGATGTACGACCCGGAAAGCCTGCCCGGCTATATCCGCGCAGCGACGCCGGAAGAAGAAGGCGCGATCCATCCCTGGCTCGAACATCAGCTGGAGCACC
Organism: Parvibaculaceae bacterium; assembly: GCA_965276845.1. GTDB lineage: Bacteria > Pseudomonadota > Alphaproteobacteria > Parvibaculales > Parvibaculaceae > Mf105b01. Next base: position 1,971,595 of record OZ255699.1, read on the forward strand.
GCCACTATCTGGCACCGAACAATGACAAGAAGCAGCGGCGCATGAAGGCGGTCTATTACGGCCTCATGACGGAGGTGGACCATCAGCTCGGACGGCTGATCACGTTCCTCAAAGAGAGCGGCCAGTATGACAACACGCTCATCATCTTCACCTCAGACCATGGGGAACAGATGGGCGATCACTGGATCATCGGGAAGACTGGTTATTTCGATGGCTCCTACCACATCCCGCTGATCGTCCGCGATCCGCGCGCAAATGATACGCGCGGCAGCCGCATCGACGCCTTCACGGAGAATGTGGACATCATGCCGACCCTGCTCTCCAGCATCGGCGCAGCCGTCCCGCCGCACTGCGATGGTCGGTCTCTAAGACCCATGCTTACAAGCGGTACCGCGCCCCGCGACTGGCGGACAGAAGCCCATTGGGAGTTTGATTTCCGTGACCCTGCGGATGACAAGGCAGAGCAACGGCTCGGGATCACCCTCCATCAATGCACCATGAATGTGATCCGCTCGGAGAAATACAAATACGTGCACTTCACCAATCTGCCGCCGCTCTTTTTCGATCTGGAGAAAGACCCGCACGAACTGGTGAACCGGGCGACCGACCCGGACTATCTGCCGCTTGTGCTGGAATATGCCCAGAAAATGCTCTCCTGGCGCATGGCCCATGACGAAGCCACCCTCACCCACGTCACGCTAACAGATGACGGACCGGTTGAGCGGGCATCGGCGAGGTAAAAGCCTCCGCAGAAATCACGGCAAATAGAAGCCGTCACCCCCGGACTTGTTCCGGCAATCCATCCTTCGAGACGCGGTCTGCGACCGCTCCTCAGGATGAGGGAAAGATTTAGAATCTGTGCCTCATGGTGAGGAAGCGCGATAGCGCCATCTCGAACCAGGGTGTCGTTCCCTGCGGAACAAGCCCGGTAATGACTCGGAGCGTTAGGCATGGCAGAAACCATGAGCCAAAACCGTCACCCCCGGACTTGTTCCGGGGGTCCAGTAGCAACAGGCTCTTTAGGAAAACGAATACCTCTGCATTCGCTTGATCACATACCGCTGCAATCTGCTGATTTCTTCGACTGAAAGCACTTACAAACAATCAGAGCATTCTCACCCTGGATTGCCGGAACAAGTCCGGCAATGACATTGGGAGCAAAGGTAGGTCACCCCTCAGTCCTCTTAGTCTGCGCCGCTTCTGAAATCCGTTTCAAGCGAACCTAGTCGAAATAGGTCGAAACCAGAGTCAGAGAGTCAATCTCTCCATCAGCCATACCCACCTTAGCCAACAGATGCCCCTCAAGACTGGAAAAAACAGGGCCGCGCACCGCAATATCCTGCGCGACTCCAGGAGCAAAAATGTCCACTACAGCAACAGGTGATGCCGCAGCCCCGATGTGGATACATAGTGGTAACGCCTTCTCGTTGACCTCCAAGTAGGAAAATGAGCTTTCCCCACTCCCGACAAGAACAATTGTACTGGAACCATTGGGATCGTTTGGATGTGGGACGACATGGCGTTCCGTCACCTCATCACCGATGACGGACGCGAGACGTGTGAAATCCAGATGGTTATGGATTTTCGAAACGAGTAGATCATCAACATGAGCCTCAGCCTTTCGCTGCATCAGCTCTTCGCAAGGCTTGTAAGCCGCCTCCCAAGGATCAACATCGTCAGCACAGCCAAACAGAAGCAGGCCAACCACAATCACTGTGGAGATTTTCATCACCCCACAATCCCCTCAATCCGTTCTGCACTGACGCCATTGGCTTTCGCGACCTCAAGGATCTCGCCCCAAGTTGTGTCGTCGATGGGGATGCCGTTGGCCCGGCGCTCGGTCTCTGAAATCCGTTCCGGATCACCGGGCGACAAGACGGGTTCGCCCAGTGTCTGTTCCGGAGAGGCTTTGAAATAGTCGACCATCGCGTCGATCTCGGAACGCATCCAGTCCCGATCCCCAAGCCGCGTGGGATCAATCACAATGGCGAGCATGTGATTGATGATAGAATTGTGTCGCTCATTGCCCGGCTGGATCGTGCCGCCGCCGGTGAGCACGCCCGCCAGCACTTCCGCTATGAAGGCGAGCCCATAACCTTTGTGCGCCCCGATGGCCAGGAGCGCACCGCGCGGCTCATCGAACATGACCGATGGGTCCGTCGTCGGCTGCCCGGTTTTGTCGAGCAGCGTGTCGGGCTCCACCTGCTCTCCCTTGTTCATGGCCACCCGCACCTTGCCAAGCGCCACCTTCGACGTCGCCATGTCGAGCAGAATGTCCTGTGACGTATCGCCCCCCGGCACCGCAATACAGATCGGGTTGGTGCCGAAGCGCGAGTCCGTGCCTCGGTACGGCGCCACCAGCGGAGAATGATCCACCACATTGGCAAAATGAATGGAGACCATGCCAGCCTTGAGTGCCTGCTCCCCGTAGGTGCCGACGCGGCCAATATGATGCGCATTGGCAAGGCTCATGAGCGCCACCCCCGTCTCCTTTGCCCGCGCAATCGTCTGCTCCATCGCCTGCCGCGCCACGATCTGGCCATAGCCGCGGCCGCCGTCAAAGCGCAGGATGGCGCCATCGTCTTTCACGAGCTTCACCGACGTGTTGGGCTTCAGCAGGTCCATATGCTGGATAAAGACATAAGCCGGCACCATGCCCACCCCGTGGCTGTCATGGCCGGTGAGGTTCGCCCGTACCAGATGCCAGGCGACAAGCTCGGCTTCTTCCGCGCTGCTCCCGCCCCCCATCAGAATGGCCTCGACCACTTTCTGCAGCTTCTCTGGTGCAATCAGCATCTTCACCCTCCCTCTTGTTTTTCAGAGCCTAATTCGGCACACCTGAGATGGGAAATGTTTCAGGTCAATGCCAAGCGTTTCCAAAAAAAGTGGGCACCGGTTTTCTGTCCGGAAACGCGCCACTAGAGAGGAGTTGTTTTGGACCGGCTGGATTGTGTGGTGATTGGTGCGGGCGTTGTCGGCCTCGCCGTGGCGCGGGCGCTGGCGCTGCGGGGCCGCGACGTGGTGGTGCTTGAAAAAGCCAAGCTCATCGGCAGCGAAACCTCCTCCCACAATTCCGAAGTGATCCATGCGGGCATCTATTATGCCGCCGACAGTCTGAAAGCCCGTTTCTGTGTCGAAGGGCGCAAGCGCCTCTACCCGTTCATGGAGGAGCGCGGCATCGAGCACAAGAAATGCGGCAAGCTCATCGTCGCAACCAATGACGCCCAGGTAGCAGAGCTCGCCAGCATCAAACAACGTGCCGAACGCAACGGCGTCGATGATCTGCGGCTGGTCGACAAAGCAGAGCTTCAAGCACTGGAACCAGCGCTTAGCGCGGAAGCCGCCATTCTCTCCCCCTCCACCGGCATTCTGGACAGCCACGGGCTGATGCTGGCCTACCAGGGGGACATGGAAGATCGCGGCGGCGCCATCGCCTTTGGCAGCGCCGTCGATGCGATGGAGGTGCAGGAGGACGGCATCGTCCTTCACATCTCAGGCGATACGGAGATGGTCCTGAAGGCGAAGACGGTGATCAACGGGGCCGGCTTTTCTGCGCCACTCCTGGCTGCCAAGACCGCCGGGCTCAAGAGCGCGTACCAACCGACCGCCTATTATGCGAAGGGCAACTATTTCACCCTGGCAGGCCGCGTACCCTTCTCCAAACTCATCTATCCCGTGCCGGAGAAAGCGGGTCTCGGCGTGCACCTGACCCTCGACCTGGGCGGCCAGGCCCGGTTCGGACCGGATGTGGAATGGGTGGATGGGCCGGATTATACGGTCGACCCGGCGCGCGGTGATAGTTTCTATGCGGCGATCAGGAATTATTGGCCGGATCTGGAGGATGGCAGTCTGCAGCCGGGATATGCGGGCATTCGTCCCAAGCTTCAGGCGCCGGGCGAACCCGCCTATGATTTCCGGATTGATGGGCCAGCCACCCACGGGCAACCCGGCCTTGTAAACCTGTTCGGGATTGAAAGCCCGGGTCTCACCTCATCGCTTGCGATCGGCGACTATGTCGCCGACCTCGTGCGCGATTAGTCAGCCATCAGCATGTCAATGTGAGCGACGGTTTCGTCGACCGTATTCCGCAGCATCATCAGAGCGTCTTTCCGGGCCTCACCTGAAGGATCGGCCAATTGTTCCGCTGCCTCTGCCTGATCCGCCACAGCCCAGGCACCGACGCCACGGGCAGACCCTTTCAGGCTATGCGCCGCATCTTTCCACTCTTTGGGCGACGAGCAGGCTTCAAGCCGCTCCACATAAACACCCGCCTGGCAGCGGAAAAGGCCGAGCAGTTCGCATTCCAGCGAGCGTTCGCCCAATGTGTATTTCGAAAGATGAACCAGATCGATCAATGTGCTCTCTCGTCTGCTCCCAACACAGGCCGGCATTTCTGCCCGTAACGCCACTCCCCCAGACATATGCAACTCCGTTTTACGCAACACAACTGGGACCAGTATTCGCGCAAAAACTTACTGAAGACCTTTCCCGATCCGCGGATTGGGCGGCAAAATCAGCCATCTCGTTAACAGTATTAACGAAATCAAAAGCCCGGAAAATCTTAGGAAAACTGCGGCAAACCAAGCCTGAACTTGAAAAGGTTAACAGCCGCAAGTCTAGATTCGTCAGGACTCGGACGATTTCCCTTGACTTTATGGTTAATATTTCGTAAACACTTACATGAGGTTGCAAGAGCCTCGTGACTCGTAAGAACCCCTCGTAGAGCCCCCGGCGCGCCCCCTCGCCGGGGGCATTTCGTTGGATGAAGCGACGGTCGCCAAGAGCTATTGGGTCTTGTCCACACCGAGAATTTTGTAGCCGGCAGGGGTCAATTTGCAGACCAGCCAGTCAGGCTTCACTGGATTGGAAAACCACGGCTCGGCCCAGCCGCGCGCAATGCAGGAGCGGATCGTGCGAATATCGATTTCCTGGCCTTCATCATCGAACAGCGGCAGCTTGCCGCCCGGCTCCTTTAGCCCCCTGATCAGATACCGGATCTGGGCCCAGGTGGGTTTGGCATGCCGGTCCGCGGCGCGCGCAGCGGCGCCGTCTCCCCTCTCCGCCTCCGTCTTCGTATCGTCACTGCCAGCCATGGACCTAGTCCCATCGGATGTGCCGACGCCACACCGGGCAGCATGGGCGCCGGTCGGCTTAGACCTAAATCCTGAACCTTTGCATCAAATGCGGCAAGGTCTGGCGGCAATTCCCTGTCAACAACAGGTCCGGCCTCACTCTCCAACTTGACTCAGGCACGGCAATCCAACACGCTTCATTACCACAGAGGCCAAGAGAAAAAATCCTTATGGAACAAGCAGATCGCCCCACATCTTCGCTGTCGGTCGCAAGAGAAACTGCGACCGGCCCCAGCCTGTCGGCGGCGCCCGCGAATGAGGATTCCGCGGCCACCGGCGAACTCTACAGGTTGATGTTGCGCCGCCCCAGCCGCTCAATTTTGTCAGTGGCGGGCGGACTGACCGCTTTGTGGATCGGCTCCATGGTCGCCTATGTGGCCGGATTTTACGGGCTCGATGGCCTCGCCACAGCGCCACGCCCCGAACTCGCTCTGTTGGCCGCCGCCGCGCTGGCGCCACTCACTCTTATATGGCTCATGGCCTTTGTTGCCTGGCGCAGTCAGGAAATGCGCCTCATGGCAGACGCCCTGGCCCGCACGGCCCTTCGCCTCACCGAACCTGAGGAAACAGCCATCGGCGATGTGGCCCGTCTCGGTAACCAGGTTGCTCATCACCTCTGCGAGGTGAACCAGGGCATTGATGACGCCCTCGCCCGGGCGGCGGCGCTCAATATCATGCTTCAGGAGCAACTCACCGATATCGAGGCGGGCGGCGAGCGCGCGGAGCTGCGCGCAAGCCAATTGCGGGAGATGCTGGCCGAACACAAGCAAGCGCTCGAAGGTCTCTCGAAAACACTGGGGGATGAAACCGACACGGTCACCCGCCACCTGTCCGGCCAGGTCGCCTCTGTTCGGAGCGTCACAGCCTCCGCCGAGCAGAAAATGGAAGCCGCCAGCGAAAGGCTTCGCCACCAGTCAGAAGCGCTCTCCCGTGCAAGCGAGGCGGCCATTGGAGGCGCTGACGCGACCACCTCCATGCTCGACCGACAATCCTCCCGCCTGGAAGTCGTCGCTCAAACAGCGCTCTCCAAAGCGGACGGCCTCACCGAGCGCTACGAAGCACAGCGCGACGCCATTGCGGAAGCCGCCTTGGCCCTGGAAAGCGAGCGCAACCGCCTGGACGCCTCCTTCGAGAAACATCGCGCGCTCATCGAGAGCACATCAGGCGATCTGTCGGACCGCACCGTTGAGATTGACGAGGCCGTGGCCCGACTGTCCCGGGAACTCACCCACTCCATGGAAACCGCCTCGTCGCGGGCGAAAGAGCTAGGGTCAACCTTTGCCGGAGAAGTGAGCGCCATCACCCGTGCCGCGAATGATGCCGCCAACACGGTCGGCGATGCCTCGCGCAGCGCCAGCGACGGCCTGGAAGCGGCAACAACAACCTTCGGCAATGCTGCAAAGCAAACCACCGAGGCGGCTCAGGCGGCTTCTGCGTCGCTGGAGAAAGCGGCATCGGAGATCGAGAGCGCTGTCTCTGCCCGCTCGGCGGCAGCCACCAAGAAGCTCGATGACCGCATTGTGGACCTGCGCGCGGCAATGGAAAAAACCGCAACTGACGCAGAGGCCTCCGGCGAACGGCTGGGTGCCGCCATGTTTGGCATTGGCGGTGCTGCAAAAGAGGCTGGGCGCGCTCTCCACGCAGCAAGCGAAGATCTTGAAAAGAGAATGGCGGAACTGCCGGAAGAAGCCGCAGAAGGCGCGCAGGCTTTGCAAAGAGTGCTCGAAGATCAGGTGTCTGCCCTCGCGTCTATCGCTGAAATTGTTGTTCGTCACGCGCGCAATTTGGACAGAAGCGGGCCTCAGCGCACCCTTACCCCGCCGCTGACTTCAGCTCAGACATCGACGTCGCCTGGCGCTGGGTCAGGTCCTACGGACAATGGTTCTTGGGGAATTTCAGATTTGCTGGCGGCGGCTGGCCACTCCGACGCATCCTCCCGCCAAGCAAATGATGGCGAGCTCCATCGCCGCTCTCTGCACATTATCGAAAGCCTGCAATCCATCGCCATTGACCTCGACCGCGCGCTCGAACAAAGCCCCCCTGCCGATCTTTGGCGACGATATCAGGCGGGCGAGCGGAATGTGTTCGCTCGACGCCTCTACAATCTTCAAGGCCGCGAGCTCTATGATCAGATATCTCAGAAATATGCGAGCGAGCGTGAATTCCGCGACAACGCGGACAAATTTATGAGCCAGTTTGAGCAACTGCTGACGGAAGCCGCCGAACGCGATCGGGAAGGCATCCTGGCAGACACCTATCTCACGTCGGATACGGGCAAAGTCTACCTGCTGCTCGCCCAGGCGACGGGACGCCTCGCTTAGCGCGGCTCAGCGGGCGTCTGCCTGCTCCGCTTTGGCAATTTCGTCATAGGCCCAGAGCGCGATCTGAGACAGGACTTCCGCGCTGGCTTGATCGAAAGCCCCCACCACATCGATGGTGCGGGTACTGGACGATTCTTTCACGCTCTCAAAACGCCGGCTCGCAATTACCGTATCGCTGAACCGCCGAACAAGCTTCGAGTTGATCTGAACGCGAATATCATCCATTGCCGAACCTTCGCGTTCCACGCCGAACCGCGAAATAGAAATTTGCAGGAGGTAGTCGGAGCGGATGCCGGCAGATCGTGGACCAACTGCTTGAAAACGCCCGCCCTGATCCATCGCATCAACCAACAGGACCTGCACCATATCTGGCACACGGTCTGCCCAGCGAGCACCTGAGAAGTATCTGATCTCATTGGGAGATGGCTGGAAGACAATTCGGTTGGAGTTAAGAGCCGCGGGCGCTTCAGGTGCATCTACGACAATCTGCGTAGAGACTTGAGGCCGCTTTTCTCCGAAATCAATGGACGGCGTGGTGAGCACATAAATGTCTGGCGCTTCATTTGTGCCGACGGCCGCTAGAGCGCAGGCTTGAAGCGCGGCAGCCGCCAAAGCAACTCCAACAAACCGTGCAAATCTGACATAAGGCTTTTTCATTTTTACCGTCCTGATTCCGGTTCGTATTCCGGTGTGTCACTTCCTAGAAAGAAGCCTGCAGGGTCTCCCTCCGCACGCGAGACAAAACGTTCAAGTGCGGCAACCATATCGCGCGCCTCTTCAATCAATAGCGGCAGCTGCCCCAAGCCGTCCCGCGTAAAGCTATTGATGGAACTGCGATTGTTAGACAGAACCATCTCCAGCTCTTCAGCCACACGCCCGTAGGATGCCGCGGCACCTCTTGCTTCGCGGATCAGCTGTGCCACATCCTTTTCCAGCAGCTCATCGGCGGTCCCGGCGACATTCTCCAGTTTACTGGTCGCAGCCGCCACATCGGAGGTGATCGTGTTGATATTACCGAGCGTCTCGGAGATGTCGCCAGAGCTCCCAGCCAACTCCTCTGACAGTTTTTCCAGATTGCCCATAATGCGGTTGACGGATTGTTTGTTCTCACGAACCAACAGCCGAACATCTGTCAGCAACGCATTTGCATTCTGGATCGCGTCCGGCGCACTCATGAAGAGCTCCTGAAAAGCGGAGGGCGCCGCGACGATGGTGGGATAAGACTCGCCAGCTTTAGGCGTCAGAGGCGGCGAGCCGGCGCTGCCGCCTGTCAGCTCAATCAACGCAACGCCAGTCAGACCAAAGAGCTCCAGTTGAGCGTCCGTATCCTCTTTCACCGGCGTGCGCGCATCAAGCTCGACAAGGGCCACAACTTTGCTTGGATCATCGTCGGCCAAACGCAGGTCCACGACCCTACCAACGGGTATCCCATTATATTGGACGACGCCGGACTCCGTCAGTCCCGATACAGAACCTGAAAACACGATCTCATAGTAGCCGTAGGTTCGGTCCAGCTGAACGCGGCCGATCCAAAGAGCGAACAAGAAGAGTGCCGCGATGACCGCCAGCGCAAAGGCGCCGATCATGATGTTATTGGACTTGATTTCCATATGATCTCTCTACCTTAGCGGATGGCGGACGTCTGGGCCGCGCGCGCCCGAGGCCCTGTGAAATATTCTTTTATCCACGGGTGATCGCTGCGCAGCATATCATCCATCGTTCCCTGCAATGTAACACGCTTGTCTGCAAGAACCGCGATCCGATCGCAGGTCGCATGCAGCGTATCCAGATCGTGGGTCACCAGGAACACGGTCAAACCCAAAGTCCGTTGAAGATCGCGGATCAGCGTATCAAAAGCGGCAGCGCCAATCGGATCAAGCCCTGCCGTGGGTTCATCAAGAAACAGAATGTCCGGATCAAGGGCGAGCGCCCGCGCAAGTCCGGCCCGTTTCCGCATGCCGCCAGAAAGCTCCGACGGGAATTTTGTACAAGCATCGGATGGCAACCCAACCATCGTTATTTTAAGAGCGGCCAATTCATCCATCAGGTCCGTGGGAAGACCCAGATGCTCCCTGTAGGGAACCTGAACATTTTCTGCGACTGTGAGCGCCGAGAACAAGGCGCCATCTTGAAAGAGGATCCCCCATTGCTGCTCTAATCGCCGACGTTCCTCTTCCTCCATTTCCGAAATTGTTCGCCCGAGTACCGTGACAGTGCCGGCTGTCGGACGCTGAAGCCCAACGATGGATCGAAGCAAAACAGACTTGCCTGTGCCCGAGCCGCCGACGATACCCAACACCTCGCCTCGCCGGACATCAAGATCCAGATTGTCATGAACGACCTGGGCACCAAACTGGTTCCTCAAACCACGCACACGGATAATGGGGTCTTCATCAATCACAGATCAGATCCCCATCGCCGTGAAGAAAACGGCAAAGAGTGCATCAAGCACAATCACCATGAAAATCGATTGCACCACGGATCGCGTCGTTTGCACCCCGACGGACTCCGCGCTGCCTGTCACCCGCATGCCCGCATAACAGGCGATGAGGCCAATCACCAAGGCCATAAAAGGAGCTTTGAAGATACCAACGCCGAAGGTCCAAAAATCGGCCGCCTCGGACAAACGCACGATGAAGACACCCGGCGACGTATCCAGCATCTGCCAGACCATGAGGGCCCCGCCAATGAGCCCCATAATGTCGGCGATGAAGGTAAGCAACGGAAGCATGATCATGAGCGCAAGAACGCGAGGTACCACCAGCATGTCCATGGGGTCGAGACCAAGGGTCCGCATGGCATCGATCTCTTCTCGCATCTTCATGGACCCAATCTCAGCCGTAAAGGCACTGCCGGATCGACCAGCGACGATGATCGCGGTGAGAAGAATGCCGATCTCGCGCAGAAAAGTGATCGCTACCATATTCACGGTAAAAACTTCCGCGCCAAACTTTTGAAGCTGGACAGCGCCCTGTTGCGCCAGAACCGCGCCGATGAGGAAGGTCATCAGACAAACGATCGGCAGAGCATCAAGGCCGGCGCGTTCCATGTGATGCACCAGAGGCACGACCCGCAGCCGACTGGGGTGCCTGAGCGTCCTCCAAAGAACGTCCAACAAAAGACCAAAAAAGCCCAGCAGACCCTGAACCTCGTTGGCGACGGACACAAGCGTCGCGCCCACCCTTTCCGCCAACTGGATGTAGGCCGGCGGCCGCGGCAAGCGCAAATTGAAGCCAAACCGATAGCCTTCTGCAACATCCAATAATGTTCGGATTTCCGGCGTTTCACCCCTATATGAAACGCGAAGCCCCGCGACTCGCAATTGTTCGCTGGTACGGTGGAGTAGCCAGGCGCCCGCCGTATCAAGCCGGGTCAGACCAGTAAGATCAATCACGGCGTCCCGTCCACGCGCCCGCTTAGGACTGATTTCTCTGAGCGGCGCATCAAGATCACGCACCAAACGGACCGTCCACGCGCCCTTCGCACGCACGAGAAAGCCGGCTTCAGCCTCCTCAGTTTCCAATGTCGCTGTCGTGGTCCCGCTCATCGCCGCCTTGAATGCCCCTGTCCGATCCGACCCCAGCCAAGCGTCAGCCTTATTTTGACCGAATTCCGCCGCTCTCTTTTACCACAAGAGCCGCGTCATACGGCCACATTGCATGAGCAATTGAGGGAACTAGGTTTCCTCGCAAGCATTCATGTAAGATGACATGTGTTTGTAAGACCACCAAGGGGTACTGGCGTTCAAATGTGGCGCCGCACTGAAATGAGGAAAGTGATGAACCAGTTAGTCAAAGGCCTGTCCGTATTGGGCCTGTCTCTCGCGCTGCCACTTGCTGTTCAAGCGAGCGAGCCGGATTTGGACAAGGGTGCGCGCGTATTTAAGAAGTGTGCCGCCTGCCATACCCTTGCGGAAGGCGAAGGCAACAAGATCGGTCCTGCTCTTTATGGCATGTTCGACCGTCCCGTTGCCTCCATCGAAGATTTTAATTATTCGGACGGAATGGTTGCACGGGCATCTGAAATCGCGATGTGGACGGATGACACCCTGGCCGAGTATCTCACCAAACCGCGCGACTATGTACCTGGAACCAACATGTCTTTCGTCGGTCTTCGCAAGGAAAAGGATCGGGTCAACCTGATCGCTTACTTGCGTCAGGAAACCGGCGCCTCGACAGCGGAGCCTGCAGAAGAGCCTGCGGCTGAATAATACCGAAACTTCGCACTCGAAAAGGCGGCCCCAAAGAGGACTAGGGAGCCGCCTTTTTTGCGTCCGCTTGATCTGCGTCTGACCGGCGACGGCGCTGCAGAACCACAACGCCAAGCAGGAGCGCCCCTGCAGGCAAGTACATGAAGTAGGCGTTGGGCTGATCGCTGGGGAGTTCGATTGACAAGACCTCCCAGTCAAAATCGATCCCCGCTTCACCAGCGGGTCCGCCAAAGACCACATCATCAACAAAGGTCCCACCCTCCTCCGTCCGGAGGATAAGACCCGCATGTTCCAACCGGTCGTCCAGGGGCGCCTGCGCGCCCAACGGCAACAGAACCGTGCGCGTTTCGATGTCGCCTTCCAGCGTTTCGCCGGTTGCCGTGAGACGAATGGTTCCGTCGGGCGGAGCGCCCTCGATCAGCGGCGCCGCTTCATCAAATGGCACCGTCTGAAACGGCGGAACAATCTGATCGACCCAGTATTGAGGTCGAAAAAGCGTAAAAGCGACCAGCAACAGGATTGCCGATTCCCAGAGCTTGCTTCGCGTAACCAGAAAACCTTGTGTTGCCGCGGCAAAAACCAGCACGGCCGCAACTGCGCCCAAGACAGTAAAGGCCAGATCAACAGGCCCCTCGATACCTATCAACAAGAGTTTGGTGTTGAAAATGAAGAGAAACGGAAGCACGACGGTGCGAAGCGAATAAGCAAACGCGGCTATGCCAGTCCTGATCGGGTCGGCCCGCGAAATCGCAGCTGCCGCAAAGGATGCAAGCCCAACAGGCGGTGTTACGTCGGCCATGATGCCAAAATAGAAAACAAAGAGATGCACCGCGATCAACGGCACGACCAGCCCGTTCTGGGCACCCAGGTCGACAACAACGCCTGCCATCAGAGCTGAAACAACGATGTAATTGGCAGTTGTTGGAAGCCCCATGCCCAGCACGATAGAAAGGATCGCGACCAGACCCAGCATAGCCAACAGATTGCCGCCCGACAAAATCTCGACCAACTCCGTCAGGACCTGGCCGACACCCGTCAGCGACACAGCACCGACAATGATCCCGGCAGCAGCGGTTGCAACCGCAATCGCCACCATATTTTTCGCGCCAAGTTCGAGGCCGGAGGCGAAGTCACCTAGCCCCGCTTTCAAGTCCGGCACAAACTGATGACGCCCACGCAGCGCACCCAGGACGGCACGCTGGGTGATGAGAATGAAACCGATGGCGACCGTCGCCCAGAATGCAGCAAGCCCCGGGGAAAGCCGCTCCACCATCAAGCACCAAACGAGCACGCCAATCGGCAAAATAAAATGAAGGCCGGTTCGGCCAATGTCCGCAATACGGGGTGTTTCCACAATTGGGGCATTGGGGTCTTCCGGCGGCAGATCCGGATGTCCTGCGGCGTAGCCAAGGGTCAGGACATAAAACAGCAAAAATCCAACCGCGAGCACGTAAGAAGCAGCGTCTCCAAACAGGTTTTGCGCAGCAAGAATTCCATAATACCAAATACCGGCCACGATCAGGAACGACGCAACAGAGATACCCGTCCGGATGAGCCGCATAGCTGGCGGTTGAGGCGCAACTGCTCTCGGCAGTCCCTCCATGCCCGCTTTCAACGCTTCGAGATGAACAATATAGATGAGCGCAATGTAGGAAATCACAGCAGGCAGAAAGGCATGCGTGATGACCTCCAAGTAGGAAATGCCCACATATTCGACCATGAGGAAGGCGGCGGCCCCCATAACCGGCGGCATGATCTGACCGTTGACAGATGACGCAACCTCAACGGCGCCAGCCTTCTCGCTGGAAAAGCCAACCCGTTTCATAAGGGGAATGGTGAATGTACCGGTCGTAACTGTATTCGCAATCGACGACCCTGATACAAGCCCGGTCATACCCGATGCCAGCACAGCAGCCTTGGCCGGTCCTCCGCGCATATGGCCAAGCGCAGCAAAGGCAACCTGGATGAAATAGTGGCCAGCGCCAGCCCGGTCGAGCAAGGACCCGAACAACACGAACAAGAAGACGAAACTGGTCGACACACCAAGGGCGATGCCAAACACACCTTCGGTCGTGATCCACAAATGGCTCATGGCGCGAGAAAAGGACGCCCCCTTCCACGCAATAAGGTCGGGCGCCATATTGCCAAAGAACACATAAGCCAGAAATATCAGGGCCATCACGGTCAAAGGCGGGCCGAGGGTGCGCCGGGTTGCCTCCAGCAACAGCACAAGTCCCACGCCGGCCGTAACCAGATCAGCGGTGTTCGGCAAACCCGGCCGCGAAGCAAGCGCATCGTTGAAGACAAACAGGTAGGCCGCTGACGCGGCGCCGGCGATCCCCAACACCCAATCCTGAATCGGTACCCACTGACGCGGCGATCGTTTCAAAGCCGGAAAACTCACATAAGCGAGCAGAAAGGCGAAGGCAAGATGGATCGCCCGCGCCTCTGTATCGTTGAGGACCGGAATGTACCGCGCCACGAGAAACGGCAAAGGCGAGGCATACCAGAGTTGAAACAGTGACCAACAGATCGCAATACCTGCGATGAGTTTTCCTGTGACACCGTCATGGTTGCGCGCGCCGGTTTCAGCCGCGACCAGTTCCTCTGCGACATTCGGTGAGGGTTCGCTCACTTGAGGCCTCCCGGCCCGCGATCTTTATTCAAGAAGCCCGGCTTCCTTGTAGTACCGCTCAGCACCTGGATGGAGAGGCGCGGAAAGAGCATTGTTGACCATGCCTTCTTTCGTGAGTACGGCAAACGCGGGGTGGAGCTTTTTGAAGTCGTCGAAATTTTCGAAAACAGCTTTCACCAACTGGTAGACGATTTCATCGTCGACATTTGCGGACGTGACAAACGTCGCGGCCACGCCAAAAGTCGATACATCATCGTCGTTGCCATTGTACATGCCGCCTGGAATGGTCGCGGGCCCATAAAAACTATTATCGGCGATCAGCTTGTCGACCGCTTCTCCGTCTACGTTCACGAGCACCGTATCGCAGGTTGTGGTTGCTTCTTGAATGGAGCCGCTTGGGTGACCAACCGTGAACACGATGGCGTCAATTTTATTGTCGCAAAGCGCCAGAGACTGTTCCGCCGACTTAAGCTCTGACGCCAAGGCAAAGTTGCGCGTCGTCCAGCCAAGAGCTTCCATAACAACTTCCATGGTAGCGCGCTGCCCGGACCCGGGATTGCCAATATTCACCCGCTTGCCTTCGAGATCTTCAAAGGAGCTGATACCTGCATCTGCGCGCGCAACCACCGTGAAAGGTTCTGGATGGAGCGAAAACACGGAGCGCAGGTCCGAAAAGGCACCCGTCTCAGCAAACTTGGACGTCCCGTTGTAAGCGTGGAACTGCCAATCCGATTGAGCGACCCCCATTTCAAGGTCACCTTCACGAATAGCATTAATGTTGAACAGCGACCCGCCGGTGCTTTCGACGGAACACCGAATGCCATGCGATTTTCGGTCTTTGTTGACCAGACGACAGATTGCGCCGCCCGTTGGGTAGTAAACGCCTGTAATTCCGCCGGTTCCAACGGTAACGAAGACACGTTCAGGTTCGGCTTGGGCCACCGTTCCAACGGTGAAGACCAGCGCTAAAGCAGCCAGCCAAATCTTCATACGAGTCTCAATCCGGCTCATCACCGCACTCCCTGTTTTACTTGTTTGTCCCGTAATTTGCCGAGACATCATCCTGTTTGAGCGCATGGTAAAGCGCTCAATAGACAAAACAAACAAGGAAAAGTGGGAAAAATGTGACCGCTCGTCTGGAACGCTTCCTGCAGCACTCTGCCAGAACGACTTCCGACCGTTCCAAATTGAAACGTTTTAGCGTTTCTGTGTAAGGTTCACCGGTCGGGGGTCATGGATAAGTCAGTTGGTAAAGAGTTAGCGTGATGCAATCCACGACCATTTTCAGACGCCTGGCGGCGCTCCTGCCTGCGATCGTGCTCATTGGCGCGGTGTGTGTGTCGTTTTACGACCCACGCGGACTAGCGACTGCTCTTTCAAACCAGACTTTCGACATTTATCAACAGATCAAGCCAAGGCCGTCTGAAGCGCAAAAGAGCGTTTATGTAGATATCGGACCTGCGTCCTCTGCCCAATATGGCCATTGGCCCTGGTCGAGAGCTCGCCTGGCAGACCTGGTTGACGCGGCACGGAGAGCAGGCGCAGAAACCGTTGTGCTCGACATGCCCCTGCCTGAGGCCGACACAACATCACCCCGCGAGGCGCTCAAAGTCTGGTCGCCATTGCCACCCGAAGCCAACGTCACCGCGCTGGCCGCCGCGTTGGCTGAACTGCCAGATCACGACATCTTGTTGGTTGACGCACTCAAGGCTGGACCCTCTGTCGTGACCCTGACCCCTGGCAAGGGCGTGACGCAGAATGCACCGTCGCCCGTAGCGGACATGACACACGCCGGCGGCAACCCACTCAGATACACACCGCGCTACGACAATTGGGTCCCCACACTCGGCCGGCTCGCACGAAACACAGATGGCAATGGCGCCGGCATGCCGAGCCAGCGCCCTTCTGATCGGGTCCGCAGCATCCCATTGATGATCAACCTGGACGGAAAACTCTTCCCTGCTTCCGCTTTGGAAGCCCTGCGCGTGGAACAAGGTGCCAACGGATACGAAGCCCGCGTCACGATTCCAGAAGGCGCCTTTGTGATCGGCGAACCTGCAGGCATTGCAGAAATCAACATCAAAGGCACAGACAGCCTCATCCAGACCAAAGCAGATGGCTCGCTCCGTCTCTACTTCCGGTCAACCTCTCAGCAGTCCAGCTACGAAGCATGGCGCATCATGAGTGACGCCGAAGCTTTCGACTTTAACGGCAAGATCGCCGTGATCGGATTTTCGGTGAACGGTGCCGAACGAACTTACGACACCGTCGTCGGACCGCTTCCGTCGGGCGCCATCATCGCAGAGGCGATCGACCAGATTGCCTCTGACGCTTACCTTGTCCGCCCCGTCTGGGCACAGAATGCCGAACTCGCGTTTCTGGCCCTGATAGGCGTCATCACAATGATCCTGGTCATCCGCAATCGGGCTGGCTGGGGCTTTTTGTTTATGGCGGTAAGCCTTGCTGGCGCAGGCTACGGTGCCTGGTATCTGTTTGACATGGAAGGATGGCTGCTCGACCCCGCATTCCCGGCAGCGTCGCTCGCGGCTGTATTCTTCACTACCGCCTTGGTAAACCGGTTTCGCATTGAGGCGGAGACGCGGTTCATTGAGAACCAGATGACCCGTCGCCTCTCTTCAAAAGCGCTCGCAAAAGTCATTCGCAATCCCAAGCTCATTCCCGAACAAGGAGAGCAACGGACCGTGACGTCACTTGCTGTGGGCTTGCGGGGATTTAACGTCATCGCAGACCGGTACCTGGAAGACCCTGTCGCCTATGCCGATATCCTGAACCGCTTTTTCTCTCCGCTCACGAAAACCGTTCACGACCGCAGAGGCATGGTCGACCGCTACACAGGCGACACAATGATGGCCGTGTGGAACGCGCCATTGAGTGAGCCCGATCACGCCATGAAAGCCTGTGACGCCGCCCTCTTGATGCGTGAGCAGTTGGATGCGCTGAATGAATTTCTGGAAGAAGATGCAAAGCGCCATAATCTAAGTCACATCCCGCTCTCCGTAAGCATCGGTGTGGAAACCGGTTCAGGCATTATCGGCAATATGGGCGCAACACAGAGCTATGATTACGGTGTGCTCGGCGAGCCTGTCAGTATCGCCCACTATCTCCGCCATCACGCGATCAACTACGGACCTGCCGTTATCGTCGGTGATGGGTTTAAGGACGCTGTTGGCGACCGCTTTGCGCTCCTGGAAGTCGATCTGGTCTCAACGCCGCGACACCCGGACGGCTGGCGCGCTTACGCCCTGCTTGGCGACTCCATCGTTCGGGCGAGCCCTAAATTCAGAGCGCTTGAGGAGGGACACCGCAAACTCTTCGACGCTTATCGGAATCAGAGATGGGATGCGGCGCGCGAAGCGCTCACGCATTGTCGCGGCCTCAACGGGTCGATCTCGACGCTCTATGATTTCTATGAAGGACGCATCAAGCAGCTGGAAAGTGACCCGCCAGGGCCAAACTGGAATGGCTCCTACTATGCCGGTCGCTTCTAAGGGGCTGTGAACAAATCACTTGGCGGCGCACTTAGTCGCCGCCATGATCCCACCCCATGACACGTCTAACCTGTAGCATCGAAACCTGGCCGCTCGCCGCTGCATTCAACATTTCCCGCGGCGCGAAAACTGAAGCCCATGTCGTTGTTGCCGTTCTGCATGACGGCGACTTGGTCGGTCGCGGCGAATGCGTTCCCTATGCCCGCTATGGAGAGACCGTTGCAGGCGTGCTCGAGGCGATCGAGAGCCTGGCACCTGCCATAGATCGCGGCTTGGATCGAGCTGGTCTTCAACTCACCTTACCGCCCGGCGCGGCACGCAACGCAGTCGACTGTGCGTTTTGGGACCTGGAAGCCAAACGGTCTGGCAAACGGGTTTCAGACCTGATCGGGTTGACACCGGTGGCGCACACAACCGCCTATACGTTGAGTCTCGACACACCCGACAACATGGCGGTCGCTGCCGCCGACGCCGCCGACCGTCCCCTACTCAAGATCAAACTCGGAGGCGACGGCGATGAGGAGAGGATCGCAGCCGTCCGCATGCACGCGCCGAATTCAAAACTCATCATCGACGCGAATGAAGGGTGGACGGCAGCCACACTCGAATCGAATGTCGAAGCAATGTCCAAATACGGTGTCGCCCTGATCGAGCAACCCTTGCCTGAAGGGGAAGACTCAGTGTTACGAACATATGACAGTCCGGTCCCTCTGTGCGCCGATGAATCCTGTCATGGCATTGCCTCGTTGGCGGCACTTGTCGGCCTTTACGACGCGGTCAACATCAAACTAGACAAGACCGGCGGCCTCACCGAAGCCCTCGCGACAGCAAGAGCCGCACGGGACATCGGCTTTGATATTATGGTCGGATGTATGGTCGGGACCTCTCTCGGCATGGCCCCTGCTATGCTGGTTGCCCACCCCAAAGACCTGGTTGACCTGGACGGCCCCCTCCTGCTGAAAGAGGATCGGCAACCCGGTATCTCATTTAAGGGCAGCGAAATGCTGCCTTTCGACGCTGGGGTCTGGGGCTAAACGCGACAATTACGCCCCGAGCACGGCCAATTGATCAATTTGTACTCGTATGAGCCGGATTCCACGCCTAAACTCCCGCACAACGACGAACAATAAATTGACCTAGGCGATGAAACACCGCGTCCTTCTCTCAGTCGCAGCCCTGCTCGCTGCGGCCGCGCTGACTATGCCCAAAGCTGCTCTCTCGGAAGAAGAGTCAGGTGGGCCGCGGGCATCGCTTGTGCAGGTGGATGCCGTCATCTCTGAACCTTTCGGCCAAACGGCACCCGTGATTGGACGCTTGGTCTCCAGGCAAGCTGGCGTGGTCGCCGCACGCATTGCCGGCGCGGTTGCTGAGATGCATGTCCATGTCGGCGACCATGTGGAAGAAGGCGACCTGATGGCGGAGCTCGTCTCCGACAGCCTGGAGGTCGAAGTTCGTCGCATGGAAGCGGCCCTCCAAAGAGCAGAGGCTGAACTGGCCATCCGCAGAAATGAATCAGAGAGACTAAGGCGCCTCAGAAACTCAGCCGCATTCCAGCAAGGCCAATATGAAGACAAGAAACTGGAAGTCACCACGCTGGAAAGCCGGGTCACCGAAGCCAAGGCCGACTTGGAGATCGCGCGTCTCAATCTCGACTATGCCAGCATCCGTGCGCCCTACGCCGGCACAGTGACCTTGAGGCAAACGGAAGCCGGCGCCTACGTGCCCCTGGGCGCACCCGTGGTAAGCCTGGTGAATGATCAGGCGCTGGAAGCGGAAGCGGATATCCCGTCGGACCGAATGGCGGGCCTTCGTCCAGGCCGCAAAGTGACTGTGGAAATCGCTGGGGTCGAAACACCGGCGAGCGTGCGCGCGCTGGTACCGGTTGAAAATCCGCTGACCCGCACCCGCGCCGTCCGATTTACGCTGGAAGCGGCATTGGAGAACGAGTTCACTCCAAACCAGACGGCGATCGTCCATATCCCCGTGGGGGAGCGGCGTGACGTCGTGACCGTTCACAAGGACGCCATTGTCAATCGGCAGGGCGCAACAATTGTCTTTGTTGTGCAAGACGGATTGGCTGAGATGCGGCCTGTGCAACTTGGCGAACCCGTCGGCGGACGTTTTGTCGTCATAAACGGCCTCGGCGTCGGTGACCTGGTCGCGGTGCGCGGCAATGAACGCCTCCGCTCCGGGCAAGCTGTCCGCGTGGACGAGGGAGCCTAACGCCAATGAATATGATCCGCCTTGCTATTGAACGGCCCACCGCCATTCTGGCCGGCGTGATCATCCTCGTGGTATTTGGATTCGTGGCCCTCCAGGCCATTCCTATCCAGCTCATTCCCGATGTGCGGAAGCCACTCCTGACCATCTCAACAAGCTGGCAGGGTGCTTCGCCTGTCGAAATCGAACGGGAAATCGTCAACCGGCAGGAAGACAATCTGAAGGGTCTTGAAGGCGTGACCCAGATGACAAGCCGCTCGCGACCGGGGCGCGGAGAGGTGTTTCTGGAGTACGCCCTCGGCACCGACATGAACCGGGCCATGCTTCTCGTCTCCAATCGCCTGGATCAAATCGGTGATTACCCTGACGAAGCACGCGAGCCTGTATTGCGCTCCGCCGGGAGCGAGGACAATCCTATTACCTGGATCGTGCTCACCCGCCTGCCCGGCAATGATCGGCCGATGAACTCCTATGGCGACTTTGTCGAAGACGTCATTCAGGAGCGACTCGAGCGGGTACCAGGCGTCAGCCGATCAAATGTGTTCGGAGGCACTGAACGCGAGTTGCAGGTGGTCATTCACCCTGACCGGCTTGCGCGCTACGGACTGACCGTTCCCGATGTCCTGCAGCGTCTGCGCGCTGCAAATGCCTCAATTTCGGCAGGAGAAGTCGAAGAAGGCAAGCGTGCCTATCTGGTTCGAACAGAGGGTGAGCTCAAAACAGTCGATCAGGTTCGTAATGTCGTTTTGCGGACAGCCCAGGATGAAACCTCAGGCCGCATCGGACGGGTGGTCGTTGGCGACATCGCCTCGGTTGAGTTTGGATTCAAGCAACGCACCGGACAATTCCGCAGCCTGGGCATGGACGCCATGTCCGTCAATGCGGTGCGTGAAGCTGGCGCCAATGTCATCGAAACGATGGAAGGCATCCGCGAAGCGCTCCGGGAGCTCAACGAGTTTGAACTTCCCAATGCCGGGCTCCAGGCCGTCCAGTCTTACGATGAAACAGTCTATATCGAGTCCGCCATCAGCCTCGTTCAGCAGAATATTTTCGTCGGCGGCTCACTGGCCATCATCGTGCTCATTGTCTTCCTGCGTTCCTGGCGCGCGACACTCGTGGTCGCCCTGTCGATCCCCGTGTCTATTGTGGGCTCGTTCGTCGCCATGGCGGCTCTCGGGCAATCGATCAATGTGATTTCACTGGCGGGGATCGCCTTTGCCGTCGGCCTTGTGGTGGACGCTGCCATTGTCGTGTTGGAAAACATTTTCCGTCTGAAGTCGGAAGGTCATGACCGTAAGACTGCGGCCTATGAAGGCACAAGGCAGGTTTGGAGTGCGGTTCTGGTATCCGCGACAACCACCGTTGCCGTATTCGCGCCTGTATTGTTGATGCAGGCTGAAGTCGGTCAGCTATTCCGGGACATCGCCGTAGCAATCTCCGTCGCCGTGTCATTGTCTTTGCTCGTCGCCGTGACGGTGATCCCGGCACTTGCGGCGCAATTGCTGCCCCGCGACGGTGAAGACGATGTCCTCTTTTCCCTGCCACGCCTGGACAAACTGGCGGGCCAGTTCGTCACCAAAGTGCTGCAAGCTGTGACATGGATGATTGCGTCCGTGAAGCGCGCAGGCGGCACGGTCGCTGCCATCTGTGGCGTGGCAGCCCTCGGCACCCTGCTCTTCCTGCCCAAACTGGACTATCTACCAGACGGCAATCAGGCCTTCGTATTTGGCTATATCAGCCCGCCGCCGGGCTACAATCTGGAAACAGCCCTTCAGATCGCTGGTCGTGTGGAAGATGCCAACCGCGATAATTGGGCCCCTACTGCACCGGCTGATAGGGACCCGGACGATCGCCCCTGGATGCGGAACTTTTTCTTCTTCGCGTCAACCAACTTCGCTTTTGTCGGAGCTTATCCTGAGAATGTGGAACGCGCCGGTGAACTCATTCCCCTACTCAGTGAACCGGTTTTGAAGGAACCCGGCACTTTTGGCTTCTTCGCTCAACGCTCGTTGTTTGGCCGGGGTGTTGGCGGCGGACGCCAGGTGAACTTTGTGGTTGCAGGCACCGACACGAACGACATCGTGGCGACCGCTCGGCGGGCCGCTGATAAAATAGAGGTCCTGCTGCCACGCTCCGAGGGACACCAGATGCGGCCCCAACCATCCCTGGAGCTGGGTGCCCCAGAGGTGCGGATCACACCGGACAGAGTGCGCCTGGGCGACAATGGGCTGTCTGCTGCAGAGCTCGGCGTCACATTGGATGCGTTTAATGACGGCTTGCGCGTCGATGAAATCACCGTGGAGGGCCGCCGCATGGACTTGTCTCTCTATGGCAATTTCGAGCAGGCGGACGCGACGCAGAGCATCGATAACCTCCCTGTCGTGACCCGCTCCGGCACCATTGTCCCTGCAAGCTCATTGGCAGATATCGAGATCACAGCAGGGCCCTCTGAGATCCACCATCTGGAACGGTTCAGGGTGATCACATTGCAGGTAAGGCCCGCTGCCGAGCTCCCCCTTGAAGAGGCGCTCGCCATACTTCAAGGCGTGATTGACGAACTTGAGGCTGAAGGCATTCCACCGACCATCCGCATGGGGCTCGGCGGATCTGCTGACAAGCTTGAAGAAGCCTGGGGCGAACTGGTCATGAACCTTTTGCTCGCGCTGGTCATCGTTTACCTGGTGATGGCGGTGCTTTTCGAGAGCTTCATCTACCCGCTGATCATCATGTTGTCGGTACCCCTCGCGACGGCCGGCGGCGTCGCTGGTCTGGTGATCCTCAATATTTTCACCTTTCAGGCGCTGGACATGCTGACGCTTCTCGGCTTCGTGATCCTTATCGGGATTGTTGTGAACAACGCGATCCTGCTGGTGCACCAATCCCTCTATGCCTTGCGCGAACTAGGCGAGAGTTTCGACAATGCGATTTCCGGGGCCGTGCGGAACCGCATTCGTCCGATCTTTATGTCGACGCTCACAAGCATCTTCGGCATGGCACCGCTGGTGCTCTTTCCGGGCGCCGGGTCGGAACTCTATAGAGGACTGGGTACCGTCGTGATCGGCGGCCTGATGCTGTCAGCGCTTCTGACGCTGCTCATCATTCCGCCGCTCTTAAAAATCATACTGCCGATTTTTGAGAAAGAAGCCTATGCCAGCCGAGGCGGATCAAGCGCTGCCCCGGCTGAATAGATGGATTAGGCGATATCAATCACGATTTTGCCGAAATGGGAAGCACCTGCCATGTGGCCCAGCGCTGTCCCCAGTTCATCCAACCCGTAATGAGCATCAACCACCGGCTTGATTTTGTTGACTTCAATGCCCCGCAGCATGTCGTCAAACTGTTCCCGGTTTCCGACCGTAATGCCTTTAATGGTCAGGTTCTGGGAGAAAATCGCGGCGACGTTCACGTCTTTCATGAGGCCTGACAAAAGCCCAATCACAGCGATATGCCCGCCGACTCGCGCAGCCATGATGGATTGCTGCAAAGTTTCTGCGCCGCCCACTTCCACAACATGATCGACGCCCCGGCCGTCTGTGATCTTGCGAGCTTCCGCAGCCCAGTCCGGCGTCGTTTTGTAGTTGATCACGTGATCGGCGCCGAGCGCCTTTGCACGCTCAAGCTTTTCGTCTGATGACGATGTGATGATCACTTCCGCGCCCGCCGCTTTCGCAAACTGCAAACCAAAAATTGAGACACCGCCGGTTCCTTGAAGGAGAACCGTATTACCGGCTTTGATGTTTCCTTCCGAAACCAGCGCGCGCCATGCGGTCAACCCGGCGCACGGGAGGCACGCAGCTTCTGCGTCACTCAACATATCAGGAAGCTTCGACACACCTTCTTCGGACAGACAAACGTATTCCTCTGCGCATCCGTTGATCGGCCCACCGACCGAGCCGCTCAGAGCCGCAGGTGTGGGCTCTCCAGCAATCCACCCCTGAAAGAAGAGCGGCGACACCCTATCGCCAACGGCGACCCGGGTGACACCGGCGCCGACGGCTTCCACAACACCCGCGCCGTCAGACAGCGGTACCAAAGGCAGTGGGTAATTCCCGCCGAATCCTGAGACGATGGCAAGGTCCCGATAGTTGAGGCAGGCATTGTTGAGCTTTACCAATACCTGTCCTGGCCCTGGCTCCGGCTTCTCTAGATCCGCTGCCTTCAAGTTTTCGAGGCCAAATGCGCCCTCTACCTGCATTGCACGCATGTCTTTCTCCCTTAATCAAATTATGTGGTTTCAATATTTGTTGGGGGTAACATCTGCAACAGACCAGCCTTCTGTCAATGGAAGGACGCGCGCAAAGACGGCGATGTGCAGGAGCGATGGTAGATGACGGAGGGGAAGCCATGGATCGCGCAGATTACAAAAGAGATCTAAAAAGTCGGCAGGAACGGCTGAACATGGTTCAGCAGGCAATGCTCCGTCAGGGAGAGCGCGGCATCGTGGTCTTAGAAGGTTGGGATGCCGCAGGGAAAGGCAGCACCATCCGCCGCATTGCCTGGTGCCTCGATCCGCGAACGCTCCATGTCTGGTCGATCTCTGCTCCCACAGAGGCCGAGATCAATGGCCATTGGCTGAAGCGCTTTTGGACCCGCATCCCTTCACGTGGCGAAATCGGGATATTCGACAGATCCTGGTATGGCCGTGTGTTGGTGGAGCGGGTTGAAGGTTTCGCCAGCGAAGCGGAATGGCGGCGCGCCTATCGTGAGATCGAAGAGTTTGAATGGTCACTCGCGGAAGAAGGCTACAGGATTGTGAAGCTCTTCCTCGACATCTCATCCGAAACACAGCTACATCGATTCAAGTCACGCCTCGAAACACCGACGAAACGCTGGAAGCTGACAGAAGAAGACATCCGCAATCGATCCAGATGGGACGCCTATGACGTGGCCTATAAAGAAATGATCGAGACCTGTTCGCCGAAACACGCACCCTGGCATGTCATCGATGCGAACTCCAAGCAAGAAGCGCGCATCGCCTGTTTTGATCAGATCATCGCCCGTTTTTCTGAAGGACTCGACATTGAGCCACCGGACGTGAGCCCTATGGTTCGCGCCTATCTCAAAGACGCATGAAATTATCCAGTGACCGGATGCGGCAGACGACGGGCGGTCGCGGCGCGTGCGAGCTCGTCCCAGATTTGAGCTTCGAGCCTCCGTGCCTCCTCCCCTTCCATCGTTTCCGCATAAGCCTGCAAGTCAATCAGCAGAGCCGAAAGCTCATCGTTGGCTTGATCAAGCTCACTGATCTTGAGACTGGGGTCTTGAGAAGCCGCCGCCTGTTCAAGCCGTGAACGCAAATCTCCCGACGGCACCACACCCACAGCATCTGCGAAAATGTTTCGCATGGCCGCGTTTTCCTCAACGCGAATTTCCGCGGCCCGGTCAAACTCCGTCGCGGTCTGAAACATCATCAGACCGATCACCGAGGAACTGCCAACCGCATATTCAGACGATAGATGCGGCGCGATGTCGGTCAAAATGCGTTCGAACGAGCGCGTCATCACAGTTTGTACATTGGGTTTCATGACCGCCCCTCCGCTTGAATGAGTTCGGGCATCCATCCCACCAGCTGTCGATTGTGAACATCCGTGCAGTACCAGCTGGAGAAAGCCATGATGGGGTCCACATTGTTACCCTCTTCATATTCCTTGCCGGCCGATATCCAGATCGCGAGGCCTTTCACGGCTGAAAAAACTTCCCACCACCTGAGCGCCGCAGGATCAATCTCAAGACCGGAATGTTCCGACCAAATCGCCAGCGCCTTGTTCCGGTCAATCATCGATCCAGGCCGGGGATCATTGAATGCCCAAAGCGGATCTGCTGCCCAAGCGATATCCTCTAGCGGATCGCCTAGATGGCACATTTCCCAATCCAAGATGGTTTTGAGTTCGCCGTCCTCATTGTAGAGAAAGTTTCCCGTTCGATAGTCACCATGCACCACGGATATCTTCTTCGGGGGTGGCGGTGGGTTCCGGCGAAGCCAGCGGATGGCGCCTTTGGCAATGGGCTGCGGACAGAGCGCGTCACCGTCAATCTCCCCTTCCCAATAATCCAACGCGGTCTTCCAGCAGTCTTCTGGCGCAGGATAGTCGGCGACATCGGCAAAACCGATCGCTGCAGGATCATGAGAGGCGATGGTTCCCAAGTGCCGCCAGAATTGTTCCCCGATTGTGTCAGCCAGCTGTCCATAAGGATCTGGCCCAAACGGCGACGCGGCCTGACAGTTCTCAATCTGCTCCATCACAAAGAAGGGACGTTCAAGCCATTTCTCATCCGTTTCCAGATAGAGAGGCTCGGGCACCGGCAAACCCGTTGGGTGGAACGCGCGATAGGCATTGAACTCAACGTCCCGTTCCGTCTCAATCAGGCTTGCTTCAGGATCGCGGCGCAAGATAAGGGCGCGTTCTTTTAAAGCGCCCTCTTCGGTCCAGCTTGCCCGGAAGCGATAGGTTTCCCGGCTTGCCCCGCCGTGAATGCGCGACACATTTGTGACCTTGAAATCGCTGCCGGCGGGGTTTCGATGCGCCAGATAGGCCGCTGTCTTCTCGGCAATCTCTTCCATGGCTCACGGCGCCATATCGAGGAGTTCGGTAAAGCCTGAAGGTTCATGGCGCCCCATAATGAGTTGTTCAAGGATGCCGCAGCCCTCCTTCACCTCGCCGCTCGGCAGGGTCATCTTTGCCTCAACAAAGGCCTGTATGTGCAGGTAAGGAGGCATCGAATTGGTGATGTCGGCAGTTTTGATCGTGTCATACCCAACCTCGAGCTCACCATGCAGGCTGCCATGCCCCCAATCGGGATTCATGTACCCAAGCCCGGTCATGTAGAAATTCCATTTCGGGGTCAGCTCGATGAATATCTTTTCCCGTTTGTGGTTTTCCATTTCGATGCTGGCGGTCTTCGCGAAACGTGTACCTGATTGGAAGGTGAGGTTGGACCAGCAGGACCGAGTATGCTCCGGTTCCGCATCACCCAGACCACAAATCACCGCTCCTGTATTCCATGGTTCACCGCTCGCATAGGTGTTCAGGTGGTAGAGCGAAATGCAGTCATCAAAATTAAGTGGTGCCCAGAGCCAATAGAATTGAGGCTCCTGCGCGGGTGCAACCGGCTGCGGGTCCGCGGCGCCAATGGGCCGTGTTCCCCAGGAACGGTCACGGGTCCCGACAAACGCGTCGCGGTCCACTTCAATTCGGTCACCATTGACCTCGATCCACCCTTCCCAGCAGATGTTCTGCGTCATACGCGTTACATCCATCATGGCGCGCGAGCCATTGCGGGCAATGAACCGAGGCTCTTCAATCGCTTGCGCCCGCGCATG
This sequence comes from Parvibaculaceae bacterium, assembly GCA_965276845.1. GTDB lineage: Bacteria > Pseudomonadota > Alphaproteobacteria > Parvibaculales > Parvibaculaceae > Mf105b01. The sequence continues at coordinate 1,998,943 of OZ255699.1, forward strand.
GAAGGTGAGATCAGCACTGACCCCATGCTCATTCTCATCAACAATCAATCGCACGGACTGAAGCGGCTCAATGATCTCGACAGCAATCGGACCGACCTTCGTATTCAACCGTTCCGAATGCAGGATGCGCGAAGCGTGCAGATTGTGCTGAACGCCTTCATGGACCACGCAGAACGAGGCATCCATGACATTGAGATGCGGATAAACCCCAAGAGCTGCGGCAAAAAACTGAGACCCGTCTTCGGTGTATCCGTTGAAAAAGTACCGGTCGTAAAAGTTCCGGTCCGTGCCCGAATAGGCAATCGGTTCCGGCGTCTGGTGAATTGGATATTCGTCAGCTTTGGTGAGCATGCCTCGTCTCCCTGAAGATCTTGATCGCGGCGTGCCGCCGTCGCTTTTTCCTGAGCATGACAAACAGAGCCTCCAAGTCAAATGAGCTGTGTGCCCCTGCGTCGATGGCCCTCATATCGACTCGCGAATTGGAACGCGTACACTCAAGACGGTATTTTTAGACCTATGGATGGAGCGAACTTCATGAAACTTTGGCTCATGCTCGGCGCGATCAACGGTTTTCTGGCCGTCGGCTTTGGTGCGTTTGGAGCGCATGGTCTGAAAGCCCGCGCAAGCGCCGCGGATCTCGCCGCTTTTGAGACCGGCGCTCAATATCACATGACACATGTGCTGGCCTTGCTCGCCGTCGCCTGGGTCGCCTCCATCGCGCCATCAACATTGGCGACGACAGCCGGCTGGGCATTCACCCTCGGCATATTGCTTTTTTCTGGCTCGCTTTGCTTCCTCGGCATCACCGGGAGCAGATCGCTGGTGCTCGTAACACCCATCGGCGGAACAGCTTTTTTGCTGGGATGGTTCTGTCTTGCGATCGCTGCATACCGGATGACATGAGCCAGACGCTGGACATCCAATCCAGCCCTCCCTATTTTATGGACCACAGTCTATTTATAGGTTGCGGTGCTCCAAAGAAGCAGAGAGCACGACCTGTGGCCTGTCTTGGGGAGGATACGCGTGCCTGGAGAAAACATCTTGGTGGTTGGCGCAGGCATTGCGGGCCTGAACGCCGCTTTAGCGCTCAGCCGGCCGGGACGCTCCGTAACCCTAATTGAACGTGATCCACCTCCGCCAGATGCGTCAGCCGACGCGGCTTTCGACGTGTGGGAACGCCGCGGTGTCGGACATCTGCGGCACAGCCACGCTTTTCTCGCCCGCCTCTATCTTCTGCTGCGGGAGAAATACCCCGACCTGCTTCAGGACCTTTTGGATGCCGGGTGTCGCGAACTTCGGTTCGAAGACGGCATCCCCGCCACGCTTCGGGACAGGTATGAACCCGCGCAAGAAGATGACGACCTGACAATCCTGACCAGCCGGCGGACCACTCTCGAATTCATCATGCGGCGTTATGTGGCCACATTGCCCGGCGTCACTTTCAACACGGGCACGCGGGTTAAAGGACTGCGCCATGAGCCTGCGGCAGATGGGACGCCCAGGATCACTGGCGTGATTGTTGACGACCAAGGGCAGGAGCAAGTCCTCGCCGCCGATCAGGTTGTCGACGCTGGCGGCAAAAACTCCCTTGGCATGGACTGGCTGAAAGCATCCGGCATTGACGTGCGTGAGGACGTAGAGGGGGCGGGCATCCTCTATTACACCCGCCATTATCGCTTGCGACCCGGCCAGGAAGAACCAGAACGCGGCAAGCTGCCGAACGGGGCAGATCTCGGCTACATAAAATACGGAGTCTTTCCAGCCGACAATGGCTGCTTCTCTATCACCCTCGCGGTGCCGGAGGTGGAAATGGAAATCCGCCGACGCATTGTACACCCGCACGTTTTCGACACGATCTGCCGGTCGTTGCCGGCCATGGCTCCCTGGATCGAGGAAACACGGGCTGAGCCCAAATCCAAGGTCTATGGAATGGGCGAACTAAAGAGCCAATGGCGCCATCTGATCGAGGATGAGCAACCGGTTGTGCTGAACTATTTCCCCATCGGCGACAATCTCATTCGCACCAATCCCCTCTATGGCCGCGGGTGTTCTTTTGCAGCCGTCGAGGCGCAGGCACTGGCGAACGCCCTCGAAGCAACCGATGACGCCGCAGAGCGCGCGCGTCTCTATCACGCTGAAGTGGCGCGCGAGGTTCGACCCTATTATGACAGCATGCTTAAACAGGACCGCGCTGCGATCCGACGTGCTGCGAATGGCCTCAACCCTGACTATGAAGCCGGTCTAAAAGCCCGTCTGGCAAAAAGCTTCATAGAGGATGCAGTCAATATCGCCCTGCGCTCAGACCTGGACCTGCTGCGCGAAGCCATGCACGGCTTCCACATGCTGAACCACCCGGACGCCTGGCTGAAAAAACCAAAAAACTTCTTCAAGGTGATGCGCGTCTGGGCCCGCGGCAAAAACCGCAACAAGGCGTACTATCTTCCGCGCATTGGCCCAAACCGTCAGGAGATGTTTGAGCTTCTGGAGCTGTCCCCAACGGTGGACTGGGAAACCTACAAAAAGGCGGCCTGAGCCCGCACAATTAACAAAAACAATAGGGAAGAATCATGGTCGATTTTGCCAACCCACGCTTTGTGAAAACCAATGGCCTCAACATGGCGGTGTTCGAAGAAGGCGAAGGCCTGCCCGTCATTTTCTGTCATGGCTTCCCGGAACTGGGATACTCCTGGCGGCATCAGGTGCCCGCGGTTGCGCAAGCCGGCTTTCACGCCATTGCGCCCGATCAGCGCGGTTACGGACAGACCGGCGGTCCGAAAGGCGAAGACGCGGTCGACCAGTACGACATGGAACATCTGCTCGATGACCTGATCGGCATGATGGACGAAATGGGTCTGCCGAAAGCCATCTTCTGCGGCCATGACTGGGGCGGCTTTGTCGTCTGGCAGATGGCGTTGCATCACCCCGACCGCGTCGCAGGCGTCATTGGCGTCAACACGCCCTTCACACCCCGCTCACCTATGGATCCCATCGCTCTCATGCGCGAAGCCTTTGGTGAAGACATGTACATCGTCTTCTTCCAGAAGTTCGGCGTCGCGGAGACTTTGTTCCAGCAAGACGTCGAAAAGACCATGCGCTTCTGGTACCGCAAGAGCGGAATGACCTTGGCTGAATATGATGCGCAGCCAGAAGAGAACAAGAAACTGGCGCTGGGCGAAGCCTTCAAAACACCGGAAAGCGAATGGATGGGCGAACCACTGCTCACACCTGAAGAGTTCGATTATTACGTGAACGCCTTCAAACAGTCCGGCTATGAGGGCGGCATCAACTGGTACCGCAACTTCACCCGCAACTGGGAGAAGTCAGAAGGCATTGAGGAGAAGATCAACGTGCCCTGCCTCATGATCTCCGCCGCGAACGACATTGTGCTGCGCCCCGAAATGACAGACGGCATGGAGAACTTCATTCCGGACCTGGAAAAACATGTCATCCCGGACTGCGGCCACTGGACCCAATCGGAAAAGCCAGACGAACTCAATACGCTCATCATCGACTGGCTCAAGCGGCGGTTCTCCTAACCCCTCGCTTTAGGTTAGGAATTGCGATGAGATCGCAATAGAGTTAAGGTGAACTTCTCTTAGTTTATGGTCGTGATTTGACTTCCAGATAACGACTTGTGCCGGGCGCTTCGCCAGGCCGAACTGAATTGCGCGACATTCGACGCCGGATTAAAGAATAATCCGGGTCGGCGTTCGCTCGAACCGGATTATTCTTTAATCCGGCTTCGCTCATAGTAAGAGATGCGATGGGCCACCCTTTCGAACACCCTGAAGCCAAACGCTTGATGAATGTGGTGGCCCAGCGCTTTCAAACAAATAAAGTCTTCATACAAAGTAGTTCAAAAGTTGTTTTCGTCTGTGGCGGCGCTACAGACCAAGAAAACTTGCGGAGACGTTTTTTATCCTACGCCGAAACCGAGTTAACAGATTTCCGTATGTTCCGCGCAGAGGACGCGGAAAAAGACTATGTCAGTAACAATGAGCCGCAATATGTAAACGTCGCGGAGTTCGAAGAAGCGATCGGGGCGATAGCTGATTGTATTTTGATTTTTCCTGAAAGTCCGGGTTCCTACGCTGAGTTAGGCTACTTCGCAAGCATCCCAGAGCTTCGAGACAAAAGCTTGGTGATCCCTAACGGCCAGCTACAGGGCGAAGACAGCTTCATATCCCGTGGTCCAATCGCGCTTATAGACGCACACTCGACGTTTAAGCCGGGAATACAGCTGGACTACGAGCGTGACCCACAGGACTTCGCGCAAATCAAGGGGCGTCTGGAACAGCGAATGCCGCGCAGAAAACGAATACGTTTCGCATTTTCTGACTATTCTGCATTGAGTCCCCAGCAAAAATTCTTTGCCGTGTATGAGCTGATAAGACTTTACCGTTGCCTAGATTTTGACGGGCTCAGGTACGTTTTCAAAAGCGCGTTCGGAAACTCCAAATCCGCTGAGCTGAAGCGAAACCTATCAATTTTGGTTGCCGCAAAACTAGTTACCCGCGTTGGACCAGATACAAGCCATTTCACCGCAACAGCTGCTTCAACGGCTTTTATGGATTTTGACGGTCTCGACGTCGACGGTTTTCAACTGCGTTTAGTGGAACTCTATGAAAAAGCGTCACCTGAATACACCGAGGTTTTAGAGGAGCTCAAAGAATGATAATCGAGCAAATCTCCCAAGGAACCGGTGTTAGCTCAGCATACATATCTACCGTCGCAAGCACCGCTGACCACCGATACAGAGAATATACGGTGCCAAAACGCACCGAAGGAGAGCGGACGATCCACCACCCGTCGCCTGAGTTGAAGTTCTTGCAAAGATGGATCGTAAGGAACGTACTAAGTCATCTACCCGTACACGCAGCAGCTACAGCTTACAAAGAAGGTTCCAGCGTCAAGGCAAATGCAAGTGCGCACTTAACGCAGAGATTTTTGTTAAAAATCGACTTCAGAGACTTCTTCCCTTCTATTCTATCTGATGATGTAAAGCACCTGCTTAACCAGATCCCAGGCGAACGTTTGCAACTCACAGAAGAAGACAAAGACCTGGTCACCCAAATTGTTTGCAGAAATGGCAGACTAACGATTGGTGCACCTAGTTCTCCATTCGTTTCAAATGCTCTTTTGTATCCCCTCGACTCCAAAATTTCGGAGTTTTGTGCGGATATTGGAGTCATATACAGCAGGTATGCAGATGATTGCTATTTCTCCACAAATACGCCGGATATCTTGACTAGAGTGCATAGCAATACCGAACAAATTCTGACCGAACTCACTCACCCATCGCTCACAATAAATAGGGATAAAACCGTCTTCACATCCAAGAAGAGAAGACGTGTTGTCACGGGAGTCGTCCTTACATCAGATGGTCGGCTTTCAGTAGGAAGAAAAAAGAAAAGAGAAATCAGCGCAATGATGCATCGGTTTAAGTTGGGTCAATTGGAACCAGACGCAGTTTCCTATCTAAAAGGGTATCTGGCGTATGTCAGTTCAATAGAGCCAGAGTTCATCTCGCGCCTGAGCGAGAAATATGGAACTGATCTGATGGATAAGCTGATCGGTTCGCTACTGGTGCAACGAAAACCAGCTTACAAAACTGAACCAGATTAGAGAACACGCCATGACACCTGACCTCGTCTTTCTGATCGCAACCTACGGCATCATGCCTTTCTGGCTTTTGCTGGCGCTGGCCCCCAGATGGGAATTCACCCAAGCCCTTGTGCATAGCGCGCTGATACCGATCGTGATCGGCATTGGCTACACCTCCTATGTGGCCACCGGCGCCTTCAGCATTGACGGCGGAGGGTTTGCGACATTGGATGCGATTATGGTCGCTTTCACCGTGCCTGAGGCAGTGATCGCCGGGTGGCTTCATTACATCGTGTTCGATTTGTTCGTGGGCGCCTGGGAAGTGCGCGACGCGCAACGGCGCGGGATCAACCATTGGCTGGTGGTGCCCTGCCTCTTCTTCACGCTGTTTCTGGGTCCCGTCGGACTGCTTCTCTATCTCGCATTGCGGGCGGCAACCCGAAAAGGCGGCTGGTCCCTGGACCAACCGGAAAAGGCAGCTTAAGCGCATGCGCGAAATCGAAACCCTGCGCTTTGCCAATGAGACCTTCTATCGCGCAGTCGCAGACCGGGATATGGACACGCTGGAAGGCGTGTGGTCGGTAGCTGCACCCGTCTCCTGTCTCCATCCCGGCTGGCCGCCCTTGCATGGCCGCGACGATGTGATGGAGAGCTGGCGACGCATTCTCAACGGTCCGGCACCCCCTGCCATTGAATGTCACGCGGCAAAGGCCCACCTCATCGGCTCGACAGGGCTCGTCACCTGCTACGAGAAAATTGGACCCGAGTGGCTCATCGCCACCAATTTGTTTGTCAGAGAAGGCCAGGATTGGGCCATGGTCCACCACCAATCCGGGCCGGTAAGCCAGCCGCCTGAAGAGGACGAACTCATCTCGACTCCTAAGGCAAACTGACTGTCAGGACTCAAATCCCACACATCTAAAAATAGTGGCACTCTAACTGACATCTATGTTACCGAGCGCTTGTTGCGTCGCAACACCTTGGGTATGATCCCGCCGACCGAGCACCTACCAGGCTGCAATGCACGTTTTGTGCGGCTTGAATGGACGTTCACCAGTCAGAATATCAGGGCCGACCGTCGAAAAAGCGGGCAAATGAGCCAATTTGGCCAAAGTCGCAGCTACCGGCTGAGAAGCGGTCCAAAACGGAATTGAGAAGGAGAGGTGGATGTCGCAGGCGCTGGAAAACCAGGCCCTAGCTCCTATTGTCGAGCCCGATGAATCAACAGATCGTCGGGATGCCACCGTCGAAGCCATCAACGGCGACCGCTCTTTGCGGATTCTGCTGCCAAGTTATCGATCAAATCCCACCACCGGCGGTCAAGGCGTCTATATGCGCCACATCTCCAAGGCGCTGGTTGAGCTGGGCCATCATGTGGATGTGATCTCTGGACCGCCCTACCCGGACCTTGATCCCCGCGTCGGCCTCATAAAGCTCCCGTCCCTTGATCTCTATGCGACGCCCCATCCCATTCGGGCCTTCCGGCCCTGGATGCTGAAGTCCAAAATCGATCTCTTTGAATGGTGGAGCCACAATTGGGGGGGCTTCCCTGAGCCCTACACATTCGGCGAGCGGCTCGCAGAATATATGGTCGATAAGATCGACCAATATGATGTGATGCACGACAACCAGACGCTGTGCTGGGGCATGCTGAAGGTGCGCGATATGGGGCTTCCCGTCGCCGGCACCATCCATCACCCCATCACCATGGACAAACGCATCGATATCGCGGCCATGCCGAACCCGTGGATGAAATTCCTGAAATGGCGCTGGTACACTTTCCTCAACATGCAGATGAAGGTCGCTCACGAACTCGACCCCATCATTGTCGTGTCGGAAAGCACCCGCCAGGACGTGAACAAGGATTTCGGTCTGCCGCTCGACACAATGCAGGTCGTCCATCACGGCATCAATCATCTGCAGTTCCACCCGATGCCGGAAGTAAAACGCGTCGACAACCGCCTGATCGTGTGTGCGAGTGCCGATGTACCCCTTAAAGGTCTCATCTATCTGATCCGGGCCTATGACAAGCTTCTGAAAGAACGCCCCGACCTGGAACTCCACGTCATCGGCAAGCTCCGCGACGGACCGACCAAGAAAGAGCTGAAGCGCCGCGGCCTCATGGACAAGGTCACCTTCATGTCCGGTCTTAGCGATGACGACATCACCCGCGCCTACGCCGAAGCCACCATGGTGATCTCTCCCTCCGTCTATGAAGGTTTCGGTTTCCCGGCAGGCGAAGCCATGTCCTGCGGCGCACCTGTGATCGCAACAACCGGCGGATCATTGCCGGAAGTGGTGGGCGACGCGGGCGTGGTTGTGGAACACTCAAATCCGGATGCTCTGGCCACGGCCATTGCAGACCTTCTCGACAATCCAGAAAAACGCGACGAATTGGGCCGCAAGGCGCGCCAGCGTGTGCTCGACCATTTCAAATGGGAACGGACCGCACGCCAGGTCGTCGATATTTACCGTCAGGCTATGCAAGATGCAGACAATCGACTTCAAAAAGCTGGGGCTTGAGGACGGCGAGTATGTGCTGGACCTTGGCTGCGGCGAAGGTCGACATGTGCATGCGCTTTACCATCACAAGGTCTGCAATGTAGTCGGGATCGACCTCGCCTTTGACGATGTGAAGAAAACCTGGCAAGGCTTCGAACATTGCCCTGACCTGGAACCGGACAGTAAACGCCGCTGTACACTGGCAGTTGGCAATGCGCTCAGCCTGCCCTTCGCCGATAATTCGTTCGATAAAGTTGTGTGTTCTGAAGTCATGGAACACATCCCCAACTATCGCCAGGCGCTGGAAGAAGTTGCGCGGGTTCTGAAGCCCGGCGGCACCTTTGCCGTGTCAGTGCCACGCTATTGGCCCGAATGGGTCTGCTGGGCTTTGTCCGATGACTATCACAATGAACCAGGCGGTCATGTGCGCATTTTCCGCACGAGCCGCCTGAAGAAGGACGTTGAGGCAACCGGCGCTACTTTCATGCACCGGCATTGGGCCCATGGTCTGCACTCACCCTATTGGTGGTTGCGCTGCGCGGTTGGCGTCAAAAAGACGGACTCCAAGATCGTCAATTTCTATCATCGCCTGCTTGTATGGGAGATCACGGACAATCCCATGGTAACCCGCATCCTGGAAGCGATCGCCGCGCCCCTCATGGGCAAGAGCGTGGTCCTCTACTTCAACAAACAGGGCGCCGCTTCATGACACTTCTCACCAAGGGTGACAGTCTGCCCGACGATTTCTTCAAGGGATCCATCGCGCGCATCAAGGAACTGCAGCGGGACAATGGGGCAATTCCCTGGTTCGATGGCGGCGTCATCGATCCGTGGAACCACACGGAAGCCGCCATGGGATTGGCCGTCCTGGGCGAAATGCAGGCCGCAGAACGCGCTTACGCCTACTTGATGGATACACAGCTTGACGACGGTTCCTGGTGGGGCGAGCTCGGATCAGCCGTCCCGATGGACGAAGAAGAGCAACGCTATACCGGTGGCGAAGAGGGGGCCGGCAAACCTGTCCGCGACACAAATTTCGCAGCCTATATCGCAACCGGTGCCTGGCATCATTTCCTGCTGACCGGCGACAAGACCTTCCTCACCGACATCTGGCCGCATGTAAAGAAAGCGATGGAGTTTATTCTCGCGCACCAGACGGAACATGGTGACATTCGCTGGGCGGCCGACGATCCGCACACGCCAGAGGACGACGCGCTCATTACTGGCTGTTCGTCAATCTATAAAAGCCTAGAATGCGCGGTCCACATTGCCGCCGAGATGAAGGAACCAACCCGCGAATGGACACTGGCGCGCCAAAAGCTAGGCGAAGCTCTAAGGGACAAGCCACACAGGTTCGACCGGACCTGGGAGCCCAAGACGCGCTATTCCATGGATTGGTACTACCCGGTGCTCGCCGGTGTGCTGACAGGTGAAGCTGCCGTCAAACGCCTGGATTGGAAATGGGATATCTTCGTCGCCGAAGGCAAAGGCTGCCGCTGCGTGGTGGATGAACCCTGGGTGACAGTCGCGGAGTCGGCTGAACTGGTCATGGCCCTGCTTGTGTCGGGACAACGCCAAAAAGCGGAACAACTTCTCTCCTGGCAGCATCAATGGCGCGCCGACTGCGGTGCTTATTGGATGGGACATCAGTTTGAAGACCAGGTTGCCTGGCCGCAGGAACGCCCAGCCTGGACAGCAGCTGCGGTCATCCTCGCGACCGACGCGGTCATCGGCATGACGCCCGCCTCACATCTGTTCGCTGAGCGGACCCTCGCCGAGGCGGCGGAGTAGACGAAGCGACTTGATAGTTTCGATCTCTTCAAACAGCTGCGACGCAATCGCCATCTTGTAGATCTCGTAAGGGGCCTGTCCGCCGTCCTTAGGATCGGGAAAGACATCATGGATGGCAAGGATGCCCCCGGGAATAATCTTCGGTGCCCAGAGGCGATAGTCATTGAGGGCGTGCTCAAGCGCATGCCCACCATCGATGAAAACCATCGCCAACGGCGTTGCCCAATGCCGTGCAGCGACAGTCGACGGCGCGACAAGTGGAACCACTGTGTCCTCAAGTTTGGCCGCCCGAAGGGTTCGCCGAAACAGCGGAAAGGTATTGAGCATGCCCGTCTCAGCATCCGCCAGCGTCGGATCGTGATGTTCCCAGCCTGCCTGGTTCTCTTCAGAACCGAGGTGGTGATCAAGCGCATAAAGAACAGACCCGGTCTCCTGGCACGCAAGGCCGTAGTAGACAGTCGACTTCCCGCAATACGACCCAACTTCGAGACAGGGGGCTCGTCCGCTCACTTCGCGCGCCGCCCAATAGAGTGCATCACCCTCTGCCGGATCCAAAAACCCTTTAATGGTCTCGATATCGATGGGGAGTGTCACACCGGTCATCATGTCTCACTTCGTTCGCCAAACCTGAGCGTCTTATAGAGGATTTTCAGGCCCGTGCGCGATTGATTGCAGAAACCAGTGTCTCTGCGCGGCGGCGCGTTTCATCTACGTCGCCGGTGGGATCAAACATAGCTGATCCGACGCCGAACCCATCTGCCCCGGCGCCCCACCATTCAGCAAGATTTTCAGCATCGATGCCACCCGTTGGGATCAGCAGTGCGTCCTCGGGCGGCATCACCGACCGCCAAGCCGAGAGGACTTTAGGAGATAGCGCCTCAGCGGGAAAGATCTTGAGCGCCGCAGCACCCGCGTCCAGTGCAGCAAAGCCTTCGGAGGGCGTAAAGACGCCAGGCACAGGAATGAGACCAATGTCCAGGGCGCCAATCACCAGAGACGCATCAAGATGCGGCATGACGGCGAGCTCACCCCCCGCATTCGCAAGCGATGCCAGGTCTTCGACTGTTCGAAGTGTCCCGCCACCGACAAGCACATCGTCGCCTACAGACGCTCTAATGATCTCAATGGACGAGAGGGCATCGTCGACATTGAGCGGAACTTCGAGAATACAAACGCCAGCATCAACCAGGGCTTGTGCCGTGGAGGCCGCATCTGCGGGTTTCAGACCCCGTAGGATGGCGATGATCGGCATCCGCTCTAGACATATGCGCAATCGGCTCACGCGCTAAGACCTGTCATCCGCAGACTTTCGTCCCACAACCTCTTGGCAGTTTCAGGACTTCGTGCTGCCCGAGAGGGTTGAATGCGGTTCTTTTGGGCGTAGTAGCCACCGGTCTGCCCCGCCACGCCTTCAGCGGACGCAAGGAAGACACTGGTCTCTGCTCCTTTTTCTGGGGAAATGGCGAAGATTTTGCTGAGCCGAAAGAAACCGCTTAGAAGCGTATTGTTGTTTTCACCAAACTTGGACGCAACGAAGCCCGGATGCAGACAATTGGCAGTGACGTGAGTCTCTCTCCACCGGTCTGCCAGTTCGCGCGTAAAGAGAATATTCGCAAGCTTTGAACGTTGATAGGCCCGCCAGGCCGAATAGCTGCCCTTCTGACCATCCAGGTCCGCGAAATTCAGGTCTGCGCCGCGGTGGGCAATGGAAGAGACCGTGACGACGCGTCCCTGGTCCGCCGCGACGAGTTGCTCTTTCAACAAGTTGGTGAGCAGAAAAACACTCAGGTGATTGAGCGCAAATGTAAGCTCAAATCCATCCGCTGAGAGTTGTTTGTTGGCAAAGACGGCGCCGGCATTATTCACCAGAACATCAAGAGAGGAATGCACACCGGCAATATCGGCTGCGACGGACCGCACATCTTCCAGCTTGGAAAGATCTGCCTGGTAAAATGCAATGTCGGAATTGCCTGTTGTCTTCTTGATATCTTCTACCACCCGCGCGCCTTTATCGGCATTGCGCGCCACCAACCCAACCTGCGCCCCTTTTTCGGCCAACCGCCGCGCTGTGATCAATCCGATACCGTCCGTCGCACCGGTCACGATGACCTTTTTTTGTACCATTTTGTGCAGCCTCTCCCGTCAGCGCCCTTCTCAGCAAGAACTTGTTAACACCTAAACGCCCTAAAACATCTGTTTTTGTGCAGCAAGCCTCAATCGGTCAACGATTGAGCAATAAACCTCCCTAATACTGTGAGGAATTCGGGTTTTTATCGGGGGAAGCGCGGGATGGCTGAGACGGACCAAAACGCATCAAACGATCAGCGTGAATATGACGCGATTCTGACAGCCGTGATGGAAACGCCCCGCGGGCGGTGGTTCATGGAAGAATTCGCACGCCGCAACAGAAACGCAGACACTCAGACGCTGCTTTCCGCGATCGAGTCCATCGGGACCGTCGCCAAAGAAGCAACGTCGGCCGCGCCAACTGTGGACGTTCTCCGTCTCGAACTACAGGAAATGAGCGCCTCCATCCAACAAACGCGCGCTGAAATCGCAGCTATCAAACCCACCGACGCTGGCGACAACCGCATCATGGCAGCGACGGGGGAACTTGACGCGATCGTGACGGCGACAGAGCGCGCCACATCTGAAATCCTCTCTGCTGCTGAGCGGATTCAGGAAATCGCCGAGAAACTCAAAGATCAAGGCGGCGACGAAGACCTTTGCGACGAGCTGGAAGCCCACGCGACTGGCATCTTTATGGCCTGTTCCTTCCAGGATATTACCGGCCAGCGCACAACCAAAGTGGTGCAAGTGCTTCACTATCTTGAGCATCGGGTCAACTCGATGATCAGCATCTGGGGGATCAACCCAGGCGATGAAGACAAGGTCATGTCGACAGCGCTGCTGGATCCCAGCGACAAGCGACCCGACGCCCACCTTCTCAATGGACCTCAGGCAGAGGACAAGGCGACGTCGCAAGAAGAAGTCGACGCAATGCTGAACGATCTGGACTCCATCGATGACATTGATGACATCGATATGGTCGCTGGCGACGCAAAACCTTCAGAGCCGAACGCGGCACCTCAGGATCTTGTTATTGCCGATGATCTTGAATTCGCAGAGCCGGAAGAAACGGCCCCTGCGGTCGCGGCCGCAGCACCCGTCGAAGTGGCGGCGGATATCGAAGGCGAAGAGATTGGCCAGGACGACATCGACGCCCTGTTCAACTGACGCGAAGTCAGACCAACAGCCTATTCACACAGTGCACCCGCCAGCTTCCCAGACGTTCCTCTGAGCTTTCGACCAATTCGTCGGGACCGGTCCAAGACAGGTGCGTCAGCGAGAGCGGCGATAGGTCGAATTGAAAGCCGCCATCATTGGGCAGGTCCAAAGCGAGAACCATTGCCGCGCGGATGACAGCAAGATGCGAGACCGCAACAATCGGCCGGTCAGGATAGTGGCGCGTCAAACGTTCGATGAGTTCGGCAACTCGGGACACCACGGCGTCAAAACCTTCACCGCCTTCAGGCACAATTGACCGAGGATCACCCCAGTCGATCTGGGGATTGGCTTTGTGAACCTCGGCCTGCCGTCGGCCCGCCCAGGTACCGAGATCCTGATCCACCAGATCCTCAATCATCATTGCGTTCGCCGATGGGTCCAACGCATGGACAGTCTGCCGCGCCCGCGCAAGCGGCGATGTCAGCCAAACCGCGCCTTGTGGGAGGCGAGACAAAAGCCGGCGCGCGACGCCCTGGTCAGGCGGCCCGGTCGGCAAATCAAGGCGGCCGGCGTACCGACCAGGGTCCTGCAGCGGCGCCCCCTGTCGCACCCAGTACCAATCTGATCGCATCTTTTCTGCCCGACTCAGTTGCGGAGGCACCCAGTATGCCTGCTCTTTTGAACCAGCCCCATGATTGGGTGGCCCGGGCGGATGCTCTCTGCTATGACGGCGTCATCAAAACCACGCCTACTCGCACAGACCACCAAGGAACACCCATGTCAGACCCCATTATCCTTGTCGAAAAACAAGACGGTATTGCCACGGTCACCCTCAATAGACCGGACGCCATGAATGCGCTGTCGACCGAGCTCCGAGAAGCCATTGCGGACACGTTTCAGGACCTGGAAGCAGACCCCGATGTCCGTGTCGCAGTCCTGACCGGCGCCGGCCGCGCTTTCTGTGCCGGACTTGACCTAAAAGAACTGGGCGAGCAAGGCCTGACGGGGCCGGATAACGCGGTCACCCATAAGGATCCTGTCACCTCGATCAATCAGTTCAGCGGACCGGTGATCGGCGCCATCAACGGCGTCGCGATTACCGGCGGGTTTGAGCTCGCACTTGCTTGCGACGTTCTGATCGCATCGACCAACTGCCGGTTCGCAGACACCCATGCGCGGGTGGGCATCCTGCCAGGCTGGGGCCTCTCCCAAAAGCTGTCGCGGGCGATCGGGATCTATCGCGCCAAAGAGTTGTCGCTGACCGGGAATTTCCTGAGTGCCGAGCAAGCCGCTGAATGGGGTTTGGTCAATCGTGTCGTAGAGCCCGACGAGCTGCTAAGCGTGGCCCAGAGCCTCGCGGCTGACATGCTGACAGTCGTGCCGGAATGTCTGCCTGCTTATAAGCAACTGATTGATGATGGCTTTGCAGAAGCCTTCGGTGACGCCCTCAAAACCGAGCTCAAAGTCTCCGGCGCAGCCAACTCAAGCGTCTCCGCCGAAGCACTGGAAAGCCGCCGCGCCGGCATCCAGAAACGCGGAAAGTCACAAACCGCATAGATCACCAGACCGAAACGCAGGGGAATTCTGGCGTTCTGACCTCACTCTCGCACTTTCCATTGAGGCCCTTTAAACTGGGTCCCAATGGACATGCTCTTGGGAGGAGGACCCCATGCACGATCTCGTTATTCGCGGTGGCACAGTTTACGACGGCACCGGCGGCGCGCCCTTCAAGGCGGACATCGCCATTGATGGATCAACCATCACGGCAATCGGTGACGTGAGCGACACAGGCCGCAAAGAAATTGACGCGACCGGCCAGATCATCACGCCAGGCTTTGTGGACATTCACACCCACTATGACGGCCAGGTCACCTGGGATCCCTATCTGCAGCCGTCCACTTTCCATGGCGTCACGACAGCCGTCATGGGCAATTGCGGTGTCGGTTTCGCACCCTGCAAACCGGACGAACACGACTGGCTGATCGGCCTCATGGAAGGCGTTGAAGACATTCCCGGTACCGCACTGGCAGAAGGCATTGATTGGCGTTGGGAGAGCTTTCCCGAATATATGAAAGCCGTCGAAGACTCACCCCTTGCCTTGGACATCGGCCTGCAGGTCCCGCACGGCGCGCTCCGCGCCTATGTCATGGGTCAACGCGGCGCAGACCTGGAACCCGCAAACGATGACGACATTAAACAAATGTCAGAACTGGTGGTGGACGCCCTCGAAGCAGGTGCGTTGGGTTTCTCCACGTCAAGAACGGAGAAACACCGGGACAAAAACGGAGCACATACGCCCAGCTTCAAGGCGGAGCAGGCGGAACTCCATGGCATCGCCGCCGCCATGGGAAAAGCCGAAAAGGGTGTCATTCAACTGATCGCCGACTTCTGGGATTTCGAGCCGGAATTCGCCATGCTGCGGGGCATGGTGGAAGTCTCCGGCCGCCCCCTTTCTCTCACGATTGAGCAGGATGACAGACATCCCGACATCTGGAAAAAGGTCCTGGGCGGCATTGAGGATGCAGCCAATAAGGGACTGCCCATGCGTGGACAGGTTCCGCCCCGGCCCACAGGTGTCCTGATGGGGCTCACCTCAACGCTGAACCCTTTCCTGCTCCATCAGACTTTCAGAAGCATTGCGCACCTGCCGCTGGACCAACAGGTGAAGGAACTGCGCGATCCCACCTTCCGGCAGAAGCTGTTGGCAGAAGAGCCCGACTACCCGGAAGGTCAGATCGTGACCATGCTCTGCACCGCCTATCACAAGATGTTCCAGTTGGGGGACCCGCCGAACTATGAACCAGCGCCGGAGGATAGTGCAGGCGCGGTCGCAGAAGCGTCGGGCAAAAGCCCGCGCGAACAAGTTCTCGACTGGATGTTGGAGCGCGACGGTCATGCCCTGCTCTACTTCCCGTTGATGAACTACATGTGCGGCAGTCTGGACGATGTCCACACCATGATGACCCATCCCAATGTGGCCTTTGGTCTAGGGGATGGCGGCGCCCATGTTGGTATTCTCTGCGATGCAAGCTTCCCAACGACCATTCTCACCCATTGGGGACGCGACCGGTCGCGGGGCCCAAAACTGCCGCTGGAATGGCTAATCCACGGGCAGACAAAAGCAAACGCAGAGGTCGTTGGTCTCAACGATCGCGGAATTCTGGCCCCAGGCATGAAAGCGGACGTGAATGTCATCGACTTCGACAATCTGCGGCTCCACGCCCCGGAGATCGTCCATGACCTACCCGCTGGCGGCAAACGACTTATCCAAAAGGCCAGCGGATATGCCGCCACCATCATCTCGGGCGAAGTAGCGTTCGAGAATGGTGCGCCAACCGGAAAAATGAATGGGAAACTCATCAGGGGTGCCCAGTCCCGGCCGGATGGTGTCCAGATCCCTGTTGCCGCTGATTGAACCGAAAGTTCAGGCGACAGTCCGACACACTCAGCTGGCAAATCAGCCTATGTCCGTTTATGCAGAACCATGGCCAAACCTGCACTCCGCGAAACGGATCTCTATACACCGCTCAAGTCCTTCCTTAAGCGCCAGGGCTATGAGGTTAAAGGCGAGGTAGGTGCTGCAGACGTAGTGGCACGAAGGGGTGACGAAGATCCGCTGATTGTTGAGATGAAAACGGGCTTCACCCTCGCGGTGGTACATCAGGCAATCGCGCGCCAATCGATCAGCGACAACGTCTATATCGCCATCCCTCGAGGCACCGGTTCCGGTTTCAGAAAATCGCTCAAGGCCAACATCGCGCTTTGCCGACGGTTGGGATTGGGGCTCATCACCATCCGACTGAAGGATGGGATGGTGGAAACTCACGCCGATCCTGGCCCGTATGCGCCACGCAAATCAAAACAAAAGAAAACAGCCCTCCTCCGTGAGTTTGCGAGACGCAGCGGCGATCCGAACACAGGCGGGTCAACACGCAGAAGCCTTATGACAGCCTATCGGCAGGACGCCTTGCGGTGTCTTCAGATTTTGAGCGACCGGGGCCCAACCAAAGCGGCCCAAGTCGCCAAACTGACAGGCGTCGAAAAAGCCCGCCGCCTGATGGCCGACAATCACTATGGATGGTTTGAACGGGTCGATACCGGCATCTATGCGCTAACCTCCGACGGCGAAAAGGCGAGGGACACGTATCGGGAGACACTTGCCGATTTAGTGCCTCGCAATGGGGGCGTTTAAGCCAAACCCAAATGCTGATTGGTTACAGGCCAACACACCAACATGCTTCCCCCACCCCCGAGAAATCTCTAGGCTTATCCACATACTGATGAGGGGGATCGGCCATGACATCGCGCAAACCCGGGCGCCACGCGCTGGCATTTGTGTTGGTCACGATCCTGATCGACACCATCGGCTTTGGCATCATCATTCCGGTGATCCCCGAACTGATCATGGAGTTGACCGGCGAACCCATCTCAGCAGCCGCTGGTTATGGCGGCCTGATGCTCTTCTCCTTCGCGGCCGCACATTTCCTCTTTGCTCCGGTGATGGGCAATCTGGCGGACCGTTTTGGACGGCGGCCGATCCTGCTCATATCGCTCTTCGCCCTCGGCGTTGATTACCTGATCATGGCCTTCGCCCCGTCTCTTTTGTGGCTCTTTATCGGGCGCATTCTCGCGGGCATGTTTGGCGCGACATTCGCGACCGCAAATGCTTATGTAACCGACGTGTCGCCACCGGAGAAACGGGCCCAGAATTTTGGGCTGACGGGTGCCGCCTGGGGGCTCGGCTTTATCATCGGACCGGTGATCGGCGGATTCCTGGGTGAAGTTGGTCCGCGTGTGCCTTTCTTTGCGGCCGCCGGTATCGCCTTCATCAATGTCGCCTATGGCTTCCTGGTTCTCCCGGAAACACTGAAAGATGAAGACAGGCGCACTTTCGAATGGAAGCGCGCCAATCCTATTGGCGCTCTCGCCCATTTCAGAACCTATCCAGTCCTGCTGGGGTTAGCAGGGGCCGTCGTTCTGTTTCAGCTGGCCCATGACGCCAACCCGGCGGTCTTCACATATTTCGCCATTCACCAGTTTGGTTGGAGCGAAAGGGAAATCGGCTTCGCGCTGGGTTTTGTAGGCGTCACAGTTATTTTCAGCCAAACAGTGCTCATTCGCTGGACCGTCGCGCAGTTCGGTGAGGTGAATTCAGCCTTCATCGGACTGGCGGTAGCTGCAGTTGGGTTTGCCGCGCTTGGAATGGCGACAACAACCTGGATGGCCTACCTCGCGCTGATCCCAATGTCCTTGATGGGCCTTGCCATGCCTGCAATCCGGAGCCTTATGGCCGCACGGGTGCCTGCCAATGCTCAAGGCGAGTTGCAAGGCGCCCTATCGAGCTTGATGGGCCTGACGATGATCGCAGCGCCCCTCCTTATGACGCAACTCTTTCGCTTCTTTACGGCCGACAACGCCTCCATTCAGCTCCCGGGCGCTCCGTATTTTGCGGCCGCCTTGCTTATGGTTTCTGCCGCTCTGGTGATGGCGCGATATGCGCGCAACCAGACACAGCAATAGTTTGCAATCGCGACACATTCTCAGTAAAAACAGCGGTCGGCGGGCGCGACTGTTCCAAATGGGAACTCGCGCCCATACGCCTAACCAACAAATCGGACACCGGCGCACGGTTGCATTGTGCCGAACGCAACAGGACACCATGAAGAAGTACTCGTTCGCCCTCGCCCTCAGCATGTCGCTCGCGACCGTACCCACAGTTCAAGCAGCAGAGCCTGCCGACATTCTGGCAACTTATGCGGACATCGCCGAGGCCGGCTACACCGACTCACTGACGACCGCTCAGACGTTGAAGACAGCGATCTCTGCGCTGATCGACGACCCGTCAGACGATACGCTCAGCGCGGCAAAGGAAGCTTGGGTAGCCGCCCGCGTTCCTTATCAGCAGACGGAAGCCTATCGCTTTGGCAACGTGATCGTCGATGAGTGGGAAGGCAAGGTAAACGCCTGGCCGCTTGATGAAGGCTTGATCGACTATGTCGATACCGGTGCCTATGGCGAAGAAAGTGATGAGAACGCATTCTACGCCGCCAATATCATTGGTAACGAAACGCTCACCATCGGCGGGCGGGAAATCGACGCGACCAGTATCACCCCTGACCTGCTGCGCGGGCTACATGAGATAGACGATGTAGAAGCCAATGTCGCAACCGGCTACCATGCGATTGAATTTCTTCTATGGGGCCAAGACCTGAACGGCACCGGTCCGGGTGCCGGCAATCGCCCTGCCACAGACTATGCAGCCGGCGACGCGTGTTCAGGCGGCAATTGTGAGCGCCGCGCAGCCTACTTGCTTGCGGCAACCGATCTGTTGATTTCAGACCTGGAAGACATGGTCGGCGCCTGGGGAGCTAACGGGTCGGCTCGAATGGCGCTTGGCGACGGGAATGAAGGTCTGGGCATGATCTTGACTGGCCTCGGCAGCTTGTCTTACGGCGAACTCGCCGGAGAACGCATGCGTCTGGGCCTTATGCTTCATGATCCTGAAGAGGAACATGATTGCTTTGCCGACAACACCCATGACTCCCACTATTACAACGCACTGGGCATCTCCAACGTCTACAAAGGAAGCTACACCCGGGTCGACGGAACGATTGTGAGCGGCGCGAGTCTCTCCCAGCTCGTACGCAACCTATCTCCTGATCTTGATGCAGAAATGGTCGCAAAGCTGGAGACCACACAGGCAGCCATGCGTGTCATGAAAGACAAAGCTGACAGCGGTGACATGGCCTATGACCAGATGATCGGTGAAGGCAATGCCGAAGGCAACGCCATCGTTCAAGCGGCTATTGACGGTCTGGTCGATCAGACACGGACCATTGAGCGGATCGTGGCAGCAATTGAAATCGACGAGATCGAAATTGAAGGGTCAGATAGCCTCGACGATCCGCAAGCCGTCTTCCAATGAGGTTCTCACTTTGTCACACCGCAGCTCGTATTAATCTCTGAGTGCCCAATACACTGAACATAGGAGGTCTCGCCCTCGCGCTTGTGATCCTCACCTTCCCAGCACACGCCATAATGACGGCGGAAGAACGCGCGGCCATCCTCGCCCCGACAACCGACTTCAGCGTCGCAGAACGCCATGAACATCTATCAGGCGGTCTGGCCACAAATACGCGGCGCTTCGACAGGGAGGCTTTTTCGCAGCCTTCGCAAAATATGAGCTTCGAAGCGCGCGGCGACTTTTTCATTGGCAACGGCTTCTTCAAGCGGCTTTGGGTAACGGCCCCCAGTTCAACCACCTCTGCGGATGGGCTGGGCCCGCTCTTCAACGCACGCGCCTGCCAGCGTTGCCACCTCAAAGACGGCCGCGGACATCCACCTGCAAATGCCGACGACAATGCGGTATCCATGTTTCTGCGCGTGTCGATCCCGCCTCAAACCACAGAACAAGACCAAGCCATCGCCAACCATCTGATCAATGTGGTGCCGGAGCCCACCTATGGTGGACAAGTGCAGGACATGGCCATACCGGGCCACGCTGCCGAGGGCCGCATGGTAATTGAGTACAGCGACGTTGAGGTGACATTCGCTGACGGAGGAACCGTCACGCTCAGACAACCAAACTACAGCGTCGCCAATCTGGGTTACGGCCCCCTCCACGAAGGCGCGCTTTTCTCTCCTCGAGTGGCGTCACCCATGATCGGGCTGGGTCTGCTGGAAGCCATCGCGGAAGAAGACATTCTTGCGGTCGCCGACCCGAACGATGCCGACGGCGACGGCATTTCAGGCACGACCAAGTATATCTGGAGCCGCGACCAGGAACGCGTGATGCTCGCCCGCTTCGGCTGGAAGCTGGGCAATCCAACCATCGAAGACCAATCATCCGAGGCGATGGCGGGAGATATCGGGATATCCAACCCCCTCTTCCCAGCCCATGGCGGCGATTGCACCGCCAGCCAGCGCACCTGTCTCGAAGCTCCCGCAGGCATTGGGGGACCGGGCGGCGATCTTGAAGCCTCTGCCGAGGTCATGGAGAAAATCTTCTTCTATTCCCGCCATCTGGCCGTCCCCGCCCGCCGGAATGTGGACGACCCCCAAGTGCTGCGCGGCAAACAACTTTTCTATGAAGCAAATTGTACAAGCTGCCATACCCCCAAACACGCAACCCGCAATGATGAAGATCTGGACCCTGCCCTTCGAGGTCAACTCATCTGGCCCTATACCGATCTTTTGCTTCACGACATGGGAGAGGGCCTGGCCGACGGGCGCCCTGAAGGAACGGCAACCGGTTCGGAATGGCGCACGTCGCCCCTTTGGGGCATCGGCCTGACCGAGAAGGTGAATGGACACACGTTTTTCCTCCACGATGGCCGCGCCCGCAATCTCACGGAAGCCATTTTGTGGCATGGTGGCGAGGCGATGGCAGCGCGGGAAGCTTTTCGCACCATGGACAAACCAGACAGGGACGCGCTGATTGCCTTTCTTGAAAGCCTTTAGACGGATTCTCCGCGGCATATGGGCCGCTCCGTTCCTTGGCTCCCTTTTGCTCTCACCCGCCGCAGCGGATCCAATCGATCCTGAGCAAACGACAGGTTTGCTCACCGCCTTGACGGACGTGGTGGTTATTCCGGGTTACGAAGCGCTTGCTGCTGAAAGCAGCGCGCTCAATGACGCCCTGGATGCATACTGTGCGGCACCTGATGCAGACGGCCGGGCACAGGTAGAGACCCAGTTCCATCGGGTCATGGATGCCTGGCAGCGCATCCAGATCATTCAATTTGGGCCGGTCCATGAGAACAAGGGGACTGCTCGTTTCCAATTCTGGCCCGATAAACGGGGAACCGGTCAGCGTCAGCTGCGTAATGTCCTGAACTCTCAGGATGAGAGCGTTCTAGCGACAGACGCGCTGGCCGAAAAGAGCGTGGCCCTAGGTGACCTGCAGGCTCTCGAATATGTCCTTTTCAACAAGCCAGAGGCTCTAGCAACCCCGAACAGCTTTACGTGCCGCTACGCATTGGCGATCGCCCGCCATCAAACCGCGCAAGCTTCTGAGCTCGTCAGGTCGTGGCATGACGGCGACTATCGCGATCAAGTCCTCAACGCGGCAAGCGGCACAGACGCGTTTTTCGATGAAACGGAAGCAGCTGGCCGTTTTCTGAACAGCCTCGCCGCGACGATAGACATTGTACGACTGCAAAAACTCGATCGCCCCATGGGCCTCACGCTCGCGGACGCGCGCCCGAAAAGGACAGAGAACTGGCGGAGCCA
The DNA here is from genome assembly GCA_965276845.1 of Parvibaculaceae bacterium. Classification (GTDB taxonomy): domain Bacteria; phylum Pseudomonadota; class Alphaproteobacteria; order Parvibaculales; family Parvibaculaceae; genus Mf105b01. The sequence continues at coordinate 2,021,299 of OZ255699.1, forward strand.
CCGATCTCTCCGCAATATCCAGCTCAATATGGAAAGCGTTCGCCTCTTCCTAACGGTCGACGATGGGTTTGGAGACCTGCTGATAAGCATCGGAAAAGAGACGACAGCCCTGGAGGCGGAGGCTCTGGTAACTGAAATCCTTAGCGACATTGAGTCGTTTGACCAGCCATTGTCAGACCTTGTGGAAAACGCAGAAGCCCGAAGCGATCTCGAAAACCTCCTGAGCAAACTTCGCAGTCTTGAATCACTCGTCAGGGAACGACTTGCCCAGGATCTCGAACTTGTCGCCGGTTTTAACGCTACGGATGGCGACTGATGGAATTTACCCGCAGAGATATCTTACACGGTGGCGCTGCGGCCGTCGTCGCGTTGGCGCCGTTCCCGACCGTGGCAATGGAGCCCACCACCCGCTGGATGGGGTGTCGTCAGGTCGGTGATGCGCATTTCGCGACCCTTTTTGACGACGCAGGGCGGGTGCATCTGGACATTCCCCTCCCCGGTCGCGGCCACGACATCGTTCTCTCTCCCAACGGACAACAAGTGGTCGTTTTGGCGCGCAGACCTGATCGGTTTGCCTTGGTTGTCGAGCTGAGGTCAGGAGACGTGCTCCATCACCTGACCGCGAGTGCTGGCCATCATTTTTATGGCCACGGCTGCTTCTCCGCCGACGGAACCCTTTTCTACACGAGCGAGAACCATTACGACACGGGCGAAGGTGTCATTGGCGTACGAGATGCGCGCCGAAGCTTCGACCTCGTCGGACATTTTCCCAGCGACGGCATCGGTCCCCATGAAGTGCTACTCATGCCTGACGGCAGGACCCTCGCTGTCGCCAATGGCGGCATTCGCACCCATCCGGATACGGGGCGATCGAAACTCAATCTAGAGACCATGGCACCGTCGCTCACACTCCTGGACAGCATCACAGGCCGGTTGACCTCCCGTCACAGCCTGGACCCTGAGCATCGCCAGCTCTCCATCCGGCATTTAGCGGTGGGGCCAAGAGGGCTCGCGGCAGCGCTCCAATATGAGGGGCCAAAGCGAAATAGAGTCCCTCTATTGGCTCTTTTCGATGGTACCAATCTGAAGCTCTCCGAGACCCCAGAACCCGTCGCACGGGCCATGCGCAACTATGCTGGCAGCGTCGCAGTCGACACGACCGGGGAGATCATTGCGCTCACCTGTCCGCGCGGAAACCTAGTCTCCTTCTGGGCTTCAGAACAGGGAACCTATCTGGGCTCACATAGCGCCCGCGACGTTTGCGGCATTGCGCCGCGCGCCACACCAGGCGGCTTCGCCCTGACGGCGGGTGCACTAACCTTCCAGGCTACGCGAGAAACAACAAAAACCACCGCGCAATTTGCAGAAACACAATGGGATAACCATCTGATCTCTATCGCCTGAGAGAGGCATCCGTGCTAACTCGAAGGCATCCAATCAAAGGAGTGGCAGATGAGCGACGCGCACAAGATCACCTCCATCGATGAACTGGTAGCACTCTACGGCACCGCAGTTCCACGTTCCTTGATCAAAGAACAGGATCACCTCACCGATCACTACCGCGCTTTCGTCGATGCCGCCCCTTTTGTCGTCATTGCGACCGCCGGCCCAGAAGGCCTTGATTGCTCACCAAGGGGAGACCCACCGGGCTTTATTCGGGTACATGACAAACACACCGTGATGATGCCGGACCGCCGCGGGAACAACCGTCTCGATTCGCTGAAGAACATTGTGCGCGATCCGCGTATCTCTCTCCTCTTCATGATCCCTGGCGTGGGCGAAACCCTTCGCATCAATGGCAAGGCCGAAATCACTGCAGATCCGGATCTCTGTGCCTCTTTCGCCATGCAGGGGAAGAACCCGAAATCGGTGATCGTTACGAAAATCGACACTGTCTACTTCCAGTGTCAGAAAGCGCTCGCACGCTCGAAACTGTGGTCACCGGAATCGATTGTTGATCGGTCGACCCTGCCGACGGCAGGACAAATGACAGAAGGCATGTCCCAAGAGCCCTTCGATGGCAAAGCCTATGACGAAGGCTATTCGGAGCACATGAAAAAGACGATCTACTAACGCGTCCTCATTGGACGCGAACCATCCCAGCCGATCAATATTGGTCGGCCACTTCTTCCATGTCGAAGGTGAGACCCGCGTTCTTTTCAAGCCGGTCGATCAACTGATCGCCCATGGCGGCGGCAGGTGTCCAGATACCGCCGCCTGTCTGCTCAGATGTTATGTCTTGCGCAAGGCAGATCGCACATTCGCTGATGATCTTGGCAGTTGAGCCGTAGCCTGGGTCCTTGTCCCCGGTGACGCGCGCTACGAAGGTCTGGTCGTCGGCTGTCGTGCCGATAAAGACCAGGTTGTAAAATCCGTTCTCCCGCTGTTCCTTGGAAGGTCCTTCACCGGGCTTCGGCAGCAGGAACCGGCTCATGAGACTGCGGGTGGGCGGAAAGGCGGCGGCGGCAACGAACCCTCCGAGCCCACTTGCCAGGCCATAGGTCGCGAGGCGTCCAGTAAGCCCCTCCCCCATCATCATCGCTTCGTCGTAGAGAAACTCTTCACCATAGGCATAGTCCAGCAACGCATTGGTGCGCTGGACAACACGCGTGTTGATGCCCGCCATGACAAAGGGTGCAATCCAGGTATGCGCGTCCTCGTCATACTCGATTGGGGTCCCACTCGGCTGCTTTGGTCCGTCGCGCAAACCGTCCGGGTTCAAGGAATAGGGATCGCGCATGACCTCGAGCACCTGCCGGTCCCGCCCCATCTCTTCCATCATGTTGATCATGCTGGCGATGGTACCGCCGCTGGCGCCACCCTTCATGGCCTTCACACGCATCTTGACGCGGGTGCACGGCGCATTGGTTTTCTTCTTCACCTGGTTGTTGAGGTAGAACACCCCAAGGTCCGACGGCACCGAGTCAAAACCGCAGCACGGCACAATGCGAGCGCCGGTTTTTTCCGCTTCTTCCTGATGCGCATCAATCATCCGGCGGATCCACTGAGCCTCGCCGGCGAGGTCCACATAGCCCACCCCGTGTTTCACACAGGCTGCGACGAGCTCAGAGCCATATTTGGCGTAGGGGCCCACGGTGGTGAGCATAACCTTTGTCTGCTTTACGATTGCGTCCAGTGCGTCGGCGTTTGAGGCGTCACCGATGATGATTGGGATCTCTGCACCACCAGCCCCGAGGCCCGCACGCACCTCTGTAAGCTTCGATTCCGACCGTCCCCCCATGGCCCATCGAAGACCGCTGTCCTTGCCATAGTGCGAGACGAGATATTCGCAGATCAGCTTGCCGACAAAGCCAGAGGCTCCCCAAACGATGATGTCGTATTTTATTCCTGGCCCTGGCATGGGGTCCCCTTCTGTCTGATCGGAGACCCCATGCTAGCAGGTTGGGACCCCTCCCGAAACGCCCTTAGTTTGCTTTGGCGGTGACAATCCAGATAGCGCCTTTAAGGAAGATCCCATCCTTGGATGCCGGCAACGCGTCCTCAATGCCTTTAATGATCGTCTGCTTTGTTTCTTCTGGGACGGAAGAGTCGCCCACAAATATCCGGCGGAGCGGTCCCCGCTCGATCAACCCGTGGGCCGCCGCTTCCGGGGAGTCGCCCCAGGCCATATCAAATTCGACAGGCTCCAAACCGACATTCTTCCATCCTGCCCCTTTGAGAACAGACCGAACATATTCCTCATCTGCAAAAGCAAATGGGCCAGGTGCGCGCGGGTCTGCGGGCGCGTCAACTTCAATGTGCTGGCGGACAACCGACATGGGCAAGCTCACCCAGGTGTTTACGCGAGGGGCTTTCCAGCACGCGAAGCATAGACGGCCGTCATCTGACATCTGCCGTCGAATATTCGCGAAAGCAGCGACGGGGTCCTCGAAGAACATCACGCCAAAACGCGACGTCGCCAGCGTTGCTCCGGACTGCAGCTCTTCGGTTTGAACATCCCTCTGTTCGAACTGAACATTTGCGAGACCCAGCTTTGCTGCCCGGTCTTTCGCAAGCGCCAGCATGGGCGCAGAAACATCAACGCCCAACGCCGACGCAGCCTGCTTGGCGATTTCCAGTGTCGTCTCGCCCGTACCGCACCCAATGTCGGTCACAATGTCCGACTTACTGACCGCCGCAGCTCTAAGCAGAACCTCGGTCACCGGCCGCATGGCGGCATCAAGGGTCTCCTGCCCCGTCACCCAAGCCTCGCCGCCTGGACCATTCCAAAACTCTTTCTGATCCTGATTGATTTCCAGCATGAAACTGAATCCGCCTTGTTTTTGTTGTTCCCGCTTTTAGCCACCTAGCGTTTAAGCAGGGCAGCGCTGACCATATGGTGTTTAGACCGAGCCACAAAACGGTCTGCCGAAAAAGAGCCAAGTGACGACGTCTATCTATTGATGTCGCATATTCCACATGACGGAATAAAGATAGAAAATAGCTATAGGGCACTATCGGGCATGGTACTCATTCTCTGCGAACAGACGGGGGAGAATGGTCGTGTATACACTCAAAAAAGGACTTGTTCTTGGGATCACCCTGAGCGCTTTGCTCGCCATGCCAACAGTCGCTGCAGACCGACAACTCCTGTGGGGCGACACGCATCTCCATACGTCCTATTCCACTGACGCTTTTATGGCCGGCAACCGAGATGCAGATCCGGACACAGCCTATCGCCTCGCAAAGGGGGAACCTGTCGTGCATCCCTTTAACAGGACTCGCGTTCAGCTCTCAAGACCCCTCGACTTTCTTGTGATCGCTGACCATGCGGAAGGTTTGGGTGTACTGGGCCAGATTTATTCCGAAGACCCTGATATGTCCAACTCATGGTTCTGGCAACGTTGGACATCAGCTTTTTTCCTCAACCGTTTCAGAGGCTCGATTTCTGACCCGGCAGTCGGAACCGCGCAGTTCCGTTCCCGCATGTCTCCACCCCTCGTCTCGCCTGGCGAAACTGTTGATCCTCTATCGGTTGGTGAACGGGTCGGACTGGTCGACGCCCTGACCCGGCTCATTCCGCTGGAAACCATTCAGAACATGTCCGCGAGCATGTGGGAGAAATCAGTCACGGCCGCCGAAGCGCATTATGAACCGGGTGTCTTCACGCCGCTGATCGGCTGGGAGTGGACTCAAACAGCCAATGGCGTGAACCTCCACAGGGTCGTGATGTCGACCCTAAATGGAGAAGAAGCGGCCACAATCGATCCGGTTGGGTCTGATGAAAATCCGTATCCGGAGGACCTCTGGGCCGGACTCGATGCCCTGACAGAGGCTACCAATGCCCGCTTCCTCTCGATACCCCACAATCCCAATCTATCTAAGGGGTATATGTTTGCAGACCGCACCGTGCGCGGCGAAGACATCACGGCTGATTACGCGCGCACCCGTATGGAATGGGAGCCCGTCGCAGAAGTCACTCAGATAAAAGGCGACAGCGAGACTCACCCGTCTCTTTCACCAGATGATGAATTTGCTGACTTCGAGCAGTTCGAGTTTTACTTGCAGGCCAGTCCGCAGAATCTGAACTACGCACCGGCTGTTGGCGACTATGCACGGACGGCCCTAATGCGGGGTCTTGAAATTGAAGAGCGCATTGGGGTTAATCCGTTTCAGTTCGGGATGATCGGGTCCACAGACAGTCACACCAGTGTCGCCTCTGCCGAAGAACCCAATTTCTGGGGAAAGGTCGCACTCGATTCCATACCGGAAAACAAACGGCAGGAAGATGGTATCTCGGGGACCGTTGACTTCAACGGCTGGAATATGTCTGCCTCGGGTCTCGCCGCCGTCTGGGCGGAAGAAAACACCCGCGACGCCATCTTTGAAGCCTTCACCCGTAAAGAGGTTTATGCCACGACAGGGCCGCGCATTGCGCTGCGCGTCTTTGGCGGATGGGGGTTTGCTGATGGCGCTGAGGACACTGACGATCTCGCCGGCGTTGGATACGCAAATGGCGTCCCCATGGGTGGAGACTTAAGTGGTTCCGCAGCACAGGGCGATGCGGTTCAGATGTTGATCCGGGCGACGCGGGACCCCGATGGCGCGAATCTCGACCGTGTCCAGATTGTTAAAGGATGGCTGGGTACCGACGGGAAAGCCCGGGAGAAGGTGTTTGACGTCGCGTGGTCCGGAGACCGAGCACAGGACGCCAACGGCAAAGTTCCAGCGGTCGGAAACACGGTAGACATAGCGACCGGCAGCTTTACCAATGACATAGGGGCACCGGAGCTTTCAGTTCTGTGGACCGATCCCGCATTCGACCCAACGCAAAAAGCCTTCTATTACGTCCGTGTTCTGCAGATTCCAACGGTCCGACACTCTCAGTTGGATGCAATCGCCCTGGGGGTTAGTACCCCTTTTGAGGGGCCCGCCACCATCCAAGAAAGGGCCTATTCTTCCCCGATCTGGTATAAACCATGAAGACTAAAGGTTTGTCCTTGTAGCTGAAGGTGGTGCCACCTAATTTACTTTAGTAGAAGAAGGCTGAGTCGGCAGGCCTTCTTGCTATTGAGTTCGCCATCAAAAACCATAAGATGAAACGGCGATGTTATAGAGAAGGCTAGCTTTTATGCTGCCGCAAAGCCGATGGTGAAGACATGCCGCGTTTCAATCTTAATCGGTCAGCCATAGCCGCCCTAGTACTTCTGGTGGCACCATCTGCCGCCAGAGCTGAGACAGGTTATGTGGCGGTACCAGACGAAGCGCAGATCGAACAGAATACGATCAAGGCTGCGGAAAATGCTCTTGGAGAGACAGAGTCTCTGGCAACGTCTATCTCCTTTGCGTTTGACTACCTAACGACCTTCGTCAGTGAAGCGCATCCACCGGACTTTTTAATCCATGCAGAAATGAAGGCCACGACGGAACGCCTTGATGGTGTTCGGTCAATCCTCTTGATAAACGCCGATGGTTCATTGATGCATGATGCATTCAGCTACCCGGCGCCCAACATTAATCTGGGCGAGCGGGATTATGTACAAAATGCGCTCAACAGACCGGGGCTCGTTTTCGGCAAAGCGGTCGTTGGACAGACGAGCGGCGTTCCGTTTATTCCAGTCTCTGCTCGCAAGCCTGCATTGTCTGCAGTGCTTGCAGCGATCATTGATCCAAGGAAGATGAGGGAACCTCTGAACTGGTGTGGCGGTTCTTGCGGTGGCGCACTTCTAACCAGCGAGGGCGAAGTGATTACCTCATCTCCGCCAAATGCACCGATAGCACCAGAAATCATCAACAGAATTCTTGCTGCGGACCAAGATGCGGGAACGTTCGAGTACGAACGTCCCAACTTTAAGGCCTTAGTTGCTTTCAGGAAGAGCGAGCGTTTCCCCGTTATTGTCTACGCTTCCCACGCTGTCACACCCGATGGCGTGCTCGCCACCCAGTAGATAATCCATCGCAGCGCGCCGCTGACTCGCGGACAGACTTGCACCCTGAGCGCCGGCAGCCGATCGGGCTTCTAGCCATGCTTGCCCCGGTGTCTTCTCTTCGCATGCAGAAAGAACGGTGAGCCGTCCAAGCTGGTCCTCTCCTGGTGCAGCTGGCCAAAAAAGATAGGTCAAGCCAGCTGACATAGTCAGCAGCGCCATACCTGCCACAACCAGCCGTTTGCTAGGGAATGTGCGCTTCCCTAGCACCCGTTCTAGATGCGCCTTACCTCGCGCCTGCATGCCAGCGTCGAGCATCGTTCCTCCCAAACCGATCGTTTCACTCTACCATAACTCCCCCACTGCGCATACCGCGCATTGAACAAGGAGTATGGCAAATGAGCCTCAATATCAGGCCCGCAACTTTAGATGACGTAGCGGCAATTACTCGCCTCCATGTGGACAGTTGGAAAAATACATACACTTTTATGCCAGGGGAGGTCCATGCAAATAGATCCTACGCGTATCGTTACGAAGAATGGCTAGAATCACTTAGTAATCCGGACCCGGACCACCTGATTCTGACTGTATGGAACGATGTTACCCTTGTCGGCTTCTGCAGCTGCAAACGCAACGACGACGACGCCATTCCAGAAGCTCGCGGAGAACTTCATGCCGCGTATTTCTTAAAGGAATATCGCGGCCATGCAATTGGCGTTCCTCTGTTGGACAAAATGATCCGCTTCCTGCTGAAGCGAGACTTGTGGCCTGCCTGCTTATGGGCATTCGAACAAAACCAGGTCCGGCATCTCTACAAAGCCGGTGGTTTCATCGAAAGGCTTCACCGGGACCGTGTCATTGCCGGCATTCCTATTCCAGAAGTCGGATACCTAACCCCGGACGATCCAGCGGAGTTATATGTAACGATCAACCGCCGGCTTCGCGAAGAAGGCGCTGGACAGCAAGTGACGCCACCTGCTCGTCCTGTTGCTCCTCTTCCTGCTGCAGCAATTGATCAAACAAATCCTGAAAGGTCAGAGCAAAATCTTCAGGATCGAGATTGATATGCGGGCTTTCCTGCGCCAGCAGGTAGGCAACATTGTAAATGGTAACGCGCGTGGCCGCCGGATCTCCGGCGGTCTTGCTCGCGCCGGTGCCGGCGAGGGTACCTTCGCCCGTGAGAAGCCACCTGGCATTAACGCCTCGATGCACCAGATCCATCAAGACATTCGACTTGGGCACGCCTTCACCGTGCTCATAACGTTCCCAAGTCTTGCGCTCCAGCTGCCACAGCCCGGCCATCTTGGAGGCATTCAGACCCATAGCATTCCGCACTTCGCGGAGCCTCGCACCTAACGCAGCAATAGTTGCTTTTTCGCTCACCGACCAACCTCGCTTAGACGCGATTCAACGAGGAAACATAGTATCGCAATTTCGGGCTCGGCCAATAAAACGAAAGATACCCTAGATAAAGTAGGGGTTATCCAATGTGGAGAGTGAGTGAAAAAGCTAGGACACCAAAACTCCACCAAAAAAAGAAAAACAAAAAACACACGATTTCTTATAAATACATATGCAAAAGAAGAATTTGTTAAGTAATAAATATTGAAAATGCAAATTTTATCAAATAAAAACAGGCGTTTATTTGAAACATTCACCCCAAATTAACTAGTGCCTTTGATTATAGCAAAATGCCTCGCCAGTTCATTCGAACTGCACGTCAAGGCTGGTGGTAAAAAAGCAAGGTCAGCGGAAGAATGGGTTTTCAAGGAAGGGTGCCGGCATTTCTCGGAAACAAAAAAGCGTGCATTTATCCATTCAGTTCAATCGTCGAAGCGCTACCTGTCTCAGCTTTCGCGTTCGAGCGACGTCCGACTCAGTCAGGTAGCAAAATAAAAAGACGATTGGTTGCATCCAAACCTTCTTGAAATAGGTCGGTGCGAAGAAGTAGTCCCGGATTTCTTAAAACCGACCTACCTAGACCGCAAGGTGCTCCCACGCCTTGCGGTCTTTTTTGGTTTGCCACTAAGGATGCAAAATGGGGAGCGCGCGCAACCCAATCATGGCATCCAAGTTCGTGCCGCCAAGAGCCGAAAAAGACCCGAACGCTTCACTCCGCAGCACTCATCTTCCTTACATTCCCACGTCCCTGCCCCACATTTGCGAGGTGTGTCGCAAGCCACTGTTCATCAGCCATCGCATATTTCGGGGTCTGCGGGTTTGGAAACTCCCGGGCACTTTCGAACTCCTGCCGGTTGAGCGGAGTCGCCATCAAAATCTTGGAAAGAAGAGAAAAGGCTCGGATCTTGTTGGCCAAGGTCTGCCGCGCAAAGGGATCCGTCTTGACATAATGGCGCGCAATATCATCGATCGTATCAGGACGCTTGCCGCCCACTCTCTCAACCGCGTCCGTCGGCGCGCCATGAGCAAAGGCATTCTGCTGATAATCGATCACATAGTGTGCAAGCTGTGACTGAGCGAATGCTGGCCGATTTTGTGCCGCCAGTGCTTTCAAAAACATCTTCATGGAAGCATTGTCGTAGCGGACAGTCCGTCCCAAAGCTCGGCCAAAAGCATCAGCAATCTCCTGCGGCGACAGGAGCTCTGGGCCAGTTGCTCTGTAGGTCTGACCAGCATGGTCTTCCGGATTGATGAGCGCGCCGACACTTACCGCAGCAATATCATCATTTGACGGAGGTGCATTTTTCCCATCTCCGAGGGGCATCGGCATCATGCCCAACTGGGCCATGGGTAGCATGACCAGCGCATAATTGTCCGCAAACCAGCCGGTATTGTTGATGGTTAGTGTCGCACCTGGGATCCAATCCAGGAGCTGGTCCATCATCCACACTTCCCGCGTCGCGACAGACGGATGAGACGAAGCCGACAGCCATTGACCCATATGTACAACATGTTCGACCTTCGCCTCAGCCGCCGCGATAGCGAATAATGACATCTTGTGAAGCGGATTGGCCTCGACGGGCGTACACCAATACGCTCGCTGACATCCCTGAAATGCCTCACGCAAATCGCCTATATCATGCAGGTCGCCAACCACAATCTCGGCACCAGCCTTATGAAGGATTTGGGATCGGGCGTCCTTTCGGCGCACCATTGCGCGAACGGGATAGTTTTTTTCCAGGAGTTGGAGGGCAGCCGACATACCGGTCTTACCGGCCGCTGATGTTACAAGGATCTTGGGTTTCATTGGATTTCCTTTCGCTGGTTTCAGCGCAGATCAGCCATCACGGCTTTTCGAATACGAGGTGTAAAAGAGCAATTTTCTCGCTTTGCAGATTCTGAAATGCATTAAGCGCAAAGGTCGGAAAGTCAGGCCCCATGACCAGGTGAAGACCTAGCGTTGGCGGGCCACCCATCTCAGAAATGCGGTTGAACGTTTCACCGAACCAATCAATCGCAAGCGTGCTCAAGTCACTTCGTGCGTGACGTCGAAAGCCGGCGGCAGCCGCCAGGGTTTCGACTTCCGCTTCACTCAGAATATGGTCGCTGTCGGCATCTGGCGCCCAAGGCACTGGATAGTGACGTCCGTCATCTGCAAGCCTGACAGGGTCCAGTATGACAAAGCGGCCACCGGGTTTGAGAAGTCTGAAGGCTTCTGCAAACATCAGTTCCGGTGACTCAAGAAACATATGGACATGAACAGATAGCACCGCATTGAAGCTTTCTGCCGGATGCGGAACACGGCAGACGTCCGCCACCTCAAGTTGGACCTTCTCGCCCAGCCCGACCCAAGCTGACAGCTCGTTGCCCGCCTGCGTGTTCTCCGCGCTGAGGTCTACGCCCACAACCTGACTGCCTGTCTCCCTCGCGACAAACCGCGCCGGTCCGCCCAAACCTGAGCCGAGGTCAAGCGTCACATCTTGAGGACCCACGCCAAGCGACCCAACGATCGGCCGAATGGTCTCAAGCCCCCCAATGTGAACCTCATCCACACCCGCCAAATCCTCCAAGACAAGCGCGTCAATCGTTTTACCTTCCGAACGAAGGGCTGCCGCGATCCGCGACCGCAAACTATCTTCCTGGGCTATTGCAACATCCGTCATGAGACACTCCTATTTTAAGATCGTTCGATCTTTATTTGGGCAACACAACCCGGAACAACAAGGCTCATTACCTCAATTGGGCGAGCGCTGTGTGCACCGCCCCGGTGATTATTTTTGGTGGCGCCTTGGCCCGGGCAAGAATTGACAGCCCTTGAAAGCTTGTGGCCAGCCCGGCTGCAAGATCATCGACATTGCGGTCCGCCGCCATTTCCCCGGAAGACTGGGCATTCACCAGGGCGTGTCGAAAAGCGGCGGTGAGCTTCTTCAGATTTTGATGCACAAGTTTCTTGAGGCGATCATTGCCGTCACCGAATTCAACCGACGTGTTCGCCATCATACATCCGTTTTTGAACGGCGCATTTTTCGAAGCCACCAACAAAAACTCAAAAAATTCCCTAATGGCATCCAACCCTGCGTCGCGGGCCGTGAGTTTGGCGTAGAGAGTCTCGGAAACGAGTTTCTGATACTTTGCCAGCGCCGCGGCGTAGAGACCTTCTTTGTCTTCAAAAGCCGCATAGAGACCTGCATGGGCAACCCCTGTTGTCTCAACGAGGTCTCTCACCGAAGTCTCTGAGTAACCCTTCTCCCAGAACAGAAGCATGGCTTTCTCGACCACGTCGTCTGGGTCAAACTCTCGTTTTCGCGCCAAGTCTCCTCGCTCCCGTCCTCATCATCGCTGTAGAAATCGCCGATCAACGATCAAGCGCCGCCTCGAGCTGCCTAACCTGCTCTTTTAGAGCATCAATTTCCGCCTGCTGGCGCACAATTTCTGCTGCCAAAATCTGCTCAGGCCGCTCATGGAGTGTGCTGTCCAATTGCTCGATCCACAATTTTGCCCGACTTAGGCGCGTCATGACGTTCTGTTTCATAGCTTACCCACCTTTCTAGATCATTCAATCTTATAAATGGGCGAGCCAATCAGCTATTCAAGATCGTTTGTTCTATTATTGCTAAGTTCAAAACCGCGACCTGATTCTCTCAGATCGCGGCTCGATCAAACTTCAAAATCTGGGCTGTTTACTCAGCGATGAGGGTCGCCCAATTTGCCTCAGACTTCACGATATTGCCGGGAATGTCTGTTTCCCAGATCGACCGCACCGCAAGTGTCTTATTGAGATAGAGCCGACCATCAACAATTGTCCAGGCATTAGGGTCGGTTTCGACCTTGTGGGTTCCAAGCGACAACGCATAAGCACAATATCCGCCATAGGCAGGGGCATATTTCGCAGGATCGCTCAGAAATGTGTCGCGGTTCTCCGCAGAGGAAAAGTGCCAGGTTGCGCCTTCATACTCGGCTGCAAATTCCGCGCTGCCCTGAACAGGTTTTGCCTGGGTGAAATAGGCGACAGGGTCGGTACCGTGGATGGCGACACCGCTCTCCGTATAGACAGGGATGTGACCGCTGGTATCAGATGCCGCAATGGAATTGGCGCCCACAAGTATTGCGCCAAAAGCGAAGACAAAGGCGGCAACCGCAAGGTTCAGACGTCGGATCGTTTCTTTGATTGTACGGGTCATAGGTTTACCTCTCCAAGTTGTTGCTTGGATATCTAGGAAGCACCCTCCCTTCCGACCAATAACCCCTGCGCACAAACCCGTGAGGCCAAGTGAAGAGGCGTCAGACCCACTTGATCATATTTGCTTGAAACCTTCATAGCCTTTCGCGGCAACCTCATCCGCCATCACGACATAATCCGGAAACCCGATAAATGGCATAAAGACACGCGGCTTACCGGGCACATTTGCGCCCAGATACCAGGAGTTGCATTGCGGATAGAGCGTCGCTTCCGATCTCATATTGACGATCTTAACCCAACGATCTTCCGCGTCAGGTTCTGCTTCAAAGCTGGTGAGACCCCGCGCATCCGCCCAGTTGATCACGTTGGCGATATACTCCGCATGCTGCTCGATGCCGGTGACCATATTGGCCAGGACGGAGGGGCTCCCCGGCCCCGTCATCATGAACAGATTAGGAAAACCTGCGGATGCGAGACCCAAATAGGTGCGCGGTCCCGCAGACCATTTTTCTTTCAGCGACAATCCGTCTCTACCTTGAATGTCGATCTGCAACAGAGCGCCCGTCATCGCATCGAAGCCTGTAGCAAAGACTACGGCATCAAACTCAAATGTCTGCCCCTTGGCCTCCAACCCGGTGGTTGTGAACCGCTCTATAGGCGAGGCACTCACATCAACCAACTCAACATTGGGCCGGTTATAAGTTTCAAAATAGCCGCTGTCCGCCACCAACCGTTTGCATCCGATGATGGAATCGGGACAGAGAGTTTCCGCGACAGCCGGGTCTTTCACGATTTCGCGGATTTTCTTTCGGACAAAGTCGGCAGCTAACTTGTTTGTCTCCGGGCTGGCGCCGATATCGCCAAAAGCAGACAAAAACTGAAAACCGCCATATCCCCAATATTCTTCAAACCGGGCATCCCGCTCTTCAGGCGTTGCATCAAGGACGGAATCCTCCCTCCGGACAAAATGCGCGCCAAAGGCGGCTGGCTGCTGATAAGCCGCTGCGCGGAACGCGGCATAGTCCGCCTTGATCGAGGCGGCGAGATCCGGATCGAGCGGCATATTGCGGGCTGGCACACTAAAATTTGGCGTCCGCTGAAACACCGTGAGGTGTTTGGCCTGCTCCGCGATGAAAGGAATGGATTGAATACCCGATGATCCCGTGCCGATAACAGCCACCCGTTGGCCTGAAAAGTCGACACCCTCTTTGGGCCAGGCACCGGTGTGGTAGGTAGCGCCGGTGAAACTGGAGAGCCCCTCAAAATCAGGCGTGTTGGCGGCGGACAAACATCCGGTCGCCATGATGAGATAGCGGGCGCTGACGCTATCGCCTGTATCGGTCTCAACAACCCACAGCTTGTCGGCTTCACTATATGTGGCCGCAGTCACCGAAGTCTGAAACTTGAAATGTCGCCTGAGATCAAACCGGTCGGCCACATGGTTGGCATAGGCAAGAATCTCCGGCTGCGGCGAATATCGCTCACTCCACTCCCATTCCTGCTGCAACTCCTCTGAGAACTTGTAAGAATACTCCATGCTCTCGACGTCGCAGCGGCATCCCGGGTACCTGTTCCAATACCAGGTGCCACCCACATCATCGCCGCGCTCGAACCCCTGAACCGACAGCCCATTTTGCGTGAGCAAATGGGTCATATACATGCCTCCAAAGCCCGCGCCGACGACAATGGCGTCCACAGAGTGGACCCCAATTTCCTGATCCCGCACCGAGTTTTCCTCCCTGGTGACGCAAAATTAACGCCTTTTCTTGGCGTTTTCTTGAGCGTTTACAAGCCATTCTCAGATTCGTCGCTTCCGCCAATTTTGCCGGTATTGACACCGATGTAAGTAACGCCTATATCAGAATGACAAATTGTCATTACAGAATGCGACGAGGAGCACATTATGACAAGTCCCGTTCCCTATATTGACCCTGCTCGCCAGCGCTCGCGTATCAAGCCGCTGAAAGCCTGGAAGCATATGCAGAAGCTGATCGCGGACAAAGAAGACACAGCACAGGTCTTCCACATTATTGAAGCGCTGAACGGCAATGTGAAAGTCAGCGACTTTGAGCGCTTTATGAAATCGGACCAGGGGCCTGCCCTGCTCGCAAAGCGCGCTGACCTTCCGACCATGCTCGACGATCATGCACCACTCAAAGAACTGCCTAAAGGCACAGTGGGGCGCGCATATGTGGAGTTTATGGAACGCGAAGGGTTGAGCGCCGCCGGTCTTGTCGCTGAAAGCGAAAAGAACAATACCCATCGGCAGCAATTCGATGACGACCTGACCTGGTACATGAACCGTGGGCGCGACACCCATGACCTCTATCACGTGCTGACAGGCTATGGCCGGGATGCACTGGGCGAAGCAGCGCTGCTGGGTTACACCCACAGCCAGCATGGCGGATTGGGCATCAGCTTTATCGCCTATATGGGCGGACGGACGATCGCCAAAGAAGCACCGCGCAACGCCAACATCAAAGAAGTGATCGCCGAAGGCCGCCGCAACGGCAAAGCCGCCGCAAGGATCGTCGACCAGGATATTGACGCGCTGCTGCGTGAGCCAATTGCAGACGCCCGTGCCCGACTTGGGATCAAAGAACCGGTTCTCTATAAGCGTGCGCTGGAAGTCTTCTCCGAGTACGAACTCGATCCAGCCGCGGTCGCCGCCTGAACCGGTAGCGGCCCGCTTATCAAGTGTTGCAAGGAGGCATGGTCACCCATGCCTCCTTTTGCTTGACTGAATAAAGAAGGCAGGCACCAGGCCCAAAAAGGAAATGGCCATGCCGATCACAAAGATCATTGGCAGTCCCAGATCTTCCGCGGGTACAGACAAGAGTGCCCCAAACAGACTAAGTCCTAAAGAAGACCCAATCTGACTGGCAAGACGGCTCACACCAGATGCAGTTCCAAAGAGTGACGGCGGTACGGCTGTCGCAATAACGGATGTCAGCGGCGGCTGCGCAAAACCATGCCCAACGCCTTGTAGGATAAGTCCCGCCACGAGGACCGGCACGCTGAATAGATAGACCCCAAGCCCCACCAACAGCAGGCCCAGAGATTGGAGGACCGTGCCAGCTACAGCACCAAAACGCTCGCCATATCGCGCGGACAATGAACCTCCCATGGGCGTCGCAATCGTCAGGCTGGCGGTGCGCAAGAGCATCATCGCCGCCGCGACGGACACGCTGTAGCCAAAATGACCGATCAGAACCAAAGGGGTCGCTACAAGACCGCCAAGATAGGACCCCTGAAGCAGAAATGACGTCAGAACTGGTGCATTGAAGTTGCGCGCTTTCAACAGCATCGGCGGCACAATGGGGTGTGCCACCCTCCGTTCGAAGCGGAAGAACAGCAAAAGTCCGATACTCCCCGCCACCAGCGTTGTCCAGGTCATCCAGGGCGTGATCGCCTCTTCCGAGATCGTCCCAATCGAAAAGAGCAGAAACAGCAGCGATATGATGAGAACGACATTCCCCAGATGATCAAACGCCGCTGGGCGCGCTTCGGTCTCCGGCAAAGCCCGCACAGCGATAATCCAGGCAATGACGCCTGAGATAATCTGGAACATGAACACCGACCGCCAACCAAAAAAATCGACAAGCGGGCCGCCTAAGATGAGTCCCAGGGCCGCCGAGCCTGGCCCGCCCATGGACCACCAACCGATCACCCGTGTGCGCTCATCATCGGTGAAAACATGAAAGAGCAGCGCCATCGCCGAAGGGGTCGTCGCACCCGCAATGACCATAGAGATCACACGGAACCCGATAAGGGACCAGATATCCCAGGCGACAAAACACAAAGCCGCAAAGATCGTCGACCCACCAATGCCGAAGATGAACAACCGCCTATGTCCGTACATGTCACCGAGCTTGCCCAGAAGCGGCAGGCACACCGCGCTGATCAGCATCGGCGCGGAGACCGACCAGGTAGCAAGCGCCTCCGTCACCTCAAACTCTTCGGCAATCTGCCCAAGGGCCACCGTAAGGATCGTGAACGGAAAGCCGGTCGCCAGCATGCCGATGAGGGTCACATAAAGCACCCGTCGAGACTGCGTCCGCTTATCAACATCTGCGGTAGGTTTGGTCATGAAGGCGGTAAGGACCCAGACTGAGAATGACAGCAAAAACTGGGACTAACCTAGACATCACAAGCTGAGGGTCAATGGAGCATTGGTCTTATGCTACGGCAGTATCACAAGCGCTAAGACTTTGACCGTTCGCTCAGCAAGCTATCTGGATGCCTATCTGTTAGGTCATAGCGTGATGTAGTTGGCGCCTGCGTAACCCCTCTACGAATTTTCTACGCTTACAGTTTGAGTTTGTGACAACATTTTTCGAGTTACTTTTGTTGCGCTTTCATTGATGTTTTCTGTCCTGAGTTCGGAAATCGCCGGGCGTGCAACCCAGCCACCGTCGAAAAGCGCGAGAAAAACTGGATGCTTCTGTATACCCAAGATGTATCGCTATTTCTTCAATCGGCATGTCCGTACTCTTAAGGAGTTGCGTTGCGATCCGACAGCGTTCCTCTTCAACCAGGGCTCGAAAATTGACTCCTTCTTGATCCAACTTGCGGCGCAGACTTCGTGTAGACATGGCCAAAGCACGTGCGACATCATCAATGTTTGCGACCAAGCCAATATCACTCAACAGGTGCCGTCTTACAGAACCGGCTACCCCTGAAGCAGTGCGTTTTTTCAGCTCGGATTCACAGTGTGCATCAAACATATTCACCATATTGGCGTCGAAGGTCGGTAACGTCAGATCAGCATCGCTTGATGTCACCAAAAGCGCATTGCGCGAACAACGATATTTCGGTTCCACATGGGCATAAAGTGCGATTTCGTTGGCATGCGGCAAGGCGGGCCCTCGAAACTCAATTTCATAATCGCAGCCCCCTCCCAAACTCATTTCGTTGAATAGACTCACACACACTCCGATGTCCCGCTCCAGAAAAAACTCCCTTAAATGATCGGGAACATCTTTGGGGTCAAATTCGATACCAAAATGAACACCATCATCAACCACATTCATCGAACAGTAGGCTGTACTCAAAGGCAGGTATTTGAATGACCATAGGACCGCTTCTCGAAGGCTACGACTGGCTCTTAAAGCAAACCCCCAGTTCCCAAATGAGGCCAAAGTATAGGTCAACCCCATCCTAAAACCGAACGCGGTACCGTCTGGGATGGAAGGGAGAAGATTTTCGACGAGAACAATCTCTTGACTACGGGTGATGAAGCCCCCTGGCTCGGACAGGCTCTCTTCGGTGATCCCAGTACCTCGTAGGCAAGCCCGTTTATCAATACCGTGGCCAACAGCAAAATTGACCATTACCTGCGTGATGGATATTGGCAGAAGGATATCGTCAATTTCACGCATGCTTTGATCGCTGTCGGAAACATCCATATTGCACGCTCCACAAATCTCGACTGTGGTTTTGACAAGTTGCAGCAGTTTGGGTTTTTTCGACACGAAACTGGTACATTAGTGTATCCGAAAAATTTCGTTCCATCGAATGACGAAGTGCGCAATCAAGACGCGGAGCGCGCCCACCTCTGATCAAACGCAGTGTGGCCCAATCGTGCGCGAGGGTGCTTGAGAACGTTCTAGAATCTAAACGCAATTTCGCTAATTGTCGCCACCGGACACGACGTCCGGACGAATGAACATTAAGATCGAATTATGATCCTTTTCGGCGACCCTCGGCAGCCCAAAATCTCCAGAGGTTTCTGCTACAAATCACCACTATGCACGATTTCTGGGATCTAAAAGCGTGGTTGGCCATTTCTGTTTATAGGATGGCCCAATCTGCCCTACTCCAACACTGAATTTCATGACATTTGAGACAGTGTCAGGATGGGAGCAGAAACATGACAACGAGAGCAACAAATACGAATGATGCTGTAGCTTTTCCGAACGATATGCCGATTGATGAATTTCGGCAATTCATCAAGCCGCCTGAAATAGCATGGCCAACCATCTCTCTATTATTGTTTACGTTGACGTTGTTTGTTGGATCTTCTTACCTTTTTCTTACAGGCTCAATCGGTGTCTTGTTAGCGGTGTCTCTAAATTCTATCGCTGCATATGTCAGCTTTACGGTTGTTCATGATGCAGGACATGGCGCTCTGAGCAGTCGGTTTAAATGGCTAAACCCTGTACTCGGATACATCGGATTGGCCATGTTTATTCCGCTTTTGCCGGCTTTTCGTCTGTTTCGGTACATGCATATGCAGCACCATCGCTTTGCGAATGATTTTGACAGGGACCCTGATGTTACATCAGCGCATAACTCGTCCTCTATTCGAATGTTTTTCAAATGGATGGCACTAGACCTTGCCTATCTTCGTTTCGCCTATAGAAACAATGTTTACCGAGGACGAAAAGGTGATTTTTTGGAGCTCATATTGGTATCCCTAATCAGTGTGACCTTGTTGGCTACAGCTGCGTATTCAGGATATTTTTTCGAGCTTCTAGTCCTCTCGCTGATACCGTCTCGAGTGGCAATGATGCTCGTGTCTCTATTTTTCAGCTATCTGCCACATCACCACAGTGAAACAACAGAAGTTGAGGATCCTTACCAAGCGTCGCAGAATCGCTACGGACTACCTGGGTTGCTGAGCACTCTATCCATGTTTCAAAATTATCATATCCCACACCACCTGTACCCAAAGGTGCCATTTTATCGATACAAACGAGCATGGTTGGCAAGACAGTCTTTTCACGAATCCTTTGATCCTGCGGAATGTCACATAAGCAATCGCATTAACCGGATCACGCATGGATCTGTTGCGTGATGTTGAAGGATGACCGGTAGAAAGTGGCATTGAAGTCTCTTATGAGACAATTCAGCGACGGGATGCTCGCTTTGGGACCACCGATGGCGGAGCGGATGAGGCAAGCTCGAATGACGCCTCATCCGCAATGGCATCTCGACGAAATGGATATCTTCAGCGGCGGCAGAACAGCGGGACTACTTCGACGCTCAAAATCGGATTTACCGGGCAACGGTTGCGGCCGTAGCCGGGTTCAGATCTTCGCGTGGATCAGTGAGATAACCCGCCGTAAAGGACACGGCGACCGCTTGATCTTCCGTATCTAAACAGAGTTTGTGATTGTTATCGCCGTCACCAAGATCGGCCAGTGCGAAGGGCGTAACATCTCCCAAGGACCCATCTGCACGCTCGACGGTCACTGTGTATTCTTGGCGCTCGAGATCATCGGCATCATTGCGACCATGGGGCTTCGTCACGCCACCGTCCCAAACAGCACGCACCACCTGCTTCGTATCAGACGGACAGCCGGAGCCACCACCAAAGGGAATACTGGTAGATGGGTTACCGAGAGACCAATCGCTCATCGGAACAATTTCCGCCATCACCAAGGTCGGGCCGTTTTCCAGGGGCGTCACTCCCACCGACAATCCTTTGAAATTGACTGAACCGTCCGCCGACAAAACGTTGCCGACAATCTCAACGGTAACGGGTTGGTCGTCGAGACTGCCGTACTGGCCGACAAGCAACGCAGTACGAAGCTCACCTACGTCATCAGCGGGTGCCAAGGTCAGGCACATAACTTCGCCAATCGAACCCGATGCTGTGGTCACCTTAATGTCGCCGGGCTCCAGAGTGGCGGGATCAACTTCCTGCGAAAAGATGATGGGCATGCCATCTTTGCCGTTGGCGCCCTCACATATGACCAGACCGGCAAGGGCGGGAAGCGCATCGTCCAGACCAAAAAACGCGGACAAAAGTGCTGCATCACTTCCATCGGAAGAGACGGTATTTGTCACATCGGTTCCTGTCGTGTCTGTCTGCGAGTAAGCGTCCAATGTGCGTTCGTAGGTCAACGCGTAGTAGAAGTTGCTGATCACACTGGTGCGCATCTCCGCGACAAGACCAAGAACAGCGATGAGAACAACCGCAGCTAGACCAAAATTTCTGAACGACATAGGACCCCCCTCTTCGACATATTTGGCCCAGCTTACACCCGATTACATTGATAGCGAGAGAGGCTTGAGCAATGTCCCTTTCCAGCACATCGCCTCGCCGGGGTCTTGCTTGACAGAATGGCCCGGATTGTTCTCGATCCGTTTAGAGGGGTTGACCAAAGCGATACTGCCAAGAGGGAGAAAAATGGTGGGCCGTGAAGGACTCGAACCTTCGACCTAGTGATTAAGAGACCAGGTAAAACGTTGTAAAATCAATGTGGTTAGTCACCCTTGCCTGCGATTGTTTCTCTATTGTCTTCAATAGCTTGCAGGTCGAGTGACTAACGTTAAGGCGACACTTCTTGCTCATAATCGGGTAACTCAGGTGCCTGTGAAATACCTGAAGGCATATATACCGGCCGAAGTCAGAGTCCACAAAATGAAACCAAAGCCAACGGCGCCCAACAGAAGGCTGGCTCTGATAATCCAAGGAGAAAATATTCTCTGGAGCTGAACTGGAACGGAAGTGGCAGGCCCCTCTTCTGATCTAACGTTGAGGACTTCTGGAAAACCTTCGCCAAGGTGTATTAGCTGAATTGCCGCGTGCTCGCCGGCACCCAACGTCGGCAACAGGATAACCATTTGTCCATTGCGATCTTGAATCTCGTTGCGCATTGCGGGGTCTAAGCGAATTTGATCATGAAAAACATGGTGAGAGAAAGTCACTTCAACATTGCGAGCCAATTTCCCCCCGACATTGTGAACCGTGACGATCGCTGTTTCGATATTCAGTATGCTCCCATCTTGCATATTGAGCGGAAACGAAAGCTGTCCTGGGAAAAAATACAACAACTTAGATCGAGCTTGGATCACTCGAACTACCAGCGCAGCGATCACCGGCCCTGCCACGCCCACAACGATTGGTCCAATCTCTAATCCCAGGATCATCACCCCCCTTTATCTGCCTTTTGTCCTCACCAAGTGTTCCAAATGAACCTTCACGCAGAGTCATCTCAACTTTGATGCTGGCAACCCCGCAGCGCAGAAGCTCCCTTAGGCGAAAACAAAAACCGGCTGTGCCAGGTACCTTGGAGCGAAAAGCCTCGCGTCACCGGGTTTTGGGCATTGCGGACACAAGAAACGGCTCAAATCCAAGCATTTCCCCGCGAACAAAACCAGTGATTTAGGAAAAATGACTAACCCAAGAAGAGAGTGACTAACTAACTCCGTGTACGAAGCTTTTTAACACTTTGATTTTAAAGGAATTTGGTGGGCCGTGAAGGACTCGAACCTTCGACCTAGTGATTAAGAGTCACCCGCTCTACCAACTGAGCTAACGGCCCCACCGGCGTCGGCGCCTGCAGCGACCGAACAGAGGCGGTGTTATAGGCGAGTACTCCCATCCTCGCAAGCCTCTGAAAACGAATGAAATTCGCCAGAAATTGGGCCTTTTTCAGCCTATACCGCGTCGTCAAGAACAGCCATATGGGTGACCGCCCATCCATAGGACCTCAACCGCCAGCTTTCGTTCTCGCGAACCAGCAAAAAAGCCCACCCGCCCTCTTCGTAAAATGGGATGCCGTGTACCAGACCCCTCCAGCTCGTCGGGAGCGTGAAAAAGGCCTGGTCGTCCGTGACTGAGAAGTCTTGCGGGTCACCAAACTGGTAGCGCAGGTCCTCCAGATGCTCTGCATGGTCCCGCATGCCTTCTTTCCAGCGCTGAACCGCATCCGGACCATCAAAGAGATAAGGCGCAAAATTCTCGACAATCGTCACAGCCTGACGCGCAAACACATCGGTCAGAAGTTCTTCATCACCCGTCGCGATGAAGCCAGCAACGGCGTTGGGCACGCCCATCATGGCATCGTCGGGAACGTCTCGTTCCATGGCTGCGGCCTACCAGAACGCGCCCGGATTTCGGGTGATCTCATAATTCCGGTGAATATAGACACTCATGAGAAATCCAAAGCCCAGCATCAAGGTGAGCATCGCCGTGCCACCATAGGACACCAGAGGAAGCGGCACCCCAACAACAGGCACCAGACCCATCACCATGGCCGTGTTAATGAAGATATAGAGGAAGAAATTCACGGTGATGCCGATCGCGAGCAGCCGTCCGAACTGATTGCGGGTCTGCAAGCCGACAGTGAGCCCAAACATCAGCACCATGACATAGAGACCGAGCAAGGTGAGCCCACCCACGAGCCCCAACTCTTCCGCCAGCATCGTGAAGATAAAGTCGGTATGTTTCTCCGGCAAAAAATTAAGATGCGACTGCGTCCCTTCCATGAAGCCTTTGCCGAAGACGCCCCCCGACCCCAGCGCAATCTTGGATTGAAGAATGTGATAGCCCGATCCCAATGGATCGCTTTCCGGATCAAGAAAAGTCAGAACGCGTTGCTTCTGGTAATCACGGAGCATTCCCCAGGCCACTGGTATGGCGCCCATAACAGCGAGACCGCCAATGATGAAGTAGCGCCACGCCAATCCAGCCATGAAGAGAAGCACAACACCGACCACAGCAATCAACATAGCGGTGCCGAGGTCTGGTTGGCGAAGCGTGAGATAAAACGGCACTCCGATCATCAAGGCTGGCATCACTAGGTATCGCAACCTCGAAACCTGATCCAACGTGAGGCCATGAAAGTACCGCGCGAGGGCCAAAATCAACGTGATCTTCATAAGCTCCGACGGTTGAAGCTGAATGAACCCGAGGTCGATCCAGCGCTGCGCGCCCATGCCGCGAAAGCCGACAAATTCAACCCCCACCAGCAGGGCAAGCGCTACCCCATAGGCCGGGTAAGCCAGATTCAACCAAACGCGAATATCCACAAAGGCGACCACAAACAGGACACAGACGCCTATGCCGAACCGCACCGCTTGCCGCGACGCCCATGGATCAAAATTCCCGTCCGCAACGGAATAGAGCATCGCGAAGCCCATCGACGCGATCGCAATGATGAGCAGCAGAAAGCCCCAGTTGAACTCAAAGAATTTGTCTTTGAGGCTCATCTCCCGACCGCTTGCATTCAGAAAAGCATCAACCACGGACTATCCTTCCTGCAACGGTGAGTTTTGGGCAGCCGATGGCGATTGTGGTCCCTGGGCCAAACGATTAGAGGGATCTCGCTCCAACACCAAACGCATGATATCGCGCGCTACCGGTGCGGCCGTGCGGCTGCCACTGCTGCCATGTTCGACAACCACCGATACGGCATATCTTGGATCTTCGACAGGCGCATAGGCCACAAACAACGCATGGTCCCGCCGCCGCCATTCGATCTCTTCATTCGACAACACACCGGATTCACGCTCCGCCCGCGTAATACGCCGAACCTGTGCCGTACCTGTTTTTCCTGCGATCGACATGCCCGGCCCGTCCAACCGTGACCCAAAGGCAGTGCCACGCGGGTGATTGGAGACCCGGTACATACCCTCTCGGGCGATAGCAAGCGCGCGCTCCGAAACGCCGATGGGTTCCGCTGGCTCGGGCAAACGGCCTTCCTCACCGACAGAGCGCACAAGGCGCGGTTTAACCGCCATCCCCCCATTTGCGATCCGCGCAGTCATAACAGCGAGCTGTAAGGGCGTGGTTAGGAGATAACCTTGTCCGATGCCTGCGATCAGTGTTTCGCCCTGCGCCCAGGGCGCGCCTGTTGTCGCGCGCTTCCATCCGCGACTGGGGACAAGCCCAGGCTTTTCACCTGGCACATCATACCCATAGGTCTCTCCAAGCCCGAACTTGTGCGCCATCTCCTCTATACGGTCGATGCCGATTTTCTTGGCAATCTCATAAAAATAGATGTCGCAGGAATGCATGATGGAATCGAGCATGTTTACGTGCCCGTGCCCGCGTCGTTTCCAGCAATGGAAATCATGATTGCCGAGCGTCATCTTGCCGGTGCACTGAACCTTCTGATTGGGATCCACCAGCCCGCTATCAATAGCAGCTGCAGCCACAATCATCTTGAACGTTGACCCAGGTGGGTATTGGCCCGCGATTGTTTTGTTGACCAGTGGCTTGTAGGGGTTCTCTATCAAGCCGTTCCAAGTCGTTTGGCTGAGGCCCACATTGAAATCATTTGGGTCATAGGCGGGCGTCGAAACGCTGGCAAGCACATCGCCGTTGTGAATGTCCATGACCACAGCAGCCGCCGCCTCGCCCGCAAGCCTTTCTGTCGCAAATTTTTGCAGATCCATGTCAAGGGTGAGAACAACCTTCGACCCTGGCGTGCCCGGGTCTTTCGAAAGCTCGCGAATGACGCGACCGTAAGCATTGACCTCAACATGGCTGGCGCCGGCTGCGCCCCGAAGCTCTGTATCGAGCCGCCGCTCCAAGCCACTCTTGCCAATGCGAAACCCTGGCAACTTCAGAAGCGGATCTTCATCTTCCAGATCGCTTTCCGATACCGCTGCGACATATCCAACGACATGTGCCAATGCCTCCCCATGCGGATAGTGGCGCGTCTCACCAACATCCGGTTCGATGCCCGGCAGATCTGGCTCGTGAATATTGACCTGCGCGAACTGCTCCCAGGACAGGTTCTCCGAAACCGTGATCGGAAGAAAGGCGGGAGACCGCCGTGCGTCCCGGAGGACCCGTTTCCATTGTGTTTCTGACAGAGGGACGACCCGGTTGAGCTTGGTCAGTGTCTCTTCAATGTCGGGCGTCTGTTCCGGAATAAGGAGAACGCGAAAGTTCTGACGGTTCGACGCGAGCACTTGCCCAAAGCGGTCGACAATCTCGCCGCGAAGCGGCGCCAGCAATCGCATGTTGACGCGATTTTCTTCCGCCAGCATCTGGTACTCAGAACTCTTGAGAACCTGGAGATAGTACATCCGGCTCGCGAGTCCGCCAAAGACCAGCAGCTGCGCACCGCCCAGAATGGCCGCGCGCCGCGAGAAGGTTTTGAACCTCACATTATCCGTGCCGTCTGTCAGCATGGACCCCTAACCCTGTACCAAGAGCCGCTGTAGCAGCTGCTCAAAAAGTTTAGCAAATAGAGGAAAAAGTGCCACCGTGGCAGCCATCTGTACGAGCACAGGACCGGGTGACAAAACCTGACCAAAATACAGGGATGCCAAGACCCAACCAAGGAAACCGGCAATCACCGCAGAAACAAGGAAACCTAGCCAAAACAGGCTGAATGTGCGCCCAACCACCAGTTGTCGCTGTGGGACCACAAGCCCAAAAACAATAAGGTAAACGAGCGCCCAGAGACCGAGCGGGCCAGCAGACAGAAGATCATAGAAGAGACCGATGGCAAACACACCATAAGGTGGAAACACATCTGGCCGCTGCACGGCCCAATAGTAAACGGCGATGAGACCGAACGCCGGCGCGATTTCCGCTCCGAAAATCCGGGAAAAAGGCACAAAGCTCAACAGCATGCATAGAAAGCCCGCGAGAAATGGAAGCAGCAAGAGCGCGATTTTCCCGGCACGTCCGGCAGATGAGGGGCTGATTGGCTCGAAGCTCATGTGCCCCCCCTCAATGTCGGCGCACTCTCGGTTGGCGGCCCCTCGGGCGGGTTAGAAACTTGTTCCTCAGCTTCTGTCGGTTGAAGCGCAGCAGGCGCGTCCTGGATGTCGACTTCTCTTGGGAACTCATACTGCAGAACACGGATCATATCGAGGCGCGTTCGGTCAGAGAATGTCTGAACCCGTAAGAAACCATCTTCCGTTTCCACGACGGCGCCGATGGGTAAGCCCGGTGGTAGCAGGCCGCCATCGCCTGACGTTACTACCCGATCTCCAGAAGAAACCGGCGCCAGCGCCGGCAGAAATTCAAGCCGCGGCCAGATACTGTTATCTCCGGCAAGGACGGCACGCGTCTGGGAAGGCTCCACAACAACAGGCACCCGACTGTTGAGGTCGGTTAAAAGCAGAATGCGGCTGGCGTCCGATCCGGTCGCCACAATGCGACCTATCAAACCGTCAGAGTCGATGACGGCCTGCCCGCTCTCCACACCCTGGCGGGATCCAACATTGGCGATAATGGTCTCAACGAAGGGCCCGCCGCTATCTCCGACCACCCGTCCGGTGACATAGCTGATGCTTGGGTCCACCTGAACATTGAGCAGCGCCTCGAAGCGAGCAACTTTCGCTTCGAGCTTCAACGCGGCTTCCTTCCATGCAAGAAGCCGCGCGTTCTCTTCTCGCAGACGTTCATTTTCATCAAAGACGTAGGCGTATTGATCGGTGCTCTCAACGACACGCCGTGCCGCCGACACAGGCCGTGACGCCAATTCCAGCAGCGGGGCCGTCAGATCAGTGACAACCTGTCGGGCTCGATCAACGACATAGGTTTCCGCCCGACCCAGCAGCAGGAGCGCCGCAGCCAGCGTGACCATAAAGATTAAAGAGACTCGTCCCGAGACATCTCGAATTGGAAGCGCAGGTCTGTTTGTCTGATCCATAACAGATCAACGCCCCGCAGGGGGCTCCCATGTCCAGGTCGGTTTAATACACCGATGAAAATACGTGCCGCATCGTCTTCATGTGTTCCAGCGACTTGCCAGTTCCCAGTGCAACACAGGAAAGGGCATCATCGGCGATACTGACCGGCAATCCGGTTTCGTCTCGTAGGACCTGATCGAGGTTGGACAGCAATCCGCCGCCACCGGTCAGAACAATTCCCTTGTCTACAATATCTGCAGCCAGCTCAGGCGGCGTTGCTTCAAGAGCAACTTTGACAGCTTCGACAATCGCGCCGACAGGCTCGGAAAGACTTTCGGCAATCTGCTTCTGAGAAATCTTGATCTCTTTCGGCACGCCATTCATCAAGTCGCGACCCTTAATCTCAATGGTGAGACCGTCGCCACCGTCAGGCGGGACTGCCGCAGAGCCAACTTCTTTCTTGATCCGCTCGGCACTGGATTCACCAACCAGCAGATTGTGGTGACGGCGAATGTAACCGATGATCGCTTCGTCCATTTTGTCGCCGCCGACACGTACGGACCGCGCATAAACAATGCCGCTGAGCGACAGAACAGCAACTTCGGTCGTGCCGCCGCCAATATCCACAATCATCGAACCGGTGGGCTCCGTCACAGGAAGACCTGCTCCAATCGCCGCAGCCATGGGTTCTTCAATCAGATAGACCCGGCGCCCGCCGGCTGACAGCGCGGATTCCTGAATGGCTTTGCGCTCAACGGCTGTCGAGCCTGAGGGTACACAGATCACAATCATCGGGTTCGCAAACGAGCGGCGATTGTGAACTTTCCGGATGAAGTGCTTGATCATTTCCTCTGCGACTTCGAAGTCGGCGATGACCCCGTCACGCATGGGACGAATGGCACTGATATTTCCAGGCGTCCGGCCCAGCATCATTTTGGCTTCTTCGCCGACAGCGCAAACCTGCTTTTTGCCGCCGCGCTCAATGATCGCCACCACCGAGGGTTCGTTCAGGACAATGCCGCGCCCTTTGACATAGACCAGCGTATTCGCGGTCCCCAAGTCGATCGCCATGTCGGCGGAGAGCATCCCTAGAAGCCCTTGAAACATGTGTTATCTCGTCCGTTCTGGTTGCCTCAGCGCGCCCCGCAAACGTGGGGTGGCCGCAAAGCCCCTCAATTACCAATGAAGTGTCACCAAACATGGTGGCCAAAAGGTTAATAGCGCCAAAAAGGCGGCATAAAAAGGGCGATCAGGGCTTATCTGACCTGAAGCCCCTGCTTTTTTTGGCAATTAGGAGATCAGGAAGCCTGAAGAGCTTCCGGGGCTGATTTTCGCCGTTTTACGATAAGCTTGTTGAGGGCGCTTACATAGGCTCGAGCCGACGCGACCAGCGTGTCGGTTTCAGCCCCTCGCCCGGTAACCGTCTTCCCATCTTCCTCCAAACGCACGCTTACCTCCGCCTGAGCATCGGTACCTTCCGTCACTGCATGCACCTGGTAGAGCTGCAGATGGGCTTTATGCGGAAAGAGCTGCCCAATGGCATTGAAGGTTGCATCGACCGGACCATCGCCTGTCGCTACCACCGTTTTCTCCTCGCCCGAGATATCAAGCGTCAGAGTGGCCTCTTGAGGGCCTTCGGTGCCGCAGATGATTTTGAGCGCGACGACCTTTAGCGCGCCCTCGCCTGCCGCCATCTCGTCGTCCACCAGAGCCACAATGTCATCGTCAAAGACATGCTTCTTTTTGTCCGCCAGATCCTTGAAACGACGGAACGCATCTTCGACAGCATTCTGTCCAAGGTCGTAGCCAAGCTCTTCAAGTTTCTTCCGGAAGGCGTGTCGCCCGGAATGCTTGCCCATGACAAGAGAAGACTTCGAGATACCGACACTCTCCGGTGTCATGATCTCATAGGTCTGCGTGTTCTTCAGCATCCCATCCTGGTGAATGCCACTTTCATGAGCGAAGGCATTCTGACCAACAATCGCTTTGTTGTATTGCACCGGGAAGGCCGTGACCGATGAGACAAGCTTCGACGCCCGCGCGATCATCTCACTGTCAATACCTGTATCAAAAGGCATCGCGTCACCGCGCACCTTCAGCGCCATCACAATCTCTTCAAGCGCAGCATTTCCCGCCCGTTCGCCGATTCCGTTAATCGTGCATTCGATTTGCCGCGCACCATTCGCAACGCCTGCAAGCGAGTTCGCAACTGCAAGCCCCAGGTCATTGTGGCAATGAGTTGAGATCACGGCTTTATCGATATTAGGCACCCGCGCCTTCAGCATCGCAATTAGCGCACCATATTCCTCCGGCACCGAATAGCCGACCGTGTCAGGAATATTGATGGTCGTCGCTCCCGCCTTGATCGCGGCTTCGACGCAAGCACAGAGATAATCATGCTCCGTACGCGTCGCATCTTCCGGCGACCACTCCACATTATCTGTCCAATTTCGCGCGCGGGTGACACTTGAAATGACGGCATCAAGCACATCCTCCGGTTCCATCTGCAGCTTGTGCTTCATGTGAACCGGGCTTGTCGAAATGAATGTATGGATGCGTCCCTGCTTCGCGTCGCGCAGCGCCTCGCCTGCGCGATCAATGTCTTTTTCGCCCGCCCGCGCAAGACCACAGACAATGGCATTCTTCACAACCCGCGCGACTTCCTGAACGGACTCAAAGTCTCCGTTTGAAGCGATGGGAAAGCCGGCCTCAATGACATCCACGCCCATCTCATCCAGCAACTCTGCGACCTGTAGCTTCTCCTCGAGCGTCATCGACGCACCGGGTGACTGCTCCCCGTCACGCAGCGTCGTATCGAAGATCAGAACGCGATTGTCTGTCTGGTCGGTCTGAGGTTGGCTCATTGATTTCGTCCTTATCAAACCCGAAGGCGCCGGAAAGAATCAGATCCGGACAACGATAGAAATAGGGTATTTAACGATCTGTTAAGTATGACAGATTGCGCACAATTTGGCTGTTTTATGCCGATGAGCACTGCTTCGCAACCGGCATCAGATGCCCATTCAGGCCTCGGCCGCGTGTTCCGTGATCGTCCGAAGGTTCCCTGAGAGCGCGCCTTTCGCCGTCTTGATGGCGTCGACGGCAAAATCCATAACGGCACGGACATGCGCCATTTGCGCCAGATCGTTCCGGGCCATAAGCCAAAGCTCAAAAGACCCCAATTGATCCGGCCCAATCACCCGCTCCAGGCGAGGGTCCGGATCGCCCAGAACACATGGCAGCGCAGCCAGCCCAAGATGTCCGCGCGCCGCTTCGGCCCGGGCGATGGCACTCGACGAGCGAAGGGCCGTGTCACAGGCTTTTTCAGCCCGCGATAACCACCAGATCGGCCCAAGCGGGCTCTCCGTCCTTGGAAATCCAATCAACTGATGTCCCTTCAGGCCACCCATGTCGGAAGGAATGCTGTGGTCCGAGAGATATTCAGGCGTGCCATACAGGCCGTAGGCCATCTCACCCACTTTCCGCATCAGCATATCGCCCTGCGTCGGACGGGCGGCCCGAATGGCAACGTCTACATCCTTCAAGGGGTTCATGATCCTGGGCGCCTTCGTGGGGCCCATGAGGGTCGGATCCGTCAGCAATTCCAGATCAAGTGCCGGATGGGCTTCCCGAAACGACGGTACCGCGGGCGCAATCACGTAAGCAGCAATGATCTCCGTCGCCGCCATGCGGACCTGACCTTCGGAGCCCGCCCCGGAGGCCGCAAAATCCCGCGCGAGGGAGGACAACCGCTGATCCACCGGCTCCAGCGACTGCAGGAGACGCTCACCGGCGGCAGTCACCTTGTAACCTGTCCGTTCTCGGTCAAAGAGACGGGCATCCAGATCTTCTTCTAGGGACGCCACCCGGCGGAGCACGGTGGTGGTGTTCACGCCCAGCTGCGCCGCCGCGCCGGACAGAGATCCCGCCGCCGACACCGCCAGAAAATATCGAAGATCATCCCAGTTCATCTGCCACCACCTTCTTAGCCCTGAGAACTTAGCGGGCTTTCAGGCAGCTATCACCCCATTTTCGCAAAAATCGCTATGCGAAATTGCAATATTTAAGTGGTTTCAAGGCTTTATCGGGATAATTCTCCCGGCCGCGGTCTTTGCAGCCGCCCGAGCGGCGTCTGTGTCCGCCCCGGGCGCTACAGCCACGCCCATCCGACGGCGCTGATACGCCTCAGGTTTACCGAACAGGCGCACCTCGGCGCCCGCCACCTGCAGGGCCTGATCAAGCCCCTCAAAAGCGATGCCCTTTTCATCCATGCCGCCATAGATAACCGCGGAGGCAGCCGGCTCACGGGTGCCGGTATCGACGGGCAGGCCAAGGATCGCGCGCGCATGCAGCGCAAACTCGCTCTGTCGCTGACTGACCAGAGTGACCAGACCAGTGTCATGCGGTCGGGGACTGACTTCTGAGAACCAGACATCGTCTCCCTTTACAAATAGCTCCACGCCAAAAAGACCCCGCCCACCAAGGTCGCCAGTCACCTTGGCAGCGATATCCTGCGCCCGCGCCAAAGCAGCGGCGCTCATTTGTTGCGGTTGCCAGCTCTCCACATAATCCCCATCCTTCTGAATATGTCCGACCGGCTTGCAAAAGCTTGTTTCGATATCGCCGCCAGCGCCAACTGCACGGACGGTCAGGAGCGTAATCTCATAGTCAAAATCGACCAGCCCTTCGACAATCACCCGGGCTTGTTCGACACGACCACTGGACAGAGCCGTTTCCCAGGCCGCGCCAATCTCGTCGCTGGTCTTCACAAAGCTTTGGCCTTTCCCTGACGATGACATAACCGGTTTGATGAAACAGGGCAGCCCGATACTGTCGATCGCCGCACGCACTTCCTCCGCGCTTGAGGCAAAGGCGTAGGCCGAAGTCGGAAGCCCCAAATCCTCGGCCGCCAGTTTGCGGATACCTTCCCGGTTCATCGTGAGCTGGGTGGCGCGGGCTGTGGGGATCACTTCCGCGAGCCCCTCAGCCTCAATCTCTGCAAGCATGTCCGTGGCAATCGCTTCAATCTCCGGCACGATCAGGTGCGGCTTTTCCTGCTCGACCAGGGCTTTAAGAGCGGCGCCATCGGTCATATCGATCACGTGGGCTCGATGGGCAACCTGATGCGCCGGCGCATTCGGGTACCGGTCCACCGCAATCACCTCAACGCCGAACCGCTGTAGCTCAATGACGACCTCTTTACCCAGCTCGCCTGATCCCAGCATCATGACTCTCGTTGCCGATGGGCTAAGTGGTGTTCCGATGCGCAAGTGGCTTCTCCCAGATTTTGATAATGGCAATCAGACTTTCAGTGCACCAGGCCTGGTGCGCCAAGAATCTGTGGATCATACCAAAAAGCGGACAACGTCACCGCTCAAGTCTCACGCGGACAGGTGAGCCAGTTCCCCATCTTTGATGGCCGCCTTAAACCCAGTTACAGGGCTGGAGAGGATTGGGACGCCAAGGTCGCCGCAGATCTCCGCAGCCGGGGCCATGGAAGCCTGGGCGAGCACGACCACATCCGCCGTCATCGCAACATCGCGAAGTCGGGCCGCAATGCCTTGATGATAGTCGCGCAATCGGCCTTCCCGAAAGTCTTCCCAGACTCCGTCGAAAACCCTTGCCTGAACGGTCGTAAACCGGCCCGTTTTGGCAATCTCTTGTTCCACCAATGACAAGGTAGGCGCGATCGTCTCTGGCAAAGCCGCGCAAACCGCAATACGTCCGCCGATCCAGGCGGCCTGTTCGCACATCGGGCGATCGATCCGCATGACGTTGGCGTCTGGAACATCCGCCCGTTCCGCGACGCCACCCAGCGTCGAGCAGGTGCAGACAAGTCGGCTGGCGCCAGCGCGCGCCGCTTCATTGAGCGCTTCTTCCAGCTTAAGCTCGACGGCAATGCTCACCTCGCCTGCCTTGCGCACGGCGCAAAGCAGATCTTCCCGGACGATGTGTCCGATCGGAAAACCTGGCGACAGTTGATCGCGTAACCGATTGAAGGTCGCGATATGCGCCGGCGATGTATGCAGGAACACCAAGCTGGGCCTGGGCGTTCGGGACGTATTGAGCATTGACGTGCTGGTCATGGCTTTTCCTCATTGTTTCAGCACCAGAGCATTTTCAAGGAAAGTGTGGACGATTTCCGGTTCGAAAATGCGATAGATAAAAGAAAAAGGCCCCCCGCGATCTTCGCGGAGGGCCTTTAGAAATTCGGCTTGTCGCTAGATCACATTTATGTCGGGTTGGCCCCCACAATTTTGACGAGTTTGGCCACCACGAGCACACCTGCTGCCGCAGTGGCAGAGGTCATGGTCGCGCACGCTGCTGCTGCGGTGCCCGCACCGCGCATTGTCGCGCCGTCAAATGTGATCTCGTTATTCATGGCCGCCGTCTTACGCCTCTTCTACCGGCTTGTCACGACACATTTTCATTATTTGCGTTCAATTTGTGTGACATCGCGGATAGCACCCTTGGACGCATTGGTCACCATGGCGGCATAAGCCCGCAACGCCGGAGAAATTTTTCGCTCCCGAGGCTCCGCCGGCTGCCAGCCTTTTGCGTCCATGGCGGCCCGACGTTTGGCAATCTCCTCATCCGAAAGAACCGCATTGATGGACCGGTTCGGAATGTCGATCTCAATCATATCGCCTTCTTCGATGAGCCCGATCAGACCGCCTTCTGCCGCTTCCGGTGAAACGTGACCGATGGACAGCCCCGAGGTGCCGCCTGAGAAACGGCCGTCTGTGACCAGCGCGCATTCTTTCCCCAGACCCATCGATTTCAGATAGGAGGTTGGATAGAGCATTTCCTGCATGCCGGGCCCACCCTTTGGACCTTCGTACCGGATGACAACGACGTCGCCGGCTTTGATGTCTTTGGTGGTGATACGTTTCACCGCTTCGTCTTGGCTTTCGCACACACGTGCCGGGCCTGAGAACTTCCAGATGCTTTCATCAACACCTGCCGTCTTCACGATGCAACCTTCTTCCGAGAGATTACCGAAAAGCACCGCCAGACCACCTTCTTTGGTGAACGCCGTCGGCACGGAACGGATCACACCCTTCTCGCGGTCCGTGTCGAGATCCTTGAACCGGCTCTGCTGACTGAAGGCGACCGTCGTGCGAACACCGCCGGGTGCTGCCTTGTAAAGCGTGTGCACATCGTCTGAATCAGTGCGCGTGATGTCCCACTGATCCAGCGCTTCACCCATCGTGCGCGCATGCACAGTCGATGCGTCTCGATTAATCAGGCCACCCTTCTCGAGCTGGCCGAGGATCGACATAATTCCCCCTGCCCGGTGCACATCTTCGATGTGAACATCCGGCACCGCAGGAGCGACCTTCGAGAGACAGGGCACCCGCCGGGACAACTCATCCATATCCGACAGCGTGAAATCGACTTCCGCTTCCCGCGCGATGGCCAAGAGATGCAGGATCGTGTTTGTCGACCCGCCCATGGCAATGTCGAGTGCCATGGCGTTTTGGAACGCGTCATAGGTGGCGATGCCCCGCGGCGTCACACTCTCATCACCTTCCTTGTAATAGCGGCGGGTGAGCTCAACGATCTGGCGTGCAGCGCCAAGAAAAAGTTCCTTCCGATCAGCATGGGTCGCGACAATGGTCCCATTACCTGGCAGAGCCAGACCAAGCGCCTCCGCCAAACAGTTCATAGAGTTCGCCGTGAACATGCCGGAGCATGACCCGCAAGTGGGGCACGCGTTCTTCTCAAGCTCTTCCACTTCGGCGTCTGTGCGATCCGGGTTCG
Source organism: Parvibaculaceae bacterium (assembly GCA_965276845.1). Lineage (GTDB taxonomy): Bacteria > Pseudomonadota > Alphaproteobacteria > Parvibaculales > Parvibaculaceae > Mf105b01. The sequence continues at coordinate 2,056,342 of OZ255699.1, forward strand.
CAGCCTCGACAATCGCATCCACCAGGTCGACCGCAATCTCCTTGCCATCAATGTTCGCGCGCCCCGCTTCCATCGGTCCGCCCGTAACAAAGATCGTCGGAACGTTCAGACGCATGGTTGCGATCATCATGCCTGGCGTGATCTTGTCACAGTTGGAGATGCAGACCATCGCATCCGCGCAGTGTGCGTTGACCATATATTCAACAGAGTCCGCGATGAGATCGCGCGAGGGCAGAGAATAGAGCATGCCATCATGGCCCATCGCGATCCCATCATCGACCGCAATCGTGTTGAACTCTTTCGCGACACCGCCGGCCGCTTCGATCTCACGGGCCACCATTTGCCCCAGGTCTTTCAGATGCACATGGCCCGGCACGAACTGCGTGAAGGAGTTCACCACTGCAATAATCGGCTTGCCGAAATCTTCGTCTGTCATGCCGGTTGCACGCCAAAGGCCGCGCGCACCAGCCATGTTACGACCGTGGGTGGTTGTCCGAGAGCGATAGGGGATCATCACTTTTTCCTCACAAGGTGGTCTTTTGCGAACTGTCGTTCTGGTTAGTTGAACATAAAAAAGGGGCCGCCGTGAACCTCACGAAAGCCCCTTTAATTTTGTGGCTAAGCGAGGTCGCTTTAGTTCTTTTCTTTGTCGACCATTTTGGTCTCTGCGATCCATGGCATCATGGCACGCAGCTTCTCGCCCACTTCTTCAATAGGGTGATCAGCGTTCATGGCGCGCGTAGCCTTGAAGCTTGTCTGGCCGACTTTGTTTTCCAGCATCCAGTCGCGGGTGAACTTACCGGTCTGAATGTCGGTCAGGATTTCCTTCATCGCTGCTTTGGAGTCTGCCGTGATCACGCGAGGGCCAGACACATATCCACCATACTCCGCCGTGTTGGACACGGAATAGTTCATGGTGGCAATGCCGCCTTCGTACATCATGTCGACGATCAGCTTAACTTCGTGCAGACACTCGAAATAAGCCATCTCAGGCGCATAACCCGCTTCCGTCAGCGTTTCGTAGCCCGCCTTGATGAGTTCTGAGAGACCACCGCAAAGCACCGCCTGCTCGCCGAAGAGATCTGTCTCACACTCTTCCTTGAATGTCGTCTCGATAATGCCTGCACGGCCACCACCGATGGCTGAGGCATAAGACAGGCCAAGATCATGAGCGTTGCCAGTCGCATCCTGGTGGATGGCGATAAGACAGGGCACGCCGGCGCCACGCTGATATTCGCCGCGCACCGTGTGGCCTGGGCCCTTAGGTGCCACCATCAGCACATCAATATCCGCACGCGGAGAGATGAGATTGAAGTGTACGTTAAGACCATGCGCGAACATGAGCGCCGCACCTGGCTTCATGTTGGGCTCAAGCTCGTTGCGATAAATCTCGCCCTGAAGCTCGTCCGGCGTCACCATCATCATCACATCCGCCCATTTGGCGGCCTCAGCAACGGACTTGACCGGCAGGCCTTCGCCTTCCGCTTTCTTGATGCTGGCAGAGCCTTCACGAAGCGCAACGGCTACCTCAGCCGCGCCGCTGTCACGCAGGTTCAGCGCGTGTGCGTGGCCCTGAGAGCCATAGCCGATGATGGCAATGTTCTTGCCTTTGATCAGATTAACATCTGCGTCGCGATCATAATAAACGCGCATGGGTCCTATCCTTTTAGTCTTATGGAGCGGTCTCTTGCCGCTCAAATTCCCTGCAAAAATTCTTACGTCTTAATTCACATGCCCTCTGCGCCGCGGGCGATGGCAACCACGCCGGTGCGCGACACATCCACGAGACCCAAGGGCCGCATGAGATTGATAAAGGCTTCGATCTTGTCTGGCGTGCCCGTTACCTCGAACACGAAAGAACTATGGGTCGTGTCGATCACCCGCGCCCGGAAAGCTTCTGAAAGCCTTAGTGCTTCCACCCGCTTCTCGCCTGTCGAGGCAACCTTCACCAGCGCCATCTCACGGTTGACCGACCGCACATCGTCAACAGAGAGGTCGACCACCTTGTGGATCGGCACAAGCCGCTCCAATTGTGCCACGATCTGCTCAATGACGGCGGGTGTCCCATTGGTCACAATCGTGATCCGCGACATATGTTCCGCGGCATCGACCTCAGCCACCGTTAGGCTTTCAATATTGTATCCACGGCCGGAAAAGAGCCCGATGACGCGCGCAAGCACACCTGCCTCATTGTCCACCAGGACGGCAAGCACATGTCGTTCGGATTTACTCGGATCACTCATTGCGGTTCATGCCAAATCTTGAAAACACCCGGAAGGGCTGGAAGTGAGGTGGAGCGGGTGTCGAGCGCCCGCCCCTTCGGTTCGATCAACGGGGGGCTTATAGCGGATCAGGGGCCAAAGGCGAACCTTTATCGCCCCTTGCGTCTTTAGACGAGCATTTTGCCCTCTTCCGTGACCGTTGGCGCATTGGGGTCTTCGCCGAGGATCATCTCATTGTGAGGCGCACCCGACGGGATCATCGGGTAGCAGTTCTCTGCCGGGTCCACCACGCAATCAAAAATGACAGGCCCCGGCGCATCCAGCATTTCCTGGATTTTCGCATCCAGCTCGCCCGGCTTGCTGGCCCGGATACCTGTGCCGCCATAAGCTTCCGCCAGCTTCACAAAGTCAGGCAAGGCCTCTGAGTAGGAGTGACTATAGCGACCGCCGTGGAGCAGCTCCTGCCACTGGCGCACCATGCCCATATATTCATTGTTCAAAATGAAGATCTTGATTGGCAGCATGAACTGGATGGCTGTCGACATCTCCTGCATGCACATCTGGATCGAGGCTTCGCCGGCAATATCGATGACGAGCGCATCCGGATGCGCAATCTGCGCGCCAACAGCAGCCGGCAGGCCATAGCCCATGGTGCCCAGTCCACCAGACGTGAGCCACCGGTTCGGCTCGTCGAAATGATAATGCTGGGCCGCCCACATCTGGTGCTGGCCGACCTCCGTCGTAATGAAAGTCTTACGGTCCTTCGTCAGCTCGTAAAGACGCTGGATGGCGTGCTGCGGCTTGATGAGACCATCTTTTTCTTGGTTGAAGGCAAGCGACTTCCGGCCGCGCCAGGTATCAATCTGGCGCCACCAGTCCGCGAGCGCTTCCTTGTCCGGCTGCGCCACCTTCGATTTCCAGATCCGGATCATATCCTCCAGAACATGGGCGCAATCACCGATGATCGGCACCTCAACATGCACGTTCTTGTTGATGGAAGACGGGTCAATATCGATGTGGATCTTCTTGGAATTGGGCGAGAACGCATCCAGACGCCCCGTCACCCGGTCATCGAAACGCGCCCCAACGCAGATCATGACATCACAATCATGCATTGCATTGTTGGCTTCATAGGTCCCGTGCATGCCCAGCATGCCCAGCCACTGCTCTTCATGCGCCGGATAGGCACCCAGCCCCATGAGCGTCGACGTCACAGGATAGCCTGTCATCTCTGCCAGCTGGCGCAGCAACAGGCTCGCATTCGGCCCTGAATTGATGACGCCACCGCCCGTGTAGAAGATGGGCTTCTGCGCACCAGCCATCAGCTCAACGGCGCGTGTGATCGCAGCCGCATCGCCTTTGATCTGCGGACGATAGGTCTTGTGAACGACATTCGCCGGACCTTCATAGGTGCCCGTGTCGAACTGAACATCTTTCGGGATGTCCACAACAACGGGCCCTGGCCGACCGCTGGTCGCGACATAGAAGGACTCATGCATGACCCGGGTCAGCTCATCAACGGAGTTGACCAGCCAATTGTGTTTCGTGCAGGGCCGCGTAATGCCAACCGTGTCGCATTCCTGAAAAGCGTCGGACCCGATCAGGTGCGTCGGCACCTGCCCTGTCAGGCAAATGAGCGGGATGGAGTCCATCAGAGCATCGGTGAGCCCTGTGACGGCATTCGTGGCACCCGGGCCTGACGTGACCAGAACAACACCAGGCTTGCCGGTCGAACGCGCATAACCCTCTGCCGCATGAACAGCGCCCTGCTCGTGGCGCACCAGGATGTGCTTGATACCTTCCTGCTTGAAAATCTCGTCATAGATGGGAAGGACGGCACCGCCGGGATATCCAAAAATGGTATCCACACCGTGATCCACCAAAGCGCGGATAACGATTTCAGCTCCTGTCATCTCCTGGCCGGACATGGGGCTTCCTTCCTTCGTGCTGGGCGGCCCACCTCGAGCCCCCGTGAAACAGACAAACCGCGGCCCAAATTGCACGAAACCGATGAAAAAGAGATATTTTCAGGGTTTTTGGCGCAAAGCCGCGGAAAACGAGGGCAATTTATCCACTCGGAACCACAGGGTCAAGGACTATTCGTCAATAAATGAAAAGATTTTGTCTATTTGGCTTTCCAAATCTTGCGCAGAAAGCCTACTCCACGAAATCATCTGCTGGCGAAACCAGGTCGATTGCCGCTTCGCATATTGACGGCTCTTGATGGCCGCAGTCTCGATCGCTTCGTCCAGGGAAGTTGCACCAGAGAGATAGGCGCCAAGTTCCGGTACGCCAAGCGCCTTCATCGCCGGCACAGAGGCATCGAGACCCTGTTGGAGCAGTGCCTCTACCTCATCAACGGCCCCCGCGTCGACCATCTGGCGGAATCGCCTGTGAATGCGCTCAATCAGCCAGGCGCGGTCAGGTTCCAGCACAAACTGGGCATAAGGCCCAAAGTCAGGCGCTTGAACGGGCTCCGCCTGCCAGGATGACAGCGGCCGGCCCGTCGCACGAACAACCTCCAGACCCCGGGCAATGCGTTGGGGATCATTCTGGTTAACCTGGGCCGCCCAGCCAGGATCCACACGCCCAAGCAGCGCATGCGCTGCCTGCGGGCCGATCTCATCGACTTCTGCCCGCGTCGCCGCCCGCACATCATCCGGAATGTCGGGCACCTCAACGAAACCTTCCGTGAGCGCTTTGAAATAAAGCCCGGTTCCGCCGAGCACAATCGGAACCTTGCCTCGCCCGCGGACCTTCTCAATTGCGGCAACGGCATCGCTCAGCCATTGGCCTGTTGAAAACACGGTTGAAGCGGGGACATGGCCGTAGAGATGATGTGGCGCCGAAGCCTCTTCGTCCTGCGAGGGACGCGCCGTCACGATCCGCAGATCCGCGTACACCTGCATGGAATCGGCATTGATAATCTCACCGCCCAACCGATCGGCCAAAGCGAGTCCGAGAGCGGACTTGCCGCTGGCCGTCGGCCCTGCGATAAGGACCGCCAACGAGTCGCCTCTATTGGTATCGGTCTGGCTCACCCGGAGCTCCTGAAGACGAAAGTTCTGTTGAACGCATCATGTCCCATGTTCTCACCCTTATAGGCAATACCAGCGTCGAGCTCACGCAAGATCATGTTGAGGCTGTAGCAGCAGCATTGGAGATCAGCCAAGCACCGGACTGGCTGCATGAGGGACGGGCGTGCGACCTGCTTGTGGAGACATCCGACACCTCGCTAGTCGACACCGCCCGCACAACGCTCGGCGATGCCCCCATTGATGTTGTTTTGCAGCCAAGCGCCCATCGCAGAAAACAGCTGCTGGTGGCCGACATGGACAGCACCATCATTGAACAGGAATGCATTGATGAACTGGCCGACGCACTGGGCATCAGAGACGCCATTTCGGACATCACAGAACGCGCCATGCGCGGCGAGCTGGAGTTCGAGCCAGCCCTTCGTGAACGAGTGAGCTTGCTAAAAGGCCTTGCGGAGAGTGAGCTCCAGCGGGTCTACGAAAACCAAATCACGGAAACCCCCGGCGGGCGGGCGCTTTGTGCGACCATGCGCCAGCACGGGGCCACCTGCGCGCTGGTCTCCGGTGGCTTCACCTTCTTCACCGAAAGGGTCGCCCAGTCCGTTGGCTTCACGTCAAATCAGGCAAACACCCTGCTGGTGGAAGACGGCGCCCTTACGGGCAAGGTTGCGGACCCGATCCTGGGAAGAGAAGCGAAAGTTTCTGCCCTAAAAAACCTCACTGCAGAGCTCGAGATTGATCCACGCGCTACCATGGCTGTCGGCGATGGCGCCAACGATCTGGGCATGATCGGAGAGGCCGGTCTTGGCGTCGCCTTCCATGCGAAACCTGTGGTCGCGGCCGCTGCACCCGCGGAGATCAATCACGGCGACCTCACCGCACTGCTCTACATTCAGGGATATCGATCAGACGAAATCACTGACCTCGTCTGACCAGATTTGGCTTAGTCGTCTTGCTTGATCCGCACGGCAACAAAGCGGAGATCGCCATTGCTTGCCAACAGCAACAGGACGGACTTACGACCTGAGGCTTTTTCCTCTTCAACATAAGTCTTCACGTCAGAGGGGCTGCGCACATCGTTCTGTGCAACCTCGACAATCACGTCACCGCGACGAATGCCCTTCTCTGCCGCAGCGCTGGCGGCATCAACAAAGGTGACAACAACACCGTCGACATCGTCGGGCACATTGTACTGACTGCGGGTTGTCGCTGTCAGACTTGAAAGTCCGAGCCCGAGAACTTCCGCCGTTCCTTTTTCATCTTCTTTACCATCGCGTCCGCCACTTGCATCCGCTGTATCCGTTTCATCAAGGCGCTCAATCTTGACATTGAGAGTCCTCTCTTTGCCATCGCGGATCACCACAACATCGACAACGCGACCAATGGATGTTTCCGCGACAAGCTTTGGCAGGTCGCGCATTTCAGGGACGTCCTTGCCGTCGAACTCCACAATCACGTCGCCCGGCTCCACGCCGCCATCTTGCGCAGGACCATCCGGATTGACCCCGGCAACAAGCGCGCCTTTGGGCTCATCCATGCCGAGACCTTCCGCGATCTCTTCGTTCACAGATTGAATGCGGACACCCAACCATCCGCGGCGGGTTTCCCCAAACTCACGCAATTGCTCAATGACGGAGACAGCCGTATCGGACGGAACGGCAAAACCAATGCCAATCGATCCACCCGAAGGCGAAATGATCGCGGTGTTCACGCCAACGACTTCGCCGTCCATGTTGAAGAGCGGGCCACCGGAATTGCCGCGGTTGATCGACGCGTCGGTTTGAATGAAGTCGTCATACGGACCAGCATTAATGTCGCGATTGATAGCGGAGATGATGCCGGCGGTAACCGTGCCGCCGAGACCGAACGGGTTACCGATCGCCATCACCCAGTCGCCGACCCGTGCCTCGCTCGACGTGCCAAAGGAAACGTACGGCAGATCACCTTCGGGCTCGACCTTGAGCACAGCGAGATCTGTCTTCGGGTCCCGACCGATAATTTCGGCGTCCAGGGACTCACCATCCGCAAAGATCACTTTGATCTCATCCGCCTCAGCAATCACATGGTTGTTCGTAATCACATACCCGTCTGGGTCCACGACAAAACCGGACCCGAGCGATTGAACCCGGCGCGGAGCACCCTGACGCCCTTGCCGCTCAAGAAAGTCCTCAAAGAAGTCCTCAAATGGGGAACCTTCAGGCAGGCCCGGGACTTGTCGCCGCGTGTTCCTGCTATTCACCGTTTGTGAAGTGGAAATGTTCACGACCGCTGGTGACAGACGCTCAGCCAAATCCGCGAAACTGTCAGGTGCCGCGCGAGCAAAGCTTGGGCCCGCACTGATCGGCTGAAGCACGAGGACCATAGCAAGCGCGCAAATCGCCCCCGTGACCGCTTGAGCCCAGGAGTTGCGGCGCGTTTTTGCCTTATCCATCATCGCGTTTTCGGCCCTTACCAGCATATTACTTGCACTCCAGATCCACGTGGGCGCGCATAAGGCCCATGAGGTAATAGTCATAATCCGTCTGAACATGGGCCAAAGCCGGTTCAATCAGAGTTAATAAAGTCAATTTTCCCAGAATCAGGGCCCAATTCGCCCCTGGGTTTAAGCATGACGGCATTTTGGCAGAGATTGTGGACGAATTGAGGCGCGGGCGCCCTCAAAACTCATCCGCGCACCAACCAAACGATCACAACCCCGAGAGCGAGTGCCACAAGTCCAAAACGACGCAAGGTCTCGTCAGGCGTCTCCTGAGCCATCGCCATCATCTGCTTCAAGCCGCGGGGGAAGGCCGCGTACACGAGGCCTTCGAGAACCAAAACCAGGCCGATGGCCGTGACCAGATCGGACATCTAACGCACGCCCCTGCTAGTGGAGAGGACGCTTAGCGTCCACCCCGACCGCTGGGATCACCGAAGTAACGGAAAAAGTCACTCTCAGGCGACAGGACCATAGTCGTGGTATCGCCTTTGAGTCCCTGCTCATAAGCAATCATGGAGCGGTAGAAAGCGAAAAACTCCGGATCCTTGCCATAAGCGTCCGCGAAGATCTCGTTCCGCTTCGCATCGCCCTCACCGCGGATCGTGTCTGACTCTCTCTGCGCCTCAGCGAGAAGAACCGTTACATCACGGTCAGCACGTGACCGCACGCGCTGAGCGGTCTCCGCCCCTTGCGCGCGAAGCTCGGCTGCTTCCCGCTCACGCTCTGTCTGCATGCGCCGGTAAATGGCCTGACTGTTTGCTTCCGGCAGGTCAGCCCGCCTGATCCGCACGTCCACGACTTCAATGCCGAGATTTGCACTCGCCGTGTTGAACTCGTTCTTGATCCGAACCATCAAACCGCTCCGGTCGTCCCGAACGAGTGTTTCGAGACTTTCTTCACCAAGCACGTTTCTGAGTGACGATACGAAGATTGGATTCAGGCGGCGTTCGGCCAAAGCCACGTCGCGGACCGACTGGAAGAACTTCAACGGATCGACAATCTTGTAGCGCGCGAAGGCGTCCACAACGAGACGCTTCTGGTCCCCTGCGATGATCTCTTCTTCCGGCGAGTCCAGGTTCAAAATGCGCTTGTCGAAATAGACCACGTTCTGAATGAACGGGAGCTTCCAGTTAAGGCCAGGCTCCGTTATCGCAACCCGAGGATCACCAAACTGCAAGACCAGCGCCTGCTCCGTCATCCGAACTGTGAACAGCGTGGAATAAGCGAGGATGACTGCGACGAGAAGGAAGATCGCGCCTCCAATACCAACAACCCGGTTCATTAGCGGTTCTCCTCGGTACGAGCGCCAGCACCCGGCGACAATTGATTGAGTGGCAGATAGGGCACGGCGCCACCGGCAGCCTGGTCCATCAGGACCTTGTTCATGTCGCCAAGAACCCGTTCCATGGTTTCCAGGAACATACGTTCCCGGGTCACGTCTTTCGCATCTTTGTATTCATTGTAGATCGACAGGAAACGCTGAGATTCACCTTGAGCCTGCGCGACGGTCTGTTCCCGATAAGCACTCGCAGCCTGGATCAACTGCTCCGCTTCACCACGCGCTTTTGGAACAACAGTGTTTGCATAGGCCTCAGCCTCATTTCGCAACCGTTCCTGGTCGGCACGGGCTGCCTGCACGTCGCGGAAGGCGTCAATAACGGCCGACGGAGGGTCGACCTTCTGAAGCTTCACTTCCGTGACCGTAATGCCGGCCCCATAAGCGTCCAGGATCTCCTGCATACGTTCCTGCACGGTTACCTGCGCCTGCAGACGACCAGAGGTCTGGAGAACCTGGAACGTCGACTGACCAACAACTTCACGCATCACGCTTTCGGCGACTGCTTTGACCGTGCGCTGAGGATCTTCAACATTGAAGAGGTAATTGGCTGCATCGCCAATCCGCCACAGAACAGAGAAATTGATGTCGACGATATTCTCGTCCCCGGTGAGCATCAGACCTTCCCGGTCCAAAGCGGCCGACGTGCGGTTGCCGCGGTTAGCGAATTGCGAAGATGCATTGCCGCCAACATCGACCGTATTCACGACCGTCACCTGGGGCGTCAGAACGGTTTCAATCGGATAAGGGAGTTTGAAATGAAGCCCTGGCGGTTGGGAGTAGGCATATTTGCCAAAGCGAAGGACGACGCCCTCTTCATCCGTATTAACCCGGTAAACTGAGCTGTAGGCGAGCAAGCCCAAAATAACCAACGCAAGCACAAGCCAAACACCTGCACTTCCGCCGCCGCCAGTGCCAGTAGCGCTGCCGCCACCGCCGCCGCCCGGAATAAAATCACGCAGTCGTTCCTGGCCCTTACGGATCAGCTCTTCGAGATCAGGCGGCTGCTGGCCACCACCACCGCCGCCACCCGATGGGGGTTGACCCCAGGGGCCTCGACCGCCGCCATTGCCGCCGCCTTGCCACCCGCCGTTGCCGTCATTGTTATTGCTCCAGGGCATGGAACTTCCTTTGTCCGTAAATTTTCCGCCGCCGCGCTTGTGATGCGCGCAAATCCGCTGTCATTCTTATTCTCATTATAGCGGCTGTGACCTCGCATCACACGCTATCAGATAGTAATTCGACCGCCTCGGCGTTATATGACACTCACCTATGCGACGCAACGCGCGCCACACTCCCTAAATTGGGTTGAAAGGGTCCCTTCGCCACCCTTCCAGACAAAAGAAATATGAGGAAAACCCTTAAAATGGCCTCGCTCGACAAATCGAACATCCTGGACGCTCTCGCCAAGGTTAAAGACCCCTATCAGGGTATGGACGTGGTGTCCGCGGACATGGTCCAGGGGCTTGTTATCAAAGACGGTCACGTCCTCTTCTCACTGGAAGTTGATCCATCACGCGGCCCCGCTTTGGAACCAGTCCGAAAGGCCTGCGAAGACGCCGTGTACAAAGTTCCTGGCGTTCTTTCCGTGACAGCCGTTCTAACGGCCCATAGCGGTGAGGCACCTGCTGCAACAAAGCCAACGTCCCAAGCCGCGCCAAAGTCAGCAAGCGCGGAAGAGCTAAACATTCCCGGCGTGAAGAAAATTATTGCGGTGGCCAGCGGCAAAGGCGGTGTCGGCAAATCTACAGTCGCCATCAATCTCGCAATCGCATTGGGTAATCAAGGCCTGAAAGTCGGCCTGCTAGATGCGGACATATATGGTCCTTCGGTGCCGCGCATGATGGGCATTGCTGACAAGCCGGGGACCACCGATGGCAAAAAGCTGCTGCCCCACGAAAAGTACGGCATCAAAACCATGTCCATCGGCTATTTGGTCGACGAGGACACAGCCATGATCTGGCGCGGCCCCATGGTCCAATCAGCCCTCATGCAAATGATGAATGATGTCGTTTGGGGAGAACTCGACGTGCTGGTGGTCGATATGCCGCCGGGAACCGGCGACGCCCAGCTCACCATGGCACAGAAGGTTCCATTGGCCGGCTCCGTGATCGTCTCGACCCCTCAGGAAATTGCCCTCGCCGATGTCCGGCGCGGCATCGCCATGTTTGAAAAGACCCACGTACCGGTTTTCGGCATCGTTGAGAACATGGCCTATTTTGTGAGCCCAGGCTCTGGCGAAAAAACCTTCATCTTTGGCGAGGGTGGCGCTCGACGCACAGCAGAAACAGTTGGCGTCCCCTTCTTAGGCGAAGTGCCGATCTACCCGGCCATTCGCGAAGGTCTGGACCAAGGACGGCCGATTGCGGCAACCGCACCTAGCAGCGAAGAAGCGACGCCGTTTGTCGAATTGGCCCAGAAAGTTGCGGCCCATCTCGCCGGGGCAACATCTGAACGAGCCGCACCCAAGATCGTCATCGAATAATCCATTGCACATAAAAAAGGCCGGGCTCATAGAACCCGGCCTAAAGGTAAATCCATCAAAGATACTGCTTACCGTCCGGCGACAAGCGTTGCTTTTTCTGCCGTGCCATCAGGCGCCGTCAGATCCCACGTATCGCCCACATTGCGCGATACGGCCTCAACGCAATAGGGAGGCGTATCCGGTCCTGTCTCAAAACAGGCATTATCGCCGTCAACGGCCCAGGTCCCGTCAGCGGACGTCCCGTCTGCCAGCACCTGACTGTAGGTCCCATCATTATTGATGAGCACAGAGCGTGTCCCTTCCGGGTTCTCAATACTCACAGTGTTACCGTAAAAGTTGGCGAACGGGTCAGCCAAAGCCGCACCTGTCATCGCAAATGTCGCCACCAAAAAACTGATCACTAGTCGCATCTTGTCCTCCCAAGAATATTGATGCTCGCACCCCGTTTGAGATGGGAATGCTGACACATCACTCACGGACTTGGGAAGCGAAAAGGGTCCGCTTACCTATTGAGATAGTTGAGCGGCAGCCCCGCCCTAGGCCAGGTGCATTTCACCAACCGACCGGAGGAGGAAAGCGTCAGATAGGCTGTCCTAAGATCTTCGCCGCCAAAGCAGATGTTGGTGGTAATGAAGTCGTCCGTCGGAAAATGTTCAATCTCTCCATCGGGAGAAATCGACGTGATCCCGCCATTAAAGATGGTCGCGACGCAGACATTACCGTCAGCGTCCACCGCCAGACTGTCGAAATAATTGAGGCCTGTCGGATTGCCGATCATTCGGCCATGGTTCGGCGGTCCAGCCGAAATGATGGCGCCGGGTTTTTCGATGTCGAAGCCCCAAAGGCGCCCCGCCTCTGTGCTTGCCACATACACAACTGACTCATCCGGCGACAGACCAACGCCGTTGGGGGTCTCAATCGGAAACACCACCTGCTTAATCGACGACCCGTCCGGCAGCGCATAGTAAAGCGCGCCCAGATCTTTCACCCGTCCATAGGTTTTCCCCAGATCGGTGAACCAGAAGCCACCCTGCTTGTCGAACACAATGTCGTTGGGTCCATTGAGAGGGATGCCGTCACACTCCCGGTAAAGCTCCGTCACTTCACCGGTTGCAAGATCGACACGTTCGATCCGCCCACCGGAATAGTCATCCGGCTTTCCGCCGGGAACGGTGAGCCCACCCACATCGTGCCATTCAAAGCCGCCATTGTTGCAAACGTAGACCGCGCCATCAGGCCCAATGGCAGCCCCATTGGGCCCGCCGCCAAGGTCTGCCACAACTTCCGTTGACCCGTCCGGCTGCACCCGCGTGAGCGTGCCCCGCTTGATCTCAACAAGTAAAACGCTCCCGTCCGCCATCGCGATGGGCCCTTCTGGAAATTCCAGCCCGCTCGCAATCTCTTCCATGTGCATGTCACCAACTCCCTGATCATTCTTGTTTTGATAGGGAGAGGGTCGGTCAGCGAATAAGAGACGTCAACTCAATAGATCACGACAGAACGAATGGAGGCGCCCTCATGCATGAGGTCAAAGCCCTTGTTGATCTCTTCGAGCGGCATGGTGTGGGTAATGAGATCGTCGATATTGATCTTGCCGTCCATGTACCAATCGACAATCGCCGGGACATCTGTCCGGCCGCGCGCACCCCCAAAAGCAGTCCCGCGCCAGCTGCGTCCCGTGACCAATTGGAAGGGACGGGTTGAGATTTCCTGCCCCGCACCGGCAACACCGATGATGATGCTCTCACCCCAGCCCTTATGGGCGCATTCCAGCGCCTGACGCATGGTGGTCACATTGCCGATACACTCGAACGAATAATCCGCCCCGCCGCCGGTGAGTTCTACAAGGTGGCCGACAATGTCTCCCTTCACCTCTTTTGGATTGACGAAGTCGGTCATACCGAACTGAGTCCCGAGAGCCTTGCGGTCATTGTTGATGTCCACACCGACGATCTGCTTGGCACCGACCATGCGGGCCCCTTGAATGACATTGAGACCAATGCCGCCGAGCCCAAATACAACAACAGTCGAGCCAGGCTCCACCTTGGCCGTGTTCACAACAGCGCCAATGCCAGTCGTCACACCGCAGCCGATGTAACAGACCTTGTCGAAGGGCGCGTCTTTCCGAATTTTGGCGAGCGCGATTTCCGGCACGACGGAATAGTTTGCGAAGGTCGAGCAGCCCATATAGTGCAGCACCTGCTTGCCCTTATAGGAAAAACGGCTCGATCCATCCGGCATCAGGCCCTGGCCTTGCGTTTCGCGGATGGACTGGCAGAGATTGGTTTTCGGGTTGAGACAATAGTCGCACTCACGGCATTCCGGCGTGTAGAGCGGGATCACATGATCCCCGACGGCGAGTGACGTGACGCCTTCCCCCACTTCGACAACAACCCCCGCCCCTTCATGACCAAGGATCGCCGGAAAGAGACCTTCCGGGTCATCGCCGGACAGCGTAAACGCGTCCGTATGGCAGATGCCGGTTGCCTTCATTTCAACCAGGACTTCCCCGGCACGCGGCCCCTCTAGCTGGACCGTTTCGATTTCCAGGGGCTTACCTGCCTCAAAAGCCACCGCCGCGCGCACATCCATGCGCCACCTCCGTCTTGCTGAATGATACCTAAAGCGCCGCGTCGAGCTTCCTCAACCAGGATTCAATGCGCTTTCTATTGACCCCGAGATCTGAGTGCCCAACCTTCGAGCGGCTATAGATCGCAAAGGTGGACGTCCCATCACCGAGATCGATCGCTTCAAAGGTAATGGTATCAGGGAAGCGCATCAGGGCTGAGCGTTGAACGAACTCCCTTTGACCGGGCTCCGTCTGGACGCGCGTCACGCGGGGCTGCGCCAGCGCAATGTCAGCAAACGTATCCTCAAGCGTCTGGGGGTCGACGGAGAAAATCTTGGGCGTCGCATGCGGTTTCGCATTCTGACAATAGCCTTCGGGCGCGATCAAAAACTGATTGGGCTTCGGCGTCAGTTTGAATGTCTTGAAATCCATGCATGGTCTCCTGTCGCACAATTCGCAGTGTACCCCGTCGGCTCTTTGTCAATTCTGTTGCGCGGCACGCAAAGACTCTATCAGGTTTTTGGCCATTTGATGAGCCGCCGCGTGGCCTCGTTTTGGCAAGCCTAAAAACTGAAACTGTGAACTCTGTTCTGCAAGCGTGACCAACACATAGGCTGTATCCTGAGCAGCACCCAAAGCCGTACCTGGAATGTCGCGGATAATTTTTTTTGCAAGGCGGGCCTGCATTTCGACAAAGAAACCCTTCAGCGCGTCACGCAGCTGCGTGTCAGACATAGCCGCCGAAATCAGCGCGTCCAGAAGTCTGTCATCCTCCGAAGTGCCGTGGGCATATTCAGGTGAAAACATGAAATCGGCGATGTCTTCCAGCGTGGAGCCCGCATCTTCGATCCGCCAGTCATAAGCCGCCACATAGCGCTTGATCATGGCATCCAACGCCGCGCTAATCAGCTGTTCCCGATTGCCGACAAAATGCCGGATCGTGGCCCGTTGGACCCTGGCTTCACGGGCAACATCATCAAGAGTGGTCGCGTCCAGCCCTTGCGCGATCACGCAGCGTTGAAACGCCGCCAATATCTCGTCTGTGCGTTCTGTCTTCTTTGAAGGTCTGCCCATGTCGCTATTTCTGGCTGATTTCCTTAGATTTTCCAACACTTGTTTTTTATCATCTTTATGATAAAAAACAAGTCCGCTAACTCAACTTGGTAAGGAGTGATGCAGATGAAACGGACAGATAAAGAACTGGGAATGGATCGCGCGATCTCGCGGCGAGACTTTATAAATGGCGCAAGCGCCTTGGCAGTGGCCGCCGCTGCCTGCCCGGTTTCAAGTGCCAGAGCGTCGGGGACAAGCTCTAAAGCCTACCCCCCTGCAAGCTCCGGGTTGAGAGGAAGCCATGCGGGTTCGTTTGAGACCATGCACGACCTGGCCTGGGAGGGACGGATGGACTTTGGTCCCACAAACGAGGATGACAGCACCCTCTACGACCTCATCATCGTCGGCGCCGGTGTCAGTGGATTGTCCGCAGCGCATTTTTTCCTGAAAGAAAAACCCGACGCCCGCATTCTAATTCTTGAAAACCATGACGACTTTGGCGGCCACGCCAAACGAAACGAGTTTCAAATAGATGGGCGCCTGGTGCTCGGCCATGGCGGCAGCCAGACCATCGATACCCCCTCAAGCTTCAGCAGCGAGGCGTCAGGCCTGCTCGAAGAGCTGCGCATTGACCTTGAGGAATTTGAAACGGCTTATGATCAAGGTTTCTACAAGCGACACGACCTTGCGGGCGCCTATTACTTTGATCAGGCGCGCTTTGGCGAGGACAGACTGGTCAAACAGGATTTCTTCGGCGATGACGGTGGCTATATCCCGCTGGCAAATGGCGCGAAAGGTGCCAGCGCAATAGAGGCATTGGCAAACATGCCCATCGCCGCTGAGGCCAAGTCGCAGGTGGAGAGGCTCTACACCACAGACGTCGATCTGTTACCGGACCACTCAATCTTCTCTGAGCCAAGCTACCTCAACTCCATCTCCTACGAACAGTTGCTGAAACAGCACTTTGGCGTCACTCATCCGGATGCCTTAGCGCTCTTCCGGGATATGATGACCCCCCTGTTTGCACACGGAGCGGACGCAACCCCTGCCCTGCCCCTGCTCGCCTTTCTTCCCGGGTTGAACGCAACCTCACTGGGTTCCTTAAGCTGGCTGTTGCCGGCTGTGAGGCTTTGGGGAACCGATCCCTATATTCACCATTTCCCGGATGGCAACGCGTCCGTGGCGCGGCTGCTTGTGCGCCGCCTGATGCCCCATGTCGCTGACGGTGACAGCATGTTTGACATTGTCTTGAGCCAATTTGACTACAGCGCACTCGACCGGACAGACGCTCAGGTGCGCCTGCGCCTCAACAGCACGGTTATCAATGTTGAACATGTGGGGGACGCGGTAACAGCGGACAATGTCGCAGTCACCTATGTTCAAAACGGTGAGTCAAAGAGGGTTAGAAGCAAACGCGCCATTCTCGCCTGCTACAACATGGCAATCCCGCATCTCTGCCCAACGCTGCCAGAAGAACAACGCATCGCCCAGTCGAAACTGGTGAAAATGCCGCTGGTTTATTCCAACGTTGCCTTTAACAATTGGCACGCCTGGAAGAAGGCGGGCGTTGGGTTGGTGCAGAGTCCAGGCCGCTGGCACAAATTCGCCATTCTCGACTTCCCCGTGAGCCTCGGTGATTACACCTATGCGCAATCGCCAGATGATCCCATTGTCGCGCACATGGTCCATTGCCCAACGACGCCCGGTGCGACGGCAGACGATCAAAGCCGCGCGGGCCGATATCAACTGCTCGCCACAAGCTTTGAGGACTATGAACGGGAGTTGCGCGACCATCTGGCCGGCATGCTGGGCGCATATGGATTTGATCCAGCGACCGATATTGCGGGTATCACCGTCAATCGCTGGTCACACGGATATTCCTGGGCGCCCAATCCCCTCGACCACCCAGATTATGATGACGGCGACGCCCCTTTTGACCACGGTCGAAAACAGTTCGGACGTATCTCCATAGCGAACTCAGACGCAAGCGGCCAAGCCTATCTGGATGCGGCTATTGATGAAGGCTACCGCGCCGCCATGGAGCAGGCAGCAGGCTAGGCTCGTTCCAGCACCAGAAGCGAATAGTCATCGCTGTCCCGCTCGTCGCGAGGCTGGCGAACATTGCGCACTTCGCGCCACTCTGAGCGATCAAAATCGGGGAACCTGGTGTCCCCCTCCGGAGAGGCATGCACTTCCGTGAGATAGATACGTGTCGCTTTGTCGAGCGTCGCCGCATAGATTTCCGCGCCGCCAAGGATCATGATCTCATCCACACCGAGTTCACCACAAAGCTCTTCCCCACGTGCGAGTGCCGCCTCAACGCTTGTGAACACTTCCCCTCCAGGTGCGTCATAGCCCGGGTCGCGGGTCACCACGAGATTGGGACGCCCGGGGAGCGGCCGCCGCGGGAAACTCTCCCAGGTCTTGCGGCCCATGATGATGGGTTTCCCCATGGTCATGCGTTTCAGATATTGCAGATCGCCCGACAAGCGCCACGGCATGGCATTGTCTTTGCCAATCACGCCGTTCTCGGCGATCGCCACAAAAAGACAGATATGCATGAAGTCTAAACCGCTACAGGCGCCGCGATGTGCGGATGCGGGTCGTAGCCCACCAGCTCGAAATCGTCATAGGTGAAATCGAACAGGCTCTTCACATCCGGATTGATCTTCATCTGCGGCAGAGGGCGTGGTTCCCGCGAAAGTTGCAGGTCCGCCTGCTCCAGATGATTGAGGTAGAGATGCGCATCCCCAAACGTATGGATGAATTCGCCAGCCTCGAGCCCCGTCACCTGCGCCATCATCTGCAACAACAACGCATAAGAGGCGATATTGAACGGCACACCCAAAAACACATCCGCTGACCGCTGATAGAGCTGACAGGAGAGCTTTCCGTCAGCGACATAAAACTGGAACAGGCAATGACAGGGCGGCAAAGCCATATTGTCCACATCCGCCACATTCCAGGCGGACACAATGAGCCGTCGCGAGTCCGGATTATTCTCGATCTGGTCGACCAGGTTTTTGATCTGGTCAATGGTACCGCCATCGGGCGTGGGCCAGCTGCGCCACTGATGCCCATAGACGGGCCCGAGATCCCCCTTCTCGTCCGCCCACTCGTCCCAGATGCTGACCCCATTGGCCTTGAGGTAAGCGATATTCGTGTCGCCTGCGATGAACCAGAGGAGCTCGTGAACGATGGATTTCAGATGCAGCTTTTTTGTCGTGACCATGGGGAACCCGTCAGCCAGGTCAAAGCGCATCTGGTGTCCGAAAACAGAGCGCGTGCCGGTCCCGGTCCGGTCCGTCTTTTCAGCGCCCGTGTCTCGAATCCGGCGCATCAGGTCGTGGTATTGCTGCATGAGGGTCTTATTCCTGATCTTGAGGCCTCATCTTAGCAAGCTCTCCGATTCGGTCCACAGGCCATTGATCTCTCTTGATAGAGCGCCCTCCCTTCGCTCTAATTGGCTCCATACCCTTATTGGGAGATTAGAGCATCTTGGGGAGGAAGCTCATGCGCCTGCAGGACAATTTCGAATATTACGCCCGTATTCACGGGGACACTTTCTTTGCCCGTTGCGGTAATCGGACCATGACTTACGCGGAGGCTAATGAAGAAGCCAATCGGCTGGCCAACCTCCTGATTTCGCAAGGTCTAGAGGTCGGGGACCGCTTCGCCTACCTGTCCAAGAACTCCATCGAAATGTCGATCCTCTATCATGCGGCGGGCAAGGCAGGGGCCGTGCCCGTGCCGCTGAATTACCGACTGGCACCCGCTGAATGGGCCTACATCATCAATGATGCCGGCGCGAAGCTCCTGTTTGCTCACAAAGATCTGGCACCTGCGGCGGCCACCATCCGCTCCGACCTGAAAACGGTCGAAACCTGCTACGCCATCGACGTGACACCCCCGGCTGGCTGGGAAGACTATGCGACGGAACTCGCCAAACAAGACACGGCAAACGTTCCAGACCGGGGCGTCACCGCGGACAACGCGCTCTATCAGATGTACACGTCCGGTACGACGGGGCGGCCCAAAGGCGCCATCCTCACCCACGGCAATATTCTGGCCAATCTGGAGCAGATGCGGAACGTGATCTCAGTCCGTCTGGGACACGGCGACAAGATCCTCGTAGCAGCGCCCATGTACCACGCGGCGGGCACCATGGTGATGCTCCACGGGCTGCACTCAGGCGCCGGTGTCGTGATTCATGAAGACTTCGTGCCTACGGATGTGGTCGACTCCCTTGCAAATGACGGCATCACCACAACCGTGCTCGTGCCCGCCATGATCCAGGCCTGTCTCGTCATGGTGCCGGACGTGAAAGAGCGCAATTACTCCTCACTCAAGGCCATGGTCTATGGAGCCTCTCCCATCGCCGAAGAGACCCTTCGAGGAGCTATGGAGACATTCGAGTGCGACTTCTACCAGGCCTTTGGCATGACGGAGACAACATCTTCCGTCGTCTACCTGAACGCCGAGGACCATGTCCGGGCGCTCAAGGAAAAGCCCGAGCTTCTGCTCGCGGCCGGTCGCGCCATTCCAGGCACCCACGTCCGCATCGTTGATGAAAACGACGATGACGTGCCTGTGGGCGACGTCGGCGAGATCATCTGTCGGGGCCCCCAGATCATGCAGGGCTACTGGAATATGGAGGATGCCACCAAGGAAGCCCTTCGGGGCGGTTGGATGCACACGGGCGACGCCGCGAGCATCGACGAAGAAGGCTATGTCTATATACAGGACCGGATCAAAGACATGATCGTGTCCGGCGGGGAGAACGTCTATCCGCGTGAAGTAGAAAACGCGCTGTTTGAACACCCTGCGGTCGCAGATGCCGCCGTGTTCGGCATTCCCGGCGAAAAATTCGGAGAAGATGTGATGGCAACCCTGGTCCTGAAAGAAGGCGAGAGCCTCACGGAACAGGAGGTCATCGAATTCTGCCGCACAAAACTGGGCGGCTACAAGATCCCCCGCAAGGTCTCTTTCATGGACGAACTGCCCCGAAATGCCAGCGGCAAGGTCTTGAAAAGGATCTCCGCGAGCCCTATTGGGAGGGACATACGCGCCGCGTGTCTGGCTAGAAAAATCCAAGGGTTTAAGGCGCGGAAAAGCCCCATTGAACGCGGCATTCTGCCCCGCTCATATCCGCCTATACACCTTTAATTCATGGGTTTAAGTGCCTATATTAGCTCTGTCGGGAAACCGACTATGGCGATAAACGGATTTCGCAATAAACCCATCGGACCCGGGGGCAGTACCCGGCGCCTCCACCAAAAACTCAAGACCAGAACTTGGGCTTTTTATGGGGGCGAAACAGGATCGACGAGGGCGTAAAGGATCTTCTTTCGCTCGGCATGGTTCCGCCGTTATCGGGCCGTTTGATAGTTGCAAACGACAACTACGCTGAGGCACGTCTAGCTGCGTAAGCAGTTCGACTGTTTCAAATCTAGCCCTGTGAGTTAGCACTTGCAGGCGGGGTTCGGAGGCACCTGGCAACAGAAGCCTCCACTTTCTCCCAGGGAGGACCGACGGAGACAAAATGACCAACACCCCAAAGATCACCCCCCGCGACCCCGGCTTCACCTTCGCTGACGATTTGCCGGTCAATTGGCACTCTGGTGATCCGGCCATCTCCCACTTCTATAATGGCTTGTCCCTCACCTTCCCGGAAGGCGAGAGGTTTTTCGTGGATAGCGTGCGCCATTTCGCCGACCAAATCACCGACCCCAAGCTGAAATCAGATGTAAGAGGGTTTGCTGGCCAGGAGGCCATCCATTCCCGTGAGCACGTCATCTACAACCAGTACCTTGCGAGCCAAGGTCTGGAACCGGAGAAGATCGAACGCCTGGTGACCTTTGGTCTGCGTTTGGCACGCAAACTGCCGAAGAAAACGCAGCTGGCCATCACCTGCGCCCTAGAGCACTACACAGCGCTCTTTGCCGAAGCAATCTTGGAAAATCCGCACACAATGGAAGGCGCCCACCCGCACTTTGCAAACCTTTGGCGGTGGCATGCGCTGGAGGAATCCGAGCACAAGGCGGTCGCATTCGATGTGTTCAAGACAGTTGATCCCGGATTCCGCGGCTACCTTCGGCGGACCATCGCCATGACAATCACCACACTCGATTTCAATTTCGCTGCACTCGCAAACCAGATCTACCTGATGAAGAAGTCAGGCGAGCTCACCAATTGGCGGTCATGGGGCCGCAGCCTGAGCCATCTCTGGGGAAGACACGGGGTTTGGCGGCACGTCATCAAAGGCGTCTTCTCCTATTATCGCCCTTCATTTCACCCAAATGATCGGGACACGGATGCGCTCGTTGCCAAGTGGCGCGCCTGGTATGCAACCGACGTGCAAACTGGTTGAGGGGCTCACCCCAACCACCTAGGCTGACCTCTCAACAATAATGCTGCCGGAAGGCAGATAGGGGGTGAGCATGAAGCGGTTCGCATTGGGTTTGGTGGTCTTATTGGGCGCGGCATTTGCCGTCGTCTATTTCCTCGTGCCGGCCATGATCGAGGACAGCGTCAATATTGTCGAAGATCATGCGCCCTATGACATTACGGATGAGGCGCAGAACCTTCACGAGCGTTTGATTGTCGCCGACCTCCACTCCGATACCCTGCTGTGGGAACGCGATCCACTGGCCCGCGCGACCGTAGGCCATGTGGACGTGCCCCGTCTGCAGGAAGGCAATGTCGCGCTGCAGGTCTTCTCGGTCGTCACAAAGTCACCCTCAGGACAAAACTATGAGAGCAATACAGGCGACAGCGATCAGGTCACCCTTCTGACGCAAGCGCAACTGTGGCCACCGCGCACCTGGGGCAGTCTGTTTGAGCGGGCCCACTATCAGGGTGAGCGCTTGATCGCAGCAGAGGCCCGCGACCCCTCAGCGATCAAGGTCGTGCGCACGAGAGCCGATCTTGACGCCGTGCTCGCTGCCCGCGCTGAAGGCAGCAACATAGTCGGCGGTCTTCTCGCCACCGAAGGCAGCCATGCCCTAGAAGGCGATCTGGAGAGTATCGAGAGGCTGCACGCGCTTGGCTACCGCATGATGGGTCTGCACCATTTCTTTGACAATAGGCTCGGTGGCTCGCTGCATGGCGTGAGCCAAGCGGGTCTGACCGACTTCGGCAAAGACGCCGTTCGTGAGATGGAACGATTGGAGATCATTATTGACGTCGCCCACTCGTCACCAGCCGTCGTGCGGGATGTCTTGTCACTTGCAACAAAACCTCTGGTGGTTTCCCACACAGGCATTAAGGGTACCTGTCACTCCCGACGGAACCTGGAAGACGACCTGATGAAGCAGATAGCCGCGAAAGGCGGTCTGATCGGCGTCGGTTATTGGGAAGGCGCTGTCTGTGATCACTCACCATCCGGCGTTGTGAAGTCGCTCAGATACGCCGTCGATCTTGTCGGTGTCGATCATGTAGCGCTCGGCTCAGACTATGACGGAACAACAAGCGTGCAGTTCGACACATCAGAACTCGCTGTGTTGACTCAGGAGATGCACGCACGCGGCTTCACCGATGAGGAAATCGAAAAGGTCATGGGCGGAAACATCATTCGCCTCCTGCGCGACCTGCTGCCGCAGGGGTAGCGCCAGAGACTGCAATACTGGACGCACTCTCGAATCGCTGATTGAATGGGTCGCAACCAATCAGGAGACCCAAATGGCCGACGACCAGATGCGATATGATGTGCTGACGCAGAAAGCTCTGCTCGCTGTCGTTCGCGACGCCCTCAACATTGCGGCGACAGAAGGCCTGCCGGGTGAGCATCATTTCTACATTTCTTTCCGTACAGAGGCACCCGGCGTCGACATCTCTGATCGACTGAAGAGCCAGTATCCGGAAGAAATGACAATCGTGTTGCAGCACCAGTTCTGGGACCTGAAGGTCAGTGAAGACGGATTTTCCGTCGGGTTGTCATTTGACAAAACGCCCGAGAGATTGGTTGTCCCCTATTCAGCACTCGTTGGTTTCTTCGATCCGAGCGTCCAGTTCGGCCTCCAGTTTGTGCCCGATGGCGAAGAAGGAGCTGACAAGCCTCAGGATGTGTTCGACGCTCCCGTCGCAGAACCCGAGAAAAAGTCGGAGCCCGGTGACGAGGATCACAGCGGCGAAGTGGTCAACCTGGACGCCTTTCGCAAAGACCGCTAAGCGAACCCTCAACGCGCAAATTTCTTAGATTTGGCCTGCCCCTAAAGGCATGCTAAAGGACCCCGCGTGGGGAGACTCCCTGCGCTTACCTGCCCTATTGCCCGACACCCGGAGAGCCACGCATGAGCCAGACACGCACCGAGACCGATACTTTTGGCCCAATTGAAGTCCCCGCAGACAAGTATTGGGGTGCACAGGCACAACGTTCGCTGGGCAATTTCAAGATCGGCTGGGAAAAGCAACCTGAGTCCGTCGTGCGCGGGCTGGGCATCGTGAAGCGCGCCTGCGCAGAGGCCAACATGTCGCTCGGTAATCTGGACGAAACGATTGGCAAAGCAATGGTGGAAGCAGCACAGGAAGTCATCGACGGCAAGCTCAATGAGCACTTCCCGCTGGTTGTGTGGCAGACCGGATCCGGCACCCAGTCCAACATGAACTCCAACGAGGTGATTTCAAACCGGGCGATTGAAATCCTTGGCGGCACCATGGGCACGAAGGATCCGGTTCATCCGAACGATCACGTGAACATGAGCCAATCGTCCAACGACACCTATCCCACAGCCATGCACATTGCCTGCGCCGAGCGGATCGTTCATGGCCTGATCCCGTCATTGAAGCACCTGCACGGCGCGCTCGTCGAAAAGCAGAAGGCGTTTGATCACATCATCAAGATCGGTCGGACCCACACCCAGGACGCGACGCCACTGACACTGGGTCAGGAATTCTCAGGCTACGCCGCTCAGGTTGCCTCAGCGATAGAACGGATCGAACTCACTTTGCCCGGTCTCTTGCAATTGGCGCAGGGCGGCACGGCCGTTGGCACCGGCCTTAATGCCCCCATCGGATTTGCCGAGAAAGTTGCAGAGAACGTTGCGGCCATCACCGGTCTGCCGTTCGTCACAGCGCCGAACAAATTTGAGAGCCTTGCAGCCCACGACGCCATGGTGTTCTCCCATGGCGCAATAAATGCGGCAGGGGCGGCCCTGTTCAAGATTGCCAACGATATCCGCCTACTGGGCTCTGGCCCGCGTTCGGGCCTGGGCGAACTGGCTCTGCCCGAAAACGAACCTGGTTCCTCCATCATGCCGGGCAAGGTCAACCCGACCCAATGCGAAGCTCTGACCCAGGTCTGTGCCCATGTTGCTGGGAACAATGCCGCACTGGCCTTTGCTGGTAGCCAAGGTCATTTTGAGCTCAACGTGTACAATCCTATGATGGCCTACAACTTCCTGCAGTCGGTCCAACTGCTCGGCGACGCAGCTGTGAGCTTCACCGACAATTGCGTGGTCGGTATTGAAGCCCGTGAAGACAATATCAAAGCCGCACTCGAAAGGTCTCTCATGCTCGTCACCGCGCTTGCGCCCAAAATTGGCTATGACAACGCGGCGAAGATCGCAAAGACGGCTCACAAGAACGGCACCACTCTGCGGGACGAAGCTGTCGGCGGCGGTTATGTAACAGAGGAAGAGTTTGACGCAGTCGTCCGTCCGGAAGACATGATCGGACCGAAATAAAAGAATAAGGCATGTCTGGGCAGATCAAACGGTCCATCACCATCTCAGGTCACCGCACATCGATCACCCTGGAGCAGACCTTCTGGGATGAATTGAAAGAGATCGCCTGCCGCGAAAAAGTCTCGGTGACCGAGCTTGTCAGACGCATTGACTCATCACGCGATGCCGCCGGATCGCTCACCAGCGCCATTAGGGTATTCATTCTGGAACGGGTGAAGCAACAGCGCGTCGACCTGCGTCAGCTTTAGTCGGTTGGACGTTGTATCGGTGTTGGCGCCGTCGGCGTGGACTCCTCAACAACCCCTTCAAGCGGAAGGTCCAACTGTGACCCTTCGTCAGGTCCGACAATAAGGTCGCGGAGACCGTCGGGAAGATCTTCAATCCCGGCCTCTTCGATATCTCGAACCAGCAAGGCCTGAGATACAGCCTGTTGTATCGCCAAGGTATCGTTCCGGCGTTCAAGCTGCCGGAGCGGCCCGGCCAAGACTATCTCCAAGGGCGGCAGAGGTGGGGATCCCGCAAGGGTGAGTTTTGTCTCCACATCCACTTCCAGTCTTACGAGATCAGCCATTGCCGTGACCTCCATTTGGTCAATGCCAGAGACGGCAACCTCCACACGCGCGAACTTCAGTATGCCCTCCTCAACTGAGAAAGATCCGTCAATCTGATCAAACGATGTGCGCCCATTCTCAAGTTGGACGGCTGCAACTGCATCGAAATCGTCAATGCTTGACAACCCATCAATCGCACTACGGAATGCTAGTACATCGAACCCATAGAACTCGCCCTCCGTCAGAGCCAGAGAACCTCTACCGGACAGACTTGAGATCATACCCAGCAGACTGCGCCCTTGGCCTTCGAGCTGCAGACTGGCGGTCGCCTCGCCGCCACCGAGCGCTTCATTAAACAGCATCTCAGAGGCGTCATTCACGGACACGTCCTCGGCGGCGAGCGTCAACCCAAGTCCCGGGACCCCAGTGCCACCCTCGACCCGAGCTCCCATTGTCAGGCGTCCATTCGCCAGATCAGCGGTAACCGGAGTAAAGGAAAGCACGCCATCAGCGAGCGTTCCTTTGGCCGCAACGTCTTCCAACACAAGACCCGCAACACTCATTTTGGAGACGCCCAGCGTCAAAGACCCTTCAACAGCCGCAAGCATCGACCAGTCCAACGGATCAGCGGCCCAGGGGTCGTCATCGTCAGTCTTGAACACCGGATCCAGCGCCAGCGCACCCATGTTGATGGTTGCATCTATCGATGGCGTATCCGCTTCGAGAGCCACCGCGCCTGTGCCCGACACACGGAAGGCGCCTGCAATCGCTTCAACTTCGCTCAATGCCACACGGTCGGATGCCCACTCCAGGCCACCACCCGCAACAAAGGCACCCTCTCGCGCATTTGCCAGCGCAAGATCAACCAACGGACCCTGCCATCCGGAAACCTGGCTTACCAAACCGAGTGTGGGTGCGGACACTTCAAACCGTCCCTCAAACGCAGGTGACTCAAACACTGACTGAGTTTTGCCTGTAACCGACGCCACGACGTCTCCCACCCCAACCCGCAGACTCGTATCGAGAGACTCGTCTGGCGCGCCTGACAGCTGCGTTCGAAACCGGCCACTGCCCTCAATCGGGGCTAAAGGTTCAACACCTATCTGCTCGAGCAGGGCCTGCCCATTTGGATTCTCCATGGACAGCACGAGGTCCAATTTTTCCAGAGAAGACGTTTCCAGGTTCCGCCTCTGATTGACGACCAGTGATGTCAAAGAGCCATCAAGCTCACCAGACATATCCAGTGATGCGACATGTCCCGCGTCCGTTTCTTCAGCTCGAAGGATGTAGGCGAGCTCGCCGGAGCCGAGCTCAGGCAACGCGACATCAATCAATTGACCCGCAATCGACGTCGCAAGTCCCGCATTGATCGTTCCCTCCAGACCACCGGTCGCGAAGGGTCCGATGTTTGAAACTGTACCAACTGCTGAAATCCGATCTGTACTGTTGAGAACCGCCCCAAACCTTTCAATGGACAACAGGCCATCAAGCAGCGACGCCGACACGTCAACATCATTGAGAAATTGATCCGCCCAGGCCAATCTGTCGAAACCAAGGATGACGTTGGCATCGAAAGCGGCAAGGTCGAACGACGCATCGTAGTTTTCAACGTCGAAAAACCAACCCACCCAGTCGGCCTCAATTGAGGACCCCTGCAACTCCACACTCACGGCGGGGCGCGCCCGCAGCGCGACCGAGAGCCCCCCCGTAATCGGTGCCGCAGGTTCATCTACTCCTGTCGAGGTAATAGAAAGCGAGTAGGCCTGAAGCAAAGAAGGTTGGAGAGCCAGCTCAGATTGGACGCGAATTGGGCCAGATCCCTGACCGTAAACACCGTCGCTTGTGTCTATGTGCGGCTCAGACCGCACCAACTCGGCTGCTAACCGGGCGAGCGTTTCCAAACTTCCGACGGTGGCATCAAACGACCCGTCAAATCGGGGCACGCCTTGGGGGAGACCGATCGTGCCGGCAACGCTCGCCTTCGTTTCTCCTGGCAGGTCCGCCGACAAAGATTCGATGATCAAAGTGCCGCTGTCCAAGCGCACATCCGCTTTGACATTTGACGCGTGAGCCTGACCGAAGCTTAGGTCCATAACGCTGAGGTCCAGCTCCCCGGCCAGTGATTGAGGAATCTGGAGAGACTCAATGGGAATCTCGGCAGCCCGCAGCCCGTCCAGCGCTTGATCGACGGCAAGACGGGCGCCCGCAAGAGATGCCGTCACGCCGGGCCCATCTTGCAAGTCAACTTGCATCTGTCCTTTAAACGCTGCGTCCGCGATAGCGAGTTCCACATCTCTCAGAGAAATGGTTTCGCTGTTCCCGACAAAGCCTGCGGTCATTTTCAGGACCGCGGTCGGTTCATCGTCAACGTCCAGTTCACCCAGGCGAAAATCGAAAGTGCCATCAAGCCGCGCCGACGCGGTCGCATCTGTGGAGATCCCCGAAAAAGAGCTGCGCCATCCATAGCTGGGCGCGGCAAGATCAATATTCACCGGAAACGCCCGATCCCCGCCAAAAGCGCCCATACCAAAAGACAACTCGTAAGGCGCATTGTCATAATCAAACGTTCCATCGAATTTCAAAGGTCCGACAAGAGACGTAGCTGTGAGTTCACCTGAGATATTGGACAGACGGATGCTGTCTGCTGTGTTCGCATCGTTGAACAGAATTTCGCCATCCAAAAACACCATGGAATCGAGGCTGATGGCTTCAGGGTCGATGCGCACGTTTGCAGCTGCAGCATCGGGATTGGACCAGTTGAGCCGTCCATTCTCGTCTCGAACAATATTGGCAGTGAAATCAAGGGCGCGCACGCGCACCACATCGATCTCCGCACGCAGCAGCGGCGCAAGGGCCACTTCGCCTTCCAGCGTCTCGACCTCGGCGAGCGGAAGGTCACCATCGCCGCCACCGATTGACAATCCACCCAGACTGAAGCGTGGCGCCGGAAGGATCACGAAATTGATATCACCACCAATCGTGACCTCACGTCCGACCGCTTCCGAAATCTGAGCCTCAATTTCAGCCCTGAACGTGTTCCAATCGATGATGCTTGGACCCACAAGCGCGGCAAACAAGACCAGAACAACAAAGCCAGCGATATAAGAAAGAACCGAATTCACTAGTGCCCGCTCCGCCCCCGGCAAACACCGCCATTTATCGGTGTCCTACTTGCTTTATTTTTGGTCTCATCGACACTGTCACAACCGAAATCTTCAGCAGGGCCGACTGGTAGACAAACTATGGATTCTAAAGGAAAAAATATAGTCGATTTCGGGTCCGCACGAAAAAACTTGAAAATGAAAAAGAAGGCCGACCGCCGTGCAGCCAAAGAAAAGCATGCGGCAGAAAACAGAACCAAGTTCGGGCGCACAAAAGCCGAAAAAGCCCGCGACAAGAAGAACGAACAAAACGCAGAGCGCAACCACGAAGGCAACAAGATAGAGACCTTGTTTCCAGCGCCATCAGAGGATCCCAAAGAATGAGTTCGAAAACTTCCCCGACGCCAGGTCCATTTTCCGGCCTCAAGGTCATCGATTTGACACGTGTATTGGCAGGTCCCTACTGCACCATGCTTCTGGCGGACTTTGGCGCGGATGTGATCAAGGTGGAGATGCCGGTGCGCGGGGACGACGCTCGGCACATCGGGCCCTTTATTGAGGACAAATCCACCTATTTCATGTCCCTAAACCGCGGAAAACGGTCGATTGCCCTGGACCTCAAAAACGACGACGACCGGTCTACATTTGAAACACTCTTGGAAACCGCCGACGTGGTGGTTGAAAATTACCGCCCGGGAACGTTCGACAAGTTGGGATATGATTGGGAGACCCTCCATAAAAAATATCCATCTCTCATATTGGCGTCGGCCAGCGGCTTCGGCCAAACCGGCCCCTATAGCAAGCGACCTGCTTATGACATGGTTGTCCAGGCCATGGGCGGCATTATGAGCCTGACCGGGCATGAAGGCGATCCACCGACACGCGTGGGTTCGTCGATTGGGGATATCGGCGCCGGCCTCTTCACGGCAATTGGCGTCGCGTCCGCACTTTACCATCGCGAAAAGACGGGTGAAGCCACCAGGATTGACGTCGCCATGTTGGATTGTCAGGTCGCCATCCTTGAAAACGGGATCGCCCGATATTTGGCGACGGGCCAGGTCCCGGGACGCTTGGGATCCCGTCACCCCTCGATTGCGCCTTTCCAGGCCTTTGCCACCGCAGACCGCCACATCGTGATCGCCGCCGGCAACGACATTCTCTTCGCGCGCATGGCAAAAGCTATTGGTGCACTGGACCTCATTGATGATGACCGGTTCGCAGACAATGACCTGCGCCGGCACAATGTCGCCGCCTTGTCCGAAGCAATGGAAGTCACGTTGAAGACAGAGCCCGCCGAGCATTGGCTGACGATCTTAGAAGAGGCTGGCATTCCCTCCGGCCCCATCAACAATGTCGAGCAGGTATTGCAAGATCCGCAGGTCCTTGCCCGAAACATGGTCATTGAAGCGAAAGACCCCGATATCGGCCCCATCAAAATGCCTGGCAACCCGATCAAGTTTTCCGCCTTTCCAGACCCGGCTGAACGGCCGCCTGCTCCCGCTCTTGATGGCGACAGAGAGGCCGTTCTCGCCGAAACAAACGTAGCAAAACCTTGATTTAGTGGCCATACAGCCCCATTTGACAGGACATGACTGACCAGTCAGTATTTCTTTAGCGAATGGAGTACGACATGGATCTCAAGCTCGTCAAAGAGGCGCCAGACACCAAAACCGTCAAACGCGACAACAAGCGACCCAGTCAGATCGTGAGTGCAGCTGTTGAACTCTTTCGAGATCGGGGTTTCGAGGCCACCAGGCTCGAAGACGTGGCTGACAAGGCAGGCGTCTCAAAAGCGACCATCTATCTCTATTTCGAAAGCAAAGAAGATCTGTTTTATGCGCTGATAAGGGAAAAGGTCGTACCATTGCTCGACCAAGCGATCGCCCAGGCAGACTCTTTTGAAGGTCCGGCTTCCGCATTTCTGAAGATGAAGGCGCAGGGTTTGGGGCGCCTGTTTGCGCATTCGGAACAGGGCGCCATCCTGAAACTCGTAACAGCCGAAGCCCGTCGCTTTCCAGAGTTGGCCACCTACTACCGTGAAGAAGTGCCCGCACGCGGCCTTGAGAACATTGCAAAAGTGATCCAACGCGGGATCGACGACGGCGAGTTTCGCCAATGCGATACCCGCGCGGCAGCCACAGCCTTCATGTTTCCCCTGTTAATGACGGGAATTTGGATGAATTCAGTGGGGCCGGACGACATTATCGATCCAGACGCGGCAATCGATTTCCACTGCGAAAACTTCATCAATGGGCTGACTGCCTAGACGTTCACATTCCCGTGCGTGGGCACCTGGTTCCTTGACCACCCCCACCATCCCTGCTCTGATCCGCAGAGCGTTGCAATTTGCAATTCAGTTCTAGGCTGGACCGGGAGGATGGAAAATGGGCTTAGACTTTGAACTCACACGTCGCGGCATGTTGACGGCTGGCGCAGCGGCAAGTGCGGCGACGGCGCTTCCCGCTCACGCAAACGACAAGCCGATCAGTGCCGAACCCCTGCCCTCGAAACGGGCAAAGGTGCTTGATCTGGAGATGTCCTATGTCGAAATCGGCGAAGGAGATCCCATCCTCTTTCTCCACGGTAACCCGACCTCCTCCTATCTGTGGCGAAACATCATGCCCTATGCAGCGCCGTTTGGTCGCTGCATCGCCCCTGACCTGATTGGCATGGGTGGGTCCGACAAGCGCCCCTTGGTTGAGGGTGACGATCCCGATGCCCGTTATGGTTTCTTTGAACATCAGAAATATCTCGACGCGCTTCTCGAAAATCTTGGTGTGACGGAAAATGTGACCCTGGTGATCCACGATTGGGGATCCGCGCTTGGGTTTGATTGGGCCCGCAGACATGAGGACAAGGTCAAAGGTATCTGTTTCATGGAAGGGTTCACGCGTCCCCTCTCTTACGCTGAGATGGACTGGATGCCGTGGATGATGTTCAAATCTTTCAAATCGGGACTCGGCGACTGGCTGGTGCTGGAACAGAACATGTTTGTGGAACAGATTCTGCCCATGTCTGTCCTACGAGAGCTCACCGCGGAAGAGATGGGGCATTACCGCGCGCCCTATCTAAACGTGGGCGAAGACAGACGCCCGACGCTGACCTGGCCTCGTGAGGTCCCGTTTGATGGCGAGCCTGAAGATACGCACGCGATGGTCGCGCAGATCTCGGAATGGCTTCAAACGACTGACCTGCCCAAGCTCTTTATCAATGCTGAGCCCGGCGCCCTGATCCAGGGCGATGTCAGGGAGTTTGTGCGCACCTGGAAGAACCAGGAGGAAGTCACTGTGCGCGGTATCCATTTCATTCAAGAGGACAGCCCCCACGAAATCGGCGCGGCCCTGGAAGAGTGGATCCCTAAAGTGCAGGCTTAGATCAGACCGAGACGATCTTGCCAGGGTTGAGGATGTTTTGCGGATCAAGCGCACGTTTGATGGACCGCATCATGTCCACGCCCTGCCCGATCTCCTCCTCCAGGAACGCCATTTTGCCAAGACCGATCCCATGTTCGCCGGTACAGGTTCCCTCAAGGGCCAATGCACGACGCACCATGCGATCATGCAACCGGCGGGCCTCCGACATGTCCCGGCGGCTATCCGGATCGATCAGCATGATGGTGTGAAAATTGCCATCGCCGACATGCCCAACAATCGGGGCGGTGAGGAACGAAGCATCCAGATCTTCCTTTGTCTCACGGAGACACCGCGCAAGATGGGAAATCGGCACGCAGACATCTGTCGTCATACCCTTCTTTCCCGGCTCCAGCGCCAAGGACGCATAATAAGCATTGTGCCGCGCTTCCCAGAGTTGGGCCCGCTCTTCAGCATTGGTTGTCCAGGTGAAACTGCCACCGTGATGGTCTGATGCAATCGCTGCAAACCGCTCGGATTGCTCTTTGACGCTGGCGTCTGTGCCATGAAACTCCAGAAACAACATCGGGGTGACTGGGAGACTGAGGTTCGAATAAGCGTTGCAGGCGGCAACCTGAACCTCGTCCAGCACTTCGATCCTTGCGACCGGCAGACCCGATTGGATCGTTTCAATCACGGCGTCAATCGCCCCATCGACGCTTCCAAAAGGACAGATGCCACCTGCGATCGCCTCAGGAATGCCCTGCAGCTTGAGGGTGAGCTCTGTGATGATCCCGAGTGTGCCTTCAGACCCGACAAGCAGTCGTGTGAGATCATACCCGGCGGCTGATTTCCGTGCCCGCCCCCCGGTGGTGACAATTTCGCCCGTCGCCAGCACAGCAGTGACACTCAACACACTGTCGCGCATAGTTCCATAGCGCACGGCATTTGTTCCCGACGCACGGGTGGCAGCCATGCCGCCAAGACTTGCGTCGGCACCAGGATCAATCGGAAAAAACAGACCGGTATCCCGCAGATAGGTGTTGAGCTGTTTTCGCGTGACCCCCGCCTGTACGCGGCAGTCGAGATCCTCAGCGTGAACCTCAAGAATGTCGTTCATATGAGAGAGATCGACGGTGATCCCTCCCTGGACAGCACTCACCTGCCCCTCGAGAGACGTACCTGTGCCAAATGCAATAACGGGCATCCGCGCGGCCGCACATATCCGTACAATCTGCGCAACTTCCTCCGTCGAGGTCGCGAAGGCGACCGCATCCGGCGCATGTGTTTCATGCCAGCTTTCATCGTGTCCATGAGCATCGCGAACAGCGGCGCTTACCTGAAGCCGATCACCCAATAGGCGCCGCAATTCAGAAACCACTTGCCCAAGCCGGTCTTGATCCGCCTCTATGGTCAATCCATCGTCCATAGCGTCACGTTAACACGGATTATGCCAGCATCGAGAGCGTCTCTTGCCTTTGGCAAGGGTGGGCACTCACGCTATGATCAAAAAAGCCCAAATGTATGGGAGTGACGGTGAGGAGTTTTCGATGCCCGGTCCCTATTTAGAGCCTTTTGAAGCCCCCCAACGCAAAGTAGAAAGCACCTGGATCGATTTGAATGGCCATATGAACATGGCCTATTACAACCTTCTATTTGATGAGAGCCTAGACGCCCTTTTCAACGAACTGGGGATCGGCTGGGAGTATACAAAACAAGGCGAAGGCTCCTGTTTCACTGCTGAGATACATGTCACCTATCTGGACGAGCTCAGCGAAGGCGAGCCCGTACGTGTGACCTATCAGCTTCTTGATTGGGATGAAAAACGCCTGCATCTCTTTGGGCGCATGTATCACGCCACCAAAGGCTACCTCGCAGCGACATCAGAGCAAATGGCCATTCATGTGGATATGAAGTCAAGACGGGCAGCCCCCATGCCCCAAAGTGTGCAAGATGTGGCAGCGGCAATCATGGAGGGACATCGGTCGCTTGACCGCCCGGACCAGGCCGGGCGTGTGATCGGCATCCGCCGCAAGAAGGAGCAGACCGCTTGATGAAATACTTGTTTGCTATCCTGGCTTTCTGGATTTTTGGCGCCCCCACATCCGCTCTTGCATTTGCGGATTGCTCGGCCGTGCCAGCCCCGGGCGTCGACTGGTCACGCTGTTTCCTGGAGGAGTCCAACTTCACCGATAGTGATCTGACAGACGCAAAACTCGTCGACACAAGGCTGCAGCGGGCAGACCTGTCGCGGACCGTTTTTGACGGCGTTGACGCGCGCGATGCTAAATTCGTTGACGCGGAGCTAGCAGGGGCGAGCTTTGTCGGCGCGAACCTGCGAAAAGCGGACATGACAAAGGCAAACCTCGAAGGCGCCGACCTGTCCGAGAGCAATTTGCGGAGAACCCGACTATTTCGTGCCAACTTGCGAGGCGCAAATTTCACTGGTGCGCTTCTGGATCAGACCGACCTGCTCAATGCGGACCTTTCCGGCGCCACCTGGACCGACGGTGAGCGGATTTGTGCAGAAGGCTCGATTGGCCGCTGCAAATGAATGTCTTCCTCTCCAGGTTTGTCAAACTTCTCGCCAAAATCTTTGAGGCGGTGATCGATCGCCCCATTGAGGAAAACTGGCGCGAATTTTGGGAATCCAGGAGTCTGACTGGGTGGGTGCTAGCAGCGGCACTCGGCATCGCCGCCGCCTATGCGACGATCCTGTTTCGCATGGCGATCGCGGGCGTACAATGGATCTGGATCGGCACGTTCGATGAAGGCACAGCGAGCGCAGCCGCAGCAGCGCCCTGGTGGCTCTTGATGGCAGGGCCCATCGGGGCAGGTGTGATCGTCGGTATTGGCATCAAATATTTGATGCCATTGAACCGAACGGAAAGCGTATCCGATGTGATTGAGGCTGCGGCCCTCAAGGCCGGGCGCATGCCGCTCAAGACGGGCATTTATTCGTCCATCCTCACTGCAATTTCCCTGGGCGGCGGCGCCAGCGCGGGCCGGGAGGGACCGGCGGTTCATCTGG
Source organism: Parvibaculaceae bacterium (assembly GCA_965276845.1). Lineage (GTDB taxonomy): Bacteria > Pseudomonadota > Alphaproteobacteria > Parvibaculales > Parvibaculaceae > Mf105b01. The sequence continues at coordinate 2,091,237 of OZ255699.1, forward strand.
GCGCGACCATCTCCGCCTATGTTGCCGAACGCTTCAAGTTCAATCCGGAATGGGGCCGCATCCTGTTGGCGTGCGGCGTCGCCGGCGCGGTCACTGCATCGTTCAATGCACCCATCGCCGGCGTTCTGTTTGCTCACGAGATCATTCTCGGCCACTACGCGCTCCGGGCCTTTGTGCCCGTGTCCATCGCCTCCGTCGCCGCAACATCTGTCGCCCGGTTCCATCTTGGTGACTTCCCCGCGTTCACTCTGCCGGACTACTCGATCGCCTCCTATTTCGAGTTCCCGGCATTCGCGATCCTGGGCATCATATCTGCGATGGTCGCCATCAGCTTCATGGCCTCCGTCATCTATGCGGATAAGGTTGCCCGGTCCATCGAGATGCCTGTTTGGCTTCGTCCCATCATTGGCGGGGTCATTGTCGGTCTGATTGCGCTGATGGTCCCGGAAGTCCTGGGCGTCGGCTACGAAGCGACCGATAATGCGCTGAAACAGAGTTACACCTTTGCTTTCCTCATCGCGCTGCTGATCGCAAAGACTGTCGCGACAGCGGTGACGCTTGCGAGCCGCTTTGGCGGCGGCGTCTTCTCGCCCTCGCTTTATTTGGGCGCGATGGCGGGTGGGGCCTTTGGCATTGTCGCGGCCTACATCTTCCCCGGCATGGCCTCTGCTCACGGCCTCTACGCCATTGTCGGCATGGGAGCGGTATCAGCCGCGGTGCTGGGCGCGCCCCTCTCCACCACGCTGATCGTCTTTGAACTAACCGGCGACTATGAGGTCACCATCGCCCTTCTGCTTGCCAACGCCATCGCGACAGCGCTGACCCAGGCGACCATCGGCAAAAGCTTCTTCCACTGGCAGTTGGAACAACGCGAAGTTCACATTCACGATGGGCCGCATAGACGGGTGATGATGAACATCCACGTCCGCGATGTCATGACCCGCTTTGACCAGGCCCACCCCTATTCAGAAGACGCGCCGCGCTTGCTTACACCTGCGGCGGAATCCATTCGGATTTACCCCTATGACCGCTTGAACCAGGCGCTCGACCTGATGGACGCCCATGACCTGGAGCACCTGCCCGTCTGCGAGCCAGGCAAAAAGGATACGGCTATTGGCCGCATCACCCGCGTCGCGGCGTTGAAAGCCTTGGCGGACGGCCTCATCGCAGCCTCGCGAGAAGAACACCACTAAAACGATAATTTCATTTTGAGATGAAGCGCAGGCAAACCTAGTGCCGGTGCCTCTAAATGCTTATCTTGAGCCCATCATGTCAGATTCGGACCCATTTGATCTGGGAGACATCCCGGAAGAGGACACGGCCCGCTCATTGAGCGCCCAGGCCATGGGAGGCATGCGCCCACCTTACCTTCGCGGTCTGAATGAGGCGCAGCAGGAAGCAATTGAAGCTCTCGATGGGCCTGTACTGGTGCTGGCGGGCGCGGGCACCGGCAAGACGCGCGTGCTCACCACCCGCCTCGCCCACGCGCTGTCTACTCGCAAAGCCTGGCCGGGACAAATCCTTGCCGTCACCTTCACCAACAAAGCGGCGAAGGAAATGCAGCACCGGATCGGCACCCTCATCGGCGGTGTAGTCGAGGGCATGCCCTGGCTCGGGACCTTTCATTCCATCGGCGCGAAAATTCTACGGCGGCATGCAGAGCTTGTGGGCCTCCGATCCGACTTCACCATCCTCGATATGGACGACCAGCACCGTCTGTTGAAACAGCTCATCAAGGCGGAAGGCATTGATGAGAAGCGCTGGCCGGCACGTCAGCTGGCGGCTCACATCGATGGATGGAAGAACCGGGGCCTGACCCCGGATAAAGTTCCCGCAGGCGACGCAGAACATTTCGGCAATGGCAAAGGCGCCAGCCTCTACGCCGCCTATCAGGAGCGTCTCAAGATTCTGAACGCCGCGGATTTCGGCGACCTGCTGCTGGAATGCCTGCGCCTTTTTCAGGAGAACCCGGAAGTTCTGAGCGAGTATCAGGACCGTTTCAAATACATGCTGGTGGACGAATACCAAGACACCAACGTCGCGCAATACCTCTGGCTGCGCCTGCTTGCCCAAAAGCACAAAAACATCTGTTGTGTGGGTGATGACGACCAGTCCATCTATGGCTGGCGTGGCGCAGAGGTCGACAACATCCTTCGTTTCGAACAGGACTTCCCGGGTGCGAAAGTCATCCGCCTGGAACAGAATTACCGCTCTACGCCCCATATTCTGGGGGCTGCGTCTGGACTGATCACGGCCAATGAGAGCCGGCTCGGCAAGACCCTGTGGACGGATGTGAATGAGGGAGAAAAGGTCACGCTCCGCGGTCTGTGGGACGGTGAGGAAGAAGCCCGCGTTATCGGCGAAGACATTGAGCAATTGCAGCGCGACGGGCATTTGCTGCGGGAAATGGCGATCCTTGTGCGCGCCTCCTTCCAGATGCGGGAGTTTGAAGACCGCTTCATCAATTTAGGCCTTCCCTATCGCGTGGTCGGCGGACCGCGCTTCTACGAACGCATGGAAGTGCGGGATGCCAACGCCTACCTGCGCCTTGTCGCCCAGCCGGATGATGATCTGGCCTTTGAGCGCATCATGAATAAGCCGAAGCGCGGACTCGGCGACAAGGCCCTGCAGACCCTTCATCAATTGGCACGACAGGAAGGCATTTCGCTGAGCCGCGCCGCGCGCCTCATCACCGAAACCGAGGAGCTCCGGCAACCAGCACGCAGGAACCTGAAAGACTTCATCGATATGGTGGACCGCTGGCGTGCGCTTCTGCCGGGCATGGGTCATATCGAACTCGCGGAAACCATTCTCGATGAAAGCGGCTACACGGAGATGTGGCAGAATGACCGGTCCGCTGACGCGCCAGGCCGCCTGGACAATCTGAAAGAACTTGTCCGCTCCATGGAGCATTTCGAAAATCTGGCGGGCTATCTGGAGCACATCTCTCTGGTCATGGAGATCGAGCAAGCCGACACCGCCGACAAGGTCAACCTCATGACCCTTCACTCAGCCAAGGGGCTGGAGTTCGACACGGTCTTCCTGCCTGGTTGGGAAGAAGGTCTGTTTCCCCATCAGAGATCGCTTGATGAAAGTGGTTTGGCCGGTTTGGAAGAAGAGCGGCGCCTGGCCTATGTCGGGATTACCCGGGCGAAGAAAAGCGCGCGCATCTCCTTTGCGTCCAACCGTCGGGTGCACAATCTGTGGCAATCGTCCCTGCCCTCTCGCTTTGTCGACGAACTTCCCCAAGACCATGTGGATTTAGTGGAAGGAGACTCGAGCTTCGGCGGCTATGGCTCCTTCTCGCAGAGCCGCTTCGACCATGAATTTTCTCAGAGCAACTACGGTGGCCCCGGGTGGCAGCGCGCGCAGGCCAATGCCCGGACGGGCGCCATGAAGACACGGCCGCCTGATCTGGAAGGTCACGCAGAACTGGTCGCCACATCCGACCCAGCGGCATCAACCTACGACGTTGGGGAACGTATCTTCCATCAGAAATTCGGCTACGGTCATGTGGCAGAGATTGATGGGAACAAACTCACCGTCGACTTTGAGCACTCGGGACGCAAAAAAGTCATCGACACGTTCGTGGAACGTCATGGCTGACACCTGCCCCCGCTGGATAGCCCTATGACCCAGGTTTGGAAAGCCACTTTTACGGCACCCGTCGTGCATGCTGATGCATTTGCCACGCTTCTGTCTGACGCGTTCTACCCTGATGCGCAAGCAGTTGCGACAGCTGAAGTCGAGGAACATGTGACCTGGTCCGTCGAGGCCTATTACAACGATAAGCCCGACGCCGCAGAGATCGAAACGATCATCGGTCCCCTTGCCGAAGAGCTCAACCTGCCAGTGCCGGAGGTCACCATAGAGGCCTTGCCGGACATAAACTGGGTCGCCAAATCTCTTGAGGGCCTCGCACCCATTGAGACCGATCGCTTTTTTGTCCACGGCGCCCACGATGCTGATAGGTGCCCGGCATCCCGCATTCCGCTCTTGGTCGATGCCGGTGAGGCTTTTGGCACAGGACATCACGGCACAACTCTGGGGTGCCTCAAGTTCATAGAGAAGGAATGTGAGCGGCGGCGGCCTGCCCGCGTCCTCGATCTGGGATGCGGCACAGGACTGCTCGCTATCGCCGCGGCAAAACTGACCGGTCAGCGCATCATCGCGAGCGATATTGACCCCATCGCCACGCGCGTGACGCGAAAGAACGCCCGAGTGAACAAAGTCCATCCTCTCATTAAGACAATCACGGCGAAAGGAACCGACAGCCCGGAGCTGAAAGATCACGGCCCGTATGACCTGCTGATCGCCAACATATTGGCCGGTCCGCTGGCGCAGATGGCGCCAGGTGTTGAGCAGCAATTGGCTCGAGGCGGCACGCTTATCCTGTCAGGCATCCTGCATGCGCAGGAACAGATGGTGCTGTCAGCCTATCGGTCCCAGGGACTCTACCTGCAGGATCGCCTGAGGATCGACGAATGGGTCACGCTCAGGCTGCGCGGCTAGCTCAGGCAAATTGAGACGTGCGCCGCCGCGCTGCCAGCTCCTCGAGAAGCTCCCAAAAGGCAGACGCCTTGGCCTCGTCGCGCGCCGGATCATCGTCGGAAAGCTCCATGAGTCCGTGCATATTGTGGAAATAGGAACCACTCGCCATGTCCTGCGTCGCCGCAATGAGACTTGCTTGAGCACCCTGGGCGGGAGACGCCATCATCCGACGCTTGATAAAGCCAACCAGGCCCGTCGTCGAGCCCTCCAATCCGGAAGCCACAACGCCAGGATGAATGGTAATAACGGTATATTCGGGGTAGCGACGAGCCAGCTCTCCAAACTGCCAAAGGTTCCCCAACTTGCTTCGCGCATAGGCGATCGGCGTGCGACCGCGATATTTATAATCGGACGTGCAATCGCGGGTCAGTGTGTAAATGTCGCCGGTCGTCCCCACGATCCGCGCTCCGTCGGCCAGCAGATTGCGGTCAATCAGTTGCTTCAGGAGCACATGATGTCCGAGGCAATTCACAGCAAAGGCGCGCTCATACCCATCAACGGAGAGCCCGTATCTGTTGGGGGATATCCCCGCATTGGCGCATACAATATCGAGCTTCTGATCGCCCAAACGCTCCTGTAGGGCTGCGCTCGCCTCACGCACGCCCTGAACATCGCCAAGATCGAGAGGAAGAAACGAAACATCTCTCTGTGCCTCTTCGCCCCATTTCCTACAAATTCCTTTAGTCTCTGCGTTGCCCCTTGCGGCGACAATGACATTCGCGCCGCGAGCCGCGAGACCTTTTACGATCTCCTCACCTATGCCGCCACTGCCACCGGTGACCAAAGCCCATTTGCCGTCCAGCCGGGGATCGTCGGGACAGATCTGCGTTTGCTTCTTCTGTCCACGCATTGAGCTCATTACGCGGCTCAATTTGCCTTTGGACGGCACGGTGCGGCGGGAGGGATCATAGGGGGTTGGCATCGTTCACTCCTCCAAGGACGACCATGAGGCCTAACCAACGATCACAGGGCTGGCCTCCTTCACTGATACGTCGCCCCTAACCCAGTGGATCAATCCCTTATAGCCAACAAATCTTTGATATCCGCCGACTACCAAGTATCGGGAGAGCCCGCTAAGATGCGCCCATGTTTCAGACCTATGACGATGTGGCCGACCCGACTTTGGGTCCAGGCCGAGCCGAAAAACTCCGCGCTAAGCTCAAAGCCCGCGGTCTCGATGGTTTCATTATTCCCCGCGCCGACGAGCATCAGGGCGAATATGTCCCCCCGCATGCAGAACGTCTTCGTTGGCTGACCGGCTTCTCCGGGTCCGCCGGTCTTGCGATTGTGCTCCAGGACAAAGCCGCAATCTTTATTGATGGACGCTACACTCTTCAGGTGCGCTATCAGGTTGATATTGATGTCTTCGAACCTCACTCGCTGATGGGCATGCCGCCCGCACAGTGGGTCGAGGAAAACTTATTGGAAGGCGCAAAACTCGCTTATGACCCTTGGCTACACACGGTTGAAGGCGTCAAACGTCTGCGAGAGGCCGCCACAAAAGTGGGCGGAGAGCTTGTCGCGGTAGAAGACAATCTGGTGGACGCGATCTGGGAGGACCAGCCGGAAAAACCCCGCGCGCCTATTCAACCGCATGAGCTTGCCTATGCGGGCACACCTGCGGCGGAGAAATTGGCGGCGATCACCAGCGAACTTCAGTCATCCGACGCCGACGCCACCATTGTCACCATGCCCGACAGCATTGCCTGGCTGTTCAACATTCGGGGTGGCGATGTGGCCCACTCGCCCCTGCCGCTTTCTTTTGCGATTGTGTACGAGGAAGGTCACGCAGAGCTCTTTGTTCACGAAGACAAAATCTCCGACGAAACCCGCGCGCACCTCGGCAATGTCGTCACCCTGCTGCCACCCGAAGACCTGGGCCCGACCCTGGACAAGCTCGGCACCTGGGGCCGCGAGATCCGGATCGACCCGGCGACCTGCAGCGACTGGATCGCGACCCGCCTGACGAACGCCGGCGCCACACTCAAGCATGGGACTGATCTGTGCGAGCTGCCAAAGGCACGGAAGAACGAGACAGAAGTTGCTGGAACCCGCGCAGCTCATATTCGCGACGGACAGGCGCTCAGCCGTTTCCTCGCCTGGCTGGAAAGGGAAACACCGACCGGTGAGGTCACCGAAATTTCTGCCGCCAAAAAGCTGGAAGAATTTCGTCGAGAGACGGGTGCGCTGAAAGAAGTGAGCTTCGATACCATCTCAGGCGCAGGACCCAACGGTGCCATTGTGCACTATCGCGTGACCACCGACACGGACCGCGCCTTGGGTCAGGGAGAACTCTATCTGGTCGACTCCGGCGCGCAGTATCTCGACGGCACCACAGACGTCACGCGGACCGTCGCAATCGGAACACCAACGCAGGAGATGAAGGACCGCTTCACGCGCGTCTTGAAAGGCCATATAGGCCTTGCATCCGCGCGGTTCCCGAAAGGTACGTCCGGCGCCCAGTTAGACGCGCTGGCCCGCATGGCCCTTTGGCAGGCCGGGCTGGATTTTGACCATGGCACGGGACATGGCGTTGGGTCCTACCTCTCCGTCCATGAGGGACCTCAACGCATTTCGAAGGCAGGGCACGTCCCACTTGACCCAGGTATGATCGTTTCGAACGAGCCCGGCTATTACAAAACAGATGCCTTTGGCATTCGCATTGAGAACCTGCTGGTGGTTACGCCACCCGCCCCTATTGAAGGCGGTGAGCGAGACATGCAGGGCTTTGAAACTGTGACCCTCGCCCCCATTGATCTTTCGCTTGTGGAGCCCAGCCTGCTCACCGAAGACGAAAAAGCCTGGCTCAATGCCTATCACGCAGACGTCAGGGAGAAGGTGAGCCCGGCGCTCAGTGAGGACGAAAATGCCTGGCTCGAACAGGCGACACGCGCGGTCTGAGCTGAGCTTCAGTCACCGTCGACCAGGGCGAGCCACTCATCTTCGCTGAGTGTTTCGATCCCCAGTTCTTCTGCTTTTTTGAGCTTCGAGCCCGCGCCTGGCCCTGCCACCAGCAAGTCCGTCTTTTTTGAAACGGAGCCCGACACTTTGGCACCCAAACCTTCTGCCCGGGCTTTCGCTTCCGACCGAGTCATTTTTTCAAGCGATCCGGTGAATACCACCACCTTGCCCGCGACCGGCGACCCGGTATCTTGCGCCTCCAACGGTGTCGGATTGAGGCCCGCCGCGCGCAATGCTTCAATCGCTTCGATATTGTGCGCTTCCTGGAAAAAATCCATCAACGCATCCGCCACCGTCTCGCCGATCCCGTCAATGGAAATAAGGTCCTGATAGGCTTCAGTTTCTGCGCCGGTCATAGACGTCATCGCCGTTTGGAACGTATCCAGATCATGATAGGTCCGCGCGAGCACCCGCGCCGTTGTTTCACCGATGTGGCGAATGCCAAGGCCAAAAAGCAGTCTGTCAAAGTCGACACCACGTCGCTCATCAATCGCCGTAAAGAGGTTCTTGACCGATGTCGCCCCCCATCCTTCACGGTCTTTGAGCTTCTTTAGCGATGATGCATCCCGCTCCGCCAGTGTGAAAATGTCGGCTGGGCTTTTGATCAAACCATCTTTGTAAAACGCTTCCACCTGCTTATTCCCAAGCCCCTCAATATCGAGCGCATTCCGGGACACAAAATGTTTGAGCCTTTCGATACTCTGCGCCGGACAGATCAGACCCCCAGTACAGCGACGGACAACATCTTCTTTTCCGGTCTTTTCATTGAGCTCACGAACGGCATGACTGCCACATTCGGGACAAACCGTGGGAAACTTGAAGGGCTTCGCGCCTTTTGGACGTTTCTCCGACACGACGCTCACCACCTGTGGGATAACGTCGCCCGCGCGCTGAATAATCACCGTGTCTCCGACCCGCACATCTTTCCGGTCCAGTTCTTCTTCATTGTGAAGAGTCGCATTTGAGACAACGACGCCCCCCACCGTCACCGGTTTGAGCCGGGCAACCGGTGTGAGCGATCCGGTGCGCCCCACCTGGATATCAATGCCTTCGAGCAGGGTCGACGCCTGTTCAGCCGGAAATTTATGCGCAATCGCCCATCGTGGACTGCGCGAGACAAAGCCAAGCCGTTCCTGCCAGTCCAGCCGGTCTACCTTGTAGACGACGCCGTCAATGTCATAGCCGAGCGTCGATCGTTGAGCCTCAATGGACCGGTAGGTGTCCAACAGGTCTTCTACCGTCGTGCATCGCGCCATCAATGGGTTCGTTGCAAAGCCCCAGTCACTGAACTTACTGACAACGCCCAATTGCGTCTCCTCTGGAAGCGCACTTACAGCCCCCCAGGCATAGGCAAAAAACCGGAGCGGCCTCGACGCCGTAATCCGCGAGTCTAATTGGCGCAACGAGCCGGCCGCCGCATTGCGCGGGTTGGCAAACGGATCTTTGCCGGCCTCCTCTTGGCGTTGATTCAATCGGGCAAAATCGGCGTGGCTCATATACACCTCGCCGCGCACCTCAATCACCTCCGGCACACCCCTCCCCTTGAGCACCAGCGGAACGTCTGTGATCGTCCGAACATTGGCCGTGATGTCTTCCCCGACGCGACCGTCACCGCGGGTCGCCGCCTGAACCAACTGGCCCTTCTCATAGCGCAGTGCCGCTGAAAGACCGTCAATCTTGGGTTCCGCCGTGACTGCCAGTTCTTCGTCCCCAAGATTAAGAAATCGCCGGACGCGCTGACAGAATTCGACGACATCCTCATCCGAAAACGCATTCCCAAGCGACAGCATGGCCACTTCGTGTTCGATTTTCTCGAACTTGTCCGAAGGGGCAGCACCAACCCGAAGCGACGGACTATCGGAACGCACAAGGTCAGGAAACGCAGTTTCGAGTTCGAGGTTCCGCGCCCGAAGCGCGTCATAGTCCGCATCACTGATGCTAGGCTTGTCTTCCTGATGATAGCGTTGATCGTGCTCCGCGATCGCATGCGCCAGCTGCTCTAGCTCCTTCGCAGCATCCTCTTCGGAGAGTGCTGAAACGTCCTTGGCCTTTTTGGCAGCCATCAATATGTGCCTTCGATCAACTGGTCGGCTGCTGCCCGGGCTTCCTCAGTGACCTTAGCGCCGGACAGCATGCGTGCGATTTCCTCGCGCCGAGAGCCATCGTCCAATGGCTCCACACGCGTCACGACCGACTTGGACTTCATCGCTTTGCCGTTTCCGCCCTTGCTGATCAGGAAATGCTTGCCGGCCCGAGCGGCGACTTGAGGCGAATGTGTAACGACAAGCACCTGCAGAGATTTCGCAAGTTCAGCGAGGCGCTTGCCGACGGCTTCGGCCACGGCGCCGCCAACACCGGCGTCGACCTCGTCGAATATGAGCGTGGTAGCCGAACTCGTTGACGCAAGAGAAACCTTTAGCGCCAGAATGAATCGAGACAACTCACCGCCGGAGGCAATCTTTATGAGAGGCCCCAGCGGCGCACCCGGATTGGTCGAAATAAGGAAAGCGACCTTATCGATCCCATCCGGCCCAGCCTGTCCCAGATCGAGTTGAGTCACCTGTGTGCGAAAGGTTGCCTTGTCCAGCTTTAGCGGCACAAGTTCTTTTGCAACAGACTTGTCGAGACGCATAGCGGCCTTCAGGCGGCCGTCCGACAAGGCGCCGGCCGCAGCGGCGTAAGCGCCTTCAGCGTCGGTGAGCGCTGCTTCTAATTCCGCGGTGCGCGTTTCACCGGCCTCAATGCCCTCCAGCTCAGACCGCATACGGTCAGCAAGCGCTGGCAGAGACTCGACAGGCACATCATACTTCCGAGCCGCAGCTCGCAGCGCGAAAAGGCGCGTCTCCGCCTCTTCGAGACGATTAGGGTCAAACTCAAGGTTCCGTGCCGCTTCCGCCAATTGGTCTCGCGCGTCCGCGGCTTCATTCAATGTTCGATCGAGCGCTGCAATCACCCCATCGAGGCGACCTGCAGCCTGTTCCTTGGCGCGTTCAAGCCTCCTGAGCGCCAGATTGATGCGCGCTTCCAGCCCCTTGTCTCCCGACAGGGCTGCTTCCGCTTCAATAACGTCATCTGCAATTTTCTCGGAATGCATCATCAGCGTGCGCTCGGCTGCAAGGCGTTCCTCTTCCCCCTCTTCCGGACTCAAATCGTCCAGCTCGGCGACCGCATGGGTGAGGAAGTCTTGATCGGCCGCCGCCTTTGCAAGCGCTGCCCTATGTGCATCAAGCGCCGTCCGAGCTTCCGTTAATCGCACCCAGGTCTCACGGACCATGCGCAATGGGCGGTCCAACCCACCATAGGCATCCAAGAGCGCCCGATGTCCAGCTTCATCAAGCAACCCGCGCTCATCATGTTGCCCGTGGATCTCAATGAGCGTATCGCCAATGGTTCGTAGCAACCCGACGCTCACAACTTGGTCATTCACGAAAGCTCGTGTCCGGCCATCCTTGGTTTGAACACGCCGAAGGATGATACCGTCTTCCGCCTCGATATCGTTTTCGGACAAGAGGGCCAATGCCGGGTGTGTCGGGTCAAGGTCAAAAACCGCGGTGACCGATCCTTTATCCGCGCCCTGCGCCACCAGTCCACCGTCGGCGCGACCACCGGTAGCTAAGCCCAGAGCATCCAACAAAATCGATTTGCCCGCACCGGTCTCACCTGTGAGTGTACAGAGGCCACTCTCCAGCGGAAGGTCAAGCTTGTCGATCAGAACGATGTCGCGAATTGAAAGCGCAGAAAGCATGTGCGCTCCTAGAAAACAGAGTTCCAGGCTCTACTGATCCAAGAGTCTTGGTTTTCGTTAGGTTCAAGATCATTTCCCGCCAGCAAGGCATAGCTATCTTCGTACCAATCGCTCCCTGGGAAGTTATGCCCAAGAATTGCGGCGGCTGTCTGAGCTTCGGTCACCACGCCCAAAGACAGGTAAGATTCAGTCAACCGGTGAAGCGCCTCGGGCACATGGGTCGTGGTTTGATAGGTCACAATGACGGACCGAAAGCGGTTGATAGCCGCAACGTAGGCCTTGCGATTGAGGTAGTAACGCCCGATCTCCATTTCCTTGCCGGCGAGGTGGTCAAAAGTGAGATCGATTTTCAGCCTGGCATCAGTCGCATATTCAGTCTCGGGAAACCGGCGAACAACTTCCGACAGAGTTGCAAGCGCATTCTGGGTCATGCCCTGATCTCGCCCGACGTCAGAAATCTGCTCATAGAAGCTGATGCCCATGAGGTAGTAGGCGTAGGCCGCGTCCTTATTGCCAGGATGCAAAGCGATGAACCGCTGCGCACTCAGGATCGCAGAGTCGTAATCATTGGTTTGATAGTAACAATAGGACGCCATCAACATCGCACGACGCGCCCATTGTGAATAGGGATGCTGACGTTCGACTTCATCAAACTCTGCGGCTGCCTGCCGGTACTTGTTGTCCTCAAGCAAATTCAGCGCTTTGTTGTAGATCTGTTCGACCGGACGTTCGTTGTAAACGATCTCAGCGTCCTCATCGCCAGAACAAGCACCAAGGACAAGGGCCGCTCCAAAGACAATGGTCAACGGAGCACGTCTCAATATACCGGCCCATCTGTATCCGAATTCCGCCACATCGCCTCTACTCATCAAGCCTTCGCTCCTGCACAACCTGCTCTCCCGGAACCCTCCGGAACGGCGGTACTATATCAACCCTTGGCACGGTACCATAGGGGTCGAAAACTGCATTGAGCGATAAAAAAGCCGGCCTGAGAGCCCCTCAAGCCGGCCAAATTTCTGAAATCAGCGATATTTCGGACCACGAGGGTCAATCAGCGGAGACAAGCATCCTTGGCGCTTCTTCGACTGCATCAATCTTTTCATCGCAGGTCACATATTCCCAAGAATCGGGCTGCGCGAAAAGTGCATGCAGGACCTGATTATTGAAAGCATGTCCTGCCCGGCTCGCATTGTAGCGCCCCAGAATAGGCGCCCCGGCCAATGCAAGGTCTCCAACCGCATCAAGGGTCTTATGACGAACGAATTCGTCTGGAGACCGCAATCCGCCATCGTTCAAGACCTCTTCGCCATCAAGGACAACCGCATTTTCAAGGGTCGCCCCTTGAGCAAGGCCCAAGGACCGAAGCAATTCCACGTCCTTTAGGAAGCCAAAAGTGCGGGACCGGGACAATTCTTCCCGGAAGCTATCCGGCGAAATGGTCAACGCCAGATCCTGTTTTCCGATGACCTGATTGTCGAAATCAATGCTGAGCTCAATCCGCAAGCCCTCATCGCAGGGATGCAATGTGCCAACACGCAGCCCGTCTTCTACCGAAATGGGCTCCAAGACGCGGATAAAGCGACGTGGCGCGGACAGCGTCTTCTGCCCTGCCCGGTCCAGCAATTCCATGAAGGCGTCTGAACTTCCGTCCATCACAGGCACTTCTTCAGCATCAATCTCAATCAGCAAGTTGTCGATCTGAAGCGCCGACACCGCAGCCATCAAATGCTCAATCGTCGCGACTTTCGTTCCAGCCGCATTACCGATGGTCGTACACATTGTGGCGTCAGTGACCGAGTCATAGCGTGCTGGAATGTCCGTCACTTCCCGATCACTTGTGTCAAGATCTGTCCGGCGAAACACGATGCCGGAATTTACCTCTGCGGGCTTCAACACCAGGTGCACAAGCGTGCCCTTGTGGAGCCCGATCCCGTCCAGACTTATCGGTTCGGCGATGGTCGTTTGCAGCTGAACGTTGGCGTCAACTGCCGTCCCGCTGTTCGAATGCGCCAATCGAAATTTGTTGATAGTAGATCCGCCCCCGGTATTCACCGGCTCCGCAAGCGTGTCATGGTCAGTATTCCGCACTGTCCGTTCCCCATGTGCCACCAAGACAAACAAACGTTTCAGTGGCGCGCCCCAATCTGTCGGGCAGTTAGCTGATATCTGCGCGCCGCTCCCCCAGAGACGCGTCAGAGACCGGTCCGCACAGACTGGCCTGATCATGGTTCTAACAAAAGCCGAGAACCCTTCTCAAATAACTCTTTCTTACAGTTTGTTACGCATCTGAAGAGACCATAACCCATTGAAGTAATTAAAGAAAAAGGGGCCGCGCAACCGCACGACCCCAACATTGTTTCATGCCCTAGCGTAGGCGCGTCAGTTCGCCTGACGACGCAGGAACGTTGGGATCTCCAATTGATCTTCTTCGAAAGACGATGCGACCATGCCGTCATCCGCTTTCGGCTGAGGTGCAGGCTCCTCTGGAGCCGCGGTCTGTGTCGGCTGAGGCTCGGGCCTCGCCGCCATTGGCGCCGGTTGCTGTGCTCTAGCGGCCGGCGCGGGCTGAACCGCCTCACGCGGAACAACGGGCGTCTGGCGTGGTTCGGGTGCCGCTTTGGACCGTCCGGTCAAACGCTCAAACAGTGAAGGCCCTCTGGCTGGCGCAGACTGCCGCGCAACCGGTTCCGGCCTCGCCCCGAGGAACGAGGGCAACTCGCTTGATCGCGCTTCCACACGATTGAGGCCCGCGGGAATGAAGGGTCGGTTTGCTTCAGGCTCTGGTGACATAGAAGCCTGGGCTGCTTGTGCCTCAGGTTCCGGCTCTTGGCTCGGAATAATGACCTCAGCTTCATAGGCGGCCGGGTCAAAGTCTGCTGGTAAAGGCGCCTCGAGGCCCAGTTCCGCCTCGATCGGCGCCGCCGCAGGTTCAGGTGCCTCGATCGGTTCGGCTTCAGCAACCACTTCTGCAGCTTCTGGCTCTGAAGCTACCTCGTCACCCGACATGCGTCGTCCAGGACGCAGCATCGTGACTTTTTCTGTTTCCGGAACCGGCTGCTCTGCCTGCTCCACATCGATACCGGTCGCCACAACAGAAACGCGCATGCTGCCGTCGAGGGAGGAGTCAAACGTTGAACCAACGATGATGTTCGCGTCTGGATCAACCTCGGAGCGAATACGATTTGCCGCCTCGTCCACCTCATACAGAGTGAGGTCCATACCACCCGTGATGTTGATAAGAACGCCCCGCGCACCCTTCATCGACACTTCGTCCAACAGCGGATTGGAGATCGCTGCTTCGGCCGCTTCAACCGCCCGCTTCTCGCCCTCTGCCTCGCCGGTGCCCATCATGGCTTTACCCATCTCGTTCATCACCGTGCGAACGTCGGCAAAGTCCAGATTGATCAGACCCGGCTTGACCATAAGGTCGGTAATGCCCGCGACACCGGAATGCAGAACCTCGTCAGCCATGGAAAAGGCTTCCGCAAAGGTGGTTCTTTCGTTGGCAATGCGGAACAGGTTCTGGTTCGGGATGATGATAAGCGTATCAACGAACTGAGAGAGTTCCTTGATGCCCTCTTCCGCCAGCCGTGCGCGGCGGGCGCCTTCAAACTGGAACGGCTTGGTGACAACACCAACCGTCAGGATACCCTTTTCCCGCGCCGTACGGGCGATCACCGGAGCGCCGCCCGTCCCGGTGCCGCCGCCCATGCCTGCGGTAATGAAGACCATGTGGCTGTCTTCGAGGCTCTCGGAGATCTCGCCAAGCGCTTCTTCTGCTGCCGCACACCCCACTTCAGGACGCGATCCGGCGCCAAGGCCTTGGGTGATCGCCGCGCCCAATTGGATGCGCCGCTCAGCCGAAGACATGGTGAGTGATTGGGCGTCCGTGTTCGCCACAACGAACTCAACACCTTCGAGCCCGGAATCGATCATATTGTTAACTGCATTGCCGCCAGCGCCGCCGACACCAAAAACAGTAATGCGCGGTTTCAGTTCAGTAGCCTGTGGAACCGTCAGATTGATGCTCATGTAAGCCTCCTAGGAGCAAATCGTGGGTCATAATCGAGGTCGAAGAAACGGGCTTACTCCTGGCCCATCTCTGGTGGAGCGGAATGCTCCGGTTCGTGCCCTGGTCAATTGCCGCATCTTCCAGGGCACCGATGATCGACCTCGCCGTCAAAGTCGGCTTAGACAACGCAAGATCTGTTCGCGCATTGCCAAGCCCGATCATCAAAAATTCTCCTTCAACCATCGTCCAATGCGCCGCCATTGACCGATGTTCTCAGGATTGTCCAAAGCCGGATCCGCACTAATCGCAAGCGGAGCCAACTGAGAATAAGATGCGAGGCCTGCGGCAGCCGAGAACGCCGGTCCGCCTGTCGCCTCTGCCAAGCCCATATATCGAACAGGCTGTCCGACACGAACTTGCTTATTGAGTATGCGTGCTGTGTGTTCGCGCGCGCCGCTAAGCTGGGCGCCACCGCCGGTAAGAACAACACGCTGACCGGCCACCCGATCAAAGCCGCTCTTGGCAAGCCGATCGCGCACAAGTTCGAGCGTCTCTTCCAACCGCGGCTGAATAATGCCTGTCAGAATGGATCGTGGAATATGGTTGGCAGAGGAATGATCCGTTTCGCCAACCTGCGGCACATCGATCAACTCGCGCTCATCCGACGGGCTTGCAAGGGCGGAGCCATATAGGGTTTTCATCCGCTCCGCATGCGCGATCGGGGTTGAGAGGCCGCGCGCAATGTCATTTGTAATATGCTGACCACCAACGGGAACAGCATCGCAGTAAACCATCTGGCCTTCAAAAAAGACCGACAGTGAAGTCGTCCCGCCGCCCATATCGATGACTGTGACGCCCAAGTCCATCTCATCCTCAACAAGGGATGCAAGACCACTCGCATAAGGGGCGGCGACCATGCCCGCCACATTCAGATGGCATCGCTCGATGCAAAGCTCGAGATTGCGAACCGGGCCATGTTGAACACTGACCATGTGGAGTTCTACCCCAGCCTTTTCGCCGAACATGCCGCGCGGATCTCGAATGCCGCGATTATCATCCACCGAATAATTGATCGGAATGGCATGCAGCACATCGCGGCCTTCCGGCATGTATTTGCTTTGTCCAAATGCCACAAGGCGGCTCAGGTCTTCGTCTTGGACTTCGCGAGACGGGATCGGCGCCTGCACGGCAATTGTCTGACTTTTCGGCTCGCCGCAGGCGACGGTTACGAGAACATCGCGCACCGTGGCGCCAGCCATGCGCTCTGCGGCGTCAACGGCGACGCGGATCGCTTCCTCGGCGGCATCCATGTCGACAATGGCGCCGCCGCGCACCCCGCGCGATACCTGGTGACCGATCCCGATGATCCGCATCGGCGACAGGCCATTGGCGAGTTTGCCTGGTTCAATCTTGGCAATGAAACAGGCAATCTTACTTGAGCCAACATCAAGGGCCGCAACAATGCCCGGCCGCCCTGCGCTGATGGGCTTACCCTGCAATCCTTTTGCGCCGAGCCCCATATTCATGTGTCATCCTCCTGCGAAGGACGACCCCAACCTTGGGTCACCGCATCGCGGCGCGCTGCGGCATCGGGACTCAGACGGACCGTAAACCGATCAGGCAACCGCACGTCAATCGCTTCAATGTCCCGCGCCAATACCCGTTGCGCTTCATCGATCGCGACAAGTTCTGCCAAAGCTTCGCTCACGCCAACCTCAGGCAGCAACACATCCACACCATTTTCAAGGCGCAGGTTCCAACGACGGTCACCGACACGGACATAAGCGCGCACCCGCGCCTGCAATTCTGGCCAAGCGGCAACCACCTGCGTGAATCTCTCTGCCTCACGCGCAGCACCATGACCAACCACCAATGGCAGATGGCCATAGGCTTCAACCCCGTTTTCCGTGATCGGGCGCCCCTGCGCGTCAATCACGGCCAACCGTCCACCCCGCTGCCAGACAGCGAATGGTCGGCGCTCAACAAGCTCAACATGCACACGGTCGGGCAAAATCCGCGTCACTGTCGCGTCTGCAATCCAGTCGAGACGCAGTAGGTTTTCGCGCGCACGCTCAAGATCAACACTGAAGATGACCTGGCCCTGCTCGACCTCTAGCGCCGCGAGAACATCCGCCCGCGTCGTTCGCTCACGACCGGCGACCGTCACCTGGTCAACACCCAAACCGACCCAGGCAACTGTGGCACTGGCCTGATCGACAATATGGGCACCAGCAGCCGCAATATGTCCGCCGACCGCCAAACCGTAGAGCGCTGTCGCCCCAACCAGGCCCGCACTCGCAACGCCCATAAGGGATTTAGGCAACCGGCCTTCGCGAACGGCTTCTATCATCAGAGAAAGACGACTGGGTGGCCGCTGCCCCCGGCGACCAAACGATTTCCCAGACTTGGTCCGGCGCCGGCCAGGCGCGACAGTGCTGGTACGACGTGTGGTTTTCGTACCGCGAGCGGAAGCGGACGCAGAACGGCGCGGCGCAGCTTTGCGCGTAGGCCTTTTCTGTTCCTTCACCGATCGCATGACGCGTCCTCCACCATCCAACGGACAAGCGCGCCATATGACATTCCTTCATACGCCGCGAGTTCGGGAACAAGCGACGTCGGCGTCATGCCGGGCTGCGTATTGACCTCCAACAGAACGAGCTCCCCTTTCTTTTCATCGAAACGGAAATCCGACCTGGTCACCCCCCGGCAACCAAGCGAATCATGTGCCGCATGTGTCACGTCCTGAACACGTTTATTTATATCCGAACTGATTCGGGCAGGCACTACGTGAACCGAGCCCCCATCGGAATATTTGGCGTCATAGTCGTAGAAACCTGTTTTTGCTGTGATCTCTGTGACATTTAAGACTCGGTTTCCGATCACCGCACAGGTGAGTTCCATGCCGGGAATGTAGCGTTCCGCCATGACCACCTCACCGAGGTCCCATTCGGGCGAGGAAAGTTCTGCCGGTGGCCGGTTTTCCCCTTCACGCACAATGAAAACACCCACACTCGAACCCTGGTTATGCGGCTTGATGACATAAGGCGTGTCCATGACATGGCCACGAGCTGCTTCTTCACGCGTGACAAGTTTGCTCTCAGCGACAGGAAGCCCCGCAGCTCGGAACACAAGCTTTGACTGCTCCTTATCCATGGCGACGGCAGATGCGCGCACGCCGGAGTGTGTGTAAGGAATCCCAAGCACCTCAAGCAGACCCTGGACACAACCGTCTTCGCCCCATCGGCCATGAAGGGCATTAAACACGGCATCAGGCTTCACCTTGAGTAGCTGTTCAGCCAGATCGCGCCCTGCATCAATCTCGGTGACCTCAAACCCTTCTTCACGGAGCGCAGCAGCGCAATCCCGACCCGAAACGAGGCTCACTTCACGCTCGGGCGACCAGCCACCTTTGATCACAGCGATGTGTTTGTAGTCACTCATGTGGAGACCTCTTCAAGCGCCACGCCGATGCGCCGGATTTCCCAATCAAGTGTCACGCCGCTGGTCTCTTTGACCCGGGCACGCACTTCCTCGCCAAGCCCTTCTATGTCACTTGCGGTTGCATCCCCGGTATTGATCAGAAAATTACAGTGCTTTTCACTCACCTGAGCTCCACCGCGCTTGAGCCCCCGGCATCCCGCGGCATCGATCAGTTGCCAGCTCTTATGGCCTTCTGGGTTTTTGAAGGTCGAGCCGCCGGTGCGTGTGCGGATCGGCTGACTGGTCTCGCGGCGCTCCGTAATCTCGTTCATACGGCGCTCGATCTCATCCCGATCACCTGCCTGCCCCTGAATAATAGCACTGGTGAAATAGACGTCGGCGGGCGCACTGGAATGACGGTAGCTGTAGCCCATGTCGGCGACCGAATAGGTAATTCTCTCGCCAGCGCGCGTCACCCCTTCCGCTTCGATGAGAACGTCCATCGTTTCTTTTTCGTACGCGCCACCATTCATTCTGAGCGCGCCGCCGATGGACCCCGGAATACCGCGAAAGAATTCCAAACCAGCGATGCCCGCTTCCATTGCCGCGCGCGCGACAGCCATATCAAGGGCCGCCGTCCCTGCACGCACGCGATGGTCGTCCAGAATTTCAATATCCATGAAAGGCTTGCCCATCCGGATCACCACGCCAGAAACGCCGCCGTCACGAACAAGAAGATTGGAGCCGACACCCACCACCGTGACAGGCACGTCTGCAGGACAATTGCGCAGGAAAGCCGCAAGATCGTCTGTATCCGCGGGGCGAAACAAAACCTCTGCAGGTCCGCCGACACGGAACCAGGTAAGAGGCGCCATGGGCGCATCCGGAATCAGCTCACCCCGCACGGCTGGCAACGTATCGATGAGGTGATCAGCAACCATACTCATGCGCTCCCGCCCAGTTTCTCAAGGTCCTGCGGCAGGGAATTCGCCCATTGAGTGATGTTGCCTGCGCCAAGACACACAACCATGTCACCGGGTTTCGCGAGGTCAGCAATCATCGAGGGAAGAGCGTCCGCATCCTCCAATGCAAGCGCATGCTTATGGCCGCGCTCCTGCAGACCCTGCACCATCGTATCGCGATTAAAACCCTCAATTGGTTTTTCACCCGCCTCGTAGACCGGCGACACGATGACGGTGTCGGCATCGTTAAAGCAGGAGCAGAATTCATCAAAGAGATCGCGAAGCCGCGTATAGCGATGCGGCTGCACCACAGCGATGATCCGTCCCTCGCTGGCGGATCGTGCAGCCTGCAGCACCGCAGAAATCTCGACCGGGTGATGCCCATAATCATCGTAGATCTCAACGCCATTCCATGTACCGGCATGGGAGAAACGGCGCTTCACGCCGCCAAAACCTGCGAGCCCCTTAGCAATGGCGTCAGCTGACAGGCCCATGCGATGGGCGACGGCGACGGCGGCGAGCGCATTGAGCATATTATGATGTCCCGGCATCGCCAGGCGAAGGCCCTCAATGCTTGTCGTTTCGCCTGACTTCCGATCAGTGAGCGTCACGTCAAAGACGGTGACCGCTCCTTCCATTCTGACGTTGGAAGCACGCACATCCGCTTGGGGGCTTGTGCCATAGGTCACAAGAGTTCGGTCGCTGACACGGCCCATCAAAGCCTGCACTTCAGGATGGTCGATACAGAGAACGGCCAGACCATAGAAGGGCACATTTTCAATGAACCGAACGAAGGCATCCCGGACACCATCGAAGCTGCCATAATGATCCAGATGTTCCGGATCGATATTGGTCACGACCGCAATCGTTGACGGCAGCTTAGTGAAGGTGCCGTCGCTTTCATCCGCTTCGACCACCATCCACTCACCCGCGCCAAGACGCGCATTGGTGCCGTACGCATTGATGATCCCGCCATTGATCACGGTGGGGTCGATATCCCCCGCATCAAGCAGAGCGGCAACAAGCGACGTGGTTGTGGTTTTCCCATGTGTGCCGCCAATCGCAACACAAGACTTCAACCGCATCAGCTCGGCCAGCATTTCAGCACGCCGCACGACCGGCAGCATCCGCGCCCGCGCCTCAACAAGCTCCGGATTGTCCGCTTTGATCGCAGACGAGACGACCAGGACTTGCGCGTCGCCCAGGTTTTCCGCGACCTGCCCCACCATCACCTTGATGCCGAGGTCGCGCAATCGCTTCACATTGGCGCTCTCGGCGGCGTCCGAGCCCTGCACTGAATAGCCCAGATTGTGCATCACTTCAGCAATGCCACTCATGCCAATGCCGCCAATGCCGACAAAGTGGATCACCCCCATATCTAGCGGTGCAGGTCTCATTCACTTTTCTCCTGGGGTTCATTCGTTCCCCCAGACCCGCCGTCAGGGGCCGAAAGACTCTTTGGATTTACTGTGGGTGGCAGACTGCCGGTCGTTTTGCGAGCGACCCGTTCAACCAGATCAGCAAGCGACTGAACCGCACGCGGCTTGCCCTCCGCCTTTGCAGCCGCGGCCATACGCGAAAGCTTTGCATCGTCGACGAAGAGCGACGAAAGGGTCTCCGCAACAACCTCCGGCGTAAAACCGTCCTGCTCAATCATCACGGAGGCGCCGGCATTGGATAGGATCTCCGCATTGGCTTTTTGATCTTGATCCAATGAATGCGGCAAAGGCACCAGAATGGACGGACGCCCAATCACCGCAAGCTCACTGACAGTCGAGGCGCCAGCGCGCCCAATTACAAGGTGGGACTTGGCAATCACGCTCGGCATATCATCAAAGAAGGCCGAGAGGTCCGCTGAGATCGCGGCATTTGCATATTTGCGACCCACCCGGTCCAGATCTTCTTCGCGGCATTGCTGCGTGACCTCCAGACGTACCCGCATTTCCTCGGGCAGAAGAGCCAAAGCATCTGGCACAACGTCACTCATGACACGAGCCCCCTGACTACCGCCAAAAATCAGAAGACGAATGGGGCCCTCACCGATCGCCTCAAACGGAACATCGGCCTGGTCAAGCACTGCATCACGCACAGGGTTTCCCGTCACATGCAATTTCGGCAGAGCGCGGGGCTTCAGGTATTTCGGCGCAGGAAACGTCGAGGCAATCGCGTGCACAAAGGGCGCAACGGCTTTGTTGACCCGGCCCAATACGGCATTTTGCTCATGAACGATTGTCGGCACGCGCCGGAGAATGGCGGCAAGCATGGGCGGCATGGTGGGATAGCCCCCAAACCCGACAACCACAGACGGTTTAGCCCGCGCCATGACTGCCAAAGACTGGCTCGTACCATTGATGATTTTGCCGACCGCGGCAAAGACACTTGCCAACCCCGGACCGGTGATTGTGGCAGCGGGCACGGAAAAGATATCCGCGCCCGGAAACAGCCGGTCGAAATGCTGCACCCGCTCGTCGGTAATGAGCACAATCGAATGGCCGCGCCGCTTGAGCTCCTGCGCCAGAGCTTGGCCGGGGAACAAATGGCCACCCGTGCCACCAGCTGCAATCATGACCGGACCTGACAAAATAACGGACCCACCACTCATGCGTAAGCCCTCCATTCAGCAGGGTGCGCACCGGCATGGACGCGGCGCCGTGTGAGCGACAAAAGCATGCCCGTCGCCAGCGCAAGCGCTAGCAGAGATGACCCGCCGTAAGAGATAAAGGGAAGCGTCATGCCTTTCGCTGGCATAAGGTTCAGATTGACCGCGAGATTGATCAGCGCCTGCGTCCCAATCAACAGCGTCAGGCCAGAGACTGCCAGTTGAACAAATAGGTCCGTTTCGTCCAACGCGCGAAGCAGCGTGCGGATAACAATAAAACCAAAAAGCCCGATAATGAGAACGCCGGCAAGTACACCGAACTCTTCGGCAGCCACAGCAAAGATAAAGTCCGTATGGGCATCCGGCAGGATGAGCTTCACCGCCCCCTCACCTGGACCGCGCCCCAAAAACCCACCTGCACGGACCGCCTCCATGGCGCGGTCAATTTGATACGTATCTCCCGAGGCGGGGTCCATGAAACGATCCACGCGACTCGCAACGTGCGGAACCAGTTGGTAGGCGGTAATAGCGCCGCCAAGACCGACTGCGCCTAAGCCAATGATCCAGAACCAGGAAATACCGACCATAAATAAAAGACCGCCAAACACGAGCGTGACGAGGGTCGCCTGCCCGAAATCGGGTTGCAGGACCAGGAGCGACACAAAAACCGCGTAGAGCACGAAAGCCAGAGTCATGCCTGGCATACCTTTTGTGCGTGCACCTTCCGCAAACATCCAGGCGACCAGCACAACAAAGGCAGGTTTCACAAACTCTGAGGGTTGAAGCGTGAAGCGGCCGAGCGGCAGCCAACGGGTCGCCCCCTTGATCTCAGGCCCGACGAGCAAAGTCGCCCCCATCAAGACCAAGCCGCCAAAAAAGACGATAGCTGCCAGACGTCTGACCTGTCGCGTCGACAGAAAAGAGATGCCGAAAATAATAATCAAAGCCGGAACCAGGAACACCGCCTGCCGGTAGACAAAATGAAACCCATCAAGAGACAAACGGTTTGCGACCGCTGGACTGGCTGCGAGCGTCAGAATGATACCAAGCGCCACAAGCGCCAATACGGCGACGACGGTCCAACGATCAATGGTCCACCACCACTCCGAGAGAGCGGAACGATTGGCACGGGAGAGACGGATCATGCGGCTTCCCCCCCATTGCCGACGGCTTTCAACGCCGCGTGTACCATCTCGCGATAGGCGTCGCCCCGCACCTCAAAATTCTTGAACTGATCAAACGAGGCGCAGGCGGGTGACAGAAGCACAACGGCGCGCTGGTCCGCATGGGCCGCACTCATGGCATCCCGAACCGCGGCGGCGACGGCCGCATCGAGCGCACCCGTTGTCACGTGAGGGACTTTGCCATCCAGTTGAGCACCAAAAGCCTCTGCCGCTTCACCGATCAGGTAGGCCTTTTCAACATTCTCGAACAGCGGCGTGAGGGCCTCAATGCCACCTTCCTTCGGTACACCACCCGCAATCCAGAAAATATTGTCATAGGCGCCTAAGGCTTTGCCGGCTGCTTCCGCATTGGTCGCTTTGCTGTCATTCACGAACAAGACGCCATCAGACTCCGCAACAATCTCCATCCGGTGCGCAAGCCCCGGGAATGATCGGAAGGAGTGCAGGAGACGATCGGGTGCAAAACCAAGGGATCGTCCGACCGCATAAGCCGCTGCAGCGTTTTGCCAATTGTGCAGCCCAGCAAGCGTCTTCAGTTCTTTAAAGTCGCCGATGCGGTCCGTTTTCCCAGATCCACTGTCATAGAGCACACCGTCAAGGACACACACGCCTCGGCTGAGCGATTTGCTCGTGGAGACAGGGATCAGTTTAGCTTTCCCTTTACCGCAAACGGCCGAGCAAATCTCTGACGTCAGGTCGTCATCAATACCGATGACCGCAACATCACCCGCTTCCTGAAACTGAAAAATCCGGGCTTTGACAGACGCATAATGTTCCAGCGTTCCATGCCGATCGATATGATCGGGCGTGATGTTGAGAAGCACGCCAATATCCGGGCGAAGCGTCGGTGCCAGATCGATCTGATAGGACGAAACCTCGATCACATAAACAGTGTCGGAACGCGGCGGGTCCAGATCGAAGACCGGTTTGCCGATGTTGCCGCCAACTTCCGCGCGTCGACCA
This sequence comes from Parvibaculaceae bacterium, assembly GCA_965276845.1. Lineage (GTDB taxonomy): Bacteria > Pseudomonadota > Alphaproteobacteria > Parvibaculales > Parvibaculaceae > Mf105b01. The sequence continues at coordinate 2,115,634 of OZ255699.1, forward strand.
TTGGCTGTCACCATGTGTCCAATCAAGGCGGTTGTTGTCGACTTCCCATTTGTACCGGTGATGGCAACAATCTTTGCGTCGGGATTAAGGGCGCGCACTTCCTGCTGGAACAGCTCGACATCGCCGAGCACCGGCACGCCAGCGTCCTGAGCAAGTTTAACGACCGCATGAGGCTCAGGGTGCGTTAGCGGAATGCCTGGCGCAAGGATAAGAGCCGCAAAGCCGTCCAGTCCTTGCACGCAAGGATCGGACACGACCAGTCCTTCCTGCTGGGCCTCAGCACGCTGCTTCTCGCCGTCATCCCAGACACTTACCTCAGCACCACCCTTTGCAAGCGCGCGCGCGACCGCGAACCCGGATGCCCCGAGCCCGTATACGGCGACCTTGCGGTCCTTATAAGCGCGCGCAGCAATCACTCGCGGTCTACCTCAGTTTCAGGGTGGACAGGCCAATCATCGCCAGCACACCGGAAATGATCCAAAATCGAATAACGATGGTTGGCTCGGCCCACCCTTTTTTCTCAAAGTGGTGATGTAGCGGTGCCATCCGAAACACGCGCTTGCCCGTGAGCTTGAAGCTCGCGACCTGCACGATCACAGAGACCGCTTCGAGCACGAACAGACCGCCGATAATGACCAAAACCAATTCGTGTTTGGCAACAACGGCAATCGAGCCGAGCGCCCCACCAAGGGCGAGCGATCCGGTGTCGCCCATAAAGACCGAAGCTGGCGGCGCGTTGTACCAAAGAAATCCGAGCCCTGCGCCGAGCAGCGCTCCACAAAAGACTGCAAGCTCACCTGTGCCTGGGACAAAATGAATCTGCAAATAGTCAGAGAAGACAGCGTTCCCGACGAGATAGGAAATGAAGCCAAAGCTCGCGGCCGCAATCATCACTGGCACGATAGCCAACCCATCAAGCCGTCCGTGAGGTTTACGGCGTTCGAGGCGCCAACAATCACGAACACGCCAAAGACAAAAAAGAAACCACCCAAAGGGATCAGCACATCTTTAAGAAAAGGCACAGCAACCGACGTCGCCAGCTCGGCGGGCGCCACGTTGAGCAGCGCATAGACAGCAATCCCGGCAATGATGGTCTCAAGCACGAGCTTCAGCCGACCCGGCACGCCGTCACTCGACGCCTTGGATACTTTGAGATAATCGTCAGCAAAACCGACTGCCCCAAACCCAAGCGTGACAAGCAGAACGATCCAGACATATGGGTTGCTGAGATCCGCCCAAAGCAGTACCGCCGGCACCAACCCCAACAGGATGAGGAAGCCGCCCATGGTAGGCGTGCCTTTTTTAGTGAGCAGATGTCCCTCTGGGCCATCTTCACGAATGGGCTGCCCCTGAGACTGGCGCGCGCGCAGCGCGCGAATAACCGCTGGTCCAAACAGGAAAGAAACCAGAAGCGCCGTCACTGTCGCGCCCCCAGTTCTGAAAGTGATATAGCGAAAGACATTCAGGCCCGGGACCTGGTCAGCATATTGCACCAAAAAATCAAACAGCATGTCTCAATCCCCTGTGCCTGCCGGCATATCGTCTTCGCTGTGGAGCGCGAGCAGCCCATCCACAATCAGCCCCATTCGCGATCCGAGTGAACCCTTGATCATCACCACATCACCGTCCCCCAACCGTGATGTAATCTGCTCAAGTAGCGCATCCGAGCTTTCCGCATATCCCGCCTGGCTTGCGGCAGGCAGCTCTTCAAAAAGGTTTTTCATCAAAGGCCCGCAGGCAAAAACCTGGTCAATTCCGGCTTCGCCAAGCGGTCCTGCCAAGCCCCTGTGCATCGACGCCTCATCTTCGCCAAGCTCCAGCATGTCACCGAGCACGGCGATGCGCCGACCGGCCCCTTTGATCTCTGCGGCACCAAGTGTCGTGATCGCGGCACGCATCGAGGCGGGATTGGCGTTGTAGCTTTCATCGACCACAACAAACTGCCGGTCTTCTGACCGAACGACGTGACGCACGCCCCGCCCCTTCGGCGCATCGAGTGTCGCTAAAGTCATGCCGGCGAGGGCCAGGTCCGCCCCTAACGCGTGGACTGCAGCAAGAATGGCGAGCGAGTTCATCACATGATGCTCGCCAGGAACGCCCAGCTTGTAAGTGATGGCATGGCCACAGATGGATGCGGATATACAGGAACAGGTGGGGTGCAACGCCACTTTCTCGAGCCGTGCATCGGCTTTGTCTGATGTTCCAAAGGGAATGATCTCTCCCGCACCCGCCGATTGAGCACGCGACCGAAGCCGGTCGAAATGTGGATTGTCAACATTGAGGATCGCGGTACCGCCCGGCTTCAGCCCATCAAAGATTTCCGCTTTGGCATCAGCGATGCCTTCGACGTTTTTGAAATTCGCGAGATGAACAGGCTCAACCGTCGTGATGATGGCAACATCAGGTTGGACCATTTGGGACAAAGGCGTGATCTCACCCGCATGGTTCATGCCGATCTCAAAGACACCCCACTCGGTATCGGCAGGCATGCGCGCAAGCGTCAGCGGCACGCCCCAGTGATTATTGTAGGAGGCGACAGACCCGTGAGTCCGACCCTCCGCTTCAAGAATTGCACGGAGTGCATCTTTGGTGCTGGTCTTGCCGACACTGCCGGTGACGGCCACAATCTTCGCTTCCGTGCGCGCCCGCGCCGCGCGGCCGAGCGCCTGAAGGCCCGCCAGAGTATCTTCAACAATCAGCAGACCCTCATCCGACACGCCGTCGCAGGGATGTGCCACCATGGCAGCAGCGGCACCTTTCGCCAGTGCATCCTTCACATGCGCATGACCGTCGGAATTGTCGCCGACCAACGCAACAAACAAATCACCCAGATCTAGCGTCCGAGTATCAATGGAGACACCGACCGCCGACCAATCGGCAGCCACCTGACCTTCAGTAGCGCTTGCTGCTTCGACCGATGTCCAAAGAGCTTTACTCATACTTTTACTTCCCCGGCTCTCACCGCCGCTGCAACCGCCTCATGATCTGAAAAAGGCAGCACCTCGTCACCCACAATCTGGCCGGTTTCATGCCCCTTGCCGGCAACAACCAGACAGTCCCCTGGCTCCAGCAGAGATACCGCTTCTGAAATCGCCAGCGCCCGATCGCCGACTTCGCGCAGACCGGGCGCCCCGGCAAGAACCTCTTGCCGGATCACAGCGGCATCTTCCGACCTGGGATTGTCGTCCGTCACGATTGTGATATCAGCCGATTGCGACGCAATTTTGCCCATTTGAGGGCGTTTTCCCTTGTCTCGATCTCCGCCGCAGCCAAAAACGACAATAAGTCGACCGTCTACGTGCGGCCGCACAGCTTCAAGCGCCGTCTGCAGCGCGTCAGGCGTATGGGCATAGTCGATGAATACGGTTGCGCCGTTCGAAAGGTGCGCCACCTCTTCCAGTCGACCCTTGGCCCCTTTCAGATTTTCCAACGCCCGAAAGGTTTGTTCAGCATCACCGCCACACCCAATGACCAATCCCGCTGCGACGAGCGCATTAGAGGCCTGGAACTGCCCGACAAGGGGAAGCATGACTTCATAGTGCGCGCCATTATGGACGATCTGAAGAACTTGGCCCCGTGGCCCGGGCTGCAACCCGGCGAGACAAATGTCCCGTCCCTTGCGCCCCACAGCCACAATCGTATGACCTCGTGCCCAGGAAATCGCCTCAAACTCTTGGGCAAATTCAGCATCTACATTGATGACGGCCACACCGCCTGGCCGCATCACTTCGCCAAACAGCCTTAGCTTTGCATAGAGGTATTCGTCGAAGGTCGCGTGGTAGTCCAGATGGTCCCGCGTTAGGTTTGTAAAGGCACTAGCGCTGATCCGCACACCGTCCAGCCGATACTGAGCCAATCCATGACTGGACGCTTCGAGAGCAAGATGGGTCACCCGATCTTTGACCAAGTGAGCAAGCTCAGAGTGAAGCCGCACCGGATCTGGCGTCGTATGAGCCAGTGGCCGAACCCCCTCCGGCCCGACGACACCAACCGTGCCGAGACTTGCAGACCTCAAACCCAATGACGCCCAGATTTCCCGAACGAATGTAGCAACAGAAGTCTTTCCGTTCGTGCCCGTCACCGCGGCAACCGTATCAGGTTGCGCGCCGTAGAATTGCGCCGCCAACGACGCAAGCTTGCGCCGCGGATTAGGATCAACGATGAGTGGGACCGGTGCATCCGACGCGGTGCCTGGACCGCACAGGATCACAGCAGCCCCAGCGTCAATCGCGGCGGGAATAAACTGAGCGCCATCAGCCTGCACACCTGGGAGCGCTGCAAAGAGGAAACCTGGCTCCACCTCGCGACTGTCAGCCGTCAGACCGGCAATATTGGTCGCCCCGACATCTTCGGGAAGCACTTCTTTCGGACCAACAAGCGCTTGGAGTTCCATCACGTTACTCCGCCGTCGCAAAGGAAGCGGATTGAACAGGCGACGCCCAAGACTGAACAGGCCGCAGCCCTAGAATAGGGGCAATGCGCTGAACCACGCGCGCCGTCACCGGCGCAGCATTCCAGCCCGCGGTGGCATACCCATATGTGTTTTCGGTCGCCTGCGGCTCATCAAACATGATCAGCATGGCGTATTTTGGGTCGTTTGCCGGAAAGGCACTCAGAAAAGATGTGAGCAACGCGTTGCGCGCGTAGCCGCCGGCCCGCGCTTTTTCCGCAGTCCCGGTTTTGCCCATAACCGGGTACCCAGGCACGTCAGCGCTTCGTCCGGTCCCTCGTTCAACCACCAATCTGTAGAGCGCGCGCATGGCGTCGCTTGTCTCGGCCGTCAGTACCTGCGACCGCGTGACCGGGCCATCCTGACGAAGAAAGGTCGGCTTCACACCAAACCCACCATTCACGAGGGCAGCATTGGCAGCAACAACCTGAAGCGGCGTGACCGATAGGCCATGGCCATAGGAAATGGTCATCGCGGATACATCAGTCCAGGTTGACGGCAACAGCGGACGCCCAGACTCCGGCAGTTCCATCTCAGGGCGCGCCAACAAACCCAGCTCGCCCAGGAAGGTTCGATGCTGTTCGCGCCCTAGCTCAAGCACCATTTTTGCCGTGCCGATATTGGAAGAATGCATAAAGAGCTCTGGCACGCTCAGAAAACGCTTTTGGGCGTGATAATCGTTGATCGTGAAGCGTGACACACGAATGGGCTCGCGCGCGTCATATTGCGTCGAAAGGTCGATCCGCCCGGAATTGAGTGCAGCAGCAACACTAAATGCCTTAAAGGTCGACCCCATTTCATAGACACCGAGGGTCGCTGCATTGAAGCGGGCGCGATCAGAGGCTGTGGACGGATTGTTCGCGTCGAAATCAGGCAAGGAGGCAAGCGCGATGACCTCCCCCGTCGCTACATCCAATACAATGCCGCTTGCGCCGATGGCACTAAACTCAGCCATCGCGGTCTGCAGCTCGGTCTGCAGAGCATGCTGAACACGGAGGTCCAAAGACAGCGCCAGCGGTTCGCCCACGACATCGCCCGAACGATCAATGTAGTGCTCAATACCGGCAATGCCGCGATTGTCGATATCAACACCACCAAGCACATGGGCGGCGACACGCCCATTGGGATAAACGCGCTTCTGTTCCTGCTGGAAAGCGAGGCCCGGCTGACCAAGATTGTGCACAGCGACCTGCTCGCGCGGGGTCATGTCCCGCCGAAGCCAGACAAAAGCCCGGTTACTTGAAAGCTTCTCCTCAAGCGAGACTTGATCCAGATCCGGCAGAACCTGCGCCAGCAATCGCGCCGTCTCCCGGGCGTCCATGACCTTACGTGCATCGGCATACAAAGACGCCGTGATGATGTCCGTGGCCATCACCTCACCATTGCGATCGACAATGTCGCGACGCTGTTGCGGCTCAGCATCCTCAGCGCTTGCTACCAGACGTTCGCTGTCTGAGCCGGGCGCCATGCCAAGCATAACCAATCGCCCCGTGACAACAGCAAAAGCAAAAGCGAACAGAATGACCGTGAGCAAAATCCGTCGGCGGCCACTATCAAGGCGCGCCGTTTCGGGCGCGTTCCTATCGCGAGGCGCGGCAAAACGTGGGCGTGCGATCAGATCATGCCCCAGCCGTGGCGCATGGCTGTCGGATTGACTTTGTTTTGAGAGCCCCACCATCACCGCACCTCGGATCCCGACTGCGGCACCGCCCCTGCATAGCCGCCAAGGGCGCGCCGACCGTTGGGACCAAAAAGATCCTCTTCGCGCGGCGGCATGGGAAGATCTTCAAACGTGGCAATCTGTGCTGCAGTGAGCGGGGCCAGGTCCAGATGACGTTCGGCCAAAGACTGCAACCGCTCGGGTTGCGTCAGGTAGCTGAATTCCGCGCGCAGAATACGCATGGCGTCTTGCTCGTTCAGGATTTCCTCTGCAAGTGATGCTTTCAGCCGCTCTTGTTCTTCGACCTTATACTTCAAGTTGTAGAGACCGATGGAAACAGCAACGACAAGCACAACAGACAGAACATTGAGAAGACGGATCATGAGAGATCTCCCTGCAAAGCAGTGAAACGCTTCATACCCAGCGCATCCATATCAAACGGAAAAGCCGGCGCGTCGGTGCGCTCGGCACCCCGCAACCGGGCCGACCGGGAGCGAGGGTTGATTTCAATCTCAGACTTGCTTGCCTTAAGTGCCCCACGAGTGATTTGTTCAAAAGAGGCTGCCCGCCCCTCTTGCGCCTCGGGCATATGACGCGAAGGCCGCCCACCTTTGCCGGTTCTCTCCGTGAGAAACCGTTTGACCAGCCGGTCTTCAAGGGAATGAAAAGCGACGACCGCAAGCCGCCCACCTGCATCCAGCAGCTTCTCAGCTGCAGCAAGACCGCGGGCAAGCTCGCCCAATTCGTCATTGATGAATATGCGCAGCGCCTGAAACGTGCGTGTCGCGGGGTGCACTTTTTCTCCGCGGGCGCGCGGACCCATCACGTCGGCCACGAGATCAGCCAGCTCGGATGTGGTTTCAAATTTCTTCTCAAGCCGGCCCTGAACAATTGCCTTTGCAATGGCACGAGAGCGTTTTTCTTCGCCATAGACCCAGATGATCGACGCGATATCAGCTTCATCAAATTCATTGACGACATCAGCAGCAGATACACCTTCGCGTGCCATACGCATATCCAGAGGTCCATCGCTTTGGAAAGAAAAACCCCGCTCCGCCTGGTCAAGCTGCATAGAAGAAACGCCCACATCGAGCGTTACACCATCAACGCCGCTGCGGGCGCGTTCCTGAAGGACGGGAGCAACAAGGGCGGCCATGTCTCCGAAACACCCCTGAAGCAGCGTGAGACGACCACCAAACTCCCGCTCCATCGCACGTCCGCGGTCGATGGCTGTAGGATCGCGATCCACTGCCAGAACGGAACAGTCGGCCGCCGTCAGAAGCGCACGCGTATAGCCGCCAGCGCCAAATGTTCCATCAACATAAAGAGCGCCATCCTTGGGCGCGAGCACATCCAGCACCTCAGCCAGCATCACCGGAAAATGGGGAGAAACTGCTGGCGCTTGCGTCACGAACCACCCCCTGACGTGGTCGGTGGTCCTGGCGGCGCATGCGGACTCTTGAGTAACCCACCATGGCCGCTCGCTTCGGCCATGGCCTCCGCAAGATAGGCTTCATAGGCCTTGGGCTCCCATAGCTGGAACTTGTTACCGAGACCGACAAAGGTCACCTGGTCTGTGATGCCAGCCTTGGATGTCAACATCTCTGGCAAGCTCACGCGCCCATCCGCATCAAACATGAGCTCAGCCGACTGCGCTTTGAGCAAGTTCGCCAACACATTGCGTTCGCGGGAAAACGGATCAAGACGGCCCAGCATAATGTCGATCTCAGCCTCAAGATCGGGGCCACCGCCTTCAATGCAGGGATCAATAAGGGACGGGAAACAGATGATGCCGGCAAACTCTTGCGCAGCCGTCACCGCCCGGAATTTGGCCGGTACAGAGATACGTCCCTTCGCATCAATCTTGTTTGTGAATGTTCCCCGGAACGACAACATGTCCCGTAAGCCCCCTGCGCGCGACACCCTCGAAACCGACCGCTTGATCGACTTCGGTCCCGCGAAAGAGGTCCGACCCTCCCAACATGGGCCGCATCTGGGCCGGTGCGCCTCTATCCCGGGATATCATGGGATACCATGGGACTTCATGGGGGTCAACGGGATTGACCAGTTAAACCGTGGGTTTAATAGGGTTTTTGACTGTTCATGGCCGAGCTTTGAAGGTGCCTATACTAGAGAACAAATAAGGAACATTTAGCTCTACTTGAGCTAGAAGGACGACATCTTGGGTTGCGAGATGTGCAGCCACTACCCGTAGTGTCAGCAGCTGGGAGTCAGATGGCCTGTAAGCCGGGTTCTGTGTCCCGAAGCCCGAAAGCTCCGACCGACTGCCTCAAAGGTGACGCGTCACTCCGGCGCGTCAAGAACCAGCCGAGTACGCATCAAGGTCGCCTCAATCGCTTGATCAAGCACCTTACCGGAAACATTGATGGTTGTGAGCGCCGGTGAGTGCATGATCGTGGCAAGACCATGCAGCGTGGACCAGACAAACAAGGCATCCGCATCGATACGTTCACGTTGGGCAGAACTAAGCGGATCCGGATATTGGCGCGCAATGCCCTCTTGCAGCAACTCAAAGGCATAGCGCGCCTTAAGCATCATATTGGGGTGCTCGCTAGGCTCGGGCAAAGAGGTTCCAAACATGAGGCCATATTGGAGAGGATGCGACCGCGCATAATCAAAATAGGCCAATCCCATCGACGTAAGATCCAGACGAGGGTCGCCCGTCATCGGACGCGCCTCGAGATGGTCCGCGAAAGCGGCGTACGCCCGCGCGATCACCTCTGCAAGCAAATGATCGCGGCTTGGAAAGTGTTTATAGGGCGCTTGGTGTGAGACGGAGAGGCGACGTGATACCTCCCGCAAGCTCAATTTCTCAAGTCCTGATTGTTCAATAATCGAAAGCGCTTCAGTGAGGCACGCTTCGCGAAGATCAGGCGGTTTTGGCTTTTTCTGCACCATGTTTATGTTTCGTCATTCCCCCCATGACCCGGCGCATCATGGACACCCGTCCCCACCGTGGCAATGGCGCCAGCGATCCTTCCAGCAGTTTGGATAACCATCCCGGCCTTACCGTGGTCTTGCGACCAAGGGCACCGAGGGTTTGCTTGGCGACACCTTTTGGTTTCAAACCGAAGGCCATGTTCATGTCGGCCCGGGCAGCAAAGCCGGTCAGGATAGGACCGGGCGCAGAGGCCAGAACGTCAACACCGTGAGGCGCGAGCTCCACACGCAACCCTTCCGCTAACGTCTGGATATAGGCCTTTGTTGCTGCATAATTGGCCGCCCGCGGGACACCTTGGAAAGCCAGGAGGGAACTCATCAAAATGATGCCGCCACGTTTTTGGGCCGCGAAGCGGCGTCCGAAGACATGCGTCATTGCAAGAACGGCGCGGCAATTCACGTCCAGCATGTTGAGTTCTTGCTCCATCGGCACGTCGAGAAAATTGCCCGATGTGCCAAAACCGGCACAAGCGACGAAGAGGCCAACGTCTTTGTCTTTTGTGGTCTGCAAGACGTGATCAACTGCCCCTGGGTCGGACAGATCAGCCACAACAATTTCTGTTTGAGCCCCGAACTTTTGTTCGAGATCCGCAGCTAAACTCTCCAGCACCGATTGTCTACGGGCCACCAGCACAAGGTTGAGGCCAGCCTTTGCCAGCTGAATTGCTACTTCTCGACCGATACCATCCGTCGAGCCAGTCACCACGCCCCACGGTCCGTATTTGTCTTTCCATTTCTGCTGACGAGACGTCAGACGCACCGGCTTTAGACGAGCGGACATAGCAAGTTCCTCGAGGTTGACACTGTCAACCATATGGGGAGCCAGATGCGACCGTCAAGAGTGTGCATGGCACTTGATGCAGCCCGGTGAGTTTTTCTCGGAATAATGGGGTCAGATGGCCTGTAAGCCGGGTTCTGTATCCCGGAGCCTGAAAGCTCCGACCGATGACCATTCATCTGGGACGCCCGTTGCCGAACGCCTCATGCAACCAACCCGGATGGCGATCCGGAAACAGACCCGGCGGCACGAAGCCGCCTGCCATCCCTATTTGGTTTTGCTCCCGGTGGGGTTTACCTTGCCCGCCCTGTTGCCAGGACAGCGGTGCGCTCTTACCGCACCCTTTCACCCTTACCTGGACTTAAAGCCCGGGCGGTTTGCTTTCTGTGGCACTTTCCCTGAGGTCGCCCTCGCCGGGCGTTACCCGGCACCGTGCTTCCGTGGAGCCCGGACTTTCCTCTGTGAGCCAAGCTACAGCGGTCATCCGGCCATCTGACCCGCGTTAGGAATAAGCCTGCGGGGCTAATTTGTCGAGTAAAGGCAGCCTAACGCGCGTCGCGCAGCAGCCGGAGTGTGCCGACCGTGGAGAGGTCTGCCACGCCATCAACAAGAGTTGGACGAAAATGACGCTGAAACGCCGTCACCACATCGGCGGTCACATCCCCAAACCAGCCATCAACGGCAATGCCGTATCCATAATCTGCCAGTTGAAACTGCAACTCCGAGACCTGGTCGCCCCTATCTCCAAGACTCAGCACCGGCCCTTCAATAGCGTCTACCGGCTCGATCCAATGGCCAACCCCCGCCTCGGCCAGGTGCGCCCAGGGAAACTTCTCGCCGGGGTCCGCTTTACGACCGGGAGCCACATCCGAATGGCCGAGAACACGGGCAGCGGCGATCTCGTGCCGCCCAACAATGTCGACGGCAAGCGCCGTCACCGCCTCTATTTGGGCAGAGGGAAAGTCCGGGTACCCGAGATCATGCCCTACATTGACGATCTCGATCCCGATGGAGCGGCTGTTTATATCGGCATCCCCTGCCCAACTTGAAACACCTGCATGCCAGGCGCGGCGTTCCTCATCGACCATGGAGACAATGCGCCCGTCTTCAAACACAAGGTAATGGGCACTTACCTGCGCCGACGGATCACAGAGGCGCTGCAACGCTCCTTCCCCCGTCTCCATGCCGGTATAGTGAAGCAACAACATATCAGCTGGGCCGCCGATCCGCTCATTGTGATTGGGCGAAGGTTGAGACTGAATCTTATCGAGGATCGACATCAACAAAGGGCTCTTCTTTGCGGGCCTGACGAATATTGACGATCAGCACGCCAATCAATGAAACCAAACCGCCAAGGACCATTCTGATGGTCAATTCTTCCCCGAGCAACGTCACCCCGAAGAAGACGGTAAAAATCGGCGCCAGAAGCGTCAGCGGTGCCGTCTGGGAAACTTCATACCGTTGCAGCAGATAGTAAATCCCCGCATGTCCGACCAGGCTCGACGCGAACGCCACATAGAAAATCCCGGCCCAGGCCAGCAGGCTGGCGCTCTCTATGATCTCAAGGTGATTACTCTCAACCGCAAAGGAGGCCCCGAGCAAAAATGGTGCAGCAATCAGCGCCACCCAAGCCTGCAGCTCGAACACACCGACATCCTTGATCTGCCGCTGAAAAATCGTCCCGATCGATCCCACAAAAGCTGAGGCAGCGACAAAGGCAATGCCCGTCAGAAAGCCGAACATGGCAGGGTCGAAACTCATGATCATCACGCCGCCAAAAGCCATCGAAATGCCGAGCCAGCGCCGCCAGTAAATCTGTTCCTTCAAGAAAAGCACGGACATGACAGCAGAAATCGGAACGGCGAGCTGGGTGACGATCGCGACAACCGATGCATCCGCCGCGGCGAGACCAAGAAAAAACAACCCAAAACCAAGCGGCCCCGCACAAAGCGAGATGATGATGACGTCCCGCATCCGGCCTTTGAGAATGCGCAGGAAAGGGAACAGCACCAGCACGATGAGCGCGAAACGAATGCCCGCGAACAGAAAAGGCGGGAAGTGTTCAAGACTGACCTTCCCCGCTACAAGAGCGAAGCCCCAGATCAGATTGATAAGAACCATAAAAGCTGTGTGTTCACGGGTCATGTCGACGTCACCCGTTTAATTTCCAGAGATGATCTCACTGGCCGGTCTTGCGCTGTGTGGCGGGAGGATCGGCTGGCGTTGTTTTTGTTCATTTTCTTATCCACCCGATTGTCCATTCTTAGTCGCTACAGGCTTCGGTCTTTGGCGATCCGCTCATAGGCGGTGTTGATTGATTTGAGCTTTTCTTCGGCGAGATGATGGAACTCTTCAGGCACACCACGTGCGATCATCATGTCCGGATGGTTCTCTCGAACAAGCCGTTTATAGGCCGTCTTGAGGTCGTCGTCAGAGACATCCGCCGAAATGCCGAGGATCAGGTAAGGATCTTCCCCATCGGGACCTATATGACTGGCTTTGATGCGCGCATATTCGAGCTCGGAGAAGCCAAAAATGTCCGCCACCTGTTGGAGGAAACGAAGTTCGCCTTCGTGGATCACATTGTCGGCTTTGGCGATATGAAAGAGACCGTCCAACACATCTTCCAGAACGCCGGGCTTCTCCCGATAGATGTCGGCCACCTGCGTAGCATAGGCTTCAAACCCGGCAACATCTTTCTGCGCGATACCATAAATCCGCGAGACATTCTTTTTCTCAGCATCCGGAACCTGGAGGATGTCCTCAAAAGCTTTCACCTCGGAAGGGTCCACCACACCGTCAGCCTTCGCCATCTTCGCTGACAGCCCGATAAGCGCGACCGTAAACACCACCTCATCGTCGCGCAGATTGCGATCGACAGCAAAGTGAACAGCCACGGCCCCGGCAAGCGCCCCAATAGGCCCGCCAACAGCGAGCCCTGCGGCTGCCCCGGCTAATTTTCCCCAAATCGACATGGCGCGCACCATAATGCGAAACCCTTGAGGATGCGAATACCTTTTCTTCGCGCCACGACAGTTTTCTAGAGCGCCAACATATGGCAGGGTCCGCGCCATGAAAGAGAGTAAACGTTGGGACTTCTGGATCGACCGCGGCGGCACCTTCACGGACATTGTCGCCCGCACGCCAGAAGGCGACCTGATCGCCCACAAGCTTCTGTCTGAAAACCCGGAGCGCTATCAAGACGCCGCCATCCAGGGCATTCGGGATCTGTTAAAGGTTCCCGCAGGTACCGCGCTCTCGTCCGAGCTGATCGACACGGTGAAGATGGGAACAACCGTTGCCACCAACGCATTGTTAGAGCGGAAGGGCGACCGCGTCCTCTTGCTCACGACCAAGGGCTTCGCCGACGCGCTCAAGATCGGCTACCAGAACCGGCCTCACCTGTTCAAACTGAAGATCGACAAACCCTCCATGCTTTTCGAACAGGTGGAAGAAGTTCGAGAGCGCATGTCTGCCGACGGAACGGTCTTACATCCTCTCGATGTAAGCGAGACGCGCGAGGCACTCTTGCGGGCCTATGAGGACGGTATCCGGTCCGTCGCCATCTGCTTCATGCACGGATACCGGTTTCACGACCACGAAGCGCAAGCCGCCGACATTGCCAGGGAAATCGGTTTCACGCAGGTCTCTGTCAGCCATGACGTGAGCCCCCTGATGAAATTTGTCGGACGCGGCGACACCACCGTCGTGGACGCCTATCTCTCGCCTATCCTGCGTCGATATGTGGACCAGGTTGCCGGTGAGCTCAACACGGGCAATGAGCCAGATCCAACCAGACTCCTCTTCATGCAAAGCTCCGGCGGCCTCACCGATGCAGCTTTGTTTCAGGGGAAAGACGCCATTCTCTCAGGCCCCGCCGGTGGCGTGATCGGCGCGGTGGAAACAGCAGCCCTCGCCGGCTTCGACAAGATCATCGGCTTCGATATGGGCGGCACCTCTACCGACGTCTGCCATTATGACGGTACCCTGGAACGAACTTTTGAGACCGAAGTTGCTGGCGTGCGCCTCCGCGCACCGATGATGCAGATCCACACGGTGGCGGCCGGCGGTGGATCGATCCTCGCCTTCGACGGTGCGCGCCTGAGAGCCGGTCCCCACAGCGCCGGCGCAGACCCGGGCCCGGCAAGCTATCGACGCGGCGGTCCTCTCACGGTGACCGATGCCAATGTCGCTCTGGGCAAACTCATCCCCGACTTTTTTCCGAAAGTGTTTGGCCCTGAGGCCAACCTGCCTCTCGACAGGGATGCGGCACTGGCAGGTTTCGCGGAGCAGGCTGCAAATATCGAAGGTCAATCACCAGAAGAGATAGCCGACGGCTATCTGGCCATTGCGGTCGAGAACATGGCGCAGGCGATCAAGAAGATCTCTGTCCAACGCGGCTATGACGTCACTGACTATGCGCTGGCCTGTTTCGGTGGCGCCGGCGGACAACATGCCTGCTTGGTCGCAGACGCATTGGGCATGAAAGCCATCCACTTCCACCCCTTCTCCGGCATTCTGTCTGCCTACGGCATGGGATTGGCGAGCATCCGCGCAACCCGCGAGGAGGCCGTGGAAGCTCTACTTGAGCCCGCTTTCTGGACCACCTTCGGCCCCATTGAGACCAGGCTGGCAGACGCGACACGCGCTGAACTGTTGGAGCAAGGCTTACAACCGACACAGATTGAGACGGTGACGCGGCTACACTTGAGATATGACGGCACAGATACAGCCCTCATTCTCGACCATGACACGCCAGATATGCGGCAATCCTTTGAGAAAGCCCATCAGCTTCAATTCGGCTTTTTCGATCAGGGTCGCAACATCATTGTCGAAGCCATCTCCATTGAAGCCATTGGCACGGACACCCGGGTCGATGAGGCGGCACCCACCCTCCCAGCACGAGAAGGTGATGCGACCGCAAAAGAGGAGACGCAATTCTTCTCGCAAGGCACCTGGCACACCGCACCGGTTTATCTGCGAGAGAGCCTGCGCCCGGGCGATCATCTACCCGGACCTTCACTCATCATCGAGCCCACCGCGACCATTGTTGTAGAAGAGGGATGGAGCGCCAAAATTACCGACCTCAACCACATGGTCCTGAAACGAATATCCGAACGTACGAGCCGGCCTGCGATTGGGACCAAGGCTGATCCGGTCATGCTTGAAATCTTCAACAATCTGTTCATGTCCATCGCCGAACAGATGGGCTTCACGCTTCAGAAGACGGCACATTCCGTCAACATCAAGGAACGGTTGGACTTCTCCTGCGCCGTATTCGACAGGACGGGCGGTCTGGTCTCCAACGCACCGCATATGCCGGTACATCTGGGATCTATGGGCGCCAGCGTTAAAACAGTGATCGAGCAAAACCCGGACATGCAACCGGGCGACGTTTTTGTGCTGAATGCCCCCTATAATGGCGGCACCCATCTCCCCGACATTACGGTCGTGGCCCCCGTCTATGATGAGACGAAATCGACCCGCCTTTTCTATGTCGCCGCGCGCGGGCACCATGCGGACATCGGCGGCATCGCGCCCGGATCTATGCCCGCTTCGTCGCGCAGTGTCGAGGAAGAAGGCGTTCTGATCGACAACTTCAAACTGATGGATCAGGGTGCCTTCTGCGTAGACGACCTGCGGCGCCTCCTGACAGAAGCGCCCTATCCGGCCCGCAATCCTGAGCAAAATATTGCGGACCTCCGAGCCAAAGCTGCTGCTTGCGAAAAAGGGGCCCAGGAATTGCGCAAGATGGTCGCGCAATATGGGCTTGAGGTGGTGAACGCCTATATGGGCCATGTACAGGACAATGCGGAAGAGAGCGTTCGCCGCATCATCGAGAAGCTCTCGGACAGCACCTTTGAACAGACAATGGATGATGGTTCCGTGATTAAGGTCGCCATCACCGTGGACAAAGACACACGGTCAGCCACCGTTGATTTCACAGGCACAAGCCCGATCCGACCGAACAATCTGAACGCGCCCTCGTCAGTCTGCCGCGCGGCGGTGCTCTACGCCTTCCGCTGCATGGTGGACGACGATATCCCCTTGAACGACGGATGCCTAAAACCCATCACACTCATTATCCCTGAAGGCTCCATGTTAAGCCCCACCTACCCGGCAGCCGTGGTGGGCGGCAATGTGGAAACCAGTCAGGCAATTACCGATGTGTTGTTTGGCGCTATGGGGGCTATGGCGGCCGCGCAAGGCACCATGAACAACCTCACCTTCGGCAATGGCACCCACCAGTATTATGAGACCATCTGCGGCGGCGCCGGTGCCGGTCCCACTTTTGATGGCGCAGATGCGGTCCACACCCACATGACCAATTCCCGTCTGACCGACCCGGAGATCCTGGAGTGGCGGTTTCCTGTGATCCTGGATGACTTCTCCATCCGCAAGAGCTCAGGTGGGACGGGCCAGCACATAGGAGGTGATGGCGTGCGCAGAGTCATTCGGTTCCGCGAGCCGATGCATGTCTCCATCCTGTCCACCCACCGTCAGATCGCCCCGGCGGGTCTCAAGGGTGGCGGTGATGCCGCTTTAGGGCACAACGCGGTTTTGCGCAAAGACGGCACACGCGAAACGCTGGACAGTCTTGCGGAATGTGATGCGCAAGCCGGAGACACAATCATCATCGAAACACCAGGCGGCGGCGGATATGGGAAGCCGGATTAATCTGAGCGACGCCGTTTTGCTTGGCGCGTCACTTTCCGTATTTCTTTGATCTCTGCTTTTTCCGGACCTGGGACTTTTTCCAAAGCCGCAGAGAAGGCGTCTGGATGAATGACACCGGCATGTTTCTTCAGATAGACAAATGTCTTCTCTGGGTAAGCGTTGTAACACTCTCGCAGCGCCCACCCCACGCCCTTCTGGACGTAATAGTCTTCGTCATTGAGCAAGGCAGTAATCAATTTAAGCGACCGCGTCACTGGCGGGCATTTGTCGCGAAAGCGCGTGTAAAAGAACAGACCCACAACAGACTGGCGTCGCTTCCAGGGATCAGCATCTCCATTCCAAGCCTGCAACACAGGCCACACGGTTTTGGGTTTCTGCTCCAGCGCCAGCGCGACATGGGCGGACAGCGTGTCTGACTGATCCCAACAATTGATGCTCGAACACCAGTCCTGAACAAGCGCCCATCGAATATCAAACGCGAGCGCCGGACCAAGTTGTTCGAGCGACAGCCCCGCCTGCATCTTCCCTTCATGGGTCTTGGCCTCATGCCAGATATCCGTCCAGACCGCAGCAAGCTCTTCGGAGGGAAGATCAGAGAAAGAGTATCCGCGCTTCGCAAGCTTGCGCTGCTCCGGCACCGTCAGGCCAAGCATCGGCATCTGTGCCTTCATAAAGAAAGCACGTTCCTTTGCTTTCGCTTTAGGCACGTCTTTCGCGGCCACTTTTAAGGCGCGTTCAACTTCAGAAAGCGGCGACATCATGAACCTCACTCGCAAGAGAGATCCATGATGCCGCCGGATCGCATGAAAATCTACGCCTGAGGCAGAGGCGCGCCATAGGGCTCCAACGGCAGGTCGAGCCCGTTACAGAGATAGGCCACGGTGTGATAGAAGCCCGCGAGCATGATGAGCTCCAACAGCTGCATTTCCTCAAACTCCGCTCGCAGCTCCATCCAAAGCTCGTCATCTATCCGCGACGTTCGATGGAGCGCATCCATCAACTTCAGGATCAACGCGTCGTGCGCGTTCCAAGGCCCTTCTTCCGGCGTCTTGCTGGCCAGCGCCTCAACCTCCGCATCAGTAAGCGAGACCCTGTCTTTAAAGAACGCCACATGCACCCCCCACTCATAAGCACAGCCGGTCTGCGCGCAGGTCCGGTCGATGGCGAGCTCCCGGTCCCGAAGGGACAAATGACCCTTATCGAGAAGCCCCGCGCCCATGAAACGCGAAAACAACCGTTGGTCCTTGGCAAGCGTGCGAAACAGGACCAGCGGATCGACACCAGGCGGCATCAGCCGATCAAACTGTGTCTGAACATCCGTGTCATAAGGCGCGGTCGCGGGCGCAATACGCGGGGAGTTTGTCATTGGGTTTCTCCGGATTTGGTGCTACTAATTTGGTAGCAACATCCTAGTGCTACTTTTTTCGTAGCACAAGATACCGAAGGAACTTTCTTGGGCAGGAAACCAAAGACACCGACGCCCGGCCAACCGGTTCGAGGCTCAACAACCGGCAAACCCATCATGGCTTTGCTGGACCTGTTGGGCCAAAGGTGGGCACTGCGCATTCTCTGGGAGCTCCGCGAGACTGCACTTACCTTTCGCGCCCTTCAGGACGCCTGCGACGGGGTGAGTCCCAGTGTCTTGAACAGCCGCCTGAAGGCGCTGAAGGAAGCCCGGTTTGTCGACGCCACGCCAGACGGCTATGCGCTGACGGCCCTCGGCAAAGAGCTTCAGGAAAAGTTCGGCGGCCTCTACCAATGGTCAGAGAAATGGGCGGCGGAACTCCAAAACTCCGCGACCGATTGAAAGCCAGCTATGACCGACTTCACCCCAACTTATGAGATGCCGCCGGGTAGTCCCCCCGCAGAAGTTGAGATCGACGACGTGCTCGTGCGTCGGCTCTTGCAGAACCAGCACCCGGACCTCGCGGATCTGCCAATCGAACGGTTTGAAGTTGGGTTCGACAATGAAATGTATCGCTTAGGCGATGCCTATACTGTCCGCCTGCCAAGACGTGCTGCTGCGGTCCCTTGCATCGTGAATGAGCAACGCTGGCTGCCGGAACTTGCCGAACGGCTGCCTTTGCCTATCTCAGCGCCAGTCAGGGTGGGCGGCGCAGACGAGGGCTATCCCTGGCCCTGGAGCATCGTGCCCTGGATCGAAGGCAAGGCCGCCGACCTCGGCTACCCTAGAGACTCGGAGGCGCTGGTCCTCGCGGACTTCCTGAGAGCGCTGCACCAACCCGCACCAGCCGATGCACCCATCAACCGCGTGCGGGGCATTCCCTTGTCAACGCGGGCGGATAACACCGAAGAGCGGATGGCGCGTCTCTTCGAGGAAACAGATGCCATCAATCCCCAGGTCTATCAGGCCTGGGCGGAAGGCTTAGCCGCGCAAACAGAGACCAACCCAACCTGGCTGCACGGTGACCTGCACGCGCGAAACGTGCTTGTGCGAGACGGCAAAATTTCCGCCATCATCGATTGGGGGGACATAACCAGTGGCGACCGCGCGACGGACCTCGCCTCCATCTGGATGCTGTTGGAGAACCGAAACACCCGAGAAACTGCCATCGGCGCATACAATGATAACGACTCGGCCCTTTGGGCGCGGGCAAAAGGATGGGCCGTGATCTTCGGCGTCGTGCTGCTCGACACCGGCCGCGTCGACAATCGCCGTCATGCGGAAATGGGACGCTGCATCCTGGAGCGCCTCACCGAGGACATGCTCTAGCACCTGGGCCCCCACAGAGCGCACCCAGCAAGCTCATCGCGATAGGTTGCAGAACAGAAAGCAACGCCCATGTGGGGGCGAGAAAGGGATTTTGTGACGGAACCAATCTGTCCCTGTATAGCATCGCGAGGCTCAAGATCTTATGTTCTATCTGCAACGAGTGAGGTCAGGAGACGTTGATGGCTCAGCAATTCAAGGAACTGGCGGCGGCACACACCAAGTTCATCGGAAAGCAGAAGATCTTTTTTGTGGCGACGGCGGCGAAAGACGGCCGGGTCAATCTCTCCCCCAAAGGTCATGACAGCTTGAAAGTCACCGGTCCTAACGAGTTGGTCTGGATGAACCTGACCGGCTCCGGGAATGAAACCGCCGCGCATCTTGCCGACATCAACCGCATGACCATCATGTGGTGCGCCTTTGAAGGCCCGCCGCGCATCCTGCGCGTCTATGGCGAAGCGGAAACCATTCACCCCCGCGATCCCGCTTGGGGTCAATGCGAAAAGCTCATCCCGTCGGAAACCGGCTCGCGTCAGTACTACAAGATGAAAATCGAGATGGTGCAAACAAGCTGCGGCTACGCCGTCCCGCTCTTCGACTATGAAGGCGAACGCGATGTGCTGCGCGACTGGGCCGACAAGAAAGGCCGCGACGGCATCGAAGACTATTGGGACGACAAAAACCAGACCAGCATCGACGGCTTCCCGACAGGTGTCTTGGGATAAGCTAGTGTCTTCACTGGCCGTGTTGATTCCTTCCAAGGCCGTCGCTAACAACAGGTCCTATGAGAGGGTTAATGAATATGGGTGACATCGCATGCTCCTGACCTTTTGTGGCGCCGCGGGGACTGTCACAGGATCATGCTATTGGCTGCAAACCGAAACATCTCAGTTTCTCATCGACTGCGGAATGTTTCAGGGAGCCAAGACTCTGAAAGAACTCAACTATGGGGCATTTCCATTTGACCCGGAGCAGATTGACTTCGTTCTGCTGACCCATGCACATATTGACCATTCGGGTCTGATTCCAAAGCTCGTCAAACGGGGCTTTCGCGGAAAGGTTTTCTCGACACAAGGGACCCTGGATCTACTCACCTATATGCTTCCCGACAGTGGCTACATCCAGGAAACAGAGGTCGCCAAGCTCAATCGGCGCAATCAGCAAAGGGGCCGTGCCCCGGTGACACCCATTTACACGCGTGCCGACGCAAACACCGCGCTAAAGTCCTTCTCGGTGGTTGATTACGAACAATGGTGCAACGTGGGAGCTGGAGTGCGCGCCCGGTACTGGAATGCGGGCCATATTCTCGGTGCTGCGTCCATTGAAGTTGAAGCAAAAACCGGCCGCAATGGCTCTGAAAGAGTTCGCCTTCTGTTTTCAGGTGACATCGGTCCGGAGCACAAACTGTTCCATCCGGACCCAGAAGCACCAACAAACTGGGACTATGTGTGCTGCGAAGCAACCTATGGCGGCCGGCCAAGGACAGACGTGAGCGCAAACAGGCGGCGGGAGATCCTCGAGAAGGAGGTCAACAGGGCACTGTCAAAGGGCGGGAACCTTCTGATACCCGTATTCGCGATTGAGAGAACACAGGAACTCTTGCTCGATCTCTCTCATCTATTGGACGAAGGTCGCATTCCAAATGTACCGATCTTTCTGGACTCCCCGCTTGCGATCAGAGCGACGGAAGTATTCGCGAAAAACTCAGCGGACTTGGAAGACACCCAAAACAAACGGAACATTTTTCAACGCCCGAACATTCGATTCACCGAAACTACCGACGAGAGCAAGGCAATAGACAGGGTCAATGGCGGTTCGATTATCATGGCCGGCAGCGGCATGTGTGAGGCAGGCCGTATTCGTCATCACCTGAAGCATCATCTGTGGCGACAGGACGCAACGGTTCTGCTGGTCGGCTATCAGGCCCCAGGTACCCTGGGAAATCTTCTGTCCAAAGGCCTGTCCTCGGTCAAGATTCAGGGCGAGGATGTAAAAGTCAAAGCGGCCATTCGCCAGGTGGACGTGTATTCCGGACACGCAGACGGAGAACAGCTTGTCTCCTGGCTGACCAATCGCCGCCCTATCAACTCGGCCGTCTTTCTGACCCATGGGGAGAAAGACGGCTTAAATGCGCTGAGCGGCGACCTGCAGGCCGCGGGCATGTCAGCTGATCTAATCGTCATTCCCGATCTCGATGACACGGTCGATCTGCTCGGCGGCAAAAGCAAGGTCGCAGTTAAACCTATCCGTCGCCGCCTGTCGCCAGAGTTTGTTGGCGGTCGCGATTGGCACAACGAACTCGCAGAATTCTCGCTGCGCTTGAGAGACCTGCTCGATGCAGCCGCTGACGATAAGTCCCGCAACATAATTTTACGGCGGATTTCTCGCGCGCTTGAAGAGTCGGAGGAGCGCCAGTGAGCTCCACCCTGGCCCGCCCAAACGACAAACGGAGTGCTGACTTTCGTCAACACTCCGTCGTGTCGCGCCGGTGGTGGAAACGCGACGAGGCCGCTGGGGAAATACGGGCCGGGTTAGCCCGCAGCGCGGACATCTGCGAGGAACTGGTCAACACGTTCCTCGAGGATGTTGGATTGTTTCGCAAGCTCTTCGGTTGCAGCCATGGTTTCCGTCGTCGCCTGACTGGTCTCAGCAGAGGCTTCGCTGATACCCGTCACATTCGAGGCAACTTCCTGCATGGCGACTTCTTGTTCGCCCATGGCGCCGGAAATTTCCGCTGACATTTCGTCGATCTTCTTGATCGTCGTGGCGACATCACTGATCGCCGTACCGGTGGTCTGCACTTCCTTCTGAATGGCATCAATGCGCGAGGCAATCTCTTCGGTAGCCTTGGCTGTCTGTTGAGCCAGCGCTTTCACTTCGCTCGCCACGACGGCAAAACCCTTGCCGGCTTCACCGGCCCGCGCCGCTTCAATGGTCGCGTTGAGGGCCAACAGGTTGGTCTGACCGGCAATGTCACTGATGGTTTTGGAGAACTCGCCAATCGCATCCGCTGACGTGTTCAAGCCGCCAATGGTCGTTTCTGCAGACCCGGCTTGATCAACGGCAGAACGCGTGTAGTTGAGGGCGTTCTCAAACTGCTCTTTGATGCTTGCGATCGACGCCTGACATTCTTCTGTCGCGGCCGATACCGTGCCCGATTGAGACGCGGATTCTTCCGCAGCAGCCGCCACGGTACCCGCGGTCGCTTCAAGCTCAGTTGCAGCGTTGGAGACAGAGGTCACAACCTCTTTCACATTTTCCTCAAACCGCTCCGCCTGCTCCCGCAGAAGCTTGGACGCCAGTTCTTTCGCCTCATCAATATAGATGGAGATGGCAAAATCCATGTCCAGGAAGACCGCCTTGTTTACGGCTTCGGTGGTCTGGATCATCTTCTCCGGGTCGTCCGCATAAGCCTGGTTGACAATCCGGTGCAGATTGCTGATCACAAAACAATAGGCGCCAATATACCAGCGCGGGTCCAGCCCGATGCGGGCATGGGCATGGCCGATGGCAGACACACTCTGCACATAGGCTTCATCAAAATTCCCGGTAAAGACACGGTCCATCCAGTGCCTGTTTTGCGCCGCCCGCGCGCCGCGAATATGTTCTTCGTCCCGGAACAACTCTTTCAGGTTCGGGACCGCTGTCACATGCGCATAAAACGCGTCCAGCAACTCCTCCATGTGTTCACTGAGGATCGGCTTGAAGGCGCGAAGAGCCTCTGAGTCCGCGTCCGTGATCCGCGTAAACAAAACGCGACGTTCTAGCTCAACTACAAGATCTGAATCTTCAACAGTTTCGGTAGTGTTCATAGGAATCCCCCACAATTTCCTGTTCAGCCCGCGCTGACTAGACCTTACGGTGGACCCATATAGTTAATTAGATACTAAATCTCGGATTTTATTTTCTAGAACCAGTCCAGAGTAACTAGATCGGCCAGACTGGCCGTCAATCCTTGCTGTGAAAAAAGATCAAACTCAGCGCCCGGGAGCGTAGTTCAGGACCGGCGCGAGCCAGCGTTCTGCCTCGTCAACGCTCATGCCTTTCCGCGCTGCGTAGTCCTCAACCTGGTCTTTCTCCACCCGCCCGACGCCAAAATAGTAGCTCTCGGGATGCGAGAAATAGAGACCCGACACAGAAGAGCCCGGCCACATGGCACAGCTTTCTGTGAGGGTGATCCCGGTACGTTGTTCAGCTTCGAGCAAACGGAAGAGTGTGCGCTTTTCTGTGTGGTCTGGCTGGGCGGGATAACCTGGCGCGGGACGAATGCCATCATATTTTTCCGCGATCAGGTCTTCCGCCGTGAGCGAGGTTTCATCCGCATATCCCCAATACTCGCGGCGCACCCGTGCATGCAGATACTCCGCGAAGGCCTCCGCAAAGCGGTCCGCAAGTGCCTGCATCAGAATCTTGGAATAGTCGTCATTGGCAGCATCAAACCGCGCAACGTGCTCATCCTCACCATGGCCCGCCGTCACGGCAAAGCCACCGACATAGTCGTGGATGCCCGGTTGGGCCACAAAGTCAGCGAGCGCAACATGAGCCCGATCATTCTTCCGCGCCATCTGT
Source organism: Parvibaculaceae bacterium (assembly GCA_965276845.1). Lineage (GTDB taxonomy): Bacteria > Pseudomonadota > Alphaproteobacteria > Parvibaculales > Parvibaculaceae > Mf105b01. The sequence goes on from OZ255699.1 coordinate 2,139,461, forward strand.
TGGCGCAGCGTGTGGAACATGGCCAAGCGGTGCTCGCGCGTATCGTCGGTATAAAGCTCTATGTCATCCTCTGCGATGCGGTTCGCCGGCCAAAAGCCAACCACGCCTTTGGGCGACAGCCATTTCTCGCTCACCATCTGATCCAGCAGCTTCTGGGCATCATTGAACAATTGAGTGGCCGGCTCCCCCAGCTTGTCATCCGTCAGGATCCGGGGATAGGTGCCCTTCATTTCCCAGGTCGCAAAGAAGGGAGTCCAGTCGATGTAAGGAACCAGGTCTTCCAACGAGACGTCGTCGACCGTTTTCAGTCCCAGGAAGGTCGGTTTGGGCGGCACATATTCCGCAAAATCGATGGCAAATCGATTCCCCCGCGCATTGGCCAGCGACAAACGTTCGCCCTTGGCCTGTCCCCGCGCATGGGCTTCCGCCATCTGGCTGTACTCATCTGCTATGCCCGCTTTGTATTGGTCGCCCTGCGTCTCTGAGAGCAGGGAGTTGGCAACCCCCACCGCACGGCTGGCATCCGGCACATAGACCGCCTGGCCTTTGTCATAGTTCGGGTGGATCTTCACGGCTGTATGCACACGGCTGGTGGTGGCGCCGCCAATCAGGAGCGGCACATTAAAGTCCTGGCGTTCCATCTCCGCCGCCACGTGGCACATCTCGTCCAGACTTGGCGTAATCAGGCCCGAAAGACCAATAATGTCGACATTCTCTTCTTTCGCGGTTTCCAGGATCTGGGCCGCAGGCACCATGACGCCCAGGTCGATGACTTTGTAGTTGTTACATTGCAGAACCACACCCACGATATTCTTGCCGATATCGTGTACGTCCCCCTTCACGGTAGCCATCAGGATCGTGCCGTTAGACGAGTCATCGGTAATACCGAGTTCTTCTTTTTCCTGTTCCATAAAGGGCATGAGATAGGCCACCGCCTGCTTCATCACGCGGGCGGATTTCACCACCTGTGGCAGGAACATTTTGCCCGCGCCAAACAGATCACCCACCACGTTCATGCCATCCATCAACGGACCTTCAATCACATGCAGCGGACGCTCCGCTTCTTGGCGAGCTTCCTCTGTATCCTCTTCAATATAGGCGGTGATGCCATTCACCAGCGCATGACGCAGACGGTCCTTGACCGGCACCTCGCGCCAGGAAAGGTCCTCAACCTTTTGCTTGCCCCCCTCGCCCTTATATTGCTCGGCAACGTCGAGCAGGCGTTCGGTCGCATCTTCACGGCGATTGAGAATGACATCCTCGACCGCATCTCGCAGTTCTTCGGGAATATCTTCGTAAATGGCGAGCTGACCCGCATTCACGATCCCCATATCCATGCCGGCTTTAATGGCGTGATAGAGAAACACAGAGTGCATCGCCTCACGGACCGCATTATTGCCGCGGAACGAAAAGGAGACATTGGAAACGCCGCCAGAGACATGGGCATGCGGCAGATTCTCTTTGATCCGCCGTGTTCCCTCGATAAAGGCAACGCCGTAATCATTATGTTCTTCGATCCCCGTCGCCACCGCAAAAATGTTGGGGTCAAAGATGATGTCTTCAGGCGGCAGCCCGACGGTCTCCGTCAAAAGCTTGTAGGACCGTTCGCAAATCTCAAACTTCCGGTCGGCGGTCTCCGCCTGACCTTCTGTGTCGAACGCCATCACAACGACCGCCGCCCCATAAGCCTTGATCTTGCGGGCTTGTTCAAGGAAGGGTTCTTCACCCTCCTTCAAGGAAATCGAGTTGACGATCGCCTTGCCTTGCACGCATTTGAGACCGGCCTCAATCACATTCCACTTCGATGAATCGATCATGATCGGAACCCGCGCAATGTCGGGTTCGGACGCAATCAGATTCAGGAAACGCACCATGGCGGCTTCTGAGTCCAACATGCCTTCATCCATGTTGATATCGATAACCTGCGCGCCATTCTCCACCTGCTGCAAGGCAACAGCGAGCGCTTCCTCGTAATTGTCTTCGAGGATCAATTTCTTGAACTTGGCCGAACCAGTCACATTGGTTCGTTCGCCCACATTGATAAACGTGGCGGTCTGATCGGACATGTAATGAATTCCTATCCGTGCACGAAGGGCTCAAGCCCCGACAAACGCATGGCCGTTTCTATCTGAGGGATGTCCCGTGGTGCAACCGTCGAAACCGCCTCAGCGATCGCTGCGATATGTTCCGGCGTCGACCCACAGCAGCCACCTACAATGTTGACCAGGCCGCTTTCGGCAAACTCGCTCACGAGCCCAGCCATTTCGCTCGCCGACTGGTCATACTCTCCAAACTCATTGGGCAAGCCTGCATTCGGATGCGCGGACACGTCGACATCGGCAATACGCGAGAGCGTATCGACATATTGACGCAACTGCGCCGCACCCAACGCACAATTGAGGCCAATTGAGAAAGGTTTGACATGTCGAACCGAGTACCAGAACGCCTCGACGGTCTGGCCGGACAACAGGCGGCCGGACGCATCCGTGATCGTGCCGGAAATCATGATCGGCAACTCTATGCCCGTTTCAGCGTAGACGTTCTGGATTGCGACCAGAGCCGCCTTGGCATTGAGCGTATCAAATATGGTCTCGACCATGATGACATCTGATCCACCTTCAATGAGACCTCTCGTGGCCTCTGCATAGGCGTCTTCCAGCGCATCAAAGGTGATGTTCCGAAATCCGGGATCGTTGACATCCGGCGACAGCGACGCGGTACGAGGCGTCGGGCCTAGTGTTCCGACCACATAGCGCACGCGGCCATCTTCCGCTTCGGCGATGTCCGCCGCCTCGCGCGCAATTTTCGCGCTGGCAACATTCATCTCATAAGCAAGATGCTCCAGCTCATAGTCACCCTGGGCCACCGTGTTAGAGCCAAACGTGTTGGTCTCCGCAAAATCAGCACCTGCACGATAATAATTGAGATGGATCTCGCGGATCACATCCGGCCGTGTCAAAGACAGGAGCTCATTGTCGCCTTTAACGTCGACATGATGGTCTTTCAGAATGTCGCCGCGATAGTCCGCCTCTTCCAGCCCATATCCCTGAATAAGCGACCCCATTGCGCCGTCGAGCACCAGAATGCGCTCCTTCACGGCGCGCTTGAGTTCCGCGATACGTTCTTGTCGTTCTTTGGCATCTACAGTCATAGAACAATCCTCCTTCAGGGAGCCGTTACGGGCTTGTAGCCGAGTATGTGGCAGATCGCATAGGTGAGATCTGCCTGATTGAGTGTGTAGAGATGAAAATCTCTGAAGCCCAACCGTTCAAGGTCATGCACTTGCTCTGCCGCCACAGTCGCCGCGATCAAGCGGCGGGTCGGCAGGTCATCATCCAACCCCTCATAATAAGCGGCAAGCCAGCCAGGGATCGTCGCGCCGCATCGCTCGGCCATGCGCACAACGCCTTTGAAGTTTGTTGTCGGCATGATGCCCGGGATAATCGGGATGTCGATACCCGCCTTCCGGACCCGTTCTAACAGCCGTTCATAGTGCTCCGTCTCGAACGCAAATTGGGCGATCGCGCGGGTCGCGCCCTGATCGATCTTCGCCTTAAGAAGATCAATATCATGGTCAAAGCTGGCGCTCTCCGGATGACGTTCAGGATAGATGCTGACCGTGACTTCAAAGTCGCCAATCGCCTTGATACCGCGCACCAATTCCGCGGTGGTTAAATAACCCTCTTCATGCGCCCTATAGGGGCCTTCCATATCCGGCATATCACCGCGGATCGCAACAATATGGCGGACACCTGCATCCCAGTACCCCTGAATGACGCCGTCCACTTCAGCCTTCGACGCACCCACGCAGGTCAGATGCGCTGCCGGCTTCAGATCCGTTTCGTTGACCATGCGCTTGACCGTCGCATGGGTACGCTCCCGCGTGCTGCCGCCTGCACCATAGGTCACCGATACGAATGCCGGTCGCAACGGCGCCAACCGTTCAATCGCTTGCCAGAGTTTGGCGTCCGCTTCTGGTGTCTTTGGCGGCGAGAACTCAAACGAGACGCGAACATCGTCTCGCCCTCTAAACCGGTCTCCCAAGGAACTCATACCGCCACTCCTTTACTATCATTGCCGGTCTCCGCCGGCTTCTCCGCCGCCCATATCAGGACAGTAATCTTCGCTTCGTCACCATCAGGTGGCAGCGCCACCTCCGTCACAACATTCAATCCGGCACTCCGGCACCAATCGCTGATTTCCTCTTGGGCAAATCCCAATCGTCGATGCGCTTGCTCCTCGCGCAAGAAATCGAGATCGTGGGGCGCGAAGTCAGCAATCAGGAGACGGCCTCCAGGCGCAAGCACACGTGCTGCTTCTTGTATCGACGCTGCCGGATCATCGAGATAGTGAAGCACCTGATGAACGGTCACGAGATCGAACTCGCCGTCGGCAAAGGTAAGGTCAAAAATGTCGCCCTGACGCACATGCGCGTGCCCGAGACCCGCATCATCCAGTCGGGTGCGCGCAAACCCCAACATCTCGGGACTGAGGTCGACTCCCTCAGCGCGGTCAGCCCGGTCTGCAAAAACTTCCAGCATCCGCCCGGTACCGGTTCCCAGGTCAAGGATCGCGTTGAACCTGTCGGCAGGCGCAAGAGCGACCAACGCCTCCTCGACTTTGACCTCCGGCACATAAAGGGACCGAATAAGATCCCACTCATCGGCGTTTTCGCGAAAGAAAGCGGCCGCCCGCTCGGCGCGTGCCTCTTTAACCGCCTTTAGTCGCTCTAGATCGCGCGTGACCACCGGATCATCGACCGGGAGCGCCGCAACAAGAAACTGCACAAGATCCGCTTCGCTGTCTTGAGGGGCAAGCCGATAAAAAACCCAACTGCCCTCCCTGAACCGGTCAAGAAGACCCGCTTCGCACAGAAGTTTCAGATGCCGGCTCACGCGTGGCTGGCTCTGCCGCAATATCTGCGTCAATTCGCTGACGGTGAGCTCGCTGCGGGCAAGCAACATCAACAGCCGAAGCCGTGTCGGCTCGCCCGCCGCCCGCAATCCTGTCAGCAGTGTTTCCACAGGACACCTCACGTGTAGGCCCGGATACCGGAACCCCTAAGATCATTGTTTGGAACGATATATACATATCTTTATATCCAAACTCAAAAGAAAAGGTGAACTAATTCATCGCGGCAACGCCATGGGAACAGCCACACTCATTGCAGCGGTATTTTGGCAACATGATGCTGATTTCCAACAGGCCCCACAGCGGCAGGCTGGTTAAGGACACACGCAGCGTGGTAGCAAAGATTTGAGTTCCAAGTAGTGAGTCTCGCCCTATATAGCCATAAGTTCGCCGCGAAATCGGCTCTATCTGGTGATATTCACGGCGAATTAATCCGCTAGATGCTAGCAAAAGCGGTCTTGTATAGAGAGTGACATCGCGCGCAGATGACGACCGTCGCAGATGCGCCGACATGGATGATGTAGGAACAGTATGAACATCGAAATTGGCCGAAACTCCCTCCGTTCAGCAATCGCTGTCCTTGGACTAGCCGTCATTCTTGCCGGATGTGCAACCCGCCCGGACGCGTCAGATGCTGCTGCGGTCGCTGCCTATGAGGAGGCCAATGACCCCATTGAGCCGTTGAACCGTTATTTCTTTGAGCTCAACAACTTTCTGGACACCGTTCTTCTCCGACCAGCTGCGGAAATTTATGACGGAGTCTTGCCGACTGTCGCCAAAGATGGTGTCCGCAACTTCCTCGACAATCTGCGGAGCCCCGTGATCCTGGCGAACGATCTTCTTCAAGGAGAGTGGGATCGTGCCGGCACCACCACCACCCGCTTTGGCATCAATACAACCGCAGGCGTCCTGGGGCTTGGCGATCCGGCCACGGATTGGGGATATGAGCGCCACGGCGAGGATTTTGGGCAGACGCTGGGCGTGTATGGCGTGGGCGAAGGTCCGTATTTCTATGCACCACTGCTGGGTCCTGCGCCACCGCGTGACCTTGTTGGCTTCGGCGTTGATCAGTTCTTCGATCCGCTCACCTACATCTTCTGGGATGAAGGCTACACAGTTCCGGTAACACGCTTTGTTGTGAACGGTATTGACCTGCGCGCACGCAACCTGGAAACCCTTGATGAGATTGAGCGCACATCGATCGACTATTACGCGGCAATTCGCTCGCTCTACAGGCAGAGCCGGGCGGACGAAATTCAAAACGGCGTGACTGATGTTGATGCACTGCCTGATATTTCCAATATCAGTTTTGGCTCTGACGAATAACAGCACGATCATTCTGAAATCACTTCAGGCGGCAGGAGACTTGACGATATGAGCTGGAAGCTTTGGCACCCCCTTCCCCCGGCGGGCCGCGCGGTCACCATCGGTTTTTTTGCATTGATCAGTCTGGCGTTTATCGCAGCACCCGCATCGGCTGCGCGCGATGAACAGGCTGAAGCCTTCGTGGGAGACATCGCTTCTGAGGCGATTGATATCCTTGGCCGCAACGGATACACGCCCGAAGAACTTGAGGCCAAGTTTCGCCAGTTGTTTGTCGGCAACATGGATATCCCTCGGGTCGGCGTTTTTGCACTGGGGCAGTACGCCCGTACGCCCACACCAGAGCAGAAGGCTGAATACCTGTCGCTCGTCGAGGAGTTCATTGTAAAGGTCTATGCAAGCCGCTTGTCGGACTATACCGACCAGCAATTTAAAATCCTTTCTTCGCAGCCAAAGGGAAGCAAAGGCAAAGAAGTAATTGTCTCGAGTCAGATCGAATTCACCACGGACCGCGCACCGGTGCCGGTTGAATGGTGGCTGCTTAAGACCGATGATGGCTTCAAAGTATTCGACGTCAAAGTCCTGGGCATCTGGATGGCCCAGGAGCAGCGCTCAACGTTCATTTCGGTCATCCGCAACAATGGTGGCGACTTTTCGTCCCTGCTGAAGCATATCGAAACGCAGATTGCCGAGGCCAATCAGGACAGAGACGTGAGAGCCAGTGAAGCCGAGACAACCGTAATCGCCAACGGTACGTAGTTGATCAAACGTATTGGCTATGGGGAGGGTGGCGCATCGGACCGCCCTCTTTTTTTGCCTAATCGTTCCTGGAGAAACGCTTATATTTGATCCTATGGGGAACCTCAGCCTCCGCGCCTAGTCGGCGTTTCCGGTCTTCCTCATAGTCGGCATAATTGCCCTCAAACCATTCCACATGACTGTCGCCCTCGAAGGCGAGCATATGAGTGGCGATGCGGTCCAGGAACCAGCGGTCATGGCTGATAACCACCGCACACCCGGCAAAATCGATCAATGCATCCTCCAACGCCCGCAGCGTGTCGACGTCCAGATCATTGGTGGGCTCATCGAGCAATAGCAGGTTGGCACCTGACTTGAGCATTTTTGCCAGATGCACACGGTTCCGCTCGCCGCCGGAGAGCTGTCCGACTTTCTTTTGTTGATCACCGCCCTTGAAGTTGAAAGCCCCTACATAGGCGCGGCTGGGCATGGTTTGCTTGCCAAGCTCGATCACATCCGTCCCGCCGGAAATCTCCTCCCAGACGTTTTTGTCCGGATCAAGCGCGTCTCGGCTCTGGTCGACATAACCGAGTGTGACGGTATCGCCAATCCGGATGGAGCCATTGTCGGGCTTTTCCTCCCCCGTCAGCATTTTGAACAATGTGGACTTGCCCGCGCCGTTCGCGCCAATAACGCCGACAATGCCCCCAGGAGGCAATTGAAAGCTCAGATCATCAATGAGCAAACGGTCACCAAAACCTTTGTTGAGATGGTCAGCCTCGATCACAACACCGCCCAGGCGTTCCGCAACGGGGATAATGATCTGTGCTTTTCCATTTTGCTCTTTGCCAGCAGCCTCAAGCAGTTCGTCATAGGCACGAATACGCGCCTTGCTCTTCGCCTGCCGCGCTTTGGGAGATTGTCGGATCCACTCAAGTTCACGCGACAAGGTGCGTTCCCGAGACGCTTCGTCCCGCCCCTCCTGTTCCAGACGCTTCTGTTTCTGCTCAAGCCAGGATGAATAGTTTCCTTCATAGGGAATGCCGCGGCCGCGGTCGATCTCGAGGATCCATCCTGTGACCTGATCAAGAAAGTACCGGTCGTGGGTGACAAGAACGATCGTCCCCGCATAGTTCGCCAGGTAGTTTTGCAGCCACGCGACCGACTCCGCATCCAAATGGTTGGTCGGCTCGTCCAGCAGCAGAATGTCAGGCGCTGCCAGCAACAATTGGCACAGCGCAACACGACGCCGTTCGCCCCCTGACAGTTTGGTGACATCGGCGTCCCCTTCCGGACAGCGCAACGCATCCATCGCCATCTCAATCTGGCTGTCCAGATCCCACAGATTTTGCGCATCGATAATGTCCTGAAGACGCGCCATTTCTTCCGCAGTTTCATCGGAGTAGTTCATGGCGAGCTCGTTATACTTGTCGAGCATCTCGCGTTTTTCGGCGACGCCGTTCATGACATTGCCCAGAACATCCTTCTCCGGGTCTAGTTCGGGCTCCTGCGCCAGGTACCCGACTTTGACGCCCTCAGCCGCCCAGGCTTCCCCGGTAAACTCCTTGTCCACCCCAGCCATCACCCGAAGTAGCGTGGATTTCCCAGCGCCGTTCACGCCAACCACGCCGATTTTGGCACCCTGCAGGAAGGAAAGACGGATGTCGCTGAAAACCTGTTTGCCGCCCGGATACGTCTTCGACAAGCCATCCATGACATAGACATATTGGTAGGACGCCATTGCTTCACCTCATGAGAACTGATTTTTGCGGCTCACTCATAAACGATTAACCAAGTCACGACAACGCGTCTCTCATGCCCCCTCGTTAGGCAGGGGTTAATCGCCAACATCTATCTTATCCAGTTGGGGCGGGCAAAAAGCTGGGTGATGATGTGTTTGACATCATAAAAGGAAAGATGTGGACCGGCGCGAAACTATCGCCGACACCATCAAACAAAGCGAAATGGAACCGAGCCGACGCTGCAATGGCCAGCGCGGTCGAATACGGCATCTACGGGATCGCTGTGTGGGACCCAGATTTCAATCTGATCACGGCCAATCGGCAATATGCTGATCTCCATAAAATACCGACCACGGTGCTACGGCCCGGAGCAAACCTCGGCGCGATCATGCACACTTTGAAAGCTCAAGGGGTGTTGGCAACAGATACAGACCCGGACAACCTGATGAGTGTCATCGAGAAAACGCTCGCCGATGAAGGGCAGCTCACCTCATACATCAAACTGTCCGACGATACTGTGTTGTCAATTTCTGCTGAGCGTATGCCGAACGGGAACACCGCTTCGTTCATGCGAAACGCCACACGCGACAAGATGCAGCTGAAAGAGCTGCGCTCCGACGCTGCCAAAACGGACGCTTACGCCGCTGCCATTGGGAACTTCCCATTAAAGACTGAGAACTTATCAGGACGCGCACTCAACGCTCAGCTTGACCAGATCACTGAGACCGTCGCAACACTCATGAAGGTTGATTGGTGCGTTATATGGGTCCGCGACGACGCTCTAAACGCAGCAACGTCCGCCAGCGCCTATCAAGCGGCCTCCGGCAGTCATGCCGAGATAGACGGCATGGTTTTACCCGGCCTTGCAGGGTATCTCGCAATTCTCGAGACCTCTCAAATCATTGCGATTGATGATTTGGACAAACATGCTTATGGCAAACAACAGGGCAATCGAGCCCCCCTCGACGAGTACGCACATGCATCTATTGATGTCCCCTTTCGTCAGAATGGCCGGATCATCGGGGTTCTGAGCTGTCTCGACACACAACAGGCGAGAAATTGGTCGTCAGGCGACAAGATGTTCGCCATGGCCGCAGCATCTCACATCGGTAACCTCTTGCAGGTGCCCGCTCAAGATGAGCTCTGGGAGTTACCAACCGGCGAAGTATATCCCAATCGCCAAGCCGCCGAGTAAAACTACCCAGGCGCAAAAATTCGTCCACAACGCTTTCTGTGACGCCTTCTTTTCGCTCCAGGTCCGCGGTGAGATCTTCTTCGCAACAAACACAATCTGCGCCGCCAAATTAATGCAGACAATATTGACCGCAAGCAGGATGGCCGCGCCCCCCGCTGCCTTCATGTCGCCACTGCCCACCATCAGGCCCAATGTGACCGCCGGTGGCATGATCGCGACAGCAACCATCACCCCGACGAGCGCGCTGGACAAACCTGTTGTAAGCGAGAAAACGGCGGCCGCACCCGCGGCCAGCGCCAACGCGATGGCATCATATCCCGCCAGAGTCCGCGAAGTGATTTCCAGAGAGTCAAATGGTCCCCCGAGAATATTGCCCAGGATCATCGAAAATAAGATCGCCAAACCAAGGCCGGTCACATTGGTGAGCATCGCACGCCGCATCAGGTCCTGGTTGCCAAGCGCCACCCCAAAGGCAAAGGCCAGGTTGGGCCCGAGAAGCGGGGCAATGACCATGGCGCCGATAAGGGCCGCCACATTGTCGCTGATCAGTCCCACCGCCGCGACGATTGCCGACAGCACAACAAGAACCAGAAAGTCGGAATTGAGTTCCGTGCCCTTCTCAACCGATTGCAGAATTTCTTCTCTAGGGGCAGAGCGGCCTCGGAAGCTGAACGTTTTAGCTTCCAGGCCGTTATCAGGCTTTACTTGATCTGGTGCGACGACGGCCTCGACCGGCAGAATGGTGAGCCGCCAATGGGCGTCTTTCCCCATCGCCCTGTGCGTCGCGTCGACGATGGCCTGGACGACACCGGTCTCGCACACAATCCGCACAAGACATCGGTCATCTTCACCAAGTTCGGCGTAGATGTCTTCGCTCCCATGCTGCTCCCCGAGGGCGGCAAGGGTTGGCGCATACCCGCTTGGCGCGGTGATTTCGACCTGGCGTTTGGGCACGGGCATCCTCCGAATCGTCTATACCTAGACTATCAGAGGCCTATTCCTCAGCCCATCAGACACCACTCCTGGATCAGCGCATCAGCGATCCATTATGAAAACACCTTAGATCTAGCAGCGGCGCGTGTTTTAGTCGGCATCCCATGGCTCAGGCGAGACGCTGGATCGCTCGTTGAGGCAGAGCAGCAATCGCGTTTGACCCGTCCCCGCGATCGGCGGTGAGCGGTGCACAATGCCACTGTCCGCGCCCTGGGCGCAGCTTCCTTTAAACATTGCCACATCATGTACGCGGAGACGCTCCAACGGTCCGCTGTACTCAGTCTGCTCACGCAACGCCCGATCAGCGAAACGGGGATGAACCCATTCGGTTGCGGGGCCTCGATATGTCGTGAGCAGCCGCGCCTCGACACAATCGCGATGAAATTTCCAGCAGGCATCATCACTGACGCGTTCCAACCGAACGTCGACAAGGTCATTTTGGGTTATACAAGCAAAAATGGAGACGAGGTCATGGATGTCGCTAAGGAGCATATCCCGCATGCCACCCGCCGGCATGCCACAGTCATCCAAAAGGGGCTCCAACGCCCGTGGAAGATCGCTCGGCTGGACGAGCACCCGCAGGTGGGGAAGCTGCGAAGCGTCCAGACTATCGAGCCACGCCGTCAGACGATCCGGAGCCACCCGTTGCCAGATAACCAGGTCCAGGTCGGGCCTTCTGATGTCCGCAAGACGGGCGCCGGAGCCGCAGGTCATAACGCGGTCGGCAGGACCGATTGGTTTTGTCGCGGCTTCAAGCGCCCCCATATCAGAGGGACTCTCTGATCATCGCTTCAAAATCATCTGCGCTCGCCTGACGCGGATTGGTGAAAGCAGCAAGGTCTTTTTGTGAGTAGGCAATCAGGTCGGGAATATCCGCCTCTTCAACACCCATGGCGCTTAAGCCCGATGGCAGACCGATATCTGCATTCATAGCGGAGATCGCATCGGCAAGATCGGCGTCAGGCGCCAAACCCATCGCCTGGCGGAGGCGCTCATACTTCTCACCGCAGTCCGGCGCATTGAAACGCAGGACTGCAGGCAGGAAGACCGCATTCAGGGTGCCGTGATGAAGGTTCAAACGCTCTATACGACCAGCGGCGTGGCTCATCGCGTGAACCGCGCCCAGTCCCTTTGTGAATGCCATGGCGCCTTCGGCCGAACACATCATCATCTGCCATCGCGCATCACGATCCTGGCCATCCTTCACGGCGGCCGGCAAATTGCGCCAGCCTCTCCACAGACCGTCAAGACCGACGCCTTCAGCTGGCGGGTTAACGATGGGCGACAGGACGGCTTCGATGCAATGAGTGATGGCATCCATACCGGTAGCAGCCGTCATCATTTTGGGCAGCCCCAGCGTCAGTTCGGGATCACAGATAGCGGCCTTGGGAATGAAGAGCGGGCTCGCAAAGGTCAGCTTCCGTCCATCTTCCATAATGATCACGAACCCGACAGAGACCTCACTGCCGGTTCCAGCAGTCGTAGGCACAGCGATCAAGGGGGCAACTTCCTTGACGAGCTGCCCGCCTCCTACCGTCGCATCGTATTGTACCAGTGGACCCCCGCTGCCTGCGAGCAACGCGACCGCCTTGCCCAGATCCATTGGCGACCCGCCGCCTATTGCGAGCACCCCGTCACATCCATCGGAAGTATACTGTTCGAATGCCTTCATCACCGAAGCTTCTGTCGGGTTTCCGGGCGTTTCATCGAAGATTGAGACGGGAACATCCGCATCCAGCGCGCTCGTGACTTTGTCGACGAGACCCGCAGCTCTGACACCTGCATCCGTCGCAATGAACGGTCTGGTGATGCCTGCCTTTTGTAGCTCGGCCGAAAGTTGCAGAAGCGCCCCATAGTCAAAGTGCGTGGTCGTGAGATAAGTCAGTATGGCCATGGTGGTCTCAGTGTTCCCTAGTTTAGTGAGGTTTTGGTTTGAGGGCGCTTTAGTTGCGCGCCAAGCTGCATGAGTTGAGTGGCAACCCGCGCGGGATCTCCGCTGCGCCCGGCCATTTCAATCAACTCAAACGTCAGCGCATCAAGAACGGCGTCTGATGGCACCCATGCATCGCCCGCTTGTGTGATCGCACTCCGAAGAAATCGTCGAGCCTTCTCAACGTCTTCCGCATGCACGGCTGCGATCGCATCGTTCATGCCGCCGCCTCCGAGGCGCGTCGCCACACCGGGAACGGGTCCTTCAATTTTTTCCAAACGGCAGGCCGCATAGCCTTGGTATCGGCATCCCCAACCAGGCACGCGTCGAGCTGCGCACGGAGCGCGGCTTCATCAAAGTCAGTACCGATGAAGACGATCTCCTGACGGCGGTCTCCGTAGACTTCGTCCCAGGTTTTCGCGATGTGTTGGCGCCATTCAGGATGATCCGGCCACCGCTTCGCGGGCACGCTCGCCCACCAAAATCCCATGGCCTCGTGCCGCACAAGGGCGCCAGCCTGGCTCAACTCGCCAACCCAATCCGGGCGAGTTGCCAGCCAGAAGTGCCCTTTGGCGCGCACAATCCCTGGCCAGGACGAGTTAATAAAGGCGTAAAACTTCTCGGGGTCAAAAGGACGACGCTCGCGATATACAAAGCTGCGTACGCCGTACTCCTCCGTCTCCGGTTCGTGGTCTGCAAAGCCGTAAAGCTCTTTGAACCAGAGCGGATGTTCCTCAGCTTTCTCATGATCGAACTTGCCGGTATTCAATACCTTGTCTAGCGGAACTTGGGACATGCTCGTTTCGATGAGCTCTGCGTCAGGATTGAGCGAGCGAATGATCTTGCGCGCGGCATCAACCTCTTCGGGTGTCGCTGCATCAATCTTGTTTAGAATGATCACATCGGCGAATTCCATCTGATCAACGAGCAGGTCGACCAGCGTACGAGTATCTTCGTCGCCGAGTGACTCGCCACGGTCTTTCAGGAAATCTGTAGAGGCATAGTCGCGGAGCAGGTTCGCGGCATCAACTACTGTCACCATCGTATCGAGACGGGACACGTCCTCCAGGCTCTCGCCTTCTTCGGTTCGGAAGTTGAAGGTGGCGGCCACCGGCAACGGCTCCGAAATGCCCGTTGACTCAATCAGGAGGTAATCAAAACGCCCATCCTCCGCGAGCCGACGCACCTCGGTTAGAAGATCATCGCGCAGGGTGCAGCAGATGCAGCCATTGGTCATCTCGACCAACGTCTCTTGGGTGCGGCTTAAATCAGCTCCCCCGTCCCGAATAAGATCGGCATCGATATTCACCTCGCTCATATCATTGACGATGACCGCAACCCGTTTGCCTTCCCGGTTGTTGAGGATGTGGTTCATCAGCGTCGTCTTGCCGGCGCCAAGAAATCCGGAAAGGACGGTGACAGGCAGGTTCGGTCGTTCGAGCGGCTGGGGCATAGCAGACTTTCAACGCGGTTTGCGACGCCGGGCACCACAGGTACCTGCGTCACAAAGATGGGGGATGATTGGTTCTTGCGTCCAATTTGCGCAACGTTATAACATTACACAAATCGAACGCAAGAAGGGATCAACGTCATGGCAGACCGGACGATCCAACCTAGTCTGTGCAGCGACTCCGAATGTCGCGGCGACCACGCACCAGCGGAACGTGTGGCACTGGCGGCATCTTTGTGCGGTGAGCGTGGCGTAAAACTCACAGACCTGCGCCAGCTAATCCTGGAGATGCTCTGGGAGAGCGGCCGCCCGATGGGAGCCTACGACCTGATGGAAGAGCTCAAACACCGGCAGTCGCGACCGGTCGCGCCGCCGACCGTTTACCGGACACTCCAATTTCTCATGTCCCAAGGCTTCGTCTCAAAGATCGAGAGCCTCAATGCCTACATACCCTGCGCACATCCCGAACGCGGCCACGATTGTCTGTTCTTCATCTGCAATAGCTGCGGCGCCTCGGCTGAAGTTGAAGACGCTCGGGTGGCGCAGCTTCTTTCCGAGGACGCTGCCGCCATAGGATTCCAGCCCACACGACACGTGATTGAAGTCGAAGGTATCTGCACAAACTGCAGTGCCGCGGGCGTGAACTGAGCTGGCTCCACCGCCCCCGCTAAGCAAATCTGGAAACCTGACGAGGGGCATTAGCGTCAACAATCGATAGACCCGGCTTCTGACCCACACACGCAATACTCAACTGCCGACACAAAGTCCGGTCATCAAAGGAGGAGCAGCGGGTCTGTTGCAGCCCGGCCTGCAGCATCCATGTCTGGGCCTGATCCACGGTGACCTGATGGGTGCGCCATTTGAAGTGAATGTAAAGGCCGAGCGGCGATCGCCGCGTGAGACAAGCGATCAGAAGGCCACCCGGCTTCAAGACACGCACCATCTCATCGAGCGCTGCACTGGGATCAGCCAAATGTTCCAGGACGTGCGCCGTCATCACAACATCAAAAGAGGCGTCCTCGTATGGCAGCGCCCGCACGTCACCCTCTCGCAGAGTAGCATCGACGCCGGCAGCCCGAAGATTGGTGGATGCGCGCTCCAGCATCGCTGGCGAAATATCAATCGCGTCGAGTGCAAACGGCTTTGGCAGAGCGTGGGCCAGCGCCGTAGAAAGCCCCCCGGTGCCCACACCGCAATCAAGAACATGCGGGTTGGGACCCCCAAACGCGGTCGGGTTCTCGGATACCACACGACGGAGAAGACGCTCATAGGCTTGCGGGAAACCAAGACGGTCTATCGTATCGGTCCATTGAGGCGCCGCCTGATCATAGGCTTCGCTCAATTCAGCGGCATGAAAAGGAAGACGACGGAGAGAAATCTGCCAGGACCCGAACCAATGGGCAAAAACCGGGATGGTCTGTTCGGACTGACAAGAGGTGCGAGGCGGGGTCAAGATATTGGTCTCCAAGGTTTGAGATTGTCCCCTTGCGGGGATGCGCAAACCTAGGGAGAGCGAAAGACACCCACATCGCCCGCCCGGACGATTTTTGCCTCCACTTAGAGGAGGAGTATCTGAGCTTTGCCTTGCGGTCTCTCCCCCTTAAGGCGGAGACGGCGTCCCGCCAGATTGAGGGTGACGGTGTGAGTGGGCATCGCGTACCATCGCGCCATGGTCAGCCAGTCATCCACAAATACCGCAGCCATTTTGAGCCACGCACCGCGCGAGTTTCGCGGCCCGTTTACACGTTGGCCGCGCACAGCCGATACCGCTCTGGCAGTTTTGTTGTTCATTGCGACGCTGTTTGTTTGGTTCCAAGGCCCGGACGACACGCCAGCGCTCCGTTCACCTGGTGAAATTCCGCTCACGGCAATCTTCCTGTTTGGCATCGGGAATGCTGCCATCATCTGGCGACGAGACTTTCCCATTGCCGCGTTTATCGTGGTTCAGATCATTCAGTTGCTTGCGCGCTTCATCGGCTTGGAAGACTTCATTCTGTTCGCGGCTGTGGTGATGCTCTACAGCGTCGGGCGCTATACCGAGAAGGACCAATGGAGCTTCATCGCGATCGCATGCGCTGTCCTGCTATCCGGCACAGGAGAATTCGCCAAGGGAGAGTCATGGCCGGCGATCGGCGGCGCCCTCTTAATGCCCTTCCTGATTTGGTATCTCGGTCGACGCATTCGAACCCGCGGGGACTATTTGCGACTGCTTGAAGATCGCGCATTGTATCTTGAGAGAGCACAGGATTTTGAGGCACGCCGCGCCGTCGCCGAAGAACGGACGCGGATTGCACGCGAACTCCACGATGTCGTCGCCCACCGCGTCAGCATGATGACTGTCCAGGCAGGGGCCGCAAAAACTGTCGCGGCCGACAAACCTGATGCGGCTTTGAGAGCAATGGAAGCTGTAGAAGTGGCAGGGCGGGAAGCGCTTGATGAATTGCGTCACATACTCGGTGTGCTCCGTCCCAATGCCGACGAAGATGAGCTAGGGCCCCAACCAGGTTTGAAGGATATACCCTCGCTGGTTGAGCAATTCAAAGAGGCCGGCTTGATCATCAATGTGCACATGGGGCCAGCGCCGATAGCGCTCCCTGCCCGCGTCGACTTGTCCATCTACCGCATTGTTCAGGAAGCCCTTACGAATGTCCTGAAACATGGCGGCCCCGGCACCCAGGTCGACCTGACGCTCACCGCCGAAAAAGACTGGATCACCATCAAGGTCACCAATCAGATGGGCAGTGACACGCCCTTTCCCCAATCCGGCTATGGCATCGCTGGGATGCGCGAGCGCGCAGAGCTTCTGAGCGGAAGCCTGAGAGCCGGACCTGAGTCCGATGGAACATTTCAGGTGGCGGCCCGTCTCCCGCTCGGACAGGAGACGGTATGACCATTCGCGTTGTTGTGGTGGATGACCAGGCCCTGGTTCGGGGCGGCTTTGCTCTGGTCCTGGGTCATCAGGATGATATTGAAGTGGTGGCCGAAGCCGGTGATGGGCTGGAAGCCATTGAGTCCGCGCGCACCCATCGGCCTGACGTGATCCTGATGGATATTCGGATGCCGAACATGGATGGCCTGGAGGCAACATCCAGGATCCTCGAAGAGGCGGACTGGCCGGTCCGGGTTTTGATACTCACCACCTTCGACCCGGATGAGTTTGTCTATAAGGCTCTGCGCGCGGGCGCGAGTGGCTTCGTCCTCAAAGACATTCCGCCGGAAGAACTTGTGATCGCCGTCCGCTCCGTTGCTGACGGCGGCGCCTTGCTCGCCCCCTCCATTACGCGCCGCTTCATCGGCAAGTTTGCCGAGCGTCTCGCCGTAGATACAAAGGTGTCAGAGCGGCTGGAACGTCTCACCGGTCGGGAGCGAGAGGTGCTCACGGCTATCGCGCGTGGCCTCAACAATGTCGAAATATCGGAGGAGCTCTTTATCGGCGCCGCTACGGTAAAATCGCACGTCTCTAGCATTCTCTCAAAGCTGGGCCTCAGAGACCGCGCCCAGGCCGTCGTTTTTGCCTACGAAAGCGGCCTCGCCAAAGCCGGCGATCATGATATCGGCTATTGATTTCCCTCATGACTTCAGGCCCTGCTCTCGGGCATTCTCATGTCCGATTTGCATGAAATCTAGCCCCGCATCAAAACAAACAGCCGACAATAAGAGCCTGCGACCTTGAACGACACGCCACCTACACATTCCTCGCAGAGGATCGCCACAGAAACACAAGCGGGGCAAATGGTGGCGTATCACAAACAACCGTTGGAACACGTGCTTGAGGAGCTTTCGACATCCGTCGACGGTCTGTCCTCCGACGACGCAGAAGCGCGACTTGCCGCGAACGGGCCGAACGAACTCAAGGTCGGCAAAGACACACCCGAGATCCTCAAGTTTCTCCTGCAATTCAAGAACTTCTTTGCCTTACTGTTGATCGTGGGCGGTGCGCTCGCGATGACCGCCGATCAACTGGACCCCGGTCAGGGCAATCTCTATATCGCCATCGCCCTGATCGCCGTCGTGTTCCTCAATGCCGGTTTCACCTACTTTCAGGAACATCAAAGCGAACGCATCATGGACAGCTTCAAAGAGATGCTGCCGTCCAAGATCACTGCTATTCGGGGTGGAAGATCACAAGAGATCCTGGTGTCGAACCTGGTGCCGGGAGATGTGGTGATCCTGAATGAAGGCGACAGGGTGCCGGCTGACGGCCGCCTGATTCAGGCCAAGGAACTGAAAGTCGACAATTCGTCGCTCACAGGCGAGAGCGAACCTCAGATCCTTGATGAAGGTAAATCTGCCGAGAACCTGCTCGAAAGCCCGAACATGGTCTTCTCTGGATCGCTCGTCCAGAACGGTGAAGGCCGGGTGGTGGTCTGCGAAACCGGCATGAAGACGCAGATCGGCAGCATTGTCGAACTGACCAAGGCGACAGAAACAACCGAGACGCCGATCCACAAGGAGCTGAAATACTTCATCAAGGTGATCAGCTTCATCGCGATTTTCTTAGGCATCAGTTTTTTTGCTGTGTCCGTTACCATCGGCAACGGTGTCATCGCGAGCCTCATCTTCGCGATCGGTATTATCGTCGCCAATGTGCCCGAAGGCCTGCTGCCCACCGTCACGTTGAGTCTGACAATGGCAAGCCGCCGCATGGCGCAAAAAAATGCCCTGATCAAAAACCTGGAAAGTGTCGAGACCTTGGGCTCCACGACGGTGATCTGCACCGACAAGACGGGGACACTGACCCAGAACCGTCTGGCGGTGAACACGGTCGTGATCGGCGGCAAATCCTATCACCTCGATGACCATATGATTGAGGCAGAACCGGCCTTCGCCCGGCTGCTGTCCGTCATGTGCAACTGCAACAACGCTTATCTTTCAGACAAAGAAGGATTCGTCGGCGACCCAACAGAAGGCGCACTTCTGCTCTACGCACAGGCTTTTGCAGACGTGGCGGGAATTCGGAATGTCCAGGAACTCGCGGAGCAACCCTTCAGCTCCGTGACCAAACGCATGATCCTGGTGGCAGACCCAGGCGACGGACCGAAAGCCTACCTCAAGGGCGCGCCCGAAGTCGTATTGGAAGCCTGCGACCGGATCGTGCTGAACGGCGAAGAAGGTCCGCTCACCGAGGCGCGCCGCGCTGACGTTATCCAGCAATATCGTGACTTGGCGCGGCGCGGTGAACGCGGTCTTGCCTTTGCCATACGCGAGTGCGGTGCGGATGATGTTCCAGAAGATGGATATGTCTTTCTGGGCCTGACGGGCATGATCGACCCCCCGCGACCGGAAGTGCCGGGCGCCCTGGAGCGCTGCCATTCCGCCGGCATCCGCGTGATCATGCTGACCGGCGACTACGGTCTGACCGCGAAGACAATCGCCAACCAGATCGGTCTGATGAGCACATCGGGCCGCGTTGTGCAGGGCGACGAACTGTCGGACATTACCGACGAGGACCTCCAGCAGGTCTTGGACGATGAACCGGAAATCCTGTTCGCGCGGATTGCGCCCGCGCAGAAATTAAGGGTCGTTCAGGCGCTTCAGGCCAATGGAGATATCGTGACCGTCACCGGCGATGGCGTGAACGACGCACCCGCGCTCAAAAACGCCGACATGGGTGTGGCCATGGGCGTGATGGGGACCGACGTCGCCAAAGAAGCCAGCAACATGGTGCTGATGGACGACAATTTCGCCACCATCGTGGCGGCCGTGGAAGAAGGCCGCACCATCTTCGACAATATCAAGAAATTCATTGCCTATATCCTGACGTCGAACATCCCGGAAATCCTGCCCTTTATTGCGTTCGTGCTGCTGGATATCCCGCTCCCGCTGACCGTGATCCTGATCCTGTCGATCGACTTGGTAACGGACATCCTGCCGGCGCTCGGCCTTGGCGCCGAACCGCCCGAAACCGATGTCATGAAGCGCAAGCCGAGACCGAGGGGTGAGCGCCTGCTCAGCCGAAACCTTCTCCTCATGAGCTACGGCATTGTCGGCATGATCCAGGCTGCCGCGGGCTTCTTCACCTATTTCGTCATTCTCTATAGCGGCGGCTGGGAATGGGGCCAGGATCTGGCGAACTCGGACCCGCTCTACCGCATGGCGATCACCGGCTTCTTTGCGTCCATCATCATTTGTCAGGTGGCCGACGTGATCATCTGCCGGACGCGGACGCAGAGCCTCTTCACGGTCGGCCTTTGGTCGAACCGTCTTGTCCTGTTTGGCATCGCCTTCGAGCTCGCGTTCCTCGCCTGTATCAGCTACGTGCCCGCCTTCAACACCTTCTTCGGAACGGCCCCACTTGAAGCCTGGCACTTGGCTCTGTCGGTCCCCTTTGCGCTCGCGATCCTGTTCGGCGACGAACTACGCCGTGTCTTCGTGCGGCGCGGCAATCCCTTCGTTCTGAAATGGCTGACCTGGTAGGTCGACTTTTGCGAGCGAGAAAATGGTGGGCCCGGCAGGACTCGAACCTGCGACCAAACCGTTATGAGCGGTTCGCTCTAACCAACTGAGCTACAGGCCCCCAAAAGTGGGTATATCAGAAGCCACGCTTTCGCCAAACCCCGGATGCGTGCCCTCAAATAAGGGCAAATCCGCCCAATTTTGGACCCAATCCGGGGCCAGTCTTGCTCCGCGCATGAAGGACAGGTTCAGGAGCGAGATCAATGCCTCAAGCAATAGCGACATCACCCGCCGCCAGACGGCACACCTGGCTCACCCTCGGACTGGGCGTCCTGATCGCCCTCGGCCTGTTCAGTCAGTCTGCCAAGGCGGAAGACATTCAGCGCAGCATCACCATCACCGGCCAGGGACAGGTGTCAGTCAAACCCGATATCGCGATCATAGAATCGGGCGTCGTCACCGAGGCGAAAACAGCTTCCGACGCGCTGACCGCCAACACGCAAGCCATGCAGGGGGTGTTTGCAACCCTCAAGGGTTTCGGCATTGAAGACAAAGACATGCGCACGTCGCAATTCTCGGTCAACGCCATTCACACACGGCCGGAGCGCGGGGAGGCAAGCCGGATCACCGGCTATCGGGTCTCCAATCTGGTGTCCGTCACCATCCGGGACCTGGACCGTGTCGGTGAAGTGTTGGACGGCGTCGTCTCAAACGGCTCGAATGAACTCCGCGGCATCCGCTTCCAGGTTGAAAACCCGGGACCGTTGTTGGACGGTGCGCGGGAAGAGGCCGTTAAAGATGCCCTCCGCAAGGCGAAGATTTATGTGGCAGCAGCCGGCGTCGCCCTTGGCCCCATCCTCACCATCAGTGAGCATGGCGGCATCGGGCGCCCACAACCGGTCTTTGCGCGGGCCATGGCCATGGAAGCAGCCGATGTGCCCATCGCGGCGGGCGAGCAGACTCTCTCAACCAGCGTGACCCTCGTCATCGGCCTGGAATAGGCGCAGCCCTCAACACGCGATCAACCTAACAACTTAAGCGGCCCCCTACGCAGCCCGGGGATGGCCGCTTTTGTTTGTGGTGGACGCGACGCTGTTGTCTTCATTCATTTGCAGCACGGTCGGCTCGAACGTCTCAGCTTCCGCCGCATCCATCTGACCGAACGCACAGATGATCACCAGATCGCCCGGCTCGGCGCGACGTGCGGCCGCCCCATTAATGCCGATCATGCGAGAGCCACGCGGTGCTTCAATCGCGTAGGTGGTGAACCGTTCGCCATTATTGATATTGAGCACATCCACCTGCTCATGGGGCAGGATGCCGGACTGATCCAGCAGGTCACGGTCAATGGAGATGGATCCTTCATAATGCAGGTCGGTCATCGTGACCGCTGCGCGGTGGATCTTCGCCTTCAGCATGGTGAGGTTCATGTTTTTCTCTCAGGTTTTGACAAGACGATACCCTTCCCATCGGCCCCACTTAAGAAGGCCAATAAAGATGAGGGGGGTCGGTTTCGCGCAACGGCGGGGTTAGTTGTCGAGGAAGCTCCGGAGTTTCCGTGACCGGCTCGGATGCTTCAGCTTGCGAAGCGCCTTTGCTTCGATCTGACGGATACGCTCGCGGGTAACCGAGAACTGCTGACCCACTTCTTCCAGCGTGTGGTCCGTATTCATGCCGATGCCAAAGCGCATGCGCAGAACCCGTTCTTCACGCGGCGTGAGAGACGCCAGAACCCGGGTGGTGGTTTCGCGAAGGTTCGACTGGATCGCTGCATCGATCGGCAGGATCGCATTCTTGTCTTCGATGAAATCGCCCAGATGGCTGTCCTCTTCATCCCCAATCGGCGTCTCAAGAGAGATCGGCTCCTTGGCGATCTTCAGAACCTTGCGCACTTTCTCTAGCGGCATGCCGAGTTTCACGGACAGTTCTTCCGGTGTCGGCTCACGACCAATCTCATGCAGCATCTGACGCGACGTGCGCACCAGCTTGTTGATCGTTTCGATCATGTGAACCGGGATACGGATGGTCCGCGCCTGGTCCGCAATCGACCGCGTGATCGCCTGGCGGATCCACCAGGTTGCATAGGTCGAGAACTTGTAGCCGCGGCGATACTCAAACTTATCCACCGCTTTCATGAGGCCGATATTGCCTTCCTGGATGAGATCGAGGAATTGCAGCCCGCGGTTGGTATATTTCTTCGCAATGGAAATCACGAGGCGCAGATTGGCCTCAACCATTTCCTTCTTGGCGATGCGCGCTTCCCGCTCACCCTTCTGCACGGTGTGCACGATGCGGCGATATTCAGAGATGTCGAGACCGGTTTCCTGAGCGAGTTCCTGGATCTCGTCCCGAATGGCCTTGATGGTCTCTTTTTCGTTCTTCGTGAAGTCGGCCCAGCCCTTGCCTTTCAGGCGACCAACACGGCGCACCCAGTTCGGGTCCAGCTCGTTCTGGTAATATTGCTGCAGGAAGTCTTCCCGCGCCACACCATGCGCCTCGGCAGCGCGCATCAGACGACCTTCCAGTCCCATCAGACGCTTGTTGATCTGGTAGAGCTGGTCGACGAGGCTGTCGATACGATTGTTGTTCAGCGCCAGGCTTTTCACTTCCTGGATCACATCTTCCTTGAGCTTCTTGTAGCGACGCTCCTGTGATGTGGAGAGCTCTTCGGTCTGCAGCGCCAGCTCGTGCTTCTGATCCTGCAAGCGGCGAAGCTTTTTATAGTCGCTGGCAACCGCGTCGAAGATTTCCAGGACTTTCGGCTTAAGCTCAGCCTCCATGGCGGCGAGCGAGAGATTGTTCTCTGCCTCGTCGTCCTCTTCCTCTTCTTCCGGCTCCTCTTCGATCACCTTGCCTTCGGCCTTGGCGCGTTCCTTGTCGAGCGCCGCCTGGCTCTTGTCGACTTTCTTCGCGTCGGGCCCCGCATAGGTAGCGTCCAGATCGATAATGTCGCGGAGCAGAATGTTCCCTTCATTGAGCTCGTCGCGCCAGATGATGATGGCCTGGAAGCTGAGTGGGCTTTCACACAGACCCGCAATCATGGTCTCACGGCCAGCCTCAATACGCTTGGCGATAGCAATCTCGCCTTCGCGGGACAGCAGTTCCACCGAGCCCATTTCGCGCAGATACATGCGGACGGGATCGTCCGTGCGCTCAAGCGTCGTGCTGGTGGAAGAAGCCGTTTTGGTGACGGCACCGGGAGCAGGCCCCGTTTCGGCAACCGCAGTGCCCTCGGCAGCTGCTTCTTCTTTATTGCCGTCCTTGTCGTCGGTTTCAGCCTCGTCATTCTCGATGACCGTGATGCCCATCTCGGAGAGCATCGACATGGTGTCTTCGATCTGTTCGGAGCTGAACTCTTCAGACGGCAGAACCTTGTTCAATTCATCATAGGTGACAAAACCCCGGGCCTTTGCCGCCTTGATGAGTTTCTTCACACCCGCATCTGACATATCGAGCAACGGTCCATCCCGTTCCTCGCCCGATGCTTCTGTAGGTTCTGCTTCTGCCGTCTTCGTCGCCATTCAAAAACTCTCCGCCTGACCTGCCAGATTGTGCCGAGTATGCGACTGAAGATTAAAAAATCCGCTACATCCCCTCATGCGCGGAACCTTCAGCCTCTTGGTGCAAACATCGAGCGGGCTTAGGAGCCGCTGCGGTGCCTGGTCTTCCTCGGTTCAATCGTCGGTCGGTTCGTTTCCTTATCCATCACAGTTTCGAAAGCCCGCCCAACTCAGCATGCAATGCTTTCAGCCGGGTCAGATTTTCGTCAGTCATTTCTTCAGCCAACGCTCGTTCCGCTGCCTTGAGCTCCATTTGCAAATCCGCTGCCCGTTGATGCCATTGGAGCAGGTGAAGCCAAGCTTGTTCTGCTTCCTGTTCGTCGGCGTCGGCCCATGCAAATGTTTCGCTCCTCAGCGCCGTCCCACTCTCGAGTCGGCGAGCGATATCCGATAATCCCCTCTTGTCCAAGTGGCCCCTCAGTGCTTCCCTGTCAAGGGGCGCATGGACGGCGGCTATATCTATGATTTCATTGCGTATTTTGTCAAGCATACGGTCTTTTATTTCGACCGCCGCCAGGTCCTCGCAATAGGTCTCCAAAAGGCCCGGGTGATTGAGCAAGGTGAGGATTAACAATTGCTCTCTTTGCCCTCCGGCAGGGTCGCCCCCGCGGGCCAGAGAGCTCTGCTTAAGTTGCGGCGTCGGCGGCTGTCGAAAGGCAGCACCACCCCTGCCAGCCCCACCGGGGCTCCAAGGTTTTTTTGGCTGATATCCGCCATTTTGGCGCTCATTCCGCCACCCGGTGCGTGCGCCCTGCGCCTGGTGAGGCCGCAGGAACTTATTAAGGCGCTCACCTAAGGCATCCCGATAAAAGTCCTGAACGGTCGGGTCGGAAATCTCCCTGATAACAGCATTGATCCTTGCTTTGAGCTGAGCTTTTCGCTCCGGCGTGTCCCAGGTCCCGGCCGCCACCTCCTTATCCCAGACAATCTCTGAGAGCGGCCGGGCGGCTGAGAGAACCTCTTCCATGGCCTCAACGCCGCCGGATTTCACCAGATCATCGGGATCCTGTCCTTCGGGCAAAAGCGCAAATCTTAAGGAATGACCGGGCTTCAAGAGCGGCAAGACCCGCTCAACAGCGCGGTAAGCGGCGCGCAATCCCGCCTTGTCGCCATCAAAACAGAGCACCGGCTCAGGCGCCAAGCGCCATAGAAGGCCGATCTGCTCTTCAGTGAGCGCGGTCCCCAAGGGCGCCACGGCATTGTGAATCCCCGCCTGCCCCAGCGCTACCACATCCATGTAGCCTTCAACGGCAATCACAGAACCTTGGTCGTAGGACGGTTTTCGTGCTCGCGCGAGATTGTAGAGAAGGCGCCCTTTATGAAAGAGCGGCGTCTCCGGCGAGTTCATGTATTTCGCCTTCGCCTCGGGATCGAGCGCCCGGCCACCAAAAGCGATCACCCTGCCTCGTGCGTCTTCAATGGGGAACATCACCCGGTTGCGGAAGCGGTCATAGGGCTCGCGAATATCCTCCCCGGAAATCAGGAGCCCTGCTTCCACCATCTGCGGGATCTTGAACCCCAATCCCATCATGTAGGACTTGAGCCCTGAGCGGTCGTCTGGCGCAAAGCCGATTCCAAAATTCTCAATCGTCGCATCCGACAGACCACGCCTTGCAAGATAAGCGCGTGCCTCCGCGCCTTTACCGCGTGCCAAGCTCTCACGGAAATAGTCCTGCGCGGCCGCCGTCACATCAATAAGGCCAGTGCGTTTTTGTTCCCGCTCTGCTTCTTGGGGGTCACGGCGCGGCATCTCCATACCCGCTTCTGCCGCGAGCCGTTCCACCGCTTCCAGAAAGGACAGGTTCTCGGTCTTCTCCAGGAACTTGATCACATCCCCATGCTCACCCGTCGAGAAGCAGTGATAGAACTGCTTGTCATCATTCACGGTGAAGCTTGGTGTCTTTTCATTGTTGAAGGGCGACAGGCCTACAAACTCCCGTCCCCGACGTGTGAGCTTCACTTTCCGACCCACCACATCCGACACCCGAATGCGGTTTTTCAACTCGTCTAGGAAGGATTTCGGAAAGCTCATCAGGGGGTCCAAGGGGCGCAGAACGTCAGGTGCGTTTCATTATCCCATCGCCGCCGCCCGTGTATCCAGCAGAAAGTGCAGCGCGCCCCTGCTTTTGACCAAGCGCAATGCGCGGGCACCCCAAAACCGTAATCTTGAGATCAGAAACACCCCACAAAGAAAGGGGTGAAACATATTGCAAGGAAGGATGTCCCATGAGCCCTCTCGCCCTTGTTCTGGTCATTATCGGCCTGTTGATCGCCGCCAGCCGCGCGCCATTGATCGTTGCCCCGGAGGGGACCCGGTCGCTCTACCTGAAATTGATGGAAACCGACGGCCGCATGCGCGCGCTCGCCGTGATGATTCTGGTGATGGGGGGCATCATGATCTGGGCATCGGCGCCGGAAGCAACCGCCGTCGCCGCCATCGTTTATTGGCTAGGACTATTGATGCTCGCCATCGCCGCCTTATTCATTCTTCTACCCGGCCAAGCCCGTCGATTGGCAACGGCAACCTGGGGCAGCTTCAGCGCCGGCGTCCTGCGCGGATTGGGCCTGGCGGCTTTGGTGTTTGGGCTACTTATCGCGGCCTACGGCCTCAGCCTCTAGCGCTTCCAGTTTCTTCAAGAGCACCGGGCGAAAGGCTTCGGTCGCATCCGACAGAAAATAGAGATAGACGCCCAACAATCCGTCGTGCCGAAACTGCTCTAGGCTGATGCGGCCATAGGTCCAGGAACTGGACGCGACGCGGTAGTTCGCAAATATCTGCTCACCCAGCACCCGTGCCGGAACGTCGCCACGCAAGAGACCCTGCTCCTGTGCGAGCCGCGCCGCGTTTTCCTGCATAGACGCAGAGCGCGATCCAAGTTGCTTCCATTCATCCACGCTCTGATCCGTGCGTTCAATATGATCTGCGGCGATGTGAGCGGAGCGAAAATACTCCTTGTTCTCACCGATCATCCGCGTCGCCACGACAACCACAGCCTCAGCTCTATCGAGAGGATGATCCTCATCGATCTTCGTGAGCTCTTGCTCGATCATGCCCACCCAATCGGCAAACAGTTCGGTCAGGATCTGGTCCTTGCCCCCGATCAGATTATAGATCGTCGGAACCGTAACCTCCGCGGCAGCCGCAAGTTTCCTGAGGCTCAAGCCCTCAAACCCATGCGCACCGATGAGGCGCCGGGCTTCGTCAATAATCCGAGCCCGACGATCCGATTTGGCCGCAGATCGGGGTTTTTCAAATGCAATGACAGTCACGGACACTCCTGCGATTCAAGGCAACTGCAATTTTCCGAATTTTAACACTGTACAAAGCCAAAACACCAGCCTACTTTAACACTGTTAAAAGTGATGCGCTGGCAGGGCGGACAGCGTGTTGACATGTCGCCCAACAGCCGCCTGACAAAGAGAAGTGCCATGACCGATTTCCTGCGCACGCCGGACGAGAACTTCGCCAATCTGAAAGACTATGACTTCGCCCCCCACTATCACCAGTGGCAGGACCTGCGCATGCACTATCTTGATGAGGGCCCGAAGGACGGTCCGGTCATGTTGCTGATGCACGGCATGCCGGCGTGGAGCTATCTCTACCGCCATATGATCCCGCCGCTGGTCGCCGCTGGCTATCGCTGTATCGCGCCCGACCATATGGGCTTCGGTCGCTCCGACAAGCCCACCGACATTCACTGGTATACCATCGCCCGCCACACGGAGATCCTCACCACCCTGATCACAGGGTTGGACCTCAGCGACATCACCCTCGTCTGTCAGGACTGGGGCGGCCCCACCGGGCTGGCGCAGGCGGCCACCATGCCGGAACGCTTTTCACGTCTGGTGATCATGAACACCTGGCTCCACCGCCCGGACTATGAATATTCCGAAGGAATTCGGAACTGGAACCAGAACTGGCAGGAAGGCGGGCTCTTCTGCAGGGAAAAACCAGATATGGGCCTGCTCATGGTTCTCTCGGCCGGGCTCATTGATCCTACCGAAGCGCTGGGCCATATCGGCGCGGGAACCAGGCCAGCGCTTGAGGGCGCCGCCGCGGACATGTGCGCGGCTTACGAAGCGCCAATCGCGGGCCTGCCCGACGAGGCCTATAACGGCTTCCGACGCTTCCCCCTCTCCATCCCGGTGAGCAGCTACGACAACGGAAACGGCGCGGCCCAGACCCATCACTACAACACATTGCTGAACTGGAAGAAGCCCGTGCACTTCATCTGGGGCTGTACTGACAATGTTTTCACGGAGGAACAGGGACGAGCCTGGGCAAAAGAGATGAACGCGAGCTTCGATCCCATCCCGGAGGCTGGCCACTTCCTGCAAAACACCCATGGTGCTGAGACAGCGGCACTCATTCTAAAGCGCGTCGCGAGCTAACCAAGAAACCAACAGATATTTCGGAGGACACATCATGGATCACCAGCTGCAAGTGGCAATTCTGAAAGACCTGATGCATCAACTTGATGTTGGGAAGAATATTGACGTGGGCGTGCAGTACAAAATCCCGACCGAAACCTACGCCTGTCCTGACCTGGCCGCCATGGAGTGGGACACCATGTTCCGAAATCATCCGCAGGCGATCGGCCTGTCCGGGGCTCTGCCCGAACCTGGCAGCTTTCTCACCATGGAAGACTTCGGTGCGCCAATCCTTGCCACCCGCGACAAGAACGGCACCTTCCGAGCCTTCCTGAATGCCTGTCGCCATCGCGCGACCCGAGTGGAAATGGAGCCGCGGGGCAAGCGCAAACTCTTCACCTGCCCCTTCCACGCCTGGTCTTATTCCAACGAAGGCGATCTGGTTGCCATCCCCGACAATGACCACTTCGGTGACGTCGATAAATCCTGCCGCGGGTTGATTGAACTGCCCGCCCTTGAGCATGGCGGCCTGCTCTGGGTCCATCCGCAACCCGATAGCGAGCTTGATATTGAAGATCTGCTCGGCCCCCTCGCCGACGAAATCGCGACCAACGGGTTTGACAAGCTCGTCTATGTGGGCAGCAAAACCATTGACCGGAAACTCAATTGGAAGCTCGCCAACGACACCTTTGGCGAGACCTATCATTTCCAGAAACTGCACAAAAACACGCTGGGCAACATCTTCTACGGCAACAACACCCACTATGAAGAGTTTGGGCGCAATCACCGCTTCACAACCGCGAGCATGGGCATCGATCAGTTCCGCGAGCTGCCGGAGTCCGAGTGGCAGATCAATCAGGGGACATTTGTGGACTACCACCTCTTCCCCAACATTCAGTGCATCTGGAGCGGAGAAAACGTGTCCTTCATCCGTATCTATCCGGATCCGGAGAATGTGGGCCGCTCCATCACCCAGGTGGATTTTTACTTCTCGCAAGACGCAATCGATGCCGCAAACGCAGCGGACGCGGAGACAAGAGCCAAGTCAGCGGAGAATGTCTATGAGCGCTCTGAAGAGAATGTCTCCACGCTGGAAGCGATCATGGAAGTCTTCAACAGCACCATCGAGCAGGAAGACTATGTGATGGGCGAGTATCAACAGATTGCAGCCGCAAGCGGCCTCGCGGGTGATGCATTGATTGGCCGGAATGAGCCGGTCATTCATCACTACCATCGCTCCTACCGCGAAGCGCTTGACCTGCCGCCCCTCGAAACAATTGAACAACCCGTCCGGTCGGCAGCAGAATAGACCTCAATCAACGAGCCTCGGCGCCAGCTTCGGGGCTCTACTTTTTTGAGAATCAAACATGAACCATGTCGACCTCTATGGCAGCGATCACTCGCCCTGGGTACAGGCAGTGTTGCTTGGTCTCTACGAGGCGAAGATCAACTACCGCCTAAGGTCGCTGCCACCGCTTCAAACCTTCTTCAAGGCTGGGATCATGATGCCCGCGGCACGGATCGATGAGGGCGACTGGCAATTGGAGTCAGCGGACATATTGGAAAGCCTCGGGTTTGAGGCGGTACCGGCAGACCAACGCCGGCTTGTGATGAGCAGTTGGCGAGGCCTCACCCACCGCGTGGACAGCGCGGCATTGTTCTGGACCAATTTCAGCCTGGCTGGCGACCGCAATCCATCCTACCTGCAACGGCAGATCAGCAATCTGCTTCGTCCGTTCGCGCCGCTCACTTTCTTTCTGCTGCTCAATTTTCTACGCCTGTCCAGACGGTTCCCTGATCCAGAGAACTTCGGCGATCAGTTCCTCCCCTTCGAGGACATGCTGAAGGACTCCGCCCAACCCTATCTGTGTGGCGACACACCCAACTCTCTCGATTTTCTGGTCTTCGGCATGGTGCAGTCCCATTGCTCCATCTACGTTCCGCCAATTCTTGCGCTTCAGACAGATGGAAGACTGGAAAATCTCAGAGCATGGCTCGCCACGATGCAAACGCGATTCAAGGATTATGATCACCTTTATTCAGGCGTCTATTTTGCGCCCCATGCGCCGCGTCCTGAGATCGCAACCGGATCAGAACGCCTGGCGTTCTGGATTGGGACAGCAGCCATGGTTGCGGCCTTCCCCATCACTGTCCCTCTGAGCATCCTGCTCTCAATCCGCAATCGCCTGCGTCAATAGGCGGATCAGTCCGGCAGTCTGCTGAGGAACCCTACCAGCACCTTAGCAAAAGGTTTAGATGTCTCGAGAGCCGGCATATGGCCAGCCTTGAACTGGATGAGCTCGTGATTGGGTGTTGCATCGACCGCAGCACGGCTCCGCTTTAACGGAACGATTTGATCTTTTCTTGCCCAAGCATAGAGCACTGGCATGGGCAGTCTCGCGGCGAGTGCGCGAATATCGGCTTCCGGCATCGCAAAACTTGTCCACGCCTCAACAAGCGGCTGTGCGATTTCAAAACGCGCGTCAATGATGCGTCGACGCTGCGCCTTCGCTGCCCGTCTGTTTAAAACACGACCGTAATAAAGCCTGAATGCCGGAGAGAACCATTCTTTCCGGTCTACCCCTGCTTGAAAAAAGGCGACCATGCGCCCGATGGCAAACCGCGCAAAAATGTTCACAGGGGCGAGCCCACCAGGATTCGAGAGGACCAGGCCGCGCACCCTTTCTGGGTGTCGGTCTGCGTACACAATGGCAGCCGCACCGCCAATCGAATTGCCAAAAAGCACGAACCGCTCGAGCCCCAATGCATCTGAAAATCCTTCGAGAAGATCGCAATAGCGCTCTGCAGAAGCGGGCAAACGGTCGACACCTGATCGCCCCTGACCCGGCCAATCGAGTGCAATAATTTCGCACCTATCGCCCACCAGTCCGGCCAGTGTCTCAAAGTCTCGTGCACCATGACCGATCGCGTGAAGGCAAACCACAATCGGCCCCGCACCCCATCGCTGATACGCGATCTCAACGCCATCCACATTAATCCGCGGCGACCCGGCAGCAGCGCCGATTTCATATCTTTTCATGCCAACACCAAAAAGAGATATTTATATCACTTTTTGAATATGGGACACTCGCCTCACCGATTCAATATGAGAAAACTCATGCCCCCTGCTCCACCGTCCAAACAGCGTGCAAAATCACAGGCAACCAGGCAAAAACTGATTGATGCTGCGGCAGAAGAATTTCGAGACACCGGCTACTTCAACACTGACACAAACAAAATCGCGACTCGGGCGGGCTACGCACCAGCGACCTTCTACAAACATTTCGATAACAAGCTGAGCATCTTCCTCGCGGCGTATGAAGCCTGGGTCGCCCAAGAATGGCGGGCGCTAGAGGCCGCGGACGATGACGCAGAAACGCTCATCCGCACCGTCCTTGCGCATCACAAAAAGCACCTTCTCTTCCGAACGGACCTACGCGCCCTCGCAGCAACGGAACCGGACGTAAAGCGCTATCAGAACAAATTGCGACGTGAACAGGTGAAGCGTTTGGCGGAGTTGGCGCCGGACCTCGCACCCGAAGACGATGATTGGTCTGACCAGGTGTTCCTCTTGCTCACCATGGAACGGGTGTCAGACGCCATCGCAGATGGCTCCGCCAAAGCAAGCCATGCAAATGAAGCAACGCTCATCGCCAATCTGGTAAAACTGATCGACAGTTTGCGGCACTAGCCGATCGCCGCGTCCACCGCCCGCTCCATCAGCGCGCCGCCGATCCAGGATACCAAGGGGATGGCGAGATAGAAGGCAAGCCGTCCAATGGTCGAGAAATCAATCGGCCATTCCCGTGCCGCCTGAATGCGCGCTTCCAGGGCAAGCAAGCCGCCGATCTTGGCGAGCGCCACATCATCATCTTCCGCCGATTTGAGCCGCGCCCAGCAGCGATCAATCACTTTGCGCACCTCCTTAAGCTGCCGCTCCTTCTCCGCCAGGATCACCCTGTGCCACCCGACAAGCGGCACAACCAGATACATGATAGCGACGCCCCCAATCCCCAGAAAGAAGGGACCCAGCGTGCTGCGGTCGATCTCGCTGCTCAGAAAAAACAAGGACCCAATCGTGGCGCCAATGACCCAGGTAAAGGACCCGCGCATGGCAGCTTTGGTGACCGGCCTGAGTTTTGTTTGATCGAATATATCGGGCGCCGCGACTTCGTTTCGAAAGCTCGACCACAAGCGCCCCTCGCTCAATGCAAGGTAAACCGCTTTGGCCAGCAATGCGAAAGTGATCGGCCAGACAATGAAAAACCAGACCGCCGCCCACTGCAAAGACACTGGCGGCAAATAGTCGTACCGTCCTTGGAAGCCGAACCACTCCGGGATGCCTGGGACCGCGGGCACGAGGGCTGCGAAGCCCAGTAGATACCCGACAGCACTCACCGCGCGCGCGGTCGACCGGGTGTCGCGGTAATGCGCGTCCCATTTCGCAATCAGCTCCGCTTGAGAAATGCCGAGCATGGCGGCCGCTTCTGCGCTCTCATTGCGCTGTGCCACCAGATTGTAAGAGGCGACCGTGCCCGTAAAGCCACCGAACAAAGAAAAAACAACCGCCGCCCAGCCATAGGGACCCAAACCGAACAAAAGCTGAGTAGCATCCGCCTCAGCCTCCACAAAATTTTCGCGGGTGGCGAGCTCGTTAATGCCAACCTCGTCATAGATGCCGAAGGTCAATGCAAAGAGCCAATAGCTTGCCCACAAAATGCCGGCGATCATAAAAGACGCAGGCCACGGCCTGCTGCCCAAGCGCCAGACCACCCATTGGTCCCAGGCATAAAGCTGATCGCGTTTGAGCGATGGATCCTGCAATGCCAAAGCCGCCTCCCCTTTTGATCGTCTGAGATTGTTGTCTGACCCTGCGGCAAGGTCAAACCCGTTGCTCCCTATACGCGAGTCTCGCTAGGCTGGATGATGGGGAGACACAAATGACAAAAATACCAACGGAAGCATCCATCGATAATGTCTGGCTGACCGAGCGGCTCAACGAAGCTAGACATAATGTCGAAGTGACAGGCTTTACGGCAAAACGCATCGGCACCGGACAGATCGGCAAATGTATCCGCTACGATCTGCAATTAGAGGGCGAGACAAGCGGCGCCCCCACCAGCCTGGTGGGCAAGTTTCCATCAGACGATGAAACAAGCCGCGCGACCGGCGTGATGCTGAAAAACTTCATCAAGGAGGTCTCTTTCTATCAGCAGCTTCAAGAGCGGCTCACCATCGCCACGCCCAAATGCTACTTCGCGGCGATTGACGGCGAAGGGCCGGACTTCGCCCTCCTGCTGGAAGACCTGAGCCCCGCCGTGCAGGGCGATCAGCTCGCTGGCTGCTCCGTTGATGTCGCCCGCGCGGCAGTCCTTGAACTTGTGGGGCTTCACGCACCCAGCTGGAACGATGAAACGCTTCGGGGAAAAGACTGGCTGGGTGAACCGGACGCAGACAGCACGGCGCTCACCCGTGGACTCTACCAGGGCAATATCGACGGGTTTGCAGAGCGCTACGGTCCTAACCTCAAGGACGACGAACTCGACATCATAAAAAGAGTGGCGACGGCAGAGCCGCCCAGCGGCGACACGCTTCCAGATCCTTTCTCACTGGTTCATATCGACTACCGCCTCGACAATTTGCTCATAGATGAGAGCCTTTCGCCGCCAAAGATCACCGCCGTTGACTGGCAGAGCATCTCCCTCGGCAGCCCACTGGCCGATGTCGCCTATTTCCTCGGCGCGGGGCTGCGATCCGAGACCCGCAAACAGGCGGAAGAAGAGATTGTCCGCGCCTATCATCAGGCACTGCTTGAGGCGGGAATCAAAGACTATGGGTGGGACGCCTGCTGGACCGACTATCGCAAGGGCGTCTTTGCAGGCTTCTTCGTCACCGTCATTGCCTCGATGATCGTGGAGCGCACCGAGCGCGGCGATGAGATGTTCCTCACCATGGCCCGGCGGCATGCGAGACACGCTCTGGACCTCGGATCAGGCGAATTTTTGGTCTGACGGGAAAAAATGTTCCTCAGGCCGGTATCTTTTTGGAGCCGTCATCCGTTTAAGCTGGAAGACGTCGTCTCGGCCTAGGCGCCCAGCTTGCCTTTGACGACCGCGCCCGCTTTGCCGAAATCCATGCGGCCCGCATAGCGCTTTTTGAGCTCGCCCATGCACCGGCCCATATCCTTGAGGCTTTCGGCACCAAGCTCTTCAACCACTTCGGCGGCGGCGGCTTCAACCTCTTCGTCGGTGAGCTGCGTCGGCATGAAGCTCTTGATGACGGCGATCTCTTCGCGCTCCTGCGTGGCGAGTTCTGCCCGTCCGGCATTCTCATAGGTCACCGCTGATTCTTCGCGCTGCTTAATCATCTTCGCGAGAATGGCGAGAATGTCATCGTCGGAAACCAGCGTGTCCGCCCCTTCGGTCCGCGCGGCAATATCGCGATCCTTGATCGCGGCCTGCATCAGACGAATGGTGGCCATCCGGCGCTTATCCTGGGCTTTCAGAGCCTCTTTTAAAGCGTCCTTGATTTCTTCGCGCATGTGTCTTTTGCCTCATGGACTTTGGTACGGGACG
Source organism: Parvibaculaceae bacterium (assembly GCA_965276845.1). Taxonomy (GTDB): domain Bacteria; phylum Pseudomonadota; class Alphaproteobacteria; order Parvibaculales; family Parvibaculaceae; genus Mf105b01. The sequence continues at coordinate 2,174,645 of OZ255699.1, forward strand.
CGGGGAGGTAGCATGAGTTCCCTGCTCCCGCCAGCACTAAGGGTCACCGCCAGCGGAAAGCGGAAACGCTACTCCAAAGACCCGCCCCGCGCAACGCCAACACGCATGCCATAACCCGTTGTTTTTGCGGGGACTTTTTTATGTGTGACTTCTGAGCGACTCGCTTGACGTGAAGCAGCCCTTCCCTTAGTTTCCGCGCAATTTAGCGGGTCTTTGCGGCCGCGCGCCCTCCCCAAGGAGTGAAGAAATGAGTGTGTCGACACTGTCCGCCACGGAACCAAGCTTGTCTGGTTCCGGGAGGGAGTCGGCCGCGTTTTGGTGCGCCCAAGTGTCCGTCAAACCAACAAATACACTTCTGAAATCAGGAACAGCCTCATGAGCGCGCGCATTCCCACAGCCCTCCTCGTCTTGAAAGACGGCACCGTGCTGGAAGGGATGGGCCTTGGCGCAACCGGCGACGCCCAGGGCGAGGTCTGCTTCAACACGGCGATCACCGGCTATCAGGAAATCCTGACGGACCCCTCCTATGCGGGCCAGATCATCACCTTCACCTTCCCCCACATCGGGAATGTGGGCACGAATGACGAGGACATGGAAATCTCCAACCTCGCAAGCGCGTCCGGTGTGCAGGGTGCGGTGCTTCGGGCCAACATCACCAACCCGTCCAACTATCGCGCGGCCCAGCACCTGGATGCATGGCTCAAAGCCCGCGGCATCATCGCCATTGCCGGCATCGACACACGCGCACTTACCGCGCGCATTCGCGACGACGGCATGATCGACGCGACCATCGCCCATGCGCCCGACGGCAAGTTCGACCGCGACGCCCTGCTCGCGAAAGCCAAAGCCTTTCCGGGTCTCGAAGGCGCAGACCTCGCGAAAGACGTCACCACCGGCCAGACTTACACCTGGGATGAGACCCGCTGGGAATGGGACGAAGGCTTCGGCACCAATGACGCGCCGAAGCACCACGTGGTCGCCATGGACTTTGGCGTGAAGCGCAACATTTTGCGTTGCTTGGCCAGCACCGACTGCAAGGTCACTGTGGTGCCCGCCTCGGCCAAAGCGGAAGACGTGCTGGCGCTGAACCCGGACGGCATCTTCCTCTCCAATGGACCGGGCGACCCGGCGGCGACTGGCGAATATGCCGTGCCGGAAATCCAGAAACTTGTCGACAGCGGCAAGCCCGTCTTCGGCATTTGCCTGGGTCACCAGATGCTCGCCATCGCGCTAGGCGCCAGAACCAAAAAGATGCTGCAGGGCCATCATGGCGCGAACCACCCGGTGAAGGATCACACCACCAATAAGGTGGAGATCACGTCCATGAACCATGGCTTCACCGTGGACCGCGACAGCCTGCCGGAGACTGTGGAAGAAACCCATGTCTCCCTCTTTGACGGCACCAATTGCGGCATTCGTCTGAAAGACAAGCCCGTCTTCTCTGTCCAGTATCACCCGGAGGCAAGCCCGGGCCCTCAGGACAGCCACTATCTCTTCGACCGCTTTGTAAAGCTCATCGCCGAGGCGAAACGCTAATGCCCAAACGCACTGACATTGAGTCCATCCTGATCATTGGCGCCGGTCCCATCGTGATCGGCCAGGCCTGCGAATTCGACTATTCGGGCACCCAGGCCTGTAAGGCACTGAAGGACGAGGGCTACCGGATCATTCTGGTGAACTCCAACCCGGCGACCATCATGACCGACCCGGACCTGGCAGATGCGACGTATGTGGAGCCCATCACACCGGAAGTGGTCGCCAAGATCATCGAGAAAGAGCGCCCCGACGCGCTGCTCCCCACCATGGGCGGACAGACGGCGCTCAACACGGCGCTGGCGCTGGCCGACCGCGGCACCCTTAACAAGTTCGGCGTGGAACTCATTGGCGCGAACCGCGAGGCCATCGCCAAGGCCGAAGACCGCAAGCTCTTCCGCGAAGCCATGGACCGCATCGGGTTGGAAAACCCCCGCGCGACCATCGTGGCGGCACCAGAAATCAAGAACGACAAGGGCGAGATCGTCGACTATGACCGCGCCATGGGCGTGGCCCAGGCCATGAAGGTACTGGACGAGATCGGCTTGCCCGCCATCATCCGTCCTGCTTTCACGTTGGGCGGCACCGGTGGCGGTGTGGCCTACAACCGTGAAGAATATGAAAACATCATCCGCACCGGCCTCGACGCCTCGCCTGTTGGCCAGGTGCTGGTGGATGAAAGCCTGCTCGGCTGGAAAGAATATGAGATGGAAGTGGTTCGCGACAAAGCGGACAATTGCATCATCATCTGTTCCATCGAAAACGTGGACCCCATGGGCATCCATACCGGCGACTCGATGACCGTGGCGCCGGCGCTGACGCTCACCGACAAGGAATATCAGGTGATGCGGAATGCTAGCATCGCGGTCCTTAGGGAAATCGGGGTGGAGACTGGCGGCTCCAACGTGCAATTCGCCGTGAACCCGAAAGACGGGCGTCTCGTGGTGATCGAGATGAACCCGCGCGTGTCACGCTCGTCTGCCCTGGCCTCAAAAGCGACCGGCTTCCCGATTGCCAAGGTCGCCGCTCGCCTCGCCGTGGGCTACACCCTTGATGAGCTCATGAACGACATCACGGGCGTCACCCCCGCCGCGTTCGAGCCCACCATCGATTATGTGGTGACCAAGATCCCGCGTTTTGCGTTTGAGAAATTCCCGGGCGCCGAACCGCTCCTCACCACCGCCATGAAATCGGTCGGGGAAGCCATGTCCATTGGCCGCACCTTTGCCGAAAGCCTGCAAAAGGCGCTCCGCTCCATGGAAACGGGGCTGAACGGCCTCGACCCGGTGGAGTTTGAGGGTCTCGGCGAAGGAGACGACAAGAACGCGATCCGCAAGGCACTCGGCACACCAACGCCGTTCCGCATTCTCTATATTGCGCAAGCCATGCGCCTCGGCATGGACCATTATCAGATCCAGGCGGCCTGCGCCTTCGATCCCTGGTTCCTGGAACAGGTGCAGGCGATTGTGGATGCAGAAAAACAGGTGGAAGCCAACGGCCTGCCGAGCGACCCGGACCATCTGCGCGATCTGAAAGCGCTCGGCTTCTCTGATGTGCGGCTCGCAGAACTTGCGAACACGACCGAAGCAGACGTGCGCAAAGCCCGCTTGGGTCTCGGTGTGAAGCCGGTCTATAAGCGCATCGACACTTGCGCCGCCGAGTTCAAATCACAAACGCCTTACATGTATTCCACCTATGAGACCGACTTTGCTGGCAATGCCGCCTGCGAAGCGGAAGTCTCGTCCCGGAAGAAAGCCATCATTCTGGGCGGGGGTCCGAACCGGATCGGCCAGGGCATCGAGTTTGACTATTGCTGCTGTCACGCCGCGTTTGCGCTGGCCGACGCCGGTATTGAGAGCATCATGGTGAACTGCAACCCGGAGACGGTCTCCACCGACCCGGACACGTCCGACCGGCTCTATTTTGAGCCGCTGACCAAAGAAGACGTGCTCACCATCATTGAAAAAGAACATGAAGACGGCGAGCTGCTCGGCGTGATTGTGCAGTTTGGCGGACAGACGCCGCTCAAACTTGCGAACGATCTGGCAGACGCGGGCATTCCCATTCTCGGTACCTCGCCTGACGCCATTGATCTCGCAGAAGACCGCGACCGGTTCAAAGCCCTGCTCGATGAGCTGGGCCTCAAACAGCCGCCCAACGGCATTGCCCGCACGGCAGAAGAAGCCGAAGCCATCGCCGAAGAGATCGGCTATCCCGTTGTCATTCGCCCGTCTTATGTGCTCGGCGGACGCGGCATGGAAATCGTCCGCGATACGGCACACCTGCAGCGCTACATCAACGAAGCCGTTGTGGTCTCCGGCGACAGCCCGGTCCTCATCGACTGGTATCTGAAAGACGCCATCGAAGTTGACGTCGATGCGCTTTGCGACGGCGAAGACGTTTTTGTCTGCGGCATCATGGAACATATTGAAGAAGCAGGCGTCCATTCCGGAGACAGTGCCTGTTCCCTACCGCCCTATTCGCTCCCCGCTGAAACCATCGCCGAAATCGAGCGCCAGACAAAAGCCATGGCCCTCGCGTTGAATGTCGGCGGGCTCATGAACGTGCAGTACGCCGTGCAGGACGGCACCATCTTTGTGCTGGAAGTAAACCCGCGTGCCTCGCGTACGGTGCCCTTCGTGGCCAAGGTCGTCGGCGAACCCATCGCGAAGATCGCTGTGCGCCTCATGGCGGGCGAAAAGCTCTCGACCTTTGGCCTCAAAGCCAACAGCTTCGACCATATCGCGGTGAAAGAAGCCGTCTTCCCCTTCGCCCGCTTCCCGGGCGTGGACACGGTGCTTGGGCCGGAAATGCGCTCCACCGGCGAGGTGATCGGCCTCGACAAGAGCTTCGGCGTCGCCTTTGCCAAGAGCCAGATCGGCGGCGGCACCTCCGTGCCCACAGAAGGCACGGTCTTCATCTCGGTGAAAGAGTCCGACAAGGAGAAGGTCATTGATGCCGCTCGCAAGATGGCTTCGATGGGCTTCAAGATCATCGCCACCAGCGGCACCGCCCGCGCGCTCACAGCGGCGGGCCTTGAAGTGGAAATGGTAAACAAGGTGCTCGAGGGCCGTCCGCATATTGTGGACGCGCTCAAAAACGGCGATGTGGACATCGTCTTCAACACCACCGAAGGCGCACAGGCGCTAGCTGACAGTAAGTCAATTCGCCAGACCGCGCTCATGGGCAAGGTGCCCTATTACACCACGGTGGCGGGTGCTCGGGCTGCGGCCGAGGGCATTGAAGCGATCCGTAGCGGTCAGTTGGAAGTCGCCGCTCTCCAGTCCTATCAGGAGAAGCCGGTTGCCGCAGAATGAGAAGCACAATTCCCAATTGACGTGACCGGCTTGCCCGTCCGAAGATATGCCAGGTCGGCTCCCGTTCTGGTGCAGCTGGCCTTCGATCAAGAAAGACTATCTGAAATATGGAAAAAGTCCCGATGACTTCCGGCAGCCATGAGGCGCTGGAAGCAGAGTTGAAAAAACTGAAAAACACGGAGCGTCCGCGCATCATTGCGGCGATCGCGGAAGCGCGGGCCCATGGCGACCTTTCAGAGAACGCGGAATATCACGCGGCGAAAGAGGCGCAGGGCCACAATGAAGCACGCATCCACGAGCTCGAAGATAAGCTCGCCCGAGCAGAAGTGATTGATCCCGCAAGCCTCTCCGGCGATACGGTGAAGTTTGGCGCAACAGTGGGCGTCGCTGACGAAGATACCGACGAAGAGAAGGCCTATCAGATCGTCGGGGACGATGAAGCCGATGTTGCCTTGGGCAAGATTTCCATTTCGTCGCCCATCGCGCGCGCGATGATTGGCAAGGAAGTGGGCGACAGCGTGGAAGTCAACACGCCCGGCGGTGGCAAGTCCTACGAAATCCTCTCGATCGACTACAAATAAGGTCAGATCAGTCTATTTCTAATGAAGCCGCGACCGATGTTGCGGCTTCTTTTCTTTGGAGGTCCCATGACGGACAGTGCCACCCCGCCGAAACTGAAATTCCCGATGCCGGGCAGCAAGGAAGATCCCAACACTCTGCACATGTTGGGGTTCGATCTCCTCAGCTGGGACGCGGACGCGCAGAAAATCAGAGTGGCCTTCGATACCCAGCCTGAGTTCCGCAATCCAGCAGGTATCATTCAAGGCGGCATCCTTGCCGCCATGCTGGACGATGCCTTCGGGCCCCTTATCATCCTCGCATCGGATTTCCAGGAACATCCGATGACCCTGGACCTCAACGTCTCCTATCTGACCGCGGGCCATGTGGGCCGTTTTGAATGCGAGGCCCGCATTGTCCGCAAAGGCAAGAGCATTGCCTTTGTTGAAGGAGAACTATTTGGCGCTGACGGCGCGCTCGTCGCCCGGGCAACATCGACGATCCGCTTGGCACCGATGCCGGCGCGGTAAACGCACAGTTGAAATCGCCGATGTCCTGGAGGCATGCTGGCCCATGTCCAACACGCGCGACTTAGGCCTGCTGTTTCTCCACGCCCTACCCCTCGACGGGTCCATGTGGGCGGGCCAGGTAGACCTAATACCGGACCGAACCTACGCCCCCACCCTTTATGGCTTCGGCACGTCGCTCAAGGAATGGGCGGTCAAAGCCCTATCATTGGCGAAGGAAGAAAGACTGATTGTCGTCGGTGGCTCCGTCGGCGGTTCCTGCGCCCTCGAAGTCGCACAGCTTGCGCCGGAGCGAGTGGCCGCGCTGGTCCTTGTCGGGACGAAGCCACGACACCGGCCTGAGCCCGCAGTCAGAGACGAAGCGCTGAATCTGATTTCCAAAGAGGGTTTGGGCGCAGCGTGGGACACCTACTGGGGCCCGCTCTTCTCTCCGCAAACAAAACCATCAATTGTCGAGAGCGCCAAGAACAGTGCCCTGAGTCTGCCTGCCCACGAAATTGCAAATGGCGTCGCCGTATTCCACAGCCGCGAAAGTGCAGATGGTTTTGTCGCCGGGTGCGACATTCCCATCACCATGGTGACTGGAGAGCATGATACCGCCCCAGGTGTTCAGGCCTGTGAAGAGGTTGCCGCCTCCGCGAAAAGAGGCAGCCTGCACGTCGTTCCGAACTGCGGCCATTACGTCCCTTTGGAACAACCTCAGCGATTTCGCAAAATCCTCGAAGGTGTGGTCACCACTCATGCCTGACCGAAGGTGTCGACCCTAAAGGTCCGCCAGCAATTCCTGTAGCTTGGCCACCGCGGCATCGCCCTTCTTGAGCTCGGTCGGAAACAGCATCACCTGCCCGTCTATGGCGCCCATGATCAGGACCGCCAGCGGACGTTTCTCCGCGTGCGGAACAGCCAGCATGCCAGACAGCCAGACGATCCATCCTTCTGCCATCTGCTCGACAATCGCGCCGAAAAACGGATCGCCGCGGCTGGCTTTGCTCGAGATATCCAACCAGAGACGGAGCTGCCCGGCCGCCGCTTCATCGCTCACCATCGCCCAGATTTTTTCAACCGCATCAGCGGGCCGTAAGGGCTCCGCGCCGAAGACCGCATCCAGCACATCCGTAAAACCGCCGCCGAGCTCGCCCAGCACCGCGCCCAGGATCTCTTCCTTAGTGTCGAAATAGTAAAGCAGCATCCGGTCGCTGGTCCCGACGACCTCAGCCAAACGGCGCACACCGGTATCCCCCAGCCCCGCTTCCAGGAAATGGGCTGCCAATTTACCGACGATTTCTGCGCGTTTTGCGTCTCTTTTACTCAAAACAGGGGCCTCCGAACTTTTTTGTAGCACTTACTACAAAAACTTGCTATGTAGCAGATGCTACATTTTTTAAGCACCAATGCCGTAGCGGGCAGATGCAACCTGAACCAAACGAGCAAATGACATGACCCCATTCTGGAACGGCTGGATCACCGCAACCTGTATCACCTTAGGCGTTCTTGGTATCGCTCTGGCCGCAGGCGGCCTGGAAGCAACAGACGGAGCGGCACGTCTCTATTTCACCCTTATTGCCAGCCCCGGCACGCTCGAATTCGACCCCTATCTTCGCATTTCTCTCGCAGTCTTAGGCGCCGTCTGCGTCGGCTGGAGCCTCACCCTCCTCGCTGCCGTGAAAGCAGCCAACGCGTTAACAGGGGACTCAGCCAGGCCTGTCTGGCGGCTGATCACGCTGAGCCTCATCACCTGGTTTGTCATCGACAGTTCCCTCTCCATGGCAATCGGCTTTGTCGGCAACGCCATGGTGAACAGTCTTTTCTTTGTGGCACTCCTCGTCCCCATCCTTCGCTGCGGCGTCCTCAAAACGCACGCCACAAGCGCTGTGCACCCATGAAAGGAAAACACATGTCTTCTTTCAGTATCGAAACTCATAAACGTCAGACCGTACAGATGATGATCCTCTCTGTCGTCGCCTGGTTCGCCTTTGCCCTTTTCTATCGTGTGTTTTGGCCCGGCGCTTCGTCTCCCGGCGACAACCTCACCTTGTTCTGGGTCTGGTTTGTCGTCGGCGGCGCCGCTTTCGTAGGCGTTCTATTTCTTTGCTACCGGCTCTTCAAAACGCCACCGGCACAACGGGCGACAGCCGCCGTGGCGCTGTCAGCGCCTGCACTCTGTTGCGACGTCTTCACCGTGACCTTTTTCGAAAGCTGGTTCCCCAATGGCGGTGGCGCAGACGACCGCATCTATGCGGCCATGATCCTCGGCGGCGTGGGCATCTTCCAATTTGTCGGACTGTTTCTGACAGACCCGGAAGACACCGCCCCATCCACCTCACAGGCTTGAGCAATCACCCAACAATCTCACATCAAGGAACTCTTGACATGACCGCCTTCCGCATCTTCCTCGGCGCCTACTTGATCGTCTTAGTCGGCTACACCGTCATTGTCGGCATGAATCACGGATGGAATCTGATCCCTGTCTTCTTCAGCGACATGATGGCGGTCAACTGGCCAGGCCAGTTCAATCTCGACTTCATGGGTTTTCTCTGTCTGTCGGCCCTCTGGGTTTCCTGGCGCCATGAGTACACCCCCGGCGGTCTCGCGCTTTCGGTTGTGGCCTTCTTTGGCGGCATCGTCTTTCTGGCAATTTACCTGCTCTATGTCACAAGTCAGACTAAGGGCGACATGAAAGCACTTCTTCTAGGACCCGGACGAGCAAACGCCTAAGTCTTGGTGCACACCATCAGATTCGAACAAAGTTCACAGGAGAAAACACAATGATCGGTCTTCGTATCTATCTGATTGCCGTTTTTGCAATGTTCACGATTTACACGCTGGTGGTTGGATCAATCCACGGCTGGAACCTCGTAGCCTTCGGGGTCGAAGAAATCACCGGCCTCACCTGGCCCGGTCAATTCACACTGGACTTTTTCACCTATCTGATCCTGTCCGCCCTCTGGGTGGCCTGGCGCCACAAATTCACAGCCACCGGGATCGTGTTGGGGCTTATCGCGTCGGTAGGCGGGATTCTGTTCCTGGCACCTTACCTGCTCTATGCCATCTCCCAGGCAAACGGGGATGCCAAAGCGCTGCTGCTCGGCGACCACGCCTCAACTACTTAAGCCTGAGAGGCGTCTGCCAGTTCATTCAGCGGCACGCCTGGGGCATGCTTGGAACGGCGAATCGTCAGGGACGTGCGGACGCTCGCTACATTCGGGGCGGGCGTCAGCTTTTCGGTAAGGAAGCTCTGAAAGCTTGCAAGGTCCGGCGCCACACATTTCAGAATGAAGTCGATCTCGCCATTGAGCATGTGGCACTCGCGCACCTGCGGCCAGCTTCCCACCAACTGCTCAAACGCCTGCAGATCCGCCTCCGCCTGGGAGTGCAGACCTACCATCGCAAAAACCGTGACGTCGAACCCGAGGCCATGGCCGTCCAGCTCCGCGTGATACCCGGTGATGTAGCCGGCTTTCTCAAGCGCCCTGACACGCCGAAGGCAGGGCGGCGGTGAAATGCCCACCCTCTTGGCCAGCTCAACATTGGTGATCCGACCATTTTCCTGAAGCTCGTTCAGGATCTGCAGATCGATATCGTCAAGCTTTGCGCGCTTCATAACCACTCCGTCGTCAAACCTCAGCCGTCCCCTGTCTCTGTCCCGTGAAGCCGGCACCATGAGAAATGCTGCAAGACAGGTGGCTGAACATGTTCTATTACTCCTTTTAGACAGGCTTTTCAGTAACAAAATTACCCAAACACGCACGATCATGACCGCCCAGGAGAATGCAGCCCCGCCCCAATTGCCGGCAGGCACCACGTGCTGGGTCGTGACCAACGGCATGGCGGGCTTTGAAATGCAGGCGGTGGGCGTTGCGGAAGCACTTGGCCTCGCCCCCGAACTGAAACGGGTCATGCCCACGGCTCCTTACAAATGGCTGGCGCCGTGGGGTCCGGCGGCCCCCAACGCGGCCATTAGTCCGCCCTGGCCCGATCTGGTCATCGCCAGCGGCCGGCAATCCATTCCCTATGCCCGGAAGATCAAACGCCAGTCGGGCCGCAACACCTTTGTCGCCATCCTGCAAAACCCCAAGGTTAACCCTCGCCACTTCGATCTGGTCTGGGCCCCGCAGCATGATCAATTGAAAGGCCCGAATGTCCTCTCCACCCTCACCGCCCCCCACCGCATTACCCCGGAAAAGCTCCAAAATGCGGCGAAAACGCTGGAGGCGCGTTACGCCGCACTCCCGCAAAAGAGGCTTGCAGTGGTGCTCGGCGGGCCCAATAAGGTCTACGATTTCACAGCCGACCAAATGCGCCACCTCGCCAAGTCATTAGCGGCACTGGCGAAGCGGGAAAATGTCGGGCTTATGGTGACCACCTCGCGGCGCACCACGCCGGACGCCGTGGCGGCTTTACGCGAGGAGCTCCGGGATGTCCCCCACAACATATATGACGCCCGCGCAGACGCGCCGGACGACAATCCCTATCCCGGGCTCTTGGGCCTCGCGGACGCGGTAATCGTCACCTGCGATAGCCACAATATGGTTGGGGAAGCGACGGTCACCGGCAAGCCGGTTTATGTGGTGGAGCTGGAGGGTGGATCGTCCAAGTTCCGCCGTTTTCTGGACGCGCTCTACGTTAACAATATCGCGCGACAATTTGACGGCTTGCTTGAATCATGGTCCTACGCACCCTTAAATGCTACGCAGGAAATAGCGTCGGCTATTACTGAAGCATATAACCATAACAGATAAGCAATTAACGCCCATGAGCTTGATCGATCTAGAAGCGCTCCGCGCGACCCCCCTCAAAACGGATCCGTACGACTTTCTGGTCGTTCCGAATTTCGTCACAGGAGAAAATCTCGACCAGGTCATCCGCGATTACCCGAACGTCACAACGCCAGGCTCGGTACCGCCCTCAGAGCTGGACATTCATGGTCAGTTCGACGCGCTCATGAAGGAACTGAATGGTCCTGAGTTCGAGGCAGCCATCGAAGAAAAATTCGATCTGGATCTGTCCGACCGCCCAACCATGTTCACCGTGCGGGGGCACTGTCGCGAAACGGACGGGAAGATCCATCCTGACAGCGAGACCAAGATCATCACCGTCCTGCTTTACCTCAACAAGCCGGACGAGTGGAGCCATGACGGCGGGAAACTCCGCATCCTGCGTAGCCCCACTGATCTCGAAGACTATGTCGACGAAGTTCCTCCCTATGGCGGCACACTGCTCGTCTTTCGTCGTGCAGATCATTCCTGGCACGGGCATGAACCCTTCAAGGGCCCGCGGCGTGCGGTACAGATGAACTGGGTCACCGACCAGCGGGTGGTGATGGCCGAACAGCGCCGCCACAAACTGTCCTCCACCGTGAAAAAGCTGAACCCCTTCTCCTCAGCTTGAACCAGATCAAAGCAACGGCCCCTGCGAACCGATACACAACCGACCACCGACACGCAGATAAGATCGAAAGAGTTTCATGACCCTCAATATCGAGACCTTCACCAACGCCGACCTTTCGCAAGGATGGCGTCCGGGTAACAATGCAGGCGGTGCGTCGCTCTTCAAGGCACTCGGTCATCCACTGGCGGCACCCAAAGGTCATGCGATCATTGAACGCCTGCGAGGCGTGGGACCCGTTGCGATATACGACCCGACGGGCGCAATAGGAAATTTCCACTCTTATTACGACCTCTCCAAGGTAGACATTGAAGGCTATTACGTTCAGCGGGTTGAGGACTTGGGCCAGCCCTTCTTAGGCCATGACGCACAGCCGGTCTCAGCTTGTCGAGACGGCAAAGCTGCGGCGGTTCTCGTGCTCTTGTTTGATGCGCAGAAAGTACTGGGGCCGATCGAACACTGTTTTCCGGATGGGGCGACCATCGTCACCCTCGACGACATGCGCATCCCTGACGAAATGCTGACCAACCCGCGCAACTATCTCGACCCGATGAACTTTGCCACAAACTTTGCCTTCCTGAGGGACCATAAGGGGGCAAACGGGTCAGACGGACTGCACACCACCGTTGCCAGCGCCAACTATTGGGCGACCCATGGGGCAAAAGACCCCAAATTGTGGCTCTGTCTGTTTGACGAAAAGGGAGATGTTCTTGCCGCGTGGGAAGAAGACCTGCCAGCGGCAGGCTGCCCCTATGCGGTAAACAGCGAAACCGTCCGCGAGAAATTCGGCCTTGATGACTATCAGGGGTCCCTCTTCATCCATGCAATCCGCATCGCAGGCCATGACGTCGTCAAATACGCCATGGACGTCTATGGCGACAATGGCAAAAGCCTGACTTGCAGCCATGACGCCAATGCGTGGCCCGCAGATTTTTATGCAGGCATGCCCGCGGGCGAAGAAGATGAAGAGCTGACACTCATTGTGCAGAACTCGCACCCCATGCCGATTCCGCCAAAGTCTGTGGGTTTCAACATTGTCGGCGCGCAGGATATTGCCTGGCACGAAGAGGAGATCCCTCCCTTCGGCACCAAGATCCTGAACGTGAGCGAGATGCTCCCACAGGCCAAATTCCCCGATCAGATTGAGACGGTGGCTGGACGCTATTTTGTGCGCCCGCGCTATGAAGTGCTCCGCACCAAAACCGGACAGCGGCGGATCGCCCACGCCAATGTGGAACGCACAGACCTGGAACCCAATCCGGAGATTCCGGGGCTGGAAGCCACCATGGGCAAAGGCTACATCATGCCTTTGCCGGTGCTGCCAACGAACCTCTTCAATTCAACGTTGCTCCCGACGCCCATGGCCCGCTCGGAACAGGAAATGCCACTCCGCATCGAGCTCATGGACGCCGACGGCTCCGTCGTCGCGTCAAAATATCTGGGCCGCATCCAACGCCGCGACCATATCGCCATCGACATTGATGCCTGGCTCCAGGAAGAAAGCGCCAAGCTCCCCTCCGGACATGGCCATGCTGAGTTTCTTTATGACTTCCGCAATGGCGGCGAAGCCAATGGTTGGCTGCATGCGCTGGGGCGCTACGAACAAAAGTCATCCGGCCATCGCGCGGAAACGATTTTCGGCGCGCATATTTACAACACGGCAATCATCTACAAAGACGAACCGCAGTCCTATATCGGCAAGCCGCCGGGTCTCACCACCCGCCTGTTCCTGCGTCTGGGTGCAGATCCCAAAGATACGCTGTGCCATCTCGTCTACCCGGCTTCAACGCCTTGGCATGAGAAGTCGGACACCCGCCTCATCCTGCACAATGCGGAAGGCGAGCCTGTTGCCGAGAAACGTATTCAGATCAACTGCGGCGGCTCCCGCTTCTGGCGCTACCACGAGCTGTTTGATGCGGAGGAACGGTCCCGCGTGTCGGTGAAAGGCAATGATCTGGGTTACATCATCGTCCGCGACACGACCTGCCGTCTTTTCGGGTTTCACGGGCTCATCAATGGTGAAACCAGCTTTTGCCTAGACCATATGTTTGGGTTTTAAGCATCGTATGTCGGATTGATTGACTTGAAGCCACCAACTGGTGAGGGTATCCGCTCTCGGTACCCGCTCGGTAGTCTGTCATGCGTCTGTTCCTGAATCTCCTTCTTGGCATTTTTGCACTCGCCCTGTTGGGCCTCGCCATCTTCCTCGTGCCACCGCATCTCCAGACTCAGGGCATTGAACCTGCCCTGCCAAACGAACAGGCGCTGCGCTCTTTGATGACGGAGACCGATGGTCCCATTGCCGTCCACTATCTACTGACCGCCAGCCAGAAGGTACGTGGCCGAGATCTGGGGCACACAACCTTTATTGTGGAATGGGCCAACGGAAACCTGTTCGCTATTGACGCCGGCATGGACGAGATAGGCGCGGCGGACTTTGCAGACCTGATGCGGGGGATAAGCGGCGGCGGCGACGCACGTTTCTTCGGCACTGTTGGTGATCAGCTCGGCGACCAACTTGAGCGTGTGAAGGGCATCGGCTTCACCCACCTCCACATCGATCACACCCAGGGCGTGACCGCGTTCTGCGAAAACAGAGGGGCCGGAACAGACCTCCTCCAAACCAGCGACCAGCGTGATGAGCACAATTTCAACACGGTTGAAGGGGCCGAGATCGTGGCAAAGTCCTGTTTGTCACGCGGCACCCTGGACGGTAGAGAGATTCTGACAAATGACGCGTTCCCAGGCCTTGGCATTGTTGCCCTTGGGGGACATACCCCGGGATCAACACTCTTCGCAGTGGGGCTCCGGGACCACCTGTGGCTCTTCTCAGGCGACACCACCAACACGCGATATGACTTGATCAACAATATCGGCAAAGGCTTTGTCTATTCGGGCCTCCTTGTGCCGGAAAACACGGGCCGCACCGAAAACCTTCGTCTTTGGCTTGCCGGCCTCGATAGCCGTGACGACATCGATGTCGTGGTGTCCCATGATCTCGCAGCCCTCCTTGAAACAGGCATGCCCCAGTTCGGCCAACATGAGGCAGCTTCGCTCGCCTCAGAGACTATCCAGGAAACGCACTAAGGCTTCATTGGTGGCATTGGGAGCCTCTTGCTGCACCCAGTGCCCGGCACCCGGGATGAGCGTTGATCCTCGAAAGTCAGCAAAGCCAGCGCCGGTATCGGCATACAAGTCCATGCCGTTGATGTAGTTCCGGATCGGGTCGCGCTCACCGCCGACAAAGCAGGCAGGCACCTCAATGAGCCGATCACGCAGTTCGACCAGGTCGTCATGGTCAAGGTCCATGGCCCGATAGCGGTTGATCGGCCCTTGAAAACCGCCGGTCTCAAACGAGTCCACATAGACCTCGAGATCCGCATCGGACAACCAGTCCGGAAAGGGACTTGGGTCAACCATCCCATCCAATAGCCCGGAAGTCGGCGCTTTTTGCTTGAGCCAATCGTTCAATGGCGCATTGCCCGAAAGCGAGAAATAGATCTTTCTCAAGCTTGATCCCACATCAGCCCCAAGCTCCGCCTCGGCTACATCTGGTGCCTGAAAGTAGGTCATATAGAAGAAGCGGTCCGCATAGACCTGTCGCGACATATCCAGCAGGGAAACTTCTCCAGCAGGCAGATAGGGCACGCTGAGGCCCGCAACAGCCCTGACCCAATCCGGGTGCAAGAGAGTCGTCGTGTATACGATGGGTGCACCCCAGTCATGACCAAACAGGATCACCGGATCATCACTCAAGGATCGAGCCACGCAAGCAACGTCGCCTGCCAGGTTGCGCAAAGTGTAATCCGCAATGGCTGTTGGTTTGCAGCTGTCGCCATAGCCCCGCACATCCATTGCCGCAACCTGGTATCCGCGGTCGGCGAAGAACTTGACCTGATGCCGCCAGGACCAGGAATGTTCCGGCCATCCATGGACACACAAGATGACGGGACCCTCACCAGTCACATGGACAGCAATCTCGCCGCCATCCGTCTTCACCATTTTTTTCATGATTATGATCTCTGTTGCCGCGAGACACGGTGAACGCCCAGTCACTTACCGGGCGCTTCCTTTCGGACAGTCACTTTACAGATGGCGAGTTGCCTAGATGGCTTCTCCCCGCTGGTACCGATCCAGCTCATCCGGGTCGAAACCCTGATCATTGTCGATGAGCGGGTCGCGCATAAAGTCTTTCTCTGGATCAACCGCCGTCGCCCGCGTCACCATTAGGCGGCACAGCTTATCGAGGAGCGACTGGTTGCGAGAACTCCGGCCTGCCATCCAGATGCTCAGCCTCGAACTGCGCTCGAGGCTTCGAATCTCTTTCTCTTTAGATGTCATTCTGCAGGCTCCATAACCTGTGTTGGGTTTTCTGCCGCGGCAGGCTCATCGGATGCCACAAGCGGCTTGACCCTGCAGGGAATACCCTTGATGTGAGGGATGCCCTGCTCTCGGTCGAGGAAATCCGGATCATCACGACAGAGCTGCGAGTCCGCAAAATCCATGGCACCACTCAGATGTCCGACACCTTGTTTCATCTCCGGTTTCCACCATCCGTGAGGCACACGGACAAGATCATCGGGCATCGCGTCCTTGATTGCGAGTTTGGCTTTGACCTTGCCGAGGTGGTTTTCGACCGTCACCCACTCTCCGTCTTTCACGCCATGTGCCGCGGCCGTTTTGGCGTTGAGGAAAAGTTCAGGCTCCGGATGGCGCGCCCGCATTTCCGGAATATGTCGCTGCGCGGTTTGAAAGAACCCATCTTCGCGAACGCCGGTAAACATGAGGAGCGGATATTCTTCGTCTTTGGGCGGATCCTCACGGAAATAGGGGAGCGGATCGAATCCAAGGTCTTCCAAGACCGATGACTTCAGCTCCACCTTGCCACTTGGTGTTGCAAAGCCCGTCTTCTCGTACTGACGGAAGGCCGGTGTCTTAAAGTGGACTTCTGAGGTCGACAAGATTTTTTCCCAAGTCATACCGGTCCCGGCAACACGGTAGTCATAGAAGTCTTCCAGCGTGTCCCAAGGAACAACTTCCGGCCTATCCAAAGCACCGGCCATCAGCTTCCAAAACTCAAACGTGCTCTTGCATTCGCCTGGCGGCTCCATCGCCTTTTCCGAGAAACGGACAGTCGACATCCACCCGAACATGTCATGAAGCCACGGCCGCTCCAGCCAGCTGTCCGCCGGCAGGATGTAGTCGGCCAGTTGAGCGGACGGCGTCATGAACTGCTCATGGGCAACGATCAGGTCCTGGTTCATCATCGCTTTCTCAATGAGCGGCATATTGGCGTAGCTCATCAGCGGATTGTTGCCCAAGAAGAAGAACGCCTTCACCGGATACTCGCCTTCGCCCGCCATCGCCCGGAACGTTTCGGACGGCGTCGCCATGTAGCAGCCCATGACGAGATTTGCGTATTCCTGTCCGTAAACCCGCTTATTTGGTTCGTTAAAAGCGAGCTGCGCCCGATAGGTAAAGGCCGGATGGTCCTTGGAGCCCAACTGCTTCAGTTTCTGCTCCAGCGGCAGGACCTGGTGCATCTCAATTTCCGACTCCGGAATAATGTCCGGATTGAAGCCCTGCAACGTCTCACCGCCCGGCACATCGACATACCCGCAGATCGACCGAAGAATTCCTTGAAGCCGAATTCCCGACGTGCTGTTGCGCTGCATGTCCGTGATCGGCGTCCAGGGTATGATCGACGGACCTTCGGTTGCGTACATGCGCGCAGCTTTGGCGATCATCTCCGGATCGCAGCCGGTCAGCTCTGCGACTCGCTCAAGAGGATATTCATTGACCCGTTCCTTCAGCTCTTCAAAGCCAATGGTCCAGTTCTTAACGAAATCCTTGTCATACAGCTCTTCGTCAATAATGACCTTGAGCCAGCCAAACATCATGGCGACATCGCTGCCCACCTTGAGCGGAAGCCAGATGTCCGCGCGCTCAGCGCTCGAACTCCGGCGCGGATCCATAACGATCAACTTCGCACCGCGCGCCTGAGCCGCCCGGATCCAATTGTACATCGGCGTCCAACTGTGACGGCGCGGATTGTGGCCCATCAGCACAATGCACTTGGTGTTATTGAAGTCCCCGATCGGGAACCACCCATAGGTGAACCGGCTGACAGCGGCGGTGTTCCCTGCGCAGAGCGCCACACCACTGATCCAGTTGGGCGATCCCACATGGTTCATTAGACGGCGGCCAAGGCCATGGTCAGTCGCCGTGTTCCACTGACTGGTCGACACCGCCCAGGCTTCTGGTCCGTGATCTGCAATGATCTTTTTGAGGCGCGAACCAATGTCGCTCATCGCCTCTTCCCAGGTGACCCGTTCAAATTTGCCGGACCCACGTTCGCCAACCCGTTTCAGCGGATGCAGGATACGGTTCGGATGCGCAAAGCCTTTCGGCGCGATAATGCCTTTCATGCAGATATTGTCGCGGAAGATCGGATTGTCTGAAGAACGGACTTTTGTCACCCGACCTTTTTGAACCTCAGCGACGACGCTGCAGGCGATGTCACAGGATGCGCAAATCATCTTCTTCGTGGTCACGCCCTCGCGGGTGGGACGCTCTTCATACTTGGCATTGACAATGTCCTGCGGATCGAAAGGAACGGGTGCGGGCATTTTTTCCTCCTCAGCGTCAAAATGCTATTTACATACATACGTGAATGTATGTAAAATACTTTAACGATATGACGTAGCGATAGCAAGGCCCAAATGACAGCCACGAAGACTCGACCCAGAAAGCAGGCAGATCGATCTAAGGAAATGCGTCAGAAGCTCATTGACGCAACCATCCAATCATTGATTGAAAAGGGTTATGCCGGGACAACAGCCGTAGAGGTCTGCGCCCGAGCGAACGTCACACGGGGTGCCCTCTTCCATCATTTTGAGAGCCTGCCGGCCCTGATCGCGGCGGCTCTCAGCGACACCTATGACCGGCTCCTGCTCGATGCGCGGCCCGATGAAAACGACACCACGGTGGAAGAATGGGTGGTCTGGGGCTGGTCTCGTGTCGGTCGCCGGGAGTTCAAAGCGGTCATTGAAATCTGGCTTGCTTCCCGCAATGACCCGGAATCGACAGCGGATATTCAGCCGGCCATTGAGCGATACAAAGAAATATTCACGCCCTCAGAAAACAACCAACTCTTTAAGCGATTTGGCACTGACAAAAAGGCAGGGGCCTTTTACCGATTGGCGATCGAGACCATGTTTGGCTTGGCCCTGGGGCGCGCCACCAACCCCGACGGCGCAGCGCTCGATCACGAAGACATCGTGATCGATCAATTGCGGGCATACGCGCGCGAGTTCGACAAAAAATGAGCAGCGTAGCGGGCGTCATTTTCGCAGGCGGATACAGCGGCCGTTTTGGTTCTGACAAAGCAGAGGCGCTGCTGCAGGGCAGGAGGCTGATTGATCACGTCGCCAAGAGACTTGAACCACAAGTAGACGCCCTCGCGATCGCAGGACCAGCAAGCATTGGCGGTTTCGTCAACCTGGAAGATGGCGCGCACGCAGGCAAAGGCCCGTTGGCCGGACTACTTGCGGGCCTCCATTGGGCGACGACCCTTCCGGATGTGACCTGGTTGGTGACAGCTCCCTGTGATGTCCCCCTGCTTCCGACAAACCTCGTCGACCTTCTCTCGAAAAACCGGACGCAGCAGCCCTCTGTGCTGGATGTTGATGGTCGCTGGCAAGCCGGGTGTGCACTTTGGCCAGTCAACGCGCAGGCCAGGGTCGAGCAGCTTCTGTTCGAAGGCGCAGACTTGTCGCTTCACACCGCCCTGAAACAACAAGACGCACAGGTCGTCAACGTGAACGCCGAGACCCTCGAGGGCTCCTTCGCCAACATCAACACCCAAGGCGATCTGGCTGAACTCGAACGAGAACTGTCCTAATCCCATGACTGATATGAAAAATGTCGTCGGCATCATTGGCTGGCAGAACAGTGGCAAAACGACACTTGTGGTGGAGCTGGTGAAACACCTGTCCGCGGAGGGGCTTAAAGTGTCCACGGTGAAGCACGCTCACCACGCGTTCGACATCGACAAGCCTGGGAAGGACAGTTTCAAGCACCGCCAAGCCGGTGCCGGAGAGGTCATGATTGCCTCCGACTCACGATGGGCGCTGATGCGGGAAGTGACCACAGAGACGCCCCCTCAACTGCCGGACCTCGTCGCGCGCATGGGCCCCGCGGACATCATCCTCGCGGAAGGCTTCAAGCGCGGGCACCATCCCAAGCTGGAGGTTTGGCGCAACCCGGAGACGGAACTGCTTGCCCTCAGCGACCCCCACATCATTGCGGTGATCGCACCGACCGGCACACAAATACCTGATTGTCCCTGCCCCATCCTTGCACGCGACGATCTCGAGGCCATTGCCCACCTGGTGCGGACCACCAGCGGCGCATTTGCCGAGACAAAGTGACCCAGAGAACGAAAAACCTCTGAAATCTGCGCGACTCACCTTGAAAACAGTTTGGAATAAGTCTAATTAACGCCGCATAAGTTAGATTAATTCCAAACTGGGAGTTCCCTCATGAGCGTATTGGTCGGTAGACCCGCCCCCGATTTTACCGCAGCTGCAGTTCTCGCCGATGGCGATATTGTTGATGACTTCAACCTGACCGAGCACCTGAAGGGCCACTATGGGGTGATCTTCTTCTATCCGCTCGACTTCACCTTTGTCTGCCCGTCCGAAATCCTCGCCTTTTCGAACCGGGTACCAGCCTTCGAAGAGCGCAATACCAAGGTGATTGCCGTTTCCGTCGACAGCCAATACAGCCACTTTGCCTGGCGGAATACGTCGCCGAATGAAGGTGGCCTTGGGCCGGTCCAGTTCCCCATGGTGGCTGACATCACCAAACAGATCGCCCGCGACTATGATGTGCTGATCCAGGAAGACGGCGTGGCGCTCCGCGGCACCTTCTTGATCGACAAGGACGGTATTGTCCGTCATCAGCTCGTCAATGACCTGCCCATCGGCCGGAACGTGGATGAGGCGATCCGTACCCTCGACGCCCTGCAATTCCATGAAGAGCATGGCGATGTCTGCCCTGCCGGCTGGAACAAAGGCGATGAAGGCATGACCGCGAACGCGGACGGTGTCGCTAAGTATCTGGGAGAGCACGCAGAAGCGCTCTAACCCTAGCCTTTTTGCGCGTCGATCACACAGACGCGACTGCCCCTTTTGAGCCTGGGCAGGAGCCCCTATATTGAGGCCCTGCCCAGGTAGTAAACTGGCTCAAAAGGCCGATTCTCCGGCCAAAAAATCAATAGAGTACATACCTATGTCGAACCAGCATCATTCCAAAGTGACCATCATTGGCTCCGGCCCAGCCGGCTACACAGCCGCCATCTATGCGGCCCGAGCGATGCTGGAACCGACGATCATTCAGGGCATTCAACCGGGTGGTCAGCTCACCATCACCACGGAGGTGGAAAACTATCCGGGTTTCGCAGAAGAAATTCAGGGCCCCTGGCTGATGGAGCAGATGGAAGGCCAGGCGCGCAATGTCGGGACCAACATCGTGTCGGACACCATCACGGAAGTAGACCTGAAGGCGACGCCCATCCGCATGGTGGGCGACAGCGGCGACATTTACACGACCGATGCACTGATTATCTCGACCGGCGCACAGGCCAAATGGCTGGGCCTACCCTCGGAAGAAAAGTTCCAGGGCTTTGGCGTTTCGGCTTGCGCCACCTGTGACGGCTTTTTCTACCGCGGCAAGGAAGTGATTGTTGTCGGCGGCGGCAACACGGCCGTGGAAGAAGCGCTCTTCCTCACCAATTTTGCAAGCAAGGTTACCGTGGTCCATCGCCGCAACGAGTTCCGCAGCGAAAAAATCCTGGCTGATCGCTTGTCGAAAAATGAAAAGATCGAAGTGGTCTGGGACACGGTGGTCGACGAAATCCTCGGCGACGAAGATCCCCTCGGAGTGACGGGCGCGCGTGTGCGCAACGTGAAGACCGGCGCAGAAAGCATCATCAAGGCAGATGGTGTGTTCATCGCGATTGGTCACGCGCCATCAACAGAGCTCTTTGTCGATCAGTTGGAGACCAAGCAGGGCGGCTATCTGGTGACAGCCCCAGACAGCACGGCGACCTCCATCCCCGGTGTCTACGCGGCAGGCGATGTGACCGACGATATTTACCGGCAGGCAGTTACCGCGGCAGGCATGGGCTGCATGGCGGCACTTGAAGCCGAGAAGTTCCTGGCAGCGAAAGAGACCGTCGCCGAAGCGGCTGAATAAGCGAGCTCTCGGTACCAGCGGATTAGTGCACGCGGTTTTCTGAACGCATGCGATCAGGCGTGCTGCCTGTCCATCCATTAAATGCGCGGATGAACGAATTGGGATCGTCATAGCCCAGGAGGAAGGCGATCTCCGCATTGGTATAGGCGGACCGCGTCAGATAATGCGCCGCAAGCTCTTCACGCAGCCGGGTGATTTCCTTCTGGAAACTCGTGCCCTCTTCCGCCAGACGCCGTTGCAGCGTGCGATCGCTCACCGCCAATTGCCGCGCGACCTCCGACATGGTGCAATGCCCGCCAGCAAGACTCTCCGTCAGACAAGCGCGAACGCGCGCACGAAAGTCAGCTTCCGGTGCCAAGTCCTGCATTCGGGTTCGAAGCTCCGGCTCAAAGATAGCCCACATGGAGTCGTTGGCCGTCAGGAACGGACGCTCAGCATCGTCATGTGAAAAGGCAATGCCACAATCCCTGCCACCAGAAACCGAACATCCGAAAAAATCTTCGTAAGCCCGCACATCAGAAATCTTCCCGCCAAGCGTGACCTTAAAGGGAACGATGTGTTCGCGGGTGGCCGAGCGTGCCATATGGACCAAAAACACCTGTTCCATCAGAAAGTAGCTTTGCGGGATCGCAAGCGTCGGGGGATCGGCTTTGATCACCACCGCCGTTTTTCGGCTATTGCGAGACAGCTCCAGAAACAACGGTCCGATAAGGGGTTTGTATTGGGCGAGTCGCTCCAGTGCCTGATTGAGATTGGCGCTACAGAAGCTCGCAAACAAAGGTGGGCTGAAGGTTTCGGCTGAAAACGCCTGCCCCACTTTGAGCGGAAAGAGTGGGTCGCCTGACGCATCAACGATGGCATCCCAAAGCCGAAAGTACTCCGGTGTTGAGAGGGTCGGCGTCTCCCGGGTGAAGAGATCCAGCGGCAGCCGTGCCCTCCGCAGAACGTCCTGGTCCGAAATCCCAAGGTCCCCCAGCAGGGCACGCCAGCCTAGATCCACAACAAACTGAGAGCCGCCTGCCGTCATTTCGCCGCACTCAGGATGGCCCGGTCAAAAATGCGATCCCCAAACCACTTACGGATAAAGAGGAGCGGCCGTGCGAGCTGCCCTGCCACATACCGCGTCTTGGGCCGTCGGGACTTGACCGCCCGAGAGACCACTTTCGCGATCAAGGACGCAGGCGAGGCTTTGCCGTTCGCATAGGAGTCGGAGATTGCCCCAGCAACATTCCGCGCCATCGGCGCATAAGGTCCCTCGCCTGAATATCTGATCAATGGTCCCTCCGTCACATCGCCAAACTCAGTCTGAATAACGCCAGGTTCGACGACCACCACATCAATCTTGAAGGGCGACAGCTCAAGACGCAGACAGTCTGCCATCCCCTCCAACGCATGTTTCGATGCATGATACCACGCCCCCATTGGCGTATAAATCTTGCCACCCATAGAGGTGATAAAGACAATCTTGCCAGCTTTTTTCTCACGCATATGCGGCAGGACCAGCTGGACCAGCCGTGCACCTCCGAAAACATTCACGTCAAACTGATAGCGCGCATCTTCAGGAGGGATATCCTCCAAGGCCCCCAGGAGACCGAAACCAGCATTGTTGACGAGAACATCGACGCCGCCATGCTTCTCGTTGATATGAGCGATGCCCGCCTGAAGGCTCTCCTCTTTGGACACGTCCATCTCAAGAATGTCAGCGCCCAGTTGCTTCAGATCTTCCATCTCTGCAACCCGCCGGGCACCGGCAACAACGACGAGGCCATCTTTCAACAGCTTCTGGGCGATCGCTTTTCCCATGCCGGATGATGCGCCTGTCACCAAAGCCACCTTCTTCTTCCGTTTGGCCATACCTGTGTTCCCATTTTCCGTTCAAGGTCATGGGAAAGATAGGAAGCAGCGAGCGGAACGGCACTCGCAGAAGGCGCCAACAAACTGGCAAAGCGCGCCAAAGCTGGACGCGGTCAAAGAATGAGGGCGATCAGATAATATCGACGGAATAAATCCAGGCGGTGTAAAGCACATAGAGTGAAAGGAAGACGATCCCCTCTATGCGGCCAATGGCCGCCCGTCGCCACACGAGCGGCGCAAGCACCAACGCAACACCCAGCACGATCCAGACATCAATTTCTGCAATGCGGCCGACGACGGGCATCGGCGTGACAATCGCAGTGGTGCCAAGAATGCCCAGCACGTTGAAGAGATTGCTGCCCATCACATTGCCCATCACGACATCCGCATGCCGCCGATATGCCGCAACAATCACAGTTGCCAGCTCAGGCAATGAGGTCCCGATCGCGACCAATGTCAGGCCAATGATCGCGTCGGAGACACCCAACTGTTTGGCAATCGCCGTTGCGCCTTCAACGAGCGAATAGGCACCGCCAGCGAGAAAGGCGAGACCGGCAATACAAAAGATGATCGCGGTAGAGAGCGCAATTCGGGGCGCGCTGATGTCGCGTTCCACGCGCTGCAAGAGCGCCTTGCCCGCCCTATGGTTCCGCCGCTCCACAAGAAACGCAAAAGTGAGGTAGGCAATCAGTGCCGCCACCATGATGGCGCCCGTGGGGCGGTCCACAATCCCGCCGAACGAGAGGCCGACCAAAACGATACTCGCCATCAGCACCGCCAAAGCGTCGCGCTTGACCTCTCTGCCCGCACAGGAAACCGGGGCAAGAACCGCTGCAACGCCCAAAATCAGAAGCACGTTCGCAATGTTGGACCCCACGACATTGCCGACCGCAATATCGGGCACCCCGCCAAGCGCCGCCGTCAGCGACACCATGAGTTCGGGAAGTGAGGTCCCAAACCCGACAATGACCATGCTGACAAAAAGAGTTGAAAGATTGAATCGGCGCGCGACGGCAATACTCCCTCGAAGGATTGCCTCACCACCCAAAAACAACAACCCCAGACCGAGGAACAGAAGGAAAATGTCCATAAACGCTACCTTTGCCCCGAAAGTAGGGCCAAAGGGGAAGCGCGACAATGAACAAATTGAGCCGCAACGCGGTTAATGTCTAAAAAGATAACCCTAGTCGAAATCCCAACTCGAGCCACCGGGCCCCGTCCAATCGGCCAGCACCCGAGTATTGCGGTTAATGGGGTAAGCCCGGGGCCAAAACCCTGTGCCAGCGAGGCGGCCGTCCCGCATGTCACGCAGACCTTCGGCCAGGTCTTCCAGATTCTGCAGCCCGACACTGGGCGCTGCCTGTGTTTCGGCACCACCATGGGCGGCAAACAGGCGCGTATCCGCCGGCAATTGCTCCAGCAGACGTTCGGTGGTTTCGAGATAGGTCTTAAGACTTGAATTGGGCATGAAGGCATAGATCTCGCCGTCACCGGCATAATCTCCCATGAAGAGCCGATTATGGGCTTTGTCCCAGATGGAAACGGAGTCCGGCGTGTGGCCCGGCGTGGCAAGAAGGGTCACAGCCCGCCCACCCAGATTAAGCTCCGTCCCGACGGGCCACCAGCCATCAACTTGCCAGCCCGGCACCGCATACCCCTCGACCTGACCCATATGTTCCAACGGTGTCGGCGCAAAGTACCCATCGCGCGTGCGCGCTTCCAGGTCATCAAGGGCGGGCATCAAAACCTTGGTAAATCGAGTGTGATTGCCGACATGATCGAAATGCAGGTGAGTGGCAATCACACTCACCGGCTTGTCGGTGAGTTGCGCCACGACCGTGCTGATGTCACGCAGCGGCGATCCGCTGTCGATCAGAAGAGCTTCGCTCTCACCCACGATCAGATAGGAGTACACATCACGAAAATAACGCGGCTCACTGATGGCGAACGTTTCAGCATCCAGACGTTCGACAGTGTAAAACTCGTCTGACCACCGCTCCGTGTCGCCCAGCTTGATGGCATCTCTCGCGGCGAGGGGCGGCGCGCCCGCAAGCTCAATCGCTTTCAGAAGCAGGGGCATACGAAACACATAGAACGCACTCATCAGCACCACCAACACGGCACCGCCTGCAACACAGAAGTGTAAAACGCGTCTCATCGCCCCTGCTCCCTCACCTAGAACGCTGCGTTATGGTTGGACACCTGCAACCTGTTCCAGGTGTTGATCATGACGATGATGAGTGTCAGATAGTCGATCTGCTCTTGCGAGAAATGCTCAACGAGATCGGCATGTAACCGGGTGAGGTCGGCGCCGCTGCCCTGCACTGTTAATGCTTCCGACCAGGCCAGTGCTGCTTTTTCCGCCGCCGAAAAAAGATCGGTATTGCGCCAGACCACCAGATGGTCGAGACGCGTTTCGGTTTCACTATCGTCACGGGCTTCACTTGTATGCATGTTCACACAGAAGGCACAGCCATTGATCTGTGAGACACGCAGTTTCACCAAGTGTCGCAGAAGGGGGTCAACCGGACACTTGGCAAACATCTGCTCGATGCTCTCAAAAGCACCCAAGGCTTCCGGAACAGTTCTGACCAGCGTTACTCTATTCGCTCCAGACATGAGGTTTTCTCCATTAAATACAAACTGGATTTGCCTCTATGACGAGTGCACCCCCCTGCCTGTGACAGAAATCCGTCGCGTCTTTGAGATTTTTTTGTGGGCAAGCCTCATCTCGCGTTAGACTCACACGCGGCGGTCTAGAGGGGGGAATATGGGACGTCTTATTGCAATCGTTACGCTTGGCCTTCTGGTGCTCGGAGGGGTTGGCATCCACTATCGGTTTCCGCTGGCCGTTGCCGCGATCTCTTCAGACGCGCCACCGCCGCTCAGGCCGCAGGGGCCTCTCGCCGACAATGAACGGTGGGTCGACGACTACTTCACTGTGGCGGACCTAGGGTCCAGCACCTATGCGATCGGTGAGCCCCGGGTCAGCGGTCCCGTCTTCTCCTATTTGATCGTAGGACAGGAGCGAGCCCTGCTTTTCGACAGCGGCATGCCGATCCGCGATATGCGCCCTGTCGTGGAAAGCCTGACCGATCTCCCCGTGACCGTACTCGCCTCGCACCTTCATTTTGATCATGTTGGAAGCAATCCGCGCTTTGACCGCGTGGCCATGCCCGACACAGAGGAGACGCGGGCGCAGATTGTGGACGGCACTTTCACGCCGAAACAAAACCAGTTTCTGGGAAGTGCAGAAGGACACCCTTTACTGAGCTGGCACGTAACCGACCTGTTGCCCGTGGGCACGGTGATTGATCTGGGCGGACGTCAGCTAACCCTTCTCGCGACACCCGGCCATACGTCTGAGTCGATTTCCGTCTGGGATCGGGAAAACGCGATCCTGTTTACAGGCGACTATATCTACGAAGGCGCACTCTATGCCTTTATGCCGAATTCCAGCCTGCAGGATTATCTCGATACGGCGACCGAACTGGTCGATCTGCTTCCGCCGGAAACAAAACTCTACACCGCCCATCGCTGGCGCATGATCGGCACACCTATCCTTGGGCATAAGGATCTGGTCGACCTTAAAGCGTCGCTCATCAAAATTCGCGACGGAGATCTGTCAGGGTCCGGCTTCTTCCCGACCAGATATCAGGTAAACAGCAATGTTGAGCTTGAGGCAGACATCCCCTGGTATCAAGGGTGGCAGAACTAGGCCGCTAGAGTCCCAGCAAATCCGGCAACTGCGTCATACTCTCAAACACAGTCGCACCGGCCGCCGCAAGGGCCGCCCGGTCTGAAAGTGGATCGCCGCCATAGCCAAGCACCCGCATGCCCGCGGCAACACCCGCTTCCACCCCGGGGCGGCTGTCTTCAATCACAACACACCGCTCCGGTGCATGGCCCATGCTGGCCGCCGCATGAAGGAAGAGGTCAGGCGCCGGCTTGCCGCGCGCCACCATATCTGCGCTGAACAGGACATCTTCAACCAAGGGCAGAAGCCCCGAACATCCAAGCGTCGCATGCATTTTTGCGATCTGCCCGGACGACGCCACACAATAGGCATGGCCGCGCTCGCGCAACCAATGGATCTGCGCTTCCACATGCGGCACCGCTTCTGTTCCTTCGCCGAGCACCTTGATCGACTCGGTTCGCACCATCATGTGCCAGTCTTCGGGCAAGGTGCGTCCAGCAAGCACTTCAACCTCCGACTGAACCGTTTTCATACTCTTGCCCAGAAACCGTTTTCGGCACTCTTCATATGTCAGCGGCGCACCCGCTTCCGTCACCAAACGCGAGAGCAGCTGATTGGCGACATGTTCGGTATCGACCAAAACACCGTCACAATCGAAGATCACCAAAGACGGCGGCCCATTCGTCCTACTCAAATCACAGCCCCATTAAGGTTGGAAGTTTGCGCATATCGTCAAAGACAGTGGCGCCTGCCTCCGCCAAGGTACGGCCATCGGTCGCTTTGTCACCCGCATAGCCGAACACCCGCATACCTGCGGCAACCCCCGCCTGAACGCCTGGAAGGCTGTCCTCAATCACCAGGCAGACGTCCGGCGCATGCCCCATCTCTCGAGCCGCATGCAGAAAAAGATCAGGCGCAGGCTTCCCGTTCTCAACCATGGTGGCACTGAAGAGATTGCCGGCGAAATGATCGACCAGGCCGATTTTTTCAACGGCGTTTTCGATGTGATCCATCACAGAGGATGAGGCAACACAGCGGGCAAGCCCTCGATCTTCAACAAAGTCGGTGACGTGATGCACGTGCGGGATCGGGTCGATGGCCTGCCGAAAAATCTTCTGCACCTCTCCCTCGATTCCATCCGCCCAATCCGGCGGCAACCGCCGGCCAATGTCTGCTTCGACAATCTCGATCGCGGATTTGACGGACCGGCCCCGAAAGGTCTGAAGGCACTCTTCATGAGAGCCGGAATATCCTTCTGCGCGCACAAACTCCGCGAACATCGCACCCGCAATAGTCTCGGTGTCGACAAGCACGCCATCGCAATCAAAAATGACAAGAGTGGGGGTTTCCATGCGCCGCAGCATAGGCATGCGCGCGCGACGGGCCAGTCACTTTCTGTGACCAACTTTTACGGGCGGTTCAGGCCTGCCAGCTTGGTTCGCGGGTCGCATGTTCATTGACGAAGGCCTCAAGGTCTTTCACCGCCACCCGAAACTCCCGACCGATCTTCACGGCGCGCAGCTCTTCCTGTCGGATCCAGGAACGCACGGTCGGTTCGCGGACCTTGAGGAGTTCCGCCACATCCTGCGTTGTCATGAATGGCTTGCTGAGCATTAACCCCTCTCCCAATCCGGATAAGAACGTCAGCATATGTAAACATATTTGAACATACGTCAACCTCTGTCAGAACCGTTGAAAAGATATGTCTGACCTCTTATTTGTAATTGAAGCCAAAAACGGCCGATTCATCAGATACAGACAGGTAGCAAATGCCCCCAAGTGCCCAGACAGACGACCGACCGGCCAACAGCGCAACCGCACCCCTCGACGCGCCAAAGACGATTCTCATCGCGACAGATCTGTCAGCGCGGTCCGACCGTGCTCTGGCGCGCGCCGTCACCTTGGCGGGACAGCACAAAGCCCAACTCATCGTTCTCAACATTATCGATGAGGATCTGCCTTCCTCGGTGCAGGATCGCGTTCGAGACGCAACGCTGAAGGAGATCGAAGACAGTTTGGAGAAAGTCGAGGGCGCCAACGCACTCAGCCCAAAAGTCGAGGCGATCGCCGGCAAAGACTATCGCGACATTCTGGATCATGCCGACAGGGTCGGCGCAGATCTCATTGTTCTGGGGATCCACCGCAACGAAGCGGGCAATAAGCCAATCACCGGCACCACAATGGAACGGGTAATCCGCAAAGGACGCCAACCCGTGCTGGTCGTTCCCAACAGGACGGACGGCCCCTATAAAAACGTGGCTGTCGGTGTCGACTTCTCTGCCTTCTCGCGCATTGCCATTCGTCAAGCGCTGACCGTCGCGCCTGAAGCCGCTTTCAGCGCCATCCATTCCTACCATGTGCCGTTTTCCGGCTTTCAGCGCGGCCGCGACACGCGCAATGCCTATCGCGATCAGCATGAACGCGAGCTGACACAGTTGATTGAAGAGGAACTTGAAACGCTCATCGGCTCGACAACATCTGAAACGCTGCCGGAGGTTACTTTCCAGAAGATCGTCAAGCAGGGCGAGACCCAGTCCGTCATCCGTTCAGAAGTGGAAGGCCTCCAGCCGGACCTTTTGGTCCTGGGTACCCATGGCCGCGTCGGTCTCTCTCACGCCCTGCTTGGAAGTGTTGCCGAGGACTTCCTCAACAATCCGCCCTGCGACGTGCTTGTGGTGAAGGCCTGGTAAGAGGCGCAGCTTACTTGTAGAGCGGCTGGTTATTACCCTCATAGAGGTAGGCCACCTGCTCCGCATAGCCGTTGAAGAGCTGGGTCGGCACCCGCGTGCCGGTCCCGAGTAATTCTTCCGTGGCCTGGCTCCAGCGCGGATGCGCGACCTCGGGGTTCACGTTCGCCCAGAAGCCGTATTCACGAGGGTTGATCTCCTCCCAGAAGCTCACCGGGCGCTTTGCGGTGAAGGTAAAGCGCACAATCGACTTGATGGACTTGAAGCCATACTTCCACGGCACCGCCAGACGGAGCGGTGCACCAAACTGTTTGGGAAGCGGCTTGCCGTAAACACCGGTCACCAGAAACGCGAGATCATTGGTGGCTTCAGCAAGCGTGAGACCCTCGACATACGGCCAGGGGTACCAGAACTGATTCTGACCTGATGCCACATCCGGGTTCATGAAGGTTTCCATGCGCACATAGCGCACACCGGATTTGAGGTTCGCCATTTTGACCAGCTCAGCAAACGGAAAGCCGGTCCACGGCACCGCCATCGCCCAAGCTTCGACACACCGGTGCCGATAGAGCCGCTCTTCAAGCGGCATACGCGCGATCAGCTCATCACAATCAAGCGTCAGTGGCTCTTCCACGTCGCCATCAATCACCACCTGCCACGGGCGGATCTCAAGAGCCTGCGCGGCACTGGAAATGCGTTTGTGGCTGCCAAACTCGTAGAAATTATTGTAACGCGACGACACCTCTTCACGTGTGATGTCCCGCGTCAGCGTAAAGTTCGGATTCCGGGGGGCGGGATACTTGGCGGCATTGGGATCGAGGGGGATGCTGCCGCCCGTATCGGCTTCCGCCCCATCCTCACATCCAGCGAGGAGTCCGGACCCGACGCCAGCGGCGAGGAGACCGCTGGCTTTCAGAAACTTGCGACGATTGAAAAAGACATGCTCAGACGTCGCCTGATTTTCAGACAATTCCCAGGGGCGGGTCTTTTTGATGAGCATCTCATTCTCCTAAGCGTGTGAGAATAGAATTGGACCAAAATCGAAAAGGGGCAAGTCACCTTAAAGCGACCTGCCCCCACTTTTGCTCTCGGTTTCGTGAGTGCTACTAGCTCTCCAACATGGAGCGCAGCATCCAGGCAGTCTTTTCAGAGGCCTGCATGCGCTGGGTCAAAAGGTCTGCCGTAGGCTCATCGCTCGCGTCTTCGGCAAGCGGGAACACTTCACGCGCCGTCCGCGCAACCGCTTCGTGACCCTTCACCAGATTGGCTAGCATCACCTCTGCCTTCGGCACGTCTGAGTCCTCCTCAATGCTGGTGAGCTCCGCATAGGCCCCATAGCTGCCCGGCGCATATTCGCCCAGCGAGCGAATCCGCTCCGCAATCTCATCAACGGCCATCCAAAGCTCGTTATATTGAACCTCGAACATTGTGTGCAGGGTGTTGAACATCGGACCTGTCACATTCCAATGGTAATTGTGGGTCTTGAGGTAGAGCGTATAGGTGTCTGCCAACACGCGTGTCAGCCCTTCCGCAATCTTGGCGCGCTCTGCTTCGGGAATTCCAATATCAATCTGCATGGGTCACCTCCTGAGTTGCTCAAAATATAGGCCATCTCTCATCTGCATACAAGGTACTTTAGAAATATTCTAAAGAAGAAAATATCACAGACCCTTGGGCTTATGGGACCCTTTGGGTAGAGTAAACGAGAGCTTCTGGGGGTGCGGTACATAGGGGATGTCAAATGACCATTAAGTTTCTTGATCAGGACCCGATCATCATCAGCCGACGCAAGCTGGTTCAAGGCCTCGCCGCCGGCTCCATTGTGGCTGTGGCAGGCTGCGCCCGAAATCAGGCGATTGGCCGCGACCAGCTGCTCCTGGTCTCTGAAGGACAGATCGCCCAAATGGCGGCGGCGTCCTGGACTCAGTTAAAGCGGCAGACAAAGATTTCAAAGGACCGCAACCTCAACCGCCGCCTCAACACGGTCGGCAACAATATTGTGCGGACCGCCGGCCTTCAGCGCCAACCCTGGGAATTCACAGTCTTTGACGACGACCAGGCCAACGCCTTCGTCCTGCCCGGCGGCAAGGTCGGCTTCTACAAAGGCATTTTCAAACGCATGAAGAACGACCACCACCTCGCGACGGTGATGGGGCACGAAGTTGGGCACGTGACAGGCAGGCATGCAGCCGAGCGCTATAGTCAGCAGGTCGCTGCGGGTGTGGTCACAACCGCCGCCGCCGTTGCTCTGGAGGCAGGTGATGTCCGCGGTGGCGCTCAGATCGCCGGCATATTGGGGCTCGGCGTGCAGTTCGGCATCTTACTGCCCTACTCCCGCCGCCATGAGTTGGAAGCAGACCGGCTGGGCATCAACTATATGCACCGGGCCGGGTATGACGCCCGCCAGTCGTTGGACTTCTGGGACAATATGTCGGCGCAGCGCACGGGCGGCTCGCCACCGGAATTCCTATCCACCCACCCATCCGACGCGACTCGCAAAGCGGCGATCCGACAGGAACTGCAACGCCTGGGCCTGGCGTAGTTCTTCCACCCGCATGAAATTGATGCGCCCAAGCTCGCGACTGCGAGCCGGGCGGTCAGCCCGCCCTGGCGGAGGCGGTGGGCCCAAGCCCACATCGCCGTTAGCCAAAAACCCCACCCCACCCTTCCTCCTCCTCCGAATTTGAGTGGGGTGGGAGGAGAAGGAAGGTCCGGTGCAAGGGGGGATGCGGGGGAACACATGCACCGGTGGGGTTGGCAGCGTTTTCAAGAGCAACAAGGAAACGCCCCAAGCGACGACTAAGGCCACGACCGTGGCCCGGCGCCCCTGCGCCGCTTTCAGAAAGGTGGCGGGCACAAGCCCGCATCGCCGTGAGCCAGGACGAGTCTTCTTTACATCACCGGCACATAGACAGCCGGTCCGCCGAGCTTGACGTAGGCATCAAGGGTGGCGCGAAGGAAGAGACCCAGCGCCCAGTTGAGCGCCACGACACATCCGAACCACCTGAGCGCAGATGCAATACCGGTCAAGGCGTCAACCGGTTCATCATCATCCCACAGTGCCGCGAACAACCAAGCGACGCCGGAAATTTCGAGCGCCGGCACCACCACCAGGAACCACTCGAAAACATCCTCGGCCGGATCGAGACCCAACCGATGGACGAGATAGAGGAACAAGGCCGCACCTACAGCCGCCGTCCGTGCGTGGGCGAGGTTGAACACATTTTCTCTCTCTAGTTCGATATTCATTTTTCTTCACCCCCGTGCGTTAGGGCGAGCGACATCGATCGCTCCCGACACACGGGAAACTCCTTTGCAGTCTTCTTGATCAATCCGGCAGGCACGCAGGACACCAGGCAGGCGAACGAGAGCCCTCACTGCGAAGAGACGTCGCAGAGCCGATGCGCGAAACCTCGCGCGTTACATCACTGATAAGCCGAAGCGGAAAACGTGAGGCAGGACGTTAAGCGTACGAACCGACAGACACGTCAATCGCAGGGTTTTTCAGTGTTTTGGAATGAAAGCAATCCATCTGATTTCTCCTTCGATTGTTATCGGGACACCGACTGGGTCCTAACATACAAAAAGCCCCATCCGGATATGGTGGGGCTTTGAAAGTGACTTCGGATAAGCGCGGATGCGCTTAGTCGCAAAGGAGCCCGCCCCAGGGCTCCGATTGCCAGCCCATGAATGGGCGCCGATATGTTGTGGTCACTGTCATGGCCGTGTGAGTACACCCGCTTTCACGCAACGTCAACAACACATGCGCAAGTTTTTTTGTTTCATCCGCTTAAAGATAAAATTGAGGGCGCATGTGTGGTGCAAGAGTCACAGAGTGTGAAGAGAGACTGAAGAACACGACACATACGCAACGCATCAATCACCTCTGCTACACACCCAGGACCACGACCGTGGTCCGGCGCTTGATCAGAACACCCAAGCTTGCGACTGCAAGCCGGGCGTCAGCCCGCCCACGCGGAGGCGGTGAGCAACGCGAACTCGCCGTGAGCGATAAAGCAAAGTCCTGTTGCATCACACAGCACAACAAGCGACCCTCACAACAAAGCAACAAACGCGACCGGAGGAGAAGGCCATGGCAACGAACGCAAACTGTTGGGGCGATGAAACGGAATATGATTTCAAGGAACTGACCAGTAGCCTCAACCAATACTTACGGTTGAGAACCAATCCCGTTGCCATGAAACGCTTCGCAACAGAAGCGGACCTCGACACTATTCCGAAGTGCCGCCGCCCGCGCGACGGTGAGCTGATGGCTACTGACCAAATTGTCGGTCAGAGCCGGTGGATCGGCTACACGATCGGCGTCACCATGAAAAATCTCATGGGTCAACAATGCGGCGCGGTTGTGGGTCTGGCGCCGCGCGACGAAGAGTTCCTCTCCGGCGAACGCTTTCACGGCGTCTGGTATGGCGATCTTGAAGGAAGCGCCGAACATCAGCGCGAAATGTCCTGCGCCAGTCACGGCGACTTTGAGGCGCTTGTCACCTCGCCGCTCATCTCCGGTCGCATCGACAATCCGGACATCTGCCTCATCTACGGCACGCCCGGTCAGATGATTACGCTCATGAACGGCCTGCAGTACAAGAACTATAAGAAGTACACCTTCACCTGCGTGGGCGAGAGTTCCTGTTCGGACTCATGGGGCAACGCGCTCAAGACCGGCGAGCCCTCCATGTCGATCCCCTGCTATGCAGAACGCAAGTTCGGCGGCGTGCAGGACGACGAAATGCTGATCGCCCTGCCACCGTCTTATCTGCCGCAGATTGTCGATGGCCTCGCCGCGCTCTCAAAGAACGGGCTTCGCTACCCCATCCCCAACCACGGGCTCGACAAGTCACCCATGGCCAGCATCAACCAGAGTTATGGGTAAGAAAGATACCGAACTCAACGGCTAGCGAGGATGAGCGGGAGTAAGATGACCAACATCCAGAGTCCTTGGAAAACAAGAAAAGACGTGACTGGAATAGCGTAGCCCTTAGGTCGGAGTCGAAGAAAATGAAACCAAGAAGCGTAGTAAGGCAACTGCCTGGCTGGATCAGATAGTTCCAGGTCGAACCGCCAACGGCGCCAGCGCCATATAGAGACCGCGACACCCGGAAGAAAAAGAAGGCAAAAAAGAAAGAGGTCAAACATTGGTGTCGTTTCTGAAGCACTGGCGGCCATCGTCATAACAACGCTGACTGAGCACAAGCTCGCGACTGCGAGCCGGTGCCCCTGCACCGCCCCCGCGGAGGCGGTGAGCGTAGCGAACTCGCCGTGAGCGAAAAAAGACTTCCGTGAGCCCTAAGTCAGACTTCCACAGAACCGCTGAATGCGCTCGCAGGCTTCCGTCAGCGCTTCCGTTGAGGTCGCGTAGGAAATTCGGAAGAAGGGCGACAGACCAAAGGCCGCACCATGCACCACAGACACGCCTTCCGCTTCGATGAGCGCGATGGCGAAGTCTTCATCCGTTTCGATCACCTTGCCGTCGGGCGTCTTCTTGCCGATCAATCCTTCGCAGGACGGATAGACATAGAAGGCCCCTTCCGGTGTCGGGCACTTGAGACCGGTCGCCTGGTTGAGCATGGAGACCACCAGGTCGCGACGCTCTTTAAAGACCGCGGCCCGCTCCGGAATGAAGTCCTGGGTGCCGTTCAATGCTTCCACCGCCGCCCACTGGCTGATGCTGGTGGGGTTCGACGTGGACTGGCTCTGCACCTTGGTCATCGCCTTGATGAGTTCCACGGGCCCCGCGCAATAGCCGATCCGCCAGCCGGTCATGGAATAGGCTTTCGACACACCGTTCATGGTGAGCGTGCGGTCATAGAGTTTCGGCTCCACCTGGGCAGGCGTGGCGAACTTGAAATCGTCATAGACGAGATGCTCATACATGTCGTCGGTGAGAATCCAGACCTGTTCATGTTTCACCAGCACATCCGTCAGCGCCTTCAACTCGTCATGGGTATAGGCCGCCCCCGATGGGTTGGACGGCGAGTTGAAAATGAGCCACTTGGTCTTCGGCGTGATCGCCGCTTCCAGGTCCGCCGCCGTCAGCTTGAAATTGTTTTCAAGGGTCGTGTCGACGGGCACAGGCGTGCCGCCCGCGAGCGCCACAATGTCCGGATAGCTCACCCAATAGGGCGCCGGGATGATGACTTCGTCGCCGGGGTTCAGCGTCGCGATCATGGCGTTGAAAATGATCGGCTTGCCGCCGGGCGCTACAAAGGCCTGCGCCGGCTCATAAGTGAGACCGTTCTCGCGCTTGAACTTGTCGCAGATCGCCTGCTTCAGCTCAGGAATGCCATCGACAGCGGTATATTTCGTCTCGCCCCGGCGGATCGCCTCAATGGCCGCCTCTTTAATGTTGTTCGGCGTGTCGAAATCCGGCTCGCCGGCGCCGAGACCAATCACATCAACCCCTTGCGCCTTCAGGTCGCGCGCTTTCTGGGTCGCGGCAATGGTTGCCGACGGCTGAATGCGGGAAAGCGTATCTGAAATAAAGGCCATAAGGGGTCTCCATCAAAAAGAGTGGAAGTGCGAGGAAGTTCTAAGCCTCTGACGCCGCGTACGCAACCGGCGATCACCCAAATCAGGCCTGTTTCATGGCCTCTGCCAGATCAACGTCACCGCGGGCCTCAACCGCTTCAATAAAGGCGGCCCTGTCGTCAGGTGCCCGGTTCTGGCTGAGTTTCCATTTGCCTTCGAGAGACGTGACCGGCATCTCAAACACGACCAGTGCGTCCAGCAATTGCTCGAGCTTGCCCGCGTCGAGATCACCCATGGCCCAGGGCGTCGGCTGCGTCGCCTCGTGGGCCTCGGTCATCTGGTGGAGCAATCTCGAAGTCGCGGCCCGCCCTTCCACGATCATCGGCACGCCCCGCGCATGCACGGCCATATAGTTCCAGGTCGGCACCAGCTGGGTGCAGTCACCCCAGCTCGGCGAGATATAGCCGTCGGGGCCCTGAAACATCGCAAGCGCCGATGCTGCCCCGTCAAACACCTGCCAGTGGGAATTCGCTTTCGCCACATGGCCACAGAGCAAAAGCCCCTCCTCTTCGCGTACCAAAAAGGGAATGTGGCTCACCTGCAGATCGCTGGTGACCAAGGTGCCGAACGGGTGGCTGCGCACCAGGTCGATAAGCGCCGCCTCATCCGGCGGACGAAAATGCTCGGGCACATACATCGGCGACACTCCTATTCTGCCTGCATCCAGACCGCGACGCCTGCGGCGGCGAGGGCGGCAATGCCAACATAATCGACCAGCGCTACCCTGCCGAGTTCCGCATTGGTGCCGCCTTCGAGCGCCTGAAACACCAGAAAACCCACCATACTCAGCATGCCGGCAAAGAAGGCGGTCCACCTGAGCGACGGCACAAACGCCGCCGCCGCCAATAGCGCACCCACAATGCCGAAGAGGAGAGCGCGGTGCCGCATCAGCACGGCGAGGTCTGGTCCTTGCACGGCCACGCCATACATGCGTTCCAGCTGGGGTGCACTGATCACACCCATGACCGGCAGGAAATTGATGAGCGCGGCCACAAGAAAGCCGCCAATGATGATGATCTGCATGTCGCTCTCCTATTTGGCAAACAGGGCGCTGCTGAGCCCCGGCCGCCCTGCATCGCTCACCGAAGGATCATGCTGGCGCGGCACCCCGAAGACCGTGTTGACCGGCACGATGCCCGCCCAGACGGGCCAGTCGAGATCTTCGGGTTCTTCATTGGGTGCATCGCCGACACTCACTTTCGCCGTCACCTGATCCAGCGCCAGCCGCACCACATGGGTCGCCTTGATCTCTTGCTCGTTCATGGGGCGCAGATGCGCCGCCCGTCCCGGCTCCAACCGATCAATCATAAAGTCGAGCGCGGCCAACTTGTCGTCACCGGTCACAAGCTCCGTGGCCCCATGCGCCATGACGGAACGAAACTTCATGGAGTGATGAAAGCCCGACCGCGCATAGACAATGGAGTCGACCAGCGTCACCGTCGCGCACATGGCCGCGCCTTCTTTCGCCGCAAGACCCAAGCCACTTTTCGTTGACGCGTGGAAGAGGAGGTCGTCGCCCCGACGCGCATAGAAAATCGGGATCACCACAGGCGTGCCCGCCGTGCCGACATAGCCCACATGGGCGACCAGACCTTCGTCCAAAATGGCGTGCACCGTGGCCTTGTCATAATGCGCCCGGTCCGGTGACCGCCGCGCCCGATAGGGCTTCTTCGTGTCGTACATCTCAGACATCGAGTGTCCTTTTCGGCCGGGGCAGCAGCTCGCCGCCGCAATTGGGGCAGACCCGGTCCATGTCATCCGAACAGGGCACGCAGAAGGTGCATTCAAAGCTGCAAATCAGCGCCTCCCCCGCTTTTGGCGTCGGGCTTTCGCATTTTTCGCAGTTTTCCTTCATATCCAGCATGAATGGTCCTCTCGCAGGTCTATCAAATTGGCCCCACCCTGCCTTAGAATTGGCCCCTAAATCAGACCCAATTCTTGATTACATTCAGGGCCAATATTTCAACGCTTGAGGAGCGGACACATGGGACAATCCATCGCGCTGGTTGAGCCGATCAATCTCGACCGCAATGGCGACCGGCCCCTGCAATGGCAGCTTTATGAAAGCCTGCGGCTGGCCATTCTGGATGGACGCCTGACCGCCGGGCAGCGCCTGCCGTCGAGCCGCGCCCTCGCCAACGATTTGGCCCTGGGCCGCAACACCGTCGTCGCGGCCTACGAACAATTGGCGGCAGAAGGATATGTCCTGTCGCGCACCGGCGCCGGCACCGAAGTGGCGGCCCTGCCACCGGAGACCGTGTTGGAAGTCGGCCGCAGCGAGAGCCAGAACCGGCAGCAGGACCCCCGCCGTCATCTTTCAAGCCGGGGTGAGGCCACCATCGCCATCAAGCGCGCAAGCCCGCGCTATGAAAAGCTTGCGGCGCTCCCCTTCCAACACGGGCTGCCTGCGATGGACTCCTTCCCGCGCGACACTTGGGCAAGGCTTCTGGCACGGCGCGCCCGTCAGCCGCAGTCACGCCTCTATGACTATCAGTTTGGACCGGGCTTCCCGGCGCTTCGCGAAGCGATTGCCGCCTATCTCGGTGCTGCCCGCGGCGTTGTCTGTGGGCCCGACAATGTGATTGTCACGGCAGGCGCGCAGGCCGCTCTCGATCTCGCCGCCCGCATGACCCTCGACCCCGGCGATCCCGTCTGGATTGAAGACCCGGGCTATCTGGGCGCCCGCGGTGCCCTGCAAAGCGCAGGCGCCAATCTTATTCCCGTCCCCGTCGACAAAGAAGGTATGAACCCAGACGCCCTGCCGGAGGCAACCGAAGACCCCAAACTCATCTATGTGTCGCCCTCCTACCAGTTCCCGTTGGGCGTCACCATGAGTCTCAACCGGCGCCTGGCGCTGTTGGAACGCGCCAAGGAGACCGGCGCCTGGATCCTCGAAGACGACTATGACAGCGAGTACCGCTACACGGGCCGACCGCTTGCCGCCCTTCAGGGGCTCGATGGCACCGGCGGTGTCATCTATATGGGGACCTTTGCGAAGACCCTCTTTCCGGCCTTGCGTGTCGGCTACCTTGTGGTGCCGGACAGTCTGATTGATGCCTTCACCAATGCGATCCGCATGACGGGTCAAAGTCCGGCACCTGCCATTCAGGCAGCCCTCGCCGACTTTATGGATGACGGTCACTTCACCGCCCATATCCGGCGCATGCGCACGCTTTATGCGGGACGCCAGCAGCATCTGATTGATGCCCTGAAGCGCGAGACGGGGACCATGTTCACCGTGCCGAAGCTTGAAGGCGGCATGCAGCTCGCCGCCTATTTGGGCGACAATGCGGATGATGTGAAAGCCGCTGAAGCGGTGAACGCAGCCCGCGTGCTCACCACACCACTTTCAAGCTACTACCTCAAAAGCGCCCCCAAGCGAGGCCTCTATCTGGGCTATGCCGGTGTGCCGGAGAGCGACATCGATCGTGCCGCCAAGAAGCTTGGCCGCGCCATGATTGATGCAGGCTTTTAAAGAAGAAGAACTGATAGCGTTCGCAGGAAAAGTGCCAATTCTGACTTGGGGTTTTCCGTCCGCGAACGCGCAAAATGAGTAAAAACACATGCGTCTCTACAACATGACCGCCAGCGGCAATTGCTACAAAATCCGTCTGTGCGCTGCGCAGGTAGGCCAACCGCTGGACCTCGTGGAAGTCGACATTCTGAAAGGCGAAAGTCGGACAGAGGAGTTTCTGCAGAAAAACCCCAACGGACGGGTTCCCACCCTGGAACTCGACGACGGCACCTTTTTGCCGGAGTCCAACGCCGCCATTTTCTATCTCGCAGAAGGCACGCACCTTCTGTCCGACGACAGGCTCATTCGTGCGCAAACGCTGCAATGGATGTTCTTCGAACAATATAGCCACGAGCCCTATATCGCCGTCGCGCGGTTCTGGAAATCGATCCAGCCCGGCGGTGAAGAAGAAAAGAAACATATGTTTGCCGAGTGGCATGACCGCGGAAACCAGGCCCTTGCCGTAATGGAGCGTCACCTCACCGAGCACGACTATTTTGCAGGCAAAGCGTACTCCATCGCCGACATTGCGCTCTACGCCTACACCCACGTGGCACACGAGGGCGGTTTTTCCCTCGATGACTATCCAAAGGTTCGGACCTGGATAGACAGAGTTTCATCGCAATCAGGCCATATTCCAATGGTGTAACTCTTCGTCGAAGACGAAGGGGACATCGCCGTGTATCCGACATTCAAATTTTTCTGTGCACTTATGCTCGCACTGTCGGGAATGACAGCCCCAACGGTGGCCGCGGACGACACCCTGCTTGAGACTGTTCGCGCGGTTGAGACACGGCTTGGCGGACGGGTCGGCATCTTCGTTCACGATACAGGTTCAAACGAGCA
This sequence comes from Parvibaculaceae bacterium, assembly GCA_965276845.1. Lineage (GTDB taxonomy): Bacteria > Pseudomonadota > Alphaproteobacteria > Parvibaculales > Parvibaculaceae > Mf105b01. The sequence goes on from OZ255699.1 coordinate 2,215,369, forward strand.
ATGGGCCCACCGCGCTGACGAACATTTCCCCCTGTCCAGTACATTCAAGCCGTTCGCCTGCGCTGCGATCCTGTCGCGCATAGAAAACGGGTCGGAACGTTTGCACCGCGTGGTCGAATTTACAGAAGGCGACCTGGTCACTTATTCACCTGTCACAAAAGAACGGGTGAACAGCGTCGGCATGAGCATCGCCGAACTCTGCGAAGCAACCCTCACCATGAGCGACAATACCGCCGGCAATCTTATCCTCAAAAGCCTGGGCGGTCCCACGGCCCTCACCGACCATATGCGTGCCATTGGCGATGACATCACCCGCCTCGATCGCTGGGAGCCTGATCTCAATGAAGGCACGCCTGGTGACAGACGGGACACGACAACACCACGAGCGGCCGCAAGATCGCTGCACCGCCTACTATTGGGACACACTCTGACGCCAAGCTCGCGCGAGCAACTCACCATCTGGATGGAAAACGATAAAGTCGCCGATGCTCTCCTGCGCGCCGCCCTGCCGGAAACCTGGCGCATTGCCGATAAATCCGGCGCAGGTGGTCACGGCGCCCGCTCCATCATTGCGGTCATGTGGCCTCCCTCCAGTGCGCCTATCGTTGCCGCGATGTATATGGCCGAGAGTGATGCAAGCTTCGCCGAAAGAAACCAGGCCATCGCGGAGATCGGTGTAGCGATCGTGGCGTCGAGAGACAACTAAGACAGGGTCACTCACCAGGCGATCACATTCTCGCCGCAAAATGACCCCGGCCCCGGCACAAAGCGACTGACATGTCGCCCCATTGCATCCCTAAAACGTCAGCCTACCGAGTAGAGCGTTTCCAAGAAAAGTGCCCAAGTCTGACCTGGGGTTTTCGGTCCGGAAACGCATCGACAGAACGCTGCCATATAGGGGACTCACATGGCCATGCTCACCAACACCAATGACCGGCATCTCGTCCGGATTTTCTCCCTTCTCCCACTCGTCTTAGTTTGCCTGGTTTTGAGTTTGGTCGGCGCCGCCGCAAACCCATCGGCCGACCTGGCTTATGTAACCCCCAATGACATGCAGCGTGGGGCCCTTCTGCTGAAGGGCAAGGAGCCCGGCAAATATGTTGAGGCCCCGGCGCTTGCCACAGACGTCGACATCCAGGTCACCGGCCCGACAGGGCGCACCCGTGTCACCCAGCGGTTCGAAAACCCCGGCGACGGATGGGTCGAAGGTGTCTATGTGTTTCCTTTGCCTGAAGATGCCGCCGTCGACACGCTGAAGATGGTGATCGGTGATCGTGTCATTGAGGGCGAAATCAAACCGAAGGTGGAAGCCCGCCGCATCTATGAAGAGGCGCGGGACGCCGGTCAGCGCGCAAGCCTGGTTGAGCAGGATCGCCCGAACCTCTTCACCAACTCCGTCGCCAACATTGGCCCCGGTGAAACGGTCATCATCCAGATCGAATATCAGGAGACCATTCGCCAGTCGAACAACACTTTCTCGCTCCGGTTTCCGATGGTGGTTGCCCCGCGCTACAACCCACAGCCGACGATTGTGCACACCGTCGATATTGACAATCGCAACGGTTGGGGTGTGATTGATCCCGTGCCGGATCGCGACCGCATCGAACCCCCGGTACAACATCCCGATGAGGGTCCGATCAATCCGGTGACACTGACCCTCTCCCTCGATGCAGGCTTCCCGCTCGACCGGATTGTAAGCCACCATCATGAAGTTCGGATTGAACGCGGGGACCGCACGGCCACCCTGACCCTGAAAGAGGGCGATGTACCCGCGGACCGCGATTTCGAGCTCACCTGGACGCCAGAAGAAGGATCGGAACCCACAGCCGCGCTTTTTAGAGAGAGCTGGAAGGGCGAGGACTATCTTCTCCTGATGGTGACGCCGCCTTACGGTGAAGAGACGGACACGGCTCCTGCTCGCGAAGTCATTTTCGTGATCGACAATTCCGGCTCCATGGCGGGCGAAAGCATGCCACAGGCAAAAGAAAGCCTGCTGAAAGCGCTGGATCGCCTGAAGCCGACAGACACCTTTAATGTTGTGCGCTTTGACGACACCCATGAAGTACTGTTCGAAAAATCGATCCGCGCCGACCGGGAAAATCTGAACATCGCCCGTCGGTTCGTTCGGTCTTTGGAGGCTGACGGCGGCACAGAAATGCTGCCCGCTCTCCAGGCCGCGCTTCATGATCCGCTGAACGACACATCTCGTCTCCGCCAGGTTATCTTTTTGACCGATGGAGCGATTGGCAACGAACAACAATTGTTCGAAGCGATTGTGGATCAGGCGGGCCGGTCGCGCCTCTTCCCCGTCGGCATCGGGTCTGCGCCCAACAGCTATTTCATGACCCGCGCCGCTGAAATGGGCCGCGGTGCCTTCACCCATATCGGCTCTGAAGCACAAATCGCAGAGCGCATGAAAGAGCTTTTCCTGAAACTGGAAAATCCCGCCATGACAGACCTGCGCCTTGTCTGGCCGGATGGTGTTGAGGCGGAAGCCTGGCCGACGCCCCTGCCTGATCTCTATCGCGGCGAACCCATCGTGCTCTCGGCCAAAGTCGCAGAGGACACGGAAGGAACGCTTCGCCTGACGGGTAAGACGGGCGACGAGGTTTGGGCCATTGATATGGAGATCTCCAAAGACGCGCCCAACCGCGCTGGGGTTTCACAGCTCTGGGCCCGGCGCAAAATCGCGTCCCTCGAAGCCGCAAGAACCATGGGCGGTGATTGGGATGCTTTCGACAAGGAGATCACGGAGGTCGCCCTCGCCCATCATCTCGTAAGCCGCCTGACGAGCCTGGTGGCCGTCGACAAGACACCGGCACGTCCCGCAGGCGAGGAGCTCACCCGCACGGATGTGCCTCTCAACCTTCCGGCTGGCTGGGAGTTTGAAAAAGTCTTCGGCGAGCCTGACGCAGCGCCGCGCACACAGCGTGCCAACGCTGGGGCGATGCGCTCCATGCTGGCCGCGGCCCCGGCACCCATGGTGATGGCAGACGCGAGCGCGGCTCAGGGCATCGCGCTGCCACAGACGGCAAGCGACGCGCCAGCGCTCATTGCTCAGGGGATCATGATGCTTCTCCTGGCACTCGCGATGCTCACAGCCTGGTTTGTGTGGATCAAGCAGAGCCCCGCCAGGTCACTCTTCGAGCGGAGGCGGTGATGCGTATCGCGCCGACCTTCCTGCTTGCCGCCGCCTTGGGTGTCACCGCCCTTGGCGGTTGGCAGCTGGGCCAGGGCCTCTACATGGATGCCAAGGCCGAACTCGCGCAAACGCTGCTGGAGAATGCCTGGGAAGAGACCAAACATACCGGCCAGCCTGTGAAGGCTTGGGAATGGGCCGACACGTGGCCGGTCGCGCGGGTGACGGCGCCCCGCGTTCAAGGCACCGCCATCGTCCTTGCGGGCGCCAGCGGTGAGGCTTTGGCGTTCGGGCCGGGACATCTCTCAAACAGCGCGGAGCCCGGAGCGGAGGGGACAAGCGTCATCGCCGCCCACCGAGATACGCATTTTGAGTTCTTGAAAGACATGGAGATCGGCGACGCCGTAACGCTGGAAGCGAAATACGGTGAGAGCCATACCTATATTGTCGATGACCTGAAGGTTGTCCGGGCTGACGCGTCCGGCATCGATCCAAACGAACCGGGCAAGCGTCTCGCTCTGGTCACCTGCTTTCCATTCAATACGACCGAACAGGGTCCACTCAGATATGTCGTTTTTGCGACAGCGGAAGAAGACCTCATTTGAGACTTCACAAGTCGAATCGATCCAATTTTGCAGACTCACGAAGTAAATCTTTAGATTTACCGTTTTTGCTCTTATTTACCCTGCGTCAAATCGGGTGAACATCCGTCTGCAGCGCCTTTATTTAATATATGCATTAAGTAAAGGCGCTTCCAGCAGGGTCAATTCCGGGCACATTTTGAGGGTCGGGAATCCATGCCTAGTTGGGCCATTTCATTCTGAAATAACCAGTTAAACCAGAGACTTATTCTGCAACGCCACAGTATTATTCACATATGAAACAGTTCATGCTTGCATTGGAATCGAATTCCATGACAGAAGTGTGGTGTAAAAATGGGGCATTCCTGTCGGCCGGTTCTGCCCAAGGGGGACAAGAGTTTTTGTGAGGAGTTCTTAAAAATGGGACTGGAAGGATATCGGCGGCGCGTCAGTGAATCGAAAAGAAAATCGATCATGGAAGCGGCAGGTGCGGAGTTTCAAGACAACGGTTTTACCCATGCAGCTATGGCCGAAATAGCTCGTAAAGCCGACGTTTCAACGGCGACGCTTTACAAACATTTCGGGTCGAAAGAAGAGCTGTTCAGTTCGATTGTCGAGGCCTCATACGAAGGTCTCAGCATGCCAAAAAGCGCGGCGGCACAAGCAAAGACGGCAAAAGAAGCCTTGACGATGGCCGCCAATGATTATCTGAACCAACAATTTGGAGCAGGGATCAATGCGTTGATGCGCGCAATCATTTCCGAAACATCGGGTGTCCCCGAAGTGGGCAAAGACTTTCTGAAAAAAGGCGTGAACGCCCGCAACAAAGAATTCGTGGCCTTCCTCGACGAGCTGGTTGAGCGAAAACTTCTCAAGCCGCATGACACAAAAATGTCGTCACTGCAGATTGTGGGCATGATCAAAGAAAACTTTGTATGGCCGACCATGTTCGATCCGAACTTCAAGTTGCCGTCCAACAAGGACGCCATCATTGAAGAAGCGATCGACACCTACCTCGCCCACTACGGCGCGTGAACCTGCCCTACTTAGTCGCGACAAACATGTAGCGATTGACGCTGAAGAAGAAGGCGCCCAGCTCGGCCAGACGGAGCTGGTCGTCATACCAGCTCTGAACATCTTCTTCGCTCAGGCCGTGTTTCTCCGCATTGCCAAGCACAAAAGACCGAATACCGCGCATGATGCCCGCAGCATAGGAATGCGGCTGAAACCCCACGCTCATCATCGGAACGATTTCAACACGGTGGACTTGAAATCCGACCCGCGTCAGACGCCGCGCAAGTGTTGACGGCAGATGCGGGTCCGCCAGATGGTCATCCCAACAGGTGAGAACACGCTTCATCAGGTCCGCATCGCTTGCGTGCCAGACAATGGAGTCCCAGTCCGTGTCGAGGATGACCGTGCGACCGCGCGGTTTCAGCACCCGGTGCAATTCTTTCAATGCCGTATCGACATCCTCCACATATTCATAAACCTGCGTCGAGACGGCAGCATCAAAGCTTTCATCAGGCAGATCCAGCTTCGTCGAATCGCAGGTCAGAAACTCCGCCTGGGGCAGCGCCGCGCAGCGGGTCCTGGACATCATGACCATCGCGTCGCTGACATCGACACCGACGACCCGTCCCTCAGCCCCGACGATCTTGGCAATATCTTCTGCGAGGAGACCCGGCCCTGATCCAATGTCCAAGACCTGCTCATAGGGCGCGAGGCGGAGCGCCTCCAGAACCGCGATCCGTTGAGCGACAACGTCCGGCGTCTGGTACATGGCCTCCACCGCCTTGGCGGCGTTCGCGTCAAAATCAATCTTTCCGCTCATGCGACGCCCGCCTTGCCACCATCATTCTGGATATCCTTGATCATGTCGCGGAGGCGAACCGGCGCACTCATGTCATCAAGAACAAATTGCCGTCCATCAGAGAGATCAATCTGGATCTGACCCGCATCCACCAGCTTTTGCAGATAAGACTGCGCGATCCGAATATTGGCGACCGATGCGAGATCGACACTCGCCTGTATTGGATTTCGCCCCCCTGTGGAGAGGCTCAGCGCATCTGACGTCACCTCTATCTCAGCGCCTCGGGCCCGCAGAAACGCCCAGAGATAGAGTCCCGGCACCGCTACCGCCTCCACCGCCAGTGCCAGCAGCCGCAATGTTTCCAAGGGCGGCTCGCGTCGGTCCGCCCAGAACAAAATGCCCGCCCAAAGAATAGCGATACTGAGCGCTGGCAGATAGATGGACCAATGCCGTTCGGATCGCATCACTAAGTTTCACCTTTTAACATCGATCATGTCTGTCACTTGCGTGATTGTCCCAGATGCGTCCGCACTTGTTAAGCCTCCTCTCGCGATTTGACCGATTGCTGCACCATGGACAATCAGATACACCGGGCCGCATGACCCGTTTGCGTGCTGACCTGCTCCTGCTCTTTACGGCGCTCGTATGGGGCGCGGCTTTTGTCGGCCAATCGACGGCGATGGATCATCTTGGACCTTTGGTGTTTACCGGCACACGATTTCTCCTCGCCACCCTCGTCGTGCTGCCCTTTGCCCTTGCCGAAAGCAAATCCGGTCCGCCGCTCAGACGCGATCATATGATGCTCATGGGGATTGTTGGGCTCGTGTTCTTCGTCGCCAGCATGAGCCAGCAATTTGGGCTGCTCGCCACCACGGTAACGAATGCGGGCTTCCTCACCGCGCTCTATGTTGTGCTGGTTCCTATTATCGCCTTTATGGCCCTGCGCCACCGGCTGCCCTGGATCGTCTGGCCCGCCGCCGCTCTGTCTCTCACAGGCACCTGGCTTCTGGGCGGCGGTCTTGGCGGATTGAATTGGGGCGACGGCGTCATGCTGTTCAGCGCCGTCTTCTGGGCGCTTCAGGTCTTGTTGGTGAGCGCGCTTGCCAGCCGATCCGGGCGCCCCATCACCCTCGCCACATTGCAGTTCGGCGTAACGGCAGTGCTGTGTCTGTTCCTGGGCGCCCTGTTCGAGCCCCTGTCATGGGCCAATCTCCTGGCCGCTTGGCAGGAACTTCTCTTCACCGGCATCATCTCCGGCGGGTTGGGCTTCACCTTACAGGCGGTTGGACAACGCTACACGCCCGCCTCTGATGCCGCGATTATCATGTCGTCTGAAGCGCTCTTTGCCGCCCTCTTCGGTGCCTTACTTCTCGGCGAACGGCTACCCATTATCGGATGGGTCGGATGCGGCTGCATTCTGTTGGCGGTTCTGGCTGTGCAACTCGCACCGCTTTGGCGGCAGCGATCAAATATTTAGACGGCAAACAGCTAGTAAGGATATTCAAGCTGCAGGGCGACGAAGCCAGCGCTGTCCGCGCCATATTGCTCCGACAGGAAAGACAGAATCTGTTCGGGAGCCGCCGCACCGGGCTGCAGCAGAAGGTCCCCCGCCCCGCCAAAAACAACAGAAGCCGTGGCGTCGGACAGTTCGGCTTCATCCGGCAGGACCGTCAGGCCGTTCAACGTTTGGACCCCCACTGGCGCAACCGCTACCGCCTGTGTTCGGTAGGTACGGGCAAACATATCGGCAGCAAAGGCCAGCGCGATTTCGTCCATCCCCTCCGACAAGACCAACGCGTATTCATGGCGCGGCCAACCGAACAGGAAGTTGCGCGCCGCAACCCAGATGTCACCGGCGCCCAGATCGAACGCTTGCGAATTGTGCTCCGCACCAAACCCGTCTAGACCAAGCTCTTGCACCAGCGCTTCTGCACGGGCTTTACCGGCCAGCATTTCGACAAGATAGAGTGAAATCGGGAGCGACGCGCTGACACCCGCCGACGTTGCTACGTTCCCGTCCCGCACATAACGGGTGTTCTCCTGCCATTGCACCTCTGGAAACTCGTCGCGTCTTAGGTCGCGCGTATACCAATGGCCGGTTGCGCGCTTGCCATCCAGCAGACCCGTACGTGCCAGAACAAGAGCGCCATCACAGATGGAGACCAGCATCGCGCCTTTCTGGGATTGCGTCTGCAACCAAGAAATGAGCTTCGTATCCTCCGGGTCCAGCACCGCGGGAATGATCACCAGGTCGGCACCGCCCGGCAGGCGCGCATCAAACTGATCGATTGCTTCGTCCGCCTCGACCGTCAGACCCGGCCATAGAGACACGGGGCCCGCCTCCGTCGAGACAGCACGCACATCGCCCACCCCGGCCCTGGAAAGAACGCCGTAAGGCACCAGAAAATCTGTGACCTCGGTGCCGCCATTCTGCGCCACAACGACGATGTTGCGCTCGGACGCCCGCGCCTCGCCAACCGCCGCCAGCGTTACAAGCACCATAAGAAAAAGCGTGAGAAACAAGGCCATCCCGACATGGACGGTGGGGGGAAGAAGCCTGGACATGGAACCAATCCTCTTTAGGTGTTTGGGACCTGATCAAAATGCCCTTGCAAGTCTTTGTCTGCAATGACACGATAGGGACATATTCTGCCAATTGTCTGTTTGAAGGTTCCCCCCATGAGTCATGCCAGCAAAACACGCCGCCCTGCGACCGCACGAAAGATCGTCATCTATACCTTTGAGGACGGCATGATGCTGGACGTGGTGGGCCCGGCAGATGTGTTTGCCACGGCGGCGCAATATGTCGCTTATACGGAGAAGGCACCCGCTCCCTATTGCGTCGAAGTGATCGCCAACAAGGCCGGTCCCGTGACCATGTCGAACGGTGTGCAGCTTGTCGCCGCCAAGAGTTTTCGGGACGTCAAAGGCCCCATCGACACGCTGATATTTGCAGGCGGCACTGAGATGGGGATCGCCGAAGCTGAGACAGAAGCCGGCCTTCAGGCCTGGATCAAGCGCAAGGCAGACACAGTGAACCGTCTTGCCAGTGTGTGTTCAGGTGCCTTCTTCCTGTCGCGGACCGGCCTGCTTGACGGCCATCGCGCCACAACACACTGGGTTGCCTGCGAGCGGCTGGCACAAGATCACCCGAAGATCGACGTCATTGACGACGCCATTTATGTGAAGAGCGGCGACACCTACACGTCCGCAGGCGTGTCCGCGGGCATAGATTTGGCGCTCGCCATGGTGGAGGAAGATTTGGGTCGCGACATTGCCATGCAGGTCGCGCGTCACCTCGTGCTCTATCTCAGACGTCCCGGCGGCCAGTCGCAATTCTCCGCTCAGCTCGCAGCCCAAAGCACCAAAACAGAAAAGTTCGATGACCTGTTGACCCATATTGCAGAGCACCCGGAAGACGATCTGAGTGTCCCGGCCCTGGCAGACCAGGTGGCCATGAGCCCCCGCAATTTTGCGCGGCTCTTCAGACAGCAGGTGGGCGAAACGCCCGCCAAATATGTGGAGCGCGCACGCCTCGATGCTGCCAGACGGCGTCTGGAAGAAGATGATGACAAGATCGAAGCGGTCGCCGCCTCGACCGGGTTTGGCACCGCGGAAACCCTCCGCCGCACCATGAAACGGCACATGGCGACAACACCGGAAGCGTATCGCGCAAGTTTCGGCGGATAATTTTCTTACGCCCGCATTGCGGGCAAGAGAGTGTGACGTAGGGGCGCCCTGCGTCCCATGGGCGCGTCCTGAAACCGCTCAGACAGGTCGTTGATTCTCCTTGATTTGGCGCAACAGGAGAACGAGATTCTGTGCCAAGCTCGCAATCAACGAAGAGCATTTTCTGCGGAGGACCCCATGCGCATCGATCAGGATATCGCCGAGACCATTGTTGATCCCAAGGCCTATGCGGCCGGCACCCCCATCGACGACGCGTTCAAGACACTGCGCAAGGAATCGCCGCTCGCCATCGCAGAGCCGGAGGGCATTGACCCTTTCTGGGTGGTCACCAAGTTTGACGATATTCAGCTGATCGAACGCCAGAACGAGCTCTTCCATAATGGCGATCGATCCGCGGTGCTCACGACCATCGAAGCCGACAAGATGGTCCGAGAAATGATGGGCGGCTCGCCGCACCTGGTCCGCTCGTTGGTGCAGATGGACAATCCCGACCACATGGCTTATCGGCGTCTGACCCAAGCCTGGTTCCTGCCGCAGAACATCGCGAAGATCGAGCCCCGCATTCGCGAGATTGCGCGCACCTTTATCGACCGCATGGCCGCTTACGGCAATGAATGTGACTTTGCCCGCGATGTGGCTTTCCTCTATCCGCTTCATGTGATCATGGAGATCCTCGGCGTGCCGGAAAGCGACGAGCCGAAGATGCTGAAGCTGACCCAGGAACTCTTCGGCGCTGCCGACCCGGAAATGAACCGCACCGGCACGACAGATCAGGGAACCGAAGCGGGCGTCAATGCCCTGGCTGAAACCGTCGGCGAGTTCATCGAATACTTTAACGCTCTCACCGAAGACCGCCGCGCAAACCCGCGCGACGATGTGTCGAGCGTGATTGCCAATGGCCAGATTAATGGCGAGCCCCTCGATCATTTCGCGGCCATGTCCTACTACATCATCGCGGCGACCGCTGGACACGACACCACCTCGCACACCACGGCGGAGGGGATGTGGGCGCTGTGCGACAATCCCGATCAGCTCGCCAAACTGCAGGCGGACCCTTCGCTGATCAATGGACATATCGAAGAGTCGATCCGCTGGACGACGGCGGTGAAACACTTCATGCGCACGGCAACGGACGATACGGAAGTCGCTGGTCAGAAAATCGCGAAAGGCGACTGGCTGATGCTTTGCTACCAGTCCGGCAATCGCGACGAAGATCATTTTGATGATCCCTTTGCCTATCGCATCGACCGCGATCCGAACAAACATGTGGCCTTCGGGTATGGCGCCCATGTCTGTCTGGGCCAGCATCTGGCCCGCATGGAAATGCGCCTGCTCTGGGAAGAACTGTTGCCGCGTCTCGATAGCATTGAGCTCAGCGGCGCGCCGGAGCGCATGAAGTCCTCCTTCGTCTGCGGTCCGAAATCGGTGCCGGTTCGCTTCAAGATGAATTGAGGGCCGGGCCCATGGCGGACACAGACCTCAAAACCTGGCAGTGCCGCACCTGCGGCTACATCTACGACGAAGCCGCGGGCGACGCGGCAGAAGGCCTCGCGCCGGGTACCCGCTGGGCGGACATTCCAGAAGACTGGATCTGCCCCATGTGCGGCACACCCAAATCAGACTTCGATATGATCGAGCTTTAGAGCAGCGCGGACACCCAATACTGCCAAATACTGACAGGTGCGGCCCTTGCGCCCCTTTGAATGCTCCCCATTCCGGGCCATATTGGGCTCATGAGCTCACCTAAGTCAGACCAGCCAGGCTTCTCGGAAGCGCCGGGCGCCTCCTTCATTCCAGAAGGCGGCGCACTCGTTGAGCGCGCGCCCAACGGTGACGTGCTGGAGCCCTTCACGCCCCACAAACCCGCGCGTCCGGAAAAGTCCGAAGGCGGCATCGCCTTCAAGCTGGTCTCCGACTTCGAACCCAAGGGCGACCAGCCCGACGCCATCAAGGAACTCGTGGCCCAGGTGAATGCGGGCGAACAGGACCAGGTGCTCTTAGGCGTCACGGGCTCCGGCAAAACCTTCACCATGGCGAAGGTGATTGAGGAGACCCAGCGCCCCGCCATCATCCTGGCGCCCAACAAGACCCTGGCCGCCCAGCTCTATGGCGAGTTCAAGAACTTCTTCCCGGACAATGCGGTCGAATATTTCGTGTCCTATTACGACTATTACCAGCCGGAAGCCTATGTCGCCCGCACGGACACCTATATCGAAAAAGAAAGCTCCATCAACGAGCAGATCGACCGCATGCGCCACGCCGCCACCCGCGCGCTGCTGGAGCGCGACGATGTGATCATCGTGGCGTCGGTCTCCTGCATTTACGGCATCGGCTCCGTGGAGACCTATTCGGAGATGACCTTCACCGTGAAGGTGGGCGACAAGCTCGACCGCAATCAGCTGATCGCGGACCTGGTGGCGCTGCAATATAAGCGCAACGACAATGCGTTCCAGCGCGGCACCTTCCGCGTGCGCGGCGACACGGTGGAAGTCTTCCCCGTCCACCTGGAAGACCGCGCCTGGCGCATCAACATGTTTGGCGACGAGGTGGAGGAGATTGTTGAGTTCGATCCCCTCACCGGCCACAAGACCGACCGCCGCCCGCTGGTGAAGGTCTACGCCAACTCCCACTATGTGACCCCCGGCCCGACACTGCAGCAGGCCGCCACCCAGATCAAAAAGGAGCTCGGCGAGCGCCTCGATGAGCTGAACGCCCAGAACAAACTGCTGGAAGCCCAGCGGCTGGAACAGCGCTGCAATTTCGACATTGAGATGATGCTCGCCACCGGCAGCTGCGCGGGCATTGAGAACTATTCCCGCTACCTCACCGGCCGCAAGCCCGGCGAGCCGCCCCCCACCCTGTTTGAATATATCCCGGACAATGCCCTCATCTTTGCGGATGAGAGCCATGTGAGCGTGCCCCAGATCGGCGGCATGTATCGCGGCGACTATCGGCGGAAATCGACCCTGGCGGAATATGGCTTCCGCCTGCCGAGCTGCGTGGACAACCGCCCCTTGAAGTTCGAGGAATGGAACGCCATGCGGCCGCAGACGGTCTATGTCTCGGCCACCCCCGGCCCCTGGGAGATGGAGCGCACCGGCGGCGTCTTCGTGGAACAGGTGATCCGCCCGACGGGCCTCATCGACCCGCCGACGGAAATCCGCCCCGTGGACACGCAAGTCGATGATCTGATCGATGAGTGCAAACAGGTGGCGGCCGCCGGCAACCGCGTGCTCGTCACCACGCTCACCAAACGCATGGCGGAAGACCTCACCGAATATATGCACGAACAGGGCATCCGCGTGCGCTACATGCATTCGGACATCGACACCCTGGAGCGCATCGAGATCATTCGCGACCTGCGCCTCGGCGCCTTTGACGTGCTGATCGGCATCAACCTGCTGCGGGAGGGCCTCGACATTCCCGAATGCGCCCTGGTGGCGATCCTCGATGCGGACAAGGAAGGCTTCCTCCGCTCAGAAACCTCGCTGGTGCAGACCATTGGCCGCGCGGCGCGGAACGTGGACGGCCGCGTCATCCTCTATGCGGATCAGGTAACGGGCTCCATGGAGCGCGCGCTGGCCGAGACCAACCGGCGGCGGGAGAAGCAGCAGGCCTATAATGAGGCGAACGGCATCACGCCGGAAAGCATCCGCAAGGACATTGGCGACATTCTGGAAAGCGTCTACGAGCAGGACCATGTGCGCGTGGACACGGGCGAAAGCGGCGCGACGGAACTGGTGGGCCACAATCTGCGCGCCCACATTCAGGATCTCGAAAAGAAGATGAAGGACGCTGCCGCGGACCTCGAGTTCGAGGAAGCCGCCCGCCTCCGCGACGAAATCCACCGCCTGGAACAGACGGAACTCACCATCGCCGACGACCCGTTTGCGCGCCAAAGCGCCGTCGCCGCTGCGGCATCGGACGCATCCAAATCCACCTCCCCCCTTGCGGGGGAGGTCGGCGCATCCGCGCCGGGTGGGGGGGTCTCAAAAAAAGCGCGTCCCACACCCCGCTCCGCCGCCGGCAAAGCCGGCACCCGGACGTTCAAAAAGTCCGGCCAGACCAAACCAAGGCGTCGTAAGGGGCCTTAGGCCCTCATCCTGAGGAGGTGCGAAGCACCGTCTCGAAGGACTTCCTCCACATAAAAGCTATCACCCCGGGACTTTTTCCGGGCGTCTACGCGCCATCTGTACCTATAAATGATCAACCATCGGCATCATGCTGTGACGACGAAAACAAGCCCTTGAATCTGGCGATCCTCTTACGCCCACTCATTGCATGCCTCGAAAACACCCCTGATGTTAACAATAGCGTTTTAGATAATAGAGCGCTTTCATGATAGACTTGTGCATTCACTAGTTGAAAGGCCACCATGTCGGACGAAGAATTTGGAGTTTCTTTCTCGAAGCATTTCGGTGTTCCGTCAGATTGGTTTGACAAGAATACGGTGCTCGACCCAACCCTAGACCTAGATACCCTCCTTCACATTGATCCATTTTTGCTGTCGGGCAGTAAACATGCTGAGTTTTCTTCAACTGCCTTTGACACCTATATCGCTCACTTCGAGGTCATTTTTAAACTTCTTCTCAAATCGAAAGAAGTTGGAGATCTGCCGTGGAACGCAGCAGTGAAGAGAATGGACCTTTCAGAGAAAGGTGGCCTTAGTGGGACTTGCCTAGGATATGCAAAACACTCAATCCACGGTCATGGATTTGGACCCAAACTGACCGAACGTTTTTTGCGATCAGCCAAACAGATCATTGATCTGGGTGTGGAAGACCCGGAGATGTTTTCGCTGCTCTCGTTATTCGAAAAAGATATTGGTCCAGACCTAATAAGCGACATGGTAGCCAGCATAACAGTTGGTGCTATTTTGGACTTCAACGAGAGGGTATTAGATAAACTCCAGGCAGACACTGGTATTGTCATTCCGCTGCAGGATTGGGAAGTAAGAGGCAGGGCGGTCAAACTTCCAGCAAACCCCTTCTCTACCGGCGTTCCAGTGCTGCTTCTGCCTTCGGACATACTGAGAGCCCTTCCGGTGATGGATGACCCCCGGCAACTCCCCAAAATAGCCAAAGATAACGAAGACCTTAGAGATCGCGTGGGAGATCACATTCAAGAGATCTGGAAAATCAGAACTAAGAAAGAGAAAGAGCAAGTCAAGCAGTGGGCACTTGAATCGCCTGAAGCATTTCAGACACTTCTAGACCTGGTCAAAATACTAGAGAGTGCACCATACGATCTTCAAAATGACCCTTTGGGTTTGTTGAGCTGGAGAACCGACTCAAAAAACATCTCGGCCCTCCACCCTCTAAAACTGACATTAGACAAATCCCTGCCCCGCGCACAACAGATCAGAGAAGTGTGCGAACTGATCATTAATCAGTTTAAAGACCTTGTTGAGAAAAACCGACTTAACCGGCTGTTCTTTGTAGACGGAGACCCAAGGCCAGAAAAGTATGCACAGCTACTTTTTTATGGCGTTTCGATAAGTTATTGCGTTGCAAACGATGTCGACATTTCTCCTGAGTCAGATGCAGGGGCAGGACCTGTAGATTTTAAGATGTCTACCGGCAACGACAAGGTCGTAGTCGAGATGAAACTGTCAACCAACTCGAAAATTGTGAATGGTTACGTAAAACAACTTGAAGCTTATCAAGATGCGGAGCGTACCGACTTCGGCTACTACGTAATCGTCGATGTTGGAAAACTGGGCAAAAAGTTGGACAGACTTTTGGAAATCCAAAAAGAAAACCCAAAGTTCGCAAAACTCAGACCCATAATATACATCGATGGACAACTTAAGGCATCAGCTAGCAAGTTAAACTGACATTGCGCGCCATTTCCGCAGCACGCTCGAGCTGAAGTGCCACAACCAGGAGCTGGATGAAGTAGCAGAAACCGTTGAATGCAAACGCCCATCAAACTCTAGTGTCTCAATCTACACACCTGTGACCGCAACCAGATTAACTGGGGTTTAAACGAGTCTAGACTAGTCGATGAAAGGACACAGTGCATGTTCGAATTCGAATTCAAACGCGACGTGTTTCTAGGTGTCGCAACAGCATTTGGGGTGTTATGCATCGTTTCTGCATTCAGAAATTTCTCAATATCGGAAGGAGCGCACACTCTTTTTAGCGACTACGGCGCAGTAGTCGCCGGAACGCTCGCTGCGCTGGGAGCACTGATGACCGTCAATCAGATGCAGAAGCAAATCCAACAACAGCAAGACTTCTTCTATGATGAGAAATCAGCGAATAGCCGCCTAGGCACACTTCTATTGTTGCGAACAATCCATGTGTTAGTAGCAAGACGAGCGGTGTTAAAAAAGTACATTGATCAGGGTCAACCAGTAACAGCACAAAAATTCAATTGGCTCCCCAAGCCACCACCCATTTCAGACGCTCACTACGGAGGCCTAAAAAGCTTACGGGGTAGTGACGGCGCAAGTTCACTTGCTCAAATTGACCTGTTCGCCCGTCAGGGTGATTTACCACCAAGTCAAGTTGTCGATCTCGAAATACAGCGCATCGCATACAACCACACCGCTCTCGCAATTTATCTCACCAGCCAAATGTATTTGGCCAGTTGGACAGACACATATTCGTCTGACAAAAAGCGGCTTGGAAAGACCGGAAAAGAGTTTTACACGGGTGTTGCATTCACAGCATTTGCAACTCGGGTTTTGCAAGAAGAAGGTCAGGTTGATCTGGAGACATTAAAAGCCTGTGCTGATGAGACAGACAAGCCGTACTTTTGGGTGGGATCAGAACAAGGAGCTTGAACGTTCCCTGGTCCCAATGCAGTGGCGTGAGATTTAACGCAAGATCGTATGTGCTTAAGATCCCTGCCGTCCTTTAGGTCGGAGTCGGCTCTAGGCTACCCATCTTTAACCCCTCTTTCTCCCCCACACGACATGCACTGAACAAATGATTCTGCTATGCTGAGCGCGCGGCGGGCAAATTCCCGCCGTGGGGCGTGAGAACCCCTTTCTATCGAGACATACGGTTACGCACCGTTAGGTTTTACCTAACGAGACATACGTGGCCGGGTGACGGTTACGTATGTCCAGGGCTCACGCCTAAAGGTGATCGTGCTCCTCGTCTCGAGGGGGTTTCTCAACATCCGGCTGCTTGCCGTATTTGAAGCATCACCGGACACGCCTCTCCCGAAACGAACAAGAGAGGCAGCATGACCTCCCCAAAAGACCCGACTGATGGTGGCCCCGCTGGCGGCGACCCCGAAAAGGCAAACGGCAAAGAGGCTCCCAAAGACGCCCCAAAGGACGCGAAAGAAGATGGGGGAGAAGACGCACTGAACCTCGCCTACCTCTCCCCGCATGAAAAGGCCCAGGGCGGGAAAGCATGGAGCCGCGCCCACTACGCCAACGCGGACGAGCGCATTCAAAGCGCCCTCGCCCACGTGAACCCGGAGACGGCGGTCAGTTTCCTCCGCAAGACCCACGGACCCCAGGCGGGCCAGGAGGCGCTCATGCGCGCCCTCATGGCGGAGCGGCAGCATCACCGTACCGCTGCCCGCTATTGGCTCGAGGTCTATGAGAAGATGCTGGGGTAATCCTTCGACCCTTCGAGACGAAGGCTTCGCCTTCTCCTTGAGGCATGAGGTCGAAATAGAAGCCTCATGGTGAGGAGGCGCTTTAGCGCCGTCTCGAACCAGGGTGGCAAACGCTCCTGATGTCATCCTCGTGCTCGACACGAGGACCCATAGGGAGTCGAGGGGCATCATGGACCCTCGGGTCTAGCCCGAGGGTGACAGTTTTGAGGCAGAAGAACGGTCGAGAACAAAAAACTTATCCTCCCCCCTCTAAGAGGCCCCATTTAATAAGGTATCTCCCGCCTGAGTGAGGGGCGTGTCGACCGTTCCGATGTGACGGGTGGGAGCGCGGCGTCCGAGGTAGTGAGGGGTAACGGCCTCATGAGTCGGAGCTGCCTGTCTGGGGCCGGGGCAAGGAGAATCCCCGGGAGCGCCCTCTTAAGCCTGTGGACTGCGGCCGGATGCGAAAGCCCCGACCCGCATTTCCAGAAACAAGCGGGTCCTCAGTGGCCAGGGTTACGACAGGTGGATGCAGCTGCCGCGTGCGCGGAGTGCCGGAAGGCCTCTAAAAAACAAATCAGATGGGGCTTTGCGGCATTCCGCGTCCCTCACACCTTTTGCACCCGTGGCGGCGGTCCGTCGGCGCGGCGGGTTTGGTGTGCCTCGACGTACCCACACACCATTGTCACCCTCGGGCTTGACCCGAGGGTCCATAGTGAATCGAAAGGCCGCATGGATCCTCGTGTCGAGCACGAGGATGACAATAATAAACTCCGTACACAGATAATAAAAACACTGCCCCAGTTAGTAACGTTAAGCCGCAAGAAACAAGGCGAAACAAAGGCAGCAAATTCCCAACTTAGGACACGAAGCGAAGCGGCCCCCATGCTAGAATTCCCCCATGGCGAGAAAGCACGAAAGGGCCCGCATGGTCCGGGTGCTGGCCGTGATCAGCCCCTTCCTGTGGATGTCCCTGAGCCACGCTCAGGCGGAGACACTCATGCCCGAGTCAGGACCAACGGGGCTCACCGCCGCTTTCGCGAGCCTCAACGCGCCCTACGACGTCGCCTTAATGGGGACCGCGGCACGCCCCTTGATTGCCCCGCCCGCCCGCGCCCCGAAACGGCGCTATTTCCGCAGCAACCTGACCCTGCCCTTCACCGGCGATCCGGCGCGCTTCAAGGTGAGCGGCGTTCGCTGGCGCATGGAGACGGACACTCTCCAGCTCGACGGCCGCCTCACCGAGTTGAAGGTCTCCGCACGTTACAAAATCCCCTGGTAGGGCTTACACGAGAACTCCCCACTGTCACCCTCGGGCTTGACCCGAGGGTCCAAGTAGCTTCTCGACTCTCTTTGGATCCTCGTGTCGAGCACGAGGATGACACTTATAGACTTCTTCAAAAGCGTGAGGACGTCCGCTCAAGAACAGCCTTCCACCCACCACACTTCCGGCGGGCGGCCGACACGGAAGGACGTGACCTTGTCCTCCTCCGTTTCAAACACGATGCCCTTCGTGTCCGACAGCGTCACGATATAGTCGGTGCCGACCTCATATTTGTTGGGCGCGGTCTCCACCTTGTCGCCCCAAGCCGCCACAATATCGCTGACCGGGCTGTCGAGCCCCACCCCATTCGGCAGGGCCGGACCGGGGGTGATGCCCTCCGGCCCGTACTTGCTGACATCGATCCGCGCCGCCTCGCCCTCCACGATCATGAGATAGAGCGGGCCCGCCGGATGCTCGAAGCGCACATAGTGGCACTCGGGATTGATTGGTGCTGTTGCCGCAATCTCCGGGTCGGAAAGGTCCACCGCCTCGCCGATCACGAAGGGCCCATAGCCCACTTCCGTGAAGGGCCGCACCGGCGTCGTGTCCCCAAAAGCTTGATCGGGTTCAGGCTCGAATTGAGACCCGCGCGGCCGCGGCGTGGCGGGGGTGAGCAGATCAGAGGGCGGTGGCAGGGCCGTGCCTTTTTCAATGTCGGGGGAGCCGCCCACGTCCGGCGAAAGGTCCAGGCCGTCAATCGCCGCCATCGCCACCGTGGCCCCGGCCACCATCAGGGCCGCCCCACTCACCAACCCGAGAACACGCTTCATGACCACCAACTCCCAACACACCCCTCATGAACTGAAGGCTGAGTGTGACCCGGATTAACCAAAGAGGAAAGGGATAGAAATCAAACAAGGCCACAAGCGTGGCCCGGCCGAGCAGGCCGCTCACGCGAAGGCCGCGAGTAAAGCGAGCTGGCCGTGAGCGCAAAAAAGGCTCGTTTCCTGCAGCGACAGGTCTATGACGTCCCGAGTCTGTTCCATAGTGGCACTGATTGCCGTCTTTCTGGGGGTCTCCAAGCCCGCTCACGCGCTGCCCCAGGTGGAACTGCGTGGCTCGGACTCCGAGATGACCTCCATCGGGATCGAGCCCCGCCTGCCCGCCTCACGCTTCCTCGCGGCCCGAACCGGCCTTCGCGCGCCCCTTGCCCGGGACTCGGAACGTCGGATACAGCGCGCGCCGGTGAGCGCCCCGCGCAAGGCGCCCAGATGGTCCCTGGTGAAAAGCCAGTTCGTGCTGCCGCTCATCAACGAACCGGCGTCGATCCGCCTCCGCGGACTGCGCTGGCGCTTCGAGACACAGAATGTGCGCCTGTCGGGAAAGCTGAACGAGATGACCATCGCAGGCCGCTACAAGCTCACCTGGTAGCCCCCAACGGCCTGACCCCACACCTTAGGATTCAGGCCAATTGTCTTACCTGTCCGGCAATTTTGCATTCTGTTAAGCCCATCGGCCTAGACTGGCCTCATGGGTGCGGACCAAAAGAACAAAGCGGCGCTTCAATCGCCGAAAACCGTCGGCTTTGCTGACATCTGGTACACCGCACGCGCTACCGTAAAAACGCAGATTCCACTGAAAACCGATCTGCCTCTATCCTCGCTCGTGAGCTACATGCCCAACATTGCCATGCTGAAGCACGAGCCCGACGGCCGCGCGCGCTACACGCTGTTCGGCACCGGCCTTGCCAATGCTTTCGGAAAGGACCTGACGGGTGAATATGCCGACAGCCCCATGAACGAGGAGGCCCGTGTCGCCCTGGAACAGGTCATCGGCGCTTTCTATGCGGAGCATGGGCGCGACGCGCTCTTCGGCCGCTGGACCATGTCCAAGGCCCGCACCTCATCGGGACGGCTGATCGAGTTTGAAAACCTGGCGCTGCCCTATCGCGAAGCAAACGACAACAGCATCCGCTACATCGCGTTCGCGATCACCCTGACCACCCTGGATTATGGCGAGGGCATGGTGGAACGCTTCCCCGATACGGCAACGCGCATGTTCAATGCCGAGACGGAAAGACCTGACTGGCTCCATCAGGACCCCGACGCCGCGGCCCTGATCATTGAACCCGATGTTGCCTGATATCTGGGTCGCCTAAAGGCTGGCCCCGTCCCGCCGAACCCCCTACAAATGGGGCATGGCAGATCACGCACTTCTTATCGGCACCACCGGCATGCTCGCCCCGGTCGCGCGGCAGATTGTCGGCGAAAGCCAGCACGCCACTTTGTGCGCCCGCGGCGCCGGCAGCTTCTCTTTCGGCGAGAGCTTTCTGGATGACAAAGTCATGCGCCTCCCCCTCGACTATACAGACGAGACGCATTTTCTGGATACACTCCGCGTCCGTGGGCCCGTTGACCTGGCTTTAACCTGGCTTCACCCGGAAGCCCATGAGCTGCGCAACGCCATCGCCGACTGTGTCATCCCCGGCGGCAAGATCATCGAGGTGATGGGGTCCGCATCCGGCAAACCGGACGGCTTTGCCGATCAGCGGCTTGACGCCATGCAGGCGCATGCGGGCAAAACCTACCGCCAGGTCATTCTGGGCTTTGTGGTCGACGGAGACAGCTCCCGCTGGCTCACCCATGACGAAATCTGTGACGCTACACTGCGCGCCTATCGCGGTTTTGAGACCCGCACCATTGCCGGAACGCTTGAACCCTGGGAGAAGCGACCATGAAACATCTGATGGCAGCTTTGATGGCAGCTTTGATGGCATTTTTGACCACACCGGCTCTGGCTGATTTCACCGAGACGCCCATGGCGCCGCCACCGCAGGAAGTGATTGACCAGGCGCAGAACGATCCCTCCTGTTTCCTCTATGAAGGCCTCGACACGATTGAAATGTGGACAGGCGCAACGCTTGGTCCCAATACCCGCATCCACCTCATCCCCTGCCAACTTGCCGCCTATAACATGTCAGCGAAGGTGATCCTGGAGCGCCGAAACGACGACAGCGACATCTCCACCTGGGAGACACTCAGCTTTGCGCGCTACAGCGATGAGCTGGGCTGGACCGCTTCAGACACACTGACCAATGCGGATATCGACGCAGAGACCGGACGCCTGACCGAATTCGTCAAAGGGCGCGGCATTGGCGATTGCGGATCTGTCGGCACCTGGATCTGGAACGGGTACCAGTTTGCCATGATCGAATATGCCTATGAGGGGGAATGCAATGGCCGGCTCGCAGATGAGTGGCCGATCATCTTCCAACGCACCTCTCCGCCCGATTCGGCAAGAACGCCCGACGCCGTCATCGATAATCCGGACGCCAGGCCAGACGCCGGGATAGACAATCCTGACGGAGACATGGAGTGGGCGGCCTGCTCGGTCGCGCCTTTCTGCGAAGATCGGGCCTATTTCAAGGACTTCCTGGTCGCCTGCCGCGCTCAGCGCCGCGACGGCTCGCGCTTCTGCTCTGCGAACACCTATGTGCACAACGCAAGCGCGCCGGCTGGCTTTGACTACCAGCTCCGCGTCTCGCGCGACCGGATCAGCGCCCCACTCCGCATTTCAATGATCGCGGTCGACAATATGATGAGCCGGAAAGACACGGTCGACGTCCATGTCGATGGCATACGCCAGATCCTTCTGGCCCCAGACGAAATCGAGACGCCGGACTCGATCAATGAATATTTCATCGGTCCACAGGACCTGACCGACGGTTTGATCGACGGTATGAAGGCGGGATCCTCTATCCGCTTCGACTATACCAACGAAGCCGGTGAAGATGTCTCCGTAAGCTTCTCGCTCTCAGGCCTTACCGCATCGCTGCTCTGGATGCAGGAATTTGGCGGCTTCTAAGCTCACGAACCTGTGCATGGACCGATGAATATGAACATCTATCCTGAAGGTCTCATTCTATCAGGGGTAGATCATGCGCGCACTCGCTATCATCACGGCCATTCTAACCTTCTTTGTGACTCCGAGCTTCGCTGAAGACGAAACAGCAACGCGTGAGGGCAGCATGTCCCTTGAGAACATGCACACGATCCTGGAACGCTTAGACGAAGATCTCCAAAACCAGAATGGCAGCTGGCAGCTTACCGTCGCGGACATACCCGTCGTGATTGTCACCGACGACACAAACAACCGCATGCGCATCCTCGTCGCGATCCGCAAGGCAGATACGCTGAGCGAGTACGACCTCATCCGCATCATGCAGGCGAACTTCGATAGTGCCCTTGATGCCCGCTATGCCATCGCCCAAGGCATTCTCTGGAGCACCTTCATTCATCCGTTGAGCACACTGCATGATGGTCAATTCATCGAAGCCATCGGTCAAACCGTCAATCTCGCCCGCACCTATGGCGCGAGCTATTCCTCCGGCCTGTTGCTCTTTGGCGGCGGGGACAGCGGCGCCATTCAGCAGCGGGAACTGATCGATCAACTGCTGAAGCAGGGCCAACCCACCTGAGACATCAGCTCAGCAGATACTGACCAACATCCTTCACGTCAAACACAAGTGAAATCCAAAGGGTGGCGAGCGCCAGCGCATACCAGACGCCATAAACACTCTTTTTCTCAATCTGCGGCAAACGTCGCGTCATATAGATCGCAGCCGGCGTCCAGAGAATAAGGTGCGTGATACCCCACAAATTGTTCCAGCCTGCGGCGTAGCCGATCAGAAAAGTCGCGGGGATGGTGAGGAACATCGCGAGCAGTAGCCATCGAGCTTCCACGCCAAAAAAGGCAAAGATGAGGGAGCCGAGAAACAAGACGACCCCCATCCAGTTCATCCACCACTGCACCCATAGCGGCAACGTCGAGACATAAGCGTCCTGTGATGCCTGAAGGTCTGTCAGAATGGCCATTATTTCGCCGAACATGGGTTCCCGCTCCCTCACCTTGATTGGTTCTTGTTATTGGCCACTATTGTTGAACCTTAGAGCTGACCCTGCATCTCACAATCACGTCAGACAAGAAGAAAGAATGCCATGCCTGCCAAAGGAGATAAGCGAAACGCCGAGAAAGCCCTCCTCACGCATCCTGAATGGGTAAAAGGCTCTTGTGGCTGTGGCATTGTGCAATTCGAGATCAAATATCCTGCTCGCTGGGCCTACCACGATCACTCCACCGCCACTCGGCAGGTCATGGGAACAGCATCCGTCACCTATGTCGGCTCCTGGCGTAAGAGGTTCAGATTTACCGACGGCGAAGACGCGCTCACCGAGTTCAGGGATGAAGAAAAGGGCGTCACGCGGCGCTTCTGCATCGAATGCGGCACCCCCGTCGCCTACGAACGGGACGCCTCTCCTCACATGATCAACACGCCTCGTGGATTGTTTAAGGAAGGCGTTGGACGCGAACCGCGCTACCATGTGCGTATGGCAGAGATGCCTGACTGGGCCTACACAGGCGAACAGGTCAATCCGCTCAAGAACTATCCAACAGTCCTGTACGAACGCCCGCGCAAAACGAAGAAACGCAGTGCACCCGACGATATGTTTTGAGGTTTCGGCGAGACCCTACGCCTGCTCCACGTCCGGGTTCACCCGCGAATACCCTTCTTCGCGGACTCGGTCCATATGGGGCACCACCGCATCATGTGGCGTACCGAGCGCATGCAAAACATCCGCGGCCAGCTGCAGCGAGGCTTCCAATGTTTCCGGCACGATGCCTGTCGCACCAAGTTCCATAAGCTCTTGCGAATGGGTGAGGTCATGCGCCCGCACGAATACTGGGAGCTTCGGCCATTTGGATCGCACGGAAGCGACGCCTTTTGTGCTCGCCGCATAATCGTTCAGCGTGATGACGATCGCAGCCGCCCTGTCCGCCCCGACACGCTCCAGTACATCATGGCGCGCCGCGTCTCCATAGAACACCGGCTCACCACTCTTTCGCGCTTCTTGTGCACGTGCCACGCTCATATCCAGCGCCACAAAGGGTACCATCTGTTCAGACAGAAGCCGTGCAACGGTCCGCCCAACGCGGCCATAGCCGGCGATGATGACGTGCCCGCTCAGATCGTCATCAATTGCCGACACCTCAACCTCTTTCTCCGTGCGGTAACGCCGGGCGATCAAAGCGGAAACGCCATTGCCGGCGATCATGAGAAAAGGTGTGAGCGCCATCGAAACGCCAGCAACGATGAGCATGTATTGCGCCACATCCCGATCCAGCACACCCCCTGCCATCGCGCCGCCGATGATCACAAAAGCAAATTCACCACCGGCACTGAGCAGCAATCCCGTCCGTACCGCCTGACTGGCCGTTACACCGAAGGCGACCGTGAGAGACGAGATCATGATCGCCTTGAGCGCGATCAAACCAATGACTCCTAAGAAAATCTCATAAGGCATCGCCTGCATGATCGCGAAGTCGAGGCCCATGCCCACACTGATAAAGAAGAGGCCCAGCAAAAGCCCCTTAAACGGCTGAATATCGATCTCGATCTGAGGGCGAAATTCTGTTTCAGACAAAACGAGCCCCGCCAAAAAGGCGCCCAGCGCCATGGAGAGACCAGACTGGCCTGTCGCCCACGCTGTACTGAGGACCGCCAGCAATGTGAGCGCCATGAAGAGCTCCGGCGAACGCGCCCAGGTCACCAGACGAAACAGATAGCGCAGTGCATAGCGGCCAACAATGAGGATAAGCGCGATCGCAGCCACGGCCTGCAACACAGCCAGGCCGATCAGTTTCGCAAGGTCCAGCGGTCCCTCCGCCCCGCCATTGGAAAGAATGGCGACCAGCATGATCAGCGGCACAACCGCTAGGTCCTGAAACAGCAGGATCGAAAAGGTTCGACGACCCATCGGGGTCGCAAATTCACTGCGCTCGATCAGCACCTGCGTGACAATCGCTGTGGAAGAGAGCGCCAGCGCAAAGCCAATGACCACAGACGCTTCAATGGAATTGCCCCACATATTCGCGAACAGCGCGAGCACGGTGCCGCAGATGAGAACCTGGAGCCCGCCGAGGCCGAAAATCAGGCGCCGCATGGCGAGCAATCGCTCAAACGGCAATTCGAGACCGATGGTAAACAGAAGGAAAACAACGCCTAATTCTGCGAGTCGTGCCACGCCTTCTGTGTCAGAAATCACCGCCAGTCCGAAGGGACCGATGAGAGCCCCCGCGGCCAGATATCCCAACACGGGGCTCGCTTTCATCCACTGAAACAGGGGAACAATCAGCACTGAGGCGACAAGAAAAACGACGATCTCACGGAGATAGGGAATGACCTCCGTATGCCCTGCACCCGCTTCCAACAGCCCGATCTCCATCACTAATGCGCGTTGCGGCACCGCCACGAACGCGCCTGCTCAATTTGAGCGGTTTTACTTCAGCCGGAAGGCCCCTATATATGGAGGATAGGGGATCGACGTTAAGAAAGAAAATAAATGACCGCCGACGGGAGTGTAACCGCGACACCGCCATCTGGGCTTGCATGTATGATGCCCCTCGCCCGCGTCGCGGGGAGCCGCTTCCCATGATGTACCTGTCGCTGATCAGCGGTTTTGTCATTCTGCTGTTTTGCGGCGACCTCTTGGTCCGAGGTGCGGTTTCCCTTGCCCTTAAATTAGGCATTCCGTCCATGCTGATCGGCCTGACGGTAGTCGCCTTTGGCACATCTGCGCCAGAGCTCGTGGTCTCGATTCGCGCGGCCCTGACGGGCGCCAGCGGCATTTCCATCGGGAATGTGGTGGGCTCCAATATCGCGAATGTTCTGCTTGTTCTCGGCGTCCCCGCCCTGATCTATCCCACGCTGTGCGATCAGGTCTCTGTCCGCCGGAACACCATCTTCATGGTGTCGGCCACGATCATCTTCATCTTCCTGTGCCTGTTTGGCGAGCTGGTCTTTTGGCAAGGTCTCATTCTCTTCACGCTCGTCCTGCTGTTCCTCGGCTATGTCGCGACCCACGCCGTCAGCACCGCCAACGGATCTGGCGTCGTCACCATCGAAGAAGAATTCGAATTGCCGGATGAAAGCTCCGGTCTGCCTCAAAATCCGTTCATGATCTTGCTCTTTTTGGCGGCCGGCGTACTTGGGCTGCCACTCGGCGCTCATTTCATTGTTGACGGCGGCACCGATATTGCCCGTGCCTTCGGCGTCTCAGATAGTGCCATCGGCCTGTCTCTCATTGCCTTCGGCACGTCCCTGCCGGAACTCGCCACCACAGTGATTGCCGCGCTGCGCCGTCAGGCCGACATCGCCGTCGGAAACGTTCTTGGCTCAAACCTGTTCAACATTCTGGGGGTTATGGGCATCACCGCCATGGTGGCACCGATTGAGGTCCCCTCGGCCTTCATTTGGTTTGATCTCTGGGTCATGCTGATTGCCGCACTGTTGGTGGTTCCCTTTGCGATGTCCCAGGGGACGATTACCCGGCCCGCGGGGGCTTTCTTCCTGGTCGGGTATGTCGCCTATCTCTATTTCCTCTTTGTTGCGGACCGCGCCGCAATGCACGCGGTCTAAGCAGCCACGATGACCCCGTCTGCTAACAAAAATGTTTTAATCACCGGCGGAGCACGGCGGATCGGGCGGGCGATTGCCCTTGGGCTCGCGGCAGACGGTTGGGGCGTCGCAATCCATTACGGCCGCTCCGGCGACGAAGCCAACCAGACGGTCCAAGAGATTGTGGATCAAGGTGGCCGGGCGACGGCCTGCCAGGCGGACCTGTCAGACGCAGGCGCTCTATCCCCTTTGGTGGACACGGCGCGCGCCGAAATGGGCCCGCTGACGGCCCTGATCAACAACGCGTCGGTGTTTGCAAATGACGACCTGCAGAGCCTGACGGTGGACAGTTGGGCAACACACCTGGATACCAACCTCCGAGCGCCCTTGTTCCTCGCTCAAGCCTTCGCAAAACAGGTGCCTGAGGGCGCAGCGGGCAACATCATCAACATGATTGATCAGCGAGTGTGGCGCCTCACGCCCCGGTTCTTGTCCTACACAGTCTCAAAAGCAGGGCTATGGACACTCACGCAGACCTTGGCCCAGGCCCTTGCGCCCAGCATCCGCGTGAACGGCATTGGACCGGGCCCAACGCTTTCCAACGACAGGCAATCCAACGAGGATTTCGAGGCACAAGCCGCCGCCACTCTGCTGCAACGGCAGATTTCGACCGAAGAAATTTGCGCCGCCGTTCGTTTTATCCTTGCCAGTCCGTCCGTGACGGGCCAAATGATCGCTCTCGACAGCGGCCAGCACCTCGCCTGGGAGACCCCGGACGCTGTCGGACCTGAATGATCGGTTAGGCGCGAAAAAGGATCCCAATTCTATGAGCCATCGCTCTTCAAATGACGACGCCCCGAACGCGAGTTTGGACAATGTCACCCGCTTGAGGATCGCCGATGGGTCCCAGTCAGTGCGTCACGTATTTGTCCGGGATCTGGTATTGGAAGGGGAAATTGGCGCCTATGAGCATGAAAAGGACGGCTTTCAGCAACCCATGCGCTTCAACATTGATCTGACTGTGCGTGAGGCTGCCCACGGTGATGCTCTGGAAAATGTCGTTTGCTACGATCAAATCGTCAACAAGGTCAAAAACCTGTTGACCGAAGGTCATGTCAATTTGGTCGAAACCCTCGCCGAACGCATTGCCTCGCGATGCCTTGAGGACTCACGGGTTGAGTGCGCAAGAGTCCGGGTAGAAAAACTTGCGGCAATTGCAGAAGTGGCAAGCGTTGGTGTCGAAATTGAACGCAGAAGGGCGCTGTCCTAAGCGTAAAAAAACGCCTAGGTAAAACCCGAAAATCGCCCTTACATCGTTGAATTTTTTCACATTTTTGTCATGAGGAAATAGACCGCATGCTGACGTTTGTGCACACGCACACACGCTAGCAATTAACCATATGGTCTAGAGGTCTATTTTGCGGCTGTTTTGTTAAAACGGCAGCAATGTCCAAAAAAATATAATGTTTTCAATGGGTTAAAAATTGCCGATTTGGACCCAATATTCGAATAATCGTTATGCCACAATCAGTTGCATCGAATCTCTTGAGATTCTCAACAAACTTATCCACAGGACATAGGTGAAACAGATCGGTCCAATAAAGGACCCGCTATTGAGGAATAAAAGTGAGCCAACAGCAGTCTCTCTATTCAACTGTGCTAGGCCACTACTACATCCATTTGAATATCAGAAAACGCTAAGCCAAGAGTACCAGGAACCGAGATGGACAATGACGCTGTTCAAAGTCAGGCAGAGCCACTTCACGGCGCCGCTTTGATCGCAGAAAAGGTGAAAACCCTGCCCGATAGCCCCGGCGTCTACCGCATGCTGAAGGGCAATGGTGATGTGCTCTATGTCGGGAAAGCCAGAAGCCTGAAGAAGCGCGTGACGAGCTACACCAAGCTCGCTGGTCATTCAAACCGCATCGCCCGCATGATCGCGTCGACCGAAGCCATGGAGTTCATCACTACGGCGACCGAAACCGACGCGCTCCTGCTGGAAGCCAATCTCATCAAACAGTTGAAGCCGCGCTACAATGTGCTGCTGCGCGACGACAAGTCTTTCCCCTACATCCTGCTCACCTCGGATCATGATTATCCGCAAGTGGTAAAGCATCGCGGGAGCCGCTCCAGAGAAGGAGACTATTTCGGGCCCTTCGCGTCGGCCGGCTCCGTTACTCGCACCCTCAATACCCTTCAGCGGGCTTTCCTGCTCAGATCCTGCACAGACTCAGTGTTTGACTCGCGCACCCGCCCCTGCCTGCTCTATCAAATCAAGCGATGCTCGGCACCCTGTACAGGCGAGATCAGTAAAGAGGACTATGCCGAACTGGTCTCGGAGTCCCGCGACTTTTTGCAGGGAAAAAGCCGGAGGACCCAGGAGCACCTGGCCCAGTTGATGGAAGAGGCAAGTGCCAAGCTCGACTTCGAAGGCGCTGCGATCTATCGCGACCGCATTCGTGCGCTGACAAACATCCAGTCACACCAGGGCATCAACCCGCAATCGGTCACAGACGCCGACGTCTTCGCTGTGGCAGAAGACAGCGGACAGACTTGTGTTCAGGTCTTCTTCTTTCGCGGCGGCCAGAACTGGGGCAACCGCGCCTACTTCCCGCGGCACGAAAAAGGGTTTTCGCGGCCAGAGGTTCTCGATGCTTTCCTGGCGCAGTTTTATGATGACCGGCCGGCGCCGCCGAGAATCTTTTTGAGCGATGACGTGCCGGGCCGCACCCTTCTGGGCGAAGCCCTGACCATTCGGGCAGAGCGCCGCATCAAGGTCTCGGTGCCTCAGCGCGGCGAAAAGCGGGAACTTGTGGAGCACGCACTCCGCAATGCAAAGGATGCCCTGGCCCGCCGCCTGGCTGAATCGGCAACACAGCGCAAACTCCTGAATGAGCTGGCAGAGATATTCGGCCTCGATACCCCGCCCGAGCGCATTGAGGTTTACGACAACAGTCACATCCAGGGCACAAATCAGGTCGGCGGTATGATCGTCGCAGGTCCGGAAGGGTTCCTCAAAAATCAGTACCGCAAGTTCAATATCAAGGGCGACGATATAGAACCTGGTGATGATTACGGCATGATGCGCCAGGTCCTGACCCGGCGCTTTACGCGGTTGTTGAAAGAAAGTGTCACCGCCGCCGAAGCAGAGGGGTCAGAAGATGGCCCTGAAGAAAGCGCCATTGATAAACGCGCCCATGGGTGGCCCGACGTGATTCTGATCGACGGTGGCCAGGGCCAACTCTCCGTGACCATGGAAGTGATGACCGACCTCGGCATCGATGACGTGGCTGTCGTCTCCATCGCCAAAGGGCCCGACCGGAATGCCGGCCGCGAACGTTTCTTCATGCCCGGACGCGAGCCCTTTTCACTGCCAGACAAAAGCCCCGCCCTCTATTTCCTGCAGCGCCTGCGGGACGAGGCCCACCGCTTCGCCATCGGCTCCCACCGGGCCCGCCGCACCAAACAGGCCAAATCAAACCCGCTGGACAACGTCCCAGGCGTAGGCGCCGCCCGAAAGCGCGCCCTGCTCCACCATTTCGGGTCAGCGAAAGCGGTCTCGCGAGCAGGCCTCACGGATCTCAGCTCGGTCGAGGGTATCTCTGAAAAGGTAGCCAAAGCAGTCTATGATCATTTCCACGGGACACCCGATTGACACAAAAGCGGTGCTAAGGTGCGCACATGACTGAGACAGCCAACAGCAAACTGGACCGACGGACAGCAGTGCTCACCAGCCTGCCCAACATGCTGACCTATGCCCGCATCCTGATGGTGCCCGCATTGGTCGCTGGGTTTTATCTGGAAGGCTCCGCGGCAAACTGGACGACTTTGGGGATTTTCATCCTCGCTGCCGTCACGGATTATTTCGACGGTTATTTCGCAAGGGCCTGGGAACAGACCTCCAACCTTGGGCGAATGCTGGATCCGATCGCAGACAAGCTGCTGGTCTCCGCCGCGCTGTTCATGCTGATCGCCAACGACACCATAAGCTGGGGCTCTGTTCTGGCAGCGATCATTATCCTCAGCCGTGAGATCTTGGTCTCTGGCCTTCGGGAGTTTCTGGCGCAGGTGCGCGTGAGCGTGCCTGTAAGCCAACTGGCCAAATGGAAGACAGCTATCCAGATGATCGCTATTGCCTTTTTGTTGGCTGGTGAAGCCGGTGACGCGATCATCCCTGGCATTCAACAGGTGGGGATCTGGCTTCTTTGGATTGCGGCCGGCCTCACCCTATATACAGGCTATGACTATTTCAGAGGTGGGCTCCGTCACGTAATCGAAGACGACGAAAAGTCCGCGCAATAAGGCCACGCATCAATGAAAGTCCTCTATTTCGCATGGTTTCGGGATCGCATCGGTCTGGCCGAAGAAGAAATCGACTTGGCAGGTGCTGACACGCTCACCGTAAGAGACTTCATTGCGCACCTTGCGAAACGCGGCGAAGGGTATGCCGCTGCTTTTGACGATATGAATGTCGTCCATGTGGCGCTCGATATGCAGGAAGTAGATCATGACACCCTGATTGGCGGCGCGACAGAAATCGCCTTCTACCCTCCGTTCACGGGCGGCTGACCATGGTCCGGGTGCAGACAGAAGATTTTGATCCAGGGGCAGAGCTCGACAGTCTAGTCGCCGGACAAACCAATATCGGCGCGTCAGTGAGCTTTGTCGGACACATGCGCTCTCGTAACGATGACCGCGATGTCGAGACCATGACCCTCGAACATTATCCCGGCATGGCTGAAAAAGCGCTCAGCGAAATCGAGGCTGAGGCCCACAAACGCTGGCCCCTCCGGGCAAGCACGATCATCCATCGCGTGGGGCCCCTAAAGCCAGGCGACAGGATTGTGCTGGTGATCACTGCATCCGCCCATCGCCAGGCCGCCTTCGAAGCCGCCGAATTCCTTATGGATTGGCTCAAGACCAAAGCACCGTTCTGGAAAAAAGAGTCCGGCCCGGAAGGTGACAATTGGGTCTCTTCACGCAGCACAGACGAAGACGCCGCCCAAAGATGGACGGCGTCAGAGAAGTCTGAATAACGAATGGGCCCTAGGCAGCGCTGACCTTCGGCTGGACTTCTGCGGAATAGTCATCCATCAGTGTCTTGGTAATTGACGACGGGGTGTACGTGTACGGCCCAATTTCCGCAACTGCCGTGACCTCAACTGCGGTCCCTGTAATAAAGCACTCGCTAAAGTCGCCGAGCTCCTCTTCCTTGATGTGGCGTTCCACAATCTCATATCCACGCTTGCGAGCCAGGTCGATCACCGTGCGACGTGTGATCCCATCCAGAAAACAATCTGGCGTCGGCGTATGCAATACGCCGTCTTTGACGAAGAAAATGTTGGCGCCCGTCATCTCAGCAACATAGCCGCGATAGTCCATCATCAGCGCGTCCGCATAGCCTTTGGCCTCTGCCGCGTGCTTGGAAACCGTACAGATCATGTAGAGACCTGCAGCCTTTGAATCGCACGGTGCCGTTTCTGGCGATGGCCGGCGGTACTGCGCAATATCGGCCCGAATGCCTTTAAACCGAAGCTCTGGGTCGAAATAGGAAGGCCATTCCCAACAGGCGACGGCGACATGAATTTTATTTCGCTGCGCCGAGACCGCCATCATCTCGCTGCCGCGCCACGCAACAGGGCGCACATACCCATCGACAATGCCCTGCGCCGCAACAGCTTTGCGGCACGCGTCGTCGATTTCCTCTATGCTGTAGGGAATCTCAAACCCAAGAATGTCAGCTGACTTGAAAAGCCGCTCGGTATGTTCACGCAGTTTGAAAATTTCGCCGCCATAGACCCGCTCGCCTTCAAAGACGCAGCTGGCATAATGCAGCCCGTGGGTGAGCACATGCACCTTTGCGTCCGTCCATGGAACGAGCTCGCCATTGAACCAGATAAAGCCCTCACGCTTATCAAATGGAATATCCGCCATGCGCCTGGATCCTGATTGTTTCCCGACCGATCTGCCCGACACGCGATTTTTTTCGTCGCCAGCAGGTTCTGCCCGCCCGGACTCGCTGCCTACAAAAATTGCAGCACGCCCGGCCTTTGGGTCAAAATACTGGCACTCACGTCGCGAAAACGCCAGATGGGTTCATTTCTGTCGTAAATTCGAGTTTCAAAGTAACTATGTGATCGAGATATGTCAACATGGCTGACATAAAAACAACACCCCTCGCCTCGTCGACGGACCCTGGTTCGGCAGAATCCGGGGAGATTCTGGCTGAAAAAGAAGCCCTGATACAGGCGATTGAGCTCCTGTTTTTCGCCTACCGAGATTTTGTGAGCGACCCGGACGCCATCCTGGAGGCAGATGGGCTGGGGCGCGCCCATCACCGCGTCGTCCATTTTGTGGGGCGGAACCCCGGCATTACCGTGGCAGAACTCCTGAGCATTCTCCGGATTACAAAACAGAGCCTCGCGAGGGTCTTGAGAGAACTCATTGAGCGCGAACTGATCGAGCAGAAGACAGGGACACGCGACCGGAGACAGCGGCACCTCCATCTCACAGAAGCAGGAACCAGTCTCGAACGCCGGCTCGCTGTGCCGCAGCACGCACGGGTGGCGAAGGCAATAGCAGAGGCAGGGCCTGACGCCGCCGACGCATGGAAAAAGATTCTCCTTAATCTCGTCAATGAAGATGAACGGGCCGCCGTCGAGACTCTCATAACCAACGGTGAGGTGCCCTAATGTCTCTCACCGCGACGGAGGCGCCGACAAAAACGCTCGATGAAGAGACACCGCATATTCTGGTTGTCGATGATGACCGCCGTATCCGCGAATTGCTGAAGAAATATCTGAGCGAGAACGGATACAGGATCACAACCGCCGAAAGCGCCGCGGAAGCCCGGGCCCACATGGAAGGCATGGCATTCGATCTGTTGGTCCTGGATGTCATGATGCCGGGCGAAAATGGCCTTGAGCTGACCCGATCGCTGCGGCTGGATTCATCAGTTCCCATTCTTCTTCTCACGGCCCGCGCTGAAACCGAACACAGAATTGAGGGTCTCGAAGGAGGCGCAGACGACTACCTGCCCAAGCCATTTGAACCTCGAGAACTGCTGCTGCGCATCGGGACCATCCTGCGACGGACGGTGCCGGAAAAGACTGACACCCGTCAGGTCCGGCTCGGCGCATGCAGGTTCGACCGGGAAAGAGGCGAACTCTGGCGTGATGGAAACCTAATTCGTCTGACGGACAGGGAAATCCAGATGATGCAACTCTTCGCGAACCGTCCCCACGAAACGCTTTCTCGAACGCTATTGAGAAACGATGAGGCCGGCACGGAGCGCGCCATTGATGTGCAAATCAATCGCCTGCGTCGGAAAATCGAAAAAGATCCAAAGAACCCAATTTATCTCCAAACCATCCGCGGTCTGGGCTACGTTTTAAAGCCCGATTGAGCCTGCCGTCGTTTTGGGCGGCACCCTATTTGTACGGATGAAAACCGGATGAGTGGCGTCGAATACCAGGAAGAGCACCCCCCAGCACGACCGGACCGTGCAGACGCTCCAAGGTCGAAGGCAGACGCCAGCATGGGCGGTGGCATCCATCCCTTTCGGCTATTGAAGAGGTTCATGCCGCGGGGCCTCTATGGCCGTTCGCTCATTATCATCGTCGCGCCGATGATCCTGCTGCAAATTGTGGTGACGTATGTGTTCCTGGAACGCCATTGGCAGATGGTAACCGAGAAACTCTCAAGTGCCGTTGTCAGCGACATCGCGTTGCTGCTGGAAGCGAATGCAACCTTCCCCGAAACAGAAGCCAGCGCACCTCAATTGACCGCGCTTGCGTGGGAACAGCTGGAGATGAGTGTGTCCTTCCGGCCCGGTGAAAGTCTTCCCATAGAAACACCCGATGCAGGCTTCTCGCTCCTGGACCAATCGCTGCGCAGCGAACTTGAAAGACGGATCGGCAAGCCCTACTGGCTGGATACCGTTTCCTATCCGGACTATGTCGATATTCGCATTCAGATGGCGGATGGTGTGATGCGGGTCCTGCCGCTCAGGAGCCGTGTCTACGCAACGAACTCTCATATTTTTCTGGTTTGGATGGGCGGTGCATCCCTGCTCCTCATCGCCATCGCCATTCTGTTCCTGAGAAACCAGATACGTCCCATCGAGCGACTCGCCGTTGCGGCCGAGAGATTTGGGAAAGGCAGAAACTCAGGGTCCTTCAAACCATCGGGCGCATTGGAAGTTCGTCGGGCGGCCGCTGCTTTCCTTGATATGCGCGAACGCATTCAGCGCCAGATTGATCAGCGCACCACCATGCTCGCTGGTGTGAGCCATGACCTGCGCACGCCGCTCACCCGCTTCAAGCTTCAAATTGCCATGATGGGTGACGGGCCGGAGGTTGAGGAGCTCAAGACGGATGTCCGCGACATGGAGCACATGCTCGAAGACTATCTGGCCTTTGCGCGGGGCGAGGAAGGCGAAGAGACGCAGATTGTTGATCTGGCAGAGCTGCTGAACGAGGTGCGGCTGGACGGTCAGCGCCACGGTCAGAAGATAGCGGTGGAGTCAGAACCAGGGATCACGCTGCCGCTGCGGCGCGCTACCTTCAAGCGTTGCCTGACCAACCTGACAGACAATGCCATGCGCCACGCTGAGATGGTGCGCCTGACCCTCACCTCTGATGAGAAAACGGTCACCATTTACGTAGACGACAATGGTGAAGGCATTCCGGAGGATCAGTTGGAGGAGGTTTTCCGCCCCTTCCATCGTCTCGATACGGCCCGCAACCTGGACAATGCCGGAACCGGCCTCGGACTTGCGATTGCGAGGGACGTGGCCCGATCCCACGGCGGTGACATCACACTGGCAACCAGCCCGCTTGGCGGGTTACGAGCTGAGATTACTCTGCCGCATTAGCGCGGGGTGGCTCATCGCTGGCGACCGTGGTGTCGCCCCACAGCGCTATGGATTGTTGGAGACGTTTGTCGAGTTCCGACATGGTTTTGCCGAGCCCGGGTTCGTCCTCTAGCCATACCCGAAAAGCCGCAAGCCAGACGACACCAAGCGCTCTTGCCCTGACCGCCCCGTAAACACCGCCAGAATCGATCGAGGCAGCCTCCAGCATCCAGTGCATGGAGCGAAGCGCCGGGCGCGCGCCAGCAAGAAGACCCAGTGGGTCCCGCGACAGGTCCCGAGAAATCGCCCGAACGCCTTCTTTGTAAGGCGCCAGTTCATCAAACCGCAGCATCAGGACATCAAAAAGGCGGTCCTTTGGGCGTTCGCCTTCCTGATCTTCCGGATCGACCGCACGAAGCACCCGAACATCAGTTCGCCGCGAAAACGCCGCAAGGATCGCTCTTTTCCCGGAAAACTGACCATGCAGCTCAACCAGGGGCACCTTTGCTCGCTGGGCAACATCGGAAAGAGAAAACCGACTCCAGCCGTCTTCGGCGGCAAGCTGAAGCGCCGCGTCGATAATCTTGTCTTCGGTTGTCTTGCGCGGCGCCACGGTTCTGTTCACCTGCTGTCACGGGGTTCAGAGAGCATAGTACAGAAATACGGGTGAAGGGTTTATCCCTTTGATAGCTCGCGAGATCTATCCCGGGCAGCGGTCATGCCCGATCGCATGAGCTGCGCCAGACCATCGGGGCCGAGCAGGACATCCAGAGCGGCCGCGGTCGTGCCGCCCGGCGACGTGACGTTTTGGCGAAGCGTTGCCGCGTCCTCTGGCAGGGTCTCCAACATGGCACCTGCCCCCGCAACAGTCTTGCGCGCCAATTGTGCCGCCAACTCCGGCTCTAGGCCCAGAGCTTCGCCCGCCGCGGTCATCGTCTCCGCGAGCGCAAACACATAAGCCGGACCGCTGCCAGAGAGTGCTGTGACGGCATCCATCTGACCTTCTGCTGAGAGCCAGACGACGTCGCCAACGGTCCCGAGCAACCCATCGCAGATGGCCCGGTCGGTGTCGGTCACCAGATTATTCCCGATAACCGCAGTAATGCCTTTGCCGACTGACGACGGCGTATTGGGCATGGCCCGGATGATCGCGGCACCGCCACCGAGCAAGGCGTCAAGACGCTCGAGATCTACGCCCGCCGCAATCGACAAAAACAAGGTTCCAGGACGGACCAGCGGACGCAGGTCCGGCAGCACGGCATCCATGATTTGCGGCTTAACAGCCAGCACCACGATCCGCGGCGCCGCCTCCATTTCTTCCAGAGGCAAGTTGAGCCTAAGCCCCTTCTCTGCGACCAGCTGGGCAATTTCGGCAGGCGGCGTCGGGTCACGAAGAAACACACGGACAGGATCAAGGCCTTGGTCCAGCCACCCTGTCAAAAGAGCCCCACCCATTTTTCCGGCACCAACAAGCACCAGCGGATCATCGAAACGCAGCATCTCGTCACTCACTCAATTAGCTTTAAGGGCGGCACCGGACCGAAGAATGATCAGGCAGAACCGACGGTCTCAAACATCGCCGCTGCGATCGCTTCTTCAGGGCTTCGCCCCGCCCAGATCACAAAGTTGAAAGCCGGGTAATAGCGATCACACGCTTCCATCGCCAGGTGCAACAATGCCTCACATTGTTCCGGCGTCGCCGCCGCCCCCCCACATAAGAGCAATGTATCGCGAAACAAGATGGTCCCATCGTCCGACCACATGTCGAAATGCCCCGACCAGAGCTGCTCGTTGATCAGACCCAACAGATCCCGGACCGCAAGCCGTTTCTCTGGCGGCACACGCAGGTCGAGCGCGCTGGCCATATGCAGCCCGCAAAAGTCGTCCCGCCAATTCAGAGAAATCTGATAGTCCCGCCATTCCCCCACAAGCGCCAGATTAAGCTCTTGCTCGTGAGACCGGTCAAAGGCCCAGTTTCGAATGTCCGCTACTTGTTCCAAAAGATCGAGTGGATTTGCGTCGACATAGTCTGCAGGCACCATGGTCGCCTTCATCAGGAATCCTCGTCCGCCGCTTCGCACCGTTCAGGCTGAGAAAATCCATATATTGTGGATAACTCACCCCCCAAACACTACAGAGCGTGCCCGATCAAATGAGTCGGCGCAAGCGCTGCCGAGCGTCTTGTGACAAAAAACATGTGGAAAAAGAGGGAATTAGCCGACCCGCGGCGCGCCGCCGGGATGTCGTGCTGTTAGCCCTGAGAGGACGCTGCCGTCTCAAGCGCCTCAATGCGGGCTTTCAGGGCTTCATTTTCTTCGCGTGCTTTAGCCGCCATCGCCTGCACAGCGTCAAATTCATCGCGCGAGACAAGGTCCAGATCAGCAATCAGACGTTCCGCCTGACCTTTGACGATCGCTTCGATTTCCTGGCGCAACCCCTGAGCCGCCCCCGCTGCGGAGGTAAATAGCTTCGCAACATCATCAAGCAGGCGATTATCATACTGGGTCATTTTCGCTCTCCAATTCTGAAGTAATCTTACGCCTTTGGACGCTTTTTGTCAGCTAAGACGGCGCCTCAACGGGCCTTGCGACCACATGTCTCGCTCGCCTCCAAAGCGCCCGCCTGCGCCTTGACATGGTAGGCCTCAGAGAGACACTTACGATCCCAATCCCGACCTCAGAAAGAGTGCCCGTGCCTTTCCCCGAAATTGATCCAGTCCTGATCCAGATAGGCCCTTTAGCCATTCGCTGGTATGCCTTGGCCTATATTGCAGGCCTGCTCTTGGGATGGCGGTATCTCATGCGCCTTGCGGAGACACCGACGATCTGGGGAGGCAAAGCGCCCTTCACCCGCGATCAGGCTGACGACCTCCTTCTCTGGGCGGCGCTGGGCGTGATCCTGGGCGGTCGGCTCGGCTATGTGCTGTTCTACAACCCGGCCTTCTACCTCTCCAACCCCGGCGACATTATCGCTGTCTGGAACGGCGGCATGTCCTTTCATGGCGGGTTCCTGGGCGTGGTGCTCGCCATCTATCTCTTTGCGCGCAGACAGGGCATTCCGCTCTGGTCCCTGGCAGACGGGGTCGCGGCAGTGGCCCCACTTGGCATCCTGTTCGGCCGCCTCGCCAATTTCATCAATAGCGAACTCTGGGGCAGAACGACGGATGTTGCTTGGGGCGTGATTTTCCCGACCGGCGGTCCGCTTCCGCGTCACCCCAGTCAGCTCTATGAAGCGGCGCTCGAAGGCATTCTGCTGTTCATCGTTTTGCGCTATCTGACCCATCACACGAACGCACTGGCGCGCCCGGGCATCGTCGCCGGGACTTTTTTCATTGGCTATGGCCTCTCACGTATCTTCGTGGAGTTTTTCCGCGAACCGGACGCCCATATCGGCTATCTGCTTGGGCCGGTAACACAAGGCATGGTGCTGACTTTGCCCATGATCATTGTGGGCGGCGCCATCATCTGGTGGGCGCAAACAAAGCCCGCGACAGCGCCCGCCAAACAAGCGCGCAAGGCCAAATAGTCCAATCTGCCCGTGACACAGCTTGCCCACCATATTGCCGACCTCATCAGGCAGGACGGCCCTCTTGCGCTCGATGTGTTCATGGACCTGGCGCTCGCTCACCCAGAACATGGCTACTACCGCACCCGCGACCCGTTTGGCGCCAAGGGCGATTTCACAACGGCCCCAGAAATCTCGCAAATGTTCGGGGAGCTTCTAGGTTTGTGGGCCGTCGACATGTGGCAGAAGCTGGGCTCGCCATCCTCATTCAACCTGATCGAATTCGGGCCGGGGCGAGGCACCCTTATGGCCGACGCGCTGCGGGCGGCCAAACTGGTCCCCGCCTTCTGCGACGCGGCGAAAACAGTTTTTCTTGAAACAAGCCCGACGCTCCGCGCCGAACAAAAAAAGCGGGTGCCGGAAGCGATCTGGATCGATAGCGTCGAGGCTTTGCCCGAAGGTCCGAGCCTCATACTTGCGAACGAGTTTTTTGACGCGCTGCCCATCAAGCAGTTCGAAAAGACCAAGAGCGGATGGCGGGAGCGCTGCGTTACACTTGCACCCGCCGACGTCGACAGCGCCGTCGCTTTTCAATATTGCCTGGCAGACAAGCTCACCGACCCTCTTGTAATACCCGCCGAAGTCCGTGACGCGGCCGAAGGATCGATCTCAGAAACCTGTCCACTCGGCCGGAAAATCATGGACCAAGTAGGCAAACACCTAGAAGCGCATTCAGGCGCGGCTCTCATCATTGACTATGGGCATGCACAAAGCGCCGCGGGCGACACCTTCCAGGCACTGAAAGACCATGAATTTGCCGACCCGCTCGCCCACCCCGGCGAGGCCGACCTCACGGCACATGTCGACTTCCAAGCCCTGGCGGAGGGCATCCCCGCAGACTTGGTCTACGGACCGACAACACAAGGGAGCTTTCTGGAAGCCTTAGGAATTCAGGCGCGAGCCACAGCACTCACCGCCAAAGCAACGGGGCGCCAAACGCGGGACATCAAAGCCGCACTGAAACGCTTGACGGCTCCGGATGTGATGGGCAGCCTCTTTAAGGTCATAGCGGTGACGTCACCTGGACTGTCTGCACCGGCTGGATTTTAAGGCGCTCACGACGCCCACAAAGAAGCGAGATATGCGGTGATCCAATCTGAAACCCTCTCAGCCTTGCCCAACATCGCTCATGGTTTCTTCACCCGAGAAGGCGGCACCTCCTCCGGCCTCTATGCTGGCCGCAATTGCGGATTGGGATCGGATGACCTCCGCGCGAATGTAATTGAAAATCGCGGTCGCACAGCAGACGACTTGGGTGTGCCCCGCGACCAGTTGCTCACGGTCTATCAGGTGCACTCGCCTCAAGTGGTCGTGGCAACAAAGCCCTGGTCCCATGACGATGCGCCGGAAGGCGACGCCATGGTGACCGCTACGCCTGGTCTGGCTTTGGGTATCCTGACCGCAGATTGCACACCGGTCCTTTTTGCAGACCCAGAGGCGGGTGTTATCGGAGCAGCGCATGCCGGATGGAAAGGGGCGATAGGCGGCGTTCTGGAGGCAACTGTCGACGCCATGACATCCTTGGGTGCTGAGCGGGTACGCATACATTGCTGCGTCGGACCCACCATCTCCCAAGCGAACTATGAGGTGGGGCCTGAATTCCAAAAACACTTTATGGATAAGTCAGCGGGGAACGGTCGTTTCTTTGCGCCCAGCGCCCGCGAGAATCACTTCCAGTTCGACCTGCCCGGTTTTGTGTCCGACCGCCTTGGCAGCATGGGCCTCGGCCAAATCGATAACACCAAACTCTGCACCTACGCCGACGAAAAGCGATTCTACTCCTTTCGTCGCACAACCCATGCCGGCGAGCCGGACTATGGGCGACAAATCTCCTCGATTACCCTCAAGGCTACATGACAGGCTTTGGTGTGAGCCCGGGGCCTTGCTACCCTTGGCAGGAAACGAATCGCTGATATGAGTTCGGCGATATGAGGGGAAGCGATCGCTGTGCGCGACCAGGAGACCGCAAAATCCAAGCGGCCGCAGAGAGCCTATCGGCGCTCGGCTCATCGAGCTTGGGCGGCAGGCGTTTGCCTTGCAAGCATGCTTGTTCTCGCGTCTTGCGGGGAAGATCGGCCTGACAGCAGCGCACTGGGCTTCGATGCACCTTCCGACACATCCCTCATCACCGGCTCTGTTCAGGGCTTGCAGCGAAGCGGCGTCTTTATCCAATTGCCGGCGGGCCTGCCCGATGAATTGGCGAGCCAGCTCCTCGCACGCTTTCAGGAAGCGAGCATCGCTAATCAACTGACCCTCGCCCGGACAGGAACCGTGCCGGAATACACCGTCAAAGGCGTGGTGCGCGCCGGTGCTGCGCGAGATGGCACCGCGGTCGTCGTGGTTTGGGAAGTGATTAATACCGACGGGAAACGCGTAAAGCGCATCACAGACGATTTGGTGATCCAGCGACCGAATGCCGCCACACCTGCCAGCTATGACCCTTGGGCCGTCGTGGATGAGGCGGCACTTGAAGAAATTGCCGATGAAGCAGCACTGGAACTTGCGGCATGGGTCTCGGATCAGACGCTGGGGGCGAGCCCCGACGACACGTTTCTGACGACGGCCAGTGTCGGCGATGCTGACATCGAAGCCGTCGAAGAGACCAAAGCCTCAGCGACCTCACCCAGTGTGGATTTGCCAACACCGTCACTTGTTCAATCAGAAGAAGCAGCTTCTCTCGCGTCTGAATCGTCCGGCATAGCGGCGCGCGACGCGACCTTAAGCATCGCGCCCTCTGCTGCAGCGATCGCTGCGCCGGAACCAGCAGCGGAAACGGTCGCGCCTGCGGCATCAATGACTGTCCCAGAGAGAGCCGCTGAGGAGACAGAAAGCCCAAACGCCCTTATGGATGTTGTGGTCCAGGCGCCGACCGGCCCCGTTCAAGACGCCCCATCACCGACAGCCGCCGGGGCTGCCTCGCGTACCCTCTTCGACGTGGCGGTGGGCACCTCTCCAGGGGACGGACGCTTGTCGCTTGCCGCGGCGGTCCAGGACGCCTTGCTGAAAGCAGACCACCAGAGCGACCAGCCACAAGCCTTTAGAGTTATCGGCAAAGTCTCGTTGGACCCAATCGATCAAGGCAGCGTATCAGAAACGATCAATGTCAGTATTGAATGGACGGTGACCACAAAAGACGGCATACCGCTGGGCCTGGTGACACAATCAAATAAGGTCGACCAAGGTGCCCTCGCGGGCGCTTGGGGTTCTATCGCGGAGGAAGCAGGAACGGCAGCGGCGCAGGGCATTTTGCAGCTTATCGACCAACCATCGCCACCGGCATGAGCCAGACCTGGATTGTTGCCGCTAGGACACGGGTCGGCGGTTTACAGGCAATAACGGGCCTTGATACAAACCCGCAAGATGCTGGGCGGGCCATTGACACTGGCGATCACAATAGGCGTGAGCTACCAAGAGTGCTCACTACAGGGGAAGACAAATGAAACTGGTTGCAGGCAATTCAAATAGGGCGCTTGCAGAATCCATTGCCGCCTATCTCAACCTGCCCCTGACCAAATCGGTGGTTCGACGCTTCGCGGACATGGAAGTGTTTGTCGAGATTCAGGAAAATGTGCGCGGCGAGGATGTATTTGTCATCCAGTCCACATCTTTCCCTGCCAACGACCACCTGATGGAAACCCTGATCATTATCGATGCGCTGAAGCGGGCCTCCGCGAATCGCATCACGGCGGTCATGCCTTATTTCGGCTATGCGCGCCAGGACAGGAAGCCTGGCCCCAGGACACCGATTTCCGCAAAGCTGGTGGCCAACATGGTCGCCACCGCGGGCGCCGACCGCGTCCTCACCGTCGATCTCCACGCAGGACAGATCCAGGGCTTTTTCGACATTCCGACCGATAACCTCTTCGCCGCCCCGGTCATGACCAGGGACATTCAGGAGCATTATGAAGGTGCAGATAATCTCATGATCATCTCCCCGGACGTCGGCGGCGTGGTGCGTGCCCGGGCCCTCGCCAAACGTCTGAATGCGGATCTCGCAATCGTCGACAAACGCCGCGAGAGAGCCGGGGAATCGGAAGTCATGAACATCATCGGGGATGTGAACGGGCGCCCCTGCATTCTAGTGGATGACATCGTCGATTCTGCAGGAACCCTCTGCAACGCCGCCGAAGCTCTGCTGGGACAGGGCGCAACGGAAGTCTCCGCCTATGTGACCCATGGCGTGCTCTCAGGCGGCGCGGTAGCCCGCGTGACGGCCTCCCAACTTAAAGAGCTCGTCATCACCGACACGATCCAGGCGACCGAGGCCGTGCGTGTGAGCCACAATATCCGAACCATGTCCATCGCGCCCCTCGTGGGCGAAGCCATGCGCCGGACGGCGGAAAGCCGCTCTGTTTCCAGCCTTTTCGACTGATCTCCGAGAACCCTCGCACCTGCACTAAGCGTTTCCAGGATAAGTGGATGCCGGTTATCCGTCCGGAAACGCGCAAAATAGCATGTGTCTAAAGTGTTGTTTTATGGGGGGTTCTGCGCTATCACGCCAACCGATCGCACTTCCACACCCCTGGAGGAGACTTGCGACACCTGTTTGGGGCCCTAGGGCCCTGTTTTTATTGGAGAATTTGCAATGGCCGAAAATACACAACTTGCGGCCCAAGCACGAGACCGGGCCGGCAAGGGGGTCGCCCGGGCACTTCGTCGCGAGGGACGCGTTCCAGCAGTCGTTTATGGTGACAAGAAGTCCCCGGACCTCATTTCACTCGCCCACAACGAAGTGA
Source organism: Parvibaculaceae bacterium (assembly GCA_965276845.1). GTDB lineage: Bacteria > Pseudomonadota > Alphaproteobacteria > Parvibaculales > Parvibaculaceae > Mf105b01. The sequence goes on from OZ255699.1 coordinate 2,259,025, forward strand.
CCAAACTCTGGAACAAGGGCTCTTTCATGAGCACCCTGCTTGATCTGGAAGTCGATGGCAAAACACAGCGGGTGATCCCGCGTGACGTGCAGCTCGACCCGGTCAAGGATTTCGTCACCCACGTTGACTTCCTGCGTCTTGGTAAAGGCGCCAAGATCGCTGTTGAAGTGCCGGTGAACTTCGTGAACGAAGAAGAGTCTCCCGGCATCAAGCGCGGCGGTATCTTGAACGTCGTCCGCTACGAAGTGGAGCTGAATTGTCCGGCTGAATCGATCCCTGAATCAATCGAAGTTGATCTGACCGGGACCGACATTGGCGACTCGATCCACATTTCAGCAGTCAAGCTGCCTGAAGGCGTCACACCATCGATCACGGATCGTGACTTCACGGTTGCCACCATCGCCGCACCGGCTGCCCTTGTCTCCGACGAGCAGGCTGCCGAAGAAGCTGAAGGCGAAGAAGGCGAAGCAGCTGCTGCTGAGGGTGAAGGCGAAGGCGGCGACAACAGCGAAGGCTGACCGCCCTCTTCCGGCCTTTAAGGAGCATGTCACATGATCCTCATTGTGGGCCTTGGCAATCCGGGTGAGAAATACGCCCGTCAGCGCCACAATATCGGCTTTATGGCGGTGGATGAAATCATCCGCCGCCATAACTTTTCGCCCGAACGAAAACGCTTTCAGGGACTTGTCTGCGAAGGCACGCTCGACGGCGAGAAGGCGCTCATTCTGAAGCCTCAGACTTATATGAACGAAAGCGGACGGGCCGTCGGCGAGGCGATGCGCTTCTATAAGCTTGCCCCCTCGGACGTGGTGGTGATGCATGATGAGCTGGACCTGCCGGCGGCGAAAGTACGCATCAAGACCGGCGGCGGGGCAGCGGGGAACAACGGCATCAAATCCATAACCTCGCACATTGGCGCAGATTTCCGTCGGTTGCGCATCGGCATTGGCCATCCAGGCGACAGAGCTCGTGTGAGCGGTCATGTCCTCGGCGACTTCGCCAAGGCCGACAAAACATGGCTTGAGCCACTTCTCGACGCCATTGCGGAAGCAGCCCCGCTCCTCGCCGCCGGGAAGGACTCGAGCTTTGCAAACCGGGTTCATCTGATATTGAACCCACCGGCCCCCAAAAAGCCCAAACCCGAAAAACAAGACCATCAGACCAATCAAAAGGACACACCCGATGGGGTTTAAATGCGGCATTGTCGGCCTGCCAAATGTGGGCAAATCGACCCTGTTCAACGCGCTGACGCAGACAGCGTCCGCGCAGGCAGCGAACTATCCCTTCTGCACGATCGAGCCGAATGTCGGTGAAGTCGCGGTGCCGGACCCACGCCTCGACAGTCTTGCCAGCATTGCAGAGTCGAAAGAGATCATCCCCACCCGGCTTACTTTCGTGGACATTGCCGGGCTGGTGAAAGGCGCCTCAAAAGGCGAAGGGCTGGGCAACCAGTTCTTGGCCAACATCCGCGAAGTGGATGCCATTGCCTACGTTCTGCGCTGTTTTGAGGATGGCGACGTCACCCACGTTGAAGGCCGCATCGACCCCCTCGCCGACGCCGAGATCGTTGAGACGGAACTCATGCTCGCAGATCTCGAGAGCCTTGAGAAACGCCTGCCTGCCCTGGAGAAGAAAGCCAAGGGGCAAGATAAAGAAGCCAAAGAAACCATCAATCTCATTGAGCGCGCTTTGGTGCAGCTCCGTGATGGAAAGCCCGCTCGGTTCACGGAACGCTCTGAGGACGAAGAGAAGGCGTTCCGTGGCCTCAACCTTCTGACCTCGAAGCCCGTGCTCTATGTCTGCAATGTCGAGGAAGAAGCAGCCGGCACCGGCAATGATTTTTCCAAGACCGTGGAAGCGCGCGCAGCGGAAGAAGGGGCCGTGGCCGTGGTGATCTCCGCGAAGATCGAGGAAGAGCTGGCCCAGCTCGACGCGGAGGAGCGCGCTGACTATCTGGAAGAACTGGGCCTTGCCGAAGCGGGTCTCGACCGTCTCATTCGGGCAGGCTACGACCTGCTCCATCTCATCACCTATTTCACCTGTGGCCCCAAAGAGACCCGCGCCTGGACCATTACACAGGGCACGCTGGCACCCGCAGCTGCAGGCGTGATCCACACGGATTTTGAAGCAGGCTTCATTCGCGCCGAAACCATCGCCTATGATGATTTCGTCGAGCTCGGGGGCGAGGCGGCAGCAAAAGATGCCGGGAAAATGCGGCTAGAGGGCAAGGAATACCTGGTCGCAGACGGCGACGTGATGCATTTCAGGTTCAATAACTAGGGAAGTCGATGATGATCTATTGGGAGGACGTGCCGGTTGGACATTCGTTCACCACCGCTGAACGCACCATCTCAAAAGAAGAAATCATCGAGTTCGCGTCCGAGTATGACGCCCAGCCTTTTCACCTGGATGAGGAAGCCGCCAAAAATTCCATCCTGGGGGGCCTCTGCGCCAGCGGCTGGCATATCTGCGCCATCGCCATGCGCCTCGTCTATGACAGCTTTCATGTGCAGGCCGACACACAAGGGTCCCCGGGCATCACGGAGTGTCGCTGGCGGCGTCCCCTCTATGCAGGCGAAACGGTGAAGGTGAGCGTGAACTGCATCAATGCACGACCATCTAAAAGCCGACCTACCATGGGTCTCACCAATTGGACTTGGGAAATGACCAATCAGGCCGGTGAAACCATCATGACCACGGAAAGCTGGCTGATGATGGGTCGCCGCCCAACCGACAGCCCTTCGGGTGCTCCAGCAGTGGAGGCCGACTGATGGCGTGGTTTGAGGATATCGAAATCGGTACCGTCATAGAGCTGGGCAGTCATACCTTCACCAGCGATGACATTGTTCGCTTTGCTGAGAAATATGACCCGCAGCCCTTCCACACGGACCCGGAAGGCGCGAAGGACTCGCACTTTGGCGGACTTGTCGCCGCCGGATGGCACATCGCCGCGGTTTGGATGAAACTGATGATTGAGGCCCGCAAGAGGGCGCCGACGGAGGCGGACAAACCTGCACCCGATGGCCGTGCCGCGCCTCAGGGCGGTCCTTCGCCAGGCTTTTTCGACCTCAAATGGATCAAGCCGGTGCGTGCGGACGACACGATCTCCTACCGAAGCACGACTCTCGAGAAGGTAGACCTGAAGAGCCGGCCCAATCAGGGCATTGTCCGCAATCTCAATGAAGGCTTCAATCAAAAGGGCGAGTTGGTATTCTCATTTGTCGGTCAGGGTCTGATCGAGCGCCATACCCCCTATTCGCCTGAGGAGACCTCCCCATGAGCCGCAAAGGCAAGATGATCGAACTTTCCGGAGACGAGGGATTTACGCTCGGTGCCTACCTGGTCACCCCGGCCGACGCAGAGGCCACGTCAAATGGACAGGGTCTCGTCCTCATCCAGGAAATCTTTGGTGTAACGGACCATATCCAGGAACTCTGCGACGGCTATGCCGAGCGGGGCTTCACCGTGATTGCCCCATCCATGTATGACCGCGGCGAAAAAGGTTGGCAGTCAGACTATACGGGCGAAGGATTTCAGCGCTCGATCGAACTGGCGCAGAAATTTGGCGGACCCAATGCGCAAGGTGACATTCAGGCCGCCATCGATTTTCTGAAATCACAAGGCACCGACATGGTGCACATCACAGGCTATTGCTATGGCGGCTCAATGGCATGGCTCGCCGCCTGCCGCTGCACCGGGCTGGCATCTGCTGTGGGATATTACGGGCGCCTGATCATGGACATGGAAGACGAAACACCCAAGGTCCCGACCATGCTCCATTTCGGGGACAAGGACGCCTCCATTCCCATCGACTGGGTGAGCAAGTTCAAGGAACGTCGGTCAGATGTCACGGTGCATATCTATGAAGCTGACCATGGCTTCAATTCAGATCGGCGGGAACACTACTCCAAGGAGGCCGCAGACCTGGCTCTTGAGCGCACGCTCAAATGGTTTGCGGACGCGACCTAAACACACACATCCCGGACCTGCTCCCACAGGCCTGTGCGTTAGGTCGCGTCCCCCCAGGGCCACCAGCGTTGGAGGGCAACCTGCTTTTGGCTCCACCCCGGCCACACGGTGCACGAAACAACGCGCTAACATCGCGTGAGCTTACAGAATACTGCGCCGATAATAATAAAGTTATAATAAAAACATCAAAAAAAGCATTTCTGGAGAAGTTTTTCGGCATCAAATAAACAAAAATGAGATCTTTATTTAAGAAAAGCCAAGAAAAAGAAAATAGACCGCGCAATCATTTGATCAAGCAGGCACTTCCGGAAAGTCCATTAAACGGCAGAAATGCTCAGGTCGAAACCGTCTTTATGGTTAACAGATCCCTACTAATCGGCGGCTCAAAACTTGGCATCGCCGCCTAACTCTGCTGACCGTAGGTTTTGAACTTCTCGATCACACGCCGCATTTCTTCGTCGCTCAGAAGTGGCACGTCCCCCAACGCCCGCGCCCGACCATACTGGTCCGCAAGGGTCTCGACTTCCACCGCAAGATCGTAGGCTTGTTGCAGGTTTGTGCCACAGGCAATCACACCATGATGCGCCAGCAGACAGGCTTTGCGATCTTCCAGAGCCGCAACCGCAACCTGCGCCAGTTTTTCGGTGCCAAAAGTCGCGTAAGGAGCACACCTGATATCCATGCCGCCCGCCGCAGCAACCATGTAATGGAACGCCGGTATGCCCTCTTCAAGGCAGGCCAGCGCCGTCGCCGCATTGGAATGGGTGTGCACGATGGCGTGGATGTCAGGACGCGCGGCATAGATGGCTGCATGGAAATGCCACTCCGAGGAGGGTTTCCGCGATCCAGATGGCACAGAGCCGTCCAAAGCCATAGCGGCGATGTCGGCGGGCACAAGCGCGTCATAGGCCATGCCTGTGGGCGTGATGAGAATCCTGTCACCGTCGCGCACGGAAACATTGCCCGACCGCCCGGCAGAGAGGCCCGACTGGGACATGGTGAGCGCCGTATCAATGACCGATTGCGCAAGCGCACTCATCGGCACCGCTCCGGAAAGAGCGAGAGCAACCCGTCGCGGGACGCGGGGCACAGCCCTCTATCGGTAACAAGAGACGTCACGAGGCGCGCTGGTGTCACATCGAAGGCTGGATTAGCCGCCTCACTTCCCACGGCGCTTACCTGTACCTCCTGCACCTGGCCCTCTGACGTCAGTCCCGATACATGCGTGACCTCCTGGGCGCTGCGTTCCTCAATCGGAATGTCGGCGCCTCGCTCCAGCGTCCAGTCGATGGTCGTATGGGGAAGGGCGACATAAAACGGGATGTCATTATCATCCGCCGCCAGAGCCTTCAAATAGGTGCCGATTTTGTTGCACACATCCCCGTTGGCCGCCGTGCGATCGGTTCCAACGATGCACAAGTCCACCTTTCCCGCCTGCATCAAATGCCCCCCCGCATTGTCGACGATCACCGTATGGGCGATCCCCTCCTGCCCGAGCTCATAGGCGGTGAGCGCTGCCCCCTGATTGCGCGGACGGGTTTCATCAACCCAGACATGGACAGGCACGCCCTCATCGCGCGCCACATAGATCGGCGCCGTTGCCGTCCCCCAATCAATCGTCGCGAGCCATCCGGCATTGCAATGGGTCAGCACATTGACGGGCTTGCCACCATTTACCTCAGCAATTCCGCGGAGCAGCGTGGCACCATACTCGCCGATCTGCCGGCTGACCTCGACATCCGCTTCCACAATGTCCCGCGCGCGCTGATAGGCCGCTTCCGCCCGATCACTTGGAACCAGATTGTGGACGGCGGTGTGGATCTCATCCAGCGCCCATTTGAGATTGATCGCTGTGGGCCGCGTTGCATGAAGCCGCTTATAGGCTTCCGTCAGCCCCGCATCGGAAGGATCATCCCGCAAAGCCAGCGACAGGCCATAGGCCGCTGTGGCCCCAATCAGCGGGGCTCCGCGAACGGACATATCCTTGATGGCCCGGGCCGCATCGTTCAGGTCCCGCAATTCCGCGATCTCAAAGACATGCGGGAGCTTTTGTTGGTCGATGATGGAAACGCTCCACCCATCATCGTTGAGCCAGATCGTGCGCATATGTTGGCCATCTATGCGCATGGGCCATCAGTCCCCTTCAAAAGTACAGAGTGACAGGACTTCGATGTCATAGCCTTCGAGACGATCACGCCCGCCGAGCGCCGGCAGCTCGATCACAAAGCTCGCGCCGAGCACATTACCACCGGCGCGACCAATGAGCTTCACCGCTGCCTCTGCCGTGCCTCCCGTCGCGATCAAATCATCGACGAGCAGGATATTGGCCCCTTTCGGGACCGCATCCGTATGGATCTCGACAATGTCGGTGCCATATTCCAGTTCATATTCCTGACCCATGGTCTCGGCAGGAAGTTTCCCTTTCTTGCGAACAGGGACAAACCCCTTGCCCAGCTGGTGGGCGACAGCACCGCCGAGGATAAAGCCCCGCGCTTCAATGCCTGCGACCATGTCAATGTCCGCCCCGACATGAAGTTGCACCAAAGCGTCCACGGATTGTCGAAACCCCTGTGCGTCCGAAAGAAGGGTTGTGACGTCGCGAAACTGAATGCCAGGCTTCGGGTAATCGGGAATGGTGCGAATATAGTCTTCGATTTTTTTCATGTTTCTTCTCAAAGCACGCGGCCCGCGACCGCATCAAGTTTAGCAAGAATGGCCGGATCTCTGGCATCAGGCCCTGTGATGATCGCCATCTCAAGCGCCTGGTCGTGCCCCTGCGGGCAGGGTTCCCTATCCTTGCCTGCAATGGACCCGATGAGTCGACGCAGCATCGCCCGCGAGCGCTCCGCATTGTCCGTCAAAATCTGGATGACTTGCGCCACATCCACATCTTCTTCATGAGGATGCCAGCAATCATAGTCCGTCACCATCGCGACAGTGGCGTAACAAATCTCGGCTTCACGGGCGAGCTTGGCCTCAGGCATGTTGGTCATACCGATCACCGAACAACCCCAGGAGCGATAGAGTTCCGACTCAGCGCGTGATGAGAATTGCGGGCCTTCCATCGCGAGATAGGTGCCACCGCGCGTGTGCGGGATGCTTTCCGCCTGGCACGCCGCTTCCAGAAGGTCGCCCAGGCGAGCATTCACGGGATCGGCCATGGACACATGTGCGACGCACCCTTTGCCGAAAAAGCTCTTCTCGCGCGCAAAAGTTCGGTCGATAAACTGATCCACAATCACAAAGTGGCCTGGCGGCAGCTCTTCCTTGAGCGATCCAACGGCGGAGACAGACACAATGTCCGTAACCCCCACGCGCTTCAGCACATCGATATTCGCGCGGTAGTTGATTGAACTCGGGCTATGCACATGCCCGCGCCCATGGCGTGGCAGGAAGACAAGCTGCACGCCATCGAGCTCACCGAAGTGAAGCTCGTCTGACGCCTCACCCCAAGGGCTCTCCACCCGCTCCCATCGCTCGTTTTCAAGTCCGGGGAAGTCATAAACGCCGCTCCCGCCCAAAACACCCAATACTGTTTTTGTCATCTGCCCTCCGACCTACTCACCAGACACTAACAAAAAGGGCCCCCGAAACGGGAGCCCTAATCATTGTCCGTGAATGCAAAGCTTAGTGAGCGTCAGCCCAGACCTTGCGCATGGTGAAGTACATGAGGCCAGCGAACACAACCAGGAAGATCATGACCTGGAAGCCCAGACGGTGCCGCGCTTCGCGGGTTGGCTCAGACGCCCATGTGAGGAACGTGGTCACGTCCTTCGCATACTGGTCGACCGTCATCGGCGCACCGTCTTCGTAATCAACAATCTCATCGACAAGCGGATTCGCCATCGCAATGAGATGCCCCGAATAATAGGCGTTGTAATACATGCCAGGCGGCACTTCGAAGCCTTCAGGCGCCTCAACATACCCCGTGAGCAGCGAATAGAGGTAATCCTCCGCACCGCCACGTGCCTTCACAACCAGCGACAGATCGACAGGATAGGCACCGCCATTGGACGCACGCGCTGCGTTTTCGTTTTCGAAGGGCGACGGAAACGGGTCTTTTGGCAGACGGGCGCGTTCGAACATGTCGCCGAAATCATCCGGCCCATCCTCGATCACATAGTCCGCCGCAATCACCTTCACTTCATCCTCGGTGAATTCAGGGCCACCGGGCTGCGACAGGTTTCGGAATTTCATGAATTCCATCGCATGGCAGGCCGCACAGACCTCAGCGTAGACTTTGTATCCGCGGCGGAGCGCAGAGCGGTCAAATGTGCCGAATGGTGCATCAAAGGACCAATCGCGTTCTTTGAGCTCAACCGCAGGACCAGCGGCTTTGGCCCCGCCCATGGTCAAAAACATCGCCCCTAGGACAATGATCGCCACGGCGCCCAGGAAAGGAACCACGCTACATGCACGGGTGAAGATGCAAGGACGGTTCTCAGTTTTATTCAATTGTGTGGTCATTGTTCCGCCCCTTATCCGCGTTTCTCAGGTGACGCGGCCGCTTCCGAAGTTCCACCTCCGCCGCCAAGCACCGATTGCGCAATGCTCTCTGGCAAAGGTTTCGTCTTCTCGACAAGTCCAAGTACCGGCAACACGATCAGGAAGTGAGCGAAGTAATAGGCCGTCAGGATCTGAGCGGCGATGACATACCCCCCCTCAGCAGGCTGCCCACCCAAATATCCGAGGCCCAAGCAGCAAACGACGAAGATCCAGAAGAACTGACGGAAGAGAGGACGGAAGCGCGCAGAACGCACTTTCGACGTATCCAGCCAAGGCAACACGAAGAGAATGGCGATCGAGGCAAACATCGCGATCACACCACCCAGCTTGGAGTCGATGGGACCAATATCAAACGTGATGGCCCGCAGGATCGCGTAGAACGGCAACAGGTACCATTCCGGCACAATGTGCGGCGGCGTCACCAGCGGGTTGGCTTCGATATAGTTGTCCGCATGGCCAAGAACGTTCGGGTTGAAGAACACGAAATAGGCAAAGAGCAGCAGGAAGATCGACAGACCGAAAATGTCTTTGATCGTTGCATAAGGCGTGAACCGAACCGTGTCCTGCTCATCCTTCACGTCAATGCCCGTTGGGTTGTTCTGACCCGTCACATGAAGCGCCCAGATATGAAGTGCCACAACACCCGCAATCAGGAACGGAATGAGATAGTGAAGGGAGAAGAAGCGGTTCAACGTTGGGTTATCAACGGAGAAACCACCCCAGAGCCATTCCCTGAGCGGATCGCCGATCAGCGGGATCGCCCCAAACAGGTTGGTGATAACCGTCGCGCCCCAGAAGCTCATCTGGCCCCAAGGAAGCACATAGCCCATAAACGCGGCCGCCATCATGAGGAGGTAGATCAGCACGCCCAGTATCCAAAGCAGTTCGCGCGGCGCCTTGTAGGAACCGTAATAAAGGCTGCGGAACATATGGATGTAAACGGCGATAAAGAACATGGAGGCGCCGTTGGCGTGAACATAGCGGATCAACCATCCATAGTTCACATCGCGCATGATGTGTTCGACACTCGCAAACGCCATATCCACATGCGGCGTGTAATGCATCACAAGCACGATGCCCGTGATGATCTGGATCGCCAGCATGAAGGTCAGGATCGCACCGAACGTCCACCAATAGTTCAAATTGCGAGGCGTCGGATAGGCAATAAAGGAGTCATATCCCAGACGCATGATCGGCAGCCGATCATCCATCCATTTCGTAAAGCCGTTTGAGGGCTGGTAGGTGCTTTCACCGCTCATGATCTCTTCCCTCAACCAATCTTGATGACGCTGTCGGACACGAAGGCATACTCAGGCACTTCCAAGTTGAGAGGCGCAGGCCCCACGCGGATACGACCAGACGTATCATAGTGCGAGCCATGGCACGGACAGAACCAGCCGTCATAGTCGCCCTTCACGTCTGCAACCTTCTGCCCCGCTGGAATACAACCCAGATGGGTACAAACCCCGACCATCACCAGCCATTCCGGCTTGATGACGCGTTGCTCATCGGTCTGGGGGTCCCTGAGAACGTCAAGAGGAACCGCCTCAGCCTCTGCAATCTCTTCTGCGGTCCGGTGTCGAATGAAGACCGGCTTCCCGCGCCATTTGACAGTGATCGACTGGCCCACTTCCACGTTGGAAATGTCCACTTCGATGGACGCCAGTGCGAGTGCAGAGGCATCAGGGTTCATTTGATCGATGAGTGGCCAGGCAATGCCCGCGACGCCAACAGCTCCAAAAGCGCCGGTGGCTACATAGAGGAAATCGCGCCGTGTCGGCTCATCCGTGTCGGTGGTTGCCACGGTTGAGGTCTCCTTTACTTAATGTGCAGCGCCAACCCGATTGGCCATCTTGTGAAGGCCGGAGGCGGACGCCCAAAACCGGAATAAGCGGGGCTTTGTCCCCTCGTCCCCGCATTGCCGCGTTTGTGGCATTCCCTTCATAAATTGTCCAGTCCTTGGGGCTTTGAAGTGGCAGGATGACGCATGCGGCGGTATGTGCCAGCTCTCCCTGAAACCTCGCCCCACACCTTAGGAAACCCTAAACCATGCGAATTGCCCTATTTGAGCCCGATATCCCGCAGAATACGGGGAATATTCTGCGTTTAGGCGCCTGTTTGGGGCTCCCTGTGGATATCATCGAGCCTTGCGGTTTTCCTCTTTCAGACAGAGGGCTGAAACGGGCCGGTTTGGACTATCTGACCATCGCCACCATGCATCGGCACGATTCGTGGGAGCTTTACCTGGAGAATCTCGCCCCCGGCGCGCGGCTGATCCTGATGACCACAGCCTCCGCAGAGCCTTATCAGGATTTCAGCTACCAACAGGATGACATCCTGCTGATGGGCCGCGAAAGCGCCGGCGTACCCGACTATGTCCACGATCGCGCTGACGCCAGCCTCTTCATTCCCATGGCCGAAGGCGCGCGGTCCCTCAATGTTTCATCTGCTTGCGCAATGGTGGCTGGCGAAGCTCTGCGGCAGCTGGGCGCATTTCCACCTGTGACGTCACCCTAACCAGGCCGCCAGGCGATCAGACCGCCTTGGAGTGCCGTCCTGCGCCGTTCGCGAGGTAGGTATCAAACGCGGCAGCGGCCACGCGGACCAGCGGACGCCCCTCCTCGGTCACCACGAGACGGTCCCCCTGCAGTTCGACCAAGCCATCATCCATGAGCGGTTCCAGCCGTTTGAGCTCTTGTCGGTAGTGATCACGTCCACCGGCAAGGTCGGCTCTGAGCGAACACATGAGATCGTTGATGATGTCGCGGCGTTCGCGGTCGTCTTCGCTCAACGCGCGACCTTTCACGATCGGCAAATGACCCGCCTGCACAGCTTCTTTGTAGGAGGTGAGCGACGGCTGGTTCTGAACATAGCCTTGGGGCAATGACCCGATAGACGACGCCCCAAGCCCGATCAGCGTTTCCGCATCATCGCTCGTATACCCCTGGAAGTTCCGATACACACCTTCATCTACCCTGGCCAATGGGTCATCCGGCAGAGCAAAATGATCCAACCCAACAGGTGTGAACCCGAGCTCAAGCAAACGCCGCCGGGCTGCTTCAAACTGTGCAAACCGGGATTCCGCATCGGGCAGAACCGCTTCATCGATCATCTTTTGATGGGTCTTCATCCACGGCACATGGGCATACCCAAAAAGCGCCACCCGCTGCGGATCCAATGAAACGGCCAGGTCGACCTGGTCCACAACGGTCTCGACCGTCTGGTGCGGGAGCCCATACATGAGATCCATATTGATGGCGGTAATCCCCGCCTCCTGCAGCCACCCCACAACCTCAGCGGTCATGTCATAGGGCTGGATGCGGTTGATCGCCTTCTGGACGCGCGCGTCGAAATCCTGAACCCCGATGCTGACCCGGCTGACACCGGCACGTGCCAGCGCCTGGACATAATCGACCGTCGCGGTTCGCGGATCGAGCTCGACCGCCAGTTCCACATTCTCAGTGAGGTCGAAATGGTGACGGAGCGTCTCAACGATCCGTGCCCAATCCTCCGATGTCAGCATGGTTGGGCTGCCGCCGCCCCAATGGACATGCGCAACGGGAAACCGGTCCGGCAAAGCGTCTGCCAGCAGCGCGATTTCTTTCAACACATGATCGACGTAAGACGCCACCGGGTCGTACCGGGCGACAATCTTCGTGTTGCATCCGCAGAACCAACACATGGCAGCGCAGAACGGCACGTGAATATAGAGAGACAGGGGTTGAGAGGGGTCGAGCCTCGAGAGCCACCCCCGGTAAGCATCTTCCCCCACAGCTTCAGAGAAATGCGGCGCAGTCGGATAGCTCGTATAGCGCGGTACCGGCCGGTCATATTTCAAAGCAAGAGAAAGAGAAGAACGGGTCATCATCTACTTCAGTTTTGGGTCACACCGACATATTGTGCGCCAGCATATGCCCTACCCGTCCCGCGCGCCTTGACCCAAATCATGGGGCCAAATCCTGAAAACAGGGCGCCAAAACAATAGAGTGAACATGGATATCGACGCCGCAAAATCAAAAGCTGAAACCTGGTTTCAATCGCTCCGTGATGAGATCTGCGCGTCCTACGAAAAACTCGAAGACGAACTGACGGGCACATTTTCGGACAGATCCGCTGGCCGATTTGAGCGCACGCCCTGGGCGCGCGGCGACGCCAATGAAGACAAAGGCGGCGGAGTCATGTCCGTCATGAAGGGTCGCGTCTTTGAGAAAGTGGGCGTCCACACCTCAACTGTGTTCGGCGAGTTTTCCGAAGAGTTTCGCGCGCAAATTCCCGGCGCCGACGAAGACCCGCGTTTCTGGGCGAGCGGCATTTCCCTCATTGCCCACCCTCAAAACCCGAATGTGCCGGCGGTGCACATGAACACCCGCATGATCGTCACTACCAAATGGTGGTTCGGCGGTGGCGCAGACTTGACTCCAGTGCTCGATCGCAACCGTACCCAGGAGCATAAAGACACGGTTGATTTTCACGCCGCCATGCAAGCACCCTGCGACGCTCATGGCAGCGACTATTACGAACGCTTCAAAAAATGGTGTGACGAGTATTTCTACCTGCCCCACCGTGAGGAGCCCCGCGGCATCGGCGGCATCTTTTACGATCGCCACAATAGCGGCGATTGGGACAAGGACTTTGCATTCACCCAGGATGTGGGTCGCGCCTTCCGCGACATTTATCCAACCCTCGTCCGCAGGCACATCGACGAGCCGTGGACAGAGGCGGACCGCGAAGAACAACTCATCCGTCGCGGGCGCTATGTGGAGTTCAATCTGCTCTATGACCGCGGCACGACCTTCGGTCTCAAGACCGGCGGCAATGTGGACTCAATCCTCTCTTCCATGCCACCGGAAGTGAAATGGCCTTGAGCAATGGCCGGGAAAGAATCCGCCGCAGAACGCTATGTCCGGCTTAACCGCATTGACGTTCGCTTCCACAGGATCGACGTGGCGACACACGAAAAGACATCCGCATTGGAAATGGCATCTGCGAGCGGCATTGATGCAGCCCGTCTTTTCAAAACACTCATCGTCATCGACGAAGCGAAAAAACTTTACTGCGCCATTGTGCCGGCAACCCACGATCTCAATCGCAAGGCACTGGCGCGACATCTTAAAACAAAGCGAATTGACCTGGCCGAGAAGCCTCTCGCCATCAAGACGACCGGGTACCAGATGGGCGCCTGTTCACCTCTTGGTCAGAAGAAAAAACTACCGACCTTCGTCGATGCCACCGCAATGAATTTCGAGACCATCTATACCAGCGGCGGTGCGTACGGTCTGGAGATGGAGATTGCACCGCAAGACCTGATACTCGCAACAGGTGGCGAATTCGCACCGCTCACGTGAACTCAAAAATGTGCGGCGTAGCCACCATCCACAAAAAGCACGTGTCCGGTGACATAGGACGCCGCCTCGGAGGCCAGGAACACGGCAGCGCCCCCAATCTCTTCCGGACGGGCCCAGCGCCCGAGGCTTGTGCGCTGGTCCAGCCATCTGTCGATAGAAGGATCGGAGGTCAGTTCTTCATTGCGCTCCGTCGCAAAGAAGCCCGGCGCAATCGCGTTCACCGTGATCTGCCGCTCGCCCAATTCGGCCGCCAAAGCGCGGGTGAGAGACTCAAGCCCACCTTTGGCAATCGTGTAAGGCGTGTCACCTTTGTTCGACAAAGGTCCGGCAATGGATGTGATGTTGATGATCCGCCCGCCCGCACCCATGAGCGCCGCTGCACGGCGCGACAGATCAAACGGTGCGACCAGGTTCACATTGAGCATGGTCCGCACATCATCGAGCGAATGCTCATCAAGGGCACGCCGATCACGAAGCCCGACATTGTTCACCAGGATATCGAGACCACCCTCACCAAGCTCGTCGAATGCCGTAGCGACGGCTGCTTCATCAGCCACGTCAAAGGCGAGCGCACGCACATCCCCAAGCGGTTTGAGCGTCTCAGCGGCGGCCTCAGCCCGTGCCGCATCCCGCCCATTCAGCAGAACCAGTGCACCGGCGCTAGCCAGTGCTTTCGCAATCTCAAACCCGAGACCCTGCGTGGCACCGGTGACAAGCGCTGTTTTACCCTCAAGAGAGAAAGCTGTGTCCGCAACCACGGATCAATACACCGTCGCCTGAACAACCGCCTTCAGCCGTTCAATGATGGAAAACTCATCTTCGATGAACCCGGCATCGACCCACCACTCTTCCACTTCTTTATAGACGCGGCTCATCTCGGGGCCTTCGGGCACGCCGGCGGCTTTCATCATGGAGCCTGTGAGCGCCAGCTTTGGACGTTCCCAACTGTCTGCAATCGCGAGCAGCGCCCGCCATTGCATGGCATTGGCGCCCTTCTTATCCATCGCCCAGCCGAGCATGACGCGATCTTTGAAACACTGCACCCCCATGAGGTAGAGCGCCCGATGCACTTCGCGTACCGAGAGGTAGCAAACGATCTTGGTCTCATCCGTCTGCATGTCTTTGATACGATCACGATCCTTGTTGGAAAGCTTCAACCGCGCCGCCATCGCCTCGACCCCGTCGGCGTCGAGATCCACCGCGCTTGAAAGACGCAACACAGGGTCAGACGTGAACAGCTGGTTCGCTTCAATACTCACAACGGCTTCCAGCCGATCGAGACGGGTCGCCTCGGGCAGAACCAGCGGTAGGATTCCGGTCGCCGCCATTTGTCGGAGCGCGTCACCGGCTTCATCCGCACCGAGCAGTTTCAGCAGTTCCGTCTGCACCCGCTCAGCCGACAGCTGTTTCAATCCTTGAGCTTCTTCGGCGCAGGCTTTAAGGCCCGCCGCATCGGGCTCACCTGACCCGTAATGCGCATGGAAGCGAAAGAAGCGCAGGACGCGAAGATAGTCTTCCCGAATTCGATCATGGGGATCACCGATAAACCGCACCACGCGTTGATCAAGATCGCCCCTGCCGCCGAGCGGATCGTGCACAGTCCCGTCCATATCGGCGTAGAGCGCGTTCATGGTGAAGTCGCGACGATTTGCGTCTTCCAACCAGTCACCGGTGAAAGCCACGTCTGCCCGGCGACCATCCGTCGCCACATCCACGCGGAGCGTCGTCACTTCAAAATGCTTCCCGTCCAAGACCGCGGTGACGGTGCCATGGGCAAAACCTGTGGGTACAACCTTCACGCCCGCCGCTTCGAGTAACTTGGTCGCGTCGGCGGGCGCATGAACGGTCGCGATATCGACGTCGCTGACGGGTTCCATCAACAAGGCATTGCGCACACAGCCGCCAACGAACCGCGCTTCGCCACGTTCACCGCCAAGCGCCTTCATCACCGTCTGCGTGGTGTCATTTTTCAGCCAGTCATGGACAGCGAGTTCGCCTCGCTTTTCTTCACTCATCACCTGCTCCCAAGTCACGACCTGCGGTCTTACTCAACCGTGCCCGATTGAATTTCACCATCGATCAATCGCGCGGGCTCATAATCTGTGCCCGCCGTGTTGGCAGTGTAAATACCTGCAACCAGCATGCTTCCCACACCCAGCGCCAAACCTGCCACGATAAGCCAGCCAAAGGGCGCTTCACTCCACTTCAAGTCTGGGCGGTGTTCGGCCTTGCGGGAAATCAGGATGAAGACCCAATAGGTCGCAAAAGGCAGAAGGAAAAACAGAAAGTTGATAAAGAAGCGCGCCATTAAGCTTGAGCCCCGTTTTGCAGTCTATCGTGGAGGTTGCGGATCATACCGGCTGTTGCGCCCCATATATAGTGACCCTGATACGGCATTGCATAATAAGCGCGCCGCTTTCCGCGCCAGAAGACACTATGACGTTCATGGTTTTCGACATTCATGAGGAAGCCTAACGGCACTTCGAAAATCTCCGCGACCTCCCCCGGGTCTGACGTCAGGGAAAAGCCAGGTCGGACAAAGGAGATCACGGGAAGGATTCGAAACCCCGTGCCGGTCTCATAAGGGTTGAGGAAGCCCACAACATCCACAAACGAGCGATGGAGTCCCACCTCCTCTTCCGCTTCCCGAAGCGCGCCGTCTACAGGTGTTTCGCCGGGTTCAACCTTGCCACCGGGAAAGGCCACTTGGCCGGAGTGGGAATTGAGATGATCCGCGCGGCGCGTCAGCAGCACCGTGGGTCCCGCCTCATGCTCGATGATCGGCACCAGCACCGCGGCAAGACGCAGATCAGGCCGATCCTTTGGATCAACCCAGTCATCCGGATTTAAGTCCTTGTCGCCGCGCACACCGGCGCCTGTCGGTTCGAGAATGCGGTCCAGCGATGGCAGCTCCAGATCAATGCTGGCAAGAATGCGGGCTTTGTAGTCTTCCATAAAACTCAGACCACCAGCTCGCCTGCAGGCATGAACTTGTAGAAATCGCCGGAACTCCAGACACCGAACCAGCGCTCACCCGCCACGTCTTCTTCGACACCAAGTTCCACAAGATCGTAAAAGACGGCGCGATTAATCAGCGCTTCAAGGCGGGAACGAACCAGCACATAAGGCGCCGGCTCCCCCGTCGCTGCATCGACCTCAAACCGCATCGGGTGATCAGGGTCCACGGTGACACGGTCCCCAACGCTCGTTTCGAACGACAACACTTGGGACTGCCCTTCACCCTCGACACGCATGGCCACGGCGAGGAACGGGACGTCATCGACGGTGATGCCGATCTTCTCCACCGGCGTCACCAGGAAATAATCATCCTCGTCCTTGCGCAGCACGGTTGAGAAAAGACGGACCAGGCGCTCGCGCCCGATGGGGGAGCCGAGATAGTGCCAGGTGCCGTCCCGCTTGATCCGCATATCGAGATCGCCGCAGAAAGGGGGGTTCCAGAGATGGACGGGCGGCAGCCCGCGGGCCTTCTCCCCGGCAGCCTGCGCAGCACCCAGTCCTTTGAGAACCTCAGTCGGTGCCCGCGCCGGGCTTTGGGCGGCACCGCCGTTTGCTGTTTTATTGTCACCAGCCATCAAAAAACCGCCTTCTCACAACCTTTTCATGTCCGCGAACGTATCCCTTGAGGCCCCTGCCGGGCCATAATGGCCGCAACTTGGCCGAAAATGACCGAATTGGCGGTCACAAAGGGGACACGAGTCCCGTTACACTCGCCAAACGAAGGCAAAATGCCACCGATTCCCCCGTGTCGGGCCTTATTCCCGTCTCACGCAAACATATATGTAGGGCAATGCAGACAGTCAGTGAAGAAGGCGGCGACGTCGTCAAGGAAATCGAGGCCGCAGGTGAGAAGATTGCCCGCGCAAAGTCGGCGATCGGCGAGATCATCTATGGTCAGGAGCCTGTCGTTGATCAGACGCTGATTACGGTTCTGGCGGGCGGGCATGCCCTGCTTGTCGGTGTGCCTGGCCTCGCTAAGACCCTTCTGGTGCACACCATGGGCACGGTCCTAGGGCTGGACGACAAACGCGTCCAATTCACGCCGGACCTGATGCCGGCGGACATTGTCGGCTCAGAAGTGCTTG
This sequence comes from Parvibaculaceae bacterium, assembly GCA_965276845.1. Taxonomy (GTDB): domain Bacteria; phylum Pseudomonadota; class Alphaproteobacteria; order Parvibaculales; family Parvibaculaceae; genus Mf105b01. Next base: position 2,276,948 of record OZ255699.1, read on the forward strand.
AAGAAGGCGACAGCGGCAAACGCAGTTTCCGCTTCATCCCCGGCCCCGTCTTTTGCCAACTACTCATGGCGGACGAGATCAACCGGGCGAGCCCTCGAACCCAGTCTGCCCTTTTGCAAGCGATGCAGGAACATCATGTAACCGTCGCCGGTCAACGCCATGAACTGCCGCGACCCTTTCATGTTCTCGCAACCCAGAACCCGCTGGAACAGGAAGGCACCTATCCATTGCCGGAAGCCCAGCTCGACCGGTTCCTCATGGAAATCGATGTCCACTATCCCGATCTCGAAGCGGAGCGGCGCATGCTCCTCGCGACCACAGGCTCCGACGAGGCGACGGCACAACAAGTTCTGACCGCCGACGAACTGCAGGCCATTCAGCGCCTGGTAAGGCGCATCCCGGTGGGCGATCAGGTTGTCGACGCCATTCTGGAACTTGTTCGCAGCGCACGCCCTCATGAAGGCGATGTCGCTGAAGTTGCGGAACATGTCGCGTGGGGCCCCGGCCCCCGCGCCAGTCAGGCCCTGATGCTCGCCGTTCGGGTACGTGCCCTGATGGATGCGCGGTTTGCCCCCTCAATCGATGATGTTGTCGCATTGGCAGAACCCGTCCTGCGCCACCGCATGGCGCTGACCTTTGCGGCCCGCGCGGAAGGCGTCACGATTTCCGGAGTGATTGATCGCCTGACGAAACGGCTCGGGTAACCCGCCACATGGCCGAACCCTCCTCCACCCGCAGCGGCTCAGCAACAGTTGCAGAGGCCCAGACCCTCGCAGCGACACTGCCCCCATTGCTGGCGGAGGCAGAGCGGGTCGCCAATACGGTGGAACAAGGCATCCATGGACGCAGGCGCACGGGGCCCGGCGAGAGCTTTTGGCAATACCGGCGCTATGACACGGGCGACTCAGCCAACGCTGTTGATTGGCGCCAATCTGCCCGTTCGCAGCATCTTTTTGTGCGCGAAAATGAGTGGGATGCCTCCCAAAGCGTTTGGCTTTGGTGCGATCGATCAGCGTCGATGTCCTACCGCTCTGACCTGGCACCTTGTTTGAAGCGAGACCGCGCCCTGATTCTGGGCTTGGCGCTCGCCAGTCTCCTGACCCGTGCGGGTGAGCGCGTTGCCAGCCTTGGCCAGGATGCCATGCCCTCCAGCGGCCGTGCCGGACTCAACAGGCTCACAAACCATTGGTTGGGCTTGCCGGAACAGGACAACGATCAATCGGGTCTGCCGCCCCTTCAAGATCTGCCCAGATATGCCACTTTGGTCCTCATAGGAGATTTTCTTGACCCAACGGACACCTTGTCTAAGCGGGTCCGTCAACTGGCGGCATCTGGCGTCACCGGCCATCTTGTTCAGGTCCTTGATCCCGCTGAAACAGATCTGCCCTTTGATGGCCGCACGGAATTCGAGGGAGTAGAAGAAGACCTGAAGCTTCTGGTGAGCCGAGCTGAAACCATTCGCAGCGCCTACAAGGACAGACTGGCGAACCACCAAGCGGCATTACAAGACCTCGCGCGCTCCATCTCCTGGTCTTTCGCCACACACCGAACGGACCATGCCGCGACAAGCGCTCTGTTGTCGCTCTATGGCGTGATTTCAGGGACACCAGACGCAATGCAAATGGCGAGGTCTTGATGCTGTCCCTCGGTCCTCTTGCATTTGCCGCCCCCTGGGCACTGATCGGTTTGCTCAGTCTGCCCGTCATTTGGTGGCTTTTGCGGGCAACACCGCCGGCCCCGCAAAGGGTGCGTTTTCCGGCGATACGCCTGCTGCTGGGCCTTGTCCCGGAAACAGAAAGTCCGGCGCACACGCCGCTCTGGCTGCTTTTGCTGCGGCTCATGTTGGCCACGCTCATCATCATTGCGCTGGCCGCGCCGCTCTGGCGACCCGCGGATCGCATTGCCGGATCCGGACCACTCCTCCTTATCGTCGATAATGGCTGGGCCTCGGCGGCGGATTGGTCCAGACGGCAGGCCCTTGTGCAGAGCCTGATCACCCAAGCCGAGCGCGACGATCGCCGGGTGGCGCTCATTGGCTCCGCCCCCGAAGCTCTTCCACAAGCCTTGGCGTTTTACGGACCATCAGATGCAGAACGCCGGCTAGGGGCGCTTCAACCCCACCCCCTGGACGTGGACAGATCGGCGTTGATCGCCAAGCTGGAGATACTCTCGGAAGATCCCAGTCAGGCAATCTGGATTTCCGATGGCCTGGAAGATGGCGGTGCGGCCGCGTTGGCAACTTATCTATCATCGCGAGGAATTTCCGTTGAGCTTGTAGAGCCTCAGGCCAGCGAGCGACCGCTTGCCCTCCTTCCGCCCGCCACTGGCACCGGGACAGTGTCTGTGCCGGTCGTACGAGCGAGCTTGGAAGCGCTTCATGAAGGAGATGTTACGGCCTTTGCCGTCGATGGCCGCCCGGTTGGTCGAGCTTCGTTTGCTTTTGCAGATGGCGATCTGCGGACCGAGGCCATCTTCAATCTGCCCCTGGAGCTGAGGAACGAGATTTCCCGCATTTCACTGAGTGTGAATGCAAGTGCGGGAAGTACGCTGGTGCTTGACGAACGCTGGCGCCGCCGCACCCTCGGCATGGTGTCTGGCACAGCCGAAGACCAACCGCTGCTCTCAGATCTATACTACCTGGAACGGGCGCTCGAACCCTTTGTTGATGTTCGGACCGCCTCCAGCGAAGAGGAAGATATCAGTCCCGTCTCTCAGTTGCTTGCGGAACCGCTCTCCGTATTGCTGCTGTCAGATCTCGGCCGTCTGTCGCCACCGGATGTCGAAGTAACGTCTGAATGGATCAAGCAAGGCGGCGTGCTTGTCCGCTTTGCTGGACCGCGCCTGGCCGCTCAGGCGGACCCGCTCGTGCCCGTGCCCTTGCGTTCCGGAGGCCGTGAACTCGGAGGCGCTCTTTCCTGGACAGAACCGCAAACACTGGCGCCGTTCAGCGAAGACAGCCCATTTGCCGGGATCACCGTCCCGGATGATGTAACGGTCAAAAGACAGGTCCTGGCAGACCCCCGCGGCAATTTGGCGGGCCGGGTCTGGGCTCAACTGGCAGATGGCACGCCCCTCGTCACAGCGCGCTCCGAGGGCGAGGGTTGGATCGTGCTTTTTCATGTGACCGCAAACGCCGAATGGTCCAACCTGGCTCTGTCTGGGCTTTACGTTGACATGTTACGGCGCCTGATCGATCTCGCCCAAGGCACAGCGACCGCAGAGGACGCTGCCACCGGTTCGACACTTGCGCCGCATCTGATGATCGACGCGCAGGGCCATTTCACGGTACCGCCGCCCTGGACGACACCCATTGCACGCGCAGACATTGCCACAATGCGACCCACCGCAACCCACCCTCCAGGTCTTTATGGGGATGCAGGGTCGGCACGGGCGCTCAATCTCACCAATGCCGAGACAAGCCTGTCCCCCCTGTCCAGCCTCGACGGGATTACTACCCGCCGCACATTTGCGAATGGCGACGAGGTGGATCTCAAAGCGCCCATCTTCGTCGTCGCGCTTCTCCTACTGCTGGTGGATGGCATGGCGGCACTTTTCTTAAGCGGGCGTCTTTCCCAGCTCCCATTTGCAAAAGCCCGACCTGCTGCACTGAGCATCGCCGCCCTGTTACTGGTCGCTGCGCCTGGTGCGCTTGAAGCAGCCGAAAGCGACGATGCTGCCCTGGCCGCGGTCCTTGAGACCCATCTCGCCTATGTGCTCACAGGCGACAGTGAACTGGATGAACTGAGCCGCGCCGGTCTCACCGGACTAAGCGACACATTGCGCCGCCGCACCGCACTGGAACCCGGAGTACCCATCGGCGTGAATATTGAGCGGGACGAATTGGCCTTCTTCCCTCTCCTCTATTGGCCAATCAGCGAGTTTCAACCGGACGTTTCGCCCGCCGGACTCGCGCGGATTGAAACTTACATGCGCCAAGGAGGAACCATCCTCTTCGACACGCGCGATCAGGGGCAGGCCATCCAAGGGCTGACGACAAAATCAAGCCTAGCGCTGCGCGAGCTGCTGGAACAACTCGACATCCCACCGCTGGAGCCAGTGCCAGATACGCATGTGCTGACAAAAGCTTTTTACCTGCTTGCAGATTTCCCAGGGCGTTGGGATGGTGGACAATTGTGGATAGAACGCGCGCGCGCCGACGACGGCGCCACCTCGACCAGCAATGATGGCGTCTCAGCCATCCTCATTGGCTCCAACGATTATGCCGGCGCCTGGGCCCGAGATGCGACGGGACGTCCGCTTTACGCGGCTGTCCCTGGTGGCGAACGCCAAAGGGAAATTGCGGTGCGCACTGGCGTCAATATCGTCATGTATGCTCTGACCGGCAATTACAAGGCCGACCAGGTGCATCTCCCCGCCCTTCTTGAACGGTTGGGGCAATGACATGACCTGGAGTCTCGTCACGGATCCTCTTGTAGCGCCATTATGGCTCACGGTCTTGGGTGTCCTGGCCATTACCGCAACTCTAGGTTCTGCATGGCTAAAAGCACCCGGGACACTCTACCGCGCAGCCGCTTTCGCTGTATTGCTGATCCTGCTCGCAAACCCCACACTGCGGGAAGAAGATCGTGAGCCCATAGACGATGTCGCAGTCCTGCTCATCGACAAAAGCGCAAGCATGTCTCTCGGAAGCAGATCAGAGTCGCGCGATGAGGCCGTCGACAGGCTGAAGAGCCAGCTTGAGCTTGTTGCAGACCTGGACGTTCGCATAGTGGAAAGCGACCAAGCGGCAAAAGACGGCGGCACAGCTCTTTTTGGTGCTCTGGATGGCGCTATCGCCGACATTCCCCGCGATCGCCTTGCAGGCATTATGGTGGTGAGTGACGGTCAGGTGCATGACGTACCGTCAAGCCTCGCAGCTCTTGGCATCGAAGCACCCTTGCATGGCATTCTTGTGGGCGACCCGAAGGCCGCGGACCGCAAAATCATCGTGGCGGAAGCGACTCGGTTCGGGATTGTTGGTGAGCCGATCACACTCCGTTTCCGCGTTGACGAAGAAGGCAACAATGCCAGTGAGCCGGTGAGCGTACAGGTGAACCTGAATGGCGATCAGATTAACCAGCTCACCGTTATGCCAGGCGCTGAAATCACAACGACGCTGGCGCTGCCGCACGGTGGCGAAAACGTTGTCGAGATCGTTGCCGACTCTCTGCCCAACGAGCTCACGGAACAGAACAATAAAGCGACTTTGGTCATGACCGGCATTCGCGACCGTCTGCGCGTGTTGTTGGTGTCCGGTGAGCCACACGCGGGCGAACGAACCTGGCGCAATCTCCTGAAAGCCGACCCGTCGGTTGACCTTGTGCACTTCACTATCCTGCGCCCCCCGGAAAAACAGGACGGCACACCTATCTCAGAACTATCCCTCATCGCTTTTCCCACGCGCGAATTGTTTTCCGCGAAGCTGGATGAGTTCGACCTGATTATCTTTGATCGCTATCGTCGGCGCGGGGTGCTGCCCATTGTCTATTTGGGAAATGTTGCCCGCTATGTCGAAAATGGCGGCGCTGTGCTGGCAGCCGCGGGCCCGGCCTTTGCCTCCCCTTTTTCAATCTATCGCACTCCGCTCGCCGGCATTCTCCCCGCACAACCCACAGGACAGATCGTTGAACAGGGATATCGCGCGGCATTGACAGAAGACGGTACACGGCACCCGGTCACCGCCGCCCTTCCAGGCAGCGAAACGACCCCACCTGATTGGGGCCGCTGGTTCCGCCTCATCGAAGCGTCGCAAACCTCCGGCCGCGCAGTGATGGAAGGCCCGGAAGGAAGCCCATTGATGGTCCTCGATACCGTTGGGGAAGGACGAGTCGCTCAGCTTTTGTCGGATCATGCCTGGCTCTGGGCGCGTGGCTTTGAAGGTGGCGGCCCTCAGGCCGAGCTGCTGCGCCGCCTGGCCCACTGGCTGATGAAGGAACCGGACCTGGAAGAAGAACGACTTCTTGCGACCGGCAAGGACGGAGCGCTGTCCGTGGAACGGCGGACAATGGCACCTGAGGCCGAGGAGGTCACAGTCACCCTGCCATCCGGATCGATTGAGACCCTCGTTCTGTCAGAGACGGCACCTGGGCGGTTTACCGGACGGCTCGCTACCGACGAGATCGGCCTGCACAAGGTCGCCGACACGACACTGCAAGCCGTCGCCGCAGTCGGACCTGCGAACCCGCGTGAGTTCATGGACATTCGCGCAACCAAAGAAACCTTGGCGCCGCTGATCGCTGAAAACGGCGGCGGAACCTTCTGGATCGAGGACCTAGGTGCCGCGCCCACCTTGCGCAGCGTAAGACCCGGACGGGATGCGGCCGGCGATACCTGGGCGGGTTTAAGACGCAATGGTGGCTATGTACTCAAAGCTGTCGCGCAGGTTCCCCTGCTCTCGCCCTGGCTTGCACTACCGTTGATGATCGGACTTCTCCTGCTCGGATGGCGGCGCGAAAGCAAATAAGGCTTCGCTTAAACGCCTTTTTCAACAAGCCCGCAGACCGACTGGAAAGCACCAGGCACAAGCTCGCAATAAAGTAGCCGGCTTTTATCCACTGGGCCCGGCAACGTGATCTTGCCCGGCGGCACCTGTTGAAACCCAACCTTAGCGTAGTACGGCGCGTCACCCACAAGAATGACGAACCGATGCCCTTCCGAGCGCGCCGCCGCGAGCGCCGTTCGCATGAGATCAAGACCGCCACCCTGTCCACGCACAGACGGGTCCATTGCCAAAGGACCGAGCAGTAAGCCTTTCTCTCCCCCAATCATCAAAGGCGAGAAACGAATGCTGCCGACCATGCGGGAGGCACCGTCCTTTTCGGCAAAAGCAACAAAGCTCAGAGAAGCCACCGGCGGGACGCCTTCGCGCATTCTGTAAGCGGTTTTCGCGAAACGACCTGGGCCGAAACTCAGATCGTGCAAACGCTCAATATCGTCTTCATGCGCCGGAGTTTCCGGGAGAATGTCGAACACCATGGGAAAAGTCTTTCGAAACGGCTAGGGAACAGCAAGCTTTGAAGCGCGCTCGTCTGAACTTGTCTCCAGCCGTTTAGAGGAAGGCAGGCACGCGCACGCGAAGAACGAGGGGAAAAATCCCTCGGTCGGTACGTCGTCGTCGCAATTGGGCTTTCGCCATCAACATCTTGCTGTCCTCAAATCCGCAGTCGAGAGCGACCGCGAAGCAGCTGAGGTAGCAGGGATAAACAGGCCCGTCCAGAAAAACCGACTTGGCGGTGCCCGTTTTCGCTACGGCAGCTACCGCCACGTGAAGACAATCAGGGAAAAGGCTGGCCCCGGGCGGGTGCCTTCGGGTAGCTTCACGGCCAATGAATGAGCCGTTTCTGCGCCTTTCAAGGAACGGTCGGACAGAACCAAAGCAGGGAGATGACAGATGGGATTGCTCGAAGGAAAAGTGGTGCTCGTCACAGGCGCGGCCAACGGGATCGGGAAAGAATGCGCGCTGATCGCCGCGCAGCAAGGCGCGAAGGTTGTGGTGAATGATCTGGGCGGTGGTGTGGCCGGCGGCGACGAAGGAAGTGCGGGCCCCGCGCAGCAGGTCGCAGACGAAATCAAGGCTGCAGGTGGTGAGGCGGTTGTCAACTCAGACAGCGTTGCCATCAAGAGCGGCGCGGAACATATGATCCAACAGGCTATGGATGAGTTCGGCGGCCTTCATACCATCATCAGCCCAGCCGGGATTTTGCGCGACGGCATGTTCCACAAAATGCCTGATGAGGATTGGGACTCAGTGCTCGAAGTCCACTTGAAGGGTTCCTACAACATGACCCGCGCGTCGGTGGAGCACTTCCGCAAACAGGAAGAAGGCAACTACGTTCTCTTCACCTCCACATCAGGTCTCATTGGCAATATCGGCCAGGCAAACTATGCCGCTGCAAAGATGGGCATTGTCGGATTGTCGCGTATTATCGCCATGGAAGGCGCCATGAAGAACGTGCGATCGAATGTGATCGCGCCATTCGCCTGGACGCGCATGATCGCCACCATCCCGGTAAAGGACGAAGCGTCCGCGCAGCGGGTGGACCGGATGAAAAATGCCATGCGCGCAGATCAGGTGGCGAACTTTGCCGTTGGTCTGTCCGCGCCTGATTGTGATGTCAGCGGTCAGATCTTCTCAGTGCGGGGCAACGAAGTCTTCCTCTTCAGTCAACCGCGCCCTGTTCGTGGTATTACGCGCCTGGAAGGCTGGACACCGGAGACACTTATGTCACATGGATTCCCTGCAATGAAAGGTGACATGACCGACCTCGGCAACACGGCCTCCGTATTCACCTGGGAACCGATCTGAGGGACCGGCAGCAGCCAGCACTGCGCAAAAAGAGAACCGCCGACGTATAAAGCGTCGGCGGTTTTTTTAATGGAAGTAGCGTTCAACCTGTCCGAGGCTGCGATCAGCGCTGTAACGGTATCGCAGCGGAAGCGTCTGATGGAAGGCGAGCAGATTTGCATCCTCCACTGATCGGACGTGCCGCTCGACATCGCCAACAATGCAGCCATTGTTCTGGTTGCGTTTCACGACGCCGGTAAACGGCCCTACGGAGCAGACCCGCTGCGCCTGGCGCACAATCCGTGTGTGCTCATTATTCAGATCTCTCAGCTGATCGCCGGAGAGTTCCGACGCCGCCTGTACGCCGCCGAGGGGCAACAGGAGAGCGGCGGCGGTAGCAAAACCAACAAGAGCATGTTTCATGATTTTTCTCCTTCAAGAAATTACCCAAAGCCTACTCCCAGAGACCGACCAGCATCATTAAGTCATCGTAACCTCGCGAGAATGTGACTTATCGCGGCCTCCGCCCTAAACTCTCAGAAAACAAAGACGGCAAAAGGGGAGAGAACTGTGGGCAGTTTCAAGGAATACGAAGACCATGACGCATTGGGATTGGCCGAACGCGTCGCAAATGGCGACGTGAGTGCCAGCGAATTGCTCGATGAAGCCATTGAGCGAACCGAAGCCGTCAACCCCAAGATCAATGCCGTCGTGCTGAAGCACTACGACGAAGCGCGCAAGCTCATCTCAAACGGCTTGCCGGATGGGCCCTTCAAGGGCGTACCCTTCCTTTTGAAGGACTTGCATTTGCTTTGGGAAGGGACTGTCACGACCTATGGTTCCGGCGCTTGGGAAGGCTATGTTGCCGATCACAACACGACCCTGACCGACCGGTATCTCGATGCAGGCCTTGTTCTGTTCGGCAAAACCAATTCGCCGGAACTGGGCCTCACCGGCACGACCGAACCGCGTCTCTATGGCCCGACGCGCAACCCGTGGAACCTGGAACACTCACCCGGCGGCTCTTCAGGAGGCGCGGCCGCCGCAGTCGCTGCTGGCATCATCCCTCTGGCGAACGCCTCAGACGGCGGCGGCTCTATCCGCATTCCAGCATCGGCCTGCGGTCTCTTCGGTCTGAAGCCAACCCGAGGTCGCACACCCGCAGGACCAGATCGCGGAGAAGGCTGGGCCGGCATGTCCATCAGCCATTGTGTGTCAAAGACCGTACGGGACAGTGCCGCCCTGCTTGACGCAACCACAGGCATGGCCCCGGGAGACCCTTACCTGCCCCCAGAACCGGAACGTCCCTTCCTTCAGGAAGTCGGCGCACCGACAGGCAAACTGCGCATCGCCTTCAACACCAAACGAGGCGACGGCACAGCGCCGGAACCGGAAGTTGAGACATCAATTCTGGAAGCGGCAAAGCTTTGTGAGTCCCTTGGCCACGAAGTCGTCGAAGCGGCACCGGCGATTGACCCGGTTGCCATGGGCAATGCCCAGGCAACTATTATCGGCGCCAACGTGGCGCTGACTCTGGCCCAACGCGGCGAAGCCCTGGGCCGAGACCTCACGGAGAACGATGTCGAACATGTGACCTGGCTCATGGCCGCCGCCGCAAAAGACCGCACCAGCACCGAATATGCCGCGGCGACGCTTTTCATTCACCAGATGGGCCGCTTGATGGGGAACTTCATGCAGTCCCATGACATCTATCTCTGCCCGGTCCTTGGCACGCCACCCCCAAAGCTTGGCGTACTGGACATGATGACGGAGGATATCGGCACCTATCTCGCCAACCTCGGCAATATCATGCCCTACGCAGGACTGTTCAATATGACGGGGCAACCCTCCATGTCGGTCCCGCTGCACTGGACGCAAGAGGGCCTGCCCGTCGGCATCATGATCACGGGCCGCTTCGGAGAAGACGCCACTTTGATCAGGTTCGCGTCACAATTAGAGGAAGCAAAGCCCTGGCGAGACAGGACACCTGCGGGCTGAAGATACGGGAGTAGTGCCCGCCGCTCAGGCCGCCCAATACTCATTGGGCGGCAAATCTTCCATCACTTCCCTGATCCGGACCCGTGTCGCTTTACTGGTCTCTGTCGGCAGAGCGTTCATATCGAAAAAGCCGAACTCCGCGATCTCTCTGTTCGGTCGCGCCTGTATTTCAAAATCCCGGAGCACGAACAAAGAGACATGGTCTGACCGGTGCTCTGCAAAATTAGCGTAGAGACCAAAAAAGCTGAGATCACCCGTCGGGGTGACACCCACCTCCTCCCAAAGCTCCCGCGCGGCCGCCGCACGCATGGTTTCACCGCCCTCGACGCCGCCGCCGGGCAGATACCAACCCGGCATATAGGTGTGGCGGACAAGCAAAACCCTGTTCTTTTCATCGATCACCAAAACACGGGCTCCTGCGGTCAGGGGGCGTGAAAAACGCCAGTAAACCCGCATAAAAAAGCGTGCAAATGGGTAGAGACGAACGAGGAAACGCATGCAATCTGAGCCCTAATGGGATGCTTTGTTCATAAACTGTAAACTCTGCTGGAATTACCGTCTATCCAATGCAAACCGCCAAACGCCGGAGATCGGCACCGACGGCAGAGGGATGACGGATATGGGGCTTATCAGCAAACTGGTCGGCAAGCGGGGCAAACCCGTTGACTCAGTCGCCCCTGCTGTGCCCAGCAGTGAAGCGGTGACGCGCGTGATGAAGAGTCTCGCCACCGGTGCGCCGGCAAAAGTTGCCAAGGCAGGCGCGGAAATCGCGACGGCGCTCAACACCGTCGAAACCGCAATCCTGGCGATCGATACCGTTGCCGATCTTTTGGTCGAAGCCGAGCTTCTCATCGCCACCGCACGGGAAACCGAGAGCGCCGGCCGCAGAGCTTTGATTGCAAACAGATATGCCGCCCTGATCCAAACCATCTCGGAAACGGTGGCGCGCGCTGATCATAATGGCATGAACCTGCTTGATGGTGCCCGAAGCACCTATGAGATCAGGCTCGACTCCGAAGAGCGTGCATCAATTGCACTGCATGTGGCCAATCTGACGACAGACGCTGAGGGTCTCGACCTCACCGGCCCGCAGGAAGAATTTGCAAGTCAGGTCGAGATTGAACGCACCATCGCAGAAATCGACGCCGCACGGCGCACAACAAGCCGCATTGCTGACCTGTTCGCTGACAGCTCCGCAGTCCTGGCTGAACGCCTCGCGCGCCTCGATCAGGACTTTGGGCCCGATGCAACCCAGTCGACGCAGCCAACTGGTGCAGGTCACTGACCACCCGCATTAACCTCTGATCAACCATCGACAAGACAGATTCTTAACCTTAGTTCGCTAGGCTCGCCCTAGCTTTCAACGTTCGCCGGGTTGCGAGCAGGGAACACGGTGGGGCAATTCAAAGGGTGAGCATGCAACATAAGCCTGATGTAATGGTGCGGCCGCTTCTGGGCGGGCCTCCCGAAATTGTTCCAGTTCCTTCCATTGCAGAGGTCAAAGGCCTCGCCACAGATGGGGCCCACCTGCGCATGGATCCGCGTATCCTGACACGCATAAGCAATGTTGTGTCTGTTCTGGAGCAGGACTACGCAGAAGTTCTCCTCTCCCGCGTCACAGACCTTGAAAAAGTCTATATCGAACGGAACACCGGCACCCCGGACGTGCGAGGCGCGATCTATGAAATCGTTCATGACATTCGAGGCGTCGCCGGCACGTTTGGACGGCCGCTATGTGGACAGATAGCGAGCCGGATTTGCACACGTTTCGATCAATCCCCCACCGAGATTCCAGAAATCGACGATCACATCGAGGCCCTCAATCATGTTGCGAGTCTCACGCCAGAGCCTGGCGGCGCTTTCGCCCGGCTGGTCCTGAAAAGACTGGACGATGCCTGCCCCGACCCTCTTCGGGCGGCGCGACCCACACCAGATGACTCCGAGGAGAAAGGGGAACGTTGTGACTGAAGCCAGCCTTGCCCCTCTCAGAGTTCTAATCGTGGAAGACAGTGAGCAAATGCGGTCTTTGCTCTTGGCACTTCTGGAGGCCATGAACGTTACGGATATCCTCATCGCCGAAGATGGTGATACAGGAATTGACCTCTACATGAAAACGGCGCCCGATATCGTCATCACCGACGGGGCCATGGAACCGACTGACGGGTACGAGCTGACAAACCGAATTCGAACGGCACCGGACAATCCCAACCCCTATGTGCCGATCATCATGCTGTCTGGTCATTTGGAAAAGGAACGTGTCGAAAAGGCACGGGCAAGCGGGGTGACAGAATATCTCGCAAAGCCGGTGTCATGGCAGACCTTGTATGAGAGGCTTGTCGCGATTGTCAGCAATCCGAGTTTCTTTGTCCGAACTCCAACCTATCTGGGGCCTGACCGGCGCAGGGAAACCGAAGAGCTGTATCAGGCGCCAGCACAAAAGCCGATCGCAGCTGGCCCCACGACCACGGCCCAAATCCTTCCGCTGGATGCTATTCGCAGACCAAGCCTCATTCGCGGCCAATAACGACCCTCTTCCGGAACATGTTAGGGAAAATGACTATCGCGTCATTTTTTTGCCTTCCCTCGCGATTTCCGGCTAGGCTACCCACCGAGCAAGTCTTGTAGATCGCCTTGGAGGAGAGCCATGTCTACTGAACAGACGAACATCACCGTTGATAGTGCTTATGAAGCCGTCGCGCCGGATGATTTCCCGGCCATGATGGAAGTTGAGCGATACGGCAATCGCTCGACAGCCTTCGACAAAATCATCTCAGCGACCCACGACCACTTTTGGGATCCGCAGGATCCGAAATTTGTCGACTTCAGCCAACCCTTCGATATGGAAAACGAATACCTCGTTGACCCGATCGGCCTTGCCGAATTGCAGACGGCGATTAACGACAAGCTTGACGAAAAGCAGCGCGTCAAATTGGTGAATTTGGATGTGCAATGGTCGCTCTCATCTATTCTGCATGGGGAACAAGGCGCGCTGGCCTTGTCCGCGAGCCTTTGCCACATCTTGAAAGACCCTGGCGCCCAGGAATATGCGGCGAACCAGACGCGTGAAGAAGCGCGCCATGTGGCAGGCTTCTCGAACTACATCAAGGCCCGCTGGGGCAAGCCGGTTGCGGTTGGCCCTGCCCTCGGCGACCTGCTGACGGAACTCGTTCTGTCACCCCTCGTGTGGAAGAAGATCGTCGGCATGCAGATGCTGGTCGAAGGGCTCGCCATGGGCGCATTCGCAACCTTTTACAAACAGTCCAACGACCCGGTCATGACCAAGCTGATGCAGCTCACCATGACCGATGAAGCCTTTCACCATAAATTCGGGAAAATTTGGGCGGACCGGACCATCCCGAAGCTTTCTGAACATGAACGTAATCAGATTGAAGACTGGGCTTGGGAAGTGTTCCAGGTACTTCTCTACAATCTGGGCAGTCCGGAGCAGAAAAAGCATATTTATGCAGCTGTCGGCCTCGACTGGGAATGGGTTCAAAGCGCTTTCATGGAAGCGATGACCGACGCCGCCGTCCGCGAAGACATGATGGAAGCCACAAATATTTTCCGGGTACTCATCAAAACACTTTTAAAGGCAGGCGTTATCACGGACCGGACGTCGGCCAACTATGCGGCCTTCATCGATATGAAAGAGCTGCATCAGGAAGGTGACCGGATGGTTGGCGACGAAATTGCCGAAGAAGGCATCAAATACCTCCGCGAGCTGAATGGAAATACAAACAAATATATGTCGCTCGACAATATGACGGCTGCTGAATAGGTGATCACAATTTCGTAAATTAGGGCGGTACCATTCGGTACTGCCCTTTTTATTTACCATTACCGTGCTAGACTCTGTCCTAACGTCACCATGGGGCTGGGTCATTCCATGAGTGTGGAGCGGTCTAATTTTGAACGGGCATTTCAATGGCGCAGTCGCCTTGCCATTGGCTTATCTGTTGCGGCCGCGATATTCCTTCTCCCGTCACTGCCATCTTCCGCCAATGTCTTCGAAACAGATGACCGGCGCCTCATCGTGCCGGAAGACAAGATGAGTTTTGTTGGCGTCATCGCGTGTGCCGATACCAAACGCATCCCAACCGCCAGCCTGATCACAACGCCGAGCGCAGACCCCAATCGACGGTATGAAGTCATCACCTCCGTGGCACATGCCTTCTTCACTAAGGAAGGCGAACGCTGGCAGGAATGCTCTTTTCTGCCCGAAGGCGATTCTGCACGGGCTCTCCCCATCACTTACGTGATGACCGGCACATCAACACCCGGCAAAGGATGGAACGACGATTGGGCGGTCGCGGTTGTCGAAGGCCGTGTTGCATCTGATGTGTCTCTTCCTATGCCCTTATCGGTCGATCTACAGCAGATCGAAGCGCACCGCTCCGCCGGCGCCCGCATTCAGCTCGCAGGGCATAATGGCGAGAGTCTTCCCCTTTTGGTTTCTGAGAATTGCGGTCCCCGACACAAGCGCAGCGGCAGCCACAACTTCGGCGACTCGCGGGTATTCAATCATGATTGCGATATGATGTCTGGATGGTCGGGAGGACCGCTTCTCCTCCGCACGGCAACAAGTACCTTTACGATCGCGGTCAATTCAACGCGGTTCAATCCGGTCGTCCATCAAACAGGCTTTCCGTTCGACGATCGCTTCAACCCCAACACCGCCATTCGCGTCGATAAGGAATTCCAGGCAGCCATTGAACGGCTCACCGTTGAAGGAGCGCCGATCCGTCTGGCGGACAACGCACAGTTCTGTACCGTAGGCGATGGCAGCGACTGTTAGCCGCCCTACTTTTTCGCCGCGATTGGTGCGAGAAGCGCTTCCAGACTTTTCGCATATGTTTTTCGCGCAGCGTTGGGATCTTTTGCGTTTGCGATAGCGAGCCCGGCTTGCATTAGCGATCCGCCGATGAGGTCCGCCAAAGGCTCCAAGGGCTGCTTTGGCAAAATCCCTTCCTCAACCAGATGCTCCAGTGAATGCGTCACGAGCGCCTTGTTGAGCGGTTCCTGGAGATCTCGCCATTCTTCCCACCCAAGCACCGCCGGCCCGTCCAGCAGGATCACCTGTTTGATGTCTTCACGGCTGTAGAGATCGAGCAGAATCCGCGTTCCCACGACCAGGTCTTCCCGGTCTTCGGTGATCTCATCCATGGTTTTCTGAAACAGCTCAAGAGCCACCTCATTCAACATGTCGAGGAAGAGCGCCCGGAAGAGATCCTTTTTGTCAGAAAACTGGTGATACAGCGCGCCGCGGGTGACGCCCGCGCGCGCTACAATCTCTTCGGTGCCTGTATCCGCATAGCCTTTCGCGACAAACAAAGCACGTGCAGCCTTCAGAAGCTTGGTGTGATTGCGCGAGGGTTTCTTGGCGGGGGCGTTCATAAAAAATACAGCTTGTATGAAAATCTCAAAGCAACTATACACGATCAAATTCATACAGTTTGTATGAATTTGATCTGAGAGACGGCACGATGGCATCCACGAGAAAAATTCCGACCTGGCTTTTTGCAGCGACCCTGATCGCCTCATTGGCGACGGTGGTGGGACCCTTGATGCTCTTTGGGGTGAGCGAACGAGGCTGGCAGTTGGCTGCACGCTACACCGTGCGGGTGAGCTTCCCCCTCCTCCTCATGGCCTATCTGGCAGGCCCTCTTATGGTCCTATGGCGCTCCAACACTTCGCGGTGGCTCTTGCGCAATCGGCGCTATGTAGGGCTCAACTTCGCCATTGCCCACACCATTCACTTAGGCGCGCTCACAAGTTACTTCCTCTATCTGGGCATCGCGCCAGACGCTCCAACGCTGCTCGGCGGGGGGCTGGCGTACATCTTTATGTTTGCCATGGCCGCGACATCGAACGACTGGAGTGTCAACAAGCTTGGGGCCAACTGGCGTAGACTGCAGAGTGTGGGCCTGCACTACATATGGTTCATTTTTCTGGTCACCTATCTGGGTCGCTTTTCAGGGGGCGAAGCAGGCGACACAAATGAGAACATGTTTGTCATAGCTGTCGTCGGGTCTTCCTTGGCCATAGGCGCTCTTCTGATCCGTTTAACCGCGTTCTGGACGACCCGACGTCGAGCGTCTCCCGCATAAGGCAACGGTTTCGCGTGACCTCCCGTCCTGTCGCGGTATATTTGCCCCAAAGGGCGAATAAAGCCCGCTGACATTGAACGGGGAGGACAATATGGCCTGGAACTACGGCGATATACTCGACACGATTGCGCCCATGCTGCCGGCGGATGCGCCGGCAATGATCCATGGGGACCGCATGATTACCTGGGGCGAGACCACCAAACGCACCAATAATCTGGCGCGGGGCCTCATCGAACGCGGCGCAAAGCCGGGCGACAAACTCGCCTTCTATATGCGCAACCGACCCGAGTATATGGAGACCCTTGCGACCAGCTTTAAGGCGCGCATGACCCATGTGAACGTCAACTATCGTTATACGGCCGACGAAGTCTTGTACATTTTCGACAATTCCGACGCGCAGACGGTGGTCTACGGGTCTGAGTTTCGGCACATCATGGAAGAGTTGAAAGATCGCCTGACGAAAGTCGCAACGTTTATCGAGGTTACCGAAGACGGCACAACCGCCTCCTTCGCAGAAGACTTTGAAACGTTGGCGACCAGCGGCGACGGATCGCAGCTCGACATAGAGCGCTCTCCTGATGACCAGCTCTTCATCTATACCGGCGGCACAACGGGCATGCCGAAGGGCGTCATGTGGCGGCACGATGATATGCGTGAAGCACAACTGAATGCGCTGAGACGCCTGGGCCCTGTTCCTGAATCGCTTGAGGAGTTGCAAGCCGCCATCAAGGAAGTTGGCCCGGCAGGCAAAATGATCCCCGCCTGCCCGCTGATGCATGGCACCGGGCTCCTGACCGCGTTGGGCAACCAGATGAACGGGGGCTGCGTTGTGACACTCAGCCACCCCTCCTTCAATCCGGAAGAAATGCTAGCAGCCATCGACAAACACAAAGTCGCCAGCGCCGCCATTGTCGGCGATGCGTTTGCCAAACCGCTTCTGAAGACCCTTGATGAAAACCCGGGCAAATATGACCTCTCCAGCATGGAGACGCTTATTTCGTCCGGCGTGATGTGGTCCATGGAAGTGAAGCAGGGTCTTCTGAAACACATGCCGACGGCCATCATGACCGACAGCTTTGGCTCGTCTGAAGGGCTGGGCTTTGGCTCTTCTCTCACCACAGCTGACGGGGTCATCAGCACTGCGAAATTCCAGATTGGCGAGCGGTGCAAGGTGTTTGATGAAGAGGATAATCTCGTTGAACCAGGTTCCGGCAAGCCAGGCTTCATCGCGCTCACCGGACCGATCCCGGTCGGCTATTACAAAGACGAGGAAAAGACGGCCAAGACCTTCAAAACCATCGACGGCGTTCGCTATTCCATCCCCGGGGATTGGTGCACAGTAGAAGAGGACGGCACGCTTACCCTGTTGGGTCGCGGTTCGGTCTGCATCAACACCGCCGGCGAAAAAGTCTATCCGGAAGAGGTCGAAGAGGCCCTCAAGACACATCCCGCAATTGATGATGCTCTTGTCGTTGGTGTGCCAGACGAAAAGTGGGGCCAGTCGGTCACCGGCATTGTGAAATTGAGTGGCGAAGGCGATTTCAATGAGGAAGATCTCCGGCAACATGTCCGGAATGCGCTGGCGGGCTACAAGACGCCAAAGCGTATCCTGGTCGGCGATGCCATTCCCTTCCGCGCCTCAAACGGCAAGGCGGACTATAAGGGCGTCACGACATTTGCCCTCAATGAGCTCGGCATTCCCGCCTAGGTGAACCAAGACAAACAAGCGGTGGCCGCGGACGAACATCTGGGGCCGCTTTTTTGACTCAATGCTCCAGCCAGGATGAAGCTCGCAATTCCTTCACCAGATGATCAACCGTGGCACGCACCCGCGCCGACGTTTGTCCCGCTTCCTTGTGCACCACATGTACAGGGATCGGATCGCCTTCCGCCTCCGGCAAGATGATCTCGAGCGATCCCGCCGCAACCTCTGCCGCCACCTGGTACGACAGCACACGCGTCACCCCTCGACCTTCGACCGCAGCGGCGATCGCCGCATCGGCGGTGTTCACCAACAACCGAGTCTCCGGACGATAGGTGACCATGCGCTCCTCTACGACGAAACCCCACCCGCTGCCCGACCGGTTCTGTGAAAAATCGATCAGTTGGTGCTTGTCCAGATCCGCAACACCAGCGGGGGTTCCATGCTCCTTCAGGTAGGAGGGTGCTGCGCATAAAACCCGCCGCACAGATCCAACCCGCGACGCGACCAGCGTTGAATCAGGCAGGGCCGCGATCCGAACCGCCACATCGATCCCTTCATCCATCATATGCACCACCCGGTCGACGAAGAGCGTAGAGACCGAGAGCCCGGGATGGCGATCCATCAGACTGAAGATGATGGGCGTGAGCGCAAGCCGTCCAAACAGGGCGGAGCCTGTCACAGACACCCATCCTTCTGGCTGCTCATGACGTCCGCCTGCATGGGCATCCGCCTCTTCAAGATCGGCCAGGATCCGCCGGCAATCATCAAGATACCTTGTGCCGGCGTCTGTCAGCCGCACTGACCGCGTCGTACGGTGAAACAGCCTTGCACCAAGCCTGTCTTCCAGCTCCGACACAAGACGTGTGACAGACGGCGCTGACAGCCTCAACGACCGCGCGCCGGCCGCAAACCCGTCCGTCTCTGCCACCGCCACAAAAGCCCTCATTGCACGGAGCTGGTCCATAATTATTCCATTTATTAAAATAATAAAGTTTGAAAATACCATATTAATTCATTTCATGAAAAGCCCCAGATTTCCGCCATCGACCCCAGTCGCTCAACGGAGGAATTCATGTCCCAGGCAACCGACGCTCAGAACAAAACCCACCCCCTTACACAAGGCGCCCATCACATCGGCCTCACCGTGCCGAGCCTCGCCGATACAAAAGCGTTCTTCACTGAGACGCTTGGCTACAATCAAGTTGGCGAAATCCCGGACTATCCGGCTGCCTTTCTGTCCGATGGCACAACCATGATCACTCTTTGGCAGGTCAACGACCCCGAAACGGCCACCGCCTTTGATCGGAAGAATGTCATCGGCCTGCATCATCTGGCTTTGAAAGTCGCAAACCGCGCCGCCCTCGCAACACTTCACGACAAGATCAAAGCAGCACCAGGCTGCGCCATTGAGTTCGCCCCTGAGTCTTTGGGCGGCGGCGATGTCCATCACCTGATGTGCACCATCCCAGGCGGTGTGCGCGTCGAGTTCATCGCCCCAAAGGCCTGAGGCAACCAGGAGGAGGAAGTGAAATGACCCTAGCGTGGACAAAGAAAACTTCTCCTTTTCACGAAGGAGAGCAGCGCATTCAGGAGCGCGCAGGCGTGCGCGAAAGAACGGAGATGCAGGGGCTGCGTGTGATCCGCGATCACCTGCCCGACCAACATCGTGATTTCTACGAAAACCTCCCCTTTCTGCTGCTGGGGTCGGTTGACCAATATGGACGGCCCTGGGCCTCTTTGGTGGCAGGCCCCAACGGCTTCATTCAAAGCCCGAGCGCAGGTCGCATTGATCTCAGTACTGACATTCTGGCAGGCGACCCACTCGCCGAAACGCTGAGCACGGGTGCTCATCTGGGGGTCTTAGGCATTGAACCCGCCACCCGGCGGCGCAACCGGTTCAATGGCCGGGCCATGCAGGTGGAACAGGACGGGTTTTCCATCCATGTGGACCAGTCATTCGGCAATTGCCCGAAATTCATCCAGACGCGTGACGTCACCTATCTGCAACCTCGCAATGACGCGCCGCAGCCGCTCATTCGAAAAGCCGAGCTGTCCGACGTTGATGTGGTGCGTGTGATCAGCTCAGCCGACACCTTCTTCATCGCCACGGCCTATTCAGACGGCAGTGGGTCGGCAACCATGGGCGCAGACGTTTCCCACCGGGGTGGCAAGCCCGGCTTTGTCAGAATTACTGACAGGCATTCGATCCTCTTTCCCGATTTTGTGGGCAACAATCATTTCAACACGCTGGGCAATATTGAGATGAACCCCCAAGCGGGCTTGCTCTTTATCGATTTTGAGAAGAGCGGCCTCGTATACATGACCGGGAAAGCCGAAACGATTTGGGATGGCCCTGAACTTGATCGATTTGAGGGCGCCAAACGGCTGACAAAGATCTCCCCGACGGAGATTATCGTCACCCAAAACACCCTTCCTTTGCGCTTTGAGTTTGGCGATTACTCCCCATTCCTCGCCAAGACAGGGAGCTGGTAAGCCGCAGACGAACCAAGGGCTGAAATTTCCATCTCTTGACAACCAGCGACCCTGCGGAAATGGCCGGAAATGCGATCGCTCAAGCTTAATGTCTGCTTGCCTGTCAGCCCATCAGCGCTATTCTTCATCCCAACGTAACTGACCAAAAATCAGGAAGAGACGCTTATGGACGCTCTAGAACAATTCCGGGCCGATACCCGCGCCTGGCTGGAAGAAAACTGCCCCCCTTCAATGCGCACCCCCATGCCTGAGGACGAAAGTCCCTGGGGCGGGCGGCGTGCAGTCTGGAAAAACCCAGAGTCAAAGCAATGGCTTGATGCGATGGCCAGCAAAGGCTGGACCGCACCGCAATGGCCAACGGAGTATGGCGGCGGCGGCCTCTCTAAGGAAGAAAACAAAATTCTTCAGCAGGAACTGCGGCGTATCAAAGCCCGCCCGGCCCTGATGAGCTTCGGCATCTGGATGCTTGGCCCAGCCCTGCTGGAATTCGCCAATGAAGAGCAGAAAAAAGAGCACCTGCCGAAAATCATTCGTGGCGAAATTCGCTGGTGTCAGGGATATTCCGAACCAGGCGCTGGCTCCGACCTTGCCGGTCTTCAAACCAAGTGCGAAGACAAAGGCGACCACTACCTGGTCAATGGCCAGAAAATCTGGACGTCCTACGCCGACAAAGCTGACTGGATCTTTGCCCTCGTCCGCACCGATACGAGCGTCAAACATGACGGCATCAGCTTCCTGCTGATCGACATGGACCAGGACGGTGTCGAAGCGCGGCCCATTACTATGATCTCGGGCGCCTCCCCCTTCTGTGAAACCTTCTTCACGGATGCGACGGCGCCAAAGGGCAATCTTGTCGGCGAAATGAACAAGGGCTGGACCATCGCCAAGCGTCTGCTTCAACATGAGCGGGAAATGATCTCCGGCATGGGCATGGGAAGCGGCGGCGGCGGCACCGGCCTTGCTGATCTCGCGAAGGACTATATCGGCGAGAGCAATGGTCGTGTGTCAGATCCAACCGTCCGCGACTCTGTCGCCAGGCAGAAGATGGACGCACACGCCTTTGGTCTGACGCTTCAGCGTACCACCGAAGAAGCGAAAGCCGGTCAGGGAACGGGCGCTGCCTCATCC
Organism: Parvibaculaceae bacterium; assembly: GCA_965276845.1. Taxonomy (GTDB): domain Bacteria; phylum Pseudomonadota; class Alphaproteobacteria; order Parvibaculales; family Parvibaculaceae; genus Mf105b01. The sequence goes on from OZ255699.1 coordinate 2,298,663, forward strand.
ATCTTCAAATATTACGGCACCGAGCTGAACAAACGCCGCAACGAACTCATCATCGAACTGATGGGGACCCAGGGCCTCGGCTGGGAAGGCGAAGGCTTTTCCGAGCAGGAGCTTTCAGCCCCGCGCAGTTGGCTCCGCTCGAAGGGGAACTCCATCGAAGGCGGCACAACAGAAGTACAGCTCAATGTGATCTCCAAGCGTGTCCTCGGTCTACCGAGCTGACACGCAAAGATCACCCAACAAAACAGAAACGACAAAATAGACAGGGATACCCATGGGGTTGGTACTGACCGAGGAGCAAACGCTCCTCAAAGAAACAGCATCGCAGTTTTTCCAGGAAAAGCTGCCGGTGTCGAACCTGCGGAAATTGCGGGATGAGAAAAACGCTGACGGTTTTGACCGTGGCACATGGAAAGAAATGGCAGATCTGGGCTTTGCCGGCGTGCTGGTGCCGGAAAGCTATGGCGGCACCGAGTTCGGCCCCGTGGGCCTCGGCGTGATCCTGGAACAGGCTGGAAGAACCATCGCGGCAACACCGCTGCTTTCAACTGTGCTCTTGGGCACAACCGCCATCCAGCTCGGCGGATCGCAGACACAGCGCCAGGACTACCTGCCTGCCATTGCGGCAGGTGAGACAATCATCGCATTGGCAGTAGAGGAAGGGCCGCACCACAACCCAACCCACATCGCGACCACTGCGACGGCGGATGGGGATGGCTTCAAGCTCTCTGGGTCAAAGACCTTCGTCATTGACGGCCACGTAGCCGACACACTGATTGTTGTCGCCCGCACGTCCGGCGAAGTTGGTGACTCCAGCGGCCTCACACTGTTCCTCGTAAACACCGAAGGCACAGACGGTCTGGAAATCACCCGGACCATCATGGCTGACAGCCGCAACGCAGCGAATGTCACATTGAAAGATGTGTCTGTCCCGGCGTCAGCTGTCCTTGGCGGTGTCGACGGTGGCTGGGACGTTCTCGAACCCGTCCTCGATGCCGGTCGTATCGGGGTGTCAGCTGAACTGATGGGCCTTATTCAGGAAGCCTTCGACCAAACGCTGGTTTATCTAAAAGAACGTACCCAGTTTGGGGAGCCGATCGGCTCCTTCCAGGCCCTGCAACACCGCGCAGCCGAAATGTTCGCGGAACTGGAAGTCTGCCGGTCTGTGGTTCTGGATGCACTCAGCGCATTGGAAGAACGCCGCAATGATGTGCCAAGCCTTGCAAGCCTGGCTAAGGCCCGCCTCTCAGAGGCATCCAAACACATCACCAACGAATGCCTGCAGATGCATGGCGGCGTGGGCATGACAGACGAATATGATGTCGGCCTGTTCATGAAACGCGCTCGGGTTGCCGCGGCGACCTTCGGCAATGCCGGTTTTCACCGGGATCGCTATGCCGGATTAGACGGCTTCTAAAGCGCTCTGATTCGCACGTCGATTTGAGGGCCTCGGGTATCCCCCGGGGCCCTTTTTGTGTCTGAAGCCTTTCTTGCAATTGGGGTCCGAACCATCTATCGACAGAGGCACCAGCGCAGATCATACTAGCGCCAGCAAGTGAAGTGGGGTCGAATGATTACCTCGGGCCCCAGGACCCCAAATGACAGGATTTCAGCAAAGCTATGGCCGACGAAAACGATGACACCCAGCCGGAGCGCATCACTGTTTTGGCGAAGGATTTCACGCCCGCAGCGATGGAATTCCATCGCCGCAATATGAGCGCCAAAGGGTATCGCATGGAAGGCCAGATCGTGCCCCGCAAATTCCAGATGATTGAAGGCATGGGTGAGCCGTCTGATCTCTTCGAAGGGGAACGTTTCTACGCTGTGACATTTGTCAGGAAATCAGAGCAGGAATAACCACGGCGGCGAGGTCATATGGTCGAACAAAACGATCCAGGTGGTCAGCAGCCTCCTCATGAGGCCCGTGAGGAAAACAGCAATACAGAATTAGCAGGAACGACGCTGCCCGACGGTGTTGACCGCTGGACCTTGCTGCGTGACGTCACAGTATTTCAAGGCAAGCTTATCCTGGATGGTCTTCGCGACTTGATCTTAAGCCCTGTCTCTATTGCCGCGGCGTTGATCGGGATCATCGCAGGTGGTGACCGGCCTGGGCGGCAATTCTATGACCTGCTCTACCTGGGCAAACGCTCTGAAAAATGGATCAATCTTTTTGGGGCGGCGGCGCACGTGCAACCTTCTTCTTTTCACAAAGAGGATAGCGAGAGTGTCGACGCCCTTGTCGATCGTCTGGAGACCGTCGCCCGCCGCCAGTACGAAAAGGGGGGCATGACGCAGAATGCAAAAGATGCCGTCGACCGCGCGCTGGATGCCGTCAACAAAGGCCTTAGTCCTAAGAAGTGATCTGATCTGTCCACGAAGAGCCTGAGCGTAGCATGACCCTATCAATCATCGGTCCGGGATTTGGGCGAACAGGCACAAACACCCTCAAGCTCGCATTGGAACATCTGGGCTTTGGCCCCTGTCACCACATGTATGAAGTCATCGGACGCCCTGAAACAGCGGCAGATTGGCAGCGCGCACTGGATGGCGACGACATCGACTGGGGTAAGGTTCTCGGCGGGTACAAATCTCAGGTCGACTGGCCGGGCGCATTCTTCTGGCGCGAGCTCCGCGACTGGTCGCCAGAAGCGAAAGTTCTCCTCAGCGTCAGAGACGAAGACGCCTGGTTTCGAAGTATCACCAATACGATATTTGCGGTGCGGGCCGATCCCGCAAGAATCGATGACCCGCAACAACGGGCATTCGCTCTTATGGTCAATGAACTGATCGACAGGGCCATTGGGAGCAAGGAAAGGGACCGGGAGACGGTTCTCGCCGCCTACCGAAGGAACATCGACGAGGTAACAGCTGAAGTTCCGCCAGAAAAGTTGCTGAAATTTGATGTCCGACAAGGCTGGGAGCCATTGTGTGAGTTTCTAGATGTTGCGATTCCGGACCAGCCGATGCCCAGAACGAACTCGACGGACGAGTTTTTGAGCGGCATGCGGCGGCGACGCTAACCGCCAATCCGCCGCTTTTTTGTTGGTCATCCCCCCGCCGCAAGGCATCATCTATCTAACAAAAGACGCTGGGGAGGCGGCAATGGGCGTAGAAGAGAACTTTGGACACGGAACTGAAGCCGGTGAGGTTGTGAAGGGCGTGAGCCTTGCGGGCAAAACAGCCATCGTGACCGGCGGAGCGTCCGGCTTGGGCGTCGAAACGGCGCGCGCCCTCTTGCAAGCAGGGGCTGCAGTGACCCTTCCAGTCCGCTCGCTGGAGCGAGGCAACGAAGTCGCCAAATCCCTATCGGCAGACACCGGAAACCCCAATGTCTCCGTCGCTCAGATGGACCTCATTGACTATGCAAGTGTGCGGTCCTTCGCAGACGCGTTTCTGGCTGAGCACGACCGGCTGGACATTCTCATCAACAATGCCGGCATCATGGCCTGTCCGCTCGCCCGCACACCGGAGGGGTATGAAAGCCAATTCGCCACCAATCACTTAGGCCACATGCTGCTGACCTGTAAGCTGGCCCCTGCCTTGGTCAAAGCCGCGCCCGCCCGCGTTGTGTGCTTGAGCTCCATAGGCCACCGGCTCTCGCCGATCCGCTTTGATGACATCAATTTCAAAACTACCGACTATGACAAGTGGGTCGCTTACGGCCAGGCGAAAACCGCCAATGCCCTCTTTGCGGTTGAGCTGAACAGGCGGCTGTCCGAAAAAGGCGTGACTGCTTTCGCCGTACACCCAGGCGGTATTATGACAAACCTGCAAAGGGATATGTCAGATGCTGAAATCAAAGCCATGGGCTGGGTGGATGATGATGGCAATGTCCGCGAAGGCTTCAAAACACCCGCGGGTGGGGCAGCAACGGCGGTCTGGGCCGCAACCAGCCCGAGTCTCAACAATCGCGGCGGCGAGTATTGCGAAGACTGCCACATTGCGGAACCGGCTAGGGACGACATTCCGTTTGCTGGGGTGCACGCCCATGCCCAAGACGCGGAGGCAGCCAAAAAACTCTGGTCCGTGTCGGAGGATATGCTGGGCGAAAAATTCGACCTCTGATTTAGGGCGTGCCACGAACTTCGAGAGCGTCATAAGACTGTCTTACTGTGCGCTTACAGCTCGCGCATGCTTGAGAGCGAATTTTCATATGCGGCTCCTGACGACAGTCTCATGCGACGTCGATGCATCCAGCTTATTGAGGTCCTGACAGGCCGAACTCATCTGGAAAAATTGTACCAGGACTACCGCGCACTCCCTGAGCCGCGCCCGCCTTTCTTCTCATCTTCTGTCATAAGACTGGGTCTGCGCTTGAATTACAGACAGGATCGCCTGGACGCTATTCCGAAGTCGGGTCCACTCGTCGTCGTCGCCAATCATCCCTTCGGCGTGCTGGACGGTATTGTCTTGTGCGACCTGATTTCCCGTGTCCGTCCCGATTTCCGCATCCTGGCGAATGCCGTTCTGTGGCGCGCCGAGGAACTCAGAGAGCATGTCCTGCCCGTCGACTTTGCCGAGACACGTGACGCACTTAAAACGACCCTGCGCTCGCGGCATGAAGCCAGGAAGCACCTCACGAACGGAGGCGTCCTGTTGGTATTCCCAGCAGGCATGGTGGCCACATCGGAAAGACTGCTCAGCAATCACCTGAAAGCCTATGACCGACGTTGGGGGTCTTTCACCGCACAGTTGATCACACGCACAAAATCACCAGTCCTACCGGTATTCTTTGAAGGTCAGAACAGCGCCCTGTTCCAGGTTGCCAGCCATATTCATGAAGCACTAAGGCTCTCCCTTCTGTTCCATGAAGTGCGCAGGCGCATGGGCCAGCAGATCAATCTGGCAATCGGGGAAGTCAGACCATATGTAAACCTGACGCAGTTCGACAATGGCCAGGACCTGGCGGACGATCTGAGGGCGATGACACATGCTCTGCGATGCGAGATACCCCGTCCCGGCGACTTTGAGGATATGGGTTACAGGGAAGACCTGGTCACCGCGTAGACGCTCAGGCTGAGAAATACCCAAAACCCAGAAAGAACGCGCCGATAATCGTCATTGAAATCAGGATTGAGACCGTCGCGAGCACGGCCCCCAGTGCGACGATAGCCCCGTCATGTTCGATAAGGCCAATACCCAGAACTGCGAAGGATATTGCGGGCAACCAGGCGCTCAGCGGGATCGGAAGGCAGAGATTGATGCCAGACGCCAGCAGCAAACCGCCGAGCAGTCGTTCTGCCCGTCCTTCAAACAGATACGACATGCGTACCTTGGTCAGGCGGGCCACCGGTCGCGCTACGGGCAAGGCTTTCAGAGCCGCATTCCGCCACCTTTCGCGCTTCAGATGACGGTTGAGCAGAAACCTGGGCAGCCAGAGTTCAGGACGTCCCATCACCATCTGAACGGATATGAAAAGCGCCGGGATACCGAAGATCAGATTGGATCCGTAAGGCAAAGGCAACATATTGAGCAGCCCGACCAACAACAGCGCCCAGCCGAAACTGCGGTCTCCCAGCCCGTCCAGAACGTCTCCCAATGTACTGCCTTCCGGGCCATTTCGGGCCCCAAGGCCCGCCAACCCGCGGATAGCATCACTTCTTTTTTTGGTCATTCGCTGCCCGAACCAGTGTCCAGGTCGGAATATCATATTGCACGATCGCGAGGTAGCGTTGTGTTAGGTCACAATACGCTTAAACGCCGTATCATGCTTGTCGATAAATTGGTGTTTCAGGGCGCCTGCGATATGCGCGGCAAAGACAATGTAGAAAAGAAGCGGCAGTACGATTTTATGTAACAACCCCCAAGGCACGATCAAGTCTTCGTCTGCGGCCCAAAATAGGGGCAGATCCCAGAAGAAAAATTGAGACGGCTTCCCACCGAATGTTGACATGACGAACCCGGTAATTGGAAACCCGATCATGAGCACATAGAGCAGCACGTGCGCCGTGTGCGAAGACCGCTTCTCCCATTTCTTAAGACCCTTATCCAAAGCTGGGACCGGACTCACCCGGTGCCAAATAACGCGCAGAAATACGAGCAGAAGAACGCTAAAACCAAGCGTTTTGTGAAGCCCATAATAGTAAGGGCGATACCATGCATCCTCCGGGATCATGGTCATAAACACACCCATGGGCATCAGCGCGACAAAGAAAATAGCGATGGTCCAATGAAGAATTCTGGTTGCACGCCCATACCGGTCTGGCTCATTTGCGCTCTCCAGAATCAGCACATCGTCGCGCTTGGTCTGCCAAAAGGTCACCACCAATAGAAACAGGCCGGAAATGGTGAACGCCAAGCCAAACAAGCGCATGAGTGCGGGTTTTAGTTCATCTGTTGGCAGGGAGGGCGGGCGCCCGCCATCCAGAAACCCCAGAAAATGCAGCCATCCAATGGTCAGCCCAATGCCAAGCACCATGGACGCTGCAAGAAAAGTTCCCACAACTCGGCGACCGGGTGCCGCGTAGTTAAGCAGAAAAGCCGTGCCAAATGCGAGTATGAGAAGCGCAACCCCAATCAGACCAATAGTCTCATGGGGCATCGCGTAGTGGTCCTCATGTTCAGCTATATTGCTGGTATCCGGAAGCGACTCATTGGACAGATCCACCTGCGGCAAATGTCCGTCCGCGAAGGCAGGCATCGGCAAAATGAAACCCACGGTCAGCACCAATGCCAGCACGATAAAGAGATTTCTTGGTATCATCTGCCTTCTCCTCCGCTTAAGACAAATAGGAGATTAATACAAAACCAAGCAATACAAGCGCAGTCATTTTTGAATGACATGGGAGAAGGTGATTTATAGTCACCTTCAGATGTCTCATTGATTCCTCATAGGCATTTCAAGAAATATGACCGTCAGACCTTGGTACCTCTATATTCTGCAATGTGCTGGTGACAGGCTGTACACTGGCATCACCGTAGACGTTGAGACACGGTTCGCGGCGCATGCCAGTGGCAAGGGCGCTAAATTCACAAAGGGCTTTCCGCCTGAACGGATCCTCTTCCAGGCAGAGTTCTCAGACCGAGCAGCCGCCAGCCGCGCTGAGTTCAACTTTAAGAAACTATCGGCCACCGAGAAGCGCCAGTTCTTAAAGACCCACCTACAATCTACAAAAGAGTGATCATGACCTCATCAGACGAAAACGAAAAACTGGCGGATCTAGAGGTCCAGGTAGCGCATCAGACTAAACTCCTCGATGAACTCAATGAGATCGTCCGAAAGCAGTGGAACGAGATTGACAAACTGACAAGGTCCGTGACCCATTTGGCAGACCGCCTACTCAACATCGAAGAAGCCAACAAAAAAGGGACGCCAGGCGAAGAACCTCCCCCACCGCACTATTGAGCCTAGCTACTTCTTGAGGAAAACGAGGGTGAGCGTGCCAATCTCAATACCGAACCTTGTGACGCTCGCACGGTTCATGAGCACGCCATCCGGCTGCAGATAAAACCAATCCGTAAAGCGAACTCGCCAGGTCGTTTCCTCGTCGATCACGAGGTCGATATCATAAGCCCAGGTCAACGCATTCCCATATGCTTTGCCTTCGGCAACGCCGTCTATGTCAGGCGACGTGCCTTCATAGGTGTGGTCGTCCAGTTTGCGAATTGTCCAGATCCGCCGGTCGGTTTCGCCGTCTTTATATTCAAACACTTCATCTAGCGTGAGGACGTCACCTTCGACGGTTCCTGTAACATCGACGACGAATTCGCGCCGAAGCTTGCCGAACCTGTCTTCAAAAATGCCATACCCGCGGCTTTCACCGGCAAAATACTCTTCCAGGACAAGACGTGGTTCCGTCCCTTCAAACTCTTCTACCTGACCGCCCGCACAGCCAAGAATAAGAAGGGATAGCGACACAACTGAAACGGTTAAGATTTTGCGCATGAATACCTGTCCTCAATCAAAGCAGATAGCTCTTGTACGTCGACAACCGAGAAGCGGATCATCGTCAAAGAACCTCGCGGGCTTATTCGCTGGACACTTTATGATGACGCAAGGACAGCGTATATCTCAGCGATGAGCCCAGACACACCGCGCCCTATCGTCTACGCACCGCCAAACGACCCACTCAATGTGGTGCATCAGGATGAACACATTCTGGTCCTGTCGAAACCGTCGGGGCTGTTGACAGTACCCGGCAAACCCGCTGCCCATGCAGACTGCCTTGAAGCCCGGGTCCACAAACACTTTCCGACGGCCTCCATTGTGCACCGCTTGGATATGGATACGTCCGGCGTGCTCGTGATGGCCATGACGCGGGACGCGCATCGACATCTCGGACTGCAATTCGAAAAACGGAAAACAGAGAAGACCTACATCGCGCGTGTCTGGGGCGAGATGAGTGAAGACAAAGGAACGGTCAACGCGCCCATCATCACCGACTGGCCCAACCGGCCGAAACAGATGATCGACTTTGAAAACGGTCGTCCCGCCGAAACCGGTTGGCAGGTCTTAGGCCGCGAAAAAGGCACAACGCGTGTCGCCCTTCATCCGCTCACAGGCCGATCACATCAATTGCGTCTCCACATGGAAAGCCTCGGGCATCCCATCCTGGGTGACAACATTTATGCGCCAGACGCGGCTTTCGAGGCAGCAGACAGACTGCAACTACACTCCACCTCTCTCACCCTGCACCATCCGAGCGGAGGCAAACGCGTGACCTTCACCGACCCCTGCCCCTTCTGAGGACAGGGCCGGGGCCCTTCAGTCCTTCACCTCTGGCCCGTGTATTTTGATCATAGTGGCAGCGAGCCCAGCCCCGATCAAAGAAAGAGCACCAAGAAAAAAGAACGCGCCTTGTTCTCCACTGAAGGAAATAACAAGGCCCGCTGCTGCCGGGATCGCAATGCCACCTACCATGCCGACGCCGACCAGCAGACTTGAGAGCCTGGGCGATACCACCATAGGCCGTGCGAGCCAGGCGAACATGTTCGGGAATATCAGCGAGATCGCGGCACCAGATAAGATAAAAGTGTAAGGAGCCAGGTACGGATCGAATGTTCCCAGCAAGCACAGACCGCCCACCAGCAACCCGGAGAGGACAAGCGTGCCCGGCTTCACGGCAAGACTCAGCCCCACCGCAGCGAGACGCATCAACGTAAAAGCAACATAGAAAAATGAGGTGTAAACGGCCGCATCCGCCTCAGCCAACCCTTGAGCAACAAGCACCGTCGCCCCCCACCCCACAGCGGAGATTTCAATTCCTACACCAAGGGCCATCAGGAGCATGATCCAGCGGTAGCGGCGAAACAAAACGGTGAGAGCTTCGCCTCGCTCCGCAGTGTCTGGGCCACGGTCATCGCTGGCGAGCGCAAAAGGCACGATCGCGAGCGCAAAGAGAGAGATTGCCAGAAAGGCTGAATCCGGTCGCCCGCTGAGCCATACCAGGAGCAGAGGGGCACCAATGGCTCCGATTCCAAATACCGAATTCAGAAGATTCAAAACCACCGGGGATCGGTCACCGAATGAGGACGCCGCAAACCCGTTAAATCCGACGGTGAGCAATCCATAGCCGCACCCATTCAAAGCGGCTCCCAACAGCGCAACCTCCCAGGATGTGGTCGAAGAAATCGCGGCGGACCCCACCATGACACTTGCAACACCAACACCGGGCCGCCACCGCAGTAGATAGGCTGGAAGCCTAAAAGCAGACGCCGACACGCTCACAAAAGCACCGACCCAGTGTGCACTCAAAATAAGCCCAGCCGCGCCCGGCCCTAAAAGATAGAGCCGTTCAAAAGCAGGCAAAGAAGGGCCAAAAAGCGCCTGAGCGATGCCGATTAACGAAAAGGCAAAAAACCCAGAGCCAAGCGTCAGTGCTTTCCAGGGGCCGGACACAGCAGTTTTCCCAACTTAGAAACGAAATCTCAGCTGTCGGTCGATCTAAGACATTCTCGCCGACCACCCGCTTTAATCTCCTGTTTTACATAATCGCCTGGATTGCACCAGCACCCTCCACGTTAAACATTCCGCAATCGGGAAACTGTACCTTTTGCCTAAACATGCAGATAGGAAGTCTGGGAGTACTCATGGACCAGCATCAGCAGATCGGTTTGGGCGAAACACTGATCGCACACTGGCAATCACTGCTTACCTGCGACTGCATTCCAACGTCTGGAAAATTCAAACCCGATGCAAGTTTGAAAGCAGTTCTGCCTCACCTCCTCATTCTGGAAATCATAGATGGTGACGTCAAACTGGGACTCATCGGGCCGGGCCACGATGGGCGCCTGGAAGTGAACCCAATGGGACACTCTTACCTGGATACAATTCCGCCTGAGCGTCGCTATGCGACCATGATGCGCATTCAGGCCATGCTGCAGCACAAGTGCGGCGCACGCATTGAAATTGAAGAAGAAATGGAAGACGGCCAGCTCGGTACCACATATCTCACGGTCGTACCGTACGCAGCGGACGAGAACCACGGCGCATATTTTGTAACCGTCGTGCCGCCAAACACACTGTCTGATGTCGGCGAGACCGCGACGACATCATCCTTCCTCTCAAGGCCCTTCAAATCCTTCGACTATCTGGATTTGGGATTTGGCACACCCCCGGCATTTGCCGAGAAAATCATGGGCGTGGAAGCCCCTTCCCCCGACTTGCAATGGCCCGATCTCAAATCGGTCATCAGATAAGGAATTAGTTTGCGAGCGAGGATGCTCAGCCTAGGATGTGCGACAACCCAGCGCACAATCAGGAGCTCTCCGCTATGGATTTCCCTTATCCGCTTTCAGGCCTTGTTACCGTTGTTACCCTGCTCATTTACATGTGGATGGCATACAAGGTTGGCGGTGCACGCGGAAAACACAACGTTCCGGCCCCGCAGAATACCGGCCCCGATGAATTCCTCCGCACTCTGCGCGTTCACGAAAATACCCTCGAAGGTCTCATCCTCTTTCTACCCGCCTTATGGATGTTTGCGCTGGCATTCGGCGACCTGTGGGCAGCCCTAATTGGCCTGTTCTACCCGCTGGGTCGCGTGCTTTATGCCCGGGGATACTATCAGGCAGCCGACAAACGCAGTCGAGGCTTTCTGATCGGTTTCATCTCGACCTGCATTCTCTTGGTCGGCAGTCTGATTGCGTTTGGTCTCTCCATCGCGAACCAGTACCTATAAGAATGCTGAGACCGAGGTCAGGGATAGTGAAAAGTTACGCGCAGGTTTTATCAGCGTTTCTTTGCACGATCGCGTTGCTCCCTGCACAAGCCTTCGCCGCAAACCTGTACGTCTATGAGCCCACCACATCGCTCCATCAGGAACCGGGGTCGGAAGAACCTGTTGTGCACACGCTTACCTATGGCGATCGGGTCGTCGTCGCCCCTGCACCGGCCGCCACGCCACCCGCCGGTTGGATTAAGGGAAAGGCAGACGGAGAAACGATCTGCATCATGGGCTATGTGCAGGCTGCTGGCCTCCTGCCCGTCCCTGCGCCCGACCTCTCCCAAAGCGGTTTTGCATCCCTGACAGGGCGCTTGAAAGAGATCGCCGGCCCCGAAACCGAAAAGACGGCTGACGTCACCACCACCAAGCAGAGATTCGACCATGGCGTTACTCTTGTGACCCGAATGTTTCATACGGCTTACGGGGATTTCGAAGAGCAACAGCTTGAGGTGTCTGGCATCACCGTCGCACAAGGTTTCCTGCTGGCGCGCGCCATGGTGAACCAAGAGGGTATAAGCTCAGATCACATGGCCCGCGTTCCGACTGTCGAAAAGGATGCAGAGGGCCACCCTTTTATTCTTGATGAAAGCCAATGGCAGATTATTTCAGTTAAGCAGACATCTGGCGGCGTGGTTATCGCCTTCCCTGAAAGGGCGGATTAAGCCGATCCTCCGCGAAGCTGATGCGAGCCGACACCAAGAGGGCTAGCAAAGCGATGCTGGCCCTACTACCCTACTCCGGATGGGCCAGTCATGGGCCCACCCAAAATAGAGCGGTCATCTAGTCGTCATGCGCATCAAATCACTTACAGGCTGTATGTTAGCGGGCACCTTCTTCTTGGTTGCCAGCAGCCTTTCAAGCCAGGCAACCGAGGCTGATGTAGCAGCAGGTGCGCCGGAAGACGCAGCAGCGGTCACAGCGCCCAAGACTCAGGCCAGAAATGTCATCCTGATCATTGGCGACGGCATGGATGATCACCAGATCACCATTGCCCGTAACTATCTGACCGGCGTCACCGGCCAGCTGACACTCGACACAATGGCACGCAGAAGCATCGCCCAGGTGCTGACAGTCTCTAACATGGCGCCCGAGGTGCCCGTCTATGTGGCGGACTCGGCAAACAGCGCAACGTCCATCGCAACGGGAACGGTGACAAGCCGTGGCCGTATTTCGACATCTGCGGGCGCGGATGAGGACCTGCCAACTATTGTCGAACTCGCCAGCGACGCAGGCTTCAAAACAGGCTTGGTCACTACGGCCAGCGTGACGGATGCAACCGTCGCGGCCTTCTATGCCCATATCAGCCTGCGGGTGTGCGAGAACCCGACCATGATGCGCGATGCCCTGCTGTTTGACCGCATCCCCATAGACTGTTCGCCGGACATGAAAGAAAATGGTGGCCTCGGCTCCATCTCCGAACAACTGGTGAATTCAGATCTTGATCTGGCTTTGGGTGGTGGCTCCAAACACTTTGACCCCTTGATGGAAGGCGCGACCCTCACTGTCGCCGCCGCCGCTGAAGCAGCAGGTTTCCAAGTCCTCAACGATGTTGACGACCTGACTTCTGCCGGAGTGGATCGCAGATGGCTCGGGCTTTTTGCCCCCAGCACGCTCCCAACGCGGCTCCAAGGTGAGGGGGGCCGCGCAGCGGAAAGGCCGCTTCCCTCTTTCATGAACAGAGTCCACTGGAGTCAGGGCGACGTGACCCTGCCCGATCCAACCACCTGCGAAGCCAATCCTGACTTTGAGGACATGCCCAGTCTGAAGCTGATGACCGACCGGGCCCTCGCTCATCTCAGTCAGGACAATACTCAAGGCTTCTTCCTGATGATCGAGTCGGCGTCCATCGACAAACAGTCGCATCTGCGCAACGCGTGTGGAAGCATCGGCGAAGTCGCGCAATTGGAAGAAGCCCTTCAGAGCGCCCTGCGTTTCGCTGACAAAAACCCTGAGACACTTATCATCGTCACGGCAGACCACGGTCAGGCCGCTCAATTAGTACCGACGGAAAGCCTTTTCGACGCCTTTGGTCTACCGGTCTACACCCCGGGCCAGGTCATGCGCATTCGCACGCCGGAGGGCGCGTTGATGACAGTGAACTACGCAACCAATAGCTTCTTATCGGAAGAACATACCGGCGTGAGTGTGCCCGTCCTCACCAACAGTGCAGGACCCTTCCCGACCATGCTGACCCAGCCGGGTCTCTTTGACATCATGGCCCAGCATTTAGGGTTGGCCGACTGACTGACAACCGCTCCTCTGACCGTCTGAGGCCTATTGATCAAAACTGATATCGCACAGCGCCGGTAATTGAGTGCTCTTGGTAGTCGGTCTGGAACTCACCGTCATAGAGGAAGCGGACAGAGAACTGATCGTCCATCTCGTAGGTGAGGCCGCCACCGACCGCATAGGAGAACTTGTCCCGCTTCTGCGTCTGGCTGACAAAGGTACCGCCGCCCACAACCGTGCCCGTGATCGCCTCGTTCGGATCAGCCAGCTCCTGAAGACCGCGTATGTAGGCCTCAGGGATGAGCTTAGCGCCATCCTCCAGCGTGTGCGTGTACCGGCCGCTGAGGCCCAGCACACCTCTGAGAGACGTGAGGCTCTGGCTCGCAACCGTCGTCGGCAGAATGCCCGTCTCCGTGTAGCCGTCAATCTCAACATAGTTGAACCTGAGACCCACATGAGGACTGAGATCCCAGGCATCTTGGGTAAACACCTTGCCCACTTCCGCCCGCGCCATGAACTGACGACCGTCATAATTGGCCGTGTTGAGACCCCCGGCGGCTGATCGCCGACTGTCATACTCATTCATGCCAAGCCCGAGGGTGGCATTCACATAGAAGTCTTCCGGACGGTAGGTGCCGTAAAGCAGCAGCCCGTAGCCTTCAATGTCCTGATTGCTATTGGCGCCCGTGCCCGTCTCATCCACCTTGGTGTCAGAGTAGAAGACCGCGAGTCCCATCCGCAGATGTTCATTGATATCCCCATCAAGGCCGAGAGACACCGCATAGGTATCGGAGTCAAAGCCGTTCACGCCGGAAGGCTCGTACTCTGCAAAGCTCGCTCCCGCCCGGCCCCACAGTGCCCAGTTCCCGACACCGCCAAGCAATTGCTCACCTGCCGCCACACCGGTTTGACGCTCACCGCTATCCACAACCGTGAAGCCACCGCCACTCAGACGGTCCATGATGAGATCGAGCACCATGTCCGTGGAGACCACCGTGCTGGAGCCGGTCGAGCCGCTCTCAGACGGCAGGCTGTCTTCCACCAGCTGGGCCAGGACCGCTTCCTGTTGATCCACAGGGAACTGGGCCAGATAGGTCACAATCACATTGTCCGACGGCGCATTGTCGATGAACTCATCAATGGCATCGGCAATGACTTCTGCGTTCGTGCGGCCACCCTGGTTCTCCGTGGCGGTACGAGCGCGCAGCTCCCGATTTGTGATCAGGAAGAGCTCGCTATTGGTCCGCACTTCCGAGGTAAAGCTGAAGAGCACCGTATTATCATAGACCGGCACCCCACCCATATTGTTGTCGACAATCATGCCGCCTTCGCCGCTATCCACACTGGCGATCTTGATGGCGCCGCCATCGGTGAGCTCAATCCCCCGCGTTACATCCGCATAGATCTCTGAGCCCGCATTAAACGTGATGTTACCGTCATCCCGAGCTGTAAGCTGACCGGCATCCGTGTCCGACGCCACCCCAACCCGGAAGCGGCCGCCTGCATTAAACGTCGTGTCCCCCGTCACCTGGATCGTCGATCCAGCCGGTACCTGCAACGTCCCACGAGACGTGCCGAACCCAGAAACGTTCAGCTGATCGGTGCGCGTGTAGAAGTTCGTCGAACTCGTCGTCAGCGTTGCACCCGCGTTCACATTCACCATAGCCGGAGCGCAATAACAGCCGTAGGTTGAGAGACCCAAACCGTTCGCAAAAACGGTTGTGCCATTATTAAAGTTCGCCGTGGTGAAACCGTAGACCGCCTCACCCGACAATTTTCTGGCACCACCCGTATCAAGGGTCAGCGTATCAGTCTGGTTGAAATTCAGGGTTGAGGTATACCCGCCGCCGAAAAGGATGCCGTTAATATCGTTACCCGTCCCGCGAATAGTCACCGTCGAAGAGTAGGTGGTACGTCCCACACTAATCGAGGTCGTGCCATCCCCAACCGTGCCGCCTTCATTAACAATTGTGACTGACGATGTAGGTGTGGAGCCGGACCCCAAGATGATCCCATTGACGGTACCAGAGTTGGTGATATTGACCGTTGGCCCAATCCCGATGATCCCGTGATAGGCGGAGTCTGCGGTGTTGATGGTGCCTGTGTTGATCACTGTCGTCGTCATCACTGCCGAAGACGTTGCGTAAATGCCTACGGCATGCGCGCCAGACGCTGTGAGACTCCCATTATTCGTGACGCTGACAGTACTACCTGCAGCCCTAATTCCATGGGAATAATAGCCTGTTGCCGAAATGGTCGCGCCCATATCATTTGTCACATTGACGGTTGGGCCCAACCCGACGATCCCGGCAGAATAATCCCCTGACACCGTAATGCTGCTGGAATTGGTGATGTTCGTCGTGGTGATGGCGTAGGAGGAACCATAAATGCCGGCACCATAATCACCGGCAACCCCGATCGTTCCACTATTGGCGAGATTCACGGTGCCGCCCACCGCAAAAATCCCGCGCCCACGTGGATTGGTTATGGTGATTGTGCCGGTATTGTAAGCGTTGGCCGTACCGGCCCCCGCAGCAGCCGCGACCGCACCACTAAAGGTACCAGTTTGGGTGATCGTGCCATTGTTGGTCGCAGTCGCCGTCGTATCACTCTTTGCGTAGACGCCACCGGTATTGTTGCCACTTGTTGTAATGACCCCACCAGTCCGGTTGATGGCGATGGCTGTCCCGCCCTCATTGGCACTCGCAAAGACGGCATGGCCCTGTTGGCCGCTGGTGGTCACCGTGGCGCCCGTGCCCTCATTGTAAGCAGTAGCTGTTGTGCCCGCTGCAAAAACGCCATAGCTCTTGTAGCCCCGCGTAACGACCATACCGCCGGCCTGGTTGCCTGCAGTTGCCGTTGTCGATCCTACCGCCGCGAGACCATAGCTATAGTTGCCGGTGGTATCGGCCGTACCCTGATTGGTGATGACCGCCGACCCGCCCGTATTGCTGATCCGTAACGCATCACTGTTAGCCACTTCCGTATGAGTGGACGCGCCAGAATAGCTTCGGATAACGCCGGCGCCGCCGGTAGAATTCACATAGATGCCAGGGTGATTGACCACGACCGGGTCCATCTCAGTGGGCGTGTCACCCGTCCGAATGGCCCCATTATGATTGATGGTGACGTTGTTGCCGGTAACCTTGATGCCGACATTGTCTTCGCCCATCGCTGCATCGTTGCCGCTTGTATCCTGATTGAAGGCGGCATCAGTAATGATCGTGACATTATCTGCGGTGAACTGTTCGGAGTTGGTGATGGTTCCGGAACAAGTCGACGTCACGCCATTCGCCGGTGTGGGCGAACAGGAACTCATCGCCTGAGCGCTCGGCGAACCCATAACAATCAAGGAGGTTGAGGACAGAAGTGCCGCTGCGAACAGCCGCTTTACGCCAGAGGCCGAAGAAGGGGCACCAGACCGGTTGATGGCTGTCGAGCCGTAATAGCTGTAAGCCACCTGGTTCAATCTATCCGGCATACGCCCTTTGCGGCCGTTCACTGACGGATGTCCAGAAATAGTCATATCCCCACCTCACCCAAACTCAAGCATGGCATCACCGCCTTGGCGGGCACCCCGATGCCGACCGGCTTCCTAAAAAGCCGAATTCCCTGTGGAAACCATAGAACCAATGAGCACTCAGAGTCCCGAGTCCAGTCAGATTCATCTAAAGAACCTGTCGAACCTGTTGCATTTCTGCTGTTCCGGGTGCCTCTTCCATGGTGATACAATCAACTCACCAAACATTTAGAACTGGTACCTGACCGCTGCGGTAATTGAGTGCTCTTGGTAGTCGGTCTGGAACTCACCGTCATAGAGGAAGCGGACAGAGAACTGATCGTCCATCTCGTAGGTGAGGCCGCCACCGACCGCATAGGAGAACTTGTCCCGCTTCTGCGTCTGGCTGACAAAGGTACCGCCGCCCACAACCGTGCCCGTGATCGCCTCGTTCGGATCAGCCAGCTCCTGAAGACCGCGTATGTAGGCCTCAGGGATGAGCTTAGCGCCATCCTCCAGCGTGTGCGTGTACCGGCCGCTGAGGCCCAGCACACCTCTGAGAGACGTGAGGCTCTGGCTCGCAACCGTCGTCGGCAGAATGCCCGTCTCCGTGTAGCCGTCAATCTCAACATAGTTGAACCTGAGACCCACATGAGGACTGAGATCCCAGGCATCTTGGGTAAACACCTTGCCCACTTCCGCCCGCGCCATGAACTGACGACCGTCATAATTGGCCGTGTTGAGACCCCCGGCGGCTGATCGCCGACTGTCATACTCATTCATGCCAAGCCCGAGGGTGGCATTCACATAGAAGTCTTCCGGACGGTAGGTGCCGTAAAGCAGCAGCCCGTAGCCTTCAATGTCCTGATTGCTATTGGCGCCCGTGCCCGTCTCATCCACCTTGGTGTCAGAGTAGAAGACCGCGAGTCCCATCCGCAGATGTTCATTGATATCCCCATCAAGGCCGAGAGACACCGCATAGGTATCGGAGTCAAAGCCGTTCACGCCGGAAGGCTCGTACTCTGCAAAGCTCGCTCCCGCCCGGCCCCACAGTGCCCAGTTCCCGACACCGCCAAGCAATTGCTCACCTGCCGCCACACCGGTTTGACGCTCACCGCTATCCACAACCGTGAAGCCACCGCCACTCAGACGGTCCATGATGAGATCGAGCACCATGTCCGTGGAGACCACCGTGCTGGAGCCGGTCGAGCCGCTCTCAGACGGCAGGCTGTCTTCCACCAGCTGGGCCAGGACCGCTTCCTGTTGATCCACAGGGAACTGGGCCAGATAGGTCACAATCACATTGTCCGACGGCGCATTGTCGATGAACTCATCAATGGCATCGGCAATGACTTCTGCGTTCGTGCGGCCACCCTGGTTCTCCGTGGCGGTACGAGCGCGCAGCTCCCGATTTGTGATCAGGAAGAGCTCGCTATTGGTCCGCACTTCCGAGGTAAAGCTGAAGAGCACCGTATTATCATAGACCGGCACCCCACCCATATTGTTGTCGACAATCATGCCGCCTTCGCCGCTATCCACACTGGCGATCTTGATGGCGCCGCCATCGGTGAGCTCAATCCCCCGCGTTACATCCGCATAGATCTCTGAGCCCGCATTAAACGTGATGTTACCGTCATCCCGAGCTGTAAGCTGACCGGCATCCGTGTCCGACGCCACCCCAACCCGGAAGCGGCCGCCTGCATTAAACGTCGTGTCCCCCGTCACCTGGATCGTCGATCCAGCAGGCACCTGCAACGTCCCACGAGACGTGCCGAACCCAGAAACGTTCAGCTGATCGGTGCGCGTGTAGAAGTTCGTCGAACTCGTCGTCAGCGTCGCCCCGTAGTAAACATTGACTTGTGTCGCATCATAGGCGGAAAAGAGGATAGCGGACGTCTCATTCCCAAACGAAGTCGTCCCATTGTACAAGTTCATCTTGCCGAACTGGGCGACTGCAAAATTACCCATAAGCGTGCCCTTGGTGAGCTCCAACGTGTCGCTTTGGTTGAAGATCAGCACATTGTTGGCCGCATAGGTGCCGGAGCTTGAGACCATCGCGCCATTGATCACATTACCGGAGCCGGTAATCGCCACCATATTAGACGTCCCTGTCACACGAATGGCGTAATCGCCATCCCCTATGGTTCCGCCACTATTGGTGATGCTGCTATTGAATGCCGATCCGGCATAGACCAGACCATTAATCGTACCGGAATTATAAACCGAAAAGTTGCCTGCGCCGATCATCATACGCCGTCGCGCGGAACCAATGATGTCGCCATTCATCGTTCCATCATTGCTGATGGATACCGAGCTGGCATAGCCTAGACGAATGGCAGTATCGGTTCCGGTGATGGTCCCGGTGGACGTGTTGGTGATATTAACCGTCGGCCCTTCTGCAAAGACAGCCGTCGCACCATATATCGACATGCCTCTCGCACCGGATTGCGTGATGGTTCCCGAGTTCGTGACGTTCGTGGTCCGGACCGTGACCGATGAAGCACGCACCCCATAAGACCCCGACCCGGTAACAGACACGGTACCCGTATTGTTGACAGTGGTGGTGTTGCCGTTCGTCAAGATGCCAACGGCATAATTCCCGGTAACGGATATTGATCCATTGTTCGTTGCGGTCGACGTCCCACCGGGCGCAATCGCGGCCAAGCCCAGACTGCGATCACCGGTGAGGGTGATGGTTCCATCGTTGGTGGCATTGGCCGTGCCCCCATAGCCAAAGACCATCATGACGCCCATGCCATCATCGAAGGGATCAATCGCGCGCCCACCAGCATAAACCCCAATGGAAGTGCCCTGGCCGGTGTCGGTAATCGTGCCGCCCATGCCATTGGTCGCGGTCGCCGTCCCATTGGTACTGGCAAACACACCGAGATCCTGAACGTAGCCGCCAAGTTTCATAGCATCGGATTCATTCGACTGAAGCGTGATAAGGCCCGTATTGCCGGCGGTTGAGGCGCCGTTCGTGCTGAGCGCCGCGACACCTGCCGCGCCATCATCACCCGTCACATTGATCGTCCCAGCGTTTGAGGCGTTAGAGACTGTCGCAGTCTTTGCGCCAACCGAAACAACACCTGCGGTTAGGTCACCGCCTACATTGATGGTGGCGCCGCTCGCGTTGGTCGAGGACGCGCCCGCACCGGTCGAATAGGTGTAGGAATAGACGCCATGTGACTGGTCGCCGCTCGTTGTGATGGTGCCAAAGTTTTGGCCGACCGCCGCGTTGGCGTTAGACGCAGACACACCATAGCTTTCCTGCGCCTGCGTGACGATAGTGCCGCGGTTGGTTGCAGTTGAGGTGCCTGTTGTTGCGGACACCTGAATACCAGCGCTTTCCACAGCGGTCGTGGTGATGGAGCCGGTCGCGGTGTTCTCCGCCGACACATCGCCGGTGCCGCCAATAATGTAGAGACCACTATGACGGCCATAGGTCCCTGCCCCTTCCGGAATTTCGCCAGTTCGGATGGTCCCGCTATGTTGGATTGTGCCGCCGCTGCCGGAGATGTAGATACCCGCATTGACCCGCTGCACGCCGGTCACATTGCCTGACGTGTCCAGATTGAAGTTCTGATCGGCGACGATGGTGAGGTCATCCCCGTTGAACGTCTGCGACATGGTCGTCATGCCGGTACAATTCACGGTTGTCCCGTTCGCGGGCATAGCAGGCGTACAGGCACCCACCTCGGCGGCGGCAGGCGATGACAGCACCATGAGGGAACTGGAAGACAACAAAGCCGCCGCGAAGAAGCGCTTCAAGCCCGTCGCGGTTGAACGCTCACCTGAGGGCATGACGCTCGTTGAGCTGTAATAGCTGTAAGCGCTCTGGTTGAGCCTCTCCGAAATCGTCCGCGTTTCACCTGACCCGCTGATCGTCTTTTTCGAAGTCATTTGCGCAACCCCACCCATTGCCGCCCTGCCGGCGATACAAAAACTCAACAAAGGCGGGATTCGAGCCCACCTATCGCATTAAGGATTGAGTAAGGAATTTGGCCAAATCGGTCACTCACCCAAAAGGGTGAGTGATGCAAAAAACCGCCGATTTCTGCGGTTATCATTCAAAGGAAAATCACGAAATCATCGCAAACAGGGTTAAGACGGGCGGTCCGTCTCGTCCCAATCCTCGATCGTGATCAGACTCTGAATATTCGGGTCCATAAGCCCAATGGCCATCGGGTTTTTCACACCCGGCAGGGTGAACACATCAAACAGTTCGCGGATCTCACCCACAAGGCGCACCCAGTGCACAACATCACCACTTCTGGTGTCGATCACCTGTACGCCGCACCACGGATCGGCGTCCCGCTTCTCCAGCTCTCCATCCAGCTCAAGCCCGGAAAAACTGCCGTCGCGCGGCAGCGACATGCCGACAAATGCAAACGGGCCGTGGAAGGCGAGCCCGCGTAGAAACCCGGGCAAGAAAGCGACCGTATCGGTCGATCCACCCCTTTCGTTCACGACACATAGGCGGCCACGCCCAGAATCAAGCACCCATAACCGACCATCATGCATGCGCGGCGAGTGAGGCATGGAGAGCTTCTGGGTCACAAACTCGTTTGACCGCACATCGATGATACATCCGCCTTCCGCCCGGCGATCCCGCCAGCCGCTGACGACATCGCTCTTGCAGACCGCGGTCACATAGCGCGCCTCACCATCCTGCATTGCCAGACCATTCAGGTGGCACCGGTCCTCTGGCGCAAGACGAGAAATAAAATGCGGTTTCCAGATCGGCTTGAAACTGTGGGTAACGCTGGGCGTCGCAAGGCAGGAATACTTCGTATTTACAAATATGACCCGGCCGGACGCTTCCACACCGACATCATGGGCATCAAGATCGCCAGTCGTCTGCGCATTCCGGGGAACATAATTCGCGTCAAACCCATCCATTTCCTGCCCTGGAGCAAGGATGTTCTCCAACCGCCAAATCTGAAACTGATTGGCAAGAAACAATCGATCCCGCGAGGCAGAGACTCCCATCGCCCGGGTAAAGTGCCGCTCATGAAAGCTGAGCACACCGCCCGGCTGGTGCCCCACCAAATAGAGCCGTCCTGACTGATAGGAGGTCAGGCCAAAGCTCACATTCTGCTGCTTGAGCCAATCCGCAAAGCCGCCGGAGCACGAAACCTGCGTGCCGGGCTGTTCCTGCTGCGCATCATCGGGGGCGGCTTGTTGTTCGTCTTCCACCTGCATAATCGCAGTCCCATCCCTTCCTGGTCTGCCTGAGAGACAATCGCGTCCGGGAACGCGGTTGCTCGACCCTCTTCAGCATTTGGAAAAATCCTGAAAGGCGGTCATCATCACTGCCTCAACGGATAACGCCTAAACAAAATGAAATCAAAAGTCGCGATAAATGTTTGGATCGCTCTGCTCGCAGCGCTCATGCTCCTGTCTGCATGCAGCAGCATCCCAGACCGCGACGCGCGTTTGCAGAGTGCGCGCGACGCAGCACCTGCAAGCCATCGGGATGTCATCATCGAAACGCGGAGATTTGACCTTTTAAGCTTTGTCCACGCAAAGCCTGTTCAAAGCGAAAAGCTTATCGTCTTCATCGAGGGGGACGGATTTGCCTGGGAAAGGCGAGATCGCCCTTCGTCTGATCCAACGCCCGTCACTCAGACCGTTTTATCGCTGGTTTCAGGCAGCCCAAATCCCAACATCGCCTACTTGGCCAGACCCTGCCAGTTTGTCGGCGCAGGGAGCCGCAACTGCAGCCAAAAACTATGGACAAGTGAGCGGTACAGCGAAGCAGTTGTTTCTTCCCTTAATGAAGCACTTGATCATCTGAAGAGAGAGTATGGGTCCAGTCACGTCATCTTGATCGGGTATTCAGGCGGCGGCACAATAGCCGCGCTGGTGGCGGCTCGCCGTCCAGATGTTTCCGGCTTCGTGACCTTGGCTTCACCTCTTGACATCAGAGCCTTCGCTGACTTGCATCAGGTGACGCCTTTGACCGGGTCCCTAAACCCAATTGATGTTGCCCACATACTTGCAGACATTCCACAAATACACATCGTAGGGGATCAAGACGAAATCGTGCCACCAGCGCTGGTCCGGGGCTTCATCCATTCACTACCCAGCGATCGGTGTGCGCGAATGTTCACTGTGACCGCAAACCACTGGTCCGGCTGGACTAACATTGATCCCCATCCAGCGGAAATCACCCCAACCTGCGAGGCAAACACACCGTGACAGGCGGATCCGACACTCAAAAAACATTCACGCCAGAGCTGCTTTTCTCGGTCCCAATCTGGTTGCGCAAAGTGATCGACCATAATCAGATCAACCAAAGGCTCCGAGACAGCATCGCAGCGCTTGAACAAAGCGGATCGTCGGTCAAGCGATCCAATGTCGGCGGATGGCACAGCAAAGCCGATCTCCACCTCAACGAAGACTTCGCGGAAATCAGACGGATCATCGGCACCGCGTGCGCCCAATGCGCCGAGTCATTGGGATTTGATTTCAGTGCCCACCACCTAAAATTTGCCGAAATGTGGGCGAACCGCAATGGACCCGGCGACTACAACCGCGCCCATGTTCATCCAAATGCCTTTCTTTCGGGCGCCTACTATGTGACGCTGCCGCCGGGTGCAGGTGATATTGAGTTCTACGACCCCGTTCGCGAACGCGCGATGCAAGCGCTCCCGCTTAAGAGCAGAAGTTTCCTCAATACTCAAAGCGTCGAGTATGAATGCGAAGAGGGAAGCTTGGTGATCTTCCCAGCCTGGCTGCAACATGCCGTCGGCGCAAACAATAGCGGGGCAGATAGAATCTCGATAAGCTTCAACATGTTCATTGAAACAACGTCAGCGTGAGACGCTGAAACCCTGGCATGTCGAAGCAGATCAATATAGCGCTCATTGATGACCACCGGATGTTCCTGGACGGTCTTCGGGCAGTGATCAACTCACTGAACCCAGACTATGTATGTCGGAGCTACGCATCCCCGCGCGAAACCATTGCTGAAATTGAGAATGGTCGCACCTTTGATCTCATCGTGTCGGACTTTGTCATGGAAGAAATGAACGGGATTGCCCTTATTCTCGCATTGAATGCGCGGCAGTGTGATGTCCCCGTTCTGATTGTATCCGGCATCGACACGCTGCCGCCGGTTGAGAAGGTGCTGCAGAATGGCGCCATGGGGTTTGTTCCAAAGTCTGCGCCAACTGAGGTTCTAGCTCAGGGTATTGCTTCTGCGCTCAGGCGCGAAATATTTCTTCCGCCGGAATTGTGGACGGTCATGGAGACAAGCTCCTCATCGCCGAACGCAATCCACGGCGAACAGGTCATCCAAGAAGCCCCACTGATCGGCCCCCGCCAAATGGAGGTTCTCAGGCTCGTGGCAGAGGGATACTCCAACAAGCGCATCTCAGATGTGCTGGCAATCAGCGAGAATACCGTCAAAACGCACGTCAAACAGATATTCCGGCAACTCAATGTAACCCGCCGGACCGCTTGCGTAAGCAAGGCGCAAACGCTGGGTCTACTCGACTAGACGTGCCCGGCAAGTCAAAACGCATCGCCATCGCGTCCGTTCTTGCTTGCTGCAATCTCGGCTAGGAGGTTTTGCACTATTGTCGGCTCGACCGGCTTATGAAGCAGTCTCACGCCGGGAATCGAAAAATCTTGTGGTTTAACTGAGATGTCTCCGGTCATCAAGACGACGGGAATGTCCTCATTGAGCTCATCACGGATGTGTTCCACCACGTCAAGTCCGGTCTCCGCTCCCCGCAACCTTCGGTCAATCAAAAGAACGTCCGGTGTTGCCTCGTTGTGATTGAGAATGCCAATGGCATCTTCACCGCTGCCAGCAGAGAGAACCTGACATCCCCAACTTGAGAGAAGAGTCGTCATACCTGATCGGATCGCGTCCTCATCGTCGACAATGAGAATACAAAGATCACTGACGACCGGAGGACCGTCGCGCAATCGTTCATCACGATCCGGCTCTCCTTGTTTTGCCGCTTCCGCAGCTGGGACGCGGAGAGAAAACACAGTGCCTTCCTCAGGTGCGGACGTGAGAGTGAGATCGATATCGAGAAGGTCCGCCAAACGTCGCACAATCGAAAGCCCTAGCCCCAAGCCTTTTTCTCGGTTCCGCTCTCTATTGCCCAGTTGCACATATTCATCAAAGACCTGGGCTTGCTTATCCAGCGGAATACCACAGCCGGTATCCGCAATCCGAACGTCGATGACATCCTGGAGCGTCTCGACGTTCACGTCCACGCGCCCACCTGCTTCGGTGAATTTGATAGCGTTCGACAGAAGGTTACGCACAATTCGAGCAAAGAGAATGGGGTCTGTCCGCGCAATCGCGGCGTCACAGTCTATGGTCAGGTCAACACCCTTCTCCGCCGCGACCGCCGTAAACTCACCCGCAACACGACCCGAAAGCGCCCCAAGGTCAATCGTCCTCTGATCGGCAACGATGGCACCGGCGTCCAACCGCGACACATCAACCAATCCGTCAAGCAGATTGCCCAGGCCGCGCCAGCTGTCTTCGATTTTCGCCAGAAGCTCGAGGTGATCCGGTTCGGTTAGTTTGTCTTTCAGCGCCGCCAAGAAGAATCCCTGAGCATGAAGCGGCTGCGCCAAATCATGGCTGGTTGCTGCCAGAAACCGGGTTTTGTCGTCACTGACCTTTTGCAGCTCATCGCGCTGCACCTTCAGCTGTTCCGTAAGCGCTTTGGTCTGCCTCACAGCTATGGCGTCACGCGTCGCGAGCTCCACCCGTGCGCTTGAGGACATGAAGAAGGCATAACCGAGAAGAACGCCCGCACCCGTAGCAGAAACCGGCCAGGGCGCCCATAGCAGCATGAACATGCCGTATGGAATCAGAACAAACGAGGCAAGACCGACATAGGAGCGGCGATACGCAGACTGGGGGGAAACCCCACCCAGTGTGATGCCGAGCACCATGAAGCTGGTCGTAAAGACGCTGAGCAGATCATCAACATTGGTCAGAAATATACCGCCAAAACCCCACGTAATACCCGTAACACTGGAGATGAGGGTATGCCACCATAGATAGGTGGACGCATTCTCACGGGTGATACCCGACGCACGGAAATAGGCTGGCTGCACCAACGTCACGCCAATCATAAAGACAGAGGCAGCGAACCAGAGGGCGATGTGGGCAATGGGCGCCGTGACTGTGAGCATCGCGCTATAGACGGCGACGATGACAAGCACGCTCACGGCGGAGGAAGGCGCGCGGTCGAACAGCAACTGTGCTTGTTGGAGCTGCAGCGTCTCTCGATCGAGAGACAAAAGGTCAGTTTGAGGTTCGGGTGCCAAAAAGCCTCATCCCTCTTTCAGGCAAATCACAACGACGCATTGGCGAAACATGACCGCTTCAGATTGCAAGGTCAAACCAATCGCACGCGCCTAAAGAGGATTATAGAGCGAAAAGAAGAATTGCGGATCGCGGTCGGTGCCCCGACTGCTGTCGCGGGTGAGCGGCTTCGAAAGCTCAGCAGTCGCACTGACCTGCTCAAACAGGCGGAACCGAACACCGCCGCCGGCTGACGCCAGGGACAGTCGTTCAAAACCAGGTGCCGTATTTCGGTTCCACACCGCGCCGATATCATAGAAGCCGTAGAAAGTGATGTTGTCGGCGACAGGCGTCCGCAGGTCCGGTGAGTATTGAAGTTCGAGCGACCCTGCAGCCCCGTCGTCGCCTGTCAGCTCACTATATTCATACGCCCGGCCAAAACGAGCGCCCCCCAGCCCCATCTCTTCTGCCGACAAAAGCGGCGCCGATGATTTCTGACCGGCAGCGCGAAACGCTAAGGCCAGCTCATCACCCCACAGGCGCTGCCAGCGATAGTATTCCGCCACCAGTTTGGTGAACTGCACTTCGCCATCTGCGCGGGACGCGAAGCGGTGCCCCGCACCCGATGCACCAAGAATGTCGAGACCCTGCGCGACACCAACACTCACGAAATTCGAGCCGTTCCATTCGTCTGTCCGCACATACTCGATTTTGAGCCGGGCCACCCTCAAGCGGTCGTCGAATATGATCCCGAACTCTGTCTCATCAGTGACGTTTCGAACATCGAAACTGCCGCGAAGCCACAGCGTCTCGTTGCGCATGCGAATGAGTGGGTATTGCGCTTCAAGAGCCCCAAAAATTGAAACACCTTGCCGTTCGCTCGGACTGAGCGGACCTGAAGGATTGGTCTTGCTATAAGCCCCTGAGAGCGACACGGCGACCCCATCAGAACCGATAGGTTGATGAAGCCGCAGCTGACCATATTGAAGCTCATGCGGGTCGGTTGGCGTGGTGTAGGCCGAGGCGGTCACCACTTCCCCCAATCCCAGAAATGAATTGGCGCTCGCGGACACACCCACTTGAACAGGGCCAACGGCATCCGTCCCGCGATTATCAGAATAGAGGGACCCTTCCCAGGCGTCATAGGTCACCGTCAGGCCCAGTGTGTAAGCTCCGCTCCCGTCTACCTTTTCTGCCAGTGCAATGTCGGTAACCTTCAGGCCGCCAAGATCGTGCATCAGCAGGAGGTTGCGCTCAAAGGTCGATTGGGTGAGTGGTCTTTCAGCCAGAATGCGCTGCGTGTAGGGCGCGAGGTCAACGCCCCCCGTATCTCCGCGCGCCTGGATCTCTTCGACATAGCCTTCAACAATCCTGAGCTCGATCACACCGGCGATGATAGATTGGGTCGGAACAAATGCCCGCGACAGCGTATATCCACGGTCCTTATAGAACTTGGTCGCGGCGTCCGCGATATCCATCAGATCACGCCGCCCGACTTCCGTCGCCATATAGGCTTCATAAAGTGGCGCCAAGTCTTCGCCGGAAAATACAGTGGACCCGGTGACGGTGACACCGGTGAGAATGAAGCGGTCAGTATCGGCTTGCCGATAAGGGGCAACGGTGGGGACATTGGGATCCAGAGGCTGCCGGGTGAGATCTTCTTTATCCGTGTCCTGAATGCGCTGTTGGATTTGCCCGGGGTCTTCCGTGGCGAAGGCAAACGGGCTTTCCAGCCCGGCAAGACATGCCAGAGCAATCAATCCGGTTGCACCTATGCGCACACAATTTTGGAGCCCCATCATGTGTCTTCTTGCAAGCCAAAACACCACCACCCGGGCACATACTGAAGTTTCATCCTTAGCAAAATGTGAATAGATAAAATGAGCCTAAAATTGCTCAGAAAACGGAGGAATTCGTTCTCCTAGAACCGGCGTTTTTCTGGCATTCGACACCCTTTTTCCTAAACTTCTAGCTAGTGCAAAAGGTGGTCGAGTTTGGAGTAAACACCATGCGTACAGAGGGTCTGTTTCGATACTTCGGTTTCATAACGCTAATGCTCGCGTCCTTGAGCGTCGCGTCGCAGGCATTTGCCCTTGAGGATCGCGCCTGGAATGTGGAGAGCCATGCCGGGACGGTTTGGGTCAAACATGCTGCCTTGCAGCCGGTCGCCCTGAACCCAAGTGAAAGTCTGCGCGCCGGCTCCACCGTCGAGACCGGCGAAGATGGGCGGGTGGTCCTCGTCCGCGGCGACGAATCCATTATCGTCTCTCCGCGCACGTCCCTCGCACTCCCCGAACACAATGACAATGGCATGGCGACGACCATCCTGCAGAGCTTCGGAACAATCCTGCTGCAGGTTGAAAAACGGGCGAAGCAGCATTTCGAAGTTGAAACGCCTTTCCTCGCCGCTGTGGTGAAAGGCACCAAGTTTACGGTGACCGTGGACCAAAGTGGCGCAGCCGTCCATGTTGTAGAAGGCGCTGTGGAAGTGATTGACCTTGATACCGGTGATGTCGGCATGGTCCGCCCTGGTCAGACGGCTCACACTCCGGCCGCGCAAGGTGTTGGCCTCTCTGTCGGTGGCCCAGGCGCCGTCGCACCTGCTCGGGCCGCAGCTCCTGCACGGACCAACAAAGCTGTCCCTGCACCGCGTCAGACGGAGGCTGCTGCCCCTGTGAAAGCGGCAGCACCAATTGTTGTTGCAAGCGTAGGTTCCGCAGCCCTTGATGTGGGCGTGGCCACAAATGGCCTTGCCCGGGCGGCTTCTGTATCCAACGGTGCGGTTTCCAGCGCAGTGTCCAAACCAGACCAGTCAAAATCTGTATCAGATAGCGGAGCAGGCGCACGACAAGCGAGTGACACCACTGGTTCGACCGCGGGCGCCTCCGGCAATGTTCCGCCTGGCCTGGTCGGAAACACAAATGCTGTCGCCGCCGGTCTGTCAGACAGCAGCAGAGGTGCGTCTGGAACCTCCGGTGCAACGACAGCGGCGCTTTCGAGTAACTCTGCGCCGGGCCTTGCCGGCAATCCAAACAGCAATGCCGGCGGCAACAGTGCCGCTGCGGCAAGCAACGGACTGTCGGTTGGCAATAGCGGCGCGACACCGCCTGGTCTCTCTCAGAGCTCCTCGTCCAACGCGGGCGGCAACGGAAACGGCGTGGCCGTGGGTCTCACGAATTCAACACCACCAGGGCTCGCGAACACGCCGAGTGCCAGCTCAAGCAATAGCGGGAATGCGCTGGCCGTGGGGCAGACCGACGTGACCCCTCCAGGTCTTATGAACAACCCAAATTCCAACGCGGGTGGCAATGGGAACGGCCTAGCGGTTGGAAAAACCGGCGAAACACCACCGGGGCTCGCCAACAACCCGAATTCCAACGCCGGCGGCAACGGAAAAGGTAACGAAAATGCTAATTCCAATGGTCGTGGTAATGGAAATGGAAACGGGAAAGGCTAGTTAAGCCCACCGTAAGCCCTTTTATCTAAGATCAGCCCGCTATGCGACTTGCCGCATAGCGGGTTTCTTCGGTGGGCCAGATGAAGACCTATTTGCAGACCGTCATTATTGGTTGTCTGACCTTGCTTTTTGCAACGCTCGGCGTGCTGGAGCCGATTGAGCGCGCTTTATTGTCTCTCCGCTTCAACATCGACACCCGCCCTGCCAGTGGCGAACTCGTCGTGGTGCAGATTGATGCCCGAACCATTCGTGAGCTGGGCGTCTGGCCCTTTGATCGGGCAGACCATGCAAGGGTCATTGACGCGATGCATGATGGGGGCGCAAGTGCCATCGCCTTCGATGTCGAGCTCGCGCAGGGGCAGGACGATGCCGACAATGCTGAGCTTGTCGCTGCGCTTAAACGCGCTGGCGGACAGGTCATCCTGCCCTCCTTCATTCAATTGGCGTCTGCCGGGCAAAGGACCGGCGATACAGTCCGCACGGAACCGGCCGCGATCTTCCGCGAACATTCCTGGCTGGCCAACGTCAATGTGTACCCCTCATCGGATGGGCGCATCTGGACGATGACTTATGGCGGCTTTGTCGATGAGGGGTTTCAGTACTCGCTTGCGGCAACACTGGCCGGCCGCGCACTGCGCGACGAGCAGGCGTTTTATGTTGACTATGGGATCGATATTAACACCATTCCGCGCCTTTCCTATATCGACCTGTTGACCGGGGACTTTGATCGGAAACAGATCGAGGGCAAACGGGTCATTGTTGGCGGTACGGCGGTCGAACTCGGTGATCAACTCAATCTGCCGGTGATCGGTGTTGTATCCGGACCGGTGCTGCAAGCGCTCGCCTTTGAAACAATTCACCAAAAAAGAGAGATCTGGAGGACAAGCACCATTCTCTCTCTTGTGCTTGCCGCCCTCACACTCCTTATTCTGTCACTCACTCAACGCCTCTCAAGTCTTGGCTTCTACCTGCTGGGCATCGCGGGTTTCTGCGTCGCCACACAACTCGTCGCCTTCGGTGTTCAACATGTGGCCGCCATCAGCATTGACACAGGCGCCATCCTCCTGGTCACCGGCCTGATGGGGGTTTCCGTCACGATAACGGAACTGGATGCACGTCGCGCGCAGGTTGCACGTGAAAGAGTGGAGAAAGAGAACCATGGACGCATGCTCGACCGCGTTGTCGAAGACAGCTTTGACGGTGTCATTGTCTACAATCAGGACAGATGTGTGGAGAACAGCAACGCGGCAGCGCGGAAAATCCTGGCGCTCGATGAGAATGACCGGATCGAAGGGTTGCCCCTGTCAGATATTCTCCCGAACAGCGCCGACTGGTGGGCACCATGGGAAGACAACCAAATGAACGACCTGCAGGAAGTCGAATTTACAACGCCCTCCGGCGACGTTCGCACGATTGAATATGTCGTGACCCGCTCGGTCCTCGAAGAAATTGACAGCGAGGCCAGCCGTCCCATCTTTACAGCGACGTTTCGCGACATTACGGAACGCCGAAGGGCTGAACTTGATCGAGATGCAGCCCTTCAAGAGGCCATCGCGGCCAACAGATCGAAAACCCAGTTTCTGGCAAACATGAGCCATGAGCTCAGAACGCCACTCAACGCCATTATCGGCTTCTCAGAGATCATGAAGACCCAAGCCTTCGGGCCATTGGGGTCTGACCAATATATTGACTATGCTGGCGACATTGAAGGCAGTGGACGCCATCTGCTTTCCATCGTGAATGACATTCTTGATGTGGCCCGTATTGAAACCGGCGACTTCAGCGTGAGTGAAGACGAATTGGACGTGCCCGACCTACTGGAGAGCGTCAAACGCCTGACCGAAGGGTGGCCTGCCGGCAAAGACCGAAACATCATGATCGAAGCCACAGATGATCTGCCGGAGCTCTGGGCAGACTCGCGCCTGATGAAGCAAATGGTTCTGAACTTACTCTCCAACGCGGTGAAGTTCTCGCCAAGCGGCTCAACAATAAGGCTCAAAGCAAGTTTGACCGAGACCGGTTCGATCAGGATTGATGTTTCCGATGAGGGCATTGGCATCCCACAGGAGAGCATGCATAAACTTACCGAGGCGTTCTATCAGGTCGACTCGCGCCTCGAACGGGAGTTCGAAGGCAGCGGCCTCGGTCTCACCCTTGTTCAGAAGCACATGTCCCTCCATGGCGGCACGTTGAGCTTTGAAAGCCAGCAAGGCGTCGGCACCACGGCAACCCTGATATTCCCACCGGATCGAACGATAGAAATGGACGCAAAAAGCGCCTGAGCCGAAGGCATTGAGTTCTATGCGCGCACCAGCAGCCGCAGTCTCGCGAGACCTGCGCTCCGTTTGCCTTGGTTAAGTGGGTAGCCCCAACTCACCCTTGGATTTGTCCATGGGTTATGAGATTTCTGATCTCGTCCGTGTTCGGGCTAACCGACATGCCGCACTGGACACCGGGAAGGGCGGCAACGTCGAACATCTCCTGCACCGCTCCGTCAATGCGGAACCAGGCTGCGACGTTCCCCGTCGCCAGTTCAATCACCTGAAAGCCACACCAGGCTTCACTGTCAGCATCCCGGAGTTTTGCATCAAGGGCCAATCCTTCAAACCGCTCGTATCGAGGCCTGGAGAGACCGACAATGGCAAACCCCTTGTGGAACGACAACCCACGCACAAAGCCCGGGCAGAAGGCGATCTCCTCAAACGTGCCTTTCCCTGTCTCCCCGCTCATGTCGATCCGCCCGAGCCGCCCAGTGCCGGAATCTAATACGTAGAGGTCACCGTCATACACTCTTGGCGAGTGCGGCATGGACAGCCCATCGCAGACAATCTCATTGGTTCGCACATCGATGAGCACACCCCCATCCGCCCGACGGTCCCGCCACCCATCGATCGTGTCTGATCTGCTGACGGCCGTGACATATGCCGGCTGCCCGTCTTCCAGCGCCAGACCGTTCAAATGACATCGGTCTTCATCAACCAGTTTTGAGATGAAAGGCGGCTGCCAGATGGGCTCAAAACTGTGTTTGGTCGAAACAGTCGCCAGGCAGTTAAACCGCGTATTTATGAACACAATCTGGTTGTCGCTCGTCACCGCGACATCATGAGCGTCGAGCACGCCTGTTGTGAAGGAGACGCGAGGGACAAAACACGCATCAAACAATTCCTCCGCGCGCTCGTCCGGCTTCAGAACATTCTCAAACCTGTGTATCTGGTGAAGTGTCGCCAGAGTTACGGCACCATTATACGCATGGATACCCATGGCCTTCTGGAACGCTTGTTCATTGATCATGATGCCACCCTTGGGGTTGCGTCCGATCAGGTAAAAGCGTCCGGATTGATAGGACGTCATACAGATTGAAAGATCATTCTTTGCCAGAAATGCCATCAGCCCCGGCGAGACCGAATAGGTGATCTGCGCTTCCTGATCAGGCTTTGAGCTTGACGCGTCTTGATCTTTCAGATTGGCCGGGACACTGTCTGTCACGTCGTTAGCACCGAATAAGCAAGCAATTTAGAGCGCGTCATAAGCAGCAGAAAAACCGCTCAGCGACACCTCGACATTCAATGAGCCAGCCCCTTCAAGGGTGTAGAGATACACATCAAGCGCCCCACCTTTTTTCAAACGCTCTACCAGTTCACTGCCGATGTTCATCCGCACCACGCAGCCAAAACTCTGGCAAGTGCGGAAGGGAAGATTCCAGCGCTCCCCGCCATCAATCGACAGCGATACGCCCTTGCTTATATCCAGACCAAAGGGCGCAACCATCACCCCGGAAATGCTACCGCCGGAGACCCGCTGCAGTTCCATACGGAGGAAAGGTTGTTCCTGATCTTGCTGCTTGAGAATCTGCACCATGACACAACGGTTCTGATCCCCAGCGCCGCCACAGGTGACGGTCCAGTCCCGGAACTGGGTGACTTCCCCTGGTTCATCCTCAGCAAAGGTTTTTCCCGCAAACCCAATACCTATCGATAGCGCAAGCAGACCGCACGCGAAAAATCTGTAAATAAAATGGGGCATAAGAAACCTCTAAACACCCGATCCGCGCCATCATCGGTGTTACCCAGACTGGTCAAAGAAGTACCGCATCGGCGCTGTGCGCTGCGCAGACTTCTGAGACTAGAATTGGAACCTGATCGCCGCTGATAATGAGTGCTCCCGATAGCCAGGCTGATATTCCCCATCATACATAACACGGAATGAAAGTTGATCATCCGCTTCATAGGTGAAGCCCACCCCAGCTGCGGTGGAGAACTTGTCCCGCTCCGTCGTCTGGCTAATGAAGGTCCCGCCCCCAACAATGCTGCCTGTGATGGCTTCGTTGGGATCCGCCAGCTCCTGCAATCCCCGAACATAGGCCTCAGGGATCAGCTTGGAGCCGTCGTCCATTTGGTGGGTATACCGTCCTCCAATGCCGAAGACCCCTCTCAAAGAGGTTAGGCTTTGCTCGTCGATAGTGGTTGGAAGTGGTCCAGTCTCCGTATAGCCATCAATCCAGACCTGATTGAATCGCAGACCAACATGGGGGAAGACTTCCCAAGCGTCGAAGTTGAAGGTCTTGCCCACCTCGGCGCGCGCCATAAACTGCGTCCCGTCATAATTGGCGGCATTCACGCCGCCCGCGCCCCTCCGTTGACTCTGATACTCATTGAGGCCAAACCCGGCCGTCGCATTCGCGTAGAAATCGCCCGGACTGTATGCCGCATAGAACAACACCCCATAGCCGTCGATCTCCTGGTTGCTATTGGCCGACACGCCAATCTCATCGACATCCGTGCTTGAATAGAACGCTGCGAAGCCAGCACGCAGGTCCTCAGCCATATCACCATCAAGGCCGAGAGAAATGCCATAGGTGTCAGAGTCAAACCCATTCGAGCTTGATGGGTCATATTCCGCTGTGCTCACCCCTGCACGGCCCCAAAGCGCCCAATTGCCATCGCCGCCAAGGGATTGTTCACCCGCAGCGACGCCGCTCTGGCGGGCGCCGCTATCAGAGACCGCAAAGCCGCCGCCGCTCAACCGGCCCATGATGAGATCAATCACCATATCCGCAGAGGCAACCGTGCCTGACCCCTCGGCCCCGGATTCTGTCGGAAGCGTGTCCTCTACCAATTCGAGCAATCTCTGCGCCTGTTCGGCAGTCGGGAACTGCACCAGATACTGAAGGATCGGATTATCCGTTGGCACATTGTCGATATAAGCATCAATCGCGGCAGCAATACTTTCTGCATTTGTGCTCCCGCCAGCATTATTCGTCGCCGTACCCGCCAGAAGGCCCCGCTCAACTGTCAACACGAGGTCCGACCCCGCATTTTGCACATCATGCGTGAAGCTAAAGAGCACGGAGTTATCATAAACAGACAGGCCGTTGTCCGTAACGCCGCCGGTCGCACTTGCAACTGTGACTTCAGTTCCCGGAGTGAGCAAAACACCCTGCGCCACATCCGCGTAAACGTCCGACCCAGCTTCAAACGTAATCGATCCTCCGACACCCTCAAGCAGACCGGTGGCGGTGTCTGAGGCAACTCCAACCCGAAAACGGCCACCATCACCAAAAGAAGTATCGCCAGAGATCCTCAGTGTCGCATCTGCCGGAGCAGAGACCGTCCCGCTGTTGTTTAAATTACCTGTTAGGGTCGTCACACCGGCAGCTGCGGCAAACGTGCCACCAGAGCGCACAGTCATGCCGGTCATCGCAGACCCATCACCAATGGTGAGCCCATTATCGGTCAGCGAGAAGGATGCGCCATTGTTGACATAAAGGCGTTCAAAGTTGGTAACGGTGCTGCCGGCAAGGCTGGTGGTGCTGTCGACCTGGATCACGTCAATAAAGCCATCTCCGGTCCCGGTATCATCCCCTCCGTCAAAGCTGGTAACGCCGGAGACATCACCCCCAGCGAGCCGCACAACGTCACTCCCGTCGCCCAGACCAACGCTCCCGGTCACAGCTGATCCGGTATTGAGCGTAACCGTAGCGTCAGCACCACCATCGGCAATAGCAACGCCACTGGTTGCGCTCACCGTGGCACCATTGTTGAGGTTGATCGCGACACCGGCTGTTCCAGCATTGCTGATACCGGCACCGGTGCCACCCATGACGTCACCGCTTACGCTTATTGACGTCGATCCAGACCCGTCATTGTCGGCTTCAATCCCATCGCTTCCACCCGTTACGTCCACCACCTGGATCGTTACATCGGTGCCGCTTGAGCTGTTATCGACATCAATCCCGATGCCATAGGGGGCGGACGCTGTGACGGTCCCGGTCGCGGTGATGGAGATTGCACCGGAGCCGTCATTGTCGGCTTCAATCCCGTCATACTTGCCCGACACGCTCGCCGCCATAATCGTCAGATCGGTGCCGTTTGAGCTGTTGTCGACATCAATCCCGGCCCCATTGGTGGACATCACTGTGCCTGTCGCAGTGATGGAGAGAGCACCGGAGCCGTCATTGTCAGCTTCAATCCCATCGCCACCTGCCGTGACCTCCGTCGCCATAATCGTTAGATCGGTGCCGCTTGAGCTGTTATCGACATCAATCCCGATGCTATAGGGGACGGACGCTGAGACGGGCCCGGTCGCGGTGACGGAGAGAGCACCTGTCCCATCATTGTCAGCCTCAATACCGCGAGCGCCCCCGGTGACCGACGCCGCCAAAATCGTCAGACCGGTACCGTTTGAGCTGTTGTCGACATCAATCCCAATGCCATAGGGGGCGGTAGCTGTGACGGTCCCGGTCGCGGTGATGGAGATTGAACCCGACCCGTCATTATCGGCTTCAATCCCGTCATACTTGCCCGATACACTCGCCGCCATAATCGTCAGATCGGTGCCGTTTGAACTGTTGTCGACATCAATCCCGGCCCCATTGGTGGACATCACTGTGCCTGTCGCGGTGATGGAGATGGCACCGGAGCCGTCATTGTCGGCTTCAATCCCGTCACCACCTGCCGTGACCGCCGCCGCCATAACCGTCAGATCGGTCCCGTTTGAGCTGTTGTCGACGTCAATCCCGATACCGTAGGTGTAGGTGGCTGCGACAGTCCCGGTCGCGGTGATGGAGATGGCACCGGAGCCGTCATTGTCAGCTTCAATCCCATCGGTACCGCCGGTCACATCCACCGCCTGGATCGTCAGACCGGTGCCGTTTGAGCTGTTATCGACGTCAATCCCGATGCCGTAGGTGAAGGTGGCTGCGACAGTCCCGGTCGCAGTGACGGACAAGGCACCCGACCCGTCATTATCGGCTTCAATCCCATCGCTTCCACCCGTTACGTCTACCACCTGGATCGTCAGATCGGTGCCGTTTGAGCTGTTGTCGACGTCAATCCCGATGCCATAGGTATTGTTGGCCGTGACAGTGCCGGTCGAAGTGATGGAGATGGCACCGGAGCCGTCATTGTCCGCTTCAATCCCGTCGCTTCCACCCGTTACGTCTACCACCTGGATCGTCACATCGGTGCCGTTTGAGCTATTGTCGACGTCAATCCCGATACCGTAGGTGTAGGTGGCTGTGACGGTACCGGTCGCAGTGACGGACAAGGCACCGGAGCCGTCATTATCGGCTTCAATCCCGTCATAGTTGCCCGACACGCTCGCCGCCACAATTGTGAGACTGGTGCCGCTTGAGCTGTTTTCCGCATCAATCCCGGCGCCATTGGTTGACGTCACCGTGCCGCTCGCAGTGATAGTGAGAGCACCGGAGCCGTTATTGTCAGCTTCAATCCCGTCATTACTGGCCGATACACTCGCCGCCATAATTGACACGCTGGTGCCAGATGAAGCGTTGTTCACATTTATCCCGACACCCAGGGTGGACATCACTGTACCGGTCGCCGTTACATAGAGAGCACCGGAGCCGTCATTTCCGGCTTCAATCCCGTTAAACCTACCCGAAACACTCGCCGCCATAATCGTGAGATCGGTGCCGCGTCTGTTTAATGCATAAATCCCGTCGCCGGTGGTTCCCGTAACCGTGCCCGATGTGGTGATGGACAGAGCCCCCGAACCATTGTTGTAGGCGTAGATCCCATTAGAGTAGCCCGTAACGGTCGACAGATATGTGTCGGTAAACGTGATACTGGTATCGCCAACGCTGTTTGTAAGGTTAAAGGCATCGCCGGCAGCGGTGATAATGCTGATCTGCTCTGTCGTACTGACGTCGAGTGGCTGGCCAGCCGGCGGGCTGAAGCTCTGAGTCGTCGATATCATGCCACTGCAAAGATAAGTTCCTGCCCCGCCTGACACGCAGGCACCATAGGCGGCTTTCGATCCCGCTGTGATCAGCGGACCTGATACAACCAGCGCGACACCAAGCTGCGGCGCAAAGCTGGCAGCAACGCCGGCGACCTTGGTCATGCGCCCGCCCCGCATAAGGACGGATTTCAGCTGTTCAAAAGAAGACAGAGACGAAGACATGGCGACCCACCCCAATGCGCAAAAATGTCAGTCAGGGCAGCACGCAAACCGATACTTGAAATCAGGTAAGCCCCCCCAGGCGTTAAGAGAAGGTTAACACCCATTTCGACCAAAGATGTGTTGCGCTGAAGTGACTCAGATAGTTTTTGACGGAAATGAATGGAAAAACATGGTTAACACCCCGACGAAATTGCCCGATTTCTGGGCATCTGCATGCGAAGCAACATTTTAGTTAAGGTCGTATTGCGTGCACTTTGGCGCTCATACCAATGTCTCGAAACAAGCTCATAGATATACCTTGGCCTTGTCGAAAAAAGTCGCAGACCTAAAAGTCCGTAGACAGATTAAATAGGCATTTGTCGCCCATGTTCCGAGATTGACCGAATGGCACTCGTTCTCAACAGACCGAAGAATGAAAATTGGTAGCGGAGGAGAGACTTGAACTCCCGACACGCGGATTATGATTCCGCTGCTCTAACCAGCTGAGCTACTCCGCCCCAAAAAGAGGCTTCCGAACCAGGGTCCCTGGCGGCCCGTCCCAAGCATGCCTGAGGGACAGACAGGCGGCCGAAACCGCCCGGAAAGTCAGGGGATATAAGGGCTGAGAGCCCCGCCTGTCAAGGAAGACGATGGACGCTTGCAGGAGCGGCGCTTTTGCCCAAGATCAGGCCGTTTTTTCAGCAGGTTTCTTGAATCGCAGCAGGGTGAAAAGCCCCATCGGGTGCATAGCCCGCGCTTCCACGAGCTCCAAATCCGTAATGCCCGTGATGGTCTCAATCACGAAGTCCGGATGCCACCCAATCAGACGCGCAAACGGTGTCAGCCATTGTTCAATCCGGCCGCGCAGCCCGCGGTCTTGAGCGAAATGGTTCACGATCATCACCTCGCCGCCAGGCGCACAGACGCGTTCCAGTTCCTGCATCACTTTCTGCGGATCCGGCACCACCGTCATCACATACATGGCGACCACCGTGTCGAATTTGCCATCATCAAATGCCATGTCGCTTGCATCCATTTCATAGATGCCGTCAACATTGCTGAGCCTGTGCTTCCGCACCTGGTTGCGTGCTTTTTTCAACATGTCCGGCGACAGGTCGATACCGGTTACACGCAGATGCGGGGAATAGGTCGGCAGGGTGACACCCGTCCCCACGCCCACCTCAAGCAAGGCCCCTTTGCGCGTATTGATGGCGTTCACCGCAGCTTTGCGTCCAAAGGCAACGATCAGTCCGATGGTAAAGTCGTAGATCGGTGCCCAGCGTGCATAGGCTTTCAAGACAGCGCTTTGATCGAGACGGGCGGATGCGGCCACGGGCAGACCCTCACATGGACGGCGCGTGAGAACCAACGAGAAGTGTCGGGCGCCGTCTTACCTGACACACTCACATCTCACCAGAACAATGACCCAGAGACATTGATCATGCTCAAGAGGACATTTCTTTTCTAAACGAGAAATCTCACCCAGAAAACAAGTCTCTCAAAGACCGTCAAAACAAGGCAGGATTGAGGCATTTAGGTCGTAGGAGCACCCTAGCTGGCATATTGCGCCGCATCAGCGGTCGCGCTGCTTTTTACTGCATTACCCAATAGGTTGTAGGCAGCCCGTATCCAACCCCCGCCCAACACGCGGGCCCCGGATGCGTCATGCTCATAAAAGACGCAGGCCTGCCCGGGCGCCACGCCATCTTCTCCTTCTTC
Source organism: Parvibaculaceae bacterium (assembly GCA_965276845.1). Classification (GTDB taxonomy): domain Bacteria; phylum Pseudomonadota; class Alphaproteobacteria; order Parvibaculales; family Parvibaculaceae; genus Mf105b01. The sequence continues at coordinate 2,338,421 of OZ255699.1, forward strand.
CAGAAGGATTTCTGCCCTGCCGCCGGGCAGTGCCATCAAGCGTGCCGGCAAAGGCGGCCGGGTCGACCGCACCTTCGCGAGAATGGGCAATCCCTCGCTTGGCACCTGATCGAAAGGTATATCACCCAGCCAATTGACCTCTGACAGCTCGATGCGCTCAGTCAACAAGGCAGGCCGCGGCCCTACAATGACCTGTTTCTTTTCAGCATCCAGTTTCACCACGAAAAGCGGATCGCCTGTCGCAATGCCCAGCCCCCGGCGCTGACCGATCGTGTACCGGATAATGCCTTCATGACGTCCGAGTACATTTCCCTCTAGATCGACAATGTCGCCAGGTGCCGCTGCGCCTGGCCGCAACCGCTCAATGACATCGGTATATTTGCCATCAGGCACAAAACAAATGTCCTGACTGTCTGGCTTGCTCGCCACGGCAAGGCCATGCCGCTCCGCAATTGCGCGGGTCTCTGCCTTGGAGAGACCGCCGAGCGGGAACCGCAGGAAATCGAGCTGATCGCGCCGCGTCGTGAAAAGAAAGTAGGACTGATCCTTGTCCGGGTCTGCGCCGCCGTACAGATCTCGACCTGCCTTGCCGGGTTTGGAAATCACATAATGCCCAGTTGCCAAGGCAGCAGCGCCGAGGTCCTTGGCTGTCGCCAGCATATCCCGGAATTTCACGCGTTCATTGCAGCGCACGCAGGGGATCGGCGTTTCCCCGGCAAGGTAGCTGTCCGCGAAATCATCCATCACGCTTTCGCGGAACGTATGCTCATAGTCGAGCACATAATGGGGAATGCCCAATTTGTCTGCGACCAGCCGGGCATCATGTATATCCTGACCGGCACAACAAGCGCCCACCCGGCGAACCGCTTCGCCATGGTCATAGAGCTGCAAAGTGATACCCACCACGTCATAACCCTGCTCTTTCAGGATCGCTGCAGTGACAGACGAGTCGACACCCCCCGACATGGCGACAACCACGCGGGTATTTTCCGGGCGACCGGGCAGGTCCAGGCTATTGAGGCCGGTTTCTGGATCAAATGCTGCTGACATGAGCCGCAATATAGGGTCTCCGCCCACAAGCGCAATCCAAAGCCGAACAACGACTAGGTAAAACATGTCGAACCCGGCAGATCTTGCCGGGAAGATCGCCTGGCGCGCTGCCGATCGCGCACCGGTAAATCCTCTAAATTATTGATTTAATTTCAGTTTTTGCCGACGCCGGCGCTGGCGCATCGATTGCTTAGGAAGGGTGCACCATTGTACGACGATCAGGGTATTAGGCATGGAAGTCACGAACACCAACTCCTCTCAGTTTGCACCGAAGCTTGGGCAGGCTGGCCCGGACACGCTTTCGTCCGACGCTTTCTCCGCTCACCTGGCAGAGACAGATACGTATGCGTCCGAGGAGGCTGAGGCCCGGGTTGATGATCGCAAATCGGAGGCGGACGCCCGACGTGCAGATGAGCGGCAGGCGGACGCCGAAAAAGCTGATGCAGCTGACGAAGAGCGCAAAGCAGAAGAGCGTGACCGCGACGACGACACACGCAACGATGATGATGCCGAAACCACCGAGGATCAAAGCGCCGAAGACCAAGAGTCCGATGCAGACCTTGTCTTGGCTGAAACAGACGCTGAAGACCTGTTGGCGGATGACGCAACCATTGCAGGGGGTGAAGAAGCCGGCCTCGAGGCCGAAATCACGGCGATTGGCGATCAGACAGACGCTGAACTCGCGGACAATACGGTCTCGACGGGCGATGACGGGCTTACGGGTGAAGCTGCAACGTCCAACGCTGACGAGGCCACACCTCTGACTGCCACAACGGTGAGCGAAGACGATGCTGAGATCGCAAGCGCCGACGACAATGCAGAAAGTCTAAGCGCCGATGACCTCGCTCGCCAGGCAGCGCATTCATCGAATGCGAGTGCGACCGCAAATGCAGACAGCACATCCGCCATGGCGGCCCAGCAGGCTGCACGTCCTGGCGCCAATTCGGCCAATCAACCCGGTCCGCAGGGAACACAGGCAGTAGCAGGTGCCGCTGATCAATCATCCGGCTTGCCCAATCCGCTTGAAGGCGGATTGCAGAGCGATGTCGAAGGCGACGCCGACGGCGAACGAGGCCTTGGCCATCAGGCTGCAGAGGCCATGGCTGGTAAGAACAAATCATCGGCAGCCAGCACACAGACATCTGCTACTCAACCTGCGACAGCGCCAACACCTGCCATTGCAACCACTGCCGTGACACCTTTGCAGGCAATGGCTGCGGCTGGCCTGAACCTCAGTTCGCTCCCGACCGATCTGAACCTGGACCTTCTCAACCTCAATTCTTCGAACCAGTCCACGCCGGCGCCGGCACCCCAGAACAGCAACCCGGTTCTTGTACGCTTTGGTGCGCTGCCAGGCCAGGCACAAGCGACACAGGTTCCGAATACCGCCATCGCGCTCCAGATTTCCAAGCATATTGCTCGCGGCGTCTCAACCTTTGAGATCCGCCTGGATCCAGCAGAAATGGGTCGCATTGACGTGAAGCTGGAACTCGCAAAGGACGGTCGGGTCACGGCCCACCTGGCGGTAGAAAAACCGGAGACACTCGATCTGCTCCAAAGAGATGCCAAAGCGCTTGAGCAAGCACTCAAAGACGCGGGCCTGGACGCTGACAGCGACACATTGAACTTCAGCCTCAAGAATGGAGGCGATGACCCAGCCAACGGATCCGGCGCTGAGGGACAGACTGCCAATGACGACCTGTCTGGTGACGGTGAGGACGCTGACGATCTTCTGTTGAACGCGGTTGCCGCCCGTCAGATCGAAGCCGCTGCACGTGGTGGCGTTGACGTCAGTATCTAGAGTTAGGAACGATTGAATGTTGGAAGCTGTTTCAAATACACCGCCCCAGGCACCGACTCAGACGACGGAGCAATCAGCTTCCAGCTCTGCGCAACAGGCGGCCGATGAAAATTTCGATCTCTTTATCTCATTGCTCACGACCCAGTTGCAGAACCAGGACCCGCTTGATCCCGTCGATACAAGTGAAATGACCAACCAACTGGTCCAGTTCTCATCTGTTGAACAGGCCATTGCAACCAACTCAAACCTGGAAGAGCTGATCGCACTGACCAGCTCTCAGTCGTCCGACAATTCCGTTCAGTACATTGGTAAGGAAGTGGAAGCGCTCTCGACGGCCAGGGACTTCAAACAAGGTGGAACCTCCGACTGGCGATACTCCGTTGCGCAAGATGCACCCGAAGTCACACTCACAATCATCGATTCATCCGGCGCTTCCGTTTATTCAGAAACGCTCTCTCAAGATGCTGGCACCCATGCCTTCAGCTGGGACGGCTCTTTGGATGAGGGTGGGACGGCTTCTGATGGAACATACTTCCTGTCTGTCACCGCGAATGATGCTGCTGGTGAACCGGTCAACACCGATGTGCGCACCTTCGGCACTGTAGAAACTGTCGACTTCACCTCCGATCCGCCGATCCTGCTCATTGACGGTCTCCCCGTCAGCCTCACGAGCGTGACATCCGTCTCCGAACCGAAAAATGAGGGCTCCTGATGCAGCAAAGTGTGCCGCTCTGATACACTTAACCCCTTGATTACACTGAAAATTTACCCTGGCATTTAGCCCTTTTTTAAAGTCGCTCCGATAGTCTAGCCCCAGTCGTGAGTACAAGGATCGGGACGGCAATGAGCGAGCACCAGTCATCTCGGGTCAACTATGTGATAGGACCGGACGGAAGTCCCCTAACCATAGCAGACCTACCACCACCAAACACCAAGCGGTGGGTTATTCGGCGTAAAGCTGAAGTCGTCGCCGCTGTGCGCGGTGGCCTTCTTAGCCTCGAGGAAGCCTGCAGCCGCTATACGCTGACTGTAGAAGAATTCCTGAGCTGGCAGCGCTCAATTGAGAAACATGGTCTTGCCGGCCTCCGCGCGACGCGGGTTCAGCAATACCGGCAGTGAGATAGAAAAAGTAGCTGCGTACTTATCTGCCGAGAGGCGCTGGTATCTAAACGAGACCAGCGCCTCTTTTTTTGTCGTGGCATAGACTTATCCACAAGCCGGGCACTTTTTTCCATCGAATCCACCGCCGTTAAAACTCTGTTTAGGCTAACAGGGTAAATTTTGCCTACTGACACGGGGGCAAGGTCCATATCGGGACCCAAATGCCGTTGAGATAGCCACAGGATGTAGCCACTCCCCGTCGACCAAACGCGATACCGGCCCAAGAACAGGAACCGGCATGCAAGGGCGACAATGGATGGTGAGCGCGTGGATAGCTTCACTGAATTTTTGAAGACACTGGGTCCAGCCCGGATCATTTCTTTGGGTCTGGTCGCTGCGGGACTTTTTGCATTCTTTGCCTATGTCGGATTGCGCGTCACTGAAGCTCCCATGTCCTTGCTCTATTCCGATCTTACTCAGGAGGACGCTGCGCAGATCGTCGCCGAGCTTGATGCTCAGGCTATCCCATACGAACTGAAAGGCGACGGCACACGGATTTTCGTGCCACAGGACCGCGCCCTGCGCTTGCGCATGGCAATGGCCGAACAGGGTCTTCCGTCTGGCGGGTCCGTTGGCTACGAAATTTTCGACAATGCAGACGCTCTCGGCACGACAAGTTTTGTTCAGAACCTGAATTACCTGCGGGCACTTGAAGGCGAACTCGCCCGCACGATCAAGGCGATTGATCGCGTCAAAGCCGCCCGCGTGCACCTTGTGCTGCCGGAGCGCGAAGTCTTTTCACGTGAGCGTAGGGACCCAAGCGCCTCAATCGTTGTCCGTGTCGCAGGCGAACCCCTGTCACGCGCCCAAATCCGTTCGATCCAACACCTTGCCGCCTCCGCCATCGAGGGCCTGACCCCAGGCAATGTCTCCATCGTCGACGAAAAAGGCACCCTGCTCGCAAGCGGCGCTGACGGCGAAGAAGACGGCCTTCTGTCCTCCTCCATAGACGAACGCAACATTGCCTATGAGCGCCGCCTGCAGTCACAAATCCAGACCATCGTGGAGAGTATTGTTGGTCCTGACAATGCGCGCATACAGGTATCCGCCGAACTCGACTTCAACCGCATCACCCGGACGTCTGATACGTTTGACCCCGAGGGGCAGGTTGTCCGCTCGACCCAGACCGTTGAGGAGTCCAACTCAAGCTCTGACGGACTGCCGAACGATGCCGTCACCGTCGGCAACGCCGTGCCAGGTGCCGGCGAGGCGGAAGCAGGCGCCAATGGATCACTAGACCAGTCAAATCGCCTGGAAGAAACAGTCAACTACGAGATTTCCCGCACAACCCAGACCGAGGTCATCGAAGCCGGTTCGGTCAAACGCCTGTCCGTCGCAGTGGCCGTGGATGGCATTTACACCGTCGACGCAAACGGCGCGACAGTCTACACGCCTCGCTCCGATGAAGAAGTGAGTAAGATCTCAGCACTTGTTCGCTCCGCCATTGGGTTTGATCAGGCGCGCGGCGACCTGGTCGAAGTCATCAACATTCAGTTTGCGGCGAGAGAAGCGCCGGAACCTCTGGAAGAGGTTGAAGCTCCCTTCCTGGGTCTGACCAAAGCTGATTATTTCCGCATGGGCGAAACAGGCGTACTTGCGCTCATTTCTCTGCTTGTCTTGATGTTTGTGGTTCGCCCGCTCATCCGCGGCATCCTTAATCCGACGCCCACTGGAGATCAGCTGGCACTCGCCGGCGCCGTCGCTGGCGCAGGAGCGGAAGCGGGGTCAGCCGCCCTCCCCGGCGCCGAAGGTCAAGCACAACTGCCAGCCCCTGACGGCGCGATCAATGAAGAGACCGGCGAGCCCAAGTCCGCTGTGGAACAGATGATCGACATCGCACAAGTCGAAGGCAAAGTGAAAGAATCCTCCGTGAACAAGGTCGGTGAACTTGTCGCCAACCACCCTGATGAAACCATGTCCATCTTGCGGTCATGGCTCCATGAAGCGTAGAGGGAACGTCGGGAATGGCTGCCAGTAGCGAAAAAGTAAAAGATGACATCAAGGCCGTGAACGGCCCTGAGAAAGCGGCAATCTTTATGCTGTCCCTGACGGATGATCATGCGGCCGGTATCTGGGATCTGTTTGACGAAGACGAAATCCGCGAAATCTCGGTCACCATGTCGAACCTTGGACAGGTAAGTTCCAACCTGGTCGAAAAGCTGCTCGTGGAATTCGCGGGCAAGCTCTCCGGCGCGGGCACGCTTGTCGGCTCCTATGAAGCCACGCAGCGTCTGCTTAACCGGTTCCTGCCGGATGATCGTGTCAACCAGGTCATGGATGAGATCCGTGGCCCCGCCGGTCGGACAATGTGGGAAAAGCTCGGCAACGTGAACGAGCAGGTTCTGGCCAACTATCTTAAGAACGAATACCCCCAAACCGTTGCTGTGGTTCTCTCCAAAATTAAGTCAGATCACGCCGCCCGGGTGTTGGGATGTCTGCCTGAAGATTTTGCCCTGGAGGTCATCAACCGCATGCTCCGCATGGAAGCGGTCCAAAAGGAGATCCTTGAAAAGGTTGAACAGACGCTCCGCGCTGAGTTCATGTCTAACCTCTCCCGTACAAACCGCCGTGATAGCCATGAAATGATGGCCGACATCTTCAACAATTTCGATCGTCAGACCGAAGGTCGCTTCATGGCGTCCCTGGAAGAACGGAACCGCGAGGCTGCGGAAAAAATCAAGGCTTTGATGTTCACCTTCGAGGACCTGAGCCAACTGGACCCAGGCAGCATTCAAACCCTGCTGCGTGCGTTCGATAAAGACAAGCTGGGCTTGGCGCTCAAAGGCGCCTCTGACAGCCTGCGCGACCTCTTCTTCTCGAACATGTCAGAGCGCGCAGGGAAAATCCTGAAAGAAGATATGGAAGTAATGGGTCCCGTCCGTCTGCGCGACGTCGACGAAGCCCAGATGCTGATGGTCAACATTGCCAAGGATCTCGCCGCAAGAGGCGAAATCATGCTGGCAGACAGCAAGGGAGATGACGAGCTCGTCTACTAGACCGCTCAAGATACCCCATGTCCGAAGCAATCAAATTCACCTTCAACGAGATGTTCGAAGACGACGCTGCCACCGACGAGGCGGGCGCACCGCAAAAGCTCGTGCGCAAGTCGCGCTGGACCGACGAAGAAATCGAAGATTTGAAAACAGCAGCCCGCGCAGAGGGTTCAGCTGAAGCATTGGCATCCGTCGAAGCTCAGACGTTGGAGGCAAATAGAGCAGCGCTGGCGCAAATTACGACCGCGGCGTCAAACGCGCTTAATGATCTGACCAGTGCCAAGAGCGAAATCCAGGCAGATGCCGCAGAACTCGCTTTCTCGGTCGCCCGTAAGCTCGCTGATGCCCTTCTCGACGCGCAGCCGGAAAAAGAAATTGAAGCTGTCATAGCCGAGTGCCTGAAACACTTGAACCGCGAGCCACGCCTGGTGGTGCGGATCAACGACACGCTTGTGGAGGCAATCCAAACCTCAATGCAGCAAGCGGCTGCAGAGCGAGGCATGGCTGAGAAAATGATGGTCGTTGGCGATCCGACGATCGCGCTTGGCGACTGCGAAATCGAGTGGTCTGACGGCGGCGTTACGCGCAGCCGCCAGGAGCTGGAGGACAGCGCAGCGGAGATCATCAACAGATATATCGAAACCTTGACGCGCGGACCAGAGACACCCGCAAACATGGAGACATATGATGGCTGACCAAGATGAAGGCATGGACCTGCCGGACCTGACAGATGAAGCCAACTTGCCTGCCACCGAAGGCAGCGAAGAGGCGGCGCCTGAAGCGGATGACGGCGAAGCCAGAACAGCCGCTGACCTCGAGGCTGTCTTTGACGTACCAGTCAATGTATCGGCTGTTCTCGGCAAAACCGACATCGAGATCAGTGACCTGCTGAAGCTCGACTCCGGGACAACAGTAGAGCTCGACCGGAAGGTTGGCGAAGCCATCGACATTTATGTGAATGACCGGCTGGTCGCCCGCGGTGAAGTGGTCATCGTGGAGGAACAGCTTGGCGTCACCATGACAGAGATCATTAAGGGCGGTGCCAACTAGGCCGACCGGAGCAAACTCATGAACAACGCCACACTCATCGGACTCTTTGCGGGACTAGGCCTCGTCGCCTTGGCTATAGGCCTGGGCGGAGACGCGAGCGCATTCCTGAATGCGCGTGCCTTCCTCATTGTGTTCGGCGGGACGGTGGCGGTCACACTGATTTCCTTCCGTGCTGGTGAAGTGGTAGAGGCACTGCGCGCCGCTGGACAAACGCTGACAGGCACCTCCGTCGACACACGTGGCGCCATCGAAAAACTCATTCAATTGGCTGAGATGTCGCGCAAAGAAGGCGTTCACACGCTGGAACGGCGCATGAAGGAATTTCGCTCAAACCCTTTCCTGACACGGGCTCTTTCCCTGGTTATCGATGGCGCAGCCCCCGAAGACATTGAACGCTTGCTCGATGCAGAAAGAGCAGCAGCGCAGGACCGCGCCGCCAAATCTTCTGCGGTGCTGAGGCGGGCAGCCGAAATCGCTCCTGCAATGGGGCTCATTGGCACGCTGGTGGGCCTCGTTCAGATGCTGTCGGTCCTTGACGACCCCGCTCAGATCGGCCCGGCAATGGCCGTCGCGCTGATCACCACATTCTACGGCGCCATTCTAGGCAACATGGTTCTCGCGCCTCTCGCGGCGAAGCTCGACCGCCTTACCCAGGAGCGCAATGTACACCTGGCTGTCTATTCCGCGAGCGCGGCCGCCATTAGCCGCAAAGAAAACCCGCGTCGCCTCCAATCCCTTGTGAACGCCATGCTCCCGCCGTCGGAGCAGGTGAACGTATTTAGTTAAGAGAAGGAACTGCTCCCATGAGACTTCTGATCGTCGGAACCCTGAATGGCCAGCTCTCCACCGCCACGAAAATGGCCATGGAAAAAGGCGCGAAGGTGACTCACGCCGAACGCGGAGACCAGGCAGTTGAAATTCTCCGCGCCGGGCGCGGCGCTGATCTTTTGATGGTGGATGTCGGCATCGACATTGCCCGCCTCATCGCTCAGCTGGAAAGCGAACATATTTGCCTACCCGTCGTCGCTTGCGGCACGGGAACGGACGCCAAAGCGGCCGTCACAGCAATCCAGGCAGGTGCCAAAGAGTACATCCCGCTCCCACCCGACGCGGAGCTGATTGCCGCGGTTCTCTCTGCTGTCGCCGACGACAGCCATCAGCTGATTTTCCAGGACGAGAAGATGGCGGAAGCGATCGCCTTTGCTGATCAGGTCGCCAAATCGGAGGCCAGTATCTTCATCACAGGCGAATCCGGCACGGGTAAAGAAGTCATGGCCCGTCATGTTCATCGCAAATCGAACCGGGCAGACAAGCCCTTTATCTCCGTGAACTGCGCCGCTATTCCCGAAAACCTACTGGAGTCCGAGCTTTTCGGTCATGAAAAAGGCTCCTTCACGGGGGCGGTCGCACGCCGGATTGGCAAGTTCGAAGAAGCCAATGGCGGAACATTGCTGCTCGATGCAATCAGCGAGATGGACATTCGCCTGCAGTCGAAACTGCTCCGCGCTATCCAGGAGAAAGAAATCGACCGTGTGGGTGGCAAGGCCCCCATCAAGGTCGATATCCGGATCATTGCCACGTCAAACCGCGATCTTCAGGAATCCATTCGCGAAGGCAGCTTCCGGGAAGACCTCTTCTACCGCCTCAACGTCGTCAACCTCGCCCTGCCCGCACTCCGGGATCGCCCAGCGGATATTGTCGCGCTGGCCGAGCATTTCGCAAAAAAATATGCCGCGGTGAATGGGCTGGAAGGAAAGCCGATTTCGCTCGAAGCCCGACGTCACCTTGCAAAGCACCGCTGGGCGGGCAACGTGCGGGAACTGGAAAACACAATTCACCGCGCCGTCCTGCTCGCAATGGGACCAGAGATTGACGTGGACGCCATCCGGCTGCCAGACGGTACGCGGTTGGACGCAAGCCCGGCACCCGTGGACGGCCTCGCAGCCCAAGCGGCAGCCACCGCCGACGCCGTTTCAAGAAACTATGTCGGACAGACAGTGGCGGCGGTCGAGCAAGAACTGATCCTCAATACGCTCGACCATTGCATCGGTAATCGCACACACGCCGCCAACATTCTCGGCATCTCGATCCGAACACTGCGCAACAAGCTGAAGCAATATTCAGACGAGGGCGTGCACGTACCGCAGCCCGGCGAAGCCCGGATGGCCGGTTAAGGCAAGACGCCGGCAGTTGATTGAGAGTATTTGGGGAACGATCGCATGAGTGAAGTGGGAACGAGTAAGACCGGAGGTCTCGGTGGAGGCTTGGGCGGCCTCACACCACAGCGTCTCTTTGCTGAGATAGGCAAGCGCAGTGACCTGGCGCTTGCGCTTGGCGTTCTCACAATCGTGGTCGTTCTGATTTTGCCGATGCCGGCTTGGATGCTGGATTTTGCCCTGGCGATTTCCATCACCTTCTCTGTTCTTGTCTTGATGACGGCTCTGTTCATCCAAAAACCGCTCGAATTCAGCGCCTTCCCGACGGTTCTGCTTATTGCCACCATGATCAGGCTGGCGCTCAACCTTGCCTCGACGCGTCTCATTCTCTCGCATGGTCATGAAGGCACCGGTGCGGCGGGCAAGGTCATTGAAGCGTTCGGTAATTTTGTGATGCAGGGCAACTTCGTCATCGGCATCATCGTCTTTGCCATCCTGGTGATTGTGAACTTTGTGGTCATCACCAAAGGTTCCGGCCGAATTGCGGAAGTGGCCGCACGCTTTACCTTGGACGCCATGCCCGGCAAACAGATGGCCATTGATGCCGACCTGTCATCGGGTCTCATCGATGAGGACCAGGCACGCGAACGCCGGAAAAACCTTGAAAATGAAGCTGCTTTCTTTGGATCCATGGACGGCGCCTCCAAGTTCGTTCGTGGAGATGCCATCGCAGGCTTGCTGATCACATTTATCAATATCATTGGCGGCATCATCGTCGGTGTCGGCCAGATGGAAATGTCCTTCGCCGACGCCAGTGCCGGCTATACGCTGCTGACCATCGGTGACGGTCTTGTAAGCCAGATCCCGGCGCTGATTGTATCCACCGCTGCAGGCCTTCTCGTCTCCAAAGCCGGTGTCGAAGGCGCTGCTGACAAAGCCATGTTTGACCAGCTCTCGGGTTACCCGCAGGCGCTCGGCATGTCGTCTTTTGTTCTGGGTGTGATGGCGCTCCTCCCCGGCATTCCTATGCTGCCTTTCCTCGCCCTGTCCGGCGGTACGGGCTATCTCGCCTACCGCATCATTTCGAACAGGAAGAGAGCGGAGGAAAGCGAAGCAGCGGCGGCCATTGCCTCAACGGAAGCGGCAGAAGCGGAACCCAAAGAAGAGCCAATTTCGCAGACGCTCAAAATTGACGAACTGCGCCTTGAGATCGGCTATGGTCTGCTGCCACTCATCAACGATTCAGAAGGACAGAAGCTCACCGATCAGATCAAAGCCCTGCGCCGCCAGTTTGCCGCGGATATGGGCTTTGTCATGCCTCCCGTGCGCATCCTCGACAACATGCAACTTGAAGCGAGCCACTACATGGTTCGCGTTAAAGAAGTCGAAGCTGGTGGTGGCGAAGTCTATGTGGGTCAGTTGCTGGTGATGGATCCCCACGGCGGTCAGATTGATCTGCCGGGTCTTCACACCAAAGAACCAACCTTTGGCCTGCCCGCAACCTGGATCGACGCCGGCATTCGAGAAGAAGCTGCCTTCCGCGGCTATACCGTTGTTGATCCGCCTACCGTCATCACAACGCACCTCACCGAAGTCATTCGCGACAACATGCAGGAACTGCTCTCCTACGCGGAAGTGCAGAAACTGCTCGACGAAATGGGTGAAGAACACAAGAAGCTCCTGGAAGACATTGCGCCGAGCCAGATCACAATTTCCGGTATTCAGCGCGTTCTTCAAACGCTGCTGGCAGAACGTATCTCGATCCGCGATCTTGGCACCATCATGGAAGGCATTGCAGAGGCCGTCGTTCATACAAAACAGCTGACGCATATTGGCGAGCATGTCCGCATGCGTCTCGCCCGCCAGCTCTGCGCCTCTTACGCCGCACCAGATGGTACATTGGGGCTCATCACCCTCTCCCCGCAATGGGAACAGGCATTTGCCGAGTCCCTGGTCGGTCAGGGCGATGAAAAGCAGCTCGCCATGGCGCCAAGCGAGCTACAAAAATTCATTGCGGTGGTTCGGGAGAAGTTCGAGCATGCCGCTGAAGACGGCGAAATGCCCGTCCTTCTGACCAGCCCCGGCATCAGGCCTTACGTCCGGTCTATCATTGAACGCTTCCGTCCTCAGACGATCGTGATGTCTCAGAATGAAGTACATCCCAAAGCCCGCCTGAAAACAGTAGCGACGGTTTAGGGCTGAGGACCAGGATAGATGCGCTTGCGAACTTTCATCGCTGATTCCATGGCCGACGCTGTCGAGCAGGTGCGCGAGGCCATGGGATCGGATGCCATCATCGTCTCCAGCATTGAAGGCGAGAATGGCGGCTTTGAAGTGACTGCAACCCTTGACCATCGGGCTGAGGAGGAACGCCCCTCCCCGCCATCAGACGACTCGGTTCTCGAAGACATCCTGAGAGACCATCTGAACGCGACCCCGAAACCGACAGAGGTCCCAGCTGCCCATCCGGCAGAGCGATCCGACGACCAGACAAGCAACGGGTCGAGCGCGTTTGCTTTGTCTGAACAAACAATGCTCAAAGCTTTGGAAGACCAGGGTGTGCCTTCTATCCTGGCGCACGCGCTTGTCGAAGAAGCGAAGGAGGCAGCAACCGATGATCCGATCACCGCTCTTGCCACCGCATTGGCCAATCGCTTTTCCTTCGCTCCTCTGCCGATCGCACCAGCCCACCCCATTATGGCCGTCGGCTTGCCGGGACACGGCAAGACGGTGAGCGTTGCCAAGCTCGCCGCACGGGCAGCCGTCGAAAATGTGAACGCGCAGATTATCTCAACAGACGCCGAACGCACCGGCGCCCAGGCGCAGGCGGAAGCTTACGCGGAGCTCCTCAAAATCCCGGTCGACCATGCCGAAACAATCGATGCCATGGGATTGGTACTCGATCAACGAACCGATCGTATGGGCGTCGAGGCGGCGGACCGGCGCGAAGCCTGCTTTATCGACACGGCCGCAGCAAACCCCAACACGGCGGAAGGACGCGCCACAATCCAGACCCAGATTTCAGCAGGGCAACAAATAGCCGGCGCAGAACCTATCCTTGTAATAGCCGCAGGTGGCGATCCGCGCAGCATCGCTGAAGTCGCACAGGAGTTCGCGAGTTTCGGAGTACGTCGCATGATTGTCACACAATTGGACGTAGCGCGCCGGATCGGCGGCATTCTGGCGGCAGCAGAAATAGCCGGACTTTCTTTCGCGCAGCTCTCCGAAACACCCTATCTCGCCCGCGGCGTGCCTGCTGCGACACCAATCCGATTGGCTCAGATTCTCTTGGGTCAGGCGACAAAAGCACCGCTTACGGAACATATCGGTCCCATAACGGCAGATTAGTTATAAAATACGGCGGAATCCTTGAGCAGTTAACCTCATCCAAATTAGATGTGGGATTAACGCGCGCACCTCATGTACCCTGAAAGCGAGTCACCCGGGAGTGGCACCCGGCGCGACGGAATGACAACTCGGGGGAAGTATAGTGAACGACATTCTCAATCAGGCCATTGCTCTGTTTCAGCAAGGTTTTGACACCGTCAACTCTATTCAGGGTTTGATTATTGCGCTGATATCGGCGTTTTTGATGCGCCGGTTTGGGCAGATCATCGCCTGGACGCTCGCGGCAACGATCATCCATGAGGTGGTATCAGGGGTACGGCGATATCTCGCGGGCGACGCGAGCCCATTGCCAAATCTGACAGACGTGGACGGCGACCTCAAACTGATAGGGATCAGATTCCTAGGATATCTGGTTGCGATCACAGTGCTCTACATCGTGCGTCGGCTCGTGATGAATCGGTAGGCTCGATTTGGGACCTCAGTCGCGGAAGTTTTCAAACTGGAGCGGCTGATCCCCACCTTTTTCTTTTAGAAACGCGATGACCTCCTGCAGGTCGTCGCGTTTTTTTCCGGTGACGCGCAGCTCGTCGCCTTGAATGGCAACCTGGACCTTCATCTTGGTCCCTTTGATATCCTTCACGAGCTTCTTGGCGAGGTCTTTTGCAATGCCCTGTTTGATCTCAACCTTCTGGCGCACACTTTGACCCGCCGCGGGCTCAACTGACTTATAATCAAGCATGCCAGGCTCAACACCTCGCCGGGAAAGATGTCCCTGCAAGAGTTCCTGAACCTGTTTCAGTTTCAAATCGTCATCAGCGTCAATCGTGATCACATCGTCATCCAGCACAACCGCACTTTTTGACCCTTTAAAGTCGTAGCGCTGTCCGATTTCACGCATCACATTTTGAATAGCGTTTCCGACTTCAGCCAGATCCGTTTTCGAAACAACATCAAATGACGGCATGACAATGCACTCCCTCTGCCCAGGATGACGAGAGGCGCATTCTAACCGACTATGGCCAGAGGAAAAGCAGCAAACCAGCACGGACCCACGCCGTCTGCTAATTGCTCACTTCGATATTGCCTTGACGGTGAATGTTGAGCGAAACCTCGTCCATCTCTTTCTGTTCGAGACGAACCGCTTCTTTTTTGACGCGCCGCTTTCGGTTTTCTTCCATCAGCTCATATTTTTTGAGATCACGGTAGCTATCGGCCAACTGTTCTTTGGCGTCATCCAGCTGCTTGGTGATCTCACTGATGGATTGCAGGATGTTTTCACGACGAACCAACATTGATTTGGCAAACATCGGATAGGCGAAATGCGCCACATCCGAAATACCTGCCTTGTCTTGTTCCGCCTGAACTTGTTTGTTCAGATCACCTTCACGGCGATGAAACTCATCCAACATGGACTCCAGGTCCGCGACCTGGCGTCGGCGTTCATCGACTTGGAATCGATGCAACCGAATTAGCGACTCTTTGTTTCTCATCACTCACCCTCCTGGGCCTCACTTGGGTCCACTGGCTGAGCGCGCAAAATCTCTTCCAGCAAACTAAATCCAGCAGCTCTGTCGGTCTGCTCAGACTTCGCCTGCGATAGGAATCCTTCCAAAGCAGGCTGATAATAAATGGCCTCGTCTACTTTTCCGTCAGAGCCAGGCCGGTACGCACCCAGACGGATCAACTCTTCCATGTCGTCATACGTCGCGAGCAATTCGCGCGCTTGCCTGATCAGCTCCTGCTGTTCAGGCTCATTGCAGGACGGCATTGTCCGTGAAACAGATTTCAAAATGTTTATCGCAGGATACCGGCCGCGCTCGGCAATGGCGCGCTCCATGACAATATGGCCATCTAGAATGCCGCGCACACTGTCGGCAACCGGCTCATCATGGTCATCCCCATCTACAAGCACTGTAAAGAGACCGGTAATCGAGCCTGCCCCTGTACCCGGTCCCGCGCGCTCCAGGAGCTTTGGCAATTCCGAGAAAACCGTAGGGGTGTAGCCCTTGCTCGCTGGCGGTTCGCCGCTTGATAGTCCGATCTCCCGCTGTGCCATCGCAAATCGTGTGACACTGTCCATCATGCAAAGAACCTGGGACTCCTGATCCCGGAAATATTCTGCCAGCGCCATGGTAAGGAGCGCTGCCTGCCGGCGCATGAGCGCCGTCTCATCGGACGTCGCGACCACGACGACGGACCGCGCCAAGCCTTCGGTCCCTAGATCGTCTTCAATGAACTCCTGAACTTCGCGCCCACGCTCACCGATCAGGCCCACAACCGCGACATCGCAGGCGGTGTTCCGCGCCATCATTGACATGAGCACAGACTTACCGACGCCTGACCCTGCAAAAATACCCATACGCTGACCGGCACAGCAGGTGGCAAACGTGTTGAGCGCCCGCACGCCCAGATCAATCGGGCCACCCACCCGGCTGCGCAAGTGCGCTGGCGGCGGCGAATTCCTTAAATTGTAGGGGACCGGCCCTTGAGGCAGCGGGCCCTTGCCATCAATGGGCTCTCCCATCGCATTGACGACCCGCCCAAGCCAGGCGGCAGAGGGATGTATGGCTGGCACATGTTCATGAATAGCGGCATGTGCACCAACGCCGATACCTTCAAGTGATCCAAATGGAAGACACAAAGCCCGCTCAGCGCGAAAGCCAACCACTTCGGCGAGGATCTCGCGACCGCCGCGACCGGTGATTTCCACACGACTGCCGACGCTCATTGCATGCAGAGGCCCTGCGATCTCCACCATGAGCCCTTGCACGCTCACGACGCGACCATAATAGGTAACCTCTTGAATTTCCTGGATTTCTGCCAGTAACGCGCGCAAAGAACCTGTCCCCAATCAGGCCGAAAGCTCGGCTTCACCTACTCAGGTAGGCATAATGTGCCGGAAGCCTTTAAGACGCGGTAAACCCTGGACATAACTATTGGGGATAAACGGATCTCAGTCTTAGGGCGTTCTTTATTAGGCTAACCGGAGTATGAATCCGGTATTCGAAAATTTTGTGTATTTTTTTCGATCTGATTAACCTTTGTTAACCAAATCAGCTTATGTTTCTGAATATGGATTAACCAAGGGGAGCCGGGTTGCGGTGACGTAGGGCCCGGTCAGACTTGCGATGCGAGTTCTGTTGATTGAAGACGATAGCGCGACAGCGCAGAGCATTGATTTGATGCTCAAATCCGAGGGTTTTAACGTTTACACCACCGATCTCGGTGAAGAAGGCGTCGATCTCGGGAAATTATATGATTACGACATTATCCTGCTGGACCTGAACCTGCCGGATATGAGTGGATATGAAGTTCTTAAGACATTGCGGACAGGCAAAGTCGGAACGCCAATTCTTATCCTGTCAGGCCTCGCCGGCATTGAGAACAAGGTTCGCGGCCTGGGCTTTGGCGCTGACGATTACATGACCAAGCCCTTCCACAAGGATGAGCTAGTCGCGCGCATCCACGCAGTGGTTCGCCGGTCAAAAGGTCACTCACAATCTGTCATCACGACAGGCAAGCTGACAGTCAATCTGGACACGAAAACGGTCGAAGTCGACGCTCAGCGCGTGCACCTCACCGGCAAGGAATACCAGATGCTGGAGCTGCTCTCGCTCCGTAAGGGCACGACACTGACGAAAGAGATGTTCCTGAACCATCTCTACGGCGGTATGGACGAGCCTGAACTCAAAATCATTGATGTGTTTATTTGTAAGCTTCGCAAGAAGCTCGCAGCTGCCACAAATGGCGAACACTATATCGAAACTGTCTGGGGCCGCGGCTACGTGCTGCGTGACCCGGTCGCTGAGGTCGAAAAGGCCACAGCCTGATCGAACAACAAGCTTCTCTCTCTGCGCTATCTGGGGGAGACGAAAGGACGCTGCTTCGGGGGGAGCGCGTCCTTTCATTTTGCGTGAATGCACCTACCCGCTTGCATCTGAAGTCCAGCAAAAGAAAAAGCCATCAGCGCTGCTGATGGCTTTTTTTTAATTACGAACTACTGCGCGATCAGGCGACCGCAGCGCCCTTCAACTCGGCGGCCGGCACATAAAGCCCACGCTGGCCAGCTTGTGGTTTGAAGGTATCGGTAATTCCGATAACGGTTTCGGCTGCCCCAAGGAACAGGTACCCGTCAGGCGCGAGCATCTGAGCCATGCGCTCTAATATCTCAGCCTTCGTCTGCTGATCGAAATAGATCAGAACATTTCTGCAGAAGATGACATCAAACTTGCCCAGGTTGCTGAAACTATCCAACAGGTTCAGCTTGCGGTATTGCACCATGGACCGAATTTCTTGTGCCACTTCCCAATCATTGCCTTGCTGCGTGAAGTATTTCATGAGCATCTGAACTGGCAGGCCGCGCTGCACCTCAAACTGAGAATACTGTCCAAGCTTCGCCCGGCGCAGCACCTCTGTCGACAGGTCCGTTCCAATGATCTCGCTGTTCCAGGCAGGGTTTTTCTCAGCCCATTCCCGCAAAATCATCGCGATTGAGTATGGCTCCTGCCCTGTAGACGCAGCGGCACACCAGATCCGAAGCTTTCGCGCCGAACCGCGGGTTTCATGAAACTTTGGCAGCACGGTTTCTTCAAAGATTGTGAACGGTGTTTTGTCCCGGAAGAAAAATGACTCATTTGTGGTCATCGCTTCCGTTACTTCATCAAGCAAAGCCTTCGGCGCACCGGATCGCATCTTGTTCACCAGGCCCGACACGTCATCAACACCTTGCTCGCGTGCGATGGGCAGCAAACGGCTCTCGATGAGATAGCCCTTGTTTTCGCTGACGACCAGGCCGGATTCCTTCTTCAGAAAGTCAGCCAGGTAAGAAAATTCCTCAGGCGTCATACCCGCCTCCCTTCGATCAGCTTCGATGCCACCGTGGATAATTCATTGAGCGGTACGACCTTGTGGCAAATACCTGCCTGGGCAACGGCGCCGGGCATTCCCCACACAACACTGGACGCTTCGTCCTGCGCAATGATGGTTCCCCCTTCAGCTTGAACACGGACCGACGCGTCTCGCCCGTCGTGCCCCATACCGGTCAAAATGCACACCAACAGTGAAGCGCCGTAGATAGACAGAAGGCTATCCAGCATAGGGTCTACAGCCGGCTTGCAGAAGTTCACCGGCGGACCATCGTCCAGATGTATGCGGACGGAAGTTCCTTCCTTCTTCATCAGCATGTGTTTGCCGCCTGGGGCGATATAGATCTTCCCGGGCTCCAGGAGCATGCCTTCTTCACCCTCAATGCAGGTGCGTTTCGCGCTACTACCGAGATGCTCGGCAAGAATTGTGGTGAAGGTTGCAGGCATGTGCTGCGTTACAACAACGGGAATAGTTGAAAGCGATGGTGACAAAGCTTCAAAAAAGTCGAAAAGAGCTTTTGGACCACCTGTCGAACTACCAACAGCCAGTATCTTCGGCTGCACCTTGGAAGCGGGCTTAAACTGCATAGCAGGCGGCGACGCGGCGGGATCCATCTTCCCACTAGCGATTGCTGTCTTTTCTGCAGCGAAAACACGGCGCCTTGCTTTCGGTTTTTTTGCTTGGCCAACAGCCCTGATTTTGTCAACCAGTTCCGTTTGAAATCCTTCTGAAGCGTGGCCATCCCGAGTCGACTCAGGTTTTGGCACATAGTCCGTCGCACCCAGTGTCAACGCTTTGATCGAAATACTGGCGTTCCGCCGCGTCAATGTAGACGCCATAAGGACTCGTGATGCAGGCGACGCTTCCAATATTTTCGGGAGTGCCGTGAGACCGTCCATCACGGGCATCTCAATATCAAGGACGACTACGTCCGGCTTAATCCGACCGACCTGCTCAACCGCGTCTTGACCATTACGGCACCGAGCGACCACATCCATATCAGGGAGGGCATCGAGCCACCGGCCGATCAGGCCGCGAATGACGACAGAATCGTCAACAATCATGACTCTGATTTTTGGACCACTGCTACGCGCGGTCTGAGATTGCTCTTTTAACGCTGACACTTTTTATGCAACCTACTTAGATAAGTCCGGCTTGGGCGAACTTTGATTCAATGATCTCTTTGTCGAAGGGCTTCATGATGTATTCGTTAGCCCCTGCGGTGATGGCCTCTTTGATATGAGCCATATCGTTTTCCGTCGTACAGAACACGACGACCGGGTCATTTCCACCGTCTGATTTCCGAAGAGCTTTCAGAAACTCCATGCCGTCCATCACCGGCATATTCCAATCGAGCAAGACGGCATCCGGCATCGACCCGGCGCATTGGTCCAAAGCCTGTTTGCCATCGGCAGCTTCCGCAATGGAAAAATCCATCTCCTCAAGGATCCGCCGAGCGACCTTGCGGATCACCGAGCTGTCATCAACTACCAAGCAAGTCTTCATGGTATTGTCCCTAGATTTAGGCGCAGAGCCCTAAGCCGCGATTGAGCGCCCCTGGAAGTCGAGAACTTTTTCGACATCGATCAAGACCATCAGTTTGTCTTTGAGTTGCTGAACACCCATCGATATGGATCGCCAGCGGGGGTCCAGGTTCGACGGATTGCGCTCCAGTGAGGAATCGCTCACCCGGAGCACCTCGCCAACACTGTCGATCACAAGACCGTACGACTCACCACGATACTCGACGCCAACGGCGAGACCGGTCTTCCCGTCATCGCGCGCCGGCAAGCCCAACCGCTTGCGCATATCGATAGCTGTCACGATGCGGCCGCGCATATTGAGCACACCAGCGACTTCCGGCATAGCCATCGGTACCGGCGTCACAGACTCCGGCATGAAGACGTCTTGCACCATCGGCACAGAAATGCCGAAAAGCTGGTCGCCGATCATCACGGTGATGTATTCAGACGTCGCGCCATCAAGAACGAAGGCATCGTCAGTCGATTTTACAGTTTCGTCGAATCCGTTTGGCTCGCTTGGCGTACTCATGCCGCTTCTCCTTCGCACGTAACAATTTCATTCACGACCTGCACCAGACCATCGCGGTCGAATTTGGCCACATAATCGTCAAACCCGGCTTCACGACCCCGATTGAGATCTGCAGCGGTGCCATGAGCAGACAAGGCGATAAGGGGCGTTTCTGCCCAATCGCCGTCTGACTTCACGGCTTCCGCAAACTCGAAACCGCTCATGCCCGGCATTTCGATGTCGGAGATGATGACGTCAAACTCCTCGCCCTTCTCACGAAGAGCCAGAGCGTCCGCACCGCTGGTGACTTCCGTCACTTCATATCCGGCCATGCTGAGCATAGGCCGCACGATGCCACGGAAGAATGCACTGTCATCAACCAGCAGAACCTTCTTGCCGTAAGCCTCAGGGACACCGGCCGGGCCCTCTTTGCGGAACCAATCCTCGAAGACCTGCGTCAGATAGTGTCCAACATCGAGAACTTCCGTTGCTTTGCCTTTAACGATGGCAGAACCCATCATGCCTGGCATATCTGAACTCAGTTCCACATTCAGCTGATCCGTAACGATGTCCACAATTTCATCAACCGCAAGGCCGATTGACCGTTCATCCTCCGTGAAGACCAGCACAGGCTGACGACCCTCGGACTTAAGCGGTGCATCGTTGACGACATTGATGATCGGCATCAGTTTGCCACGATACTGAATGAGGCTTTGGTCATTCGAGTGCTCAAGGTCAGCTACGTCGAACTCTTCAAGGCGTGTCACCAGTGACAGTGGAACAGCCTTCGGCTCTTCGGAACCGGCGCGGAAGACCAGAAGTGACATTTCGCCGTCCACACCACTGGACCCTTCTTCTTCAGCATGCGCCTTGTCAGACGCTTCCGACAATTCGCTCGTGATCGACTGAGCAATGCCGTTCGGATCGACAATCATGATGACACTGCCGTCGCCAAGGATTGTGTTTCCGGAGAACATTGTAATATCGCGGAGGATAGAAGCCGCTGGTTTAACGACAATTTCCTCTGTGTCGAAAACGCTGTCGACGACAATGCCAAACTGCTGATCACCCACATGAGTAACCACGATAAAGGCTTCTTCGTTCTCAGCGGTACGACGCACGGGCTCAGGATTTGAGTTGGCAGCATCGATTGCCTCCACATCCGTCTCTTCAGTGCCGTCCGCTTCATCAATCTCTTCAGACGCAGGAGCTTCGCGATCAAGCTGCAGCAGGTCATCCATGAAGACCAGCGGCAACAGATGATTACGAAGCCTTAGAACCGGCGTCTTGTTGATATGCTCAATCCGATGTTCGCTGTCTGCCTTCGCACGTACCAGCTCAACAACCGCCAATTGCGGAATTGCAAAGCGTTCACCCGCTGACTCGACAATCAACGCTGAGACGATTGCGAGCGTGAGAGGGATCTTGATTGTGAAGGTGGATCCCTTACCGGCCGCTGTGCGCAGATCAATGGAACCACCGATCAATTCGATGTTCGTACGAACCACATCCATACCCACGCCGCGGCCGGATACGCTCGTAACTTTCGCTGCGGTTGAAAGTCCCGGATGGAAGATGAAGCGGCAAATCTGCTGCTCCGTCAGTTTTTCAAGTTCGGCTTCCGTGGCAAGACCGTTGGAGGCAACCTTTTGCTTGATGCGTTCAACGTCCAGACCGCGCCCATCGTCTTCAATCTCGATGATGATGTGGCCACCCTCATGATAGGCGCGCAGCGTGACACGGCCCTTCTCAGGTTTCCCGGCAGCAAGCCGCTCTTCTGCGGTCTCAAGACCATGGTCAGCTGAGTTGCGGACCATATGGGTAAGCGGGTCTTTGATGAGATCAAGAACCTGGCGGTCCAGCTCGGTGTCGGCACCAACCATTTCAAGATCAATTTTCTTGTCGAGTTCTTTGGACAGATCGCGAATGATGCGCGGCAGTTTCTGCCAGGCGTTCCCAATGGGCTGCATCCGCGTTTCCATCACAGCGCCCTGCAACTCGCCGGTCACATTGGAGAGACGCTGCAGCGGTACTTTGAATTCACTGTCATCCAAACGGCGCACCATCTCCATGAGCTGATTGCGTGTCAGAACCAACTCGGAAACCATTGTCATCAGGTTTTCCAGCGTGTCGACATTCACCCGAATGGACTGAGCGGCAACGGAGCCCTCCTTCTTCTGCGCGCCATCGCCAGATTTGGCATCTGCCTTAGGTGCATCAGCTTTCGGAGTTTCCACTTTTGGGGCCTCGGCAACGGGAGCGGGCTCCGGCGCGCTAGGCTCGGATGCTTCCAACTCGGCAGGAGATGGGACCATATCTTCCGGACCCTCAGCCTCCTGGAACGCGCGCTCAAGCTCTTCCTCAGAAACCTCACCAGGGCGCAATTCGCGTTCCGGCTGTGCCGGTTCTACTGGTGCTTCAGGTTCCGCAGCGGCTGCTTCCGCAGGTGCTTCAATCGTCGTACCGCCTTCCGACAGCACTACGAGTTTGTCGATCAGGTCAGAGTCGACACCTTCCGGCTCGGTCTCTGTCGCTTCCAGCTCGCCAAGAATTTCCTTAATTCGGTCGATCGAGTGCAGAATGATGGTCACACCATCATCCGTCACTGCCATGCCTTCCCGATACTTGCCCATCAGGGTCTCAGCGGCATGCGCGAGAGCCTCCAAGCGAGGCAGGCCTAGAAACCCGCAGGTTCCTTTGACCGTATGAACCAGACGGAAAATATTGCTGAGAATCTCATCATTGTTTGGTTCTTGTTCAAACTTGACGAGTTCAACATCAACGACATCAAGACTTTCATTGGTCTCGGTCAGAAATTCACTTAGCAGATCGTCCATCTCAGCCCCTCATTTAAGCCTGCTTGAAAGCAGTGACTTAGTCCCGGTCCCTTGTGAGCGGACCATTGACGTTTGGGCGATCGTGCCTGTGAACTGTTAAAAAGCTCTGAAAAACCCGTTCTTTTGGTTTAGGAATGAGCGAGAAGTGAGTTTCCGATCGATTTTGGCCGAGCTTTCCCCGTCACACGCCAGCAATATGAGGCTGGGGGCCAGGTGCGCCGTCACACAGGAAATCGGCGGTTGGGAGCGTTTTCAACCGACAGCGACGGCGGTGAGCTTAAAATCTTCACCGTCCATGGCCGCAGAGATGTCCATGTTGCATTCGCGCGCAACAAGCCCGGTAAAATAGGGCTGAATGGCGCGGGCATCGAGCACATCGTCCGCGGACCGCCCGCTCAGAAACCGTTCTGTCTCCGTCGGCACCCGTGCATTGATCCCTTTCGAAACCAGCGAGAAGGTCGGTCGCTCCGGGTCGCCTGATATTTCAAGCGAAATCGACCCCCCACGCGGGATGGCAGCAAGCGCAATCAGGATCATGTTGAGAAGCAGTTTTACAAGATCTTTCGGCATGACCGCCGACGGGCCATCCCACGTCATCTCAGCCTTCTCATGGGCAACAAAACCCATCGCCACGTCCTTGGCATCGTTCAGGTCCAAGGACGCTCCGGCAGACCCGGCTGCTCCAAAGGCCAAACGCGCGAATTGCAATTTTGAGGATGCTTGGGTGGCGCTCTTTTGGATGAGCTCCATGGCATACCGCTGCATTTCGGCATCGTCTTCATCTTCCAAGACTTCAAGGCCATTGGTGATGGCACCAACTGGACTGATCACGTCGTGACAAACCCGGCTGCACAATAAGGCTGCCAAATCCAGTGCCTCAATCTCGTTCGCCTGTTCCATCAAGCCCCCCAGGGTTAACCATCCGCCATGGCCGCTGATACCATTTCTAGCGGCTATCGGCCAACCCTGTTCCGCTGCGTGACCGTCGAGAAAAGACCAATTGACCTGTCACCCCCGAAAATGCTGTTCTCCGGCCTTTCAGGGCGACAGATTTGTAAGGAATGTGGGCGTGACAAAGTTTCAAGGTGACCGGGATCAGCTCATGGAGGCACTCTGCCGAATCGCTGTGAGGGCGGGCGCCGCCATCATGGATCACTATGCGACCGAAATTGTCGTCAGTGAGAAGGACGACAAAACGCCTGTAACCGAGGCGGATCAGGAGGCGGAGGACATCATCCTGCCAGCCCTCGCCGATGCGGCACCGGGTATTCCGATTGTGTCTGAGGAAGCGACGGCGGCAGGCGCGAAACCCAAAGTTGGACCAGCGTTTTTTCTTGTCGACCCTCTGGACGGAACCCGTGAGTTCATCAACAAGAACGGCGAGTTCACTGTCAACATTGCGCTCATCGAAGATGGCCAGCCCACGATGGGCGTCGTCTACGCACCGGCAAAAAACCGCATGTTCTATTCAGCGGGTCCCAGCCACGCGTTTGAACTAGATATCGAACCCAATACGCAAGGTTCTTTGGACGCTGGCGCGAAGCCGATGCCGCTCAATGTGCGCCCCGCAGACCCTAAAGGCATGACGGCGGTCGCCAGTAGATCTCACCGCGACCACAAGACCGATGAATATCTGTCGATGTACAACATCAAAGATTTTCTGAGCGCTGGATCGTCCCTCAAATTTTGTTTGATCGCCGCCGGAGAGGCCGACATCTATCCGCGGCATGGACGGACAATGGAATGGGATACGGCGGCAGGCCATGCGGTGCTTGCAGGCGCTGGTGGCCGAGTAGATGAGATGGATGGATCGCCTCTCACCTACGGCAAGCTCGATCGTGGCTTGGACAATCCCTACTTTGTTGCAAAGGGCGGCCTTGCCTAAGGCCACCGAGACGCAGCCCTAGCCGGCAGCGATATCTTCGAGACGATCAAGGTCTCTAAGCTCAATGACACCTTTGTCCGCGAGATGAATAACTCCGGCAGTTTTGAGCTTCGTGACGGTTCGGCTGACGGTCTCCACCGTCAGTCCCAGATAGTCGCCCATATCGGTCCGACTCATGGGGACAACTAGCTTGGTTGGGCTGTCCCCTCTATCTTCCGCACGCGCACTCAGCCAGAGCAAGAAAGACGCAAGCCGTTCCTGCGCGGTTTTCCGTCCCAGAAGAAGCATCTGCTCCTGCGCGGACGCAATGCCCCGCGTGGCAACTTGCAGCAGCTTCCGACCCAACGGTTGGGAGTCTTCAGCCAGCATCTCAAATGTGCTCCGGGGCATTTGACACAGCTTGACGTTTTCTAAGGCTTCAGCGGTCACAGAATGCTCGTCAGCAAATGTCAGTCCCAGGAAATCCCCCTTGAACAGAAAACCAGTCACCTGACGGCGGCCGTCTGCAAGCAGCTTGTAGAGCTTCAAGGAGCCCTCCAGGACCACATAGTAGGCCTCATTCGGATCGCCTTCGAAGAACAGGCACTCACCCGTCTCCAAGACTCGCTCGCGGTTGACGGTCGCGAGCTCCGCGAGTTCAGAATTGTCGAGAGCGGCGCAGATCGCTCGCGCGCGCACACCGCAATTTGAGCATGCGTCGGTCGCACCAATCGCGATGCCACCGGACCGACATTCCATCCCTGCGTCAGAGATCATCTTCATGACAGACCACCCCGCCGATACGCACAGATCTCTTGGCAGACCTGTTTCCTACATTCAGCATCTGTAAAATTAGGCTGTTTGGCGGCGCCCTGCAAGGGAGGACTCTTGCGTAATTGACGCAGGCACGGCCGCGCTCATTGATTTAAATGCCCCAAAAACGGGGCACACCATTCGATGGTATTACTTCTGGACCCAGGCACCCGAGGCGTCCTGCACATACTGACCGGGCGGCGTCTGCCCGATAATTTTTGCCCCGGCCAGCGCCTCAACATCTGCAAGCGTCGACCCAGGTGTCGACTGGGCAATCTCACGATACCGGTCGCGACGTTTGAGATTGATATCCTGGACGAGACGCTGTGTCGCTGCATCAGCGCCGGGCGACACAATGCCCAGATAGCCATCTCGTTTTTCACCCACAACGCCGGCGGCCTTGGCATCATCCAACGCGTCGGCATAGGCCGCAGGTGACAACAGGGCCACAGCAAAGGCCATTCCGATGAGGGTCACCAGCATGCGAAGTTTTGAAACAGGTTTTCTCATAGCGCCCTCCCTAGAACAGGTCCGGATTTTCAGCAAGGAGGTCATCCAATTCGCGATCAACCTTGACCCGAATCTCCTGCTCTATTTTTACGTTCAGATTGATCTCGATAGGCTTGTCCGGCGCTTCGATTTTCACCGTCGGTTGGCAGGCCGCCAAAGATCCGACCACGACCCCTGCTACAATTGGAAGACCAATGCGTTTTTCCATCATGGTACGAACCCTGTCATTTACTGCATGAACCAAGCCTGAATAGCTGTCCGCTGCGTGGAGACCCTCCGCTCTCTTAGTCATTGATCGGTATCTCCTTTGCCCCGAATGAGATCAATCGCATCCGTCCCCAGCGTAGCAGACCGCAGCAACTCCGCAAATGAGGCCTCAGTATTGATATTGATAGCAAAGGGATAGCCGTCGTAGAGACCCGGGTTCGAGCCCTCAAGGTTGAGGCGCAGCGTGAGGCGGTCTTGCGCATTCCCATCAAGAGATAATGTCAGTCCGGTATATTGAAAATCCTCCAGTGCTTGAAACACCAGAGCGCCCTGACCACCACCAATGGCATCTGAGCCATTGCCCTTGTAGGACAACTGGCCCGGCTCACCCGCGGTGAGAAGACCTCCGGTGATGATTGGGTCACCATCGCGAATAGTGACGGGAACACGGCCACTGATAACCCCCGTACCGCTTGCCCCATCGAGCGCGAGCAGATTGATGAAAGCGGAGAGATCAACCTGATCAACGGCGAGTTCAAAAGCTTGCTCAGAGGCACCCGGCTCAATCACACCGGAAGAGAGGATGATCGTCCCGCCAGCAAAGGGCCAGGCGGCACTATCCACCGTTACACCTCCCTGTCCGTCAAGGCTAAACGTCACCTCGCCATCTGTTAGAAGCAAACCGGCCTCAACGGAGCCTACATCCAGTCGTTGCCCTTCCGCTGTTCGGGGCGGAAACAAGCTGTCAAAGGTGAGGTCGCCCCGCACGCCCTCAATGCGCGCGGCCTCCGTGCTTAAACCAAGATCGTCGAGGCGTGCTTCCGCGGAGCCACGCAGCTCACCCGGCCGCCAACTCAAGCCCGCCGTCGCACTTGTGCTTCCGACGACATTCGTCACCAGGCCCTTGAACATCGGCAACAATATCTGAGGCTGAAGGCCTGTCTCCGAGAAAATCAGCGGTCCAATCGTGACGTCAGCGCGGCCAGCCGCATCTGCAATGCTATGCACACCTTCTACAGAACCGATAAGGGAAAGCGTTGCAGCATCCGACACCAGCAGGTCAAATGTGGCGCCATCGGCGGACACCTGCCCGTCGCCGACCACGCCAAGCCGCGTGAAACGCGTCACTTTCGTCAGATCGATTATGCGCCCTTGATTCAGACGCCATTGTCCCTCCATTGAAGAGAGATCATCAAACACAACCTCGAGATCGACGTCGTCGAGTGACACAGCCGGTCCAGGAAGATCAATGTCGGCAGCCTCAGTGCGCAGGCGCAGCCCGAAGGGTTCCATCACCGCTATATCAGCCTTGAGCTCAGGTATGTCGGCTTCCAGCAACATGCCTCCCAGAGCACTTTGCACGGCGATGGGTATCGTCTCTGCGCGAATGGAAATGACTGTTTCCGCGGGCCAGTAAAGGGCACCCTCGTCGGCTGCCAAACAAAGACGCGTTGAAAGAGGCTTGAGAACGACCCCACTCAAGTCGAGATCGCCAACGGCGACCTGGACACACCCGTCTGACGGTGAAAGCTTAATCTGAGTGCCAAACTGTTCGACGACACCCCCGCCGGTCAAAGCAATCGTTCCTTGCGGGGCATCGAGCCTTGTCTCGAAAGACGCAACAGCGATAGAGCCAACATCAAATCCGCCACCGCCACCAGCGCCGCCAACAAGAGACCCCAGCGGCCCAAGGTCGATGCCCGCAGCGTCCGCCTGCAAGGCAACGGACACTCTCCCGATATCAACTGCCGATATCCTTTGTTCCAGTAGACCGCCGAGCGTGAAGTGAACGTTAATCTCTTCCACCAACAGCGCAGGACGCGCGCTATCACCCACACTGAGCGACCCGATCCGCACACCCCCTAAACCGACCTCCTCGACCGTGACGTCGGACTCCGTAAGCCCTGCCTGGTTCAGCGCCGCTCGTATCTGCGCCTCAACCAACGAAACACGCATTGACCACCAATAGATACCGGTGGCCCCCGCACCGACAACAAGCAGGACAAGCACGGACCACCTGAGCAGACGCCTTCCGCGTCCTTTATTGGTTTCCTCAGAGCTTGCGTTCACGCCGGTGATCTTTCTCAACACCAGCTCCTGCGACCGGGCAGAAAGGTGCCTCTTAATTGTCGATTTTTCGCCACACTAGGGTGCTGACATGGTTTCTTGTGGGACTGCCAGAATTTCTCTACCAATTGGCAGGTTAAGCGCTCCTGATCGAACCGCATAGTGGGGATGCAGGAAATCGGAATGTCCGGCGCACCCAAGGCAGATACACGGGGACAGCAATGTTGACAGCTCTTCTTCACCAGAGAAACAAGATCAAGGCTATAGCGTTCACTTTCGCAGCGCTGCTGACCCTTGGTACGCAGACGTCCCATGCTGCAGGTGAACAGGCACCAGCGACAGAGTCCGAGCCCAAGTATTCTGAGGAAGAGATTTACGCCGCCGCGTCAGAGTTCTTCGGGGAGACCGCTGAAGGCTTGGCGGAAGTCATCCATCGTATCTTTGCAGAAAACGGTGAGCCCAATGCTTACATCCAGGGAGAAGAAGGCAGCGGTGCCATGGTGGTTGGCGCCCGATACGGCGACGGAACGCTGGTTATGAAGGCTGGCCCAACTGCCAAGGTTTATTGGCAGGGGCCCTCTGCAGGTTGGGATTTCGGCGGCGACGCCGCCAAGACGTTTACGCTGGTCTACAATTTACCAAACAAGGATGCGATCTATCAGCGTTTCCCCGGCGTGACTGGCAGTGCCTTTTTTATAGGCGGTATCGGCGCAAATTATCAGCAACGCGGTGACATCATCCTCGTCCCAATGAGGGCAGGCGTCGGCCTTCGCCTTGGCGCAAATGTGGGATATTTGAACTACACCCGACAGCGCGACTGGCTTCCTTTCTAAGCCAAACACGCCTGTCATATATTCCTGCAATCTTTGAGCGGAGGTCATTTAAAGTGGCCGCCCTTTTGCGTATCATATGGTGGTGAGGTGAAGGGCGTGCCGCATGGGCAGGTCTTGCGTTGAGTGTGTAAAGGCGAGAGTGCGAGCGATCTGATGTCCGAAAGTTTACTTTTCGCCATTTTGGGCTTTCTTGTCGCCTGTCTCCTTGGAACCGTCTTTGCGAGTTTCCTGTGGCGCAGAGCGGTCACCGTCACCACCCGCAAAATCACTGAAGACGAAAATTTCGCCGCGATGGATGAGGTTGCGGATCTGAAAGCGGATATGCGTGCCGCCAGAAACAGCCTCGCAACCAAAGATCGGGAAATCGGCGAAGCCCAATCGAGAGTAGCGGATTTAGAGGCAGCCCTCTCTGAGGCTCAATCTTCAAGCGAAGGTGCGGAGGAGCATCTGAAGGGCGAGCTGAAGATCGCGGGTGAAGCGCTTGAAGCCGTCCAAAGCGAACGCGATGCCGCCCTTGCCGCCGTCTCTGACAAGGATATCGAAGCAAAGGCGGCACTGAGTGCGAAAGACGGCGAAATAGAGGGATTACAGGCCAGGGTGACCCTTCTTGAAAATGCGATCCGCACGCTGGTGAAAGAAGCGTCGCTTCTGGACCATGAACCGAAAGCCGGTCAAACGACTGAAGGCGCGTCAGCGGCATCCGAGCCGATGACACACATCGCCGACCCAATTGAGCCCGAAGCTGAGGATGAACCGGTCGCGCCGGATGAACAGCCCGCAGCACCGGAGCAGCCTACGCCGCCGGAGACCGTCTCCAAGGACGACGAGCCAGTAGAAATGCAAGAACCAGCCCCTGAACCGGCCCCCGAACCAGCCCCCGAACCAGCATCGGCGGTGACCCGGTCTCTGGAGGAACGCATTGAGGCGTTGAAACAAGGCGAGAGTCCCAACGCATAGACTGGGAGCCCCGGCCTCTCTTTTGCTGCGCAGCTGACAATCTGTCGCGCGTCATTATTCCACAACAAAGCACAGTGAAAGGTCCTTGCAGCGACTCGAAAGCCGTCGCATGCTGATTTAGCCACAATTCCAATGGGGATAATTGGCGGTTTTCTTTGGAAAATCGGCTGATCAATTGATCTACGGCAAGTACGGGGCACCCGAGTCAATCTAAAGAAGACCAAGGCAACAAGGTTTAGGAGATCTACTATGGCGGCTTCCCAAGAAGCGGCCCCAGGCACATTGACAGCTGCGTCATTCGGCGTCGGCGGTCTCTTTGTGGTCGGTGCGCTCATTTCTATGTTCATTGCGGCGGGGACACATGACAGCGTCATGGCGTTTCACGCGGCCCTATTCATTCTCTTCTTCGTGTTTGGTATTTTTGCCATCGGCAAACGGCACTTTGATGCGCTGGAAAGGCCACCGGAACCGCCTGCCCGCGATGGTATTGCCTATCATGACGGGCCAATTCGGGTTGCGACCATCGCCGCGCTCTTCTGGGGGATTGCCGGTTTTCTGGCTGGCCTTGTTATTGCTCTGCAACTGGCATTTCCGGTCCTCAATTTCGATCTACCCTGGCTGAACTTCGGGCGCCTTCGTCCCCTGCACACATCTGCAGTGATTTTCGCTTTTGGCGGGAATGCCCTCATCGCCACATCCTTCTACGTGGTGCAACGGACATGCAAAACGCGGATCGCGGGCGACCTTGCTCCCTGGTTTATTGTCTGGGGCTATCAGCTCTTCATTGTCCTGGCCGCGACCGGCTATTTGCTGGGTGTCACCCAGGGCAAGGAATATGCAGAACCTGAATGGTATGTGGACCTTTGGCTCACCATCGTCTGGGTCGTTTACCTGCTGGTCTTCCTGGCAACACTGGCAAAGCGGAAGGAACCCCACATTTATGTGGCGAACTGGTTCTATCTCGCCTTCATCGTCACCATTGCCATGCTGCATCTGGTGAACAATGCGGCCATTCCGGTCTCTCTGACCTCGCCCAAATCCTACATCATCTGGTCCGGCGTGCAGGACGCGCTCATCCAATGGTGGTACGGGCACAACGCGGTTGGCTTCTTCCTTACCGCAGGGTTCCTGGGCATGATGTATTACTTCGTGCCGAAACGGGCGGAACGACCGGTCTATTCCTACCGGCTTTCCATCGTTCACTTCTGGGCGCTCATTTTCCTCTACATCTGGGCGGGCCCCCACCATTTGCACTACACCGCCCTGCCTGATTGGGCGCAGACCCTTGGCATGACGTTCTCAATCATGCTGTGGATGCCGTCCTGGGGCGGCATGATCAACGGCCTGATGACCTTGTCCGGCGCCTGGGACAAGCTCAGAACCGATCCGGTCATTCGCATGCTTGTGGTCTCCATTGCCTTCTATGGCATGTCCACCTTCGAAGGGCCGGTCATGTCCATCAAAGCGGTGAACTCTCTCAGTCACTACACAGACTGGACCGTGGGCCATGTGCACTCAGGCGCACTGGGCTGGGTCGGCTTCGTTTCCTTCGGAGCGATCTACTGTCTGGTTCCATGGCTGTGGAATCGCAAACAGCTTTACTCCCTTGCCCTGGTGAACTGGCATTTCTGGATCGCCACACTCGGCATCGTTCTCTACATCACGGCCATGTGGGTGTCCGGCATCCTTCAAGGCTTGATGTGGCGGGCCTATGACAGCCTTGGCTTCCTCGAATACTCCTTCGTCGAGACCGTAGAAGCCATGCACCCGTTCTACGTCATACGGGCAATAGGCGGCGGGCTCTTCGTCCTCGGTGCACTCATCATGGCTTACAACGTCTACATGACCATTCAAGGTCGTGTGCGGGAAGGTGAAGCCATGGAACCCGCACCAGCCGGCGACGGACAACTTGCCGCTGTCGGCGCGAAATAAGGAGGAGAGGTTCCATGTCTAGATTTTCACATGCCACTATCGAGAAAAACTCGATCCTCCTGCTGGTCCTGACTCTGGTCGCCGTGTCGATCGGCGGTCTGGTCGAGATCGTGCCGACCTTCCTCATCAAGACGACCGTCGAAGATGTGGAAGGGGTACGCCCCTATACGCCGTTGGAACTGGCGGGGCGGGACATCTATGTCCGTGAGGGCTGTTATGCCTGTCACAGTCAGATGATCCGGTCTCTTCGCTCGGAAGTGGAACGCTACGGGCACTATTCGCTTGCAGCGGAAAGCAAGTACGACCATCCGTTCCAATGGGGCTCGAAAAGAACGGGGCCGGACCTCGCCCGTGTCGGCGGCAAGTATTCCGACGAATGGCATCGGGTCCACATGGCCGACCCGCGCGCTGTGGTGCCGGAGTCAGTCATGCCGGGATATCCCTTCCTGGCGGAAACACCGCTGGCAACCCACGATATGGAGAACAGCCTGAAAGTGCTGGCTCTGTTGGGCACACCTTACTCGGAAGAGATGGTGGCCGAGACCTTGGCAGACATCTACGTCCAGCAGAACCCGGACGAAGACTATGACCCCTTGGTCGAACGTTATCCCGGTGCCGTCGTCTCGAATTTTGACGGCAACCCGGAAGTGGTGACGGAGCTTGATGCCATCATCGCCTACATGCAGATGCTGGGCACGCTGGTGGATTTCTCCACCGTCGAACGCGCCACACTGGTGCAATAGGAGAGGATTGATGGACTACGAAACCTTCTCACTCTTCGCCGGCACCTGGGGCCTCGTTCTCCTGGTTGTCATGTTCATAAGTGCAATGGCTTACGCCCTCTGGCCCTCCAATAGGGAGAAGTTTGAGCACGCCGCCCAATTGCCGCTTGATGCTGACAATAGTTCCGAAAAGGGAGACCCCCGGTCATGACCGACACACAGCACACCGATGACGTGACCGGCGTCGATACAACCGGTCATCAATGGGACGACATACACGAGCTCAACAATCCGCTGCCGAAATGGTGGGTCTACAGCTTCTATGCCTGCATTGTCTGGTCCGTCCTTTATTGGATCGTTATGCCCGCCTGGCCCATCTTCATGAACGGGGCCTGGACCTACACGGGCGGCGTCATCGGCTATGATCAGCGGGTCGTTGTCGAAACCGACATCGCCGAAGTTGCTGCAGGCCGTCAGGTCTATATGGATCAGATAGACGCACTGGAGCTTCCCGCCATTCAGCAGAATGCGGAGCTCATGGAAGTCGCCCTGGCCGGAGGTCGTGCCGCCTTTGGTGACAATTGCGCGCCCTGCCACGGATCCGGTGCGCAAGGCTTTGTTGGGTACCCCAACCTCAATGACGACGATTGGATTTGGGGCGGAACGCTGGAAGACATCCACATCACCCTCAAACATGGCATTCGCTGGGAAGCGGACGACGACACACGTTTCAACGCCATGCCGCGCTATCTGGCCGACGGTCTCCTGACTCGTGACCAGGTAAACGACGTGACGGACTATGTCCTTACCCTGTCGGGCACCGCGGAGATCACGGAAGCCGCTACCCGGGGGTCAGAAATCTTCGCGAGAGAGTGCACGACCTGTCACATGGATGGTGGTATTGGCAACCAGGAACTGGGTGCGCCCAATCTCGCGGATGCGATTTGGCTTTATGGCGGTGACCGCTCATCCGTCTATGAAAGCATTGCCAATTCCCGCGCCGGTCAAATGCCTGCATGGGGCGACCGGTTGGATCCGGTCACCGTGAAACAGCTCGCGCTCTACGTCCATTCACTGGGCGGCGGCGAGTAAAATTTCAAGAACGGGCGAGGCCTCTCAGCTGGCCTCGCCCACAAAGGTGGTCGACAGTATTTCCCTGTAGGCAGATTGCCGCAGCGGCCCTTCGCCACGGCGAAAAACCGTCGGTCATTCAGTACAAAAACCTCGCCGCCTGGATGGGAGGCCCACATAGGGAAGGCGCGCACCAGAGGTGATCAACCCGCTGAGTGTCAGCGGCAAGTATGAGGCGGACATGACCAGTGATGCGTCAACAGTCGGACCTGAGACTGCAGGAGCAGGATTGACCTCCCTGATCGGTGAGGCTGAGAAGCTCGCAAACCCGCACGGGTCCGAAGGAGAAACCGCAACCGCGGTGAACTCTGAAAAGAACCGGTCTCTCTATGCAAGCCGCATCAAGATCTACCCAAAGCTGGTTCACGGTCGCTACCGTCTGGTCAAATGGATCGTGATGGCCATCACACTCGGCATTTACTACGTCACACCGTGGATCCGCTGGGATCGAGGCCCGTTTGCGCCAGACCAAGCGGTCCTCCTCGATTTTCCACACAGACGGTTTTATTTCTTCTGGATCGAAATCTGGCCCCAGGAAGTCTATTACCTGACCGGACTCTTGATCCTCGCCTCGGTCCTTCTGTTTCTGGTGACCTCTCTCGCTGGTCGCGTCTGGTGCGGCTATACCTGCCCGCAGACCGTGTGGACGGATCTGTTCATCTATATTGAACGCTTGATCGAGGGGGATCGCTCGGCAAGGATCCGGTTGGACAAATCGCACTTCTCCATAAACAAGCTCTTCCGGAAAGTTTCCAAACATGCCGTTTGGTTGATCGTCGCGGTCGCCACCGGTGGCGCGTGGGTCTTCTATTTTGACGATGCGCCGACCCTTGCTGCGAACCTCCTAACCTTTAGTGCCGACCCCGTCGCCTATCTCTTTATCGCGATCTTCACAGCCACGACCTACGTGTTCGGCGGCCTGGCCCGCGAGCAGGTCTGCACCTACATGTGCCCTTGGCCGCGCATCCAGGGCGCCATGTTCGACGACGAGTCTTTCCTCGTGACCTACAAGTACGACCGGGGCGAACCTCGCGGACCCCACAAAAAGAATACCTCGTGGGATGGCCGCGGAGACTGCATCGACTGCGGACAGTGCGTAGCCGCCTGCCCCATGGGCATCGACATCCGCGACGGCATGCAGTTGGAGTGTATCCAGTGCGCGCTGTGCATTGATGCCTGCGACGACATCATGGCCAAAGTCGGACGCCCCCGCGGACTGATCGAATATGACACGCCCGCGAATATGGATCGGCGCATCGCCGGTGAGAAAGAGCGCATCCATATCTTCCGGCCGAGAACCGTCATCTATATGGGTGTCCTGGTTTTAGTCAGTGCGATCATGTTGTTCTCGCTCGCCACCCGCAGTGCCATTGACCTGAACATCTTGCGCGACCGTAATCCGCTCTTTGTGCAGCTTTCCGACGGCAGCATCAGAAATGGCTACACCGTCAAGATCATCAACAAGATCCATGAGGAACAGGCATTCTCCATCCGCATAGAAGGCTTGCCGTCCGCGCGCCTGGTTCAGCAAGGCGTGAGCGTCGGCGACACCGTGCGCACAGCGATTGCGCCTGACAGCCTCAAGGACATCAAGACATTTGTCATTCTCCCGCGCGACGCCTTAGGCTCCCTGGATGAAGGCGAAGCAACCCTGCGATTTATCGTTGAGAACACAGCAACAGGCGAGACCGTCTCCAATGACACAAGTTTCAGAGGTCCAAGATGAGCATCGACATGAGCACTGACAGAGTTTGGACAGGCCGCCGGATATTGATCGGACTGGGCGCCTTCTTTCTCTCCGTGTTCGCTGCCAACGCCATCATGGTCTTCTATGCGCTGACCACCTTCGACGGCGTTGAGACCGACGACGCCTACCGCAAAGGCCGAGCCTACAACCATGTGCTGGAAGCAGACGCCGCTCAAGCCGCCCTTGGCTGGACAACGTCGATTGAGACTATGGCCTCCGGTTCGGACACTGGCGTGTCGGTCTACGCAACTGTTAGGGTCACGACAGACGACGGTGCGTTTGCGTCGCTGCAGAACCCCTCTCTTACCTTCTGGCGTCCAACAGTGCAGGGCATGGACGTTGACGCGGTTGTCACACCTGCCGGCGATGGGACGTATCAAGGCGTCGTGCAGCTACAGCGTCCTGGCAACTGGATTGTCCGGCTGAACGCAGAAACCCCGGAAGGTCGGCCCTATATTTATGAGGAACGCCTGTTCATAGACCCCAAAGCCGGGTGACGGTATGACGGATACGACACTCGATCCAAATCTCTTTGTCCGTGGAGACAATGAAACCGCTCACATTGATCTTGTGGTGGAAGGCATGCATTGCGCAGGGTGCATGCAAAAGATCGAAAGAGGCTTGGGTGAGTTACCGGGTGTCACCAATGCCAGATGTAATCTGTCGACCAAACGGGTCGCTGTTTCCTGGCAGCGAGGCCAAACGACCGGAGAAGGTATCGTCGCCGAACTCGGGTCGCTCGGCTTCAGCGCGGTTCCCTTCGATCCCAAGCTTGTCGGCGCGATTGATGAGACTGAAGCGAGCCGCCTGCTCCGCGCCATGGGGATCGCGGGCTTTGCAGCGGCCAATGTCATGCTTCTATCGGTTTCGGTCTGGTCTGGCCTGGTCAGCGACATGGAACTTGAAACCCGCGCATTCTTTCACTGGCTCTCTGCACTCATTGCGCTGCCCGCCGTTGCCTATGCCGGGCGGCCCTTTTTCGGCTCCGCCTGGGCAGCGTTGAAAATGCGCACGACCAATATGGACGTGCCCATCTCTCTCGCCGTCTTGCTGGCCTGTACCATGAGCCTTGTTCAAACGCTGCAGAATGCCGAGCATGTTTATTTTGATGCGAGCATCACCCTCCTCTTTTTCCTGCTGATCGGTCGCTATCTGGACGTGCAGACACGCGCCAAGGCCTGCTCCGTGGCGCAAAATCTATTGGCGCTGCGCGCCGTCGCGGCGACATTGGTGGAGCCAGACGGCAAAACGCGGGCCGTGCCTGTGGACACACTCGAACCGGGCATGATCGTCTCCGTCGCGGCCGGGCAACGCTTGCCGGCCGACGGGATCATCACAGAAGGCCAGAGCGACATTGATACGAGCCTCGTCACTGGAGAGAGCCTGCCTAGGGCAGCGGACACAGGCACGCCTGTTTATGCCGGCACCCTGAACCTATCCGCCCCGCTTCTGGTGAAGGTAACGGCCAAAGACGAGGCCTCGCTCCTGGCGGAAATTGTGCGGCTGATGGAATCCGCGGAACAGGGTCGTGCCGGGTATGTGCGCCTTGCAGATCGGATCGCGAGTAAATATGCGCCAACGGTTCACGCACTTGCTGCGGCAACCCTCCTGCTCTGGATCGCACTGGGCGCGGGCTGGCAGGTGGGCCTCATGAACGCCATCGCCGTTCTTATCATCACCTGTCCTTGCGCCCTCGGCCTTGCGGTGCCGGTCGTTCAGGTCGTCGCAAGTGGTCGACTGCTGAAACTTGGCGTGCTGGTCAAAGCCCCCGACGCGTTGGAGCGCCTGGCCCAGATCGACACCATCGTCTTCGACAAAACAGGCACCCTGACGCTTGGCGAACCCAAACTCACAAATACGAAGGACATTGCCCCAAACGATCTTGCTCTGGCGGCGGCACTGGCTTCGCGAAGCAACCATCCGCTCGCCCGTGCTGTTTCTGCAGCGGCTGAAGGCATGGACCTGCCGGCCGTCGCGGACATCACAGAGACACCGGGCTTTGGTGTCGAGGGCGAGTTTGATGGGCAAGCCCTGCGCCTCGGAAGCCGGGTCTGGACCGACGCCCAAGGCCCAGCAGCGTCCGGGCCAGAGCTCTGGCTACGTCGTGGGACAAATGCGCCCGTCCAATTCACCTTTGCCGACCTGCTGAGAGACGATGCGGAGGCGGTGGTTGCTGAACTCAGCAGAAGATACGAGGTGGTCCTCCTGTCCGGCGATCAGACGCCGGTTGCCAAGTCCATCGCCAAACAACTTGGCATCACAAATTGGGCAGCGGAACAAACACCGGCCGACAAGATCGCCAAAATCGACGCCATGGCAGAGGCCGGCAAAACGGTCCTTATGGTGGGCGACGGACTGAACGACGCGCCGGCCTTAAAAGCTGCGCATGTTTCCATGTCACCGGCGAGCGCCGCGGACATTTCTCAGACGGCCGCAGACTTTGTTTTTCAAGGCGCCGAGCTTCGGGCTGTAGCAGACACGCTCACTACCGCGATGCGCTCGCGGCGCCTCGTGTTCCAGAATTTCGGACTGGCCATCGGCTATAACTTTGTCGCCGTCCCTCTCGCCGTGATGGGGTTTGTCACGCCGCTGGTGGCAGCGGTCGCCATGTCCTCCTCATCGCTGATCGTGACACTGAATGCACTCAGGCTTGGGCTCAAGACAGGAACGAAATCGTGGACGCGCTGATATTTCTGATCCCCATCGCCCTGGGTCTCGGGCTGCTGGGCCTCGGCGCGTTTCTCTGGTCGCTCAAGTCCGGGCAATATGACGATATGGATGGCGCCGCAGAGCGCATCCTGTTTGACGACGACACGCCCCCAAGCAAATAGGCTGGATTACTCTTCGTCCGAAATCGCTGCCCGATAGGCATGCCAAGTCGCATGGCCCACAAGCGGAAAGGCGACAATCATCCCAATGAAGAACGTCACCATGCCAGCAACCATGATGACGGCGATGATCCAGGCCCATAGAAGCATGGGCCCCGGATTCTCACGGACCACGCGGACGCTGGCGAGGACGGCGCTTACCGCG
Source organism: Parvibaculaceae bacterium (assembly GCA_965276845.1). Lineage (GTDB taxonomy): Bacteria > Pseudomonadota > Alphaproteobacteria > Parvibaculales > Parvibaculaceae > Mf105b01. The sequence continues at coordinate 2,377,530 of OZ255699.1, forward strand.
TCCATATCCCGGTGCATCAGCATGGGCACTGACAATGCAGAGACAGAAAACACGGCGAAGGCAATGAGAGCACCGACAGCGGTCCCCACAACCATGAGACCGAGACCGTAGGGGGTGAACACCAGGGTCGGGAGAAAGTCCGCCAGCGGCGGGAACCCTTCGAGGCCAAAAAACAGAGCGAACAACAGACTGGCGATTCGCATCCAGGCGAGAAGGGCCAGCATGAGCAGCGCCCCAAGGAACGCCAGCTGAGTTGGGGACGCGGTTTTCACGAAAAGCACATCCCGCAAGGAGAGCGCGTCGCCCGCCTCCAATCGGCGGCTCGCTTCATAGAGCCCGACGGCGAATAGCGGCCCAACCAGCATAAAGCCAGCCGCCAGCGGCAGAACGATGGAACTCAGTTCCACGAGGAAAAGCGACAGAGCGAGCAACATGGAAACACCCGCGAACAACAGGCCGTAAAAAAGGCTGATTCCGGGCATGGCCCACATATCGCGCCAGCCAGCCGAGACCCACCGCCAGGGGTCGTCCAGGGTCAGATGCCCGGAGGCTTGTTTTGTCGCCTGAGTGGCCGGACTCCCGGTCGTTACCGCCATATCGCTCCTCCAAATCGACCACCGGGAGAAAGGTAAAACGCAGCAATGCCCCGAGCAACCACCCATGAGGAGTCGATTCTGGTAAAACCATCCCTTTTTTGGGGCGATAGGCGTTTCAGAGGGGGATTTTGTTTAATCGCGCTGCGTCAAACCAACGCATTATCAAGAAAATTTCGTGAGTCTCTCTTACATAAGATTTTGAAAAACCAATAAATTCAATAACTTAAAAAATTCCCCTACTTACTTAGTTGTATGCAAGTTTTTTTGCATCGCACCATTTTAGCGTTGACAACTTGTCATATTCAGCCGATAAAGCTTCTCAAGAGCCCGGCCTTACCTCCTCCCAAGGCCACAGGCTTGAGAGGCCGCTTGCACACTCCTCCTCCCCCCGTGCGAGCGGCCTTTTTCATGCGCGGCCCAGGGGAGCGCATGCGAAACCAATCTCACAATGGAAAGAAGAGAAAAGGCCTATTCCGCCGCTGGCGCCTCAGCGGCTCCGGAAGGCTCGTCTGCAACAAGGCGCACACGACCCAGCTCAACACCGCGCTTGGTATCAATAATGATCACCTCAAGCACACCCTCATTGGTCGTGACGATGGACAGGCGGTCTTCAATAAAGGTCGTGCGCATTACGCCCGTCCCTTCGGCGACGGGCACCTCCACGGTACCGAATTGCCCACGAACAGCGGTGGTTGCGGGATCCGGGCTGGAGCTCAATCGGTAAATGATGGTGCCAAACACGACGATGAGGCCGATAACGATCAGCACCCCCATCACAATCACCGACGCAAGCAGGACCGGGCGCTCTTTGACAGCCTCCATTTCAGAGACCGGCGTCGTTTCCATGCTGCCCTCAGGTTCGCTATTGTCCGGCATGAGCTTATCAACCTTGAATGTCGCGGGCGGCACCTGCCACACCGTGAGCGTGAGTGAAGAGGATGCAGGGCCGCGGTTAGACCGCTACCTCGCAACCGCATTGGCGTCCCTGGATCCGCCCCCCAGCCGATCGCGCATCCGTACGCTCATCGAAGAGGGTCAGGTGACCACAGGGGCCGCTAACGCGGAGCGGACGATAAGTGACGTCTCCTACCGGGTCAAACCCGGTGAGACCTATAGGGTCACTCTGCCGACACCTGCGCCAGCCACGCCGCAACCTGAGAACATCCCTCTGAACATTGTCCATGAAGACGCTGAGCTCATCGTCATCGACAAACCCGCGGGCCTTGTCGTTCATCCGGCCCCCGGATCACCCGATGGCACAATGGTAAACGCCCTTCTTGCGCATTGCGGGCCCGATTTCACCGGCATTGGCGGGGAGCTGCGCCCCGGCATTGTTCATCGTCTGGACAAAGAGACCAGCGGCCTCATGGTGGTCGCCAAAACGGAGGCTGCGCTCAAACACCTGCAGGAGCAATTCGCTATCCATGGCCGCGATGGCCGTCTGGAACGCGCCTACACCGCCTTTGTCTGGGGCAAACCCCATCCGAGCAAGGGCACGGTGAACGCCCCCCTTGCACGCAGCCGCCATAATCGCCTGAAAATCACCGTCACCCGCTCTCTGGAGGCCCAGGGTGCGCGGGAAGCCATCACCCACTACAAAGTGATCCGGAGCTTCGGCGCACCAGAACCGCTTGTCAGCCAGGTCACGTGCCATCTGGAGACCGGCCGGACCCACCAGATCCGGGTCCATATGACCCATCTGGGCCATCCGATCCTAGGCGACCAGACCTACGGGACCGCGCATAAGAACCGCGCTGTAAAACTCTCTGATGCCGCCAGAAGCGCTCTCACAGCCCTGGACCGACAGGCGCTTCACGCCCACCTGCTAGGGTTCGAACACCCTGAAACCGGCCAAAAACTGCGATTTGAGAGCCCTCTACCGCCAAATATGGCCGATCTGCTTAGTGCTTTAGAATCCCTATAAACAATATGTGATTGCCCTTTTTTTGGCCCCAATCCTCGCCTATATGAGAGCGACTTAAGATGCTGAGTACGCATCACCGAAGGGGGTCATCATGGCGAACACACCGACCAATAGCTCATCCCGCATGCCGGCGGTCACGCCGGAACAATCCCTGTCGCGCTACCTCCAGGAAATCCGCAAATTTCCGATGCTGGAGCCGCAGGAAGAATACATGCTGGCCAAGCGCTGGAAGGAGCATGAGGATCCCGATGCCGCTGAAAAGATGGTGACCAGCCATCTGCGGCTCGTGGCGAAAATCGCCATGGGCTATCGCGGCTATGGCCTGCCCACCGGGGAAGTGATCTCCGAAGGCAATGTCGGCCTGATGCAGGCGGTGAAGCGCTTCGAGCCGGAAAAAGGCTTCCGCCTGGCAACATACGCCATGTGGTGGATCCGTGCGGCCATCCAGGAATACATCCTGCGCTCCTGGTCGCTGGTAAAAATGGGCACCACCGCTGCGCAGAAAAAACTCTTCTTCAACCTCCGCAAGGTGAAGGGCCAGCTGCAAGCCTTTGAAGAAGGCGACCTGAAGCCTGAAAACCTGACGGAGATCGCCACCCGTCTCGGTGTGACCGAGAAGGAAGTGACGGACATGAACCGGCGCATGTCAGGGCCGGACAATTCGCTCAATGCGCCAATTCGCAATGCCGAAGCCGATGGCGGCGAATGGCAGGACTGGCTGGTCGACGAAAGCACCGACCAGGAAGTGGAGTTGGGCGAAAAGGAAGAGCTCGACGTGCGCCGCGACATGCTGCACACCGCCATGCAGTCGCTGAACGAACGCGAGATGCACATCCTCACCGAGCGACGGCTGAAGGATAACCCGGCCACGCTTGAAGAGCTGAGCCAGGAATATGGCATCAGCCGCGAGCGCGTGCGGCAGATCGAAGTGCGTGCGTTTGAAAAACTGCAAAAAGCCATGCGCGAGGCGGTGAGTGAACAGGCCGCCGAACGCCGCGCTGCCCGGGACGAGCTTCTGAACTAAGACGCGACCGTCCCACCCAATAAAATTCAGCCCGTAGCTTGAAACTGAGCTGCGGGCTTTTTCATGAGCACCATTCTATCGACCGACACTCATGACAGTTTTGATCACGTGCGGTCTCGGTTTGGTTGGGTGGTGTATCCTCTCCAGATGCCAAGTCCGTATCTGGCGAGCATGGGAGGCTGAAGCCTGACAGGGTGCGCTCCGTTCACATACGGAGAAAGCAATGACCCACTACATTCTCATTCACGGTTCCTGGCACGGCGCCTGGTGTTGGCATAAGGTCGCCGACCGCCTGAAGGCAAACGGACACACGGTCGATGTACCAGACCTTCCCTGCCACGGAAAAAACTGGGGGACCCACAAGCATGTCACCCTCGACGACTACGTGCGCACAGTGACCGATCTGATCGACGCGGCGCCTGGGTCCGTCACGCTCGTCGCCCACAGCCGCGGCGGCATCGTCGCCTCAAGCGTGGCCGAAGCGAGGCCGGACAAGGTCACCCGCAGCATTTATGTCGCTGCCTACCTGGTGCCTAATGGCAAGATGGTGGTCGACTATGCCCTGCAGGACGATCAGTCCCTTGTCATGCCGAACCTGGATCAGAACCCGGAAGAGGGATGGGACATGCTTCAAACGCATGTCTTTCGAGACGCCCTATACGCTGACTGCGATGACGATGACGTGGCGCTCTGCCATCTCTTGCTGACACCGGAACCGGTCGCGCCCACTTTCACCCCCCTTGAGTTAAGCGACTCGAATTATGGCCGCGTGCCACGCAGCTACATCCTGCTAACAGAGGATTGTGCCGTGTCGCCGAAGCTCCAAAGCTTGATGCTGGAAGAAACCCAATGCGACGTGGTCGAACTGGAAGCAAGCCACTCTGCTTACTTCTCCAAGCCGGGCGCACTCACCCGGCTCATCGAAGAGGCGGGAGAAAAACAGGCGGCCGCTTGACGGGGACGCGGCGGCTACTCCGCCGCGTCAACTCCGACGCCAATAGGGCAGCTCACGCCGGTACCGCCGAGGCCACAATAGCCGTTCGGCACTTTGGCGAGATATTGCTGATGGTAATCCTCGGCATAGAAGAACTCCGGCGCATCGAGAATCTCGGTTGTGATCGCGCCATAGCCTGCCGCCAGCAGCTGCTGACCATAGGCCGTCTTGGAGGCTTCCGCCGCCGCTTTCTGCTCCGCCGAATAGGTATAGATACCGGAGCGATATTGCGTGCCCTTGTCATTCCCCTGCTGCATGCCCTGGGTCGGGTTGTGCGCCTCCCAAAAGGTCTTGAGCAGGGTCTCATAGGACACTTGTGTCGGATCAAAAGTCACCAGCACCACTTCATTGTGCCCGGTGCCGCCGGAACAGACTTCTTCGTAAGTCGGGTTCGGCGTATAGCCCGCCGCATAACCGACGGCGGTGACGTCGACGCCCGGCAGCTCCCAGAACTTCCGTTCAGCACCCCAGAAACAGCCAAGCCCGAACATGGCCTGTTCCAGACCTTGTGCCACGGGGCCTTTCAGCGGCTTGCCGTTCACAAAATGCACCTCTGCCGTGGGGATCGCGAAATCACGGCCCGGCAGCGCGTCTGCTGGGTCAGGCATCTGCATTTTCTTAGACAAACTGAACATGGGGTCCCTCCTGATAAAGAACTGTCATGCATAATAATGTAGGACAGCGTACGACATGTGCTAGCCCTGTCACAGCCAATTGATGCAAAGACCAAACAGCGGCCCCTCCCTCACTGATGTCCGAATTTCTCACTTTTTTCACGGATGCAAGCCTCACCGCGCCGGATATGGCGCTGGCAGCGGCAGCCGTCTTTTTCTCAGGGCTCCTGCGCGCCTTTGTGGGCTTTGGCTTTGCCATGGCATTGGTGCCCCTTCTGGCGCTCATCGTGGGGCCTGCAGCGGCCGTTCCCATGGCCCTGCTGCTGGAGATGCTGAGCGGCCTTCAAATGCTGCCCAAGGTGCGCAAGAAGGCGGACTGGCATTCCATTCGCCTCATCCTGCCCATGGCCATGCTCACGGCACCCTTCGGAGTCTATCTCCTGGATATTCTGGATGCCGACAGCCTGCGCATTCTGATTTCCGTGGCGTTGCTCGGCGCTGTCGCACTGATGGCAAGCGGCTTTGTCCTGCCAGCAAAATTGCCTCTACCGGTTACGCTTGGCATTGGAAGTACGTCGGGCCTGCTCGCCGGCAGCACCGCCATGGCGGGTCCACCGGTGCTGGTCTACTTTCTGGGACGCGCTGACACGCCCGAGGCCGCCCGCGCCTCCATGTTCATGTATTTCTCACTCACAAGCCTCACGACGCTGACCATCGGGCTCATCTCCGGCATCGTGCCGTATGAGACACTGGTCGTCGCGTTACTGTTGAGCCCCGCTCTGTTCCTCTCAAACATCATCGGCAGTTGGGCGTTTCACGCCATGGGCGACCATCACTACAGGCCCATCGCCCTCTCCCTCCTCACCCTCATCGCGCTGGTGATGCTGGTGCAGGCGGTCAATTCCTAGCACTGATAGGAACACCGCTCGTTGTCTCAGAATATGTCGGATACTTCCATTCGTTCTCGATGCACTTTTGGATACACGCCAACAGAACTGAAAACCCAAAACCTACAACATCATCCAATTCAAAAAACTTGTCTGAAACTTTCGGGTCAAGCATCTCAGCAAACAGAGGATGCATTACTTCCATTCCGCCATGAACAATCGCACTTCTCTGATCGTAGAGTTTGCGCATGTTCTTCTTCAAAAATTTTGCTTCTCTATCATCAGGTTCTAGAAGATCACGCACTCTTTCAAAAAGAGTCGTCAGGTTTTCCCCTGGTCGTGTTTGGAACAAACTCTCAAGCGCGTAAAAAAGCCAAATAATGGTAGCCGGTGCCAACTCCATTTTAGAAATGTAGAAGATGGAGAAAATTGCCCTCTCCATAGGGTTCTTTGGAAGTTGGCCAAGTGGAGTCCTGACAGAGTCAAACCACGAGATTGTCTTGTTCAGTTCCAAGAAAAGTATATTTGGCCATCTACCTTCAGAACCCCTCAATTGCGATATCTCAAATTGAGCGCTTGAAAACGAGAGATCAGGATAAAGTCGACTGCTACCCAACTTCGCCCCATAAAAGTCACAGCATCCAGGCGAAGCCAGATTCATAACTACAAAAAAATCCGCTAACGTACTTTCAACGACCTGCAATGGTAGATGTCTGTCTTCGCCATCACTTCTCACGACAATCTTATTTTTTGCCGCACGCTGAGGCCATTTAAGCGCAAAAAAAGCGGCTTCTCTTTTGTCAACAGGAACGTCTTTGCGTATCGAATACATCTTCTTTAGCGCCGCAAAACCTCTCCGGTACGCACGCAGAGAAGGTGACCAGTCCATTTCCAAGTCATATACAATGTTCTGATGATTCAACTGACGCTCGGCTAGGAGGGTGCAAGCGGAACGCCAAGCCTCTATATGAGCAGCATCTACAACCTCCCAGTCTTTATCACTGATTGACCTGCCCCAGTTGCCCACTGCAAATTCGTAAGTTACCTCGCTAGACATCGCCTTTTCCTTCTCCTGACGAACAATAGGCTCTTAAAAACGGAGGTTTCAAATGAAATAGGCAGGGTTTCTCCTACTCAGAGCAATCCGTCAATTGGCAGGAAGTACCCGAACCAGGGCACGACCTGATCGAGGAAGCCGGTGCGCGGGTCGTCCAAGAAGCGTACCGGCGGTTCCACGCTTTCGTCCAGCCAGACAAGGTCGTTGGACGGTCCCAATGTGAGGCGCCAAGAATTCTCCGGGCTTGTGGCGGTGAGGATTGCGGATCGCACGCGACCCGCGAAGGCCGCACTGTCCACAATCACGCCGATCTCCGAATTGTATCGGATCGAGCGGTTGTCAAAGTTGAACGAGCCGATAAAGGAAATACGCCCGTCGATCACAAGCGTCTTTTGATGAAGCACTGACTTTGCCGGCACCACCGGCAAGCCGCCCGGTGCACAGCAGCTATGGGCGCGGTCCTTCAGTTCAAAAACGCGCACGCCATGATGGAGAAGCCAGCGCCGCTCCTGCAGATAGCCGTGTTGCACAATGGACCAGTCGGTCGAGGCCAGCGAATTGGTATGGAGAATGACGGCAACGCCCCGCGCCCGGGCGGCTGCAAGCGCCGTCCTCTGCGTGGGCGTTAGCGTGAGATAAGGCGTCTGAAGGATGATCTCACTCTCTGCCTGCGCCACATGGGTGAGAAAGAGCGCTTCGAAATCTTGGGGTCCCGGCGGCGCTTGCTCTGCGAAAACCGGACCCGGTGCGCTCCGCACCAGCCCGCCCTCTGCCCAGACGAGCGAGTGTTCGAGTGCTGCAAGTTCCTCATTGACCACGGCGTCCGGCATCTCCCGGGGCAAAAGAAAGCCATCCCGCGCGCCCGGCGCCCGCGAGACGGGCTTCAGCGCCGCTTCGCCGCCAGCGGCGAAATGCGACACCGGCGCCGCATAGACACTGTTCCAGAAAAGGTCGAAGGCGCGGCTCACCTCTGCAACAAGAGGGCCCGCCACGACGACGTCCCGATCGTGAAAATAACGCACCGGGCTCAGACCAAAATATTCGTCGCTCACATTCCGCCCGCCAAGGACCGCAGCCACCCCGTCCGCTGCCAGCACCTTGTCGTGCATGCGCTGGTTGAGACGCTGGAAGTCGGTGGCGAGCTCGGCGAACCGCACCGTATCCGGCCGGAACGACGTGCGGAAGGCATTGTAGAGACGCACCTCGACCTTCGGGTGTAAGGCGAGAGACTTCAGCGCATGGGTCTTGTCGCCCGCGCGAAACCCATCGATCAAAACCCGCACCCGCACGCCCCGGTCCGCCGCACGAAGAAGGGCGTCCGTGATCGCCTGCCCGCTCGCATCGAACTCCCAGATGTATGACTGAACATCGAGACCGATGGTGGCCGCTTCGATGAGCGCCAGCCGCGCACGGTAGGCGTCCGTCCCCATCTCCAGAAGCGCAAAGCCGGATTGGGCCTGAGGCGCGCCCACTGGCGCCACCAGCGCCGCCCAGAGCGGTGTTGTCTCAGGCGCCGGCTCTGAAACGATGGCGGAATCCGGCGGTGCAAGGCCCACCGGCAGCGGGTCGGTCAGGCTCGCGCAGCCGCCGAAAAGCGCAGTGACCAGAGCCAGACACAGCAACCGTCCCATGAGCTTTGCCCTCGTTACCGCCATGCCAAAGGTAAAGGGCGCGGAGTCGATAACTAGTCCGCAGCACTCCCGAGCGCCTTGTTGGAGCGCTTCAAAGCCTCCACATCGCCCTCTTCCATATAAAGCTTGCCGCCGGAATTATTGAACTGGTCCGACATCTCCGCCATGCCGCTTTCCGCATAGTCGCGCACTTCCTGCGTGATTTTCATGGAGCAGAATTTCGGCCCGCACATGGAACAGAAATGCGCCACCTTGTGCGCGTCCTTCGGCAGGGTCTGATCGTGGAAGTCCTTCGCCCGCTCCGGGTCCAGCGCCAGATTGAACTGATCCTCCCAGCGGAATTCGAACCGCGCCCGCGACAGCGCATCGTCACGCAGCTGCGCCGCCGGATGTCCCTTCGCCAAATCCGCTGCGTGGGCCGCGATCTTGTAAGTGATCACGCCCTCTTTCACATCGTTCCGGTCCGGCAGACCGAGATGCTCTTTCGGTGTCACATAGCAAAGCATGGCGCAGCCGAACCAGCCGATCATCGCCGCGCCAATGCCGGACGTGATATGGTCATAGCCCGGCGCAATATCCGTGGTGAGGGGCCCAAGCGTGTAGAAGGGCGCGCCGCCGCACTCTTTCAGCTGCTTGTCCATGTTCACTTTGATCTTGTGCATGGGCACATGGCCCGGCCCTTCGATCATCACCTGGCAGCCTTTGTCCCAGGCGATCTTGGTGAGCTCACCGAGAGTCTCCAGCTCGGCAAACTGCGCTTCGTCGTTCGCGTCCGCAATGGAGCCCGGACGCAACCCATCCCCCAGCGAGAACGACACATCGTAGGCGCGCATGATGTCGCAAATCTCTTCGAAATGTTCGTAGAGGAAGCTCTCTTTGTGATGGCTGAGACACCACTTCGCCATGATGGAGCCGCCCCGCGAGACAATGCCGGTCACGCGCTTCGCTGACATGGGCACATAAGCCAAGCGCACGCCTGCATGGATCGTGAAATAGTCCACGCCCTGCTCAGCCTGCTCGATCAGCGTATCGCGATAGACTTCCCAGGTCAGGTTCTCCGCAATGCCGTCCACTTTTTCAAGGGCCTGATAGATCGGCACCGTCCCAATCGGAACCGGCGAATTGCGGATGATCCATTCCCGCGTGTTGTGAATGTTCCGGCCGGTGGACAGGTCCATCACATTGTCGGCGCCCCACCGTGTCGCCCAGACCATCTTGTCGACTTCCTCCGCAACTGACGACGCAACGGCAGAGTTCCCGATATTGGCGTTGATCTTCACCAGGAAATTGCGGCCGATAATCATCGGCTCCAGTTCCGGGTGATTGATGTTGGCGGGGATGATCGCGAGCCCGTCCGCCACCTGCTGGCGCACGAATTCCGGGGTGATGAATTCCGGCACATCCGCCCCGAAACTTTCCCCTTCGGCAATTTTGTGGGCGGCAGTGTCGAGGGCGCGCTTGCGGCCCAGATTCTCCCGCTCGGCGATATAGATCATCTCTTTGGTGATGATGCCGGCGCGGGCAAATTCAAACTGCGTCACAGGACCCGTGCCATCGCCTTTATAGGGACGATTGGTGATGGGAAAGGCCCGCGCGAGATGTTTCTCACCCACGTTGCCATTATCTTCCGGGCGCACATCGCGGCCGTCATAAGCGACCACGTGTCCGCGTTCTTCAATCCAGGCGGTGCGGTGGCGTGGCAGACCTTTTTCAAGATCAATCGTCGTATTCGGATCCGAATAGGGACCCGACGTGTCATAGACCCGCACCGGCGGCTCCATGGCGGAGGGATGCAGCTCAATTTCCCTGTGCGCGACCTTCACATCCGGCGCACTTTCAGGCGTGGTGAAAACCTTGCTCGACGCAGGCAGCGGTCCTGTCGTGACAGAGGGTTTGGCGTGCATGTTCATTTCGATGTGCCTCTCTAAACAAAGAGGTCACGGGGCGAAAGACCCGCAGCTAGACCTAAGCAGCTACTCCGTCCCTTCGCCGGCATGACCCGGATCAGGTTCTAAGGGTCTAGCCATATGGCCGTCTCAGCCCGTTTCAAACATGCGGAACGGACACCCCTCGGATGGGCTTGAGTGTGCACCTTTCAGCGGAGGCCGTCAAAGAGTCTCCTCGCACTCACCTAGTCGTCGAGAAGGTCGACGCCAACGCGGGACGTCAGCGGCAATTGACGCTTTTGAGCCTGCTGGCGGCTGGGCCTGCGCCCATAGGCCCGCAGATAGGCGAACTGATAGTCACCCTTCTGCTCATAGATCAGCGCAAACTTGCCCACGCCGGACCGCCCGACCGTATGGGTCATCTCAGGGATTTTGGACGGGTCTTTTCTGCGTCCGGCATCAAGTGCCAGCGCAAGGTGCACCGGGTGCACATGGTCGACGGTATTCGTCTGGAGGTAGTCACGATATTGCTGCTGAGACACAGTGACGGGCCCGCCGGTGATGAGCGACCCTCCAAACTCAGACACATAGACATGCCGGTCGCGTCCGGCAGGCGTCCGGCCAAAGGGCAACCGCAAGACGGCTTCCGCTGGGCGAGACGATCGAAAGAGAAAGGCCTCTTGCCGCAGCGCTTTTGCCCGCGCAGCACTTACCTGAATCTTATCGAGAAAATCATCGAGTTCCTTGACCGCCCGATCCAGATGCGCCGTATGGCGGTAGATCATATGCGCCTTGACCGCGCCTTTTACATCGCCACCGAGCTGAAACACACTTTCCGCCGGCCGCGCCCCCGCGAGGCGCGCAATGTCATAAGTTGTGGTCAGAATATTAATGTCATCCCCGTCCAGAAGATGGGCATAGAGTGCGCCCACAATGGGAATGACCGTGACCAGCCCGCCCTCCGCTGGCGGCGACCACCCAACCACCTCGCCGATCGGCTTACCGGAGCTTTTGCGCCGCCGCATCAGATGAATGGACACAAGCGCGCCAAGCGAATGCCCGTTGAGATCGGTCATGGCCGCTATCTTGGCCGGGCTCACCCTTTGTCCCTTTTTCGCAAGCTCAGCCGATGTCTCCTGGCAAAAGTCCTCCAGGAAACCCTCCACCACATTGATCTGCGCCAACAACGCGCCCTTGGGCGTCATATCGGGATCGACGAAGTTGTTCAGGTTCGCGACCAGATCATGCCAACCCTCACCGGGATTGCCGCCCGTCATCGCGGTACCATCGACAGACAGAACAAATCGCCCAGTGACACTATCTCTGACAGCGCACATGTCCGCGCCGGTGCGGTTGTCATCCACTTTGCTGCGGCGCGCTTTCAGGATTTTGCCGTAGCGTTTTTGCAGGGCTGCCGTGGACTGTTTCGCATAGGCCGGTCCACGCTTTAGTCCCCGCGGCATACCATCCAAAAGGGCAGTCGCAATCCACTTTGACGGCGTGCCGGTCCGCGGCGCGGCAAAAGGCCCAATTTTCAGATCGTTGCTGTAGACAATCTCGGCAAGCAACGCCTTGCTCTGCGCGTCCAGCAGATTCATCGCCTTAGCCATCGTTCCCCCCAGTTCCACGATTAGAAGCCAAAGATTATCTGAAACCTCGATTTCTACAAAACAGAGAGGTTTTTGCTCACACAGCAAGCGTCGTGTTGCGACGAATGTCGCGGCCGTTTGGATCAAGGGTGGTCTTCTCCGCGTCATCACGCCATGCCTAGAATATGGCTGGCGTGGTACAGGACGTGGTATCGAAGGACCTTGGAAAGAGATGCCCAAAAGAGCGAGGAACAAACGGTGAGCAGCATTCGTGGCATCGAGCAACAGGATTTGCCCGCAGTCATTGCGCTGATGTGCGAGAGCTTCCCCCGCCGGGACGAACAATATTTCCGGCAAGGTTTCGAGCGCCTGGCCGCCCGCGATATTCCCGAGGACACTGAAAAGTGGGGATATCTGATCGACGATGACGGCCCAAAGGGCGCGGTTCTGGCGATTTCATCCTGGCACGGGCCGAAGGAGACTCGTCAGCTCTTCGTCAACATCTCGACATGGTGTGCGGCGCCGTCTCATCGCGGCCCTATCGCACGCGAACTTTATAACCGCGCCGGGTCTCGCGCCGATGCAGTCAACACCAACCTCTCCGCCGCGACGCATACGTTGCGCACGCTTGATCGGCTGGGGTTCGAACCATGGACCACTGGCCAATTCGTTGCGATTGCCACACGCGGGCGCACAGCGCGGGCCGGACTTCGGACCGGCGCGGAGGCGGCGCGGGACCTCCCGGATCACGAACAGAAGATGCTCAATGACCACAGCGACAGCAGATTCCTGAGCGTATGCATCGACTGCGATGGACGGTTGATGCCCCTCGTCTTTGTTCGCCGCCGGATCAAGGGGGTCGTGCCCGCAGCGCAGCTGATCTATTGCGCCGATCTCGATCTGCTTAAGGCACATATGAGCACAGTGCTAAACTGGCTGCGCAGACGAGGCTGTCCATGCATGATCCTCGATGCGAGCGCACCCCTTGACGGCCTGGTGGGGCGCTTCTATCCCGGGCGGGCTGCGAAATACATCCGGGGGCGTCGGCCAGCCCTCAGTGTCGATCACAGCTATTCCGAGATGCTCTATCTCGGCTTTTAGCCAATCCATTCAACGTAACGATTTGGCCATGACCTTTAGTCCGCTTACGGTTCTGTTGAGGACCGAGGGACGCATCAGCGCATGGCGCCGTGGCGTCTCCGGCTCCCATCCCGCGACATAGCTGATACGCGGGATCAACCACTGTCCGCCCTTTCGGGCGTGGAGTTGATCACTGTTATAGACCCGCTGGTAGCCACGGAGCGACTTCAGCACACGGCGGTCATAGCTGCCAAAGGGGATCGCGAAACTATCGATCGGCTGTAGAAGGCAGGCATCAATCGCCCCGCGCGAACCCTCGGCTTCCTCGGCAAGCGAGGCAGCATCAAGCCGACGCAGATCCAGATGATCGATCCCATGGCTGCCGATCTTCATACCGCGCCGTTCCATTTCGGCAAGATCGTCTGCGGAGAGGTAAGCCTCTTGTCCGATCCGGCCAGAGCAAATGAAGAACTCAGCTGTCATACCGCGCTCAGAAAGCGCAGGCGTCGCGATCTCGAGATCGCTGCGATTGCCGTCGTCGAAGGTGATCTGGATGGGAATCCCGGCTTCTTTTTCTAACCCCTTGATCGTATCCAGAAGACGCAGGAAAAGGTCGCGGTCGCACCAGTAAGGTCGCTCGTCGTCGGGCACCTCTTTATGGGCAGTGCCGAGGCCATGGAAGTTAAAAACGATCATGTCTTGGCGGGAGCCGTTTGAATTCCCCATCATGTGAGACCGTCCCGGTACTGCTTTTGTGACTGTCGTGAAGCATGCAATGGCGCTGATATCGCAGCCTCCACCGCAGAACTAAAGAAGCGTAGCATCAGGGCATGGGATCGTCGAGGCGAGTCGGCTCGTGGGCGGCGCGATCGGCACGGTCCGGTTTCCTGTCGCGCGGATCCCTATCGAGGACCTCTTCAACTGCATCAAACAAAACGGCTTCATTCTGGAAGCTTGCCGCCAATCTCCAAGTGGCTGCGTGTCCATTTGCAGAGGCCCTCGCCAAATCGGGCAAAGACAGGCATGATTTTCTGGTTTCAGACACAAAAGGGAGGGAACCCAATGTCTGTAGAACTATCCATGTTGATGTGGAGTGGAGTGCTTTTGCTTCTGTTGGTCGTGTTGTCGGCCAATGCGGGGATTATGGCCATGGGCCTGCCCTGGGGCTTCAGCAACCGTGACGAAGCGGCGAACCTCGAAGGTTGGGGCGCGCGGGCGAAGCGCTGCTACATGAACCATCTGGAAAACACGGTCATATTCGCGGCGATTTTGCTCCCGGTGCATTTGTCGGGCATTAGCAACGAGATGACGGTGCTCGGCGCCCAGATATTCCTCGCGGGCCGGGTCGCGCACGCGATCTTTTACGTCGGTGGGATCACACTACTGGGACTTCGCACACTCGCTTATTTCGCCGGGGTGATCGGATCCATCCTCATTCTGATTCAGGCCTTCTAAACACATAAGGTGGCGGCGTTCGCGCGCCAGAGGAACGCCGCCAGACTCCACCGCAGGAGAAACGCCATGACCCTCGAACTCTGGATGCTCTTCTGGTCCTGCGTACTGGGCATTGCCCATCTGACGGCCTCCAGCTTTGCGTACAAAGGCCAGGAGGGAAACAAGTACACAATCGGGCCGCGAGACGAACACCGCCCTCCGATGGGTCTCGCCGGACGTTTCGCGCGCGCGCAACAGAACTTCAACGAAACCTTCGCGATCTTTGCCGCCCTCATTCTCATGGTGCATGTGCTGAACGAAAACGGCATGTGGAGCGCCTGGGGCGCACAGGTCTATTTCTGGGCACGCGTTGGCTACCTGCCCGCCTATGCCATGGGCCTGCCCTGGGTCCGCACCCTGATCTGGCAAGTCTCCATGATCGGGCTGCTGGGTGTCGGCGCAGAACTCTTCCTCTGACACGAAACAAGAGCACCTCACGATCTCGTCAGATCAGGTGATTTGAAAGCAGCGTCGGGAAGCCCCAGTTTCGATCCATGGTAAAAATGATCACATTGGGGCTGACGTCAATCTTCGCGGGATTCATTCTCCTCGCGGTCAACCAGCTCGCCTACGCAGATGAACCGCTGCCGCTAGCAAATGACGGATATGATGTCGTGGCCTATTTTGAGTTGGACCGCGCGGCGGAAGGCTCAGCCGACTTCACCCATGAGTGGAAAGGCCTCACCTGGCAATTCGTCAACGCGGAGCACCGCGATCTCTTCGTTGCAGACCCAGACAAATATGCCCCTGCCTATAACGGCTACTGCGCCTGGGCCGTGGCAAACGGCTATCTCGCCTCAACCATTCCCCAAGCCTGGTCCATTGTGGACGGACGGCTTTTCCTGAACTACTCCCGCACCGTGCAATTCCGCTGGAACCTGAGCAAACGCGCCAACATTGCATCAGGGGATGAGCGCTGGCCGGACCTGGAGCCCGGCACTAATGGACAGTTTGGTTTCTAGAGCATTTTTGACAACAGTCTCAGACGCTTGTGTTTCGGAAGGCGACGCGTTCAATCCGCGAATGGATCGTGCATCAGGATCGTGTCGTCCCTCTCTGGCGAGGTCGACAAGAGCGCCACCGGGCACTCGATCAGTTCTTCCACATAGCGCACATATTTAACGGCGGCGGCGGGCAGGTCCGCCCAGCTGCGCGCGCCGAACGTCGTCTCTGACCAGCCGTCCATCTCTTCATAGATGGGCTTAATGCGCGCCTGAAGTGCAGGTGTGGCGGGCAGATAGTCGATCCGCTTGCCATCCAGCTCATAGGCGACGCAGATTTTGATCTTTTCAAACCCGTCCAGCACATCGAGCTTGGTGAGCGCGATGCCCTGCATGCCATTGGTCTTGAGCGACTGATTGACGAGCACCGCATCAAACCAGCCGCAGCGGCGCTTACGTCCTGTCACGACGCCGAACTCATGACCGCGTTCGCCAAGACGCTGCCCGTCTTCATCTTCAAGCTCTGTCGGGAACGGACCCTCACCGACGCGGGTTGTATAGGCCTTGGTGATGCCGAGCACATATTCCACGGCGCTGGGTCCCATGCCGGAGCCAGTCGCCGCCTGACCGGACACAACGTTGGACGAGGTCACGAACGGATAGGTGCCATGGTCAATATCAAGCAGCGTGCCTTGCGCCCCTTCAAAGAGAATGCGTTTGCCGTCTTTCCGCGCCTGCGCGAGATAGCGCCAGACCGTATCCATATGCGGCAGGATTTTAGGTGTCACTTCCGCCAACGCTTCCAGAATCGGCACGGCTTCCAGATCTTCCTTGCCCAGACCGCGGCGGAGCGCATTGTGGTGATGCAGCAGCTTCTCCACCTTGTCCGGCAGGGTTGACGGGTCTGCCAGATCCATCACCCGGATCGCGCGGCGCCCCACCTTGTCTTCATAGGCCGGGCCGATGCCCCGCTTGGTGGTGCCGATCTTTGTCCCCTTGTTGGAGGTTTCGCGGATCACATCGAGTTCCTGGTGCACAGGCAGGATGAGAACGGCGTTCTCCGCGATCTTGAGATTGTCCGGCGTCACCACAACACCCTGATCAGCGAGCTTTTCGATTTCGGCAACCAGCGCCCAAGGGTCAATCACCACCCCATTGCCGAGCACGGACATTTTGCCCCCGCGCACAATGCCCGATGGCAGCAGCGAGAGCTTATAGGTCACCCCATCAATGACGAGCGTATGGCCGGCATTGTGACCGCCTTGAAAACGCACAACCACGTCTGCGCGCTCCGAGAGCCAATCCACAATCTTGCCCTTGCCTTCGTCGCCCCATTGGGAGCCGACGACCGCTACATTCGCCATGAGAATCACCGATTTTTGGCCCGAAACAGGGAGGTTTCAGCGCCTTAAACACAAAGAAAGCCCCCGCGCCGTTTCCGGCTGGGGACTTTCATAGCTTTTACCGACTCTGACGCAGAAAGGCCAGAGCGAAGTGAAAAGGCTTAAAACGTCAGCGTTTTTGCCTGCTTCACATGGGGAATCGCCGCAACAGCCTTGAGGCAGTCCTCCGTGAGGTCCTGATCCAGATCGATCAGCGCAATGGCGTCGCCGCCTTCTTCCACACGGCCGAGACGGAAGTTCGCAATATTGGCGCCCGAATTGCCGAGAACGGTGCCCAGCGCGCCAATAAAGCCAGGCTTATCCTCATTGGTGACATAAAGCATGTGTGGGGATAGCTCCGCCTCCATATTGATGCCCTTCACCTGGATAAGGCGTGGCTTACCATCAGAGAAGATGGTGCCCGCCACAGAGCGGTCCTGACGCTCTGTTTTCACGGTGAGACGAATATAGGTCTCGAACGCGCCACGGGGCTCTTCCCGCTTCACTTCCGTGATCTCAATATCCCGCTGCTTCGCGATCACCGGGGCCGACACCATGTTTACGTCCGAAAGCAAAGGCTTCAGAAGGCCGCAGAGCGCCGCATTGGTGAGCGCCTTGGTGTTGAGCTCGGCGACTTCGCCTTCATACTCAATGACGACTTCTTCAATACCGGTCTCAGTAAGCTGACCAGCAAAAGACCCAAGCTGATCCGCAAGCGTGACATAGGGCTCCAGTTTCGGTGCTTCTTCAGCCGTGATGGAGGGCACGTTGATCGAGTTGGTCACCGCGCCGGTAAGAAGATAGTCGGCCATCTGGTCTGCTACCTGAAGCGCCACATTCTCCTGCGCTTCAGAGGTCGATGCGCCCAGATGCGGTGTGCAGATCACATTCGCCATGCCAAAGAGGGGGTTCTCTTTCGCAGGCTCTTCTTCAAATACGTCGAGAGCCGCACCGGCAACCTTGCCGCTTTCAAGTGCTGCTTTGAGGTCGGCTTCGACGATCAAGCCGCCACGCGCGCAGTTTACGATGCGCACGCCATCTTTCATTTTGGCGAAAGCATCCGCGTCCAGAATGTTCCGCGTCTTGTCGGTAAGCGGTGTGTGAAGCGTGATGAAGTCAGCGCGCTTCAGAAGGTCATCAAGCTCGACCTTCTCAACACCGATGTCCGCAGCCCGCTCAGGTGTGAGGAACGGATCAAAGGCAATCACTTTCATGCGCAGACCAATGGCACGGTCCGCCGCAATCGAGCCGATGTTCCCGCAGCCGATGACACCGAGGGTCTTGGCCGTGAGTTCCACGCCCATGAATTTGGACTTTTCCCACTTGCCGGCATGGGTCGACTCGTTCGCTTCCGGGATTTGTCGGGCCAGCGCCGCCATCATCGAGATCGCATGTTCCGCCGTTGTGATGGAATTACCGAACGGCGTGTTCATGACGATCACGCCCGCTGCGGTCGCCGCAGGAAGATCCACATTGTCGACACCGATACCGGCACGCCCCACCACTTTGAGGTTTTTCGCGGCTTCGAGCACCGGCGGTGTCAGCTTGGTGGCGGAGCGAATGGCGACCCCGTCATAGTCGCCAATAATCTTGATCAGTTCGTCCCGGTCGAGACCGGTGATCACGTCTACCTCGACACCGCGATCTTTAAAGATCTGGGCGGCGGCGGGGCTCATCTTGTCGGAAATAAGAACCTTCGGCATCAGATTGTCTCCTGAATGCGAATTGGAAAACAAATGGGAAAAGGATGTGGGGGAGCGACGCCGTCGCTCCCCGGGAATTCAGTCTCAGGCTGGCGCGAGTTCCGCGACCGCTTCGGCAAAAGCCCAGTCGAGCCAGGGCGTCAGTGCCTGCATGTCGGAAACCTCGATCGTGGCACCTGCCCAGATGCGAAGCCCCGCGGGTGCGTCCCGGTAAGCGCCGATATCATAGGCAACACCTTCCGCATCGAGGATCGTGCCAATCTTCTTCGCAATGGCCGCCTGAACATCTTCCGGCAGTGCCAGCACTTTCGGGTCCACGACTTTGAGACAGACCGACGTGCAGGAGCGCGTCGCCACGTCCGTGTTCAAAAAGTCGACCCATTCAGTCTTGGACACCCAGTCGGCGAGCACCGCAAGATTGGCTTCTGCCCGACCGATGAGACTGCTCAAACCGCCTATCGACTCAGCCCATTTCAGCGTGTCGAGATAATCCTCAACGCAAAGCATGGAGGGCGTGTTGATGGTTTCGCCCTTGAAGATGCCTTCGATGAGCTTGCCGCCTTTGGTCAGGCGGAAGATCTTCGGCAACGGCCAGGCTGGCGTGTAGCTTTCGAGGCGCTCGACGGCCCGTGGGCTGAGGATCAGAATGCCGTGCGCCGCTTCACCGCCCATGACCTTCTGCCAGGAGAAGGTCGTCACATCGAGCTTGGTCCAGGGCAGATCCATGGCAAACGCTGCCGAGGTCGCGTCACAAATTGTGAGGCCCGTGCGGTCCGCATCGATCCAGTCGCCGTTTGGCACCCGGACGCCGGACGTTGTGCCGTTCCAGGTGAACACCACATCGCGGCTGAAGTCGACGTCATCGAGGTCCGGCAAATCACCGTAGCCCGCTTCCAACTTCCGCACATCGTCAAGCTTGAGCTGCTTCACAACATCGGTCACCCAGCCAGAGCCGAAGCTCTCCCAGGCCATCATGTCGACGCCGCGTTCGCCCAGGAGCGACCACATGGCCATCTCGACAGCGCCGGTGTCCGATGCGGCGACAATGCCGATCTTGTAGTCGTCCGGCACGCCCAGCACCGACCGTGTCAGGTCAATGGCTTCAGCAAGCTTCGCCTTACCCGGCTTGGAGCGATGGCTCCGGCCAAGACACGCATCTTCAAGATTTTGGAGAGACCATCCCGGCCGCTTCGCGCATGGCCCGGATGAAAAATTAGGATTGGCCGGACGCATGTCCGGCGTAGCAGTCTTTGTCATAATCTGTATCTACCCTCACAGATAGTCGCCTCTCGGTGGGGAGAGGTGGCCCACCGCCGATATAGGCGCGTGGCTCCGCGCTGTCAAACGACTTTCCGCCACAGCGGGTCAATTCCGCGCAACATCGCTAAACTTTTAGATAAAACAACGACTTAACAAATTGAAAAGAATTAGAATACAGAATTCATGCAACGAAAGTTCTAAACCCTTCACGATGAAGGAGCCGATGATGGCATCCGAGCTGCGACACATCACCCTGTCCGATGCGGAGTTCACCTCAAGCCTGCATTCCTTCAGGCGAACGCATGAAGACTTCCTGCCGAGCGGCGAAATTGTCGAGTGGGCAGCGGGTACAGATAAAACGATCGACGTGACGATGATCATCAAGGGAGGGTCGTCGGTAAATCAGATGATGTTTACCGTTGAGTCTCAACAGATCATCGACATCCTTGTGCGGTTTTGTATGGAGAATAATATCCCCGTGCCCCGCGCAGGCGACAAGAAATGGTCCGCCGTCGATGGAGGGATTACGCTGTCGGTCGCACTGCAGGGACGCGAACTTGAGCGCGCCAATATTGAATTGGCATCTCTCGCTTGAACGCACAGCTGCACGCCAAAAAAAGTTGAATAGATGATTTGTTCGGGCGAGGGTGCACCCGCCCGCAATCCTCTGCGGGGACCCAAGTCGGACCCGAACATGCACACCACCCCGCCCTCGTTGATTCCCGATCAGCGTTCCCTCTTCGACATTCCGGACCACATTGCCTATCTGAACTGTGCCTACATGTCGCCTCTGCTAAAGAACGCCGCGCGCGCAGGCGAAGAGGCCATCGCTACAAAGAAACAACCCTGGGGCACGACGTCGGAAGACTTCTTCATTGAGTCAGAGGCAACACGTACCCTGTTCGCAAAAGTCATCGGCGTTGACGCCGACGGCGTGTCGTTTGTCCCCGCCGCCTCCTACGGTATCGCAGTCGCCGCAGCCAACATCCCCGTTGGGGAAGGCCAGGAAATCCTTGTGTTGTCCGAGCAGTTTCCGTCCAACATTTATGCTTGGGAGCGCGCCGCTGATGAACAAGGCGCGCACATCCGAACCGTCACCGCACCCGCCGACACACGAAGCGGTCCGGATTGGACGCCGGCCATTCTGGATGCAATCACTGACCGAACGGACATCATTGCCCTGCCCCACTGTCGCTGGACAGACGGCGCGTTGATCGATCTTCTGGCGGTTTCAAAAAAAGCAAAAGCAGCCGGCGCAGCCCTGGTGTTGGACGTTTCACAATCCCTTGGGGCGATGCCACTCGACATTCACGCCATCGATCCGGATTTTATTGTCGCGCCGACCTACAAGTGGCTGCTGGGACCCTACGCCATGGGGTTCCTCTATGTCGCACCCAGATGGCGGGAGGGGCGTCCGATCGAAGAGAACTGGCTGAACCGGAGAGGGTCGGAGGACTTTGCAGGACTGGTCGACTATGAAGACAAGTACCAACCGGGCGCCCGCCGGTTTGACATGGGCGAGCGCGCGAACTTTCAATTGATGCCCATGACCAAGACTGCTCTGGAGCAAATCGCGGACTGGGGTATTGCCAACATTGCAGCCACGCTGCAGACAAAGACAGACGCCATCGCCGACCGCGTCACCAAACTGGGCCTCACCGTGTCAAATTCCAGTCTTCGGGCACCGCATTTCCTGGGCGTGCGTTTTCCGGGCGGCGTTTCGGACGGACTTCTGGAGCAACTTGCTAAAGAAAATGTCTATGTGAGTCTGCGCGGCCCCTCCATGCGCGTGACCCCTCATCTCTACAACTCAGACGAAGATGTGGATCGTTTGATTGCAGCCCTGGAGGCCGTCCTGTGAGCCTGCGCGATCACACAGCCGCGGACTATCGGGATCTGGCGCTGCTCGCACTTCTTTGGGGCGGCGCTTTCGCGCTGACGGACATTGCCGTGGAGACCATGACGCCCGCCTGGTCTGTCGCGATCCGCATGCTTGTGTCAGCGGCCGTCTTGGCACCCTTCATGGTGATCAACCGGGAGCCCATTCCCAAGACCCGCAAAATGTGGGGATGGTTGACCGCACTTGCCCTCTGCGGCGACCTGATTCCGTTTTTTCTCTTGTCCTGGGGCATCACACTGATTGCCTCAGGCCTGTCCGCCATTCTGATCGGGGTCATGCCACTCATCACCTTGGTCCTGGCCCGCATCTTTGTGCCCGGCGAAACGCTGACCGCGACGCGGATCGCGGGCTTTGTCACAGGGCTCATCGGACTTGTGATCGTTGTAGGGCCGGATGCATTAGGCAATGCTTCCATGGACGGCACACCCCTGCTCGGCGAGATGCTGGTCCTGGGCGCGGCCTTTTTCTTCGCCATGAACGCCATCATCGCCCGGCGCGCACCGCCTGCCCCACTCTACTCAAAAGCCTGCCTCACGACAGGCCTCGCCGGGGTCATCATGACCCCCATCGCCTGGGCGGAAGCGCCGCTTGCCCTCGACGTGATCACGCTGGAGTCGTGGATCGCCGTCATCGTGCTGGGCGCGCTGCCTGTCGGCTACGCCACCGTGGTTTATTTCAGGGTCATAGAGAGCGCCGGACCGTCCTTCATGGCCATGACCAACTATCTGGTGCCGGTCCTGGCCCTCGCCATCGGCGCCCTCTTTTTGGGCGAGACCATCACTCTCCACGCAGTGATCGGGTTGATCGTCATCCTGAGCGGCATCGGCCTTGCGGAACTCAGACGGCGATCGTCCCCTTGAGATAATCCACCGCGCGTCCCCGCATCACGACGCGGTCACCCTTCAATGTGCAGAAGAGCGTGCCGCCGCGCTTTGAGATTTGCCGCGCCACAATCTCCTGCTTGTCCAGTCGTTTCGCCCAGAAGGGCACGATCACCGTATGAGCGGATCCGGTCACAGGGTCTTCGGGAATGCCCACATGCGGTGCAAAGAAACGCGACGCGCAATCCCAGCCAGAGGTACCATCACCCGGCGCGGTGGCAATCAACCCTTTACCGATCTCGTTGCAGAAGCGGGTGAGCTTTGCGAGATCAGGCTGCAGCGCGGCGACCTGGCGCATGTCCTCGAACACAGCGAGCATGTGATGTCCGCTCAGCACCATAGAGGGCCGCGCGCCCAGCACGTCTGAGATATGTTCCGGAACCATGGTCGGTTTTGGCATATCGGCAGGGAAGTCCATCGCGTAGAGGTCCCCCTCTCGCACGACGGTCAGTTGACCGCTTTTCGTTTGAAAACCAATTTCTTCCCCGTCAAACCCCAGATGCGCAAACAACACATGAGCAGATGCCAGCGTCGCATGACCACACAGCGGGACTTCGGCGGTCGGCGTAAACCAGCGCAGTTCATACCCGTCTCCCGCCGGCACAAAGAAGGCTGTTTCCGCGAGATTGTTTTCTGCGGCAATGGACAACATCAGATCGTCTGGCAACCAGCTTTCAAGCGGCACCACCGCCGCCGGGTTGCCCTCGAAGACGCCGTCAGCAAAAGCATCAACCTGAAACAGTGTGAACGCGGTCATCTCTATTCTCCAAACACAAACCGGGAGAGTTCATTTAGGCATAGAGAAACATAGATACAATCACTATATTGTCACTATGACATTTTGGGAAAAAGCCCTCAAAGCAGGTGACGGGCCCGCCTATCAACGTCTGGCCGACGGCCTACATACAGCCATCACAGATGGCACGCTGGGCGTGGGCGATCGGCTGCCACCACAGCGCGAGCTCGCTTACGACTTGGGCGTCGGCACCGGTACCATAACGCGCGCCTACGATCTGGCGACACGCCGCGGCGACATCACCGCGATAACAGGCAAAGGATCTTTTGTGGCCTCACCTGTCATGCGCAAGCAAGAGGGCGGGATCAATCTGAGGGTCAATCTTCCCGCAGATGTGGGACAGGGCTTGGATCTGGCAGCGGCGCTCGCGAAACGTCCGGCGTCAGACTTCCTGTCCTACATTCCGTTTGGCGGCTCGGAACAAGACCGGCGGGCGGGTGCCGCTTACATGAAGCTTGGGGGTGTGACGACATCTTCTGATGACCTGATCGTTACGGCCGGTGGCCAACACGCCCTGACGACAGCGATGATGACCGCCACAAAACCTGGCGACACCATTTTATGTGAGCCCTTTACATTCGCGGGGTTCCTGGACTATGCGCGGCTAACCGACAGAAAAATTGTCGCTATCCCCTCCGACAAGGAAGGCATTCGCCCCGCGGCCTTTGAGGCGCTTTGTGTCAAACACAAACCGATGGCAACTTTTCTAACCCCTACTGCGCAGAACCCCACAAGCTTGAACCTGTCCACCGCGCGCAGACGGGCTATTGCCAAGGCAGCCCGCAAGCATGGGCTCACGATTATAGAAGACGGCATCTATGACCCCCTGATGTCTGACCCGCTTCCCACCTTCCATGAACTGGCACCGGACCAGACTTTCTACATCGCATCCCTATCGAAGACCGTGGCACCAGGGCTTCGTGTTGGATACCTCATCTGCCCGAGCGCGCAGCGCGACCGGGCGAACGACATTCAGCATTTGCTGGGAATGGGGCCACCACAGGCCATGGCCAACATCACAACTGCCCTGATCGAAAACGGCTCCGCCGAAAAATTGACTCGGGCGCAGGCGAAAGAGATCACGGCCCGGCGAGAACTCGCCCACAGCGCATTGGGTGGGGCCGAAGGCACCGGAAGTGCCTGCGCACCGCACTACTGGCTTCCCCTACCAGACCATTGGACGCCAGAGGCCTTTGTCGCCGCGGCGGAGGCGGAAAGCATTCTTGTCTCACCATCACGCCACTTCGCCGTCGACGCGCCATCAAATCATGTCCGACTTGCGCTTGGTGCCGCGCCGGATCGGCAAACGTTGAAGGCAAGTCTTGGGACACTGGCACGCTTGTTGGAAAAGCCCCCGACGCGAACAAGCCGCTCCGTCTAAGGCCGCCGTTTATTCTGGCTGCCGAAACGGATGCATGTGATTAAGGGGGCCGTGCCCCTTGCCGAACCCCGGCGCCGTCGCGATGGCTTCGTGCACATAGTCCCGCGCAATCGAAACCGCATCGCGCATCGGCGCCCCTTGAGACAGCAATGCCGCAATGGCAGACGCCAGTGTGCACCCGGTACCGTGCGTATGCACCGTGTCGATGCGGGGGCTCGACATGACCTCAATGCTCTCCTCGGTCACGAGCACATCATGAACGTCCGCCCCCTGGCCATGACCACCCTTAACCAGCACAGCGCTTGGGCCAAGGCCCATCAGCGCATCAGCCGCCCGCTTCTGATCATCCAGCGTCTCAACCGCGCTGCCGGTAAGCCGCGCCGCTTCCGGCATGTTGGGCGTGAGGATCGTCGCCGCCGGCACCAACAGGTTTCGAAGGGCGAGCATCGCATCCTCTTGCAGCAATGGATCGCCGCTGGTCGCCACCATGACCGGATCAACAACGAGTTTCAGCCCGGAACGGGTATCAAGCTCATTCGCGACAGCCTCAATAACCCCGGCGGAATGCAACATGCCGGTCTTCACAACATCGGCGCCGATATCATCCAGCACCGCCTGCATCTGTCGCTGAATGAGATCGGACTCCAGCGGCAGGACATCCGAAACGCCTTGCGTATTTTGCACCGTGATCGCGCTGACCGCCGTTGCTGCATAGGCGCCGAACATGGTCACCGTTTTGATGTCAGCCTGGATGCCGGCACCGCCACCGCTGTCAGAACCGGCAACAATCAACACCCGGCCCATTGGCGAGGCGGCGGCACTGTCATTATCATTCATGAGAAATCAGGCAGCCGCATCAGCGATGGCAGAGGTGATATCACCCACGACATTTTCAACCAGGCCCTCATCGTCGCCTTCCGCCATCACGCGGATCAGCGGTTCCGTGCCTGATTTGCGCACGACAATGCGTCCACCAGCACCCAGCCGTCCTTCACCCTCTTTGATCGCTTCCTGCACCTTGGCGCATTCCAGAGGTGCGCCGGACTTGAAGCGCACATTCTTCAGAAGCTGAGGGACGGGGTCAAAGAGGCTGCAGGCCTCACTGACCGGTTTGTTGGTCGATTGCAGAACGGCCAGCACCTGCAGGCCGGCAATGAGCCCATCGCCCGTGGTGGCAAAGTCGGAAAGCACAATATGGCCGGACTGCTCGCCACCCACGTTAAAACCATGGCTACGCATATGTTCCACAACATAGCGGTCACCCACCTGCGTGCGCGCCAGCTCAAGACCGATGCCTTGGAGATAGCGTTCCAGCCCAAGGTTCGACATCACCGTTGAGACAATACCCGGCGCCGAGAGCATCTCAGACTCTTTCCAGGACTGGGCCACGAGCCCCATGATCTGGTCACCGTCGACGATCTCCCCGTTCTCATCGCAGACGATGACACGGTCCGCATCGCCGTCGAGCGCGATACCAATGTCAGCACGCCGTTCACGCACGAGCTCACACATGCGTTCGGGCGCTGTCGACCCACATCCAGAATTGATGTTCATCCCGTCCGGGTTCACACCCACGGTTACCACTTCTGCGCCCAATTCCCAGAGCGCGGCGGGCGCAACTTTGTACGCCGCCCCGTTTGCGCAATCGACCACGACGCGCAGGCCTTCAAGGCTCAAATGTTTGGGGAAGGTCTGTTTCACAAACTCGATATAGCGCGCCTGGGCGTCTTCAATACGCTTTGCGCGGCCGATGGCATCCGGCGCGGCCAGATGGTCCATAATGCCATTGTCCATGCGCCGTTCGATTTCATGCTCGACATCATCGGAGAGCTTGTACCCGTCGGGCCCGAAGAGCTTGATGCCGTTGTCTTCGAAGGAATTGTGGGATGCCGAGATCATCACCCCGAGGTCCGCCCGCAAGGACCGCGTGAGCATGGCAACCGCTGGCGTCGGCAGCGGACCGAACTGGAAGACATCCATGCCGACGGACGTGAAGCCCGCAACAAGGGCATTCTCGATCATGTAGCCAGAGAGACGGGTATCCTTACCGATCACCACCCGGTGGCGATGATCCCCACGGGTAAACACACGGCCCGCCGCCATGCCGACGCGGAGCGCCATCTCCGCGGTCATGTTCGGCTGATTTGCCGTGCCCCGAATACCATCCGTGCCAAAATATTTGCGTGACATTGAAGGTGCTAATCCCAGTAGTTTTTTCGTCCCCAGCGGCGGCACTATACAGCCGAACCTTTGGATATTCGGTTAACGAATTGTTTCTTTATTTTACGCGGTTAACCGGCGCTCAAGTGGCCCCAAACAGCGAGAGAATCCGCCAATTGCCGCGGCTCATGGGTCCGGATCATGTCGGCCCCTGCTGCCGCGGCAAAAAGCTCCGCCGCCAGGGTCGCAGCAGCGGCCCCGCCAACCTCGGCCCCCGCAAGCTTGCGGAGGAAACTCTTTCGCGACACCGAGACCAGCAGCGGGACATCAAAGCGCTGTTTCAGCGTGCCGAGCCCCCGCAATACCTCAAGTGACGGTTGCGGCTGATTGCCCAGAAAAAAGCCCATGCCCGGGTCGAGGATCAGGCGGTCGCGGGCCACACCCGCCTGCTCAAGCGCCCGGAAGCGGGCCTCAAAGAAGCGGCTGACATGATCCACCATAGAGCCCCGCGGCGGGGCGGCACGGGTCGCAGGACCGCGCCCTTGAATGGAATGCATGACAATGAGCTTGGCCGATGCCGCCGCCAACTCCGGATAGAAGCTCTCGTCGGCAAAGCCCTGAATGTCATTGAGATAAGCCACGTGCCTCGCAAGCGCCCAGCGCTGCGTCTCTGTCTGAAATGTATCGACGGAGACCACTGCGCCTTCCGACTGCAGCACCGGCACAACCGTTTCCAGACGCCTGATCTCTTCTTGCGGGCTCACCGGCGCGCTGTCCGGGTGCGACGAGGCGGGTCCGATGTCGAGCACAAGCGCCCCGTCGGCAATCAGCTCCCGCCCGTGCGCAAGCGCCGCCGCCGGGTCGAGATATTTCCCCCCATCGGAAAACGAATCCGACGTGATATTGAGAATGCCGAGGATTTGGGGTGATGAATACATCCGCCGCTCATAGCACGGGTCTTTGTCGGCAAAAAGCCCCGCCTCGAAAGGCGGGGCTTTGTGTTCTTGTCTGTCGATGGTGAGACCTATCAGGTCCTCAGGCTACGTCCCCTGAGGTTCCGGATCGATCCGACCGACACCCCCGCTGGTCGGCACAGAGGCCGTTGGGCCGCCTGTGGGTTCCGGCGGTTCGCCGCTTTCGCGGTGGGGCTTCTCGCCAACCAGCAAGCCTTTGATCTCATCGCCTGACAGTGTTTCATACTCAAGCAGGCCTTTGGCAATCTTGTGAAGATCGTCAAGATTCGTGGTCAGAACTTCATGGGCTTTCTTGTAGCCGTCGTCCACGATCCGCTTCACTTCCTGGTCGATCATGCGCTGCGTTTCTTCCGACATGTTCTGCGAGCGCGCCACGGAATGGCCCAGGAAGACCTCTTCCTCATTGTCTTGATAGGCCAGCGGCCCGAGCTTGTCGCTCATGCCCCACTGGGTGACCATGGCTTTCGCCATCTTGGTTGCCTGCGAAATATCCGACGACGCGCCGGAGGTGACCTTGTCATGGCCGAGAATGATCTCCTCCGCCACACGGCCGCCCATGGCGACCGCAAGGTCGGCATACATCTTTTCGCGCGTCACAGAGAACTGATCTGCTTCCGGCAGACGCATCACCATGCCAAGCGCCCGGCCACGAGGAATAATCGTCGCCTTATGGATCGGGTCTGAGGCCGGCATGTGCAGCGCAACCAGTGCGTGCCCACCTTCGTGGTACGCCGTGAGGCTCCGCTCTTCTTCCGACTGGACCATGGAACGGCGTTCCGCACCCATCATCACCTTGTCTTTGGCATCCTCAAACTCGGACATCGTCACCAGGCGCCGTCCGCGACGGGCGGCCAGGAGCGCGGCTTCGTTCACCAGGTTCGCCAAGTCGGCCCCGGAGAAACCAGGGGTCCCGCGCGCAAGTGTCTTCACTTCCACGTTCGGGCCAACGGGCACTTTCTTCATGTGCACTTTGAGAATTTTCTCGCGGCCAACAATGTCCGGGTTCGGCACCACAACCTGACGGTCGAAACGGCCGGGACGCAGAAGCGCCGGGTCCAGAACGTCCGGACGGTTGGTCGCCGCAATCAGAATGATGCTCTCATTGGGCTCAAACCCGTCCATCTCCACCAGCAGCTGGTTGAGGGTCTGTTCGCGTTCATCATTGCCGCCACCAAGACCGGCGCCACGATGACGACCGACCGCATCGATTTCGTCAATGAAGATGATGCAGGGAGAATTCTTCTTCGCCTGTTCGAACATGTCGCGGACACGGCTCGCACCGACGCCCACAAACATTTCCACGAAGTCAGAACCGGAAATGGTGAAGAACGGCACATTCGCTTCGCCCGCAATAGCACGTGCGAGCAGTGTCTTACCGGTCCCTGGAGGCCCCACCAGCAACACGCCCTTAGGGATGTGGCCGCCGAGGCGCTGGAACTTGGAGGGATCGCGCAGGAAGTCGACAATCTCTTCCAGATCGTCCTTCGCTTCGTCGATACCCGCAACATCGTCAAAGGTGACGCGGCCATGACGCTCGGTCAGCAGTTTCGCTTTGGACTTACCGAAGCCCATGGCCTTGCCGCCGCCGCCCTGCATCTGACGCATGAAGAAAATCCACACACCGATCAGGAGCAGCATCGGGAACCAGGACACCAGGATACCCAGCAGCGAGGGAGACCCATCGTCAGCAGGCTTTGCTGTGATCTCCACATTCCGCGCGTTCAGGCGCTCAACCAGGTTCGGGTCGCCAGGATTGTAGGTATAGAAACTCTGTCCGTCCGAATAGTGACCGGAAATCGTGTCACCGGACATGGTCACGTCAACAACATTTCCCTTATCAACCTCGTTCAGAAGTTGGGAAAAACTGATCTCACTGGAAGTGGTCCGCTCCACCGGGCTCTGGAACAGATTGAAGAGCGCTACAAGCAAGAGCGCGACGACAGCCCACAGAGCGAAATTTTTAAAATTGGACAAGGCGTTTTCCTGTCTGGAAGTCCGGCCCCATAAGCGGGACCAAGTTTCTACCGGCTAATTTGGATTTGTTCTAAGTCTATTAGAAAGATAGGGTCGCGACAAAGTTTTACTAGTCGGGCATGGGTCCCCTGAGCCCCCTTTTTGATCGTTTTTCGACGAAAATTGATGGTTCGTCCCACTTTGGCGCACTGGCCCCGATGATTCAGAAAGACCCTATCTGTGTGGGGTAAAAACCCTGTTACTCCATACAACCCTTTTGGTGTAGCCGGGACGTAAAGACAGCGGTCCGAAAGGAATCAGATTTCACCCAAAAAACGGCTTCTGAAAGTGGGCGCCCCGTGCGCGAAATAAGCGAGCTGCGGCTGCACCAGGAGCTTGTCGCCGGACCAAAGCGCCGGAAGGGTCTCCAAGGCCAGTTTGGGGACGTCAGCGGGCAGAGCCAGCCCTTCCTCCTTCATCTGACGCAGACCGCTGCGACCAAGCGCCGACACCCTGCCGCTTGATTTGCGGCCGGTGAGGCGCACATCGAAGCGTCCGTCCCAGATAAGCGGCGCGCCGGACACAAGATCAAGTCCGGGGCCAACGGCCGCGGCTTCCCGAAGCAAACGGAACTGCGCGAGCCTGCCGGTGAACTTGACTCCACCGAGCGTCCGACCGCGACCAAGGGCCTCCGCCCGCACCGCCTCGAGCAGTGTTTCCAGTGATCCAAGACGTGGCGGATAGTCGGAACCACCCACCCGCTGGATCAGCCGCGCCAACAGGCGCAGCGCGATCTCGTCCGGCACATGCATCAATCGGGCGGTCTCTACATCCGCAAACCCAAACCCGTGCCAGCGCACCGCCTCCTGCTCCAGCGTGTCGGTCGCAAACTCCAGCGCCGCCCGGGCCCGGCCCATCGCCTTGGCCGTCGAGACCAGCCGATCCCGACTGATGCCCAAATCATCCAGTGCAGGCAGAGCCTTCCTCATCTGCACCCTGAGGTACCGGTCATCCTCATTGCTCGGGTCCTCAATCCAACCGTGACCGGCTTTGAGTAGCGTGCCTTTCAGCCGGTCTCTCGGGACATCCAGAAGCGGGCGCAAGACTCTGACGCCTTGATGCGCCCGAACCGGGGCCATGGCGGAAAGCCCGTCCACGCCGCTGCCCCGCTGAAGCCGCATCAGGAATGTCTCCGCCTGATCATCAAGGTGATGGGCCGTGACAAGGTCCGCGTTAACACGGCCGCTCCGGCACCAATCTGTCAGCAAACGATAACGCGCCGCCCGAGCCTCCGCCTGCAGATTGGAAGAGGGTTTCACGCCCTCCCATCGCAGAGTCTTATGTGTGAGGCCGAGCGCCTTCGCCCAATTGGCTACCTGCGCGGCTTCTTCCGCAGCTTCTGGACGGAGCCCATGATCAACCGTCAGCGCCACAATCTTCGGCACGGCCTTCCCACGAGATTCCATCCAGGTCCGCCACTGGCTGAGCAAGACCATCAAGGCCACGGAGTCTGCACCTCCGGAAACAGCCACGCCTAGCTGCGGCGCCGCATTCAAAGGACGCATTAATCGGCCAAGTTCAGGGGCGGTGAGCGCTCGGGGAGGCCGGACCGGAGCCATCAGCAGGTGTCAGCAGCCAGCGCGGGTGCGCTCAAGCTGCGCCCGCTGCTTCACCGCTTGCGTTGCCGACGGGAATCGGCGGTTCAATTCACCCAAAGTCGCGCAGGCCTGATCTTGTTGGCCGAGCGCCGCCAAGGTCATGCCGAGCTTCAGCAAACTGTCGGGCGCCTTTGTGGAACCGGAGTAGGTCGAATAGCCGGTCAGGAAAGCCTCTGCCGCCTGACGGTAAGCCCCGCGCACATAAAAGGTTTCGCCCAGCCAATATTGCGCATTGCCGGCGAGATTGTGGGTCGGGTAGCGCTGAAGGAAATTCGCGAACTCCGCTTCTGCCACGTCAAACTGCCCGCGCTTCAGCTGATTGATCGCAGCTTCATAGGCATCTTCCGGGGCGCTGGCCACGGGCGCGGCCGACGAGGAGGAGTAACTCTCCGTAGGCAATCGGGACGCATCATTTGCCGCGACCCGAGAATTATTGTCAGTGCTGCTGGGCGGCAATGCAGATAAAGGTACCTGACCCAAAGTCCCCACAGTTGATGCCGCCGCATCGCTGATACCGCTGCCAGACGGGGGAGTGAGCACCGGCGCACCAGATGAACCCGCGAGAGCATTGGAGGCACCGCCGGACGCGCCCAACTCCTGGAACCGAAATTCCACATCTTCCGCAAATTGGCGGAACTGGGATTGGGTTTGCGTCAGATCGTAGGTGAGCTTCTCGATCCGGCCTGTAATGTCGCGGAGCGCCGTCTCGACCGATTGAAGGCGAAGAGACAGATCAGCCGCACTTTGAGGATCGGGCCCAAAACCCGAAGCGCCCGATAATTGTCCCGCTTGGCCCGCTGCCTGATAAGTCTGCCGTTGAACGTCAATCAGGTCGCGCTCAATCTTCTCCAGGCGATTGTAAAGAGCTCGGGTCTCCACGCTATTGGGCTCAGCCTGGGCCGCGGAGAGGCCCGCTCCCAACAGCGCCGCCGCGCAAAAGCTTCGCAATCCGGCGTGCCATACGCCAGACCGGCCCGCGCCGTTTTCAATATGAGCCACCTTCATCGCCGCCAACCTTTTCATTCCAGACCCAGAATTTCAGTTGGACGATACTACCAGAGAGTTCGGCCAAATTGAGGCCACAGGCGCATTCAAGGCCCACTCACCCACGAAAAACGCCCCCGAAGGTGACCTCGGAGGCGTTGGAAAGTCTTAATATCCGGCTTTTAGGAACCGGCGCCGCTTACCACAGAAACCGCACGGCGGTTCTGGCTCCAGCAGCTTTCATTCGAGCACAACGCCACAGGGCGCTCTTTGCCGTAGGAGATTGTCCGGATACGGGCCGGATCGACACCAAGGCTCACAAGGTAGCTCTTCGCAGCGTTCGCGCGGCGGGCTCCCAGAGCCAGGTTGTAATCACGGGTCCCACGCTCATCCGCGTGACCTTCCATGGTCACGGACAGAGCCGGGTACAGTTTGAGCCAAGCGGCCTGACGCTGCAGCGTGGCACGCGCAGCGGATGTCAGATCAGAGCGGTCCGTTTCGAAGAAAACACGGTCGCCAACATTGACCACCAGATCCTGCTGAGACCCCGGCGTGGGCCCACTCGGCTGAGACTGGGTTACAGGGGCAGTTGGCGTTGACGTCGCCGAAGCATTCTCGTCCGGGGTCGAACTACACGCTGCTACAACCACCATCAGGCCAGCCATTGTCGCGACCCGCAGGCCGGCATTCAGGATCTTCATGGATGATGTCTCCTTACATCTTTTTTGCAGTACGACCGAAGCCAGCCTTTATTGGGTTTTGCCGCCGATTTCCTGCTGATATAGCCCAAAAGCAAATTCAAGCGAGCTGACTTAACACTGCGTTCTTTAACATTACATGACAGCGTCCGGCGAAATTGTTTGCTTTCAATATCCCCGGCTCCATCGCACAAAGCCCCCGAGAAGCCTTACGAAGCAAGAAACCTATCCGCCCCTCGACTTTCCCGCAAGCCATCCCTCACTCATAAAAGGGATTTCCTGCCGCATCCTAATCAAGTTCCGATCACCTTTTGGTCGGAAGCGGCGTCCGTTAATCAAACCACCCGTCTTGTGAAGTCGTGCGAGTTGAGTCTTGTTAGTTGAGGCGGGGCGACCAGGCCGGGTCTGACGCAAAAGACGGCGTGTAGACTGGCCGTTCGTTGTAGCCCGTCAGATCAACCGACCAGAGGCTCGGACCGCCATTCTCCCCGCGCGTTTCGCGGAAGAACATGAGCACCCGTCCATTGGGCGACCAGGTTGGCCCCTCATTGTGATAGCCCTCCGTCAGCACACGCTCGCCGGTTCCGTCGGGCTTCATGATCCCGATCACAAACCGCCCCTTGATCATCTTGGTAAACGCGATGAGGTCGCCACGCGGGCTCCAGACAGGTGTTGCATAGCGCCCGGTCCCGAAGCTGATCCGCTGCGCGCCGGATCCGTCCGCGTTCATCACGTAAATCTGTTGAGAGCCTCCCCGGTCGCTTTCAAAGGTGATGAACCGTCCATCCGGAGAGTAAGAGGGCGCGGTGTCGATCGCGGCTGTGTTCGTGACCCGGCGGGTCTGCCGTGACCTCAAGTCCATTTCATAGATGTCGGAATTGCCCCCGCGTTGCAGGCTCATGATGATTTTCTGGCCGTCTGGTGAAAAACGGGGCGCGAAGGTCATGCCCGGGAAGTCACCCACAACTTCCTGCTGGCCGGTCTCGATATCGAGAAGGTAAACGCGCGGGCGGTTGCCGAAGTAGGAGAGATAGGTGATCTCCTGGTTAGACGGGCTGAACCGCGGCGTCAGCACCAGGTCCCTGCCATTGGTCAGCATGCGCGGGTTGTACCCATCCTGATCCATGATCGCCAACCGTTTGACGCGCTGACCCTTGGGCCCGCTTTCGGAAACATGCACGATCCGGGTGTCGAAATATCCCTTCTCGCCTGTAAGGCGCTCATAGATGGCATCGGCAATGATATGCGCCACCCGCCGCCAGTTTTCCGGCGTGGTATAAAACTGAAGGCCGGTGATCTGCTGCTCCGCATAAATGTCCCAAAGCCGGAACTCCACCTTCAGCCGCCCATCCGGCTCGACGACGGTCTGCCCGGTCACAAGCGCCTGGGCACTGATCACCCGCCAGTCCCCAAAACGCGGCTGCACATTCACGTCCTGAATCCGTTCGATGTAGGAAGCAGACGGCAGTGGCCGGAAAAGGCCCGAACGTTCCAGGTTCGCACCAATCACCTTGGCGACATCAATCCCGATTTGGCGTTCCTGGGAACCAGGGCCCAGAAAATCAACTACAGCGATCGGGAGGGGATCGATATTGCCCTGGGTAATATCAATCTGAAGGGCTGCATGCGCCTTGGGGCTCATGACCGCCAGCGTCATCACAGCCACGCAAAGCGCCAACCCCCGGCGCAGAGCACCCATACGTTTTGCCCTCAAACGCTCACCCATAAGCTGGAAACTCCCTCGAATTGCCGTCATTTCCCCAACCATATCCTGTATTTCCTCACTATCACCCTTCAGGTGACCGCAATGTGGCAAGAACGTTAACCACCCAACATTTCTCTGGGGTCGAAATTGAGATCAAGCTCGCTCCAGGATGAATATTTGTCTGCCGGCATGCGGAACGGCGCACATCGCCTGATGGCCCGCATGGCGCTGTCAGCGGCTGCCCTGAAATAGCTGTCGCCGGTGAGCAACCTAGAATTGTTGATCAATTGCGGCGGCTGAGCGAGCGACCCGTCCGGCCTCAGAAACACCTTGATCCGAACCACTAGGCTCTCAGCATTCGCGGCGCCAGCGGGGATGCTCCAGCATCGGCGCATCTGCACCTTGAAGGCGTCGATTTCCGACATGGTGAGCTGAGCTGCCGGTCCTGCGCGGGACGCGCGCTGGGCTTGATTGCGCCGCACAGGCTGAGGCTCTTCTTCTGGCAGCTTATCGAGCAGCGCCGCAATCTGGGTCGGGTCGAAGGCCGGTTTCGGCTCTTCGCGTGGCGGCGTCGGCTTCGCCTGGGGTCTTGGTTCAGGCTCGGGTTCCGGCTCCGGTGCGGGTTCAGGTGCCGGCGCAGGCGCGGGCTCTGGCTCCAGGACGGGTGCCGGTTCCGGTTCGGGAAGCGGCTCGGGCGGCACCTCCACAATGGGTTCCGGCTCGGGTTCGGCAATTTCTTCAGCCGGAGGCTCCGGTGTCGGCTCGGGCCGCGGAATGTCGCGCAGGTTTGTGAACTCGTCGATGGTCACAAGCTCCACCGGCAATGCCCGGCTGGGTGCAACCTCAAGGGGTGCAGTTTCCGGCAGCGCGATATACATGGCGGCCAGAAGCCCTCCATGGAGCGCTGTCGAAAAGAGGATCCCTACGCGCATAAAGCCTACCGTTCAGACGCAGATTGGGGAGGCGTTTCCGTGACAAGGCCGACCCGGGAGAAGCCGGCGGATGAAATCCGGCCCATGACCTTCATGACCTCGCCATATTCAACCTGCTGGTCGGCGCGCACGTATATGCGTTCCTCGTAGCCGTTTTCGCCAATGGCCAAGAGACGCGCCACGAGTTCATCCGGCTCTACGATGGTCTCCTGCAAATAAACAGTCCCATCGCCCTGCACGGTAATCGTGAGCGGTTCATCGTCACCTTGTAGCGGTTCCGAGCGGGTCTGGGGCAAATCAACTGGCACGCCTACCGTCAGGAGGGGTGCCGCCACCATGAACACAATGAGCAGCACCAGCATCACGTCGACAAGCGGCGTCACGTTGATCTCGCTCATGGGCGTTAAGCGCGACCCGCGCCGTCCGCGACGGCCGGACCCACCGCTGGTTCCCAGAGAAGCACCCATCTCTATCTCCGCTCGTCGACTTGACGGGAAACGATGGCTGAAAACTCGTCTGCAAAGCCTTCCAGACGGGATCCGAAACGGCCAATCTCACTGGAAAATTTATTGTAGGCGATAACAGCTGGAATAGCGGCGAGCAGACCAAGCGCGGTCGCAAAGAGAGCCTCCGCGATACCCGGCGCCACCACCGCAAGATTGGTGTCGCGGCTGATCGCAATGGACTGGAAGGAGTTCATGATCCCCCAGACCGTTCCGAACAGACCGACAAAGGGCGCGATCGAGCCGACCGTTGCCAGGAACAAGAGGTTGGTTTCCAGCGACACCATCTCCTTGTTGAGCGTCACCGACATCACCCGGTCCACCCGCTCTTTCACACCCGCAAAGTGATTGGGCCCGGCCTCAGAGGAGCGTTTCCATTCCCGCATCGCAGCTGCAAATAGGGCCGACATGGGATGATTGGGACGGCTCCCGAGGTCCTGATAGAGATCGTCCAGTGAGCGGCCGGACCAGAAGTTTGTCTCAAAAGCGTCAGCCTTCCGCCGCACGCTGCCGAGCCGCCACCATTTGTCGAACATGATGGCCCAGCTCCAGATCGACGCCCCGATAAGCCCGATCATCACCGACTTCACCACCCAGTCAGCCCGCAGGAAAAGCGACCAGAGCGTAAAATCCGTCGCTTCGGTGACCAGCGTAGCGTCTTGGATAATCTCGCCGACTGGGGCTGGGGTGATGTCGGCTTCAGCACGCAGGTTGGAAGGTAAGTCCAAGTGACCTATCGCCGTAAGCGTATTGCCAATCTGCGCGATAAAGTCGACGACTTGTATGGGATCCATGGAAACTGCTCTCCGTCAGGTGCTCACCCCTGTCGAAGGACAAGGCTCGCAAAGCATGAGTGGGCGCCTGCTCCACGAAGAGAAGCGAATACCCCCAGAATGGGGCAAAATTAGACGAGAGAATGTGTCAAAACTGGGGCATGGGACGCTTTTTGCCCTAAATGTCAAAGGCTTAACCCGATTGTGTTGCCGCCGCCACATGTGGCTCAAGCGCCGCAAGCATCTCGGGCGTTAATCGGCGCGGGCGCCCATCGGTATCAATGCAGGCAGCCTTCACAATCGCGCGCCAGATCGGTTCGCCCTCCCGCTTAATCACTTGCTCAATCTCAAGCCTTGCACCGCGCGCTGTGATGTATCGGCTCTCCACCTGCAAGAGATCGTCGATCCGGGCTGGCGCCAGAAACTCGATCTCCATTTTCTGGATGGCGAAGGCGAGTGGCGGATCAAGTTCAAGCAGTTCCGAATGATGGATGCCTACCAGTCGCAGGAAATCACTCCGGCTGCGCTCCGCAAACTTCAGATAGTTTGCGTGATAGACAATGCCGCTGAAATCCGTGTCTTCATAATAGACGCGGATAGGCAGATGATGGACGCCATCGACGATCTTGCCCGATATATCCGGCCACGCTTCTACGCTCACTTGCCGTCTCCATCAAACAACCCGCCCTGACCCGGCACACCGGAGGGCGTTGGCAATCCAAGATGTTGAAAAGCGGCGGGCGTCAGCACCCGTCCGCGCGGCGTACGTTGCACGAGCCCGTTCTGAATGAGATAGGGCTCGACAATTTCCTCAATCGCGTCCCGCGGCTCTGAGAGCGCCGCCGCAATCGTCTCAATCCCCACCGGACCGCCTGAAAATTTATGCGCAATGGTCGTGAGATAGCGATGGTCCAGACCGTCAAGGCCGAGACGATCCACTTCAAGTCGGGTCAGTGCTTTGTCCGCGAGCTCCGCATCAATCTCCGCTGCCTCAGCCACAGCCGCAAAGTCGCGCACCCGTCTGAGCAACCGCCCGGCAATCCGGGGCGTCCCGCGGGCGCGCCGCGCGATTTCCAGCGCTCCGTCGTCGGTAATCTTCATACCCATCACACTGGCGCCACGCCGCACGATGAGCTCCAGTTCATCCACCTCGTAGAAGTTCAGGCGAACCGGAATACCAAACCGGTCTCGGAGCGGCGTCGTCAGCAGGCCCGTCCGTGTTGTCGCGCCGACGAGCGTGAAAGGCGCAAGCTCAATCTTCACCGACCGCGCTGCCGGGCCTTCGCCGATAATGAGATCAAGCTCGAAATCCTCCATCGCTGGGTAGAGGATCTCCTCAACCGCCGGGTTGAGCCGATGGATTTCATCAATAAAGAGCACATCCCGCTCTTCCAGGTTTGTGAGAAGCGCCGCCAGATCGCCGGCTTTCGCTATCACGGGCCCTGACGTTGAGCGAAAATTCACACCAAGTTCACGTGCCACGATCTGCGCGAGGGTCGTTTTGCCGAGTCCCGGAGGGCCGGCGAACAGCACATGGTCCAGCGCCTCCTTGCGTTTTGCCGCCGCTTCGATGAAGACCGAAAGGTTTTCGCGAGCCTGGCGTTGGCCGGTAAAATCAGACAGGCGCTGGGGACGAAGCTGGGCTTCGCTCATGTCCTCCTCGTGCGGCGCCCCGCCGACCAACCGCTCGCTCATTTGGCCAACTCCTTCAAGCCGACCCGGATGAGCTCTTCGGCACCCGCATTTTCGTTTGATTGTTTTGTCGCCGCCGACACCGCAGACGCAGCCTGCGCATGCGCATACCCTAGGTTCACCAGAGCCGACACGGCGTCCCTCACAGCGCTTCCTGCACCAGAAACAACTTCACCATCTGAACTGGCCAACACAGGCGCGAGTTTGTCGGGCACCGGCGCCTTGTCCTTCAACTCGGCAAAGATGCGAGCAGCAAGCTTAGGCCCCACACCCGGCGCCTGGGTCAAAGCCTTTTTGTCCTCAAGGGCAATTGCATCAGCCAATCCGCTGGGGCCAATAGAGCCAAGCATAGCCATGGCGTGCCGCGCACCCACGCCTTGCACCGACTGCAAGAGCCGAAACCAGTCGCGTTCGTCACCCGTCGCAAAACCGAAAAGCCGCAACTGATCCTCGCGCACATACGTGTCGATCAGAAGGGAGAGAGGTTCGCCCTTTGCTGGCACGTGCCGAAGCGTAAAGCCGGAGCAGGAAACAAGATAGCCGACACCCCCCACGTCAAGGATGAGCCAGTCCTCCCCAATCTCATCCACAATGCCGGTAAGTTTGCCAATCATACGCGCGTCACCCGCGCTTCGGCCGTCTCAACATAAGAGATCGCAGACCGGTAATGCGCATGACAGATGGCAACCGCCAGCGCATCCGCCGCGTGCTCGCTTGTGGTCTGACACCGGGCAAGCAAAGTCTCCACCATCATCTTGATTTGTTGTTTGTCAGCATGTCCGGAGCCGGTCACGGTCTTTTTGATTTTGTTCGGCGCATATTCGGCCACATCAAGGCCCGAGCGCGCTGGAACAAGAAGTGCCACGGCGCGCGCTTGGCCTAGCTTCAGCGCCGCCGCCGCATCCTTCGACACAAAGGCTGTCTCGACCGCCGCAGATTCCGGCGTGTGCTCAGCAATAACGGATGCCAGCCCCTCTTCCAGCTCAACCAAACGTTCTGCGAGGGATAGTTTGCTGTTCGACCTCACGGTGCCGTTGGCAACATGAGACAGGCGATTGCCAGCGACATCAATTACGCCCCACCCCATGGCACGCAATCCAGGATCCAATCCCAGCAATCTGACGGTTTCGCTCATGATCCAGCCTGGTTAGAGCGTTCTCAACAAACGCTCATAGATCCGATCAGGCGGAAAGCTGCTCCATCACCGAATCGGACATTTCAAAGTTCGCATAAACCTGCTGCACATCATCGCTATCGTCCAGCAAATCCAACAGGCGCAGCAGCGTCTCGCCCTGATCGGCTTCCACAGGGATGGTGTTCGTCGGTTTCCAGATAAGGGCTGCACTATTGGCCGGCCCGAATGAGGCCTCCAGAGCGCTCGCAACCTCATGAAGGCTCTCAGCATTGCAGATCAATGTGTGACCCTCCTCGTCGGACGTACAATCTTCCGCACCGGCCTCAATCGCTGCCTCAAACATGGCATCCGCATCCGCCGCATCAGCCCCATATTCGATGGATCCGACGCGCTCAAAGCTGAACGACACTGACCCGGTCTCACCAAGGTTGCCACCATTCTTGGCGAAAATCGTCCGTACTTCACTGGCGGTCCGATTGCGATTGTCGGTAAGTGCTTCGACGATCACCCCAACGCCCGCGGGCCCAAAGCCTTCGTAGCGCACCTCTTCGTAATTCTCGCCGCCTTGCTCCGTACTCTTCTTGATCGCCCGCTCGATATTGTCTTTAGGCATGGACTGGGCGCGGGCCGCATTGATGGCCGCGCGCAATCGGGGATTATGTTCCGGATCCGGCATCCCCATTTTGGCCGCAACCGTTACTTCCTTCGCTAGCTTGGAGAAAAGCTTGGCGCGCTTCTTATCCTGCGCGCCTTTGCGGTGCATGATGTTCTTGAATTTGGAATGTCCCGCCATAGCGTTCACTCTTTCAACGTGAGGATGATGCAGGCGCTACCTGTCGAAGCGCCATTTTGCGCCCTTTATAGGCAGCACGCCCATCAAAATCCATAGGTGCCCCAAGCGGTCATCAATCCGGCAAAAGACCCTTCACGGCAAAAGGTTGGTTGCCCCAACTATCCACATTGGTGAAACACTTGTTATAAATTAAAATCTTCATTTTCTATTAACCTATCTATGGTTGTATTTAGAAAGTGGATACTACTTTTAGATGTATCCCTCAGACCAAGACCTCGGGGGTCAAGAGCCTCCAAGGACAAAGGACAAATTTCGACCGCCATCGGGGGCCCTCCGTCGAAGACAGGACAGCTGGGGCTTTTGCGACCAAGAGGGGAATACCAATGTTCAAGAAAAGAAGTGCCGCTGCTGAAACTGCAGATGTGATCAGCATTGCTTCTGCGCAAGAAACGGGAAGTGTCGAGGGTGAGACCCTTCTGACGATGCTGGATAACATGCCCATCAACGTCATGATGGCCGATCCGGTCGATCTGAAAATCAACTACATCAATAAAACCAGTGTCGAAACACTCAAGACGGTTCGTGATCTGCTGCCTCATGAGGTCGATCCTGAGAACATGATCGGCGTCTGCATTGATGTGTTTCACAAACAACCTTCACACCAGCGCGGTGTTTTGGCTGACCCGAGAAATCTCCCGCACAGCGCCAAGATCAAATTGGGGCCAGAAACGCTCGACCTCAATGTATCCGCGGTCCACGACAATGCTGGCTCCTATATCGGCGCCATGGTGACCTGGAGTGTGGTGACCCAACTGCAAAACGCCATTACCGACTTTGAAACCAACGTAAAAGCCATCGTGTCCGACGTGGGCGAAAAGTCCACAGAGATGAGAGACATGGCAGAGTCACTGGCAGAGACCGCCGAACAAAGCACCAAGCAGGCCAGCACCGTCGCCGCAGCGGCCGAGGAAACAACCGCCAATGTGCAGACCGTTGCCAGCGCCGCAGAGCAAATGTCGAATTCGATCAGCGAAATCACCCGTCAGGTCGCAGACAGTTCCAGCATCGCACAGGAAGCCGTCGCCGAAGCGGAACGGACAAACAGCACCGTTCAAGGTCTTGCTGACGCATCGGAAAAAATCGGTGAAGTGGTGAACCTCATTCAGGACATCGCAAGTCAGACAAATCTCCTGGCGCTCAATGCAACGATCGAAGCGGCACGTGCCGGCGAAGCCGGCAAAGGGTTTGCTGTTGTCGCAGCGGAAGTTAAAGAACTCTCCAGTCAAACAGCCAAAGCGACCGAAGAAATCGCCACGCAGATTGGTACAATCCAACAGGAGACTGAGGGCGCCGTTGGAGCGATCGAGTCAATCGGCACCACGATCCAGAAGATCAACGAGATCGCCTCTTCCATTGCCGCCTCAGTCGAACAACAAAGCGCGGCAACAAGCGAAATCAGCCGAAATGTTCAGGAAGCCGCAACAGGTACGCAGGACGTCTCGTCAAACATCGGAACAGTGACCCAAGCCGCAGCCGAGACGGGCGAGGCAGCCGGAAAGGTCCTTCAGAGCTCATCTGAACTCAACAGCCAGGCGGATGTACTGGGTGCAGAGGTCGAAAAATTCCTCAGTGAAGTGAAGAAAATCTAGGTACGTCCAAGACAGATCGAGAGATAGCTCTGATCCTGACCCGCCACCCGTATGGGGTCAGAGCTTGAGTACCGTCTTGATCCCCGACGGTGCACGACACCCCGCCCCAACGCACCACCCTGCGTTGGGGCGGGGATTTTTTGTGCCGACGGCCCGGAAGGACGTCAAGATCCAGCTAGCTGACGATCCGCCAACTGCCATCAGGCTCACGGCATGCCGTGCCATACCCTTGCTCCGTCTTGCCAGCAACGGTGATGGTCTGCTGGTACTCGCGGCAATATTGGCCTTGCGGGGTTTGATAAGCGGGCCTGGGCGTCACAGCGCCATAGTGACCATTATCTGGATTCCGCCACGTCTGAGCAGTGCCTGACGGACCATATTCAAGTGCATGTCCGGTCGTACGCTCAAGGTAAAGACGGTCTGCGCGATCAAGAGATCGCCCGACTTCACCTCCAGCCATGGCGCCTAACAAAGTGCCAATCCCGACGGCAACCAGCCGGCCCGAACCTGATCCAATTGCCGATCCCGCTAGACCGCCAGCGACGGCACCCCCGACTGTCCCTATTTGTTGTTTTGGGCCAGCGCCCGGCTCACAAGCGGCAAGGCCGAGTGCGAGCACGCCGATAAAACCAAGCTTCATCATGGTCATCTCTTCAACTCCTTGGCAGAGCAGACATCTAGCCGTCAGACAGAGTCACGCTCCGAAGCCCCGCAGCCCAGAGTTCAAGGAGCAAGTGTACGCAAAAGTCTCTCGGAGGATTTAGACTTAGATCAATCCCAGACGAGATTTCCAATCAGCATTCACTCGTTGAGATTCAGGAATGCTCCTGCGGCTCCGGCGCCGTGGCGATGGCAAACATAAAGGGGACGAGGGCAAGCGCACTTATCCACCAGCTCTGCCAGAAGCCATGAGACACTGATGCGATCAGCAAAAAGCAGCTTGCGCAAGCGAGGAACGCCGCTGCCTGCCAGCGATCCATTTCGAAACACTGTTTGATCAGAAGCGCCCAGGCAGTTGCTGCTGCGAGCGCGCCGATCAAACCGAATTCCAGCCAAATCTGCAGAACCCCGTTATGGGGATGATGCATTAGAGAGCCCCCAAAATACTTTCGATCCATATCTGCAAGAGAGAGCGTTCGCCCCGCTTCCAGCCCATAGCCAGACGGAAACGCTGCGATGACTTTTTCGCCGACAAAGGTCCAAAGCTCAAGCCGTGGCAATATTGTCGCCTTGGCGAGAGCGGACTCTCTGAAAAAAACCTCTAGGTCAAAAAACGCGAAGAAGAACGGCATCCCAATGATTGCCATGACACCGCCACCCAGGCAAACCCATGCCGCAACGCGGGGACCGATAAGCGCCAGCGCTAATATGAGAGACCCGGCGACCACTCCAAGCTGGCTGGACTGACTTTCGGCGGAAAAGGACGCCAGCATCATTACCACAAGCATGATGGCAACCGGCGCCGGTCCCGCGCGCCGCGCCAAGATCAACACCACAGGCCAGATCATCAGCGTCAGAACAACCATTGGCCGATTGGCGGCAACAGATGCAAAGAGTGGTTCCACATCGCGGGTGAGCATAAAGAACCAACCGTCCGTCAGACCCTCAATCAGGCCATAAGTCACCGCGATCATCACAGATCCAACCATCACGGTCTTAAGCGGGTGAAGCCCTTCGGCTTGTCTCGAACAGGTCCAAAGCATGAGCGCACAGAAGCTGAACATGGCAAGTTTGGATGCCCTCCCCCATGCATAGTCAGTGTCCGGCGCACCCATTGCAGCAAGCATTACGAGACCCATAAAGGCGACCCAGACTGCAAGGAGCGCTTTGGACGGAAGCGGGAAGCGGCGGTACTGCCAAAGAAAGAGGGCAACCAAAATAACAGC
The DNA here is from genome assembly GCA_965276845.1 of Parvibaculaceae bacterium. Classification (GTDB taxonomy): domain Bacteria; phylum Pseudomonadota; class Alphaproteobacteria; order Parvibaculales; family Parvibaculaceae; genus Mf105b01. The sequence continues at coordinate 2,422,045 of OZ255699.1, forward strand.
GGCCCCCGGAACGATGGAACCGAGAGCACGGAGCGAAAAAAAGCTAATGAGAGGCGCCACCACCAGGAGCAGGGCGTAAAACCAGACCGCAGGTGTTTTGACAACCGCCGTCAAATCCTCGCGCCAGATACCCGCTGGCAGAAGCCTGGAAAGGTGGTTCGTCTTCAACTTATTGCTCATTTCGGGCTCGCAGGGTCAGGAAGGCAATAGTTCTTTGAGCCGTCCCCCGATGCGGACGGGATCAACCCTGAGTGCAAGACCGGTCTTATCATCTGTTTCAACAAAGACGCCACAGACCGTTGCAGCGCCCGAGGCCGGTGTAAAACGGCCACTCGGAATTTTGCGGGTAAACCGATTGATCGGCTCTTCCTTTTCCATGCCGATAACCGAGTTGTAATCGCCGCACATGCCGGCATCGGTTTGATATGCCGTACCGCCATTGAAGATCTGTGCATCGGCGGTGGGCACATGGCTGTGCGTACCGACTACGAGACTTGCCCGTCCGTCGCAGAAGTGACCCATCGCCATTTTCTCTGATGTCGCTTCTGCATGCATATCCACAATCACCGCGTCGGCAACCATGCCAAGCGGACCTGCTTCAAGCGCTTCATCGACACTGCCGAAAGGATCGTCCAGCGCATTCATAAACACGCTGCCGAGCACGTTCACCACCATCACCCGACGGCCATCGGACGTCTCAAAAAGGTCACTTCCCTTGCCGGGCGTGCCTTCCGGGTAGTTACGTGGACGGATCAATCGCGGCTCTCTTTCGATGTGAACCAGCGCTTCCCGCTGATCCCAGGCATGGTTGCCCAAAGTGATCACATCGGCGCCGGCATCAAAGACCTGGTCACAAATAGACCCTGTGATACCGAAGCCGCCGGCCGCATTCTCTCCATTGACGACGACAAAATCGGCTTTGAGGTCTTCGCGCAGGCGCGGCAGTGCTGCAATTGCCGCGTCACGTCCCGCGCGCCCAACAAGATCGCCCAAAAACAATAGTCTCACAAATTCGTCCTTTCGAACCGGCGGCTGCCTTTCTCGCTCACCACCCAATCCAGAGGCTGGTCATACACGTCATGAGGCAGCGTGTCATATTCCTGCACCGAATAGGCAATCCCCACCGCCAGACAGGTGCGTCTTGCTCTCAGATCCTGGAGCGTTCTGTCGTAAAAGCCACCGCCATACCCCAGACGAAAACCCTTCAGATCAAAGGCAACAAGGGGCACCAGGAGAATATCGGGGATGATCTCGGCAGCCTTTTTAACCGGTACTCTCGTCCCAAAGGCTCCCTCCTCCGTCGGCTTTCCCGGCGACCATTGAAAAAACCGAAGCGGCTTCTCCGCACCCATGACGCGCGGCAGCCCACACGCGTGGCCAAGAGCCCCCAGTTCGGTCATGAGTGGAATGGGGTCAGCTTCTGAGCGAATGGGAAAATACCCGCCAACCGCCGCACCTGAGGTCCGGGGCACATCGGCAAGAAAATGATCAAGAATGGCCTGTCCCGCCGCCGCTCCCAGCGCCTTGCTTGCATCGGCCCGGGTTTCCAGAGCCCGTTGCCGCAGCACTGATTTGGAGGCGTCCTCGAAAGATGAGTTTATCTGGTCAGGCATGAGGGCTCGAGAGGTGACAGGCAACCAGGTCGTCAAAGCCCCCGAAAAAGAGCAACGCGAAGCAAGGTGGGCCCACCGGATCGTTGGAACAGTGATTCTCGGAGACCTACAAAAGTAGGTGGGCACCGTGTGAAGCAGGCCACGACCCGCCCCAGGGACAGTTCCCTAGAGAAACGTAAGGCCCCGAGCAATTGCGTTCCTGACGCATCCGGCAGCACCCAACTCTCATTATAACATGTTTCCGCAACGAACGTCGCAGACAAATCCCGACCCTATATGTCGGAGATGTCCAAATGACCGCCGTCAGGAGGCATCAAGGGTTTCGGCAATCTTTTCAATGCGGGTCGCCGCATCGCTCATAAAACCCGCAAGCTTCGCTTCGGCAGCCTCTTCGCGGCCCACCTCGCTCTCTTTCGCGGTGCGCAAAGCCGTGACCTCGGCTGTGAGCGTCTCAACACGCTTCAGCGCATCGGCATACTCGTCCGCCACCAGCAAGCCCGCCAGCAGCAACAGTCGCGCATCGCCAACCTGACCAACAGACTTGGCGAGCTCAGCCACATGTCCGTCCAGATACCGAGCAAGCTCCCGCAGGTGCTCTTCTTCGCCGTCGCCGCAAGCAACGGAGTAGGAACGGTCATTAATAGAAACATTGACTTGACCCATGAGCCACGTCCTTTCTGTCAGAGCTCAGGCAAGCAGTCGGTCGATATCTTTCAGTGTGGCATCAATTTCGGCAGAGGCACGAGCGTTCAGTCCGTCCAGACGCCGGACATCAGCGTGGGCAATGTCCAGCTCTTCCGCCAACCGGGCGCGGTCTTCTTTCAGGCCTGCAATCTGATTTTCCAGCTCAGAAAGCGCTTCAGTCCGGACCTCATAACCGCCGACGGCACCCTCCAACTTGTCCAGGGCGGCCGAAAACGCCGCCATGGCCTGATCCAGATCGCTCATATGTTCATGCCTTTTCACTGCTCGTGCGGCGCGGAAACCGCAAATGGAGAGCCGTAGGATAGGGGGCCGCCCCAAACCCGGTCAACCGAAGGGTTCGGGGCCATTTGTGCAGAGCCGTGCAGCGCCGGGCGGCTCCTGCGAAATCATCTGACCGCCAATGTCGGCCCCGCGCCGAATAGCCCCGAATCGCCCCGAATCCCATTGACTCTCTATAGGCAGATAGTCATTGTGGCGCCGCTCTGGACAGGGTTTTGGAGGCAGGCTGTGGCACAAATTCAAAGCCTTGCCCATAAAGCCCCAACAGGGCGAAAAGTGATCGGAAATCTTTGGCTCGAGAGCGATGCCCTCAGGTTTCTTGTGCGGCTCAGGGGGCTGGCCACAGGGATCACGGTGCCAAACAGTCCCGCCGGACATTCTGCGCTGCGATGCAGCAGCCCGCGGCAACAAGAGTTTTAAAATGACGCCATCAGAGCAATCGGCAGCGGCCTCTGTTTCACCAGAGAGCGACTCCGCCGGTGTACCAGCGACCCATCACATGATGGCGAACGCCATCCGGGCCCTCACCATGGACGCCGTCGAAAAGGCCAAATCAGGTCATCCCGGCATGCCAATGGGCGCCGCAGATATGGCAACCGTCCTCTTTACCAAGTTCATGAAATTTGATCCCCGCCAACCGGATTGGCCGGATCGTGATCGTTTCGTGCTCTCGGCTGGCCATGGCTCCATGCTGGTCTATTCCCTGCACTACCTGCTGGGTTATGAAGACATGACCCTCGAGGAAATCAAGAACTTCCGCCAAATCGGCTCTAAAACGCCTGGCCACCCCGAGTTCGGGCACACGGCCGGCGTTGAAACCACCACCGGACCGCTGGGCCAAGGCATCTCCACCGCTGTCGGTATGGCGCTGGCTGAACGCTTGCAGCAAGCACGGTTCGGCTCAGACCTGGTTGACCACTATACCTATGTCATCGCGTCAGACGGTGACCTCATGGAAGGTATCAGCCACGAAGCGATCTCGCTAGCGGGCCACCTTGGTCTCTCCCGTCTGATCGTGCTCTACGACGACAATGATATTTCCATTGACGGTCCTCTCAACCTGTCAGAGTCCGGCGATGCCCTGAAGCGTTTCGAAGCTGCTGGCTGGGATGCCACCCGCATCGACGGTCACGATCCAGACGCGATTGAGAAAGCCATCGCGGAGGCGCAGAAAACAGATAAGCCAAGCCTGATCGCCTGTAAGACCACCATCGGCTATGGGTCGCCCAACAAAGGCGGAAAATCCGCGTGCCACGGTGCGGCTCTGGGAACCGACGAAATTGAGCTCACCAGAAAAGAACTTGGCTGGCCGCACGAGCCGTTCGAGATTCCCTCCGATGTATTGGACGCTTGGCGCGTCGCAGGTCTGAAAAGCTGCAAGCCGCGGAAATCCTGGGAAGAGCGGTATGAAGCGCTTGATGCGGAAACCCGTGCTGAGTTTGACCGTCGACTGGCGGGAGATCTGCCAGCGGGTTTTGGACAGGCCATCAATGACTTCAAGAAACAGTTGAGTGAAGACAAGCCTGGTTGGGCGACACGGAAGGCGTCGGAAGAAACCCTGAACGTCATCAATGCCGTCGTGCCCGAAACAATTGGCGGATCGGCAGACCTGACCGGGTCCAACAATACCCGTTCGAAAGAGCAGGTCGCGGTAACAGCCGACGACTTCAGCGGCAGCTTCATCCATTATGGCATTCGCGAGCACGGCATGGCCGCCGCGATGAACGGCATGGCGCTGCATGGCGGTCTTATCCCCTATTCCGGCACCTTTCTGGTCTTCACAGACTATTGCCGACCGTCCATTCGTCTGTCTGCGCTGATGAACCAGCGAGTCGTCTATGTGATGACCCATGACAGCATCGGATTGGGCGAAGACGGACCAACCCACCAGCCGATTGAGCATCTCGCCTCACTGCGGGCCATGCCCAATCTGAATGTGTTCCGCCCCGCCGATGCGGTCGAAACCGCTGAGTGCTGGCAGCTTTCACTGGAAGCAAAAGAAACACCAAGCATCCTGGCACTGACCCGCCAGGGCGTGCCGCTGGTGCGCACCGAGCATACCGACGAAAACCTCTGCGCCCGCGGGGCATATGAGCTGAGCCCCGCAACGGGAGACGCCAAAGTCACGCTGATTGCCACAGGGTCGGAAGTGGGCATTGCTCTTGAAGCTCAGAAACAGCTGCAAACAGAAGGTATCGGCGCCCGCGTTGTCTCAGCACCCTGCCTGGAGCTCTTTGAGCAGCAATCCGCAGAGTACAGAAAGCAGATCCTCGGCGAAGGCACTGTCCGCATCGCCATTGAGGCGGCAATCCAGCTCGGCTGGGACCGCTACATTGGTATGGACGGCGCATTTGTTGGAATGACCGGCTTTGGCGGCAGCGCGCCCATTGCCGACCTTTACAATCATTTTGAAATCACAGCAGAGGCGGCAGTGGCGGCCGCGAAAGAACGGCTCTAACCGCATCGTCGGCAAAGAGCGAAGAGGCTTAGGAGAATTAAGACATGGCAACACGTGTAGCAATTAATGGGTTTGGCCGGATCGGACGTCTGGTCCTGCGCGCCATCGCAGAGTCCGGCCGCAAGGACCTTCAAGTTGTGGCAATCAACGATCTCGGCAGCGTCGAAGACAATGCCCATCTGCTGAAATATGACAGCGTACACGGCCCCTTCCCCGGCAAGGTCCGCACCACCAAATCCACCATGAACGTGGGCCAGGGCTCCATCAAAATCACCGCGGAACGCGATCCGTCGAAGCTTCCCTGGGACAAGCTCGATGTTGATATCGCCCTGGAATGCACAGGCCTCTTCGCATCGAAAGAAAAGGCATCTGCACATCTGGAAGCGGGCGCAAAGAAGGTTCTGGTGTCCGCGCCGGCAAGCAATGCGGATCTCACCGTCGTGTACGGCGTAAACGAAAAGAAACTCCGCAAGAGCCACAAAGTGGTGTCCAACGCGTCCTGCACCACCAACTGCCTGGCACCGGTGGCACAGGTCCTCGACAAGCTCTGCGGCATCAAGCAAGGCTACATGACAACCATTCACGCCTTCACAGGTGACCAGCGGACGGTCGACACACTGCACTCCGACCTGCGCCGGGCTCGCGCGGCTTCCATGTCCATGATCCCGACATCAACGGGCGCGGCGAAAGCCGTTGGCTTGGTGTTGCCGCAGCTCGCGGGCAAGCTCGACGGCACCGCGATCCGCGTGCCCACACCAAACGTCTCCATGATCGACCTTTGCTTCGATGCTGGCCGGGCCGTCACCGCCGAAGAAGTAAATAAGGCGATCGTGAAAGCAGCCGATGGTCCGCTCAAGGGTGTGCTGGGCTATGTTGATGAGCCTTTGGTCTCCATCGACTTCAACCACAACAAGAACTCATCCACATTCGACCTGACCCAGACCCAGGTGATGGGAAGCCGCTTCGTGCGCGTCCTGTCCTGGTACGACAATGAATGGGGCTTCGCGAACCGCATGGGCGACACAGCCGTTGCGATGGGCAAATTGCTTTAAGCAACCCTACGAGATGCAGCGCCCCCGAATGTGAGTTCGGGGGCGTTGTTGTTTAAGCGCTCTGAAAAGAGACAGCACCACTCTCGGAAAGAAGACCGATGGCAAACCACAAGACGCTTGATGATCTGTTCGCACAAGGCCCCCTGTCGGGCAAACATGTGCTGGTTCGCGCGGACCTGAATGTTCCCGTCAATGAAGCCGGTGAGGTGACCGACGCCACCCGCCTCGAACGTCTTTTGCCTACGCTGGAAGACCTGAGTGCAAAAGGCGCCAAGGTGGGCATCCTGTCGCATTTTGGCCGTCCTAAGGGCGAACGCAAACCGGAGATGAGCCTGAAGCCCATTGCAGCCGCCTTGGGCGACCTACTTGGATCGCCAGTCGGATTTGCAGAGGATTGCATCGGCCTCGCCGCGGGTGACGCTTTGTCCGCCCTTGATGACGGCAGCGTCGTGGTTCTTGAAAACACCCGCTTCCACGCCGGGGAGGAAAAGAACGACAAGGCATTTGCTGAGGCGCTGGCGGCCAACGCGGAAATCTACGTGAACGATGCCTTCTCTGCGGCACACCGGGCGCACGGCTCAACCGAGGGCATCGCCCATCTGCTGCCGGCCTATGCGGGACGGGCCATGGAACAGGAACTGGACGCACTCGGAAAGGCTCTTGGCGAGCCCGAGCGCCCCGTGGTCGCCATCGTTGGGGGCGCCAAGATCTCCACAAAGCTGGACCTTCTGGGCAATCTCGTCGCCAAGGTCGACGCTTTGGTCATCGGCGGCGGCATGGCCAACACCTTCCTCGCGGCAAAAGGCGTAAATGTCGGCAAATCGCTCTGCGAACATGATCTTGCGGACACAGCCCGCGAAATCATGGGCAAGGCAGATGCAGCCGGATGCACGATCATCCTGCCGACGGACGCCGTCGTCGCTGGAGAATTCAAGGCCCATGCGCCCTCACAAACCGTTGCCATTGATGCCGTCCCCGACGATCAGATGATCCTTGATGTTGGGACCGACACCCTGGCCACCCTCGCCGGCCATTTTGAGACCGCCAAAACCGTGGTCTGGAATGGCCCGCTCGGCGCATTCGAAGTGGAGCCCTTCAATATTGGCACAGACACAGCAGCCCGCCATGTCGCCATGCTGACCAAAATGGGAACCATGGTCTCTGTCGCTGGTGGTGGTGATACGGTTGCGGCGCTAAACAGCGCAGGCGCCGGGGACGACTTCTCCTACGTCTCGACGGCGGGTGGTGCCTTCCTCGAATGGCTCGAAGGCAAAACCCTGCCGGGCGTGGCCGCACTTGAAAACGCATGACACCGGACCTCTGAACACGATAAACCGGGCCATGACCGAGCCAACAGCACCCGACTGCCGCCTCTATCTCATCACACCCTCCCGGCTTGAGCCGGAAGGGTTTGCTGAAACCCTGAAAGCAGCACTGGATGCGGGGGACGTCGCATGCCTTCAGCTTCGGCTGAAGCAGGAGGACGGAGCAACCACCGCAGACGCAGACACCATTCGCCGTGCCACCGAAACGCTGATGCCTATAGCCCAGGCCGCCGGGGCCGCTTTTCTCATCAATGATCGCGCCGACCTTGCGGCCGAATTAGGCGCTGACGGCGTCCACATCGGCCAGAACGACACGCCTTATGAGGAGGCCCGCAAGCTGGTCGGGCCCGACCATATTGTCGGGGTCACCTGCCACGCCACCCGTCATCTAGCTATGGTAGCGGGCGAAGCCGGCGCGGATTACGTGGCTTTCGGGGCATTTCATAAAACGGACACAAAGGCTGCTATAAGTAAGGCCGACCCGGACATCCTGACCTGGTGGTCGACGCTCTTTGAGGTCCCCTGCGTCGCCATTGGCGGGATTACTGTAGAGAACGCGGCCCCATTGGTGGCGGCAGGCGCCGATTTTCTGGCCGTCTCCGCTGGCGTTTGGGGCCACAGCCAAGGTCCTGCGGCAGCCGTGGCTGAGTTTAATCGGATTATGAGCGAAGCGCGTCGCCCGTGATGGGTCCGGCTTCACTCAGACAACCGCCGGCCTAGAGTGAAAGAAAGAGTGTCCATGTCTCGCCTGACCCTACCTGCCCTTTTTGTAAGCCTAGGCTTGGCACTGCTTCCTGCAGCCTCAGCCCATGCTGAGACGTTCGAGGAAGCGGCGAAAGCCTATCAAGCAGGCGACTACGCGACAGCACTTGCAGGCCTCCGAGAGATCGCCCTCGGGGGTAACACCGACGCTCAATTACTGCTTGGAACCATGCTCTTCAATGGCGAAGGTGTGGAAGCGGACTATGTGGAAGGTCTCCGGTGGTTCACGGCATCAGCAGACGGCGGCAATGCGACGGCTGCGTTCGCACTTGCGTCTGCCTACCGCACGGGCGCCGGAACCAACCGGGACGACGCAAAGGCGCGCCGCTATTTTGAGCGGGCGAGTGCCGCAGGCCTGGTACCAGCCAAATTTGAGCTTGCCACCATGCTGGCCGCAGGCTTAGGCGGGTCGCCAGATTCCGATCGTGCCGTGCGGCTCTTTCAGGAAGCCGCAGACACCGGACACCCAGGCGCGCTTTATTCGATGGGCGCAATTTATGCCGCCGGGGAACTTAAACCCCAAGACATCGAAAGAGCCGCAAGTTTCTTCCGCCAGGCCGCCGAAAAAGGTCAGGCGGATGCCGCTTATAATCTGGGTCTGATGATGGTCGAAGGCACAGGCGTCGAACAAGACCCAGCCGGCGCCGTCGAATATTTCCAATTTGCCGCAACAGAGGGTCTCGCCGAAGCGCAAACCGCCCTTGCCTTCCTTTATGCGAACGGCACGGGCGTGGATAAAAACGAGGCAACAGCAGCCACATGGTTTAATGAAGCCGCCCTTCGCGGCGATACCCTGGCGCAGACACGACTGGCCCGCATGTACTATCTCGGCAAAGGCGTCGAAAAAGACCTCATGGCCGCCTACACCTGGCTCAGTATTGCACGCGCCGGAGGACAGGATGATCCAGAGCTGGCTGCCCTCCTGGAACCTGAAATGACGCCTGAGCTTCTCGCAGAGGCAGAGGAAGCCCTGAAAGACTGGGAAGCAGCCACCGGCGCTCAATAGGTGACCTTAGGTCCAATGGCGGGTTTCTGACCGGCAAACTGTTTCCGCTTCACCTGGAAACGCTCTAGTGCTATCCAAACGCGGGATAAGGTGCTGAAGCGCCTTCTCCTTTGTTTTCAGTCGGCGCCGCCCTTGGGGGCAAAGCCGGCCTTTCCGGATATGAGCGCATGAAGATCAATGGCAACGAAATTCGTCCTGGCAACGTGATTGAGCACAAAGGGGGCCTCTGGGTCGCCGTGAAGCTGCAACATGTAAAACCCGGCAAGGGGGGCGCATTCGCCCAGGTCGAGCTGAAAAACCTGATCGACAATTCGAAGCTGAACGAGCGTTTCCGCTCGGCGGAAACCGTTGAGAAGATCCGGCTGGAACAGAAGGATTATCAGTACCTCTATGAATCTGACGGCATGCTGACCTTCATGGACACGACGACCTACGACCAGATTGAACTGCCAACAGATTTTGTCGGTGAGCGCGCGGCCTTTCTCCAAGATGGCATGGAGGTCACTGTGGAAAGCCATGAAGGCAGACCCCTCGGCATCAGCCTGCCCGACCATGTGACCCTGGAAGTCACGGAAACGGAACCGGTGGTGAAAGGACAAACCGCGGCGTCATCGAACAAACCCGCGGTGATGGAGAACGGTGTGCGTGTCATGGTGCCGCCTTTCGTCAATACCGGCGACAAAGTCGTTGTCGACACCAACGAAGTCACCTATGTGAAACGCGCTGAATAGCCCGACACTGTTTGTTTCACGACCCGTTACACAACTGACCTGAAGGCACACCCCATGAGCCGCCACTCTCCTACCCTCACTGTGATGGTGCAGGCTGCCCGCAAGGCCGCCCGGACGCTCATCCGCGATTTTGGGGAAGTGGAACAGCTTCAGGTGTCCGTTAAAGGCCCTGGAGACTTTGTCTCAGCTGCTGACATGCGCGCGGAAGAGACGCTGCGCGAAGAGCTTTCCCGTGCACGCCCGGGATATGGGTTTCTTCTGGAAGAAGGTGGCACTGTTGAAGGCACCGACAAAAGTCATCGCTGGATCATCGATCCGCTCGACGGCACAACCAATTTCCTGCATGGCATTCCCCTCTTCGCCATCAATATCGCTCTGGAGCGGGAAGGCGAGATCATTGCTGGCGTCACCTACAACCCGATATCCGACGAACTCTTCTGGGCTGAAAAAGGCAAAGGCGCCTTCGTGAATGACCGACGGCTGCGGGTGGCCGCGCGCCGCGACCTGTCGCAAGCAGTTGTCTGTACGGGCATTCCTCACATTGGCTGGAAAAATCACGCCGAGTTTTCGCAGCAACTGGCAGCCGTCATGCCACAGGTCGCAGGCGTGCGTCGTACCGGGTCCTGCGCCATTGACATGGCTTTTGTCGCCGCCGGCCGGTTTGATGCTTATTGGGAAAGCGGACTGAATGCCTGGGATCTCGCAGCTGGCCTTATTCTGGTGCGCGAAGCCGGTGGCATGGTCACCGATCTCACCAATGGGTCGGATATTTTAGGCAAGGGCAGCGTGCTGGCGACAAACGAAACACTGCACCGACCCCTGATGAACATCGTTAAGAAAGCGGCGCTGGCCTGATCCAGCGCCTACAGGCGGTCCGTTTGCCCCAATTCTGCCGCCTTCCGCCTTAACCTTGGCCTCGAATTTATCCATCTGCCGCTGGCAGCACCTGCAAGACATAGCGATAATAGGCGTGAGCGGATCAGTCGAGAGAATCAACCAGAGGGTCTAAAAGAGCGCCAGGAGTGGCCCAGCGATTTTCCAGCCGACCTTATGGGCGATACCGCTCTAAGATATGGTGACCGAGTGAGTCGGGATTGGGTCCACCCAGCACCCTTTACGATCCCGGAGAGTGAGGACCGTTAAGAATGCGCCTATCAGGCCACATCACCCTTATTGTTCCAGCCCTGTGCGTTGCGCTGACCGGTACGCCGGTTCTGGCCGACGTGGAAGTGGATCTGTCTGCCATCGGCGCACGCACCGACGCAGACGCGCGCATTGCGCCGGGAAGGGCACCCGTCCAGCTGCGCTATCCTGGCGAAACACCGCCGACGCGTATCCTGCTCACACCACCGCCGTCAGTCCTCCAATCAGACGAAGCGCCTAAAATCCTAGGACCGGCAGACGCGACCGCTGTAGAGGTCCAGCCGGCCGCTCCCGCGCCGGTCGCGCCAATCGCCTTGCCAGTGGCGCCATCAGCGACACTGACGCCGGAACCCGCCGACCCCGGCCAGATTGAACAAGTGACGCGCGACCTGCGGCTAAGTCGCGACGAGCCGGCAGCTGGCGAAGCGGATCCAACACCTATCGTTGCCCCAGTGCCGGCGCCCGCACAACCTGTGCCCGCACCGCCCGTCGCGCTCCCTGCAGAAACAGAGACCGTTACCGAACCACCTGTTCAGGTCGCGAGCCTTCCAGCACCGCAACGGGCCAATCACCGCCTGCGCTTTGATGGGTCAACGGCAGAAATTCTGGGCGCGACCCGCGACGAACTGGAGATGGTCGCGCTCGAACTCATGCGCCACGATGACCGGATTGAAATCCAGGCCTTCGCAGGGGAGGTGGGCGACGTCAGCTCAGCGGCCCGTCGTCTTTCTCTTAAACGAGCACTTAACGTCCGTGAGTTTCTCGTCGAGCGCGGCGTGTTGCAAAGCCGGATTGACGTGCGCGCGCTTGGCGGCACGCGCGACAGCGGACCAGCTGAGCGAGTCGACATCCTTTTGACCCGGCGATAGCCGGAACCCATTAGAGGGAACCCAGCATGGACAGTCAGGACGGCGTAACCCTTTCGCGGCCCCGCCCTTATCTCACCCGGATGTTGCTCTTCCTAACGCTTGTGGGCTTTTTGGCGCTCATCTTGCTGCCGCAATTCTCCGAGGCCTTTATGGCGAACCCTGGCCTTAACGGGTTGATCGTCGGGGTCCTCATCATCGGGACCCTCTACGCCTTCCGCCAGATCCTGGTGCTGGGCCCCGAAATTCGCTGGGTGAACTCATTCAGGCGATCCGATCCCGGCCTGGCGTTGCCAAAGCCACCGAAGCTGCTGGCGCCGATGGCCACCATGTTCGGCAACCGTACCACCCATGTGGTTCTGAGCGCGCTGTCCATGCGCTCTCTGCTCGATAGCCTCGCCTCACGGCTTGAAGAACAACGAGAGATTTCCCGCTACATGATCGGGCTGTTGATCTTCTTAGGACTGCTCGGCACCTTCTGGGGCTTGCTGACTACTGTCTCGTCCATTGCCGGGACACTCGACTCTCTTGATGTGGACACAACCGATAGCCTCACGGTCTTCAGTACGCTCCGTGAAGGCTTGCAGGAACCACTGCGTGGCATGGGCACCGCTTTCTCCTCCTCCCTCTTCGGGCTGGCAGGCTCACTCATTCTGGGCTTTCTCGATCTCCAGGCCGGTCAGGCGCAAAACCGCTTCTACAATGAACTGGAAGAATGGCTGTCCACGGTGACAGACATTGTCGGCACCAATGGGGAGACAGCTCCCGCCGCAGATCAGAATCAGACTTTGATGGCGCTCGCCAACCAGATCGCGGCGCTCACCGAGCAGATGCGCGCGGAGCAGCATCTGGTCAATGGTCTTGCGCGCAATCAGGAGGCCATGCAGCCGGTGCTGGAACGCCTGACCCGCGCATTGGAGCAAGAGGGCCGCTGATCCCCGGGAGATTTCATGGCCATTTCACACCGCATTCGAAGCCGTACCTCAAGCGCCGACTACTGGCCGGGCTTTGTCGATGCCATGGCAACGCTGTTGCTGGTATTGGTGTTTTTGCTGTCCATCTTCATGCTGACCCAGTTCTTCCTGGCCCAATCCATCACCGGCAAGGACAGCGCACTGGACAGGCTACGCTCCCAGGTTTCTGAGCTCGCAGACCTGTTGGCCCTCGCCCAGTTAGAAAATGCCGATCTTCAATCGACAGTTGCCTCGCTTTCCAGCGCCCTCGCCGCAGCGGAAGATGAGCAGTCCCGGCTCGCGGGCCTCTTGGCGGAAGGCGCGGGTGCAGGCGAACGCGAAGCCGTGCTCCTCTCGGAACTGGATGAAGAGCGCCGGATCAGCGCCCAGGCACTGGCTCAGGTCGAGCTCGTCAACCAACAATTGGCAGCGCTGCGCCGACAATTGGCGGCTCTGGAACAAGCGTTGGAGGCCGCTGAGGCCAAGGACCGCGAGTCGGAAGCGCAAATCGCTGATTTGGGAAGACGACTGAACTCGGCCCTTGCTCAAAAGGTGCAGGAACTCGCCCGGTACCGCTCCGACTTCTTCGCCCGCCTTAAAGAGGCACTCGGCAACCGTGACGACATCGAAGTCGTCGGCGACCGCTTTGTGCTTCAGTCGGAGATCTTCTTCGCCTCAGGCTCCGCCGATCTAAGCCCTGCCGGTCAGCGTGAATTGAGAAAAATCGCCGTCGCGATCCGGGAAATCACCGCAGAGATTCCAGGCGACATTAATTGGATCCTGCGCGTTGACGGGCATACCGATGCCACGCCCATCCGCACCTCCGAATTCCCATCCAACTGGCACCTCGCCAACGCCCGCGCCTTGTCGGTGGTGCAATACCTGATCGACGGCGGTGTGAGTGAGCGCAGGCTATCGTCGGCCGGCTTCGCTGAATTCCATCCCCTTGCGGAGGGCACAGGCGAAAGCGCCAATCGCCGCAACCGCCGCATCGAGTTCAAGCTGACAGAAAGATGACTACTCCGAGCGGACCGGGGGAATGTCACAGACCAGTATTTTCGGGTCGAAGACGCCGCTGATTAGCATCTTGTCGCCATAGGAAGCAGCAACGCTGGATCCTGACAGCTGGTCACCCAGATTGAGATAAACCGTGTCGGCAATGCCGCCACCGCCTTCCCGGGGAATAAGCCGCACAACCTGGCTGGGTGAGATCTGTCTTGCATCGCCCGCGTGGTTGATGAAATCGACAAGCTTCGGATGCGCGCCAATGAGCACGGTTCCGTCTGGTGACACGTCCACATTGTCGAGACCGGATCCAAGCGACACAAAGTCAACAGCAGCCAGATCACCTGTTTCGATATTTCGGTCGAAGATGTTGAGCGACATGCCGGTGGTCTCTGCCACGTAAACTGTTTTGCCGTCTGGCGATATGTTGACGCCATTCGCAAAGCCGAACTCACCGGCGACTTCTCGCACAGCTACCCCGTCAAAATAGACAAGGTTTGCTTGGGAGAGGATCAACACATCGCTCACCGCATTCCAAAACGCCGACGCACTCCCATGATCGTTGGTCGCATAGAACGAACTATGCCCAACCGGCTGAACATCATTAAGAGCGAACATGGCCGCATCTCGCACCGTCGCCCGGTGAGAGAGAATGCCGTCTTCCGCCACATCGAACAGCTCAACACTGTCCACATCGCCCGTGTGATTGACGACGGCAAGCGTGCGCACACCCGCATCATCGATGTAGAGCCCGAGCCCATGCGGCTGAAAGGCCGCCGGGACGTGGGCGGTGACGGGCCGGAGCGCCCAGCCGGACGGGTCGCCGTCGAGATCAATGACATAGATGCCGCCGCGGACATTCTCGGCGCCGGCAGAGATGGCACGTCTGTCGGTCGCAGACACGAAGGCCATCCCGCGCTCATGGTCCACAACAAGGTCTTCAGGTCCGGGCGGAGACGGAAGTACGGTGCACTGAGGTGATACTTCCATGGCCGCGGTCAGCGTTGTGAGCTGGCCCGCATTGGTGAAAAAGCGCACACCGATAAAACTCAGCGTGGCGATAACAATGATGACGGCAACTACAATATTGCGAGTAAGCGGTGACATATCTTCCCCTAAACCTGAAACGCCCCCTGGGAGCTGATCACTGATGCCTAGTCATTGGCCGCGAGAGCGGGCACAACCGGCTCATCGACCGCCATCGCCAGTGCATCAGCGCTAAACTGGAGCGAGGCAAGACGTGCATAAAGCCCGCCCTCTGCTACCAGCTCATCATGTTTGCCTTCGGCTACAATGCGCCCCTGATCCATGACAACAATCCGGTCGGCCTTTCGCACGGTGGCCAGGCGATGCGCGATCACAATGGTGGTGCGGCCCGCCATCAGCCCTTCAAGCGCCTGCTGCACGAACTTTTCACTCTCGGCGTCAAGTGCGCTCGTCGCCTCATCAAGCAACAGCACCGGCGCATTCCGCAGAATGGCCCGCGCAATAGCAATACGCTGACGCTGGCCGCCGGAAAGAGTGACGCCGCGCTCCCCGAAAACCGTGTCATAGCCCTGCGGCAGCTCGCTCAGAAACTCGTCGATCCGCGCGGCCTTGGCGGCGGCACGAACTTCGTCATCGCTGGCCTCGGGACGGCCATAGCGGATATTTTCCCGCGCGCTCATGCCGAACACCACCGTCTCCTGAGGCACCAGCGCAAAGCGGCGGCGGACCTCACTCGGGTCCCCGTCTGGAAGCGCGACACCGTCCAGCAGGATGCGACCCGCCTGTGGATCGAAGAACCGAAGCAGCAACTGGAAGAGCGTGCTCTTGCCCGCTCCCGACGGTCCAACAATGGCGACCGTCTCGCCTGGATTAACGGCGAGGTTCAACCCGTCCAGCGCCGACACATCCGGCCGGGTCGGATAGGAAAAGCTCACATCTTCAAACCGCAGCGTACCCGTTGACGGTTCCGGCAGCGCTACGGGATTGGCCGGCGCCTTGATTTGTGGCTCGACATTCAAGAGCTCAATCAGCCGCTCCGTCGCGCCCGCCGCCATCTGCACATCCCCCCAAACTTCGGAGAGCGCGCCAACTGAGGCAGCAGCAAAGAGTGCGTAGAGCGTGAACTGCAGCAGTTCACCGCCTGTCATCGTGCCGGCAATGACTGACTGGGCGCCCACCCAAAGCACGCCGAACACACTGGAAAATCCGAGGAACATCACCAACGCCGTCAGCACGGACCGCGCACTGATCCGGCTCCGGGCCGCTTCAAACGATCCTTCCACCGTTCGCCCGAACGAACGGCGGTCAATCTCTTCATGGTTGAACGCCTGCACGGTCTGCATGGCATTGAGCGTTTCCCCGCCAAAGGCGCTGGTGTCAGCAATCCTATCCTGGCTCAGCCGCGACAGGCGTCGCACCCACCGGCCGAACACAATCAGCGGCAGCATGATGATCGGGATTGTGAGCAGCACCAGACCGGAGAGGCCGGGACTGGTATAGGTCATCATGGTCGCCGACCCGATGAAGAGAAACAGATTGCGGAGCGCAATCGACGCGCTGGACCCGACAACGGTTTTGATCAGCGTCGTATCAGCGGTGAGCCGCGAGAGCACCTCGCCGGTTCGCATTGTCTCGAAGAACACAGGTGAGAGACGCGTGACATGGTCATAGACCGCCGAGCGCAGATCCGCGACAACCCGTTCTCCAATCCAGCTCACAAAATAGAACCGCGCCGCACTGGATACCCCAAGCACAGCTGCGACCAGAATGAGCATGAGGAAGTATTCATTGATGAACTGGATCTGCTCTGTGGCGATCCCGTCCATGAGGCGTCGGCCCGCGATTGGAAAGGCGAGCGTCGCCGTCGTCGCAATAACCAGCATCACAAACGCCACAGCCAACATGCCTTTGTAGGCCATCACGAACGGGATCAGGCCCAGAATCGGCTGAACACTGCGTGCTTTCTTGCGCCGCAGGGACTCTTCTTCAATCGCCTCCGCGACAGGGTTGGCACTTTCGCTCATAAAATTCCGGCTTTTACTGGCTGGTGGTCATCCCAAAGGGGTAGCAGGAGATATAGCAACAGGACTGGCGGGAAACTAGGTCCGGAAAGGCTCATTTCCAGGGCGAAAGGCCGCACAGGCTGCCCTGCGCTCGCGCGGTCACAGGCGCCCTTAAAGGCTCCACCAGAGCCTTGCAATGGGCGGAAAGCTCCGCTATACACCCGCTTTCGCGGGCGCCTGACGCGCCTGAATAGGCGGATTTGGCCGTCTGACACCTCTTTTGAGCGAGCAAGCGTTATGAAAAAGGACACCCATCCTGACTACCACATGATCACCGTGGCGATGACGGACGGCACCACCTACCAGACCCGGTCTACCTATGGGTCCGAAGGGGACACGCTGACGCTCGATATCGACCCGACAACCCACCCAGCCTGGACTGGCGGCACCGGCACGCTGCTGGACCGTGGCGGGCGTGTGAGCCGGTTCAAGAAGAAATACGACGGTCTCGGCGTCTAAAGGCGCTGCAGAACAGCACCAAAAAAGCCCCGGCATGCCGGGGCTTTTTGCTTTTCAGTCACCTCAATATGACTAGTGCCGCGTTGGCCTGGGCCCCAGCGCTTCCTGGAAAAAAGCTTCAGCCCGCTCCCGCTGCTCTGCGAGGCTGGTGGGCTCGATCTTTTCCCCAGCCCGCATTTGCGCGTCCAAACGGTCGATCCGCCGATAGATGTTCTCGGAGCGCACAATCAGGTCTTTCAGGGCATCCGGCAGCAAGTCTGTGCCGTCCATCTTCTTCGCCCGACCAAGCTCACGACCACCCAGTGCGTATTTGTCGGACAGGGCATCGTTCTCGGTCATATCGCCTTCATTGACCGCCTTCTGAACCAGGAGCCAGGCCGCCACCTGCATTAACCGTGTGGTGAGCCGCATACTCTCGGTTGCATAGGCCAGGGCCGTTACGCGCGGCAGATCTTTGGCCTGATCCCGACCGGGACCATCCAGATAGGTCGCTGCCTCTTCAACGAGCGCCATGCCCTCGCGGTAGGTCCGCTGAAAGAGCTGAGACCCACCAAAAGAGGACCGTCCCTCGCCGCTTTCTCCACCACCGCTTGTTTTGTCGCCGAAACTCATAAGACCACTCACTGTTAATCATATTACCGGGGCCCTTAAGCAGACAGGCACCAGCACATGAGCGGAGACCGTACCAACCAAGGACGCGTTGTGCTTCAACTATCAACAAGCATGCCATCTGTTTTTGTCCCGATCTGAGACAGGCGAAAGCAGCCCGACGACAGGGTCAGGACTTGATTCAGCAGAATTTGAACTACATGTAGTGGGAGTGGTGCCGAGCGACGGCAGGGCTAGTTGACGACCTACACAAAAAATGAGCCACAGTTGCCTGCGGCTCAAGTTCTAACAGGGAGGCGTCAAACAGAGTGGATAGGAGCCACTCAAATCCAGATGACTGGATTACGCAGGTAAAGAATACATAAGGAATGGCTAACAAATAGTTAAAATTGCCCGTCAGGGCCGCCAATAGACCTGAAATAGCCAGTCTATACTTGATCAGAATCCAAAGAACTCATTCGTTACAAGCACTTAACGAATCCCTTGGCGGAATCATCATTTCCGAAAAACTGCCTCTGCTGCGCTCAAACTGCCCTCCTTTGAGGCGATCATCGCCTCAGAACGTGCGATTTCAGCTTTTAGCAAAGTGATTCGTTCTTTCAGCTCATCCACGCCCAGCAGTGAAATATCCTCTTTCGCGAGCGCCTTGAGACTGTCCGGCACGCGTTTGGGTTCCAGGTCATCCGTGTCCATGCGCTCGCTCCTCTCAATTTGATTTAGGGTCCCGGCCCGGTTGCGCTAACCGCGCAATCATTGAATGGTGAGCCACTTTGCCACCACACGCAAAAATCACAAAGACGAAGAGTTTCGCCCATGCCTGCCAATCTGCCCACGAATATGACCGCCATCAAAATTCCGGAGCCCGGCGGCCCTGATGCGCTTGTGCCGACCGAAGTGCCGGTGCCACAGCCGGGCCATGGCGAGATCCTAGTGCGCATTGGTGCCGCCGGTGTGAACCGTGGCGACTTGGTGCAGCGCATCGGTCTCTACCCGCCGCCCAAAGGCGTCACTGACACGCCGGGCCTTGAATTCGCCGGTGAGGTGGTCGCCCTGGGATCCGGCGCATCACGCTGGTCGGTTGGAGACAAAGTCTGCGCCCTCGTCGCCGGCGGTGGCTATGCCGAATACGCCGTCGTGCACGAAACCCATGCACTGCCTGTGCCTGACGGCTATTCGATGGTGGAAGCGGCAGCCCTTCCAGAGACTATCATGACGGTCTGGACCAACGTCTTTGACCGCGGCCGTTTACAGCCGGGTGAAACACTTCTCATTCATGGCGGCACAAGCGGCATTGGCACGACAGCAATCCAGATGGCCGTCGCCTGGGGCGCCAAGGTATTTGCCACCGCGGGGTCTGACGAAAAAGCGCGGACCTGCGAAGAGCTGGGAGCCCGCCGGGGCATCAACTATCGGACCGAAGACTTCGTCATGGTCATGGATGAAGCCACAAGCGGCCAGGGCGCGGATGTGATCTTCGACATGGTGGGCGGCGACTATATCCAGCGCAACATTACCTGCGCCGCGCGGGGCGGACGGATCGTCAATATCGCCTACCAGCAGGGCTCGGTCGCTGAAGTCAATTTCCTGCCGTTGATGCTGAAGCAGGTGACCCTCACTGGCTCCACCCTGAGGGCACGTCCTCTGGAAGAGAAAACCGCCCTCACCGAAACCGTCCTGAAAGAGGTCTGGCCGTGGATCGCCGCTGGACGCCTGAAACCCATCGTGGACAGCACCTTCCCCCTCCGAGACGCAAAAGCAGCCCACGAACGCATGGAAAACGGCGGACACATTGGAAAAATCATCCTGACGGTCTGAACGACCACCGGAAAGGCACTCTCGGCCCTTCCCAGATCGGGCTGAAAGGCCTATAAGACCCGTAATCCGTTCATTTTCAGTGGCATACGCCGATCTCGGGGGAAGGCTCCCGGGGCAAAGGAGAAGATATGTCTAAGCCGCTCATGCCAAAGGCCGCCGCCGTATGGCTCGTAGATAACACCTCACTCACCTTCGATCAGGTGGCCGACTATTGCGGCCTGCATCCACTCGAGGTGAAGGGCATCGCCGATGGCGACGTGGCCCAGGGCATCAAGGGCATGGACCCTGTGGCCTCTGGCGAACTCACCCGGGCAGAGATTGAACGCTGCCAGGAAGATCCGAACGAGCGCCTGAAGTCAGCTGAACGCAAGCATGAGATTCCGGCCCCCAAACCCCAAAAGGGTCCGCGCTACACGCCCGTTTCCCGTCGCCAGGATCGCCCGGACGCCATTGCCTGGCTGCTTCGAAATCACCCCGAGCTTGCCGACGCGCAGATCGGCCGTCTGGTCGGCACAACGAAGCCGACGATCCAGTCGATCCGCGACCGGACCCACTGGAACTCTGCCAACATCAAACCGGTTGATCCCGTGACGCTGGGGCTCTGCAGCCAGATGGACCTGGATGCAGCCGTTCAGAAAGCGGCCGACAAGCTGGAACGCGCGCGTAAGAAGGCTGAAAGAGAAGCCCGCAAGGCAGGAACCCTTCTCCCGGCGGAAGAGACAACCGGCGAAGCCACCGCCGATCCGCTGGGTCTCGCTCGCCCATCGGCGCACGAAGTGCCGGCCGATCAGGTCAACGTGCCGTCCGTGGACGACACAGACCCATCTGAGCCCGAACCGTTTGCGGTGGGCGACGTGTCGGATGCGTTCACCTCCGCGCCTGCACCCAAGGAAGAAGAGCCGGAAATCGATCCCGACTCTGTCTTTGCAAAGCTGAAAGACCTGAACGTGGGTGGCGACGACACCAAAGACAACGGATAAGACCCGTTCCATCGCCAAATGAAATGAGGGGCTGCCTATTCGGCGGCCCCTTTTTTGTTGATGTCATCCTCGGGCTTAACCCGAGGGTCCAAGCAGCTTTTCAACTCAGTATGGATCCTCGTGTCGAGCACGAGGATGCCAAAATCAGTTTGACGAAAGAAACGGGAGACGACTAATTCCCCGACACCAGTCCCGCATCGGCCAATACGCGGGTGATCTCATCCAGGATCGCTGGGTCGTCGATGGTTGCCGGCATTTTCCATTCCTCGCCATCGGCGATCTTTCGTATCGTGCCACGCAGAATTTTGCCCGACCGCGTTTTGGGCAGGCGCTGAACGATGAGCGCTGTTTTGAAGGCCGCTACGGGTCCGATCTTTTCACGAACCAGCTGCACCGCTTCCCGCGCAATATCACCGTCATTGCGATCCACGCCCGCGTTGAGCACAAGCAGCCCGATGGGCACCTGCCCTTTGAGTTTGTCAGCAATCCCCATTACGGCACACTCCGCAACATCTGGGTGGCCTGCGAGCACTTCCTCCATGCCCCCGGTCGAGAGCCGGTGCCCCGCCACGTTGATGATGTCGTCCGTACGGCTCATGATGTAGAGGTAGCCGTCTTCATCCATAAAGCCCGCGTCAGCGGTTTTGTAGAAGCCCGGATAGTCTTCGAGGTAAGAGGATCGGAAGCCCTCCTCATTCTCCCAGAGCGTCGGCAAGCAGCCGGGTGGCAAGGGAAGTTTCACCACAATGGCGCCGGTCTCACCGGTCGCGACAGGTTTCGCTGCCTCATCCACCACCTGCACGTCATAGCCCGGCATGACAACGGTCGGGCTCCCATGTTTCACCGGCAACATGCCAAGTCCCACCGGGTTCGCAGCAATCGACCAGCCGGTTTCCGTCTGCCACCAGTGATCGATCACCGGAACCTTGAGCGCCTTCTCCGCCCATTGGATCGTGTCCGGGTCAGCGCGCTCACCAGCGAGGAAGAGCGTCTCAAAACCGCTCAGGTCATAATTGCCCACCAGCGACGCCTGCGGGTCTTCCTTCTTGATGGCGCGAAACGCCGTGGGCGCCGTGAAGAAAGCGCGCACCTTGTGCTCAGAGATGACCCGCCAGAAGGTGCCCGCATCCGGCGTGCCGACGGGCTTGCCTTCAAACAGGATGGTTGTGCAGCCATGAAGCAGCGGCCCATATACTATGTAGGAATGCCCGACGACCCAGCCGACGTCAGACGCCGCCCACCAGACATCACCAGGGTCCATCCCATAGATGTTTTTCATGGACCATTTAAGCGCCACCATATGACCGCCATTGTCCCGCACCACGCCTTTGGGCTGTCCGGTCGTGCCGGACGTGTAGAGCACATAGAGGGGGTCGGTCGCAGCAACATCGACGCAGGCCGGTTTGTTGCCCGCCGCGGCCGCCTTCGCCATCTCTTGCCCCCAGTCGAGATCGCGGCCCGGGGTGAGCTCGGCAGGTTCCTGCTCCCGTTGCAGGATGATGCATTTTTCGGGCTTGTGCGTTGACAGCTCAATCGCACCGTCCAGCAGCGGCTTATAGGCAATAACCCGCCCAGGTTCGATGCCGCAGGAGGCTGTGACAATCAGTTTCGGTTTCGCATCGTCAATGCGGGTCGCCAGTTCATTGGCCGCGAAGCCCCCGAAAACTACGGAGTGGACTGCACCCAACCGTGCGCAGGCAAGCATCGCCACCGCCGCCTGAGGCACCATCGGCATGTACAGGATCACCCGGTCCCCGACGCCCACTCCATTGGCCTGTAGCACCCCGGCGAAGGTCGCGACCTCGTCGAGCAGTTCTGCATAGGTGAAGCTCTTCTGGTTCCCGGTGATGGGCGAGTCGTAAATGAGTGCGGCCTGATCCCCTCGGCCATTCTCCACATGCCGGTCGAGGCAGTTATAGCAGGTGTTGCAGGTCGCTCCC
Source organism: Parvibaculaceae bacterium (assembly GCA_965276845.1). GTDB lineage: Bacteria > Pseudomonadota > Alphaproteobacteria > Parvibaculales > Parvibaculaceae > Mf105b01. The sequence goes on from OZ255699.1 coordinate 2,444,796, forward strand.
TTGAACCAGTGCGCACCACCGCCATCGGTTTCGAGAACCTGGTCCCACGGCCGCGACCAGTCGATCTCCTGCGCCACATCGGCCCAAAACCCTTCGGGATCGCTTTTCCATGCTGCATAGGTTTCAGGGTAGCGACTCATGATACTCTCCTCCCGGCCTTGATCTTTTCACACGGTGTCATGGGGGCTCCGTGTCCTTCTCTTTTGCCCAAGACTGTTTCAAGCCTGATAGAGCTTTGCAAGCCTCACTTGTGCAGAGCAGGCCGGATGGAGAATACGCTCTATGGATATGATTGTTGACCCGTGGTTCTATGCCGTCGCCATTCCGGCGGTCCTGCTGGTCGGCCTCTCCAAGGGTGGCTTCGCCGGCGGGCTCGGCATCTTAGGTGTGCCGATGATGGCGCTTGTCATCTCTCCCCTGCAGGCAGCCGGTATCCTCCTGCCCATCCTGATCGTCATGGACCTGATTGGCGTATGGGCCTATCGCAAAAGCTTTCATCTGAAAAACTTGGCTATCATGGTCCCGGGCGCCGCCATTGGCATTCTGATCGCAGCCCTCACAGCAAGCTATGTGACCGACAATTTTGTGCGTTTGCTCGTTGGCGGCATCGCCGTCGCTTTTGCCCTTGACCATTGGATTGGGCGGCGCGCCTCGGCCGCTGCAAAGGGTATTAATCAAACAAAGGGAGCGACCTGGGGCGCCGTGGGTGGCTTCACGAGTTTCGTTGCCCATGCGGGCGGACCACCTTTCCAGATCTACATGCTGCCGCAAAAGCTCGACAAGAAGCTCTATGTGGGCACCAGTGTGATGTTCTTCTGGGCCGTGAACCTGATCAAGGTTCCGCCCTACGCGCTTCTGGGACAGTTCGAGATCACCAACCTGTCCACCTCGCTCATGCTGATGCCCCTGGCACCCATCGGCATGTGGCTCGGCATCAAAGCACTGGACCTCATCCCGGAGAAACCATTCTACCAGTTCGCCTACATGGCTTTGTTCTTGGTGGGCTGCAAACTTCTGTGGGACGGGACCACAGGTGCGTTTTTCTAAAAGCGTTTCCACTTGAAGTTGAAGCACTTCAACATCCGGAAACCCGAGAAACAAAGAAGCTTAAGCGCGACCGATACGCGGCGCGCCGCCTTTATCGGCTGCGCTTGGGCCGAAGGACCTGTCCAGCACATATGTCGAGTCTTCAGCCAGTTTGATGGCCTCACTCAACAGCGACAGCACACGGATATTATTATCCAGCACGTGGTTCGCTTCATCGCGATGGTCATCCACGATCTTCTCACAGCGTTTCACGACATCGGCGCGGACAGCCGTCAGAATGTCTTCCAGGCGATAGCCAGACTCATTGTCGTCGGAGACGAGAAAACGGGTCATGAAGTGCCTCCTTTCTGAGGTCTGAGAGGTCTCTATTTTGAGACATCAGACTTAAGACACTCTGAACAAACACGGTTACTGACTGGCATCCGAACCGCCAATAATCGCCCCCGATTGGCCGAACTTCATGGTAAAAAGCACCAAAAGAAGAGATCAATTGAGGGGGGATACGCCATGACCGGCATTTACGATCAGGACCTGGACAAAAACGCAGCGAACCATCAGTCGCTCTCGCCTCTCTCGTTTTTGCGGCGCGCAGCGCGCATCTATCCGGACAAGACGGCCGTCATTCACGGGGACCTGCGGCGTTCTTACGCGGACTATTACGCCCGTTGTCGACAACTCGCGAGCGCGCTTAGCAACAAAGGTATCGGTAAAGGCGACACGGTCGCGGTGATCTCACCCAACGTGCCCGCTATGCTGGAACTGCATTACGGCGTGCCGATGCTGAAAGCCGTGATCAACACCATCAACATTCGCCTCGATGCCGCTGCCATCGCTTTCATCCTGGACCACGGGGAAGCCAAAGCGCTTTTCGTGGACCGGGAGTTTTCCGCCCTCGCCCATGAAGCGGTCTCCCTTGCCAAATGCGATCCCATGATCATCGACATCAACGACCCGGAATATGACGGCCCGGGAGAACTGATCGGCGAAGCCGAATACGAAACCTTCATTGCGAACGGCGATCCGGAATTTGACTGGTCCCTGCCCGATGATGAATGGGACGCCATCGCGCTGAACTACACATCTGGCACCACCGGCAACCCCAAAGGCGTGGTCTATCACCATCGCGGCGCCTACCTGCTGGCCGCTGGCAACATCGTCACCGCCGAGATGACCCGCGACAGCGTCTACCTCTGGACCGTGCCCATGTTCCACTGCAATGGCTGGATCTTCACCTGGTCATTAAGCGTTGTGGCGGGCACCCATGTCTGCCTGCGCAAAGTGGCCGCCCCCAACATCTATGCCTCCATCGCCGAGCATAAGGTCACCCATATGGGCGGCGCCCCGACGGTCATGAGCTTCCTCATCAACGCGACCGCGGACGAAAAACAAAAGCTCCCCAACGTCGTGAATTTCTTCGCAGCAGCCGCCCCGCCACCGGCAGCCACCATTCGAGCGCTGGAAGAAGAAGGCTTCAACGTCATTCACGTCTACGGCCTCACCGAGACCTACGGCCCCGCCGTCGTAAACGCCTGGCATGAGGAGTGGGACGGCCTCCCCGACGGTGAACGCGCGCAGGTGAAGGCACGCCAGGGTGTGAACTATCCCGTACTGGAAGATTTGGCGGTCATGGACCCGGAAACCATGGAGCCTGTCCCGCAGGACAGCGAAACCATGGGCGAGGTCATGTTCCGCGGCAATGTGGTGATGAAGGGCTATCTCAAAAACCCGACCGCCACCAACGACGCCTTCGCAGGCGGCTGGTTCCATTCCGGCGATCTCGGCGTCTGGCACGCAGATTCATACGTGCAGCTCAAAGATCGCTCGAAAGACATCATCATCTCCGGCGGAGAGAACATTTCATCGATTGAAGTGGAAGACACGCTCTACAAGCACCCGCATATCCTCGAAGCCGCCGTCGTTGCCATGGCCCACGAGCGCTGGGGCGAGACACCGTGCGCCTTTGTGACCCTCAAGGCCTCTGCACGGGAGATGAGCGAAGCGGATCTCATCGCCTATTGCCGGGAAAACCTGGCGCACTTTAAGTGCCCCACCAAGGTCGTGTTTTGCGACCTGCCGAAAACTTCGACCGGCAAAGTGCAGAAATTCAAACTGCGCGGCATGGCGGAAGATCTGGCCGGGGGAAAATCCTTCATGCCGGACTGAACGACTCGGTAACGGGACTAAGAAATACAAAACGCCGGGCCGTCCTGGCCCAGCGTTACAACGCACTCAGAAACTGTTGGGATGCGATTATCAGGCGGCTTTGACCTCAGCCGATAATCGCTCAATCTCTTCCTTTATTCGAAGTTTTTGTCGCTTCAATTGGGTGACCTGCAAATCGTCACTTCCGGGACTTTGCAGTTCGTCCTCAATCGCTCGTTCCAGGAGCTCGTGCCGCTTTTCCAACTCGGCGATGCGCGACTCAACAGCCATACATATCTCCTTATCTGATCTAACGTTCACAAGAAGAAGTGTGACTCTTTCGTGGCACTCTGTCGAGTTTGGCTGAATTCTGCGCCGGATTTTAGGCGAATTTCCCCTTGACACGAATCATGAAAAACCGTCGCTGCAGTGCACTAACAGACTTGTTTGCGGGGCGTGAGATCGCTAGAACGCTTTGAGCGGCAAAAGTAAAATCCGCGCAAACAATAAGCCGGGCAAGTGGCATGGACGACGAGGCAGAGCTCAGAAAAGAGCTCATCCAGCTTAAGCAAGAACATCGGGATCTTGATGGCGCGGTCCAGGCGCTCGAAGCAATGCCCTATCCCAATCATTTGCAGCTGCGCCGTTTGAAGATAAAGAAACTCGCACTGCGGGATCGTGTGCTGGAAATCGAAGATCGACTGACACCAGACATCATCGCCTAAAGCGCGGTCACTGTACCATCAGGACATATCTAGTTTTTTAGTGCGCCGGACGGGAGAACCGTTTGGCGGTGTACATCGCTTTGTCCGCTCGGGCGAGCGCACTCTCCGCCTCGTCGTCAGGACCGATCATCACCGCCCCGATCGAAATCGTAACGGGTACACTCTGGCCTTCCATCAGAACAGGGTCCCGGGCAACCACATCGGAAATGGAACTGGCTTTCGCCCGTGCAGACTTCTCCGCTGCATGCGGCAGGATGATCCCAAACTCATCGCCGCCGAGCCGCCCGGCAATATCTGACTCACGAATATGCGCGATGATCTTACGCGCCACATCGTTAAGGACCGCATCGCCGGCGGCATGGCCATGGGTGTCATTGATCGCTTTGAAGCCATCAATATCGATATACAGAAGACTGAGCGGTGTCTGGTAGCGCTTGGCATAAGAGATCGCCGTCGATAATTCCCGTACGAAGGCCCGACGGTTGAGAAGCGGCAAGAGAGCATCATGGTCCGCCAGCGCTTCAGCACTGCGCAAACGCTCCCGGATAGACCGCATTTCCTTGCGCATCTTATCCACCTCACCCATCAGGGTCATGATGGCTGTCCGGACACTGGGCGTGAGCTCCGCCTCGGGAATACCCATAATCGAAGTGCTGTCTTTAATCACGCGCCCATCGACCCCGGCCACATCCGAGGGTGCGGTACTGGCCGTCGGCGCGGAGGCGCCCCGCAGCGTCGTTTTCCCGACAGGTCTCTTTTCACCTATCTTCATCGCCTGCCCCCTTTGAGCTCCACCAGATCTGCGCAAAACCCGCAGAAAACTGAGTGATTCGGCGTGACTTCCCGCCCAGAATAGGGCGAAGACTGGCGCGCCGCCACCCCCGGTCCAGGGGCAGGGTGGCGCTCACTCCCGACAGCTTGCCAAGCAGGGCCCCATGCCTATAATCCGCCGCTTTCCGCGCGCCACCGCGCCGCTTTGCGGCCTGCGCGTTTCGCAAATGGAACCGGACTATGGCCGAACCAACACCACACGTCGGCATCATCATGGGCAGTCAGTCAGACTGGCCTACCATGAAGCACGCGGCCGATATTCTGGACACTTTGCAGGTTCCAAACGACGTCAGGATCATCTCAGCCCACCGCACACCTGACCGTATGGCTGACTATGCGAAGACAGCCAAGTCCCGAGGGGTCAATGTGATCATCGCAGGCGCCGGCGGCGCTGCCCACCTGCCGGGCATGACCGCGTCAATGACCTCGCTGCCGGTTCTGGGCGTCCCCATCCAGTCGAGGGCGCTGAGCGGACAGGACAGCCTCCTCTCCATTGCTCAAATGCCAGGGGGTATCCCGGTCGGCACCTTGGCGATCGGCGATGCGGGTGCGAAGAACGCTGCCCTTCTGGCGGCCAGCATCATGGCCCTGCAAGATGAGGCGCTTGCCGCCCGTTTGGATGCCTGGCGCCAGGCACAGACCGACGCGGTCGCAGAAACGCCGGATCGCAATGGCTGACAAGGCGCCCGCGACAGCACTGCCCCCGGGTAGCACCATCGGCATCTTGGGCGGCGGCCAATTGGGTCGCATGCTGGCGCTTGCCGCCGCCGAACTTGGCTTGCGCGTTCATGTCTATGCCCCCGAAGAAACGAGTCCCGCCGCTGAAGTGTCGAGCGCCGCGACCCGCGCCGCCTATGACGACGAAAGCGCGCTGATTGCGTTCGCGGATCAAGTTGATGTGGTCACCTATGAGTTTGAAAACGTCCCCGGCGAAACAGCCCGCATTCTAAGCGAACACGCGCCCGTCCGGCCTGGCGCCAAGGCGCTTGCGACCTCCCAGGATCGTTTGGATGAAAAAAACTTTCTGAATAGCCTCGGCATCGCGACGGCTCCCTTTGCCCAGGTTGATAAGCTAGACGATCTTGCCGGCGCCCTCGACAAGCTTGGCACGCCGGCGGTTCTGAAAACGCGCCGCTTTGGATATGACGGAAAAGGCCAGGTCAAAATCAACGACGTCTCGGAAGCGGGAGCCGCGTTCGACGCGATTGCGGGCGCCCCAGCAATTCTCGAAGGCTTCATGCCCTTTGAGAAAGAGGTCTCCGTCATCGCCGCCCGCGCGCTGGATGGCACCTCAGCTGTCTATGATGTCGGTGAAAACGTCCACCGCGACCACATATTGCACACGACGACAGTGCCAGCAGCTCTCGACCCAGCCATCGCGGAAGACGCGCGAAAAATTGCCGAACGGATTGCCCATGGTCTCGACTATATCGGCGTCATCGGGGTCGAGTTTTTCGTGCTGGTCGAGGGAGATAAACGCACACTCTGTGTCAATGAGTTCGCACCCCGCGTCCACAATTCCGGTCACTGGACATCGGATGCCTGCTCCGTGAGCCAATTTGAGCAACATATCAGAGCCATTGCGGGCTGGCCGTTGGGCGACCCGGCGCGTCACTCAGATGCGGTTATGACCAATCTCATCGGTGAGGAAGTCGACGAATGGATCGATCACGCCGCTGTGTCGCATAGGGCCATTCATCTTTACGGCAAACGTGAAGCGAGACCCGGACGAAAGATGGGCCACGTCACAGACTTGGTAACAGGTTCAAGTAAGACGGATTGATTAGCGACCTTAGACCGCTCGACCTATCCCTATAAAAAATAGTGTCATTTCCATTCGCGACAGAACCTGAGAAAATACCTCTCAAGTTGAGTCGGCGCGGGCGTGTTCGGACCTGTGCAAGTTGTTGAGTTGCGTACGGGTCGGGGGACCATGAAAGAAGAAAACAACAATAATAATAAGACCAACCCCAAGTCAGCCGGTGGCAAGATATCAGATCAGGTGACCAATCCTGCGCTTCGCCCTTTGAGCGAGTTTTGGGAGGAGGCGAGAGGCGACAGGCTGTTGCCAAACGCCAATGAAATCGATCCCGCACAGATTGCTTACATACTGAAAGATGTGGCCATTCTCGACGTCATTGATGCAATGAACATTCAATACCGGCTAGCCGGCACCGCCATTGCCGAACGCATGGGCCAGGACCCTACCGGCAACAACCTCATCGAGATGACCGCGCCTGAAACAAGGGCCACCGTCTCAAAGATCCTGTGCACCATCGTATCTCACCCGGTCGGGGCGCTTGCCACCTATGAAAACATCTACAACACGGGAAAAAGAGCCGTCGTGGAGAGCCTCTACTTGCCCCTCCAAAAAGGAGAGAGCCAGTCTGATCGCATCGTAAGCGTCCATTCTCGGGAAAAAACCGTGACCTATGAGGACACACAGCCTAATTCGACCGTTGCCGCGAAGATCCTGGAGCTGAAATGGATCGACATTGGCGCGGACACTCCAGACGCAGCAAGCGCCTGGTCGCCATAATTGCTTAACTCGCCGATGGGTAGCGAAGCCGCGCAAGCAGGCCCAGCGGATCAGGCAGAGCATCCATGACCTTTGTTGCCTGAGCTTTAATTTTCTCGATCTGCATCACGTCAGCAATACGCCGGTCAAGAAATGCCCATGTGTCGGCATGACCGTCGCTCTCATCGGCAAACCAACAGGCCAGCGTCGTCGTGAAGACACCGGCGAGCGTTGCACGCTTGGTGTAGAAATTGTAGTCCGTCGACGTATCGCCGATCGCAACCCATATCGCATCAACGGTGTTGTAGAGAGACTTGGCTGCACTGCCCGACGCGGGTGGGATCAGAAGCGAGGTGCTCGCCCGGCGAAGGGCTTCCCGGTTGTTCTCATCAACCTCAAGACGGGTGCGCACGGCAAAAGTAATCTTTTCCCGGATCTTCATGGACCCAAGATCGGTCTTCGCCAGCACATCGATCATCCGCCGGTCCCCGTCCGCGAGAAAGTATTCCGCGAGGTCACGTGCGCCATTTGGGAAAGCAAGCCTCGCGAGGCCATGGTCCACATCCGCAGCTTTTGCCGCGCGCAGCAGGACGGATCCTGTCCACCCATCAAAGGGAACATCAGGAAGCGCCGCCTTCAGCACCTTTGCACGGACGCTCTCCAGCTGATCTTTTTTCGCTTTAGTCATCGTCTGATACCTTTTCGCTTGTCTCTTCGAGCCAGTGTTTGGTTTCACTCTCGAAGATCAGCGCCCGCATATCCGGCATGCGCTGAGGATATAAAATACCGTCCAGGTGATCGCATTCATGCTGCACCACCCGCGCATGGAAACCCTGCGCCCGGCGTTCAATCGGTTGACCATCCAAGTCCACGCCGCGATAGATGATGCGGCGATGTCGTGGCACCAGGCCCCGCAGTCCCGGTACAGAAAGGCACCCTTCCCAGCCGAGTTCCAACTCGTCTCCAACAGGCTCTATTTCCGGATTGATCAGGACAGTGAGCGGCGCCGTTGGGTCAAATTCTTCTTCCGCATCAATCTCCGCCGTCGCCCGGGCACCAGGTGCCTGGAAGATCACCACACGTTGGGGGACATAGACCTGTGGCGCGGCAAGACCAGCACCGTTCGCGTCTTCCATCGTTTCAATCATGTCGCGCACGAGATCAAGGATTTCCGGCGCTGTTGGGTCAGAAACGGGGTCGGCAACACCCTGAAGTACAGGATGCCCCATGCGGGCTATTTTTCGGATCGTCATGAAGGGAATATGGGCATGGGGATAAGAGCCGTAAAGCGACCAATCCGCCGCAGAGCCCCGATTTAGAAACCACCCCCTAAAACCAGCACTCAATACAGCCGGAATCCGGCCTTTTTCCAGCATCCGACGGTGGACAGGCTTCGATTCTTTTGGTACCTATCCGGCCTCGCTGCGCAGGAAAAGTCCTGTATCGCAGCGGTTTTCGGTCAAAAGCCGAGGTTTTCGGCCAATTTTGGCCATTTCTGACCCAACTGGGAAAAGGCAGGGATAGCTCGTGCAGGTACTCGTTCGCGACAATAACGTCGATCAGGCTCTCAAAGCGCTGAAAAAGAAAATGCAGCGTGAAGGGATTTTCCGCGAAATGAAGCTGCGGAATTTCTACGAGAAGCCATCTGAGAAGCGCGCGCGGGAAAAAGCCGAAGCCGTTCGCCGGACCCGGAAACTGGCCCGGAAGCGTGCGCAGCGCGAAGGCCTGGTGCCCGGCAAGAAGCGCTAAGCAGAGCGTTCTCCGACCGATTTCAGAAGAGCCGCCCTATCGGGCGGCTTTTTTGCGTTTGGGCCCGATCCGGTAAGCACACCGCCGTGCGCCGCTCAAAATATGCTCTTCCCGGGTCACCTCAGCGCCGCGGCCAACCACAGATTGAAACAGCTCCAGCTCATATTTGCAGAGCCCCTGACAGGTGGCAGCCGCACTGCAGACCGGACAATGGTTCTCCACAAGAAGGAACGCGCCCTCTTCGTCCGGAGCGGCCATTGAAGAGGCCATATAACCCTCCTCAGTGCGGATCTCCGCAAGGATGGCAAGCTTTGCTTCAAGACTTTCCGCGCCTTTAAGACGCTTCTTGTAGGCCCTCTTCTGCTCTTCTGTGCGCGCCGCGAGAAGACGTTCCAAACCTTCCTCACCAAATACCTCGCGCATTTCGGTGAGAAGGCTGACGGCAAGATCGCCATGCGCATCTGGAAAATAAGCATTGGCCGCGTCGGTGAGAGACCAATATTTGGTGGGACGGCCTCGCCCTTCAGCCTTTTCTTCGAAAGAAACGAGGCCCTCTTCCTGCATGGTGTAAAGGTGCTGACGCACAGCCATGGGGGCGACCCCCAGCTCCTCCGCCATGGAAGACGCATCGGCAGGACCGGAATTCTTCAGGATCGTCCGGATCGCCGCACGGCTTCGGCCAGCGCCTCGAGATCCGCTCTGAGAAGAAGTTTTAGCCATAGGAAATAGATAAACAGTTTTCTTTAGAAAAACAATTACCCACTCACAACAGGCTCAAGCAGGGCTGACCTGCGCGACATTAGAGCTTCTTACGGTAGACCTGTTCATAGGAATGCCAGCCAAGTCGTTCGTAAAAAGATCTGGCGCGTCGGTTCTCGGTCAAAACACCCAACCGCATATTGGTCAGGCCCTTACCGCGGAAAAAGTCTTCTGCGGCGCCCATAAGGGCATCGGCAACACCTTTCCCTCGGACTTTCCTCGCCACATACAAGTCGTTCACATAGCCGTAGCGGCGATGACGCGGTTTCACATATTCCCCGCTATCTTCATCCACCGTGCAGAGCAGACAACCAACGGATCGTCCGTCCAGTTCTGCAACGAAAACGGCACCCTCTTTTGCAGCGACTTGATCCAGCACCCAATTTAAATGCGGCTCAGCGGCAGCATCGACCGTGTCCCGATTGGCCTCAATCTCAATTTCCGCTTCCTGCAAGCCACCCATGCACGCTGCCAAAAACTGGTGGTCTTTTGGCAGGGCGGCCCTCACAACAACATCAGTCATCAGCATGTTCACTATCAGCCAAAATCAAACATTAAACAGCATGTCCACAGACGATCTCAAAGCCGCAGTCGATAGCTAACCTCGTACGGCATCCAACCGCACTTTTCATAGAAGCTCCTGGCGCGGGCATTCTGGTCAAGCACGGAAAGGCGCAGATGAGTGACGCCGCGAGCGCGCACATGATCTTCCGCGGCCGCCATCAAAACCTCCGCAACGCCCTGTCCTCGAACACCTTCCTCAACGAACAGATTGTTCACCTGGCCAAACCGACGTTCTTCCGGTCGGATATAGGCGCCCTGCTCCTCGCTCAATGTGCAGGCGAGAAATCCCACAGGGGAGCTTCCCAACTCTGCGATAAAGACGGCACCATCATTAATGTGCACATCTTTTAGAAGATCGTCCGTATGGGGCGCTGCCGCCACCTCAGGCGAGGCTCTGTTCTCTTCAATGGCACGCGCGGCGGTCAGCATCCCGGCCATAAATTCAATCAGGAGTTCTCGGTCGCCAGGCTCCGCCAACCGCACAGAAACACCGGACATCAGAAAAGCTCTTCACCCTGAACCCGCATGGGATCGGGGAAGTCCCGATAGAGCGCAAAACGAACGTTCTTGATCAAGGAATTGACGGCAAAATGCGGGCCTTCAATGGGCGCCGCCCGCGAGGCGACCAGACCGAAAGCCTCATCCAATTGCGCCAGCCCCTCGACCTCAATCATAAAGTGAAACTCGCCAAGGCCTTCACCGCCTAAGCCAAGCTTGCGGCGCGTCAGCCGGTACCCTTCGATGAACCCATCAGACTTGAGCTTCTCCATATACGTGGTGAAGGCGTCAGCAAACTCGATGTCACTCACCCCATCCTTGAGATCACACCAGCCGTGATAAATGTCCATGCCCCGGGTCCTTCGCCACTTGCCAAGCCTAAAAGATGGGCAACGCGCAGATAGATTGCAATATTGAGCCTATTGAGAAGGTCTGGATTGGACCAGTCTCTTACAAAAGCGGACTAGACCCGTTCACCCAAGGAAAAAGGGCGGTGTCGCCACCGCCCTTTAGAAACTCACAGGATGTAGAAAGCGCGCTAGAGGGCTTTCACGATCTCCTCAACCATCTTCTTCGCATCCGAGAACAACATCATCGTGTTGTCCCGGAAGAAGAGTTCATTCTCAACGCCAGCATATCCAGCCGCCATACCACGTTTGATAAAGAGAACCGTCGCCGCATTCTCAACATCCAAGACCGGCATCCCGAAGATCGGGCTTGCAGGGTCGGTCTTCGCCGAGGGGTTTGTCACATCGTTTGCACCGATGACGAAGGCGACGTCTGCCTGCGTGAACTGGCTGTTGATATCCTCCAGCTCAAACACTTCGTCATAAGGCACGTTGGCTTCCGCCAGCAGTACGTTCATATGACCTGGCATACGACCTGCCACCGGGTGGATCGCGTAGGAGACTTTGACACCCTCTTTTTTAAGCTCATCCGCCATCTCGCGAAGGGCATGCTGAGCCTGCGCCACCGCCATACCGTAGCCCGGCACGATGATGACCGACGCTGCGTTCTTCATGATGAAGGCGGCATCGTCCGCGGAACCCTGTTTCACAGGACGCGTTTCCACATGGCCGCCACCGGCAGCTGCTTCTTCGCCACCAAAACCGCCCAGGATCACGCTGATGAAGGAACGGTTCATGCCCTTACACATGATGTAAGAGAGAATGGCGCCGGAAGACCCGACAAGCGCGCCGGTGATGATGAGCGCCATATTGCCAAGCGTGAAGCCAATGCCCGCCGCAGCCCATCCTGAGTAAGAGTTCAGCATGGAAACGACAACCGGCATGTCCGCGCCGCCGATGGGGATGATGATCAGGAAACCGATCACGAACGAGAGCAGCGTCACAATCAGGAACATCTCCACCGTCTGATTGGCCGGGTCGATGCAGATATAAGCAATGCCTGCGACAATCGCGGCAGCCAGCAACCCATTTATGAGGTGGCGCGCTGGCAGCATGATCGGCGCGCCGGACATATTGCCATTGAGCTTCGCAAACGCGATGACCGAGCCGGAAAAGGTAATGGCCCCGATGGCCACGCCGATGGACATTTCGATCAGGCTCGCGGTTTTGATATTCCCGACAACGCCGATATCAAACGCTTCAGGGGCCATGAAGGCCGCCCAGGCAACCAGTACGGCCGCCAGACCCACCAGCGAGTGAAACGCCGCCACAAGCTGCGGCATATCAGTCATGGCGATCCGATTGGCGATGATGGCACCAATGCCGCCACCGACAACAATCCCGCCAACGATCATGCCCCAGGTGAGGCTGGTTGTTGATTGCAGAAGCGTCAGCGTTGTGCCAACGGCGATAGCCATCCCGACCATGCCGTAGACATTCCCCTGACGGGAGGTCTCAGGAGAGGACAGACCCCGAAGAGCCATAATGAAGAGCACGCCAGAGGCGAGATAGAGCAGTGCGACTACGTTCGCAGACATGACATCGCCTCCTTATTTTTCTTTTTTCTTGTACATGGCGAGCATGCGCTGCGTGACGAGAAAGCCGCCGAAAATATTCACCGACGCCAATACCACCGCGCCAAAGCCCAACCACTTGGACACTGTCGCACCGTCACTGAGCGCCTCAACACCAACAGCGGTTACCGCCCCCACAATGATCACAGACGAGACAGCGTTGGTTACAGCCATCAATGGCGTGTGAAGCGCGGGCGTCACGGACCAGACCACGTAATAACCGACGAAGATGGCCATCACGAAAATCGAGAACAGAAAGATAAATGGAGCTATCTCACCCATTATGCAGTCTCCCCAGTTAGGGCCGGATGGATGATCGCGCCATCGCGCGTCAGGGCCGTGCCGGTAACAGTTTCGTCTTCCCAATCAAGCTTCAGGCTTTTCGCTTCCTGATCGATCTGGGGCGTAATGAAATTGAGCAGGTTCTTGGCATAGAGCGAAGAGGCATCGACCGGCAAACGACCGGCCATATTGGTCATGCCGATAATCGATACGCCGTGTGCTTCGACCGTCTCCCCTGGCTTGGAGAGCGGGCAGTTGCCGCCCTGCTCGACCGCCAGGTCGATGATGATCGAACCCGGCTTCATGCTTTTCACCATCTCCTCAGAAACAAGGACCGGCGCCGGCCGACCAGGGATCAGAGCGGTTGTAATGACAATATCCTGTTTCTTGATGTGCTCGGCCACAAGTTCGGCCTGACGGCGCTTGTAGTCTTCGCTCATCTCTTTGGCGTAGCCTGCAGCCGTCTCGCCATCTTCTTCATCGCTTTCGACCATGATGAAGGTACCGCCCAGGCTTTCAATCTGTTCACCGGCAGCGCGGCGCACATCCGTCGCGCTCACAATGGCGCCAAGGCGCTTGGCCGTCGCGATCGCTTGTAGCCCGGCCACACCAGCGCCAAAGACAAAGACACGAGCCGGAGCAACTGTCCCGGCCGCCGTCATCATCATGGGCATGGCCCGGGAAAATGCGTTGGCGCCTTCAAGAACCGCCTTGTAGCCAGCCAGGTTAGACTGCGAGGACAGCACGTCCATCGACTGCGCCCGCGTGATACGCGGCATGAATTCCATAGCAATCGCCACGATGCCCGCATCGGCATATTTCTGGATGCGCTCCTTATCCCCATAGGGGTTCAGGATCGCCGCGAGCAGAGCACCCTTTTTCATGGCACCCAACTGCTCATCATCCAGCGCACGCACCGCAAACACGGCGTCGGCATCCTTGATCGCTTCAGCTGAAGAACCGGCAATGCTGGCGCCAGCTTCTTTAAACTCTTCGTCAGAGATGTGAGACCCGGCGCCGGCGCCTGTTTCAACGACGACGTCGAAACCCAGGGCTGCGTACTTCTTCACCGTTTCAGGAGACGCTGCGACGCGCGGCTCTCCCTCCATTCTTTCCTTGGGAATTGCGAGCTTCATGGATTATCGCCACCCTTTCACCACAGACGTTCTTGATGACGTCGTTGCCTTTCAGTGGAGCGGTGATGAGACACACGCTCCACATCGATTAAACAATGCTAAAGCTTGAACCACATGAGACCCGCCACGGTCATCCGCAACCGGCCTCACGAAAAAGAGACTTAAACTGACTAGAGGAGAAAGATCGCCATCAGGATCAAGAGTGCGGTACATCCGTAGATGCCGTACTTTGTGAAAGCGACAAAACCTTCAAACGTGCGCTCGTGTTCCGCCACATCCATCGTGTCGCTCCATGCGCTATCTGATTTGCCTTCGCTCATTGCCCTCTGCCTTTCAAAAAAACCTTGTATTTGAGCGGACTATAGCAAAAGCGGACCCCGCGGCAACCGTCGCACGCACTTATTCATATCGATATTGATCAGGCAGGAAGTCACTATTGATCAGCCCACCCGGTGCCGCGCGTCAGAATGCTCCCAATCCGCCAAAAGGGCCCGGATCGCCGCCACGAAGGCCAGTGGTTGATCGAGCATAACGTGGTGCCTTGCCTGGGGAATCTCGATCACTGGCGCCGCCCGACCCAGCAAATCGAACATATATTCCCCAATTTCGACCGGCATCAGCACTGAATATTCCCCTCTCATCAGCGCGATTCGACATTTTGTCGCCCGAAGACGGCCCGCCGTGTCGCCAATCTCGAACCGTTGCCAGATTTTGGGGTCAAACTTCCAGGTCCAGCCCCCCTCCACCCGCTTGAGCGAGGTTCGGGCGATATAATCGGTCGCATAGAGATTTTCGCAGGGTTGAGGCGGCGCCAACCGGAACCGGGATACCGCTTCGTCCAGCGTCTTGTAGACCCTGTGGGGACGCACCTTTCGGTCTGGCGGCCCACCTGGACGATCCGGCGGATTGACAGGGCTGTCAACAATGACTGTGCCCGCAAGCCGATCGCCATAGAGGGCGCCCGTCAGAATGGTGATGAAACCGCCAAATGAGTGGGCGACGATAATCGGCGGTTCTGAATGATCGAAAAACCCAGCCGCCTCGCAGACCGCCATTTGTTCTTCGGCAAACATCTCGACCGTGTAGATGTCCCGGAAACCGCTATCGCCCATGCCGGACATATCCATGGCCACGACGGAATATTCCCGGGCCAGAAAAGGCGCGATGAAAGACCACCAGCGGGCATGCGCCCCGTTCCCATGAACCAGCAGGAGGCCCGGCTTGGACGGGTCGCCCCATTGAAGGTAGTGGATGGGACACCCGCCCACGTCGACCGTATGACTTTCAGGTTCGGTATCGAGCGCGCGGGTGAACCAGGAGGGTGCCTGAATGACATCTGCGCCCACACTATCGCCTGGCGCCAGATCGAACGCTGTTTTGTCCACCGGCTGATCGACGACCAAGCCGTCCTTGGGCTTACCTTTCCCCTCGTCGCTCACGGGCGTTCTCCGAGCGCTTTGAACACACCGCTTCCGGTCATCACGGTGCGCTCCCCCACCCAGATTTTGCCCGAGACAGTGATGAAGCCATCTTCCTCCCCGGTAATCTCGGCAGAACCTTCAACCCAATCCCCCAGATGGGCCGCTGACACAAAGTCCGTCAGCAAGCGAACGGTCACCCAATAGCGGTGGTGGGCAACAGTGACTGCATGACCGAAAGCGGTGTCTGCAAACGCCATCAACATGCCGCCATGGCAGTTGCCCATGCCATTGGTGTGATGTTCTTCAACCCGAAAGGCACGCGAATAAGTGCGTCCTTCCCCCCGGCGCTCATAAAGAGGGCCGATCTGACGACCAAATCCGCGGGACCAGTTCATCTGTTCATACCCGTCGGGCACGGGCGGCAGGGTTTCTTCAAGAAGATCGTCAGTCATGAGGGGTCGCTTGGGTTAGGAAGCTGCAAAATCGGGGGCGGGAACCTTCGCTCTGCAAAGCGCGTCAGTCTGGCGCTTTTCAAGGGCCGCAAACTCGAAGTCTGCAATCGTGTCATTGAAGAGCTTATAGAAATTGAGCTCGGCTCCCAGGTGCAGGAACACCCCGCCAAGACCAATGGCCGCGCGGTCCATGAACACAAACTCGCGGGGAGGTGTCACAGGCCCATGTTCTTTAAGTGCCGCATGAACCGAGCTTGCCTGCTTGCGGCCATAATCACCCGGCGAGATCCCGTCGGCAATGGAACGAACACGGTCATCAAGCAGCGGGCCATAGATGAAGCCCGCCCAGAGATTGAGAATATCGATCAGCTCGTTGGAGAGATTGCGAAAGCCCCAGGTTTCGTAAGCCGCAACCGAGCGATCCCGGTCGTCGGCTTCGAGCGAGCGATAAAGCTCAATCACACCCTGCACGAAAGTCGGCGGGAATATCCGGATGCATCCATAGTCGAGCAGATTGATGCCCATATCGTCTTTGACGGTGTAATTGCCGAGATGCGGGTCCCCATGGATCACCCCGTAATGGCTGAAGGGATACCACCAGGCAGTGAACATGGCTTCGGCAATGGCATTTCGCTCTTCAAGCGCATGATCCGTAAAATCGAGCAAGGGCCGGCCGTGCAGCCAGTCCATCGTGAGCAATCGCTCGGTCGAGAGGCTATCGTGCACCCCCGGCACGGTAATGCGTGCTTCATCTTTGAAGATGTCCGCATAAAGCCGCATGTGGGCCGCTTCGCGAGCATAGTCCAGCTCCTCGCGCAACCGGAGGCCGATCTCGTCCGCCATCTCACTCGTGTCGATGGACGCATCCATCCGGCGGTGAATGGAGAAAATGAGAGACAATTGGCTGAGATCCGCTTCCACCGCGGACTGCATATCCGGGTATTGAAGTTTGCAGGCAACGAGCTCGCCCTCTGACGTCTCTGCTTTATGGACTTGACCAAGCGAGGCGGCAGCAGCGGCTTCTCGCTCGAATGTGCCGAACTTCTTCTTCCATCCAGGTCCGAGCTCCGCCGCCATGCGCCGTTTCACAAAGGGCCACCCCATCGCCGGGGCCATCGACTGAAGTTGCGAGAGTTCAGCCGCATATTCTTTCGGCAGGGCTTCGGGAATGGTCGCCATCATCTGGGCAACCTTCATGATCGGGCCCTTGAGGCCACCAAGCGCCGCCTTCAGATCCTGCGCATTCTTGTCAGACGCGCCATCGCTGCCCAGCAAACGCTGCCCGGCAACCTTCGCCGCGACACCGCCCACATTGACGCCCACCTTGGCGTAGCGCGCAACCCTTGCGCTTAGTCTGTTTTCTTCAGCGTCCCGTTTGCTCAAGAGAGCGTCTCCAACTCGTCAATAAAGCCTTCGATCACCCCAAGGCCTTTGTTCCAAAAAGCAGGGTCCGATGCATCGAGGCCGAAGGGCGCCAGAAGCTCCTTGTGGCGCCGCGATCCACCCGCCCGCAGCATATCGAAATAGCGTGTCTGGAACCCCTCTTCCGATGATTCATAGACCGCATAGAGCGAGTTCACCAGGCAGTCGCCAAACGCGTAGGCATAGACATAGAAAGGCGAATGAATGAAGTGCGGAATGTAGCACCAGAATGTTTCATAGCCATCTGACAAACGCACAGACGGGCCAAGACTCGTCGTTTGCACGTCCATCCAGATTTTGCCGATATCCTCAGCTGAGAGCTCACCTTTGCGTCGCTCCACATGCAGCCGCCGTTCAAAGGTATAAAAGGCAATCTGACGGACACAGGTGTTGATCATGTCCTCCACTTTGGAGGCCAGCATTGCCTTGCGAGATGCGGCGTCCGTGGTCTCGGACAGCAATCGCTTGAAGGTGAGCATCTCACCAAAGACAGAGGCCGTCTCCGCCAGCGTGAGAGGCGTCTCCGCCATCAGCGGGCCCTGCTCCGCCGCGAGCACCTGATGAACGCCATGGCCCAACTCATGGGCCAGCGTCATCACATCGCGTGTTCGACCCATATAATTGATCAGGATGAACGGATTGGCTGACGGCACGGTCGGATGCGAAAAAGCACCGCCTGCTTTGCCTTCGCGAGGCGCGGCATTGATCCAGCCTTTATCGAAAAAGGGCGCCGCGTGCGCGGCCAGGTCCGGCGCAAAATCGCCATAGGCAGACAGGACGATGTCCTTTGCCCGATCCCAGGGAATGAGATCAGTTTGCTCCTCCGGCAATGGCGCGTTCCGGTCCCAGGTTTCGAGCTTCTCAAGACCCAACCATTTCGCCTTCAGCGCATAATAGCGGTGTGACAGCCGGGGATAGGCGTCTTGAACAGATTGCGCGAGGGCATCAACCACCGGCGCCTCAACGCGATTGGCAATGTGCCGGGCGGCGGCAACGTCTTCATAGCCACGCCACTTCGCCTCCAGTTCCAGGTCCTTGGAGAGCGTGTTCGTAATATGGGTGAACAATGGCTGATCGGCCTGAAAGCGTTCGGTCAAAGCCTCGACGGCCTTCCGTCGCAGCGCCCGGTCTGGATCCGAGAGCTTGTCCAACACCTGTTCAAGC
The DNA here is from genome assembly GCA_965276845.1 of Parvibaculaceae bacterium. Lineage (GTDB taxonomy): Bacteria > Pseudomonadota > Alphaproteobacteria > Parvibaculales > Parvibaculaceae > Mf105b01. The sequence goes on from OZ255699.1 coordinate 2,463,487, forward strand.
GAGGCGGTACTTCCCTCGAAGTCAAAGCGCATCCGCGCCATGGTTTCGTCAAACAGCCGCGTCCAGGCTGAGCGACCAGTGAGCGACTTGTCCTGAAGAAGCTGCTCTGACTCGGTTGACAGATCATGCTCCCGGTGGAGCCTCAAATCATTGACCCAGGGCAGGTAGCGGGCAAAAGCCGGGGAACTCTCAGCAAGACGGTCAATGTCAGCGTCGGCCAGGCCGTTCAGCTCCAATCCAAAAAACAGAAGCTCGGAGTTCAGCTCGGTGAGCGCTGTCTGCATATCACCATAAAATCGAGCATGTTCTGGAACGGTCGATGAGGTCGCAAACAGCAAGCCCGCATAAGACGCGATCCGGCCCAACCCATCTTCCAGCGCTTCGAACGCGGCAATTGCTGCCGCCAACGCCTCACCGCCGGTATCCGGCGCAGCCGCAAACGACGCGATCTGACCCTGATAGCGCGCCGCAAAGCCTGTCACACCCTGCTTCAGCGAGGCCAGATCACCCTCAATCTGTGGGTCATCAAGGCCGGAATAGAAGACCCGGAGGTCCCATTCCGGCAGATCGCCTAAATCAGAGGTGGGAGATGTGCTCATATCCATGCGGCCGTCCAACTGTGTTCGGTAAAGAGGGAACACTGAATATGGCCCCGCAAGGGGAAGACGCAAAGAGCCAACTGTACGAATTAAACACCGAGCAAAAGAAAAGGCCCTGGTCTCAACAACCAGGGCCTTCCCAAAGTCTATATGTGTCGGCTTAGTCGACCGTCACAACCGCACGGCGGTTGAGAGGCTCACGCACGCCGTCACCTGTAGCAACCGCAAGGTCGCTCTCACCGGTGGTGGTTGCGCTGGATACGCCGGCACCACGTGCCTGCAGAGCGCTAGACACAGCATTTGCGCGACGCTGACCAAGTGCCTGGTTGTAAGCGGAGCTACCGGAGGTGTCGGTGTGACCGACAACGCTCACTGAGCGGCTTCCAACAGTGTTGGCAATTTCGTCAACAACAGACTGAGCTGCAGCTGTCAGGTTCGACTTGTCGAAGCCGAAATAGATGGTCCAAGGACCAGCTGGAGCCTGTTCACATTCAGCAAGAGCTTCGTAGAAAGCAGCTTTTTCTGCTTCAACGCGGCTTGGCTGAACTGGACCGCCGACACCGCCCCAATAGGAACCGTCAACGCCCATGTCATTGTCGCTAGCTTGTTCAACCCAACCATCATAGTAGCGCTGAGCTTTCGCACACTGACAAGCGTTGTCGCCTTCGCGACCCCCATTGTCGAGCGCAGCAAGAAGACGTGCACGGCCTTCCTGCAGTTCGCCAAGAGCTTCAGGCAAAACTGCAAAATTTGCTGGGTCATACGGCATTACCGTCTGACCGGCAGCTGCAGCGCGGCCTTTTTCTACAATGCGTGCTGTATCGATCCAGTCGCAATCAACATATGCTTCTGAAGTAGCACGGTCTTGATATTCCCGCGCGAGACAGGCGTTGAAGTCACTACCTGAAATTTCCTCGCTGAGGTAGGACTCAGCATGCCAAGTACCGCAAGCGGCCAAACCCAACATCGCCCCTACCGCAATCATCCGGGATAGAATTTTCATCCCACTCTCCGTCGTCGTTTTAAGCACACCCCCCGTACCTACGGAGGACCCGGACCCCACCGGACTGCCATTAATGAACCCAATTCGTCGCACGTAACGGCAGGTTCCTTCAAGGTGGTTTCAGGTTTTAGCCTTAATTGCGAGCGCAGAGTCACCCCTCCGCAACACCTATGGACCGAAATGTGACAGTTTTAAGCTCTGCGCCCATCCATTAACCATTATTGGCGGGCTTCAGCGGAAAAATCGGGCACGAAACAATCGAATCTCCCGCTCCTTAAACCCGCCTTTACCTGTCTGCCCCATATTGGGTCACAGCCGCTGACGGACGCGATTACGCGAACCCACCCTCAGTGGCCTCGTTTTGTGATTCGTCGACCGCGTCACCGCGGACCGACAGGGGAACTAGAGGTAAGCATGGCTCAAACGGTTTTGGTCGTCGACGATGATCCGGCACAGCGACGCATTCTAGAAGAAGTCGTCAGCCGCGATGGCTACCGAGTTGTGAGCGCGGATGGCGGCGACGCTGCCCTCGATATCCTGAATGGTCCCAATGGCAAGGACATCTCCTGCATGATCCTTGATCTGGTCATGCCTGGCATGGACGGCATGGAGGTGCTGGACGCCATCGCCCCCACCCATGGTGAGTTGCCGGTCATTGTGTTGACGGCGCAGGCAGGCGTCGAAACTGTCGTGAAAGCGATGCGAGCTGGCGCAGATGACTTCGTCATGAAACCGGTGAGCCCCGAACGGCTCTATGTTTCCATACGCAATGCCCTGAAGGTGACCGCCCTCGCCGGCGAGGTGAACCGCCTTCAAAAGAAAGCCAAAGGCCAGCTGACTTTTGACGATATTATTGCTGGCGCCCCTTCCATGAGCTCGGTGCTCAAACTGGGGCGGCGCGCCGCACAATCTAACATTCCTGTTCTCATTGAAGGCGAAAGTGGCGTCGGTAAGGAACTGATTGCCAGCGCCATTCAGGGCGAAAGCGACCGCGCCGGGGGTCCACTCATCACCGTGAACTGCGGTGCGATCCCTGAGAATCTCATCGAAAGCATTCTCTTCGGTCATGAAAAAGGCGCCTTCACCGGTGCCTCGGAGAAACATGCTGGCAAATTCGTCGAAGCGAGCGGCGGCACTCTCTTTTTGGACGAGATCGGCGAACTGCCTCTCGACATGCAGGTGAAGTTGCTCCGCGCCATTCAGGAAGGCGAAGTAGACCCTATCGGCGCCAAACGCCCCGTAAAGGTCGACATCCGTCTCATCTCTGCAACCAACCGCGACCTGATCCAGATGGTGACCGACGGTCGCTTCCGCGAAGACCTTTATTATCGTTTGAACGTCTTCCCCATCTTCCTGCCCCCTGTCCGCGACCGCAAAGAGGATGTGCCGGACCTGGTGACCCACTTCGTTCAGCGCATTGCCGCTGAAGAAGGGAAAAAAGTGGCCGGCGTTGCGCCAGACGCGATGGGCATGTTGGCCGCCTATGACTGGCCGGGCAACGTGCGACAGCTGGAAAACACCGTCTTCCGCGCCATCGTTTTGTGTGACAGCGACTTGTTGACCATTGCCGATTTTCCGCAGATCGCGGCTCAGGTCGATGGTTATGACCCGGTCGTGGCCAGCGCACCGGCGCAGCCAGTCGTTCACGCTGAACCTCAGCCTGCAATGATCACGGGCGACACCACCCCGGCTTCAAACGGCATCGCCGCATTTGCACGCTCCACCTTCGGCGAAGGCATCACGGTGACAGATGACGGCGGTGAACTGCGCAAACTGGAAGACATCGAAGCGGACCTTATCCGAATGGCTATCGATAAATATAAAGGCCATATGTCTGAAGTCGCACGGCGCCTCGGCATTGGACGCTCGACACTCTACCGCAAGGTCCGAGACCTGGGCCTCGACGTCACCCGGTAACCATCTCTCCGAACTTTGGAAACACCGCGGCCACCTGGCCACGCTTGACGGGAAATCTGCGCTCACCTATCGTATGTTATACGTTACGATTTAGAGGCGGTGACGAATGGCGCGTGCCAGGGCGATAGATGACGATGTCATGATCAAGGTGATGAAGAAGGCGAACCAACCGCTTTCTGCCTATGACCTGATCGACATTTTGCCTGGCGACACCAAACCCAAGCCCCCGGTGATTTATCGGGCCTTGGAACGGCTGCGCGCAGAAGGACGGGTGCACAGGCTTGAAAACCTGAAGGCGTTCATCGCCTGCGACGGTCACAAGCACGCGCACGAAACCATCTTTGCCATTTGCGTTGACTGTCAAAAGGTCGAAGAGGTCGAAGATCACAGCCTGTGCGGCCTCTTGTCCAATTGGCAAAGCAAAACCGGATTTAAGTCGGAACAAAGAACATTTGAAATTCTCGGCCACTGCGCCGAATGCCAGTCAGCAAATGGCTGAGGCGTCACAAGAGCAACGCCGGAAAAAAATAAACGAACCAGCAGGTTCACTAACACAAGCAAACCATTGAGTAACTGTGGGGGTACTGATGAAACACGCGTTAAAGACCAAACTACTCACGACGACATTTTTGATATCCGCAATGGCGACGACAACGGCCATTGCCGACAGCCGGGGCATCGTTGTGAGTGCCTCGCCATTGGAACGGACAACCGACGACTTAGCCGTCCCAGTCACAATTGTGACCGCCGATGAAATCGCCAGAAATGGCTCGGTCACCATCGGTGGCCTGTTGGGCGACAAACCAGGGATTTCCCAATCCTCCTTTGCGCCAGGTACGAGCCGTCCTGTCATCAGAGGCTTGGATAACACCCGGGTCCGCGTCCAGGAAAACGGTATTGGCACCCATGATGTGTCGGCGCTCAGCGAAGACCATGCTGTTCCGATCAATCCGCTGTCTGTCGATAAAGTGGAAGTCATTCGCGGACCGGCCGTCTTGCGGTATGGGTCATCCGCTATTGGCGGCCTCGTCAGTGTCCTGAATGAGCGCATCCCAACACGCCAGCCAGAAGACGGTCTGGAAGGCAGCATTCTCTTGGACCATACGACGGTGGATAGCGGCTTCCAGGGGGCTGGAGCGGTGAGCATCGGCGCTGGGCCGATCGTCGCGAATGTCGACCTCTTCGGTCGCACAGCCACAGATTACGATACGCCGCAAGGCAGACAGGCAAACAGCGCCCGCGAGAGCTTTGGCGGATCTGTCGGCGCGAGCTTCATGCATGACTTGGGATATGTTGGCTTTGCGATCAGCCAGTTTGACAGCGAGTACGACATTCCAGGCGGCGAAGCCGCGACCAAACAGCTCTTCATCGATCTGGAGCAAACGAAATATTCAGGGTCAGCCGTTTTTGAAGACCTGGAAGGGTTTGTCTCGAGCGTCAAACTGGATGGCGCCATCACGGACTACACCCATGACGAATTCAATCGGAGCGCCGGGGCTGTCGGGTCTCGCTTCGACAATGATGAATGGGAAGCACGCGGCGAGATCACCCACGCGCCAGTGGGTGCCTTTGAAGGTGCGTTGGGCCTCCAGGTCTCCGGACAGGAACTGAGTGCAACCGGCGAAGGGGGTGAGCTTATTGCCCCGTCTGATCGCGATCTCATTGCTGGCTTCTTCTTCGAAGAATGGAAAGCCAGGGAAAACCTCACTCTGCAGTTCGGTGCGCGTGTTGAACACGTCACCTTGAATGGTCTGGGCGTAACCCTGCCAACGTTCCAGGGCGTCACCCTTGCACCAGGCACGGAGACAGCCGATTTCGGAACACGGCGGGATCATGATTTCACGCCGATCAGTGGCTCTGTGGGAGCCATCTTCGACCTGAACGACCAGACGAAGCTCGGCGCCAACCTGCAATATGTGGAGCGCGCCCCTGACCTTCTGGAGCTGTTTGCAAAAGGCGGACACGAAGCGACAGAAACTTTCGAGATCGGGAACCCGAACCTCAACAAGGAAAGCGCTACCTCGTTTGAGCTCACCCTGTCACAGCAGCAGGACTCGTTCGGTTTCGATATCGCAGGTTTCTACACGTCGTTTGACGACTTCATTTTCAAGAGCGAAACAGGCTTTGTCTGTGGTGAGGAATTCGACACCTGCGGCATCGCCGGTAACCCAGGGGTTGAAGATGAGCTGACGCAAATCTTCTACGATCAGGCAGACGCAGATTTCCATGGCCTTGAGTTGTCTGGCTATTGGGATGCATTTTCTGTTCATGGAGGAACAGTCGGTTTTGATACCCAGTTTGACTATGTCAGAGCTGAGTTCAGCAGCGGCGGCAACGTTCCCCGTATCCCACCTATGCGATATGGCCTCGGCGCTTACTTCAAGGATGATGCGTTCTTCGGACGCGTCGGGTTCTTGAGGGCTGAAGAACAGGACGACGTGGCAACAAATGAAACCGCCACGAACGGCTACACAGACCTGAAGGCGGAAGCCAGCTATCTGTTCACCCTTCCAGACACCAACCGCCAGATAGAATTCGGTGTGGTGGGCACCAACCTTCTCGACGATGACATCCGAAACCATGTCTCGTTCAAGAAAGATGATGTCTTGCTGCCCGGCGCAAACGCACGGTTCTTTATCCGCGCAAGGCTCTGAAGCCTCCCCCGAAGGAAAGCCCGGCAGGACCGCTCCTCGTAAGTCCTCGCCGGGCTTTTTATTGCCTAATTTTAGGTGTCAGCCGAGCATGCCGAGCGCGTGCAAATACAGCTCCAGCATTGCCTCTTCTTCCTGGCGCTCGGCTGTGTCCTTCTTCCGAAGCGAGATCACTTTCCGGAGCGTTTTTGTGTCAAACCCGTTCCCCTTCGCTTCCGCATAGACCTCTTTGATATCAGCGGCGAGCGCCGCCTTTTCTTCTTCCAGCCGTTCGATCCGCTCGACAAAGGAGCGCAATTGACCCTGCGCGATCGTTGTTGACCCTTCGGGCGTTGTGCCATCCGCCATGTGTCTAACTTCCCTGAGCTGGTAGCGAAATTGGGGGAGCAAATGCGCGCTCCGAGCCGCGCACCATATCGGCGTCCCCAGGCGCTGCCAAGAGATGCTGAAAACAAAGCTGTGGATTATTTTGGTGACGGTTCATGGTAGACAGAAGACATCGCTCGAAAGCCACTGGGAGGGCCCACATGCGCACACTTTTTGTCACCCTGCTCGCTTGTTTTTGGGCGACGGCCACTATTGCTGAAACAATTGAGCGCTACACCGACCCCGCAATGGCAGACGCCAACCTGCCCTTTTCACAAGCCGTTCGCGTCGGCGACATGCTCTACCTGTCAGGCCAAATTGGAAACGTGCCCGGCACGCTGGATCTGGCCCCCGGCGGCATGGAAGGACAGGCCCGCCAGACCATGGACAATATCAAAGCGGTGCTCAAAGCGAACGGGGCGTCCTTTGCCAATGTCACCAAGTGCCTGGTCATGCTGGCGGACATGAGCCAATGGGCCGACTTCAACAAAGTCTATGTCACCTATTTTAAACCGGGCGAGTTCCCGGCCCGCTCAGCCTTCGGAGCAAACGGCCTGGCGCTGGGAGGCGCGCTGGAGGTCGAGTGTGAAGCCTACCTTGGAGACTAGCCTTTCACCTCAGGAGTGTTTCTCCTGAGCTGCTTTGAAAGCGGCCACCTGTTCCGGCGTGGCTTCCGCCTGATGTTTCTTCTTCCAGTCGGCAAAAGGCTCACCATAAATGTGCTCGCGCGCGGCATCCTTGCTCATCTCAATGCCTTGTGCTTCGGCCGCCTCTTTGTACCAGTCGGCAAGACAGTTCCGGCAAAAGCCTGACTGGATCATCAGGTCAATATTCTGAACGTCCGTCCGGTCCATCAGATGCGCAACCAGGCGACGGAAGGCGGCGGCTTCCAGCTCTGTCTGTGTCGATTCATCCATGTGAGTTCATCCTTCCAAATCCAGTAGGTCACAGCCCTGCGGCAGTTTCCTCTATCAGGTAATCAACGACAGCGCCAAGCGCTTCACGAGGCTCAGCTCCGCTCTTTACTGCATCTGCAAAAACACGCCTCTGCTGATCGGCGCTCGTGCCACGACGGGCGATGCGCTTGATATGGGATATTTCATCCCGTGATCCAAGGCGGGCCGCATCCTCCGCGGTCATTTCGATGATCTCATCGCATAGGGCGTCGAAGGAGGTCAGCGTCCCCTTCCCGAAATCAATCAACTCGCCTGTCACGCCATATCGCTGCGCCCGCCACCTGTTTTCGCCCATTAGCGTGGCTGGATAGAGGCGCCAACGCTGGTTCTGCTGCCGCAGCCGATAGAGCATCGAAAGCAGCGCCTGATAGGTCGCCGCGATGGCAATGCCATCGTCCAAATGGGTACAGATATCGGTGATCCGGCTTTCCAGCGTCGGGAAGCGTCCTGACGGACGAATATCCCACCAGAGCATGGTGGCATCTGGGATGATCCCCGTTGCCACCAATTGCTGCACCAGCCTCTGATATTCAGAATAGCCGTCAAATGTGTCCGGCAAGCCGGTTCGCGGCAAAGCATCCCAGATCGTCAATCGGTAGGACTGAAGACCCATGTCCTCACCCTGCCAGAACGGGGAGGACGTGGAGAGTGCGAGCAGATGCGGCAGGAAATACCGCACCTGGTTCATCAGGTCGATCCTAAGATCATCATCCTCAATGCCAACATGCACATGCATGCCCGAAATCACCATCCGCCGCGCCGCGCCGGCAAGATCGCGCGCGAGCGTGTCATAACGTTCCTTGTTTGTGTGTTCCTGCTCGTCCCAATGGCTGAACGGATGGGTGCTGGCAGCGATCGGCGCGAACCCAAAACCATTCGCCACCTCGATCACCAATCGACGCAGGCGGGCAAGCTCAGCGCGCGCTTCGCCGATTTCCGTACAGACCTTTGTCCCCACCTCAACCTGGCAGCGCAGAAACTCTGACGTCACCTGTTCGCCAATTGCTTTGTGGAGCTGGTCCATCAGCGCGTCTGGCGGATTGCGTACCAGATCCCGTGTCTCGCGATCGACGAGCAGATATTCTTCTTCTATTCCAAGGGTGAGTGACGGTGCATCCATCGAGTCTTGTCCTAAGCTGATCCGTCAGGCCGGGTCTGTTCGTGAACCATAATGCGTAATTTTTTGCACCCCGTCTGCCGCAATGAGATCGGGTAGAAGGCGCGCCAGTCTATCCGCCCATTCAACCTGCCCTGCTTCCGTGTCAATCAGATCCTGTCTGATTTCCAGGAGCGCGTGAGGCAATCCCCGCTTCGTGCAATGCCGATAGAGCGTGTCACCCTTTAGATAGCCGGCATAGGGTTCATTATTGCCCACGACCAAACCCTCTTGGTCGGTCAATGCCTGCAACAAGGGAAGCGCCAGACGTGGATCCTGGTCCCACAAAACACCTGCATGCCACTTTCGGGCCTTCCCCCGCCAGAAGGGCGTGAAACTGTGGATTGAGACGATCACCGGCACATGGTTCTGGGCGAGCGCCGCCTTGATCTGTGCATCAACCGCTCCGTGATAGGGCTCATGATAGTGCGCGATACGGAACTGAAACTCTGCCGCGTCCTGAAAGCTGTCCACGTTTGCATTTGCGGGAACAACCGACCCATCGGACAGCTTCATGACGATCGTCGGATCGTCCGGTCCCCGGTTCAAGTCCACCAAAAGCCGCGAATAGCGTCCCAGAATAGCTGGGCAATTCAAGTGGGAGGCAAGGGCACGCGCCACCTCAGCACACCCAATGTCGTAGGCGATATGCCGATGAAACTCTGTGGCAGGCAGCCCCAGAGTCCCATAGGTCGCTGGCACCGCCGGGGAGGCGTGATCGCACAGGATCAATATGTCAGGGTTGCCGGCAGCGTTAACCAGTTCAAAAGGTGGCCCATCAACGGCTGATTCATGTGATGGTTTGCTGGTAGACTTGAGGGAACTCATATCAGGCATGGCCGGACTATAATCGGACGCGGTCGGGAATGCGACACCGAGCTGCAGGGCGCGGTACTGAGCAGAAACATTGACCAGAAAGAGCACCGTTGAGCATGACGCTCCATGAAGACCCCAGAAGATTTCTGCTGAACCTGTTCGAAGCTGCCGTCCGGGCGGTCCAACCCGCGGCCTGTGTCCAGAAACATCTGCCTGCACCACCTGACGGTCGGCTTGTCATCATGGCCGCCGGGAAGGCCGCCGCCGCCATGGCCGCTGAGGCAGAAGCGTTTTACGAGGAAAGATGGCCTGGAACGGAGATCGAAGGCATCGCCATTACCAGGTACGGCCACACAGTCCCCACACGACACGTTGCCGTGCATGAGGCGGGTCATCCCTATCCGGACGGAGCGGGCGAAAGCGCAAGCAGAGGTATGCTCTCCCTCGCCAATTCACTCAGGGAAGATGACCTGGCCGTGGTGCTTCTGTCCGGCGGCGCGTCCGCCCTGCTGTCGCTACCTCCCGAAGGCATCAAGATTGAAGAAAAGCAGGAACTCACAAGATCGCTCCTAGCGACAGGCGCGCCGATCGCCGACATTAACTGTGTCCGCAGACACCTTTCCCGGATCAAGGGCGGGCGCCTTGCCGAAGCCATCTACCCAGCCCGCTCCATCACCCTGGCCATCTCAGATGTCGCCGGGAATGACCCAAGTGTTATTGCGTCGGGGCCAACTGTGCCGGCCAGAACGACTGCGCTTGATGCGCTCAACATTATTGAACGGTTTCGCGTGCCCATCGCCGAACCGATCATCGAATGCTTCAAGCAAAACCAGGCTCTGCCGCCTTGGGATGCTCCATGTTTTGCACACGCCGAGTATCGGATCATTGCAACCGGGTCCCATGCGCTGAGTGCCGCCGCCGCGCTCGCCCGCGAAGCCGGATGTGAGGTCTCCATTGTCGGTGACGAATTGGAGGCAAGCGCTATTGAGTTAGCGGCTTCGCACGCGCGCATGGCGCGCTCTCATACAAATCCAGGGGTCCCCCGGATCATTTTGTCCGGTGGCGAGGCGACAGTGGCGCTTGGAAAAGATCACGGCACCGGCGGGCCCAACCAGGAGTTTGCACTGGCGCTCGCGCTGGAACTTCAGGGTGAGCGGAATGTACACGCCCTTGCCTGCGACACGGACGGAATTGATGGGGGCGCAGGCGCCGTCAGCGACCCGGCTGGGGCGGTCATCTCATCAAGAACCCTATCTCGGGCAAAAAGACTGGGGCTGGACGCCGAAATGGCCCTGGCTGGGCATGACGCCGGTACATTCTTTGAGACATTGGGAGATCTGGTGACCACAGGCCCAACACTGACAAACGTGAACGATTTCAGAGCCATCCTCGTTTCCGCCTAATCACCCGTCACAGAAAAAGTCGGCCTTAACAAGACGTTGACCGCTCGCCAGTACGCTTAAGCAGGCGAACCTGTCTTGAGACCGTGACATTTGACCTTCAGGGTCAAGAAGCGCAAGAAGAAGGGATCAGTCCCCAAAAGACCGTCTGGGAGGCCAATTCAGGCGGTCGACAAAGGAGCGAAAACGAAACATGCGGCGCCGCAACGTCAAGATCATCGCAACCCTTGGACCCGCCTCGAGCTCAGCGGAAATGATCCGCACGCTTTTTGCCACCGGCGCAGATGTTTTCCGTCTGAACATGAGCCATCTGGACGCAGACGGCCTTCGTGAGGTTCACAGCACCATTCGAGCCGTCGAAAAAGAGCTGGAGCGTCCCATCGGCATTCTGGCGGACCTTCAGGGTCCGAAACTGCGCGTCGGCAAATTTGCAAACGACAGTGTAGACCTGAAATCCGGCAAGACCTTCCGGCTTGACTTGGACGAGGCGCCGGGTGACGAAACCCGCGTCTGCGTTCCCCATACCGAAATTTTTGCCGCCATCGAAGAAGGCAGCCAGCTTCTTCTAGACGACGGACGGATTCGTTTGCGCGTGCATGAGGTTCAAAAAGACCACGCCATCACGGAAGTCACCACAGGCGGGAAACTATCCAACCGCAAAGGCGTCAACCTGCCAGATACGCTGCTACCGCTCTCAGCGCTGACCGATAAAGACCGGCGCGACGCGGAGCTCGCGTTGGACCTCGGTGTGGACTGGCTGGCGCTTTCTTTCATCCAGCGGCCGGAGGACGTCGCCGAAGCAAGAAAGATCGCCAAAGGGCGCGCGGCCATCATGGCCAAGATCGAAAAACCGCTGGCGCTGACGCACCTGCAGGAAATCGCGGATATTGCCGATGGCATGATGGTCGCACGTGGTGACCTTGGGGTGGAACTTCCCATCGAACAGGTCCCAGGCTGGCAGAAACAGATCACCCGTCTCTGCCGGCGGAACGGTAAGCCCGTGGTTGTGGCGACACAGATGCTTGAGTCGATGATCTCTTCGCCGATGCCCACGCGGGCAGAGGTGTCTGACGTTGCCACCGCTGTGTTTGAAGGCGCTGATGCTGTCATGCTGTCAGCAGAATCCGCAGCTGGGGAGTTTCCGGCGGAAGCCGTCGAGATGATGAACAGGATCGGCGCTCAGGTGGAGTCAGACCCCACCTATCCGAGCATTATGTATGCGCGCGAAACCCAACCGGAGGCCACCGGTGCAGACGCCATCAGCGCGGCGGCTCATTCCGTGGCCGACACGCTCAATGCGGCGGCGATTGTTTGCTGGACCAATTCCGGCTCAACCGGGCTTCGTGCCGCCCGCGAACGCCCGCCACTTCCAATCGTTGTCCTGACGCCAATCGAGGAAACCGCCCGTCGACTGGCGCTTGTTTGGGGGGTCTATTGTGTTTTGACTGAGGATGCCAAGGACCTGGACGACATGGTTGATCGGGCGTGCAACATCGCCTTCAAAGAAGGGTTTGCCCAGCCAGGTCAGCGGATCGTTGTGATGGCGGGCGTCCCATTGGGCACGCCAGGGGCAACCAATATGCTGCGCGTCGCTTATGTCGGGGCACCCTCTGCCGCAAGCGCCGACTAAACTGCGATCAGGCGACCGCCGCTTTTTGCGCCTCAGTCTGGGGCGCATGCACATGCGTGCCCGCCGCTGGCGCCTGTCCGCTTGCAAGACGCTCCAGCGCATCAATAACAATATCCGGGCGTACATGGTGGGGCATATGTCCGACACCCTGCAGTTTGATGAGCTCGGATCCTGAAATCTGTTCATGGAGCGCATAGGAGTGGAGTTTCGCCATCACTGTCTGATCGCGATTGCCTGTCACAATAATCGTTGGGACGCTAATCTCGTCATATTGCGTCGACTGGCGCGCTAGATGGGTGCGTAGGTTAGACGTATCGACACTGTTGTTTCTGAAATGGCCGGGCCGGAAGAGAAGCGACAAACCGAGCGCTTCCTCATATCCTTCCGGCGGGCTGTCAGGCGTAAATGTCGACTGCACTCCAGCCGACGCCATCAGGCGTCCAAAAGGCAGCACGACCAGCCAAAGAAAAATCGACCCGATAACAGGCTTGGCGAGCAGGCGGTGATACCAGGCGACCGGCCCTTTCCATGGATGCGTCGCGCCGGCGAGCACGAGGAGTCCAGACATGTCCGCCGCAAACTGCAATGCATAGGCGGTTGCCACAGCACCGCCCCAGGAATGACCGAGCACTACGGGCCGCTCGATGCCAAGTTTTTCCAGAGCCCCGTGAATGAGGGCTGCCTGCCTTGAAGGGTCATGGGCGTCTTCCATGTCCGGTCGGGCGCTCCAGCCATGTCCCGGACGATCAAACGCCAATACACGATGGGACTTGGCAAGCTCCGGAAGAATGCTGGCTTCAAAATCCCGAAGATTGCCGCTGGCGCCGTGAATGAGAACAATCGGCGCTTTCTCCTCATCTGCTCCTGACTGTAGACCAACATCAACATAGTGCAGGTCCACACCATCGACGCTCACAAGGTGCCCATGTCGCGCGAAGCGACGCTCAGCGCGCAAAACATTAAAGAACGCAAATGCGACAACGACCAGCACCGCAATCAAAACCCACGTCACGCGTCAGATTCCTCGACCTTCAATCTCAACCGTAAGACGGCTTTCCGCCTCGCCAGCACCTTCAAGATAAGGGTAGACCGCCAGGACCCGGCGATAAGCGTCCAGCGCACCTTCCTTGTCACCCAGGTCTTCCAGGACCAATGCAAGGCCCGCAATCGCCCCAAAATGGCGGGGTTCCAGTGCCAGGGTCGCTTCTAGGTCCAGCAAAGCGCTCGCGTAATCGTCCCGGAGAAAATGCACTGTCGCCCGTTTGTTCCAGCCTTCTGAATAACCGGGCGCAAGGTCGACAATTTCATCCAGGAAGGTGAGCGCGTTCTCATAGTTCCCCGCCGCCATCGCCTCAAGAGCTCTGTTCATCAGCAGGTCCACACTGATGCTCCCCGACCGGTTCCAGACATCCCAGATCAGATTCTCAACGACCTTTGCGTCCTCAGGGGTCTGGGACTGGGCCAGCTGCGTGAAAAGTCGGTCCAGCTTTAGGGATGCGGCAGTTTCTGGCGCTGCGTCAGCTTCAGCGGTCGGTTGTACATCGCTCGCCTGCGCGAGCGATATCATCGCCAAGCAAGCCAATCCAATCATGACGAATAGGGGCGCGCGTCGTAGGGTCATGCCGTTGAAGATAGAGTGCAGAACAAATTCCGCAAGCGCCGACGGTCACACTTTCGCGAGGCTTAAGCGTTGAGATCCTCACGTACGCAGCCATCAAAGGTCGTGATGTAATCAGGGCCCAACAGAGATGAAGGTGTCTGAAAACCGGGCTTTGCCTCACCTGCAAGCACTCTTTCCACGATATCCAGTCCGGTCTGAATGGTCAGAGAGTACCCCTCCGGCGTCCGAAGACGCGTCACCACTTTCTCTCCAGCTTCGTTCGTTGCTTCTCCAATCAACACAGCGGAGCCGGCCGCGCGCTCCTGTTCCGTTGGGCCATCTGGCTCCGCATCAATACGGGCCTTAAGCCGTCGCTGCATAAACCCCCGGCTCAAAATGAAACGCATGAAGCCCCCAATATTGGCCATCTGCTGAAGCTGAGGACTGGCTTCAAAATAAACGGTGATATTGGGAATACCGGTCGAGTGATAGGCGGTGGAGACGTCACCCCAGCCGACCCCGACACAAGGCTTATTACCTTCGCCAAAATTGATGTCGCGCTGAGGCGCAGCGCCAAGCGAAACAATGCGGCCTTCCCGGCGCACCCGGGTACCGGCACCAATGCTCTCAATCATCGTCTTTGAAGTGCCGCGTGAAGCGGTACCGATGCCAGAAATGCCGAGAACCAGGTCTGTGGCGTCTGGCATCCGCCGCTTCATGTGGGCAGCCAGGCAATCACTGGGCACCACATCAAACCCAACACCGGGCATAACCATGATCTCGGCTTCTTTTGCAGCTTCGTCCCGACGCGCGCAGGCTTCGAACACGCTTATTTCACCAGTTATGTCCAGATAGTGGGTGTTCGTCCGCAAGCAGGCGTCGAGCATCGGCTTTGACGTCGCTGAGAAGGGGCCAGCAGCATGCAGAACCACATCAACCTCCTCGAGCGCCTCATCCAAAGCGTTTCGGTCTGACAGGTCGATGGCGCGAAATTCTGCACCATATTGGTTGGCCAGACTTTTGAGCTTTGCCTCACTGCGACCGGCAATAATCGGCGACAGTCCCTTGTCGCGGGCGAGCCGGGCCAAAAGTCGGCCGGTATACCCCGTTGCACCGTAGATCATGAACCGGTCGCTCATGGCACCTGTTCTCGCTTCTATCGTGGACTGGACCGATACTGTCGACCATCAACGGCTTTGAAGCAAGCCAAGGTCCTCCAGCTCATTTCTCAGTGCTTTCGCATTGGTAAACTGAATGCCATGTAGCCCAAGGCGATCAGCCGTCGCGATATTTTCACTCAAATCATCGACAAAAACCGCCTGCTCCGGCTTCAAGCCAAACTGCTGAAGCGCGTGGTCGTAAATATCGTCGTTGGGTTTATGCATTTGGACCTGGCCCGACACGACGATATCGACGAAATGCTCAAGAAAATCATAGGCGCGCGGGGCATCGGCCGGCGGACGGGGCGGCCAGGTCTGGTGCGGCCAATTGGTGAGCCCATAGAGCGGCACCTCTGCCTCGACCAGCTCGTACAACACCTCGACCGTGTCTGTCAGGGGGCCGCGCACAAACTCATGCCAGCGGTGCTCAAAGATTTCGATCAGATGAACCATATCCGGTTCCTGACCTTTGAGCGGCGCCAATGCCGCGGTGAAAGACTCCAGCGAGTCATGAGCGGCATGATGCATGCGGGGAAAAAGCCCCGCAAAGAATAGCACCTGTTCCTGGCTATCAGTGAAGTGATGTCGATAAACCTCTTGTGGGTTCCAATCGATCAGCACATTGCCCATGTCAAATATGACCGCGTCGCGCATGGTCATGCTCCAAAGACGCCAAAATCGTCCAGATGGGCTTCCAACTCTGTGGCACCGGAGAAATGGTGCGAAATCATACCCAGCTGTTCCGCGGCATCAGCGTTCCGCAACGTGTCATCCACGTAAAGCGTCCGAGCCGGATCGGTTCCCATGCGATGAAGCGCGAGCCGGTAAATCCCCAGATCAGGCTTGCAGATTTTTTCGTCCCCCGACACCACCACTGTCTTCAGGCGGGCGACAGGGGGAAAAGCCTCGTTCAGCAGGGGGAAAATCGAGGAAGGCATATTAGTGAGGCCATGAAACTCCAAACCGGCCTGTTCAGCGCGGTCCATGACCGCACTGACCCCCGCCACTTCGCCTGGCGACATTTCGAGGTAGCGGGTGCCCCAAAGATCAATGAGCTCCGCATGATCAGGGTGCGCTTCCTTTAGAGGGGCGGCATTGTCCTCAAACGATGTGCCCTGGTCGTGGGCGAAGTGCCATTCCAACGTGCAGACATCCCGCAAAAACCGCTCTACGGCCTCCTCATTCGGCAAAAGCTTGCGATAGAGATGCCGAGGGTCCCATTGAACCAGCACATTGCCGATATCAAACAGAATGGCATCAACCTTCGCCATGGTGAGGGACCCCCCTAATTCAGAAGAAAGGACAAAAGAAAAGGCCGCCTCCCGAGGGAGCGGCCTTTCAAGATTACTTTCCGTCTTAGAACAAATTAAGGCGCAAAGCGTTTCCTAGGGCAAATACTCAGCCCTGGCGCGCCTTAAAGCGGCGGTTCGTCTTGTTGATGACGTATAGACGGCCTTTGCGACGGACCAAACGGTTATCCCGATGGCGATCCCGAAGCGATTTCAAAGAGTTACGGACTTTCATGAGGCTCTACCTTGGGCTCGGTCGGGATAAGCGGGTGCCTCGCGGCCCCGGACATATCGCCGGTGAATGTCTGAAATTTGGCGGGAAACTAAGCTGCACCAGCGCCGCTGTCAACCGCACATTCGCCAAGCCCTGGCGCAATCGACCTTGCACCTTTGGATCACTTTACAAGGGCCCTTCCAGGCCATAGGACTGGGCCCAACCAAAAATGACGCTGGCGCCACTTTTACCCCCGAAAAGCAGAGCCTTTCGCCAGCAAACCACGAGAGATCAGCCATGAGCGAAGAAGAATACGAGAATCAGGGCCCAGATGTTCCGCCGCTGCCGAAGGAAGACTTCATCACCCACGAGCCCCGCTGGTTTCAAGACGCCCTGGCGGAGCAGCCAGAGACGCGATGGGTCAAATCTGAAGGCACGCCTATTCACTATCGGAAATGGGCGTCAAAATCCGACAACCGCCCCGGCCTTCTGCTGGTGCACGGCAACGGCGCCCATGCGCGCTGGTTTGACTTTGTGGCGCCGCTGCTGACGGACCGATATGAGGTCGCTTCCATCGACCTGCCAGGCATGGGCGACAGCCATTGGCGCGATAACTACACCCGTGAGACCTACGCCCACGCGATCAAGACAGTGGCGTTTGACGCAGACCTGGGACCGCGGCCGGTCATCGTCGGCCATAGCTTTGGCGGCTTCGTCACCTTGATCACAGGCGCCCTCTATGGAGCCGAGCTTGGGGGCGTCATCCTTGCCGACTTTAAGGTGCGCCCAAAGCACGATGCGGTTGAGTGGTTCCTGGGCGACCCGCCGCGCCGTCCGACACGCATCTACCCAGACCTGGAAACCGCCCTTGGACGCTTCCGCCTATCGCCACTCCAGGAATGCGCCAACATGTTCATCACGGACTATATCGGCAAACACTCGCTCCGAGAGGTTAAGGTCGGCGACAATGAAGGACGCCGTCCGTCCGACGAAGCGGGGTGGAGCTGGAAGTTCGATCCCTTCGCTTTTGAAGGACTGCGCATGGGCGGAGACGAACATGAAGACATGTTCAAGAACCTCGCCTGCAATGTCGGGGTCATGTATGGCGACATCTCCAAGGATCATGATCCCGAGACAATGGCCTTTATGCGCGCGCTCCGCCCAGAGGCGCCGATCTTTACGATCCCCTTTGCACAGCATCACATCATGCTGGATCAGCCCGTGGCGTTTGCGTCTGCTGTTGGAACACTAATGGCGGATTGGGAAGCAAAAGGGGCTCTCTCAGCAGCTGGCCAACAAAGCACAGCCGCTTAAGCGAGCATCAGGTCAGTGAGGATGAAGATCCGCGTCTTCGTCCTCTTCGACATTCGCCTGAATGCGTCTAACGACGGGGTGGAACATCGCCATCAACAGAATGACGACCATGAGACCCATGGCGAGCATGAAGGGCGCCTGAGGCATCACCTCTAGGAGGGGCACACCAATAAAGGGATTGAGGATGTGACCCGTGGCCGCCGTTGAACCGATCAGGCCGGCAATCGCTCCCTGATCACGCGGCGACACTGAGAGCGACGCGCCCGCCATCAGGCCAGGACGTAAAAGCCCGAAGCCCAGGCCCGCAAGGGCCAGCGACGACACAAACATACCGTAGGAATTGGCGACGATCAGAAGCCCGAAGGAGCCGATCATGACCGCTGCGCCTACGCGCAGCAGGAACTGCACCGACAGGTCAAACCGCTGGATCAAAACCATCTGAGCGAAGATGGTTGCCATGGCCATAGCCATCAGCCCGACGCTGACAAGCTGCGTGGCCTCATCACCCGCAACATTGAAGGTGTCCATATAGAAGAACGCCACCAGCTGCATGGTGATCGACTGCCCGAGCGACAACACCACGCCGAGCACAAGCCACGGCAGCACACGCGGGTCGGTCAGCTTTAAGCGGCGGCGCTGCTTTTGTTTTTCCGCCAGCTTTTTGCGGGGTGTGGTCCGCTCCGGCAGCAAAAGCCAGATGAAAAAGGCACCGCCAAAAGCGAGCGCAGAAACCGCGAAGAAAGGTGCCAATATGTGGACGGTCGCGAGCGCCGCAGCAAACCCGGGACCAACAACCGTACCCATGCCGAAGGCAGCGCCAATGGAGGCCACACCGGAAGCGCGTTCAGCACGGCTTGTCCGGTCCGCCACATAGGCCTGCGCCGCTGGCATCGTCCCTGAGCCGAAAGTACCGAAAATCGCGCGCACAGAAATAAGAAGGGGGAACATGAGCGCAAGGGACACCCACCCCCACAAGCCCACCATCACCACGAGCGCAAAGCCCAGCGTCGAAACCCCAAAACCCAAGAGACCAACGAGGATGATCGGCTTTCGGCCGACCAGGTCGGAGCGTGTTCCCCAGAAAGCACTGGTAAGCGTCCAAAGGAGCGCCGAGAGCGAGAAGATCATCGTCGTCTCGAACTCGCTCATCCCCAGTTCGCGAGCAATAGGCGGCAGCACGGCAAAAAAGAGCGACTGGCCCATGCCGAGCGACAAAAGGCAGACAAACAGAATACCGAACGCGCGCTTACGCTCCTCAGGCGTCGTTGCCTTTAACGCAGGAAGGTCCTCTTCTTCCTCTATGTCGCTTTGAGAATGCCCGGCCATGCCCCAGCCCGAAAAGAAAACGCGCCCACCGAGCAGAAATGCCGGGGCGCGGTACCCATGTAAGGCAGTTTTGACGAAACGCCAATGGGGCAGGCAAAAAAACTGTGATGCTCAGCCGCTTCGGTGCTTCGCATGCATCTCTGTGATCCGGCGGATCCCTGGGCGAATTTTTCTACGTCCCGCTTGACGCAGCGCGCGACAAGGCTTTGAAGCCGATCCGCTAAACGATCCAACGATCGCACTGCCCCGTGATTGACTCAGGACGTCCCTCCCCTACTCTCGCCCCCAACAAATATTTCGGGGAGAGACCAATGGAACTGGGATTGAGCGCCAAGCACGAAACGTTCAGACAGGAAGTGCGAAGCTTCCTCGCCGACGCCATGACGGATGATCTGAAGCAGGCCGGCGCCGGCATGACCAGCGTCTATTCGGATTATGAGACCACGCTCAAATGGCACAAAAAGCTCTTCGCAAAAGGCTGGGTGGCACCCGGATGGCCGGTTGAGCATGGTGGCACCGGCTGGGACATTGTTGAGCGCTACATTTGGCAAAGCGAATGCGCCGCAGCTGAAACGCCCAGCCTCTCGCCCATGGGCGTTGGCATGTGCGGGCCCGTTCTCATTGGGCACGGGAACCAGGAACAGAAAGACTATTTCCTGCCCCGCATCCTCTCAGGCGATGACTGGTGGTGCCAGGGCTATTCCGAACCTGGCTCCGGGTCGGACCTGGCAAGTCTTCAAATGACCGCGGTGGAAGACGGGGACGATTTCATCTGCAACGGCACGAAGATCTGGACGACCCACGCTCAGCACGCCAATTGGATCTTCTGCCTTGTGCGCACGGACAATTCGGACATTCCGCAACGCGGTATCACCTTTCTGCTCATCGACATGAATAGCCCAGGGATCACCGTCGATCCCATCGTGATGCTCACGGGCGAACACATTCAGAACCAGATTTTCTTTGAGGACGTGCGTGTGCCGAAAAAGAATGCCGTGGGTGAAATCGGCGATGGCTGGACAGTGGCGAAATACCTCCTGCAATTTGAGCGGGGCAACGCCTATGCGCCCAAACTTCACGGGCATCTCAACAAGGTCCGCCAGATGGCCGAAGCCGAAAACGGCCGCAGCGGCGGTGCGCTCATCGACAACCCTGAATTCCGCGCAAAACTTGATGAAGCCGAGATTGACATAACGGCGATTGAGTTTACCGAACACCGTGTCCTTTCAGAACTCTCACAAGGGGGAGCGCCCGGCGCGGCAAGCTCCATGCTCAAAACCCGGGGGACCGAGATGAGCAACCGCATAACGGAGCTCGCGGTCGAAGCGCTGCACCATTATATCGCGCCCTTCCAGCCCCACATGACAAGTCCCGGAGGTCCGGTTCTCAACGCACCCAATGTGAGTGCCAACGAGACGGCGATCGGCCCGGATCACGGCACGACAGTCATGCCCAAATACCTGAACGACCGGGCCGGACCGATCTACGCAGGCTCGAACGAGATCCAGCGCAACATCATGGCAAAAGCTGTTCTAGGTCTTTAGGGCAGAGACAAAACAATCAGATCAGGACGTCGATCACCCGTTCCATCAGCGCACCGCCCACCCACGAAAACACCGGGATGGCGAGGTAGAACGAGAAGGTGCCGATGGTCGGCAGGTCGATCGGCCACTCTGACGTTTTCTCCAAACGCGCTTCGTAGGCCACAAGACCGGTGAGGCGGTGCGCGGCATTATTTGTGGTCGTTGGATTAGTGCCGGTCATCACCTCGTCCCGCAGTTCTGCGATCCGCGCCCGCACCGCCCGCAGCTCCCGCTTTTTCGTGTCCGAAATCTTGCGGTGAATGCCGGTGAGTGGCGCGATTAGCGCGAGCGAGGCAACCGCTATGATCGCCAGGATGAAGGGAAGCAACCCTGCAGGGCTCACCTGCTCATTCAAAAACAGCAAGAAGCAGATGGTGGACCCCACAATCCACAGCAACGCGCGTCGCAGCGCCATGCGGGTGAAGGGGGCGAGCTGCTCGGGATGCAACAGATCGATCTCCATAAACCTGTTTCGGGTCAGTCTATGGAAGCGGTCATCAATGACCGTGAAGTAAGACCCTTTTCCAATAAGTGCAAAATTGAGTGGGACAAAGATCAGAAACCACGCGGCGGGCACCTGCTGAAACCATGTATAGACGGCAGGATCGTTGAGACGCAACACATCCGCTGCCCCCGGAATATTAAAGATAACCACCACAAAACCGATGAGAAAAAAGGTGAAAGAGATGAGACGGCCGCGCGCCATACGTGCGCGCACATAGGTGATCCAATCGTCCACCAGTTGGTCCGGTTCCATCTTCACAATCACTGCGATGGCACGAATGTCTTTCACATCCTGCGCTAGCGCAAAAGCGGAAGCACTGGACGCGAAACCGGTGAGCAATGACGTTATTAGAGCCGCCCATGTGTAGGGATCCATACCGAAAGTGCGCGATATGTCCAGATTGTCATTACCGTCGATGGCGTCATAAATGCCGAAGCCAAACGCTATTGAAAGGAAACTGGCAAAGGACACAATCGCGATGATCGAGCCGGCAATCCAGGGACGCCCGCCCATCAGGCGCACAAGCTTCTGATCAGCATAGAGCACGAATTTATCGGGCAAACCCGCTATCGTCAGTGATGTCACGTCACGTCCCTCCGAGACCAAGGCCGCCCACGAGCGCCTGGGTCACATGCTCAACCAGTGCTTTTTGTGACGGCGCACCCATACTCTCTTCGTTGAATCCAGAGTCGATGAGCAAGGTTGCCAGACCATGGACGATAGACCAAGCGGCCATTGTGTCCGCTTCAAGCGTTCCCCGCTGCGTGTCGAGTTCAAGCCGGCGTGCCTGAACCGCTGCCTTGATCATGTCATAGCTCTTGGCACCACTCGCGACCAGGTCGGGATAGGCTGTCTTGTCGGGTATGTGGGGACCAAACATCAACCGGAAGCGGCCCGGGTTTTCTGTCGCGAATGAAACGTAGGCATGGCCCAGCGCCACAAGCTGGTTTCCCGCGCCCTCGACACCCCGATTGTGCACGACCATCGCTTGCGACAAGCCCCGAAAGCCTGTCTCAGCCACTGCCGCCAGCAGGGCTTCCTTGTCCGCGAAGTGATGATAGGGAGCCGTCTGCGAGACACCTGCTGCACGCGCGACTCCCCTCAGCGAGAGAGCCATAACGCCCTCAGCTTCAACAATATCCGTTGCCGCTTCAACAAGTGCAGTTCGGAGGTCACCATGGTGGTAACCCGCAGAAACGCGCGTCTTTTTGGGTGTCCTTTCCGCCATCATTCTTTCTTGTCGGGCTTTATCTTGACATTGTCAAGTTAGCTCCTATCTTAACATCGTCAAGATAGGAGCTAACTCATGCAAAACCGACGTACGTTTCTGGCCACCAGCACCGCCACCCTCACCGCTGCGGCACTGTCTTTATCGCAGGGGAAAGTCGCGAACGCCGCTGCCACTACAACAGAAACCGCTGGTTGGCGGTCTTTGCTGGGAACATCCATCAGCGAGTCAGAGCCCGTGGCCCTCGAGATCGAAGGTAAGATTCCCTCAGCGCTCCGCGGCGCGCTCTACAGGAACGGTCCCGGCCTGTTTGAACGGGGCGGCTATCGCAAAAACAATGCGCTGGACGGCGATGGTCTGGTGCAACGTTTGACAATCGCAGACGGCAAAGCGACTCACCAAAGCAGGTTCGTCCGAACAGAAAAATTCCTGGAAGAAGAGGCCGTCGACGAATACCGCTACGAGACCTGGACGACACGCGCACCTGGTTCCTTCCTCAACAATCTTGGTTCCAACTTCAAAAGCCAGGCCGGCGTCACTGTCTATGAAGTGAACGGCAAACTGTTCGCGCTCGACGAAGTGAGCCCCATCTATGAGATCAAATCCTCGGACCTCACAACGCTTGGGCCAACCAGATCAGGGATGGCGGAAACAGCGGCCACCAAAGCGCACACAAAAATCGACAGCCGAACCGGCGATTGGATTGTGATGGGGAGCGAATTTGGGCCGACCATGAAGATGCATGCTGCGATCCATCATATGGATGGCAGTGTTACGACCCTCCCCCCCGTCGACGCGCCGCGACAGGTCTATACTCACGACTTCTTTGCAACCAAGAACTATCTCATCGTCAATCTTCACCCAGCGGAAATCGGTCTCGTCTCGTTTCTCGGTGGCCTTGCAAGTTTCACCGACAGCTTCACCTGGAAACCGGAACAGGGAAACATCGTCGCGGTTATCCCGAAAGACGGTTCCGCAGCACGCTTCTTCGACGCCCCGGGCGCTTGGATGTGGCACGCCGCCAATGCCTACGAAAGTGGTAACACCATCGTTGCGGACTTCGCAGGCTATGACGATCCAGGCCACTTCATCGGTAACGACCCGACCCTTACGGCTCTTATGTCGGGGCGTCTGGGCCAAGAGGGAGGTCCCGGCACGATGCGGCGCTACGTGATCGATCTGGATGCAGGCTCTTTACGCGAAGAAACTGTCGCAACAGGCGCATTCGAGTTTCCTTCCGTCGATCCGCGCACAGCCTGTCATACGCACCAGACGGTGTACGCCACCTATGGACCCCGGAACAATTTCCTTCATACGGGTCTCGCTGCCATCGACATGGAAAGCGGCGACGTTACATCGTTCGACTTCGGACCAGCCGCTTATGTGGGCGAACCCATCTTTGCCCCGCACCCGGAAGCCGCAAACAAAGGCTGGTTGCTCACGCAGGTTCTCGATGGCGATAGCGGCACCACCTTTTTCGCTATCTTTGACTCAGAGAGCATTTCCGGTGGTCCCGTCGCCAAAGCAAAGCTCACCCACCACCAGCCCATCAGCTTCCATGGGCACTGGACACCGGCGTGAACTAGAAGACTGAGCGCTCGCGCACAAGCGTCACACATGCTATTGCCACCCCAAACAGATTTGGGGTGGTTCTATGGACCTTGATACTGCACTCGACAAACGGCGCTCAGCCCGCGCTTTCAAAGATACGCCTGTGCCGAAAGAACTGGTCGAAGAACTTCTGACACGCGCCGCCAGGTCACCGTCCGGCACCAATGTTCAGCCGTGGAAGGTGTACGTCGCCATAGGCGAGACGCGCGACCGTCTGTCAAACGAACTATTGGCCTACCGGGAGAAAAACCCTGAAGACGGCGGCAAAGAATGGCCCTCCAATAGCAAACGCACAGAGCCCTATATCTCGCGCATGCGGAAACTCGGTAAAGACATGTACACCCTGCTGGAAATCCCCAAGGGTGACAAACAGGCCAACTGGAACCAATGGGGCCGCAACTACAAATTCTTTGACGCGCCGGTCGGTCTGATTTTCACCATCGACAAAGACCTGGACCGCACAAGCTGGCTCGACATCGGGATGTTCATGCAATCGCTCATGCTCGCCGCCACCGCGCGCGGTCTGGATACGTGTGCGCAAGGCGCATGGAACCAGTTCTGGAAGGTCACGAAAGAGGTCCTCGACATTCCCGAAGATGAATATGTCGTCTGCGGCATGTCCCTTGGCTACGCAGACGAAACAGCGGCCGTGAACAGTCTGGTCGCGGAACGCGAACCCCTATCATCTTTCTCTTTCTTCAGATAACGCCGCGACACACTTGAAGCTCGGAGCGTCATGACACATCGTGTCGCTTCGCAATTTGCCAAATAGCCCCTGCCCGCTATGCTCCCGCCAACAAAACAAAATGACAGGGAGCAATCAGATGGCTGAGTTCAAACGCCCATTACCAGAGCCAACGCCTGAGACCGAGCACTTTTGGGAAGGGTGCCGTTCGGGCGAACTGCGCCTGCAATCCTGCAACGATTGTTCAACAACGTATTTTCCGCCCCGCCCCTTCTGTCCGGTCTGTGGCTCCCGCAATGTGGCGGTGACCAAAGCAAGCGGCAAAGCGAAGCTCTATTCCTACGTCATCAACCACAGACCCCGACCAGATTTTGGCGACGAGCCTCACTCCATCGCCGTGGTGGAGCTGGCCGAAGGGCCGAGGATGATGACCAATATTGTCGACTGCCCGCAGACACCGGAAGCTCTTCAATTGGACATGCCGCTGGAAGTCACGTTCGAAAAAGCGAGCGACACGATCAGTTTGCCGAAGTTCAAACCGGCAGGAGCGTGACCCATGAAACAGAAATCAATCGCCATTGTGGGGGCCGCCGAAACCACCGAACTTGGCAAGATCCCGGACATGTCGCAGATCGCCCTTCATGCAGATGCGGCTCTCAATGCCATGGCCGATGCGTGTCTGAAGCCGTCGGACATTGACGGCGTCGCGACTGCCGGAGAGAGCCCCACTGAAACCGCCCATTATCTTGGCATCACCCCAAAATGGGTGGATGGAACAAGCGTGGGCGGCTGTTCCTTCATGCTCCATGTGCGCCACGCCGCGGCCGCCATCAATGAAGGCCTCTGTTCAACGGTTCTGATCACCCATGCGGAGTCTGGCCGCAGCCGCGTCGGCGCCCGGCGTTTCGCGCGGTCTCCTCAGAGCCTACAGGGTCAGTTCGAACTCCCTTACGGGGTCACGAACCCGCCCACCATGTTCACCATCCCCGTCCTGCGTTACATGAAAGAGCGCGGCGTCACGGAAGAACAGCTGGCGAATGTCGCCGTCGTCCAGCGCGAATGGGCTGCCATGAACCCGCGTGCAAGTTTCAAGGACCCGATCACCGTCGACGATGTGCTGAACAGCCGCATGATCGCCTACCCGTTCCGGCTGCTCATGTGTTGCCTTGTGACAGACGGCGGGGGCGCTCTCATTCTGACCAGCGCAGACCGCGCGAAAGATATGCCGCAAAAGCCAGTCTATATTCTCGGCACCGGCGAGAGCGTCGAAACACCGATGATCAGCCAGATGGAGGATTTCACCTCCTCCAAAGCCTTCCGGGTAGCTGGCGCACAAGCCTTTGCGGAGGCTGGCATCAGCCACGATGACGTCGACCATCTCATGATCTATGACGCGTTCGCGCATCTTCCGCTTTATGGCTTGGAAGACCTCGGGTTCTGCAAACCCGGCGAGGCCGCAGACTTCATCTGGGAGCGCAACACGGCACCCGGTGGCAAACTACCGCTCAACACCAATGGCGGTGGTCTTTCCTACATGCATTCCGGCATGTACGGCATGTACGCGTTGCAGGAAAGTGTGCGTCAGATGCGGGGCAGCGCTCCGGCGCAGGTCGACGGCGCAAAAATTTCCGTCTCCCACGGGGTCGGTGGCATGTTCGGCGCTTCGGGCACAATCATCTTCTCAAACGAGGCCCCGTGAGCATGCGTAGGTAAGCAGACGCTTGTACCTACAAAAAGAGGCCGCTCAGATGATCTGACGCGGCCTCTCTTTGGTCTGTCCCTGTTAGCGACGGGTAATGCGTCGGCGGAGCTCCTGCGGCACAAAAGACGACTCGATCAGATCGTTCGCGGCAAAGTCGATACCGTCTTCCTCGTTCTTCAGATTCTGCACAACATAGCGCCCTTCGATCAGGTCGTAGACGACGTCTGACGCATTAAAGCAGGTCGGCACATCATAATATTGCATCAGGTGAGCTTCCTGCACCCGCCAGAGACCGCCGCGCGCATCATAAAGATTGCTTGCTGCGAGGTTCCAGCTGTCCTCGTCAAAATAGTTGGTGCGCCGCGAGTAGACGTGCCGGGTCGTCGGTTTCAAGGTCGCCTCTACCTTCCAGACTCTGTGGCGCTCATAACGCACGTGATCCTGGTTCAGATGACCGGCCAGGACAATATCCTCATAGCTGAGCGTGGGTGAACTTAAGCGGTAGGAGTTGTAGGCAATATACTTCTCTTCCTTGCCGAGCAGCGTCCAGTCATAGCGATCCGGTGGCCCGGAGAACATGTCGAAATTATCTGCCGTCGACATAGCATCAGAATAGATCTGCGGATTATCGTATGAGACGGCTGTCGTGCGCTGCACATTCGGCGCTGACTCAGTTCTGCCGACCGTATATTGCCAAGAGATCCTCTCCGCAAGAGTAGGATCAATGGTTTCGTGAACCAAGAGCATCTGGCCTGCACGGCGCGGGGGACTCAGTGTCTCCTGAATATATTTCAGCGAAATGTTGTCAAGCTCCTCAATAGAGCCAAGTGACGGATCTGCGTAAGAGAAAACGAGCTCATCTTGCACCCGGATCGGTGTGAAAGAGCCTGCCCGGGAGGGGGCAGCCGACGCAAAAGTGCGACGCACCTTGTGTCCACGAAACCGCAAATTGTGGTTCCAAACGAGTTCAACACCGCTCTGCGGAATTGGAAACGGCACGCCAAGCGCCACGCCGGAAAGCCTGCGACCATCATCGGAAATGGTTCCATTCACCGCGTTCGCCCGTGTAGCACTGTAAACGTCTTCCGGAAACGCACAGGTACGCCGGGTTTCATAGACATCCATCTTGTAGGAAGGATAGAGATTGAGCATGGCCCGCTGACCATCGGTCAACAAGGCTGCATGCTCTTCCGCATTCGCACTGGTTATCGTTGCAATGGGACGATCAGACGGAAAAGGATCTGGGTAGTGCCCGCCTGTAAAGGCAACTCCCTGAGGCACACCGACTAAACCACCGTCCCAAGCGGGGATCGAACCATCCTCATTCCCGGATCTTTCAGCACCGATCGGTGTCAAATCCTGACCGAGTCTCGCGGCATCTGACTCGGATACGCCAGCCATGGCCGCACCAGACCAAAAAAGGCCCGCCGCCAACGAAATACTCAAAACCTTCACTGCACTCCCCCCCAACAGATAAATGTGTTTTACTAAGTGTGCCTCAGCACGCGGACCTTGACCAGCCTCAAATCAAGGGCTTTACAGGCCGCGCACTGACGGTGCTGTGCCCCCTAGTTTCCGCTTTGGGGGCGCTGGGGAGGGGATCGAGTGAGATTTGTAGAGTCCGCAGTGTTCAAGCTGCGAGTGGTCATACTGATGGCTCTGGCGGCGTTCACCATTGCCATGGGCGTCTATGCGGTCCAGCTGCGCATGGATGCCGGATTCTTCAAGCAGGTCCCTACGGAACATCCCTATATCCAGACCTTCTTCGAGTACCAGGATGAAGTGCCAGGGGCAAATCTGGTCCTCGTCGCTGTACGCGCAGAGGACGGAGATATTTGGCAGCCAGGTTTCCTCAAAACACTTCATGCAGTAACGGAGGAAATTACGTTCCTCCCAGGTGTTCGGCGAACCAAAGTGCGCTCTCTCTGGGCGGCAACAACCCGGGTCACTGAGAACACGGAATATGGCATCGAGTCACAACAGGTTATTCCAAGCAGGATCACGCCTGACGGCCTTACCCAAAACGATATTGAAGGTATCCGCGATCGCGCGATGAATGGCGGCCACCAGGGCACCCTCTTCGCCAACGACAATTCAGGCGCTCTTGTCATCGCCGAACTTCAAGAGATTGATCCGCTAACGCGCCAGCGTCTCGACTATCTTGATCTGGCGTCAAAATTGGAAGCACAGGTCCGCACACCCTTCCAATCAGAGGGTATCCGTATCGAAATCATCGGCTTCGCAAAATTCGTCGGCGACCTGGCCGACGGTGCCGGTGATGTTTTTCTCTATTTTGGGTATGCCTTTCTGCTCACGGGACTTGCCGTCTATGCCTATGTGCGATCAACCTGGCTCGCGGTCCTCGCAATTTTCTGCTCACTGGTCTCCGTGGTCTGGCAATTCGGCCTCCTCAACATCATGGGCTATGGACTGGACCCGCTTGCAGTCCTCGTACCCTTTCTGGTGTACGCCATTGGTGTCAGTCATGGCGTTCAACAAATCAATCTGTTCGCCTCTGAAGTCAGTGATGGCTGTTCATCCATGGACGCAGCCAAACTCACCTTCTCAAGACTGCTGGTGCCCGGGAGCATGGCGCTCGTCACCGACCTGGTTGGTTTTTCTACGCTCTATCTCATTCCGATTGATGTCATTCGAGAGCTGGCAATCATGGCGTCTCTGGGCGTAGCTCTGAAAATCGTCACCAACCTCATCATGTTGCCCCTGTTGGCCAGCTATCTGCCTGCTGACCCAACCTACGCCTTTACCTACCGACGCGTTCGCGTGCGAAGAGAGGCGGCGATGCGGTTTATCGCCCGCGTCGCGAAACCCCGAAACGCAACAATCGTCTTGGCAGGGTTTGCGGTGCTCCTGGTCACTGCGATTTACCAAACACGGGAAAGGCATATCGGTGATCTCGTGCCCGGTTTCTCCGAGCTATGGCCGAGCTCACGATACAATGTGGATACCGCATCCGTCGTCAGTGATTTTTCAATTTCGGTAGATGCGCTCATTGTCGTTGTCGAAACACCCGTCGATGGCTGCGTCGACTACCCTACCATGCGACTGGTGGACCGGTTCGCATTGCATATGGAGAACGTGCCAGGCGTTACCTCAGTACAGTCCTTACCAAGTACAGCGAGATCCGTCTCAGCCATCTGGCGCGAAGGCAATCTGAAATGGCAGGATCTGCCGCGCACTCAATCTGACCTCATCCGGACAACATCCCACATCGAGCCGAGTTCCGGATTGCTAAACGAGACCTGCACCATCCTTCCAGTCATCATCTATATGGATGACCATATCGCCACGACCATCGACGAGGTCATCGCTGCCGTCGAGTCCTTCTCCACCAAAGATGAACAACTCAGCCAGCGTGACGACATTGTCCTCCGCTTGGGGATGGGCGGTGTCGGCGTAATGGCCGCCACAAATGAGGTAATTGAGACATCGGAGCTCCCGATGCTGTTGTGGGTCTACATTGCCATCATCCTGCTCGTGCTTGTCGCGTATCGTGACTGGCGGGCCGTGATTTGCTGCTGCATGCCGCTGCTGCTCGCAACCTTCCTTGGCTATTGGTTCATGACCTGGCTTGGCATCGGCCTTAAGGTCTCCACCTTGCCCGTCCTGGTACTGGCCACTGGGATCGGCGTCGACTACGCCTTCTATATCTACTCTCGCTTGAACATCTTCCTGGATCAGGGAAAATCGTTGCAGGAAGCCTATACGCTCGCACTCGAGCAAATAGGTGTGGCTGTGGTGTTCACCGCCCTGACGCTTGCTGGTGGCGTCGCCACCTGGGCCTCGTCCAGCCTCAAGCTTCAAGCGGATATGGGGATCCTGCTCGCTTTCATGTTCATGGCAAACATGGTCTCGGCGATCATTGCGCTGCCCGCCTTCGCGGTCACACTTGACCGATTGGTGCCTCGCGTCCGTGTCGCATCTCAACCAGTTTAGGGTATGCTGCACGCCGAGGTCAGCTGGAGAGGAAGGACGCGCCATGATTGATGAAAGCAAAGCCGAGGAAGAGCAGCTCCGGGCCTTCGACATCAGCCCGTCCCATCCAATCTGGACACAAATGGAACGCGGTATCCAGATCATTCTGGGCTTTTCCTTGGTCACAGGCATGCATTTTTTGGGGGAGAGCTGGGGAGAGCCCAACGTGCCCTACGAGTATCTATTTCCTGCGCTGGGCTCTGTAGGCCTTGCCTTTATCTATTCCATGCTGCTGACACCCATGGCGGGGTATTTGGGCATGTTTCTGCGTGCCTTCACATCCCTCCCAAACTACCGCATCAACCAAATCCGAGCGGTGCTGTTCAACCTCGTACTCCTATATCTCGTGGTTGTCTTTTTCACTGAAGCCAGCACATTCATTATAGTATTGGCAGATGCCGCCGGGCTCGACCCAACATCAGAACAAATGTGGGAGCGCAATTTTGGCGACCGACTCATTGAGCGCGCCACACCTACCCCGCCAATGGAGAACAACTGATGAGCTACAAAAATATTGATGTTCAACCTGTCTCAGGCGCCCTTGGCGCAGAAATTCGGGGCGCGGACCTCAATGCCGATCTGGACAATGAAACCTTTGATGACATCCATCAGGCATTTCTCGACCATCAGGTGATTTTCTTTCGCGACCAAGACCTGTCGCCGGAAAAACACATCGCGTTTGGGCGTCGGTTCGGGTCTTTGAATATCCACCCTTATGTCAAAGGTATGGCTGATCATCCGGAGATCATGGAGATCATCAAAGAGCCCGAAGACAAGGTAAACTTCGGCGGCGGTTGGCATTCCGATATGTCGTTTCTGGAAGAGCCGGCGCTCGGCTCAGTTCTACACTCTATTGAAGTGCCTCCCTATGGCGGCGACACCCTGTTTGCCAGCCAGTACAAAGCTTACGACGCTCTTTCGGACGGCATGAAAGAAATGCTCGACGGCATGGTCGCTATTCACACCGCCGAACGGGAATATGGTCAGGGGGGTAACTCGGCAATGAAGCGTTCTTCAATGGACATCGATAATGCCGAAGACGACGTACCCAGGTTTGAGCATCCGGTCGTCCGCACCCACCCGGAAACAGGGCGCAAAGCGCTTTATGTGAACATGGCCTTCACCATGTATTTCAAAAACATGACCCGTCGGGAAAGCCGGCCGCTTTTGAATTTCCTGTTCGACCATTGCACGCAGGAGCAGTTCACCTGCCGCTTCCGTTGGACACCGGGCGCCGTCGCCTTTTGGGACAATCGTTGCGTGCAGCATTTCGCCCTCAACGACTATCACGGACACCGGCGCCACATGCGACGGGTCACCATCAACGGCGACCGCCCGCACTAGAAACACGCAGCTCTCGCATACTTGTGAAGAGACAATTCCCGCTGTGGGGCTAGTCTGAAGCTCGGACCGCCCCGGAGGATAAGCAGCTATGGAATCGATCTATTACGTCCTGACCTGGGCCTGTCACCGCAGGTGCAAGCATTGCTACGACACCCGGTTTCGCCCCTATGTCCGCGATGCTCTTGAGGACGTGCTCGTCGAAAGCGACACCCATTTCGAGCGCGTCATCGCTAACCTGCCGAGCACCATGATTTATGAGGACCCAGACAATCTCACGCCGGAAGGTAAGCCGGAGCAACGCATCGGCCGTATCATCCTGGCCGGCGGCGAAGTGCTCATTGATCCGGTCAGGGAACGGATCTTCTATCCCGCTCTAGACGCCTTGAATGCAAAATACGGCAAGGCTGGCGTCAACATTTCCATTCAGACGACCGGTGATCTTGTGACGCCGAAGATTCTAGATGAGATGCTGGAACGCAATGTCTGGATGGTTGCCATTGCAGGCATGGACGATTTCCATGTTGGCATGGAGGGCGACAAGCGTCTGCCACTGATCGACAAACTGACGAATATGTTTGAAGCCGCTGGTATGCAGCCTGTACCCGACGCCGCGTCGGGCCGGGACCATCTGACCGAAGAGGGGCCGTTCTATTTCTTCTTTGGCGCACAACCAGATCAGTGGATAGGTGAACTGTGGCCACGCGGGCGCGCCTGGGAAAACTCCCTCTCGAAAGCCGATATGGACACCAACTTCTGTGCGCGTCATTCCGGCGGGCGGAACTTCCTCAATCATGGGATGGCTGGTTCGGAAGTCGCCATAGAACCGGACGGGTCCGTGTTTCCTTGCTGCCTCAAAACCAAAGTCCCGATCGGCAATGTTGCCGACGAACCGCTGATCGACATCCTCGAGAGCTTGAAAGGGCATCCGGTCTTCGAAGCCTTGAATGAAGGTGCCCCGGACAGAATGGGCCTCGCCCATGGCTGGTCGGAAGAAAAGTTTCATCAGGCATCCCACACCCATTTGCCGAATGGGACTCCCTTTGCGAACCTCTGCATCGGTTGCGACCGGTTCCACGAGGAAGTGATGGAACCGGTGATCCGCGAACTCACAGAAAAGCGCCGGGCTACCCGAAAACAATTGATCCGCTGAACAGTTTCCCGCGTATCTATTATTAACCACGCAGCCAATGGGGGTTGGGGTGGTTGAGGGGGCGAATTACTCCGTCACCTGCAGAAACCGTTAGAAATTCCGCCGAAAACCTGGTGTGACGCACCAGGGCGAGTTTCTACATCAGTCATTTTTGATCACGACCACTTGACGCTTACGTAACCCCTACCTAGATACTAGACCAACCGGTCGGTTTGTGGAGATTTCAGACGATGCCAGCGGCGACACCCCCAGTCCAGGCCCAAAAAAGCGAGGATGCGCGCCAAATCAGAGGCGAGCGGACCCGCCAGGCTTTGCTGGAAGCGGCGTTTGATGAAATTCACCAGCACGGCTACCGCGCAGCGAGCCTGAATGACATCCTCAAGGCTGCCGGGTGCACCAAAGGCTCCCTTTACCACCACTTCCCCGACAAGCATGCCCTGGGCCTCGCCGCGGTCGTCGACAATATTGACCGCTTCATTGAGACGACGTGGCTCACGCCATTGGCGGAGGCCGACAACCCAATCGACGCTCTGCTGGATATTCTCCGACGCCACGCCTCCGGCGAGATTTTGAGGGACGTTACACTGGGCTGCCCACTGCAGAACCTCAGCCAGGAAATGTCTGGACTGGATGAAGATTTCCGGACCTACCTCAACGCAGTGCACGACAGGTGGCGTGACGCAATCATGGACGCGTTGATCAAGGGTCAAGAGAAGGGCCAGGTCGGCGAAGATGTGTCTGCAAAGGCCGCCGCAACCATGATTGTTGCCACGCATCAGGGAACAGTCGGGCTCATCAAAACAGCTCAAAGCACTGACGTCGGTGCCTATAGCCTCGACGCCTTTTTTCAGTATCTCAACAGTCTGCGGACCACCGGCTCGGCCGAGACAGGTCCCCAAAGAGGACTCGCATCATGAATAATGGATGGGTCACTTCCTACGCCAATTGGATCATCAAGCTGCGCTGGCTCGTTGTACTCGTGACGGTTGCCGGGTCTCTCGCCATGGCAGCAGGCGCGCAGCACATCAAGTTTTCGAATGACTACCGCTACTTCTTCACAGACGAAAACCCCAATCTAAAAGCCTTTGAACAACTGGAACGGACCTATACGAGCCCAGATACCTTGCTCTGGGTGCTGAGACCAAATGAAGGTCTGGCAACAGAACCCGAAATTCTGGAAATCGTGAAAGAAATTACCGAACGCGCCTGGCAGACCCCCTACTCCATTCGCGTTGATAGCCTCACCAACTACCAGCACACGCGCGCATTCGAAGATGACCTGCTGGTGCGCGACCTCGTCGTCGATCCGGCAACCGCCGACCCCGCTGAAGTCCTGCGGATCGGAACCACCGAACCTGCCATTGCGAAACGCTTGATCTCTGATGACGGCACCACCACGGCCGTCTTTGCAACCCTCAAACTTCCCCGCGATGACGTAACCGCGACGGCAGCCCCTGTGGCCCATGCGCGCGCCATCGTTGCTGACATTCGCGAGCGTCACCCAGATTTGCGCATTGAGCTCACCGGCTCAGTGATGCTCTCTACCTCCTTCTCTGAGGCAGCGACCCGCGACCTTCAGACACTGACGCCGGGCATGTATGTCGTGCTCGCGCTCACGGTCTGGTTCCTGATCCGCTCCATCAGCGGCACCATCGCAACCCTTATCGTCGTTGGCCTCTCGGCGGCAGCGGCAATGGGTCTGGTCATGGGGTGGATGGGCACCAAGCTGACACCACCCTCTTCCGGTGCGCCAACGGTTATCCTCACCGTCGCCGTTGCTGACTCCATCCACATATTGGTGACCGCCCTCGTGGCTATGCAAAAAGGCATGGCAAAGCGCGATGCGATCGTCGAGAGTCTGCGGGTGAACTTCCAGCCGGTGTTCCTGACGTCTGTCACAACCGCCATTGGGTTTGCGAGCTTGAATTTCTCCGATGCGCCTCCCTTCCGCGACCTCGGAAATACGTCCGCCGTCGGCGCCCTGGTCGCCTGGGTGCTCTCAATTTCCTTCCTACCGGCACTCATGATGATCCTGCCGATCTCAGCCAAAGGCTCGTTGAGTCGTCAGTCCGAGTTCATGGAAAAGTTTGGCGAGATGGTAATCAACAACCGCCGCAAGATCCTGGTGGGCATGACCGCGATTCTGATCGGTTTTGCATCGCTGCTGCCGCAATTCACCTTCAACGACCGGTTTGTCGAATATTTCGATGACCGCATGGAATTCCGTGTCGCCAGTGATTGGGCCTCGGACAACCTGACCGGCATCTATCAGATCAGCTATTCGCTCTATTCTGGCGACACGGGGGGGATTTCTGATCCCGAATATCTAGACCGCCTGGAAGCATTCGCGAATTGGTTCCGTGAGCAACCTGAAGTGGTTCATGTGGCAACCTTCTCAGATGTCATCAAACGTGTGAACAAAAGCATGCACGGCGATGACGAGAGTTATTACCGCGTTCCGGAAGATCGGCAGAGCGCCGCTCAATTCCTGTTGCTCTATGAAATGTCCCTTCCCTACGGCCTGGATTTGAACGACCAGATCAATGTCGACAAGTCAGCGACAAAACTCACAATCACGCTGACTGATGTTTCCACCGAAGAGATGAAGGGCATCATTGATCGGGCGGAGAACTGGCTGAGGACCAATGCACCGGACAGCATGTATGCTTATCCGGCCGGTCAGGCGGTGATGTTCTCCTTCATCGGCATCAACAACTTTGAGTCGATGACAGTTGGAACCACCATAGCGCTGCTTCTCATCTCCGCCTGTCTGATGCTGGCCCTTCGCGATTTGAAACTGGGCATCATCTCACTGGTTCCCAACCTCACACCGCCTATTGCCGCATTCGGTGTTCTGGCGCTGTTCAGCACCGAGGTAGGCTTCTGGTCAACATTCGTGATCGCCACCGCGCTGGGACTGATCGTTGACGCCACCGTGCACTTCCTATCCAAATACCAACGTGCCCGTGACGAGCAAGGCAAGTCAGCAGAAGATGCCGTGCGCTACGCTTTCTCGACCGTGGGGACAGCTCTTTGGGTCTCAACCTTCGTCCTCATTATCGGCTTTGCGCTACTGGCCTACTCACCGTTCCGTGTGAACGCCATGCTGGGGACTATGGTGGCAGTGACAGTTGCCTGTGCCCTCATCATCGACTTCCTTCTTCTCCCAGCACTGCTCATCTTCCTGGATGGGAAGAAGAAGAAAGACAGAACCACCCAAGCTAAAGCAGACCCGGATCCCGGATCTGCCGACGCACCAGCGCCTGCCTAGAG
This sequence comes from Parvibaculaceae bacterium, assembly GCA_965276845.1. Lineage (GTDB taxonomy): Bacteria > Pseudomonadota > Alphaproteobacteria > Parvibaculales > Parvibaculaceae > Mf105b01. The sequence continues at coordinate 2,499,958 of OZ255699.1, forward strand.
GGAGATCAAGCCATGACTCGCTTTTCAATTCTGGACGCCAACCCTATCGTGCGACTCACGATAAACACGAAAGAGGAAAATCAGCCCATGCGGATGAACGCGCTGAACCTACATAATGTGGCATTGGCCTGGATCATTGCGGCCATGCTCGTGATCCTACCGGTCGGAATCTCTTCTGCCTTTGGCCTGGAAGTCGCAGGACTGGAAACACTTCCAGGCGCCGACGACCCGGCAGCAAGAGGTCTTGCGATCGCCCGTGAGACCGAACGGCGTGACATCGGCTTCGACAACACGTCTGCCAACATGAAGATGATCCTCACCAATGCCTATGGGGAGACCAGCGAGCGAGAACTTCGGAATCTGGTTCTTGAGATCACTGACGAGAATCTAGGTGACTGGAGCTTGATCGTCTTTGACAAACCGCGCGACGTCGACGGTACAGCGCTTCTTTCCCATGCCCGCATTCTGGATCCCGACGATCAATGGATGTACCTACCTGCAGTGAAGCGCGTAAAACGCATCTCATCAGTAAATAAGTCCGGCCCATTCATGGGCTCCGAGTTCGCCTTTGAGGACTTCTCCTCCCAGGAGGTCGGCAAATACTCTTACAACTGGCTACGCGATGAACCCTGCGGCGACCGTATGTGTCACGTATCAGAACGCACACCCCTCTATGAGCATTCAGGCTACACAAGACAGATTGCCTGGACGGATACGACAGACTACCAGCCTCGCAAAATCGAGTTCTACGATCGCAAGGACCAGCTCCTGAAAACACTCACCATGACCGATTATCGGCTGTACCAGGACACATACTGGCGTGCACACGATTTGTTCATGGAAAACCATCAGACTGGCAAGAATACGCGTTTGGTGTGGAGCGACTTCGTGTTCCAAGCGGGCCTGACGGAATCCGACTTCACCACCAACGCACTAAAACGCGCGCGGTAAACAGTCCAATGAAGTTTGCAGGCGGGCGCCTTCTAACGCCCGCCTCTTTTTTGGGTCGCCCTGCTGGGAGGGGTAAATGAAGAAGTTTCACGCAACTTGCATCGCTGGCGTTCTTTCATGCGGCATGGCCATAACGGCGCCCTCTTTGGCAGCAGAATTTGAGGTAACGGGGTTTGTCGAACCCGAGCTGCAGCTGTTTCCCAGCCGAGGCAATGTCGCTGGACAGAAGCGCTTCAACAGCTCTGTCGCACTGGAATTGACCGCGGAAGCATTCTGGGACAATGGCGACCAGTTTGTTGTCTTCAAACCCTTCGCCCGCTTGGATCAGAATGACGGAAATCGGACCCATGCAGATATACGCGAGCTCAAATACAGCTATATCACTGGCGATTGGGAGTTCCGGGTTGGCATCGACAAAGTCTTTTGGGGCGTGACTGAAGTCGCTCACCTTGTCGACATCATCAATCAGACCGACCAGGTCGAAAGCGTCGATGGTGAGGAAAAACTCGGACAGCCAATGGTGGCCGTCTCAACAGTGCAGGACTTCGGCATCTTTGATTTTTACCTGCTGCCTTACTTTCGGGAACGCACATTTCCAAGCATGAGCGGGCGGCCTGCATTCGATATCCCAATCGATGAAACGCAAACCATGTACGGCAGCAACGACAAGCGCCAGCATCTGGATTTTGCGGCACGCTATTCGAATACATTTGAGGACTGGGATGTTGGTGTCGCGTACTTCCAGGGGACAGGACGCGACCCGGTGCTGATACCTGGCCTCGATACAGGCGGGAACCCTGTCCTTATCCCTCTCTATCCACAAATTAGACAAGCCTCCGTCGATATTCAGGCAACGAAAGAGGCCTGGCTCTACAAGTTTGAAGGTTTCTGGCGTCGGGAATTGGGCGAAGAGCGCATCCAGGCAACGGGCGGCATCGAATATACGTTCTATCAGATATTCGAAACGGCCAATGACCTCGGGATTGTTGCCGAATATATCTGGGATGACAGAGGGGCAAATCCTGCCAACACCTTTGCCAACGACGCAGTCGCAGGCTTGCGCTGGACAGCAAACGATGAGGCATCAACGGCCGTCCTTCTAGCCTCGGTGATCGATATGGATACCCAGGCCACCAGCCTAACAATGGAAGCTGAGCGTCGTTTCGGCGACGACTATTTCGTGACACTTGAGGCGCGGTTCTTCGAAAACATCGAAAGGACGGACCCATCATTCTCCTTTGCCGATGATGATTTCATTCAACTCAGGGTCGCCCGCTACTTTTGAACCCTAGCATGCATCAAACACAAAGGCGGCCAACTGGCCGCCTTTTTTGTCAGTAGAGCTCTTGCTCTTCATTCTCTTTTAAAGCGCCGTCGATGACTTCGGGTGCGACTTGATCCAACGCCATCTGATCGCGGTACATCGTGCCGGTGCTGGGCAGCACGGAACGCTCGACCTGCTTATCAGCATCCCACAGCGCTGAGCGAACAAGCGCCTTGGTGCAATGGAGATAGGCTTCCTCTACATGGACCACCAGCACACTGCGTGGGTTCCGGCCGCGCATTTCAAACTGGCCGATGAGGCCGGGCTCTACGGAGACTTCCGCCCGGCCATTGACCCGCAACATGTCATTGATGCCGGGGATGAAAAAGAGCAGCCCGACACTGCCGGAGGAAACGACGTTCGTGAGGGTATCGAGCCGGTTATTACCCGGCCAGTCAGGCATGAGAAGCGTCTTTGAGTCCTGCACCTTCATAAATCCCGGCTCGCCGCCCCGTGGCGATACATCTGGCAAGGCACCCTCACGCGAGGTGCCAATGCAGACAAAAGGGGACAGCGCGATAAACGACGCACAGTGCTTGTCAATGTGATCCAGCTGTTTGTCGAGCGGGCCGGCGCCAGGCATGAGGTAGTGCTCGCGCAGGTCCGCTTCGCTTGTCAGGACATTACTCATCTCATCACTCCATAAGATTCGCCCGGTTTTGGGGGAAATTACTGACGCTCTCCTGACATGGTTTTGTCAGCAGCTGACATAGTTATGCGAATAATTCTCAATAAGACAATTTTTCTTTTCTGATGATATTATCACTATTGACTTAAACCTCACATTGACTACGTTTCACGGGAACATGAGGTCTACGGACCCAAAGAGGTGCGAAATGGAATTCTCTTTAGAAGAAGCGCTGCCCGTTGATCCGCGGAAAATAGAGCGAACCGCCTCCCCCATCGCCAAGGGGTGGGAGTTGACTTATCTCCGTTTCGGCAAGCCCGATCTGGCCAAGCAAGCCGACTTCTTTCGGGACTTCGGGTTCGTGATCGCCGAACAGACACCAGACCGCCTCTATGTGCGCGGCGCAGGCCCATGCCCCTATTTCATCGTGGTGGAGAAAGCCCCAAAGGCAGAGTTTCTGGGACTGGGTGTGGAAATCCGCACCCAAGAGGAGTTGGAAGCGCTGGCGGCCCATGATGGCGTGACGATCGATCAGGTCGAAGGGCCAGGCGGTGGCGCGAGAGCGCGCCTGACCGATCCAAATGGTTTTGCAATCGACGCCGTTTTTGATCGCGCCGAAGAACCGGAGCGTACGGTCAGGAAGGCAGAAAATTACAACACACCGGAAAACAAGGTACGCATCAATCAAGGCCAGCGCGGACCAATTGCTCCGCCTGATGTGGTGAGGCTGGGCCACGTGGTCCTGCTGACGCCCGACTTTGCTGGCTCCATGAATTGGTACAAAGAGAGGTTTGGACTGATACCCACAGACGTTCTTTGTCTCAAAGACGGTACACCCGCTCTTGCGTTCAACCGGTTTGACCGCGGCGACCAACCAGCCGACCATCATTCCATCGTCCTCACCACCTACCCGGTGAAAGGCTACGACCATTCCGCGTATGAAGTGCACGACCTTGATGCTGTTGGCCTCGGACAACAGGTCATGAAACAGAAGGGCCATAAGCACGAATGGGGAATTGGGCGACACATACTTGGGAGCCAGCTCTTCGACTATTGGTCGGATCAGGACGGCTTCAAGTTTGAACATTTTGCAGATGGCGATGTGTTCACCTCTGACTATGAAACCGGCTACCACCCGCTGAGTTCTCAAGGTCTCTATCAATGGGGCGCAGATTTCCCCGAGGCATTCACCAAACCCAAAGTCAGCATCGGTTTCATCCTCGAATTGATCCGAAATCTAAGGACGGTGCCTGACCTCACCCTCAAAAAGCTGCAGATGATGCTGTCTGGCACCAGCAGCAAAGCTCGCCCCTGGCTCTAACACTCAGCGAAAGAACAGCACCATGGCAATCAATGTTGCGCGCTACGAACTAAATGGAAACATCGGATGGGGTGTCGTCGCTGACGGCGGCTTGACGCCCCTCGTGGGCTCCTACGAAACGACCGGCGATTTCATGCGCGACGGTCGTGACGAAGCCCGCACCGTGGCCGCAGCCGGCACGGAAAACAACATCCCCCTTGATCATGTCACGCTGTTGTCGCCGGTCACGCAGAACCAGCAATATGTTTGCCAGGGGACAAACTATGTGTCCCATCTGGTGGAAAGTGGCATCGATCCAGAAAAACAAACCTTCAATATGATCTTCAGGAAGGCGTCTTCTTGCATCGCCTCACCAGACACTGACGTGATCCGCCCTGCCCACGTCACACTTCTGGATTATGAGCTTGAGCTCGGTCTTGTATTTGGCAAAAAAATCGACGGACCGGTGACGGTGACCTGGGACAATCTAGCCGAGTATGTCGGTGCTCTGGTGGTCAATAACGACATTTCAGCGCGCGATGTTCAATTGCCCCAATGGCAATTCTACAAGGGCAAATCCTACCGGACGTTTGGTCCCACCGGACCTTGGCTCACCCTGATCGACCAGGACGATGTCAAACACATCCCTCAGCTGCGCCTGCAACTTTTCGTCAATGGCAAAGGACGACAAGATGCATTGGCTGACGATCTCTTCTTCCAGCCACCCGAAACACTGACCGAACTGTCGGAAGTGCAGGATTTCGAAGAAGGCGATCTTCTGGCGACCGGTACACCCGGCGGTGTGGCCGCGCAATCCCCGGGCAAGCTGGCCATGTTCATTTTCAACGTCATATCGGCCGACAAGAAACTCGCTCTTCTCAAAAAGAACGGTGCCAAGAACCCAAATTTCTTGAAACCGGGAGATGTCATTCAGTCCAAAATCGCCACTGAAGATGGCGCGTTGGATCTCGGAACACAGACCAACAAAATCGTCCAGGGATAACGCGGGAGGCCGTCATGGTGCGTCAACTCGAAGCTGACGTCATTGTCAAAGGCGCGGGGCCGGTGGGGCTTTCCATCGCAAACCTGCTCGGCGTTTATGGGGTGCGTACACTGGTGCTCGAACAGAATGCGACAACTGTGGAAGAGCCGCGCGCCATTGGCCTGGATGTTGAGAGTGGACGCGCTTTGCAGTCAATGGGGTTGGAGAAACAGACATCTGCAGAGATGATTCAGGGTTTCTCGATTGACTACCTGAACGCCAAGGGACGCGTCATCATGAATGCGGAGGTCTCTGCGTCGCCTTACGGACCCGCGCAGATGTCGAGTTTTATTCAACCGATATTCGAACAACAGCTTCTGGACGGCACCGACCGCTTCGATCATGTGACCGTTCTATTCAACCATCAGGTAGACGAGGTCAGTCAGACCGACGATCAGGCGATCGCCCGCGGCACCACGAGAGACGGCGAAGCTTTTGAAGCGCGGGCCCAATATCTGGTGGGATGCGGCGGCGGTAAGTCTCTTGTGCGCCGGTCCAACAATGTGACGATGGAAGGGTTTTCCAACCCTGAAGCCTGGTTGGTGATCGACACAATCGATCCCGGCCTCGATGACGGTGTGGGATGTCGTTTCTTCTGTGACCCTGCACGCCCTGCCATGACGATGAAGAAGTGCCACAAGCATCGGCGGTGGGAGTGGATGCTGCACGAAGGCGAGACAGAAGAGGAGTTTCTCAATCAAGAGAAAATCAACGAATTACTCGCCCCACACACCGACCCATCCCAGGTCACCATGCTCAGAAAATGCGTCTACAATTTCAATTCCATTGTCGCAGAGCAATACAGAATTGGCCGTCTCTTTCTTGCCGGTGATGCCGCCCACATGATGCCCCCCTTTGCCGGGCAAGGCATGAACTCAGGTATTCGTGACGCACTGAACCTCAGCTGGAAACTGGCCGCAGTCATAAAAGGGGCTGCGAGTGAGAAGATTCTCGATACCTACCAGGAAGAACGCCGCGACCATGTGGTGAAGCTGACAAAGGTGGCCAATCGGCTCGGCTCAATCATCATGCCAACGTCAAAGGTTAAGGCATGGATACGTGATGTCGTTCTGTCCGCGGTGGATACGTTCGAATTCTCGCGGAACATCCTGAGACGTTCCTTCTTTGTAATTCCGAAATTGGATGACGGCCTGTTCGTTTGGGAAGGGCCAGGTGCCTCCATCCATAGTGGCGAAATGATCATCCAGCCAAAGGTCGAAGATGCCTCAGGCAAACGGGATTACTTGGATGAGTTTCTGCCCGAGGGCTTCGTCGTTTTGGGCATCGGCGGAGATCCCGCAAAAGAACTAGACAATGAGGCCCTGGCATTATGTGCAGACTTAAACGCGGAGCTTGTCTCGATAGCGCCAAGAGGCGCTGAGGGCGCAGCACCGCTAAAGGACTACACAACAGCGCTCACCACCTGGCGTGGTACCTGCCCGTCATTCGTGCTCCTGCGCCCGGACAGATTTACCGCCGCGATGTTCAATGCAGAGGATGCCGCATCGTCTCTAAAGAACTTCAAGGGCCTCTACGCTGCCTGATGTTGAAAAGTGGTGGTGACACTGTCTTTCAAAATCCAGCAACAACGACGCACAGCTTAATGGCTGACTTGGCCATGCGGCGGTGTCTTGCTCCAAGGTTCTCGCATCAGTCGACACTCGTCACTATTCGGCGAATTTGATTACGGACGCAAGCGCCTACCTGGGTTAGAAACGAGTGGTAGACCCCAAATGGGAATCCTGACCTTTTAAGAGGCCCGACACAGGCAATGCAGGAGCTTGATGAACGATGACTTTGTTTAGAGACCTAAAGACATGGTTTGACGCGATGGGCACATTGCCCTGGTACATCAAGGTTTGGGCGAGTCTTTATCCGTTACCGCAAATTCTCGGCGGCCTGTTCTTTATCCAGACATTGCCCGGCTTTGTCATTTTTTCTGGCCGGGTTCTTTCCGGCATCATTGCAAGCCAGATCCACAAAAGAGCACCCTTTTCGAAGCTCATGGGTCCCGCCGGCCACGCGCACTGGCTCTTGATTGTTCCCTACCTGGCCAATGAACTCACCACCCAAGATCTGCCGACGGAGCTCTACTGGTTTGTGAGCTACGTGATCGCAACCACCATAGTGAGCCTCGTGATCGACCTTTTTGAACTGATGATTTATGTGAGATCCGGACACGTGCAGTACAGGCGTTAACCGCCACACAACAAAGATCAGAGTGACGGAATGGGCTGGGCGATCAGCTTCCGCGCCTTTTCAGGTGTAATGCCGAGATGCGTCACCAGCAGCGCGAGGCCCTCGGACACCTGGTCATCGTCGATTGCCCCTGACAAACGGGCATTCACAAGCGACAGCACGCCGCCCCCAACCAGGTTCGCGACCACGTCAATGTCTCGAACATCGAAGTCACCAGCTTCAACAGCTTTCTCAACATCACGCCGAAAACGCACCGTAAGGCCTTCGTTCAGCATGTTGAGCGTCTTGGAAGATCGCAGCACAAACCACCCCCAGATGGGTTCGGACACCGCCAAACGCACAACCTGATGCCAGGCCACGATCTGAGCAAAGAAAGGGTCATCAATCGGGGCAATCAGCTCATCGATCTCGTCGCCCAACCGTTCCACCATGTCCGCCATGGCCGCGTCGACAATTTCGTCTTTGGATTTGAAGTGATTGTAGAAGGTGCCAAAGCCGAGATCGGCTGCGTCGGTAATGTCCGCAATCGTCGTGGCATCCACTCCTTTGACGCTCATAGTTTCGCGAGCAGCCGCAATGAGCGCGGCGCGACTCTTAGCCCGACGCCGAGAACTCCGGTTGGGTTTCTCAGAAACACTCTCTACAGCCATTGACCCTATCCTTGATGGATCCTCGCTGCCCAAGATGATTTGGGGCCAGAATCATATTTGATGAGGATATCAGATTAGTCGAAATTGCGGCAGCACTTCACAAGCGCATTGTCGCAGTAAAAAAACAATCGAAACAATTTGACTCTTTTGTTTCGTTCTGGTTATCCTTTAGCCACTGATCAAACAGACCAGGACAAACCAGATGACCGCCGACGCAAAGCCAGTCACCCCAGCCTTCTTCGCCCACGCTGTTTTAAAAACCGGGCGCTTTGAGGAAATGGTCGCCCATTGGAAAACACTGTTGAATGCCAAGGTCGCATTCCAGAACCCCATGCTCTGCTTCATGACATTTGACGAAGAGCATCATCGCCTCGCGATCGCGGGCCTGCCGGGTCTCAAAGACATGCCGGATCAAACCGCGGGGCTCGACCATCTGGCCTACACCTATGCGTCAATCGAAGATCTCATCGCGACCTACGAACGGCTCAAAGGGGAAGGCATAACACCGACCTGGTGCATCAATCACGGCCCAACGCTGTCGCTCTATTACGCCGACCCCGATGGCAATCGCGCGGAGCTGCAGATCGATGTGTTTCACTCACCCGAAGAGGTCGACGCCTTTCTGACCTCCGACGCATTCAATGAAAACCCGATTGGGATCAAGTTCGACCCTGAAGATCTCTTTAGCAGTTACAGATCCGGGACCCCTCTTAAAGAACTCACAGACCGACGCCGATTGAAGGAGGGTGAATCCTTTTTGGATCATCTCGACCTATGACCAGATCAGAAACCGCTTCGCAACCTGAGCGCGACGAAAAAAAGAGACTTCAGATCCTCGAGTCGGCCGCTGATCTTTTCTCACGCCGCGGCTTTGACAAGACATCGATCCGCAGCCTCGCTTCAGAAGCCCGCGTTTCCACGTCAACGATCTATGCCCATTTCGCGGACAAAGACGATCTGCTGCTTCAGTCAATTGACCGGCGCCTTTCTGTCATTGAGCAGAATGTGAAAGCGCTTGCAGAAGAAGGCATGGACCCTCTGCAACGTCTGGCCTCGATCCTGTCCGTCATTCACCGATCACTGAAGGACGATCCGTTCCTGCGCAAGATCTTGATTTTTGATGCCCAGGTTGTGGACCACCGTTTGCATCAGCGCGCAGCCCTTGCCCGTAAGCGCATCAAAGATCTGGGAGTGAAAGGATTGGAAACCGCGGTAGCCGAGGGTGTCTTAAACTGTGACGACGTCGACGCGCTAGAAACCGTTCTGCGGGTCTCCTTTCAGGGCTGGATATTGAGCATTGAAAACGGTGCCACCGAAATCCCAGAGGAGCGCCTGACAAAAATGCTTATTCATCTCGTGGAGGGTCTACGGCTATGAAGGAGACGCAACCGAAACACGAAAGCACCTCTGTCCTGATCGTTGGAGGCGGTCCTACAGGCCTTTTGGCGTCACTTCTGCTGTCACGCCTGCAGATCGACCATGTGCTCATCGAAAAACGACTTGGCCCTCAGCCAGCTCCTGCAGCCCATGTCATCAACACCCGTACCATGGAGATACTCCGTGCAGGGGGTCTAAACACAGATGAGTTTTATGCGCTGAACAAACATGCGGACGCACAATTCGTCAGCTGGGTCGGCAGCCCGAGAGATCGCGCCATTGGTAAATTCTCTTTGCTGGGAAACCCGGAATGTCCAGCGGATCGCGCAAGAGTCGCGCACCGGGCTGCGTCGTCTCCTGAGCACACAACAAACATTTCCCAGAACCTGTTTGAACAAGCCTTGATTGAGCAGGCAGGCAATCTCAGTCACCAGGATATTCGGCGCGGGCATAGCTTTAAGGAGTTCATCGACGGCGACACGCACCGCGTCCGAGTGACCAACCCCGAAGGCAGCGCCTACGAAATCTCTGCTGACTATGTGCTTGCCGCAGATGGCGCCTCGAGTGGCATTGCACGGGCATTGAACATCCCTAAGTCAGGACCAGCATCGCTTGCAACCTTTCTTAATCTGAGCTGCGAGGTCGACCTGACAGACGTTGTCGCGGAACGACAGTCCTTGCTCTACTGGTGTCTCAACCCAGATACACCCGGCACGCTGATTGTGCACGACCCCAAATCGTTGACGGTCTATATGCGACCGATCTTCGAACCCTATGAATCGGCAGAAGACTATCCGGACGAACGTTGCGAAGCGCTGGTCGAAGAAATCTTCGGCGCCAATGTGCCGTTCCGTATCACACATAAGGGTGTGTGGCACATGTCGGCCCAAGTGGCAGAGCATTTCTCGATCGACAATGTTTTTCTGATCGGCGATGCCGCGCACCGGTTCCCGCCAACGGGCGGTCTGGGCCTAAATTCCGGAGCGGGCGACGTCCACAATCTGGTTTGGAAACTGGCGGCTGTTCTAAAACATGGAGCACCCCAAGCGCTGCTCGATACTTACGAAACAGAACGCAAACCTGTCGCTGAACGCAATTGCGCGACCAGCACGAACAACTTCTTCAAGATGGCAGAAGTAACCGATGCCTTGGGCCTCGATATCGCGAAAGCCCACCTCCCCGCCAAGCTTCGGTCATCAGCCCCCGTGAAGTGGCTTCCGACCAGCATCGCCGATCGCCTTTTGACAATCGTCGGTGGGCCAGCGCGACGCCTCGTCAGCGCGCCAATGGAAGACACCGTTGAAGGCAGAACAAAAAGAAAAGCTGTTCAGTCCGCGATCGATAATCAGGCTGAGCATTTCGATATGTTGGGTGCGGAACTTGGCTATATCTATACAGACGGCGCTGCCGTCGACAAATCCGCCAGCGGCACACCGCAAAGCACAACCCGTGACTACACGCCCACGGCTGGTGTCGGTGCCAGGCTCCCCCATGTCGATCTCAAAGACGCAAAGGGGTGCCGTTCCAGCCTCGACATCGTCTCATACAAAACGTTCAGCCTTTTCACCAACGGCTCACCAAAGCAAATACCCGAAGCTGGGTGGAACTTCGGGTTGCCCTGCCAAACGGTAGATCTAGACACTTTCGACAATGGGACTGAAGCGGCAACGCAGTTTGACCTTGAGCCGGGCGGTTGGATCCTGGTTCGACCTGACGGCCATGTTGCGACCCGGTCTTCCACACTCTACGCCTAGGAGATAAGCATGCGCCTTTACACGACTGACCACGGTATCGCGAAACAGGCAGATGACAACACGTTAGACATCCTCGATCTGCCTTTTGCAGACCTTGGCGCCTTGCTTGAGGCTGATCCAACGCTCGCCATAGCGGAAAACGCGAATAGCAAAGAGAAGATTTCGCTTGCCGAGGTCACATTGCGCGCGCCCATACTGCGCCCATCAAAAGTCTTCTGCATGAGCGCCAACTATCACAGCCATTTAGACGACGAAGTCGCCGGCGTCCTGAAGATGTTGAACCCGGAGGGCGGTGACGACCAGATCAAGGCACTAAAGTCCACACCCTCTTTTTTCGGCGTCCCGTCGAGTGCCATAACCGGACCCAACGATCCGATCAAACTCCCGGACGTGGCACCCAATCAGGTGGACTATGAGGTGGAGGTCGCGACTATTATCGGCAAAGGCGGTCGCGACATTCAGCCCTCCGACGCGTGGGAGCATATCGCAGGCTTCACCCTGTCCAACGATGTGTCAGCCCGTGACCTGCAACAGCAGGCCATGAGCACTCCCTTCTTCGAGCTGGGACACGCAAAAGGTCTCGATACTTTTAAGCCTTTGGGTCCCTGCCTCGTGACCCAAGATGAATTTTCGCGTCCGCTCGACATCGGCGTCGAGACCAAGGTCAACGGTGAGGTGCGGCAGGCTGCCCGCACGACGGGCATGGTCCACTCAATTGAGACCTCCATCGCTGAAATTTCACGTTATTTCAGCCTCAATCCTGGCGACGTGATTTTGACCGGGTCGCCCGCCGGCGTGGGCTTCTTTCAGCAGAGCTTCCTCAAAGCAGGTGACATAGTCGAAATGACGGCGGAAAGCATTGGCACGCTCCGCAACGAAGTAGTTATGTGATCACTGCGTGAAAACCCAAGGACAAATGGTGGTCCTTTCTGAGGAAAGCTCGAACCGGAACAAGGCCGCGACCGTGGTCCGGGCGAAAGCCCGCTCCCGCAGAGGCGTTAAGCGCAGCGAAACTGCCGTGAGCGAAAAAATGGTGGGCAATACTGGGATTGAACCAGTGACCTCCTCGATGTCAACGAGGCGCTCTCCCGCTGAGCTAATTGCCCTCTGACCGGTTCAGAAAATGGCTGTTTGCCTGCCTTGCGTTAAGGCGACCGGACGGCACCTAATATCGGGTCTGGCGGCCAGACGCAAGGTTTGGAGAGGGTTTCTACGAATAAATCTGATGCGCTCTAGGCGGCCATTAACCGGTCGACTTCATCGACCAGATCACGCAGATGGAAGGGCTTGGAGAGCACTTTCGCATCTTTCGGCGTATCCGACTCCGGATTGAGAGCCACCGCCGCAAAACCGGTGATAAACATGATCTTGAGCGTCGGATCGAGCTCGGCAGCGCGCCGCGCCAGCTCAATACCATCCATCTCGGGCATGACGATATCGGTCAGCAGAATATCAAAAACATCATGCTGGAGCGTCGCATAGGCCAAATCGCCTTGACCGAAGGACAACACCTCATGACCGGCTGAATCCAGCGCTTTTGCCAGGAAACGCCGCATTGATTCATCGTCTTCCGCGAGGATTATCCGTGCCATGTGCCAATTCCCGTCTGTCTGGGCGTCTGTCCGTGCCTCATTTATACGCGGCAAAGAGTAAACGAGATGTAAAGCCCTCCCCACTCACAAGCCTATTCGAACCCGGGATTGGGGACCCAAAATCACAGAAAATGCCACACTCCATGGTTAAAAAAGCGTGATCCGCCCCGGAAAAGCGGCATTGGCCGCCAGAATCACCTAAGCTATCGCTGTGCCTTGAAAACCGGTCGCAGAAGCCGGGAACGCCCCAATTTTAGCTGTTCGGCTTTGTCCATGGATCTCAACGAAACCAACCCGCATTCAGATCAAGAGTTTGAGAGCTTCAATGAAAGCGAGGCGCTCGGGCAGCGCTCACCGGCAAAGTTGGATTTCCAGAATCCCTTCGAGGTGCTGGAACCGCGCAAACAAACGCTCCCCTTTGTTCTGAATTCACCCCATTCCGGTCGCGTCTATCCAAAGCGTTTTCTGGCGTCCTCAAATCTGGATGCGCTGACCTTGCGGCGCTCGGAAGATAGTTTTGTCGATGAGATTTTCTCCGGTGCGGTCGAGTTGGGAGCGCCTTTGTTGCGCGCGCATTTTCCCCGCGCCTATCTAGATGTGAATCGCGAGCCCTATGAGCTGGACCCGGGAATGTTCCGAGATCCGCTCCCGCCCCACGTCAATACCCGCTCGATAAGAGTGGCAGGAGGCCTTGGCACCATTGCGCGGATCGTCGCCGAAGCGACAGAGATCTATCACACACCGCTGCCCTATTCTGAAGCGGAGACGCGGATCCGCGACATTTACATGCCGTTCCATGAAACGCTGAGGGGTTTGCTGGAAAAGACCCACAGGCAGTTCGGCCAGGCGGTGTTGATCGATTGCCACTCAATGCCATCCACCGGCGGCGTCTTCGACGAAGAAATCGATACCAACCGCCCGGATATCGTCCTTGGAGACCGGTATGGCACATCCTGTGCGCAGGAACTGGTTGAGTCTGCGGAGCGTATTCTCAAGTCCATGGGGTACCGAGTGACCCGGAACAATCCCTATGCCGGTGGCTTCAACACCGAGCACTATGGAGCGCCCTCCCAAGGCCTGCACGCTTTGCAGATTGAGATCAATAGAACGCTTTATATGGATGAACAGAAGGTTCAACGCCGCGTAGGGATTACGCGTCTGTCGAAAGACATGACGCGGCTCGTCCGCAAATTGGGACGGGAAATGCGCAGAGCCTCCTGGACCACCCTGCAAAGAAAAGCCTCCTAAAACAGCAGCACACCCATTGCATGACGGGCGCATTTCCGGCGGGCGGCCTTCGCCGCCTCCAGGCGCGCCAAAAAAAGGGGCCATACTGTCGCCAGTATGGCCCAAGTCTAGGGAGGAAACGCCCAAGAAGGGCTGCAATCAGGGAGTAAAAACTCGCGCCTGATCACGCTCTAGATATGCGCGTGCAGTGCACAAAAATCAAGGAGAAACGGCTGCGACACTTGAGCCAGATTGAGAAAAATCCCTGAAAACTGGGATTTTTCTCTCCAAACACCGCTTTTTCTCAAATTGCGTTGCAACAAATCAACAAACTGCCCTCGGCCATCTGAAAACCTGAACGTAAGCGTTCATTAACTCTTTCAGCGCACCATGAAGCGGACACAAAAGGCGGAGGACCTGCCCGCGCACAAAAAAGCGTCCGGCAGGCGGGCATAGGCAGATGCAAGCTGGGAAACCATCACAGGTACTGATTTGGACAGTGGCCCTGCTCGGCTTCTTGGGCGGCTTTGCGTTTACAGCCACGCCAGCAAGCGCCGACGATTGGGATGTGTGCCGCAGCGCCACGGCACGAATGGAACAACAACACAACATGCCAAAGGGCATGATGACATCCATTGCTCTCGTCGAGTCCGGACGCCGGTCACCGACCGGTGAGGTAAAACCCTGGCCATGGACGATCAATGCTGAAGGCCGCGCCTACTATTTCGCAACCCGCAACGATGCTGTGGATGCCGTGCGCCGCTTGATGGCCGAAGGCATGCGCACAATTGACATCGGCTGCATGCAGGTCAATCTGAGGTTCCACCCAAGGGCCTTTACAAGCGTGGAAGAGGCATTTGATCCCATGTCAAATGTGGCCTATGCCGCGTATTTCCTGAGAGATCTTGAGACGCGGAGCGAAAGCTGGGACCAGGCTATTGGCCGCTACCATTCCTTTTCGCCAGCGCTGAACGCGCGGTATTCCGCCCGTGTGCAGGCTGTGTGGGGCAGAGAGCGGGAAACAGCACGAGCCAGCACCAGCAAACCCGAAGCGGCGCCCGCAACCTCGACCGCCCGCACCGCCGGCCTGCGTCTGTCGTCCTACGGCGATGAATTGCTGCGCTACTCAGAGGATTTTGCCGAGGCAAGCGTGATGCCCGGCCCCATCACGTTAGCTGAAACCGCCAGTCTGACGCGCTGAGGTCTGACTTAGACCTCACGCACGCGGGTCGACCAAAAATCCCCACATTTCCGTGACACGAATTGATAGGCCTAAAGTACCATCAAGGCTTAACTGTTTACGTGCATAATCAGTAAACTTGTCCCTACGCGTTGACCCCATTGATCGCGAAAGACCGCCATGGAAACGATTGCTGCACAAGGTGAAACACCGTCGATGATCCTGACATTCATCGACATTATGTCCGCCCTCTTCCTCTTCGGCATTGGTCTCATCGTCCTCGGGCTCATCCTGGCCTACATCATCGACCGCACCCAGACCACTCATGCGATCCGCCGCAACTATCCGATCATTGGGCGCTTTCGATACTTCTTTGAGAACCTGGGCGAGTATTTTCGCCAATACTTCTTTGCGATGGACCGTGAGGAGATGCCCTTCAACCGGGCTCAACGTGCTTGGGTCTACCGCGCGGCAAAGGGCGTCGACACCACCGTCGCTTTCGGCTCTACGCGAGACCTGAAACCCAACGGCACCATCTTCTTTGTGAATTGCCCCTTCCCTACATTGGAAGAAGACGCCACCGCCCCCAGCCAGGTCGAGATCGGGCCCTATTGCGAGAAACCGTACAAAACAGCGTCCATCTTCAACATTTCGGGCATGAGTTACGGCGCGATCTCAAAGCCCGCGGTCCGAGCCTTGTCGCGAGGAGCCGCAAAATCCGGATGTTGGCTCAACACTGGAGAAGGCGCCCTGTCGCCCTATCACCTCGAAGGCGGCGCGGACATTGTCTTTCAGATTGGCACTGCCAAATACGGCGTTCGCGACCACGCAGGCAACCTCTCTGACACCAAGCTCCGCGAGGTGGCAGCTCATGACCAGGTCAAGATGTTTGAGATCAAGCTGAGCCAGGGCGCGAAGCCCGGCAAGGGCGGCATCCTGCCCGGTGCCAAGGTCAGCAAAGAAATCGCGCAGATCAGAGGGATCGAAGAGGGCAAAGACTCGATCAGCCCAAACCGCCACCCAGAGGTCAACAGCCCTGAAGAACTCATCCAATACATCGAGAAAATTCGCACCGTCACCGGCAAACCTGTTGGTATCAAGTTTGTGTTAGGCGCCCAGGGCTTTCTGGACGAACTATTCGCATTGCTTGAACACAATCAGGAGAGCGCACCAGACTTCATAACACTGGACAGTGCAGATGGCGGCACCGGCGCCTCCCCGCAGCCGCTGATTGATTTTGTGGGCATGCCGATTTGGGAGAGTCTCCCCATTCTGATCGACAAGCTCGACCAGTATGGACTTCGTCCGCGCATCAGGGTGAACGCTGGTGGTAAGCTCATCAACCCGGGGGACGTGGCATGGGCACTCTCTGTGGGCGCGGACTTTGTAACGAGCGGTCGCGGCTTCATGTTCTCGCTTGGGTGCATTCAAGCGCTGCAATGCAACCAGAACTCCTGCCCGACCGGCATCGCGACACATCAGAAAAAACTGCAACGTGGTCTCGATCCGAAGGATAAGGGCGAGCGCGTCCGCCGTTATCAGGAGCGCATCACAAGCGAAGTCTGCATAATCGCCAGATCCTGTGGCGTAAGCGAGCCACGCCTCCTGCAACGTAAGCATGCGCGGATCAACACATCGACCGGCTTCTCCGTCGACCTTGACGAATACTACCGACGTGTCATGAATGGCGAACTCGAAGCAGTCGACGCCCGTCCCAGTGTTGCAGCTGTCGGATAAGCGAGGGGAACCGGGCGCACCACGTCAAGGAATGCCCTTTGTCCAAATCACTTCCGCCACTGCCAACCGCTATCCTCTTTGATTTGGATGACACGCTGATCTCCGCCTATGGGCAACCCCGGGCCGCGTGGGAAACAGTGATCAAAGATTTTGCCCACGACCTAAGCCCTTTAACGCAGGAAGAGGCTGTCGATGCCATCAGCGCCTTCGCGCTGGAATTCTGGACCGGCACCCAGGCACACCACAAGAAATGGCGCCTGCGCCTGAAAGACGCACGCCGAGAGATCGTCCGCGAGGGTCTGTCACGGACTGGCAGATTCGGAACGGATGGCCCGGATACCGACTTCATTCACAAACTGGCTGATCGATTTTCGGATTACCGCGAGGAAGAGCTGAAACCTTTTCCGGGCGCTTTGGAAACCATCGACCGTCTGAAAGACCTGGGTGTTAAGCTTGCCTTGATCACAAATGGCGGAGCGGAAACCCAACGTCCAAAGGTCACGCGGTTCGCGCTAGAGCACCGTTTTGATCACATTCAGATCGAAGGGGAGCATGAGTTCGGAAAGCCGGAAGAAGAAGCCTACAGGCACGCGCTTGCGGTTCTGGACGTATCGCCACAAGAGACCTGGATGGTCGGCGACAATCTGGAATGGGAAATCGCCGCCCCGCAACGACTTGGCATCTTTTCCATCTGGCACGACGCTTATCGTCATGGACTCCCGGAGAATTCGGACATCCAGCCCGATTGGATCATCCACGGTATTCCAGAACTGTTGCCGGATGACGTTCAGGACTGAGGCACGACCAGCCGCAAAAATCGTGTACCCTGACTGATCTTGAGCGGCAGGGGCTGATACGCGTCACCGTCCACTTCAACCGGGACCTTGTCTTTGCTGGATAGTGCGAGGTCTGTGAACTCGAACACGGAGACACCCGGCATGCGCGCAATCTGACCAAGGGCAAGTCCGAGAAAATAGCCCGCGAAAGCCAGCCGCGTATTCTTCCGAAAGACAAAAGCCAGCAGCTGAGGCTCCGCGATGTTCGCTTTTGGGGCGAGAACAAAAGGGCCCGCATAGTACCGCGCATTGGTGACAACGACCCAGGCCGCATCATGTGTGACGCCGTCAATGCTTGCGGATATCGCATGTCTCGGGCCGCTGATCCAGGCTTTGAGACCTTCCCAAACAAAGGCGAGCTTCCCAAACCGCCTCTTCACTGGGGGGCGAATGGCGCCGACGACTTCACCGTCAAAACCGGCTCCCACCATCAGCAGAAACATCTCATCGTTCACCAAACCGGTGCCAATAAGCTTGGCATCCCCGTAGAGAAGTGTGTCCGCGACAGCCCGTGCGCGAAGCTTCTGGCGCAACTCAATCGCCAGAACATTCGCCGTCCCCAAAGGCAGCACGCCGAGCGGTGTGGGGTGACCGAGCAATCCCCGTGCAACTTCGTTAATGGTGCCGTCGCCACCCGCCGCTACAATCACATCGGCATGCGCCTCTCGGGCGCACCTGGCCGCAAGCTCAGTCGCATGACCGGGTCCTTCTGTATCAAAACACCTTACAACGGCGCCTTTGTCATGAAGCCGTCGCACAACGGCGTCGAAGAGACCGCCATTTCGGGACCCAGCGGCTGGGTTCACGATGATATCGATGCGTTTCCTGCCGGTCATCGTCCGTCCTCGGATTTAACCCTACACAAATGTCTAACCGTTCCGACATCAAACAGTCATGGGGCAGACGGAATCTCCGCCCGTCGAACAGAGCCCCCTGGTGATTCGTTCAAGGTCGGCAGAGACGGGTGCATGTTTCTAATAGTTCGGAAAGTGTGACGGCGGCATGACATATCTCGAAACCGGCCTTCAAAAAGAAACAAGACAAAAGCGACACTGGTCCACGCCAAATCTGCCCGGACTCTTTCGAGACAAAAAAACAAATTCGGAAAAAAAGTCGGCAACGGTAAAACAATCATCATCCCGCCGGCGGCAGACACCCTTCGACCGGATCATGCAAACGCCCCGACCTGCTTGTCCCACCCGACACCGAACTCTTTTCCTGTCCGACATCCATCTTGGAACACCTGGATGCAAGGCAGATCTCCTGTTGGATTTCCTTCGGAATAATGAAGCCCAAACCATCTATCTGGTCGGGGACATAATCGATGGCTGGCGGATCAAACGGTCCTGGTTTTGGCACGACAGTCACAACGCCGTGGTTCAGGAAATCCTGCACAAGGTGCGTCATGGGACGAATGTCATTTACGTCCCCGGCAACCATGATGAAGCGCTCAGGGATTATACCGGCCTCGACTTCGCAGGCATCGATATCTGTGATGAAGTCATTCACCGCACAGCTGACGGGCGCGATCTGCTTGTTCTTCACGGTGACCAATTCGACAGTGTTGTGCGCTATGCCAACTGGCTCGCGCACTTAGGCGACCGGGCCTACGGAACGGCCCTCGCGCTGAATAATTGGCTGCACAACACACGGCGCCTCATGGGCTTGTCCTACTGGTCGCTGTCTTCCTATCTGAAACAGAAAGTGAAGAATGCGGTCGAGTACATCTCCAGTTTCGAAACCGCAGTCGCGAGAGCAGCCCGCGAACGCGGCGTCGACGGTGTCGTTTGCGGTCACATTCATCACGCAGAGATGCGTGACATAGATGGCATCCTCTACTGCAATGATGGCGACTGGGTTGAAAGCTGTACAGCTCTGGCGGAAGACATGAGCGGACAACTCACCATTGTGAGCTGGCACCATTTCTCCTGGGAGGAGGAGCAGCGGGCGCTGCCTGATCTCTCTTCACATTCCAGGGGTACCGATAACCCGTCGGAAGAAGCTGCGTGAACCCGTCAAATACACACAGCGGCAGAATCTACTGAATGGAATTTCTATGACACAGACACCTGCTCAGGAGGTGCAAACCGCTCCTCGCGAGCTTCGAATTGCAATCGTCACCGACGCCGCACCCCCGCAGGTAAACGGCGTCGTGCGGACGCTCAGACAATTGGGAAAAGAGCTTGAGCGACTTGGCCACACGGTGATGTACATCACACCAGATATGTTCCGGACCATTCCCCTACCCACCTACAAAGAGATACGCATCGCCATTGGCGCAAAACGCCGTGTCGCAAAGCTACTGGACGAATTCAAGCCGGACGCAATCCACATCGCCACAGAAGGACCGCTTGGCCTGGCCGCACGCCGATACTGCCTGCGGAATGGGCGCTCATTTACCACTTCGTTTCACACGCGCTTTCCCGAATATCTTCATGCCCGGTTCCGCGTGCCGGCGCGCTGGACCTACGCACTGGTGCGGCGTTTCCATGCGCCCGCAAGTGCCGTCATGGCAGCAACACCCTTGCTGATCCGTGAACTGGAAGGGCGCGGCTTTAAAAACCTGCGGATCTGGTCGAGAGGTGTCGACACAAATCTGTTCAGGCCTAGGGACACAGAAGACGCAGAAACAACCCACAGAGAGCCGGTCTGGCTCTATGTGGGACGTGTAGCGGTAGAAAAGAACATTGACGCTTTTCTAGAGCTCGATTTGCCAGGGACCAAAAAGGTGGTCGGCGACGGTCCTCGTCTCGACTTCCTGAAGAAAAAATACCCGACGGCCGAATTTCCTGGCGCCCTCTTTGGCGAAGACCTTGCCTGCGCCTACGCGAACGCGGACTGCTTCGTGTTCCCCAGCAAAACAGACACGTTTGGGCTCGTCTTGATTGAAGCCCTCGCTTCCGGAACGCCGGTGGCGGCTTATCCGGTCCAGGGTCCCCTTGATGTCATTGCTGACGCCCCCGTTGGGCGCTTGGACGCTGATTTGAGGACAGCGTGCCTGGCTGCGCTCGACGCCGATCCCGATACGTGCCGCGCGTATGCGATGAACTTCTCCTGGGAAGCCTGCGGCCAACAGTTTCTCTCAAATCTCTCTATCAAGAGTGGGGATATTGAGACAAAAGAGCTAAAGGAGCCCGCACCCGCCCTCGCAGCCCCATAAGGCATAGATCGCAGCCTTGTGATCGCATTCTCGGACTACAATGTTACAGTGCTTGTGAGTTCACATAGGGAGAGCAGGATCATGAAATCAACATTGATAGCAGCCGCACTAAGCGCGACTTTCTTTGCCACGCCAGCAGCGCTCGCCGCCAGCTACACGATTGACGATACCCACGTCCACGCGGCTTTCCGGGTATCCCATCTCGGATTTTCCCACACGCTGGGTCAATTCAAGGAGATTTCTGGAACCCTTGAGTTCGATGAAGCCAACCCAACAGCAAGCACCGTCTCTGTAACCATCAATACAGCAAGCGTTGACTCAGCCCACGAAGCGCGCGACGAGCACCTGCGCAAAGCGGACTTCTTCAATGTTGAAGAGTTCCCGACCATGACCTTTACATCGACCGCCGTCGAAGTGACGGGTGAAAAAACAGGAAAACTGACCGGTGATCTGACACTTTTGGGCGTCACCAAACCGGTGACCCTGGACGTCACGTTTAACCAGGAAGGCCCCCACCCTTTTGATCCTTCCAAGATTGTGGCCGGGTTCTCCGCAACCGGTGAAATCAATCGAACCGACTTCGGTATGGCCTATGCCGCACCGGCGATCGGCGAAACCGTTGAGTTAATGATTGAGGTTGAAGCCGTTAAGGATTAGGGCGCCATTTGACTTGAGCCCAAGCGGCCAGACGCGTATAAGGCGGCAAATTTGATCGACAGCCCGTGAGCCTCATAAGGCCCGCGGGCTGCTTCTTTTGGGCGATTATGCGCCCCACAGGACCGCCATGCCGCTTCGTAACATCGCCATCATTGCCCACGTTGACCACGGCAAGACCACCCTTGTCGACGAGCTCCTCAAGCAATCAGGGGCCTTTCGCGCTAATCAGGATGTCGCCGAGCGCGTTATGGACTCCAATGATCTCGAGCGTGAGCGCGGCATCACGATCCTCGCCAAGACGACCAGCGTCACCTGGACACCTCCGGAAGGCGGCGACGAAACACGGATCAACATCGTCGACACGCCTGGTCACGCCGATTTCGGCGGCGAGGTGGAGCGCATCCTGTCCATGGTCGACGGCGTGGTACTCTTGGTTGACGCCGCCGAAGGCCCCATGCCCCAGACCAAATTCGTGCTCTCGAAAGCGCTAGCGCTGGGTCTCAAACCCCTGGTGGTGATCAACAAAGCCGACAAGCCAGATGCCCGCCCCGATTGGGTTCATGATCAGGTATTTGATCTGTTCGCCGCACTGGACGCCTCAGATGAACAGCTCGATTTTCCGGTGATCTATGCCTCAGCCAAGCAAGGCTGGGCCACAGAGGACCTGGATG
This sequence comes from Parvibaculaceae bacterium, assembly GCA_965276845.1. Taxonomy (GTDB): domain Bacteria; phylum Pseudomonadota; class Alphaproteobacteria; order Parvibaculales; family Parvibaculaceae; genus Mf105b01. The sequence continues at coordinate 2,522,243 of OZ255699.1, forward strand.
CAGTAGACGCCCAGGAACAGGGCCTGTTGCCGCTTTTCCGCAAAATCCTTGACCATGTGGCACCACCGGAGGCGCTGGACAATGGCTCAAGCGACGAACCTCTCGCCATGTTGGTGACCACCATTGAGCGTGACCCCTATCTCGGCCGCATCCTGACAGGCCGGATTGAAAAAGGCATTGCGAAGCCGAACATGTCGGTTTTCGCGCTTAGAAGCGGATCGGGCATTGTTGAAAAAGGCCGCATCACCCGTGTTCTGGCGGTGCGCGGCCTTTCAAGGGAGCCCGCGGAAGAAGCACGCGCCGGTGACATTGTCGCCATTGCCGGCCTGGAGCTTGCCACCGTCGCTGACACCATCGCGGACCCCTCTGTCGCCGAACCACTCAGCGCCCTCCCCATAGATCCCCCAACCCTTTCTGTGCTGTTCGGCATCAATGACAGCCCCCTAGCCGGTCGTGAGGGCACCAAGGTCCAGTCTCGCGTCATTCGGGAACGCTTGATGGCGGAAGCAGAAGGCAATGTTGCTATTCAGGTGCGGGACACAGATTCAAAAGATGCGTTCGAGGTTGCAGGGCGCGGAGAACTTCAACTCGGCGTCCTCATCGAGACCATGCGCCGCGAGGGTTACGAGCTCTCCATCAGCCGTCCGCAGGTGATCTTCCGCGACGGCCCGAACGGCGAGCGGCAGGAACCCATCGAAGAAGTCACCGTCGATGTGGACGATGACTTCGCCGGTGTTGTGATCGAAAAACTCGCCGAGCGCAAAGGGGAAATGACGGACATGCGCCCCACCGGCGGCGGTAAGACCCGCATTCTCTTCGATGCACCCTCACGTGGGCTCATCGGCTATCACGGTGAGTTCCTGACCGACACACGCGGCACCGGCATCATGTATCGCGTGTTCAAGGAGTATGGGAACTACCGCGGTCCAGTGGAAGGACGGCGGAACGGCGTTCTGGTGTCCAACGGAGACGGGGACGCCGTCCCCTTCGCCCTCTGGAACCTCGAAGAACGAGGCTTTTTGTTCATCACGTCGGGCGAAAAAGTCTATGAAGGCATGGTCATCGGAGAAAACGCCCGACCTGACGATCTGATCGTAAATCCGCTCAAAGCCAAGCAGCTCACAAACATGCGGGCCTCTGGCAAGGATGATGCGGTCAAGCTGACGCCGCCCCGGCGCCTCTCGCTTGAACAGGCGATCGCTTATATCGACAATGACGAGCTTGTCGAAGTGACACCGGAATCAATCCGCATCCGAAAGCGGTATCTCGACCCGCATGAGCGGAAAAAGGCGGAGCGCGCCGCAAGTTAAGGTCCGCGCTTGCCCTCCATCCAAGCCTGGCGTAAGTCATGATCACCTGTTTACAGAGGATCTCGCATGACCGCCGCACCCAGCTCTCTCACCAACGAAGAGACTATGTCGCTTGCCGACTTCGCGTGTACCCTTGCCGATGCGGCTGCGGAGATAACCCTCAAGCATTTCCGCTCTGACCTGGGCGTGGACAATAAGCTTGATGGCAAAGAGTTCGACCCGGTCACCATCGCCGACCGCGATGCGGAAACGGCAATCCGAACCCTCATAGAAGAACACTTTCCCGAGCACGGCATTCTGGGCGAAGAGCACGGGACGAAAATGGGTACATCAGCGTTCAAATGGGTGCTGGACCCGGTCGACGGTACCCGCAGCTTTATTGCTGGCGTTCCATTGTGGGGCACCCTGATTGCCTTGAATGACGGGGAAAAGCCCGTCGTGGGTGTCATGGACCAGCCCTACACCGGCGAACGGTTTGTTGGTAGACCGGGCCATGCTGAGTTTAGCCGTGGCGGCACTCCCACCAAGCTCACCACAAAGTCCTGCGCAAATTTGTCAGAGGCCATACTGGGCTGCACCGATCCGGCGATGTTCACAGACGCCGCCGAGCTGGACGCTTTCTCAGAGGTAAGCGCAAAAGCACGCCTCACACGCTATGGGACCGATTGCTACTTCTACTGCCTGATAGCAGCAGGTCACGCGGACCTCGTCATAGAAGCCTCAATGCAGCCCTACGACATCCAGGCCCTAATTCCGATAGTGGAAGGCGCCGGCGGCATGGTCACCAATTGGAAGGGCGGAGACGCACAAAACGGCGGCCGCATCATTGCGGCGGGTGATAGGCGGGTTCACGCAGAAGCGCTGGAGATCCTCTCACGCGTGGGCTGACGATTTTGCGCCGGGAGCAGCCAGGATCTTGTCAACGAACCCATCAAAGGCAGTCCAAAAGACCTCCTGATATTGATCTTTCTCCATCAGGATTTCATGCTCTGCGTTTTCCACAAGCACATATTCGCCTTTGGGCAATGCGTCAGCGATCTGTCGAATAGAGCCGCCGCGCACCAGTTTGTCAGCGCCCGCTTCAAACAAGAGGACAGGCGTCGTGATCTGCGCGAGATAGGCCGGCTCCGCGATCTCATCAATCGACTTGAAAGCTTGGCGGACCCAGCCAACGGTCGGTCCACCCAGCCCAAGACTGGGCGCCTTGGCCACAACCTCTTTTTGTCGGGCATGACGATCAGGATCTGACGTCACGACGTTCTCTTCGAAACTCTCCTCATCAACGGCCTGCGGGCCGCTTCCTGGTGCGAAACTGGCGTGCTTGCCAAGCAGGGTCAGAAAAGACACCAGCCAGCGCGTCACCTTCTCCATAAACGCACTGCCGACATTGATGCCCAGCATCGGCGCACTGAGAACAATGCCAGCAAACTCATCCGGGAGGTTGTGCCCTGCCCTGAGCATAAGATTGCCACCCATCGAATGACCAATGCCGATATAGGGTTCAGGCAATTGTGGTTCGACAACTTCCTTCATGAAGGCAACAAAGTCCGCGTCAAAAGTCGAGAACTCGTCCACATGTCCTTTGCGCGGGTCGTCCAGCATACGTTCTGACAGCCCCTGCCCGCGCCAGTCAAAGGTCGCGACGGCAAAGCCCTTTTGGAGGAATGCTGCGATCACCTCGAAATATTTCTCGATAAACTCGGTCCGACCGCCGGCAAGGACGATCGTCCCGCGACAGGGCGCCGACGCATGATCCGGCGACCATACCATCGTGCGCATCCGGGCGCCGTCAGGACACACAAACCAGCCTGCTGCACCGCCCGGCGGACAAGGAAGATCCGGCGTCTCTACAAAAATACCCATCAGCTTTCCTCACCGGGAAAACGAAAGGCATTTGACACCAGCGGTGCCAGTCTCAAGGCCACCGCAATGTTTCCCTGTATGCGCATGCGTCCCTCTCGAAAGGCGGTGGTCTGATCCAGCTCGAACCGAAGCATCTTCGCGTGTGTTCCCAGGGTGAGTGACACAACACAATCGGCATCTTCATCTTCCAAGGAAACACGATTCGCGGCGCCGGTGCCATCAATGACCAGGCATCCGCAATCGGGATACTCAAATTTCAGCACAGCGCCGATGGGCGCTGATCCAGCAATTTCATCTTCAAGATAGGCCCCGAGAGCGGAAAGGAGCTGTTCAGGGGTCAGGTCTTCATTCGTCATACGCAATCATTTCTTATTGATGCTCGAAAGGCCAGTCCCCACGCACTCGCCCATGGATTTTTGCCTTTTTTCAGTTAGGGTTTGGCTCACAAGAAAGCAGAAGATATCTCAGGAAGGAAGAACCCGCCCATGAGTTGGGAAAAAGAAGCCGAGGAGATCAAAGCCCGCCGAGCCTTTGCAAAGCAACAGGGAGGCCCAGATGGCGTTCAGCGTCAACATGATAAGGGCCGCCTCACCATCCGGGAACGCATCGCTCATTTGGCAGACACCGATAGCTTCAAGGAATTGGGCGAAGGCGCAGGGGTGCCGGAATTCAACGAGGATGGCAGCCTGAAAAATCTCCAGCCCGCTAACTATGTGCTGGGCTTCGCCAAGGTGAACGGACGCCGTGTCATCATCGGCGGTGAGGACTTCACCTTGAAAGGTGGCTCGCCCAACCCCGCAGGCCTGCGCAAGAGCGTCTACGCTGAAGATGTCGCCATTGACTATAAAGTGCCGCTGATCCGTCTGCACGAGGGTGGCGGCGGCTCCGTGGCAGGCTCCAGCGGCAACAAACCTTCACGGCCTACCGGCGATCCTGTCTACGGGCGCTCCCGCTTTCTCTCAATCGCAAAAGTCATCGGGACGGTGCCCGTCGCCACCGCGGCCCTTGGACCTGTTGCGGGCATGCCGGCCGCCCGTCTGGTCGGCGCCCACTTCACCGTCATGGCGCGAAATGCGCAGGTTTTGATTGCGGGACCACAGGTCGTGAAGCGCGCGCTCAATGAAGACCTCACCAAGGAAGAACTTGGCGGACCGGATGTGCACACCAAAAGCGGTGTTGTCGACAATGTCGCCAAAGACGAAGAAGCGGCTCTGGACGAGATTGCAACGTTCCTGTCCTACCTGCCCGACAATGTCTGGCAACTCCCACCCTTTGTTGCGCCCGATGACGATGCCAACCGCATGGATGAGAGCCTAATCGACATCGTCCCCCGCGACCGACGCAAACCCTTTCAGATGCGCAAGATCCTTAAAGCTGTCGTGGACAAAGGCAGTTTCTTTGAAATGACAAAGAAGTATGGACCGTCACTCATTACAGGACTGGCCCGCCTGAATGGACATGCGGTGGGTGTGATCGGCAATGACTGTATGTACTATGCCGGGGCCATGACGGCGGAGGCGGCGCAAAAGCTCCGTCGCTTCGTCGACATGTGCAACACCTTCAATCTGCCCGTGCTCTCATTTGTAGATGAGCCAGGCTTCATGATCGGATCCGCCTCAGAAAAGGCGGGCACCATCCGCTACGGCACAGAAGCGATTGCTGCGGTGATGCAGAGCCGCGTGCCTTGGGCATCCGTCATCGTTCACAAGATTTTTGGCGTGGCTGGTGCAGCGCATTTTGCGCCGGACGGCTTTGTCCTTTCGTGGCCATCCGCCGCAACGGGCGCACTGCCTGTCGAAGGCGGCGTCGCCGTTGCTTTTGGCCGCCAGATCGCCGAAGCCGAAGACCCTGAAGCGCTGCGGGCGGAGATCGAAGCAAAACTGGCTGCCTCCCAATCGCCTTTCCCGCGCGCAGAGGGATTTTCCGTCCACGAACTCATCGACCCGAGAGAAACGCGCCCACGGCTCATAGACTGGCTGGAGTGGGCGCAAAACGGGAGAGAACTGACCCTCGGCCCCTACCTCACCACAATGAGGCCCTAACATGTCCCAGTCCGGCCCCATTCAAAAAAATGCTCAAAACCACAACCCCAACAATCTGCCGATGCGGGTTGCCGCCACTTATGACCGCGTGATCGGCGCAAGCCTTGCCCGCGCCTGGGAGAATGTCCTTGATTGGGAACATCTCCCGCACCTGCACGATTCCAGCTTCTCGTCCCTTGAACTCGAGGATGCCGGCTCCTGGGGATGGCGCGCCCGCACCAAGGGTGTGCCGGAGGAGACGAGCCCCGAGACACGGATCGAACTTGTCGTCGATCGTCCGAACAGCCGCTACGTATCCCGGACGCTAGAGGGCGGACTGCCGGGCATGGAAATCTGGACGCGCTTTGCGAAGGTGGATGACCGCAAGACGCAGATACAAGTCGAGTTTCACATTCCGCACGTTGACGAAGACGGTGCCGCCAAGCTTGGCGACATCATGCTCGGGCTCTATGAGACATTGTGGGACGAAGATGAACGTATGATGGTGGAGCGCCAGGCAGCTTTAGACGCGAAAGCGGGTGGCGCGCAGAGCGAGGCAAAATGTGAAATGGATCTGGGGGACACAGAAACCCTATCCAGCAACTTACCCCTCACCGTCGAGCTTGACGGAAAAGCCATCAATATTGTCGAAATCGATGGCGCATTCCATGCCTACCGCGCCGAATGCCCCCATATGTTGGCCCCACTCTCGGACGTGCCAGTCGACGAGGAGGGGTGCATAACCTGTCCATGGCATGGATACAGATTTGATATTCGGTCCGGGCAATCCACCGGCGAAGACCGGTTGTGCCTCAACCCCACATACACCATCACCACCAATTCCAACGGAAAGGCCATCCTAAAAGCAACATAAGCAAAAAAACGCTGCTGACGCCCCAAATAGAGGTTCTTGCGCACAATAGAACGCCGTCGTCCGCCTTGCAGCGAGCCCCAGATCACTGCATTCTGACGGGCATAAATCCGGGGAAATGGGGTAATTTATGAGACGTCTTAATGTGTTGTTTGCCGCCGGTTTGGCTGGCCTGACTCTCGCGCCTGTAGACGCGTCAGCCAACGACTCTAACTCAATCAGAGCTCTTGAGGAATGGTATGGTGGGTTCCGGGCGATCCTTGCGTTCACAGATAGTGATGAACCGACGCTCGCCAATCCGCCTGCTGTTGGCACTTTTGGACAAAAGAACGATGGCGCCGAAGTAAACGGTGGACCGGGCTTTGTGATCGGCTACAACTGGGCGAAGGACTATGACCTGCCTATTCGCACAGAGCTGCAAATTGACTATCGGGTTCGCCACGACGCCGACAGCCGCCTCTTCGTAAACCCAGCACAATCGTTCGACTACGATTTAAACATCGATTCCCTCGATGTGATGGTCAATGTCCTCTACGACTTCGAGACGGGTTCCTGGTGGCAACCCTATGTGGGAGCGGGCGTGGGATGGTCACACCTTGAAGCCGAAGGCTCGCGTCGCAATACGTTGATTGCATCAGAGGAAAACTTCGATGGCACCGCAGACGAATTTGCCTGGTCGCTCCAGACCGGGGTTATGTTTGACGTGATTGATAGCTTCGCCCTTGAGGTAGGTTATCGCTATGTCTCTTTGGGGGACATCACACCGGACGCCGTTTCCACGGGCGACCAGGTGAGCCTCGACGGACTTGAATCTCACGAGCTCATCATTGGATCGATCTTCAAGTTCTGATACTGGCTGTGTCTAAAAGAAAACCCCCGCTCATCGAGCGGGGGTTTTTTTCTCAGTGATCCTAATCACCGATAAGCGGTGTGCAGGACCCGTCCGGTGCGCGCGCAAACATTGAGTGTTACATCTCTGCCGCGACGATCACGAGCACCCACCTGATAGTAATCATCATACCGCGTTACATGACCAAAATTGGTGTAGTGCTGATCGCGCAGACCAGACCGCCAGTGGTCAAACCCCCGCACCTGATGACGCAGATAGTTTGGGCCGTTATAGCGCCGTGCCTGGTTAACCGAGAGCACGCGACCGTTGCGCGCGTTTGTGACGATCCGCACAGGGTCGCCATGTCGATTGAGCCCACGAACAATATAGGTGCGGCCATCGCGAATAACACGGTCAAACCCGCTATAGCCTCTGTTCCGCAGACCACGCAGAATGCGGGGAATGGGTTTGCCATTCGTTGCATAGCGCCCGCCAGCGCGATCGCGACGAACGTCAAAAATCTCGCCCGTGTGAGCATTTGCTTTTGCGGTGACATAGCGTCCGCCGCGACCCACGCCCTCGATGGCATAGACCCGACCATTGCGCTTCAGACGAACTGACGTCACCCGGCCGCCCGTGTCGCGCTGAATCTGGCGCACCAGACGGGCAATCGGAATAATGCGGCGCTGATTTTGCCATCCATGGTCACCACGATGATGGCGGTCGCGGGAGCGATAAGACGCATCGGTATGGGTGATAATAAGTTGACGCAGCACATCCTCAAACGAGAGGTGGCGGGCTGACTCATGGCCGGCTTGAGCGGGAGCTGCAAGCAGGAGGGGGGCGGTGAGGCCGGCAACAACAAGGAACTTTTTCATGTGACTTCTCCAGAACAGATAGAACAGAACCAAACGGTGAAGCTGATTCTGCAGATCAGCGCTGAACCAAGTCTGGGACGGGGATTCATCTAAGGTTTAGGTCCCGTTCACCTGCTGCTCATAAAAAAAGGCCCCGGTTCATCGGGGCCTTCAGTCAATCTGAGCATCAATTTTGAAAAGGTCAGTGAGGATGGTAATGGAAGCGCACGAACTTGCCGGTGACAGCATTGACCCGCAGCCATACATAAGGTCCCGCACCGTGCCGCGCTCTGACAACATAGTAGCCGTTCCGTAGCACCGGGTTCCCAAAGTGCGAGTAGCGCGCCCGAACGAGCGCCCCGCGCCAATGGGCGAATGCCCGAACCGGTGCATGGTAGTGCCTAACATGCGCGCGACGATGAACATGCACAATCGACGGTTTCGCGTCATGCACCGTGTTGATTGACGAAACAACCCGCGCTTCAGCCGGTACAATGCTCAAAAGTGGAAATACAACTGCCCCCAGGGCCATAAGCTTTTTCATGATCTCAATCCTTAGATATCAATCACCCCTATGGCGCCAACAATAGAGATAGCAGACTAAATTGAATCTGAGCGGTCTGTTCATCCGCCGTTCATGCAGATGGCTCAGACCAGCTACCCGCCGAGGAAGAGACGGCCAACATCCGGGTTTTCCAGGAGTGCCGGCCCATGGTCAGCGATGGCAACGCGCCCGGAAACAAGCACATAGCCCACGTCAGCAAATGCCAGGCCTTTCTTTGCGTTCTGTTCAACCATGATGATGGTCTTGCCATCTCGCGCCTTCAGATCACCCAGGATCTCAAAGACCATGTCGATATAGCGCGGCTCCAAACCAATCGACGGTTCATCCACAAGCAGAACCTTGGGGTCCATGATGAGAGCCCGGCTGATCTCAAGCAGACGACGCTCGCCCCCGGATAGAACGCCTGCCCTATCGCTGCGACGCTGCGCCAAACGGTCATAGCGGTCAAAGACACGTTCAGCTGCCTCTTTGGCCAAAGAGGGATTGGGCAACAGGTACCCGCCCATCAGCAGGTTTTCTTCCACACTCATATCGGGAAAGACAGAATTGTCCTGGAGGATATAGGCGATGCCAGCGTCCCTCAGCCGCTCGCTGGGGCTCTTGTCAACCACATCGACGCCTGCAACGGAGATGCTGCCGCTGAAAATATTGGTGAAGCCGAAGATCGAATGCAGGATCGTGGATTTTCCGGCGCCATTCGGCCCCACAAGACAAAGGCTCTGTCCTGCGCCAACGGCCAAGTCTATCTCATGAAGGATCTCCATGCGCCCATAGCCCGCCGTCAGCCCCTTGATCTCCACGAGCCGGTTATCTCCAGCAAGGTCCAGAATCTTGTCTCGCGAGACCGCCAGTCCCAGTGCTTCCGCCTCTTCCGCGACCGCATCGACAGAGAGCACCGTATCGGTGGAACCATCGCCATACCCACTGATGGATTGGATTTCTTTATCACTCACGCGCTCGCCCCCAGATAAGCTTCGACGACACGTGGGTCATTCCGCAACTCGTCTGGAGTGCCCTGCGCCAACACATCGCCATGCGCCAGACAGGTAATTTGCTCGGCCAGATTCATGATCACGCGCATATTGTGCTCAATCACAAGGAGCGTCACACCCAGCTCCTTATTGGCCCGGATCAGGCGGTCAATCAGCCCATTGATGAGAGTTGGGTTTACCCCGGCTGTGGGCTCATCAAGCAGGAGAAGTTTGGGCTCGCTCATGAGAGCCATGGCGAACTCCAACAGCTTTTGCTGACCGAAACTGAGCGACCCAGCCCGCAGAAACCGTTTCGATCCGAGCCCCACAAAATCAAGCAGCTCTTGAGCACGCACATCTACGTGGTTCGAAAAGCCCGAGAGCATCGATAAGACGGATTGACGGGCGTCTGGCGCGCTGATCCGCATGTTCTCGACGCAGTTCATGTCGCCGTAGATACGCGTTTGCTGGAAGGTCCGGACAAGTCCAAGTCGGGCGATCGAGGGGACGATCATCTGGGAAATTTCCCGCCCGTCAAATCGAATGGAACCGGAGTCAATGGGGTGCGCGCCGACGATGGAGCTGAAGAGCGTTGTCTTGCCCGAACCGTTTGGCCCAATCAGACCCGCAATGTCACCTTCATTGACCGTGAGCGATACATTCTTGTTCGCCACGACGCCGCCAAAGGTCTTGGTGACATTCTCAACCTCCAGAAGCGCGCTCATACCCGCTCCTCCACCTTCTCGCCAAACCACTCCGGACGGCGCTCACGCAACGTGCCGAGGATGCCGTTCGGAAAGAACACGACAATGCCTACAATCAAAAGGCCCAGCGCGACCCTTTGCCAGCCAAGAAGGTAGGTCCAGAAAAGCTCCTGAGTGATGTGGAACACAACCGCGCCTATCACCGGGCCCCAGAGGGTACCCTTGCCGCCTAAGATCGCCATCAAGACCATCCAAACGCCAAATGTCGCGCCCGCAAATGCGACATCCCGGGGATCAATAAAGCCCAAAAGGTTGCCGGCAATGCCACCGCCGATACCAAGAAAGAAAGCGGAGACTGCCCAGGCAAAAGACTTGATCTGGGTGGTGTGCAGACCCATCGCTTCCGCTTTGTCCTCATCATCCCGTATGGCATTGAGGGCGAGACCAAACTTGGTGGCGTACAATGCTCGAAGAACAAAGAAGGTAACGGTCGCCAGCGCAAACATCAGGAAATAAAAGAAGAGCTCCCGTCCCCCGAGGTCGGTTGGATAAAGCGGCGGCACCATGCCGGACCCGGCCCCTACATAATCCCAACCACCTGCAATCTCACCGGCGGTAATACCAAGTCCCAGCGTGCCGATCGCAAAATAGTGACCGCGCAGGCCAAGCATCCCGAACCCAAGAAGGATGGCAACCAATGAGGCCAGGATAGCGGAGAAGGTAAGACCAATAGCGAGGCCGGTAAAATAGTCGAACCCCATGTCCCGCTGCAGGACGGCGCAGGCATAGGCACCAATCCCGAAAAAGAGAATATTACCGAAGGAATTGTATCCCATCTGACCGCCCAGCGTGTCCCACGTAAGTGCGAACACGACCATCAGCCAGAGCATGGTGAGCTGCGTCGCAAACTGTGGCAGCACGAAAGGAGCGACAAGCGCGAGAAAGAGGCCGCTACCGATCAGCGAAGCTTTTTGAACCGCGGTCATTCCAGATACTCCCGCTTGCGCCGAAGCCAGAAATTTCGCGCAACCAGGATGATCACCATCAGTGCAAAGACAAAGGCAATCTGATATTCGGCACCCAGGACAAAGCCGGCAATGTTTTCAAGCGCACCAAGCCCTAGGCCCGCCGTGATCACTGCAACGATATTGCCAAGCCCTGCAACAATGACCACCAGGAAAGATCGGACGGTGTAGGGAAGCCCGATATAGGGGTGAATGGTCCAGGCCATAACAACCAGACTGCCCGCCGCACCACAAAGGGCTGCATTCAAGGAGTAGGTCGCTGCATAGACCCTATCCGTATCAATACCAAGGATACGGGCAGCACGGGCATTCTGGGCGGTGGCCCGAATAGCCTGCCCCAATCGAGCTCTTTTCAAGAACGCCCAAAGCACCAAACCGACAAGCAAGGCCACAAAAAACGCAACCAGTTTGATTTCCGCCAGGACAATCTGGCCATCAAAGAGCACGAGCGTGCCAAGGCCTGTTTCCAATGTGCGGATATCGGCGCCGAATATTTCGTTGGACAATTGTTGCAGAATAATCGAGAGGCCAAATGTCGCGAGCAACGAAACAAATAAATCGCGATCGACGACCCGAAAAATGACAAGTCGATAGAGTCCCCACCCCAACACAAAGAGCGCGAAAGCGGCGAGGGGTATGGTGAGAAGCGGCGGAACCCCAAGCCCGGCGGCCGTGAGCGCAACGAACCCGCCAAGCATCACAAACTCGCCCTGAGCGATATTAATGATGCCAAGCACGCCCCAGACCAACGCCATGCCAAAGGCCGCAAGCGCAAACACCGCGCCAATCATCAAGCCGTTGGCGACAAGGTCCGCGCCGAGCGCGGGGTAGTCAAAAAGAAGGGCAAGGTTTTCAAACATGGATACTGATCAACGCTCCGACCAACGAGGAGTCGGGTGCCGAAACTCAGCCTCTGAGGCGTCGGACGGATACACAACGCGGTACTCCCCGTCCTGAACCTGAAAAAGAACCATGGGCTTGGCAATGTTCCGCCCTGTCTCATCAAAATTGATGCCGCCATAGAAGGTCATCATGTCCGTCTCGGCGAGGGCGTTTCTTACCTCCAGCGGGTCAAACGAACCGGCGCGCTCAAAAGCATCAGCAAACACCATGACCGCCGCAGCAGACTCGGCTGACTGATAAGGCGGCGCGTATTCATAGGTTTCCTCAAACAGATCCGCGAAATCCCGCGCTGATCCGAACAAGTCGTCTGAGTAGGAAAGCCCTGGCGCCCATTGAGACGCACAAAGCGCAAACTCTGCCTTCTCAGCGAACTTCTCGATGACCTGCGCCGCGTCACAATGGGTCAAAGCAAGCATGGGGACATCAATGCGACTATCTGCAATCTGACGAATGGCAAGCGCGGCACCTTTTGCATGACCTGACACAACCAGCAAGTCAGGACGCAGCGCCCGCACCTTGGCAAGCGTTGCGGACATATCGTTCAGCTCTGGTGGCAGTTTATCGTCAATCACAATGCGCATCCCCAGCCGCTCCGCATCCGCGATGACACCGGTTCGCACATCCTGCGAGAAAGGATCATTCTCCATCGCCATACCGACCCGTAATGTCTGCCCCTCATCAGCAGTCTCAGCGGCCAGCGCAATGGCTCCCTGCAAATACTGTTCTGTTGTCGACAACACGGCGAACAGATATTTGTACCCCTCACGGAAAAGAGAAATAGAAGCCCCATTGGCCTCAACCATCGGGATGCCGTATTTTTCGGTAATCGGCGCCATGGCCCTGGTAAGGCCGGAAGAATAGGGGCCTAAGATAAAGGTCACGCCATCCTGCTGGATCAGACGTTCAGCAAGCTGCGCACCGCGGGCAGGAGTTGACTCGTCGTCATAATAAATGATCGCAAGCTTGTAAGCTTTATCGCCGACGGTCACACCGCCGGCCGCATTGATCTGCTCTACAGCCAGATCATAACCCTTGCGCGTATGCGCGCCATTGGTCGAGTATTTCCCCGTCAGCGAGATCGCCGCGCCCAAATAGACCGTATCTCCCTCAACTTTTGCGTGCGCGGCACCGGACATGGAAACCGTAAGCAAGGCGCCCAATAGAACCACACCGAGTTTTCCAACTACATTCCCCAGATACATCGTGTGGATCTCCAAAAACACGCAGGCAAAGTGCCATATTAACCACCCCCCTCAGAGCATCAATGGGAGGGTTTTTCAAGCACTCAAAGGCTTGAAACCAGGAAAATCACCACTTATCTCAATGATGCCGGGATGCCGACTAATGGGTTCCGGACCAATGTTAACCGGCGCGCTGCCACTGAAAATGGAGCCGCTAGGGCACGAGATGCCCGACCACAACATCGCTTATGAAAGGATGTGAAGATATGCGTACGTTTGATTTTTCCCCCCTCTATCGCTCAACAGTCGGTTTCGACCGGATGGCATCGCTGCTAGACGCGGCCGTCAGCGACAACGGCAATGGCTATCCGCCCTACAACATTGAGCGCACCGGGGACGCTTCCTATCGGATCACGATGGCAGTTGCAGGGTTTGGCGAGAGCGACATCTCTGTAGAAGCTCAGCAAAACAAACTGACAATCACGGGTAAGAAAGAATCTACCGATGATGATCAGGTGAAATACCTGCATCGTGGCATCGCAACCCGCAGTTTCCAGCGGCAGTTTGAACTCGCCGACTATGTTGAAGTGAAAGGGGCCGCTCTGGAAAATGGTCTTCTGCATGTTGACCTTGCGAGAGAAATTCCCGAGGCGATGAAGCCGCGGATAATCGCGATCAATCAGACCAAATCGGCTCAACCCTCGATCGAAGGCAAGGTTGACTCTGAAGCAGCTTAAAGCTGCCAAACTATTATTCGCTGATTGCGGGAAGGCGCCCCAAGCGGGGTGCCTTTTTGCTTTTTGCACCCCAAACCCGCCTGATTGCCGAATTGGTTAACAATCGCCTAAAACGCCGCAATCCAAAAGGGTTCTAGCCAATTATTCGGCGTTTAGAAGCGCGGTTTTAAGACATAGTTCACAGCCCATGCCTAATCTTTGAACAGTTTAAGTCAAAGGCGACGGTGGCAGTTTATCAATGGGTGAAACAAGAAAAGCGCTGATCGCGCCGCGCACTATCTTGCTGGCGTTCATGGGCATAGCTTTCTCTGCTGTCCTGCTGCTTACCCTCGTCCCAATCGTTGCCATACACATACTGGAACACGATCTAAAACTGGTAACTCCAGACGGCCTGTGGACCCACGCTCAGTCCCTGTTGCTCATCGCAGCAGCAAGCTTTGCGTTGGCGCTAACAGTTGTCGCGACCCTCGTCCACTTCTGGAAAAAACGACTCCTCGCGCCGCTGAACGAGATAAACGATTTGCTCATCAACAACGGGGTCCTTGACGAAGATGAAAAGGCGTCTTTGATCAGCAGTGACTTTACAACCACAGCGCGAATTTTAGCCGACGCATTCGCCCAATCGAAATCAGCAAGACATGAAGCGGAACGGTTTCGGCTTGTCGCCGAAGCAATCGATCATTCCGTCCTCATGACTGACACTGAAGGCTACCTGGTGTGGACCAACCCCAGCTTTACTGAGATGACGGGATATGCCCTGGACGAGGTGATCGGTCGGAAACCCGGTCACTTCCTTCGCGCACCAGAGAGCGAACCGTCAACCATAGCAGCGATTGACCGTCATATTCGGTATCACAAAGGTTTGGATACAGAAGTTCTCAATATGACAAAAGACGGTCGGCGGTTCTGGGCGCAGTTAGAGATCAGGCCCGTGCTGGACGCTGGCGGCAAAGCGATAAATTTTATCGGCATTGAACGAGATATCACCGAGGAAAAACGGACCGAAGCCGCCCTCGAAGCAAACCGCGTCGAATTACAGCAACGCATTAATGATCTACAGAGCGCCAAGGGTGAACTGGAAGCGGAGCGGGCGAAACTCGCCATGTCCGCAGACGAACTCTCTGCTGCTAAAGACGCCGCGGAACAGGCAAACCGCGCCAAGTCCGAGTTCCTTGCAACAGTCAGTCATGAGCTTCGCACCCCAATGAATGGTGTTTTGGGAATGGCGGAGCTTTTAATAGATAGCGACCTTAATCCGGAACAACGCGATCACGCAGCAGCCATTAGAGATTCAGGCGAAAGTCTGCTCGTTCTACTCAATGATATTCTTGACCTCTCCCGTCTCGAGGCACAGGGCCTTGAACTTGAATGCGTACCATTCCGTCTGGCGGACACCGTCGCAGCGGTGACCGATGTCATGCGCGCGAATGCGAATGACCGCGGCTTACAACTCACAACCGAGATTTCTCCAGAGGCGCCCGAGAGTGTCATAGGCGATCCGACGAGGCTTCGTCAGATTCTATTCAACCTGACGAGCAATGCGATCAAATTCACTGAACGCGGAAGCGTTGGTGTGTTTGTGGGCCCCGACCACGACAAAGGCGGCGAGTTTATAAGGATCAATGTCACAGACACCGGAATCGGCATCTCCAAAGAAGCGCAAGCGCGTCTCTTCGAGCGGTTTTCACAAGCCGACAGCTCAATCTCACGGACTCACGGTGGCACCGGCCTCGGGCTTGCTATCTGCCGCGAGCTATCTCGGCTCATGGGCGGTGAGATTTCAGTCGAAAGCACACCGGGTGAAGGCAGCAGATTTACCATCTCAGTGCCCCTCGCCCTGCCAGAGAAAGGCACCGCGGGACTTGCGACAAGCGACCTGCAGAAACACAATATGGGCGCCGACAAACCGTCTAAGAGTTGGCGTATCCTGGTAGCCGAGGATCAGCCAATCAATGCCAAGCTCATCACCGCAATAATGGGCCGGCTAAATCATACGCTGACCATTGCTCCAAATGGCGTTGAAGTCATCAAGGAGCTGCGGCAGGACGAATTCGATCTCATCCTGATGGATATCCAGATGCCGGAAATGGATGGCATTCTCGCAACCAAGGTTATCCGAAGCTCTGACGAATCCTGGCATGATATTCCAATTATTGCACTGACAGCACATGCCATGGCCGGCACCCGGGATACCTACCTTCAGGCCGGCATGAACGGGTTTGTCTCAAAGCCGATCAGCATTGATGCGTTGGTTCACGAGATCAATACGGTCATGCATGTCGACGACATGCAATCAGTGGACGAGCAAGCAAACGGCGGCACCCAAATCACGGCCAATCTGACGCCGACCGAAGAAGCTTCGGTGCCGAGCGCTGACGAAGAGGCCTTCCTCGCAGACATGTTGAGTGAACTCAATGAAGGGGATGGACAGCCTGCAGCTTGATTGCACAGATCTCTGGTTTATCACCTAGGTGTTGGCGTGAAGATCACGCAAAGACTGGACGATTTTGCGGCCCGTCTCCCCGCCATCGCCGACAATGCCTTTATCGACGACCCGCCCCAATACCTGCACATGTTGTCCAATAACATTTAGATCACGTGCACCGACGTCATCGCCCTGCTCCCGAAGCAGATCGCAGAGCGACGCAGCAATCGATGTCACCAGATCGTACCCAAAAGATCCAGCTTGGCCTTTGAGGTTGTGCGCAAGGGCAAAGAGGTCTTCGAGCGCAGATTTGTCAGGATTGGCAGGGTCTACAGAACCAAAGATTTCGGCAAGCCGAGTGGCATCTGTGCGCAGCTGCTGCGCATATTCACCTTTGAGGGCGTTAATCGCTGCTTCCGCTTGTGCCAGCCGGTCAGCGCGAGAGTCTCTGGTAGTGGCCTCTGCCATTTGCGTCCCGCTTCAAAACAAATTCGCTCAAACGCCAAGCTTAGAAGAACGCTCTTAAGAAGCTCTGAACACACAAATTTCGCTGAAAACCGGACAAAAGCAGCCCGGCTGTCTCAGGCCGGGCTCCTCAAAACATCAAGAAAAACGCTGTTTGATCAGATGATCGACAGACACCACTCCAGGACCTCGAGCGATGATGTAAAGCAAAACCCCAGCCCAAAGCAGATGGAGTGCCCAAGCACTGGGATACACGAAGACCTGAATGACGAGCGTCATCACAAGCAAAGCCGCGGCGCCAAACCGGGCGGCCAAGCCAAGAACGATCAGTATCGGAAAAAAATGTTCTGCATAGGTTGCCATATACGCAGCCACATTGTGCGGAATGACGGGCAACGCATACTCATACTCGAACAGGAAAAAGGTGCTGGGCTTCAAGGTAAGGAACCCTTCGACTTTTGTTCGCGCTGATGTCCAAAACACCATGGCAATGCTCACTCGCATAGCAAGCTCATATACAAACGACGGAATACGATCAGAAAGACCGATAGCCCACTCTACCAATGAGGCGATTTGTCCGACGGGGTTTGCTTTGCTCAGTATTTCACTCATGAGTTCATTCCATGCGTTAGAGGCGGATCAGACGGGCAATCCCGCCACCGCTGACAAGAAGGTGTAGAATCTGGCTAAGTTCGAAGTCGCCCTGAGCGTCCAAAGCCGCCGTCGCCGCAGCGCCGAAGGACTGACCGCCCTTTAACGCACCCATGAAAACAAGAGCACCCTTGTCGACTTTGTGCGCGGCAACGGCAAAGTTGGTTCTCATGACGAGCACCGATTCAGCGTCTTGGGTAAGTTCAAACGATGCGGCTTGCTGACCAAGCTGATGCGCCCGCCAAAGTGACAAAACCGGGAAGCGCGATTGGAGCGTTTCGAGGGACGCGTGCAGTTCAAGTCTCACATCAGGCAGTTCTTCTGCCGGAACCGTTGCGAGCTCGTCCGGCGTTACGGACCGATCATTGGCCGCGTGATAGCTGCGAAGCCACATCAGTTCGAAGCGCGCCACATCACTTAGGTAGGGCAAGGTCGCGACCGGAGGAAACCGATCCAGGAATTCCGGCAAACCATCGCCAAACCCGATCAACGTTCCCCGCTCCGGCATATGGTCTCGGAGAAATTCACGCGCCATTGCCCGGAAGAATTCCTTGCCCACCAGTTGAAGGACAACGGGAAATGCCTGCTCAAGTCCATCAATCAGGCTTGCGTAGACATTGTTGCGATAGACATCCATCCGGCGTTCCGCGGGGATTGGGTCTGCCGCAACGATCAATTCGGCGCCAACCGGCGCACCGCGTAGCACCGCGCCAAAAGAGTCTTGGAATTCACGCAGGGAGGACATCGCCGTGCCTCCTGCCCAGGACCAGATCATTTTGCCGAAGAAAAGCATCAGCCTTGTCGGCTTCTGCTTTTAAAATTTCCCATGCGGGCACATTGGTGTCCCACTCAACGAGAGTAGGCTTGGGCCCGACACGATCGATCAAGCGCCCAAATAGTTTCCATACATCTGCGACAACGGCAGACCCATGATCGTCGATACGAAGCTCCGCACCATTAATCTCTTCAATCGCATGGCCGGCAACATGTATTTCGCCAATGAGACCAGCAGGGATCGCATCAATATAGGCGGCAGGATCGAACCCATGATTACAGGCGGAAACAAAAACATTGTTCACATCAAGCAGCAGACCGCATCCGGTCCTCGCCGCAAGCGAGATGAGAAATTCGGGCTCTTCCATCACGTCGCCTTCAAAGGCGAGATAGGTCGACGGGTTTTCGACAAGCATCTGTCGGTTCAAGGCTGACTGCATCTGATCTACATGGTCGCTCATCAGATCGAGTGCTTCTTCGGTCAGCGGCAGGGGCAGCAGGTCGTTCAGGAAGTCGCCTTGATGCGTTGCCCAAGCAAGATGCTCTGAGACAAGCGCCGGCTGATAGCGGTCGACCAGGGACGCGAAGCGCGCAAGGTGGTCCTTGTTCAACGGATCAACGCCACCGAGCGACATCCCCACGCCGTGGAGCGACAGGGGATAGTTTTCGCGGATTGCGCCAAGGTAGGCATGAGGACTGCCGCCCTCACCCATGTAATTCTCTGGATGAACCTCAAACCAGCCAATGTTGGGCCGCGACTCGAGGATCGTACCGTAGTGATCAGCCTTCAACCCGACCCCAGCGCGCGCTGGGATCGGGTCGGGCTGATATGCCGGATGATTGGTCATTGGGGACGTTACCGGGAGGGGCACCCGGCACCTTTCATCCAGCCAGCACTTACGGGCGTTCGATTTCGTCGAGGCTGCCCTTACCGTGGGGCGTATCGATCGATGTGCAGGTTCCGGCAGGAACCAGCTTCCAGGCATTGCCCTGGTAGTCGATGGTTGAGGTGCCGGCGCAAGAGGTACCTGGACCTGCTGCGCAATCATTGGCGCCAGCAAGCGAAACGCCGTAGCATTTTTCCATGCCGGAAGGTGTTTCAGCAGATACTGGTGCAGTTGCAAGCGTCAGCGCGGCGCTCATAGCACCAGCAAGAACGAGGGCTGAAGTAACAGACTTGTTCATAAATGGTCTCCAATTGACTTAATCGGTTCTTGTTTGAATGGACCCGGCTCGACCCGAATGCGTCGTGTCGGTGGCTAAGACAATGGGGACGAACCCTCTCAACTGGAAATCACGAATGCGCGGCTCCTGTCGCGATCTTGTTCACCGCCTCGTGATCCCGAAAGTGGCTGAAAACCTAGTCAGAACGATCGCTCGACATGATTGCATGTGAGATGCGGTGACAGCCCGTCGACCAGACAGCTGGCCACTATCGACCACGGCCGACCCGATGTCGCTGAGGGCGCCAGACCCTGAACCGACCTTTTGAGGATTCGCTCAAAGCCAAGAAAGGACCTTTAGCAGGCCTTTTTCAGCGCCCTATCGTCGACCGTACATGTGACAAATTGCAATTAGACCTATGAGATGTAGGTAACCCACTGAAAAATATGACGTTTTTATAGGTCAACAAGACTGACTTACTCTCTTGATCCATCCCCCCCTTATCTGGCAATATCCCCTCCGCTCCGGACCTGCGGACGGAGCTTCCTAGCGCTCAGTCAAGCGGCAGCGCGCAAAGGGTAAGCGCCTGGCCCAGGCGCAATTAAGTACAGGGCGTCCAGCAGAAAGGCCCGCCAGGTGGCGGCACTGCACCGGACCGTGGCAGAGCGTTGTAATCCAACCCCCTGTCGCGCGTTTTTCGCGGGATGTACGCCGTGAGACGGCAAACGGTTAAGCATGAGCGCGCGGTCAGCGCGAAAATGCTCGACCACGGATTTTGAGAATGCTCGCCAGGTAATTTCTGAATTGGCCGGCAGGATCAGACGACGAATTTAGGTTGGGATGGCAAAGCGTATGACTAAGAACCAGACAAGCACAGGTTCAGCTCCAGAAGCACCGGCGGACGACACACGGGTTAAAACCGTGCGCCCAGCAGGTCTTCCGGCTGCGCAAGGTCTTTATGACCCAGCAAACGAGCATGATGCCTGCGGCATTGGCTTCGTGGCAAACATCCACAATCGCAAAAGCCACGACATGATTGTGAACGGCCTCAAGATTCTGGAGAATCTCGAGCACCGTGGCGCTGTCGGCGCTGACCCGAAGGCGGGCGATGGCGCTGGCATCCTTATCCAAATGCCGGATGCTTTCATGCGGAAAGCAGCGAAAGCTGAAGAAATCGATCTACCCGAAGAGGGCGCCTACGGCGTGGGCTTTTTCTTCTTGCCGAAAGATGCGGCGGGTCGCGCCAAGATTGAAGCCCTTGTCGAAGACATGATTGCAGCCGAAGGCCAGACATTGCTGGGCTGGCGCGACGTTCCGGTCGACAATTCTGATCTCGGCTATTCCGTTCTGCCGACCGAACCTTTCCATCGCCAGGTTTTTGTGGCGCGTGGTGCAGACACCGCTGACCAAGATGCTTTCGAGCGGAAGCTCTATGTCATTCGCAAGCGGATCGAACTGGGTGTGGAAGCATTAGGAGACGAAGACGCTGCAAGCTTCTTTTACGTGCCATCCTTTTCGTCCCGCACGGTCAACTATAAGGGCATGCTGCTCGCAGCTCAGGTGGGGGAATATTACAAAGACCTTCAAGACGAAGAGATGGTCTCAGCGCTCGCGCTGGTTCACCAGCGCTTCTCGACCAACACGTTTCCTACCTGGAGCCTGGCACATCCGTTCCGCCTGATCTGTCACAATGGCGAAATCAACACCAAGCGCGGCAATGAAAACTGGATGTTTGCGCGCCAGGGCTCCATGGCATCCGACATTCTGGGCGACGACCTGAAGAAGCTTTATCCGATCATCCCGGAAGGCCAATCGGACACTGCTGCGTTTGACAACGCACTGGAGCTGCTGGTGGCCGGCGGCTATTCACTGTCCCATGCCATGATGATGCTGATCCCGGAAGCTTGGGCCGGCAACCCATTGATGGGCAAAGATCGCCGCGCGTTCTACGAATATCACGCCGCCCTCATGGAGCCATGGGACGGGCCGGCAGCGGTCGCCTTCACAGACGGCCGTCAGATTGGGGCCACGCTTGACCGGAACGGCCTGCGCCCTGCGCGCTATTACGTCACCGATGACGGCGATGTCATGATGGCGTCTGAAATGGGCGTACTTCCTCCGGAAGAGAGCACCGTCACACAGAAATGGCGTCTGCAACCCGGTAAAATGTTGCTGATCGACCTGGAAGAAGGTCGGATCATCGGGGATGACGAGCTAAAGACAGAGCTCGCTGCCTCCCATCCGTATCAAGAGTGGCTCGACAAGGGCCAGATTGTCCTTGAGGATCTTCCTGAGCCCAAATCATCGCTGACACCCTTGTGCGACGCTGATCTGCTCGATTGCCAGCAGGCCTTTGGCTACACCCAGGAAGACCTCAGCCTGCTGATGGCGCCAATGGCTGAAACTGGACAGGAAGCGATCGGCTCCATGGGCACGGATACGCCCATCGCAGCGCTCTCCGGGCACTCCAAGCCGCTCTACAACTATTTCCAACAATTATTTGCTCAGGTGACCAACCCGCCGATTGACCCCATCCGGGAAGAGACGGTGATGTCGCTTGTGTCCCTGATTGGGCCGCGCCCCAACCTGCTGGAACTTCATTCCAGTGGGGATGAGAAGCGCCTGGAAGTGCGCCAACCCATCCTGACCAATAGCGATCTGGAAAAAATCCGGACGATTGGCGATATCGCGGACAATAACTTCAAGGCAGCGACCCTCGACATCACCTATGACGCAGCCAACGGTGCAGAAGGTATGGCACGAGCGCTCGAAGAACTCTGCGCGGAAGCCGAGAAAGAAGTGCGCGCAGGGGACAACATCATCATTCTCTCTGACCGCTTGATCTCCGCGGAACGCATCGCAATTCCCGCACTTCTGGCAACGGCAGCTGTTCATCACCACCTCATCCGCAAAGAACTGCGGACAGCGGTTGGTCTCGTTGTCGAGACAGGGGAAGCCCGCGAAGTCCACCATTTTGCCTGTCTTGCGGGCTTCGGTGCGGAAGCGGTAAACCCTTATCTCGCCTTTGAAACGCTGATCGACGCCAAAGATCGCCTGCCTGCGGAACTCGACCCGGAAGAAATCACCAACCGCTATATCAAGGCAGTGAATAAGGGCCTCCTGAAGGTCATGTCCAAAATGGGCATCTCCACCTATCAGTCCTATTGCGGTGCGCAGATTTTTGATGCGGTGGGCCTGAGCTCCGAGTTCGTCCAAAAATACTTCACCGGCACCTCAACAACCATTGAGGGTGTTGGCCTGGCGGAAGTCGCCGAAGAAACCGTTCGACGGCACCGGGACGCGTTTGGAAACGTACCTGTGCTCGAAGACGCTCTGGCGGTCGGCGGTGATTATGCGTACCGCGTGCGCGGCGAGGAACATGTCTGGACGCCAGACACGATCCGCGATCTGCAACACGCCGTCCGTGGCGACTCCAAGGAAGACTACAAAACCTTCGCCAAGGCCGTGAATGTTCAAAACGAACAGCTCTTCACCATCCGCGGCCTCTTCGACATC
Source organism: Parvibaculaceae bacterium (assembly GCA_965276845.1). Taxonomy (GTDB): domain Bacteria; phylum Pseudomonadota; class Alphaproteobacteria; order Parvibaculales; family Parvibaculaceae; genus Mf105b01. Next base: position 2,545,075 of record OZ255699.1, read on the forward strand.
AAGAGTGCCGAAGACGACGGCCGGAAAGCCGTGCCGCTCGATGAAGTGGAAGATGCCAAGGAAATCGTGAAACGGTTTGCGACCGGCGCCATGTCGTTCGGGTCGATCAGCCGTGAAGCCCATACAACCCTCGCTCTCGCGATGAACCGCATTGGCGGAAAATCGAACACGGGCGAAGGCGGCGAAGAACCCGATCGCTTCACGCCGATGGCAAATGGCGACAGCATGCGCTCCGCGATCAAGCAGGTCGCCTCTGGCCGCTTTGGAGTAACGGCAGAATATCTCGCCAACTCCGACATGATCCAGATTAAGATGGCACAGGGCGCGAAGCCTGGCGAAGGCGGACAGCTGCCTGGCCATAAGGTCGATGCGGTGATCGCCAAGGTGCGTCACTCAACCCAAGGCGTGGGTCTGATCTCCCCGCCACCGCACCACGACATTTACTCCATCGAAGACCTGGCACAGCTGATCTTCGATCTGAAAAATGTGAACCCGGCAGCCGACATCAGCGTCAAGCTGGTATCCGAAGTGGGCGTCGGCACTGTTGCAGCAGGTGTATCTAAAGCACGGGCCGACCACGTCACCATCTCTGGGTATGAAGGTGGGACAGGCGCGAGCCCGCTTACCTCCATCAAGCATGCCGGCAGCCCCTGGGAAATTGGCCTTGCCGAAACCCATCAGACGCTGGTGTTAAACCAGCTGAGGGATCGCATCACCGTTCAGGCAGATGGCGGATTGCGCACAGGGCGTGACGTTGTCGTTGGCGCGCTGCTGGGAGCCGATGAATTTGGCTTCTCAACTGCACCGCTGATCGCAGCCGGCTGCCTGATGATGCGCAAGTGTCATCTGAACACCTGCCCCGTCGGTATCGCCACCCAGGACCCGGTGCTGCGGAAACGCTTTGTTGGCACCCCAGAGCACGTCATCAACTATTTCTTCTTCGTCGCCGAAGAAGTCCGCGAAATGATGGCGGAGCTTGGCTACCGTACCTTCAATGAAATGATCGGCCAGATGCAGATGCTCGATAAGCGCCGCGTCGTCGATCATTGGAAGGCCAAAGGCCTCGATTTCTCGCGTCTGTTTGAGAAGCCGAACGCACCCGAAGGTGTCGGCATCTACCAAACGGAAACGCAGGATCACAATATCGATGAGATCCTTGACCGGAAGCTGATTGAGCTGTCACAGCCTGCCATCAAAGACGGTAAGGCGGTCTCAATCGATCTGCCGATCAAAAATACCGACCGGACAGCCGGTGCCATGCTTGGTGGTGAGATCGCCAAGCAGCATGGTCACAAAGGTCTGGTGGACGATCTCGTTCACATCAAGCTTAAAGGGACAGCCGGTCAAAGCTTTGGCGCCTGGGTGACCCGTGGCGTGACCATGGAACTGGAAGGCGACGGCAACGACTATGTCGGCAAGGGACTTTCCGGTGGACGGTTGATTGTGTACCCGCCGAAAGAAGCCCAAAAGATCGTGCCGGAAGAAAGCATCATTGTCGGCAACACGGTGCTTTATGGCGCCATCGAGGGCGAGTGCTATTTCCGCGGTGTGGCCGGTGAGCGGTTTGCCGTTCGGAACTCCGGCGCGATTGCTGTTGTCGAAGGCGCTGGCGATCACTGCTGCGAGTATATGACCGGCGGCGTTGTCGTTGTGCTCGGCGAAACCGGCCGCAACTTTGCCGCGGGCATGTCCGGCGGTATTGCTTACGTTCTGGACGAAGATGGTCAGTTTGAACGCCGCTGCAACATGTCCATGGTCGACCTGGAACCGGTACTGGCGGAAGAAGAAGTCAATCAGGATCGTCACCACCAAGGCGGTGACCTCGAAACGCACGGCAGAGTCGACGTCATGTCGGACATGACGCGTTTTGATGCAGAACGGTTGCGCCAGCTGATCGAGAACCATGCGCACTATACCAACTCGGCACGCGCGCAGACGATCTTGGCAAATTGGGAAGACTATCTGCCGAAATTCAGGAAGGTCATGCCGGTTGAATATCGCCGCGCCCTTCAGGAATTGGCAGCACAGCAAGCTGAACAGCCTCAGCTCGCAGTGGCAGGAGAATAGAAATGGGTAAAGTAACTGGCTTTCTAGAAATCGATCGCCGCGACCGGACAACGCGTCCTGCGGCCGACCGCGTGCGCGAATTCAAAGAGTTTGTCATTCCGCTCGGCCAGGAAGGCACGAAGGAACAGGCTGCCCGCTGCATGGATTGCGGCATTCCGTTTTGTCACAATGGTTGCCCGGTCAACAATCAGATCCCTGATTGGAATGACCTGGTCTACCGGAACGAATGGCAGACCGCGCTGAAGAACCTTCACTCAACCAACAACTTCCCGGAGTTTACGGGCCGGATTTGCCCTGCTCCGTGCGAAGCTTCCTGCACCCTCAATCTGATCGATGAGCCCGTCACGATCAAAACCATTGAGTGCGCAATTGTTGACCGCGGATGGGAAGAAGGCTGGATCACGCCCCAACCTGCAGAACACAAGCTCGGCAAGAAAGTCGCCATCATCGGCGCCGGCCCGGCCGGCATGGCCTGTGCCCAACAGCTGGCGCGGACGGGCTACGACGTGCACCTTTACGAGAAGCACGCGAAAGCAGGTGGCCTCCTTCGATATGGCATTCCCGATTTCAAGATGGAAAAACACCATATCGACAAGCGTGTCGAGCAGATGGAAGCCGAGGGCGTCACCTTCCATTACGGAACAAATGTTGGCGTCGACGTCGCTGCCAAAGACCTGATGAATGAGTATGACGCCGTTATCGTCTCTGGCGGTGCCGAACACCCGCGTGACCTTCCCATCGAAGGCCGCGATCTCGCAGGTGTTCACTACGCCATGGATTTCCTCCCGCAGCAGAACCGCCGCGTCGGCGGTGAAGCGCTCGGAGCCGTTGAGCCCATCATGGCAAGCGGCAAGCATGTGATTGTTATTGGCGGCGGGGACACCGGCTCTGACTGCATTGGCACATCCGTCCGCCACGGCGCCCTGTCCGTGACGCAGCTGGAAATCATGCCCATGCCGCCGGAAAAAGAGGACAAGCTGATGACCTGGCCGGACTGGCCACTGAAGCTGCGCACCTCGACAAGCCACGAAGAAGGCGCTGAGCGCGAATTTGCGGTAATGACCCAGAAATTCACTGGGCCGGACGGCAACGTAGAGAAGCTTCACTGCGTGCGCGTCGACGAAAAGATGCAGCCCATCGCGGGAACGGAGTTTGAACTGAAAGCAGACTTGGTTCTGCTGGCCATGGGCTTTGTTCACCCGGTTCACGAAGGTCTGCTCGCGGAACTGGCCGTCGAGTTGGACGGACGGGGCAATGTGGCAGCTGACACTAGCACCTATCAGTCGAGTGACGAAAAAGTCTTCGCCTGCGGTGACATGCGTCGCGGTCAATCCCTGGTTGTCTGGGCAATCCGCGAAGGGCGCCAATGCGCAAGAGAGGTCGACATCTTCCTCACAGGCTCAAGCGACCTTCCTAGATAATTAAGTTCCTCAGGAACCAGATGCTTCCAAGACCGCGCCGCGCAACAAGCTGGGGCGGTCTTTTTCATGCGTCTCCACAGCGGCTTCGATCTCACCCAATCGCAAGCCGGGATCTGCAACAAGAACATCGTCCCAGGGTCGCTGAACAAACTCGGTAACCCGCGTGCGGATGCCCGAGAGAATATCCGCAACCCCGTGCCGTTCCATTTCCTCATGCCAGGTTTCAGACATCACGATAACCGTATCCTGCACAGGCCCGATCGATAGGCCCTGTACCAGTTGCACAAGCCCGGCGCTGTTCAGCAGAAGTAGGATAAAGACAGTCATCAGAAAGGCGCGGCGCACCCGGGCAGCGCTCTTCCGTGTGATCTCTTCGTCTCGAAGCTCTGATCTGGAAACCGTAGTCCAGCCCTCCTCGAGTTCGCCCAGATCGTCAAATCGTTCTACGACGCCTTCCATTTCAACAGGAGTGATTGCGTTCATTTCTCACCCCCCTAGAACTGGAAATAGATAAAGGGCGCGACGCCCTCGGGCGCTACAGCCCAGATGAAAAATATCGCCGCACCGAAGGCAGGGCCCAGAGCCGGGGATGGCAGCCACTTCATACCCTCGCCGATCCACCGACCAAGCGATGGCGGTGTGAAGTGGAACGCCAGGGCGCCTGCGATCAACATCGCGAGGAACGGCGTGGCGTGCTGGACAGGCGTGCTCCAATCGCCAAAGCCGACCAGATAGTCAAAGGCAAGACCGAAGCTCTCCGCGCGGAAGAATATCCAGGCAAAGCAGACCAGATGGAACGTCAAAATCACGCCCACAACCCAACTTGCCGCATCTGAAATCTTCGAAACCGCCGCAGGCTCACCTTCGACCGGAGGGGCGAGCGCCGCAAAACGTTTGCGGACATAGCGTTCAACACCGAGCATCGCGCCATGAAACGTTCCCCAAAAGACGAACGTCCAGGCAGCACCATGCCACAAGCCCCCAAGGAACATGGTGAGGAAAAGGTTCCGATAGGTGCCCCACTCTCCGTGCCTGCTGCCACCCAGCGGGATATAGAGGTAGTCGCGGAGCCAGCTGGAGAGCGAAATATGCCAGCGGCGCCAGAACTCCTGCAGCGAGGCAGAGCGGTAGGGTTGATTGAAGTTCGCATTGAACTTGTAACCTAAAAGGGCCGCCACGCCGATCGCAATATCGCTATAGCCTGAAAAGTCGCAATAGATTTGCACAGCATAGCCATAAACACCGATCAGAAGATCAACAGCGCCCAGCACGCTTGGGTCGAAGAACACCGGGTCAACGAGTTCCGTCGCCAGATAGTTGGCGATGACCATCTTCTTGATCAAACCAGACAAGATCAGCGTGATCCCAAGCCCCACCATGGCAGGTGTCAGTGTCGGTTTTTCTTCAAGCTGCGGCAGGAAGTGTGCCGCCCGAACGATCGGGCCGGCGACCAATTGCGGAAAGAAGGAGATGTAGAGGCAAACATCGATAACGGAGCGTTGCGCAGCAACATCGCGCCGATACACATCCACAATGTAGGAGATGCCCTGGAATGTGAAGAAGGACACACCCACAGGCAGAATGACCTGAAGGAAGGGAAGATCCCGCTCCAACCCCATCGCAATGAGAATATCGTCCAGGCTTTCCAGGAAGAAGCCGTAATACTTGAAAAAGCCCAGAACACTCAAATTGGCAATGACCGCCAAGCCGACAATAAGACGCCGCAGACCGTCCCGCTCGACACTCGCAAGCGCCCGACCAAACAGATAGTTGGCGAGAGAAGATGCGAGGAGAAGCCCCACAAAACGCCAATCCCACCAGCCATAGAAAGTGTAGGAAGCAGCGAGCAGAAACAGTTTGCGCAGGTCGGCGGTTCGTCGTAGCTCCCAGCTGACAACAAACACAATCAGAAAAAACACACCGAATTCGAAAGTCGGAAAAAGCATTCCGCCGCCTCGGCCCCTACACCTATTGCCCCACACTGCTGAAGGTTAATTATCGCTCCAGCATGACAGGGAAGTGTCCCGCGAACGCCGCGGAATCTCAACGTTAGGGTGATATTTACCTTAACGTTGGGATTGCAGATCGGCCTAAGCCGCTAGCCGTCTGCGACACACAAGGGACTCATAAGGTCGGATCAACCGGTCCCATAATTTCTGCGCCATAAGGTCAGCGCCAGCAGGCGTGAGGTGCACGTGATCCCCATAGGCAAGGGGTGGGTCTTGAAATACAAAGTCATGAATAGCGCACGCGCCTCCCATGGCTGCAGCTCCATCCCAGAACGCCAATCCTTCAGACCGCGCGACAGCTCTTTGAACATCCCGGACCGCGCTCAAATTAGGGGGCGCATGCCACCGCCCCAGAACGGGGTCACGATCAGCATTGAGACTGCGATAGGTCGCCCGCTCATTGAGGGCAAGCGGCTCACAGGGAAGCGCTGCTCGCGTGGCAGTTTGCGACGAGGGCCGCAGTTCCGCCCAATCCGGCAATCGGGCGCCATCAAAAGCCCCTATCAGCAGGATCGTGGTCTCGGGCTGTCTTGTCTTCAGACGTCGAACCTGATCTCCGAGATGTGCGCGGTAGAGATCGACATCAAGCGCATCGTCAAAACCTTCATTCGTGCCATAGCCAAGGATGACAAGATCGGGCCGCATTCCCTCAAGCTCATCCGCCACAATGCGCTCATCCCAGGCGTCCATCACCCTTAGCGTCGCGCCAGGAATGCCGTGAGCTTCATAAACAATACCGGGGCCACGCCCTTCCCCACCCCAGCCAAGAAGGGCCACGGGGCCGTCTCCGTGCACGCGGAGGAACATGCTACTACCCGCGCCGACCTCCACGGAGACCTGCATCAATCGGGGTGTCGCACCGTTGGTCTGAAAGCTGCCACGGACGACATCATCGACTGCCAAGGTTATGCTTCCCCCGCCTGGCTGCTGCAGCAAGTTGACCGTGACCCTGTGCAAGGGGACACCCTGATCAATGGTGAGCCTCATCCACTCCTGGTCCGCCGCAGCTTCCGTCCTGAAGCCTGAGATCCCGAACGGGCCTACGCCGGGGCCGGAGAGACTGGAGAAGACCGTCCATCCTTCGCTGGCTTCAACGCTGATGCCTTGTCGACGGTAATAAGGGAAGGGAGAACCCACCGGCAATTGACCGCGCCCCGCATCCCCAAAACGTTCCGCGAACCTTCTCTGCAGGGCGCCGGAAAACCGGTCGCCGGCGATATGACTGTCGCCCAAATGGAGGACGCGCAACTTGTCAGATCCAGCACCACTCTCCAGCGTATAAAGCCGCTCGTAGAAAGCGCTCAGGGCTGGGTCAGCTGGCAGGGAAGGGTCGCAAGGCTCTGCCGCGCATCCAGCGAGCGCTGCTGCCAGCACGCCTACAAGCAGCTTTGATGTCAGCAGCATACATTTCCGCGTCCCAGCTGTCAGAGTCTGGGCCAACGCCAATCGTCCGCCCGTCCTGGCCGTAATTCCAACGCGTCATTTGCATCAGGTTCAATCGAGGAAGCGACAACCGGCGAGACTTGTTCCGACGGGGTTGAGCGCTGATCAACTGAAGATCTCTGCTGTACGGAGGACTCTTCGCTCATAGGCGCCGGCGTCTCAATCGCCGACCTTTGACGCTTGATCGCCTGACCGGGCAGGATACCCGCATCTCTGTCTCGCACGAGATCCTCAGCAACAACGGATGCGAGCACCCTGTATCCCGCCAGCGTGAAGTGAATGCCGTCATCTGCGCGCAGCAATCGGCGTCTCCCGTTCGTGTCCGGCCCATAGGCCTGATAAGCACCGGAAGCATCTGCAAGATCATTCCAGGTCGGAATGAAGGGGACCCCATTCGCAGCCGCCCGCTCTTCATAGATCGTGTTGAAATAGCGCATATCACCGCCGAACCTAGGACTGCGCATCACGGGTAGGCCCACCCAATAAACCAGCACGCCTTCATCCGTCAGCGAGCGCGTGAAACGATCGACGCGCGCTTTGTAAGCCGCTTCCCATCCTGGCGCGCGAAGACGGTGGCGGCGCCCCTGATCATCGACCAGCACCTGCCGATCATTGGTTCCGATCATGATGACCGCGATGTCGACTTGCTCTTCGGCGAGCACCCTCTCAACTTCTGCATTCCAGTCGAAATAGTCTTTGCGGACAAAACCTGTCGACACTTTGGAGCGCTTAATGATGTTAAACCGGGGGTCGGATTTGAGCTCACGATAGAGACCCGCCCAAAGGCCATCACCAAGCGAGTCCCCCAAAATCACAACATTCATAATACGATCAAGGAGCGGCGGCGCACCCCGATCACCGGGTCCGGAGATAGGGGGCATAAGAGACGCAGGCCCATTCGATCCGGAACCCCCGGGCGTCAAAGCCGCGTTTTGAGAAATGGCAGGCCTTGGCAGCGGGATTGGAGCTGAAACTGTCCCAAATCCGCCAGGTTCAGCCCGCGACGGCCAGGCCCAAAGCACCGCCGCTAATACCAAAAAAAGCGCCAGTGCAAACCTGAAAAACCACTTAAATTCAATACCTTGCGCGCGCAACGCCCCATCCCTCACAAAACCACTCATCCGGCCTGTCTCATTTTGAGACAGCATTTCGCCCTTCCGAGAGGGACCGGTGCAGCGGCCATGCCGGATGGCCGCTTAGTCAATAGTAGGAGGGTTCCGTGCTGCTGCCAATCAGCTATCGACGACGGTTAAATGTTTCACACACCGGTGCGCAGAATATCGCTCACCACACGCTCCAGGTCGTTCAGGGACGAACAAACAACCGCGCGGTCACAATGAGGGCTGAGGCGTTTCATCTCTGAATCGCCCGTATTCCATAGAGTTTTGCCCTCTGGGTTAAGCCACAAGACCCGCTTTGCCCGATCATGGATTTTGTCCAGAATGTCCGCGCGGGGATCGCCAAAATTCGACCGCGCGTCGCCGAGCACCAGCACCGTGGTGCGATGATCGATATCATCGAGCGCAATCGCCTCGAAATCCTCAAACGCCTGCCCATAATCCGTCGAACCGCCGCCATGAACGGCAAGGGCCTCTGCAATCGCCTCTTCAATCTTCTTTTCGGCAAAGAGGTCCGTCACTTCCCCCAGTTGATTGGAGAAAGCGAAGGCGCGCACCTTCGGCAGCACTTCCGTCAGCGAATAAAGGAACATGAGCAGGAAGGTTGCATATTGCGCCACGGACCCGGACACATCGCAGATCGCGACAACCTTGGGGCGATCGACCTTGGTTTGCTTCCAGGCAATGTCGAACATGAGCCCATCATACTCGATATTCTGACGGATCGTGCGCCGGACATCCAACTGACCGCGCCGAGCCTTCTTCTTGCGCCGCGAGTTAAGCGCCAGGAGACGCTTGGCCATCTTGCGCACAAGCGCTTGCATCAGCTTGAAGTCGCGCCGGTCGACATTGGCGATGTTGATCTTGGAGAGAACTTCTTCTCGGAGCTGCCGGCCCGCGTTTGCGGTGTAGAGCTCCAATTGCCGCTCAACATAATCACGCACTTCCAGACGAAACGCTTCGCGCAACTCACGCAGATTGTCAGCGCGCGCGTCACCTTCCGGTGTGCCCTCTCGTTGTTCCTGCGAGATCGTCTCATTCAGCCCATCAAGGCCCATCGCCTCCATGATACGTCTGGTGAAGAGACCACGTTGCGTGAAGAGACGTATCCGATCCGCGCCTACTTCACGGCCAGCGGCTGCAAGCTGCGCCTGCAAGGCCACATCGTCGCCACTCTCAAGCAGGGCAGCAAGATCACGGTCTGGTGTGCGTTCGCTAGTCTCTGGTGCGCTTTCGCGATCGTCTGATCCAGAGCCACCGGAGCCCGGTGCAGACCCACTATCGCTGGGCGGGCCAGATCCCTCGCTATCGCCCCCCTCGCCGTCTTGTTCTTCGCCTTCTTCTCCGCTTTGACCTTCAGCCTCAGAGGACTGCTCTTCCTGGCTCTCATTCTCATTATTCGCGGGCTTCGGCGGCTTGAACTGATCGAAGGCAAAAAACTGGTCGAAGCACTCGTCGAACGCAAACTTCTCGTCATCAGTTTTCGCAAGAACTTGAGAAAGCGCGTCTTTCAGAACCTGCCGGTCCTCGAACCCAACCAGCTCGGCCACACGCCCCGCATCAACGCTCTCGGAAATCGAGACGCGGACGTCCTGCGCACGCAGAGCACGAACGAAGTTGGAGAGAACCTGGCTCATGGCTTTATTCCGCCGCCGACCGGGCTTTCGTGGTCAGAGCGTTGATGTCGCTGTCGATATTGTCGATATCGTCCTGGAACTTGAGCAGAATATTGAGAGTATTCCGAACCAGATCCTGGTCCAGCTCTTTGGCGTGGAGCAAGACCAACGTCCGCGCCCAATCGATGGTCTCGCTGACAGCAGGTACCTTCTTAAGCTCCAGCTCTCGCAGGTTTTGCACAAACGACACCAGTTGATTGCGCAATCCCTCTTCTACTTCCGGCACACGGGCTGTGATGATCTTGGTTTCAAGGTCGGCATCCGGGAAGGGAATATAGAGATGAATGCACCGCCGCTTCAGTGCATCCCCAATCTCGCGCGTATTATTTGACGTGAGGAACACGATGGGCGAACTCTTCGCTTTGATTGTCCCGAGTTCTGGCACCGTGATCTGATATTCGGAGAGCAGTTCCAGCAGGAAAGCTTCGAATTCATCGTCCGACTTATCGATCTCGTCAATCAACAGGACCGATCCGTTTTCCGACCAGAGCGACTTCAGGAGCGCGCGCGGTTCGAGAAACTCTTCGGAGAAAAACGTGTCATCGAATTCGTGCAACCGCTCCATGGAGGCGGCGAGCCCTTGCGCCCCCTCCATAAGGTCCCCCAGTTTCTCCTTCAACACTTGGGTATAGAGAAGCTGTTTTCCGTACTTCCACTCATAAAGCGCTTTCGCTTCATCGAGGCCCTCATAGCACTGGAGACGAATGAGTTCGAGATTCAGATACTCGGACGTCGCCTTGGCGAGTTCGGTTTTCCCGACGCCTGGAGGGCCCTCAACGAGGATCGGCTTATCCAAATGCCGCGCAAGGAAGATGGCTGTTGCGATATGGGCGTTGCAGATATAGCCCCCTTTCGCGAACCCATCCTGGATATCGGTAATTTCTGCTTTGGGCGCTGTCACGGGTGGTCTCTCTGTCTTCAGTCAATGTCGATTGGGCGGGACAATATCACAGGAGGTCCGCCACGCACGCTCTGATTGACCAAAGATCGCGTCAGCGATTTAACGCAGCGGTTCTAAGGATTTTTCGCACAACAGCGGCCTGATCCGGCGCCCCAAGCTTGGTTTTAATGTGAGAGAATTGGGTCCTGACCGTCGCCATGGAGACACCCATTTCAGATGCATAGTCGGCGAGCGGCGTGCCACTGGCAAACCGGGCCGCAAGCTCGGCTTCTCTCGGCGACAGTTTGTACCAGGCACAAAGGGCCGCTTCATCGATCTTCAAATCAGAGTCGTCGTCTGACAGCAGACTGAGCACAGCGACAGGCGGGGCAATTTCATCGGCGCTTACTGCCTCCAACCTGTAGCAACGCAGAAACAGCGGGCCGTGAGGCTCCGTAACGAGACGACCAAACGCAACATCATCCTTGGCAGTGTTCGACTGTCTGCCCAGAAACTGCTTTTGCAGAACATCTTCCAAAAGGTCATCGACGTCCGGTAACACACCTGCCAACCGCCCATTGCGCCGACGAAAATAAGTTCCCTCGTTAAGATGCCTCTCTGCGCGCTCATTTGCGTGAAGGATATATCTGCTCGCCGTGAGCAGGATCATCGGCTCGTCATAGTCAGAAAAGATGCGCGAGAACCAGTCCTGATCAAGCTGGTGCTGTGTCACAACAGCGCCGTGGGCGAGGCGTTTTTCGATGAAGGACCAGACCCAGTCAGGCCCGTGTTCTTTAGCCCAGGAAAACATCTCCTCCACCCGCTCGCGCATATGCGGCTGGATATTGTCTTGAACGATTTCCAGATAATCTTCCTGAAGGCCATCAGGACTTGCCCGGTGCTCTGCCGTGCGACGCCCCGAGTGACCGCGAACAAAGTGTCCAATGTTTGAGAAGATCGCCTCCATTTGGGGCGAGAAGGGTTGATCTTTTTGAAGCGTCTCCGGAACATCGTCCCAATAACTTAGCTGCACCGGCACTTGGGCAGCCTTTGCCCTTTCCGCCAATAAGCGGGCATCGTCCGCGAGCACATCAGTGACATCTGCGTGGATGCTCATGGGCGGTAGCCCACCCAGATCGGCGAACACGGGTGAAGCCAGGGGGTCGCTCGGATCAGCACCTTGTAAGTAATCACTTAAGAGGGTTGCGAGGAGTTCCAGATCGGATATGCGCCCGTCATTTCTGATATTGCTGACATAAGACCCCCCCATCATGGTGAGATCGACCCACGGGAAGAGTGCGACGACGCCTGCCGGCAAAGACTGTCCCTGGTTACGCAGAGCCATAAGCGCCGAGAAGGCAATCGCACATCCAGCAGAGTCACCCATCAGGAAGAGCCGGTTTGCCTCGACACCGCTCTCCAGCAAGTAGTTGTAGGTCTCCACAATGTCTTCAATCGCAATCGGAAACGGGTGCTCAGGCGCCAACGCATATTCCGGCATCAGAACCGATCCCTTCGCCTCATGAGCAAGGCGGGCCGCGATCTTCTCGTGGGACGGCCCGGGATTCATCACGAAGGTGCCGCCATAGACATAGAGCACGACAGGATCCGAGCCATTCACCCGCTCGGACCGGAACCAGGTAGCCCTAAAGGGGAGGTTCTCTTCCACTATCTGCTGCACGGATGATGCCCCTTGTTCCTACGCAACGATCAGCAGATATCCTCACATTTGAGCGCCTATCATCACAAGTGATGATGCGCGTGACTCTGCAAAGTGAAACGCTTAGATTCGTTAAGATTTCAGGGTTGAGGGGCAGTAATGGGACAAGAAGTGGGGAAAAACCTGCGTTTGTGGGGCGTGGGTGCTGTAACAGCTGTGGGAATACTATCGGCTATAAACACTGAGGCCCACGCGTCTGCAGGCTGCGACTCCGCCAATATGGGCGCCTTCGACCAGTCGACACCCGCCAACACAAACCTTTTGACCCAGACCGGCGGCGTCTTCGACGTCGGCGACACGCTATCTGTGACAGCCTCAGGCACCCCACTCGGCGTTGGCGTGGACCTGCTGCCAGGCTTCGATACCCTCCTTGTCCTTAACAATGCCAACGGCATGGGGTCCCATACCTTGACCGTGGGCGGCCCACGAACGATCGACATCACACTTGCCGGCGGTCCCGGGGGCCCGGCTTTCCTCAACTTCAGTTGCACGCCGGTTGGAATGGGCGGTCCTGGTCCGACACCGGGCTCGGCGGAACAGGCCGATACGGCGACCAACAGCACGACGACCTCCGTGATTATTGAGAATGGGGTGGTAAACATCATCATCGACGGTGCAGCCCAGGAAGATCCAACACCCGCAGGCCCCACTCAGGCCGAGATCGACGAACGCAACGACATAACGCGAGAGTTGGTTGATCTGTCAGCTGACGAGAGAGACCTGGAAGCGAAACTCAAGACCCTGCAGCGGCAGCTGGTCAGCGCCGACCGGGCGCTCAATACCCCGCAAACATCCTCAACAGACAATGACGGATCGAGCGACGGTATTGCCGCCAACTTCGTGAGATTGTTTGTTCCAGTTGACGTTTATGACGACCTTCGTGACCCAGATGAACGGGCCAGAAACAGGGAAAACTCTGATCGGTTTAACCGGAAAATCGCCATTCAACAGGAAATCACCAAAGTAGAGAACGAACTTACTGAGAATAGAGACAGACAGAGAGCAATTGAAAGGCGCTTGAAAGAGCTGCCAGAAGACCCCAACGACTTTTCGGTTGATCCTGAGGACCTAGGTGACAGCGACCCCATTCTCTTCGCAAGCCGCGATCCGTTTGCGCGCGCCTTGATGCGTTACCGGGGCTTCCGTCTGGATGTGGCCGAGACTGGCGAAGGCTTTTCAGACAGCGTGAAGCCCCTCTCGTTCACACGGACCCTCTCGTCCACCATGGTTGGTTGGGTGCGGGCCGTCTACACAGACTATGAGCAGGACGATGCGTCCCAACAGGACGGCGATAACATCCTCCTGGCACTTGGCATCCACAAGGACTTCAATGACGAGCTGCGCGTCGGTCTCTTTGCCACCACCACGTGGGGAGATGTCACTTCTCCAGTGAACAGTCTCGACATTGATACCACCGGCTACTCCTTGGGCGCCTATGGCCGCTACAAGTGGGGTGAGATCGATGTGAACGCCTCAACCCGTGTTGGTCTCACCGACAATGATATTGCGGTGAGCGGTACGACCGGGTCCTATGATACCCGTCTGGCCTCTGCCACCCTTGGCATCTCAGGTGAGGAGAAGCTCGCAGATGATGTCTGGATGCGGCCTGCCATCTCCGTCACGGGGACCTGGGTGAACCGGGAGGACTATGTGAACTCAGCCGGCACCCCCATTGGGGGGAACACCACCTGGTCCGGCAATGTGACCGCAGGTCCCACCATCGGCAGCAGCCTCACACCCCCTGAGGGCTTGAAGCGCTTGGAGCCGGCAATCGGTCTGCAGGCGGTCTATACCTTCTCAGACCGGGACACCCAGTCAGGGACCGTAACCGCGAGTGAAGACGATTATCTCTCGCTCTCTGTCTCTCCCCAGCTCTCCCTGGAGTTCGACAATGGGGCGAGCCTCGATGTCTTCGGGTCCTATTTCGGGATCGGGGCTGACCTCGACGGCTGGTCTGTCGGAGGAACCTTCTCAATCCCACTCAATTGAGGAAATGAACAGGAGCTAGTCAGCGGCACGAATGTCGGCGGGGGTCGCAAGCCCCCGGCCCGACGCGGAAATGCGCTCAAGCCCGTGCTCGACCAGATCCATATTGCTTTGCTCAGAGCCGAAGGGCGCGTCTTCCAGCCCAACCCGCAGATGCGCCCCAAGCTCAAGCGCATGGTCCATGACGCCGGTAATGTCTGCGTCCAGTGCTGAGAGCATCCACGGCGCACCGGGCGCGGTCGCGCCGATATGCCAGTGATAGAAGTCGATGGCTTCCACGCTGGGCGGCAGCCCAAAGAGAAGGTGGTCGGACACCATGAAGCGGTAGACCGGTGTTTTGAGCCGCGGATATTTCTCCGCCCACGCAGCACCGAGCCGCGCGAAACCCGGCTCATAAATCGCGTAAGCCGGCCGCCATCCCTCCTCTTGCGCATGCTCCAATCCACGCTTTATGTGGGCGTCGGGGTTTTGATAAACAAAGCCGCCAACCTCCGCGGACACCTGCATACGGTGGGTCAGGTTGACACTTCCCGGATCGACCACGCCCATTTCCAGCAGACCCTTTGCAGCCAGGGTTTCCAGGGGGGCCATTCGTTCCGACAGTTCTCCATGCAGCGCCAAGGTCGGATAGACAATCGCGTCACACTTCTCCCGAATACCTTCAATGATCCGCTCATAGATCGCCGCATCTTCCGTCGGCGCACCATCCGCGTCATAGGCATGGAGATGCAGGATCGCGGCCCCAAGCTCCGCGCAGGCCACGCCCTCAGCGATTATCTCCTCCGGCGTGATCGGGATCTTGGGCTGAAACTGCCGGCCGGCTGCTCCATTAAGGGCAACTTCCAACCAGACGGGAGAGAGGTTTGACGGCATGAAATGGGACCCTGTTCTGCTGCAACTCTGATTTCAGACACAATCGCCCGCTGCCCCTAGGGAACGCAAGGCTGATATGCCCCCAAAAGAGATGGTTTCTCGCGCGAAACAGCGCCCCCGAAAACAGCCACAATTCTTCATACCCTGTTCAAACCTGAACTGGCGCTCCGGCGGATTCTAGGTAAACTCACGCCCAAACGAGACAATAAACGCGATAACAACCGGGAGGCTTCCATGGCCGCGATTAATGACGTCGCCGATCTTTCAAATGAAGGCGACATTGCTGTTCTCACCCTCAATTCACCGCCGGTGAACGCACTCTCAGCGGGGGTCCGGGAAGGCATCCACACAGGCATCGAAAAAGCGATTGCCGACGACAGCGTCAAAGCCATCGTGCTGATCTGCGACGGCCGCACCTTCATTGCAGGCGCCGACATCACGGAATTCGGCAAAGCGCCCAAAGGCCCTAGCCTTTTTGACGCTCAGAAAATGATCGAAGACGCACCGAAGCCTGTTGTCGCCGCGATCCACGGCACAGCGCTTGGCGGCGGCCTCGAAGTGGCCCTCACCTGCCACTACCGCGTCGCGGTCCCCTCCGCCCGTTGTGGCCTGCCGGAAGTAAACCTCGGCCTCCTGCCGGGCGCAGGCGGCACCCAGCGCCTGCCGCGTATTGTGGGACCTGAGAAAGCAGCTCAGATGGTCACCTCCGGCATTCCGATGCCCGCACCTCAGTGCCTCGAAGTCGGCCTGGTCGATGAACTCGCAGGCGAAGACAGCCTCCGCGCCGACGCCATTGCCTTTGCAGGCAAGATCGTCGCCGAAGGCCGTCCGCTGAAGAAAGTGCGCGACTCAAACGAAAAAGTTGAAGCCGCCCGCGGCAAGCCGGAAATCTTCGACAATATCCGCAAGAGCATTGCCCGCAAGACCCGCGGCTTCCTCGCGCCGGAATACAACATCCAGTGTATTGAAGCCGCCGTGAATCTGCCTTTCGATGAAGGCATTAAGGTCGAACAGAAACTCTTCATGGAACTCATGACCGGCCCGCAATCTGCGGCTCAGCGCCATGTCTTCTTTGCGGAACGCCAGGTCTGGAAGATCCCGGGCATCGGCAAAGAGGTCGAGCAGATCCCTGTGAAGAAAGTCGGCATTATCGGTGCAGGCACCATGGGTGGTGGCATCTCCATGAACTTCGCCAATGCAGGCATGGAAGTCGTGATCGTGGAACGCGATCAGGCACCTCTGGATAAAGGCCTCGGCGTTATCCGCAAAAACTATGAGCGCACCGCAAGCAAGGGCCGCATCTCTACGGACGATGTGGAAAACCGCATGGGCCTTCTCTCCGGCTCCACGGATATGCAGGCGCTCGCTGATTGCGACCTCATCATCGAAGCCGTGTTTGAAAACATGGACGTGAAGCAGGACATCTTCAAACAGCTGGATGAAATCTGTAAGCCCGGCGCGATCCTGGCGACCAACACGTCAGCGCTCAACATTGATGAAATCGCAAGCGTCACCAAGCGTCCGGAAGCCGTGATCGGCCTTCACTTCTTCTCGCCGGCAAACGTCATGCGCCTACTGGAAGTTGTGCGTGCCGACAAGACCTCTGACGAAGTGATCGCCACCTCCATGGCAATTGCGAAGAAGATCGGCAAGATCGCCGCTCTCGTCGGCGTCTGCCCGGGCTTTGTGGGCAACCGCATCCTGGCCCAGCGTCAGCGCGAAGCGAACAAGCTCATCATGGAAGGCGCCATGCCGTGGGATGTAGACCGCGTCCTCTTCGACTTCGGCCTGCCCATGGGCCCGTTCGCCATGTCCGACCTCGCAGGTCTCGACCTTGGCTGGCGGAAAGAAACGTCGAACCCCGATGGCGTGCTGCGCGACCGTCTGGTGGAACTGGAGCGCCGCGGGCAGAAGACCGGCAAGGGCTTCTACGATTATGACGAGAACCGTCAGGCGACCCCGTCCAAGGAAGTGGAGGACATCATCATTGAGTTTTCCGAGAAGACCCAGCACACCCGCCGGGACATTTCAGACGATGAGATCCTGGAGCGCTGCGTCTATCCGATGATCAATGAGGGCTTTAAAATCCTCGAAGAAGGCAAAGCGATCCGCGCCAGCGACATCGATATTGTCTGGATCAACGGTTATGGCTGGCCGGTTTATCGCGGTGGCCCCATGTACTACGGATCACAAATCGGCCTCGACAAAGTGCTCGCCAAAATGCAGGAGTTTGAAAAAGCCCACGGGCCGGAATTCAAACCCTCTGCCCTGCTGGAACGCATGGTCGCCGAAGGCAAAAGCTACGGAGAGATGGGCTTTT
Organism: Parvibaculaceae bacterium; assembly: GCA_965276845.1. GTDB lineage: Bacteria > Pseudomonadota > Alphaproteobacteria > Parvibaculales > Parvibaculaceae > Mf105b01. The sequence continues at coordinate 2,562,588 of OZ255699.1, forward strand.
AAGAGCGAGTTCCGAAAAGTGGGAACCGGTTTTCGGACAAAACGAGCGTAAGCAAAAAAGCCGAACCACATTGCGAACCACACCAGGGCGCTGAGGCAACTCAGCGCCCTTTGTGTTTCGAAAACAACACTCCCGAGTATACTGATCCATGTTTTTTGGCATGGAGGGATTCGATGAGATCCTTTTTGAAACTTCTCTCGCTCGCATTGGTCGCGATTTCTCTGCAGGGTTGTGCCGCAGCGATTATCGCGAAACCGTTCAATGCTGGCGGTGCAAAATTTGCAGCTAACGCCATAGCAACGGCTGACGAAAATGCTGCAACTATCATCGTGTATCGGCCCGATACCTTTGTTGGAAGTGCAAATTGGGATGTTCCGATCCTGCACTTGAACGGCAAGAGCCTCGGGCCTATCAGAATCAATGGGTATATGATCCTGCCCGTCCAACCGGGTGATAATCATATCAAAACTACCGAGGTCTTGTTCGGAAGCGATACGGGGAAGATCAGAGGCGACATCGCCCTGTCGATGGAACAAGGCAAGACGCTCTACCTCAAGTATGAAGAATCGATCAGAAGCGTAGTTCCGATACCTGCCTATAACGGGGTGGCAGTTATTGTCTCAGGAGCCTACAGCTTCCAGCCTGTTCCGCCAGAAACAGCTCTTGCCGAGTTGGAAGGAACCAGACGCTTAGAAATTGCCGCCTATTGAAGCGAGCATGGTTTCAAGTGATGCCCACTCTGTAAAGATCAATAAATGGGCCGAAAAAACGTAGACCTCACTCCTTCACCGCCCGGAGCGTGTACATGAACGGCAGGTTGGGACGGTCCGCGGGCATCTTGTAGAGCCCATTGCCGGCTTCCTCCAGAAAATCCCAGACCTTGACCATGGTTGTGTCGTGCTCTTTGAGTTCGGTGATGCGAAGTCCCGCTTTGATGAGCGCCGTCACCACCTCGCCTAACCCATGGTTCCACTGCACCGTGTCATTATGTTCCGTCACGGCGTCCCGGTTCGCATAGGAGCCCTCCTCATGCAGTGCGAGACCTTGCTTGGGTGTGAAATAGTCATAACCCAGCGTCAGGCTTTGCGTGCTGGGCTCTAAGTATTCGTCCCAGATCCACTCAAGGGGATGAAACTCCACTAAGTAGAACTCCCCGCCCGGCTTTACGAGGTCGGCCATGACTTGCGCCCAGGCCTCTATGTCCGGCAGCCAGCAGATGGCGCCGATGCCTGTATAGACAATGTCATATTGGCGGCTGAGAACCTGTGCCGCGTCATAGACATTTGAGACAACGAACTCTGCCTCCACGCCGATCTCTGACGCAATGTCCCGCGCCGCCGCGATCGCAGTATCTGAAAAGTCGAGCCCGGTGACCTTCGCACCCGCGCGCGCCCAGGACAGCGTGTCCAATCCAAAGTGACACTGCAGATGGACAAGCTCCTTGCCCGCCACATCGCCAATGGCGTCCAGCTCGCCATTCACCAATGTCGAACGTCCCGCCTTGAAAGCGTCCAGGTCATATCCGTGCATGGACGAATTTACATGGATCGGCGCCCGCTCATTCCAGCTCGCCTTATTGAGCTCCAGCCATTTGTCCGACATCGGTTCTCACCTCTCACCCCCACCCTAACCCTCCCCCTCAGGGGGAGGGAATATCGTAAGGGTGATCCAACCTCCCCTTTAGGGGGAGGTCGGAAGGACATCGTCCTTCCGGGAGGGGGGTACAAAAGAAAAAGCCCGGGCGCTCCCACACCCGGGCTCAAACTTAATACAGAAAAGACTTAAGACGCGAACTGCTGCATCCGGCCTTTGATGATCTCTTCGGCTTCGCGCACGATGCCGCCGACCAGCTCTTCGCAGGTCGGGATGTCGTGGATGAGGCCCGCGACCATGCCGCAGGACCAGGCGCCCGCATCCATCGTGCCTTCCTGCATGATCTTCGGATAAACGCCGCCCACATATTCCGCGATGTCTTCAATCGTGGTGTCCGCGCCCTTTGCGGTTTCGATTTCGACAATCTTCTCAACGGCGGCATTGTTGAGCACGCGTTCCGTGTTCCGGAGCGGACGCATCACAAGACGCGTGTCCAGTTCAGACGCATCGATCAGCGCCTGCTTCACATTCTGGTGCACCGGCGCTTCTTTGGTCGCGATGAAGCGCGTGCCCATATTGATACCGTCCGCACCAAGCGCGAGAGCCGCCACAAGCTGCTGAGCATTGCCCATACCACCAGACGCGACGAATGGGATTTTCAGCTCTTCCGCCGCGCGCGGCAGCAGGATCATGTTCGGGATGTCATCCTCGCCTGGGTGACCACCACATTCGAAACCGTCCACGCTCACCGCATCACAGCCAATGCGCTCGGCCTTGAGTGAGTGGCGCACAGACGTGCATTTGTGAATGACCTTGATGCCCGCTTCTTTCATCGGCGGCAGGTAGGCTTCCGGTGAGCGGCCCGCAGTCTCCACAATCTTCACACCGCCATCAATGATGGCCTTGATGTAACCCGGATAGTCAGGCGCTGCAAAGCCCGGCAGGAAGGTGAGATTCACACCGAATGGCTTGTCGGTCATGCCCTTGCACTTCTCGATCTCTTTCGCGAGATCTTCCGGTGTTGGCTGCGTGAGACCGGTAATGATGCCGAGACCGCCGGCGTTGGATACAGCCGCTGCCATCTCCGCAAAGCCGACATAGTGCATGCCGCCCTGAATGACGGGGTGTTCGATCCCGAAAAGTTCGGTAATTCTAGTCTTCATGGTGGCTCTCCCTGCCAAAACTTATGATCTGTTTGGCCGGGATTATGATCAAACTCTCGAAGCGGCGCCAGTCTTTCCCTGACCGGAATTGTCGAAGAATCTGATCAATTTTGGACGGACAGTTGCGAGTCCATTGACGCAACTACTGGCGCAGGCGGGCCAGAAGCGCGGCCGTGGGATAGCCATCCGCAGGCAGTCCCTGCGCTAATTGCCAGTTCCTGAGCGCCTTGCGGCTATTGCCGCCGATGATCCCATCGACCCCGCCCGTGTCATAGCCTTTGGCGGTGAGGAGCCGTTGCAGCTCCTGGCGCTCGGTGCGCCCCAGCGGGCGGTCATCCGTAGGCCAGCTGGCGACAATCTCGCCTTTGCCGCGGAACCGGTCGGCGAGCAGGTTCACCGCCAGCGCGTAAGACGTGGAGTTATTGTAGCGCAGGATGGTGCGGAAATTGTTCCGCACCAGAAAGGCGGGTCCCTTATATCCGGCAGGCAGGATCAGGCGCGCTTTCAGATCGTCGCGGCGCAGCGCCCCGCCCTTGGCGCCCGTAATGCCGAGGGCGGCCCACTCGCCCATGGTTTTTTCGACGCGCGCGTCCGCCAACGCATAATCAAAGTTGGCCGGGAGTTTCACCTCACCGCCCCAGGTGTCGCCGGTTTTGAAGCCTGACGCCGCCAGATAATTCCCAGCGGACCCCAGTGCATCGCCAATCGTGTTCCAGATGTCACGCTTCCCGTCGCCATTAAAGTCGACCGCATGGGCATTGTAGGTTGTCGGGATGAACTGCGTATGCCCCATGGCCCCTGCCCAGGAACCTGTCATGGCCTCTGGTGTAATGTCGCCGCGCTGCAGGATCTTGAGGGCCGCCAGCAATTGCTCACGACCGAACTTGGTCCGGCGCCCATCATAGGCAAGCGTCGACAAGGCCTGGGTCACCCGGTGATTGCCCATGAAAGCGCCATAGCCGGTTTCCAGCCCCCAGATCGCCACCAGGATTTCCTTGTCCACCCCATAGCGATCTTCAAGGCGGCGCAGCAGGGTTGGATAAGTCCGGAGTTTCTCCTCACCATTCGCCACGCGGGTATCTGAAATCGCCGACGCCAGATAGTCCCAGACAGGCCGCACAAACTCCGGCTGATTATTGTTGGCCTCGACCACTTTCGGGTCCGGTCGCACGCCCCGCATCGCCCGGTCAAAAATCGCACCGGAAATACCCGCCGCGAGCGCCTCCTGACGGAAGCCTGTGAGCCAGCTCGCAAAAGCCTCATCGACAAGGCCAGGCGGGGGATTGGGGATGGGCGCCGTCGCAACGGCAGGAGAGGCAAAAGAGACAGAAACCACAATCAGAAGAGCGTTTACCACCCGAAACATGCGCATATCCTCATGGCATTCAAACGACGACCCGAGCCCTCAGACAAGAATATAGCAGCCTCAGCTCTCTTCAACTATGCGTCCGTAAACATCGTCAAAACGGACTATATCGTCTTCACCAAAATAGGACCCGGTCTGCACCTCAATGATGCTGAGCGGTTCGCTGCCGAGATTTCGCAGCCGGTGCTTGGTTTCAACGGGGATGTAAACAGACTCATTCGCCCTGAGGGTCTGCACCTTTTCGCCGACGGTCACCTCAGCTTCACCGCTGACCACGACCCAATGCTCCGACCGTTTGTGATGCAATTGTAAGCTAAGTGACGCTCCGGGCTTCACCATCAGATGTTTCACCTGATGGGTGGCACCCTGATCCAACCCTTCATAATAGCCCCAGGGGCGGTAGACCTTGGTATGCGCGTGATGCTCGCTCCGGCCGGCAGAGGCAATATCCTTCACCAGAAGCTTCACATCTTGCACGCGGTCGCGGGGCGAAATCATCACAACGTCGCCCGTCTCGACAATCACCAAGTCTTTAATGCCGACGGCGGCGATCAGATTGTTTTCCGCGCGGATATAGCTGTTCTCCGCATCGAGCTGCAGCACATCGCCCGCAAGCACATTGCCCGAGCGGTCCTTCTGTCCGATCTCCCAAAGCGCGGACCAGCTGCCTATGTCGCTCCAGTCCATATCGACGGGGATCACGGCAGCCGCCTTGGTATGTTCCATCACTGCATAGTCAATGGAATCCGACGGGCATTGGGCGAAGGCTGTCTCGTCGAGGCGGAAGAAGTCATAGTCCTTGGCACCCGCTTGCACCGCAGCGGCGGCGTGTTTACGGATGTCCGCACAATGCTCGGCCATCTCGCTCAGGATCTGGTCCGCCCGAAACATGAAAATGCCCGCGTTCCAATAATAGCCCCCTTCATCAAGGTACTCTTTTGCGGTGACCGCAGAAGGCTTCTCAACAAAGCGGGCAACATCCCGTCCCCGGCCGCCTTCCAGCACCGCCCCTTCCTTGATGTATCCATACCCGGTTTCGGGACCTGTCGGGATAACGCCAAAGGTCACCAGCCGACCATCGGAAGCAAGCCTGGTTCCTTCGTCAATTGCCGATCTGAACGCCGCCTGGTCGCCGATATGGTGGTCAGCAGGGAGGATCAGAAGCACCGCGTCCTTGTCATGGGTGAGCGCGATCTCGGCAGCCACAGCGGCTGCTGGCGCCGTGTTCCTCCCCATCGGCTCCAAGACATGAACCAGCGACTCCATACCCAGTTCCTGCATCTGGGCGGCGATGATGAACCGGTGCTCTTCATTGGAGATGATCATGGGCGGCGCGAAGACAGAACTGTCCGTCACCCGGTCCGCGGTCTCCTGGAGCATGGCCCGTTCAGACACCAAAGGCAGCAGCTGCTTTGGATAAAGCGCCCGCGACGTCGGCCACAAGCGAGAGCCAACGCCCCCAGACAGAATGACCGGGAATACCTTCATCGTCAGAACACTCCATATCGGACAGAAAAGGGGGCCAGAGCCCCGGCGCACACCCTACCCCATCGCCCACGCGCACGGGAAGCATTAGGTGCGGCCAACCGCGCGATCGGACCAAGAGATGACAAAAGACGTTAATTTCGACCGCAAGCCCAGAAACCGGCCATTATGACGGCCGTAATTTCGACCCAATCGGTCTCTTCTTTGAAATACGTCATATTTTGGTAGCTGCTTATCTGTAAACTTCCCCGACCGCCCCTGGCGGCAAGACCAAAAGAAGTGCCGGTCGGCACTGAAGTGACAAGAGGCCCCGAACGGTGACGAATAAGATCAGAAAAGTTGTGTTTCCCGTGGCTGGCCTGGGAAGCCGCTTTCTCCCAGCGACCAAATCCATCCCGAAAGAGATGCTGCCGATCGTTGACCGCCCGCTGATCGACTATGCGGTGGAAGAAGCCCGTCAAGCCGGCATTGAACACTTCATCTTTGTAACCGGCCGTGGCAAAGGGGCAATCGAGGACTATTTCGACCACGCGTTCGAGCTCGAAACAACGCTCAGCGAGCGAAGCAAAAAGGATGCGTTGGAAGTGCTCTCAACCACCCAGCTCCGCCACGGCGCAGCGAGCTTCGTTCGTCAGCAGCAACCGTTGGGCCTCGGTCACGCGATCTGGTGCGCCCGCGACATCATCGGAGAGGAACCGTTTGCGGTCATTCTGCCGGACGAGATGGTCCGCCATGAGAAAGGCTGTCTCGCGCAAATGGTCGACGCCTGGAATGACAAAGGCGGCAATATTGTTGCGGTGGCCGAAGTACCGGATGACCAAACCTTCCAATACGGCATAGTGGCTCCAGGGTCTGACGATGGTCGTGTGGCGGAAGTCAAAGGTCTGGTGGAGAAGCCTGCGGCGGGCATGGCCCCCTCAAACCTTGCGATGACCGGACGCTATATTCTTTCACCGGAAGTATTTGCCAAACTCAAGAAAGGTACCACTGGCGCCGGGGGTGAGATTCAGCTCACGGACGCAATGGCGGAAACCATCGGTACCGTCCCGTTCCATGCGGTGCGCTTTGAGGGAGAACGGTTCGATTGCGGCGACAAGGCAGGATACCTGGCCGCAAACCTCGCCTATGGCCTTGCGAGAGACGATATTGGCCCCCGGCTGATCGAGTTGATGCCGCAAATCACAGCTGCGCTAAAGAGCTGATCGGACGCGCACGCCGACAATCTCGCGGGAGAAACTGTCACCGGCCGTGCTTGAATCCCGCTCTTCATATCCGACAAAAGCGCCGACAGAGAAAACCTGATCGATGAGATAATCGATCCCAAGTTCTGCCTCATAAATCTCGTCTTTTCGCGCCGAACTTGCGAAGTCCTCCTCCGTGTATTCAACATCAAGGCTGGCGACCAGATTGCGCAGGAATTCGTGGTCCACGCCTACCGCAACCGTCTGGCTCTCAAAGGCAGATGCACCCCCGGATGTGGTGTCTTCGATAGCCGTATCAGCACTGAAGCGCACTGTTGTGAGCGGCGTGACATACCAGTCCACCGACGCACCATAGGCGACGCCTGAAACGGTTGAGAAGCTGGGGTCATCAAAGGACTGCTCCTGGTATCCGGCAAAGATCTGACCTGTTGCCAGGCTGCCCAGTTCAAAAGAAGCTCCTGCAACCAATTCGTAGCCATCGGAGTCGCGGTTCACCGCCACCGCTGGCGTATCCAGATCGTAGTCCCGTTCGTTGTAGGTACCGCGAAGAAAAATGATCGTGTCTGCGACCAGCTCATAGCCCACCTCGACAGCGATCTCGATGATGGTTCGATCACGATCATCATTCTCGTCGAAGCCACCGCCAATCAGCGGCGTGTCATCGAAATCAAGGTCCGCATAGTCAGCACCTACATCAAAAATCAGTCGGTTGAAGCGCTGAGTGATACCAGCAGACAGTTCAAACAGGCTGTAGTCAGTCGGCTCTGCCGCGGCGCCGATATCCTCTGGTTCACCTCGGTCTTCAGTGAGCGATCCATAAAGGACCCCCGCTCTGACCTGGGTGTGGTCAAGGACATCCAACCGGCCGGATACCCCGACGCTCCAATCTGTCGCATCCTCGCTATCTTCAGACGCATGAAGGCTCTGTTCCAGATCAGCCTCAAGACGCACCGCATGGTTCGCCCAATCCGACTCGAAGACCACATTCGGATTGATCTCCGTCACGAAGTCACTCACTTCACCGGTGTCGGAGGCAAAGACGTTGCTGTCATAGGTCTCTGTGACGGTGAGAGAGGGCCGAAGAACGAAGGAGCCAACCCGCACGCCGCGCGCTGTGTAGGCATCATATTGGCGCTCGGCGACACCTTGGCCCCGAATATCTTCCGCATGCCCCGCGCTGGTGAGCGTCAACGCGCCGGCAAACGCCCCGATAGCAGCCACCCAAAGAGGCCTGCTTAACAGACGGATGAACCGCGGATTTTCTCTAAGCTGGCGCATTGGTTAATCATGCGCCCAAATGGTTACCGGAAAGGAAATGTAGCGCTTGTACAGCCTGCCCACGTCTCTGCTATAAGCCCAAGACGCCCAACGGCACCCGCGACTGAGATCGCGCCCAGAACGCAACCCGCAGAACCGGCCGACTTTTGGCCCCGGACATCAGAAAATGGCGAGCAACGATCAACACTCCTATCTGAAAACGGCGCGCCGAACGCTGCGGCTGGAAATTGATGGAATTGAAGCGCTTGTCGCCTCTTTGGGTGAGCCATTCATTAACGCCGTTGAGACCATGGGCACGGCGAGCGGACGGGTTATCGTTTCCGGAATCGGCAAAAGCGGCCATATCGGCCGAAAGGTCGCCGCAACCCTGGCATCCACCGGAACCCCCGCCAGCTTTGTGCACGCAAGCGAAGCAAGCCATGGTGATCTCGGCATGATCACAAAAGACGACGTGGTCTTGGCCCTATCCTGGTCCGGCGAAACGGCCGAATTGCGTGATCTCATCAGCTATACAAAGCGGTTCGCCATTCCCCTGATCTCCATGACATCTGGCTCCGATAGCGCTTTGGCAGAAGCCGCAGACATTGCACTTCTCTTGCCAAAAGTCGAGGAGGCCTGCCCCAACGGTCTCCAGGCGCCTACCACCTCCACCACAATGCAGCTTGCACTTGGCGATGCGCTCGCAACAGCTTTGTTGGAGAGGAATGGTTTTGATGCCAGTGATTTCAAAGACTTTCACCCAGGCGGAAAACTGGGCGCCATGCTGACGCATGTGAGCGACATCATGCATCGGGGCGACGAACTGCCTCTCACAGCTCCTGACACTCTCATGAGCGATGCTCTGGTCATTATGACCCGCAAGGGCCTCGGATGCATCGGCGCGGCCGACGCAGAGGGCAACCTGATCGGTCTGATTACTGACGGGGACCTCCGGCGCCACATGGGCTCAGATCTTCTAGCGAAACCTGTGTCCGACATTATGACACCGGATCCAAAGATATTGACGCCAGGCACTCTGGCGTCGGAGGCCCTCAGCTTTATGAACGACAGTCAGATCACCAGCATCTTCATTGTCGACGAAGGTAAGCCGGTCGGCCTGGTCCACATCCACGACTTTCTCCGGGCAGGGGTCATCTAAACACCGCGGCGAGGGGTTTAATTCCTTACAATTACTGGGGAAATGGATGATTCGGACCCAGGAGCGATCGCGCGCCGCGACTTTTTCTTAGATCTCCATTGTAATTGACAATCATTCTTAAAGACGTTACGACTCCAGTCAAACGAAAATGACAGGCATTCGCATGTACGTGTGTATCTGTAACGCTTTGAACGACAAAAAAGTTGATGACGCTCTGAGCCAGGGCGCAACAACAGTTTCTGACGTTTTCAAGCATCATGGATGTTCGCCGCGCTGCGGTTCCTGCATCGATCACATGCGGACGAAAGTTGGCGGCGCGTCGCAATTGCAGGCGACAGCGTCAAAGTCTCCCGGGCTTGCAATCGCGGCTGATTAACAAGCCCCGAGAAGCCTTGTTTTCTGCGAAATAACTAGAGATGGTGCGGCAATGGCTGTTCGCTAGCGCGGCGGCTGTTCTGCGTTGTTTCAGTGCATAAGGAGGTCATCATGCAGGGCGACAAGAAGGTCATTGAGTTTCTGAACGGGGCGCTGAAGCTCGAGCTGACCGCCATCAACCAGTATTTCCTTCACGCACGCATGTTCGACAATTGGGGTCTCAAAAAGCTCGGCAAGGTCGAATATGACGAATCCATCGACGAAATGAAGCATGCGGACACGTTGATTGAGCGCATCCTGTTCCTTGAGGGCCTGCCCAACCTGCAGGACCTGCACCGCTTACGCATTGGCGAGGACGTCAAGGAATGCCTGGAGTCTGACCTTGCGGCCGAACATGACGGACACAAGTTTTACAAAGAAGCCATCGCCTATTGTGAAAGCGTGTCGGACTACGTTTCCCGCGAAATCTTCGAGCGTATTTTGGAAGACGAAGAGGAACACATCGACTTCCTGGAGACGCAGCTTGAGCTGATCACCCGCGTCGGGCTGGAGAATTATCAGCAGTCCCAGATGGAAGTGGAAGACTAAGACACCTCAGTCATATCCCCCCCTATCCCAGGGTCCGCGTGGACGACGTCGCGGGCCTTGGCCATCCGTGTTTTCTTGGTCCGCCTGCCCCGCACCTATGCGTGTCCAGGGGCCCGGCGAGCGCCGTGTGTCAATCACCTCTGCGGAAGGCGATTGCCAATAGGGCACATCGCGTCTCTTAAAGAACGGAAGCAACACCATGCCGGCAACAAATCCCCCCACATGCGCCCAAAACGCTACGCCGCCAGCGCCAGGCGAACTGTAGGCGGCGCTGACAAATTGAATGGCAAACCAAATCCCCAGCACAATGATTGCCGGCACTGCGAATATTTTGAAGAACGGGATGGGCAGCGGCAGAAAAAGAATGCGCACCCGCGCATGGGGATAGAGCAGCAGATAAGCGCCTAAGACGCCGGAAATAGCACCACTGGCGCCGATTAACGGAATGCCCGATGCCTGGGCAAGGAGCCCATGGGTAAGCGCGGCGGCAACGCCCGCAAGGATGTAAAAAATCAAAAATCGGATATGCCCAAGGGCCGCTTCGACATTGTCCCCAAAAATATAGAGATAGAGCATATTGCCGCCGAGATGCATCAAGCCTCCATGCAGAAACTGGCTGCTCACAAGCGTGACTTCCGGGGGAAATGGGGGCATTGCCCCGGTCGGTGTGCCGAAGAGGTTCGCCGGAATAAGGCCGTAGGTTATGAAAACGGCCTCAACCGCGCTGCCCGGCAGTGAGGATTGCCAGGCAAAAATAGCGACACAGCCCGCGATCAGGAACCATGTCACGATGGGCGACGTGTGGGAGGGATTGTCGTCAGCAATAGGGAACATGAACGGGATCCAGCAAGTGTCTGATTTGAAAAGAGTCCGCCGATCCTCTAACAAAAGGCAAGGAGAAAGCTGCATTAGCCGGAAAACCGCGCTTTTTGACAGCTTGGGGGAGTGTAAATGCCATCAAAGTTGCGTTTCGGTGGACCTGCCACCGCAGTAAGTTTCCTAATTTGGTCGTTGATGCCCGCCGGGACCGCGGTGGCGGATGAGCCGGTCTTAATGGACGAGCTCGTGGTCACCTCAACCGGCGAAGGCACCAAACGGGCAACCCATCCCAGCAATATCAGCAAAATTTACAGCGACGACATTGAACTGCTCGCGCCCGATCATCCAAGCACGGTCGTCAACCGCGCACCCGGTGTATTCGTGCAACACGGGTCGGGCCAGGAACATCTGACTGCGATCCGCTCCCCGGTTCTGACCGGGGGGGCCGGCGCCGGGTCTTTCTTATACCTGGAAGATGGGATCCCCTTTCGCGCACCTGGATTTGCAAACGTGAACGGTCTCTTTGACAGCTTCATTGAGGCAGCAGACAGCGTCGAAATCGTCCGTGGTCCTGCAAGCGCTCGCTTCGGATCCAATGCTGTCCATGGATTGATCAATGTTCTCTCTGCCGCACCATCAGTTGATCCTGGGGGTGAGCTTCGTTTCCGCGTCGGCCCACACGGGATACTCAATGTGTTCGGCACCGCCACCGGCGGCGAAGGTAACCACGCAGCCCGGGCGAGCTTTGAACTGGCGGAAGACGGCGACGGCTTCCGCGCAAACTCAAGCTACGGCCAGCAGAAGTTCCAGATGAGATATGACTATAGCGGCACAGAGGATTACATCCGCGCCACATTGTCCGGGCAAAATCTCAATCAGGAAACCGCTGGCTTCGTTGAGGGAGACGATGCCTACCGCGATGATGCGCTGCGCAAAACCAACCCCAACCCGGAAGCGTTCCGCGACACCTGGTCCACACGTTTGGCTGTCCGCTGGGAACGCGGCCTCGACAATGGCAACGCCGTTGCCATCACGCCCTATGCGCGGATAAACGACATGGACTTCCTCCTGCACTTCTTGCCTGGGGATGCACTTGAAGAAAACAAACACTGGAGCACCGGCGTCCAGTCCGCCTATTTCATGAACCTGGATGGTGGACACCAAGTCATCTTCGGAACCGACCTTGAATACACACAAGGCTCCTTGAGAGAGTTCCAATCTGGCCCCACGGTCTTCGGGGCTTTCGTTCAAGGGCTGCACTACGACTATGATGTCGAAGCCATCATCACAGCGCCTTATGTCCATTCCGTTTGGTCACTGTCGGAAGCGACGACGCTCACCGCAGGCGCTCGGGTGGAATACACCCGCTACGATTATACAAATAACGCGCCAGACAACACTGTAGGTCGCTTTCAGCGCACGCCGGATCGTATCGACGAGTTCTTCGATATAACACCCAAGCTCGGCATCACTCATGCGTTCAATGAGAAGATCACCGGCTTTGCAAATCTGGCGCGGGGTGCAAGAGCGCCTCAGACAACCGACCTGTACCGGTTGCAGGACAACCAAATTCCTGGGCAGGTAGAGAGCGAACGTACAGATAGCATTGAACTTGGCGCACGCGGCACTCTTCACGGCGTCTCATATGAACTCGCAAGCTACTATATGGAGAAGAGCAATTTCTTCTTCAGAGACTCAGCCAGATTGAACGTGCCCGATGGCGAGACAAAGCATTACGGCATCGAACTCGAAGCGTTCGCACCTTTAGGCGGCGGCTTCGACCTTTCGGGTTCAGCCACTTATGCCGTCCACAAATATACATTCGATAGAGCGGCCACCAACCCGGCCAACGTCATCACGTCCGGCGACGATATTGATACTGCACCTCGCACCCTCGCCAATGTCCGCCTTGGCTACAATTTCCTGGACGGACGCGCGCGGGCGGAACTTGAGTGGGTGCATGTCGGTGACTACGCCATGGACTCCGGTCATACCTCAACATACGAGGGGCACGACCTGCTGAACCTCCGCGGGCAATATGACGTAACAGACGCATTCGGTCTCTATGGACGCATTACTAATTTGGCGGACACACGCTTTGCGGACCGCGCGGACATCATCGTCCGTGGCGGCAACGCAATCGAACGGTTCTTCCCTGGCGAAGATCGGACAGTCCAAATCGGTGCATCCGTCCGCTTTTGACTCAGAGCATGACAGCGCCCACCTCCCGCGCTTAAGTTAGAAGCATGGAGCCACAAGCAAGTTTTGAGCTATGGCCCGTGTTTCTCGGGCTGATCAATCTGGGAGCGACGATCGCGGCGGCGGGCCACGCGCTCATCACGAAGCGCGATGCACGCGCTGCGGTAGCATGGATTGGCGTTATCGTCCTCCTGCCCATTTTCGGATGGGCGATCTATCTCATATTTGGCATCAATCGTATCGCTCGGCGCGCCGAGGAACTCCGCGGCAGCGGTCACATTACCGGCGACCTGGAGATATCGGACCGTCGTGGCCTGATCAGACAAACAAGTGACAGTATCAAGACCGAGCGGATCGTCGAGATGGCCCGCCTCGGAACGCGCATCGCCAAAGTCCCCTATACCGATGGCAACAAGATTGAAGTACTGCGAAATGGGGAAAACGCCTATCCGGCGATGATCGCCGCGATAGACAGAGCCGAGAACAGCGTCGCGCTCTCTACCTACATATTCAACAATGATGAAGCAGGACGGCAGTTCCTCGAAGCGTTGAAAAAGGCACGTGCGCGCGGTGTCAAAATCCGCGTCCTCATAGACGGGGTTGGCTCTTGGTATTCCTTTCCCTCCATGATCAAGAAGCTGCGTGACGCGGACATTCCGCACGAGCGGTTTCTTCACTCACTGCTGCCGTGGCAGATGCCCTATCTCAATCTTCGCAATCACCAAAAGATTTTGGTGGTGGACGGAAAAGTGGGCTTTACCGGCTCCATGAATATCGCTGCCGGCAACCTCCTTCGACCAAATGCCAAACACCCCATTCGAGACATCCACTATGCCGTCGAAGGACCGGTCGTGGCGCACCTCATGGCGGCGTTCGCTCATGAATGGCGCTTCAGCACCGGCGAACTCCTGGTCGGTGAGTTTTGGAGACCAGAATTGCCGGGCAAAGGGGACGTTATCGCACGCGGCCTTCCGGCAGGGCCGGACATGAACCGCAATACCATCCGATGGACATTTCTGGCCGGTTTGTCTGAGGCCCGTCAGCACATTCGGATCGTGACACCCTACTTTCTGCCCGACAGCGATCTCATCACGGCTCTGTCGCTGGCAGCGATGCGGGGCGTACTCGTCGACATTGTTCTTCCGCAGAAAAACAATCTGTTTTATATGGCCTGGGCCAGCAGGGCCATTCTGGATGAACTCGCTGCAAGCGGCTGTCGGATTTGGATGACTGACGGTCCATTTGACCACGCAAAGATGATGACGGTCGACGGTATATGGGCGTCGATTGGGTCGGCAAACTGGGACCCCCGCAGCCTACGGTTGAACTTCGAATTCAACCTTGAGTGCTTTAGTCCCGAGTTTGTCGGAAACCTCGAAGGAATCATTGATCAAAAAGTCAAAACCGCAGAGCAGGAAACCATCAGTACTCTGCGCAACCGGCCCCTCTCGGTGAAACTGAGAGACAATGCCGCCCGACTGCTTTCGCCCTATCTTTGAACCATCGCCTGCGTCACCTGTATGTATGGTTAAGGAAGCGGTAAACGAGAGAAGAGACGCGCCATAGCTCTCTTCGCCGACTCCGAACAGCACCCGTTTTCTGAGACGTTGCCAGCTCGCAGCGGCATTTCATCGAGCACATCTTCTGCAACCTGGTCACGGCCTGCCCCCTCGCCCATGCCCTTAGCCGTTTCATGAACTGACCATTTTATTCGCATACGAACATTTTATTAGCAATTGATCACTAAAACTAACGGTTACCAGAACAAGGGAACAGCTGGGTGGCGAGACACGAAGACCATATGGAAACGAGCAACCAGGCCGGGGGAAGCATTGCCATCCCCGGCACCATGGCGCTGCTCGGCCTTTTTTTGGTCGCTTTCCTACACTTATCGCCCGCCCAATCTGATCGCGAAGTGACGGCAATATTCGCTCCTCATATTTCCTTCGATGAAGCTGCGGCCCGCATCAATGATGCAGGCGCAGTCGTGTTGACGGCCGGCAGCGCCGGTAACGTTGTGACGGCACGTCTCGGAGAAAATGCGAACACACAAACACTGAAAGACGCGGGTGCGTGGCTGGTTGTGTCAGCCACATACTCGGGTCTCTGTACGGCTAGCGGGTGGACCAGAGGCCAGGGGAATACAACTGACTTATAAGGCGGGAAACAAGATGAAGACGACGGACAAAATTCGGGAAAATGCATACCCCTACATGATACCCTACCTGTGGGCCCATGTACCGGTGATCGCAGCGATCGGGATGTTTAGCGGCAATGGATGGCTGATTGCGCCGGCTGCAGGCATCCTCTTCGCAGGGGCGACCACTCTTTTCTTGAAGAGAATCGGAAACTCACCCCTAGTGAGAAACACCTACGCTGTTTCCCTGATGGTCATGGCGATGCTCTGCGTGTATCAGCTTCAAGGCACCTCCTTGCAGATTGACGCTCATCTTTACTTTATGGCATCGCTCGCAACACTGATCGTGTTTGTCGATTTCAGAGCCTTGCTCGCAGCCGCAGGCGTCGTGGCTGTACATCACCTCGGTCTGAACTTTTTGGTTCCGGAATTCCTCTGGGTGGGAGGTCCTGACCTGACACGCGTTTTGGTCCACGCTACTGTGGTTGTCATTGAAACGTCTGTCCTCGTCGTCGCCGTGAAGCAGATGCGCGACGCATTCGAAAATGCAGACGATGCACTCGTAAAAGCGGAAGAAGCGCTTGAGCAAACAGAGCTCCTGTCTAAAGAAGCCGAAAAACTTCAGAAACAGAACGAAGTTGAGCGTGTCGAAGCGATGAACGAGGTTGCAACTCGTTTCGAAGAAACAGTTGGCGGACTTGTTGAATCAGTCACTAAAGAGACATCTGCGATGTCCAATGTGGCGGATATTATGAGTGACACGGCCACAGGTGCGGCTGAGAAAAGCAGCGAAGCAGCGAAGTCGTCCGCGAACGCGTCGGAGAACGTGACGGTTGTCGCCTCCGCTGCTGAGCAGATGTCAGCCTCCATTCGGGAGATCGCAACGCAGGTTGGTCAATCCACTGAAGTTGCAGAATCCGCAGTGGGCGACGCTCAAGAGGCGGACAGCCGTGTTCAAGAGCTGGCAACCACGGCCAACAAGATCGGCGAGATCATCAGCCTCATTACAGATATTGCTGAGCAGACGAATCTGTTGGCATTGAACGCAACTATCGAGGCCGCCCGCGCGGGCGACGCCGGTAAGGGCTTTGCGGTTGTGGCTTCAGAGGTGAAGAGCCTCGCCAGTCAGACGGCGAAAGCGACCGAGGAGATCACATCGCAGATCAACTCAATTCAGGCAGCGACAAATGGAACCGTGAGTTCGATTTCAGCGATCCGTGAGCGTATCGATGAAATGCGGTCTGTGAGCGGCGCAATCGCGGCCGCGATCGAAGAGCAGTCCGCTGCAACGGCAGAAATCACACGCGCCACGCAGCTGGCCGCGGAAGGAGCGGAAGAAACGACCCGCCACGCAGGCAGCATTCAGTCTGGCATCACCGAGACCAGCGAAGCCGCTGAAAACCTGGTGAAAAATTTCCAGTTGCTGAACGGCTTTACCAAGGACCTGGATGGCGAAGTACGAAGCTTCCTTGAAAGCATCCGCGCAGCCTAAAGCCCTGCGAAGCCACCAGACAAGAAGAAAGCCCGGCGATATCGCCGGGCTTTTTTTACGCGTTAAGGCTCAGGCAGGTTCGACGAGCAGCATCGCCCCATCGACTCCCGTCACGCGGACAGAGGCACCAATTTCGGCATCGGTGCCCGACACCGACCAAAGCGTGTCCCCCACCTTCACTTTGCCACGTCCGTTCTGAATGGCTTCCGCTACGACAAAAGTCCGGCCAACATAAGACTGACCGCGCATATTGAGGTTGGGTTTGTCTGACGTCTGCTGACTCGGCTGGTTGGACCACCGATAACCGACATAAGCAAACAGGACCGAAAGCACAGCAAACAGAGCGACCTCAGCCTGCCAACTGAGCGGCAGAAGAAAATCGATCACCGCCACCATGAGCGCAGCACCAGCTAACCAAATGAGCAGGATGCCGGGGACAACCATCTCAAGGGCAGCCAGTGCCACTGCGACGATCAACCAGGTCCAACTGCCCCATGTCGTGAGAAATTCCTGCATGGCTTAGCTCCCTGGCGTTACGCGCGGAACCGAACTGCCACCGCTTCTTGCTGAGGGTGAACTGCTTCCTCCGCCGTCGCCATCCTTACCAAAGGCATCCTTGGCAATCTCGGAAATACCCCCGATCGCGCCGATCAGGCTCGAGGCTTCCAGCGGCATCATCACAAGCTTCTGATTGGGCGCCGCGGCGACAGCTTGCAGGGCCTCCACATATTTCGTTGCAACGAAGTAATTGATCGCCTGTACGTCTCCCTCAGAGATGGCCTTACTCACATCCGCTGTCGCCCGAGCTTCAGCCTGCGCTTCGCGCTCCCGGGCTTCCGCATCCCGGAAGGCGGCCTCCCGGCGGCCTTCCGCTTCCAGAATGGCGCCTCGTTTCTCACCTTCGGCCTTGAGAACCACCGCTTGCCGATCCCCCTCTGCCTCCAGAATCGTCGCACGCTTGTCACGCTCCGCCTTCATCTGGCGCGCCATTGCGTCTACCAGATCCCTCGGTGGGTTGATATCCTTGATCTCAATCCGTGTGACCTTCACACCCCAAGGGTTTGTTGCTTCGTCAACAACGGACAGGAGCTGTGCGTTGATCTTGTCACGCTGACTCAGAAGTTCATCCAAATCCATGCTGCCCATCACTGTCCGGGTGTTGGTCATGGTGAGATTGAGGATCGCATATTCAAGGTCGTTCACCTCGTAGGAAGCTTGCGCCGCATCCATCACCTGGAAAAAGACAACCCCGTCAGCTGTGACCATGGCGTTGTCACGGGTGATGACCTCCTGGCTCGGCACATCAAGCACCCGCTCCATCACGTTGACCTTGTTGCCGATGCGATTGATAAAAGGTGTGATAATGGAAAGACCGGGTTGAAGGCTCTTCGTATATCGACCGAAGCGTTCCACCGTGTACACAAAACCCTGAGGCACCATCACCACCGCCTTGATCAGAATGACAAGAGCGAGGGCGAACAGTACGAGGACGAAGATTGTTCCACCGGACATGAGCCAGAACCTCCTTTTGGTTATTGTTGCTTCCGATTGAATATAGGCGATGTGAAAGGCGGGTGCGTGCCGAGATCATGGCAAAAAAGCGGCGTGGCCCATGAACGGACCACGCCTGCACACCTTAACTCGTTGATTTTACGGGAGAAAAATCACCGCCAGGGTTCAACCAGGATTTTCGCATGTTTCTCTGGGTTGGCGAGTTCTTCGAAGGCATTTTTGACGCCATCAACGCCGACCTTATCAGTGACCAAAGCTTCGGCCTTGATCTTTCCTTCCGCGAGAAAGCCAAGCGTCTCTGCAAACTCCTCTGGCGTATAGCCGAGCACAAATTGCACATTCAGTTCCTTGTTGATGCCGAAGAAAGGCTCGAACTGATCGGGCTCCATACAAACACCAACAACAACGATGCGGGCCGCTTTCGGCGCCCCTTCCAGTATCTGCTGGATGATCCCTGGCACGCCAACGCATTCGAAGATGACGCCTGGACGCAACTGGGGACCCATCCCCATCAGGGTCATCCAGTTCTTCGGATCATAGCCTTCGGGCGCGGCTTCCTCCTGCCAGCGCTTGTAAGGCGACGTCTCCGCAGGATCGAGCACAATGTCGGCCCCCATCAGCTCTGCGAATTTGCGCCGCGCTGGTGAAAAATCAGAGGCGATGATCGGGCTCACCCCAGCGATCTTGAGGCCGGCTATGACAGCGAGCCCAACCGGCCCACAACCGATCACGAGCGCAACATCGTCATCCGTGATATTGGCTTTCTTGACCGCATGCCAGCCAACGGCCATGGGCTCCGTGAGCGCCGCCTGCTCCGTTGGCAGCCCATTTGGCACCTCAAGCAGCATCATTTCATTCAGCACCATCTGCTCCGCATAGCCACCAGGCAAGTCGTTGGAATATCCAACTGTGGTGATGCCGTTTGCGTCAAACGCAATCGGCATGGAACAAACCCGCGTACCGGGTTTCAGCGTCTTTTGCGAACCGGGGCCGTAGTCCAGGATCTCAGCGCAAAACTCATGGCCGAAAACAATGTCCCGTTTAAGGTCCATACCGCCGACCCCACCGCCAGATCGCTCGGCAATCTCCACCATCTTTGGTGCGTGATGAAAAGCATGCAGGTCTGACCCGCAGATGCCGCAAGCAAGCGTTTTAACGACCGCTTGCCCTTCACCGGGTGTCGGCTCCGGCATCGTGTCGACGACCATGTCGCCATCTCTGAAAATCGCAGCACGCATCTGTCTTCCTCCCAAAACTAGACCACAGTCTATTTTTCAAGAGACCTTAGCCGCCCGCGCGCCGAGAGAAAAGAACCAAGTAAGGACAAAGCGGCGCTTAAGCCGCCCAGCCTTGTAGGCGAGCAGCTTCTTCCCTCACCCGTTCCGGTCCGCCGAGCAACTGCCGATCAAGCCCAATCCGTTTGAACCAGTAGTGAAGGCCCACAAGGTCAGTAAAGCCCATGCCGCCATGCACTTCCGTGGCGGTTCTGGCAACAAATCGCCCGATTTCTGACACATGGGATTTGGCGTGACAGGACATGAGTGTCCCTTCTTCAGGGATCACGTCTTGTGCATAGGCGGCATACCAGACGAGAGACCTGCAGGGTTCCAGTTCCGCCGCCATCTCCGCACACATATGCTTCACCGCCTGAAATGAGCCGATGACGCGGCCAAATTGCTTGCGCTCTTTCGCATAGTCGACCGCCTTCTCGATCATCATCTGCCCGGCGCCCAGCGTGTCAGCGGCAATCATCGTGCGCCCGGCATCGATCATCCGGCGTAAAACATCCGGCCCTCCATTGGGCAGCCGCTCTGCCTGGACATTGCCAAAGCGAAGCTCTGATACCGGCCGTGTCAGGTCAATCGTTGTGAGATCAATCCGCTCCAAACCCTGAGCTGATGCTTCGACAAGAAATAGGTTGCTGTCACGATCAGCGACCACAAACAGATCGGCGCCCGGCCCATCAATGACGAACAGGGACGAACCAGACAGAACATCGCCTTTTGAGTCGACGCCAGCGCCGTCGCGTGCCCCGATGGCCTCTGTAACAGCAACACCGGCAACAAGCTCGCCGCTAGCAAGCCTGGGCAGCCAGGCTGCTTTCTGCTCATCGCTGCCGGCCAGAACCAGCGCCAGAGGCGCCATGACAGCAGTCCCGATGAAAGGAATCGGGGCAACGTGGCGCCCGGTCATCTCAGACATGAGCGCGGCTTCGAGCATGCCAAGACCCAATCCGCCATGTTCTTCGGGGATAAGAATGCCCGCGACACCCAGCTCTGCAAATCCCGTCCAGATGGCCTTCGAATAGGCTTCATGGGCTTCTGCCGATTTCCGAACAATCTCCAGCTCAGACGCGTCCGTGAGAAAACGTCCGACTGTGTCCTGGAGCATGCGTTGTTCTTCTGAGAGAGCAAATTCCATTATGCCGCTCCTTCTTTTTTGGCCGGTTTTGGCTCGCGCGGCATACCAAGACCGCGTTCGGAAATGATGTTCTTTTGGATCTGGGCTGTCCCCCCGCCAATAATGAGACCCAGGTCGAACATGTAGGAGCGTTGCCAGCGGCCGCCTGCACGCAAATGCGGGCTTCGCTCATAAAGCACTCCCAGCTCGCCGAGTGCGTCAATTGCGAGAGCAGCCAGCTGATGATTGAGCTCGCACCCCATCAGCTTGACCACGAGACGCGCAATGCCCGGATCTTCCTTCTTGGCGCTGGCCGTGAGCAAGCGCATGCCATGGAATTGCATGGCGGCAACTCGGGACTGCAATTGCACGAGGCGATCGCGGAACAATGGATTGTCGATCAATCGCTCCCCAGACACGGTCTCTTCATGCATCAGGTCGATGATCGCTGCGAGGCGCGTTCCTGCTTGGTTAGGATCCCCCAACATGCCCCGTTCGTGCTTAAGGGTGGCATTGGCGACAAACCAGCCCTGCCCACGCTCGGCGACGATCTGACTTTTGGGAACACGCACATCGGTGAAGAAAACCTCGTTGAACTCCGCGTACCCCGTCATGGTCATCAAAGGGCGCACTTCAATGCCCGGCGTATCCATCGAGAAAATCAGATAGCTAATGCCTTCATGCTTACGTGCGTCGGGTTCCGTGCGAACAAGGCAGAAGATCATATCTGAGTATTGTGCAGTACTTGTCCATATCTTCTGGCCATTGATGATGAAGTCATCCCCATCCTCGGTTGCCTTGGTTTGCAGACTGGCCAGGTCAGACCCGGAGCCTGGCTCAGAATATCCCTGACACCAGACGACATCTCCTTTGAGTGTGGGTTCAATCCACTGCTTCTTCTGCGCCTCGGTTCCAAGCTCGAGCAGCGTTGGAACCAGCATAGAGACACCCTGGTTGGCAATCCCCAACGGCATAGACGCTTTCGTAAATTCTTCGGCAATGATGCGGCTTTTCAAGATGTCCGGCTCACCACCATAGCCACCATACTCGGCGGGAATCGTTCGGGCGGCGTAACCATTCTCAATCAGCAAGGCTTGCCACCTGCGCTGATCTTCAGATGGGCGGCCCGCACCCAACTGGCGCGGCATGTTGTCCTTGTTCTCTTCAATGAAGCGATTCACATCCGCTCGAAACGCTTCATATTCCGCACCATATGCGAGATCCATGCATCACCCTCCGGTCGCTGGGCAGCAACACTCTGCCCTCATTCAGGTATTTTGGAGGATGTAGTAGCAGCAACAGTCCGCGCCGTCATCTCAAGCAGGATGCACCGCAGATTACGCGACGGAAACGGGAATGGTGGATGAGGCTTTTTCCTGAGCTTTCGTTGTCCGCGGAAAACAGACCTGCTCTTCCAGCATTTCGACAAAAGCACCGGAAGGGACAGGCGCACTGAACAGATAGCCCTGTGCCGACCCACAGCCCATAGCCAGGAGAAGTTCGCGTTGTTCCTCTGTCTCCACGCCTTCGGCGATCACGCTCACGCCCAGGTTCCGCGCCAGATCTACAATCAATTGCGGAATGGCATGACTGTTTGGATCATCAGACATATCCGACACAAAGCTTCGGTCGATTTTCAATGTCTGAACCGGGAATTGCTTCAGATAGGCAAGCGAGGAATAACCGGTTCCAAAATCATCAATGCTGATGCTGACGCCAAGCGCGCGCAGACGCCGAAGGGTACCGATCACCTGATCGACATCGTGCATCACGGTGCTTTCGGTCACCTCAATCTCGAGATATTTCGGAGAGACACCAGCCCGAACCAGCGTAGCTGCAACCTGATCTGTAAAGTCGGGCCGCCGAAGATCAAGCGCTGATACGTTCACTGCCACGCTCACCGGGTCTAAGCCACTGTCCATCATGCGGCGAATCTCGGCACATGCCTCCGAGAGGACCCAGTCGGTAAGTTGACAAATGCTTCCGTTTTTCTCCGCAACGGGAATAAACACATCGGGGGACACCATACCACGTTCGGGATGGCGCCAGCGTATAAGCGCCTCAGCGCCAACGATTGCACCAGAGTCGATGTCTACTTTCAGCTGGTAGTAGAGAACGAATTGTTCTTCTGCGAGCGCGGTCCGCAGATCTCTCTCGATGGCGTTGCGCTCTATCACCTTCAGATGCAGCTCATGGCGATACAGCTGAATGTTACCACGGCCCTCAGCCTTCGCACGATAGAGAGCCAAGTCAGCATTCTTGAGCAGAACCTCTGGATCGCGTGCATCCTGCGGATAGCTGGTGATACCGATACTGACACCCGGATGAACTTCATGACCATTGATGATCTGTGGCTCCGACAGGGCGGACAAAATCCGGTTTGCATGCGCCACCACGCCGTCTATCTGGTCAAGATCATCAGCGATGATGGCGAACTCATCGCCCCCAAGGCGAACGATTGTATCCACCTCGCGCGAACTCTCTTTGAGTATCTGCGCGATACGCTTGAGAAGCAGGTCACCAACATCATGCCCAAGCGTGTCATTCACGTCTTTGAAATTGTCCAGATCAAGAATCATAAGGGCAACAATTTTGCCAGATCGCTCAGCGTGGGCGAGCGCCATATTGAGCCGCTCTTTGAACATGACTCGATTACCGAGTCCCGTCAGACTGTCGCTCTGCGCTTGCAGCTCAAATCGCTCGGCGTTCTCACGTGCTTCAGAAAAAGACTGCAATACGCTGCGGGCGAGCTCGCCAAATTCATCTAGCCGACGAGTGAAAGGGGCCATGGTCTGAGAGTCAACAGTTCGGGCGCGCGCAATTGCCGATAGCTTTGACAGCGGAGAAATCACGAGGTCAAAAAGAAGTTTGGAGACGATGAGCATCGCTAATGCCAAGGCAGCAAGAAGACCGATGATCAATTGTTGTGCCATGCCGCTCGAATGTGCGGTCACGCTCTTAGTTTTGAGACGTACGTAAACAAGCGCTTCTCCTGGCGCCGTCTCCGTGTCAACAAGGCGGGGCGCCATAACTGCATAACTTGCCGTCATGTCACCCCACATGAGAACCGCCCGCGATGAGTCGGACGCAAGGCTCCGTCGCACCGCCAAGACTAAATCAGGATCGCTGATTTGATCGATGGAAATGCCGCGATACATACCCCGGCTGCTGGTCAGGACCTGCTCAGATACAGGGTCCACCACCAAGAGAAGAGCCACGTCTGCGTCGGCTCCGACAATAGCAACATAGCGGTCCAATTCGGTGCGGTGATGCATCGTCTCCAACGCATAAACGATGCTGTTCGACAGGTGCTTCGCCCGGTTCTCTACGACCGCATCCTGATATCGACCGAAAGCCATGAAAAAGAGCACAATAAGCAACACGCCAACGATGCCCGCCAGAAAACTGAAGGGCGCCAGTATCTTCCACTTCACCGACAGGTTATCGAGCCAGGAGCCATCGTGCCGAAACATGGCTTTACTCCGTCACGGCCCAAGAGATACCGATAGACTCTTCGAAAAGTCGTTCGAGCGCCAAACCTTGTTCATCGCTACTTTCTGTCGGTCGGAGGATTGAGTCTATCGTTTGAAGGCTGGCGCTCAACGGGCCTTGCGCGCGGAGAAACTCCGCCTGGCGATCAAGGCCAATAACCTCAATCCCCTGATACGACTCTGCCAGCTCCACCGCTGTCATACCGATAAAGCGCCCGATGATTTGATAGGCCTCTGAGGGATTTTCGTTAGTGAAAGTAACAGCACGTCCCCAAGCCCGCACGAAGGCATCAACATCCGACGCCCGCCGAGCGACAATCTCGCGATCAAACGAGACCACATCTGCCACTTCGCCTGGAATATCCCGCGTTGAGAAAATCTCACTGACCAATCCCGTGTCGACAACATCCGTCGAGATTGGTGGGTAGGTGATCACCGCGTCGACTTCTCCGAGAGCAACGGCCTCCGGCATAGCGAGTTGCGGAAGGTTGATGACCTCTACGTCGTCCAGTGAAAGGCCGCCCTTTGCAAGTGCTCTTGCCAGAATGAACTGATTGAGAGAGCCAGCTTCAACTCCGATCCGCCGGCCTTTGAGGGACGTGATGTCGTTAATCTCTTTGGTCGCCAGAACCATATCGGCACCATTCGAGTAGTCCGCCATCAACGATATAATCGGCCAGTGATCGCCTTGTCGCACGACCTCGATGACTTCCACCAAGCTTGACGTCATCCCATCCACCTGCCCGCGCTCAAACGCGCGACGAACATCGGAAAGCGATGGGAGTTCCACAAGCTCGACATCGAGCCCTTCCTCAGCGAAGAACCCTTTCTCAGCCGCAATAAAGAGAGCCGCATATCCAGGCCATGGATTGATACCCACCCGTAGCGGCTTCGTTGGCGCCTCCGAACAAGCAGTTAGGCTGAAAAGCGCGACCGCCCCAAAAACAACAACCAGATAAATACGCAATCTGGACATTTCTTGTCCCTTCCATGCCAGGTTCTAGACATTTGGTTCTGATTTTCACCAGTTTTGAGGGACCTAATCTAAAACTTCGTTACACCATGCTCTTCGCCTACGACGACTTGTCGAAACGGTTAAAGACGCATTAATCCGCCTACAGGAGTGCCGCATTCTGAAACAAAAAAAGGGCGCCCCCAGGGACGCCCTTTTGAGTCGAATGCCGGAAGCGTTAGGCAGCGGTGTACCCCATAACTGCTTTCACTTCGAGGAAGTCCTCAAACCCGAACTCACCCCATTCACGGCCATTACCAGACTGCTTGTAGCCTCCAAATGGCGCGTTGAAATCTGGGCCCGCGCCATTGAGATGGACATTGCCGGTCCGCAGCTGAGACGCAACATCGCGAGCGTGATCGATCGACCCTGAGGACACATAGCCGGAGAGGCCGTAAACAGTGTCATTGGCAATATCAATTGCTTCTTCCTCTGTTTGGTAAGGAAGGATCGCAAGCACAGGACCAAAAATCTCTTCCCGTGCAATAGTCATATCGTTGGTAACGCCACCGAAGACAGTTGGACGCACATAGTAACCCTTGTTGAGGCCCTCAGGACGTCCGGTCCCGCCAGCAACCAGCTGAGCACCCTCATCAATGCCCTTCTGGATAAGATCCTGGATCTTGTTGAACTGAACTTCGCTGACAACTGGACCAATTTTCGTGTCTTCAGCAGATGGATCACCCACTTTGACTTCTGCGGCGGCAGCCGCAGCGATCTTCAGAGCTTCTTCGTGCTTGGACGCAGGCACCAACATACGTGTTGGCGCATTACAGGACTGGCCTGAATTGTTCATCACGCCCTGCACCCCGCCAGCGACAGCGGCATTGAGGTCTGCATCTTCCAGAATGATGTTTGCAGACTTGCCACCAAGCTCTTGAGCGACACGCTTAACAGTTGGCGCTGCGGCTTTCGCCACTTCAATCCCGGCACGGGTTGAACCGGTGAAGGACATCATGTCCACATCTGGATGAGAGGAAAGCGGCGCACCCACTTCAAGGCCATCGCCATCGATAAGATTGAACACACCAGCAGGAACGCCAGCTTCGTCAAAAATTTCAGCAAGAAGGTGTGCATTAAGCGGCGCGACTTCCGACGGTTTCAGCACCATTGTGCAGCCGACTGCAAGGGCTGGTGCAACTTTACAAGCGATCTGGTTGACCGGCCAGTTCCACGGCGTGATGAACCCGCACACACCGATCGGCTCTTTGACGATCCGAGTTGCGCCACGATCTTCTTCGAAATCATACTTCTTCAGAATTTCGACGGCGGTTGCAAAGTGCGCAGGCCCCATGGCCGCCTGTGCCACCTGAGCAAGCCATGCGGGAGCACCCATTTCCTTGGAGATGGTCTCAGCTACTTCCGCATAGCGGCCTTTGTAGACCTCAATGATCTTCTCCATGAGCGCAATCCGCTCTTCGCGCGACGTACGCGAGAAAGCAGGGAAGGCAGCCTTGGCCGCTGCAACGGCCTTATCGACATCAGCTGCGCTGCCCATGGAAATGGTAGCGAACGCTTCTTCGGTCGCAGGGTTGATCACGTCCATGGTCTTTGGCGTCGTTGGGTCTACCCATTCGCCATTAATGTAGAATTTTGTTGTGTCTTTCATGGCTTCCTCCGTTGAGGCCTTCCTGAGATGAGGCAGGCCCCGGAAGTCCGGAGCCCATTTCACATTTTTGAGGCGGGGTTAGAGCCCCGCATTTGGCCGTCATCATAAGCGCCTGAACCCTTTTGTGAACAGGGGATCGTCCAAATAATCCGCAAAATTGAACGGCTTTCAGGCGGTTGCCAAAGGGCCGACACGCCTGCGGTTCGTTTCAACTGCCACACTACACCTTGAACAAACAGTTTCGGCCAAGGAGGCGACCTTTACCGCCAACAATCTCTTTCAAGCTGAAACCGGTGTCGGCGCAGCTTTCTCAGATCGGGCGAAATCGAAAAATAGAGAATAGAGAACCGGCACCACGCCAAGCGTGAGAATGGTCCCGGCCGCCAGGCCAAACATGATAACGATGGTCATTGCGAACCAGAGCGCGCCTCCAAACAGCATGAGCGGCATCAACCCCAGGATCGTAGTCAAGGTCGTCATGATGATCGGTCTCGCGCGCACAAGCGCCGATGCCACCACAGCTTCCTGGACGGACTTCCCCTGCGCCCGATCTAGGTCGATCCGCTCAATCATCACAATCCCATTATTGATGATGATGCCGCCAAGGCTGAGAAGACCCAGCATGGCATTAAAATCAAGGAATGCACCGGTGAGCAACAATCCCGTTGTCGCACCGATCATAATCAGCGGAATGGTGAGCAGGATCACTGCTGGCCGGCGGAAAGAATTAAATTGCCAGACCAAGAGCACTAGGATCGCGGCTCCACAATGAGGCAGATAGGCAAACAGCGCTCCAGTCGCCTCCCCGGACTCCTTCAACTCGCCCTGGACCTCTATGGAATAGCCGAGCGGCAACTCGATGGCGTCAAGCCCCGGTTGCAGCTCAGCATAAAGCTCTGACGCTTGTCGTCCCGGGAGGATCGCGGAGATTTTGATGCCGCGCTCCTGGTTAAAGCGGTGAATTTCAAACGGCTCCAAAACACCATCTATATCTGCGATCTGAATGAGAGGCACAGCCACATTGCTAGCGGACGAATACACGGTGATGGACCGCAATTTGTCCAATTCGTCCCGTTGGTCTTCCGCTGCCCGCATTTTGATCGGAATGACGGTGTCGCCCTCTCGAAAATCCGTGACGTACAGCCCGTCAAAATAGCTGGCAAGCGAATTGGCCACATCCTGGCTTGAAACACCCGCCCGACGCGCCCGTTCCTGGTCAATCTCAACCAGAACTTTCACCACCGGCGAGCCCCAGTTTGTTCTGATGTGCGCGGTACCAGGAACGCCGCGAAAGGTCTTCTCTATCTCGTTCCCCAAATTGTAGAGCGTCCCGATCTCTGGACCCGTCACCTGAATATCGACAGTACCAGGCGGTGTCGCACCAAAGAACAAGGTCTCTGGCCGCCCCCGAGCCTCAGGTACTTCGTTCCGGAAATACGCTGCGGACTTTTCAATCATGGGGCCAACCACATCGAGATCCGTGACATCGACAAGGACAAACGCTTTGTGCGGCACCGGATCTGTTGGCGACATCGCCAGGAAGAAGCGCGGGCCACCATCAGCGATATAGGCGGTGTGCTGCAGCACGTCCGGATTGATCTCCTCGTCAGACAGCCATCCCAAAAACTCTTTCGTCACGCGAATGGTCTCATTCACATCCGCCCCTGTCGGCAATTCGATATGGACGACGAACTGCGCACGATCTGACGGCGGCATCAGACGGGAGGTGACAAACCCCATACCAAAGATCGCCAACGCCAGAAGGCCAACCATTGCCGCCATGAACACAAGCCGCTGGGCAAGGATCGTTTGCAGCACCTGCCGGTAAAACCGATAGGGTGCACTATCATAGACTTCAGTCCCCTCCGGCCTTGCAAGTTCACCATCAAGCAGCCAGAAACAAAGTGTCGGTGTAATTGCGATTGATAGAAACCAGGATGCAATGAGCGCCAGGAAGAGAACCTGCGCCAAAGCCCCCACATATTCGCCGGTGACATCTTCAGCGAGATAGAGCGGCATGAACGCGAGGATCGTCGTGAGGGACGACGAGAGCAGGGGCATGCCTAATTCACGCGGGGCGGCAATACAGGCCTCCAAGCGTTCATCGCCCTCTTCCATGCGCCGCTTAATGTCTTCCGCGATGACGATGCCGTTATCAACCAACAGGCCGAGCGCAATAATGATTGCCGCGATGGAAATTCGATGAAGCGGGATTTCCCACAAGCTCATGCCCACGAGCGCCGCCAGGATCGCCAGCGGTACTATGGACCCGACAATCAACCCGGTGCGCACGCCCAAAAACAAAATCACGACGACCAGTACGGTGGCAACCGTTTGCAACAGATTGCTGCTCGCATCAGCCACAGACGCTTCAACCAGAGGTGGCTGATAGGTCGCGAACTCCAGACTCATACCCAAGGGCAGCGAATGGCCTTCAATCGCGAGCAGCGCTTCAAGTTGCCGCCCGAACTCGGCAATATTGGAACCGGTCACCATCGCGACACCCAGGGTCACCGCAGGATTGCCATTAAAAAAAGCGGGTCGGCTAGGCGGATCGACATAGCCGCGTTCAATCTGAAAAATGTCTCGGAGATAGACCAAACCGCCTTGCGGAAGTTCCAGTGGCACATCACCGATTTCCTCCACAGACCGAAAGCTTCCAGACGGTTCAATGGTAATACGCTGACCGTTGGCGGCAATCGACCCCCCCGGTAGGATCACATTCTGACCTGTCAATGAAGCGATGACCGTCTGCTGTGACAGGCCCAATTGGTCCATATAGGTCTGGTCTGCCGTCAACCAGACCTGTTCGTCCTGGATGCCATAGAGATCGACTCGGCTGACAAGTGGCAAAGCACCAATAGAATCGCGCAAATCGCGCGCAGCTTCGCGCAACTCAGCCATGGAATAGTCAGGACCCGTAAGCGCCAGCGTCGCAACGGAGACACGCCCATAATCGTCGTTCACATAAGGGCCCGACGTACCGGATGGAAGGTCAGGCGTCAGATCCCGCATCTTGTTGCGAAGATCCGTCCAAATCGGATCGAGATCGAAATATTTGTCCCCGACTTCGACTTTCACGGTCGCATAGCCCGTCGAAGCCGTTGATTTAATATCCGTCACTTCGGATATCTGTTTCGCCGTCTCTTCGATCGGCTTCACAATCAATTGCTCGACACGTTCAGCAGACATGCCGGGGAAGAAGGCGGTCACAACCGCGGTTCGGATCGTGATCTCAGGGTCTTCCTGACTGGGATGACTGAAATAGATTGCCGTCCCACCCATCACCAGCGCGATGAGGAAGAAAAGCGTGAAGCGACTATTCTGGATGGCGTAGGAAGCAACATTTCCCATGACAGCCCCTATTGGTTCTGTTGCCAGGGACGGGCAGCCATTCCGTCATGCAAAAACGCGACACCTGCTGTGACGATCTGCTCTCCCTCGTTTAAGCCGGAAAAAATCTCGATATCATTGCCACGTATATCACCAAGACTGACCAGTCGCTTGAAGACAGCCTCTTTTTCCGGATCGAAAACAAAAACCGGGGCCTGATTGCCGCTATTGCTCGGATCGTTTTGCGCGCCGAGGTCAGCGTCCTTGATGGAGATGGCCGTCAAGGGAATGAGAAAGGCCTCCCGCCCATCCAGATAGGATTGGAAGTTGAAGGTAACCTTGGCACTCATGCCAGTACGCACATCTGCGTCGCCCAGCTCAACAAGCGCGACCTTCACGGCAAACGCGTTCCCAGCCTCGGCGCGAGACGCAATCTCAGAAACCGTCCCGCCGAAGAGCTCACCTTTTAGGGTTGGAAAGGAGATAGAGACCAGCTGCCCATAGTCTACTTCGCGAATGATTGTCTCCGGCACCAACACCCTGACTTCAAGGTCGCCAGCCGACTGAATCTCAAAGAGCGTCGTGCCTGCATTCACTTCAACAAAAGGATCAATGTCCCGGCTTGATATTGTTCCGGCGAACGGGGCAGAGAGGATCGTGCGGTCTAAGTCCTTTTGCGCCCGCTCCACATCACTTGTCGACACGCTCACACTGGCGGCGGCCGCATCAAAGGCCGCTTGTGCACTATCGACAGCAGCCTGGGTCACGAAGCCCTGGCCGATCAGCGCGAGTTTCCGATCCAGGTCCTCTTTCGCTTCTGACCGTTTTGCCCGAGCGCTTGTAAGCTGAGAACGCGCACTATCAAGCGCGATCTGGTAATTCGTTCGGTCAAGGAGCGCCAACACCTGCCCTGCGACCACGGTTTCTCCAACGGACACATTCACTTCGGTCACCTGTCCGCTGACTTGAAAGCTGAGGGCGGAACGGTCGGACGGTTCGACAACCCCTGAGATGCTCCGGACCTGCCCTGTCGCGCGTTCACTGACTGTTTCAAGCTTCACGACCGGCGGTGGCGCTGCCGGCGCCTCAGCAACATCCCCATCGCAGGCAGCAAGCCCAAATGCAAGAGCAATCGGAACCACAAGTGACCAGCTTCGCATCTCATACCCTCATGTTCCGCCCCGAAGATTCGCGAGGCTCATACTAAAACGACTGTGACTCGGGACCCACCAAGGTACAAGTGCTCAATGCACGATGAGATAAAGTTTGGAGGCGAATTTCTTAACTGGGCGAAGTCCGTCTATAATGGAGCCTTAAACATCCAACCCTGTTTGCATTTGACTGCCTCGTTGGGCGGCCAACGGAGTAGTTTTGACCAAGCCAGCCGCCGAAATGTCTCTTGCAGAGGCCGAAAAAGCCTTTGATGAGCAGGTCCGCCGCGACCTACCCCGCAATTATGCTGTCAATCTGATACACGGCATGCTGGGCCAGACAGGCTTTCGGCTCGTGCACGCGCCCACATTCGTGCCCGCGTTCATTTACATCCTGTCCGGATCAGAACTGGCGGTAGGACTGGCGCTTGCCGTGCAGCATTTTGGCGCCGCCAGCTCCTCCCTGCTCGGCGCGACGCTCATCGAGCACCGCAAGAAGGTGATCCCCATTGGCTTCGTCATCGGCGGTCTGATGCGGGTGCAGGTCCTGGGCCTGGCGCTCGCAGGTCTCTTCCTTGATGGACAGGTGGCCTTTATCGCCTCCTGCATCTTTCTGGCCCTGTTCGGCTTTTTCAACGGTATGCAGGCCGTCGTCTTCAATTACATGATGTCGAAAGTAATCCCGGTCTACCTGCGCGGACGCTTGACGGGTCTGCGGAATTTTATGGCAGGCCTAACCGCATCCGGCGTCGCCTATCTGGGCGGGCAATATTTCATCGAAACCAATGCCCTTGGGAATGGGTATTCCGCGACCTTTATCACCGCCTTCATTCTGACCAGTATTGGGCTCGGACTTCTGGCGTTCATTCGAGAGCCGGTTCCGCCCGTGATCCGCGCCCAGGCGAGTTTCTTGGGCCGCATGAAAGAGGTCCCGGCACTGCTCCGCTCAGACCTCGGCTTCACGCGCTTCTTTATCGCCCGCTCGCTCGGTGCACTCGGCACGATCGCTGTGCCCTTCTATGTGCTTTATGCAGGCGAAGTAGCAGGCCTGAGCGGCACCAATATCGGGATTCTTTCGCTGGCCTTCCTCCTCAGCCAAACCGCTACAAATCTGGGGTGGGGGGCGCTCGCGGACAAAACCGGCAATCGCTTTGTCTTCATGGCAACGCTGGTCACCTGGATCCTGTCAACAGTCCTGCTTTTCTTCGCCACCGACATCGTCATGCTCGGTCTGGTCTTCGCTGGCCTTGGCGCGGGTCTCGGCGGGTTCCAGATTTCCTCACAAAATATGGTGCTGGAGTTTGGTGATCGCCAGGACCTACCCATGCGGATTGCGATCTCCAACATGGGCAACTCCTTCATGATGGGTTTGGGACCGCTCATGGGCGGCTTTGTCGCCCTCTGGTTTTCTTATGTCGCCGTCTTCTGGTGCGCGATGGCTTTCATGTGTGTCGCGCTCTTGATGGTGGCGTTCCTGATCGATGAGCCTAGAAACCGATCCCGAGGCGTCGGCTCCTAGTTAGCGTCGCCGCTTTGCAGCCGCTGGGCAACAGCTTCGACTTCGCTCCAAACGCGCAGAAAGTTAGCGCTCCAGAGCTTCTCAATTTCCTCATAGCTATAGCCGCGTTTAATGAGTTCCGCCGTGACATTCGCTGTCTCTGAGGCATCGTCCCAACCGATAACCCCGCCGCCGCCATCAAAGTCAGACGAAATCCCGACATTGTCGATGCCCATCACGTGTACGGCGTGGTCGATGTGATCCACAAACTGAGCCAGCGTCGCCCGAGGGAACAATCGATTGATCTCCGCCATCCCCTCACGGAACTCCGGCAGCTTGCCGTGCACCAAAAAGCTGAAGCGCGCCGCACCCTGCTCCTGCGCAATGCGATTGCGAAGCGCCATGCCAGCGGCGGTACGGCCGGGATCCGCCTTCACATAGGTTGAGAAGGCAACGATCTGAGCAATGCCTCCCTTAGCCGCAAGTGCACGCATCTGCTCGTCGGTGAGGTTCCGCGGATGATTTGCCAGCGCTGTGGCCGATGAATGAGAGGCAATAACCGGCGCCTCTGACAATTCTACCGCCTGCATCATTGCATCGACAGAAGCATGAGAGACATCGACCATCATACCGAGGCGGTTCATCTCCTTCACCACCTCGCGCCCGAAGTCGCTGAGACCACCATGTTCCGCTGGCACATCGCCTAAATCGATGCGCGGCATCGAACTGTCGGCAATGTCATTATGACCGACATGACCGAGCGACATGTAACGTGCGCCGCGTTCGTAATAGTCAGCGATCAGTGACAGGTCTTTGCCAATCACATACCCATTCTCGATCCCGATCATCGCCACCTTGCGGCCGGAGCCGTAAATGTCCAAGACATCCGCCGGGGTCGTTGCCAGGCCAATACGACTGGGATACAGCGCATCCGTCATCGCGCGAATGGCATTGAATTTGACGAGCGCCGCCTCTTTGGCAGCGGCATAATTTTCATCCGTACGAGCGGTCTGGCCGACATAGACAATGAAGAAGGCAGCATCCAAGCCGCCTCTTTCCATTTTGGGCAAATCTACCTGCAGGCGCGTTTCCAGACCCGGATCGACTTCTGGCAGCGTTGTATAGGTGGGCGGGATGTCGACATGTGTATCTAGTGTCAGGACCGGCCCGTGAATTCGGGCAAACCCCTTATTGTCAGCCGCCTCGTCTGCCAGATCGAAGGCCAGCCACGTCAAACCGGCAAGAATGGCAAGTACAGCGATAATCAGAACAATGGGTCGTGACATGGGGTTTTGTCTCCTGTTTGGGGGACGCTGGCATAGCCGGAAATGCGTTGCAAGAGGTTCCGGTTTCAGCCCCCTTTCCAACTAATTCGCCCTAGACCTTGTAAGCACACTCACCGTCCTTACATTGGCGTGAACTCATATAGGGAGACCTCACATGACCTCAGAGAACGCAGCTCAAGGCCTCAGCATCGTCATCGGTGTTGGAGCGTCAAATGGTGTTGGTGGCGCACTTGTCCATCGCTTTGCCAAAGGTGGTGCCCCTGTGCTGATTGCTGGCCGGACGGCCGCAAAAATCGAAGCCGTCGCCGAAGAGGTCAGAGCCGCGGGCGGTACAGCCTACACGCAGGTTTGCGATGTCACCGATGCCGATCAAGTCGCTGCTCTCTTTGAAACCGCAAAGAAACACGGGCCCCTTGGTTCAGTGCTCTACAATGCGGGCAACAATGCCATCATCCCGTTTGAAGAGGTAACCCCGGAACAGTTTGAACAGTTCTGGCGCACAGGTGCCTATGGCG
This sequence comes from Parvibaculaceae bacterium, assembly GCA_965276845.1. Lineage (GTDB taxonomy): Bacteria > Pseudomonadota > Alphaproteobacteria > Parvibaculales > Parvibaculaceae > Mf105b01. Next base: position 2,597,230 of record OZ255699.1, read on the forward strand.
CTTTTTTGGTGGCGCAACAGGCGTTGAAGATCATGGCAGAACAAGGCTCCGGATCGTTTCTGGTCACCGGCGCGTCGGCTTCCCTGCGCGGCAAACCGAACTTCGCGCATTTCTCCTCTGCCAAGGGCGCACTTCGAAATCTCACACAATCCCTTGCCCGCGACTATGGGCCTAAAGGCGTTCATGTCGGGCACGTTGTGATCGACGGTGTCGTAAACGGCGAGATGGTCCGCAGCAAATACGAGGGATATCTGGATAGCAAAGGGAACAATGGCGCCCTGGAACCGACGGCAATCGCCGAGGCGTTCTGGCAGCTCCACGTGCAGCACCCGAGCGCCTGGACTCACGAAATCGACCTGCGGCCCTTCAAGGAAGAATGGTAGGCGCCAAACTCACACTGCGCCCGCGGCAATCGTGAGAAAGGTGTCTACTTCTTCGTGCGATGTAGAAAAGGATGTGACCAGACGGACAGCAACACCGTCTGGTTCGCGTTCCCAAGGGTAGAAAGCAGCGCCCGCAGCAAGGAGTGCCTCGTGAGCTGGTTCGGGGAGCACTGCAAACACCTCATTCCCCTGCACGGGATGCCGGAGGCGCGCTGACGGCACCTTTTCAATCCCCACCGCCAACAGTCCGGCCATCTTGTTTGCATGCTTGGCCATCTCAAGCCAGAGCTCATCTGTCAGGTAAGCGGACATTTGCGCGCCCAGAAACCGGCCTTTAGACAAAAGATGCCCACTGCGTTTGCGCATAAACGGAAGGTCAGCAGCAAGCGCTGCGTCAAAGACAATCACTGCCTCCACACCCATGGCCCCGTTTTTCGTCGCGCCAAAGAACAGGACATCCACACCTGCTTTCCAGGTCATTTCGGCGGCACTGCATCCGAGCGACACCAGCGCGTTGGCAAATCGCGCACCATCCATATGAACGCGGAGCGAATGCGCTCCTGCTAGACCAGATAACGCTTCGATTTCGGCAACAGAATAAACGGTGCCGCACTCCGTGAGCTGCGAAAGGCTGATCGCCTGAGCCTGTGGATGATGCACGACACCTTGAGCGAAACCGTCCAGTCCTTGCTCAATCGCAGCTGGCGTCAGTTTGCCATGATCGCCCGCCAGGGGCAGCAGCTTCGCACCATGCATGAAGAATTCCGGCGCGCCACATTCATCCGTGTGAACATGGGAGCGTTCATGAACGAACACCGCGCCATAAGGGCGAGTAATTGCCGCAAGGCTGAGTGCATTGGCGGCCGTTCCGGTCGCGACCAGAAAAACATCCACGTCGCGCTCAAACACCTCCGACAAGCGCTCACGTGCCTCCTGGGTATAAGCATCGACCCCATATCCCGGAACCGCGCCCATATTTGCGACGGCAAGCGCAGACATAATCTCAGGCGCGACACCGCTGCCATTATCACTCGCAAATTTCATGAGAGCCCCCTGAGACGTCCCGCCTCACATAAAAATAGCTACTGACGACAGGCTAACGATGATTGCCTCGTCAGGAAACCAACGCCCGTGACCAATCAGAAGAGCAGCGATAGTTATCGCCAGGCGTCTGGATCAAACGGGCCTGGCCATCCATAGGTTTTAAGATCGATACGTCCGCTCGCTCGCCAGATAATGCCTTCTTGTCTTAGGAGGTCGGCCTGTAGAGTGGCGCCGCCCCCTTCTGCCCGCAAGCTGATTTTTCCCTGGGAGTTCACCACCCGGTGCCAAGGCACTTCCCTGCCCTTCTTACCGTCAAGCACGCTCAGCGCCTGGCCTACCTGCCGGGGACCACACCCCACAAGCCTGGCAAGCTGACCGTAAGTCGCAACCTGACCGGACGGTATCTCAGCAATGAGATTGTAGAGGCGCGCATAATCCATAACGCGCAAACGCTATCTCAGCATTAGGTTTAACGCCAAATCTCCGCCGATTTTTGGCGCTCTTCCTACGGACTTTCCAGAGAACCACTTCAGCGCTAACCTTTTGCCAAACGGGGGGAAGAAACATGACCTATACGCAAGGCCGCTTTATCCACGACGCTGACAGTCATTTGATGGAACTGAGTGACTGCCTTGATTCCTATTTCGACAAAAAGCTCCTCGAGCGGTTTCATAGCCTTCCGAGCTATCAAGCAAGGGTAACAAAAGAAACCTGGGCCGACGCCGCCCGTGAGAGACAAAACGACCCTGAGTTCCGCGCCGATATGGAAGATCAAATCATGCTGCGCAAGAACTTCGATGCGCATGGCGCCTTTCTTTCTGCCGATCGTCCCGCGGCGCTTGATGCCATGGGGTTTGCAAGCCAGCTGGTCTTCACAACATTCTGCCTTGGCAACTTCGGACTGGATCAGGGCAAGGATATGGAACTCTGCTACGGCGCCGCCGACGCGCATAATCGCATGATGACTGACTTCTGCGCCGTTGACCCGCGTCTTCTCGCAACGGCGTACATCCCATTGGAAGATTTTGATCGCGCGAAGGCCTCTGCCGACCGGGCTCTCCAGATGGGGGCAAAAGCGCTGATGGTGCCATCGCTCTGTCCCCAGAACCACGGGCCCAGTCACATTGCTCTTGATCCTGTTTGGGCCATGGCCGAAGAAGCGGGCATCCCGGTTCTCTTCCATGTGGGCGGTGAGGAGAAGCTTAATCTGACGTACAAGGAAAACGGCCTTCCACCCGTTCCCGACTTCCACGGGGGCGACGACAATTTCACCTCTGTGAGTTATCTGCCAATACCGAACTCCGCTATGCAGACCCTGGCGACACTGATATTCGACGGCGTGTTTGATCGTTTCTCGAGTCTTAAATGGGGCGCCATTGAACTCGGTGCGTCCTGGCTGCCTGGTTGGATGCGCGCAATCGACTCCGCTGCCCACGCATTCGTGCGAAACGAAGAACGCCTGCAGAAGCTTTCCGACAAGCCGTCGAACATCGCAAAGCGTCAACTCCGGGTTGCGCCCTACCCGCATGAAGACGCCGGTTGGATCATTGAGAACTCTGCTGAGGAAATGTGCCTCTTTTCATCTGACTTCCCTCATGTCGAAGGAGGACGCAATCCTCTGAAGCGCTTCGATCAATCGTTGGAAGGCGTTTCAGAGCAAGCCCGAACCCGTTTTTACTCGGAGAATTTTATCGATCTCATGGGAGAAGGATTGGCGGAGAACCTGCGCTATCCGCCTGTCTTAGACGCCGCCTCTTGAAAGACTTAACCGCGTGTGCGCCGTCTTCACAACAGTCAAAAATGATTGCGGCGTCACGATACTCACGCCTTGATTTTCGACCAGACGGTTCGATAGTCGGGTACCGAGCAAGAGAGCAGGGAGGACAGGCGCATGGGAACAATCGGACTTCTGATTCTAGCCGTACTATTGGTCTGGTATCTTTGGGAGTTGAGGCATCGGCAAACGCGCGCCATGTCTGGCGGGCTTCATGCCGACATCACCCTACCCCACGAGCAGGAGTGGGAACTCTACCACAACGACTTTTCGCTCTGCTCGAAGAAGAGCCGCGTCTGCCTCGCCGAGCTTGGGATCGACTACAAACCCCATCACATCGATCTCATTGAAACCGGCTCCTATCAAACGCTTTCGAGGGAATATTTGAAAGTGAACCCCGGCGCGATTGTGCCCGTCCTGGTTCATAACGGGCACCCGATCTACGAATCCCATGATCAGCTTGAATATGCGGCAAGCCACTCAGCCGACCCCAAACTCTTAGTACCTGAGGATCCTGGCAAGCGAGAGGTAATGGACTATTGGGTGCATAAATCATCCCTGATCGGGGACAATCCAATTGAGGCCATTCACGAGACGGCAGGCAATGCCATCCCAGGTCTCACCACTCCCATCTTCGCAGCGATGGTAGAGCATATCCCCACGCGGAACATTCTGACCGGGCTACTCTTTCATCGGCTGAAAGTGCGCGCCGTCTTCTTTCTGGCTCTCAAACTGTTCGGCCTGAAAAATCTCCCCAAAATGAAGCCCGTGGTCACACTGCTTCACAGCTCAAAAAAAGCCATGCAGGCACATTTTGATGAGCTGGAGGCGGCCCTTGCCAGGTCAGGCGGACCCTGGATCGTCGGCGACCAGTTTACCTTGGCCGACGTTGGGATCATGGTGATCTTCGACCGCTTGCGCGAAGGAGACTGGTTGGATGAATTCTTGCTTGAGAAGCGTCCGCTTGTTCGCGCCTATTGGCAGGCTTTGCAGGCACGACCGAGCTACCAGATAGCCGTGGCCAATCACATGCACCCGATGGTGACGCAAGGCACGCAAGACATCATCAACCTGAAGCGGGAGGACCCGCGCTTCCAGATGGCGATGACCGCTTCCTGAAACGATCTATTGGCGGCGCCCTCGTTCCCCGAGTAGTCTTTCTAAAAACGACATCGTCCTATCACGATAAAGACCAAGACCGGGGAGAGACACCATGTCCATGTGGAACAACAACGATTGGCTTGCCCAGCGAACGGAAGAGATTGTGGACCCGGCGCGCGAAATCGTCGATCCACACCATCACCTCTGGCATCAGGAAGCAACACTCTATGATCTGGACGAGCTGTGGGGTGATACCGGTTCCGGCCACAACGTCACAATGACCGTCTTTGTTGAGTGTGGGTCAAGCTATCGCGAAACCGGCCCGGAGCATTTGAAGCCCATCGGCGAGACTGAATATGTCGCGGAGCGCGCAGGCCAATCGGCCAAGGCGGACGGGCAGGCCACCATTTCAGGCATCGTCGCCCGCGCGGACCTTGAACACGCAGACCTCGACGAAATTCTCGACGCCCATGAAGAAGCGGGAGGGACCCTCTTTAAAGGCATCCGCCACGCAGGTGCCCACGCGCATCATCCCGAAGTCCTTTCCATCCCAGGTGGCGCGCCGGCAGATCTTTATGAACGCCCCGCCTTCCGCAAAGGCGTCGAACGGCTGGGAGAGCGCGGCCTCACCTACGACACTTGGCATTATCATTACCAGAACAAAGCCTTCCTGGACCTCGCGAAAGCCGTTCCCGGGACGACCATGGTCCTCGATCACTTTGGCACCCCGCTCGGCGTGGGACCTTACGAGGACCACCGGGAAGAGATTTACGCGGCGTGGAAGGACGACGTGGCAGAAATCGCTGAATGCGACAACGTGGTGGCGAAACTGGGTGGTCTGGCGATGCCGGACAATGGCTTTGGCTGGAACACGCGCGCCACGCCGCCCTCGTCAGACGAGTTTGTTGACGCGCAGTCCCGCTACTATTTGCACATGATCGACTGTTTTGGCCCCGACCGATGCATGTTCGAGAGCAATTTCCCCGTAGACCGCTTGTCGATCAGCTACCCCATTCTCTGGAACGGTCTTAAGAAAATTGCCAGCTGCTTCAGCGACGCGGAGCAAGATCAAATGTTCTCCGGCACCGCCAAACGCATCTATCGCCTCTAATGTGAAAACTGGCTTGAGTTTTTAAGCATGTGGGCCGCGCCATGGGGCGTATTGAGCGCAGCGTTTTCACCAAACAAGCGCTCTTTCTGCCCGCCATAGATCTCACGGTTCGCACCCAAAGGCGCAAGCTCCCGTGCCTTTTGCATGGCCGATGGCAGCACCTCATCAAGGGCCACTGCCTGCTGAACAATGCCCGCCTCCAGCGCCTGCGGTCCGGCCCAACGCCGTGCCAACTGAACGGTCTCAAAAAACGCATTTGCCGGGACTTTGTGTCGGAAAAGCGCAAGCTCGGGCTCCGGAATTTTCATGCCCAGCTGTACCTCATTGGCGCAAACAAAACCGCGGTCGACCCGCATCACCCGAACATCATGACAAAGCGACATCATAAAGCCTGCCCCGAAGGCATGTCCGTTGATGGCACAGACCGTTGGCACAGGGAGCGTAATAACGCGTCCCATCAGCGCCATAAATTCAGCGCCAAACACCTCCCGGTCTCCGCCCTCTGGATGTTGGTCTGGCGCCTGCACCCAATCAAGGTCCAACCCGTTCGAGAAGAACTTCTCGTTGGAAGAGCGTGTTACGAGAGCGGCAGGACCCGAAGAAGCTTCAACCTCATCAAGCGCATGGCCAATTTCCCGAACAAACGTGGTGTTCCATCGGTTCTCGCCCGCATCCATGGTTAGGACGAACACCTCGCCATCCTGTTCCAGCTCAATCATTTGTGTCCCCTTGAGGTCTTTAGCCAAGAAAATTTGGACCCAGGAAATGGCCATAAGGGGTATTCCTGAAGCTCGAAATCCAAGCGTAACCTATACTGAACCGGAGCTTGAAGCTCTTTCAGTTTTGCAAAACAGACAGACAAATTCGTTCTAGAGTCGTGGCGGACGGATCAATTTGCGCGCCTCGTCTTACTCTGGTGTTCCTCCATGGGAGACTATGAGTATATCGGTTTGCGCGCCAAACGCGCCTACAAGGGTCAATAGGCCATAGATGACAGCGCAGAGTAGAAGAAGAGACGCGATGGGCAAAACAATCATATGGAGCATGGGCTCATACGCACGCCGGCCCGCGGTGTCGCTCTTCTTCTGGTGATCCTGTTTGTGCATACGCACCTCCGCACAACCGGCAACTGGACGCACTAAATCGGGTGCTCCGCTGGTGAAAAGACTCAACAGTCCCTTCATCCGCGTTGGCCGGAGCTTGGCTATCAACATTGGAGAGCCTACTAAGGCGCCTTAGGTCGCGCTGTCATCTAGGTGACACTTTGCGTTTTGGTGAGTAAGAATAGGATGTGACAGGCAAACCATAGAGCCAAAGGTCTATGGGCGGACGCAGGGTTTTATTTAATCAGTCGACAGAACATAACGAAGCGGGCGTTCAAAACCGCTCCATGCAGACCCATAGAGTGACGCACGCGGGAGAGTGTCATGAGTAAGAAGCTTTCCGGCAATCAAGACCTGATTTCTGCAACGCTAAAAGCAGTGGACCTGTTTTCCAGCTGGCCGACATCGGCGCTCGACACATTGGGCGATGCAACCGAACTGTGGAGTTTTGACAAGGGCGAAGCAATCACCGTTTCAGGCGAGCATGTTGACGCTCTGGTGATCCTCGCTACTGGGTCTATCGTAAACGAACGCACGTGGGAAAACGGCAAACACATGATGTCCGCCGTACTCAGACCTTTTTGGCCTCTCAAGATTCATGCCGTTTGGGACGGCATAGAGGCGCCCTACGGCCTCACTGCAAGAGAGAACAGTCAAGCCTTGCTTATCCCCAGAGATGTCTTTCTCAGAGTCGTAAAGAGCGACATTAGCCTCGTGGAGAGCGTACTGGATTTCATTTGCAGACAGCTTCGACATGAACTGGTCTCAGTTCAGATGCGGACCATTTGTTCGCTCAGGAATCAGCTGGCGATCATGATTTTCTTCCACGCCCAAACGTCCATGCACACTATCCCTGTCGACCAGATGAGACCAGATGTTGAACCGATGGATGTGACCCAGGATGAATTCGCCGCGATGCTTGGATGTTCGCGCCAGAAAATAAACATGCTGATGAAAGAAATGGAGAAGGACGGCATCCTCCGCCGCCATGGTCGATTGATAGAAGTCGCCGATCCCCTGCTTCTCATGGACGTCATGGAAGAAGACGAGCCGGTCTCTCCAGAACTGCGGGCCTTCGTTGCTCACCAGCGAGACCTTATGGAGAAAAGGAAGCGCTGACAGAAGGTGACAGGCATCTCTTGACCAATTGAGACTGGCCGGATGCTGAGAGTGATCACCCAAAAGCAAAAAGCACCTGATGCTTGAAGCACCTGGGGCTTTTCTTTGGTTGCGGGGACTAGATTTAGCCACTTCCATATACGGGTCTCCGTCTAGACCCCTTCTCTCATCTTTTCAGCAAGATCTTCGCGCATTCGAGAGAGTGCGCGTGACGGGATCATGGTCGTTTGACCGCGTACGCTAGAATTTTGACGGCCTTCGGAAACGGGTAACCAAGGTCACCAACCGACAAAAGCGCGACCGAACCGAGCAACAATCAGGCAGATATGAGATCCATAAAGGGTCACCCAAGGGTAACTTCATGGTCACCTGGTGACACAATCGCCGGTCACCTACACAGATTCTATCTCCCAGGTTTTTCAAGGACTTACGGAAGGTGACGGCAAAGGTGACCAAAAGTGACCTTTCTTCGGTCACCACAAACCCCAACAAAAACAATGACTTAGACTTTGTTTTTTGGCTTGGTGACCTTGATTACCCGTTTCCGATGCCCTGCCCTTTTCATTGAACCGGCCTCCAATGGCAGCCAGATCGCACGCCCATTACTAGCCTCATAAATTTGTCAAAATCTGCGGAGAATTGAGAGTCAGCCAAATTCGGCCTTTGCCTTGTCCGTATTGGCCTTCATGCGTTCCGCAAGTGCAGAAAAAACGCCCCATTAAGCGCGCAGGCGAGGCGGGGAGGAGAGAGCACAACGACGGGTCACACAATGGAGCAAACCTTCTGAGACCTGCCGTTAGAAATGCGAACTTGGTCTCTCCTAAGAAGCTTGGCAGATTGCCAACTTCTCTTCGGTCTACTATCCGTTTCACATCGCGCAGCTCCGCACCGGGGTGACCCGCAGACGCTCAAATAGCGCATGGATAGTATGAAAATGGCCCGGCTCTACAAACAAGATCGGTACTTGGGTCGCTCAGACTAAGCGCAGTTGCAGAGAGGACGAAGCGCGCGCTACCTCACGGGCTCACATCTGTGACCTCGGTCCGCGTCAATCGTCCGAGGATCCAGTTCACCGCATCATTTGTGTAGGTATTGGTCGTCGACTTGGAGAAGCCGTCGCTTGTGACCACGTCGATCTGGGTCGCGTTCCCCCAGCTGTCATACGTGTTCGTCGTGGTCACCGTTGGCAAGATAGATCCGTCCAGATCCCAGCCCTTCTCCACAATCGAACTCGCATAAGGGAAGTAGCGATTGCCTGCCGCCTCGACACACCCCAGCCCGTTGGCCGGGTTAAGACAGGCAAAGGAATAGGTCTTCTCTGATAGCACCCCAGCGAGGCCGACACCGGGCGCCGACGTGCGTTCCAACGCTACGCGGCCCACATAGGGATAATCCTGGCGGTATTCCCGGCGGGTGACGAAGTCCGTCTCGACCTGCTCAGCCTCCGTCCAGGCAAAGCCAACCGATCCGCGACCATCGGCTCTCGCTCTAAGCCCTCCGTAACGATACTCGGTCGGCACAAAGCCACCTACCCCGTCGCGCACCTCTGCCCGCGACACCACATAAGACGGCACCTGAAGATCAATCTCAGGATAGGTCGCCCCCGACCCTTTCGTGTAAACAGAGCTGTCCGTCAGAGGTTTGTAGCTAAGTTGAACCTTCGCCCCGAAGCCATCGTCGACGGAGGAAAAGAGGTCGGGAGGAACATTACCTGCAAACCAGATATACCTTTCACCGGTACCTCGACCATATGCATCTGCACTGAACCACAAAATATCACTCTCACCACCGCCGCTGAAATCAGCCACACGCGGTACATAATCGACATACGATCCGGTGACCCCGCCGAAGCTCGAGGTGACGTCAAAGCTGCCATCTCCATTGCTGAACCAAATATATTTTGGGCCAGTGGCTTTGCCATGAGCATTTGCGGCAAACCACAAAACATCAGTCTTCCCGTCGCCGTTAAAATCGGCCATGCGCGGCAAATAGTCGTCGTACGTACCACTTTGCCCGGCAACGTTGTAATACACCGAGAACGAGCTATCGCCTTTCCCCAACCAGAGATACCTTTCGCCGGTAGCACGGCCATATGCATCAGCGCTGAACCAATATAGATCGCTTTTGCCATCCCCGTTGAAATCGGCCACACGCGGTACATAATCGACATACGATCCAGTGACCCCGCCGAAGTTCGAGACGACGCTAAAGCTGCCATCTCCATCGCTGAACCAAATATACTTTGGGCCAGTGGCCTTACCATGAGCATTTGCGGCAAACCACAAAACATCGCTCTTCCCGTCGCCGTTAAAATCGGCCATACGCGGTACATAATCGATGTATGACCCCGTCACACCGCCAAAGCTCGTTTCGACATTGAAGCTGCCATCTCCATTGCTGAACCAGAGGTAGCGTTGGCCGGTGGACCGGCCGTGAATATCCGCACTGATCCACAGAATGTCGCTTTTGCCGTCACCGTCGAAGTCAGCCATATGAGGCGTGTAATCGACGTAAGAGCCCGTCACCCCGCCAAAGCTCGTTTCGACATTGAAACTGCCATCTCCATTGCTGAACCAGAGATAGCGTTGGCCAGTGGACCGGCCATGGATATCCGCACTGATCCACAGAATGTCGCTTTTGCCGTCACCGTCGAAGTCAGCCATATGAGGCGTGTAATCGACGTAAGAGCCCGTCACCCCGCCAAAGCTCGTTTCGACATTGAAACTGCCATCTCCATTGCTGAACCAGAGATATCGTTGGCCAGTGGACCGGCCATGGATATCCGCACTGATCCACAGAATGTCGCTTTTGCCGTCACCGTCGAAATCAGCCATATGAGGCGTGTAATCGACGTAAGAGCCCGTGACCCCACCGAAGTTCGTTACAACACTGAAGCTACCTATCGTTCCACTCAGCCATGCGTTCACTTTCGAAGGCAAACAACTGCCAGCTTCATCGCATTTGGTAATTGAAATCAGGCGCGAGCGCTGCGTTGCAGAGGAGATTTCGTAAGCGAGGCGGTACTCGCTAACGAGACTGGTCCCGACGAAGGTCTTTAGATGAGTGAGGCGCTGGGTGGTCTTGAATAGGGACCCTGCATGATACATGGGCGTGATGTCATGCCGGGTCTGATACTCAAACTGCACAGATGTGGACGGTGCTGTTGACCCATTACCGGTATAGTCAATACGAAGTGGTTGATGCTGCCCGTTGGCTGTGTCTTCTGTATAAGATACACTCATGTAGTTACCGAGTGTGTCTTCGATCCGGTTCACGGTCCATGTCATCGCTTCCGACTTGCCTTGGGCCTCGACACGACTGTCAGCCGTCGTCCCATACTCCATTGTGAGACCGGATTTGGTTTCGACTATGAAGCTGGCAGGACCAACCCCTGCACTTCCGTTCGATGTAATCCGCGAGAAGCCTTCCATCTCCGTTCGATATTCGGTACCGCTGGCGCCATAAGCGCCCGAGACCGAAACAAGCCGCTGGCCATCCAGACAGAAGCGGTCATTGGCGTCGAACTTGACCGCACCGCGGACACCGTCCTGTGCAAGTGTCTTCGGACACCGTGTGATGCTTGAGAGACCGGACAAAGACCAGCCCATGCCAAGGAGACCGTTGCCGCCCTGGCTGGAATAGCTAAGCGAGAGTTTGGGCTCTATGCCCGCCGTGCCCGGCGGCACATCAATGTCGATGGAATAGGTCGCCGCGCCGGACTCTGAGACCGCAAAACTTCCCGGGATCACTACTTCATTTGCATGCGCGGTGGTCAAGAGTGCGAGGCCAAGTGCACCCGCAATCCCAATTCGTTTCATTATCGTCTCCAAAGCCATCACGGGCTCACGTCGGTGACCTCGGTGCGCGTGAGGCGTCCGAGGATCCAGTTCACCGCATCGTTCGTGTAAGTGTTTGTCGTTGACTTGGAGAAGCCGTCGCTGGTGACCACATCAATCTGAGTGGCGTTCCCCCAGCTGTCATAGGCATTCGTCGTCGTCACCGTTGGCAGGACAGATCCATCCAGGTCCCAGCCCTTCTCCACAATCGAACTCGCATAAGGAAAGTAGCGATTGCCTGCCGCCTCGACACACCCCAGCCCGTTGACTGGGTCGAGACAAGCAAAAGAATAGGTCTTCTCTGACAGAACACCCGCCAGCCCGACATTCGGAGCGCTTGTTGTTTCTCGCCAGATCCGTCCTAAGTAAGGATAGTCCTGACGGTACTCCCGGCGGGCGACGAAGTCCGTCTCGACCTGCTCGGCTTCCGTCCACGCAAAGCCAACCGATCCGCGACCATCGGCTCTCGCTCTAAGCCCTCCGTAACGATACTCGGTCGGCACAAAGCCACCAATGCCGTCGCGCACCTCTGCCCGCGACACCACATAAGACGGCACCTGAAGATCAACTTCCGGATAGGCCGCCCCCGCCCCCTTCGTGTACACAGAGCTGTCGGTCAGTGTTTTGTACGTGAGTTGGACTTTCGTCCCAAAGCCATCGTCGATCGAGGTCAGAAGGTCGGGAGTGCCAGATGTACTTAGCCATAACTCTCGTGTTCCGGTGCTTTGTCCATACGGGTTTGCCCCAATCCACAGGACATCTGTGCGGCCGTCAGCATTGAAATCTCCATAGCGCGGCATTGATGAGGGAACTGTAGTTGAGGGCAGCGTTCCGGGCGGCCCGCCAACCATGGTGAATTCTTGACTGAAGGTTCCGTCGCCGTTGGATATCCAGAGGATATGGTTGCCAGATGTTCGACCATATTGGTCTGTGTTCATCCAATGAACATCCGACAAGCCGTCACCGTTGAAGTCCACCGCCGTTGGCGAGTACTGAATCAACTGACCATCTTGGCCGTTGACATTACTCACCACATGGAAAGAGCCATCGCCTTTGGACAGGAGCAGTACCCGCGTCGCCTGCCCCACGGCCCGACCGTAGGCGTCGGAATAGGTAAACAGTATGTCTGTTTTTCCATCACCATTAAAATCTCCCAAGAGCTGTCGATGAGTAGCAAGCGCTGGAACCGGTGAAGGCGGCGGGACATTGGTAATTTCGTGATGGGTGAAAGTGCCGTCGCGGTTGGACATCCAAAGGCTAAAGTTCCCGCAGGTACGCCCATGTACATCCTGGCAGTCCCAGAAAATGTCTTGCGCACCGTCGCCATTGAAATCAGCGACACTCGGCGCGTATTGGATCATTTGCCCATCTAGGTTTGCCACATTGTAGTTTGCCTGAAACGTGCCATCTCCGTTCGAGAGGAGCAGAATACGTGTTCCGGGACTCTCAGTTCTGCCATAGACATCAGTCCGGGTGTACAGGAGGTCTGTTTTGCCATCTCCATTAAAGTCGCCAGTGAGACGCATATGGTGTCGGAGCGTATTGACACCAGGAATCCCTGAGCTCGTCGATGGCGGCTGATTGACGAATGTGCCGTCGCCGTTTGAAATCCAAAAGTAGAGATTGCCCCACGTCCGACCATTGGTTTCATCATCTTCCCATAGAATGTCGGTCAGCCCATCCCCATTGAAGTCACCCGCACTTGGCGCATTCTGAACGCGCTGACCGTTCTGCCCATTCACATTGTAGATGCCCTGAAACGTGCCATTCATAAGGCCGTTTGACAGAAGAAGGACCCGTGAATCGGGCGCCAAAGACCGGCCATAGATATCGGAATAATTGAAGAGAGTGTCTGTTTGTCCGTCGCCATTGAAATCACCCTCAGTCGAGGTGTGCGCCGGCAATTGACCGTTCAAACCGGCAACATTGCCGCTTACCGTGTATCGATCAAATGGTGCGGTGGCGTAACTCGGGTACGTTGGCGGCTGGCACTGACCAAAACGATTGCATTTGTGAACAATGCTGATCCGCGAGCGTCCCGTGTCAGGGCTCTGCGCATATCCCAATATGAGACTCTGGATAGCGCCCTCACCTACATAAGATGTGACAAAGGTGAGTCGTTTAGACATTCGGATCTGAGAACCCGCATGGAACGTCAGGGGCTGATCGCTCCGCGTTTCATAGACAAATCTCACAGAGGAACTCGTGGGAGCCGACCCATTACCCGTATAGTCGATGCGCGTAGGGTATTGAAAGCTGTCGGCCGCAATCCGTTCATACGTCAAGGTCATATAGTTGCCGACGGTATCCTCTACGCGGTTGAGCGACCATGTCATAACGGAAGCATTACTCGCGGGATGGAGACGGGAGTCTGTCGTCCCGCCATAGGTCATGGTGAGACCAGACTTGGTCTCGACGGTGAAACTGGTCGGCCCTGTGCCTGACGTTCCCGTTGACGTGATCCGCGAGAAACCTTCCATCTCCGTTCGGTACTCGGTGCCACTGGTACCATATGCGCCAGATGCAGCAATAAGACGCTGGCCGTCCAGACAAAAGCGATCATTAGCGTCGAACCTGACCGCGCCACGCACACCGTCTTGCGCCACCGTTTTCGGACAGCGGGTAATGCTGGAAAGACCGGACAAAGACCAGCCCATGCCAAGGAGACCGTTGCCGCCCTGGCTGGAATAGGTAAGCGAGAGTTTGGGCTCTATGCCCGCCGTGCCCGGCGGCACATCAATGTCGATGGAATAGGTCGCCGCGCCGGACTCTGAGACCGCAAAACTTCCCGGGATCACTACTTCATTTGCATGCGCGGTGGTCAAAAGTGCGAGGCCAAGTGCACCCGCAATCCCAATTCGTTTCATTATCGTCTCCAAAGCCATCACGGGCTCACGTCGGTGACCTCGGTGCGCGTGAGGCGTCCGAGGATCCAGTTCACCGCATCGTTCGTGTAAGTGTTTGTCGTTGACTTGGAGAAGCCGTCGCTGGTGACCACATCAATCTGAGTGGCGTTCCCCCAGCTGTCATAGGCATTCGTCGTCGTCACCGTTGGCAGGACAGATCCATCCAGGTCCCAGCCCTTCTCCACAATCGAACTCGCATAAGGGAAGTAACGATTGCCTGCGGCCTCGACACACCCCAGCCCATTGGCTGGATTAAGACAGGCAAAGGAATAGGTCTTCTCTGACAGAACGCCCGCGAGACCAACACTCGGCGCTGACGTTCTTTCCAACGCTATGCGGCCCACATAAGGATAGTCCTGACGGTACTCCCGACGGGTCACGAAGTCTGTCTCGACCTGCTCGGCCTCCGTCCAGGCAAAGCCCAACGACCCGCGACCATCGGCCCGCGCCTTCAAGCCCCCATAGCGATACTCGGTCGGCACAAAGCCGCCAATGCCGTCACGCACCTCTGCCCGCGACACGACATAGGACGGGACCTGAAGATCAATCTCAGGATAGGTGGCGCCGGTCCCTTTCGTATAAACAGAACCATCCGTCAGAGGTTTGTAGGAGAGCTGAACCTTCGCCCCAAAGCCGTCATCTACTGAGGTGAGGAGATTCGGAAGAGAACCATTGCTTAGCCAAAGGTCTCTTTCAGTTGTTGATCGCCCGAAAGTGTCTCCCAATACCCACAAGACATCTGTTTTTGAATCCCCATCGAAATCGCCGAGAACAGGCCTGTGTGCGGCCAGTGTTCCGTTTTGCCCGGCAACGTTCGCCTCTATAGCGGAGACATTGAACTCTCCCTTGCCGCGCCAAATGTAGCGTGTGCCAGAAGAACGGCCGTAAAGATCCTGTTGATCCCAAAAGATGTCAGCATGCCCATCACCGTTGAAATCGCCGATTTGCGACGAGTACTGAGCGAAGGCGCCATTCTGACCAGCAATATTGCTTTCAATCCCGAAAGTTCCATCACCCCGACTGTACCAAATGTACCTCGTACCAGTAGAGCGGCCCTGCGGATCCTGCATGTCCCAAAACAGATCAGGTTTACCGTCACCATTAAAATCCGCAGCCTGTGAGCGATAGCCCGAGAAAGCTCCATTTTGGCCAGCAATATTATTCTGTATCCAGAATGAGCCATCGCCATTGCTGAACCAGATATAACGTGTACCCTGAGAGCGCCCATAAATGTCCTGCTGGTCCCACAGGATGTCCGCGTTTCCGTCGCCGTTGAAGTCAGCGATCAACGATCCATACCCGACGAAGGCTCCGTTCTGACCGACGACGTTATTCTGTATCCAGAATGTCCCGTCGCCGTTGCTGAACCAGATATAACGTGTGCCCTGAGAACGCCCGTAGATATCCTGCTTGTCCCACAAAATGTCTGACCTGCCATCACCATTGAAATCTCCGGATACCGGAACGTATCCAATGAAGGCACCATTCTGGCCTGCCGGGTTAGCGACCAGCGAGAACGTTCCATTCTGCTGATTCAGCCAGATGTTTCGCACGCCTGTCGTTCGGCCATGAACATCCGCGGCAGCCCAGAGGAAGTCGGTATAGCCATCCCCATTGAAGTCGGCGAGGTAGGGCAAATAGTGTTTGTAGGTGCCGTACTGGCTTTCAATTGCGTTTTGAACTGAGAAGGTTCCGTCGCCATTGCTGGTCCATATCCAACGGTCTGTAGTGGTATTGCTGGAGACGCGTAGATCCTGCTCCCTTTGAGACCAAAACACGTCAGCCAATCCGTCCCCGTTAAAGTCACCGATCTGAGGTATGTGGCCTATAAAAATGCCGTCCTGCAATGCGGCGTTGTCGATGACCGCATACCCATAGCCATTTGCCGGAGTGTACGAAAAAACAGTTTTGGGCAGACATCCAGTCGCATGACATTTTTCAATGTCGGCTAGGCGTGTTCGATTGGTCTCCGGTTCATACACATGCTCAAACTTCACCGTGGATATAAACGTCTCACCGACGAAAGTTTGCACCTGTTTGAGCCTCTTCGGCTGAGCAAAAAGCACGCCATCTTGATAAGAGAGCGGAACGTCCAACCGACCGTCATAGAGAAACCTGACCGATGCATGCGGAGCGGCAGAGCCATTGCCAGTGTAGTCAATCCGAAAAGGGCGGAAGGCTCCTGTTGAAGGGCCATCCTCGGTATATGTGACAGTCATAAAGTTACCGAGCGTATCCTCGACACGGTTGATTGCCCATATTCCTGGCTCACCTGTTCCATGAGCCTCGATTCTACTGTCCTCCGTCCCGCCATAAATCATGGTGAGGCCGGACTTGGTCTCTACCGTGAAGCTGGTCGGCCCCGTGCCGGACGTTCCCGTTGATGTAATTCGAGAGAAGCCTTCCATCTCCGTTCGGTACTCAGTCCCGCTGGCGCCATAAGTGCCCGATGTCGCGATGAGCCGCTGGCCGTCCAGACAGAAGCGGTCATTAGCGTCGAACTTGACGGCACCTCGCACACCGTCCTGCGCCACGGTCTTCGGACAGCGGGTAATGCTGGAGAGGCCCGACAGCGACCACCCCATGCCGAACAGTCCGTTGCCGCCCTGGCTGGAATAGGTGAGAGAGAGTTTGGGCTCTATGCCCGCTGTGCCCGGGGGCACATCAATGTCGATGGAATATGTCGCCGCGCCCGACTCTGAGACCGCAAAGCTTCCCGGGATCACAACCTCATTTGCATGACTCGCCGTCATCAGCGCGAGGCTAAATGCACCCGCAATCCCCATCCACTTCATTACCGCCCCCGGAGCCACTAAAGACTCTCATCCGACTCGACTGGATATCACGTTAACCATGACAAAGTGGTGGGTTCAATACACCTTTAAGCTGAAATTCGATATTTAAGAGAACCCAACAGACGTGGGTCATTCGTCTTCCCAGACATACACAAGGAACGGCGTATCCGGGTTGGTGGTCAAGCGAATGACAGCGAGACGCGAGACCACGATGCCCGACCTATGCACCGCCTTTGCTCGGATCGTGTAGGCAAAGCCCTGAGGACGCGGCAAGGTGATTGGTCTCTCCTCGCCACTGATGATCTCACGTATGGCGGCCTGCGTTGCGTTAAAATTGCCCGAGTAAACGGTTACCTGTCGGTCCAGTTTGTCGATCAGATCGTCCGGCATCCCCGGGATCAGCTTCAGCTCCTGAATACGCTCAAATGGGCCGTTTCGTGGTGCATAGTCGAGACCCAGCGCTTCATACTCTGTAGCCTCAGCGCCATTGAGGCGCCGCAGGCTGTCCGCATCTCGCCAATCCAGAATTTGGTCCGCAAGCCGGGTCGCTCTATCGGCAGGAACTTGGTTGAATTGAAGAAGGTCCACCAGGTTCTGATGCGTCGCCAAATTGAGATCTACTTTTGCAAGCTCAGTCTCAACAACGAGGTTGCCCGACCAGCCTGGGTCAGCATCAATCCTGCCTGTCTGCTTTCCTCCATAGACAAAGGTGTGTTTCCCAGCGCCAATTTTAGCGATCGTTCTGGTGATTGCGCCATCCGCAATCGCTCGTCCCTGAGCAGTGATCAGATTGACAGAACTGGTTCTCTTCACAGCATACGTCAGATCGACCAACAAATAGGACAAAGCCGCCAAAATGGAGATAACGGCTAAAGCCGATAGTGTGGCAAAGCCATGATCGCGGCTGATCGCACGCTGCAAAGCGGCTATGTGCCCCTCACTCTTCGCCACCAAAGGTCTCACGCATAGCTGCCTTAAGATCATTTGTGAGCCCACGCATGTCTTCCGATGTGCGCACGACGCGCGGCGTGAGCAGGACAATAAGCTCCGAACGCTCAAAAGCATCGCTGGTGGTCGAAAACAGATTTCCGAGAACGGGAATATCACTGGCGAGTGGAACACCGCTCCGCTTCACCTCTGACTTCTCTCGGATCAAGCCGCCCAAAGCTATAGTGCTGCCATCCTCGACAGACACAAAGCTTTCGAAGCGGCGCTGCTGAATTGTGGGTGAGTCAAGATCAGACGTCACAGTCGTCGTCACATCACTTATCTCCTGAACAATATGCAGCTTTACAAACCCGCCTTCATTCACCTGCGGCGTCACCGCCAAGATGATCCCGGTATCTCGATATTGAATAGTGTTGACCGTTGGTGCATCTGCACTTGTGGTGCTCGTGGCGGTTTGAGTAGCAATTGGTACTTCATCCCCTACCTGCAGCGCTGCTGTTTTGCCGCTTTCCACCAGCATCCGCGGTGACGAAACCACATTGATGCTTGTAATGGAGTCGAGTGCGCTCAAAACAGCATTGATGTTGGAGGCTTCGACTGTCGCGGCAAAACCGGGAAACGTACCGGCAATTGCACCCGTGGTCGCATTGCTCAACCGTGCCTGAAAGTCTCCACTCTCAAACAACCACTGAACGCCATACCTCAGGTCATCATCGAGTGAAACCTCAACAACTGCCGCTTCAATCAGCACCTGGTGCGGCAGCACATCCAGCTGTGTGATGGTACTTTTGACAAGATCAAATTCTGCTGCGGTTCCGTAAAACAGAATGGAATTGTTGGCTTCGTCATCCACAATTCGACTAGAGGCAGATACTTGATCGGTCGAAAGGTTCGACGCTGGAATCGCGCTAGCTTGGCCGCTATCTCGATTTCGATACAACGTATTCAGGATTTCGACCATTTCTCCTGATCTGCGGTGGCGCACAGGATGTACGAATATCCTGGCTCCAGCAGAGGTGACGGTCTGGTCTAGTCTCCGTTGCCACCGCCTTACTTCCTGAAGCGTTTCGACATCCGGAGCGAACGCAAAGAAGCCGTTAAGCCTCTCAACCGGAATGAACCGAAGCCCACTCCCTCGGACGCCGAAAATCTGTGTCAGCTCTTCCACCACATCTCCGACAGGCGCTTTCTCTAGATAGAACAGCCCAAATGACATTCCCTCCAGCGCGTGCGTATCAAATGCGTCAATCAGGTCGAGGGCATGGAGAACGTCCTGCCGCGATCCGGTCAGCGTTACGACATTCTTGCCCGGTATTGGTCTCGCAATGACGTTGATCTCATTCATGGAATCCAGTGCTTGTACGATCTCTGAGCCCTGCACATACCTGAGGGGTACGATTTCAGTTGCCGCTCCGGCTAGACTTCCAAGGCGCCGAGCGGCTTCCGACGTAGGCGCATTGCTTGGTTGAACCCTGTAAACCTCACCCACCTGAACAAGTGCTATCCCACTCAATGACAAGATGTCGGCAAGTGTCTCAAGCAAAACGGTCCTCTTGACCGGTTCGCTTGTCGACAGCGATAAACGTCCGGAAACACTTGGATCGATTGCGTAGGTCACGCCCAGCGCCTGACCCAATATTGCTTCAACGACATCCTCAAGAGGGGCGTCCACAAAGCGGAAGCTGTACACTTCGCTAGGATCTTCTTCCTGATCGTCGCGATAGAAACCGCTAGCGAACCGGTTCGCCTCTCCCTCAATGATGTAGGAGGCACGCCGCCCGGGATCTAGCAGTGCCGACGCATCAGCAGGCGCGATCTGATCGGAACTTGCGACACTCTCGGTCTGTGCTTGACTGGGAGAAAGCAGATCATCAAAGAACTCAGTCATGCGTGGCTCGGCCGAATCCGGGCTTGCGCATGAGGCCAGACTCAGCATCAACGCGACCGCAGCAGCACCACGTTTTGCCCAAACTCCCAACTCTTTTTTGCAGACGCTCATTCGTTCGATGCACTCTTCAACTATAGATGGCCAGGACCGATGATGAGACTATCGGCTACTGGTTCGGTTACATGAGGTTGTGTGTGCTGCCCGCCCAGCTTCACTCCGTCCAGAGAATGAGACTGAAGAAGCAATGACCTTGGCTTCCCATTTTCTAATATGACTAAGTGCTCCCTGGTGATTTCAAGAACCTGATGTCCCGCAAGCGTATCGCCCACCTCATAGAGACCAATCGAACCAGCACCGGCTACTCTACAGACCGCAAACTTGACGCCATCGCGGGTGATAATGCCTCTAAATTCAATCGAATCTGTTTCCGCAAGTGCACCGGTTAGAAGTCCGTCATCCTCATTCAACGGAATGCTCGCTGAGGCATCGGGCAATCGACTCGGAGCAAAAAGCGGCTTGGCATAAGCAAGACTCAAGTCTGCCGACTCCGTTTCCCTCTTGGAAAACTCAGGTTCACTTATGGAAGCCCCCAGGGCTGTCTCGTCGAGTGCGGGAAGCGAGGGTCCCACGAGCAATGCGCCAAGCAGTGCGAGATTCACTACACCCAGCCCGGCAACTGCCAAGCCAACCACCCATTGGCCAACTCCATATTGTTGTAGTTGGTCAACCATCCTGAACCGCCCCGCCATTTGGGAGATAGAGCGCAACCGCGACCAAACGAACTGTTAAATCGCGGCTGTCATCTTGATTCCGTTGATGCGATTGAATCGACAGTGACGACACAAAGACATCATCCCGCTCATTCTGGATTTCGGCGAGCAAATCAACGAGACCCGCATGGGAGATAGCGAACGAAAGCCGAATATTGAGCTCGACAATATCCCCTGTCTCCAATTGCGATTGACCACTGGAAAAAGAGTTCACAACTCCACCATGATGCAACACGATCTGCTGCATGCGGTCTTGCAACGCGCTCAATGCGATGCTGTCAGATTGTTGGGTGAAGAAACCAGAATGCACCAAAACGGATTGCCGCATGTCCAACAGATTGGCGCGAGAACCGTCGGCAGCCGACAAGACGGCTTGAACTCTCAAAACCCTCTCTTCCATCGCCGACAGTTCCTCATACTTGGCCGCCAATGGCGCAAATAGAACCGCGTTCAGCATGAAGACCGCCAAAAAAAGCACAGCGAGTAATACGCCCAGCGCCACTATCCTGGAACGCGTTACAGATAGCTCAGCACTCACTGAGGTCATGTGCCAGCCCTCTCTAACCGCAGGCGGAACCCCTGTTTCCCCAAATTCCCGGAAGTTCTAATTTCTGAATCAAACTGCGCGCCCGAAACAAAAGGCGACGCTTCTAAAAGCGGAACAAGCGTCGACGCATTGTCAGAGGCACCATTTAAGATAATCTCGGAGCCGGAAAGCTCGAAGGCAGTAAGGTAGGTATCATCAGGCAGTCGGCCGGATAGGTCGGAGATTATGTGTGCCGCGCCGACTGCCGAACGCCGGCTTGCATAGGCATCAAACCGACGGCTCAATTCATTCATTTCCGAGCGAACTGCTTGAGCCTGCGAAACCTCATCTCGTTTTTCTTCTATATAGGCTGCCAGGAAGTCGATTTTTTGCGAGACCCTGATTTGCTCAAGTAAGAGGCCCGAAGACATCAACGCCGCTGCGAGTACGCTCAACTTGAGACCCTTTGATTTCAAGAAACGCATCGCAACATGGTCGGGTCTCAAAAGCCCAACCTCGATTGCTTTTCCGTTTGCGAAACACTGTAAGTAGGTGGGCTCAACCGAGAAACGCCGCGCGGTGGCAAGCACTTGCTTGACCTTTTCCTTCGAGAGCAGAACGACGCTGACCTCAATCTCTCCGTCCGCACTGGTGGCTTGGTCTACCGCGTATTCGAAAATCATATCGTTTGGGTCAAACGGGCACACGGATTGTGCGAACTTCTCTATGGCCTGCGGGATCACGTGCCGAGCCTCCGCAGGAAAAGTAGTCGCCCGGATAAGGTAGTCTTCCTCTCGCAGGCGGAGCTTTCCCTCAATCCATTTGCCTGCAGGCCCTTGGTCTTCTCCTTCCACGAGGAGCAACTCGTTATTCTCGATGGAAAACACAGGTTGGCCGCGCAACCTGAGCCCCAACCAGTCGGCTATGTCACGCCAAACAAGCTGTAGTTCATTGATCCACCACCCCGCCAAAGAGAGGGCTTTGGTCGTGTGGGTCGTGCCCTCCGTTACATCCCATATCATTGCCATCAGATGTCACCTCGACACCGCTGAAGCAGCTGATCAAACTCGCAGGCACCCGATGCCGTTACCGGCAGAGAGAAAAACTCCCACCAGAACTCAGTGCTCGGTGCCAAATTGAGTTCATCACATTGACTGGTGATCGCCAGTAGCACCGGCAGACGACCGTCGGCCGCCCATGAACCAGACCAGGTCGGTCGACCCTGACCCTGCTGCACGCCGAAATATCTCAGGCAGACCGTGTTCGCGCGCGCGCCGTCAAGCGGGATGGCCCCGATAGGCTTCTCTGCCTTGATGGCTCCTGCTTCGAGCAAAGTGAGTTTGTCTGGCGCTACCCGAACTTCGAATAAAGTACGCGGTCGGTGCGCGCTATAGGCAGAGTACCTGACCACCCCGTTTGTCCCAGCAAAGACGCCCGACTGAGCTGCGCTGTCGTCAGGGTTTCTATAGGGATAGGCAGACTCGAGGGATTGTGCGAGCGTGCGGTGAAACACAATGTCGTTTTGCTGCCGCGCCGCCGCCTGCCTCACCTCGGAAAAGGACAGGTTCGCAAAA
Source organism: Parvibaculaceae bacterium (assembly GCA_965276845.1). Classification (GTDB taxonomy): domain Bacteria; phylum Pseudomonadota; class Alphaproteobacteria; order Parvibaculales; family Parvibaculaceae; genus Mf105b01. The sequence continues at coordinate 2,620,108 of OZ255699.1, forward strand.
AAAGCAACCTCACTCAGCAGGAGCAACAGCAGCGTGGACAACATGATGCCGATCAGCACTTCGAGCATTGTGAAGCCATCGCTCGCGCCAGGATCCAATTGTGCGATACCCACCGTCACGACGCATCTCCGATCCGATACGTCAAAAACTCAATCTGCCGCGGTCCATCAACACCCGTCCAACTGACATCAAGCGTAACGCGATAGAGCTGTCCGCTTGCCCCAACACGGGCTTGGTTCTCGGCAGCAATCTCCAATGCATATGTCACGTCGCCGTCGTAGCTGCCGCTTGTAATGCCTTCAGCCAACGGGTGGTGAGAGCCCAGTGCAGAAAGCATGGAGTCGGCATAGGCCACCGCCCGCGCCTGCTCATCGGCAGCATCAAGAGTCCTCACCAAATCCACCAGCATCAACTGAAAGACGCCCACGACAAATGTCGACAACGCAAGCGCAACCAGCACTTCCACCAGCGAAAACCCGTCGTCCTCCTGAACGCACAATTTATCTGGAGGCTTCAATATCGCGGTCCTCCCCCTCGCCGCCCGACACACCATCGGCGCCGAGTGTCTTGAGGCTGTATCCCATGCCGTCAGACGTGGCCTGATACACAAAGAGCTGCCCCCAGGGATCGATAAGGCTCTCTTCTTTGCGAACGTATGGGCCGAGCCAACCAATCGCTTCCGGAGGGCTCTCTCTCAGCGCCTTCAGCCCATCCTCTGTGCTGGGAAAACGACCAAGGTCGAGCCGATACAAATCGAGCGTGGTGACAAGACTGTCGACCTGGGCTTCGGCAATATCGGTTTTCGCCTTGCTGAGCTGCCGCAGCAGGGGCGGTCCTGCAATGGTGGCAAGCAACCCGATCAGCACCAGCACCACCAGGACCTCAAGCAGTGTAAACCCGGCTTCACTTTCATTCGGGCGATCCTGTTTTGTCTGCCGCATAAACAACCTCATGCTCAAAAAACCAACTCGTTGACGCTGAGAAGCGCAGAGAAGACGGAGGCGACCGTGCCGCCGACAATGATGCCCATCAGAATGGTGAGTGCAGGCGTGAGCACACTCAGAAAACGATCCGTCTGGGCCTGGATCTGCGTGCCCAGAAGGTCCGCACCGATTCCGAGCATTTCCGGAAGTTTGCCTGCATCCTCACCGCTCTTGATGAGCTGAACCACCTGCTGCGGCAGAAGCGCGCTCTCTGCAATCGCAACGGAGGGCGACATGCCGTGCTTGATCTGCTCGACAACGCCGTTGAGCCCAGAGCGGATATGACGGTTGCCAACGCCCGCGGCCGCAAGTCCGAAAGCTTCCGGCACAGACACGCCAGCTCCCATCAGCCCGCCTGCGGTCTGGCAGAGATTCTCAGCTTCGACGTCTGTCAGGAAACCGCCAAGGAGAGGCGCCTCAATCAGCCACCGGTCCCGACGGTGCAGGAAGGCACTGTCACTTTTCAGGCGATAGACCGCGAAAGTAATCCCGCCTGCGATCAGGAGAAGAACCCACCAAAACTCGATGAGACCATACCGCATCCCAAAGAGCAGCTTTGTCGACCAGGGCAGATTACTCCACCCTTCGCGGAGCAAGCCCTCAAACTGCGGCAGCACAAAGAAGAGCACAAACAAGACGGTGCAAACGGAGAGCGCCAACAGGAGCAAGGGATAGATGAGCGCGGTTTTGATCTTGGCCCGCGTCTCGTCCCGGCGCCCGGCCATAGAAGCAAGCTGGGTCAGCGTGTGCGGCAGCGTGCCGGATTTCTCACCGGCGCTCAAAAGCGCAACAAAATGAGTTGGAAACGCATTTGGGTGTTTGGCCGCCGCCGCAGACAGGGGCAGACCGTCGCGGATGTGCATCCGCATGTCCGCAATGACGAGCGTCCAGGCGCGGGACAGCCCCCCTTCAGCCAGAACCGCCAATGCCTGATCGACGGTCACGCCGGCCTCCAGCAGTTTCGCCAACTGCAGCGAGACCGGCGCCAGGCCGTCCTTATAAGCACGCGTTGGGTCCGACAAGTCGCGGGTGAGGAAGCCCCAAAAGCCACCACCATCGCCCCGTGTAATCTTGACCGGGAAAAGGTCCTGACCCAGAAGCAACTCGCTCGCCATTTTGCGATTGTCGGCAAGCACCTCCCCGCTCTGCGGATCTCCGTTCCGGCGCACGGCCTGATAGTGGAAGGTCGGCACGCTCAAACCTCCCTCGTCACGCGGAGGACTTCTTCGAGCGTCGTCTCCCCGCGGAGCGCCGCTGTAATGCCATCGCTTTGAATAGGTGTCATGCCGCCGCGGCAGGCAGCCTGATGAAGCGCATCAATACCGGCACCCTCCAGCGCCAGGGTGCGAAGCTCCTCCGTCATGACCAGCAGTTCATAGATGGCGAGGCGCCCGCTGAAGCCTGTGTGGCGGCAGGCGTCACACCCGACAGGCTTGAAGAGTGTGAGCTTCCCGCCGCGTGCCTGGGCGCTAAGATCAAACCGCTCGGCGATTTCCGGCGCGGGCGTATAAGCCTCCCGGCAATGGGGACACAGACGCCGCACCAGCCGCTGCGCCAGAACGGCGTTCAGCGTGGAGGGGATCAGGTAATCCTCAACCCCCATATCAATGAGCCGCATGATGGCGCCCGTGGCATCGTTGGTGTGCAAGGTCGACAGAACAATATGACCGGTGAGGGCAGCCTGCACCGCAATGCGCGCGGTCTCCGTGTCGCGGATCTCCCCGACCATGATGATGTCCGGGTCGTGGCGCAGGAAGGACCGCAAAAGGTCGGCAAAGCCCATGCCGATATTGGACTGCACCTGAGATTGCATCACGCCGGGCAGGCGATACTCGACCGGGTCTTCCACCGTCAGGATTTTAAGGTCTGGCTTCTGCATGTGCAGAAGAGACGTATAGAGCGTGGTGGTCTTACCGCTGCCGGTGGGACCCGTCACCAGGACAATGCCGTGGGGCGCGGTCAGCACATGGCGGAAGCGCTCCAGATCGTCGCCGGCAAATCCAAGCGCTTCAAAGTCGAGGGCGACCGAGGCCCGGTCCAGCAAACGCAGGACAACACTTTCGCCTTCCACCGTCGGCACGATGGAAACACGAATGTCGATGCTGCGGCCGCGCACCGGCAGGCTGAAGCGCCCGTCCTGGGCCACCCGCTTCTCTCCAATATCGAGCCCGCCCATGATCTTGATGCGAGAGCTCACCGCGGCGAGCAGGGCACGCGGCTGCTCGTCAAAATCCACCAAGCCACCATCGGCGCGAAAGCGGACATGGAGCCCGTTCTTGCCGGGCTCAATATGAATGTCGGAGACGCCCTGATCAGCCGCCGCGGTCACCCATCCATTGACCAGCGCAATGACGGGCGCGTCGCTGGTGAGATCACGCACCTGCTCCATGTCGGCGCGGTCCTGGGCGGCGTCGCCGACGTCCAATATTTCCACATTGGATTGGGGACGCAGCTCCGCATAGTGCTGCAGCAGCGCTTCTTCTATGTCGGAGCCCGCCGCCGCATAAATGCGGAGCGGCTTGTTGATGACAAAGCGAATGGCTTCCAGCGCTTCCGCGTCGGACGGGTCGGGCATGGCGATGGAGAAGGCATCCTCCTCATCGCGGAGCGGCAGCACGCCATATTTGCGCAAAAAGAGGGGCGACAGCGGATCCCCCGCCAGGCGCTCCGCCGGCAGGTCGTCGCGGGTCAGCACATCCACATCGCATTGTTCGGAAACAAAGGCGGTCAGGTCTTTTTCCGAGAGCAGGCCCAGTTGGGCGAGCACCCGGTGAAGCGGCTCGCCGGTTTCTTCGACCATATTGGTGGCACGCTGCAACGCCCCAGACGGCAGACGCCCGGCCTCAGACAACATTTGCGCTAACTCACGCCCCATCGACACCATATCCCTGGCAGCTTCTTTCGCCGCATTTCAGGGCTTTGAACCCCGTTTTGATTTCCTGCGCGTCAGGGCAAAACCCGTCAGCTTTTAAAAACGGAAACCTTTTGTCTCATGATAAATGAGCCAATGCGGCCAGGGCCACCTGATTCTCAGTATTAGCCGGATTCAGATCAGAAAAGAGCGGCGTTGGACGTTTGCAGAGCGACGGTTGCGGCAAGCCCCAAAGAAAGGCCCGGCCCGAAGGGGATGCGGCGGGTGCCTAAATCTTGGGGCCCAAGCCGTCCCAACATAACCAAAAGGCCTATGCCGAGAAGGGTGGCGGTGGACGCCACAAAGAAGAGCAGCGGCAACCCGCTAGCGCCGACCCAGAGCGCGGCGGCACCCGCGAATTTCACATCGCCGAGCCCCAGACCGGGGGCGCCGCGCAAGCGCTCAAACAACACACGGATAAGAAGCAAGAACCCCGGCCCTACAACCAAGCCGATGGCCACGTCGGTCAGCCCCGGCCCAGTATCTGACAGGAAGAAAAACGCCCCGCCGAGCACGGCCAGCGCCGCCACCCACGCGTTCGGCAACCGCCCCTCACGAAGGTCGGTTATACTCAGTAGGCTTAGGCAGCCAAGTCCGGCAGAGGCGACAAGCAGAAGCATAAAGTGAACGCCTTTGCGGCTCACGGATCGCGAACGGTATCCAGCGTTCTTGCTAAGTTCGCCGCGACCACGAGAAGCGCTCCGACGGTGGAGCAGAAGACAAACGAGGGCTGAGTAAGCTTTTAGCTTTGACCTCCGTGAGCATCACCAAAAAGATGACCACAACCGAGATTATGATTGCGACTCATCAAATCTCACCTTCCGGTCTGTAGGGACATATACCCAGTCTTCATCTGCAGTGTGTATCACATCGGTTATCAAACCTACCACTGTTTTGGTATCAGCTTCCCAAAGAGAGAACTCCGACCCGATCTTCACCTGATCAACGCCGAATCGATCTGGGTGAACGATTGTAAGTATAATCGTAGCGCTACCTTCAGGTTCCAGCACTTTGTCATCAGCACCGTCAATTTGTTCAATCTGACTAATAGTTGTCCCTTGTCCAAAATCTATCCCGGTCCGATAACCAACGCCAATGGGACCTCTGTAAGTTGTCTCAAATACAGCTTGCACCTTAGCTTCTACCAGCGACATCGGTGGGTTCATTTTTCTCTCCCAAAGCCCATCATTCAACTTGTCTTATCCCGAACTGCCGAGCGTCTCGATTTAGGTTGTTCATTTGTGGAGATGGCACAAATAAGAATGGTACACCGGCATCCACGCCATGTTCAAAGTTTTGAAAGGTTTCTTGACGGACAGTGGTTTGAACAATGCCGCCTCCAACGGTGAAATTAGCAAGACGGTCACGATGAACCCGGGCATTAGCTAAATCTACAGCAAAGTATTTGCCGGCCACGCCACCTTCTGGAATTCTGAACTGACCAGTGGCCTCAATATCAGCTAATTCTCGCTGGCCGACTGATCGAAAAATCTGAACTCCTTCGGGGGTATCCCCGTGAAGGGAACCAGCCCCGGCAGTAACTGCTCCGCCAGCAAGTCCTTTAGCAATTGCGTCGAGTACGACTCGCCCTCCCCAGCAAGCGGCGGCGGCGGCGGGATGCGCGCAAGCTACCTGCACTCCACGTTTCCGCTGAGAAGCCGTTGCAGTTTTGCCTACGTGACGTGCGGCGCGAAGGGCAAGTCCCGCACCATAACTTGCGGCATATTGGAACGCGGCCGTTTTCGCACCGTTCGCGAACTTGCCGCCACCGATGACCGCGGAAGTACCTCCTAGAACTGCACTTCGAGCGAGATCCAATCCAAAGTCATCAAACTCTGGAACGATGCCGCCTATTCCCGCGTTAAACGCGCCAGAAAGAAACGCGCTGCCGAACTTACCGCCCTGAGCAACGGAGAGGCCGCCCCGGGCAACGCCATGGATAACAACGTCAGCGTAGGGGTTTCCAATACTGAGCCCACCACCAGAGATATATGAAGCGGCCCCAGCGATCGCCGCTGACTTGAGTGATTGTCCAAAAGATGCTCCCTGCTCCTGGGCAATTTGGAATTGCCCAGCCGCAGCACACGCTGGCGCCGCAGGTCCACAGAACGCAGACACAGCCACATTCACTATGCTTGCGATTTGAGGACCGAACACCTTGCTGATAAAGCCCAGAGGTGAGATGGCCGCTCGGAAGACTTTCTTAAATGCGCTCTTGATCTTCTTGAAGAAGAAACCGCTAGGGTCTGTGTAAGCGAGCGGATTGTTGAGGACGTAGGTATAGCGATTATAATTCTGCGGGTTGAGCGGCGCCTGCACGAACGGGTCCGCAGAGATCATGCGGCCGATGCGCGCGTCATAGAGACGGCCATTCATGTGAACGAGGCCAACCTCTTCCAGATGCTCGTGAGACGTGAAGCCCCGATTGGTCTCCGACGTGATCGTCTCCAGGAAGTCATCCGCCCAGGTCGTCTCAAAGCGCCGAGCCCCCCAGGAATCATAGGAATTGGCCTCCGCGATGAGACCCGCACTGTCTGTGATGGTCTCAATGGAACCCAGATGATCCAGGTGGTAATAGCGGGTGACGTCTGTCTGGTTGTTGCCAGAGTCGATCGTCTCCGCCACCAGCGCCACCATGCCGCCGGGACCATGAATATAGTTGAGCCATCGGGTCTCGCCGGTCGCCGTATCGTCTTCCCGCTCCAGATAGCCGGCCGCAAAATAGTAGGTCGTGAGCGTGCCCACGGTCTGCTTGATGCGATTGTTATCCGGGCCATAGGCAAAGGAGACCGTGCTGCCGCCCCGGGTGATGGTGAGCGGCTGATTGGCCGCGTTCCAGGTGATGGTGCGGTTGTTGCCGGTGAGCATGTTGCCATTGGCATCATAGGTGAAGGTCGTGGTCACCGGGCCGGTGATGGCCGTCACCCCATGGACGGGCTGCCCTACACCGCCATAGGTATAGGTGCCGGTATCTGATTTGCTTGTGATGTTACCCAGCGCGTCATAAGCGATGGTCTTGAGGTTGGAGCTGTTAACGTTGGACGAGACCAGACGATTGAGCGCGTCATAGCCGAAATTCTCTGTGAGAGCCCGGTTCGTGTCCGTCCGCGAGGCCATATTGCCGATCGTGTCGAACGTGTAGGTGAGGTCCTGGACATTGGGGGTGCTGGAGCCAGACGCCGTCGCCTCAATGTCCGTGAGCCAGCCCCGATTGTCGAAGGAGCGCACCGTCGTGACCCCATTGCCATGGGTCTGGGACGTGATCTCTCCCGCCGCATCCATGGCGTTGACTTCCCAATAGATGGCCTGGGTCGCGTTATTCCGGATTTGGGATAGATACCCGAGACTGGTGTAGACGTTCTGGGTGACCAGCCCATTAGGATTGGTCACCGTGGCAACGCGCCCGTTCGCATCATAGGTGCGGCTCACAAGGCCGGAGACCCCCAGTTCCAGCTGGGTGGAGACCGCGCTCTCCCGCCCCAAACTGTCATAGGTCATGGTCTGGAGATAGTCATTATCCGTCGCCACCGTGTGGATCTTGCCGATCCCCTTGGTGGGGGACGTGTCATAGGTCCAGGTGGTGACCATGTCCGCATCAGTGCGGGTGAGCGTGCGGCCGAGAACATCATAGGTGAAGCTGGTCACCTGGAGCTTCGCGTCGGTCTCTGTGAGGAGTTCGCCCAGAACATTGTAGGTGTAAGAGGTGGACCCCATGTCCGGGTCGGTCATCGCCGTCTTGAAGCCACGCACATTATAGGTGGCGGTCGTGATGTTGCCCGCATGGTCCGTCGTTTTGGTGAGGTTCCCCGATGCGTCATACTCAAAGGTCGACAGGTAGTTGAGTGTGTTGGACGCCTCATAAACATGGGTCGTCCAGCCTTGAGAATTGACGACGGTGCGTTTTTCTTGGCCCTTGTCGTTCGTGGCCTTCGTGTCGAGACCGGAATAGTCCCAGCTCGAGGTTGAATTGTCCGGCAGGGTCTGGGTCAGCACCCGATCAAGCAGGTCGTAGGTCGCGGTCGTCCAGACAGGCGTGGCACCGGCATAATAAGGCCGTGAAGTGCGGGCCACCTGCCCAAGATGGTTGTACTCCGTGTCCACATAGATGGCGGTGCCGTCGAACCCCTGCGTCTCCTCCCGGATGACCCGGCCTCTGGCATCTGCGTAAGAGATCGAGACAGGACCGTTCGGGGCACTCAGGCTGTCGACAGGGGTGGTCCTGATGGCGAACTTGGCATGGGTCGGACAGGGAAGCGTGCCCCCCGCCACACCGGAGCAGTAGAGATATTCAATCGTGGCGCCATTGCCGTCGGCAAGGGTCTCTCCGGTCTGACGGCCAAAACCGTCATAGGTCCAATTGGTGGTCAGCGCGTTCGGGCCAGTGAGTGACAGGCGATTGCCAAAGGCCGCGTCAAAGGTGCGCGTCTCCTGATGACCGAGCGCATTCGTCTCCACAACCGGGAAGCGGCCGGTTGAGTCAAAGGTCGCGGTCGCTGTCCGCGAGGTGATCCCCTGGCCCGAGGTTGTCGTGGTGATCTTGTTCCCGAACGCGTCATAGGTGTAGGTGGTCTCTACCTTGAGAGACGGGTTATCCGGCTCGATGATCTCCTTGGTGAGAAGACCTGTGGTCGGGTCATACTCGAAGCTCGACACCCGCGTAACCGTTGCAGCTGACGCGGCTGACACAAAGCCAAAGCCCAGGAGCGCCACACCGCCAATGAGACGGGTGAGAGAGCGCTTGCCCTTCCGCCACAAGAAGCCAGTCTTCTGCTCTGTCATCTCATCATGTTGCCGCACGCTCATGGCCCCCAAGCCTCTTGCAAAAAAAACTCTTGCCCAAATGGCACTTCATTCGACCTGCCTTAAGGCCGCATCACCTGCCCCACCTCAGGGACTCACATCCGTCACCTCGGTCCGCGTCAAGCGGCCAAGGATCCAGGCACCTGCATTGTTCGTGTAAGTGTTCACCGTCGACTTTGAGAAGCCGTCGCTCGTCACAACATCAATTTGAGTTGCGTTCCCCCATGCGTCATAGGTGTTCGTTGTCGTCACCGTTGGCAGGACTGACCCATCCAGGTCCCAACCCTTCTCAACAATCGACGCTGCATAGGGGAAGTAGATGGCCGTCACACCCTCAGTACAGCCAAGGGTGCCGCCGGCTGATATATCGAGGCAGTCAAAAGCATATGTCTTCTCAGACAGCAGACCTGCGCCGGCAGGGATCGGCTGAGATAGCGAACCTGTGAAGCCAACGCCAGGCGCCGACGTGCGCTCCAACCAAACGCGTCCCACATAAGGATAGTCCTGACGGTAGTCACGGCGGGTAACGAAGTCTGTTTCAACCTGCTCCGCTTCGCTCCAGGCGAAACCCAGCGACCCTCGCCCATCGGCCCGCGCCTTCAGACCTCCATAGCGATATTCTGTCGGCACGAACCCGCCGATCCCGTCACGCACCTCTGCCCGCGATACAACATAGGACGGCACCTGAAGGTCAACCTCAGGATATACAGAGCCGGACCCCTTCGTGTAGATGCTGTCATCCGTCAGGGGTTTATAGGTCAGTTGAACCTTGTCGCCAAATCCATCGTCGACAGACGCAAGCAGGTCGGGGGCCGTCGTGGAAAGATATAGACGCCGCGTCCCTGTGGGTGTGTGCGCCCGACCGTAAATGTCAGCATAAAAGTACAACAGATCCGAACTGCCATCGCCGTTGAAATCGCCAATGGTCGACAGGTGACCATTCAGGTTGGAGCTGGTAATTCCTGAAACACCGGTCTGATGGTCAAAAGACCCGTCGCCCTTACCAATCCAGAGATTCAGATCACCGATGACATGGCCGTCTTGTCCTGTCATCTCCCACAAAACATCAGCCAAGCCGTCGCCGTTGAAGTCGCCCGCTTTGGGAGCAAATCCAACAATCGACCCGTCCTGGCCGTTGACATTAGAGATTTGATGGAATGATCCATCACCTTTTGAGAGCAGGAGAATACGTGTAGCAACGCCTGCAGTACGGCCATAAATGTCTGAATAGCTAAACAGAAGGTCTGTCTTGCCATCCGCATTGAAATCGCCCGAAGAGCGCAAATGACCATTCAGCGCAGGCGCCGCCGGCGAACCGCCGTTAGCACTGGTATTGACTTGCGTGAAGGTGCCGTCGCCTTGAGAGAACCAAATCGTCAGAGTGCTATCGCTATGGCCATAGATACCGGCACCCATCCAGAGAATGTCCGAAAGGCCATCGCCATCAAAGTCTCCCGTACTCGGCGACCATCCGGCAAAGGCTCCATCTTGGCCATTGACATTGCTGACGGTCTGGAACGTGCCGTCACCATTTGAGAGAAGGATGAAACGCGTTCCCGGAGCTGAGGTGCGGCCATATAAATCAGTGTGATTGAAAAAAAGGTCTGTCTTTCCGTCTCCATTAAAGTCAGCCGAATACATACGGTGACCGTGGAGCGTGGGCGCGGCGGGTGACCCACCGGTAGCACTGGTATTCACTTGCGTGAACGTGCCGTCGCCGTTTGACAGCCAGACAACCATGTTGGTGTAGGAGCTGCCATATTGGTCCTGATCCGACCAGAGAATGTCCGACAGGCCGTCCCCGTTAAAGTCTGCTGCGCTCGGCGCATATTGGATGAGTTGGCCATTCTGGCCGTTCACATTGCCAATTGTTTGAACGGTCCCGTCGCCATTGGACAACCAAATAGCGGCGGTGGCGGGCAAAGACGACCGCTGCGACGTATCGACATGCCGCCAGAAGACATCAGCAAGGCCGTCGCCGTCAAAATCTCCTATGACCGGTATATTATGGTGCCATTGGTTGTCCTGACCCGCGACATTGGTGACGACCGAGAATTGGTTTGCCGGTGCCGCCTGATAAGTGAACATGGTCTTAGGCAGGCAAACGTTGGAGCCGTCGCATTTTTCTAATGAGACAAGCTGCGAACGATTTGTTGTCGGACTATAGGCATAGTCGAGCGTGTACCTCGCAACGAGGGTACTACCAACATAGGTATCAATGGTTTTAAGGCGCTCAAGCGTGCGAAACAGCGAGCCTTCATGGTAGGAGCGCGGGATGTCGGTTCGCGCCTCATAGGTAAATCGAACCGAAGCCATCTGCGGGTTTGCACTGTTTGCGCCATAATTGATTCTTGTAGGGTACCGGTAGCTGTCTGCGGAACTTTGACCATATTCAAACGTCATGGTGTTGAAGGACGTGTCCCTCACGCGACTAACATTCCAGGTACCAATGACACTTTGACCATCTGGAATGAGGCGTGATGGCCACGAACCTCCGTAAGAAAAATGCAACCCCGACTTTGTCCGAACATCGAATACGGCAGGGCCGGATCCGTAGAGCGACAGCGACGTAATTTTGGAGAAGCCTTCCATCACTGTGCGGTACTGCGTACCGCTCGCGCCATGGGCGCCAGAAATGGGAAACAGGCGCTGACCGTCGAGACAGAACCGGTCATCTGTGTCGAACCTGACCGCGCCCCGCACACCGTCCTGTGCAATGTTCTTTGGACAACGCGTGACACTGGAAAGGCCTGACAGGGACCAGCCCATGCCGAGAAGGCCATTGCCTCCCTGGCTGGAATAAGTGAGTGAGAGCTTGGGCTCCATGCCTGCAACGCCAGGTGGCACGTCAATGTCGACGGAATAGGTGGCGCCACCGGATTCAGACACCGCGAAGCTTCCCGGTACCACGACCTCGTTCGCATACGCCGTATTCACAAGAGCGAGACTGAGTGCGCTCGCAATCCCCATCCACTTCATTGTCGCCCCCGACATTCGACTCAACTGCACATCACGTTAACCATGACAAAGTGATGGGTTCAATACACCTTTTAGGTGAAACAAAAATGCCACGAAATTTAATCAGACACATCCGCGAAGCCTTATGGACTCACATCCGTCACCTCGGTGCGCGTGAGGCGTCCGAGGATCCAGTTCACCGCATCGTTCGTGTAAGTGTTTGTCGTTGACTTGGAAAAGCCGTCGCTGGTGACCACATCAATCTGAGTGGCGTTGCCCCAGCTGTCGTAGGTGTTCGTTGTCGTCACCGTTGGCAGGACAGACCCGTCCAGGTCCCAGCCCTTCTCCACAACAGAACTGGCGTAAGGGAAGTAACGATTACCTGCCGCCTCAACACACCCAAGCCCGTTGGCGGGATTTAGACAGGCAAAGGAATAGGTCTTCTCTGACAGCACCCCTGCGAGCCCAACATTCGGAGCGCTTGTTGTTTCTCGCCAGATCCGTACTAAGTAAGGATAGTCCTGACGGTACTCCCGGCGGGTGACGAAGTCCGTCTCGACCTGCTCGGCTTCCGTCCACGCAAAGCCAACCGATCCGCGACCATCGGCTCTCGCTCTAAGCCCTCCGTAACGATACTCGGTCGGCACAAAGCCACCGATGCCGTCGCGCACCTCTGCCCGCGACACGACATAGGACGGCAACTGAAGATCAACTTCCGGATAGACCGATCCAGATCCCTTCACATATACAGAGATATCGGTCAGAGGCTTATAGGTCAGCCGAATCTTGTCTCCAAAACCGTCATTGATGGAGGTGAGAAGGTCGGGCGAACCTGTGGACAACCAGATGTCGCGGTGACCATTGCTGATACCGTGAATATCCTCGTTGCTCCAAAAAAAATCGGCACGTCCATCCCCATTAAAGTCACCAAAATGCGGGCGCCAGTTGACGTAATTCCCGTCGTGACCTTCTGGGTTAACGATATGCGTGAAAGTGGCTCCGTCGCCCAAGCTGATCCAGATGTCTCGATTGCCTTGGCTCCGGCCATGGATATCCGCGTCGCTCCAAAGAATGTCTGTTTTTCCGTCACCATTAAAGTCAGCCAGGCGCGGCATCCATCCCACGAAGTTCCCGTTATGGCCACCAGGGTTCGCCACAGTCTCGAAGTGAGTCCAATTTCCTTTGCTGAGCCAAATAGCGCGCTGACCATTGCTGCGCCCATAGATGTCCTCGCCATTCCAAAGGATGTCGGTTTTTCCGTCACCGTTGAAGTCGCCGAAATGAGGCGTTCGACCCTGGTAGGTGCCGTCGTGACCATTGGGGTTGGCAACATGACCGAAAGCGTGCCCATCGCCCTGATTGAATAGGATATCGCGGTTTCCATTGCTGCGGCCATAAATGTCAGCATCGCTCATAAACAGGTCGGCGAAGCCATCGCCATCGAAGTCTGCTAGGCGAAGCGTCCAGTTGCTAAAGTTTCCGTCATGGCCGCCCGGATTCGTTACGATGGTGTAGTTGGTGCCGTCATCTAAGCTCAGCCAGATGTCACGGTTGCCTAAGCCACGTCCCTGCGTATCCTCGTTTTGCCATAAGACATCTGCCCTGCCATCCCCGTTGAAATCTGCAAGATACGGTTTCCAGCTGGAGTAGTTGCCGTCCTGCCCTGCCGGGTTGCCAATATATGTGTAGCCCATCCCCGTTCCGGTGCTTGACCAAATGTCCCTATTCGTATTGCTTCGTCCATATATGTCAGACCCACTCCAGAAGAACTCAGGCCGTCCATCTCCATTCATGTCAGCGAAGCGAGGAACGTATGTGACATAGTTTCCATCGTGACCCTCGGGATTGGTTATATAGGTATAGTTTTGCCCATTTCCCTGGCTCAGCCAGATATCTCTGTTGCCATTGCTTCGCCCATAGATATCCGCATCGCTCAACAGGATGTCTGTCTTCCCATCCGCGTTGAAGTCAACCAATCGTGGAGTCCAGCCGGAATAGTTGCCATCATGACCACCGGGATTAGCGATGTATGAGTACGAGAGTGGACCGCTGTTAGACCAGGAAAACACGGATTGCGGAAGACAAGCTCCCATCCCATCACATCTCTCCAAAGACGTAAGCCTGGAGCGGTAGGTTGCAGGCGAAGTATCGTAGGTGAGGCGGTAGTCTGTAACGAGACTGGTCCCGACAAAGGTCTTTACATGGGTCAGACGTTGGGTGGTTTTAAAGAGCGATCCAGCGTGATAGACGGGGTTGATGTCCGGTCGGGTCTCATAGGTGAACTCCACCGACGCTGATGCACCCGAGGTTAGGTGTCCTGAATATACGATTTTGATCGGGCGGTGCTCTCCGTTCGTGCCGTCATCCACGTAAGTCACATTCATATAGTTGCCAAGCGTGTCATCGATCCGGTTGACAGCCCACGCACTTGCTTCAGCTTTGCCCTGGGCGTCAACCCGGCTGTCGGAGGTATTCCCATACGCCATGGTGAGGCCAGATTTGGTTTCGACCGTGAAGCTGGTTGGCCCCGTGCCTGTGGTGCCATTGGAGGTGATACGGGAAAAGCCTTCCATTTCCGTTCGGTACTCAGTGCCGCTTGCGCCATAGGTTCCAGACGTGGCTATCAGCCGCTGACCGTCGAGACAAAAGCGATCGTCGGCATTAAACCTGACCGCACCGCGGACACCGTCCTGTGCAACCGTCTTCGGACATCTTGTGATGCTTGAGAGACCCGACAGAGACCACCCCATGCCGAGAAGACCATTGCCGCCTTGGCTTGAATAGGTGAGCGAGAGTTTAGGCTCTATGCCTGCCGTCCCCGGTGGTACATCAATGTCGATGGAATAGGTCGCCGCGCCAGACTCAGAAACCGCGAAGCTCCCTGGGATCACGACCTCGTCTGCATAAGACGCATTTACAAAAGCAAAGCTAAGTGCGCCCGCAATCCCCATCCATTTCATAGCTGCCCCGGCATCCGACTCGACTGGACATCACGTTAACCATGACAAAGTAGTGGGTTCAATACACCTTTAAGGTGAAACAAAAATGCCACAAAGCTTGGTCAGACACACATCCTCTTAAAGCTCTATGGGCGCACGCCGGGTTGATTATCGGTTCGTCAACCCGGCCAACATTGTCCGACTCTCACTGACTTGGGACATCTGACACATGTCAGATAGTAGTCGCACAAAAGCCCCTGCAAGACTCCCTCTGCATCTGCTCACTTGCAGACTGGAGGAACGCCCATACAATCAGCTTGTGGTGTCTTTGGTGGAGGCCTTAGCCCGAGCCACAGCCAAGGCCGATTATAGAAATGGCGAAGCTAGGGACGAATAACTTGAAGCGCTTTGCAATATACGCTCGCTACTCCTCTGATCGACAGGCGGAAACGTCCATCGAAGATCAATTGGCATTATGTCGACGCCGGGTAGATGAACTTGGCGGGTCCGTTGTTAGAGAATTCTCCGACTACGCAATATCTGGAACCAACGCCGAACGGCCCGGACTTCGTTCGCTCATGCAAGCTGCACAAGACGGAGAGTTTGACGCTGTTATCTCTGAAGCGCTCGACCGACTCTCGCGAGACCAAGAGAACATAGCCGGTCTTTACAAACGGCTCTCCCATCGGGGCATCGAAATCGTCACCGTCGGCGAAGGTGATGTTAGTGAGCTGCATATCGGTCTCAAGGGCACCATGAACGCGCTCTTCTTAAAAGACCTAGCGGCGAAGACTAAACGCGGTCAGGTGGGCGCCGTTAAACGTGGCAAGATTCCAGGGGGATTGTCCTATGGGTACGATGCCATTCGATCTGAGTTCGATCACAAGGGCGAGCCTGTTCGCGGCTTGCGGAAGATCAACGAAACGGAAGCGGAGGTCGTGCGTAGGATCTTCAGAGAATTCGCAGCCGGTCGAAGTCCCAAAGCAATCGCCATAGAGCTCAATGCCGATAACATCGCCAGCCCGCGCGGGAATGGTTGGAGAGCGAACGCCATCTATGGCAATGCCAAGCGGGGAAACGGTATCCTCCACAATCGACTATATCGGGGCGAGATTGTCTACAATCGCCAGTCCTTCTTTCGAGATCCTGACACTGGCAAGCGGACGGCTAGACCTAACCCAGAGAATGAATGGACGATCCAAAGTGCGCCAGAGTTAGCGATTGTCTCCGAAGAACTTTGGAACCATGCGCATGCTGCGCTGCAGGTAGTGACGCACGCTCCCGACAAAAAGCGACCGAAGCGACTTCTATCTGGACTTGTGAAGTGCAGCGTGTGCGGCGGATCCTACGTTGCGCGCGGCCTGGACCGCATGGGCTGCTCGACAAGAGCTGAAAAGGGCACTTGCACGAACTCTGTGCATATCAAGATACCGGAGATCGAAAAGCGCATCCTAGAAGCACTGAAGGATGTCCTGCTAGACGCCGACCTGGTGGCCGTTTTCGTCAAGGAATATGTTGCAGAGATGAACCGCCTCGAACGCGGGGAGAACAACCGGCGCACTTCATTGCAGAAGAAATTGCAGGCGGTCAGCGACGATGTGGAGAAAGCTGCCGACGCTTTTATCCAAGCGCCGGAACTTGAAGCCTTAAAGGATAGACTCCGGAAACTGCAACAACGCAAGGACCATCTGGAACGAGAGCTAGCTGCCGTTCGGCCAGCTACATCGGTCCAGATCAGCCCAGCTATTGCCGAAACCTACCGACGCAAAGTCGCCGAGCTGGCCGATCTGGTCTCTTCCGACAACCTGGAAGCAACAGAGGCCAAGGCCGCAATCCGATCCCTTATCGGCGCGGTGTTCGTTCATGATGAAAAGAACTCAGCTGGTCGACCGCATGTGGAGCTTAAGGGCGATCTCGCAGCCATTCTGGCGTTCGCAAACGGGAACCCAGAAGTTCTGGGCTCCCGTATGGAATCGATGGTTGCGGGGATAGGATTTGAACCTATGACCTTCAGGTTATGAGCCGAATAGTGCAACCCCTAAGCATTTGATTTAGCTCATAAATTTCATCTGAAAAATGTGAGTGTGCTAGAGAATGTGCTAATTTCGGTCAATTCCAGGTCTTTTTGCTTCGTCACCAACTCCTACTTGCAAGCGATACAAAGCAAACCCGTTTCCACTACCTTCCTACAACCAATGTTAATGTTTAAATTTCACAGGAAATTATCGTGAATATTTACGCTAGTCAACTAAGAAGCTAGAGATGCAAGCCAACGCGACTGGTGCCAGCCAAGAAAACCAATGACTCAAGGTATTCGCTCTGCCAAAGGCTGAGACAATTTCAACCAATAGCGTGTTGATTTCCGTTCACCTGTTTTAGTGAGGGCTCCTTTCGCAACAAGGTCATTTAAGTCCCTGGTTGCCGTCGCACGCGAAGTTTTTGTGATGCTGAGATAGTTCTCCGCACTCAGTCCGCCTTCGAAACCCTCCGGCCCCGTACGAAACATCCGTGCAATGACCTTCTCCTGACGCGGATTCATTTTGCCGGACAATCTGTCATAGAACTTCATTTTCTCAATTAGAAACTCGATGCGATAGTGCGTGTATGCCTGTGCGTCGAGTATCATCTCAGAGAAATAGACAAGCCAGTCGGTGATCTCGTTCCGTGTGTTCGCGTCCTCAAGAGCGGCGTAGTAACTCTTCCGCCCCTTCTCAATTGTATGAGCTAATGCGAGCAAGGTCGGACGGCCTTGTGATTGCGCCAAAGCTTTCTCAGAGATTGCTCGCCCAATACGGCCATTACCATCTTCAAACGGATGGATGCACTCGAAGTAAAGGTGAGCTATTCCAGAGCGTGCAAGAGGTTGCGGTGCATTCTTTTCGCCGGGCCTGGTTCTATTGAACCAAACAACAAACTGGTTCATCTCTGAAAGCACCTGAGACGATGGTGGCGCTTCAAAGTACACTTTCCGGTCATGTTCGTAGCCGGAAACGATCTGCATCGCATCTTCATGCGTTCGATAGGCGCCCACATCCACTAGGTCGCGACGCCCCTGCATGAGCATGGAGTGCCAACGGCACAGCATGTCATTCCTTAACGGGTCAATGAACGTTCGAAATAGGTCCACCATCATTTCGGCGATGCCCTGCTCCGCAAGAGGAACCCTCGTATTTGCAACGGAAAGGCCTAGTTGGCTGCGGATAGAGGATTGCAGGCTATCCCGATTGAGATGCTCATTTTCTATTTCAGAGGTTTTGAGAGCTTCATTGCTGATCAGATCGACCGTGAGTTGGTCTTTCTCGGCTGTATCAAGGTGCATGAAGGCACCAAGTAACACACCAGAATTGTGCAGAAACTGGGCCTCGAAGCCCTCTAATGCCTCGGCTTCATATGTAAAATGAGGCCATTCTTTGTGCTGCCAGTTCCATGTCATGAGTTATAAATCCACCCTTTATAACTCATAATACGACAAAAAATGATTTATAAAAAGCTAATTTATAGCTCAATCTGCTCGCACAGAACCCAAAGCTCAACGCGGGGTCAGCAAAGGGACAGGGTACGGACGGCCATGACCCACACTCGTAGTCTCAATGACCACCGAACTATTCACCCCGTTCCTCTGAGCTTTGGTTCTTCATGAATTCCGAGTGAAGGTAGAGGTGTCTCATATCAACACCCCTCAAATTTCCCTCCTCCAATGCATGAGTCCAACCCTCCAAAAATTCACGCACTTTCTGCTCAGGCAGTTTATCTGCACCCACAAGCATGTGGGGCGCATATGAATCAAATATCATGGCAAGATGCTGAAAATAGGCATCGTCAGACAGAGATTCCAAATACCGGTTCTCATGATAGTTCCTACGCCATAGGTCTTGACGACGAATGGTGCCAACATTCTCATTTAGGACAGCCGAGTTAGTCTGCTCAAAGTGCAATTCGGGAAACTTCTTGGGGTCTGACATCGACAGCAATGGCGCTGCTTGAGACTCTGACCACTTGCCCGGTAGCTCGTCGAGATACTTCTCTGCTGCGGGATCGTTTGAACAACATGGACCTTCTAACAGAATAATGGAGAATGCGTCTGTTTGATCATCAACACGCGTGACATGGCTCTCGTTTAAAATCAGAGCATAGGAAATGTTCCTATATCGAAGATCACCATCCTTTTTCTTGCTAAGAACGCGTTGGACAGCGAACGCAATTACATTAGGCGATAGGATTCCAATCTCTTCGTTCAAGATAGCCACCACGCCACACGCGTCCGGTAGTCCCAAGGACTCCTTTGTGGATGCGATTTGACGATCCGCTTTTTCGACACCGCCCTGAATAGACCGAGTGAGTGCGTGAAAGACTTCCTGATTTATCTGGTCCCCACCCGGCAGATGTTTCAAAACATCCTTGAGATCACGGGTTCCGTAAAACAGCGGGAACTCTTCTCTAATTCGGTGTTTCTCTAGTCTCTCTTCTACTTTGTACTCTGGGTCATCCTTGAGAGATTTTACTTCAAGAACGATTTTTCTCCCATTCAGAAGAAAGTCTGCTCTCTCTCGGTACTCTAGATCGATTTCAGCAACGTCGTCGTCGATACTCTCGGCGCCATCTAGACTCGAAAGAAAACTTAGAAATCTGTCTTCCAGTGAATCTGTCTTCGACTTTCGCTCACCTGCCAAGATATTTAGTCCCTGGGATCGAGGATCATGTTCATTGAGATTATCGTTATGCTTTTCCGCGCTCTCGTTAAGGCCACATACAGGTCTTTTTTTGTGAGCGATGTAGCATCCAATACAATTGAATGATCAAACTCCAGGCCTTTAAGCAGAAGTGTCGTGCTAATTATCTTTGGGAACCGCATAGGTCTTCCGATATGGCGAAACTTGCTTTGGAACCTTTCAAGCGCGGCTCCAAGTCCCAAATCTGGCGCTAAAGTGGCTTCCTCTAACACTTTCTCCAAACGATTAAAAAGGTCGCGCGCGTATAGTGTAGTTCCATCAACATGCCGGAGCTCCAACCAAAACTTCAATAGGTCGGCTTCCGAACCGGTCTCCAAAAACCTGTTCGCAGCTGCCGTCAACAAGGGGTTTCTGGTCTTCGCCCCAAGCTTGACGGCTTCTCCCTTTTTGGTTCCCGCAGAAAGAGCTTCGTTCACTCCAGACATGCATTTTTTCTTAGCAAACTCTATGCACTCCAGGAGCTTCTGGTCATTTCCGGATTTTTTGTCATAAGAAGCGACGAAAGCTGAAAGCCTTTGCCCTTCTACCTCTTCAATCGAAGAAAAACGCCCGGAGCACTGCTTTGCGAGCCTGTGGCACTTCGCCTTGTGCACACCATCTCCAGTGTGGATTGCAGCCACACTATCACTGTCACTATTTTGAAACCGCCTACAGGTGCTAATCTGTCCTTTTCGGAGTGCATCATCGTCATCAACAATAAGCAGCTTTACGCTGTTGGGGCGTTTCTTAGACAGGTCGATAGGCTCTCCCCGCAACAGCTTCTGGCGGATCTCATCCAACCAGCTGGCGATGTCTTGAGTTCCGACCCTTTTCCATCGCCAGGGTTCAGGCAACTGTCCTAAACACTTGAATTCTGAGGCTACATCTGAATCCCAGTTTACGGGCTGGTCTGTCTTTGAGTTAATCGAGTCGAATATTGCCTGAAGAGGATCACCAAACACTCGCAGCGGCAACTCATCTCCTAGGGTTCTGACTAGACCATGCTGCGACACCGAACAGTCTTGATACTCATCAACAAAAACCCCCGTATATGACGCAAGCATAATGTCCCTAACAAACCCGTTCTTCAGTAAGTCCGTACAACGAGCATAGACCTCGGACCATTGGCTTCCCTGTGGTGCTTGTTCGACCCATCCAGATGTCTTTGGGAAGGCCAGGCATAGCCTTAGTGCCCAACTAGCTATTGTGGTTAGGTGAACAGATTCGGCTAGCACATTCTCTTCACGAAACTTGCGTCGCAGTGAGTTTACGCCAGCATATGTATGCGTAAGAACCAATTGCGGTCCACGGCTACTTTTCACCGCACGGGCTATCAAGTGAGACTTCCCATACCCAGCTGGCGCTACGAGATACCCCTTGCCTACAGACGAAGATACCACTTCATCCAAGCTGGTCATCTTCGACCCACTTTTTAAGGATTGCGAACTTTTTCAGCACAACTGAATCACCAGGAAGCCCCTCATTCAATATCAGTGAGCACCATTGTTCGGCATAGTCTATCCGTTTGAACCAAGCGCCCCTCTTTTTTGAGTCGCCCAGAGACGCAAGACCTATAGACTTGCGTAGGTCGGCGTCATCAACCCAACTGCTCAGATCTTCAGGCAGGTCAGCAGCGTGTTTATTGCGCAATCTATCCAACACAGGTCCCATACCTTGCAACTCCACGGCAAGCGACAGACTTGCTAAAACAGTCTGCCAAGGAAGATGGTCAAAAAGGTATTGCTCGATTGAGACGCCGCCATCCCAGTCAACGACCGCTATGCCGTTCGCCCTTAACTGAGCAGCATCCTCGTCGCCAAAGCTGTCATCTGCATCGGTGTCAACAATGATAGCTGTGCTATAGCCGAGCGACTGAATAGCTTCAGCAGTTTTTCGGACGTTCGCGCCTCCGGCAGCATCGAAGGGCGAGACGCCCGCAAACGCGAATGACAGCCCATCGTTCGCTGACCACCGTTCGTCCAAACTTCGACAAAACCCAACTTCCGTTGCTCCCTCACAGACAATTATTTTTCGTGCCAGAAAAGCTTCAGCGCCAGCCCGAATCTTTCCCTGAATTACGTCCCGAAGATCGGGAATGGCTGCAGACACTACCTGCAATGAGTCGTCCTCTGGTTGTGCGCTACAAAGATTCTCAATCGTGAGTTCGCGCAGCACAACTGGGGAGTGGGTGGTCAAGATGTACTGACCAGACTTCTCATTCATCAAATTCCTTAAGAGACCAGCGACTCGATGCGGCTCCAACCCGGTCTCAACCTCGTCTACCAAAACTATATGATTGCCCTCCAGAACAGCTTGCTGCAATCCCATGCTCAGAAGGCGTTTCGAACCTGTCCCTAGGGTACGTAGTGGTAGATGCCCATCGTGAAGCGCAAGGCCACCAAGCTGAATATTGAGTGCAACGGTATCTAGCTGTGCTCTAAAAGCGTTTTCGCGTGATACCGGGACCCCGAATCTAGTGGCTATTAACTCAGCATTACCCGCCGCCTCGTCAAATACCTTGAGCGATTTCTCACGTTCCTCTTCGAGAGCAGCCAAAGCAGAGTAAGCCGCTCTATTGAGCGAGGCTGAAATGCTCTCGGACTCCGTGCCCCGATTGAGCACCGAGTTTCTGCTCCAAGTAAGGTGCCTATCAACATAATCACCTATAAAGGCCATATTAGCCTTCGCCCTATCACCAACGCCAAACCGACGCCCTTCTTCAGCTCTGTCAGAGAACACCTCCCACGAAGGCTCCATAGAGTCATCTATCGTCAATCTAAGAGACAACACCTTTTCACAGAGGTCGTCTGGCTCATCAAAGAGTTGGTTTTTTTCAGCTTGCCACCCTCTGATCCAATGCCCATATTTGCTCTCTGAAATCAGTTCTGACGGCAGATCTCCCAACGTCAGAATGATTTCGATTGGCTGTTGTGTATTGCCGTCAAAGAAATCAAAAATATCGAACGTTACGTTCCAACTAGGCAGTAGACATAGGCGAATTGCCTCCAGAATGGTCGACTTGTAAGTGTCGCCAGCACCCACTATGCAGACAACGTTTTCCCTTGGCAGAACCCAATCAAGGTCCCTGATGCCTTTGAAGTTCGTTATTTGTATTCGACGTATTTTCAAAGCGTCTAGATCTCAAAATTCGCAACCACCGAGTTAAGTAAAACATAACTTTCACAAAATCCGCAAAGTAAACTCGGTTTTGCTATGAGATTCACGAAAGGAGAACGCTCTTGTAAGAATTGCAGCCTTGGCTGCTCTGCGTTCCCAACTCCGAATATCCAATAGTGTGCCTACAATTCCAGCGCATATAGCTCCTGGATTTCCTCAGACTGGATGCAGAGATATTCAAGTGTCTGCCGTTGGGTCGCATGACCGAAAGCTTCCATGAGAAGCGGAACTGCGGCCTTGTTCTGAATGCGTTGATGGTAGCCCCAGGTCTTGCGAAGTGAGTGAGAACCGAAGTTCCCCTTCAACCCAACTTCATCGCACCAAGCTTTGACCATATTGCCGAGCGTTGAGACGGTAAGCGCGGAACCGCTTTTCTTAGAAATAAACAACGGTGAGGCAGGTAGAGGGTTTGGATGAACTAGCAGCCAATCCCGTATAGCTTCCACCACCGTTGCGTTAAATGTCGTGGCTCGGAACTTTCTGGTCTTTTGCTGTTTGAGCTCAAAACGATCCCCAACATTGAGATGAGCGACATCCCCTATTCTGATGCTCAGGAGCTCACTTGCTCGATAGGCCGTATTGATCCCCAGAGTAAACAAGCAGAGGTCACGGGGAGTATCAGCCAGCTTCTTCTTGATGCGCTTGATGGATCGAAGATCGCGGATCGGTTCGACTTTGATGGTCGAACCCTTCTTAGGGTGATTGAGGTTTCTGCTGTGTTTTCGTCGGCTCAATAACCCGGTCCTACGTTCAAATTTCAATCCCAACTTATGATGAAAAGTTGGGATTAGTATACACGCACTAGAATTCAAGACAAGCATTTCGCAAGCGCTGACAACGCACCGGTCCGAATTCCGGCGTCCAGCGCGCCGAACCAAACC
This sequence comes from Parvibaculaceae bacterium, assembly GCA_965276845.1. Classification (GTDB taxonomy): domain Bacteria; phylum Pseudomonadota; class Alphaproteobacteria; order Parvibaculales; family Parvibaculaceae; genus Mf105b01. The sequence goes on from OZ255699.1 coordinate 2,643,466, forward strand.
ATCCCAACTTTTCATCAATCCTTCAGATTGCAAGCGGCTTCACTACCAGGACAGGTACCTGCAATCACTCAAAGAGGAATCTCTTATGTCCAATGGTCTGAAGGCCCTCTTAGGAGGCGCAAGCGTCTGGGTCATATTGCTTATAGATGGACGCCTCCTCGACACAGACCTACTCGTGTCTACGCCCATTTGGATCATGCTGCCCCTGGCATTCGTGTCTGCCGGTTTCGCTCTTTATGGCCTGATTAGAGTCTCGTTTGTTGAGCGCAGCCGCAAAGGACGGGTGATCTCTGCCGCACTCCTGAGTGTGATAGCCCTCGGTGCAATAAGCTACCTGCTCACCGGGCAAAGCGTCCTTCCTATCTCACCAAAAGCCGACTTTATGGACGCTTGCAAAACGGCAAAGCATCGTCCCACACACCGTCTTCTGGGAGGTCAGAAAATCACTGACAGCGAACTGACACAATTGTGCGAGTGCATGTATCGCCTCCTTAGCTCCGGCGACAAGGGCGACGAGGCGATTGAGCTCATATTGGAGCTGCCAGCAGTGAGGGCCAACGGGTACTACGACCCAGTCAAGGAAATGGCCTGCTACGTCCCTCCTCAGTAACAGAATCATCTCTCAGAAAGGAAAGTGCATGCTCAAAAAGATCATGATGACCCTCGGCGGCTTGGTTCTTCTGATAGGGACAAGCTTTGGAGGCCTCTGGTTGTATACGCAGTCACAAGCTCCACAGACAGAGGGAGAGAGGAAACTCCTTGCGCTCTGTCTCTACGGAGCTGGGGGCCAATCGAGGGAGAACTGTCAATGCGTAATGGAACGCGCCCGCGGCAAACTCACCGACGAGGAAATGCAACCGGCGTGGGAGATACAGCTCGGTAGTAGGCAGGCAGGAGTCCTAGACGAAGAGTGGCAGATGGCGGAGGAAGATCGTCGTGAAGCGGAATTCGTGGTGCGACATGGCTCGCTATCAAGACAAGATGCACGACGGATCAAAAGAGAAATTTTGGAAGAAGCGCGTGCGCCCCAAAGCAGGCTTCGCACCATCATAAATGGGATTGTTTCAGACTGTGGCTTCAGAACAGAGTAGCGTTAGACTTGAAATTTTTCGAAACTTTCCCAATAATACTCTGTATACGAACAATGAAAGACGGAGTATTTGGCATTTTTACGAAGAGGAGAGCTCAATAAGGGCCGAACACAAGGGACAGTCGATAAAATCAAAGTTGGTGCTTTCAGAGGCGCAGCCGAGCATTTTGAGACCGAAAGCAAACAAACAACACACGGCCTCGGGCTTGCTGGAAGGGCAGTACGCCTGAATAGAGCAGCAGACGAGCTTGAAGCTAAGGGTTTGAGTGATGACCTCTAGAGCCCGTTGTTTTACTGGGCATCCTTACCTGAGCACTTCTGAGGAAGGGCATATCCATGCAGAGAGACGGCTGCGGCTAAGTCTTTGGATGATGTACCACGAAAAGCTTGGCGGAGTGTATGACGACTTCATCGAAGTCTTTGAGTGCCTGACCGAAGAAGACCTTGATCATCCCAATTTTGTTCCGGCATGGCGCAGACTGGAAGCCGTGTCCGTATATGCAAAAGCCAGGATGCAATGGTACGAAAAGACAAACGCCGATCTAGGTGAACATGATCCCTATTGTCATTTGGCGACCATCCACTAAGCTGGCCGTATGGCCAAAGACCCTCACTTAGAAGAGCAACGGCGTGCCCGAGAAGCTCAAGAGCTGCGCATTAAAACGGAACGCGAGCAAAAAAAGGCAGATGAAGCCATCAAGTATCTTCGGGAAAACGTCGACATAGATGAGTACGAAGCAACCAAAAACGCTGCCGAGAAAGCCGTTGAGAGAGGCCCCCTGAAGAAGAAAACCCCCATGGAGATTCTTGAGGAAAAGGGCCGTAAAGCTGGGGGCTTTAAACGACGCGGTCGAGATCGAGACAAAGACCGGGATTTCGAACGCTAACGCTCAAAATCATCTTCCCTGCGCCTGAACCCTTTGCGCGCACCTGATGCACGTCCTTTTCTTTCTAATTTTTCCATTGGGCTCTCACGCCGCCCAAACACCCAATCCCGAAGGTTTCGGCCTGCGCGCACTACGCGATCCCTCAGACCCTTAGCCATATCCCAATAGTTTGTGGGCTGCTGGCGTCTCTTCTGTCTTTCATCAGCGTATTCGCCGAACGTTGCTCCAAACCGACCTTCGAGCTCCGTTTTGCGGACTTTCTTTCCCATCTCTGAGAGCTTGGCATAATGCTCCCCATTTGTGAGGATGAGCCCCGGCCCCTTGGCATAGAGCGTCACCCCTTCCTCCTGAAGCTTCTGCTCCAGAGTGTCCCAGCTATCAGCTGCTTCGAAGGCAGGACTGAGCCGATCCTTCAGTTCCGTCACATCTTCCTTGCTCCAATGGTCGAGCGTGGTCACATCCAGGCGCTCGGCCATGCGCTGTTCGCCCTTTTCCGGACGGCGCGGTTTCTTCTGGAACTCTTCTTCGTTTGCAAGCCGCCCTGGCACTTCAGTCAGGCCCAGTTCCTTTTCCTGAGCCTTCAGCGACTTCTCCAGGCGCGTCTTGTATTTCCACTTCTCCCAGGCAACGCCTGTCTCCGGATGCACCCGATTGACCATCACATGGAGGTGGGGGTGATCCGTATCGTTGTGGGCAACGATAATGGCCTGATGCTCGTCCAGTTCGAGATCGGTCAAAGTGCGATCTGCGATCTTGAGCATATCTTCTCGTGGAAGCTGCTCATATTCAGGCCAACTGATGGAGTAGTGGAACACCGGGTCTTCGACCCGTGTCGACAGGGCTGCTGTGGCCCGCATCATCGCGGGTACCAGCTCTGGGTCATCTGTCGGCAAATTGCGGGCGGCCGTCCAGGCCACGCGGCCCGAATTATCGCCTTTACGCCCTGTATGGAGATACCGGGCCAGCCCGCCAAAGCCGGATCCTGTCCGGGCATCCCCAATCATGCCCTACCCGATCCGGCGCACCGCTGAGAGCACCTCGTGCAATGTAACCTCTAAGAGGTCAGAAGCCGGGCTTCTCCCTGCATGTGCAAGCCTGGTCAGCTGATTGAGATTGTTGCCAATCGCCGTGAGCTGACGGATGCTTTCAGCGGCAACGCGTGTCGGCTTGGCTTTGGGTTTCGACCCCAAGGAAGACACGCGCACAAATGCTGCATGGGTTAACCCGCTAGCCTCAGCTGCCTCCTGCAGCTGCGCGAACTCTCCCGCTGTGAAGTAAGTCTTCACACAGCGGGTCCGTCGTTCGCTCTCTGGCTTGCGGTAATCCCTGGTTGGCATTTGTCATAAGCTCCCGGCGCTTGAGGGCAAGCAGGGCGTCGAGGCAACACCTTCAGGTGGCGATGAGACCGCCCAGGTTTGAAGACCATTTTTGGGCCCAAACCTCCTGCTTGCTCCTAGAAACAACGCCGCCCTTTACATAAAACGCTACAAGCCATCTATTCAAATTTCAAGTTTTACCATACCGTTCATTTACCACCCCAACAACGCACTCGAGCGTAGGAGCCCAGACGCATGACGCTAAGAACAAGAGCACGTCAGTAGAAGAGCAAGCGTGAGGGGGCGAAGACCAACAACGAACGGGAAGCAAATCCGATGTCTGGAAATCGTTTTAAGAATGCCGCCTCGAACCTGTGGGCCAGCACCAAAACTCAAGCGCGGAACCTGACGCTTAAGGCGTTGCGAGCCCGGGTCGCAGCAGCCGTTAAGTCGGCAGAGCCGCACCTGGAGGATCAACGGATGCAGGAAGCGATCTCTCAAATTCCAGACGGTTGGGAGAAGCTTGATCTGGCTGAGATGAAGAATCTCGCCGGAAAGCCTGCGAGCGAGGTGAGCCGGCTAGCCAAACTGATTGCATCGGAGAAGGAGCAAGCAAGACGCGAAGCCGAGGCCTTCGCGACTCGTTCGGCCCGCGCTGGTGAGATCATATCTCTTATGAATGACGAAAGTGCCCTTGCTGAGTTTAACGCGGGCGCTGTTATGTCAACTGAGGAGCACAAAAACTTCAAGAAGGTGCTGAAAAGCTATGCTCCATCAGGCACCGATTTGGTCTCATCATATCAATCTGGGTACATCAACAGCGCAGCGTCAAGCAGGTACCCAGACGATTTTGAGTACTGTTGCGCAGTTGGGCAAATCCTGGAGAACGACAGGCAGCTTCTAAGGGTCGGAGCTATCCTAATGAAGCACCACGTTATCAAGGAAGATTGGCTCGAAAGCGCTCTAGCAGGCGTCATATATCATGCAGGCAACGGGAGGCTCAAAAAAAGCCGAGAAGTAGATGGTCGCAGCAGTCAAATCGCTTTCAACGCCTTCAGGGAAAACTTTCCGGCATATCTAGTGGACCCCAATACGATGCAGCAAGAGGTGGTGCGGGCCGCTCAGATGGTGCAGAAAGGCGCACCTAACAGTGCTGTCTCTCAGGAAATTGCCGCCCTGGCAGGTGGAGGGGCTTCATGGTTTGCGAGTCCTGATGTTCCCAACAGTATCTACAATTTGGACCCGCATAACGGACTCTTCTTAGGTCAGCTGGAAGACGGGGGTTATCTCCACTATGACGGCGAAGGCTCGCTCTTCACCATCGCCCCACCCGGCTCCGGGAAAACCCAATGCCAGGTAATGACCAACCTCATCATGTATGAGGGTCCATCAATTGTTCTCGATATAAAAGGCGAGTGTTTCGAACAAACAGCAGGCTTTCGTTCGCAAAACCTAGGGCCAGTGCTTCGATTTGCGCCGGACGATTGGGAGGGGTCAGCTCACTACAACCCGCTGGATTTTGTGCGGAACCATCCACGCCATATGCCGTCTGATGCCCGAAAGCTGGCGGACATGTTGATTGTCCCAAGCGGAGGCGAGAAAGACCCCTATTGGCAAAACCGAGGCCGCGACGTTCTCGCCGCCATCATCGGCTATGTAGCCACGAATTGTGCCCCTGAAGACCGCAACATGAAAACCGTAATGGAATTCTTGTCGCCTTCACAAGACGGTCTCGCCGGCCTGATCGAGGCACTCCAAGAAAGCGAATCCGATTTCCTTCGCAAAACCGGAAATCAAATTGATGGGATGCGTGATAGCGAAAAACAACTGTTCTCAATCTTTGACTCGGCACGCGACCAACTCAGCGTCTGGGACTTGGGCGAACTTGATCCAATCACTGATCGCAGTGATTGGCATCCGGAAGACTTCAAGAACGGAGACAAGTCACTAACGCTCTACATTTGTGTTGGGCCAGCTGACGTACAACGTTTTGCCTCCGTGCTGCGTGTCATCATCGGCCAACACCTTGACTATTTCATGGAGGTGCTCCCCGACAACCGCGAACAGCCCATCGTCTTCTTCCTTGACGAAGTGCCGCAACTTGGCAGGTTTGCCCCACTCCCCAAAGCATCCTCTCTCGGGCGTCAATATGGGTTACGCCTCTGGCTGTTTGCGCAGAACCGGGATCAGATTGAAGCAAACTACGGCAAGGCAGATACGATCCTTGGAAATGCAGTGGTGCAATGCTGGATGGATCCGGACGAAAAGGCCGGGGCGGAACTTGAACGCAATCTCGGCACTACACGAGGCCTATTCGATGGCCAGGAAAAACCGCTCGTCCAATCCCATAAGCTGCGCGGACCGGACTATAGAGATAAAATCCTAGTGGTTGGACGAGGTGAAAAGCCTGCTAGGCTCAGGAAGTATTTCGCGCACGAAGATCCTTCATTGCAAGAGTGTTTCGGACTTCCCGTCATTCAGGGTGACGGGGTAGCCGCGGCGAGCCTGCCTGCGCTTTCAGCTCGTGACGAGGGTACCGCGGAGGCCGCTGTCGAGGTGACAAACGTAGGCGCGCAAAATCAGTAATGGTGGGAACACGCTTCTTATGAGTTCCAACGACGAGGATAGCCACGCTTCCTCCTGTAGGGATGAATTTGGGTCGGCTGGTATTTGCGATGAGCTAAAGCCAGCCGACACCAGTCAGCCCAGGTGATTGTCGAAAATGCCAAAAACTTGTTTGTCTTGGCGACAAAGGCTGGAAGTTCTGTCTCCTGAAACTTCCAAGCCTCAGTCGTGATCTCAAACGCACGTTGGGGCGTTTCAACATCTCGCAGATCCCACGTGAACCGCCAATCGCAACCATCACTAGAGGGCTCCGCCGGTTCAATCCAGTAGTGGACGCTGCAATTGCGCCCATACCCCGAACTCCGGTTCACATATATGCGCTTAATGCCATCTTCATCAGTTCCGCTCATTGGCCATGGGTTGAGTGTGATCATAGTTCAATCAAAATCCAGACAAGTTGGATGAGCAACCAAATCTGACGGAAGCGAACCAAATTGACGAAATTTGCCCACATGGTCTGACAAAGGATGACAGATGTCAGATCAATCATCGATGCCCAGTCCCTACCCAACTTCTCAAACTTAAGAAGACAGCCGCTTGCTGCTGGTCAGCGCACCAGAGGGAGTTTCCTTTTGGTAGACAGTACGGCTTCTCGTCTGGTGTCATGAATCTGAACGGAGGAAGGCAGATCAGACGACGTAACAAATCAAAAGCAAAAGAAGAAACGAGCTCGACAGGACTCTCCTTTGAGCAGAATCGAGAGGTCATGAATGACGCGTATGCTGCGCTCGCAAAACTTCGACATGTCAGAGTAGACGGTGACGCCGCACTAACCTACCTCGCGAGCCATGTCGACAATCTGGTATACGAGCTGCGGCTGAAGCGACAAGATCTGGAAAACCTGAGCGCAGCCTATAAATCGCTCAACCAGGTCCGCCTGTATTTTCAGCGAGACTATCGAGACAAGCCTTTGGATATGTTTCGGCGGGAACTAAATAGAACAATCTCTGAAGCAACAGAAAGAGCCGACGTAAGAACGGCTGCCACAATCAAAACCTTGTTCGATCAAGCTATCGTCCATTGTATTGAAACAGATCAGTTACACCAAACCAGTCACAAAGATGCGACACGATGGCTTGACGTTGCAAAAACTGCGAGGAACGCAGCCCAGAAGCACTATGAACTATTTTGATGGCCCATTGTCCAACGATAAATGGGCAAATCTTAGTTAGAGGTTCCATTGACTCCCTTGCTCTCACTTACCCCGCGCATCAGGAGAGCTTCTCTACATCCTTATCAAAGCTCTGAGCTACCGCCTTCAGCCCTCCATAGCGGCAAGGTATGGGGAGATTGTGTCACCCAACTCACGGGTAGTGAGGCCGCCCTTGAGCACCATCACAACGGTCTGAATGATGTTACCGGCTTTTGGAGCAAGGAAAGACCCGCCAATCAACATGTCAGTTTGAGCATCTTCTACGAGTTTGATTAAGCCTGTAATCCCGCGCGCGGCGATAAACCGCGAGACATTGTTGAGCGTAACAACGCTGGTTTGCACCTCGACGCCGGTTACCGCACTCATCAAAAATTTTCGGCGGTCTATGTGAAGTATCCTTCCGCCTAGCTAAGGTTTCAAAAGCCCCTATCTAGCCGCTCCTACTCCGGGTTGTGGTGTGCGTAGTTCCATAATTGCCTGATTGACAATTTGCATTGACGACCAAAGGAACAGGCCAGCCATGATAATCGCGACGATGAGGTCGGGCCATGCCGTAGTTGTTAGCCAGACTGCGGCACTGGCAACCATGACTGCCACATTGCCTATGGCATCGTTGCGTGAACACAGCCAGACAGAACGGACATTCGCATCACCATCCTTATAGCGCATTAAGAGCAAGACACTTGCCATGTTGGCGGCGAGAGCGAGGAAGCCAATCACTCCCATGATCTCAGCTTTCGGTACGCCGAGAATGAAAAATTGATAGGCAGTTGAGCCGAACACCCAAAGTCCCATGAGCAGCAGGCTTAGACCTTTGAAAAGCGCAGCTATTGAGCGTACTTTCAAGCTCATACCGATAACGGCGAGGCTAAGACCGTATGTGAACGCGTCACCGAGAAAGTCTAGTGCGTCTGCTTGAAGAGATTGTGACCCCGCCAGCTTACCCGCCGACATTTCAACGAGGAACATCGCAGCGTTGATGATGATGACCGCCCACAGAACACGCTTGTATGCAGGGTCGAGGCCGTCAAATTGTGGATTGCCAGAGCATCCGCAGCTGTTGTCTTCTTGCTTCATCATGCGTTTGCCTCGACATCGAATTCTTGTGCAACGGGTGCCGGAAGAAGCGATTTTTCGCCGCCTGGAATAATCGGTGTTTTGCCTTCCCTTATTTTCGCTACGCGGCGGTTCATCCAATGGCGAACGAAGATGCGATAAAGAACGCCGCGAACCCCCGATAGCTGCTGACGGTCTTTGTAAAACTCGTCGGGGCTATCGAACGCACCGAAGTCTTGGTTGATGCCTGTTTTCTGGATGTAGGTACTTATACCGTTCCACACGACTTCAGGCGATTGCAGGCAATCTGTCCCTGCTCCATACGCGCACAGTGACTTACGTTCGGGAAACTGTTTTTGCAAAGCGGAAAGAACCGCTTCGTCCAGAATGAAGCCTTCCAGATTAAGCCACTCATCGTGATACAAGACCTCAACCCAAGAATGGATGATATTGCGTGGCGCAAGCGGATAGACAAGTTCGGGCACCACACCACGTTGAAGCCCTTTGTCGATGGTAAATCCGTGGAAGCGGCAGGGAATACCCAATGCCCTCAGCAAGGCCATGAGCAGCGTTCCCTTGGTATTACATTGGCCATATCCATCTGCAAGCACATGCGACGCAGGCAATGTATCATCGCTGTTGTAACCGAAAAGTATTTCATTACGGACGAAGTCATAAGCTGCGCCGATCTTCTCGCGGGCAGCAAGTTTCATCCATCCGCGATCTTCGATGAGAGATTGGATTGACGGCGATTCGTAATCCAAGAGCGACGTGGCTGACAGGTAAGTCTGTGACATGACAATTCCTTGGAACTTGCGATTTCTGAGAATATAATCCCTCTAGTAGCTATAGCTTCAAGAGGTTATTTTCATGTTCTCAATCGGGGAGCTTTCCAAGCGTACTGGAGTGAAGATTCCGACCATTCGCTATTATGAGCAGATGGGTTTGATTGACGCGCCAGAGCGTTCGGAGGGCAATCAGCGTCGATACACCAAGGAGGGCTTGAGCCGCCTATCATTTATCCGCCATTCTCGTGACCTTGGCTTTTCGATTGAAGATATCAGAGAGCTTCTTGAATTGAGCCAGCACCCCGAAAAACCATGTCACGACGCACACAGCATTGCAGTTCAGCACCTTGAGGGCGTTCAAGGCAGGATTGCTAAACTTCGGCGCTTGGAGCGGGAGCTGAAGCGAATCTCCAAATGCGATGCAGGTAACATCGCAGATTGTGCGGTTATCGAAACACTAGCTGATCACGGACTTTGCGAGACGGAACACTAGTGAGAGTCGCGATAGCGATAACCCTGAGGCTCAATTATGTCTCCATCATTTGGAACCAATAGTTTGTGCCCCACGGAAACAATCCACCGCACTATCGGGAGAAACTCGTCCGTGAGATGTCAACCTCTACGCCAAGACGATAAGCAGTATTATTGGTGTGCGCAGTCCTCTGGTTACCGTTCCAGGAGGCCTTGCACTTGTCGTCGAAATTTTCACAGGGAAGCTCCATCAGTCACTGCTATGTGACCGCGTTGATGAGTGTGTTGCCACTCATGCAATTTTGCTCCGGAGAATGTTCGGTAGAGGGTTGGCAAAACGAAGAGTGTTAGAGCCGTTGATGAGATAAGACCGCCAACAACCACGGTCGCCAACGGTCGCTGAACTTCCGATCCAACTCCGCTTGATAACAACATTGGAATAAGTCCAAGTGCAGTGGTAAGCGCTGTCATCAGCACGGGTCGCAAGCGTGACACTGCGCCAGCAAATACCGCATCATCAACCACCTGCCCTCCAAGCACATTTTGATTGATCGCGCTGACCATCACCACGCCGTTCAAAACAGCAACGCCAAATAATGTGATAAACCCGATTGAGCTTGGTACCGACAAGTATTGCCCAGTAAGCAGAAGAGAGAATATTCCGCCGATAAGCGCCAGCGGCACATTCACCATAATGAGCATTGATTGCCCAATGGATCCGAACGCAAAGTACAGCAGCAAAAATATAAGACACAAGGATATCGGCACCACGATCATCAGGCGCGCTTGAGCTCGCGCCTGGTTCTCAAATTGCCCGCCGAAGACCACCGTGTATCCCGTGGGTAGGTCGACCTCCTGCGCGATCCTTTCTCGCAACTCAGCAACAAGTCCACCCATGTCGCGATCCTCGACATTGGTCTGGATTACAATACGCCTTTGGACATCATCACGCCTGATCTGCGGCGGACCTGCCTCAATTTCTACACTCGCAACATCACTAAGGCGAACCCACGCCCCGTGCACTGATCTTAGTATAAGATTACGGATCGCTTCCGGGTTTGAGCGGAATTGATCAGCGAGACGAACGTAGATGTCATATCGCTCATTCCCCTGAATAACCTGACCAGCCTCCCTGCCGCCTATCGCGTCAGATACAAGGTCCATCACGGCATCAACTGGCAGTCCATAGCGTGCAAGCTTGTCGCGATCAGGGCGAATAACCAGCTGTGCCTCTCCAGCAATCTGCTCCATCGCGACATCACGTGTCCCTTGCGTATTCCGCACCAATGCTTCGATCTCTCTTCCTTTTTCAGCAAGGGTGTCGAGATCAGAGCCAAACAACTTGACCGCCAGCTGCGCTTTAACTCCCGAGAGGAGTTCATCGACACGCGTAGCAATCGGCTGTGAAAACGAAAATAGAAGGCCCGGGTGCACCGAGAGCTTTTCCTCCATCATTCGTTGCAACTCAAACCGATTTGTCGCGGACACCCAATCAGACACGGGTTTTAGCCCAACATATATCTCAATATTGGAGACAGGTTCTGGGTCACCTCCTAGTTCGGGTCTCCCTACTCTGCTGGATGCGTAAGTTACTTCAGGAAATTTGAGGAGCTTTCTCTCAAGCTTCTCAGCAACACCCAACGAGGTCTCGAGGCTGGATGAAGGCGCAAGGGTTACCCGTAGGTTGATGGTTCCTTCTTCAAGCTCTGGCACAAATTCTGTCCCCAAGAAGGGAACCGACAAAAGAGAAACAAACAATAGTGCGATTGCGCCCACTACCACTTTCTTCGGAGAGGCAACCGTACGATTGAGAGCCGATTTGTATAGGTTGGCAATCAGGGGAAGAATTGGGCTTTCTCGATGTGTGACCCCCCCGCGAAAGAGGTAGGTGGCAAAAGCAGGAACCACTATTAGAGCGACAAAGAGCGACGCCACCATTGCCAAAACAATACTAATCGCCATTGGCTGAAACAATTTCCCTTCTACTCCTTCAAGTGAGAAGAGAGGTGCAAACACAACTATGATGATGAAAACAGCATAAAAAACAGGGCGCCCCATCTCACGAGCTGCCTCCTGGACCCGGAGCTGCAATCCATGTGGTTCGACGCCGACCGAGGCAGCAGTCTCATCAGCCTGTTTAGTCAGATGGCTAAATATGTTCTCCATCATCACAACGGAACCATCGATCATCATACCGATAGCAATTGTTAAACCGCCTAGTGACATGAGATTGGCTGAGATTCCCCAAATTGACATCGCCATAAGAGCAAGGCCAATGGAAATAGGCACGGAAATCAAAACAAGAAGCGTCGCTCTCACATTCATTAAAAACAAGGCCAAGATCGCGACAATCAAAACAAATGCTTGGATAAGCGCACGGCTAACCGTGCTCACAGCCTGATCAACAAGATCGGCCTGGTCATAAATCGGCTCAAGAACAACACCTTCTGGCAAAGCAAGTGCGACAGTTTCCAATCGCTCCTTAACACCATCGATCGCAACCTTCGTATTCGCCCCAAGACGCTTCAGCACAACTCCAAGTACGACTTCGCCCTGCTGTTGCGCGCTCCCATCTTCACCCCGAATTGCAAGAGTAGTTGCACCCTGGCGGATTTCTCCACCCAAGCTGACATCTGCGACGTCCGCGATACTCACAACGAAGCCATCTTCTTCTTTCAGAGGAACGTTACCGATATCGCGGAGTCCGTTGGCACCACTGCGGACCCACCCAACACCACGAATGACGAGTTGCTCCGCTCCACGGTCAAGATACCATCCTCCAGAGTTTCTATTGCTTTCCTCGATAGCCCCCCGCACTTCATCAACCGTGAGACCATAAGAAAGTAATTTCTGGGGATCTATATTCACTTGGTACTGCAGCACGTCACCGCCAAACGACAGGACGTCGGTAACACCATCTACGGGCATCAACAGAAGCTTCACAACCCAATCGTTGAGACTCCGCAAAGTTTTGATGTCGACTTGTCCTGGTTCTTCGGCGCGCAGGACGTATTGAAAAATCTGCCCTAGCCCTGATGTGTTGGGACCCATTTCGGGTGTCCCGACACCGTCAGGTATCTGATCCAGCGCCGCCTGCAAACGCTCGAAAACAAGCTGGCGTGCAAAATAGATGTCTGTTCCTTCCTGAAAAACCACGGTAATTATAGAGAGGCCCGTCTTCGAAATGGAGCGCACCTCCTGAACGTCCGGCAGTGCATACATCACTGCCTCAATTGGGTAAGTGATGAGCTGTTCAACTTCCTCAGAGGCCAACCCGCGCGCTTCGGTGTTGATCGACACTTGCACATTGGTCACATCTGGAAATGCATCAAGATTGAGACCAGGCAGAACCAAAAAGCTACCAACAGCCGCCGCGCCTAGTGCCAAGACCACCAGGAGCCGACCGCGTATACCAAGATCAATTATGCTATTGAGCATTGCGGCCTCCTAGTGGTTGTGAATATCAAACCCGCTTTTGGCGAGTTCAGATTGAAGGAAAAAGGCACCGGAGATTGCGACAACTGATCCAGCGGGAATGCCTTCGATTACAGTCTGGCCGCCAACGACACGAACTCGCTCTATTTCGGCAGGTTTCAACCCAAAGTCTTCGTCTTGCACAAAGACGATCCAATCGCCGTCAGCACTTCGTACGAGCGCCTCGTTCGGCACCGCAAGCACTGGCTCTCCTCCAACGCTTTCAATCTCCGCTTGAGCGAATTGTCCAGGCCTCAACGCTCGATCTATGTTTGAGACAAGTAATCTCACGTTCACAGTTCGTGTTTCTGTGTCTACGGTTGAGTAGACTTGTTCAACCTTGGCCTCCTGAACACTACCGTTGTATCGCACCCAAGCACGTGCGCCCAAGTTGATACGCGCAGCTTCGTCCGGGTTCATCCGGGTAATCGCCCAGACACTATCAAGATCCACAACGTCAAACAGAGTCTGTCCTGGTTCGACCAGCTCACCAATTCTAAAGTCGTCAGAAACAATGGTCCCACTCTGATTTGCTAAGAGTATGAACTCACCGTGGTGGTGCCCCTCTCGCTTACTCGGCAGAGCGGCAGCATCAATCGCTTCCTGCCCCAGACCATAGGAAAGCAACTGAGCTTCAGCTCTATCCCGAGCAACCTCCGCTTCGAGGTAACGCCTCTCGGACACAACTTGTCGGCCGAGATTTCGCACACGCCGCCATTCCCGGTCTGCAACAAAAAAAACTCCCTCTGCATCCGCAACATCGCGGCTGAATAAGGTAACCAGCGGTTCACCTGCTTCCACCGCATCGCTTAACTTCACATGGCGCTCAACCACAATCGCCGGAATTCGCGGCGTAACAATGCTAGAGCGATACGCATTCGCTTGAATTTCCGCAGGGCCCGTCAGGACCTCACCCAAGACAATCGGTGCCAGCGCCTCAATACGAATACCCGCCACAGCCAGACTCTCCTCAGACAGAGTCAGCTCCTCAGCTTCTTTGTCATGCCCGCCATGTTCGTCATGTCCGCCATGCTCGTCATGCCCATCTGGCTCTTCATCATGCCCGCCATGTTCGTCATGTCCGCTATGTTCGTCATGTCCGCTATGTTCGTCATGTCCGCTATGCTCGTCATGCCCGTCTGGCTCTTCATCATGCTCGTCTGACTCTTCATCATGTCCATCATGGCCGCCATGCTCGCCATGGCGCTCGCCAGACCCGGTGTGGTGTAATTCTTCAGCACTCGCCTCAGTGTTAAGCAGTACTTCCTCTTCGCCGCCACTTGCCATGTAACCACCTGCGATTGCGAGAGTCCCGACCGTCAGAACGGCTGTTGTCATCTTCCAGTTCATCATTCTACTCCGATCCATTCTTCAACGACGCCTGCCGCCTGTAGCAGTTGGAACCAAGCGACCCACGCCTGGCCCTGTAATTCGATTGAAGATTCTTGCGCGTCATAGAGTTGCTGCAGCTGGACGAGATATTCGACAACACCGATGTCACCACCGTCCAATCGCCGCTGAAGTACATCGGTTTGTTGCATCAGGGCATTTTCGCCATTCTGCTGCCAAAGAACTTGGCTAGATCTCAGTGCCTCGTACCGACGGGCTGTTTCCCTCAAAAGAATTGAGGCGGAGCGCTGCGCTGCTTGTAGGTCTACAGCTGCAGAAAGAGCGTCCGCGCGGGCCGCAGCAACTTCGGAGCGACCAGAATTGAGGACGGGTATTGGGATGGATATACTCAAGCCAAAGAGGTCAGAATTTCCCTCGTCTCCCCAGCGAACGCCGATGGAGGGATCAGGGACACGGGCCCATCGGGCCACATCGATATCTTGCTCAGCAGCTTCTCGGCGAAACCTCGCGGCTAGGACGGAAGGAAGCTGCTCCACGTCTACATCGTCTACGTTCAACGGTTCCGGAAGGGATGTATCAAAATTTGGCCATGCGATAGGTGCAAAACCCGCCAATTCGGCCAGTTCCTGCTCTGCATTCGATAGATCAATTAGGGCAACCTGCTCTTTCATAACAGCCTGGGTGGCCGCCAACCGGGCCGCTTGGACAGCCGATGGAGAGATATCACCCTCGCGGAAAAGCCGTTCAGATAGTTCGGCGAACCGTGACATCGACTGGGTACGATCAGACGCTAGCTCAACCTTTGCTCTCCTTTGGTCGACCAATACAAAACCTGAGAGAACACCGGCGATTACCTGCTGTCGAACAATTGCGACTTCCCTCGCAAAGCTCTCAGTCCTGCTATCGGCGGCACGCCCGCGAGCAGCTGGTTTGGAAAACCACTCCACTGTTTGACTGACGCCGACTGTCTCTGTACGGACTTCAGACGTCTCCCTTTCATATTCAATTTCAGGGTTATTGCGCCAAAGTCCTGCACCCTCTGCGCGAGCCTCTGCAGCGGTCAATCGGGCTTGCGCTGCAGCAATCGACGGATTTTCTCTAACCACATTGGCAACTATGTCGGCTAGCGCCGCAGGAGCCTGCCCTTCTGGCTTAGCTGGAGCTGCAGCAATGGCCTGCCCCGTAACGAGGACGGCGCATAGCCATCCCTTCGCTATCAAACGAAACATAAATTTTCCTCACAAAAATGTAGATGGCTCCCCCTAGCAAATTTTGCAGGGGGGCATTGTGCCTAAAAGGAACTTTCCGAGAGGATTAGCGGCGCGGGGGTTTTTCGGCCCGGGCGACCAGCATCATGCGTGGAACGTTTACCAGCGCAAGATATGTCGAGATTTGACTATCAGTCTGAACGACGGTCAAAGATTCCGGACGCATTGGTACTGACACACAATGTCCGCAGTGCTCTGCACCACTGTCGGGAGTAGGCAAATCGCTGCTACTGCTTTCATGATCTGCAAGTTGAGTAGATACAGTAGTGTCCAAGACCTGAACGTGATCTTCGTCAGCAAACGTACTTGCTGGTACGATGGACATCGCCAGCAATACGATCAAAATCAGCATCTGTCTCATAGCGTGAACCATACAGACCTCATCTATGGGGTCAATAGCGATTGATCCAGCAGAGCGCCAGTCAAACGACACCAAAACCTTCCAAAAAATTGGTTTGTGCGGCACATCGCCTCACTCCAAATCTCCACCATCACGAAAGGAAGAATGGGCAAACAGATTTTCACGACCGAACCACAAAGAACTGATTCTCTAGTTGGAGCCGGGCGAGAGCTCCAGGAAAACAGGGGATTCGTTCTATGCGTTTGAAAATATTGGTTACGGGGAGTGGATTTGAACCACTGACCGCAAGACTATGATCCGAAAAGCAAGCAGGCTATCTCCTTGCCCTATAGGGGAAACTAAGGGCGAAAAATGTGACTGTGTAGCGCGGTGGGTAAGTTTTGAGCGAATTGGCGTGGTTCAGAGTACCAAAACCCCGCTGACACACTCCGCACAAATCTGGAGCCAGGCGGATGCTCCACCCGAATCTGCTTTTCAACAAGTTCAATGACTTATGAGCTTCGTGCACCGTGAAAGCGAACCACGCATGTGTCCCAAACCCAATTAGAAATGGGCGCCTAGAAAGACGCGCAATGCTCTTGCTTGAGCATTTGACCTTCCACTAGGTGGAACCCCCTCAATACCGACTCGGGGTGGGTTCTCTGAGCCCAAGCGTTTACACGACAAGGATTGGGGATGGTCGGTATTCGAGAGAATTGGAGTGCTCCGTCGCTGGAGGCGCTCAATCAAGGACACGACAATAATTTCAACCTCATCCGGCTGCTCGCTGCTGTAGCGGTCGCATTGTCCCATAGCTTTCTTACGGTAACGGGTGATCCGGCAACAAGACCTCTTATTCCTGAGACCGGCTTTTCAATCGGGTATCACGCAGTAAATATATTCTTTGTTGTCAGTGGATTGCTCGTCACCCAGTCTTGGGTGCGACACAGTTCATTTTTGAGCTTCGCGACGGCGCGTGGTCTGCGGCTTTTCCCCGGCATCGTGATGAGTACGGTGTTTGTCGTATTCATTTTGGGTACGACGATGACCGCCCTCCCAGCCGGGGAGTATTTGACGTCGCCGGAGACGTACAAATATCTGCTTCTTACAGCGAGCCTCGCCGAACCCGATGGGACCCTCCCAGGTTTGTTTTTGGAAACACCCGACCCGAGGACCGTCAATGGATCACTGTGGACGCTGAGATATGAAGTGATTTGCTACGCTGTGCTTGCTATCGCAGGCGCTTTGGGCATCCTCGGTCGTCCTCGACTCTTCGCTGCCATGGCTGTTTTGGTGGGACTCTCTTTGGCAGCGCTTTCGCTTCTGCCTGCCGCACATGACAATACAATGGTCTTTGGGCACTTCGTAAGGTTCGGACTGTGTTTTGGCTTGGGTGTCGTCGCCTATCAATATAGGTCCTTGTTCCCGATCCATTGGTCAGGGATCGTCCTTCTGATCACGATAACAGCGGTCGCCTTTGAAACAGCCGTCTATCCCGTTCTCCTCTACCTGACTACTGCCTACACAACTCTTTGGCTCGCCTACGTTCCAAAAGGCCGGATTAGACTATTCAATAAGTCGGGCGACTATTCTTATGGTATCTACATCTACGCATATCCGGTTCAGCAAGCGCTCATCAGCGCAACACCTGACCTCACGCCTGGGCTCATGTTTTTCGCAACACTCGCTGGCTCCATTCCTCTAGCAATTGCCTCATGGCATCTCATTGAAAAACCCACGCTGGGCTGGAAGAGACCTCTAGCGGCGCTCTTGACAAGGGTGGCCGCAGACAGAAAACGCTAACAAACGCAAGACCAAGTTAAATGGGCACTCCACCTGGAGATTGATAACGCTAGGCTCTGACAAAAAGAATTGGCAGCAAGGTCTCACCGTACTTGAGGTTCCAATCGAAACGACTTTTGCATTTGATTGGCATTTAGCTCGCCATCGAAAACAAAGCTAGACCTTCCAGTTGGCGGAAGGTCTACCCTTTGAACACTGGATGATGAGATACAGGTGTCGGACGAAAAACGATGCTGCACCACATTACGCACCTGATCATGACGCGCCCGCGACTTGTCATATTCTTGACGGTTCTTACTGGCATTCTGCTGTCTCTCCCGGCAGCAAACTTAGAAATGACATCCGACTATCGGGTCTTCTTCTCTCCTGATAACCCAGAACTGATTGCGTCAAACCGGTTCGAGCGCACTTACACAAGCAACGATACTGCGCTCATCGCCGTGAAACCCCGAACCGGCGACATCTTTCGCGCCGAAGTTCTAGATTTACTGACCGATCTGACAGACAGAAGCTGGACGTTACCTCATGTTGTCAGGGTCGACTCGCCGATCAACTTTCAAAAAATTGAGGCAGAAGGCGATGACATTTTTATCGGCGATCTGGTTCAACAACCGATTTCGACAAAACGTGGCGACCTGGAACTGGTGCGCAAGGAAGCGCTCGCGCAACCTCTCCTTATAAAACGCTTATTATCGGAAGACGCTGCCACCGCAGGCATACTGCTCACCCTTAAATTCCCGGGCGAAGATCACTCACTCCACTTGCCTGAGTCTATCCATGCCATTCGGGCTTTGGTTGCCGATCTAAGGCGCGAGCATCCTGATGTTCAGTTTGCTGTAACCGGGATGGCGCCCCTTACCTATGCCATGGACGAAATTACTCTGCGCGAACTAACGGTTCTTTTGCCGGGCATGGTAATTATGTTGACGGTCGTTCTGGGCGTACTTTTGCGTAGCGTCTCAGCGGTCGCCGCAACTCTTGTGATCGTTACCCTTTCTGCGTCCGGGGCAATGGGCGCTGCCGCCTTGATTGGGATAAAGCTGACGACAGTCTCGGTGGTTGCACCCATCATCATCCTCACCGTCTCGGTTGCGGATAGCATCCATTTGATCAGCTCGATTTTGGAGGAACGTCGAGATGGAAGCGAACTCTTGGAGGCAATTGCAGAGGCTTTAAGGATCAACTCAGAGCCCATTTTTCTGACCAGCCTCACCACAATCGTTGGGTTTCTGAGCCTGAATTTTTCTGAATCGCCCCCTTTTGGGGATCTTGGCAACATAACAGCCGCCGGCGTCTTCATCGCATGGGTGTTGTCGATGACCTTGTTGCCTGCACTGCTCGTCGTTTGGGGCGCTCGGAAACCATCACAAAGGGTCAAAGAAACCGATTGGCTCTTCCGTTTCTCAGACTTTGTGGTCAGCAGGCGGAGACCCATTCTTATTGTCGCCGCCGTGCTCGCCATAGGCTCCGTCGCAAGTGTGCCCTTCAATACACTTGATGACAGATTTTTACAGTGGTTCGACCGTAGCATGGAGCCCAGAATTGACGCTGACTTTGTCACGGAAAATCTCACGGGGCCCTATCAGATCGAATTCTCTCTCGTTTCCGCTGAGAGTCGATCCGTGTCGGACCCAAGATACTTGAGGGAAGTAGAAGCATTCGGCAATTGGTTGAGCGAGCAACCAGGCGTGTCGCATGTATACAGCCTGCCCGATGTGATGAAGCGCTTAAACCAAGCGATGAACGCTGGCGCCCCGGAATTTTTTGTTCTTCCTGAAGAGTCTGATCTCGCTGCACAGTATCTCTTGCTTTACGAATTCTCTCTTCCTTATGGATTGGACCTCAATACACAAATCAATCTCGACAAGTCAGCATCGCGGCTAACAGTCACAACCCTGGGTATTTCATCTGCAGAGACTCGAGATCTCAAGCGGCGCGCCGAGGAATGGGTCTCCTCAAATGCAAAGTTCATCGCACCAACAGAGGCGACCGGCACATCCGTCATGTTTGCTTTCGTCTCCCAACGAACCATTGACAGTATGCTTATTGGGACAGCGTTCGCGATAGCATTGATAGGGGCGACGATCCTTGTCGCGCTCCGAAGCGTTAAAATCGGTTTGATGAGCATCCTCCCAAATATCCTACCTGTGACCGTCACATTTGGTATCTGGGGCCTTCTCGTCGGAGAAATCGGGATAATCGGATCAACCATTGCCGCCTCTACTCTTGGGCTTGTGGTCGATGACACTGTTCACTTCCTCAGCAAATATCATCGCGCACGGGAAGAGCACCGGCTTTCAACGCATGACGGTATCCGTTTTGCATTTGAGCATGTTGGCCGTGCAATGATTACCACCACCCTGGTCTTAGCGGCGGGCTTTTTTGTACTTACATACTCAGACTTTTTGCTGAACTGGCAGATGGGTGTCTTGACGATCATGACGATCTTCTCGGCGTTGATACTCGACTTTTTCCTTCTCCCAGCTCTGTTAATGCTAATTGATCGTGAAGAAAGCTGCGGTTGCCCATCGTGCACCTGAAAATTGAGTGCTGACTCTCTGGTCGCTAAAGATTATTCTTGACCTTCCACCTGATGGAAGCTTCAGACTGTTGGGTATGTGCCACTGAACCGGGATGTTATGCTTTTGCGCCGCTGGATAGTTTTGTTGATTTGCGTGACGTTTATAGCTGCGCCTTATCAGCGTGCCAGTGCCCATATTCCCGCTTTAAGTCCTGTGGAGATGACGCACCAAATTCAGGCCGTGGATGCCAGCACGAATTCACATAGGGAAATGTCGCGACATCATGGTCAAAGCGATATGCAGATTGTCGACGACCAAGACACTCATGGGTGCTGTCCCACAGACCATACTTCACCCAACGGCGGGTATTGTTCCGACTGCCTGGCCTCTGCGATACTCAACACTAAGACCACCGACCCATTTGCCCGTTTGTTTGATGTGGCCACACATAGAGTCTCTGACCAAAGTGCAGACTTTATTGGAGATGCGCCGGTTCCAAAAAATTGACTAGGCAACCGCCAGCTCGAAGAAAAGCTGGCGCCTATTTGGCGCGACCGCGCCCAGTCTATTTTTTGGAGGGTCAAAATGACCAAGAGATATAAGTCTTTCGCTCTCGTTGCCATGATGGCAATGACGGGTGCCGCTAATGCTGGCGAATACTCGCTTTCTATCGATGAAACGCGTGTGAACTTTACAGGCTCTGAAGCGGATGCGCTCGCCATCAACGGCACCATTCCGGCGCCGCTGTTGCGCTTCACGGAGGGTGAGGACGTTACCATTCATGTCACGAATAATTTGGACGAAACCTCGTCGATACATTGGCATGGACTCCTACTCCCACCGGAGATGGATGGTGTGCCTGGTATGAGTTTTGACGGCATTCCACCCGGCGAAACCTTCACCTACCGTTTCCCCATCCGCCAGACGGGTACTTATTGGTATCACTCTCACTCAGGGTATCAGGAGCAAGAAGGCCTATATGGCCCAATGATCATCGACCCTAAAGGGCCCGATCCAGTGGCATATGACCGCGAATTCATCGTTCTCCTGTC
The DNA here is from genome assembly GCA_965276845.1 of Parvibaculaceae bacterium. Lineage (GTDB taxonomy): Bacteria > Pseudomonadota > Alphaproteobacteria > Parvibaculales > Parvibaculaceae > Mf105b01. Next base: position 2,664,661 of record OZ255699.1, read on the forward strand.
TGACTGGAAGGATGACGACCCGGCTGATGTGCACGCCAACCTGAAATCTTCAAGCGACTACTACAATTATGCGCAACGAACGGTTTTTGACTTTTTCGATGACGTTGCTGAAAGGGGGTTGGGAGCCACTGTTGAAGATCGATTGGCGTGGGGCGAAATGCGAATGATGCCGTCCGATTTGTCCGACGTTTCTGGCTACACTTTTCTAACGAATGGGCAAACCACTGAAACACCCTGGACCGGTAGGTTTGTGCCAGGTGAACGCGTTCGTCTGCGGTTTATCAATGGAGCCGCTATGAGCTATTTTGATGTCCGTATTCCTGGCCTGCAGATGGAGGTCGTACAGGCAGACGGACAGAATGTTGTCCCGGTCATGGTTGACGAATTCCGTATCGCCGTCGCTGAGACCTATGACGTTATCGTCACGCCTAAGGAAGTTGGACCCTACCAAATCCTCGCTGAGTCCATTGATCGGACGGGGTTTGCTGCAGGCGTGTTGTCAACGCAAGAAGGTGTTGGCTCGGTGACGCTCCCGCCATCGCGTCCAAGGTCCTTGCTCACCATGGCTGACATGGGGATGGACCACGGTGGAATGGGACATGATAAGCCATCAGAAGGCGCCATGGATCATGCGGCGATGGGACATGATATGCCGTCAGATAGCGCCATGGATCACGCGGCGATGGGACATACTATGCCGTCAAAAGGCGACATGGATCATGCGGCGATGGGGCATGCTATGCCCTCAGATAGCGCCATGGATCACGCGGCGATGGGACATGATATGCCGTCAGACGGCGCCATGGATCATGCGGCGATGGGACACGATATGCCGTCAGAAGGTGCCATGGATCATGCCTCGATGGGACATGATATGCCCTCAGACGGCGCTATGGATCACGCGGCGATGGGGCATGCTATGCCATCAGATAGCGCCATGGATCACGCAGCGATGGGACATGGGAGTGGTGTCAGCAATGACGTTTTCTCACCGCCTGTTGGAGCACCCGAAGGCGCTAAAGTCCTAACCTATGCCGACCTTGAGGCCCTCGAGCCAAACGATGACCTTCGGGAACCCGAGCGGGAAATCGTTGTTCGGCTCGGCGGCAATATGGAGCGCTACATCTGGACCTTAAACGGTGAGAAATTCGCCGATGCTGATCCTATCATGCTGCGATATGGCGAGCGCGTTAAGCTCACGTTTGTCAACGAGACGATGATGAACCATCCGATGCATTTACATGGAATGTTTGTTGAGTTGGATAATGGCCAACCTACAGAAACTCAACCGCGCAAACACGTCGTGAATGTGGGCCCAGGACGAACTTACTCCGTCGATATTACCGCTGACGAAGCCGGGGAGTGGGCATTCCATTGCCACCTCATGTACCACATGTCTTCCGGCATGTTCAGGAAGGTCGTCGTAGCCAAACTTGCAGCGGAGGCGATCCAATGAGCTTCTGTAAGATCAGATACATTTCAGGTGTTGCGAGCTTCGTTCTCGGCATGGCTTGGTTTGCCGGACCGGCCACAGCCGCCGAGGTAGAACCGATGTTCAAGTATTTCCAATTGGAAACTGACTACGCCGATTGGGGAAGCAACAAGCGAGAAGTGACCTGGGAAGGTTCTGGATGGTACGGCGGAGACACCGAGAAAATTTGGGTCAAAACCGAGGGGGAGTGGGGCGATGGCGACCTTGAGGAAGCCGAGATTCAAGCTCTCTACAGCCGAAACATCGCCCGCTTCTGGGATGTCCAGGCAGGCGTTCGGCATGACTTTCGTCCAGACCCAACTAACTATCTTGCATTCGCCCTTGTTGGCCTCGCCCCTTACTTCTTTGAGGTGGATGGCTCCTTATTCGTAAGCGACGAAGGAGATATCAGCCTTCGAGGCCATGCCGAATACGAACTATTGATCACGCAGAAGCTCATCCTGTCGCCCTACGGTGAAGTAAATGTCTTTGCGAGCGATGTACCTGAGCAAGAGGTTGGTGCAGGTATCGCGAATATCGATACCGGTTTGCAGCTCAGGTATGAAATCAAAAGAGAGTTTGCTCCTTACATCGACTTCAACTATGTCGGCCTGTTTGGAGAAACGAAGTCTCTCGCTGAAGCAGACAACAAAGATGCGAATGACTTTACAATTCGGCTGGGTGTCAGATTCTGGATGAACTGACTTATCAATACATTGGCAGAAAGACGCCCCGCGACCCTTCATCAGGTTGCGGGGCTTTCTGGTTTTAGCAAACTCAATTCTCGCGATTGTCGCCAACAGGAGACAATCGGTAGGCCCAGACATACACGGCTGCGACGTACCATCCATAAGCAATCAATTCGACAAATCCGATCACTAAGCCGACCGGCGACAGACTGAAGCCTGGCAAAAGAGGTGCCCAAACCTCGTGCATGGAGAATTGCGGAAAAAGTTGGTCGAATAACAGGCAGAGCACGTAGCTGGTAACCAACACGCTACTAAGAGCAAACCCTATACGGTTGATAGACATCTTGTTTGTTCCTTTTTGCCTCTGGAAAGAGAGCGTCCGGACGCCGAGCAAACGACGTCCGGTCGTCCATGCTTGCTAGTTACCCATACCCATGCCGCCTGAGTGCATTTTCTCCATGCATTGGCGCATTTTCCCATGCATCTGAGTATGCATATCTGATCGATGACCCATGGCAGAGTGTGCCGGTGAACCTGCGCTCTCACGCTCACGCATCATTTTTGAGCAATGCGTCATGTTCTCCATCCCATCCATTTCCATCATGGGTGCGTTTTGCATATGATGTTTGCTTGAGGCATGCGGTTCCGCGGGGTCGGCGGGCCCTCCACTCACATCAACTGTCTGTTGTCCGTGACGAGGGCTGCGGGTCGATGCCATAGATGGCGTATAAAGCATTAGGCCTAGACTCAATATTGCTAATACAAACGCAAGTTTGCCAGTGATCTGTTTCATTTTTCCAACTCCTAAAAGACTTCGTATCTACACTCACAGGTGAGCGCAGGATTAAGACGCCAGCCGGGTCTGCTCCGTTCCCGTTATTCACGGACTTGCAGCATCAAAGCCGGTGCCATAAGCACTTAGGAGTTTTGGATAGGGGGATGAAGCGGGGTCGCAACAATCTGCGCGGAGGGACTACGAACAAGAGAGCGTTTTTTGCAGTCGAGAGCCATAGGCTCACACACCTGCGATTGTACAACGAGGATCGCAACACACATGCCGCTTGTTGAACAACACGCTCCGTCTGCAGGGCCGTGGTTTACCAGACCATCTTCATGTCCCAATACCCGAGTATCATCACCGTGTGTGCCTAAATGCTGCGCGTGTTCGTGCGCTGCGGCGTCAGAGTGCACATGCGTGGCTGCACTTGCCACTCCTATTGGATGAAGTAGAAAGCTCGCTAAGATCGCGAAAGCAGCCATTCGAATACAGATCATCTAGAGCCTCAGGCACGTTAGATCGGTGATCTTCTGTTAGACTAGGTCCCGATCAACTGACCGGAAATGACACAAATCAAACATCAGTCTTTTCAGCTCTGGACTCTAAATTGTCCGCGCATTCCAGCTTCAAAGTGGCCAGGCACATTGCAGCCAAATTCCACCTTCTCGCCATCGGCAAATGTCCAGATCAGCTCAGCTGTTTCGCCAGGTGCTACCATCACAGCATTTTTTGAATGATGATTGTGCGCGTGACCATCGGAGGTGCCTTTCATCATTTCCTCCATCTCTGCACGATGTGCCGCCTGTGTCTCGGCATCGCCAATGGTAAAGTCATGCTCCAACTCACCATCGTTCCGGATCACAAACCGAACCGTTTCTCCCGGGCTTACCTGTATTTCGGCGGTGGAAAACTCAATGTCTCTGGCGATCACTTCGACGGTACGGATCGTCTCAGAACCAGGCGTCGCCGCATTGTGATGTGATCCAGCGCCATGATTGGGACTGGCAAGCGCGCCTTCAAGCGCTAGGAACGAAGTGACAACCCCGCCCAGCAGCGCGCTGTAGCGGTATGGACGTAAACTCATGATGTTCTCCTTTGTTTTGAGCGAAATTGCTCAAATGCAAGCGTTCGGCTTCCAGCAGGGGGAACGTCAAGGCCTAGAATCTCCCTCATACTGACCAAATCACCGCTTTACCTTCCAGTTGGTGGAAGGAATAACATTCTGGTTTGGAGCTCAAATTCCCTAGCTGAAGGCACCGCGATGCATACCCAGACGGCGACTACATCCCACATCGTGCGCGATCCAGTGTGCGGCATGACTGTCGACCCAACTCAGCACAGTCATATCTCGGTACACGAGGACCGAGAGTTCCACTTTTGTAGTGAACACTGCTCAAATCGATTTGCTGCAGACCCAAGCCTGTTTCTTGAGGCCAAGGACCCTGTTTGCGGCATGACGGTGGACCGCGCTAGCGCTACTCATATGCATAACCACCTGGGTGACCGCTTCTATTTCTGCTCAGCGGGATGTGAGTCAAAGTTTGCGTCAGACCCCGACGCATATCTTGGTGACCGCCCCGCTCCTGAACCAATGCCGGAAGGCACTGAATATACCTGCCCCATGCACCCGGAGATTGTTCAAGTTGGGCCCGGCGATTGTCCAATCTGCGGCATGGCGCTAGAGCCGATGCAACCCAGCTTGGATAGCGGTCCAAATCCCGAGCTTGCAGATTTCACACGGCGCATGTGGGTTGGTACTCCCCTCGCGCTGGCCGTGCTCTTTCTTGAGATGGGTAACCATCTAGGTTTGCCTTTGTCGGAATGGATGGGCCCAACGCCATTCGTTTGGAGCCAAATGTTTCTGACAACACCTATTATGGTTTGGATTGCAGCACCCTTCTTTGTAAGAGGGTGGAGCTCTATCCTTAATAGATCGCCAAATATGTGGACCTTGATCTCGCTAGGAACGGGAGCCGCTTTTCTATACAGCATCGTCGCAGCTATTCTCCCGAACTTGTTCCCTCCGGCATTCCAGCTCGATGACGGAACGGTTCCGGTCTATTTTGAAGCAGCCGCTGTTATCATCATTCTTGTATTGCTCGGTCAGGTCATGGAACTGCGCGCGCGCGAAAGAACCGGTGACGCCATCAAAGCGCTTCTGAATCTGGCGCCGAAAACAGCACGGCGTGTAAATGCCGATGGCACCGAGACCGACGTCGCTCTGGACGATGTCCAACTTGGAGACCAGCTGCGAATCCGTCCGGGAGAGTCTATCCCTGTCGACGGAATTGTACTTGAAGGCTTGTCGTCAGTTGATGAGAGCATGTTAACCGGCGAACCGGTACCCGTTGAAAAGAGTGTAGGTGATCCACTGACCGGCGGAACCATAAATGGGACGGGATCGCTCGTAATGGCTGCGGAGCGGATTGGGGCCGACACCCTTCTTTCCAAAATTGTCGAGATGGTTGCGTCCGCCCAGCGAAGCCGGGCGCCTATTCAAGGTCTCGCCGACAAAGTGGCAGGATACTTCGTGCCTGCGGTCGTTCTGATCGCGGCGGTTTCTTTTGCTGCTTGGTCAGCGTTCGGTCCCGCGCCTGCTGCGGTATACGCGCTGGTCGCTGCCGTCTCCGTTCTGATTATTGCCTGCCCTTGTGCTCTAGGCCTGGCGACACCGATGTCAATTATGGTGGCAACGGGCAAGGGCGCGATGAATGGTGTGTTGATCAAAGATGCAGAAGCATTGGAAAGACTGAGTTCAGTCGACACGCTAATTGTCGACAAAACCGGCACGTTGACCGAGGGCAAACCAAAACTGATAGATGTTGTCTCGCTGCCTCCGTTCACTGACGAGAAAATTCTCCAACTCGCCGCCAGCCTGGAGCGCAGTAGTGAACATCCGCTAGCGCGTGCGATCATCGACGGGGCTGAGCGGGAGGGCCTAGAGCTCCGATCCGTAGCGAACTTTAATGCGGTTACGGGACAAGGCGTCAAAGCGGAGTTTGAAGGAGTAACAATCTCACTTGGCAACGCTAAGATGATGCAGGCAGCAAGCATAGATATCGGCGTCATCGAACGGGAGGTTGAGGAGCGGCAAACTCAGGGACAAACAGTGATGTACCTGAGCTTTGGAACCCACCTAGCTGGCTTTGTTGCTGTCGAGGACCCGATCAAGGAAACGACCCCCGCTGCTATCCGCGCGCTTCATGAACTTGGCATGAAAATCATCATGGCGACCGGTGATAATGCCCGTACCGCGAAAGCGGTGGCCGCCCGCCTCAACATTGATGAAATACGCGCAGATGTTATGCCAGAAGACAAAGCCGCTCTGGTCATGGAACTGAAGGACCAGGGCAAATCTGTCGCAATGGCTGGCGACGGCGTTAACGACGCTCCGGCACTTGCAGCCGCGGACGTTGGGATCGCAATGGGGACCGGCGCCGACGTTGCTGTAGAGAGCGCAGGTGTGACGCTTGTGAAAGGCGACCTCACTGGTACGGTGAGGGCGAAAGCCCTTGCAATGAAGACGATGCGCAACATACGCCAAAACCTATTTTTTGCGTTCATCTACAATGCAGCTGGTGTTCCGATAGCCGCTGGTCTGCTTTACCCGTTTTTTGGAATTCTGCTTTCACCGATCCTAGCCGCAGTTGCAATGAGTCTTTCATCTGTCTCAGTAATCGGGAACGCCCTGAGATTACGGGGAGTGAAGCTTTGAACATCTCAAAAGCATCAGAATTGGTCGGCATCCCGGCAAAGACGATCCGGTACTATGAAGATATCGGGCTGATCACCTCTCATCGATCAGAGAACGGGTACCGCGTTTATGATGAGCGCGACCTTCATATGCTGAACTTTTTGGGGAGAGCAAGAAGCCTTGGCTTCACCATTGAGAGCTGTCGCTCCCTTTTGGCGCTATACCAGGACCCAAGCCGCGCCAGCAGCGACGTGAAAAAAGTAGCTCAACATCATATGGAAGAAATCGATTGCAAAATCGAAGAACTTGAAGGGATGCGGGCCACTCTTTCTGCACTGATGGACAAATGCAGCGGTGATGATCGACCGGACTGCCCGATCATTGAAGCCCTGTCTGAACTTCCCAGAAGCAGCCCATAACAGGGGAGCTGGTTTGAAACAGGAATACGAGTCAAACAGTTTGTCCGTTACAAGCGCCGTGTCCATGGGGACCGGGGTGATGATAGGCGCTGGAATCTTCGCCCTGACAGGGCAAGTTGCGGAGCTCGCAGGACCATACTTCCCCCTGGCGTTCTTCGTTGCGGCAATTGTCACCGGCTTTAGCGCCTACTCCTACATCAAGATGTCCAATGCTTTTCCGTCAGCGGGCGGAATCGCGATGTATCTAGAAAAAGCTTACGGGCGCGGAACAATCACGGGGGCAAGCGCCATCTTGATGGCCTTGTCCATGGTCATCAATGAAAGCCTCGTCGCTCGCACCTTCGGCTCTTATACGCTCCAACTTTTTGATATCCCGGCAAGCTCAATGCTTGTTCCCACACTTGGCGTCGGGCTGATTCTTTTCGCATTTCTTGTGAACATAGCGGGGAACAGGTCCGTCGGCCTGTTTTCCCTAGCAATGGCAATCATCAAGGTAGTGGGCATCGCCCTGTTTGCGCTCGCCAGCCTATGGATTGCTGGCGGTTTATCTCCGCCCGCCGATCCATCAGATATAGCCGACGCCGAGGCGCTTGGTTTCATTGCTGCGTTGGCGTTGACCATCCTTGCCTACAAGGGTTTCACAACAATCACCAATAGTGGCTCTGAACTTACAGACCCTCACAAAAACCTCGGCAGGGTTATCATCTACGCCATCGGCATCTGTTTTGTCATCTACATGCTGGTTTCGTTAGCCGTATATGCCAGTTTGCCTCTAAGCCGAATAATCGAGGCACGTGATTTCGCGCTCGCGGAAGCAGCAAGGCCGCTCCTTGGCAATTACGGCCTTTGGTTCACCGTAGTTTTGGCTATTGTCGCCACCGCATCCGGTCTGATCGCCAGCATCTTCGCGGTCTCACGGATGCTCACAATGCTGACGGACATGAAACTCATTCCTCACAGTCATTTTGGCATGACGGGTCCGATCAGAAGCCATCTGCTGGTGTATACGGTGGTTATCGCCATATTCCTCACCATCTTTTTTGACCTAAGCCGGATCGCTGCGCTTGGCGCCATCTTCTATCTCGTGATGGATATTGCTGTTCACTGGGGCGTGTTTCGTCACTTGCGACATGAGATTGGTGCATCTGCCACAGTCCTACTCACCGCTATCTTCCTTGATGTATCAATCCTTGGAGCGTTCGTTTGGATGAGGCTGGAGTCTGACCCATTTATCGCGGTGATGGCGTCTGTAGGCCTCGCGATCGTATTCGTGGGTGAGTGGGCCTACCTACGTTCACAAACGGACTTAGAGCAAGGTTCACTACACAAGCATTGAGCGGTTTCTTGCCTAATTACAGATACGACCGCCCTGGAGTTGGGTGAGAGTTCTAGGAAAACAAGGCATTTAGGCTATGCGTTTGGAAAAATTGGTTGCGGGGAGCGGATTTGAACCACTGACCTCAAGGTTATGAGCCTTGCGAGCTACCAAACTGCTCCACCCCGCGACAACCAATTCTCGCAGAGTAACAAAGAGCTCGAATAAAGTCCAAGATTTATTCCCTATACTGATTAATAGAAAACAAGGAAACGAAAAACGCTCAGAAACCAAGGCGCTTCACATTCAGCTTCAAGCCTCAAGTCACCTAGGGCTAGGCTTGACGGTACCCTGAACATTCGTTCTGCACCTAAGCTCACCTTCAATCTCAGGTTACAGCTGCTTGGCTGCAGCACCCAAGCATCACCGCTGCAACTTCCCCTCAATGCCGCGTTTCTCACCAGTCGACTGCCGTACATTCACCGCCGCCGCGTTGATGACGTTTTTGATATGAGCAGCATAGTGCTTCTCAATAATCTCAACACTCGTGCGGCAGTTTTTAGCAACCTGGTAGATATCGGCTCCTTCCATCAGTCGCAAGCTGATATAGGTATGGCGCAACGAATAGCTCGTCCGCCTTTTTCCGTCGCGTGTGTACTTCAACCCTTCTTGTTCAAGAATCGTATTGAACATACGAAGATGGTTTGTGGGAAACACCTTGTCCGTTGGGCTTGGCTTATTCCGCTTAACAATACGCTGATAGGGCCGAACTGCATTTGGCATGCTCTTGCAATACCCTATGCCTCGTTTTCCTCTCGCTTCAATCACTAGAATGGTTTCGTTCGTTGACCGATCCAACTCGATCTCAACGTCGCGATGTTCGATGCTGTACGCTTCGTCGGGCCGCAGCCCGGTGTTGGCCATGAACAAGACAAAATCATGCAGATCTTCAGCGTGTTTTTTGTACTTGGGATACGTCTCGGTCCGCGCTCGTTTTCGCGTTGCTTCGTAGAGCTGCTTGTATTCCTTAGGGCTAAACCAGGGGCGGTGCTCAACCTTGCCTTGAGTCTTATAGGGGGGTGATAAGTCTGGCAAATGATCCAACCATTCATGGCGTACCGCCGTTTTTAGCACTTGGTTCAAAGTCACGATCTCGTTACGGATCGTATTGCGTGCTGGCGGCTTGCCCGTTCTCGATGTCGCAATTCGATGGAGGCGGTACTCCTGCACTTTCCCAGCAGTTACCTCCGACAAGACAAGGTCTCCAAAGAATGGAAGTAAATGTATCCTCAAGCGATCTCTATGGCCGCGAACCCATGCCGGACTCCGTTGCCCTTCTGTAATCGTCTCATACTCTGCTGTGAATTGTTCGGCAGCTTTGCGAACCGTTTTTCCAACCTTTAACTCGCCAGATCTTCGCTTCCCGACGAGACCAAGGTACCAATCCTCAGCGACATCTTTTGCGGCACTGAGGCTCTCTTCCTTCGTGCTGTTCCGATGTTGCTTTCCACTTACGCTCGCTGCGCATTGCCAATAGCGACTGTTCGAACGCCGATAGATCTGAACTTTTCCACCCAGAATGTTGTGTTTCGTCATGCTTTCCTCCTCTCTGAGCAAATGCGCAAAAATGTGTTAGAGGTGTGCTATGGTAACACGACCGTTTTTCACGCCAAATATTCATTGGAGGTAGAAAGGAAAAAGCCTTCCAAGTCATGGACTTAGAAGGCTTTTCTTTGGTTGCGGGGATAGGATTTGAACCTATGACCTTCAGGTTATGAGCCTGACGAGCTACCAGACTGCTCCACCCCGCGTCAGAGCCTCCACATCGCCGTGGAGAGCGCGCTTTATATCAGCTTTGTCAGATTTGTGAACCACCAAAAGACCCTTTTCTCAGAAAAGAATCCGCAGAATTCCGGGATTTTCATGCGAGATCACCCGCAGCCCGCCCCATGCCAGAAATTTTGAAGGCTTGGCGCGATCATTCAAGTCTCGCCAGCCAAACATCCTAAATCCTCCTCAAGCAACCGAAGGGAGACACCGGATGGATATCACTGTGAATGGGCGTCTGCAGGAAGTGGACGACGAGCTTGCCGACACCCCGCTTCTCTGGGTCCTGCGAGAGGAACTTGGACTCATCGGCACAAAGTTCGGTTGCGGCATCGGGACATGCGGCGCCTGCACCGTCCATGTGGACGGCAAGGCTGTGCGCAGCTGTCAGACAACAGTCAACGATGTGAGCGCCCACAATGTGACCACCATTGAAGGTCTCGCTGAAACAACCGAATACACCGGCCTGCATCCGGTACAACAGGCCTGGATCGACCAATCTGTCCCTCAGTGTGGCTATTGCCAGGCTGGCCAAATCATGTCCGCCGCCGCCTTGCTTGCAGAAAATCCATCGCCCAATGACCGAGAGATTGATCGCGGCATGTCAGGCAATCTATGCCGCTGCGGCACCTATGCCCGCATCCGAATGGCGATCAAGCGGGCGGCACAAAACGCCCCCACAGCTCAGACAGGGGAGGCCCGTTAATCCATGGCGCACCAAGTAACACGTCGCACCTTCCTTGCACGCAGCGGCTGGACCGCCGCGGGCATCACCGTCGCCAGCACGATCTCGGGCTGCAGTCTCATCCCTGCACTGCCGTCGCGGAGCGCACCGGTGGAAGCAGATACCTTTACCTGGCTTCAGTTGAAGCCCGATGGGCGACTTCTCTTCTGCTCTCCCAGGCAGGAGATCGGCCAGGGCATCTCCACCACGCTCAAGATGGTGGTTGGCGATGAGCTGGGTGTCGAGCCGAACCAAATTGATGTGATTGCTCCCGATACATCCATCATCGCGCCGGCGAAATCCACAGTGGGCAGTGAATCGATCAAGGACTTTCTGGGACCGGTGACAGACATCGGCAAAGCGATGCGCGCGATCCTTTTCGCCCACGCCGCCGAGAAGCTCGACAAAGACACGGCAAGCTTGGAATTTGACGGCATGTCCTTTGTGACCGTCGAGGGCGAAAACCTGTCCTTGAGCGACCTGGCTGCTGGAACACCTGTGATCGTCGATCCAACTGAGACGGCCTATGCCGCCGCGCCACCTCCCACAACCAGCCGACGCAAGAGTGTCCCAATTGATCAGATCACCGACATCGTAACCGGCGCGCCGCTGTTCGCGGGAGATGTGCAGCTGCCAAACCTTGCCTATGGCGCGTTGGTTAGAGCCCCCAGGCTCGGTGCCGCCTTGAAAGAGGTGAACTTTGCCAGTGTGCCTGCGGAAGGTGTCCTGGCGACCTATTTTGACGGTGAGCGTGCAGGGCTGGTGACCGAAAGGCAGTCGACTCTGCAAAAGGTACTGGAAAGCGTTGAGACCACCTGGGACTCAAGCGAACCCGCACGCCAAGACGCGATTGAGACCTCCCTCACGCTACCGGAGACCGGGTACACACTTGAGCACACGGTGCTTGAGACGCCCGACAAACCAGCGGACAGCGGGGACATTGATGTGAGCGTATCGATCCCCTTCGCGGCCCATGCCGCGATTGAGCCCAGAGCAGCCGTTGCGCGCTGGAACGAGGGTCAAGGACCCGCACTGGAAATATGGACCGGCACACAAGACGCCTTCTATGTGCGCGCTTACCTCGCCAAACATTTCGGCCTGACGGAAGACAGTGTCGTGGTCTACAGCCAACGCGTGGGCGGCGGTTTTGGCGGGCGGACAATCTGTACCGTCGAACTGGAAGCCGCACTCCTCGCCAGGGAAGCCAAGCGCCCGGTCAAGGTTCACTGGACGCGCCCCGATGAATTTCAAGAAGCCTTTCATCGGCCTCCGTCAAAACACGAAATCACTGCGAGCGCCAACGATGAGGGCAAGATCACAGACTGGCGGCATGGGTTTAAATCAGGCCATGTAATCTTCACGTCCGCCGCAATGCCCTCTTGGATGCAAGCTTTGACCAGTTTTGCCGGTGATCCCGGCACTGCACGGGGCGCGCACCTGCCTTACGCCGCTGAGCGAACCGAAGTGACCTTCTCTGATGTTCGCATGCCGGTGAAAACGGGTCCCTGGCGTGGCCTTGGTGCGGCTCCCAACAATTTCGCCATAGAGACCGCCATTGACCAATTGGCATCGGCCAAAGATGCAGATCCCCTAGCCTTTCGGCTTGCCAATCTGCCAGCAGAACACAGCCGGCTTTCTGCTTGTCTTGAAAAGGCTGCACAAACAGCAGGATGGCAAGGCCGATCTGTCACAGCCCGTTCAGCACGGGGCATTGCGTGTGGGATTTACAAAGAAGTGAGCTATGCGGCGGTTGTTGCAGATGTCGAGTTCGATGAGCAACGCCGCACCTTTCGCGTAACGCGGCTTGCCTGCGCGCATGATTGCGGAAGGGTGATCAACCAGGATCAGGTTCGCGCGCAGATCGAAGGCAATCTCATTTGGGGTCTAGGCATGGTGCAGAGCGAAGAACTCACGGTCGCCAATGGCCGTCTCAACGCCGACTATCTTGGCGCCTATCAAATCCCGACAATGGCCGACACACCGGACATCGCCATAGACTTGATAGACGAGGCGAGCGCAAAGCCCGTGGGTGCCGGAGAAACCGCCATCGTGGCGTCAGGCGCCGCCATCGCAAATGCGGTCGCGGCCTTCACCGGCACTCCGGTGACGAGGCTACCAATTAGGCTGTAAGGCGGGCACTAGGGCCAGACCGGGGCGACAGCCGCGCTGGCGCCTGCCCGTCACCCCAATGAAGCATACCGAGTGATCGTGTGGCCCAACGCTTCTTTTTGCTGGCCATCCGGTGAGCGCCTGACACCGTCCAGCCATTCTTTGAAGGCAGGTTCGAGGAATTGCCACTCACGGTCCAGGATTGAGAACCACGCTGTATCGCGGTCGCGCCCCCGATAGACCAGCGCCTGCCGAAACACGCCTTCAAAGCGAAAGCCCAATCGCGTTGCGGCCTTTTTCGACGCCTCGTTGAGCACATCGCATTTCCATTCGTAACGACGATAGCCGAGCTCCGAGAAAGCGCGCCGCATCATCAGATACATTGCTTCCGTTGCAGCCGGTCGCTTTTGCAGAAGTGGTGAGAAGACCAGGTGACCGACTTCAATCGACCCTGCCTGCGGCTTGATCCTGAGATAGCTAGCCATGCCGACCGCGTGATCCGTTTGCGCATCGACAATCGCATAAAACTGCATGTCTTCCTGCTGACAGATGGCGCCCATGAATCTCTCGAAGACTGACTCATCCGGAAAGGGTCCGTGGGGAAGATAGGTCCAGTTTCGCCCGTCAACATCCAGCGCAAAAGCCTGAAACAGATCGCTGGTGTGGGCGTCGACACTTAACGGCTCGAGCCGACAGAGATCCCCTTCCATCATTGTATGCGGTGGGTGAGCGGCAGAAGACCAGCCCGGCACAGCTTCGCCAATGGGCTGCCCCAATCCATTCACCTCCGGCTTACCGCTATAAACCGCTCCAAGGCCTGCCCCCATAAAATCTCCCCTCGCTCACTATGCCGACACCTAGCATGCACGAAACTGGTGCCATCCAGATGACCAATGAGAAGAAAATAAGAGAACCAATTTTAACCTACTTGTCCGTTGCCGCCCGCATCTGCGCTTGAAGATCACGGGTAAGTTCGCCCTTGCCGTCCGGCGCCCAACCAGGCGGTTGGAACAGATGGCCCAGCGCATTTATGAACGAACCCGACGCCTTGATGTCCCGGCCCAAAGCAACCCATTCATGGAACGTTGCCTTGATTGGGTTGTGCGTATCCAACTGATGGCGGATGCCAAATACGACCTCTTCATCTTCCACTTCATAGGTACCGAAGAGTCGGTCCCACACGATGAATGTGCCACCATAATTCCGATCGCAATATTGAAGGTTCGATCCGTGATGCACCCGATGGTTGGACGGCGTGTTCATCACATATTCCAGAACACCGAGCTTCCCAATATGGCGCGTGTGGAGCCAGTACTGGTAGAGGTGATTAAGGGAGAGAAGAGCGACCACCATGATCGGGTTGATGCCGATAAGGAGTGCCGGGATCATGAAGACCGGCTCAATCCATGCTTCTGCAAAGGAGGCGCGAAGGGCCGTTCCCACATTGTATTGCTGGCTTGAATGATGATTGACATGGGCCGCCCACCCGAGGCGCACTTCATGGATCGCACGGTGATACCAATAGAACAGGAAATCGACAAAGACATAGGCCGCTACGATCAGCAGCACGCTGCTCGTCCAGTCAATATCGAAGAACGCGAACTGGTGAACCCAGTAGAAGCTCAGAAGCACCGTCCCCGCTGCCAGGGCAATACTTGCGGCATAAAAGAGACCCATCACGACAGAGCACAGCGTATCCGTCATCTCGTAGAACTTGCGCCGCAACACCCATGTCAGCGCGACTTCGCCCAACAGCAAGACCAGAAGAATCCCGATCTGGTCGACATCCCTGATCGCCAACAGTCCTTGCAGAAAGTCCAACATGTCCGATCTCCCTTTGCATAACGTTTGTTTCGTAAAAAATCTATTACAAAACATATGTTGTGTAAAGAGAAAAAAGCGGCTAAATTCTGCCGATGCCGAAAATAGTTGATCATGAAAAACGCCGGCGCGAGCTCATCGAAGCCAGTTGGCAGGTCATTGCCGCCGAAGGCTTGGAAGGCGTGACCATGCGCAAAATTGCGGCCGAGGCGGACTGCACAACAGGCAGACTCACCCACTATTTTGCAGATCGCGAGGCGCTTATCCTTGCCTCCCTACGGGCCTCCTATGATGTTACGGGCGACCGCACACGCGTAGCGATTGCTCAAGACATCGCACCCAGGGAGAAACTTTTCAGGCTGGTGGACGAAATGTTGCCGTCTGATGAACAGCGTTTGCTTGAATGGAAGGTCTGGATCGCTTTCTGGAGCGCCGCGACTGTCGACGAAACCTTGGCCCTTGAGAATGATGCGCGGCACGAAACCTGGGCGGCAGAACTAGCGCACCTCATCCAGGAAGCTGCGCCAGATAGTGACGCGAAAGGCGAAGCAGATCTGTTGATTGGGCTGATCAATGGTGTTGGCTTACATGCCGCCGTCAATCCGACAGAGCCAAACCTCGTGCGCGCCCGGCGTTTGCTGCGTGCCCATATTGATGCGCTAACAAGCTAGCGAAACACATCCGAGCGCGTCCAAGACGCAAAATGGGATCGTTCCCGAAGAAACGATCCCAAAGCGTGAGCGCGCTAAATCGCTCGAGCGGCGGGCCCGAAGGCCGCCTAGCGTATTAGGAGGTAGGTGAAGGCTGCTCCATCATCCCCTGGACACGCTTTCTCTTCCGAGTTAGCGACGAAATCTCACTGGACATCGGATCACCTCCTTTCAATGGTTGAAAACGTGCCAAGCATGAACTGATTTGGCGGAATCGGTAAACCCCCAATCTGAAAAAAAGTGGTTCGCTCACACCTCAACACGCCCTTGCCTCGTTTTCTTCTGTCTTATCTACTGTAGATCCAGAACAAAAAAGCCCGGCTGCGAAGCCGGGCTTTCTGTATCTCTTTGCGGATTGTGGTTTAGAGCGGGTGCACCCGAACAGGCAGGTCCGTGATGCCGTGCACGAAGACGGAGTTCGCGCGGGTTTCCTTGCCCACCACTTCCACCTTGTCGAAGCGCTTCAGGATTTCTTCCCACAGAATCCGGATCTGCATTTCTGCCAGACGGTTGCCCATGCAGCGGTGAATACCAAACCCGAAGGACAAGTGTTTCCGCGCATTCGGACGGTCGATCAGGAATTCATTCGCCCGATCAATCGCCGTCTCATCCCGGTTGCCGGAGATGTACCACATAGCAAGCTTGTCGCCCTTCTTGATCTGCTTGCCGCCAAGCTCCGTATCTTCAAGAGCCGTCCGACGCATATAGGCAAGAGGCGTCTGCCAGCGAATGATCTCTGACACCATGTTCGGGATCAGCGAAGGATCCGCTTTCAGCTTCGCATATTCTTCAGGGAATTGATTGAGGGCGAGCACGCCGCCGGACATGGAGTTCCGGGTCGTGTCATTGCCGCCAACGATCAAGAGCATCAGGTTGCCCAGCAGCTCAAATGGTTCCTGCTTCGCCATCTTTGGATCGTGCGCCATCAAAGAAATAAAGTCAGGCTTGGGCGGCTGCGCTGCACGCTCTGCGAGCAGCTTGGAAAATGTTTCAAGACAAACAAGAAGCTCAGCGCGTCGTTCATCCTCGTCAAGGCCTGTGTCACCACCGTCAGGGCCTGCCGTCGTCACGTCAGACCAGAAGGTCAGTTTGCGACGCTCTTCAAAGGGGAAGTCGAACAAGGTCGCGAGCATCTGTGTTGTGATCTCGATGGAAACACGATCAACCCAATTGAAGGTCTCGCCTACCGGCAAACTGTCGAGCACTTTGCCCACACGTTCGCGGATCAGGTCCTCAAGCTCTGCAAGAGCAGGTGGCGCCACGGCGGGGGATACAACCTTCCGCTGAATGTCATGCTTTGGCTGGTCCATCGCGATAAACATCTCTGGCGCGAAATCTTCTTCCAGATCCGGCAGAACGATTGTTGGCTCCGATGAAAAGATCTGGTGGTTGGTGTCGACATGCATGATGTCCTGGTACCGCGTTACCGACCAATAATCGCCGAACTCTTCCGAGTGCGCCTTGTGCACCGGATCTTCTTTCCGAAGCCGCTCGAACAACCCCCAATGCAGCTGATTGGAGAAATACTCCGGCTGAGCGATATCCAATTTCTCAATTGGAATTGAGTAAGGATCAAATGCCTGCTGATCTTCTTTCACGGCTGCCTGGGACATGGTTCCTCCAATAGAAATCGCTTATTTTCAACCACACTAAGTCAATGGTGACGCGTGCGTCAACTTTACATATGGGCCTTATTTCCGCAACGTCAAGGAAGCGTAAATCTAGCAGGCGGACCTTAACAGCAGCTGACAATAGAAAGGCCCGGAAAACCGGGCCTTTTCAATAGATTCGCTTTTAATTCAGTAGCTTAGAGCGGATGCACGACCACAGGAAGATCAGTGATGCCCATCACGAAGCTGGAGTGGAGGCGTTTCGGCTCCCCAACAACTTCGACGCGATCAAAGCGCTTCAAGATTTCTTCCCAGAGAATCCGGACCTGCATTTCCCCAACCCGGTTGCCCATGCACCGGTGAATGCCAAAGCCAAAGGACAGGTGCTGACGCGCTTTTGGACGATCAATCAAGAATTCATTTGGGCGATCAATAACGCTGTCATCGCGGTTGCCGGAGACATACCACATGGCAACCTTGTCACCCTTCTTGATGGTCTTACCCTGAAACTCGATGTCTTCAAGCGCGGTGCGCCGCATGTAAGCAAGCGGCGTTTGCCAGCGAATAATTTCTGACACCATATTGGGGATCAGTGAAGGGTCCGCCTTCAATTTGGCGAACTGTTCCGGGTGCTCGTGCAACGCAAGCACGCCACCGGACATGGAGTTCCGCGTCGTGTCGTTCCCGCCGACGATGAGAAGAATAAGATTTCCGAGAAGGTTCATCGGGTCCATGTCCTTCATGGCCGGATTGTGCGCCATGAGGGAGATGAAATCATTCGTTGGCGGGAGCTCCGCCCGCTCGGCATAAAGCCGACCAAACGTTTCCAAACACTCCAGCAGGTGCTCCCGACGCTCATCATCCGTGAGACCATATTCTTCAAGAGTTACAGGGTCAGCGGTGGTGATGTCGGACCAGAACGTGAGTTTCTTGCGATCCTCAAATGGAAAGTCAAACAGTGTCGCCAGCATCTGGGTAGTGATCTCAATGGAGACCTTCTCCACCCAGTTGAAGGGTTCACCCACAGGAAGACTGTCGAGTACTTTGCCGACACGTTCCCGAATAAGCGGCTCCAGTTCTGCAAGCGCGGGAGGCGCAACAGCAGGTGTCACAGCCTTGCGCTGCACATCATGCTTTGGCTGATCCATCGCGATGAAGGTTTCGGGCTGGAAATTTGTCTCTTCTGAGCGGAGTTCGTTCTCCAGCGTGGTCAGAAAGATCGACGGTTCCGAAGAAAACTGTTTGTGGTTTGTATCCACCGCAACAATGTCTTCGTACCGGGTGATCGACCAGAACCGACCGATGACCTCACTGTCGCAGAAATGGACCGGATCCTCTTTCCGCAAACGCTCAAACAGCGCCCAGTGCTGTTGGTTCTGAAAGTAATCCCCATTGGCCATATCCAGCTTCTCGAGCGGAATGGAATTGGGATCAAAATCTGTGGCTTCATGATCAAGCACGGCCGATTGCGACATGGTTCCTCCAAAGACCCGACCCCACAGAAACTGGGGTCAAAATGACGGTAGCGTCAACTTTCCATATTGGAACTCTTTCCGCAAGGTCAATCGCTGAAACATAGAAAAACCGCCGCTCACGGGGGATGAGCGGCGGTTGGCGCCTCACTGTAGAGGCGCAAGACCGGACCATTACACCGTCCGGCTGGGGATTCTGTGGTGTTATTTCGCGTGCAACTTAACCGGCAAGTGTGAATAGCCCATGACAAAGTTGGACGTCACGCGGACCGGTTCACCGACCAGCTCGACATTGCTGAAGCGTTTCAGGATCTCCTCCCACAGGATCCGGATTTGCATTTCTGCCAGACGGTTGCCCATGCAGCGGTGAATGCCAAAACCGAAGGACACGTGATGGCGCGCTTTTGGTCGATCAATGATGAACTCATCCGGCCGGTCGATCACTTCGTCATCGCGGTTGCCCGAAATGTACCACATGACGACTTTGTCGCCTTTCTTGATGGTCTTGCCACCGAGCTCGACATCTTCGGTCGCATTGCGGCGCATGTGGGCAAGCGGCGTTTGCCAGCGAATAATCTCTGACACCATGTTGGGGATCAGGGAAGGGTCCGCCCGCAGCTTGTCATATTCTGCCGGGTTCTGGTTCAGCGCCACGACGCCGCCAGACATGGAATTCCGCGTTGTGTCATTGCCACCCACGATCAAAAGCATGAGGTTTCCGAGATATTCCATCGGCTCCATGTTCTGCATGTCGGGATGGTGCGCCATTAACGAGATGAAATCGTTTTTGCGCGGTTGAGCTTTGCGCTCCTGCCAGAGCGCATTGAACTCTTCCAGGCACTTGGTGAGTTCCTGCAACCGGAACTCTTCGGTGATGGAATCGTCGCCAACCTGAGGCCCTGATGCAGAGATGTCAGACCAATAGGTGAGCTTCCGACGTTCTTCGAATGGGAAATCGAACAATGTCGCCAACATTTGAGTCGTCAGCTCAATCGATACCAGATCAACCCAATTGAAGGTCTCGCCGATCGGCAGACTGTCTAATACGGCGCCGACACGTTTACGAATGAGCGGCTCCACTTCAGAGAGCTGAACGGGGGATACAGCAGGTGTCACGACCTTCCGCTGAATATCGTGCTTCGGCTGATCCATCGCGATAAACATGGGCGGTTGGAAATCTTCCGCGTCGCCGATCACGATCTGTGGTTCAGAGGAGAACTGATGATGATGCGTATCCACATGAACAATATCGTTGAACTTCGTGATCGACCAATAGGGACCGAACTCTTCTGACTCGCAGAAGTGAACAGGGTCTTCCTTGCGCAGTCGTTCGAAGTACGCCCAATGCGCCTGCGCCGGATAGAGCGCCGCCTTCCCCATATCAATCTCTTCAAGCGGAATAGAGTAGGGGTCTGGAATGTAACTCTCTTCAGGTTTTACGGCAGCTTGGCTCATAACGGTCTCCTCCAGAGCAGGCTTTAATGCTGTGATTCAGGCAGACGGACAACAATCCCGTCAAGGTCGGCAGAAGCTTTGATCTGACAGGCAAGCCGGCTGTTCGCTTCGATACCCTCGGCAAACTCCAGCATGCTTGTTTCCATGTCATCTTTCTCGCCGGTCTTCGCGAGCCAGGCTTCATCGACGAAAACATGGCAGGTCGCGCAGGCACATGCGCCGCCGCAGTCCCCGTCAATACCGGGGATCATCTTTTCGATCGCAGTTTCCATGAGGGAATGCCCCTCCGTCGCCTGGACTTCATGGCTCGTTCCGTCGTGCTCGATAAATGTAACCTGGACCAATCTTCCCTCCCAAGATCCATGAATGCGCGCATCGACCGGTCGTAACGCTGGCGCATCATTTTTGCGTACTAGTAATACGCATAATGAATTTTAGGACGAATCTGTCACGGTCGTCAACAACGGTCCAGCGAGGGGAACAAGCCAAGGAAAACGGCGATTTAGGGCTGACGGGGTGAAATTCCTCACCCATACTTCCCTTGCCGAGCAGGATCGCAAGACGTCCTGGTCAAGTTTGGGAGGGAGCAAATGAAACGACTGAGCATCCAGGACGCTGCCTTTTTGCAGGCCGAGAGCATTGAATGCCCGATGCACATTGCGAGCGTGCAAATATTCGACCTCCCTAAGAAATATGCCGAACGCCGCGATTTCGTGCCGAAGCTGATGAAACGCTTTGGCGACCTCAGTGCCTCTGCGCCCTTCAACCAAAAGCTTCATTCAGATTGGAGCAAGCTCGACGTCTGGCCGAGCTGGATCGAAGACGACAAGATCGATCTGGACTATCACATACGTTTCGTCGCCCTGCCGACGCCTGGTGACAAGGATCAGCTAATGCGCTTGGTCGAGCGACTCCACGAACCGACATTGGATCGCAATCGTCCCCTATGGGAGCTCTATTTTATCGATGGGCTCGAAGGCAATCGCATCGCCGTCTATTTCAAGACACACCATGCACTGATTGACGGCGTAGCCGGGATGGCTCTAGTTCAAAGCGCCCTATCGCCGCAGAAAAGTGCGTCAGGCCCTTTGCACCCTGTCTGGCAAATTCCCAAAAAGAAACGACCGGCTCCGGACAAGGAGTCTTTTGTCGCTGCCCTCCGCCACACGATGGAAGATGCCTTTGAGCAGGTCAGCTCTCTTCGGCAAATCACCGGAAATTTCTTACGCAGTGAACTGGACAAACTGAGCCATGGCAACATGCCATCTCTTGGGAGATCACAGGCACCAAAAACACCCTTCAATGTGGCTATCACCCGTCACCGCCACCTGGACGTGTTCTCTCTGCCGCTCTCTCGCACAAAAGAAATCGCGAAAGACTTCGGCGCGACGGTCAACGATGTTGTCATCGCAATCAGCGGGGGCGCTATCCGGCGTTACCTTCAGGAAACGGAGCAACTGCCAGAGAAGCCTGTGCTGGCTGGTGTGCCCGTATCTGTGCGCCCTGCGGACGCTGAACAAGAGGGAAACAACGTCTCGATCTTCGCCGCAACCACCGGCAGCGATATCGAAGACCCGGTCAAACGCCTGAAAGCGGTATCTGTGTGGGCGACCACCGAAAAGAAAAAGCTGAGCACGCTGACCTCCACCGGCGCCCAGAATTACGCCACGATTTTTGGTCTGTCTGCGCTCATCCCCCAGCTGGTCGGCGCCGGCGACTTTACAATGCCGCCAACCAATGTCGTGATCTCGAATGTTCCCGGCTGGCGACATCCGCTCTATCTGGGAGACGCAAAGCTTTCGGCGATTTTCCCTGTCTCGGTTCTGATCGATTATCAGGCCTTTAACATCACAGTGCTGTCTCGCGAAGACAGTCTCGACTTCGGGCTCATCGCAGCCCATGAGTCAATCGAGGATCTCTCCAAAATCTCTGCCTATATGAAGGAAGCCTTTGCAGAGCTGGACGATGCATCGACGGCGCTGTTGGAAGAAGAAGTGGCGCGCGTCAGCGCCAAGGTGAAAGCGCGCAAGAAGAAGAAGCCGTCCAAGAAAGCATCGACAGCGACCCGCAAGAAACCCGCTACCGCCAAGAAAAAGACGCCCAAAGCCCCGGCCAAGACGAAGCGCAAAAAAGCGAGTTAGCGGTTCCTGCTATCTCCAGCAGGCAATACACGAAAGGTCGCATTCGCGCGGGCACAAACTTGGCCATCCGCCGTCACGAACGCCTGAGCAAAGTCGAGAGTGCGACCGGTTTTCGTGAAAGGTGAATTGATCTCAATCCACTGACCGCGTTGCGCCGTGCCCAAAAAATCAACGTTCAAGTTGACCGTCACCAGGCCGCCGACCGCGTCATGTTGCATGGCGCACGATAATCCCATCGCATTGTCTGCAAGTGCGCTCAGCAACCCTCCATGAACGAAGCCCCGCGAATTCGTATGCTGTTCGCCAGCGACAAACCCCAAAACCACGGCCTCATCGGTTGTCTTGGAATAGAGCGGTTCCCACGGGTCCGTGAGCGGGCTCTTGCGAAAATGGGGCTCGAAGCCAAGCGGCAAATCCATGAAACGAACTTTCGAAAGAAGAGAAAAGACCGTTGATCTGAGCACGGTGTCTTAGATGGCCACAAACGGGAATTTTTCACCCACCATGAAGCTGCCTCATCCCTCGTGCGGTGGCCCGTTGCGCCTGCCACCGGTCCAAACCACAAGGCGAGTAAAGGCTCAATGCCTGTAACCTCTCGCATCCGTCTCAGCATGGACGCCAAATAGATCGTCTGATCGAAGACGCCGCGCCTGAATGATCGGCGCAGCGCCAGCCTCAATAGGGTGTGCCATCCTTGCGGGCAGCATACCAGGACCCATCTTCTGCGACCGCCCATTTAAAATCATCGTGCGGATAGTGAACCTCGTCGCCGGGGACGCGCGACCCGACAACGAGAAACCGCGCCTCTGCGTCTGACCGATTGACGAGGTGATGGGCATTCTCAGCCCCTGCGGGAAATCCAGAAACCATTCCTTGCGTCATAATTGTCTCACCTGCATCTGTGATCAATGTCAGCTCGCCTTCAAGCACCATCACAAACTCATCTGACTTCGTGTGCCAGTGCCGGATAGATGACCGGGACCCGGGCGGCAGCGTTTCTACGAGCACGCCATAGTGCGTGAGACCAAAAAGATCGCCGAGATTGCGGCTCTCGTAAGGCCCACCCAATTCGTGGGGCCTAAGTGCGTCCCTCTCTTCAATAGGGGCCAGAGGCGCGCCGCCCTTCACCGGTTCAACTTTCATCGCTTGAATTGCAGGCTCCATGGCGCTTCCCAACCTCTCGGCTTCAACTCCCGCTTCACAAGGATCATGGTTCAGCGCAGACTGGCAGTCAAAGCCAGGGGGGACTTATGACAAAATCCATCACCGAACCAGCACGCGAGACGCCCGTGACGCACGAAACTGATGTGCTCGTCGTGGGGTCCGGTCCCGGCGGCCTTGCGGCCGCCATTGCCGCGGCAAGAAGCGGCGTCCGTGTCGCTCTCCTGGAAAGATTTGGCTGCTTTGGTGGGAACATTACCGTGGTGGGTGTCGAAGGTTTTGCCTGGTACCGCCATGAAGAAACCGTCGAAGCCGGCGGCATCGGCCGCGAGTTTGAAGAACGCGCCAAGGAGATGGGCGCCGCCGTCCCGGAAAGCCAGTCCCTCAGCTACGAGCTGGATTCAGAAGGCTTCAAACTTGTTGCCGACCGGCTTGTAGAAGAGGCCGGCGTTCACCCCATGCTGCACCGGCAGTTTGTCGCTCCCATCATGAACGGAACCGCAATCGAAGGCGTGATCGTCGAATCCAAAGCCGGACGTGAAGCGATCCTCGCCAAACGCGTGATTGATGCGACCGGCGATGCTGACGTCGCCCACCGCGCGGGGGCGCCGACCATCAAGACCCCCCTTGAAGAAATGCAGGCGGCCTCGGTCATGTTTCACCTGGCAGGGGTCGATAAACAGGCCTTCCTCAAAGGCGTACGCGACGACCCGCAAACCTATAAGGATTGGGAAAATAGCACCTGGCACATGGAGACGGACGGCAAGGAAGATGAGATGTTCTCGCCCTTCCTGGGAAAACCGTTCGATCAGGCCATAAAAGATGGGGTCATCCCTGCGGAACTCAAAACCATTGGGGGCACCTGGGGGGCGGTCCATGACAGCGGCGAACTCACCTACATGAATCTGATCCACCTGAACGAGTGTGACGGTACCGACCCCGATAGTCTGACAAAATTTGAGATGGAAGGCCGCAGACAAACGCAAACTGCGATAGACGTACTGCGACAATACACACCGGGCTGTGAACAGGCGCGGCTGCGCAATTTCGGCATGAGCATCGGCATTCGCGACACCCGCAAGATCGACGCCGTCTACAATCTCACCGAAGAAGATGTGCGCTATGAAGGCCGCTTTGAAGACTCGATCGGCATCTACCCCGAGTTCATTGACGGCTACGGCGTACTGATCCTGCCGACCACAGGCCGCTACATGCACATCCCTTATCGCTCCCTATTACCGCAGAAGGTTGAGAACCTCCTCGTCGCCGGCCGCGCCATAGGGGGAGACAAGATTTCACACGCCGCAACGCGCAACATGTCCTGCTGCGCGGTCACAGGCCAGGGGGCGGGCATTGCGGCCGCCATTTCGGTGAAACAGGAGACAGCTCTGGTCGACGTCAATGTGAGCGCGGTGCAACAGGAGCTGAGCCGCCATGGCGTGAGGATTCACTAGAGTCCGAGCCATAGACACACGTCAGGAACGGCTGCCAACATGGCGTTGCAGTGACTGAAGAAACCGGTGCACATCCGCGCCACCCTCTGCAATAGCCTGGTCTGATGCCTGGTTGACGACCATCTCGTCAACCTGCTCGACCCATGACCGTCTCTGCGTTTCTTCTGCAGTCGGCAGGGGCAGCGCAGAGGCGGCCTCAAGCAGCATCAGCAACTCATGAAGACGGCGCACCTGCCGAAAGCGCGCGGCCATCGGCTGAATAAGGGCAGGATCATGCTGCCAGGAGCGCCCGCCGAAATATTCCTGGGTTACCCGTTGCCCCGCTCCACAGCACTCAAAGACCGCGCAGCCGCGGAAACCCAGATCCTCAAGCTTGTTGTGCACTTTGCATTGACCGCAATCGTCCAGGTTGGGACAGGCCGTGTTCGCGGGCTTGGAGATAGCGAAATCATCCGACACCTCAAACTCAAAGGTGACGCAGCAAAGAGCGGCACAGTTTGAGCAGTCAGATTGAAGCGAAGGAAGAACAGTTCTCATTCAACAAAACTGGAGTGATCTGACCTCTTTGTCCAGTTATTGAAAAAACCGGATCAAACAAGTCAGCAGAATCTTGTCGCTTCCTTTGAAAGACCTACAGCGTTGAGTACCCAAGACGAATGACATCACCGACAGTGACACGTTGAAAGCGACCCGGCATCAGAGCAGCGGCCGCATCCAAAACTTCGTCGCTCGTATCATGACCGCCAAGCGCCAGGAATCCGAGCCTACGCTCAAGAGTTGCCAATTCCTCTTCAACGTCGGCCCCTGATAGGGGTGCAAAAATCCCATCTCCCGACGCAAGGCGCCGCTGTGCATCAATGCCCAAAAGCTTCACTCGACCATCCGGGACGGGGTAATGAAGATCACCGACGATCGCGTAGATGGGCTCGTCAAAGGCGGCATCGACACGTTCAAGAAGCTTGCTGAGTGTTTGATGCCCACAACCGACAATAACAACAAGCCCCTTGCCTTCCAGATTGATGACCAGCGCCTGCTCATCGATCCGCCCGATTGCAAGACGTCGTTTAATCGGCCCCGTACTCGCGACGGCAGGTGCAATCGCACGCGGCCCGGACACCTCAGCGACATCCGCTCCCGGATAGAACATGGGAACAGGCACGAAAATCGATTTGTCCGACAGATCGACCTGCGTCATCCCCAACGAAAACGTGCTGTCTTGCGAAAACCCAAGCCCACCAACATGATCCAGATGGTTGTGACTGATAAAGATCGTATCAATATCACCGAGTTCAACGCCGAGCTCAGCCATGTTGTGTTCTAGCGGCGATGGACTCTCACCATTCCGGTTAAACCCGAGATCGAACAGGACGGTTCTGTCATCAGTACGAATGAGATAGGAAACGCCGGGTTCTGTTTTGAGGGCCTCTGAGGCAGCACGCCAATTGACCAGGGGCATAATTTCGATTGTCTCCGTCGATCCGAAATCGCGCACCGGCGGGACATCCGTCTCCTGCCATTCTCGGTCAAACGACGCTGCGTCCTGAGCACGCTGCCAATCGAATATACCAACACCAACCCCGACAATCGCTACGACAACCGTTGCGACGCCCAGAACAATCCGTCTATTCACCTGCTCACCTTTCAATCCAAATCTGGCACGTCCGACGGCCAATAGAGCCAAACAGCTCCGTCGGTAATGTCTTGAGATAACAATTGAACAGAAGATTCCAATCTGGTGCGTCATAAAGACACGACGCCCCGTGTCGTCCCAAGCGGGGCGTTACCCGCGCGCCGATCGCCCATTCATCGTCGCGAGCGCCAGCCCGTCGACAATTGAGGTGAACATGTCGCCCTGCTGCACGCGTACCTTGGGAAGGCAGGAATTTTAAGCACATTTTTCATGCCGCCGGTGTTGTCACTCGTCGCGAGGCTCCGGCAACCGACCTCCATATGCAGTCATAAAGACGTGAATGGCGCGGTCAATTATGCGTCCTGAATCAATTAATGGTGCATTCGTGCCCATAACCCGTGGCCATAACAAGCTTTCTTGTATCATTCCCAAAAATTGCTGAGCCGCGATGTCTGGGTCGTCACAGTCGAGAACGCCAGCTCGACTTGCAAGTCGAATGTACTCGACAACCTGCTTGATCAGCGGTGCTTTCCCGCGTTCATAGAATTCCTGCGCGATTTTGGGATGGGCGCCGCTTTCCGCAATCACCATGCGCGTCATCGCAACCTGATCACTGCTTTCTACAAAAGCCAAAATCTTCTCTGCGACATCTGCAAGAACTTTTCTTGGCGGCACATCTAGATCAAAGGTTGCTTCTGATGCGTCTCTCAAGCTCGCCCAATGCGCGTCAATCGCCGCTCGGAACAAAGACTCTTTGGAACCGAAGCGGTTGTAGAGCGTTTGTCGCGCTACCCCGGCTTCGGTCGCGATTTGTTCCATGTTCACACCACGCCAACCCAGCTCAAGAAACAATCGCCGCGCTGTCTCAATCGCTTTGCCGGCAGTCCGATTCGACTCTTTGCTCATATATTGACCATACCTAATTTAGACTGTACAGTACAGTCTAAATTTTCGAGGAGAATTCTTAATGGATGTAGTCAAAGGGATCAAACGAATGGTTGCCGGCCTTCGGCTTGTCGCTCAAAGGCGCGCAATCAACCGGGGCGGCTCCTTTAATGCTGAAGGATTTCAAAAATGGCGTGTCGGAGATGCGACGATTACCAAGATCGTCGAGTTGGAAGGCGAGGGATTTGGCGAATTCCTGTTTCCTCAGGCAACAAAGAGCCTGATCGCAAACGAAGCCCTCCCAACCAGCCATATTGGACGCCGAGGAGGGCTTAAACTTGCCGTACAGAGCTTTGTTGTTGAGACCAACGGCAAGAGAATTTTGGTTGATACCAATGTCGGAAATGGAAAGCGCAGATCTGTCCCCATTTGGAACAAACTGACCACTCCATGGCTCGACGATCTCGTCAATGCGGGATACCCGCCCAACACCATCGACCTTGTTATCTGTACCCATTTGCACATTGACCATGTCGGCTGGAACACGCGGTACGTTGACGGAACTTGGGTCCCGACCTTCCCAAATGCGACGTACATGTTTGCCAGGCGAGAGTATGAATACTGGATGTCGAGATTGGACAACCCGGAACGTGCTGCACTCTTCGCTGACTCGATCACGCCGATCGCTAACGCCGGGCAAATGGAACTAGTCGATACAGATGCGGAGATTGCGCCAGGCGTCTTTCTTGCGTTGACCCCTGGCCATACAGAGCATCATGCCTCTGTACTGATCCAAAGCGGACAGGCTAAAGCGATGATCACGGGCGACTTCATTCACCACACGATTCAATTCTCTCACCCGGAGTGGGCTAGTAGCTTCGACACCTCGCCGGAGACATCTGTGAAGACTCGTCACGAATGGTTCGAGCGAATGGCTGACGAGAATATACTGGTTTTGGGAACCGCCTTTCCGCATCCGACCGCAGGGTACGTAAAGCGCAAAGACGGTGGGTACGCGTTCACCCCAGAGACGCACCAATGAACAGAGCGACCGACTTCACAGATGCTCGTTACTCTTTTGTGCAATCGACAGAGAAGTGTAAGGGAGGGCAAATTCTAACACACCAGTCACCAGTAACAGGCCCGTCCGGAGAGTTGCTTAGCGTCGACGTTTTTCTGTACGGACAAGCTGATGCCAGGAGGAAACTTGCATTAGTGTCAGGTGTTCACGGAGTTGAAGGGTTTTGTGGATCAATGCTCCAGTCCCACCTGCTCAATAACGGACTAGCTGGTGAACTTCCGCGAGAAACATCTCTGGTTCTAGTTCACGCAGCAAATCCCTATGGGTTTGCATGGGCCCGCCGTGTGACCGAAGAAGGAATTGATCTCAACCGCAATTTTCTCGATTTCCAGGATCCCAAATTCGAAAACATCGAGTTTGACCAGGAGCTCGCTTCCTTACTCACACCACCGCCCCGCAACCGTGAAGATGTTGATTCAAGATTGCGCGGCTGGTTTGCTGGAGTAGGCGCAAGCGGACGGGAGATAATTGCCTCCGGACAGAACAACTTTCCAGCTGCACCATTTTACTCTGGAAGACAGCCGAGTTGGTCAAGAAACAAGTTGGAGCAGATCGTCAGAACACATCTTTCGAGCGGGGAAAAAATATGCCTGATTGATTACCATACTGGTTTGGGTGAATTTAGTGTTGGCCAAATCATCGGCGCGAGCAATGGATCTCGGTCAGACTATGAAGATGCTCGAGCCGTTTGGGGTGATAAGGTTGTGCTCGCCGGCAGCCCCGAAAGTGTCTCTTACCAATTTTCAGGCGAATTCATTGGTGTTGTCAGTCGCATTTCGCAATCTCAGAAATGTGCAGCGGTGGCCCAAGAATTTGGGACCATTCCTGAGATGGAAGTGTTGTCCGCGCTGAGAGACGATCACGGTGCGTATCTATACGGTGACGAGTATGACAAGACGAGGGCTCGCACCTCTATGATGAATGCCTTTTTTCCTTCTTCGGATGACTGGGTATCAAACGTTGAAAAAGAGGCCGAACTAGCAATCCAAAACGCGCTCAGCTGGCTAGGAAGCAGCTCTTCCCAGTGATGACAAAATGGGGTCAGGGCTCTGCTTACCAGCAAAGTTGAAAGCATAGACCGCGTGGCGTGAGACGACTAACCCAAAGCTTGGACCAGCTGGACATCTAACAGTCGCCTTTCTTGAGCAAACAATGCCTCATAAAGACACGATGGTGGGTAGGACCCAAAACGGGGTTTTACCCGCGCGTTGATTGTCCATTCATCGTCGCGAGCGCCAGCCCGTCGACAATTGAGGTGAACATGTCTCCCTGCTGCACGCGCACATTGGGGAGGCACCCCTGAATTGCATCGGTGACGATATTCATGGAACTGGACCCGCCGACACTCACGACCGCTTCGACGCGCTCAGGCGCTATATCGCCCGCGTCGAGCGTTTCCTGAATGGCATCCGCGATCTGGTCGCCATAGCGCGAAAGACTTTGGTTGAAGGCAGCAACCGTGAGCTCGGTTGTGAGGCCCGGCTCCACAAGACTGAGATCGACGAAGGATTGATTGCGGCCCTGATTGTGCGCGATCTTGGTCTTCTCCACCTCAAAGGCAAGATCATGGCCCAGGCGTTTTTCCAATACAGTCACAAGGCGGTTGAGCACAGGGCGATCCACCGCATCCCGCACCATGCCTTTGGCCAGCTGCAGCGTCTTCTCGTCATAGAGGAAGGGAATCTTCTCCCAGGTCGCGAGCTCCGAGAAGATATGGGCAGGCGCCTGGATCGTGCCCTCGGCAAACTGGCGCTTTAGGAGCGCGCCGCGGCCCAAAAGCGGCATGAAATGATCGTAGGAGATCTGGCGATCAAAATCGGTGCCACCCACCCGCACACCATTGGACGCGATCACGCGGATCCCTGCTGCCTCCGCTTCGAACAGCGTGAAGTCCGACGTGCCCCCGCCAATGTCGACCACCAGTCCGACACTGCCTTTCTTGTAGTCACGTGCGCTTTCAAGAGCCGCCGCTTCCGGCTCATACATGAACTGGACTTGGCTAAACCCTGCCTTCGAATAGCAGACACGCAAATCCTTTTCCGCTTGGGCATTGCGCTCCGCATCGACCCGATGGAAGAACACAGGCCGGCCGGCAACCACATGATCAAATGCCTTGCCCGCGAAGCTCTCCGCCCGGTCTTTCAACTGACGCAGGAACTCAGAGATCACCTCCGAGAAATCCGTCCGCCGCCCGAGCAGAACACGCTGCTCTTTCATTAAGGGCGTGCCGAGCACGCTTTTGAGCGAGCGCATGTAGCGCCCTTGCGCTCCATCCAGAAGTGCCTGGTTTGCAGGCCGCCCGGACAAAACCTTTTTGTCGTAGAGATCGAAGAACAGGGAGGTCGGGATCGTCTCCCGCCCTTCTTCAAGCTCCACATGCACCACTTGGCCCTCTGCCATATAGGCAGCCGCCGAATTTGAGGTGCCAAAGTCCACCCCGAGCCAGTTAGGGCCGTTTCCGGTCTGGTCTGTCATGAGTTGCACCACAAAACGCGTAACCTTGGCGCGTTTTGTGGTCCGATGTGATCGGACAACGCCCAGGTCACGGGTCCCTCCCAAAAGATCTTCTGATTTTTGCCCAAGCGTTTTCAGGATAGGTACCAAACCTATCCGTCCGAAAACGCGAATACCAAAGAGTTAGAGCCAGGGCGCGGAGATATATAGACACTGGCGAAACGCGACAAGACCTTTTTTCATTGTCCCAAATCTTGTCGCACAAACAGACACGCCACCGGAGCCGCGAAGCTCAACTAGCTACTCCAGATCGATACTCACCCCAGCCGCGGACAACCGGCTGACAAAGCTCTTACCCAGCCCCGTTGAAGGCGTCACGATGCCGAACTGCTGATCCGGCGAGCGCTTATCCAGGGCCAGCGCGAGACCGGCCTCGGCCACAACCTTTGCGGTGGAGAGATACCCCGGATGGCCAAGGGCCTCGGCGGAGGCCGTAACCCTCTCGCCTGACTCAGTACGGGCAAACAGCCTGAGTTCATAATCAATAAACGGCAAGGACTCCTCGCTAGGGCCATCGCCGGGTTCTATCCCCTGGGCATCAAGCATTTTTCTAACGGGAAACCTAAGAAACGGTGGGGCAGCCATCACCCATGACAGCATCGCGTTCATGCGCGCACTGAACTCCGCTGCGCCCCTCTGTCGCTGCGGCGTGTCCGCATAGAATTCCATTGTCATGGAGTCTTCGTATCTGAAACTGTCACCATAGCCGGTACCAACCTCACCAAACAGCCATGCGGATCGCAATATCACCGGGACGTTCAGAAAGGGGGCAGGCTGAAGAGGCCCAGTCCAGGCATTGACGTCTGGGTCAAACGAAGCTTTGTAGATCACCCTATTCCGACGGCGGACGCTCTTCCGATCGCACGTGTTTGGCAGAAGACAGGACATATCATTGAATGCGTTTACCCTGTCACCCGCCAAGATATTGCGCATGGTCCCCATGCTGCCACCGCTTATCCGTCTATCGCGCGTCGCCCCTTTGGCCTTGAAGGACGTCACGATTTTGACGTTCTGTAGCCCCTCTTCAAGTCTCTCACGCGTTTCTAAAGCAGCAAGATAGGTCAGCATGTCGAAAGGCACGGACTCATAACCCGCAGTGGGGATAAGACAAACCTGACGGTCTTTGGCCTCTTCATGGTACCGTTCAATCATCTGCTGCAGAAAGAATGTCTCCCCGCCGATATCCACATAATGGGTTCCATGTTCGATGCAGGCCGCGAACACCGGTTCACCATGCGTGGCGTAAGGCCCGGCCAGATGCACCAGAACATCGGTGTCCCTGATCATGCGATCAACAGACGCGGTATCTTCCAGATCAACAGTCTGGATATCTGGCAGATTTGCTCCGCTGTCGACCCGGGTCATCAAGTGGGCCATACGATCCGGACTTCTCCCAGCGATTGACCACTTGAAATCTGCCGGAACTTTTGTCGCCAAGTAATCAAACGCCTGTCGCCCGGTCACGCCGGTCGCCCCCAGCAGGGTCAATCGATAGGATTTCATTGGCTTGCCCCCGCCGTCTGGCTTGACCAAACATCTCTGTCAGCCTGCGGTCCAGCGTGCGCCAGAAATATGCCGGCGGCAGCTTGTCTGATGAAGGCAGCATCATCCCGGCTTTCCACCAGGCCATTGAAATGCAGATCAAGCAGACCATGCACGGTGGCCCACATGAGGTGTCCCATTTTGTCTGGCGACCCAGCCAGCAGTCCCTCCTCAATAGCTCGATGCACAGCTTTGGCGGTATAGGCCACCCAGGGACCTGCATACTTACTGTCCCATCCAGGAATGCGACTGCTATGAGCCGCCTTTCTGACCATTAGGTCGTAGAAATGGGGGTTATTCCTGGCAAAGGCGACATAGCAGATGGCCAAGTCTATGAGGTGCTCCAAAGGAGATTGAGCGTCAGAAACCCGCTCGAGTTCTACCGACAGCCTTCTCCACCCTTCGTCACACAGTGCAGCAAGCAACCCCGGCTTCCCGCCAAACTGGGTATAAATGGCCTGTGTCGTTGTACCTGCCTTCTCCGCAATAGCCCTGACAGCGATCGCTTCAACACCGTGCTCCCGCAAGTGATCTGCGGCAACTTCGAGTATATGCGCTCTGATATCCATCCGACCGAAACCCTAGAACATTGTTATAACATTGATATATTTAGGATCCGAAAGCGCTAATGTCAACACGGTTTCCATGCGCTCAAGCTGACGCCGATTAGGTACTTGAGGTCTGACTGCACCTCAAATCAGTGAATGAATCGAGGCTAAACAAACAAAAACGCCGCCTGAGCGGTGAGGCTCAAGCGGCGTTTTGTGTAAGTCGGCAAAGAAGGGTTTCCTAAGACAATTTCTGTCGTTCGCTTTTGCATTTAGCAGACCTGGCAGCGACCTACTCTCCCACGCCTTAAGACGCAGTACCATCGGCGCTGAGGGTTTTCACGGCCGAGTTCGAGATGGGATCGGGTGCAGGCCCCTCGCAATAACCACCAGGTCGGCAAAAGGCAAAAACGCTCAGTCAAAACTGAGGAACGACAATCTGTTTCTGAACTAACCCACATTACCGTCATCCAATTGGATGAGCATTGGTAAATGAGAGCAATCAAGCCAATCGAGCGATTAGTACCAGTAAGCTCAATACATTGCTGCACTTACACACCTGGCCTATCAACGTGGTCGTCTTCCACGGCTCTCAAGGGAGAACTGGTTTCGAGGTTGGTTTCCCGCTTAGATGCTTTCAGCGGTTATCCAGTCCGTACATAGCTACCCAGCTGTGCCGTTGGCACGACAACTGGTCCACCAGAGGTACGTCCACCCCGGTCCTCTCGTACTAGGGGCAGATCCTCTCAATTCTCCTACACCCACGGCAGATAGGGACCGAACTGTCTCACGACGTTCTAAACCCAGCTCACGTACCGCTTTAATTGGCGAACAGCCAAACCCTTGGGACCTGCTCCAGCCCCAGGATGCGATGAGCCGACATCGAGGTGCCAAACAATGCCGTCGATATGGACTCTTGGGCATCATCAGCCTGTTATCCCCGGCGTACCTTTTATCCGTTGAGCGATGGCCCTTCCATGCGGGACCACCGGATCACTATGACCGTCTTTCGACTCTGCTCGACCTGTCAGTCTCGCAGTCAGGCAGGCTTATGCCATTGCACTCAACAGCTGATTTCCGACCAGCTTGAGCCTACCATCGCGCGCCTCCGTTACTCTTTGGGAGGCGACCGCCCCAGTCAAACTACCCACCACACAGGGTCCCGGACCCGGATAACGGGCCGCGGTTAGATGCCAATGAAGATAAGGGTGGTATTTCAAGGATGGCTCCACCTGAGCTGGCGCCCAAGCTTCAAAGCCTACCACCTATCCTACACATGCCGTCACTAACACCACTGTGAAGCTGTAGTAAAGGTGCACGGGGTCTTTCCGTCTGACCGCAGGAACCCCGCATCTTCACGGGGAATTCAATTTCGCTGAGTCGATGTTGGAGACAGCGGGGAAGTCGTTACGCCATTCGTGCAGGTCGGAACTTACCCGACAAGGAATTTCGCTACCTTAGGACCGTTATAGTTACGGCCGCCGTTTACTGGGGCTTCATTTCGGAGCTTGCACCCCTCCATTTAACCTTCCAGCACCGGGCAGGCGTCAGACCCTATACGTCGCCTTGCGGCTTCGCAGAGCCCTGTGTTTTTAGTAAACAGTCGCCACCCCCTGGTCTGTGCCACCCCCATCTAGTTGCCTAAATGGAGGTCTCCCTTCTCGCGAACTTACGGGAGCATTTTGCCGAGTTCCTTCAACATCGTTCTCTCAAGCGCCTTGGTATACTCTACCAGACCACCTGTGTCGGTTTGGGGTACGGTCTATAATGGAGGAGCTATTTCCTGGAACCCCTTCGCGGCCCGCCCAATCCAATAAGGACGGACAACACACGGGATTCGTCACTACCTCCAGGTGCAGGAATATTAACCTGCTTCCCATCGACTACGGCTTTCGCCCTCGCCTTAGGGGCCGACTAACCCTGCGCAGATTAGCTTTACGCAGGAACCCTTGGTCTTTCGGCGAGAGGGTCTCTCACCCTCTTTATCGCTACTCATGTCAGCATTCTCACTTCTGATACCTCCAAGTGCCCTCGCGGGTCACCCTTCACAGGCTTACAGAACGCTCCGCTACCACGCACATAAATGTGCATCCGCAGCTTCGGTGTATGGCTTGAGCCCCGGTACATTTTCGGCGCAAGAGCGCTTGACCAGTGAGCTGTTACGCTTTCTTTAAATGATGGCTGCTTCTAAGCCAACATCCTGGTTGTCTATGCACTCTCACATCCTTTCCCACTTAGCCATAACTTAGGGACCTTAGCTGGCGGTCAGGGCTGTTTCCCTTTCCACTAC